>NZ_AP044698.1:0-2508673 GCF_055396795.1 Cysteiniphilum sp. GTC20157 | reverse complement strand
ATCAAAGCTTTCACAGCATGCAATGCTTGAGATAAAAGTCTGTGGATAACTTTGTGGATAATGGTGTGAATTTGTTGTTAATTCCATTGTGAATAAGTATGTGCATAAGGATGTTCATATCCCTTTGGATTTTTTTGTGGAAAATTTTCACACAAGAGAAAAGAATTAAAAGTCCACAACCGATAAACAGAAAATGCACACCATTATCCACAAAAGTATACACAAGGGAAATCAATGTTTTAAAAGGCTTTCAGATAGTTTATCCACAAATATCCACAAACCAATAACAGAAAAAACAAATAAAAAATAAATTCTTTATTTAAAAAAAGGAAAGGGAAAAATAAAAAGGAAAGTGGATAAAAATAAAAAAGAGAAGAACTTAATAAAATTATTTATAAACAGATATAATAATCTCACTTTACAAACTGTGAATGTTTTATCAAAGTTAAAACGATTAAAAAGGTGATCTGTGAATTATTTCAAAATAATGATTGAAAAGACTTATGAAAATATGAATAATGGCAACCACTGGTTTGGTTCTCTTGCGACACTAGTTTATGAACCCCGTCAGATCCGGAAGGAAGCAGCGGTAATAGATGATGTGTGTGCCGAGATGTAAGCTAAACCAGTACTATAGCGCTTGTAAATCAGTTATATTGATATAAGTTATTGTAGTCCATGGTTGAAATAATACGTTTTTCATATTCACCATCTTCAAGCTCAGAATAATGCACTAAAGTTTTAATGAGATCTTTACCTGTTATTGGCTTATCCTCTTTGGTTAACTGTGAACGTAATACACGAAACGCTTGAAAATTAGTACCTGTATTCAGTAAGTTAAAATAAGATTGCACACTATCTTTAGGAGATGGGAAAACTTGAACTTCATTAATTGCACCCGTTCTACGTTGTTTAGGAACAATACCACAACCTTTGGTAAAGCAATGCTGACCAAAATAGTTATTACCATCAACAGCAAAGCGTGAGGTTCCCCAGCCAGTTTCAAGCGCTGCTTGTGCAAGAACCATGCTTGTTGGGATAGTATTAACTTTTATGAGTAAATCTTTAAGCGTTTGATTTAGTGAATTTTCATCAAAGTTAACTTTATATTGTTCACATAATTTAGATAAGTGATTTTGCTGACGCTTAGAAAGCTTTTTATTTTGACTAAGTATTGCAACCATACTTTCTAATGCCTGTCTTTGGTTTAAGACATCTTTTTGTACTTGATGAATAAATGGCAACATATAGTCAATAAATGCCTGTTTACGATCATTAACATTGGTAATTGCTTGAAAATCAGGCTTGGCTGTTATTTTATTTTCTGTATTTTTAGAGCAACTGGTTACTAAACAAGTTAAGCTAAGAGCTAAAAGTCCTGATATAGATAGTCGAAACAATGTTGTTTTTTTCATAATTACATCCTCTTATTATTCTCTCTATTAAGTCCTTAGCATAGACTATAACTGCTAATAAAGGTTGTTTGTGCTGCTTTTTTTATACTTATTCATCTGATAGACTGCGGTAGTTATTATTGTAAATAAAATACAGGGGAATACGATGACTGCAGCAGTTGATATGGTTAACGAATTAAATATAGAAACATTAAAAAATGAATCTATATGGCAATATTTCATCGAAATAACTCAAATTCCAAGACCGACATTCCATGAGGAAAAAATCAAAGCCTATTTATTGGCATGGGCTGAAAAAAATAACTTTAAAACGAAGATTGATCAGGCAGATAATATCGTGATTTATGTACCGGCCACAAAAGGCTATGAATCACACAAATCAGTTGTTTTACAAGCACATAAAGATATGGTTTGCGAAAAAAATGAAGACGTAATATTTGATTTTCTAAAGGATGGTTTAAAGCTCGAGATTATTGATGGTTGGCTTAAAGCTAAAGGGACAACATTAGGTGCTGATAACGGTATAGGCATTGCCGCAGCAATGGCAGCAGCGACAGATAAAGAGATCAAGCGTCCAGCGCTTGAGATATTAATTACCGCTTCAGAAGAAAGAGGGTTAATTGGTGCTAATAATTTAAGTAAAGACTTATTAACGGCCAATACGATGATCAATCTAGATACAGAAAGCTGGGGAGATATTTATGTCGGTTGTGCCGGATCACAGTCTGCGACAATGAGATTTAAAAATGAAACCATTGAGCAACCATCTTCACTTCAAAGTATTGAAATCATTATCAATGGTCTTAAAGGTGGGCACTCAGGTTTAGATATTGATAAACCACGTATTAATGCTGCCAAATTTATGAGTATGATGCTTGATGATCTCGATCAAAATTATTCATATAACATTAACGAAATCAAAGCAGGTAATCTACCAAATGCTATTCCACGCGAGGCTAAGGCTATTATTTCTTCTCAAGTTGAAGATATACCGCAAATAAAAGAAGCTTTAACCAATTACTATGATAACTGGTATGCAATTTATCAAAAAAATGAGCCTAATTTTGCATTAACAATCAACGAAGTAACAACGGCAAAAACGGCATTCAATAATGATTTAAAGCATCGTTTGTTAAATGTATTAACAAGTATACATTCAGGTGTCTTAGCGATGAGTACAGCGATGCCAAATCTGGTGGAGAGCTCAAATAATTTATCTTCAATTAAATTAAAAGATAATGATATTGTTATTACCGTTTACACGCGCAGTGATAATAATTTAGCGATCAATAATTTTATGCAATCCATCAAGCGTATAGCAACTCAAAATAATGCGATTTTTGACAAATCCCAACTATCCCCTGGTTGGAAGCCAGATATGAGCTCTAATGTGCTTAAAATTGCCAAAGAGAGCTATTTTGCACTCTATTCTAAAGAAGCGAATATCAAAGCGATTCATGCCGGTTTAGAGTGTGGTGCTATCGTTGATAAATACCCTCACATGGATATGGTTTCAATAGGACCAACGATAGAAGGTGCGCATTCGCCTGATGAAAAAGTCAAAATAGACACAGTTAGCGAGTTTTATCAGTTATTGAAAGCAATGTTAGAGCGATTATAGAATCAGTAGAAGAAGTAAGTAAAGGTGATCGTTGTGTAGGTGAGTCACTCTATGTGCTTGACGACATAAAGGTTATCTAAGGAGGGGAGGGAGGATGACGACCCACCTAACACATCTCTAGTATAGTAAAGGATTTTAAAAGTGTTAGTATTTTTATAAAAAAAGTGAAAATTTTTTCTCAATATAATAAAAACCTTGGAAATATAAGGTTTTCAGCATGATTAATGATAGGGATATAAAAGAAACTTAAACTATGAGATCTTGATTTGTAACATTTTTATGTTATTCTTAGGCAACCATAGTAATTTGATGATAACAATGCCTGTTTCTGGAAAAGATGTTTTAAAAACACTATTAAAAAATGGATGGGAATTACATAGAGTTAAAGGTTCTCACCATATTTTGATTAAATCAAGAGTAACAATAACCATCCCAGTGCATGGTAATAAAGACATGAAAATCGGTCTGCTTAAATCAATAGAAAAGCAAACTAAATTAAAATTTTAAGGTGGTAAAGAAATGTTAAAATATCCATTTAAAATTACTAAACATAGCGATGATGGAGAATATTACCTCATTGAATCTATTAATTATCAAGGCGGTTTTAGTCAGGCTGATACGCTTGAGGAAGCCTTTGAGAATGCACATGAAGTAATAGACTTACTTGTGGGTTATGCCATAGAGCAAGATAAAATTGAATTGCCAAAACAAGTAAAAGGCAAAGATATTTATATGATTGCGCCATCAATAGAGTACGCAATTCCAATTATGCTAAAGCAAGCACGGCAAGCAAAAGGTATGAGTGCACCACAAGTTGCTAAAGCGCTTGGTGTACCTTACCAAAATTATTGGCGTATTGAGAAAGGTGAGCGTAAAAATTTAACCATTAAAACCTTGCAGCGTGCTGCTGCAGTGCTTGGCTTAAGTCTTGATATTAGTTTTGTGTAATATTATTCAGGATAAATAACCGAATTTTTATGTTCATCATTCCAGATTTCTTGCTCGCTTAATGTTGTTTCAATTAACTCAATAGGCGCACCTTCGACTTCGATCATAGCAACTTTAAATCCTGCAAAAGGTTCATATACTGGCATAATAACTTTTTGGTCTTTAATGGCTTCAGCTAGACTATCCACTTTAAAAGCGACATGAGTTTTGGTCTGAATGAGCGGGTGCAAAGGACATCCTTCTTCAAATCGATGGTATTGAATACGAAAGGGATTGTGTCCCTTGGTTGTATACATTTTAAATGATGAGCTATAACGTTCATCAGTGTGTTTCTCTGTCGTTGGAATACCTATGTGATGATATTGATAGTTGATTTTAGACATGCTAGAAAATGGTGTTGTATAATTTTCAGCAAATAATAATAGGTTGATCTAAACTTGTAAACTGAAGTTTTAATATGTAAATAACTGCAAGATTGCCTCACGATCAATTTTACTTTGTGCATTAATAGGGATTTCATCACCATAACGAAAGGATTTTGGCAATAGTATTTTCTCAAACCAATGGCTTAAAAAGTGGCGTAAAGTGTTATTAAACTCAAAGGCAGTTAGATGATCTTTTTGCTCTTTACCTAATGTAGATAATACGATAAAAATACCAATATATTCGCGCGATTTTTCAAGTTTCAATGCATAACAATCATTAATCCAAGCGTGTTTCTTTAGGCGATCTTCAAGTTCATTTAATGACAGACGTTTATCTTCAAGTTTGACGATACGTCCTTTACGACCTTGTAGAATAAATTGATTAGGTTTAATCAATTCAATCACATCATCCGTATCGATAAATGGCTCAATGAAAGAGTCGGCATAAACACGCAATGTCTGATCTTTACTTTGTGTAATTTGCACATCATCAAAGCATTGCCAAAGTGGATCATTAAGTTGTTGGCGCCAAGCAATAATACCCGTTTCACTACTGCCTAAAATTTCAGTGACATTCATATGAAGATGAGCTTTTAGTTGTTGCGCTATTTCTGTTTTAAGAAGACTACCAGCACTGAAACAGGTAATTTTAGAAATATCTTTTTCAAACGTTAAACGCGATAATATCGCAGGACTTGAGATAAAAATAAACTGGTGATTTCTGGTAGTTAATTGCGCTAACTCCTCACTTAATTCAATGTGCTGACTATAAATAGGGCGTCCTGTTAAGGATGGCCAGAGAAAGTAAAAAACAAAACCATAGAGATGCTGATGATGGACACTGCTAATCACCATCTGTTCTTTATCAAGATTAAAAAAATTATTTAAGATATTAACCTCATTGATTAAATGCTTAAATTTCTTCGTGATTTTTTTAGGTTTTCCTGTAGAACCGGAAGTAAAAAATATAATATCCGCAGTGAACAGACTATCATTTATTTGATACATTAAGTTATCATTACGATTAAGTTCAATGGTTTTTTTATTAAAACAAAAGCATTGTCGCTGTTCATCAAAATGAAGTGTCGCAATATCTTCATTATTGGTAATATCCTCAAAAATACCACACCTATTATTAGGTGGTAATATAATCGACTTGTTAGTAATCAAGGCACTAAAAAAGCCAATATAGAAATGATAGATATTGTCACAATAGAGAATAATTGAAGTTTCTTTCTGTTGGCTTAAAAAATGCGCTAGTGGAAATATAATTTGTTTAATTTTGCCAAGATGTATTGGTAAGTTATTTTTTTTGCCATGGCAAAAAATGATTTTGTCATCACTTGATTTTTGAAATAAAACATTTAAGTAATCTTTCATTTGCTATTTTTTCTCTTAACAAAAATGCGCACAATAAATTCACAAACAAAAAACGCACCAATCAAAATATAAGAAACCAATCCATTATAGATTGTCCAAACATGCAATGAACTAAATAAAGCGCTATAGCAAGAAACTAAAGCGTTTAACATAAAAAAAACACACCATGCAATCGTCACTTTGCGTGTGTATGCACTGACAAAATGCGCTAGCGGTTTACGGGATGTTTTTTTGGCGAATTGATAAATAATATTCTCTTTTGCAAATAATGAAGCAAAAAAAATACTCAAAAAAGCAAGATTCATGGCAACAGGGTAAAGTTTAATAAAGACGATATTGAGTGACAGCATTGCTAATAAACTGATCGTAATACCAATACCTGAGAGGGTAAATAGCGCATATTTAGGCATGATATTATGATCGTTGTTGTGGCTAAAAATCGCTCGTAATCCAAAAAGGCAAAGAATAATTAAACTTAACCCTTGTACGGATAAAAACTGTATGCCAAAAAAAATGACAAAGGGATAGAGTAAGATAGCAATAGCGATGATAAGGGTAGTTAAGCTACGTAAGGACATTATTGCTTATTAATTTCTTGGTCAATGATTGTGACGATATCATTAACAGTTTTCACTGATTTAAATTCATCAGGTTTAAACTGTTTATCAGTTTTACTTTGCAGATAAACAATAAGATCTACCGCATCAATACTATCTAAATCAAGATCTTCATATAAGCGCGCTTCAAGTGTCACATCTTGTGGATTAAGCTCAAATAACTCAGCAAATATTCCCTGAAGTTCTTGGAGAATTTGTGCTTTTGATGTACTCATTTTTTATCCCTTATTATTTTGTGTCGCAATAAATTGCGCTAATGTTTTAACTGATTCAAAGTGCTTTTTTACATCATCAGTGTCTTCATTGAGCTCAATGTTATATTTTTTCTTTAAAGCAACGCCAAGCTCCAATGCATCGATGGAGTCTAAGCCAAGCTCGTCACCAAATAATTGCATATCACTGGCAATATCTTCAGTAGTAATATCTTCTAGATTAAGCACATCAATAATCAGTTCTTTTAATTCCAGTTCAAGTAGGGTGTTATTCATTAATCAATATGACCTTGTAATTGTTGTTGTAATATTTTTGTCAACCGTCTTGCGGCAACCGAAGGAAGTTGATTGCACTCATTTAAAATCGTTTGAGTATCAATAAGATCCTTAACCGTTAACGTAAAGATAGGTTTTGTCGCGGGTATTTTATACCATTTATCATTTTTTGCCAGTGTACTGGGCGCGCAGCTTAAATGAATAATACGAATAGGCGCATTTGCACGAATGGCAATTTGTGCTGCACCTCGCTTTAATTCAATAGGTTTATTTGGGATAGAACGTGTACCTTCAGGAAACATCAATAAGTTATTCCCTGAGTGTAATGTTGCTTTGATATCACTAAATGTTTGCTCAGGATCGATATTGGGAATGTAACCTGCAGTGGAGATAACGCGTCGTACAAAACGGTTGTGCCACAATTGCGCTTTGACAATATTGTCACAAAAGGGCAGCTTAGAGACGATTGATACATAATCAATTAAGGTTGGATGGTTGGCAATGATTAATGTGCCGTTGTCTTTTTTTAATTTTTCAAAGCCAATAAAGTCAAAGCGAATAAGACCTAAGCCAGACATCGTTGCGGTAAAAAAACGAAACGTTAAATAAATACAATATTGCGCAATATGTTTTTTCTGCTGCTTTAAACGAATTATTTTGGCAATGATTAATACCATAGGAATAATAATATAGCCTAACAGTAACCCCCCTAAAGAGAATAATAAAAAACAAAATCCCGTGGCAATAAGGCGCCAGAGGTAGTTTATTTTGTTAAAAAATATATACATTGATAAAAATAAATACACTTTAATATATTTTAGCTATTATTGATAAAATAAACCATTTAGTCAAAAGAGTCAGGTGCATTCGCGATTGCTAGGTAAATCAGCTGAAAGTTATTTAGTCAGTTTTTAAAAATACCAACACAATCGTTGTATCAACAAATGGCGATCATATTGTATTTAGATTAATACAACTAATGCAGATTTTATTATAACAATTATGTCATGGGCTTATTTAATGGTATTTTTTCAAAAAAACTTAACCTCCGCTTCATTTCACGTTACGCTTATGCTCCCGCATATAATAAAGATAAAACATGTTAAACAAGTTTATTAAATATACTGCAGCGATTTTATTGGCTGCTTCATTATTTTCGAGTTCATTTGCCGCAAGTAACACTGCAGCTGCTGTGAGCGGAAGTGCTGTTAAAGCAATCCCACTAGCCGCAAATTACTGCAATGACTTTCTGAAATATGGTAACCCCGGTGGTAAGGTGAGTTTATATCTTTGTCGCGAGGGTTATATTTCTGCTTATAATTATGAAACCAAGCAGCCAAGCTGGGTTGCTTATCGTTTAACCGCACAATCAGTGTCAAGTAAACTCAAGCGTCATGATGAATTTCAACCTGATCCGGAAGTGCCGGCAAAATATCGAGCTGAGTTATCAGATTATAAAAGAAGTGGTTATGACCGTGGGCATTTAGCCCCTTATGCGGCGATGGATTTTAATAAAACAAGTGCTAAGCAGTCGTTTTATCTATCAAATATGTCGCCACAAAAAGGTGGGCTTAATCGTCAGGGTTGGGCAAAGCTTGAGTCTGATGTGCGCTTTTGGGCACAGATGTACAAAGAAGTCTATGTTTACACGGGGCCTGTATTTAAAAACAGTAAAACACATAAAACAATTGGCAAGAATAAAATCTGGGTGCCAGAGTATTTCTTCAAAGTAGTCTATGCGCCAAAACAAGATAAGGCAATTGCCTTTATTATGCCGAATGCTCGCGTTGATAAAAAAGATGTCGCGAAATATCGTGTATCGATCAAAGATGTCGAACAGCGTACTGGCTTGACGTTTTTTAACACCTTGCCTAAGACTCAAGTGGCTGCTTTAATAGATAAAACCTCACCAATGTGGCGCACTAGTTATAGGGCGTAATCTACTTGGTTAGTATATCGTAATAGCATAATGAATTATGGTTTAGACTACGTTTAGTCCACGTTTGACTTAAGTTATATTGATAACAATACAAAGTGAGTAAAAAAATGAGAGAGATTACAATATTAGCGAATGATTTAGTGCGCCTGGAGCCGTTATCTCTTTCGCATTTAGACGGTTTAGAGCAAGCGACTCAAGATGGTAATTTATGGGAGCTGTGGTTTACAATCGTACCAACACCTCAAGATATGAAGAAAGATATTGAGCGTAGATTAAACCTATATCAACAAGGCAGTATGCTGCCTTATACAGTCGTTTGTCAGCAAAGTGGCAAAATTCTGGGTGTGACCAGTTATATGAACATTGATCATGAGCAAAATCGTCTGGAAATTGGTAGTACATGGTATGCTAAATCAGTGCAAGGTACGGCAATTAATGTCGCGTGTAAGCTGCTGCTTTTGGAGCATGCGTTTGAAGTTTTTAAGTGTATTGCCGTTGAATTTAGAACGCATCATCTGAATTTTGCATCGCGACGTGCCATAGAGTCTATTGGTGCCAAATTAGATGGCATTTTGCGCAACCATCGCAGGATGCATAATGGCACGCTGCGTGATACTTGTGTCTATAGTATTATCGATTCTGAATGGAAAACTATCAAGGCGCATTTAAAATATAAGTTAATGGCAAAGCAGCGAAAACAATAATTACCACACCTTTTTGCAACTAAAAATGTATTGTTTTTAGGTAAATATTATAAAAATTAAAAAAATACTTGACCTTTATCCTGCTTAAGTAAATAATGCGCAACAGAACCAAATAGTGCCTGTGATATGTGGGCACATGTGACCCTCCCCAACATGACATTAAGGAGCTAAACATGATAACTTTTCACTCACTTCAACCACCCAGTTGTTGATCTTTTGCAGTTGGAGCTAATCTATAGCTGTTTCATTAATACTTTTATATTTGATTGACTGCGTTTATAGTTTCTGACATCTATCGCAAAATGAGCTATGCCATCTTTTACCTCGCCCCTTGTGGGAGAGGTCGTATAGCGTAAGCTGTACGGGTGAGGGGTAATTGTAACCCAGTTTATTTTTCGTTAGTTATGATAAATGCCAAATAGAAAGTATTCATCAAATAGTTATAACTCCAATGGTGCAATAACCAAAGTAACTCAAAGAATCAGCATAATATGCTTCATATAGGTTGTGTAGTATATTTATGTTGGTTGTTGCTGAGTTATTATTGAAATATTTAGCAATAAAAATAGCTTTGTTTATGCCTTTTTTGGCCTTTTCAGAGCTGTCTTAATTTTGTTTTTGAAATATTAAAAATAAAAGAAATGTACATTGTTAGTATGGTTGAGTATTTGCTTCAACTATCCGCCGTACCCTGAGCGAAGTCGAAGGGTGTGCTAGGAATAAAAACTCATAATGTCAAGTTATAAGGGCTTCGACTTACGCTCAGCCCACGCAGGTGGCTAAGGGTGACTATGAACTATTTTATCAATATATTGAGATGTAATTTATGAATACAATAACATTAAAAAATCACCACAGAAAAAGAAGTTATTTCTTGCATGATATTGTTTTTGTCATGCTGGTTATTACAAGCCTTGGGCTGATGTATTATGCGTGGATTGGCATGCATCAAAGCTTTATCAATGAATCATCTGTTGCTGCAATATCACTAGATCCAAGTCACTTGCCTTATTATACATTACGTACGGTGATGCGTTTACTCATTGGGATGGTATGGTCGTTTGCTTTTGCCTTGATTGCCGGTTATGCCTGTGCTAAGAACAGACATGTTGCACGTATTTTGTTGCCGATTATTAACTTTATGGAATCAGTACCTTTATTGGGTTTCTTAACGTTTACCACGGCATTCTTTTTGTTTTTGTTTCCACGTTCAGTGATGGGGCTTGAAGCGGCAGCAATTTTTGGCGTGTTTACATCGCAAGCATGGAATATGGCATTAATCGTTTATCAGACGATTCGCATTGTGCCAGATGAGGTTATTGATGCATCACATGTTTATAAGCTAAATGCATGGCAGCGTTTTTGGAAGATTGAAATGCCATATTCAGTGCCGGGGCTTTTGTGGAATGTAATGGTGTCACAATCTGCGGCATGGTTTGCACTTGTCGCAACTGAGGCGATTCCGGTGGGAGATAAAGATGTGATGCTACCGGGTGTTGGTGCGTATATTAGTAGTGCACTTGATCACGCCAACGCATTAGCAATCATATATGCACTGATTGCGATTATTTTGACGATTGTTGCTTTTGATCAGTTGGTGTTTCGTCCATTAGTTAAATGGTCAAAGAAGTTTAAATATGAACAGATAAATGTCAGTGGCGCGCATAGCTCATGGATGCATGATCTGTGTACTAAATCAACGTGCTTTAACGCGATTGCTAAAGGCATTAAAACAGTGAGTTTTTACTTTATTAATTCGCCAACAGTTATTGCCAGAAAACTATCGTTTCCGCAATTATCCCTCACGCCAGCCATTCGACACTTATCAACAGTGATTTGGTATCTGTGTATTGTTAGCTTAGCTATTTGGGCAGGTGTTTCATTATGGAAATTTTTCCCTAATGGCAATATGACTTACCTGTTACCACTGATGTGGGAGACGACGTATCGTGTGGCGATTGCCATGGGTTTAAGTATCGTGATTTGTACTCCTCTTGGTATTTGGATCGGGATCTCACCAAAGCGCACCAAAATGTTGCAACCAATCATACAGGTACTGGCAGCTATTCCGCAACCGATCTTCTTCCCAATCGTGGCGATTTTATTGATGTTTGGCGGTGGTAGTTTAAGCATTTGGGCGACTCCATTGATTATGACCGGTACTTCTTGGTATGTATTGTTTAATGTGATTGCTGGGGCTTCAGCCTTGCCATCGGATTTAATTGAGATGTCACGTAGCTTCCACTTAAAGGGCCCTAAATGGTGGTTTAAGTTTGCGATTCCTGCGGTTTTTCCTTATATCGTTTGCGGGATTATCAGTGCTGCAGGTGGTGCGTGGAATTCAGCGATTGCTGCTGAGCTGATCACTTGGGGTGGTAAAACAATTTCAATAAGTGGTATTGGTGAGCTTGTATCGCAAACAACAAGTAATAATCAAGTGGCTGAGGCAGCATTAGCGGTCAGTGCAATGTGTGTGCTTGTTGCGCTGTGTGTCATCTTTATCTGGAAGCCTTTGTATAAGCTTGCAGAAACAAAATATAAAATTTAGGCTAAGACCAAATGTTCACCCACAAGTGTTCACCGTACCCTGAGCGTAAGTCGAAGCGATGCACTGAGCATCAGTCGAAGTGGGTAAGCTTTGGAAAATCATACTTCATAAAGGCTTCGACTTACGCTCAGCCAACGCTTACACAATCAAAGTGGGCAGGAATATGGTCATAGTCATAATTTAAAACTTAAAAAATATAACATAGGTTGACCATCGTTTCTTTGCCAACCTTATCATCAAAACGCAAATGACAGAACGGGTGATGATCTTGGTGAAGAAGCGTGAAAAGAGGATTTGAAAATGAAAAACAATGTACTTATCGAATGCCAAAATATCGAACTTTATTTTGAAAAAGACAAAAAACAGTATCGGGTCAGTGGGGCGGATTAGCCCCGACTGCCCACAGAACCGTGCGTACGGATCCGTACACGGCTCCTCATGTTAAACATACCAGTATGCTAAGCTAAACCAATGTTCTCGGTTGTCGTTTGATTTAGTAACCATGCCCCGTTGGATAAACCATTTGTTGGGGAATGCTATCTCGACAGCCTTTTGGACAGAGAGTTTCCATCTTTTATTGTTGGAATATGCTGCCTTAGCAGCAGTTTTAGGCTTTACGCCGCGTTTAATGAGTGTTGAGCATAGATGTCGTCGGCGTTTTTGTTGACCGACTATCCGTGATCTCATTCTGCGCCTGAATCGAGCTTCGATTTTGGCGATTTGAGCAGGATAGTATGTCATGCCGAAGTACCCAACCCAACCAATGAACCATTGATTGTATTCCTGTATTGTTTCCTCTATGGTTTTGTTGGTGCCACGCGGTGTCAGTTCTTTAACTTTGTGTAGGGCTTTAGCCATTGCTTGTTTTGATATGGCAATGGTGTCTTTAATAATAGTCAGCCCCAAGAACTTTACCTTGTTGGCTTTGGCAACTTGGCTTTTATCGTGATTGATGACTAATTTGAGTCTTTTCTCGATAAATGCAGAAATTGACTTCATAACGCGTTCAGCCGCTTTTCTGGAGTGTAAAAATATGTTACAGTCGTCAGCGAAGCGGGCGAAAGATAAGCCTCGATTTTCTAGCTCTTTATCAAGCTCGTCTAGGACGAAGTTGCTTAATAATGGGCTAAGAGGACTACCTTGAGTTGTACCAGTTTCAGTCGGAATAAAAGTATTGCCTTTCATTGCACCTGATCTTAATGTCATGCCGATTAGGCGCAGTATGCGTTTATCGTCAATCACATGGGATAGTTTTGCAATAAGACGGTCATGGTTGATTCTGTCGAAGAATTTAGATAAGTCTATATCTACGACAAATTCTTTACCTTGAGCAACTTGTTGTCTGGCTGATTCCACGGCTTGTTGTTGAGATTTCCCTGGTCTAAAGCCGAAGCTATAGAATGAGAAACTCGGGTCAAGTTCTGGTTCCAAGACCATTTTAATAGCCGTTTGCACGACTCTATCCCTGACGCAAGGTACGCCCAGAATGCGCACCCCTTTGTTGTCAGGTTTAGGTATTTCAACTCGTCTGACAGGTTTTGGTTTATACGTCCAACTTTGTAGTTCATCTATTAGTTGGCGTAGCTCTTTTTCAAGATTGTTCTCAAATTGCTGTATCGTTATGTTGTCTGAGCCGTGAGAGCCTTTGTTCTTACGGACTTCGAGAAACGCATCAATAAGCGTATTTGGGTAGCAAACTTGGTCAAAGAGACTTTGCGTGCCTAATGGCAATGAGCATTGTGTCATTTCTCTTCTCCTTGCATACGTAGGTCATGATTTGCGTATCATCGTTTAAGCGGCATAAATACGTTTAAGCTCTGGATGATACTCTATGGAATTCCAGCGAATCAGTTACGCATGGATTGTAATGATACGTTGATCATTATTAACATGTTCCGCCCTTCGCCTCCATGTCCATATGGCTGACGCTAAGTTTTACCCTAAACCATGTCACCATGATTATCATAGGCTTAGCGTTTTAAGACTACTACGGCTTCATCTGCAAACCCTTGGCACATAGGCGTTGCATTGCTGCAAAGCGTAGGGCTTAAGCTGACGTAGTTTCAGCGACCCATGCCAACGGCTCGTCACTGGGTAAGATCAGTCTCTCAATCACTGTAATCTACCTGTTATACAGACATGACGTTACGGGGAATTATGTGGCTTCGGTAATCGTGGCTACCTTACCCATCATGCCTGCCTACCGCAGGTTCGCACCGAGCTTAGATCACAGTTTTGACTAGGGCTTCCTTCAGATTCTTCATTGGCTCCTTGTTACTGTTTGTCCTCTTTGAGGCAACAACAAAGAGTTTCTTCAGACACCCTTGCCTTCGTCTACACGTTCCTATTCCCAAGGTCGTGGCGGGGATTCCACCCGCTAGATACTGACCATGCCAGTCGTACCACTTAAAGTGTTAGATCGTATTAACTTCAAATTACATGACAATGAAATCGTTGCTATTTTAGGTAAATCGGGTGCTGGTAAATCAAGCTTTTTACGCATTGCTGCGGGGCTTTTGCATCCAAGCTATGGCTCTGTGCTTTATAAAGATAAGCCGGTGACTAAGCCGCTTGATAATATGAGCATGGTGTTTCAAAACTTTGCATTACTGCCATGGTTGAATGTGGTTGACAATATTCTATTTGGCAGTGATGCATTGGGTATTTCACGTAAAATAAGTGAACCCAAAGCGCATGAACTTATTCAAAAGACCTCATTACAAGGTTTTGAAAAAGCATATGTTAATGAGCTGTCTGGTGGCATGAAACAGCGTGTAGGTTTTGCGCGTGCACTAATGGTTGAGCCGGAGATTTTATTCTTAGATGAGCCGTTTTCATCCCTTGATATTACCACGGCAAATACGCTACGTACGGATATATTAAACTTATGGCTTAATAAACAAATCCCAACGAAATCAATGGTATTGGTCACGCATAGTGTGGAAGAAGCGGTGATGATGGCAGATCGTGTTATTATCTTTGATAACCATCCAGGTAAAATCGCCTATGAGCATGTATTAAATATCCCACGATTAAGAGATAAGCGCTCAGCAGATGTGTTAAAGCACATCGACCTTTTAGAGCAAAAGTTGAATAGCATAAATGCTAATAGTGTAGAAAAAGAAGGGAAAATAATCACCATACAGGCGTAATCAGTGCTTTGCTAGATTTGACTGATGGTTTCTATAATTAAACTGTTAAATAAACGTAAGGAAATAAAATGAAAAAATTAAATTTAGTCGGTTCCATGTTATCTGTATTGACGATGTTAGCTCTGGGTTCTGTTTCTCAGGGTGCATACGCTATTAATGTGGGAGCTATAACTGGATCCACATTGCTAAAAAGTTGTCCATTGTCATGTTTTGGCATGCAAGGTAACGTAGCTAGGGCTGCAGGTCTCTGCAATGATTGTTAGTTTTCAGGGTGTCTTGCACACTTGTAAACAAACCATACCATTGCGCCCTGCCGCTTTCACTTGATAAAGGGCTTCATCTGCTTTGTTTAAGGTGGTTTCAAAGTTATTTGATTCCAGTGGATGATATAGGTTAGTGGCAACACCAATACTGATCGTGACTTGAATTGAGCCGATTTTGGGGATGTCTTGGCGTACTTTTGTATTAAGCCGTTGCCCAATTTCTTGGGCTTGTGGCATTGTAGTATTTGGTAATAGAATCACATACTCATCACCACCAAAGCGCGATACGATATCATCTTTTCGTGTGTGCTGCTTTAATATACTTGCCACATTCTGAAGAACCTTGTCGCCCATGGCATGCCCATGTTGGTCATTAATTCTTTTGAATTTATCAATATCAATAAACATTATACTGTAAGGTGTTCCTTCGCGAGTATGATGCTTGAAGTCACTGACACGGTCATGAAAAGCACTGCGATTAAGTAGATTCGTTAGCTTATCAGTGGTCGCCATAATCTCGAGTTGTTTCTCACTATATTCCAGATCAGACAAAATAACCGATATAGTTGTAGCAATTACAATAGTAATGGTTATTAAAATAAATACATTTGTTGTCTTTTGATCACTCAATGGCAGTTCAATCAAATAGTTATGGTTAGGATACGCCACACAAAAAATCATCAAAGCAACTGAAGTTAGCGATAGAAACCATTTGGTTTTATGTTGATTAACCGCAAAAATCATGTTGCTAAAGGGCGGGACTGCCATGAAGAAAAGGTAGTTTAAGAGCTCAGGCTGATACAAAAAGTAAGTAAAAACAAAGGTGTTGATAATAAATAGTGCACCAAGCGTGAACTTTGCCAGATAGTAACGGCGATATATTAATAAAACAAGCGGTATGCAATAAGAAAGTACCGCACAATAGCTATACACACCACCATAGATTTCTTTTTCAGTTGTAAAATGCAAAATACCAAAGATGGAGTTACCAATAATAACAAGCATCAAGCTAACAAGTGTTACATGAATACGGTGCCAGTAGGATGATCTGGAGTTTTTGATATTGAATTTATTGTTTAACCATATTTTTGCTTGTCTCATCACCAATATCCATTTGATATTTTTATAGCTTTGTTGTGGCTTTAGATAGCAATAACTATAGCTGAAATTTAATAAAAGGCTATAAAATCAGCACATTGATAATCAATGCTTGGATATACTAATATGTTGTGTGTGCAATATGAGCATTAATTTTATGGCAAATTAACGTTATGCTAGCGATGTTTTATTGATTGATGAAAACTTTAAAAAAGAGCCAAAAAAGAATAAAAACGGGAGAAGCCATGAAATTACTTAAGAACCTATTGTTGCCAGCGATTGTTATTGGACCATTTGTATTTGGTGCGGCAGTTATTTTTCTGATTTACCATGTCTATGACAAAATTTGAGCATTATTGTTCCATGCGCAAGTGAGACAATATGGTTTGTGATATGACTATTTAAAAAATATAACTTACGTTAGACTATAGACATTCATAGGTGTCTATAGGAATCTGACAATGAAAACACTTGATCAATGGCTTGATGAATATGCTCAAAGCCATCAAAATAAAACCAATAAGATGATTCACTACATCTTTGTGCCACTTATTATGTTTAGCTTAATGGGCGTTTTATTGAGTATATCTCCTTGGCTTATGTGGCTTTTAGTGGTTGTTAGCCTGATTTTCTACGCGCGATTATCATTGGGTCTTAGTCTATATATGCTGTTGATTACACTGATTATGATCATTATTCTTTATCAAATACCACATCTTTTTTGGGTGAGCCTTGTCATATTTATTATTAGTTGGATTTTTCAGTTTATAGGACACAAACTTGAGGGCAAAAAGCCATCTTTTTTTAAAGATTTACAGTTTTTACTGATAGGACCTTTATGGGTCTTGAATCATGTTCTAAGCAGATGTGATCACAATAAATAGTTATGCAAATATTACCAATAAACTATTGCTTAGATGCTTATAAGTTGCATGGTAATAATTCAAAAATAAGTTGAGCTTCAATTACTCCCCTCACCCGTGCAGCTTAAGCTGCACGAGCGATCCCGCAAGGGGAGAGGTACTAACTGATGCAACTTATTCTTGATTCATTACATGACCCTTTCCATCAAAGGTGAGGCAATGGTGGGAGTTTGTCTTTGAAGCTTTTTTGAAAGCTTGAGTTAAATGTGTTAGGGTAAAAAAGGATTGATAACAGAGGAGGAGTTTATGAGTAGGCAAAAAGGCGCCTATGCACCCGTATTTTACCCATCGATAATTTTGATTGTATTGTTTGCATTGATTGGCGTGCTATGGCCGGAGCATGCTAAATTATTTTTTGCAAATATCCAAAGTTGGTTAACGTTACAAACTGGATGGCTTTATATTCTAGGTATGGCAATCTTTGTCTGTTTATGTATATTCTTGATGGTGAGTCGTCTGGGGGATATCAAATTAGGTCCAGATCACAGTTTGCCTGAGCATAGCAATATTTCTTGGTTTGCAATGTTATTTGCTGCAGGTATGGGAATTGGTTTGATGTTCTTTAGTGTTGCTGAACCATTGCAACATTATTTGTCACCGCCAGATGTTAGCACAAACAGTAGTATTCTTGCAGCAAAAGATGCAATGAATGTGACTTTCTTTCATTGGGGGTTGCAGGCGTGGTCAGTGTATGCAATTGTTGGTTTAGCTTTGGCATATTTTTCGTATCGTCATAAGTTACCATTGCTGCCACGTTCGGTGCTCTACCCGCTTATTGGCAAAAGGATTTATGGTGTGATAGGGCATGTTGTTGACGTGTTTGCAATCCTAGGTACGATGTTTGGTATTGCTACATCATTGGGGTTAGGAGCAACACAAGTCAATGCCGGATTGCACTTTTTATTTAATGTCCCTGTCAATGTGTCAATACAAACCATTTTGATCATTATCATCACACTCATTGCAACAGCTTCAGTGGCATTGGGGCTAGAAAAGGGTATTAAACTATTAAGTAACTTCAACATTATCATAGCGATACTTTTATTATTGTTTGTGCTGTGCTTGGGCGGCTTTACATCGTTATTGCAAGCGTTTGTGCAAAACACAGGAAGTTACTTAAGTAGTATTGTTAATAAAACCTTTAATCTCTATGCTTATGAGAATAAACAAGGGTGGCTAAGTGGCTGGACATTGTTCTACTGGGGGTGGTGGATAGCATGGTCGCCGTTTGTTGGAATGTTTATCGCTAAAGTATCAAAAGGGCGTACCATTCGTGAGTTTTTGGTTGGTGTCTTATTTATTCCAACCGGTTTTACCTTTCTTTGGCTAAGTGTTTTTGGTAATTCAGCGATTAATTTGGTATTGCATGATCAGTCAATGGCATTGGTACAAGCCGTGCAGCATAATATTCCGGTGGCATTATTTGAATTCTTGCAGCACTTTCCATTATCTTCAATTACTTCAATACTTGCTTTGATTTTATTGGTAACCTTTTTTGTGACTTCAGCAGATTCAGGCTCACTGGTGATTGATATTATTGCTACGGCAAATGCCAAAAAATCGATTGTATGGCAACGCATCTTTTGGTCATTGCTAGAAGGCTTTTTAGCAATATCTTTGCTTTATTCAGGAGGATTAGCGGCACTGCAAACAGCGACTATTGCGAGTGCTTTTCCATTTCTAATTGTATTGTTTTTCATGTGTATTGCATTAGTTAAAGCATTGCGTGAGGACTATTTGCGCCTATCAAGTATTCAAACACATTCAACGGCAATACAGTACACATCGGCAAATGCAAGTTGGCAACAACGTTTAGATGGTCTGTTGATGCTACCCAATCGCGCACAAGCATTAACGTTTTTAAAACAAGTAGTGCAACCTGCGATTGAAAAAGTCGGGATACGTATTAGAAAGGAGTTAGAAGTTCAAATTATAATGGATGAGGATAAAGTGCGTTTATTGATTCCAAAATCAGATGATATTGATTTTGTTTATAGTGTACATATTCGCGCTTTTTCTTTACCAAGCTACGCTGAGGATGATGGTGGTAATGAAAAAAATATAGATGAGCAAGATAAACACTATTATCGTGCTGAAGTATTTTTAGAGCATGGTGGTCAGCAATATGACATTATGGGCTATACCGAAGAGCAGGTGATTGCCGATATCTTAACGCAATATGAAAAGCATCTTTATTATATTCATGTATCAAATGCGGGTAAGGCGCTTGTTTAATTGAGTTAGTCGCACGTTGAGTTCAGACGCTTTTTGAAGCGTTGCTGTAGTTTGTTTAGAATATTGCTTGCCGTTTTTTCAAACAAAAAAGGCAATATTGCATGTATCGTACAAAATATACCGGCTGCAATCATCAACCCACCGCAATAGAGCGCTTCTTTAGCATGTTGAAAATATCCTTCATTAATATCGTTTAAATGTTTAGTTAAATAATTCATGTTATCCTCCTTTTAGTCTCCGATTACCTATGCTAAAGGAGCTATATTGTACTTGTCAAAATGTTATGGCTCCATATCAAAAAATGACATTATCAACATAGTTAGCAAGCATAGACATCAAATCGACTACTTTTACCAATCACTTGATTGGTAGGTTTTTGATTGTCAATAAAATCGCCTAAGCGCGGGCGTTTAACGACTATCTTTTTAGGGCTTAATGCCTTAGCTTGTTGGAAAAGAAGCTTATTACTTTGTTCATCAATGCCTACCAAATCATGCAATAATTGCATATTCTTTTTGACCTTGGCACTTTTAGTACGCTCAGGAAACATTGGATCCAGATAAATTACATCATATTTATCTACTTGATGCGCATGATTAAAGTGAGTTGAGTTAGCAAAATAAAGACTAATTCGATGCGAAATTTCTGATATATGCATATTATTTTGAGCGCGCTGCAAGCCATCTTGAAGCAACAAAAATACATAAGGATTTTGCTCAATGGCATTGATGCTATGCCCGCGTGCGGCAAGAGAGAAGCTATCCTGCCCAAGACCTGCAGTCATATCTAGAATGTGTAGCTTGTCTTTGTTTTTACCCTCAATTGCTTTAATCAAATCAAGTTTTGCGGCATTGGGTTTGATGCGATTTTGAATATCATGACTATTGAAGTCTACGCAAAGCGTTAATACTGAATCGCTATGCTTTAGTGTTAGAGCATTATCTTCATACTCTAGATAAAATGACTGCTCAGGGATGGTGTGTAATCTATTGATAGAGATAGATTTAAGCATCTCTACATCGGGTGAGACTGTCGTGTTATGAGATGTGAGATAGTTTATGGATTGCATATATCGTAAGTCTTATTTTTTACGCTTAGCGCGTGGGTGGGTTTGGTCATACACGCTCGCTAATTGTTGAAAATCAAGATGTGTATAAATTTGAGTGGTTGAAATATCGCTATGACCTAATAAATTCTGCACAGCGACAAGATCTCTTGAGGACTCAAGCAAGTGGCTAGCAAAGGCGTGCCTTAGCATATGCGGATGAATATGCTTTGGTGCGTGCTCAAGTGCAAACTTTTCAAACCGCTTTTGAATGCTGCGCGCTTGAATTGGTATGCCTTTTAAGGTGGTAAAAAGATAGTCATGGGTGCAATTTAAACCTTGACGTATGTGTAACCATTTATTGATGGCGATAATCGCTTTATTACCAATTGGTACGATACGTTCTTTACTGCCTTTGCCAAATACGCGAATGGTTTGTTGTGAGAAATCGATTTGTTCAAAACGTAATTGAGCTAATTCACTAAGGCGCAGTCCGCTACTGTAGATAACCTCAAGCATGGCAAGATCACGCAGCTCTAAATCATCATCGCTTTGATAATCTAGAACTTGCTGCATTTGATCAACATCGAGGGTTTTGGGAAGTTTTTTAGCTGCTTTGGGCGCTTTGATCGCATAAGAAGGGGCTTCTGTGATTATTTCATTGCTTAACAAATAGCGGAAAAAAGATTTAACAGCACTTAATTTACGTTGAATGGATTTGGGGCTAATGCCTTGGCTATGTAATGTTTTAAGCCAGAGCTTTATCTCTTGTGATGTACTTTCAGCAAGTGCTTTATCTTTGCTTTGCAAAAAGACATCAAACCCATGTAAGTCACGCTGATAGGCATCGATGGTAAGATCAGAGTAATTGCGCTCAAATTTTAGGTGATGTAAAAAGCCATTGAATTCTTGTGTCATAGCATTGTTCATACGGTCAGTTGTTAAATGATATACTCTCATTTAATTGTAGAGTATATCAACTGGTGGTATATATTGAAAATAATAAGCGATCAAAATGGTAAAAACTTAATAACAAATATGTTATAGCATGTAATACAATGCGCTCTAATGAAACTCATGTTCTATAAAGAGGAAATATTGGCAAAAGCGGCAATTTTATTAATTAATGGTGAGATAGATATTAAATTTTGTGAGTCGTATATCAGTAAGCATTCAGATGACTTGCCTATTTATTGTGCTGATGGTGCATTTAATCAGATTCAAGATGTCAAAAGTCTGGTTAATAAAGTACAGATGATTATTGGTGATGGTGATTCAATTGATCATGCCAAGCGCTTAAATATCCCCTATCAGCAAGATGATGATCAATATTCTACTGATTTTGAGAAAGCGTTAAGCCATTTACGACAACACGGATATCGTGAGTTATTTTTATTCGGGTTTGGCGGTAAGGAAATGGATCATTACCTTGGCAATATATCAACCTTGTTTAAGCATCAGCATCAACTCAAATATCAAGTGATTGATCGTTTTGGTGTGTCTCAGTTGATGCATCAAAAAATGCACATAACCAATGCCAAGGGTAAGATGATTTCAATTGTGCCACTGTTTGAGCTTGTTGATTTAACACTACAAGGATTCGCCTTTGATTTAGATAAATATACATTACGCTTTGGTGAGGAGCTGGGCATTCGCAATCATGCGCTTAAAGATGAGCTGTTTATTGACTATTCACAGGGCAGTGGCTTGCTGTTTTTATCGCATGATCCTTATCATCGATCGCTGTCAAAATAAAATAGTTAGCGTTGCGCAGATAAAATGATTTGTTTTTTATACAGTCTTGCTATACTGAGTGCGACTTTTTGGTCTTTGAGTGATTTTTGTTCTTATATGTGAGTGATTTTATCATGCTGCATATACCCACTAAGCGCATAAGAGTACATGGAGTCAGTAAAGTTTAATTTAAATATAATAGTAAGAGAGTATAGGATATGTCGCAACAAACAGGTGCCGTAAAATTTTTTAATGAAACAAAAGGCTTTGGTTTTATCAAGCCAGACAATGGTGGTTCTGATCTTTTCGTTCATGTAACTGCATTAAATGGTTTACAATCATTAGCTAATGATCAACGCGTTTCATTTGATATTGAAGATGGCCGCCGTGGTCCACAAGCAGTAAACGTTCAAATTGCTGGATAATTTATTTCATTAAGAGCGCTTCTAGGAGCGCTTTGTCATTACTTCAAAATGTTTCATTATTGTGAGATTTGACCTCGGGGCGTAGCGCAGCTTGGTAGCGCGTTAGCATGGGGTGCTAAAGGTCGTGGGTTCAAATCCCGCCGTCCCGACCATGGTTAATTTTATCCAATAATATCGATTTGACCTTTATCATTGGCTATAAGCAATGTATCCGCAGGGTTAACTGCAAACAATCCATTGCAAACCACACCGGTGATTTGGTTAATTTGCTGTTCAAGCTTCAATGGGTTATCGATCATCAAGTTATGAATATCAATGATAATGTTGCCATTATCAGTAATCACTCCTTCGCGATAGATTGGTTGACCGCCTAGCTTCATTAACTCTTTGGCAACATAGCTTCTTGCCATGGGGATGACTTCAACTGGTAATGGAAAGCGTCCTAGTTGAGGCACTAGCTTAGTTTGATCAATAATACAGATGAACTTGTCGCTAGCAACACGGCAAATTTTCTCGCGGGTTAATGCAGCTCCGCCACCTTTGATTAACTCACGGTGTTTATTGGCCTCATCAGCGCCATCAATATAAATATCAACTTTATTAGGATAGTTTAAATCAACGACTTCAAAGCCATGTGCCTTCAGGCGTTTAGTGCTTTCCTCAGAACTTGAGACAGTCAGCTCAACTTTGGATTTAATTTTAGCAAGCTCATCAATAAAGAAATTAACCGTTGAGCCTGTACCAACACCAACGGTCATTCCCGGTTTGATATATTCAATTGCGGCAGTTGCAGCAATTTTTTTTAATTCATTTTGATCTGTTTTTTTATTGAAAAACATAAGTGGTGTCATCCAATTAATCGAGATAGGTGGCTTATTTTGGCATATTTATGGGGGATTACAAAGGTAAAAAATAAGTCAAGGTTATAGATTATAGTGATATGTATTAAGTGGAAATAAAGCAAAATAATAAGAAACTCTACAAAACAGCTTGGTTGAAGGTGGTGAAAAGTGATCACTATGTGGTGTTTTGATTAAAATATAAGCTAAATTTATGAAAATGGCAAATTTCTCACAAAGATTTAGTTAAAATCCTACATATTTTGATAATTGTTTTGTCCATAATGTCACTCATGCAACGGATGGCGACCTTAACGGATGAAGGTAGAAATGGATAGCCCCCCCCGCACGGATGAACTTTAATAGGATATGGATATCCTGAAACCCACCTAAATTTTTGCCATCTGTTGCTCAATTCCCCAGTTGATATGATCTAAGAGCAAAGCATTGTTGATATGTGTTAGTTTGGCTTTTTCAAGTAGTGTAACAATCTCTTTGGAAAAAGGTGCATTACCAAGGGCGATATAGATATTTCTAAGCCAAGCCTGATAACCAATTCGACGAATAGCAGAGCCTTCTGTTTTTTTCAAAAACTCTTGTTCTGACCATTGTGCTAAATTTATCAAACTTTGTTGGCTTAAGTGCGCGCGTGCGCGAAAATCCGACTCAGCGGTTACAGGTGCTTCCTTATTAATCGGGCATACCAGCTGACAATCATCACAACCATAGATGCGATTACCAATTGCTTGACGATATTGCATTGGAATCACACCTTTATTTTCAATCGTCAAATAAGAGATGCATTTATTGGCATCAATGACTTTGTTGTTAACTATAGCATTGGTAGGGCATGCTTTAATACAAGCTTGGCATTTACCACATTGATCTGCTATAGGCGATGGTGCAAACGCACTAAAATCAAGGCTAGAATAGATGCATCCGATAAAGAAAAATGAGCCCTCGACTGGATGCAGGAGATTGCTGTTTTTACCTATCCAGCCAAGACCCGCTTTTTCAGCTAATGGTTTTTCTAACACAGGGGCGCTATCAGTGAAAACGCGAGCACTATGCTCTGGGAAAATATCTTGAATAAAATCACTTAGTTTACTTAGTTTCTGACGTAATACTTTGTGATAATCACGACCATGTGCATAAACAGAAATAGCGGCATTTTCACTTGGTGTTGTTAGTATCTGGCGAATGCCTTTGAAGCAATAAGCTTGAGGTAAGTAGTTTAACCGCACCACAATAACACTTTTAGTGCCTGCAACAAGCTCATGTGGTGTATAGCGTTTACTACCATGTTTGATCATGTAATTAAGATCAGCATGATAACCTTGCTCAAGCCACTCTTGATATTTAGGGATATACTGATCAAGTAGGCAGTCAGTGGCTGAAATATCAGAAATGCCTAGTGTAGTCAGTGCAAATTGTTTAATGCTGTTCCACTGTTCTAAGCTTACGCTGTTCGAGTTCAATGTTCTTAAAACTGTTTGAGATGGATTCACGAGGTAGGCTCGATTGTACTGCAATGCGATGGCAAATAATACAAATAATTAATAATGCAATCATGATCTTAGGTAGATCAAAAATACCTATTCCACCATCATAACTCTCAAGATAAGATATAGCGATTAGCTATAAAAAGTTAGTCAGCGCATTTTAATATGCGCTTGGTAAAAACAGAGGATTAAGCAGGAGTCGCCCAACCAGTAACTTCTTGTAGGACTTTGCCTAGTTCAGCAGGTGATTTGCTAACAGCGACACCTGCAGCTTCAAGTGCTGCAAATTTCTCAGCAGCTGTACCTTTACCGCCAGAGATGATAGCGCCTGCGTGACCCATGCGCTTACCAGCAGGTGCTGTTACACCCGCGATGTATGATACAACTGGTTTAGTAACGTTGTTTTTTATGTATTCAGCAGCTTCTTCCTCAGCTGAACCACCGATCTCACCAACCATGATGATTGCTTCAGTTTGTGGATCGTTTTGGAACATCTCTAGAGCATCGATAAAGTTAGTGCCAGGGATTGGATCGCCACCGATACCGATACATGTTGATTGACCAAAGCCTAAAGCAGTTGTTTGGTTAACTGCTTCGTATGTTAATGTACCAGAGCGTGATACGATACCAACTTTGCCTGGCATATGGATGCTGCCTGGCATAATACCAATTTTGCACTCACCTGGCGTAATAACGCCTGGGCAGTTTGGACCGATCAAACGTGAACCTGAGCGCTCAACATAAACTTTAGCTTCAAGCATATCCATAACAGGAATGCCTTCCGTAATACATACGATCAATTTGATGCCAGCATCAGCCGCTTCAATGATTGAGTCTTTACAAAAAGGCGCTGGTACGTAGATCACTGTTGCATCAGGTTGTACTGCATCAACGGCTTCTTGAACTGTGTTGAATACGGGCAAGCCTAAGTGCGTTGTACCGCCTTTGCCTGGTGTGACGCCGCCAACCATTTTTGTACCATAAGCAATTGCTTGCTCTGAATGAAAAGTCCCTTGCTTACCAGTAAAACCTTGGCAGATAACTTTTGTATTCTTATTAACTAAAACGCTCATACGTGAGATACCTCTTTAACTGCTTCGATGATTTTCTTCGCACCATCTGTGAAACCATTAGCAGCAATAATATTTAAACCGCTTTCTTTTAATTTTTTGGCACCTAATTCAGCATTTGTACCGGCAAGACGCACAACCACTGGCACTTTGACGCCAACTTCTTCAACTGCTGCCATAATACCTTCAGCAATCATGTCACAACGCACGATGCCACCGAATATGTTAACAAATACACCTTTAACTGCCGCATCAGATAGAATGATTTTGAATGCTTCTGATACGCGTTCTTTTGTAGCCCCACCGCCTACATCTAGGAAGTTTGCAGGACGTCCGCCGTGAAGTTTAACGATGTCCATTGTTGCCATTGCAAGACCAGCGCCGTTAACCATGCACCCTATATCACCATCTAAAGCAACATAATTAAGTTCCCACTCAGCCGCACGTGCTTCACGCTCATCTTCTTGCGATAAGTCACGCCATTCAGCTAATTGTGGTTGGCGATATAATGCATTGCCATCAACAGCTACTTTAGCATCTAAACAATGAAGGTTGCCTTCTTTGGTGATCACCAAAGGATTGATTTCTAAAAGTTCAAGATCTCTTTCTTGAAACATCTTGGCAAGACCTAAGAAAATCTTAGTGAATTGCTTGATTTGATTACCTTCTAAGCCAAGCTTAAACGCAATTTTACGTGCTTGATAAGGTTGTGCGCCGACGACAGGATCAATAATTTCTTTGAAGATTTTCTCAGGTGTTTTTTCTGCAACTTCTTCAATTTCAACACCACCTTCAGTTGATGCCATAAAGATAATACGACGCGTGCTACGATCAACAACCGCGCTTAGATATAATTCTTTGGCAATATCAGTGCAGCTTTCGATAAGGATTTTGCTAACTGGCTGACCGTTTTCATCGGTTTGGAAAGTAACAAGACGTGTACCCATCATGTTTTTCACAAAATTAGCAACATCTTCCTTGTTAGAAACTAGCTTCACGCCACCCGCTTTACCGCGACCGCCTGCGTGAACCTGAGCCTTAACAACCCACATGTCACCACCAATTTTATCAACAGCAACCAACGCTTCTTCAACGCTTTCAACAGCATAACCTTTTGATACCGGTAAGCCGTATTCAGCAAAAAGCTGTTTTGCTTGATATTCATGTAAATTCATATCTTTCTCACTATTTAACTTTATGGTTTGTTTAACAAAATTTTCATGTTCTGATCGACACAAAAACGAAAACACCGGCAAGTATATACCACCCGCAAACCATTTTACAGTCTTTCTGCCATTGAATTTCTTGTTCTTTTGAGCCATTTGATATTGCTAATAGTCCTTGCTATTGCCTGCAATCCAATGACTCAAAATCATCAAAAACTTCTTTGACATTAAACAACGCAAAATGATTCACGAGTGGTATATCGTAATATTGATGCTCGGTTAAGCATCAATTACCAAAGTTTTTGTTTTCGCTTTTTTTAATCAGTATATACTCATAAGAAATTAGTTTTTTGAATGTGTTTATGGAATTTTTAAACGAGATAGCAGCTATTATTATCATTGCGGCAACCATTGTTGCTGTCTGTGTTGGCAGTTTTTTAAATGTGGTCATCACACGCTTACCTAAAATCTTAGATAAACAATATAAAGATCAAGCTTATGATATGCTCGATATCTCGCAACCTGATATAGATGAGAGTTCATCCGAGAATATCCATCGCCAGTCAGCTTGTCCGGTGTGCCATCACCCATTAAAACCATGGCATAATATCCCCCTTTTAAGCTTTATCTTTTTACGTGGCAAATGCAGCTTTTGCCACAGTAAAATATCTTTACTTTATCCAAGTGTTGAATTAATTAGCGGTCTTTTAGTGCTTCTCACGCTGTATTATTTTGGAGTCACACCTGCAGCTTTGTTGTTATGCTTGATGTATTTCTTTTTAATCCCATTAACGATGATTGATCTTAAACATTTTATGTTGCCTGATAATCTAACCTTACCTTTGTTATGGCTTGGGCTATTAATAAATTGCGCATTTATTTTTAGCTCGCCAATACAGGCAATATTAGGTGCTGTTCTTGGTTATGGCATATTGTGGATAGTATTCTGGTTGTTTAAGCTGATTACCAAGAAAGAAGGGATGGGCTATGGTGACTTTAAGTTAATGGCAGCACTTGGCGCCTGGTTTGGCGCACCTAGTCTATTATTTTTAATATTCACCAGTGCGGTAATCGGCATTGTGTTTGCTATTGTCATAAGCTTAATAAAGCGACAAGGAGCTTCGCTAATCCCTTTTGGTCCCTCCATCGCAATTGCTGGAGTATTGTATCCTTTTGTCGGTCAAACGCTCACCCATGCATATTTCCAAATGCTATTTCCGCACTTCTAGGTAAGATTATGTGGTGATGACAATATTTCGACTCATTTTGATTGTATGAGCACTGGCTGAGTGTAAGTCGAAGCCTCTATGAAGTGTTATTTTCCTGAGCTTACCCACTTCGACTGATGCCGAGCGCATTGCTTCGATTTACGCGCAGGGTGCGATGAGCCCTTTTGGGCAAACATTTAGGCTTAGCCGATTATGTTAAGAACAAAATCTAGCAGTAGACACCTCCAAAAAATTACTTTACGATAAATCGCGTTTACAACAGGGGTGCCGTTGGCTGAGAGCAAAATGCAAATTTTGTAACCCTTTGTACCTGAACTAGTTAGTACTAGCGTAGGAAGTTGTTATAGCGATTTGTATTTTGTACTGTGCTTAAAATGATTGGCGCGATATATCACAAAAAGTTTTCCTACGCATGTAAAAGGCAAAATATAAGGAGCCATACATGCCACAGCATAAAAAAACAGCATCAAATAGATCAAGTAGCGACAAAGCATCATTGACCTTATCAGCTGATTTACAAGCAGCCTATCCTGCATCATGCAAAAAATATCTTCAGACGGACGATAATCTTCACGTGCCTTTTCGCTATATTGCTCAGAGCGATACGTTAACTGAGCAAGGTCGTGTGCAAAACCCTGAAATTGCAGTATATGATACCTCAGGTCAATATAGTGATGAGTCTTACAAGCATGATTTGGTTGAGGGTTTACCTAAATTGCGCCAAGCGTGGATCAAAGACAATAATGAAATCGAAGCATTAACAGACTTTAGTGCCGAATTTACGCATACACAAAAAGATTTAGCATTTCCCAAGCGCGCTAAGCCATTAAAAGCAAAACAAGGCAGTAATGTCACACAAATGCATTACGCGCGTCGCGGAATAATCACCAAAGAAATGCGCTATGTTGCACTGCGTGAGAACTTAAAGCGTGCAAATGCGCATATTCAAGATCCTATTTTACTTAAGCAGCATTCAGGTGTTGATTTTGGGGCAAATATTCCTAAAGAAATTACACCTGAATTTGTGCGCCAAGAGATTGCCTTGGGACGCGCGATTATTCCAAGTAACATCAATCATCCAGAAATGGAGCCGATGATTATTGGGCGCAATTTCAGTGTCAAAATCAATGCCAATATTGGGACATCAGCGGTGAGCTCCTCAATTGCTGAAGAAGTCGAAAAAATGGTGATCGCCACACGCTGGGGTGCGGATACAGTAATGGATCTCTCAACGGGTAAAAATATTCATCAAACGCGTGAGTGGATTATTCGTAACTCGCCTGTGCCAATTGGTACGGTGCCAATTTATCAAGCACTTGAAAAAGTCGACGGTCAAGCAGAAAAACTGACATGGGAGATCTTTCGCGATATCCTGATTGAGCAAGCCGAGCAGGGAGTGAGTTATTTCACTATTCATGCCGGTGTGCGTTTGAAATATATTCATCTAACCGCTAAGAGACTAACAGGCATTGTCTCGCGCGGCGGCTCAATCATTGCCAAATGGTGTATTGCACATCATAAGGAGAGCTTCATCTATACGCATTTTGATGAGATTTGTGAAATTATGAAAGCCTATGATGTCGCTTTTTCTTTAGGTGATGGACTGCGTCCAGGCTCTATTTTAGATGCCAATGATGAAGCGCAATTTGCCGAGCTTGAAACTCTGGGTGAATTAACTAAGCGTGCGTGGGATCATGATGTACAGGTGATGATTGAGGGACCTGGGCATGTGCCGATGCAAATGATCAAAGAGAATATGACTAAAGAGCTTAAGGATTGCTTTGAAGCACCTTTTTATACCTTGGGACCCTTGGTGACGGATATAGCCCCTGGTTATGATCACATCACATCAGCGATAGGTGCGGCACAAATTGGCTGGTATGGCACGTCAATGCTGTGCTATGTGACACCGAAAGAGCACTTAGGGTTGCCGGATAAAGAGGATGTGCGAGAAGGGATTGTTACGTATAAGCTTGCAGCGCATGCAGCTGATTTAGCTAAGGGATTTCCTGCAGCACAAATTCGTGATAATGCATTATCAAAAGCACGCTTTGAATTTAGATGGCAAGATCAGTTTAATTTAAGCCTTGACCCACAAAAGGCACAGAGCTTTCATGACCAGACATTGCCAAAAGAAGGGCATAAGCTTGCACATTTTTGCTCGATGTGCGGACCTAAATTTTGCTCGATGAAAATCACCCAAGAAGTACGTGATTATGCTAAAGAGCATAAGCTGGATTTAGCGGATGCTGCTACGAAAGGCATGCAGCAAAAAAGTGAGGACTTTATGGCAAAAGGCGCTGAAATTTATCATGTCGAATAGCACACGGGTTGCGATCGTTGGTTGCGGCCTTGTTGGGCGCATACTGGCAATCACATTGCTTGAATCATTTGCTGATATTGGGATTGATCTATATGACAAGAGTACTGATTTTAGTGGGAAATCAAGCTGTGGATATGCCGCGGCTGGTATGGTGGCACCAGTATCTGAAGCATTGGATGAAGGACAAAGAGTCTATGATCTATCATGCTCTTCGGCAGAGGCTTGGCAGCGTATTGATCGATGGTTATTAGGTGGTGTTTTTGTGCAAACAGGCACTAATGTCATTGCTCACCCTTTGGATCTGAGTGATCTTGAAACCAAAATTGCGCGCGTTCAAGGGTTGATATTATATGAACATGCTTATGCGCAAACTCCATTAACAGAACAATATAATCAAGGTAAACTCGCTCATCGCATGCTCTATATTGAGAACGAAGGCTGTGTTCATGTGCCACGATTTTTTAGCCAATCGACACTTTACTTAATGAATCATCCACGTGTTTCTCTGCACTTGGCACAAGATGTTTCCAAAGCTCAATTGCAAGATTTGCAAAGAGATTATGATTATGTTTGTGATACGCGCGGACTGGGCGCCAAAGATAGCTTCAATGATTTATATGGTATTCGTGGCGAATCCTTAGTGATTTATGCCCCTGAAGTGAAGATTACGGGAGTCACTAGACTATGCCACCCGCGCATGCCGTTATATATCGTGCCACGAGGCAGTGGGGTTTATTATATTGGTGCGACGATTGTCCAATCAGAAGATATGAGCCAGATGAGTGTAATCTCACAGCTTACTTTGTTAAGTGCTTTATTGACCGTTGATGAGGGGTTTGCTGAAGCGCGGATTGTCAAAAATTTCACTCAAGTACGTCCGTGCTTTAAAGAGGGCTTGCCAAGGCTCATGCAACAGAATAACCTGATCACACTCAATGGTTTTTATCGACATGGTTATCTTTTAGCACCCATCTATGCGTTAAAAGTTATCGATAAAATAAAAAGTGATATAAAAGATATAAAAATAGTGGAGAAAGTATGATAGAGATCGTATTAAATGGTGAGAAAAAGCAACTGAAAAATCCGCAAACATTGCAGGCGTTATTAACTGATATTGGCTTTGCTTCAAGCTATGCTGCAGTTGCGGTCAATAAATCAATTATTGATCACAGTGCTTATGATACAACACAAATTAAACAAGGTGATGAGATCGATATTCTCACACCAATGCAAGGTGGTTAAATGGAGCAATTACAGCTTTATAATATTAATCTTGATTCGCGCATGCTTTTGGGCACCGCGCTCTATCCAAGCTTGGAGAGCATGTGTGATGCGATTAATACGTCACAAACGCAAATGGTTACCGTGGCATTAAAGCGTGAGTTACATGGCGGTAAAAATAATTTTTTCTGGCAGAGAATACAGCGAAGTGGCTGCCATGTGTTACCCAATACCGCAGGCTGTAAGACAGCAGATGAAGCGCTGATGATTGCCAAAGCAGCAAGGCAAATCTTTAACACGGATTTTATTAAGCTTGAAGTGATTGGTGATAATCATACATTACAACCTAATGTGTTTGAGCTTATTAAAGCAGCAAAAATCCTGATTGATCAAGGGTTTAAGGTATTGCCTTACTGTACTGATGATTTAATTATCTGTCAGCAATTAGTCAATATAGGGTGTAAGGTGATTATGCCATTAGGCTCGTATATTGGCAGTGGGCAAGGTATTGTTAACCCGTCGGCATTTAAACTGTTACGTTCACGCTTGAAAGACATTACACTAATTGTTGATGCCGGTATTGGCACGCCATCAGATGCCGTCTTAGCTATGGAGCTTGGTTTTGATGGTGTGTTGTTAAATAGTGCGGTGGCATTAGCTGAAAACCCGTCACTGATGGCAGATGCTTTTCGTTTAGCGATTGAGTCTGGCAGAAAAGCGTATTTAGCTAAACGCATGCCACAAAGAGAGTTAGCTGAAGCAAGCACGTCATTGCAAGACACACCATTTTGGCATCAAATAAACTAAGTTAAGCTATATTGTGTTATGTGATTTTGTGCTCATGATAAGCATTTTGAACATTTAGGTTGCAAGGAGTAAATATGCCAAATACGAAGGAAACGGAAGTAAGAAGTAAACCAATGATTGCAGTCTCAAGCTGTCTTTTAGGTAATAATGTTCGTTTCAATGGTGCGAATTCGCATAAGAAAATGATTACAGAGGAGTTAGCACTTGTTTTTGACTATCAGCCTGTTTGCCCAGAGATGTCAGCAGGTTTTGGTGTGCCACGTGAGCCTATTTATCTTGAGTTGAAATATAATGATAAAGTCGCGGCAGTGAAACATGATCAAGTGACGGATGTCAGCGCGCAATTGCAACAAGGAGTTGATAAAGTTATATCAAGTCTACAGGATAGTGATGGCTTTATTTTAAAAAAGTCCTCACCCAGTTGTGGCAATGGTAGCGTTAAACTTTACAATGATAAGCATGGGATAATTCACAATAAAGCAGATGGTTTTTTTGTGACAACTATTAAAAAGCACTTCCCTTTTCTGCCACTTGAAGATGAAGGTCGCTTAAATGATCCCTATTTGAAGGAGCACTTTATCAAGCGTGTGCTGTTGACCAGACAACTCAAAAATGAAGTATTACATGCTCAAAGCATTAATGAACTGATGGCTTTCCATACGCGTCATAAAATTATCTTACGCTTACATCATCCTAATTTGCAAAAAGCGCTGGGTCGCTTGCTTGCTAATGCGCATCGGCAAAACTTTGAATTGGTTAAGAAGAGCTATTATGAAATGTTCTTGATGGCGCTTCAACGCGTGGCAACACGTGGCAAACATCATACGATTTTGCAGCGTATGTTGCGTGAAATTAACAAATTGATTTCAAAGCAAGAGCGTGATGATTTGCAACATAAAATTAAACAGTATCATTTAGGCATTTTGCCATTAGCAGTACCTGTTGAAATTATTAAACACTACCTTAAGCGTTATGATATTGAGTTTTTAGCGCAACAAAGTTATCTAAATCTATACCCAGAGTCTTTGGGGTTAATGAGTAAAATGTAATGATGAAAAATAATAATACGAGCCTTTTAGTCATTGGCGGAGTTGATCCAACGGCACACGCAGGTGTATTGCAAGATATCAAAGTAGCCAACTATTTTAAGGTGGATTGTGCTGCAGTGATATCGGCAAATACTGTGCAAAGTGATCGTGATTTTGGCTACCTTAATACGATGGATGATGTTATTTTCTGTGATCAATTTGCCACTATTGTTAATACTCATAAACCGCAAGTGATCAAAAGTGGAGTGCTAGCTTCGATTGCTCAAATTAAGATGCTAAGTAAATTCTTGCAAGTTAATCCACAGGTGAAATATATCTGTGATCCAGTGCTAATGACAAGCTCAGGTGGTAATGTAATGAGCACAGAGGTCGTAAACGTATTAAAGCAGCAACTATTGCCATTATGTTATTTGCTAACACCGAATTTGCCTGAAGCGGCTATTTTATTAAATGACGGGAATATCCATCAAAAATCGCCTGTTGAGGTTGCGAACACATTAAAATCCTTATATGGAATAAAGCATGTTTTACTAAAAGGCGGGCATGCTTTATCAGAAGATCAAAAAGGATGTGACTACTTGACACTTGCATCTCAAGAAGGTGTGCATTATCAAAGCAAAGCGGTCTATGTGGGAGATATACGTGGGACAGGTTGTGCCTTGGCAAGTAGTATTGCAGCCCTTGTCGCGCAAGGTGAAAACATAACTGAAGCGATATGTATTGCTAAATATCATCTATCGCAACAAATGGATAGCGCCGTCAATGATTTATCACAGCTAGATGTTAAGCATTTGAGTTATTATGCTCAAGGTGTAATGGATGATGTGTGTTATTTACCAAAGGTTTGGCATCATACATTTGAAAAAGTGAACTTTCCACAAATGCCTCATGCAATAGGCTTTTATCCAGTTGTTGATCATGTTGATTGGTTGGAGAAGTTGGCGAAATTAGGCATTAGAACCATTCAGTTGCGACTAAAAAATTTATCACCAGATGAGTTGGAAGCTCAAATTAAGAAGGCAAATAGTATTGCTAAAGCCTATAACTTATCGTTATTTATTAATGATCATTGGCAGTTAGCAATTAAATATGGATGCTTTGGTGTGCACTTAGGGCAAGGGGATTTAGATACTGCCAATTTGCATGAGATTGCAAAAGCAGGTCTGCATCTAGGAGTTAGCACGCATAATTATATTGAATTAGCGCGAGCATTAACACTTAAGCCTTCATATATTGCGTTAGGCCCCATTTACCCGACAACGACCAAAGAGATGAAGTTTAACGAACAAGGATTAGATAAATTGCGTCTTTGGCGCAAGCTCTGTCAAGAAACACCGCTTGTCGCGATTGGTGGAATCTTTGAGCCACAAATGCTTGATGTATGGCAGTGTGGTGTCGATGGTGTTGCGGTTGTGAGCTATATAACTAAAGCTCAAGATGTGCAAAAAGCAGTGGAAAAGGCGCAAAGCTTTGAGCAGATAGCGCTGGGAAATCGTATTGAATGTAGTATATGATGACATGCGTTAATAAAGATGGAAATGGCATATCAGGAGCACATAATGCAAGTTCAAAGAATTAAAAAAATCATTTTTACAAGCTGTGCAGTAACAGTATAATGCAGATGTTGTGACACGATTGCAGCAACAAGCAATAAAACAGCAATTTCTAGCAACGCATAGTAAAGAAGAATATCAAGAATGTATTGAAGCCTATGGCTGGATTTCACAGGCTTTTGCACAAGAGAGTTTGTTATTAAGACGTTTTGTAAGCAGGAAAACCAAACAATGAAAACCCATGAAATCATACATCCCATTGTTCAGCATAAATTAAGCCTATTAAGGGATGAATCGACTTCAAGTCGTGACTTTAGAATGATCACCAGTGAGCTTGCCATGCTGTTATGTTATGAAGCATTAAGTGATCTAATGGTTGAAGAGGAGATTATTGAGCATTGGCAAGGATCACTTGCAGTACCTATGCTTAAAAAACCACTACCAACTTTTTGCCCAATATTGCGTGCCGGACTTGGCATGTTAGATGGTGCATTATCTTTACTACCTAATGCACCCGTGACAATGATCGGTGTCGAGCGTGATGAAAATACTGCCAAACCACGCGAGTATTACTTCAAAGCATGCGCTGATCTTAATAGACGCACTGCGGTTATTCTAGATCCAATGCTTGCGACTTCGGGGTCAATCATTAAGGCTATTTCAATGCTTAAATCAAAAGGATGTAAGCGGTTTATTGTCGTTACATTTTTAGCAGCTCCAGAGGGTATTGCGGCGCTTGAGAAAGCGCACCCTGAGGTTGAGCTTTACACGGCATCAATTGATAAGTGCTTAAATGAAAATGCGTATATTATTCCTGGTTTAGGTGATGCAGGTGATAAAATTTTTGGAACACTTTAAGTTGTGTCAGTAATAAAGTTATTGGTTTGTTGCGAGGAGTCAGTATTGTGCGTCAATAATTATGCTAAAATGAATCACAAAGATGTTTTATTGAATCTAAAGGTGTTGTTATGAGTGGAAAAATTCAAGTTACAGTCGATGAAAGTTTAAATAAAGCGATTCATGTTCAGGCGCAAAAAATGGGACTGTCTGTTAGTTCTTATGCAAGATACGCCATTAAGGATTTTATGGAACGAACTAATTCTAAGAAGACATTGCTGGAAAAGGCGTTGGAATCTGAAAGCGAAGAAATTACGCTAGCTGCTTTTAAAGCACAAATTAAGGCGCTGAAAGGTGCTTAAGTTATATCAAAAGAAGGAATTCAAAAAAGCGCTTAAAAAATATCGTCATAAGCAAAAGGTACTGAGTGAATTAGAGGAAGTCGTTGAACTACTAATACATGAGAAGGTTTTGCCTATGAAATACAAAGATCATGAATTATCAGGAAACTTTAAAGGAATTAGGGAGTTACATTTATTTCCAGATGATCTTTTGATGTACATTAAAGTCGAAAGGGACAGCATCACCTTGGTTGCGATAGGCAGTCATGCTGAGTTATTTGGTTAAATAAATTACCTTTGACAGTTTCCTGTGATATTTACAAGCGGTAGCATCAATTTTATGGCATGATATAGCCCAAATTGTTAAAGCATATGTAATGAATCAAGAATAAGTTGCGTCAGTTAGTACCTCTCCCCTTGCGGGAGAGGTCGTGCAGTTTAAGCTGCACGGGTGAGGGGAGTAATTGAATCTCAACTTATTTTTGAATTATTACTATACTATCGTAAATACTTTAAAATGATTTGCGGTGGTTGTAAATAAAAGGGAAAAGTTATGTTGATCGCGCTGATCATTGCCGCCTTTATGTTGGGTCTTATTATTGGGGGTTTATTTGTCAAAGTTTCTAGTAAATCACAACAAATAAAGTTAAAAGAACTTGAGCAGCAGTTGCCTCAAGTTGAAGCGTTACTTCAGGATAAAGACGATCAATTGCAGCAAAGCCAGCAACAGAACTTGGTGTTGACAACGGATCATAAGCATTATCAAGAACAAGAAAAGCGCTTAAGTCAAGAGCTCAGTATGACGAAACAAAAATTTGAGATTCGCAGTGAAGAAGTGCTCAAACTTCAAAATAAGCTGGCGAGTGATGAAGTCAAGATCGATTCGTTAACTAAAGATGGTGAGCGTTTGATGGTTGAGCTTAATAAGCTCTCAACTAAGCATGATGACTTAGTTGCTAAAGTTGATCATTTAACCGAGGAAAAATCATCACTGCAGGCGGAGCGCTCAAAACTCTTAAAACACATCGAAGCACAAGAGCAAAATGCACAGGAAAAAATTGCACTGTTAGAGAATGCCAAAAAGAGTTTAACCGAGCAGTTTGAAAATTTAGCTAATCGTATCTTTGAGGAAAAAGGTGAGAAGTTTGCCAAACAGAATAAAGTCAATCTTGCGGAAGTATTACAACCCTTTAAAAATGATATTAATGAGTTCAAAAAGAAAGTAGATGATGTCTATGTAAATGAAGCTAAAGAGCGAGCTTCGTTGCAAAAAGAAGTTAACAAGTTGTTTGAATTGAATCAAGAAATGAATAAAGAGGCAAAAAATCTTACTAAAGCGCTTAAAGGTGATAAGAAGTTGCAAGGTGACTGGGGGGAGGTCGTACTTGAGCGTGTCCTTGAGTCATCAGGATTACGTAAAGGTCATGAGTATGATGTGCAGACAAGCTTCAAAGCAAGTGATGATGAAGACAATACTAAAGTCATGCGTCCTGATGCGATTGTTCATTTGCCAGATGGCAAAGATGTCATCATTGATGCTAAGGTTTCCTTGGTGAGTTATGATGCCTACACGCGTGCTGATTCAGAGAGCTCAAAGAACGAGTATCTTAAAAAACATATTGAAGCGATTCGTCAACATATTGCGCTATTATCTTCAAAAAACTACGAACGTTTATCGCAGGTTAACTCATTAGATTTTATTTTGATGTTCATGCCAATAGAGGCGGCATTTGTTGTGGCATTTCAGCATGATGATAGCTTGTTTCAAGAAGCCTTTAAAAAGCGCATTATTATCGTAACACCAACAACTTTGTTGGCAACATTAGGCACGATTCGTAATACATGGAAATATGAAAGCTTAAACAAAAATGCCAGCGACATTACTGATCGCGCGACTAAGATGCTCGATAAGTTTCGTGGCTTTGTTGAAGATGTCGAAACACTTGGTAAGCAGTTAGATAAAACCAAAGAAACCTATGATGGCGCACTGAATAAACTGACTAAAGGGCGTGGAAATTTAATTTCGCAAGCGGTGCAGTTGGAAAATATGGGGGTGCATATGAAAAAATCATTACCTCAAGATATTGTTGAGCAATCAGAGTTGGAGTTGTCACAACATGAAGATAAGTAAGTTTATCGCTCATCGAGGGGCAAACAAAGTTGCACCTGAGAATACCATGTTGGCATTTGAAAAGGCCTATCAAGCAGGTATGTGTTGGATTGAGCTAGATGTGCAGCTAAGTGCAGATAATATCCCTTTTATCTTTCATGATAACAATGCTAAAAAGCTCACCGGATTAGACGTTGATCTCACGAGTCAAGCTTGGACTGATATTAGTAAGCTTCATGTGTTAAACGATCGTTTTCCAGAGGTGCATGCTAAGATTCCAACGATGGAAGAGTATTTAGCGTGGATGGCAACTAAACCGGATCTATATACCAATATTGAGATTAAGGACAAGTCTGAGTTTGATGCGGACTATGAGGCGCGCTTAGTTAAACATTTGCTAGATCTTGTTGAGCGTTACCCACAATTACATTCACGCATTTTATTATCAAGCTTTTCAGAGTACGTTTTAGATCAATTGGTAGAAAGTGGAACAAAACTGGCTTGCGAGTTTTTACTTGAAGTTAAAGATTGGCACAGCGAAAAACACACGATTTTTACTGAAACAAAGAGGAAGTTTGATCAGTGGGGCTGTGTTGCTCTTGGTATTAATAGCGCTGTACTTAATCGTCAACGTATTGCCCAGTTAAAAGAAGTCTTTCACAGCGTGTTGGTTTATTCAATTGATTCACTACCAGATGAAGAAATTCATAAGTTACTTAGCGATGGCGCTGATAGTGTATTTATCGATAGTATGACTGTATTGCAATCTGACGTAAAACGCATTGGTTTTTTAGCAACAGGGGATGAGATTACCACCGGTGATGTTATTAATACTAACACCCCTAAGTTGGCTGAGAAGCTGTATGAACATGGCTTTCAGCCGGGGTTACATCTAGCGTGTTTTGATGCTAAAGAAAAGCTCAAAACAAGTCTTCGATTTTTACTACAAGAGCATGATGTGGTTATTACTGTTGGTGGTTTGGGACCCACCGAAGATGATAAGACCTGCGAGGCGATTGCCGAAGTTTTTAATAAACCGTTAGTGTTTAATGAAGATTCTTGGCAGCGAATTTTCACGCGCATTTCCAGTCGCTTTGCAACCGTGCCTGATAATAACAAAAAACAGGCGTATTTTCCTCAAGGTGCTGAAGTGCTTGTTAATGCGCAGGGTACGGCAGATGGTTGTTATGTCAGTATTGATAATAAGCATTTGTTTATGTTACCAGGACCGCCACATGAGTGTTTGCCGATGTTTGATCAGGAAGTATTGCCTAGATTGATCGCATTGGGTTTACATAACACACCGACACGCTATCAATGGCAATTATTGGGTGCCTCAGAAGCACATATTGCCAAGACGTTGAGTCCATTGGCAGCTGCATATAAGCTAGAACTTGGTTATCGCGCGGCATATCCATATCTTGAGGTCAAGCTACATGTCACAGCCGCGCAAGACGTGTCGTTACTTGCTAATGAGATCACGAAGGTGGTTGAGCCGTTTTTAGCAACAACGACTAAGCAACATGCCAGTGAAGCGCTTAAGGCTTATCTTAAAACAGGTGAAGTCAGTATAAGCATGCAAAAGGATGTAACCAAAGGATATGTATATAGCCATTTAGCGCAGTTGATGCCAGTCATCGAAACTAAGCCCAAATTAAGTATCCAGTTGCAAACCAATGGCATGCTTGGATTTTGGAGTAAGAGCGCGCAATTGGTTGATGATCTATCTTTAGTCATTAAGGCAAATGATCATGTTAAAAGTAGGTTCTTTGAACAAGAACATCATGTGCGCTTTAGCAATAAAGGCAAACATAGTTTTCAATTTATATATGAGTGGATTTGTGCACAAGTCTTACATGTTATCGAAAAAGAGGGGATTTAAAGGATGAGTAAACCATTAGTTGGTGTGGTTATGGGTTCAAAGTCTGATTGGGAGACAATGAAAAATACCACGGAAACCTTGAAGCAATTAGGTATTCCTTATGAGGTGCAAGTTGTGTCAGCGCACCGTACACCTGATTTATTATTTGAATATGCACAAACAGCAGAACAAAAAGGCTTAAAGGTAATTATTGCAGGCGCTGGAGGTGCTGCGCATTTGCCGGGTATGCTTGCAGCAAAGACGCATATTCCTGTGCTTGGGGTGCCGGTGCAGTCTAAAGCTTTATCGGGACAAGACTCATTATTATCCATTGTGCAAATGCCAGCAGGTATTCCTGTGGCAACATTCGCGATTGGACGCGCGGGTGCTGTTAATGCTGCTTTGTTTGCATGCAGCATGTTGGCTGTTGAGCATCATAAATACAATGAAGCAATTAAAAAATATCGTCAGGCACAGACGGATAGTGTGTTAAAAGATACAGCTTTAGAATAATTTGCTATACTCGATTTTGCCTATTTATAAAACATTAAACAAAGGAGTTAAAAATGATGAATAAAAAAAGTCTATTGAGCTTAAGCGCTTTAGCAGCAGCTGGTTTGTTGTTAGCGGGATGTGCGACAAAGACGGTTTATCTCACACCGGATCAATATTGCCAAACGTCCACCTTGCAATCCTATACAGTGAAGAAAGGTGATAGTTTAAGCAAGATTGCTCAAGCAAATAATACGACTGAAAGCTGCATTAAATCATTGAATCACTTGAAAGGAAATGTGATTAATCCGGAGCAAAAACTCTATCTTCCTGTCGTGCCTAAAAGTAGCTGGTTATAGTATTTCAAATAAATTTTCTTAAACAAATGCCATGCTGTGATAGTGTTTCCCTATCTGGTATCGGTAAAGCATGTGCAGAAGAAGTAAGCTTAGTAATAATGCAAAAATAAGTTAACTACACCCCTCACCCGAGCAGCTTAAGCTGCACGACCTCTCCCACAAGGGGATAGGTACTAGTTGACGCAACTTATTATTGATTCATTACTTAGCTACAACTGAGTAAGCTTCGATCCTAATTTAGTTTACAACACTGATATCAACAGAAGGGCGTAGTGTTGAGCAAACAGCTAATGCTTCATGTACCGGGTGATTTGTAAATTTTGTAAATGGCGCATCGGCTTGCGCTTTTTGATCAATCGCAGGGATGGCTTGTTGCATTAAGTTGTAATCAAAGCGTGGCGCCCATTTGCGTGCGCCGAGACGCGCGGTAGTTGAGCAGTTGTCAACCATGTGCGCAACACCTTTGAAGTGCATGTAAGGATTCAGTGAGTCAACGGCTTCGATAATTGATTCATTGACAATTTCTGAATAGCTATGACCCTTTTCAGCTAAGACATCGACTTGGGCAATAATGCAAGCAAGGTAAACTCCTGCAGTGATTGGGTCATTTGGTATATTGTTATTATCGCGCTCGTTGCGCACTTTCTCACCAACTTTCCACATATCGGTTCCATCGATTTTGCCCATTGGTAGACGTGAATGGCGTTTGCCTGCTAACGTAACTGAGCGAAATTCATTGCCACTTTCTACATCTTCATAGATCTCGAAAAGGATATCTAAGCATGGTGTATAGGCAGCATTGTAGGCATTCTCAAATTTTTGTTTGTCTTCTGGGCTAAAGCTATCATAAACCTTTTTAAGCCCTTGTGTTGAAATGGTTTTTGAGATATTTCCAGTAATTGCTTCAGCAGTACGCTTAAAGGCTTCTTCAGGGTCAACCCCATTATCGGTAAAGTGGCGATAAAGCACTTCGATGATTCCATGCACGGCACCTAATAGAACACCGCGTTCACCAAAAATATCAGAGCGATATTCCATCTCCATAGTGGTTGGGAAAACAAATGGCGCACCACAGGCAATTGCCCAAGCAAGGGCGTAGTCGGTTGCCTTGCCGTTGATATCTTGATAAACAGCAATGCTGCTGTTTATGCCAGCACCATTGACCGTTTTGCCTTGTTCGTAAAGTCGTCTTACCGAAGGTCCCATACCTTTTGGACACATCGCCACAATATTAATATCATTGCGAATGGGTGCATTGATTGTTTTCATATAGCCGATTAAAAAGCCATGGGAAAAGCCAAGTGTGCTACCTGGTTTTGCGGCAGCAAATATTTCTTTGTAAAGTTCAGCCTGTGCTGCATCAGAGATTAAGATAATTGCTAAATCAGATTTAGAAATAACGTCAAACATCTCACCTAATGTGCCATCTGCTTTGGAGAAGCCGGCTGCTTCAGCAGATTTCTCTGATTTGGAATTAGCGCGTAAACCAACGCATACTTTAATATCCGTATCAGCGAGTGAATCACGCAAGTTTTGCGCTTGCGCAGGACCCTGAGAGCTCCAGCCAATCACACCGATTTGTTTGATACCATCAAATGCCTGTGGTAACTTCGAGAATAAATGACGACCTCCGGCAACGATTGTTTCATTGCTACCGCCTAAGTTGTACTCTTTAACTTCAAAAATATTGCTTTGGATTTTCATGTGGTCTTACCTCGTTGTTTTTGATAATAAAATAAAAATTCGCCGATAGACTTATTGTGCTATAAAATTCATGTTGAAATAAAGTGAATTATCATCAATTATATATTGCGTATTTTGCAATAAAGTAATGTTGGCGGGATGTTGGATGTTGGAGCCATAGTTAATGAATGTGAAAAGTTTAGAAGTGTTTAAAACATTGGCAGAAACGCTAAGCTTTAGTAAAACCGCAGAGCGTTGTTACTTAAGCCCTTCGGCGGTGACAAGAGTTGTTCAAAAGCTTGAAGAGAGTTATAAGGCAAGCTTTTTTGAGCGCAATAATCGCAATGTTTCTCTGACGGATGCTGGTAGGCATATGTATGACTTTAGTGTTAAGGTTCTTGATGCAAATGATGAATTATTTGCGTTATTACATCCAGATGAGGGGAATTTGCGCGGTGATATTCGCCTGTTTTGTACTGTGACGGCGTCATATGTGATTTTGCCACGGATTATTGCCGCACTTAATATGCGCTACCCTAATATTCAGTTGCAATTAGAGACAGGATCAATGCAAAATGCGCTTAGCCTTGTTGCTAGTAAACAAATGGATGCCGGCATTTCATTTGTTGATGAACGTAAGCTTGATGATAGTCTCTGTGCACATCCTGTGCTTATTACTAACATGGTCTTAGTCGTATCGCAAGAAAGCGGTGTCCAGTCAATTGATCAAGCATTAGCGCAATATCCTTTTATTATGCCAATTCAGTTTTTAAACGATAACACGATAGATAAATGGTTAATAGAACAAAAGCGATCACCGCGAATATATGGCGAAGTGGATGGCAATGAAGCGATTTTATCACTCGTATCTTCTGGTGTTGGTATATCGGTGCTGCCCAAGGTGGTGGTAGAACATAACCATTTGGCTAGCAAAATAAAAATGTTTGCACTTAAAAATATGGCGCCAGTAACCGTAGGTATTGTGATGCGTAAACAGGCGATAAAATCACCGGTTAAGCTTAAATTTTGGCAATTATGCAAGAGTTTGGAGATATTGGATTGTCGTTGATTAAATAATGAAGTGATAGAAATGTTGTAAAATAATTTATGGGCGGTATATACTCAAAAATGCAAATTAGGATCTGGAAGGGTTTGTAAATAAAATGATTACATTAGATTGTTTAAATAATATGCTTGACGATAGTAAGGTCAAAATTCGTCAAGCAGCAGAGAAGTTTAATCTCACCATTGATGATGAACAAATTAACCGTTTGATTGACTACTTATCACTATTGAAAAAATGGAATAAAACTTACAATATGACAGCGATTACCCAGTGGGATGACATGCTGGTGAAGCATGTTTTTGATAGCATGTCAGTGGTTTCCTTTATCAAAGGCAAGCATGTTGTTGATGTCGGTAGTGGTGGCGGTTTGCCAGGTATTGTCTTGGCAATTTTGTTACCTGAAGTTAACTTCGTATTAATTGATAGCGTTGGCAAAAAAGTGCGCTTTTTAAGTCATGTCAAAAAAGTGCTAGATTTGGAAAATGTGACAGCTGTGAATATCAGGGTAGAGGCATATCAGCCAGAGGTGTTATTTGATACGGTAATCTCTCGCGCCTTTAGTTCTATTGCTGATTTTGAGCGTTTATGTCAGCATTTATTGGCTGTTGACGGGCAAATGATTGCGATGAAGGGTGGCAAGATTGAGCAAGGTGCATTAGATGCATTGCCGCTAAAGTATGAGATATTTGAAGTTGATGTGCCGCTGTTAGATGCTACGCGTCACGTGATTCGGATGTATAAAGCATGAGCAAGATAACAGGGCTTTTATTTTGCGCGTTACTGGCAGTTATTGCCTATGCTGTTGCCTACTTGCCATTTGCGCCTTTTACCATCTATCATCACAATTTAGAAGTTCACCCATTAGAACCGATGGTACTGTCGATTATTATAGGTATTATCTGTGGTAATGTATTCTTTCGACATAAAGCGCCAGCTCATCAACAGGAAAATTTGCAAGGCGTGATCAGTTCAGCACGCTTGTGGCAGAAGTTGACCCCGGGGGCTAATTTTGCGGCAAAGTCGCTATTGCCTTTAGGTATTGTGTTAATGGGGGTGAAGTTTGATTTACTCTCGGTGCTTAAAGTCTCAGGTCAAGCGTTATTGATCAATCTCATTTGTCTCTTAATTGCTTATGTCGTTACACTGTGGTTATGTAAACGCTTAGGTGTTGACGAGAAAATGTCAGCACTTATCACTATTGGTACGGCAATATGCGGAGGATCAGCAATTGTCGCAGCAGCTCCGGTTGTCAAAGCCAATCAAACGCAAGTAGCAATTGCAATGACTATTGTGTCATTATATGGCTTAATTGCGATTTTTGTTATGCCGCTATTGGGGCATGCCTTGGGATTAGATGAGTTTCAATTTGGCGTATGGGCAGGGACATCTATTCAAGCAGTACCACAAGTGGTGGCAGCTGGTTTTGCTTTTGGCGCAATTGCCGGACAAACAGCAACGATTGTGAAGATGGTCAGGATTTTGCTCCTTGCGCCGATGGTGATGTTGATTGGCATTAAACACCATAAAGCCAATAAAACTAATGATGAAGTGCAAAAAAAGGTCGCATGGCATCAGTATTTCCCTAAATTTATTCTATATTTCTTGGCAGTGGTTGTTCTCAATACCTTGGGGTTATTTGGTTTTCTAGATCGATTAACTGATTTGTCAATAAGCCATTATATTGCCGAAATTTCTGCATTTTGTATGACAATGGCAATGGTCGGTGTCGGTTTAAATACAGACTTAGTTGTCTTGCTTAAATCAGGGGGGAAACCATTATTAGCCGGTGGTTTAGCGATGATTATCCTGCTTATCATATCACTGGGCTTGATTATTGTGCTGTGACCAGTTCTCGGTTAAATTTTGTATGAGCTCTTTAATTGGCATTGGTCGATAGAAATAATAACCCTGGATGCAATCACAGCCTAGCTCAATGAGTTTATCCACCTGTGCTTTGGTTTCAGCGCCCTCAGCAATCAGACTGATATTGAGCTCATTGGCTAATAGCACAATGGCTTTAACTGCACCAATGACGGGTTGATTGTGTGGTTGATCGAGGCGTTGGGTAAAACTCTTGTCAATCTTGATGGTGTTGAAACTATAATTTATAAAACGATTAAGGGATGAGTATTGTGTGCCAAAGTCATCCATGGATAATCCGATATTATGCATTTTAAGTTGCGCAAACATTTGGCTGATGTTTAGCGAGTTACTCTCCAAGTGCTGCATTAGCTGAGACTCGGTGATTTCAAATTCGATATTCAGCCACTTCGGAATGGGGTGCTGCTTGATCTGTTCAATCAATGATTGCATATGTGCTGGAAAGTCATATACAACAGGGGAGATATTAAGGCTTAATTTAAAGTTTTGGTTAGGCGCCAAATCTAACAGACAGAAATAGCATAATACTTCATTAACAACATAGTCATTGAGCTTATCGGCAAGTCCCATACGTTCAACAATTGGAATGAAAATATCAGGTCGAATATTGCCAAGCTCAGGGTGGTTTAGTCGCATTAGGCTTTCACAACCAATAATTTTGCCGCTGCGCCCATCAACAAGTGGCTGAAAGTTAAAATAGAAAGATTTCTGGGCAAATGCTTCATACATATATTTTTCAAGGGTTTGTTCAGTATGATAGAAGTTATCGATGGTTTCATCATAGATAACGCATTCTTGTTTATGACTCTTGGCATAAAATAACGCCAAATCAGCGCGCCGTAAATTTAAGGTGTAATCTAGCTGTGGCGTAAACAGTGACATTCCTAATGCTGTGGTAATACTGAGTGTTTTGTGGTCTATACGATAGCTTTGTTGTATCTGTTCTTGTAGGTGCTTGCCAAATGCTTGTATATCCTCGCTCACAGGAAGCGCTATAAGAACACTAAATTCATTGCCGCCGGTGCGTGCAATAGTGCTTTGTGTTGGTAACACTTCAATTAATCGCTGTGCAAAGGCAATTAATAGCATATCACCTGTATAATGTGAGTACGTATCGTTTATGCGTGCGAAGTGGCAAATATCAATCATTAAAATATAGTGATGATGTTTTGTTCTGGGGAGCTGTTTCTTAACAACAGTCAAAAAAGCTCTGCGGTTATAAAGCTCGGTCAAACTATCCGTCATCGCGAGTTGTTCCAAAAGGACTGCTTTTTTGCTAAGTAATGCATTGCGATCATTGACGTGTCGTAATAATCGTGTCGTTAAGCGACGCATTGAAATAATCACAAAGCTAATAAACAGTAAACTAAATGTCAGTAAGCCTATTAATAAAAGCCACGAATAAATCGAACCAAGATAAGTCATAGGCTGGCTATACTCATCGTGCCATATGGTTATGTGCAGATAGGTAATAATTGCAATAGCAATAAGTATTGTGCTTAAGAATATCAGTGCAGATTTCTCGATGTAAAAACTTAAGGCATAAACGATGGCAAGACCATAGATAATACTAAGAGGCGATAGTAAGCCATAAAATAAATAATCATTAATGATGGCTATAGCTGCAACAATGAGAACAATGTGTGATTTAGTTTGATTGTTTAGCTTAGCGCGAAAAAGCATCAAAATAACTAAAGCTAAAGCCAACAGTAAATCTAGCGTATATTTAAGTGACCAACCACTATCAAAAGCGCGGAATACCGAAAGTGTGCTTAATAGAACCGATGAAATGGCAATTAAGATAAGCATTGCATTAATCAGACGAGTATGTGCCTTTAAGGTGATGACCTCCTCAAGTGTACCCTTTGATCGAATAACATGCTTTGCCATAGATTGTCCTTATCATCTTCCATGGAGAACTAACCAAACTAACCATAAGTATAGATTAATAATCATTGAAATCAGCAATTGACGCTCAAAGTTTAATAAAAAAATAATTAGCGCTATCACATTATCGAGTGATTAGGTATAATTTGCGATCGTATTTTAACTGAGCTAGCATTTTTTAAGGTTTTGCCGATGTCATTAAAAGTCAAAGAGCGCAGACGCGCGCGTTTTCATGCCGTGCAGGCTCTATATCAGCAATCATTGGCGCATACACAAGTCAACGAATTGAAATTGCAATTCTATGCTGACAATGTTGATCGTCATTCCGTTGAGTGGGATTTTTTCTATCGCTTAATCGATGGAGTTGCTAAGAATAAAGACGCCATTGATCAGAAAATCAATCATTATGCGATCAATGATTTGGCGTCAATTAATCCGATTGATTTGGCGATTTTACGCTTAGGCGCTTATGAGCTCATCGATTGTTTAGATGTACCTTATCAGGTTGTTCTAAATGAGTATGTTGATCAAGCAAAAGAATTGGGTACTGAAGAAGGGCATCGTTTCGTCAATGGGCTCTTGGATAAAATTGCTAAAGAAATGAGAAAGCAGTAGTTAACTATTTTAGCTTGATGGTAAGCTCTCGCACAGTGGAGTATATTTAATTTGATTATAATCATTAAATGTTGCAGGACAGAAATCACACAATGAAGAATAGCATTCTTTAACAATGTCACTGCCTTGTTGTTTCACATCTTCACATGAACTTAAATAGGCATTATATGTGCTTTCAACACTGCTACTGCTTTCAACGCTCCCTAGTACACCAACGACAATTGTGCTAGGTGGTGACTTTGTTTGACATAGATTATCAGCAGGTCCATTGTCTGCCCAGTCAACTGTCCAGTAAACAATTGCATCTGTTCCATCATCTGCCTGACATGTCGTTGTGTATGCAGGTGTTGCTGTCAGATAAGTTGTATTACCAACTGTAACGGGAATATTAACAACCGATAAGTTTCCTCCTGTGACGTTAAAGTAATAGTAGTATTCATAGGTATGGGATAATTTTTCTGAAATTACTAACCCTTCAAGGAATGAAGCCACACCTCCAACCAACATTCCTGGAGAGCCGGCTATCAGTTCAGCAATACCAATAGCTATTTTGGCATATTTGAGATCATTGCCAGCAGAATAAGCTTTCCAAGGTGAAGATTCTGGTGTTTTTGTAACAAAAAAGTTTATTGACTCAGAGCAAGTGACTGTAGTATTGCCATTTCCAAGGTTAGCATTTAAGGTGATATTATTGAAAGAAAAACTTATGTTTGCCGAAGTGGGCATACTATGATGGGTAATCGAGGCGTTATAGATTCCAACTTTGTTAGATGAATTATCTCCATACCAACTTGTGGCGCCACTGCCATATTCTGCATTCAATTTTACGTTCCAGAAGCCGAAATCAGGCGATGCCACTTCAGGAAACGTCACTCCTGAAACTGAGGAGGAAGTGAAGTTACTATCATCTATGCCATAAAACCGAATAGAGAGAACTGTACTAGAATCATTTATGCTTATAGATGGTGTTGATGCATTATTTTCAGGACAATTAGCGCCACTAGTACCAGTAAAGGTGGTACAACTTCCTGATCCTTGACTGCTGCCTCCCGACACTTGATACATAAAAGAAGGAAGGTTGCTTGGCATAGTATCGTTTTTGATGTAAGATTCAAAGCTAACACCATTGGCAGCTTTAATGTACATTGGGGGTGGTGTACCAGCAAAGCATATTTGCGCTAAAAGAATAGAAACGAGGGCTGTAGGTCTCATAAAGAATATCTCCTTTTTCATTAGTTTATTAGTTTTAAATAGGGAGGATAAAGGCATTCAAGTTAACTATACCCACTAATCTTTTGTTGATCAGTTTAGTTGAACATGCTGATAATGCCATGATAGATGCCTTAATCCTTGGCAAGAAGTCCATTGATATTTTTAATCAGTTAATTATTGTAAGGCTTAGCAAGTTTAGGAGAATATGCATCTTGGGTGCTGTTATTACCTACTTGCCCATCATTGTTGTTACCAAAGCAATATGCTTTTTGGTCGTTACTGACAAAGCAGTAGCCGCTATAAATCTTTTCAATGGTTTCAGAAACTGAAACCTCACCTTGAATAACTGCAACAGGTGTTTTTTTGCTTGAGGTATTACCTGTGCCAAGATTACCATCACCACCTTTGCCAAAGCAGTACAGCTTATTGTCAGCCTGTATGCACGTTGCCCTGGTTCTGACCATAACATCTTGCATAACAGCCGCTGTTGGAATGGCGCCTGCATGAACTCTAACGGGTACTTTGCTATCGGTTTGATTGTTGATTCCAAGCTGTCCATCACTATTTTCTCCCCAACAATAAACGTAGTTATCATTAGCTATTGCACAAGAATGACTGCCTCCAGTAATTACTTTGGTATAATAAGCACCTTGAGTGAGATCACCCTGTGCAATCGCGACAAAACTATTTTTAGATTGAGTGCTATTATTACCCAAGCGTCCGTTGTCACCTCTGCCGCTACAATAGATCCAGTTATTGCTTGCAAGCACACACGTATTGTCACCAGAAATACTGACTTGCTTGATAGTCTCTCCTGATGGGATGGCACCTTGTGGTACTGCGGTCGGGATATATAATTTAGTGTTTTGAGTGCTTGCCCCAGCTAGTTCACCGTTGCTATTGTCACCCCAGCAATATAACTTTTCGAGATCAGTTGTTGCACAAACATGATCATCACTAACCACAATATCTTGGTAGTTCAGCCCATCCTGTATTACTTTTTTGGGACTAGTTGTTGAAGACAAAATATTATCATTAATACCTAATTGACCATCACGGTTATTTCCCCAGCAGTAAGCCTGACCATTGCTATCAAGTACACAGGTAGTATCTGTCCCTGTTTCAATGCTATGAAGCGTCGCGTCAACAGGAATCTCGCCTTGTGAAACCGCAACTGGTTTAGTTGCAGAACCTGAAAATGAGCTCCCTAATCTGCCGTTATCCGAGGCTCCCCAACAATAGGCTTTGTTATCATGCCCAATACCGCAAGTACCCAAGGAAGAGTAACTGCTAGATAAAGTCTTCCAAGCATAACTTTGGATATTAAATTCAACGATAGAATTGCTGATTGCCATATCATTATTGGCGTAGATGTTAAGTGTATAACTGCCAACAGCTAATGATCCACTGGTGGTGACGTGCACTTGACAGGTTAAGCTTTGCTCAGATTGCGATAAGGTGCAGATACCACTCTCCGCGCCATCGATTAGAATATCTGGTGAACTTGAGCTAATGGTAAAGCTTTGATCGGTTGCTGTTTCAGTAAACCAATTTTCAGGGGCATGAATCAAAAGATCAAAGCTCTCACCAGCGACAACAGCGGTGATATTTTGACCGTTGGCAACAAGCTCAGCTGAAGCAATGCCATGATCAATAATGCTTACCGTACCAATATTAAAATCATTTTGTGCCAAGTTACTGTTATTCCCCATATCCAAGGCGAATCCATAGTCTGTAGGGACGCTATTAGCAGAAACTTCTAAACCAATATAACAATAATTACCACTGGCAACGGCAGCACCACTTAAACAGCTTGGGCTAAGGCTGGAGTCAGTTAATTGTAAACCAGTTAGATCATCACCTGTAAGTCGATAATTAGCATTATCTGTTGAGGGTAACCAATCAACATAAGGTTCGTTGTTAATAATTTTTAAATCATAATGTTTAGTACTTGTTAGTGGAACATTAATAGCTGCCTCTGGTGCAGCATAGCTTAATTCATTAACAAAATTTGTTTTGAAGGACATCTCTAAGGTCGTTGCTAGTAGTTCAGATTCAATATTAGGAGTTAGTGTTAGATTAAAATAATTCCCTGACTGTTCATTGGCATCAGGTGTGACATCAAAAGCAACATAACAGATTGCCCCACCTGCCAGCGTCATACTATCTTCGCACAATGTCATCTCGGGTGACGAGGTTTGTTGCGACAAGGTAACTCCTGTAGGTAAATTGTGATCAAACGTTATAGTGTGCGCTTCATTTGAGGTATTAATGATAGGGATATAACGTAGACCAGCTTGGCTAAAAACAACTTCTTGGGTTAATAGCCCATCATCAAATGTCGGGTACAGCAGATTGCTAATGGCTGGATAAAAAGTATCTATGGCGTTATTTGAACTAAAGCCAAACACCTTCTCTAATGAAGCATTAGGATTATTGTTATTTGTTACTTCTGCTTGATGTGCCACAAGTGCTTGCTGTAAATCTGCAATTGTTTTTCCTGCTAATAACGGTAATGTCACCGATTGTGTTTCATTCGCTGTCAATATTGTCATGTTATCAAGCGCTTGAAAATCAACGATATCCTGTAGCCACTGAGGAGAGGTGGCATCTAAATATTGTAGTACCTTATTGGTATTATTTGTTAAATTGATATGCAAGCCTTCGGTGTCAAATGTGATCACATTGTTAGGTGTTTGTGATAGCTGACTTAAATACACGAGCCCCTCAAGAGAGGCGTCTGGATCATTTAGATCAACAATATTGATCTGAGCTGTTAGCGAATCTGTTGTTGAGTCAGCCCATAAAACCTCTACGCTAGTAATTTCACTCAATAACCCAAGGTCAGAGCTCGAAATATCAAGCTTGGCAGTGCAAGGTACATTGATTTTATCCCCAATTTGACAACTATATTTGACGCTTGTATCTAAAGTGTATGGTATGTCAAATGGCAGTTTAAAGCCGTATAATACCTTAGCTTCAAGCGGTGATAAGAGCAAATAAATCGAGAGATCTTTTCCCGTTGCGATGGTTTTTGGCGTGCGTTCATTATCGATAGAAATGCCATTGCTAGAATATTGTGGTAGTATGATTTCATCAACAGTATTGCTATTGCTTATTACAAGTTTCAAAGGTTCAGGGTGTGTACTTGCTACGGCAGGATTTATAATAAGAGAGCAGCTTGCGCCTGGTGATACAACCTTGCCCAAGAGGCATGAAGAGGAGCTTAAAATATTAACTTGATTGCTAATGTCTACACCTGCATCATCGTAGATTTTATAATCATCGATTAATGTTGAAGGTTTGAAATTAACATTGCTATTATTGATTAACTTGATGATATTGTCGTGCTGGTGAATCAATGCGCTTAACGGGTCAACGTTTAGCTTTACATTCGTATCCATTGCCAATGTTGTGGTTATATCGTCAAGCTGATATTTTGAGTCGGTGACAAAGGTGATATCAGTCTCAAAACTTGAAATACCGGTATTGCTAACATATTGACCGACAATTAGCTTTACCTGACAGCTTGCACCAGCGGCAAGAGGTAGAGTGCACAAAGAGAAATCAGCGCTGACACCATCTATTTGCGGGGAGAATTGTGCATCAAGGTTATGTATTGGGTCACTGGTTAGGTTTTTAAGTGTGATGATTTTCTCTAGATTATTGTCTGCATTGAGGTGATATTCGCTTTGGGTGTTGTCAGCAGATAAAGTCATCAGACTAAAAGATGGCGTTAGATCGACTTTTTGCCCTCTTTGTTCATTGGTTTTAACGTATAAGAAATTGCTTATTGAGGCTTGATCTAGTTGATCTTTCCAAGCTTTTAATGCTGCAAGCGCCTCTGCTGAGTTATCCGTTTCAAATTTTAGCGTTGTAGCTTGTCCGCTTTTCAATGTTGTAATACTATTTAAAGCGTGGATATACCCGCGCACCGACTCAGGGAAAATGATTTGTGGGTTTTGTAATACTTTTGCCGATGCGTTAACGATTCCAATGGCTGTTTGTAATCCTGGGGAGAATGCGCCGACACTTGTGACTTGAATATCTGAGTGATTAAATAAATCGTCACTCTCAGGTTTGAAGTCGATATCAATTGGTGTTGTTACGGTACCTGTGGTTGTTTCATAGACAAGTTGACCGTGGTAACTTACATTATCAGTTGTTGATGTAATTTCATAATGATCTTCACAGTGTTCACCAGCCTTTAGCTGTAATCCTTCATAGCAGCCACTATTGCTTTGAAGTGTATTGGCTTGTACATCGCTTAATTGTGGCGAGAAGTATTTGGCAGTGATTTGTGCAGGTTCTGCGCTCATACCAAAGGTTGAAATTTCTGCGCTAAGCTGTGTACTGTATAGTGCTTTCTCACCATTGATAACATTATCTGGTGTATCCATTGTTACTGCAGCATTAATTTTTGTTTGTGCTGTTGGTGTTGCTTCTTCTGAAGTCCCGCCACCTCCACAGGCTGCTAAAGATAAGCCACTGAGTGTCAGTGTGCATAGTGTGTAAAGTTTGTTAAATTGAGCGATCTTTTTCATGATGTTTTCCTCAGAGTTGTTGAACAGGGCAAGGTGATAGATATAGCTAGCCTTGGTTGAATGCATTATGGTCAGTTTGTCTTTGGAATAATATGTCAAAGTGTGCACTCGGGTGTGCGGGTGTGCACCGAGGTAGATCGTGGATAGATTTGGTGTGGTTCGCTTTTTGAAGATAATTGACTATATTCAATGCATATTGATGAATATGCACGCTAAGGAATGCAGTATGTATAATGATTTTTTTATTGATGCGGCTACATTGGTAGAGTTAATTAAAGCTGGATCTATTTATGCTTTGGCTGAAGCAACAGGAGAACATAGAACAACGATTTCACGCAGAATACAACGTTTGGAGTTTCATCTTAAAAATAATGTTATCAATAATAGAGGCGGGAAAATAGAGCTAACTTCTTATGGTGTCGAGTTAATTCCACGCTTAAACACGATGACTAATCAAGTGAATCAATGTTATTCCGCACTGATGAATCAATCAGAAACTAAAGCAACACAAATTCGCTTTTTTAACAACATTAGTATTTATTATTTTTTTCTTGAATCATGTCTTAAATCATTACTAAACATCGATCGCAAGCTCTCAATTGAAATGGTGAGTTATAGCTATTACCAGATGCTAAATTTTGGTTTGGTCTCAAAGGCATTATTTGATCAGTTTGATGTGATATTCATTCACGAGTCACTTATTCACTTAATTAATGATCAAGAGTGGATCATGAAAATAAAGCTAGAAACCACTCATAAATTATATGCAAGTCAATTATATTTAAAAGATCATTCATCAATCAATAGTATCAAGGATTTAAGCCAACATGTCTGCATCTATAATAATCTCTTCCCAACTAAGACATGGCTATTACGCGATGCTGATTCTGAGCATACCTTGAACATAGAACAAAGCATTGGCTGTGACTCGGTCATTATGCAACATAAGCTAACAAAGGCAGGTTATGGTATTAGTTTGATGCCTGAATCAATAATAAAAGCAGATGGCGATCAAATAGTTAATATTTTACCGGAGTTTTCTAGTGGTTCTTCCGGTAGTTACTTTTTGGTGAATAGTGAATCGTACAAAAATCCAATTATAAAAAAAGCAGTTGACGTTATTTCCTCATTCTTACAAACATCTAATTTCTGGCAATAGTTTATGAATGAATATCTCAATGAATGGTATATGCCACTATAAAATATAACCTAAGATGTATATAATCTGTTGAGCTTCAAATATAGGTTATAGACACGATGGAAAAAAAGATAAGCCGTCTTCGCTGGCAAATGGATCGCGTATTTTGGTGTGATTTACTGTTGATAACAATCATTATGGCAATCGCCTTGTGTCTTTATGGTCTGCCGGTGCTGTTTACGCCTGATGAAGGACGTTATGCTGAGATTGCACGCGAGATGGTCGTTAACCACCAATATATCGTACCGCACCTAGATGGAGTGATTTATTTTGAAAAGCCGCCAATGATTTATTGGTTAACAGCTTTGTCGCTCAAGATCTTTGGCTTCAATATTTGGGCGGCTCGCCTACCTAATCCGGTGTTATCGATTATTGGTGTGTGGTTTGTATATCTCGTTTGTCGTATTGTCTATCAAAAGCGCCGTGTATCACTATGGGCTGCACTGATTACGGGGACGTCGATTTTATATTTAGGTGGAGGACGCTATTTAAACCTTGATGCCGGTGTCGCCTTTTTCTTAACGATAACCATGTTGTCATTTTGGGCATCAAGACAATATCGCCAGACAAGTTGGCAGGCAAATATATGGTTATTAAATGCCTTTATTTTCTCGGGGCTTGCAGTGATGACCAAGGGTTTAATTGGCATTGTCTTTCCGATGATGATTATTGGTTTATGGGCGCTTATCGTTGGCAGATATCGCCTGCTGTTAGATTATCGCTTATATCTTGGCTTAATCGTCGTTTTAATCATTTCAGTGCCATGGATTGTTGCGGTTAATAACGAGCACCCTGAGTTTTTCCATTATTATGTGATTGTTCAACAAATCTTGCGTTATGCTACGGATGAGCAAGGGCGACAAATGAGTAAATTTGTCTATTTTGGTATTTTTATTATTGGCTTTTTCCCTTGGTTTGGCTTTTTACCACAAGTCTTTAAATCAGTATTAACTAAGCTCAAAACACGTAAAAAGCATGAAAATGAGTGGTTTTTATTTGTCTGGGGCATGGCAATTTTACTATTTTTTGCGTTTTCAAAATCGATTTTAATGGGCTACTTAATTCCGGTGGTGACACCCTTTGCGATCTTGATCGCGCGACGCATTGACAAGATACTTAATGAGTCGACATTACGTAAGTCAACCAAGGCAAGTATTATTGTTTCATTGGTGTTTTTCATTATTATTGCGATTGCTTTTGTGATCTTGCCATTTATTCCTAATTTTGCGATGTTCTTTAATGAAATTGCAGGGTTTTATTGGCCGGCGGCACTTGTGTCTCTTATCACTGCGATTGCAGGATTTGTTTATTTAAAGCGCAATAATCTCAAAGCGATTATGTTATGGTTTGTCTGTGCGATGATGATTATATTGAATTTGGGCTGGTCAGGTTCGCAGTATTTTGCACAAAAAACAGTGCGTCCACTGACGAATATTGTCGCCCCTTTGCTTAAAACCTATCCGCAGGCGATTGTCGCAAACTATGGTGGTTACTATTATGATGCACAGTTTTATTTGGATCGCTTGACGTGGATTGTTGCCAATGAAGGTGAGCTTGCCAATACTGCCAAAATGCCAAACTCAGGTGCTGATAAAACGCTAAGAACCGCAGATCAATTCTGGCCAGTATGGCGAAGTGATCGTCGTGTTTTTGTATTAACTGATGAGAATAACTACAACGCATACTTTAAGGCAGGGCAGCCTTATCAAGGGTATTTGTTGGCAGAAACACCAAAGCGCTTTTTGTTGACAAACCACCCCTTAGCAGAAGCAGCCTTTATGCATGGAGCGTAATACAATGGATAAAAACTATCAGTATTTACACGATAAGTTCAAGTATATTCATGATCTTAATCACGCACTTGAGATGCTGTGCTGGGATGAGGATGTAATGATGCCAACAGGGGGTGCCAAAGCACGTAATAGTGCATTAGCCAGTCTCACAACAACCATTCATCAGCAGTTAAACTCACCTGAAGTGGCGAGTCGTTTGCAGGATATCGATGAAAACGCTTTAGATCAATGGCAATTGGCTAATATTAAGCATATGCGTAAAGCTGTTGTTAATGCGACGATTTTGCCTGAGCGCTTAGTGGCTGACTTGGCAGTGACAACCAAAGAGTCGACACAAGCATGGCGCACGCTACGTGGTCAAAACAATTGGCATGACTTCATGCCGCTTTTGAGCAAAACCGTTGCCTTGGTAAAACAAAAAGCAAAGATCAAAGCGGAGTATTATGGTGTTGATGCCTATGATGCGCTGCTTGATGAGTTCTCCCCAGGAGTTAATGGGCAATATATCGATCCGATATTTGATGAGCTTAAACACTTTTTGCCGCAAGCTATTCCAATGATTGTTGATAAACAAAGTGGTAAGGTGGGTTTGCCATTTAACCAAACCTTTGCCATCGATAAGCAATATGCATTATCACATGATCTGATGCGTGTTATTGGTTTTGATTTTAACCATGGTCGCATTGATACCTCACAGCATCCTTTCTGTGGTGGGGTGCCTTCTGATGTGCGTATCACCACACGCTATAATGAGCAGGACTTTTTATCCAGTGCCTTAGCGGTATGTCATGAAACGGGGCATGCCTTGTATGAAATGGGTTTGCCGCAAAAGTATATTACACAACCTGTAGCCAAAGCGTTGGGTATGGCAGTACATGAGAGTCAATCATTGCTTGTTGAAATGCAAGCGTGTAGTAGCCCTGAGTTTATTGGTATTCTCGCGCAATATGCAGAGCGTCATTTTGGTCAAGATGACAGCCTATCAACAGATAACTTGATGAAGCATTTACTAAAAGTGAGACCTGATTTTATCCGTGTTGACGCCGATGAAGTCACTTATCCACTGCATGTGATCTTGCGCTATGAGATTGAAAAAGCGCTCTTTGCCGATGAGATTACTGTGGCAGATCTGCCGGCTATCTGGCAAGAGAAAATGAGCGCTTATCTCGGGGTTGATACAACGAATAATTATAAAGATGGTGTAATGCAGGATGTACACTGGTCATCTGGTGATTTTGGATATTTCCCATCATATGCATTAGGGGCGTTATTAGCGGCACAATTATTTGCCGCAGCTAAGCACAGTAATCCCGCGATTATGTCTAGCATTGCGCAAGGTGATTTCAAGCCATTAATGATGTGGCTTAATCATAATATTCACCAATATGGCGCGCTATATACTTTTGATGAGTTGGTCACAAAAGCTAGTGGCAAAAGTTTAGATGCGAGCGCTTATATCGCGCATATTAAAGCACGTTATATGTAGCCTTTGAATTTTAGAATTGTTGAACACCGGCAACTTGCCATAAGTGTTCGCCATCTTTGCGTGTGAAGTGCCAGATTTCTTCAAAGTTTTGCCAGTCACTATGAGCATCTTCTTTAACCTGTCCAACAAACATGACACTGGCAATATATTGATTTGCTTGACGATCACAGCTCATGACTTTGCAGCTAAGGTCTTTAAATTGCGCTAATTCCTCATTGTGCTCAATGTCATTTAAGACACTATGGTAGAGATCTTCAGTAATATAGCTTCTGATCTTTTCAAGACCTTCTTTATTGTTCAAGGCTTGTAGTTGATTAAATAAGTTTAACGCTTGGTGATTAAAGACGGTCTCAGGTGTACCATCAGCTAATTGACCATTAACAATGCCATTACTTGACTGTGTTGATTGACTGTGCTCAGCCGAAGCTTCTTGGGCATTGCCAGTAAACGCATTGGTAGCGGTATGTAGTGGTGATGCTTGATTATGTGATGCATTATTATGATTGTTATTGTGCATTTGTTGCTGCATTGCCTTTCTACGCATAAAGAAAACAAACAGTGCGATCAGTGCAATAACAATGAGTAATCCCGTCATACCATGCGCACTAAAAAGCCAAGCAAAAAGCGCACCTAATCCAAGCGCGGTTAAAATCTTACCAAAGGTGCCCATGCCACCTTTTTTCTGAGCAGTGCTGCCAGCAGCTGTGCTATTGTGTGTTTGTGTTGGTGCTGAGCGGCTAAAGCCATGGCTTGAACCACCGCCAAAACGCTTGGCTTCAGCTAACTGAAAGCCTGACATTGCTAACAGCATAAATGAGAAGATCACGCCAATTTTCTTAAGCATCGTATCGTATCCTTTGGTTTTGCTAAATGAAATCTTGCCAATCATAACCAAAAGCTGCTATAGAAACCAGTTGAATATTTCAGCAGGGTAATTGTCGAATTGAATCAAATTAAAAGGCATTGAAATATAAAATTAGGTGGTCATATGAAGTTTGCAAGTTATTTTAGATAAACATCCAAATTACAAATTTCCATATATGGCAAGTCTAGTCTTCTTAATTTCAAAGTAAGCTAATCATAGTAGGATACAGCTTTTTTCTTTTTTATTATTGTATTTATTGGTATCAGCTGAATAATTGGTTTCTGTAGTGAAAAAAATAAAGTTAGTATTTAAGTCATATCTATCCATTTGCTCAAATTGTTTAATTTTCTTAGTGAGTGGGATAGAGAAGCTTAAGCCGATAAGTTCAATGCCGACCTTAACCAACCACATGACAATAAGCAAAGACCATAAGTCGTTGTAACTAAACAAAGTAATAAGTGCTATATGCGAGAAAATAAATGAATCCAAAAAGGCAGCGACAAAAGTGGAGCCAACGAATCTGCCCGCCATAAATTTACCTTTCATGAGAATTTTGAGCTTTGCCATAATAAATGAGTTCATTGGTTCGGCTATCCAGTAGCTAATAAAACCCGAAATAATAAATAGCATATTTAGAGAGACCACCTGATCAAACATAGCGTTTTGATCTGCTGCAAAAGCGGGGCTACCAGATTCCTTAACTAAAAATCCATAGGCAAAAAAGAATATGCTAAATAAAAACCCAAACCATATGCTTTTTCTTGCGTATTTATAGCCATAAACCTCGGTAATAATGTCGCTAATTAAGAAGGTTAATGGAAAAATTATGGTGCCAGCATCAGTAGATATTCCAAAAAATTCGACGATTCTAGGGTTAAACCAATTGGCAAGTAAGATGACAATGACGTAAATCATCATAAATAGCCATAATAATTTAAAGTCATTTACTCCAGATAAAAGGTTTGCAAAAAAACTTTGTGTGTCAGATATATTATTTCCATTTTTGATGAAGGTTGTAATTCTTTCTTGAATTATATGCTGTGAATCGCGATTAAAATATTGTAACTTGTCTTTAGAATAGTGCATTGAATGCACTATTCGACAGCACTCTTCACGATAATAAAGTTTGAACCCATTCTCCGCAGGAGTTACATCTTCAATAATATAGTTATGCATTCTCAAATACCTTTAAATTTCCTAAGCGAAAAAAACATCAATAATTTTTCCTTTTAGAGTTATTTCTTCCTGTTTATAAGTTAGCGTATTAAAAATATCGATATAATTTTTGCCTGATTTCCTAGCTATGCAAAATTGGTATTTTACACATAAGAGATAGTTTCCTTTTCCTTTGTTTTTACTGTCGACAATGATTATCTCATCCTTACTCAACGCATTGTAAGGACTGTTGGTAATTTGATAAGCCTCAAGATTATCTGGGTTTACAGAGGATGTGATTTTTATAGTTCTAGTTTGCAGAACATTATTATCAGCATCTTTTATTTGAATGGATCTTTGTATGTAATGATTGTTTTCTTCTACATCAACCTCAAGAAAATCTTTGTATTGAAAGATAAAGCCTTCCTCTTTAAAGTATTGTATCACTTTTGCCAACACTGAAATGGTTGGCTCGTGTGACTTCCCATTGAGTAAATCATAAAAGCGTTTTCTTGATATGCCCATATGTGAGCAAGCCTTAGCAATATTAAAGCGCTCGCCATCTTTATTTTCTTTGAATAGCAAGGCATCACTTAAAAGCTGCGATGTTTTAATTGCATCATATTTCATTTTTTTACCATGCCCTTGTTGACTTAGTTATTTTATGCCTTTATAGTGTGCGTATATGCACATATTCTACCAATGAATAACTTAAGTGTAAAGGCGGGGGCAGGCAGGTGGCTAATCTTACAGTGGGGACTGGAAAATAGGTTAGCTCACCGCCAAGTGAAATCATACCATACTATAAAATTAATAATATAGGCTATCTGCTTTTGTTATCAGGGCAATCGCATTTAAAAGTTGTTGATTTCTGGTGAGTTTTGTGAAAAATTCTGGAAATAAAGCCCACCCATGACAAAAAGTACAGCAACTTCATCAGTATTCACACATTTTGAGACTATAAAAGATCCGAGAGTTAATAGATGCAAGAAACATAAGCTGATGACATCTTATTTATGACTTTAATTGCTGTCATTTGCGGCGCGGATAATTGGGTGGCAATAGAGGTATTTTGTAAAGCAAAGAAAGATTGGTTAACAGATGTGCTTAAACTAAAGAATGGTATTCCCTCGCATGACACATTTGGTAATGTATTTGCCATGCTTGATACAGAGCAATTTAGCGAGTTTTTTACTCATTGGATGCGTGATATTGATTGGTTACAAGAGCATCATAATTGACCATATTTAAAAAGTATAACAGCAGTGACCTCAAAAAGAGAAGTTAGGGATAGCGAAGCTGAGTCAGGTTATAAAGAAAGTCTGGAAACACGCTATTTTATTAGCTCAGTAAGTGCAGATAAAGTTGAGAAGATATCGACTGCAATTAGGGCGCACTGGGGCATTGAGAACCAATTACATTGGTCATTAAATATGTCATTTGATGAAGACCATTCACGAGCGAGAGTTCGTAATAGTGCTGCCAACTTGAGTACTATTAGGCATGTTACATTAAATTTAATAAACAAAGAGAGGACAGCTAAAGTTGGCGTTAAAACTAAACGCTTGAAAGCTGGATGGGATGAACAGTATTTACGAAAAATCATTCAGGGGATTTAAATGCGATTGCCCTGGAAACCAGTTGAATATTTCATCGCGAAATTGATGGTCTTGCAAATTTGACAAGTCAGTTTCAATAATGTTAGGGTAAAAATAACAATCGATCATTATGGAGATGTTATTTTATCTTGAGGACTTTTCCTCAAAATTTAATATAGTTATGTTTTATCAAACACTAAGATTATTAAAAATTTCACTTGGAAACGTTATTGAATGGTATGATTTCAGCCTTTATGGTTATTTTGCAGTAGCGATAGCAGCAACGTTTTTTCCTAGCTCAAGCCCTTTTATTTCATTATTGGCCACTTTTGCAGTCTTCGGAGCTGGATTTCTAGCCCGCCCTGTAGGTGCTTTTGTTTTTGGGCATTTAGGCGATAAAGTTGGTCGTCATTATGCAATGAATCTTTCTATTGCTATGATGGGATTGGCAACAGTTGGAATGGCATTTTTACCAGGTGTCTCAACGATAGGTATTATGGCGCCTGTGTTGCTAGTTTTACTTAGAATGATTCAAGGCTTATCCGCTGGTGGTCAGTTTGGCAATCTGTTAACGATTACGACAGAAGATGATGATTATCGTTTAAAAGGTTTAAACATAGGTATTGCATATTCAGTATCCGTTATTGGGTTCTTGTTGGCAGCCTTTGTTAGCGTTACCGTTGTTAAGTTAATTCCTGATTCATTGTCTGAATATGCTTGGCGAATTCCATTTTTAATAAGCGCTGTTCTTCTAATAGCTCAGATTTTTTTAAAAGAGAAGGATGTCGATCAAGATATCGTAGACTCCAAAGATAAAATGAAAGTCTCACCAATTAAAATAGTCTTTACAAAGCACAGAAGAAGCCTTTTTTGTGTCATTATACTTTCGGCTGTTGCCGCATCTTTGTTCTATATTCTGGCAACTTACCTTGTGACTTATATGACGCAACATATTGGGTTAAGTCAAGCGACAGCTTTAGGTATTAATAGCTTGGCTCTTAGTTTGATATGTATTATGGTTCCGCTTTCAGGGCTGCTTTCAGACTATTGGGGCCGAAAGAGATCCTTAAACGCGTGCCTCATATCAATGATAGTGTTGTCGGTGCCGGCAATGCTGTTGTTCAACTCAGCAAGTTATGTGCTTATTATTGTAGCCACTGTTTTAATAACAGCACTTGTATCCTTGCTTCAAGGAGTTGCCACGCCTTTGTACTCTGAGCTTTTCCCAAAAGATGTGCGTGCTTCAGGTTGCTCAATTGCATATGGCATAGGAGTTTCCATCTCTGGCTTTGCACCAATGTTTGCAGATGTGTTTGTTAATATGTCACCATCATATGGTTTAATTTATTTTATTTATGCATTGATTATTGTTGGTGTTATAACCACCTTTTACTTGCCAAGTAATAAAGTCAGACACATAGAATATCTTCGTGTTCGTTCATTATTGGTGGCATAGGTAATTTATCAACTATACTCAATCTAAGAATGATTAGATGGAACCTAAACAAACGATGGATATAAGAAACAAAATCCCTTTTTATAGTGGATTATGCTTGCTGCTAGGCTTAGTTGAATCTGCTATTGCAGTTAATGTTGTCGATAATCATGACCAAGATGATTTGCATCCTACTATGGCATTGCATAATTCAGATAATCGCTTGGATAATCACTGGTATTTTGGTCCAACGCTAGAAGCGCGCTATACGCATACGCGCTTGAATCTTTTTAATGTTGTTGGTACGGCGGCAACGTCTGAGTGGATGGGTGGTGCTATTTTTGGCGTCATTAGTACTTATAATCACTGGCAAGCGCATTGGTATATCCATGGGGCGGCAGGGACAGGGCGCGTTAATCTGCGAGCAAATGATTATAATATTGATCAGCACACTAACCTTGAGCATTACTTTGCCGTTTCAAGTTTGAGTTTTGGTTATGAATTTATTCAAGGGCGATTTCATATAACACCAGGAGTTTATACTACGGCAAATTATTCAAGATATCGTACGACTGAGCCGATGATGCTGGCATTGGTCAATACCAGTGGCACGAAACAGGATGATGTGTATTTGCATGCAGGGGTATTACAATCTAGTACGTTTCATTTTAATCGCCATTTTTCAATCTCAAGTCGTACTGAGCTTGGTTATATTTATTACAACAATACGCAGGTTGATTTTTATCAAGCCAATGGTTTGGGGACGTTGTCACAAAATACCACGAATCACGGCGGGTTGTATTCACTATTAGGTATTGGCTTTAATTTTGATAGCAGTTATGGGCGCTTTATTATTGCGCCATGGGCAAGCTATATTTATGTTCCTGCAAAAAATCATAGTATCAATAGCAATGTTAGTGCTATTGGCTTAAAGCTTTTGTATCTTATGTAGTGTAATGATTAGCAAGAGTGGACTGCTGGAATCACAAGCTTTTGACCCACGCGAATCTTAGATGGGTTAGTGATGTTGTTCTCTTTTGCAATGCAGTTAGCGCCTTTAGTTTTTGATAAGCCATGTGCTACAGCGATGTCATATAAAGTGTCGCCTTTTTTAACCGTATACGTTGCATTACCAATAGCTATTGGTGCTTGCGCTGCAGCTGGCTGATTATGCATTACAGGTTGTTCTTGACCGATAGCATTGTTCTCTTGGCTTGAGAAATAGTTGCTTGGCCCCATTGGAATCGTATAAGTCAAGCCAACAGAAGCTGTTGCTTGCCCCATGCTGTGACCACCTTGTGGCAACCAGTTGTATTGGTACTGAGCGAATACATTCAATGTGCGAGACAACTGGTAACCAGCACCCACTGCAACAACAGGTCTGAAAATTTTGCTATAGTTATCATTGGCACCAACACGGTTCCATGCATAACCCGCTTTACCAAATACATCAAACTGTCCATTACCGCCGAAGTAGTACTTACCAACTAAGAATAGTGGTACATTCCAGACATTGATTTTGTTGCCTGCTGTTTTTGAAACTTGGTTTGCGTATTGCAAATCCATTTCCGCACCAACGCTAACACTGCGATTTAAAGCGTAGTCATAACCTACTAAACCACCGAAAGCTACACCACCTTTGTGGTTTGCAAAACCATTTTGTGCAAATGAGTAACCAACGTTGCCGCCAACGACTAAACCACTTTGTGCGCTAGCATTTGCTGCAGAGATGCTTAGTAAAGCAATCGCTGATAAACCAATTATTTTGTTCATTTTTGTCATGAGATAAACCCCCTATAGATTTGTTTTGTACCAAAGACCTATTTTTGGTTCGCGCAAATTAACGTAAAAATTTGGAAAAATCAAATACGATACGCTTATTTGTGTTAACACTTTATTTTTTGGGATAATCCTTTGCTATACTTGCTTAGGCGTTCATGGAAAGATAAAAAGGAAATTGTTATGCCCATTATTCAAATATACTTTGGTCGGAGGTATCATCCTCTCAGTTATGGTATTCGCTGGGTAACACGTTCACATTTTTCACATGTCGAATTGCAAATTGATGATGATTGTTATAGTAGTAATGGTTCATTGGGTGTTTATAAGCGTAGCTATGATGACTTGCGCAAATCTCAAGATATGTTAGAAACTTGGCGTACAGAAATCAGTGATGCACAAAAGAATGATCTGATTATTTTTTTAAACAATCAACTGGGCAAGAAATATGATTACTCATCTGCCTTAGGGCTTGGCTTGTGGCGTCGTGACTGGATGGATGAACATGATAAATGGTTCTGCTCAGAGCTTATTGATGCAGCATTTAAAGCAGCAAAATCCCCTTTGACCAATAATGATTTTGCTTCACATCGTTTAACGCCAAATGATTTAAGAACTTCTCTTGCGATTAAGCGTGAAAAGCTCGAGAAAAACATTCACAACAAGAATTGGTGGCAGAAATTGAAGTTTTTTTAGAGTGGTATTGTTAATGCGATGATGACTTGTCATCAATCTTTTGTTGATTTTTCGCTTGGAGATAGCTTTTTTCAATTCGACCAAAAAGATCAAAGTGTGATTTAACCTCTTTGCATGGGAATGTTGCCTCCATAACGCCAAGCACGTAGTATGTAAAAGGCAATACATCCTTTATTGACAAAATATTATTGTATGCATCCAAGCGTGATAGGTTTGCCATGATGATGCTATTAAATGTATCGATATCTAAATTGACAGGCTCATCTTTGGCATTGGCGCAAAACAATGGTTTTCCTTGTATTTCGCGGGAAAAGACATCAGCGGCAATAAGCCAATTCTCAGTATCATCGAGGATTCCACGCACGCGTTGATTATCAGCAGAGTTATCTGAATAATAAAGCTTAAGATAATCGGCAACGGTCATATCGTTCAAAGATGATTGGACTGCCATGCTTGCTGCTGCCGTGCTATAAGTTGGCAGTGCAATATATAGCATTGAGAGTAAGAGAAAGAAAATAGGCTTTTTCATATGCTTATGGCTTTAATTTTTTTAACGCATCAATAATTGATTGTGTTTCAGTAATTGTCACAAAATCAATGGCGGCAGTGGCAGCATAGACTGGGTATGCGTGATCATTTGTCACATTTAAGTCTTTAGAAAATTTACTTAATAAGTCTTTATAACGATCAAAACCTTGCATATAAGCTTGCATAAATTGATTATTTTTCAGTGTTTCAATTGCTACTTTATAGCTACATACTTTTGCGGGATCTGCCGTGTAATAAAACTGCATATACACATTGGCATCATGCAAAAACTTAATGCTATCCAGCAATTTATTGTTATCCAGTAGTTGTTTGAAGGCGTTTACAGAGCCTGAAATATTCTGATACAAATCTGTATCACGTGAGGCTTTAACTGCTAATACACAATCAGCTTCTGAAAAACGCTGATAATTATCAACGGATTTAATCGTTGATGTATATGCGATACCGGCTGCTTTGATGATCTTCTTAGGCACAGCATATGCTTGTGCCATGCCGTCATAATAACGAACTTTAGCAGTGTCTAAATCTACTTTTTGTATTTTACCAATGGTACCTAACAGTGATTTCGTGGTTGTGTAGGTCATCGGTTGCGCTGCCCCTGTCATCATGTTTTTCATAATGGCATGGTATTGATCCATGTTTTGATCGGCGTTATCAAATTTCATTTTTGATAAGTTAGTCCCTAATTCAATCGTATTAATGCCCATTTGCATAGAGAGCCCCAAAAAAGGCCAGAATGACTTAAATTTTGTCCAACCACTATATGAGCTTAGCGCTGCAGTATCAGCCCATTGTTTATGATCAGCAAGCACAACTTGGGCTTGTTTATTTACTTCCGCATTGCTTTGATTGATTGCATTAACAAGTGCCTCAACCCTTGCTGTTGGATCCACATATGTATTGGATACATCACTAGCTGCATAGGCTAGTGAACCACTAAATATTAATGTACTACACACGCCTAATGTTGTGATTGCTTGCCTTCTCATTTTTGATTCCTTTTATGATTTTTACTATAACCTACTTGTCAATATCATCATGCAACCAACATTGCTGTTAATAACTTAGCACAATAACAGACGTTATTAATACAACTTAGCTGCAAAATGCGTATTACTACTCATTTGTTGATGTGGTGCTTGACATAATTTATATTAAATGTTTATAAATGTTATGTAATAGATCCATTAGTATGAAATGACATATCTAACTCTAAAATTCTACATTATTCCATATACTTTAAGGCGTCGTTAGAGACATACAAAAGGGTATTTCTGTATTGCGTTGTTGGCAAAACCCAGCTCCCTAAAAGTGTGATGAGTTCAATGACTGAAACATAGTAAAATGTGTCGCGATGGGTATATTGATATGATCAAATTGTTGATTAGGTAGTTTTCCGGTGGAAACGACAACAGTGATAGTTTATAAATAAAAGAGTAGGTTAAGTGCTAGCTTTTTTAGCTTTGATGAGAGGTTTTAATCAAAGCAATAAAGACATACTTCTAATCCCTTTAGTAATAATTCGGAAATAAGTTGAGCTTCAATTACTCCCCTCACCCGTGCAGCTCAAGCTGCACGACCTCTCCCGCAAGGGGAGAGGTACTAGCTAACGCAACTTATTCTTGATTCATTACTTAGGGTGAAAACAACAATGTGCGAAGATTTAGAAGAATTAATAGCATTATAAATGGAGACCATTACTCATGAATATAAAAGTAGATCTGTCAAAAATATTACAGACATATGAAAAAGTGAAAAAATCTGGGATAAAGAAGACTTTTAAGTCTGGAGGGATCGAGGATTTTGATTGGCAGAAGGTTGATAATATTGATGTTTCATTGAACAGTATATCACCTAATGCTTCATTGAAGTTTGTGAAAAATACCACATCAAATGCATGGGAAATAAATATATTTCATGTGAACAAAGATGGGTTAAGTGGAGGCAATCTGGAAATGCATGTTTCAGACTTGATCGAGTATTCAATTTATCATATCCTCAAAAACACAGATACTCAGTTCATATCCAATATTCGCTATCATAATGTTTGTAATACCCAATTTATTGAAGCGTATGATAAGCAAAAACTTTTTGGAGATAAAAAGTCAGACTTGGAAAATTTAACGGAAACTATGCAGGGAACATCACTTATAAAACTTATAAATAGAGTATTAAAAAATTTGGCTAAGACTAAATGCTCACCCACAAGTGCTCACCGTACCCTGAGCGTAAGTCGAAGGGTAGCTTGTGAAAATCATACTTCATAAAGGCTTCGACTTACGCTCAGCCAACGCTTACACAATCAAAGTGGGCAGGAATATGGTCATAGCCAAAAATTTAAATGCTGAATCTCACTATCAAATCAATGATTTTGAACTTTCAGACCCGTATGTTGGACATAATGCTATCAAGGAAGCTTTAGATGGGGAAGAATATAAGTTAGAGGATTGTGAGTCTGGCTATTACCAAGAGTTGCTTAATGATCTTGGTCTCGGTTGTCAAGGATATGGCACCATGAACCTCTCCATTAATGAAAGAAAACCTCAAAAGCAAATAGAAAATAATAGCTCTAATATCGGTTTTTTTGAGAATTATACTTATCACAGTCTAACTAATTCTTCTAATTACTGTAATTAACTTGTATTAGCCTAAGGCAGTATCTGTGACGAGGATTTTCTTTCAGTCTGTGCTTGATGGTGGTGTTTGATTTCACCATTATATTCACCACTTTCTGTGACTAACAGGTTGCAAGCAAAACAAAGTGACCTGGTAGCATCTGTTTATTTACAGTTTGAAATCGACAAAGTTTTTAAACTAGGGTTTTAATGGTTTAAACACTTCACCACATCTAAAGCTGCAGCTTTACGTGCCGGAAGCAAGCCGCTTAGTATCCCTAGGCTGACGACAGAGATAAATGCCAGTAATACCGCAAAGGGTGAGATGAACCAGATAAACTGAATCTCTTGCACGAACTTTGAAGCGATATATAAGATCAACTCATAGCTACCAACTCCCAGCACAAAGCCGATAATGCCAGCACTTAAACACAGTAAAATGGCTTCAATCAAATAGCTCCAAAAGATCGTGCGATCTCCGGCACCAATGGCTTTGAGTAAGCCGATTTCATATAGGTTCTCAGAAATTGATGCCAGCATCATATTGGTAATACCAATGCCTGCAACAACAAGCGATACGATTGAAATGACTGCAAGCATTAAGGTGAAAATGTTTAAAAAAGTCTGAATGTTGTGCAATAGATCAATGTCCGGTGACACCATGAAGGTGCCGCTGTTGCCATATTTGCTGGTGAAGTAATTCTTAAGGGCGTTACTCACTGGAATGACAGCGTTTACATCATCGACACTAAAATAAAATTGCGCTAAAAAACTCCAATTGACCTTTTGTAAGTAGGTGAAAGGTAGGAGAACCTGAGTATTGATATTATTCCAAGCATCACTGCTTGAGCTTGATTTTTTCTTTAGCACGCCAATGACAAAGCAGGTATAACTGCCACCATAATCACCGATCTTAATGACATTGCCAATTGCGCTTTGTGTTGGGAAAAGCTCACGGTTAATATCATTACCAATAATGCAGACGTTATCGGCATTTTGAATATCCAGTGCCGAGAAATTTCGTCCTTGTGCTAGGTGGGTATTAACAATCGGCAAGAAATATTCATTAACGCCTTGAATTGAGATTCTATTTTGATGCACCTTGTTACTATTAAAAATCACACTGTTGGCATAGCTACTAATCGAAGGCGATAGCATGGTAATCTGTGGGAAAATCCGCTTTATCGGCATGAGATCATCTTTAACCGAAAGCTGTTCAAAGGATGAATTATTATGATCTGATGCCGATTGCATCCAGTTCTTATAGGCATAGAATAATACCGTTTTTGCGCCCAATTTATCATAAGATGCTAGAATTTTATCCTTAGCGTATTGTCCAAGCGTCATCATCACAATAATGGAAGCAACACCGATAATTACACCTAAAGCAGTCAATAGTGTTTGCCCTTTTTTGATCATCAAGGTGCGTAAGGCTAAAGCAAAAAGTCGTGTTAAGGCATGTGTGTAGCTGCTGCTTGAGCTTGGCTTTTGTTTATTGTCATGGATTTGAGTTATATCCTGCTTGGCAGAAGAATTTATTTGGGTGTCCTTTTTAATATCTGCAAGCACTTTACCATCTTTAATCTCGATAGTGCGCGGTGCAAATTCGGCAATTTCCTTATCATGCGTTACTAAAATGATTGTTTTGCCATTTTGATTCAGCTTGGTTAAGAGCGCCATAATGTTCTGGGTATTGTGACTATCCAAATTTCCCGTTGGTTCATCAGCAAGGATAATGTCCGCATTACGCATCAATGCTCTGGCAATTGCGACACGTTGTTGTTCACCGCCTGAGAGCTCTTTAGGGTAATGATCTAAACGATGGGCAATGCCAACTTCTTTGGCAATATCATGCGCTTTTTGTTTTAATGCTTTACGATCATGCTGAACATTAATCGGATAATTCATCGGTAACAAGATATTGTCCAACACACTTAGCTTGGGCAATAGATGAAATTGCTGAAACACGAAGCCAATATGTTTAGCGCGTATTTGTGCCAATTTGCGACTATCAGCATGCGCAAGGGATTCATTATTTATTTTGATATTACCTGATTCAAGTGTCAGCATTGCACCTAATAAATGCAGCAATGTTGACTTGCCTGATCCTGAAGCCCCTACAATTGCAACAAACTCACCTTGCTGGATTTTTAAATTAATATCATGCAACACGGGCGTTGATTTCATTGCACCGTGATAACTAAAACTAAGATTACTTACCTCATACGCCAAACTCATATGGCTATACTCCGCTGAAGTAATCGATTGGCTCAACTTGATCACCGACCGTTAAGCCTTTGGTGATTTCAACATCTTGTGTGGTTTGTATGCCTAAGCTGACTTCTTGCATTTTTCCGTTGCTCAATTTGACATAGTTATGCCCATCTTGAATGCGAATATATTGCTTAGGCAGCGCAATGACATCTTGTTTTTCATCAATGTAAATATCACAAACAACATTCATTCCGGGAAGCAAATCAGCATTCTTTGTTGTAATAAGCACCCTAATCGGGTAAGTAGTTTGTTGTGTCGAATTAAATGATGTCCCTGAATTATTTGGTGAGGGCGCTAGAGCAACGCTGGTGATTGCACCATCAAAGCTAGTATTATTGTTAGCGGATGCTTTGATCATGACTTTTAAGCCTTTTTTCATTTGCAGTATGTTTGATTCGGCAATGTCTGCGGTGACATAAAGTTTTGATAAATCATCGACTTTGAGAATAAAGTCACTATTTTGAGTGTTGCCTGAACCTTGAGTGACATACTCACCTTCAGATTTTTTGATATAGACCACAGTTCCGGCATAGGGTGCTCTAATTGGGTAGACTTTCTCCGGTGATTGTAGTGAGCTAACTATGCTCACAAGAGGATCGCCTTGAACGACATGTTGCCCCAGATTGACGTAGATTTTTTGGATATAGCCTGCATAGGGTGCGGTGACGACGGTTTCTTTATTGGCACTAACTTCTCCTGCAGCGGAAATTTTATTTATCAGTGTTTTTTTGCTTACTATATAGGGCGTATCCGTTGTAGTTAATGGCTGACTGGTTTTAACAGCGAAGTAATAAAGCCCGTATCCAAGCGCAATTAGGATAATAATGATAATGAGCCATTTAATGATTCTTGAAAACATAACGCTCAATGTCTCCTTTATAGAAATGATATTGATAGGTGTCTTTTAATAAACTTGCATAGAGATTAAGCATCGTTTGCTCAGCTGTTTGTAAGCTACGTAATGCATTGATTAAATCAAGATAAGACTGGCTGCCCGCTTGAAAATTACGCTTTACCGAGGTGTAACTTTCTTTGGCATATTTCTGAAGTTCAATGGCTGTTGGTAGCGTATCATATTGGTTTTTGAAATCATTGAGCAAATCTGCCAGCGTTTTTTGTGCATCGAGTATGTTGCCTTGATTGTCATACTGGTTTTTAAGTTTTGTTTCCTCAGCAATGACAATATTGCGATCCAACGTGCCGCCATCAAACAGGTTAAAACTTAACGTTAAGGTTGCATTCCAGCTAAATTCTTTGCGTGCACCAATGCCACCAAAAAAACCATTTTGCGCATAAGGGTTTTGATACCCCCCATTGATGGCAAATGAAGCATTTGGCCAGTAATTACGTTTTGCTTGATTGATACTCCAATTGTCTTTTTGTTGTTGTAATTGCCATAATTTGTATTGGTATAGATATTGCTCAGAAAAATGCGTTAATGCTTTAGGGATGTCTTTTAGATCTTGTAATGCCAGTACACTAAAATTGAAATCCTGAGGGCTAAAAGCGCTAACACCCATGCTTTTAAGTAATTTCTGCTTGGAAACTTTAAGGCTTTGTTTTTGTTGCTTTAACGTAATCTCGGTACTTAAGAGCTGCGTTTTTAAATTTAGCTCGTCCGAGCGTGATTTAAGTCCTTGTTTATATAAGGTGTTGGCACTTAAATACTGCGTTTGATATTGCTGATAAAGTGTTTCTTGCAACTTAAGGTTGTGAACACTGAGTGAATATTGGATAAAATTTTCAGCCACCTCTTGGATCAATTGATCCTTAGCATAGCGATAGTTAAGTTGATCGATCGCGGTTTGAATCTTTGCTTGGTAATAATTGGTGATCTTAATACCATTTTGACTAAAATCTTCTGATAGCTGCAAGCCAAAGGTATTGCCGGTATTAAGCCCTGTGCTATTGGCTGTACTGTATGTTGTATCACTTGCTGTTGATGTGCTGATTAAGTCAAGTTTTGGCAAGAAGGCGGCAAAGGCATTGTCTTTTTGCAAAGCGCCAATGTTGAGTTGTGATTGCTGCGATTTTAAACTCGGGGCATGCTCAATCGCATATTGCACTGCTTGCTGTAAACTGAAGCTTTTGCAAAATCCAAAAGAAACCGTTGTGCTTAGCATGCATAGGCTAAGATATTTCAGATATTGGTTCATTGGAGTTTAGCAGTCAGTAGGCTTTGGGATGATAAGCGTTTGTCCTGCCGCTAGGCGATTAGGATCTGTTATTTTATTGGCTTTAGAAAGACAGGTTATACTGATGTTATTCTTGCGGGCAATGCTATATAAGCTATCGCCAATCTCGACTTTATAAGTTACGGGCTTATTATTCTCTGCAACGTTAGCAACTGCTGAAATTTCCTCAAGTTTAGTTTCAGGCGCGCCTGCTGCTTCAACAACTTTGGCTGAGTCATCCTCAGTTGATACCTTGCTTGTTGTTGCTTTGTCATTGTTTCTTACTGTTGAAGATGTATTATCTTTAATCGCTTGATCTGTTGGTGTTATAGCAGTTGGTTCTTTGTGTTGACTGCTAAATTGTGCACAACCTGCTAACAACAGTATTCCAGCTGCAATGATATAAAGCTTCTTTTGCATAACTGACTCCTTCTTTTGATGATACTTCATCAGTGTAGCTATAAAGCATAGGCGCTGCAAAAGGTTTACGGCTGAATTGTGGAGAACCAACCATCAGCTAGATAAGTGGTTGGTATCTTAATAGATAACATAAATCAGCTTTTGATAATGGCTTGTTACTCAATACGAGTTGTGCGTATGGTGGTATGTTATTCCATATCGCCTAATGAGTGCTCACCTTTAATGCGCACAAAGATTTCTTCACGATGTACGGACACCTCTTTAGGCGCGTTTATGCCTAGACGAACTTGATTTCCTTTGACGCCCAAAACAGTGACTGTTACTTCGTCCCCAATCATGACAGTCTCGCCAATTTTTCTTGTTAAAATTAACATGTTAAAGTTACTCCTTATTATATAGCTTTATCTTCCAAAGCTGATCAAACCTATACCAACCCTTTGCAAAGTAAATGCACAACCCCAAGCTTAAAATGCTTTTAGTCCTTGCAAAAAGTATAGACTTAAAATATTTATATGCATCTAAAAACTGGATAATTCTAAACAAATAAATAGTTTTTGCCAGAATTTTATGCATTTAAATTGAAATTGATCGGTTTTGCCACAGCAGCAGTAGGGCTTTGGCTAAATTATCGTTATACTGAAAAACATTATTAAGCTGCGCTGATATTAGATGTTTTTATTTTATAAGTTAAATAAAATTATTCATAGTTATCTAAATGATGAGCAGCGTGCGCTCGTGGCAGATGCTTTTTTGTTTGGTGCTGATGCGCATGAGCTGCAGGTTAGAAGCTCTGGCGAGCCTTACTTTACGCATCCAGTAGCAGTTGCTTGTGTATTGGCAGGTATGCGCCTTGATTGTGAAACGGTGATTGCTGCTCTTTTGCATGACACGATTGAAGATACTGAAATTTCGTCAGAAATGATTGCTCAACGTTATGGTGAAAAAACGGCGCAATTAGTTGAAGGTGTTACCAAATTAAGTAAGATTGAAACGCATTCAAAGGCAGAATTGCAAGCCGAGAATTTCCGTAAAATGGTTTTGGCAATGGTGCAGGATATTCGTGTTATTTTGATTAAGCTTGCTGATCGACTACATAATATGACAACGCTTGCGCCACTTCGCCCAGATAAGCGTCGACGGATTGCATTAGAGACTTTAGAGATTTATGCTCCTATTGCGCATAGATTGGGGATGCATCACATTAAAAACTCATTTGAAGAGTTAGCTTTTGAGGCAATGTATCCTTATCGCTATAAAACACTAAAAACAAAAGTATTACATGCACAAAAGCATCGTGATCGCTTGTTTCGTAAAATTAAAGAACGATTACAGCATCATCTGACTGAGCTTTTAGAAGGTGAAAAGCCAGTCTCAGGTCGCAAAAAACGTCTATATAGCATTTATCGCAAGATGCGAGATAAAGAGATGTCATTCTCTGAAATTATGGATATCTATGCTTATAAGGTCATTGCGCCAACACGGCGCGATTGCTATATGATCTTAGGTGCAATTCATGAGATCTTCAGACCTATTCCTGGACGCTTTAAAGATTATATTGCTACCCCAAAAGCCAATGGTTATCAGTCACTACACACCACCGTTTTTGGTCCTTATGGTGTGCCAATTGAAGTGCAGATAAAAACTAAAATAATGGATGACACGGCAGAGAAAGGGGTTGCCGCACATTGGATTTATAAGGCGAAATCATTAAGTCACGATAATGCTCAAAAGTGGCTAGAGAAGCTGTCTGATTTGCAACAACATGTCACCAAATCAATGGACTTTGTTGAAAGTGTTAAGCTGGATTTATTTCCTGACGAGGTTTATGTGTTCACGCCAAATGGCGAGATTATTGAACTGCCCAAAAGTGCAACATGTGTTGACTTTGCTTATCACATTCATACCGATATTGGTAATCACTGCATTGCGGCAAAGGTGAATCGTAGGATCACGCCATTGAGTTATGTATTAACGCATGGTGATACCGTTGAGATCATTACCTCACCTAATGCCCACCCAAATCCTGCGTGGCTTGAGTTTATTAAAACGGCGCGTGCTAAACACGCGATAAAGCATGCTTTAAAGCGCTATGAGCATGAAGAGTTTGTGCATATTGGGCAGCAGATTCTCACACAAGCACTACTGAAAAATCATATGGATTTTTCGACTATTTCAGCGGAGTTATTACAAGAGGCATTAGTTGAGTTTAATTTCCCAGCTATTGCCGAGCTACATGCTGCCATTGGGCAAGCAAATTTCTCAGCGAATACGTTTGTGCACTTTGTTGATCAAAAACAGCAGCTTGAAAGTGATGATTATGATGCGCAACGCAAATTGCTGATCGATGATAGTTATCTTCGCCAATTAGCAAGCTGCTGCACACCGATTCCTGATGATCCAATTACGGGTGTATTAATCTCTGACAAAGGGTTAATGATTCATCGCATTAAATGCAGTGAGTTATTAAAACTTAAAAAAACACATGAAATTATTGAGACACAATGGGCAAAAGACTGCACGGGCTATTATCCGGTGAAGCTGCGAATTAGTTTGCAAAATGTACAAGGTGCAATTGCCAAAGTCACCGCTAATATCTCACGCCATGATGCACAAATTTTAAGTTTCAATATTCTAGAGTCTGACGCGCAATATGGTATCGTTCAGACGATGCTTGAGGTCAAAGACCGTGTGCATTTGGCGCGTGTCATCCGTGGGTTGAAGCATTTGAAAATATGCATTAAGATCGAGCGAATTTAACTCAAGATTCTTTGGGCTTCCTCAAAAGAGCGTTTAACACAATCCTCAACAGCTAGACGGGTAAAGTAGTTACCCGTTAATGCTAGACTGTTGTCTTTGATCAGTTCATTATTAATCCCGTCAATAAACTGTTGGTGCTGTGATTGATAGCATGGCACGCTATTTTTTTTGTGTTTTAGATCAATCAAAGCATCTTTAGGAATGTTAAGTTTCGATAAAAACCCACCAACTAATTGTTGATAAGGGATGTTTGTGTTTTTAAAATGCACTGTCATGCCGCGATACTTTTCATGCGTTATTGTATCGCGCGTCACCATCGAAAAGAAATCTTGATTCATACCAATTAAACCATTGATCGGCTTGATATGTTTGACTTTGTCTTTGTCAAAAACTAAAGCGACTGTTATGAGTTTAGAAACTTCAGGTTGATGCTTAAGGTGGACAAGTGGGTGATTAAGTTGCGCAAGTAATCGGTAGCAAACATGCCAGGGTGTTGCTAAAACTAACTTATTTGCTATGAATACACCATTATCTGTGGTGATATGCCACTGTTCGTTTTGCTGCTCAACGGTCATGACTTGAGTGTTTAGATTGATCTTTGTATTTTGATTGTCTATGTCTCTAAACAGGCTTGACATGCCGTGCTCAAAAGTAAAGCTGCGTGGTAGGCTTTTATCTTTAGCGCGTGTTTTAAAAAGAAAATCAGCAGGGAACTGTCGACTATCTTGGCACAGTACGGCATCAAAGCAATAACGTAGTGTTTTTTGATAATTTTGAGATCCAAAGACAAAGCTAAAATATTCTTCAACGCTGCGATCATTAGCATGACTAAATTTAAATAGTGGCAAGCCAAGACCTGCGCGAATTGGGTTGAGTTTACTTAAAATGCTGGCAATTTGATTTTGTGGTGTCAGCAGTTTAAAAGGATGTTTCTCGCGTCGTTGCAACTGATTCAACAGTCCATTATCACGACAAAAACTAATTAAATGCTGATAAGAGTTGTAAATGGTATGCGCGCCCAACTCAAGCCAGAAATCACGTGTTTTTGGGCTGTGATAGGTTTCAATGCAGCCACCAAGCTTGTCATTTTGCTCAAGGATAATGCTCTTATATCCTTTAATTGCTGCAAAGTGCGCAAAGCTTATACCTGAGATGCCGCCACCAATGATAGCAATGGGATAGTGTTCTGACATGATAAATATTCCTTTTATGCAGATAATGCCTCAATTAATGAGGTGGCGTACGCGCCAGTTCCTAAGCTAAAGCTAAGTGTTAAGGTGTTTTTTGATACATCATGGCTATAATCTAAGTTTTTCGCATAAGCATAGATGCTGCGAAATTGCATTTCACTATGTGCAGCTAAATAATCAATAAATTTGCCATGAGTTTGAGTAAACTGCTCATATTGGCTCAATGCCTCATTACTGAAGAATAACTTTTGCTGTTTTCCAATTAATGGTGCGGCAATGCTTAACTCTTTGGACTCAATACGCTGTTGGATTTCATCTTGATTCTCCGCAGTGACTTGAAAGACACTATTACCATCGCTAAAGCCAACAATGTCACCGATTAAAGCCTTTTGATCTGTATGATTTTGTTGGCGAAACTGGACATAAGCATTAAACAAAAAGCTGCGCATAACGGATAATAAAAAGCCATGGTCTTTTGGGTTAAGCTTGATGTTGCCATCAATAACATCATGTGCTTGTTGTAGATTATCATGACCAAAACGCTGCTCACCAAAAAGATTAATAAAGCCGTGTTGCACAATATGTTTAATCTTGGGCTCTATTTCTGGGAATGGTAACGTTAAATCACGCAATACAAGTGTAAAACGATTGGCTTTGTGGCTGCCAATTTTAAGCTTTTTATTGTGGCGACTGATGCGTAGGATGTTGCAATTTTCAACATTAAACTCACTAAAGTCGATATCAGCTTTACCAGGATAATATAGCGAGAACCATTGTCTGGTGATCGCGTGTTTATCTTTCAAACCACTATAGCCAATATCGCGCTGCTTAAGACCTGTATATCGAGATAGTGCGCGAATAATATCTTTGGTGTTTAAACCATTTTTTTCGATAAACAGCCAAATATGCTCGCCATTACCGGTTAAGTCAAAATCAAAAATTTCTTCAACCAAGAAGTCTTGATTATATGTTTTCAGTCTGCCAATCGGTTGACTCATTATTTTTCTTCGCCTTCAGAAGCATAGTCTTTAGGGTATTGTGGCTCATTGTTGAGCTGATGGGTTTTCTCTTTATCGCGATAGGCTTTGGGTTGCAATAAAGACTGCCTTGATGGATCAAGATTAAGCTTAACACTGTATTCTTGCGAATGTTTCTGCAGCTCAGAAAATTGTTGGTAAATGTTTTCCATAATTTCATGTGTTTTATGCACATGTTCATTGATGGTGTTTTGATAGTGTGTTAGCAGCGTCTTAGTTTCATCTAGTTCATTGCTAAGATTTTTGCTACTTTTACGTACACTTAATCCAATCACAAGTCCGATGATAAAAGCGGCGATGACACCTAAAATTAACGAAATAAGCATGTTTGCTCCTATTGTTGATAAATAAGGGCAACCGCATGGCAGGCGATACCTTCTTTTCTGCCGGTAAACCCAAGTTTTTCAGTCGTGGTTGCCTTGATGTTAACTTGATTTAAGGTAAGCTGCAACAGCGTTGCAATACATTGACGCATTTCAAGAATATAAGGGGCAAGCTTTGGCACTTGAGCAACAACCGTCACATCAATATTGGCAATGTGATAACCTTGTGTTTTGATGCCGTGTTGCGCATGCACTAAAAAATCTTTGCTTGCTTGGTTTTTATGTTTGGGGTCAGTATCAGGGAAATGCTGACCAATATCGCCTAAACCTCCAGCACCAAGGATTGCGTCAGTAATAGCATGCAAAATAACATCACCATCAGAGTGTGCCTCAAGAGAAAAGGGCGCATTAATCTCAATGCCGCCAAGCATTAATGGCTTATCTTCGTTGCTGATGCGATGCACATCATAGCCGTGACCAATACGAAACATCATTAATCCTCGATACTTAATGGGAAGCTATTGCCAACCCATGCACGAAAACCACCATCCACGGAGATAACATTGTCATAACCCATTTTTTGTAGGTTGTCAGCGCTTAATGCTGAGCGAAAACCGCCACCGCAATATAAGTACATTTTTTGCTTTTTGTTAGGAATGAGTTGTTCAATTTTAACTTCAATAATGCCGCGGCTTAAATGATTGGCACCTGGCAAGTGCGAGTGCGCAAATTCAGATTCTTCACGGACATCAATAAGAAGGCCATCTAATGTGTTATTATCAATCATATTTTTGATGTGAAAAACATCGCACTCTTTGATGCGTGTCTTGGCATCATTGACCAATTTAAGAAATTCAGTATTGTGTTGCATCTTACGTCCTTTGCTTTTTGCCTGTGTGTAAAAGGTGTTATTGTACCTTAGTCTCTCAGCAACTTATAGTTTTAATGACAAAGGAATAATATCAATATAAGCTAGTAGCCGATGGCATGCTGTGAAAATAATACTAGATACTAAGGAGGCTTATCATGGCTAATTTTGCATTAAGATTACCTAATTCAATCTATGATGATTTAAAACAAGTTGCTGAGATAGAGGGAGTCTCTATGAATCAGTTTGTTATGAGTGCAGTATCTGAAAGGGTTGCTTTAGCTAAAGTAATGTCGAATCTTAACAAAAACACCGTCAAGATGGCACCAAATGAGCTAGTCGCATTTTTGGATGAAAATGTAAGTAATAATAAGCCTTTAAGTAAAGATGAGATGTGATAGAATTGCTACCTAAATCAGCATCACTCTCTATTGTGATGATTGTTTTTTGTCACTAGCGTCGTGAAAGGCTCGAATGATGCATAATCCAGTAAATAAACAACCCCCAAATACCGCTAATAAGAACGGTGATAGTCCAAGCAAAGCCTGGCATCATTTGTGGTGTTACATTATGTTTGGTGAAATTGTTTAAATCACGAATGATCGCTAATGTACAAACAAGATGCACGATTACAGTGAATGCGCTGATAACGTAGTAAATGTTTTGATAGAGATTGATCACGGCTTGATGAAAATAATCCATAGTGATTTCCTAATGCTTGTAAGTGATTAAAAAATAAACTCGGGTTTCTTGTCAATATCTTTGCGTTGATTATGTTTGTGATGTTCACTAATAATCTCAACAACTTTGTCAATCGAGTCCGTCATAATCAAAAGCTTGGTGTCTTCCTCACCAATAACACCCTCGGCGACAAGCTTTGTTTTTATCCATTCGACTAACCCGCCCCAAAAACTAGTATTAAACAGAATGATCGGCATATGACGTTTTTTCTTGGTTTGTACTAAAGTGGCAATATCAAATAGCTCATCTAATGTGCCAAAGCCACCGGGCATGCCGATATATGCCATTGAGTGTTTGACAAACATCGCTTTACGTGTGAAAAAATAACGATAGTGTAACGAAATATCTTGATGCTGGTTTGGCACTTGCTCAAAAGGTAAATGAATATTTAAACCAATGCTTAAGCCTTCACCTTTTGATGCGCCGATATTACCTGCAGCCATAATGCCATGACCGCCACCTGTAATAATACTGAAGCCCTCATTAGATAATCTGTGCGCAATTTCCTCGGCATCCTTAAAGTGAGGTGATGTGCTTGGAAGGCGTGCAGAACCAAAGATGCTTACAGCCGGTTGGATGTCATCAAGACACTCATAACCCTCGACAAGCTCTGACATGACTTTGAAAATATTCCAAGTAGCACGTGATTGATCAAAATGGACATTGCCATACGTTGTTGCCTCAGTATGTGAGCGTGGGTGAACGGTTTTTCTTGTTTTATTCATTTTTTAGTGTTGTATTCGATAATGATAGCAAGATATGGTAACACAAACTTTGATGTATGCTATGTTAGGTGCTGCGTAATTTAAGAAATTATTGCATAATAAGTACCAATTGCGCATATCATTAAAAATAAAAGGAAACATGATGGGTTTTTTAACGGGTAAAAAAGTTTTAATCGTCGGTCTATTAAGTAATAAGTCAATTGCCTATGGCGTTGCCGAAGCCATGCATCGCGAGGGTGCTGAGCTTGCATTTACTTATCAAAATGAGCGTTTTAAAGAGCGTATTGAAAAGCTTACCTCACATTATAATCCTGCAGCGCTTATCGAATGTGATGTTACCAATGATGAACAGATCGATAATGTATTTGTTGAGCTTGGCAAAAAATGGGATGGTTTAGATAGTATTATCCATTCAGTAGCTTATGCGCCAGCTGATCAGCTTGAGGGTGATTTTATTTCAGCCGTTAATCGTGAAGGATTCAAAGTTGCACATGATATTAGCGCTTATAGCTTTGCGGCATTAGCAAAAGCGGGACGCAGCATGATGCAAAATCGTAATGGCTCTTTAGTGACGTTAACTTACTTAGGTGCTGAGCGTGCGATGCCAAGCTATAACACAATGGGTATTGCCAAAGCCTCTCTTGAGGCAACTGTGCGCTATACTGCATTATCTTTGGGTGGCGAGGGCATTCGCGCCAATGCTGTTTCAGCAGGACCAATTCGCACATTGGCAGCATCGGGTATTAAGAGCTTTAGAAAAATGCTCGATTATAATGCGCAAGTAGCACCGCTTAAGCGTAATGTTGATATTATTGAAGTCGGTAATACGGTTGCATTTTTAGCATCTGACCTTGCCAGTGGGATTACGGGTGAAGTGGTATACGTTGATGCTGGATACCATTGTGTGAGTATGGGTGGGATGGAGTAATTTACTCATCCAGTGTCTTTAGATATTTCAAAAATTTATGTGTCAGTAATTGACGCTTGTTCTGTTTGATGATCGGTTGATCATTACTATCTGTAATATAAAAACTATCTTCAATTGAGAACCCTGATGTGTGAATCCGTGCACGAATAATATTAAGATGATGTGTTTCAAAGAAATAACAAAGGGCGGCTAACAGTCCTGGTCGATCAGGGTGTTTAACGATTACTTTGCTATAGTTTTTATGTCGATGACTAAGCCATTGAATATTTTTCTTAAGGCGCTTTGTGGTTGATTTATCGACTAATGCATTTAATTTAGCCGGTGTATAATCAATTTTTTGATGTGTCAGCTGTGCTTTTAAATGCTGTTCTAGCCATAGAAGCTCTTGCTCGCTTTGCAATGGATGGTAATTTAAATTAGTGACGTTAAATTGATAAATCATTTTATTATCGGGGCGTTTGAAAAAACTTGCTTCCGTGATGTTGATGCTTGCTTTATATAGCAAGTAGCAGAGTGCAGACAGTCTGATTTCTTTATCTGAAGCTAAAATAAGTAATAGCGTTTGGTTTAAACTGTGATCAAAATGCGTATGGATTGATAGGTTATGACTATTGCTTACTATATTTTGACAGAGTATATTATTTTGCCATATCAAGGTTGCTAATGCTTGCTCTGTAAAGTAACGAGCGGGTAGGCATTCCCATAATGCTTTAATTGCATTGTGATCAGTGCATTCTAGCTGCGCCAGAACTTTCTTTTGCGTTTCGCCAACCTGCTCTTTAAGTGAGAGATTGACGGATTTGCTCAATAACTCGCTAGTGCGCGTATACAGATGCTCAAACATCGTCTGTTGCCAACGTGTCCACAATGTGGGGTTAGTGCCTTTAATATCGGCAATGGTCAAAAGAAACAAGCTATCCAGATAGTATTGGCTTTGGCAGAATTCAGCAAACTGCGTGATAATCGTGCCATCGTAGATATCTTCTTTTTTGACCATACGTGAAAATGCCAAATGATGTTTAACCAACCATGATAGCAAATGAATCTCATCTTGTTTTAAACGCCAAGTTTCAGCATATTTTTGCACAAGACGTGCGCCGAATTTACTATGATCGACACCGGATCCTTTGCCAATATCATGAAAGAATGCGGCAATATACAATAGACGTTGCGCGGGATGCTTAAGCATCACCTGATAAGCTAATGGGAAGTCTTGTTCAAAATGAACTGTCCGCATGCTGCGCAGGTTGCTAATTACCTCAATCGTGTGGCGATCCACCGTGTATTGATGATATAGGTCAAACTGCATCTGTCCTTTGCTAATGGCAAATTCTGGAATGATTTTTTCAACAATCCCTAAATCCATCATGATACTTAGTGCGCCTTTAATATTGTATGGATAGGTGAAAATCGCTAAAAATTGTTGCTGTAATGTTTGGTTAGAAAGTAAGTTTTTCTTAGCTAATTGTGAAAGAAGTTGCAGTGTATTACGAACAATATGAGCATCAAGTGTTTTAATCTCTTTATGTTGGCAAAAATATTTAAAAGGCGTCAAAATATGATTTATGTGGTTGGGGTAGTCGTTTTGTACATGCTTTAAAATACCACCATAAATACTAAAACCTTCATTAAGCGCGATGTTGTTGCTTATCACTTGTGATGCCATTAGCTCATGGAAAATAATGCGGTTAATAAGTTTAACGTGACGAATACTGTTGTAATAATGCTGCATAAATAGCTCAATGCTTTTATGTGGCTTTTTATGCTTAAAACCAAAAAACTCAGCAATCATAAGTTGTTTATCAATCAGTAGTGAGTTTTGCTCGCGTTGATACAAAATATGTAAATAAAAGCGAATAGCAGAAAGCAAACGGTGCGCTTTACTCAAGCTTGCTAATTCATCGGCAGTAATATAATGATGCTCAACAAGATAATGTAGATTCACGTTGGGATGAAGGTAAATCAACAGCCAATGAATACTTTGTAAATAGCGTAAATTACCAACAGTGTTTTTAAGATCTGGTTGTTGATTAATTGGGAAGTTACTGTCACGATCAATTTGCTCAGCATATTTGCTATAAATAAAATCGCGATGAACAGGGAGGTTTTGTTTGTTCTCAACCAATGATTTAAATTGGTCAAAAAGGGTGTTATTACCACAGATAAAACGTGCATCCAAAATAGCAGTGAGTAAATTAATGTCATCATTGGCACACTGTATGATGCTGCTAATATTATGCGTTGAATAGCCAACTTTAATTGGCAAGCTTTGTAATTCTTGAATAAATGCCAAAAGTTTGGGACTTGCTAGTGCCTGATCATTTTCTGCCAAAAACAATAAATCAAGATCTGAATATAATGCGCGATCTTGACGACCATATCCACCAATGGCAATCAGAGAAATATGTGCTATTTGCTGCGGGAAATATTCTATCAATAACTTATCGATGCGCTTGCTATAAATGAGCAATATCTTATAGATAGAATGCTTTTTCTTAAGAAAAATCTCCGTGACATCGTGCATAATGCTTTGGCAGTGTTGTTTCATCATGGGGCAGATAAAAAGCTAATATAAGAATAACTCTAGATTTTATACTCATTACAAACTGCTAGGCAACGAAACATCGCAAATGATTTACGGGCAGTATAGGTTAGTATTATTTGCTTCTAAGGAACCTGCGAATGCGTAGGATCAGATAAGAGATAACAATAAGTGCCGCAATAAGCGCAATAATTGGGTGATCTTGCACAATTTGTGGAATAAATGATAGCGTTGTTGGAATATTCATCTCTGTGATCATTCGTTCTGCTGCTATAGAGCATTACCACGAATGTTGCAAAACATAGTAAAAATCGCATCGCACACCTTTATCGCCATGAAGATGCAGAGATTGTAGCATATATGTGTGAGATATTAACCATCGACAAGTAGATTTTTTCTTAAATCTTGTGAAAAATACGCTATTTTAGTGATAAATAAATTCAGTAAGTGTTTAAAATAGATACTTTTCTTTGATGGCTTTGATTTGATCGCGCATTTTTCCCGCTTGTTCAAACTCAAGATTGCGCGCATGCTCTTTCATTGTTTTTTCAAGTTTTTTAACTAGTGTAACGGCTTCTTTGACACCAAGAATTTCATCAATGGCAATATCTTTAACTTTCTTACGAGCATTGTTTTTTGCACTCTTTTTACTAAATTCAGGTGATAACTCCAATAAGTCACCAACCTTCTTTTTAATGGATGTTGGTGTGATATTGTGATCAATATTAAATTGCTGTTGTTTGTTGCGTCGCCGCAATGTTTCATCCATCGCGCGTTGCATGGAGCCGGTAACCACCTCAGCGTATAAAATGGCTTTACCATTAACGTGCCTAGCAGCGCGACCAATAGTCTGGATCAATGAGCGCTCAGATCTTAAGAAACCTTCTTTATCTGCATCAAAGATTAAAACCGTACTGACTTCAGGCATATCCAAGCCTTCACGTAATAGATTGATACCAACCAATACATCAAAGATGCCCATGCGTAGATCGCGAATAATCTCAACACGTTCAACCGTGTCAACATCAGCATGAAGATAACGGACATTGACACCGTGTTCCGATAAGTAATCCGTTAGATCTTCAGCCATACGCTTAGTAAGGGTTGTGATAAGAATGCGTTCATCTTTTTGTACCGCTTTGTTGATTTCAGATAATGCATCCTCAACTTGAATGCTGACAGGTCTTACTTCAACCAAGGGGTCAAGTAATCCTGTTGGGCGTACAACTTGTTCCGCTATGTTTTGTTGATGCTCTTTCTCATAATCAGCAGGTGTGGCTGACACATAGATAGCTTGCGTAACTAATGCCTCGAATTCATGGAATTTAAGTGGGCGATTATCTAGTGCCGAAGGCAGACGAAAACCATAATTAACAAGGTTTTCTTTGCGTGATCTATCTCCTTTATACATGCCACCAAATTGTGGAATAGTAACATGTGATTCATCAATTACAATAAATGCATTTTGTGGCAAATAATCCAATAATGTCGGTGGTGGTTCGCCAGATGAGCGAGCCGATAAAAGGCGTGAATAATTTTCAATACCTGTGCAGTATCCTAATTCATTAATCATCTCAATATCATATAATGTACGTTGTTCAATGCGTTGCGCTTCAATTAGGCGGTTTTCCTTTTGAAAATACGCAACACGCTCACGTAATTCATCTTTGATTTCTTCAACCATGCTTTTTTGGCGCTCTTTTGAGCTGACATAATGTGTGCTTGGAAATATCGTTGCGCGATACGTATTGGCAGTGATTTTACCAGCAAGTGGATCGATGAGTTTAATGCTTTCAATCTCATTATCAAATAGCTCAACTCTAACCGCATCTTTATCGGAATCTGCAGGGAAAATGTCAATAACTTCGCCACGTACGCGATAAGTGCCGCGTGAAAAATCCATGTCATTGCGATGATACTGCATGTCACTTAGGCGTCTTAAAATACTGCGCTGATCGATTTGTTCACCTACTTTAAGGTGTAGTAGCATTTGCATATACTGCTCAGGATCGCCCAAGCCATATATTGCCGATACAGTAGCAACAATAATCACATCTTGGCGCTCTAATATTGCTTTGGTGGCGGATAAACGCATTTGCTCAACATGTTCATTAATTGATGAATCTTTTTCAATATATGTGTCGGACGCAGCAACATAGGCTTCTGGTTGATAATAATCATAATACGATACAAAGTATTCCACGGCGTTTTTCGGGAAGAATTGTTTCATCTCGGCGTATAATTGCGCGGCAAGTGTTTTGTTGTGCGCAAGAATCAAAGTAGGGCGCTGAACATTCTGAATGACATTAGCGACTGTATAGGTTTTTCCCGAGCCGGTGACACCAAGTAATGTTTGATGCTTTAAGCCTTCTTTTAAACCTTGCGTTAAGGATGCAATTGCCGTTGGCTGATCTCCGGCAGGAGTATAGTTTGTATGGAGTTCAAAGGCATTTTGTTTTCTTTCTAAGTGCATCGTAAGGTCGCTAATTTCAATTCAAACACAAGCTATAATAGCAAAGCTGTGAGTTTATGCGACATTAAAACATAGCAATTTGATTACAGTTATTTCAGCAAAAACTCAAGCATCAAAGTGTTGATCTCTTTATGCAAGCTTTAAATTTACTTCTATCTTTAAATTACAAGAGACGTAACAAACTTAGATAAGGATATTCATCATGAGTAGCAATATAGAAAGATTCATTTATGCCATTGCTGAGATGCGTTATGAAGAAGCAAGACGTAATCCGCAAGACGAGCCACGCTTTATGTTAAGTCTAGTCACTGAGGAAATTGAACGCGGTTTAATTGAGGCAACTTTAGCGTATACAGGATTTCATTTAAGTAATACCGCTGAGGTATTGGGTATAAGCCCTGCGACTTTGAAATCTAAAATCAAAAAGTATGATATTTTTGTATTGGATTTTTCAAGTTAGTCATAATGAAAAAAGTTGCAGCAACGGTTACCTCGCCCCATGCGGGAGAGGTCGTGCAGCGCAGGCTGCTCGGGTGAGGGGTAATTAAAATTGAACTTATTTTTCGTTAGCTAATTAAGCGATACCCTCGCGCACTAAGTCATGCATATGGATAATACCAGCAATTTCATTTTGATGATTTAAAACCGCTAATGTGGTAATTTTCAATTGATTCATAATAGTCAATGCTTCAATTGCCATTGCATCTTCGATAATCGTTTTGGGTCTTTTGCCCATAACTTCTGCAATGTTAAGCCCTTTTTGATAAAGCGACTGCTGGAAAATTCGACGCAAATCGCCATCGGTGAAAATACCATTGAGTGTTTTGTCATCATCAGATATAAGCGTCATTCCTAAGCCTTTAGAGCTAATCTCTAAAATCGCATCTTCTAGTGTGCTTTGAGATGTAACAATGGGTAAAGATGCACCGCTTTTCATAAGATCTGATACTTTTAACAGCAAGCGTTTGCCCAGAGCACCACTTGGATGTGAGTTAGCAAAGTCTTCAGCACTAAAATTCTTGGCATTTAATAATGCAATTGCTAAAGCATCACCTAATACTAAGGTTGCGGTCGTGCTTGATGTCGGAGCTAAGTTATGTGGACAAGCCTCTTTTTCAACGCCAAGGTTCAGCGAAATATCCGCAGCTTGTGCCAATGCTGATTGCGGTTTGCTAGAGATAGCAATCAGCGGAATATCAAGACGCTTAATCATTGGAATGAGTGAAGTCAATTCCGGTGTTGAACCAGAATTTGAAATAGCAATGACAATATCTTGACGTGTAATCATACCAAAATCACCGTGTCCAGCCTCAGCTGGATGGACGAAAAAGGAAGGGGTTCCAGTGCTAGCAAGGGTGGCTGCGATCTTTGAGGCAATATGTCCTGATTTACCCATGCCGATGATAATCACACGCCCCTGACATTTGAGAATCAACTCACAAGCGGCGATGAAATTGTCACCAATATGTTGTTTAAGCTGTTCAAGTGTTTCAATTTCTAGATTAATTGTTTTTAGTGCGTCTTGAGCAAAAGGATGGTTGTTTGACATAACAAAATCAAATAGTAATGCATTTTTAATGCGTGTTATTGTAAGTGAGTATAAGGCAAAGTCAAAATGGTTTGTGATGGGTATGGTTATACCCTGCATAAACTACATTAGATTAGTGACATGGACTTAGTTTGGCGTTGCTAGTTTGCTTGGAACAAACCTTTTGCAAAACAGCGTCAATGGTATAAGAGATTTCAGCTTTTTGCTGTGTTTTGCGGCATTTGTATTCGATGATGTCATTTTCCAGTCCACGTTCACCAATAATAAGCTGATGTGGTGCGCCAATTAAATCAGCATCGGCAAACATAATACCAGGTCGCTCTTTGCGATCATCAAATAAAACATCAAAACCAGCAGCACGAAGATCATTATAAAGTTTATTGGCAACCTCAAAGACTTTGCTTGATTTGTGCATACTCATTGGAATGATAGAAATATCATACGGTGCGATTTCACTTGGCCAAATAATGCCATTATTATCATGAGATTGCTCAATTGCAGCGGCAACAATCCGCGTGACACCAAAACCATAGCAACCCATAATAAGATCTTGCTTCTTGCCATTTTCATCTAGAATATTAGCATTCATCGCTTTGGAGTAGTTGTCACCCAGTTGGAAAATATGCCCAACTTCAATGCCGCTTGTAAGTTCAAGTGTACCTTTGCCATCAGGGGAAATGTCCCCAGCAACCACATTGCGCAGATCAGCAACATCATAGTCTTTAACGTCGCGATCCCAATTTGCACCAAAAAAATGGAAATCATCTTCATTGGCGCCACATACAAAGTCATGTAACATCGCAGCGCTATGATCAACAATCACTTTAATCGGTGAGTTAGCAGGACCTAAAGAGCCGATATTGGCATTAAATGCTTGCTGGATTTCTGCTTCCGTGGCAAAAGTAAAAGGCGCGTTAATTTGAGGCAACTTTTCAACTTTGATTTCATTTAACTCATGATCCCCGCGCAGCACTAATGCAAAGAGTGTATTATCACTATCCTTGATAATAATCGTTTTAACCGTTTTTTCAGGTAACAAGTCAAACTGCTGACAAATATCGCTAATAGTCTTCAAATCAGGCGTTGCTATCTTTTCAAGTGATCGAGAAGGAGGCTTACGTGTTGTGAGATCTGGTTTTAAGGATTCTGCCATTTCAATATTGGCAGCATAATCACTTTGATTGCTGTAGCAAACAATATCTTCGCCAGCTGCGGCAAGCACTTGAAATTCATGCGTTTTGCTGCCACCTATGGCGCCTGCATCGGCATTGACAACACGAAACTTAAGTCCCATGCGTGTTAAGATATTGCAATATGCTTGGTGCATTTTCTGATAAGTATCTTCTAAGCAATCATAATTGCTGTGAAATGAATAAGCATCCTTCATAATAAACTCACGTGAGCGCATTACCCCAAAGCGTGGACGTATCTCATCGCGGAATTTTGTTTGGATTTGATATAGGTTTAGTGGTAGTTGCTTGTAGCTTTTAATTTCTTTGCGTGCGATGTCAACAATCGGTTCTTCATGTGTTGGTCCATAGCAAAAATCACGCTGATGGCGATCTTGCATTTTTAGAAGTTCTGGACCAAATTTTTGCCAGCGATGGGTTTCTTGTAATAGCTCAGCAGGTAATATGCTAGGCATTAAAATCTCACATGCTCCTGCATTCTCCATCTCCTCACGGACGATTGTTTGGACTTTTTGTAGCACCTTCATACCCGTAGGTAGCCATTGATAAATACCTGAGGCAAGTTTGCGAATTAAGCCGGCGCGCAACATATACTGATGACTAATTAATTCAGCGTCTTTTGGGGTCTCTTTTTCAGTGGCAAGTAAAGTTTGTGATACTCTCATATTAGGATCTTGTGAAAAGCAATGTGTGGGGTTACGTTAGCTCGTTTTTTGAGTCGGTTCAAGCGGATTTTCGGAATTTGTGTCATTTGGTTTATCCGTTAAGAACTGGTTACGCAAAAAAGCGTAGAAGAATAGCATCAATGGCGCTGCATAAACCCAGTAAACAACGTGTCCTTTAACGATAATGCTAAAGTTATTGAAGTAGAAAATAGAGGTTAGTGTGGCAATAAAAGTGATGCAAGCAAGAAAGAAGATAGCATCAGCGATATAACGGAGTTTTTGTTTCATGGAGGGTCTCCAATTAGGTAAACTGTGTCAATTATATAATGCAAGCATGCAGTTGGGTAGTCGTGTTTAATTAAATACTAACACTCCCAAGGATTAATATAAGGTACTTCAAGTGCCTGAAATGGATTTGTATCGCGTGTTGCAATGGTCATTGAGTTTGCTTTTGCAATAGCTGCAATATAGCCGTCCGCTGTACCGACGGTGATACCGTTTTTTCGCGCTTTTGCCATTGATAACGCATAGATTTTTGCAGCATTCTGATCAAAGCTTAAAATTCTATTGGCAAACAGCGGCAGTATGGTTGATTCTAGGCTTTCTTCTAGTATCGTCTTTTTCTTGCCTGAAGGTAATGCTGCAATACCAAATCGAATTTCTGCAATGCTGATGGTTGATAGATATAGTGCATCGATGAGTTGATGATCAAGCCATTTGATAACGCTTACATTCGGTCGAGGCTTTAATGGCTCTGAAATAACGTTAGTATCGACAAGTATCATGTGAAATCCAGTGGTGAAGGTGGTGTTTTGTCACGGTGTGTATCAAGTCTGATAACTCCAACCTCTTTGCGAATGGTGGATAATAAGCTGCCTAGTTTCACTTGATTTTGGTGCTCAACAGCATTTTTTAGTATTTCTCTAATTTCAGCCTCAGTGCTCCTTCCGTGCTTTAATGCTTTTGCCTTGAGTGCGCGATGCACATCATCTGGTACGTTACGGATAGTTAGTACAGCCATATCATTCTCCTAGAGTTTATATACCCATCACAAACTACTTTACAAGCAAACATCGTAAAATAATCCACGAGCGATATAATGAAATTCGTGCTGTCAGTATATGAAAATGCTTTCATTTCTGCAAGTTTACGTTTAAATTCCTAATTTAATGATTAATCTAAAGTGTGTCTGATATATAAACTTATAATGATGATTGATATATATGTTCTTAAGTTGAATAACTTTGATGCTATGGAGGCACTTAATCTATTACCGCTTGAAATTAGAGATTATGCTAGAGACTTGAAATTGGAGCGCAAGCGTGTCGAGTATATTGCATCACAATGGTTGCGATATAAGTTATTAAGTGAATGCTTAGGCGTTGCTACTACTGAGTTGCGATTTTCAAAGACCAGTAATGGTCGACCATTTCTTGTTGGTAGTATGCTTGATTTTAATATTAGTCATACGCGTGATTATGTTGTTATAGCAATTGCCCAAGGACAGCGTATTGGTATCGATGTACAGACCAAAAAAGAAAAAGTCGATGTGCTAGCGATAGCAAAGCAGTATTTTGCAAAGAGCGAGTATGACTTGATTGCTGCTAAGAAAGGTGAAAGTGTGCAACGAGATTTGTTTTATTGGCTATGGGCATATAAAGAAGCAAGCCTTAAACTGACGGGGCAAGGGATTGCCAATGGGTTAAATCGTTATATTTTTGAAGTAACTGAAAGCGGCGAATGCAAAAAGAAAAATGTCCAAGATAAATATTATTTCCATCAACAATTAGATGAAAATACACCACTGTGCTTAAGTTTTGAGAGAAGCAATAGCAAAGTTAGATTGAATTTTTTGTAGAATTTAAGAGTATTAGTTGCTAGGAAAGTTACTGCTAAGGCGCTGCAGCACTCTATTGAGAAACGTTAAGCTCAGCTTGACCAACAACTACTTTAGTTGGCGTGTAAAGCACCTCAGCTTTCCATACGCCTGGGCATGCGATTGTGCCATTAGCGCTTTGGTGAGAAAGCGTTCTATAAGCCCAAGAGTAGTCACTTGCTTCTTTGTATTTCATGATTGGGAAGGTTGTACTCACGCAGTGTGATCCACTCGGTGCAACCCAGTGAAGTTTTAGAGATCCTTGTTTTGCACCATTCCAGTCAGTGTATATTTTTGCAATCAAACGCCCATCTTTAGCACTTAGCTTAACCGTCGAGCTTGGTAGTGAACTGTTATTTGCTGTTTGTGTTGAGTTGACTGATGCAGGTGCTGACATTGCCGTAACAGACGTATCTGTGGTTTGTGGCGCAGGTGCTTTAGGTGATGTGGCACAAGCGGATAATAATGCGGCACTAGAAACAATGCCAAGTAGTGTAATTTTTCTCATCGTTGTCTTCCTTCTGTTGTATGAACCTATAAGAATCACTGATTACTATAGACCTAATCCTAGCGTATAGCAAAAAGATATCAAGGAGGTTAGAGAAAATTTAAGAAAAAGTGGCGAAAAATTGATTTGTGCCGAGTATTTTGATGTTAGACAATGATAGCAGCGGCAACACGGCGCCCTTCATTTGCTAGAATATTAAAAGTGCGACATGCGGCAGCTGAATCCATAAAATCAATGGATTTCCCCAAGCGAGCGAAAGCGGCAATAATCTCTTGCGGTGGAATCAGTGACGTTGCCCCGGTGCCAAGAAGATAAACATGGGCATCAAGCTCAATCAGGGCTTCAATAGCGTCAAGATTAAGCTCATCAATAGATTTGACATCCCAGTTATCATTAATGATTTTATCGGGTGTAATGATCACACTGTGAGAAAATCTCTGCTGTGATAGTGTCAGTTCGCCAGATTTATAGTGTTTAACAAAAATCGGTGTATCCGGTTTTTCATGTTCTAATTGCATTATTTGCGCCTTGAGAAATTAAAAGATAAATTGAATCAGTAAAGCGAGCTTATTAATCAATGGTAATAGTATGCTTGCGAGTAAATTTGATTGCCCAAAGGGAATAAATAGTAGCAAAAGTACGATCAAAAAACCCCAGCGCTCTAAGCGGTTGTATTGTAGTGCCGCTTTATAAGGCAGTAATGCGCTAATAACGCGACTACCATCAAGCGGTGGAATGGGTAGCAAATTAAACACCATTAACATCAAGTTAAGCACGACACCAAATTGCGCCATCTGGTGAAAGCCAAAATTGGGTACAAATTTCCACAATAAAAACCAGATAATTGCCATAATAAAGTTGGCTAAAGGTCCGGCAATTGCTACAAGAATCATATCTTGGCGTGGTTTCTTCAGGTTGTTGAAATTAACCGGTACAGGTTTTGCCCAACCAAATAAAAAGCCAGTACCCAATAGAAACATCGCAGTTGGTAGAATGATTGTGCCAAGAATATCGATGTGTTTAATCGGATTTAAAGTAACTCGCCCCATAAGATAGGCGGTTTTATCACCTCTCAATTTGGCGATGTAAGCGTGTGCTGCTTCATGTAGTGTGATAGCAAAGAGCATTGGGATGATAAACATCGCAAAACGCATTAAATAAGTGTTAAGATCAGCAGGCATTATCTATTAGTGCTTTTTTCATATTTTTTCGCAGTGAAATAAGTGTATTATAAAGCCTTAGCAGAATGAAGAATTTATGCCAAGGAACATATAGATGAGTGATGTAATTACATTAGATTTACCCAAATTTTCACAAATAGATATTAATAACGCTAAAACTGAAGTGGAAAAGTGCATTGCGCATTGTCGTGATTTAAAAGAGCAATTACTTAAAGCGAATGATTATACGTGGGATAATTTCATTTATCCTTTGGAAGAAGCGGAAGACGAGCTTAGCAAAACCTTTGGTCCGTTGGGGCACTTAAATGCTGTTAAAAATACACCGCAGTTGCGTGAAGTCTATCAGTATTGTGTTGAGAAAATATCAGAATATTCAACGCAAACGGCGCAGGATGAACGTATGCTAAAGGCGTATCAAACTATTTTGCAACATGATCAATCTTTGGATCAAGCGCAGATTAAGGCGATTAATGATGCTATTCGCAGCTTTAAATTATCGGGTGTGGATCTGGAAGGTGATAAGCGTCGGGAGTTTGAGCAAATTGTTACCAAGCTTGCCAAGTTACAAAATGATTTTGAGAATAATGTGCTTGATGCGACAATGGCATGGCATTATCACACATTAAATGAAGATGAACTAAAAGGTTTGTCAGACAGCGCTAAAGAGCAGGCGCGTTTAAAGGCGCAAACACAAGAAAAGGATGGGTTTATTTTGGGACTTGACGCACCAACCTATATTTCTGTGATGCAGCAAGCGGATAATCGCAAGCTGCGTGAGACTTTTTATAAGGCGTATGTCACGCGCGCCTCGAGTGAGGCGGACAATAAAAACTTTGATAATGCCGAAATTATGCAAGAAATTATGCGCTTAAGGGCACAAGAAGCTGAGCTTTTAGGATTCAAAAACTATGCTGAAGTTTCACTTGCGACTAAGATGGCAACATCCGTTGATGAAGTGATGCGTTTTATGCATGATTTGCTACAAAAGGCAAAGCCGCATGCACAAAAGGAGTTTGGGGAGCTTAAAGCATTTGCTAAAGAGTATGGCTTAGATGATGAGTTTAAGCCTTGGGATAGTGTGTATTATTCAGATAAAATGAAAAAAACGCGCTATGATTTTACCTCTGAAGAGCTGCGCCCTTATTTCCCTTTGAATAACGTGATGAAAGGTTTGTTTAGTGTATTATCATCCCTTTATGGCATCACAGCGAAGAAGAATGATGACTGGGATCGCTATCACTCACAAACAGATTTATATGAGTTTTATGATGAGAGTAAGCAACTTCGTGGGGCGATTTTAGTAGATCTCTTTGCAAGAGAACACAAGCGCGATGGCGCTTGGATGGATGAGTGTCGTACGCGCTATAAACGTCTGGATCATTCAGTGCAAACGCCTGTGGCTTATGTGACGTGCAATTTTATGCCTGCTAATGAAGGGGCTGATGCCTTATTGACACACAGTGATGTCTTGACCTTATTTCATGAGTTTGGGCATGCATTGCAGCACATCTTAACGCAGGTGGAACATTTGCCTGTTTCAGGTATTAATGGTGTTGAGTGGGATGCCGTTGAACTACCTAGTCAGTTTATGGAGAATTTCTGCTGGTGTGAAGAAGGGTTACAATTACTGTCACAGCATGTTGAGACCAAAGAAAGCCTACCAAAAGCGCTATTTCAAAAGTTAGTTGCCTCACGCCAGTATCAATCAGGCTTGGCAATGTTGCGTCAGCTTGAGTTTGCATTATTTGATATGCAATTACATCAAAGTGATACGCAAAATTTAGACATTCATCAGGTAATAGAGGATGTGCGTCAATCAACAGCATTGTTAGAAGTACCGAAGTTTAATCGCTTTGAAAATAGCTTCTCTCATATTTTTGCAGGTGGTTATGCCGCAGGTTACTACAGTTATAAATGGGCGGAAGTTTTATCAAGTGACGCTTTTGCTGAATTGGAGCAGGGGCAGTCAGTATTAAACAAAGCCATTGGTCAGAAGTTTATGCAAATTATTTTGGAGACGGGCGGCTCAGCACCAGCTGCCGAGCTCTTTGAAAAATTTAAAGGTCACAAACCATCAGTTGACGCGTTACTGCGCCATAATGGTATTGTTTAGATGAGTCGAGCCATTGGTGGTGAGGCGGAAAACAAAGCCTTAGTGTTTTTAGAGACCAAAGGCTTTAACCTAATTGCTAAGAACTTTCTGACACCATTAGGTGAGATCGACCTAATTGGTCAAATTGCGGATGTATTGATATTTGTTGAGGTTAAGGCGCGAAGGTCAGCGCAATTTGGCTCGGCATTAGAAATGGTGACAAAAGCCAAGCAGATCAAAGTGCGTAAAACAGCACAAGTTTTTCTGCAACAACATCCACATTATCAATATGCCGAGTGCCGTTTTGATGTCATTGGTATTACAGCCGATGATATTCAATGGGTGCAGGCAGCTTTTTAAGCAGAAAGTTGTAGAAAATTCTATTTGAATAATGAAAAAATTGTCTACAGCGCGTACAATGTGCGCAAATTTTAAAGTAGACATAAAATAATAAATGACATCATTACATAATTCTCATTCAGAAAAACCTAAACAATATAAGGCGGTTTCGCTTATTTCCGGTGGTTTAGATTCTATGTTGGCAACCAAGGTAATTGCAGATCAAGGCATTCATGTTGAAGGAATTAATTTCTTCACCGGATTTTGTGTTGAAGGGCATACACATGCCATTCGTAAGAAAGATCAAAGTAAAGAAAAACGCAACAATGCCTTGTGGGTTGCTGAACAGCTTGGGATTAAACTACATATTATCGATGTGATTGAAGAGTACAAAGATGTGCTATTAAATCCCAAATATGGCTATGGTGCCAATATGAATCCGTGTTTGGATTGTAAGATTTTTATGGTTAAAAAAGCCAAGGAATGGGCGCTTGCAAATGGTTTTGATTTTATTATTACCGGTGAAGTAATTGGTCAGCGCCCGATGTCACAACGTAAAGACACCATGCCAGTTATTCAAAAACAATCAGGTGTTGATGATTTATTATTGCGCCCATTATGCGCTAAAAATCTACCTGAAACTAAGCCTGAGCGTGAAGGCTGGGTTGATCGTGAAAAACTATTTGGTTTTCATGGACGTAATCGCACACCACAATTTGAACTAGCAAGTTCATATGGCTTTACTGATTATGCGACACCTGCTGGTGGTTGCTGCTTTTTAACCGATAAGCAATATTCAGATAAACTCGTTGATTTATGGAAAGGTCGCAATGACAAGCGTGATTATGATTTTGATGATATTATGCTGTTAAAAGTAGGTCGACACTTGCGACCAAAGCCTGAGTTTAAATTAATTATTGCGCGCGAAGAAGGCGAGAATAATTTCCTAAATGGTTATAAGCGCCAATTTCCACATATCATCGTTGAAAGTCATGGCGGACCACTTACTTTGATTGATGGCAATTTTGACATCCAAGATGAAGCGTTTGTCGCCAGAATCATTGCACGCTTTTCACAAGGCAGAGAGGCTAATGAGGTGACTGTGCGCTTTGTTTATCCTGATGGAGTCGCGCGTGAACATGCTGTGAAACCTTTTGCAGTTGATGAAGTGCAACAAGCGTGGTATGTCTGATGGAAGTTAATCTTGAGCTAGATTTGCGTCGTTTATTATGTCCGATGCCTGTGATTAAAACGCAAAATGCGTTAAAAAAGATGACCGCGGGTGAGCAGTTAAAGGTGATATGCACCGATCCGGGTGTCAAGCATGATATTCCTGCTTGGTGTAAGATCAATGGCTATGCTATCTTAGAGCAACTTGAAATAGATAATGAATTTATTTTTGTGATTAAGGCGTAACAGATGGATCAAGGTTTATTAAGTATTTTAGTGTGTCCTGAGTGTCAATCATCATTGATATATGATAAACAAAACAAGATGCTTGTGTGTAAAGCGGATAAATTGGCATACCCTATTATCGATGGTGTGCCACGCATGTTATTAGAAGAAGCTAAGAAGCTAACGCTTGAAGAAGTCAAACACTATGAGTAAGCGTCATATTATTATCCCAGCGCGTTTGCAATCCAGTCGCCTTGCCAATAAATTACTCCTTGATTTAGCAGGTAAACCCATTATTGAGCATGTTTATGAGCGCGCATTGCAATGTGGCTTTGAGCAAGTGGTGATTGCGACGGACAGTCAAGAGATTCAACAGATAGCGCACAACTTTGGTGCGACAGTATGTATGACCGCAATAGATCATCAATCAGGCACTGATCGTTTAGCTGAAGCCGTGCAAAAATTAGCAATTGCTGATGAAGATATTATTGTGAATATCCAAGGGGATGAACCATTAATTCCTATGGAAAATGTGATTCAAGCAGCAGATTTGTTGGTTGATAGATCGCAAGCGGTAATGGCAACCTTGTGTGAGCAAATAAGTGATGAAGTTGACATTCATGATCCAAATTGCGTAAAAGTTGTCTTTAATCGTGAACAATATGCATTGTATTTCTCAAGAGCGCCGATTCCATGGCAACGTGGTGTATTTGATCAAGGTGAGATTAAAATGGGAGATCATTATCGTCATATTGGTTTATATGCCTATCGCGCGGGATTTCTAAAAGTATATGCACAGATGGAAAAAAGCCCATTAGAACAAATCGAGTCTTTAGAGCAATTACGTGTACTATGGCATAATCAAAAAATTGCAATTGCTGAAGCTAAGGCGTCAACGCCACCTGGGATTGATACACAAGCTGATTTAGATAAAGTAAGGAAGATATATGACAGCTTTTGTGCTCGATAAACGTTTAGCTGATACCAGTAGCCTTATCAAAGATCTTGGAGATATTCAATTACGGTTGTCAAACAACGCACTGGTGACGTGGTTTCTCATCGTACCTAAAGTGACCGTCACCGACTGGTTTGAGCTTGATCTGGAGATGCAGCTAAGACTCAATTCCTTGATTAATACATTATCTCGCTTTTTAAAAGAGGATTTGCGTGTTGACAAAGTCAATGTTGCGACAATTGGCAATGTCGTATCCCAAATGCATATTCATGTAATCGGACGCAAAAAAGATGACTTTTGCTGGCCAGATGTAGTGTGGGGGAAAAGCGAAAGCCAAGCTTATTTGGCGCATGAAAAAGAGAGTTTATGCACCAGAGTGCTTAAGCTTATCTAGTCTGTTACTTCCCGCAACTTGCCATGAAAGGGCATACTTAACTACGCTTGGAATGCGTGGTTGGTAATGATTTTTTAAGCGTCCGACATTACACGTGGCTTATTGTTTTTATTAACGCTGCGCATTAAGAGATCAGTTGCTTGTTATATCAGAAAATTTTGGCGGTTGGGATTTTATATTTTATTGACGACAAGTTTTGTTACAATGGCAGAAATATTTTAAAACGGATAATCACTATGCTCAGTCTTATTTCACCAGCAAAAAGTCAAGACTTCAGCCATAACGCACCAACAGATCTTACAAGTAAAGTATTGTTTCCTGAACAAATCAGTCAGCTTATAAGTAAGCTTAAACACTATACACCAGATGAGTTTGAGCGCTTAATGAAGATATCACCTAAGCTTGCCGAAGGTGTTTTTGATATGTATATCAACTTTGATAGTAAAAACTACGGCAAAGACAATGCCAAGCAAGCACTCTTTGCTTTTACAGGTGATGTTTATCGAGGTTTGGATGCGCTTACTTTATCGCCAGCGCAAATCGATTATGCGCAAGAGCATTTACTAATGATCTCAGGCCTATATGGACTGATTCGACCATTGGATTTAATTCAAGCCTACCGTTTGGAAATGGGTACTAAGTTTTATATTGATAATGTGCTGCTATATGATTTTTGGCGAGAAACCTTAACGCAGAAGCTAAATGATATTATTAAAGAGAATAATCATCAAGCAATCGTTAATTTAGCATCGAATGAATACTGTAAAGCGATTGATAAGAAAAAGATTAAAGCAACATGGCTTGAAGTTGATTTTAAAGAATATCACAAGGATAAATATCAAACCATTGCGCTTTTTGCCAAACGTGCACGTGGTAGAATGATGCGTTATATCATCGATCATAACATTGATAATATAGAGGCACTTAAGGACTTTGATTATGATGGTTATATCTTTAATCCAGAATTTTCGCGTGATAAATCATTTTGTTTCACGCGAGTCAAACCATGAAGATTAAATTACTTGCCTTGGGTGAGAAAGTGCCAGCATGGGTGCAAGAAGGCGTTAATGAATATCAAAAACGATTAACAGGTTCCTCAATTCAGTTGCAGGTGATTGAGTTACCTATTGCCAAGCGTACAAAGACAGGAACCGTTGATGGTTGGTTGGCGCAAGAAGCAAAAACAGTATTATCTAAGCTCAATGAGCAAGATCATTTGGTTATCTTGGATGTGCAATCGAAGCTTATTAGCACTGAGGAGCTTGCGCAAAAAATGGAAAGTTGGCAGCAAAATACGCCAAATATTGCGATTTTGATCGGCGGACCAGATGGGATTGATAATTCGATCAAACGTTTGGCAAAGGAGAAAATATCTCTTTCAAAGATGACATTTCCACACCCGATTGTACGCATTATTTTTGCTGAGCAGATCTATCGTGCGTGGACGATTTTACAAGGTCATCCGTATCATAAATAGCGAATTGCTGAGAAATAATGATGGAATATGTTTAATACATTCTCTGGGTTTTGCTCACATTCATCATAAATGAAATCAAGATTCTTGGGAAAATGCATAATCTTTTTTTTGGTCACTGATTCAAGCCAACCATGAATGTTTCGCTCTTCAGGGTAGGTTGCCTTCATTTCAAGATAGCTAAAAGTAATACCATCATCTGAATAAGAAATATAGATAATCGTCAGCTGTCCTTTGTGATCACGAATTTTGATCGGTAATTTGAGTGCATCATCTTCATTAGCTAACTTCATATATCTTGCAGTGGATTACTAATGAGTTTAAGTCTAACAGGTATTTTAATACATGCAAATCAGGTAATTATTTTGAATTTAATTTATGGGATTAAATCTGGGAAAATACTTAGATATCGTGGCGGAATGGACGGGACTCGAACCCGCGACCCCCTGCGTGACAGGCAGGTATTCTAACCAGCTGAACTACCACTCCGCTTTTGATGGTGCCGACACCAGGACTTGAACCCGGAACCTGCCGATTACAAGTCGGCTGCTCTACCAGTTGAGCCATGTCGGCAACAGAAAGGCATTCTATAGATTTCCGATTAGATGTCAACGCCTAATTTTTAAAAAAAATGAAATATTTGTCAAACTGATTAAGGATTGATAACAATTGATTGCGCAAAGCTTTTGCTGATTAACTAAGGGCGAGTAGTCGCTGAAATTTATACTTTTTTTATATTTTCAAACAAAACCCCTATCGAATTTTTATTCTTATCATCGGTACAATTTAGCCTGAGTGATTATTGTCAATATTAAGCGAGGTATTTCAATGACAATATTTTCAGGAATCATAATGGCGTTATTAGCCATTTATATGATTATTGTTTTAATTTTTCCAGAGCAATTTTAGGTAATAGCATGTATCACAATATTTGGTTATTCGTTATTTTTATAGGGGTCGTGATACTAATCACTAAGCCTTTAGGTGTGTATATTTATAACGTATATCATGGACGAAGAACGTTTTTAGATTGGTTTGCTTTACCACTTGAACGTGGTTATGGCAAGTTAATTGGAGTTAACCTTAAAAAAGAGCAAAGTGCTAAACAGTATTTATTGAGTTTGTTCGTGTTTTCAGTGTTTGCATTTTTATTTGTATTTATTATGTTGCTGTTACAAGCTTTTTTGCCTTTAAATCCACAGCATATTGAGAGCATGACTTGGCATCAGGCATTTAATACCGCAGCAAGCTTTGTTTCTAATACTAACTGGCAAAGCTATTCCGGTGAAACTGGGGTGAGTTACGTATCACAGATGGCAGCATTAGCTGTGCAAAATTTTGTGTCAGCAGCGGTGGGAATATCGGTAGCTATTGCTCTGTTTCGCGGCATTGCGAGAAACAGTGAGACAACGATTGGTAATTTCTGGTCAGATCTGGGTAAGGCTGTCTTTTGGATTCTATTGCCTTTGTGTATCGTCATTACGATTGTTTATATATTGCAAGGGGTACCGCAAAACCTTATGGACTATGTGCATGCGCATACCTTATCAGGTGCTGAACAAGTGATTCCTCAAGGGCCTGTTGCATCACAAGAAGCCATTAAATCGTTAGGAACCAATGGAGGTGGTTTTTTTAATGCCAATTCAGCACACCCGTATGAAAATCCAACGGCATTAACCAATTTTATTCAAGTACTGAGTATCTTTGCAATTGGTGCTGCATTAACTTACACCTTTGGTAAATGGGTAGGAAACACCAAACAAGGCTGGTTTATTTTAGCAGTGATGGGTGTGCTATTTATCTTATCGTTAAGCATTATGACTCATGCTGAGCTTAAGGGTATGCCCAATCAATACAATACACATATTGCAGATTTATATGGTCAATCAGGGCATCTTGCCAATATGGAGGGCAAAGAGGCACGTTTTGGTATTTTCCAGTCTACGCTTTATAACACCGTGTCAACGTCAGCGTCTGATGGTGGTGTCAATAGTGTGCTTGATAGTTATACGCCAATCGGTGGTGCCGTCGCATTAGTCAATATGGCATTAGGAGAAATTATCATCGGTGGTGTTGGCACGGGGATGTATGGCTTTTTACTATTTATGCTGTTAAGTGTTTTCATTGCTTCACTTATGGTTGGCAGAATTCCAAGCATATTAGGCAAGCGTATTGAAGGCACGCAAATGAAATGGGTGATGCTTGGCGTGCTTATTTCTCCTTGCTGTGTGCTTATATTTACTGCGATTGCTGCTTTGTTGCCGAGTACTTATGCAAGTCTTACTAATACGGGTGCGCATGGCTTTAGTGAGATACTTTATGCTTACACATCAGCGGCTAACAATAATGGTAGCGCGTTTACAGGTTTAAATGCTAATACCGTGTTTTTTAATGTGACATTAGGTTTGGCAATGCTATTGGGGCGGTTTGTAACCATTACAGCCGTGATTATGCTTGCGGGAAGTTTGGTTGCGACCAAACGTGCCACGGAAAGTGAGGGCTATAGTTTGCTATCAACGACAAGTGTATTGTTTGGCGTGTTGGTATTATTTACGATTCTTATCGTTGGTGGACTAACGATTTTCCCCGCCTTATCTCTAGGTCCAATTTTAGATTATGTAACTTTTTAAGAATATTTTGGAGTGGTCAATATGACACATAAAAGTGAATCAATCTTTTCAAAAGTATTGATCATGCCGGCGATTAAAGCGGCATTTATAAAGTGTAACCCGAAAGAGATGTATCGCAATCCAGTCATGTTCTGTGTTTATGTCGTCACAATTTTATGCTCGCTTTATCTCATGCAAGCATTCGTTAGCGGCAAAGAGATTGGTTTTACATTACAGATCACCGTATGGTTGTGGATAACCCTCTTATTTGCTAATTTTGCTGAGAGCATTGCTGAGGGCAAAGGTAAGGCGCAGGCCGATAGTTTACGTGCTACAAAATCACAATTAAGTGCCAAGCGTTATAATGAAAGCGGTGAGCTTGAAGTGCTTGCTGCGGAGTTATTGTGCGCAGGCGATATTGTCTTGGTGCAAACCGGTGATTTTATGCCAGCTGATGGCGAGGTGATTGAAGGTATTGCCACCATTGATGAGTCAGCAATAACGGGAGAGTCTCAACCGGTTGTCAGAGAAGCAGGCTCTGATAGCTCAGCAGTAACAGCAGGAACCAAAGTAATATCCGATGAGATTAAAGTGCGCATTACCTCCAACCCAGGTGAGAGCTTTTTGGATAAGATGATTGCTTTGGTGGAGAATGCCAAGCGTTTAAAAACACCTAATGAAATTGCCCTGACGATTTTATTGTCAGGTTTAACCTTGATCTTTATTGTTGCTGTTTGCTCATTATATGGCATGGCACAATTTAATCATGTGACCTTGTCGGTTGTCGTATTGATTGCACTGTTTGTCACCTTGATTCCAACAACGATAGCAGGTCTTTTATCAGCCATCGGGATTTCAGGGATGGATCGTTTAATGAAAGCCAATGTTATTGCATTATCAGGGCGCGCTGTTGAGGCATCGGGTAACATTGACGTGTTGCTATTGGATAAAACCGGCACGATCACATTGGGCAATCGCTTTGCAACTGAATTTTTAGTTATCAGTGGTGTCGAAGAACGCGATTTAGCCTATGCCGCGTGGCTGTCATCATTGGCTGATGAAACGCCGGAAGGCAAATCAATTGTTAAATTGGCTGAGAAACGTTTTGGTTTTAATGCAACTGAGATTAATTTGGACTCTGCTGAAATGATTCCATTTTCCGCCTATACACGAATGAGTGGGATTAATTATCAAGGTGTGAATATCCGCAAAGGCGCCGTAAGTGCGATTACTAAGCACTTAGGTAATTACTCGCCAGAAACAGTAAGTCACTCTTTTACGCTAATGGTTGAGCGTATTGCACAAGCAGGTGGTACACCTTTGGCGGTTTGCCAGAATAATGAGTTATTAGGCGTGATTTATCTTAAAGATGTGATTAAACCCGCGATTAAAGAGAAGTTTAATGAGCTAAGAAAAATGGGGATTAAAACCGTGATGATCACAGGAGACAACTCATTAACTGCAGCGGCAATTGCCGCTGAGGCGGGGGTGGATGATTTTATTGCGCAAGCCTCGCCACAAGATAAATTGGATTATATCAAAAAAGTGCAAAAAGAAGGCAAAACAGTGGCAATGTGCGGTGATGGCACCAATGACGCACCAGCTTTGGCGCAAGCTGATGTCGGGGTGGCGATGGCAAGTGGCACAACTGCGGCACGCGAGGCAGGCAATATGGTCGACTTGGATTCAGACCCTAAGAAGGTGATTGATATTGTGCGTATCGGTAAACAAATTCTAGTCACACGTGGAGCTTTGACAACCTTTAGTATTACCAATGATGTTGCTAAATACTTTGCGATTATTCCAGCGTTATTTGTGACAAGTTTTCCTAACCTAAACGCATTAAATATTATGAATCTGCATTCGCCTACGAGCGCTATCTTATCTGCTGTGATCTTCAACGCCTTGATTATTGTATTTTTAATTCCAATGGCATTGGTTGGTGTCAAAAATGTTAGCATTAGCGCGCATAAATTATTACAGCGTAATTTATTGGTTTATGGCTTGGGTGGAATTCTAGTGCCATTTTTGGGTATTAAATTAATTGATATGATTATTACGGCAATGGGCTTGGTGTAGGAGTGGATATGATCTTTTATGAAATTCGTCGTGGGTTTATGGCAATGTTGTTTTTTACGCTTGTTTTAGGTCTTGCTTATCCATTATTAATGATGGGAGTTGGCTTTGTTGTTGCTAAAGATCAAACGCAAGGATCATTGATTAGTTTGAATGGACAAGTAATTGGTTCGAGCTTGATAGGGCAGAATTTTGCAGAGAACTTATTCCAGTCGCGCCCTTCAGCCAGTAACTATGACGGTCTTGTCTCAGGTGGCACAAGTATGGCATTAAATAACGCGACATTAATTAAGACGGTAGATGATCGAATTCAAGCATTGCAGCATAAGTATGGTGAGATGAAAATTCCTGCTGACTTAGTGTTTTCCTCAGGCAGTGGTCTGGATCCAGATATCTCAGTTGCGGCAGCCAAATATCAGGCGTCATATATTGCCAAGGTCAATCATTTACCTGTTGATGAAATCCTTAAGCTGATTGATGACAACACAGATCACCACCTATTTAATCCTGCTACGGTTAATGTGCTCAAATTAAATTTAGCACTGCAAGCATTTAAACAAAAGTTGGGTTAAACTAGTGCATAGGTTGTTTTTTAGTGGAATCATCTATGGCGAATGAGCACATGGCGTCTCATGAAAATTCTAACGGTCATAAAGTCGATGCTTTACTGAATCTTGCAAATAAGTCGGAGAGATCTAAACGTGGACGGCTAAAGATTTTCTTAGGAGCAGCTCCGGGTGTAGGCAAAACTTATGCTATGTTAACACGTGCGCAAGAGCTTAAGCGTGCAGGACATGATGTGGTCATTGGCTTAGTGGTGACACATGGGCGTAAAGAGACGGAAAATTTAGTATCTGGTCTTGAGAAAATCCCACTAAAAGCAATCGCTTACAAAGGTAAGGTGTTTAATGAGCTGGATGTTGATGCCATTATTCAGCGCAAACCAGAAACAGTGATCATCGATGAATTGCCGCATAAAAACCTCGCAACAGAGCGTAACAAAAAACGCTATTTAGACATTGTTGAGATTCTAGAAGCAGGGGTTAATGTCTATACCGCGATTAATATCCAACATATCGCAAGCTTAAGCTATGAAGTCGAAGAGATTACTCAGGTAACGGTTGAAGAAACTGTCCCTGATAGTTTTATTCAATCAGCAGATGAGCTGATGATTATCGATATCACCCCTGAAGAACTAATTAAGCGCTTAAATGAAGGACGTGTATATCATCATGATATGGCGAAACGCGCGCTATCACGCTATTTTCAATATACTAATCTTGCGATACTTCGAGATTACGCACTTCGTTTAGCAGCTTCTCACGTCGGCGAAGATGTACGTGCATATAAAAAACTCTATGATCCATATGCCAATATTGCCGCGTCTCCTTGTGTTCTAGTTTGCTGTGCTTATGACGCATCAACACCAAGGTTACTTAGAAAAGGCAAGCAGTTAGCCACAATTGCTAATGCGCGATTGTTAGCAATATTTATCCACAATCCGCAAAAGCAACTATCACGTGTCAAACTAAGAGAAATTAGGCGTTATAAAAGCTTAGCACTCGAGTTGGGTTATCAATTAGAGCATATCTCAGGTGGCAGATTATCAAAAGCGATCATTCGCTATGCGAATGATCATAATGTCACTGATATTGTCATTGGTAAATCAAGACGTTCTAAGTGGCTGGATTGGCTGTTGGGTTCAGTCGTTTATGATGTTATTCGCCATAGTGAGCACAAGCAGGTGCATGTGGTCAGTACGCATAAAGTGCGGGCCTCTGATCTTCTTTCACGGGTTAAGGGTGCTAAGAAAAGTAGCAATACAACATCGATGAATGTCATTAAAGCACTGGCAATTACGTTTGTCTCAGGACTCTTTATTTTCTTTGGGTTGAGTTTGGTCGGTCTATCTGGGCAATCGCTTATTTTGGTGCTGGTTTTGATACTATGCGCTTATCGCTATGGGCTTAAAGCATCGATTGCCTCATCAATTCTAAGTTTTATAATGTACATGTATATGTATTTGACGCCTACTTTCCAATTTACCATCGGCACACTCTCTCAAGTGGTTACCTTTATCATATTTATGTTAGTTGTCTTGGTAGTTAGCCAATTAACGGCACGTACGCGCCGCTCATTAAAGGCACTGCGCTCACGTGAAAAGACTTTATCGATGCTTTATAAATTCTCAAATGAGATTACGATCAAGCAAAAAGAGCAGTCGTTTTATCAGCGCTTTTTAAAAGCATTAGCGCAATATTTCGATTATGAGTTTGCGTTTATTGTTGCTGATGATCATAAGTTATATGAGACCATTCCCAATTCGTGTCAATTAAGTGATAAAGAGCAAGCGGCAGTGCGCTGGTGTTGGAGTAATAAAACAGCCTGTGGCAAAAGCACGCAAACTTTTAGTGCGTTACCATGGTATTTTGAGCCACTGATTGTTGATGGACGTATGCTTGGCATTATTGCCATTTGTGTGAAGTTTGAATATAAAGTCGAAGCTTTCATGTTTGATCAAATACTCATTAAAACAATGCTATCACATGTCGCTAATGCATTGTTGCAACAACGATTATCTCAACAAGAGCAAGAGGCTATAATTTTAAAAGAGCAAGAAAAATTGCAAAAAACATTACTATCATCGGTGTCGCACGATTTAAAAACCCCGTTGGCATCGATCACCGGTGCACTATCTAGCGTATTAAGCTATGAGAGTATGTTTTCCAAAGAGGATAAAGCTGAAATGCTTACGGTTGCTTTAGAGGAAAGCAAACGCTTAGATCAATATATCGATCATATTTTACAGATGTTGAAGTTTAGCTCAGGTGTTACCATTGATAAGCAAAGCATGTCGTTAAAGACATTAATTAATGAGGTTTTGGCTATTGCCAGAAAACGCTTCGTGAGTCATCAATTTAAGCTGCAATGCCTTGATGAGGAGCTGCTTATTAGTGGTGATAAACTACTATTAGAGCAGGTTTTTATTAATCTTATATCCAATGCGGTTAAGTTTAGTGCTGCCAATAGCCAAATCACTTTGAGCTTAAAGTGTATAAACACCTGGGCAGTTATTGAGGTCATTGATCAAGGCATTGGACTTGAGCAGGTGGAGCTAAAGAGTGTATTCTCAATTTTTCATCGACTCAAAAAATCAGATAGTTATACTAAAGGACATGGACTGGGTCTTGCCATTTGTAAGGATATTGTTACAGCCCATCATGGCGAGATTTATGCCACCAGTGAAGGTGCTCATAAAGGCAGTACGTTTATTGTTAAATTACCTATAGTGGATCCAAATGAACAAGAAAATATTATTAATTGATGATGAAGCACAAATTCGCAAATTCTTAAAAAAAACCTTATTAATACTTGGATATGACGTATATGACGCGGTGAGTGCTGAGCATGCCACCGAGATTTTAAATCAGCAGCATCCAGATTTGATTTTGCTTGATTTGGGGCTTCCTGATCAGGATGGACAAAAATGGCTAGCAAATCTAAGAGTTAAGCACATGCATGTGCCGGTGATCGTGGTATCCGCAAGATGTGATGGTGATGAAGTAGTTAAGGCACTTGAGAATGGTGCTAATGATTATGTCAGAAAACCGTTTGATATGCCTGAGCTAGTTGCGCGTATCAAGCGTAACCTTGAACTTATCGATGCGTTTAAAGCTGAAGATAAGTCAGCAGAGTCTGTGTATCAGTTTGAAAATATGCGTGTTCATATTGCCGATCATCGTGTGATAATCAATGATGAGGTGATTCATTTATCAAAAAAAGAATTTTTGCTGTTGAGTGTGTTTTGTCAAAATGCGGGGAAACTATTAACTCAAAATCAGATTTTGCAGCAAATATGGGGCGAGTATTTTGCCGATGAAGTGCAGTATTTACGTGTTTATGTCGGGCAACTTAGGAAAAAGCTCGCTGCTTGCACTAAACAACCACTGATTACTACCGAATCAGGGGTTGGTTATCGGTTTGCAAAGGTGGATGTTTGCTAATAGATAATGATCAAAAAGTAAGTGGCGCTATCTCTTATCTCGCTCCTTGCGGGAGAGGTCGTGGAGTATAAGCGACACGGGTGAGGGGGTAACCTATTATTTATTTGCTAACAGTTTGATTTACAGCATCTTTTTAACAATATCATCTTTAGCAATATACTTATGATACAGCGCTGCTAAGATGTGCAGTATGACAAGCGCCAGTAAAATATAAGCAAGCCAAGGGTGCCAGCTAAAAATTTCACTCCCAAGCTCTGGGTTTTGCGGCAGTAAAACAGGCACGTTAAACCAATAGAAAAATTGCCATTGACTTTGAAATAGTTGTGAGGCAATAAGTCCTGTCATTGACATGCAAAAGACACAAAGGTAAAGACCGAAGTGGACAAGCTTGGCAAGGAAAATATGTAAAGATGACATGGTTTTAGGATAAGGGATTTTCTTAGATAATGAGCGGGTAATAATCAGTAGCACAACTAAAATAGCTAAGGATAAACCAATTGATTTATGCATGGTCATAAAAAATGCGCCATTGAGCTTAGCGAACAAGCCATCAAAGAAAAAACCAATTAAGAGTTGCAAGATGACACCAACAGCAATGAGTAAGTGTAACAGTCGAATAAGCAAATTATATTTCATTTTACAGTCCTTATTTTCAATAAATTTCCTAGGTTATATTGCTGTAGTATAAACAAAAAATCATAAATCACCATCAACTGCTAGGCGATGCTCGAAATAGTTTCTATACTTAGTGCTATCATTGGTAAAGAAGGACTAAGCTGCAATGAAGAAGTTATTTGGTTCATTAAGTAAGAAAACACAAGATCAAGCATCTGATGTAGAGCTAGAAAATGACGAGTTTGATTCTGAAGAAGTATCAAACCAACAAAAAGGTAAAACCCCGCTAACAAAACAGCAGAAGCTTATGATTTTAGGTGGTCTGGGTGTGGCATGTGTGCTGGTATTTCAATTGTTTATTATCACTAATCAAAAAGAAATCCAAGCGCATCAAAAAGTGCTACAGTCGCATATTGAGGATCAGGCAGGTGCCATTAGAAATACGCTGTCAAATATCATTCACGCGGAAGCTGAACAGGTGAGAAAGTCTGCAGATGCCAAAATTGCTGAATTAAAACAGATGATTTTAAACAGTAATACCGAGGCAGTAACGCAGTTACAGCAAATGCAAATGAAGCTAGATGAAGTGCAAAAACAAACAAAGAGTTTAGATAAAGTCAGCGATGATTTAGCAAAGCAATTCTCAGCCAAGCTTGCGCAGATAGCAACAAGTAGCGCATCAAGTGACAAAAGTGCAGCTATGAAGTCAATTATAACTACGCCAATAACAGCGGATAAAGTAGCGACAAACTATAAGATTTATTCTGCTAATAGTTATGGTCTTGTATTGCAATCTGATAATGGTACATTCACCATTGCCAATATTGGCAAGATGTTGCCAGACTTGGGCGAGATTACGTCAATAACTGCAAACGAAGTAATTGCTGGGGATTATAAGATTATTGCTGACCCAAAAGGGTTTAAGCTTGATGAGTCAGCCGCAATTTCAGCGTATCAATAGCATGGAGAAAAATGTGCAGCAACATACGATTAATCATCCTATTGAAATTCAAGGTATTGGCTTACATTCAGGAGTCAATGTCAATATGCGCTTGTTGCCGGCTGCTGTTGATCAGGGGATTGTTTTTCGGCGCACGGATTTATCACAAGTGCATGATATTAAGATTACGCCATTTAATATTACTGAAGCAGTGATGTGTACATTGCTGGTCTCACCAAATGATAAAACGATAACGGTATCTACGATTGAACATCTAATGTCAGCGCTTTGTATGTTTCAGATTGACAATGTTATTGTTGAAGTTGATGCCCCAGAGCTGCCAGTCATGGATGGTAGTAGCATTGCCTTTGTTGAGGCTTTACAAGAAGTAGGCGTTAAAGCACAGGACAAAAAGCGTCAAGTGATTAAGGTGTTAAAGCCGATACGCGTCACTGATGAAGATAAGTTTGCAGAAATTTCCCCGAGTGATGAGACGAGTTATCGCTTTGAAATCAAATGGGATCACCCAGTGATTGCCGCTACTCCTTTAGTTGTCGAGTTCTCAGGTGAGCAAGAGGAATATATAACGCATGTCGCTAAGGCGCGTACTTTTGGTTTTGTTGAACAACTGGAATACTTGCATGCAAATAATCTGGCAAAAGGAGCATCACTTGATAATGCCGTTGGTGTCACTAGTGAGGGTGTTGCAAACCCTGAAGGTTTAAGATATCCCGATGAATTTGTAAAACATAAACTGCTAGATGCCATTGGTGATTTTTATGTCGGTGGCGCGATTTTGGGACATTTTAATTGTTACAAATCAGGACATACGCTCAATAACAAACTCTTAAGAGCTTTGTTTGCAGATAATAGCGCATGGAAGTTGCTTTAAAAGAGATAATATTGATCTCAAATAAACTTAGAATTGCTTTTGACTAAGGTAAGGGCAGAGATGCTGCCAAGCTTGTGTTAATATGGTTGCGTTCACCTAGTGAATACTTGATAATTGGTGACAGTTGTAAAGTTTCTAGTTGAAACTGTTAAAGTAAATCATGGTAAACGTAATGGATATAAGCTCGGTTACATTGAATAATCTCTATGTTTTTAAAGCGGTTATTGAAGTCGGTTCAGTATCGGAAGCCGCTAAGCTTTTAAATAAGAATCAGTCAACGGTAAGTGCTGCATTGAGACTGATTAGAAAGACATTTGGTGATGATGTGATGCAGATTCAGGATGGGCGCTGTGTGGCAACTGCCAAGGGTTTGCAGTTATGCAGCTATATTGGTCATATTGTTGGGCTAGCAAAACACAGTAGTGCGCAATCTGAGAAAAAGTGTTACAAAGTACTGACCAGTGATTTTTTCGCGCTGTTGTATATGCCTGAGTTTATTGAAGCTTGCAAAATCCATGATATTGAAATCGAAATGGAAGTATTGAAGCTTAAAGACTTAAATAAAGCACAATGCGATGTGAGCCAATTTGATTTATTTATTGGTATGGAAGATCGCGTGCTGAGTATTCCAACGCAACCATTGATGGAAACGCAATCTGTTGTGATCACAAGTCAGCAAAGTGATTTTGATAAAATGACTTTGGTTGATTATCTGCAGGCAAAACATATTACTATGCACGATAAAGAGACACCTTATATTCGCCAAACGATAGGACATCACCCGCGCAGTAAGGTGGTGCTGTCTAACAGTATTTTGACATCGATGAGTTTATTAAGCAGTATGCCTAATACTGTGATGTCTACCGAGCATCATTTATATGAATACTACCGTGATATTTTTAAGTTAAAGCGCGTGAACTTTGACTTTTCATTTGAAAAAAAGTTGGTTTTTTATAGTTGGCGAAAAACCGTGCATAGTGAGGAGCTGGCAAGGTTTTTTATGCAATGGTGGGAAGATAGGCTGCTGTCGGCTTAAAGTAGCTTATGTTAGATACTAACATTTGTATTTTTATCATTAATGAAAAGCCTCCGGCGGTGCTTGAAAGGTTTAAGCAATATAAGTTTAATGAAATAGCAATATCCTCTATTGTTTATTCTGAATTAGTTTATGGCGCCTATAAGAGCAAAAGAATTGATCAGAATATATCAGCATTGGCAGGATTTGTTGCTCCGCTGTCTATCGTCGAATTTGACCAGAATGCTGCGAATGAATATGGACTTATAAGATCATCTCTTGAAGCAACAGGGAATTTGATCGGTGCAAATGATTTACTTATCGCTGCACATGCTAAATCTCTAAATATTCCATTAGTAACAAACAATACCAAAGATTTTAAAAAAGTAGATGGTCTTACTGTCCTTGACTGGGTTGATTTGCATATGTTTTGTTGGGGTGGCAAAGCTACCATTTAAAATGTCCGCTAAAATCGAGAAAAATAAAGCACTAATAATCGTTATTACAGTAGATGATAATCAAATGTTTTTCTTAGTGCATCTTGCATTGACACTTTAGGTGCCCAATTAAGGTGTGTCTTGGCATTCTCAATGGATGGCACACGACGGTCAACATCTTGATAGCCTTCACCGTAATAGTCTCCTGCAGTTGTCGCAATAATTTTAGTGTTCTCGGCACGTGCTTGATACTCTGGATAACGTTTCATTGCATCAACGGTTAACTCTGCGAGTTCTTTGATTGAATATTCATTATCTGGGTTGCCAATATTAAAAATACGTTGATGCGCTTCATTATCACGTTTTTTAACAATTTCCATCAAAGCATCGATGCCATCATCAATATAGGTAAAGCAGCGACGTTGTGTGCCACCATCAACCAGTTGTAAATCTTTACCATCGATAATGTTTGAGACAAATTGCGCTAATACGCGCGCACTGCCTTTTTTAGACGATTTGATTTCATCTTGCTTGGGACCAATCCAGTTAAACGGTCTAAATAACGTGTAATTAAGCCCCTCTTGCATGCCATAGGCGTGAATGACGCGATCAAGTAGCTGCTTAGAGCAAGAATAAATCCAACGTGGCTTATTGATAGGCCCTGTGACGAGTGCGCTAGTTTCTTCATTAAATGGAATGTCCTTACTCATGCCATAGACTTCTGATGTCGATGGGAAGATAAGGTGTTTTTTATGTTTCACACACAACTTCACAATATCAACATTTGACTCATAATCGAGTTTATAGACAAATAATGGATCAGAGACATAAAGCGCTGGATTGGCAACAGCAACAAGCGGGAAAATAACATCACATTTTTGGATGTATTCCTCAACCCACGCCATATTCTCAAGTACATTATCTTTGACAAAGTGTAAGCGTGGGTGATCCAAAAACTCAGTGATTTTATGATCAGAAAGATCCATGCCATAGATTTCCCAATCGGTATCCTTCAAGATTTTTTCAACCATACTGCTGCCAATAAAGCCATTGACACCTAAAACTAATAATTTAACGGACATATTGTTACCTTTTTTATTCATTTTCTTTTGTGTTTTCACTTTTTTCAGTTTTTTCAGCGTGCGACTTATTTTTTGATTCAGTCGTTGTTATGTAGTCTTTGATGATAAATCGTGGTCGCTTGCGTACTTCTTCATAAATCCGTCCGATATATTCACCAACAATACCAAGCCCCATTAAGAGCATGCCAATGAGGAAATACATGATTGCAAAAAGCGTAAATACGCCATCGGCATCAGGACCAAAGGCAAGACGTTTAACAATCAGATAAATAAATAGCAATATACTCAAAAATGACACGATCAAACCGGTCATTGTAAAGAATTCAAGGGGGGCCTTTGAGAAGTTGGCAAAGAAGTCAAAGTTATAGCGAATTAATTTGTACAAGTTATAGCTTGAAGTCCCTTCTTCACGTGCCGCATGGCGCACACCAACATCAGTTGGGTTTGACGAGAAGCTATGTGCTAATGCGGGTAAAAAAGTTGAGTTCTCACCAGTTGCAACAACGCGATCAATCACTTCACGCGTGTAAGCTCGGAGCATGCAACCCTCGTCAACCATATCAATGCCAGTTAATTTCAAACGCAATGAATTATGCAATTTGGAGACAAATAGACGCCATTTTTTATCTTGGCGATCCATGCGATAACCGCCAACAACATCATGCCCTTCTTCAATCTTTTCTAACAATAGTGGAATATCTTCTGGATAGTTTTGTAGATCGGCATCCATGGTTACGATAACATCACCATCAACATGCTCAAAGCCTGCCATAATTGCCATATGCTGACCAAAGTTGCGATTAAAATTAATTACCTTAACTTCACTTGGGCGCTTGTCATGCATTTCACGCAATAGATCAATTGATTTATCCTTACTGCCATCATTGGTAAAGACAACCTCATAAGGTTTGTTAATTGCATCTAGTGCGGGGAAGAGGCGCTCAAAAAGGGTGGGCAGCACTTCTTCTTCATTGTATATCGGTATAACCACACTTAAATAAGGTTTGGTCATTTTAGCTCCTTTATTACTTAAATTTTTAATATCTTATACAGTGCTTCAAGCACATCATCTTGTTCGGCAAAGGTCATATCTGGGAAAAGAGGTAAGCTAATCACATTAGCACCAATTTCCTCGGCATTTGGAAAGTCACCTTTTTTAAAACCATATTTATTGGCGTAATAAGGATATAAATGCGCTGCTTCATAATGCACGCTACAACCGATATTATGTTGCTTTAGCTGACTCATTAATTCATCACGCGTGATTTTAGTCACTTGTGGATTTAAGGTCGGTGCAAATAAATGCCACGCATGCTTATGCTCAAACTTAGGTGCCTTTGGCAGAATAAGGGCATTAAAGTCTGCCAGTTTCTCATAATATCGTCTTGCTAATTGTGTGCGTTTTTCAATAAAACCATCTAAAGCAGGTAGCTGATGTATCCCAAGTGCTGCTTGCAAGTCCATCATATTGTATTTAAATCCGGGGTAAACGATCTGGTAATGTGCACTGCCTTCTTTACCAAAACGATTCCATGCTTCACGATCCATGCCATGAAAACGTGTCAAAGAAATATGTTTAGCAATCGTATCATCACGCGTCACAACACAACCTCCTTCACCAGTGGTCATGTTTTTATTCGGGTGAAAACTAAAGACTTGCATATCGCCAAACGTTCCCAGTTTTTTCCCCTTATACTCAGCACCAATCGAATGCGCAGCATCTTCGATCACCGTTAAATTATATTTTTTTGCTAACGCATAAATAGGATCCAAATCAACAGGTAATCCTGCGAAATGTACCGGCATAATCACTTTTGTATTAGGCGTGATTGCCGCTTCAATTTTTGTCACATCGATATTGTAAGTATCACGCTCCACATCGACAAGTTTCACTTTGGCGCCAACGATCTCAATGACATTTAAAGTGGCTGCAAAGGTCATTGGTGTCGTGATCACTTCGTCTTCCGTTGTTAAATCAAGTGCCAACAAAGCCAAATGCAATCCGGCAGTTGCGGAATTTAAACATAAGGCATGAGGAGCATTATGATATTCTTGAAGCATGCTTTCAAATTTTTTAAGCTTGGGCCCTGTTGTTAACCATCCCGAGCGTAAGCTATCAACGACATCAGCAATGGCTTCTTCTGAAATGCTTGGCTTGGCAAAGGGTAAAAATGTATCTCTCATTGATTGATCTCTATTATTGATTGATGTTGGTTTATGGTTTTGCAACCAGATAAACCCCTAAAATAATCACAAAAATTCCGGCAAAACGTGTTGCAGTGAGTGTTTCACCCAATAAAAAATATCCAGCAATTGCCGTGACAATATAACCAATAGACACCATCGGATAGGCTAAGCCAACAGGCACACGTGACAGTACCATCAGCCACACGACAACACTGATGACGTAACACATAAGCCCTAAAATCACAAAATAATTTGTTGCCACCTTCCAACCAATCGGCCAAATGTTAGCAAGTGTGAAACTAAACTCACCAATGCGATCCATGCCAAACTTTAAAAACAACTGTGCTGAGGCATTTAATAGCACGCCACACAGCAATAAACTCCATACAACAAGGGTCATTTTTTATTATCCTCTTACAGCTTAAATGAAAACTTAAGCCGAAACCATATTCAATAGGTTAGCATTGTAATGACTTTAAGGATTAAAGACAAACACATCGCATTAAGAAAAACAACAACTGATCATAAGCTTTATATTACAAGGTTTGAGAGCACTTTCTGCCTCAGCAAGTTACTGCTGAATATAATTAACCAAGCTTTCTACTTCATCATGCTTTTGGTGATAGCGTGAGCTTGCCCATTTGGTTAAATCACCAATGGATAATAGTCCTAAAAAAGCTTTGTTGTCATCATAGATTGGTAAGTGACGGATGCGTTTTTCGGTCATGAGTTGTAAGGCTTCTTGTGCTGTTTGATTGTGGTTCATCGAAATGATCTGCTCGCTCATAATATCGGCGACAATATGCTTTTTTAAGTCCTGATTGCGCGCTGAGACTTTAAATAAAAAATCACGTTCAGTGATAATGCCATGAAATTCGTCGTTATCGATAACGAGTAGTGAACCGACTTTATGCTCAGCCATTTTTTGTGCAGCCTCAAATAAACTGCTATTGGCACTAATGCTAAAAACGCGTTTTTCTTTGTTAACGATTTCCTTGAGTTTGCTATGCATGGGGTTGCTCCTTATGGTTTATGTCAGAACATCGTGTTCTAGAGTATAGCCTAACGTTTGCAAGATAATTGTAAAGCGCAAATTTTGCCAGTGATGGAAAAAGTGCTTTTTTATTCCTGTTTATTCCTTTTTATTGTTGCGATTCGCTGATGATGATGATAGGTTGTGTTTATTGTCATTGAAAAAGCTTAAGGAGGCTTGTGATGTTAAAAACAATCAAAAAACACATGATGCTTCCAGTTTCTTTTTTCCTTGAACTATCTCTTCTACGACTGCCTCGCTGGTAGGCAGCTATTTAATTTTCCCTTTATACTTTACAGTTGTATTTTATTATTACATTTAGGCAAACTAAGTAAATCACCTATTATTTTTGGAGGATAACGTAAGTGAGTGAGCAGGTCTATATTTGGCAAAATGGTCAATTTATCGAGAAAGAAAAAGCGGTTGTTAGTGTAATGACGCATGCGCTACACTATGGCTCAGCAGTTTTTGAAGGGATTCGCGCTTATAAAACAGTAAAAGGCACCGCGATTCTAAAGCTAAAAGAGCATATGCAGCGTTTTGATTATTCAATGCGCGCTTTGGGCATGAATCCACCCTTTGATGTTGATCAAATGTGCCAAGCAATTATTGAGACCGTCAAAAAAAGTGGACTTGAGTCGTGTTATATTCGACCGTTGGCGTTTTATGGTGATAATCAAAGTGTGGGTGTGTTGCCAAAAACTGATCATCCAATAGAAGTCATTGTCTGGTGTTTGCCGATGGGACGTTATTTGGCAGCGGAAAGTGTTGATGTGATGGTCAGTAAATATATTCGTATTCATCCGCAATCAACGATATGTGACGCTAAAATATCAGGTCATTATGTCAATAGTATGCTTGCCAGTATGCAGATTCGTGGCACACATTATCATGAGTCTTTGCTATTGGATGCGGATGGCAATGTTGCCGAGGGTGCTGCGCAAAATATTTTCTATGTTAAGCATAATGAAATCTTTACCACACCATTGGGTACGATCTTAGATGGTATTACACGACGGATGATTATCCAAATTGCTAAAGAGCAAGGTTATACAGTCCACGAAAAATATTTCAAAGTTGAAGATATTATCGATGCTGATGAGGCATTCTTTAGTGGCACGGCTGCCGAGATTACCCCAATTCGTAGTATTGATGATCAAAAGATTGCCGGTCACGGTGAAATCGGACGTGTTACTAAACATATCAAGCAGTGTTTTAGCGAAATCACGCAAGGCATTAAAGCATCTGATGCTTTAACTTACGTGTAGGGGTGTATGGCATACGCCCATAAACAGAATTATTTTGAGGAAGGAGAGTTGACAATGAATACACAAACCAAACAAAAAGAGCAAACCCATAAACAGCGTGTTTATATTTTTGATACCACATTACGTGATGGTCAGCAATCGCCAGGGGCTGGCATGAATTTTGAAGATAATATTGCTTATGCTGATTACGCGCATGCGCTAAATATCGATGTCTTAGAAGCCGGTTTTCCTTCGGCAAGTCAGCTGGATTTCCAAATCGTGCACACAATTTCTGAGCGTATGGCAAATCGACAATCCAATATGATTATTGCCGGACTTTGCCAGCTAAGAGAAGCACAGGTTTTAAAGACAATGGAAGCATTAAAACCATCACTTGCTATTGGTAAAGCACGTATTCATGTTTATTTGCCGGTTGATCCTAATTTGGCTCAAGCGAGTTTAGGCGATAAAAATGATGAGCAAAAACACATTGATGAAGTCTATCGTTTGATTAAAATTGCAACGGATCAAGGCTATGAGGTCGAGTTTAGTGCTGAAGGTTATTCACGTTTAGCAGATGGTTTTGACTATGTTGCCGAATTATTTAAATCTGCGGTGAAAGCAGGAGCAACGATTATCAATTGCCCTGATACCATTGGTGGTGCTTGTGAGCGTGAAGGCAATGAGTATTTTGTGAAAAATATGACAAAACATGCTCAGATTATCAAAGAAGCTTTCCCTGATAAAGAGATTATATGGTCAGCACATTGCCATAATGATTTTGGTTTGGCGTTAGAGAATTCGATGAATGCAGTCTTTGATGGCCCGGCGCGTCAAGTTGAAGCCTGTATTAATGGTGTAGGTGAGCGCGCGGGCAATGCGGCATTAGAGCAGTGTGTGATGTTTATCGATGCTTTTGGTAAACAACAAGACGTGCATTATTTCACTAATATCAATATCAATGGCTTGAAAGAAGTCTCGGATTTTATTGCCCAAAAAATGCTCCCTAAACAACCGCACTCACCGATTGTTGGTTTAAATGCAACACGACATACGTCAGGCGGACATACCAATGCGATTTTGAATAACCCCTTGGCTTATCAGCCATTTGATCCAAAATCCATCGGTAGTGAGATTTCCTTTGTGTTTGGTCCGTTATCCGGTGGTAATCATGCTAAGAAAATTATTGAAGATTTTGGCTACGTTTGTGAAGAACATGAAAAAGCAAAAATCGCTCAACAGATCAAAGATATATATCACGAGCGTCGCAAAGGGGTAACTGATCTTGAGTTATTAAGTGCCTATAAAAAAATACGTGCACCGATTAAGGCGAGCAAAATTGCGTATGGTAAATCAGAGGACAGTAGTTCTGTGACGATTACGGGACAGTTCTTTGATCAAGAAAATCTAAAAGTCGAGTTAGCAGGCGAAAACTCAGCACTTGCAGCATTACTTAATGCGACGGATAAATACATTCCAGGCATTGAGGTTAAAGATTATTATGCAAAATCTTTAACAGAAGCGGGAGTGCGTTCAAGCTCAGAGGCAACGATTATTGTTAGTGCGCCAAATCATAGTGCGCATAAAGGCATTGCCAAAGATCATGATATTGAGATATCAGCATTGAAAGCATTTATCGAAGCAGTTAATCAGATGTATGTAGATGCTAACTATAGGACTCACAGCGAATCGATACAAATAAATCAACAAGAGGTGTCCCATGGCTAAAAATATTATTGATAAAATCTGGGATCAGCATGTGGTGGAATCAAAAAAAGGCTTTCCAGATATTTTTTATATTGATCGAATGTTGATGCATGAGGTAACATCTGCTCAAGCATTTGATAAGTTACGTGAATTAAATATCCCAGTACGTAACCCACAATCGATTGTGGCGACTTTAGATCACAGTATTTCTACCTCACCGATCGATCGCACACAAATGAGTGATCCAGTTGCCAAGGCGCAAGTAGAAACGTTGCGTAAAAATGCCAAAGAGTTTGGTGTCGAGCTATATGATTTTGACAGTCAATATCAAGGCATTGTTCATGTAATCGGACCTGAGCTTGGGTTTACTTGGCCAGGAAGTACGATTGTCTGCGGTGATTCACACACTTCAACCCATGGCGCCTTTGGTGCATTGGCATTTGGCGTTGGCACTTCCGAAGTCGGACATGTTATGGCGACAAATTGTATTTTGCAATATCGCCCTAAAACCATGAAAGTTCATTTCAAAGGTAAGCCATCAAGCTATGCAACGGCAAAAGATATTGTGATGAAGCTCATTGCTGAGATTGGTATTGGGGGAGCTACTGGGTTTGTGATCGAGTATAGCGGTGATGCAATTAAGGCATTATCGATGGAAGCACGAATGACTTTATGTAATATGTCAATTGAGTGTGGCGCAAGAGCCGGATTAATCGCGCCAGATGAGACAACCTTTAACTATCTCAAAGGGCGGAAGTATGCTCCTGTCGCTGAGCATTGGGAAAATGCAGTGAACAAATGGCGTACCTTAACAAGTGATGAAAATGCTAGCTATGATAAGGTTGTTGAGATTGATATTGCGGGCTTGCAACCAATGGTTACTTGGGGGATTAACCCACAGCATGCTGTGGCAATTAATCAGGTAATTCCAAGCTTAGCAAGTATTTCAAAACATCAGAAAAAATTAGCCGAAGAGGCCTATCGTTATACAGGATTTAGTGAGAATGAAGCCGTTTTAGGCAAAACAATTCAGTGGGCATTTGTCGGCAGTTGCACCAACGGACGCATTGAAGATATGCGCGCTGCCGCTGATGTATTAAAAGGGCATAAGATTGCAGAAGGGGTAACGATGTATATTGTGCCAGGCTCTGAAAAAGTCCGCGCACAAGCGATTGCTGAGGGATTGGATAAGATATTTATCGAAGCAGGTGCTGAATTTAGAATGCCCGGTTGCTCAATGTGTCTTGCAATGAATGATGATAAAGTGCCCGCAGGACAGCGCTGTATCAGTACGTCAAATCGTAATTTCATAGGTCGTCAAGGCACGGGGAGCATTACCCATTTGGCATCACCGCAAACGGTAGCAGCCAGTGCAATTAAAGGTGCGATTTGTAGTGTGGCGCAGTTAGAACAAGAAGGAGTATTGGCATGAAAGCATTTAAAACACTGACAAGTAAAGCAATTCCAATGTGGTTAAGCGATGTTGATACCGATATGATTATTCCGGCACAATACTTAACACAAACGACGACTGCGGGCTATGGCGAACATCTTTTTACCCGTTTAAAATCAGCAGATTCTGAGTTCGTGTTTAATCAAGCACGCTTTCAAGGTGCGCGAATCCTTATCAGTGGTAACAACTTTGGCTGTGGTTCCTCGAGAGAGCATGCCGTTTGGGCATTACAACAAGCCGGTGTTGATGTGATCTTGGCACCTTCTTTTTCGGATATCTTTTTCAATAACTCGGCTAAAAACGGTTTGTTATTGATTGCTTTAGATGGTGAACTATTAGAAAAATGGTGTGAAAAAGCACAAAATGAAGATCTCGATATAACAGTTGATTTAGCTGCGCAAACCATTACTGCAGATGAAGCATCTTATCACTTTGACTATGATCCTTTTCGTAAAGAGTGTTTACTTAAAGGTCAAGATGATATGGGCTATTTATTGTCTAAAGATCATGAGATTAGTCGGTTTGAAACTCTATCAAAATGATGAATAAGTTTAACTGCCCCTCACCCGCGCAGCTTATGCTACGCGGTCTTTCCCGCAAGGGGAGAGGCAGATCAACTTGGCGTTTGCAAAACTAGCAGCTATCAAACTGGATTTAAATTTATACATTTAATCGATTGATTTCACATCACTAAACTCAATCAGCATTTGATTGCCTTGTGACTCATTGACAAAGATACGTGAAGCATATTTAGTCCCTGTCATCTCAATGCTTTTAATGGCTTTATCAAGTGGTGACCCTAATGGCTTAAGGGCAATATGCCAAGTATCACCATTTTGCATAAAATAAATTTTAAAATACTGTTTTAAGGCATCGGTATTACCTTTGAATATTGATAAGAATACGGTCGTAAATGAAAAGACGATCGGTTGCTCTTTCTTGGTGATAACAACGGCAGTTTTGCCTTCAATCGATTGTTTAATGCTATCTTCAGTAACAATCAAGGTCGATTGGAACGGCTTTTCTTGCAGCCATTTTAAACCTTGCGTTTTTGATAACTCAAAGCGACCACTGGATTTAAGTGGTTTGGATAACAGCTTCATAAAGCGGGTTTGTGTGAAGTTGCCTGTAACATGGCTGATTTGTGCTTGTTGTTTTTGAACTTCAGTAAATGCCTGTTCATTGTGTGCCGATAGTGGATGATCGAAGATATTATCTGTCGAGGCGTGAGCTAAGTTCAATAGTATAAATAACATAAGAAAGGTAATGCTTAGGCGTTTAAAGAAAGCGTTAATCATGATGGAAACCTTCTATTTTTTGGATAAGAATTTTGGGTGATTGAAATTGTAATTCGTGATTGTGCAAAGTCACTGCAAGTTGGGTTGTTTGCCCTTTACTTAACTTTTGTTCTGTCGCTTTATCAAAGATCTGATAGCTTATTTTTAGCCGATTTCGATATTCGATAACTTGGCTGTGCACCTCAATAATCTGTCCAAAGCTTGCCGGTTTGATGTATTTGATCTGCAAATCAACCACTGGCCACATATAACCACTTTGCGCCATAGCGTAGTAGTTATAACCGATTTTATCTAAAAGCTCACAACGCGCGATTTCAAAATATTTGACATAATGACCGTGCCAAGCGATTTGTAAACTATCAACATCAAAAAATGGTATCACGATATCGGTGATATGAGTGATTGTTTTATCCGTCATTAGACTGCCAAAAATCAAAAAAATTAAACCACTGTGTCGGGTATTTTAGGCAATATTCAGCAAGGAAGTCACTATATTGTTGCACATAATCAGCCAACTGCTCATGACGTTTATTACGTGGCAGGTTAATAGACTTAGCAAAAGGCTTGAAAACAACATCAAATTGTTTGCCCTTCTTAAGGCATAGCATTGTGTAAACGGGTGCTTTGAGTAGATGTGCTAATAAAAAACCGCCCTGTGGAAAGTAAGCATTCTTTCCTAAAAATTTAGCTTTTATGGTGCGTTGGTTATTTGTCAGATTAGTAACTGGTGTACGATCACAAGCGATAATAATGATTTCGCCTTGATCTATCTTATGCTGCAACTGCATTGCTAAAGCCATATCAAAATGATTAACAGAGATTAGGCTCAACTGTGAGTTAGGATTAATTTGAGATAAGGTGTCATTGAATTTTTGTGCGTGTTGATTAAACACTAAAGCATTGATTCGGCTATTAGGATATGAGTTAGAAATCGCACGCATGACCTCAATTGTACCAAGGTGAGCAGTAAATATAATTGTCCCCTTTTTTTGATCAATGAGCTCAATTAACTCATGACGATTAGCAAAGTTTAAGTTTTTACGTGTAACCTGCCCATTCCAAACAGCTATTTTATCCACCAGACTTTTGCCAAAGTCAATAAAAATAGGCAACGGCTTGACCTCTATATCAATAGCTTGTTGTTTTGCATAAGCATGCAAATTTTGACAATAAATACAAATTGCTTGGCGTGCCTTACGACTAAATAGATAGAAATAGTATATGACCGGATAAGTCAAAAGATAGGCTAAATGTCGACCTAAAAGCTTTACTGTCCACAGTGTCAGCTTAAGTCCAATGGCATTCCCTTTTTCACGATGCTTTGACCAGTGAGTCTGTTTTGATTTTGCTTTGTCTGAATCATGCATGTTTTTTTATTTTGCGATTTTTACGTTTTCTAGACTTGAAATAATGTCGTGGCATATGATAAAACATGCCAAAAAAAAGTCGAGTGTGTAGCCAAGAAATACGCAAATTATCGCGCCATAAACGAAAGTGTGAGCGTCCACCAATAGGATAAATCACCTTGGTCGGAATATAATTAACATCAACGCCTTGCCAATATGCTTTTATTAGAATCTCAATATCAAAATCCATGCGCATGCCACGAATTTTTAACAGGATAGGTTGAAGTGCTTGTAGCGGATACACCCTAAAGCCACACATGCTTTCAGTGAGCCTTTTACTCCATGTCTCAATAGCGACCCAGAAATTGGTAATCTTGCGCCCATGCAAACGCGACTTAGGAATGCTTTGATCATAAATGGGCGCACCTGATATAAGTGAATAAGGCATGTCATAAGCCATTTGCAGAAATTTTGGGATATCTTCTAAATTGTGCTGATTATCCGCATCAACTTGTAAAGCATGTGTATAGCCACATGCTAATAACCATGCAAACCCAGCTAAAATAGCAGCACCTTTGCCAGAATTTTGAGGGAGTGAGATGCTTTTGACCCAATCAAATTTTGCAATGATATCATCAATAAAAGACTTTGTTTCGTTGTCACTACCATCATCGACAATAAGACAAGTTAAACCGTAAGGCTGTAATGCTAAAACAACCTGCTCTAAGGTGTCACCATGGTTATAAACAGGGATTAAAAAGGCGGGTTTCATAGTTTAATTTTACCGCTTGAGTAAGTAGCGTTGTCTTTATCAATATAGCGAAATGCCAAAAGGTTTGGTTTTTTGCTAATGCATAATTTTAATGTAGATCCGGGTAAAATCACGCGACTAAATTTAAGTTGTGGAATATTAGCAATGGTTTTTTTGTCAATTCCCAAAAAATGAGCCGCAAAAGCAATGACAAAGTCAGTCTGCGCAATACCGGGCAAAATAGGTGCGTTTTCAAAATGCCCTTTGAAAAAGATAAGATCACGATGAAAGTGAATATCCAGTTCAAGCCTTGTTTCATCCTCATTTTGTGTAACGCTTTGATGAATGATCTGTGGCAGGCGGGTATGATCGTTAATCATGAATATCACTTATTGTATTTATGCTATGAACAGCATCACAAAATGCTTTGATTTTTTGGCGACATTTTATTCCTTTTTGTGACTCAACGCCACCGCTAACATCAACTGCATAGGGCTGGAGAGTTGTAATTGCCGATTGTACATTGTCTGCAGTGAGCCCTCCTGCAAGAATGATTTTTTGGCGCATGTCACTTGGAATAATTGACCAGTCAAAGGTTTGCCCTGAGCCGCCATAAAGTTTTGGGTCATAGCTATCAATCAATAAAGCTCGTGCCCTCGGGTGCGTATTTTGTGCATTGATAAGTGTATCAACGTCTTTGGCACGAATTGCGCGAATATAAGGGAAATTAAATCGCTCACATTCTGAGGTGGTTTCATCGCCATGAAACTGAATAAGGCTGATATTGGCATCAATACCTGCTTGAATCGTTTGTTGTCGCGCATTGACAAAAAGCCCACAGCAGCTAACAAAAGGTGGTAGTTGACTGATGATTTGTTTGGCTTTAAGAGGATCAATAAATCGTGGTGATTTATCATAAAAGACAAACCCCAACGCATCAGCCCCACAGTCAATAGCATACAAGGCGTCATCAAGGTTGGTAATGCCACAAATTTTAATTCGGGTTTTAGGCATATTGGATTATGCCATAAAGTTAATCAATGCCGCGGCAACCATTGATGCGGTTGCAACAGTAACACCTGTAGTTGCTAGAAGTCCATCGACTTTAGTTAGGTGGAATTTCTTGCGATCTTCAACTTGAGGGTCTTTTTCACTGGTGGCTTCTTCGGTAAGTATCGAGATATATTGTGGGAATAGTGGCTCATCACCGAACTCGCCAGCTTCAAACCCTTCTGCCCAGTAATTGTGTTCTACTGTTTTCTCTGGAAATGGATTGAGTTCATCGGATTGATTTTGTTGGCCATGGGCATAGCCTGACATCCATACTTTTTCCAACTCATCAAGTTTATCAACTTGAGCAGAAAGAATAAGTTTTAATCTAGAATCAATTTCATTGGTTTGCATAACAGCTCCATGTTGCTGGTCATTTACCATAAGCGTGCCTAAAAGTTTATACCCATTACAAATCATTTTACAGAATTTTTTGCTTTGTATTTTGCGTGCTTTTGACAAGTTTAATTTTGATAATAGTCCTAGCTATTACCTGCAATTCAACTTGTCAAAATCTTCACAAACTACTTTACAAGCAAACACAGCAAAATGATTTGTAATGGGTATAGGCATAATCAAGTGTAAACTTGGACAACCTAACGAAGGTGCCTAGATTGAAACCTTTATTTAGCAGTCTACTATCACCTTGATGGCCAGTTTGTTATAGTACTAGGAGTTTATCGTTAATCGTTATTGATAGAATAAAATGCATCAGAATAATCTTGAAAAGCTCGTTTTGTTATTAAAAGCGCAAAAAGTTTTAGCCTTACCAACGGAATCGGTATATGGCTTAAGTACCATCCTTGAGTCAGATGCGGTGGCAAAAATTGTGACATTGAAAAAACGCAGTGCCAACAAAGGATTTATTGTGCTTTCAAGTAAGATAGAACATTTGCTACGTGTTATTGATGTAGCACGTTTAACGGACGAGCATCTTGCGAAACTACAAAAACACTATGATAGGGCAACGACTTGGGTGGTGCCTGTTAAACCAGAGTTTCGCTGGTTGACAGGTCCTTTTGAAAGCATTGCCGTGCGCTTAACCACTCACCCTTTATTAAGTGAATTAACCAAGCTGCTTGATCAAGCCATTGTTTCAACCAGTGCCAATATTTCCAATATGCCTGCGGCAACATCGATGGGTGAGGTGTATGACTACTTTGCTGAACAGGTTGATTATATTTATCCACAAGCTGATTTTGTTGCAACGAAGCCATCGAGGTTAATTGATTTATTAACGGGTCAGATATTGCGTGAATAAGCAAGATTAAACTTCAGCAATAAAAGCTTTGTCGCTGCCAACGGCATAGGCTAAACTAACTTTCATGCATGACGAGTGATTTTTTATTCAAAGAAAATAATATATGCCAATAAAACTAACATGGCGGCAACGCTTAAGTTGCCTAATAAAAGGTAAGCTTGAAAATGTCATAGCTAAGCCTGCAATTGATGCTAAGCAGGAGATAGGGAAATCTGAAGAAGGTGTAGATGATGCGGACTCCGCTAAGCAGCTATTGTCTATTCTGCAAAGAAAGGGGCGCTTATTAGATTTTTTGGCGCAAAACCTAGATCACTATGATAATGAACAGGTGGCAACTGTGGCACGCGTTGTTCATGATCAGTGCAAAAAAGCCCTCGAGTCGTACTGTACTTTGGCGCCGGTTTATCACGATCAGGAGAATGATGAGATTGTACTTGAGGCAAATTATGATAAGTATAGTGTTGAACTCACGGGGAATGTTGTGCACAGTACGCGCTTTAAGGGTAAGTTAATCCATCAAGGTTGGAAAGTAGAGGAAATACATTTACCCAAAGTAGCCAAAGAAGCAAATTTAGATATATTACAGCCAGCGGAAGTGGAGGTGTTATAGATGTCGCATCATGCAAAATATTTGATTGGAATTGATTTGGGTACAACAAATTGTGCAGTTACCTATAAGAAAATAGCGGATGATGCCGTGATTAGTACGTTGGCTATTCCACAGTTTATAGCAAAGAATCAGTATGAATCTAAAACCCTAATGCCATCGTTTTTATATTTACCTAGTACGTTGGAATTGAGTTTAGATGATATTGCTTTGCCGTGGCAAAGTGAGACCACTATCTTGGTGGGTGAATATGCTAAAACAAAAGCGCAAACAACACCAAATAGAGTGATTGCAAGCGTTAAGAGTTGGCTGTGCCAAGCCACGATTGATAAGCGCAAAGCGTTATTACCATATCAGGCGGCTGAGGGTGTTGAGCGCATATCACCACTTGAGGCATATACCCATTACTTTGAACATATTAAAAAGACATGGAATAGCACCTTTCCTGATGCGCCATTGTTTCAGCAAAAAATTATTATTACCATTCCTGCATCCTTTGAGCCTGCAGCGCGCGATTTGACAGCTGAGGCGGCGCGTTTGTGTGATTTTGAAGAGGTTACTTTGTTGGAAGAGCCACAAGCGTCATTATATGGTTGGATTCATGATCATGAAAAGTGGCGTGACCAGCTGACTGCTGATGATGTGATTTTGGTTATAGATGTTGGTGGAGGCACGACGGATTTTTCATTGATAAAGGTCGAAGATGAAGAGGGGACTCTCGCATTACGACGCATCGCCGTTGGCGACCATATCTTAGTTGGGGGTGATAATATTGATCTGATGTTGGCGCATACCGTGCAGCAAAGATTGTTAGATGGCGGTCAACGTTTAGAACCATGGCAGATGCAGGCATTAGTACATAGTTGCAGGAATGCCAAAGAGAAGCTATTAAGTGATCAAAACTTAAATGAAATTGCCGTATCCATTCCTGGACGCTCGTCAAATATCTTTGCTAATGCGGTATCAGAAACCTTGACGAAAAAAGATGTTGAAAAAACGATGCTGCAGGGCTTCTTTCCTGAAGTCACTATTGACGATCATCCGCATAACGCGCCACGCACAGGATTGAGCCGTTTTGCGTTAAGTTATACTCAAGAAGCTGCGATTACCAAACATCTGGCGTTGTTTTTAAGCAAACAAGCAAAGGCGGATGAAAAATTCATCACCCCAACGGCAGTATTATTTAATGGCGGTGTGTTTAAACCTGAGGTTTTGCGTCGCCAATTAATGCAGATTATTAATAAATGGCTTGCCAAAGAAGGGCATCCAGAAGCTTGCGAACTTGAGCATGCAGCTTACGATACCTCAGTCGCTATTGGCGCTAGTGTGTTTGCCGATGCCTTACAAGGCAATGGTATTCGTATCAAAGGGGGCGCGTCGCATTCATTCTACATTGGGATCGAGTCACCAATGCCAGCTATTCCAGGTTTTCAGCCGCAGATCGAGGCATTATGTATTGCAACACAAGGCATGGAGGCGGAAGAAGAGCTTGTGTATGAAGCTGAGACGTTCTCATTGGTTGTTGGTGAACCAGTTGAGTTTAGATTCTTTGCTGCAAACCATCGTGCTGATGATTGCTTGGGCGATATCTTCACTGACTGGGAGCAAGCAGGATTGATTGAGCTATCACCACTGCGACTGACCTTGTCTGCGGATAACTACGCCAATGGTACTTCAGTTCCTGTGCATATTAGTGCGATGCATACTGAAATTGGTACATTGGAGCTAACTGCCAAAGCCTTAGAGAATAACGATCAATGGAAGATTGCATTTGAAACGATTCGATGACTTTTAATAACATAAAAATATAGTTTTAAGACTTTTAAAAACATCCAAATTAGCTTAACATGCCGGCTCTTATGGTTTGAATGTAATAAAAACTCCCGATGAAATATCAAAAAATAACCTTGAGTCTAGCAAGTTTAACTTCACTTTTTGCCGCAGGCATAACCTATGCGAATGATGCCAAAACTGTTGAAGATACTAATAATCAAACAGCGACAGTTGTGAGTAATACGCAAAGCGATAATGCTACGGAGAAAACAGTAGCAACTGATGCTATCACGCCTACTAAGGGTAAGGCAGAAAAAGCAGAAACTCAGTCAAAATCTACAAAAGCTAAAAAGTCAGATGGTAGTGATCAGACAATTTATAATCAATATTACAATTTCTTGCAATTTAATCTAATGCGTAGTGAGAACGCACGCCTGCCATATCACGCAGCGGATACAACCTATCTTGAGATGGAGTTTGGTGGACGCTCAGGATTTGTTGATTTGTATGGTTATTTGGATGTGTTTGATATTTTCAATCAACGCTCAGATGATCGTCATGATGGCGATAATATGTTTTTTAAAATTCAACCAAGATTTTCTATCAATGATATTTTGCACAAGGATCTAAGCATTGGTCCCATTAAAGAGTGGTATGTCTCAACCCTAGCAGAAGTCGGAGACAAACAGCTTTTTAATGTCTATATTGGACCGGGTGTTGATGTTGAAGTACCGTGGCTTGGTAAAGTTGGTGTTAACTTGTATGCGCGTTATGTGCGTGAAAACTATGGTGCACCGAATGAAAATACATGGGATGGTTACAAGTTAGCAACCAACTGGTTTAAGCCATTTTATACTTTCGGTAATGGTTCATTCTTATCATATCAAGGCTACTTCGATTACAGTTTTGGGATGGATAAATATGATGCAACACGCTCAAGCTATTCAATAGAGTGGTTCAATGGACTATATTGGCATAGCAAGCGATTTGCTGTGGGCTATGGCTTGAAATATTTTGGTAATATGACAGGTATTAAAGATGGCAGTCCAATAGATAAAGGAGGTGTGCAAAATACTACCGGTTGGGGACAGTATTTTGATATTAGCTATGTTTTTGCATAGAGATTTGCATATATATTTTCTGATTGAAAAAAGATCATGGAGTGATATTATTGTCAGCGTTTTAAATGCAATGGAGTCACTATGAAGCTAAAAACAATCATGATCGTATTATCCTCTAGCCCTTTTTTACTATTTGCAAATATTGAGGGGCAACCACAAGACACACATAATGTTCCCAGCGGTTTCTTTATGAGTGCGGCAGGTGGTGTGGCGCAAACTCAGTCGTATTATGAAGACTCATGGGTGACGATTTGGGGTAATACCAGTCAAAACATCACATTTCCAACACAAAACAAAGGGGCTGCAAGTGTTTCTATGGGCTATCAGTGGGGATTTGGTCAAAGCAATACTTGGAAAAATATCTATATTGGAGTCAGTCTTAATTATTATTATTTTGGCAAGGCGATTGATCCAAATGCGAGTAATTACAGCAATGGTCAGGTTGTTAAAACTGAATATACCCAGTTAAGTGGTGGCACTGTTGAAGGCTTTGTCGGTATGTATCTATCTTCCCCGTTAAGTGCTGAGCTTGGTTTAGGTGGCGGTGCAGCGGCTGATGGTCAAGGTGCGCTTGGCGTCTTTAAACTTAAACTCGCCTATGATATCACTCCAGGACTTAGTATCTTTGCACAATACATTAGTGCAGGTTTTACAACCTTTGGTTTTGTTCCATTTGGTTTTGCAAATGCGGTTGTTAATTCAGGTATTAGTGTTGATTCTGAGCAAGTGGGTATTCGCTACGTATTTTAATGTATGATTTGAATGTTATTTTAAATCATTTATTGTCTTAATAGTTGTAAAATTACTAAATTGTTATAAATATTATTTTCCTTAATTTTCCCTTAATTTTTGTGTATAAAAATGCCCTTTACTTGATTGAGAGTATATGGGGGCGTGCTAAGTCTAGTAAATAGCAGATTTTATTAGGCAATGCTGGAGTTTTTATGTGTATGAAAAGCACAAACAATACAAAAGATACAAAAAATATAAAAAGCACAAAAATTAAGGAGCTATTATGTTTAAAAAAATATCACTAGTCGTTATATCTTCATTGGCAGTATCATCGATAAGCTACGCAGCAAGCGCACAAAATACAGCAGCAGATAACGATAGCAAAGCAAACACCATTAATAATATCAATGTACAGCCTGCTATGAGTGCTAGCGATACGGATAATGATCAAGACTCAAAAGCGCCATATGGGTTGGTGCTCGGTGTGCAAGGCGGTTATGGTAAAGTAGCAGATATTGCACGCACTGATCTTAATAATGCCAGCAATGGCAATGTCTTTGGTGGTGCCATTGTCGGGTTTGATTTTGCTTTGAGTCATACAATTTCATTTGGTGTTGAATCTGGCTATGACTATGGTTATCACATTATCAAAGACAGTAATTCAAATCTAAATTACCAGATGATTCCTGTACTAGGTACTTTGAAATTCACTTTACCATTTGGCTTACAATTATTCGGTAAAGGTGGTATGGCTTATGTTACAGAGCAAACTAATATTGGTGGTACAGGGTTCTCGGCAACCTCCCATGCGTGGAAACCAATAGCAGCAGCAGGTGCTGCTTATACTTATGAGAACTGGACGGTGTTTGCCCAGTATCAATATGTATTTGGTGATAGTGAAGTCAATAACAAAGATCAGGTTAGTAAATTTAATGCATTAACCGCAGGTGTGACCTATACTTTCCCAATAGCTTTTTAGTGCGAAGATGAAATGATTTTTTATCGTGTTAACTAATCCCTGCGCGAATCAGACCACCTAGGTCATTTTCAACAAGGAAGTTTTCTAAATAAGTATGTACCTCTTCAGTGGTGGCAAGTTTTAATACTTGTTTTAATACATTGCGACACTGCTTTTTAGTGACAGATCGTAATACGTGCTTGACCTTAAGAAGTACAGAAGCGTTCATGCTTAAGCTATCAAAGCCCATGCCGATAAGAAGTGCGGTGGCAATTGGGTTGCCGCCAAGCTCACCGCAGAGTGAAATTTCTTTGTTGTGTTTTTTGGCTACTTTAACCAAATGGTAAAGTGTGCGAATCATTGCTGGATGTAGTTGGTTGTATAGGTTAGCGACTTTTTCATTGGTGCGATCAACGGCTAATACATATTGTGCCAAGTCATTTGAGCCAATGGATACAAAGTCAACCAGACTAATTAATCGCTCTGCAAGTATAACTGCAGCTGGAACCTCAATCATGATGCCAATACGTGGTTTATCAATATCAAACCCTTCTTCAATGACTTCTTTGTAGGCTTGGCGAATAAGCTGTTTTGCTTCTTTGACTTCCTCAATAGTTGTAATCATTGGTAGCAATATATGCAAATTATCATGATGTAAACTGGCTTTAAGCATCGCTCTTATTTGCATTAAAAAAAGGTTGGACTGATCAAGCAGCATGCGAATGCCGCGCCAACCAAGTGCCGGATTCTGTTCTTCTTCGTAGAAGTAGGGTAATGTTTTGTCCGCGCCAACATCTAGGGTTCGTAAAACAGCAGGTTTATCAGGGAATGTTGATAAAATTTGCTGATAAATAATGCGCTGCTCATCCTCACTGGGGAAGCGCTCACGAATCATAAAGGGAATTTCAGAGCGATATAGACCAACGCCTGCGGCTCCTTGGCTTAAAGCTCGATCCAAGTCAGCAATTAAACCGACATTTGCTTTAAGTGTTATTTCATGACCATCAAGTGTTTCGCTCGATAAATCCTTAAGCGCTTGCAGTTCAATGGCTTTTTGGTTTTCATGCTTGATTAAGCGTTCATAGGCTGATTTAAGCCCTTTAGCAGGTTGAATATATATGCGACCAACATAGGCGTCAACAATAACTTCTTTGCCATCAATAAAGCTAATCGGTAGTGCCTTGATGCTTGTGACAAAAGGAACAGACAAGGCTTTGGCTAGAATCGCAGCATGAGAGTAAGAGGAGCCGTGCTCCGATATAATTGCCTTTAAGCGTCCTTTGGGTACTTCAGCAATCATCGATGCAGTAATTTCGCTAGCAACAAGAACAGTATCAACAGCGTAGTGACTTTTCTTTAGAACTTTATTCTCAAGTGCCAAGAGGATACGCTTGCCTAAATCACGAATATCACTAGCGCGTTCGACAAAATAAGGCTCATCCATTTGCTCAAAAATCGTGGCTTGCTCGATGACAACACGTTTAATCGCGCTTTGCAACCAAACGCCTTGACGAATATAGTCAATGATGGCGTCATAAAAACGACTACTGTCTATCATTTGCAAATAGGCTTCAAATAACTGTGCTTCTTCACTACCTGCAAGGAGCGTAACACGTTGGAGCATCTCCTTTAAAGACTCTTTGACATCCTTTACTGCACTGATAAATAAACGTTCTTCATCGTCTGATTGAGTTGGTTTATCAGGAATTTCTTCAATGTCAGTAATGTTATAACGCGCAACTGCAATGCCTTTTTGTACGCCATCATTGGCGCTAACGCCATCAAAGTACATCGGACTTTGTGGTTTATATTCAATTTGCTCGGACACATCTTCAATATGGATGGCGCGATTTAGTGGTAGCGATAAATTAGCACACAATGTTGCAACATCAGTTTGTAAGCTTTCAGTAATCTTGTCTTTATCATTGAGTTGTAGCGCAATAATGGCAATAACATCACCTTTATGAACAACGGGAGCCGCTAGCAAAGATTGTAAGCGCTTGCGTGAAAGTGTTTGCAGAACACTATAGCTTGAGGTCTTTGACATATCGGTAATAATAAGTGCCTCTTCACGCAAAGCAACTTTACCTAGAAGATCATCTTTGGCACTGATGTAGATCATGCCAGATCGCAGTGTTGGTACTAAAGTTGAAGCGCTTAATGTGTAAGTGTGTTCGGTTTCATCCAAAATAAAAACACTGCATGCATCAACACTAAGCACTTTACATGCTTCTTTAGCAAACATTGATAATACAACATCAAGCTCATGCTTAAGCTCAACGATTTTAACTAAAGACTGCCACAGCATGATAGTTACTCGCGAGGCCAATCTTTAAGCACGGGAAAGAAATGTTCAAGTGCCTTTTGATAAACATGGCGCTTAAAAGAAACCACTTTGCCGGCTGGGTACCAATAGTTAACCCAACGCCATTCATCAAATTCTGGTTTGTGACTGGCATTAAGATTAATTGCACTATCGGCAGACTTTAAACGCAATAAAAACCATTTTTGTTTTTGACCAATGCACAGTGGGCAATTTCTTCTAATTAGCGACCTGGGAAGTCGATATCTTAACCATGTTCTTGTGGCAGCGATCACTTCAACATCATAAGGCATAAGTCCTACCTCTTCTTTGAGCTCTCGATACATTGCTTCAATCGGTGTTTCTCCGGAATTTAACCCACCTTGCGGAAACTGCCATGAACTTTGGTTGACGCGACGACCCCAGAACACTTTGTTTTGATCATTCATAATAATGATCGCCACATTTGCTCTGAAACCTTCTTGATCTATCACGATCATTTCCAAACCTAGTACTATCCTGTCGTTTAGCATACCGTAAAGATGGTAACTTTTCCTTGAAAATCTTGCTAAATTTTGCAAAAAAACTCTGATAGAATAGATTGCGGTAAAACAATCAACCAAATCTCAAGGAGCGTTATTAGTATGTCTGACTTTACACATTATCAAGCCATGGTTAGTGAATATGGGATCGAATTTGTCGATCTGCGTTTTACCGACACAAAAGGCAAAGAGCAACATGTTACCATTCCTGTACGTGCTGTTGATGAAGATTTCTTTGCTGATGGCAAAATGTTTGATGGTTCATCTATCGAAGGCTGGAAGGGGATTAATGAGTCAGATATGATTTTGATGCCAGACGCATCAACGATGTTAATTGATCCATTTTTTGAAGCGCCGACATTGATTATTCGTTGTGATATTTTAGAGCCAGCAACAATGCAGGCCTATGATCGTGATCCACGCTCAATTGCAAAACGTTGTGAAACTTATATCAAGTCAACTGGCATTGCTGATACGGCATTTTTTGGTCCAGAGCCTGAGTTTTTTATCTTTGATGATGTGACTTATAAGTCAGATATGGAAGGTTCTGAGTATAAAATCAGAAGTAATGAATCCGCATGGAGCACCAATGACCTGCATGGTGGTCGCAATAATGGACATAAACCAGGTGTAAAAGGTGGTTATTTCCCAGTGCCACCAGTTGACTCGCTGCAGGATATTCGCTCAGAGATGTGCTCTATTTTGGAAGAGTTAGGTCAGGAAGTCGAAGTCCATCACCATGAGGTGGCAACGGCAGGTCAATGTGAGATTGGCACAAAGTTCTCAACATTAGTAGATAAAGCCGATCAAACACAAGTCTTTAAATACGTAGTACACAATGTGGCAAATGGTTTTGGTAAAAGTGCGACGTTCATGCCAAAGCCAATTCCTGGCGATAATGGCTCAGGTATGCATGTGCATCAATCGCTGTCAAAAGAAGGTAAAAACTTATTTGCAGGCAATGGTTATGCTGGACTTTCAGAAGAAGCGCTTTACTATATTGGCGGAATTATCAAGCATGCTAAGGCATTAAATGCATTTACTAACCCATCAACTAATAGCTATAAACGTTTAGTTCCAGGGTTTGAAGCTCCTGTTTTATTAGCGTATTCAGCACGTAATCGCTCGGCATCTATTCGTATCCCGTTTGTTAATAGTGAAAAAGCGCGTCGCATAGAAGTGCGTTTTGGTGATCCTATGGCAAATCCATATTTAGCATTCTCAGCAATGATAATGGCAGGAATTGATGGCATTAAAAACAAAATTCATCCGGGTGAGGCGATGGATAAGAACCTATATGACTTGCCGCCTGAAGAGCTTATTGATATCCCAACGGTGGCAGCATCACTAGAAGAGGCGCTTGCTGCTTTAGATGAAGATCGTGAGTTCTTAACCGCAGGTGGCGTATTCTCAGATGATATGATTAATGCCTATATTGATCTGAAAATGGAAGAAGTGCAGAAGCTTAATATGACACCACACCCTGTTGAATTTCAAATGTATTATAGTTTGTAATGATCTCCATCAGGACTCACTAAGTAATAACTCAAAGATAAGTTGAGCTTTAATTACTCCTCTGACCCGCGCAGCTTAAGCTGCACGAGCAGTCCCGCAAGGGGAGAGGTAATAGCTGACGCAACTTATTACTAAGCTTTTTGCTATGGATAGCAATAAATTTGCTTTATCAGACCTATAATTATTTAAATTGCTGTCAAGCTTGCAATAGGTGAGTAAATCTCTACAATCGAGCAATAAAATTTCATTCACACATTGGGAGTGTCCGCACATGGATATGACACAACTGTTTGTTGATTTATCACGTGGTCAGTTTGCATTTACAGCTATATTTCATTTTATTTTTGTGCCATTGACACTTGGGCTGTCATGGATGCTTTTTATTATGGAAGCGGCTTATGTCAAAACGGGCAAACAAGTATACAAAGATATGACTAAATTTTGGGGTAAACTTTTTGCGATTAACTTCGCAATGGGTGTTGTCACTGGAATTACCATGGAGTTTGAGTTTGGTCTAAACTGGGCATATTTTTCGCGCTTTATTGGCGAAAGTTTCGGTACGGTATTGGCCATTGAGGGCTTGACTGCTTTTATGACTGAAGCCACACTGTTTGGTTTGTTTTTCTTTACCTGGAATAAAGTCAGTAAAAAAACACATTTGTTGATTACTTTTTTCTTGGCATTGGGTACCAATTTGTCGATTGTTAATATCTTAGTCGCAAACAGTTGGATGCAGCATCCGGTAGCAACATTCCTGAACCCTGAGACAATGCAGATGCAATTAACGAGCTTTGTGCAAATCTATATGCAGGAGTTAGCACAAATTCGCATTGGGCATGTGGCTTTTGCCGGTTACTTAGTGTCTGCGGCATTTGTTGTTGGGATTAGCGCATGGTATCTCTTACGTAAGAGAAACACAGGGTTTGCGATGCGTTCACTTGCTGTGGGGCTTGGCTTTGGTCTATGCTCTTCGATCTTTATCTTCTTCTTGGGTGATGCTAATGGTCTTGCCGTTGATAAGTATGAACCAGCTAAAATGGCAGCAATTGAAGGACAGTGGGAAACACAAAAAGCACCTGCTGCTTGGTCAGCTGTTTCTTTGCCGTCACAAGCGCATGAGAAAAATTATTTTGAAATTCAAATTCCATGGATGTTGAGTTTAATTGCAGGACATAGTTTGTCTGCAACAGTAGAAGGGTTAAAACCCATTATGCGCGAAAATAAAGAACGCATTTATGATGGCTTGGTCGCATTAAAAGCATTGGAACAGATCAGAAATGGCAAAGGGACAGCTCATGATTTTGATATTTTTGATCCAAAAAATCCAGAGACCAAAAAGTATCGTGATAATATTGGCTATGCCTTTATATTGCAGGCACATGCCAAAGATCCGCACAATGCAAGTGCGGCAGAAGTGGCTAAGGCTGTTAAGGATACTATTCCAGAAGTCTGGCCAGTGTATTGGAGTTTCAGGGTCATGCTAGCCTGTTGGGCCATTGTATTTTTTGTTATGGTTTTTGGTGCTGTGCATGTGTTGCGTCGCACTTTACTAAAATATCGTTGGTTTTTGTGGTTGGCAGTACTAGCCATTCCATTGCCTTACATTGCAGCTGAGGCAGGTTGGATTATTGCTGAAATGGGGCGACAACCATGGGTGGTGCACGGCATATTGCCAACGAGCATGGGTGCATCGACCTTGGCGTCATGGAATATCGTGGTGAGTCTTGCCTTTTTTGTATTGCTATATATTGGGTTATTTGTCATTGAATTAATAGTGATGCTCAAGGTTGCACGCAAAGGACCAAAATCGCTAGGTAATGGCAATTATGATTATAAGGAGCATAAATAATGTTATTTGATTATATGACCTTGCAAATTATCTGGTGGGCGATTATTCTTTTGGTCCTTATTCTTTATGCGGCAACTGCGGGATGTGACTTCGGTGTGACGATCATGATGCCATTTATGTCTAAGCATAAAGACTTTAAAGATAACGATGTGGAAAGACGCTTAGCATTAAATACCATTGCGCCGACTTGGGATGGTAATCAAACGTGGATTGTCATTGGTGGAGGTGCGCTATTTGGGATTTGGCCAGCTGTTTATGGCACGATTTTCTCAGGGCTATATCCCGCTCTGCTATTAGTGTTATTTACCTTTTTCCTGCGTCCACCGGGGTTTGATTATCGCAGTAAACTTGATGGCGATGGTTGGCGTAAATTCTGGGATTGGGGACTTTTTATCAGTAGTTTTATTCCGGTACTTATTTTTGGTTTGGTTCTTGGTGCGCTATTTCACGGGTTACCATTTTATCATGATGATTTCTTATTAAGATCGGTATATGCCGGTAATGCCTTTGCTAGTGTATTATCACCTTTTGCTATTTTGTGTGCCTTGTTGGCATTAAGCATGGCATTAATGCATGCTTGTTTGCACTTAAATCGTCGTTTGGCAGATGAGCTGGGTTCGCGTTTTCGTCGTTTATCGAATCTGTTTATCATCATTAATATACTTCTTGTCACGATAGGCTTAATTATGTTGGCATATGTTATTCCTGGGATGATTATTACCGACACGCCAGCAAGTCTTGCGTTTAACACACAGGTTGATGTAGTTACCGGTGGTTGGTTGCATAACTATGCTGTTCATCCATGGATGTGGCTGGCGCCTATTTTATGCTATGTAATGCTATTACTTGCTGCCATTACCAAAGAGAAAAATGAAACACTGGCTTACTGGTGTTCAGCCTTGGCAATTGCCGCAATTATGTGCGCTGCAGCATTTGCATTATTTCCATTTATCGTACCATCTAACTGGGTAGGTGCTAATGGTTTTGGCAGTCAGAGTTTAACGATTTGGAATGTGTCAGCCTCTGAATATAGCCTGATGGGTATGCTGTATATTACGTTTGCATTTATGGTATTGATTGTCGCTTATAAGCTTTGGGGATTTAGTGCTGCATGGCGTGGTAAGTCTAAGCTTGATAAAGATGATTTAGAACAAAACAGTCATACATTCTACTAACTGGGTCAACAGAGGAATTTACTATGTGGTATATCACAATTATCATTATGTTAGCGATTTCAATGTATGTTGCTTATCGTTTTACACTGTACGTTGATGAAAAAATTGAAAAAGGGAAGTATAAAGAAATCAGTGATGACCCAAATCACGCAGCTAATAAAGGGGATCATCCTGATAAAAAAGGATAAAAAATAAAATATTTAAGATTAGGCTTTGATAATGCCTTGTGTTCTTTCTTGATGCTCTTGAATTTCTTTGGCTTGCACCGATAAAGTCGCTGTCGGACGTGCTAGTAAACGCTGCACACCAATTGGCTCACCAGTCAGTTCACAATATCCATACTCGCCATTTTCAATATGCTTTAGTGATTCATTAACTTTGCGTAATAACTTGCTTTGGCGATCGACAGTACGTAAATAAAGTTGCTGCATCTCCTGTGAGGTAGCAACATCATTTAAATCGGTATTACGTTCGGATTCAGCCAAGCTTTTCTTTGCATCATCAATCGCTTCACTTAACTCTTGTTTTTGCTGAAGCAATAGTTCCTTGAAAAAAGCCAACTGCTCTTCATTCATATATGCATCTTCGGGCATATTTAGTAGTTCTTTTTCTGTCAGCATAGCGTGTCTCCATTAACGAGTTAGTTTTTTATTAGGGCGTTTTTATATCATAAAAAATAACCTATCACTAATAAATTTACTGCATATAACTAAAAAAAGTAAAACTTAGTCATTTAGTCAAGAAAAGTTCTAAAGAAATGGTTAAATAAGTCAATTAGCAAGAGCATTTAGTTATGATAAGTATGTGCTATGGTCAATCTGTTTTTCACTCTTGGCAACCACCGCAGTAACTGAAACGTCACCTGTAACATTAACAGCTGTTCTGACCATATCAAGAATGCGATCAATGCCGATAATAAGTGCAATGCCCTCAATCGGTAAGCCGACTTGGGTTAATACCAGAGTTAGCGTAATTAAACCAATACCTGGCACGCCCGCCGTACCAATTGAGCTTAAGGTAGCGGTGAGTATGACTATAAGGTAAGCGCCTAAACTTAGGTCAATGTTATATATATGTGCGATAAACACGGTAGCCACGCCTTGCATAATGGCGGTACCATCCATGTTGATGGTAGCACCCAAAGGAATGGTGAAGCTTGCAACTTTATTGTTAATGCCAATCTCTTTTTCAGCGGTTTCTAATGTTACAGGTAAGGTCGCGTTACTACTTGCTGTAGAGAAAGCAAATAATTGCACGCGCAGCATTTTCTTAAAGAAGATAATGGGGTTAAGACGTGCTAATACTCCTACCAGAATACCATTGGTAATAAAAAGATGGATAAACAGCACAACCAGTACGGTAAAGAAGTAACCCAATACATAAATAAATTTATTAAGGTCAGTGGTGATAACAAGCTTAGCAATCAGAGCAAATACGCCATAGGGTGTTAGTGCGATAATAATGCTCACCAGTGACATAATTACTTCATTGATATCATCAAACCAGTGCTTGATACGCGTTCCTGCATCTTTGGCAAAATTTATAGCAATCCCAAATAATAGTGCAAAGACGATGATTTGTAATAGATGCCCTTCTGCTAGTGAGTTAATAGGGTTGGCTGTAAATAAGCTTAAAATGGTTTCTAAGAAGCTTTGTGCAGGTGCTGCATGAAAGCTTAAGTTTTGCGTTGAAATATTCGCACCCTTGCCAACTTGAAACAATATTGACACAACAATTGCCAGTGTGATGGCAATGGCAGTAGTGCAAACATATAAAATAATGGTTTTGCCACCAATGCGCCCTAAGGTCTTAGGGTCGGCAACGTTGCTTGCACCACAAACAATGGATACAAAGACTAATGGAACGACAAGCATTTTCATTAAGGTCAGAAATATTTGACCCACGAGATGCAGTACCCCACCGCTGATATAGGTGTTAACCCAATAGCTATTAGCAAATGGGTGAAAAATAAGTCCAACGATAATGCCTAATGCCATGCCAATTAAGATGTTGCGAGTGAGTTTTTTGTTTGTCATTGTTTTGCCTCCTAGCTTTGTAACTTCCATTTAGCACTATAGTGGAAAAGTTATTTAATGCAAAGAGAGCTACTGTGGATGCTTTCGTAACCAAATCCAGATAAAGGGAATCAGGATAATGATCATATCAGCAATAACGATGGTAGTAACATAAGCATAAATGTTTTGTATATGTGAAAAAGCCGGAGGAAAAACACCCAAGAAAATGCCACATACGCAAGCAAGGACACCAAAAATACAAATGGTATTTAAAAGCAGATTGTTTTTGGCACCAACATGAAAAATTCGCTCAATATGCGGTTCTTTATAACGCAAGCGCATGGCAGCAGCAAAGACCAAAATCCACATAAAAACGGTAAACTGTGAGGTTAATGCGATCAATAATGCAAAGGCAGATTGAATCGTCGGCATAAACAAAAACACAAAGGATAGTAAGCTGCCAATAAGCCCTTGAATCAACAGCACATTAGTTGGCATGTGGTTATTGTTAAGCTTAGCAAAAGCTTGAGGTAAAAGTTTCTGTTGAGCGACCTCTTGCATGGCGCGAGCAGGTCCTAACATCCAAGTGCTAAGGGCTGCAATCATGCCAATAACAATCAGTAGTGCAATAAAACCTTGAAACTCACCGAGACCGGCAAGGTTAAGTACGGCACTAATTCCTTGAATTAATCCGCTCATCGGATTAATCGAGTTTTGAGGTGTAATAATTACTAAGGCAAGGGTTGAGATAATCGACAGTAGCACAATAATCACAATTGATAAGATCATTGCTCGGGGAATGCTGCGTTTGGGGTTTTGCACATTTTTCACATGAAAGCTTGTTGCTTGAATGCCTGAGTAGCTTGCCAAAGTTTTGACAAATAGCGCGAAAGTCACAAATGATAACTCGGGTAACCAATTATGGAAGTGGTTAAAGTGGGCATTGTCTTGTCCCATGATCAGAAAATAAATCGCACCAGCAAGTAACAATACACCAGGCAAAATCATGCCTAAGAGGGCGCCGATGACATTCAGAATAACAATTCGGCGCATGGGCAAACAGTTAAACAGGGTTAATAACCAGAAAATGGCAAGCATAGTAAGGCAAAGGGTCAGCTTACTATGCTCGATCTGATCAAAGCCAATATAAACAATGGTTGCGGCAATTGCTGAGAGGCTTGCTGGGAAGCTTATAACGTTATTAAACCACTCCATCCAGATTGCGATTAAGCCAGTTTTTTCGCCAAATGCGCGCTTAACCCAAGTGTATACGCCACCATTGTCTTTCACCAGCATGCCACCTAATTCAGCACATACTAGAGCGCTCGGAATCAAAAAAAAGATAGCAGCTAAAAGGTAAAAGAAAATAGAGACCAGTCCAATGGTCGCCATAAAGGCAATCGAACTTAGACTAATGATTGCAGTGATGTTCATGAGTGTCAATTTCGACACCGTAAGTGTTTTATCGTAAGACATAAATTTAAATACGCTATAAAATATTAGGCGCTATCTTGCCGTATAAAAAATAAATAGCAAGCTGGAGTATGCGTTAGTTCTTTTTGCTATATCCTTTGCAACAAGAAACTCTGTAAAGTGTTTTGTGATGAGTATATAATGGCTTTTTGAATTTTTGATATGGATTAAGTTAATGGCAAACAATGCACTTGACATGGTAGCTGACAGTAAAGAAACAAACGAGTTAAATAGTTTTCAAGCGTTGTGGCGTAAGATTGAATCATGCGAGCAGAGGAATGCAAAAGCGGTCATAAAGGTTGATAAACTGTATAGTGATTACCAGTCAATTTTGCTGCCACATGAAAAGCTTTATGCTGCATCACACTGTAAGTTGGTGGGGCATTTGTTATCATTCGTTCCCTCAAAAGATTTAAAGAAGAATGATAAGTTATCGTTGTTAGAGTATCTATCAGATCATTTTGATAAGATGGAAAGTACACCGCATTTATATGACTCATCAGAATTATCAAAGCTTCAAGAAAAGAATGATAAGTACTATCAGAAATATTTTGCCAAAGAACTTAAAGAAGATATCGAAGCAGACTATGATGAGCTTAAGGGTATGCTAAGTATGGCTTTGGGTGAAGATATTGACTTGCCAGATGAGGCATTAAAGGAAGCGATTATTGCTGGAGATTTTGGCAAAGTTGAGTCCTTATTAGCAGGGGTTAAGCAGGCATATGCTAATAAACGCTCAGAGGAAAAAGACGATGCTTGGGATGATTATGAATTTAATTACTATCGTGATGAGGATGATGAATCATCAAAAGTTACTGAGATTTTTAAAGCAAGCCAGCTAACTAAGATGTACAAAAAAATTGCGAATGTTATTCACCCAGATAAGGAGCAAGATCCTTTAAAGAAAGAGGAAAGGCATCAGCAGATGCAAGCGCTTTTACTAGCTAAAAAGGAAGCTGATGTATTTACTTTAATCAAAATGTATCAAGAGTTTGTGCCAGATGGTGAGTATTTCTTAGATGATAGTGCGATGGCGCATATTGAGCATCTTTTGCAGATGCGGATCCAGAAGCTTAATCGAGAGCATAGAGAGATATTTAATGCGCAGGGTCATAAGTCTTTTATATGGAAAGAGTATTCGCTAACGAGTAAAAAGAGGACGTTAGAAAAAATGAATCAACATATAGCTGAAATTAAGCAGCATATAGCGATTCTGGACGATAAGATAAAGACGTTGGATTCAGCTAAAAAAGTAAAGAAGATGTTACAGAGCTCTTATTTTTAGTGATGACTTACTTCTGCATATGTGTTTGTTTGGAATAAATCCAGCAATAAAAAGTGGCTAAAATAGATGAAATTCGCTAGGCTTTAGCTTACTTTTGATTAGATGAAATGGATTGGGTTTATGGCAAGGCGTGTATTACTGCTATTGGTTACATTGATTATTATTTTGGGTGGTGGTTATTATTTTTTTGGTGCGCATGATAAGGGAGGTAACAAAACACAGCAGGTTGACTTAAACTCGATAGACCCAGCAGCTCAAGAATTATACCAAGCTCTGCAAACTGCGAATTTCGTTGAGCAGGGCTCAAAAATGGCAGCGCGCAATATGTATGTGATTTTTGATCCAAATTGTATTTTCTGCCATGCGTTATTTGCAGCAACACAACAACAAGTAGATGCGGGCAATTTAGCGATTCGTTGGGTGCCCATTGGCATTATCAAACGCTCAAGCCCGTTAAAAACAATGGCAATTTTAAGTGCGAAATCACCGCTTGATGCATTAAAGCAAAATGAAGATGGTTTTAATTATGCTAAAGAAGAAGGAGGTATCACGCCAGTGACCAGTCCAACGAGCAAACAAATTGAGCAATTTAATCATAATATGACGATTTTAAAGGGGTTAATTAACTCAGTACCTGTCGTGGTTTATAAAAATGCAGCAGGTCAAGCAAGAATCAGTGGTGGTGCGTTGCTCCCCTTAAAAGCCGATAATGCAGCATTGACAGAGAATGAACAAAAAGTCGATGTATTTATAAACAGCGTTGCTAAAAGTTGGTAAATAGATGATCGTATTTGTTATTTATGCCGTTATATTGGCATTTTTCTGGGTTAAAACCTTAACCTCAAGCTGTAGCAGTGATGATGACCATGAGATCAGCCACTTTCTTGAGCAAAAGTATCTTAAGATTAAACGTTATAAGCAATATGGACTGTTGTATATCGTGACGTTATTTTATCTGGTGTCTGTTTCAATGGTGTCAGCACGTTATATGCCGATAGAGAAGCAAGTATTTACAAATACCGCCTCACAGCTTAATCATGCGTGGCAGGTAATGCTTAATTTTCCTTGGTGGTTGCAGTTGTTATTTTTTATCGCACTGGTATTGTTTGTTGGTATGTTTGTATTACCTTTAGCTAATTACCTAAAAGATAAGAGGCGTGATAAATCATGACTGGTAAGTATTATATTGGTATTATGTCTGGCACCAGCATGGATGCCATTGATTGCGTTGTCGTTGACTTTAAAGATGATTCATTTAGCCTCAAAGCACAGCAAAGCTTTACTTATCCCGCTGAGATTAAAGCGAGAATTAAAAATATCTTTGCGCAAGATTATCAGCTATCATTATTTGATTTCGGTGATTTGGATTATCAATTAGCCGAAAGTTATGCGCAGTGCGTGAAACAAATGCTGACAGCAAATAAGCTCAATGCAAAAGATATTGTTGCCATTGGTTGCCATGGGCAGACAGTTTATCACCAACCGCAAGGCGTGCGTAAATTCAGTATTCAGTTAGGTAGTGGCAATGTGCTCACAGCGCTTACAGGTATTCCAGTTATTGATGACTTTCGCAATAAAGACATGATTTTTGGCGGACAAGGCGCGCCTCTCGTGCCGGCATTCCATCAAGCATTCTTTGCCGATAAAGATACGCCGCGCGTCATTCTAAACTTAGGTGGCATCGCTAATATTACCTGTCTACATCCTGATAAACCTCTCATTGGTTTTGATACAGGACCCGCTAATACCTTGATCGACCAATGGATTAATAAGTATTGTGGTGAAGTTTATGATCAAGCAGGTAATTGGGGGCGCGGTGGTATATTATTATCCGAATTGTTAGATCAATTAATGCAAGACCCTTATTTTGCGCAAAGTGCGCCGAAAAGTACGGGGCTTGAGTATTTTAATCTACAATGGCTAGAGAATCATTTGTCTACCGATGAGCATATACAAGATGTGCAAGCAACCTTGCATCACCTGACAGCTCGTTCAGTTGCTGAGGCTGTTTTAGCTTATCAAGCAGATACTAAAGCGCTTTATGTCGCAGGTGGTGGCGCGCGTAATGAGTTCTTATTGAGCCTGCTTCGAGAATATTTGCCAGATATCAATGTGCAGACAATCAGTGCTTTGGGCGTTGACGAGGCATGGATTGAATCGATTGCCTTTGCGTGGTTTGCTTATTGTCATATCAATAAGATAAAAATACCATTCTCAGCAACAACAGGAAGTAACAAAGATGTTATTGCAGGAAGTTATCACGCTTGCTAGTGTAGCGTGATATGACCACTGCTCTTAATGGGTATAACCAAACTTTTGCTGCGAATAATTGGCCAACTCGTAAGCATTGTCCCCTGTAACTTCAGATGAGTTGTAAGCAGGTTGGTTAATCGCCCAGAACATGCTGCCGCCATACGGTATGCTCGCGATATAATCAATCACGGACTTGTCCACCGTCATGCCCTCCCAGACACCGCCTGCTGCTTGACCACCGGGCTCAAAGCCCATCACAATTTTCGATTTATCAATATGTTGAGCAAATGTGTCAAATATATCTTTGTATACAGGTATTGACCATGTTTGACCATTAGGCATGTCATTTGGACCTACGTCATACGCCATAATATTGACCCAATCGACAACGGCATTAAGTGAGCTGCCATGTGCTTTTAACCAATTGTTAATCGCTAAACCTTCGCCATCAGATGCGAAGTGTGAGAAACCATAGTCGCTTGCATTTTGCATAAAGGCATTAAAGCGAGTTGTGTAACCGATTTGTTTATCCTGCATGCCTGCTTTATCAAGCGCTTGTCTTAGTTTTAATAAGGTTTCAGCCAATGTATCAAGTTGCTGCTTTGTGATCGCTTGATCTTGACTTAAGTGCTCCCAATCAAAATCAACACCATCTCCAGAGAGTTTAAGTAACTCAACAACTTTATTGACAAAGGTGTCAATTTGCTCCGGTTTAATCGTTTTTGTTAGATCTGACCAACCACCAATTGCCCAGATGAATTTACTCTTGTTGTTATGCACTGCTTTGATTAAGGCATCAATTTTAAGCTTTTGCCAGTTGTGTGGATTCTGCCACGCAGGATCAGTGGTTGTCATAACATCAATCACATTAGCTTGTGTCATTGATTCATAAATTGCCTGACCATCCCAATAAGCAGCTTGAGGGTTGTCTGGATTAGGGGATTTAGCAAGGGTTAAGAAGGAATAAAGTACATGTGTATACGGCTTAATGTCATTGCTGTAATAAGCAGGGTCATTAACATTGGTTGAGCCTTGTGGGCGCAGTGCACCTTTCCAGTTTTCCCAATAACCAGTAATAAACTGCTTAGTTGTCGGTACCGGTGATTTATTAAATGCTAATGCCACCGCTGTGGTTTTGTTTTCACTAATTGAAATAGTTTGTGGGTTATCAAGACTATAGCGATAACCATCTACGGTAAATGTATTAGCAGTGACATTATAGGATTGATTGGCTGGTAAACTAATTGTTTTATCTTTAGGTGTTTCTAGATCATACGTTTCTTTATCTTCACCTGTGAAATAGATTGTCGCACTATGACCATCAAGTCCTGTGGCACTAACTTTAGCCGTGCCGGTAGGAATTGGTGCTTCCGTATAGGACATCTGGATGGTTTTATGTCCTTGGTCCATATTAATATCAGCTGCCGATTGACCGTCAAAGGTAAAGCTATATTTAAACAATGAACCGGTCACCGGATCAGCACTCAATACATAATCAGTGTTTTTATCTAAAACAAAGGTTGATTTGCCATTCCAACTAATTTCTTGATGTGAAATATTATGAGTCTGTTTATTTAAAAGGTTGACTGTGACACTATCATGCGTGACATCAGTTGGTTGTGCTCGATGCAATGTGACAATAAGCTCAGCACTTTGATTCTTGTAAGATACTTGTGCGCTTGCTTGTGGATGGTCTTTTGATAGAGTCACAAGGCTAGGAATCATCGTGATCTCTAGCGCTTTACCATCAACAGTGGCTGATGCGCTTAAGCTATATTCGCCATAAGGGATATCTTTGATCGTAGCGGTTGTCGTAAAATCAATGGTTGTTGTGTAGCCTGTATCTTTACCGGTAATGGTGATTTTGGTATTGGTAGGCAATGGATCAGAGCCTTCAGCGATGCTGAAATGCATTTGACCTTTTTGCTCAATTGGCGTGTCACCATGTGGATAAAAAGCAGATGAAATAATACTCTCACCTTTAACGGGATTGCTGCTCCAAATCAACTTAGCATTGGCAGGCATTATTGTCTTTGGCTTCCACCATTGACTTTCCTTTTGGAATTGATCAAATTTAAAGGTGGTTACTTTATTATCATCAAGTTGTGTCATACTGTTGGTTGTGGCAGGCCAAGCGATATCAAATGTTGGAGATAAGATATAGGCGCTAGCATAAGAAGTGTTGGCAGTGATTTTAAGCTCGGCATCTCTTAGGTCAATCTCTTTATTGCAGAGGTTAGTCAGTGTCAAGCTCGTTGCTTGCCATGGATCTGGGTACTGTGTTCCTGATGTGAACTGCACTTGCATACAGCTTAGTGGCTCAGGTGCAGATAAAGCAAATGCAGAGCTACTTAAAAGGGTGGTTAGTATCGCACTTGAAATAAGTTTCCTTGATAGTGTCATGATGTTTCTCCTTATGATTAATTTGATATGTTATTTGTTCCATTCACAAAATGATTGCAATGAGTGTATTTGTTTTTTTGACTATCTTAGTGAGCTTTTTACACCATCTACCCAACTCCAGCCTTGATAATCATCGGAATTTAAAATCCAAGTCATTAATCCACCGTACTGACTGTATTGCTTCAATCCACCTTGAGTAATGTCTTGATTGATGTCTTTTGGATTGTATAGACCAACTCCTGAACAACTGGCATCAGCTAAGCACTGTCCTTGTCGATAAGCTTGCTCGCTTACACTCTTTGCTTTGTAGTTTGGTACGCCTAAAATAATCTTGGTATTTAGAGGTACACTAAAAGCATTCTCTGGCACACCGTGCATTTCAGCACGTGTTTGAGGACTTAATAGCTTGAATGTCATTGATAAGAATCCAGTATCAAAACCTTTTAAACCAGCAAAGTTTGCACCACCATATTGGTTGTATGTTTGGATGAAAACAGCGTCAAAGTTAGCATGTTGCATAAATTCTTGTGTATACATTTGCTCAGCAAATTTTGCACTGCCTGATGCCCATTCACCTGAGCCATACCAACCAGAGATTTGAGGCGCAGCTGTTAAATACAAATTTTTACCAGTTTTTTCGTTGAAAGTGGCTCTCATGGCGTTGATATAATTGGTAAGATTTTCATCAGTAGCAGTTTCATTTGGGTGCTCGACATCGATGTCAAGTCCATCAAAGTGATGATCTGCTAAAAACTGCCCCATTTTTTGCCCTGCAAGCCTTGCTTTGTCACCAGTTAAATCAGGGTCAAAGTAGTTTTCAGCGCCACCTATAGATAATAATGCTATGCCATTATGATTATGGATAACATTGAGTTGGTTAGGAAGATCTTTGAGCATGCTGTCTAAGAAGTTTACCAAAAATGGCTCACCATTGGTTTTTTGCCCAGCAAAGGCATAAACAAAGACATTATAGCCTTTCTCAGCGGCTGTTTTAATCATCGCAGTTGTTGTCGCTGGTTGACTCTGCCATGGAGCATCATATCCTCTGACATAGCCGACAATGGCTTGATCTGGCCATTGATTGCTGACTTGGTGATAGTTGATATTAATAGATTGAGAGTTACCTGAAGCGACAAAGCTTGTTGGTGTAATATCGGCACCATAGCCAGCAATCGCTGATAAAGTAACTGTCCATGTTTGACCGTCTTGTGGAATGTCGATGTCATGTGGATCGTTATTATTTATTTCAAGTGTCCTTGTATCACCTTTATTATTTGCTAGTGTCAGCGTGGCTTTTTTGCCCTCTGGGAAATTACTAACTGTAATTGAGACTTGTTCACTTGGTTGCACTTTTTGGGTATAAACAACTTGAGCATTGGTTGTTTTGCCATTATTAACGGTTAATGCATACGGTGATTCTGCTGTATAAATAAATCCATCATCAACATACTCTTCCGCTTCTAATGTATAAACTTGACCCTCTTTGGTTGTTGGTAGATTTTGAATAAGTGTCGCTTGATCAAAGCTTAACGTGCCTTGATCGATGATTTTGCCTTCAGTATTTTTTAGTTGATAACTGGGTTTGATAGCATGAGACCCCGGTGTCGATGCCTTGATTTCAATGTTACCTTCTAGAACAGGTTCGGGTGCTTCATAGCTTATCTTAACCGTCTGAGTTTCATTGTTGGATAATTGAAATGTGCTCGGTGTTGCAATTCCTTTGCCTTTTTCTAGTGCAGGGACATTAACGTTGAAGTCTGCTTTTTTTCCAGCAAATTCAACATGTAGTTGAGCCGTTTTTCCCCATGGGGTGTCACGGACTTCACCAACCAATGTGCTGTTTTCATAGATTTGTACTATGGCTAGCTTTTGTCCCTCAAGATAGGTTGGTTTTTCTGGGAGTTCAACCTCAACAGTGCCTTTAGATTTTTCCTGTGTATCTGCGCTGATGGTGATGCGTGCAGTTTTGGCGCTAAATGCAACGCCAGGCGCGTTAATGCCAAAATTTAAGTCGTTTGACCAAGTGTTAACGGAGTTGATTTTACAGACTGTTTTGAATTGATCCAGATTGCTACAATTCCCTAGGGTGAGTGATCCCCAGCTTGAGCTAATTCCCGTTGTTGCAATAGAGGTTTCTATTGTTAATTTATCACCTGATTTAACACCAAGCGTGTCGGCGTTTACAGGTAAATCAACCCCTTGATACCATCCACCTTGTGGAATGTTGATGCTAGCTGTATAACTTGAGGCATAAACATTTGCCGATAAGCAGGTGGCAAATAATAGGGTCAAGGATTTAAATTTTGGCATGGTAAGCTCCTGTTTTATTCATTTATTTATCTACACTTTCTTATTAAGTAATAATTCAAAAATAAGTTGAGCTTCAATTATTTCCCTCAACCGTGCAGCTTATTCTTGATTCCTTACTATGTGTCCTTTGAACTAAAGTAAGTGCGTCATTGCAAAATGCTAGATTATTATATAAGCTGCCATACAGGCTGTTTAGTGTACTAAGTCTATATTGTGTGTGCGTATATTGATCTTTTTTATTGAGATAATGACTGTGTATTGATCGTGATAAATATGGGCAATTGACTGTAATGTTCTATCCTCATCTCAAATCATATTTAGAATGTTTCTGCAATTGAATTTAGAGGTACTCAGTAATCAGTCAATAAGAAGTTATGTTTTAATTTCCTCCAAGCTACACGAGCAACGTCCAAAGGCGAGAGGTGTTAGCTGCTGCAACTTATTTATATATCGTTACTAAGAAATGCTGCCACATAGTAAAGTGCTCAGATATACTAGGGTAGGTAAATATCAAAAGGATAGATTTATGCAAGTATACGACGTCATTGTTGTGGGTGCTGGTGTTGCAGGTCTTGCTGCAGCCAATAACCTCATGTTAAATGGTTTTGATGTATTAGTCCTTGAGGCGCGTGATCGTGTGGGAGGGAGAGTGCATAGTCAATGCTTTGCTGATGCAGTGATTGATCTTGGTGCTTCATGGATTCATGGTGTACAAGAAAACCCAATTACTCGCTTAGCCAAGAAGCATAATATCAGTACATGGCGCTCACAGATGTGTGGACCATCTCCTGATAATATTGTGCATCGCCAGATGTATGATCAAGAGTTTAACGCATTAAGCCATGAGCAAAAGTTGAGAATTGCTAATTGGATGGCAGATTTTCTTGATTATCTTGAAGCGTTACAAGTCGATGAGGAAAGTCACCTAAGATCTATTGCTGATATTAAACGACAATTTATTATCGATCATCAGATTGTTAAAGATGATGTGCTTTATATTGACTATATTGCGGATACATTATTTTTATATGAGTATGCGATTGAGGCAAAAGAGCTCTCAGCTGAAAGCCATCATGCTGATATTGATTTTGCAGGCAGTGATCGACTATTCCCCGATGGGTATGCGCAAATTGCTGATCTATTGTCAAATGATTTGGACATTCGTTTAAGTGATCCTGTGCAAAATATCGATTATAGTGGCGATTTAGTACAGGTATCGACTTCAACAAAACAATACCAAGCAACCTATGTTTTGGTTAGCGTACCATTAGGTGTATTAAAACATGCAGATATTGGCTTTAATCCTTATTTGCCTCAAGCCAAGCGTAAATCCATTCAGCAGCTTGAAATGGGTGTGTTAAATAAAATTTATCTTGAGTTTGAAGAAGTGTTCTGGGATAAAGAAGCGCAGAGTATTGCCTGCTTGTCGCCAGAGCATCGCATTGCGCGTGAGATGATGAACTTCTATCCCTTAACTAAACAACCAATCTTAATGGCATTTACCGCCGGTGTTGTCGGTAAGCAGCTTGAACAATTAAGCGATCGTGAGTTATTAGCATTGATTATCGATTCGCTAAAGCATATGTATGGTGAAAACTTGCCGAGACTTAAAAATCACTGCATTACGCGTTGGGCAAATGATGAGTATAGTTATGGCTCTTATTCTTATTTACCAGTTGGCGTTAAGGCGAAACGTCGGCAAAAATTGGGTAAACCGGTTGATAATAAATTATTCTTTGCCGGTGAAGCAACGTCATTTTATTTCCCATCAACGGTGCATGGGGCATTCTTAAGTGGGGTGCGCTCAGCGTATCAGATTTTGCAAATCGATTTATTAACTGAAGACGTGCGTAAACGTACTGCCATTGTTGACGATCCCTATTTATAGTTAATTCTCGGTGATGACCATTTTCTTGCTCACTTCGATTGTGTAAGCGCTGGCTGAGCGTCAGTCGAAGCCTTTATTGAGGTGTGATTTTCCCAAGCTTACCCACTTCGATTGATGCTCAGTGCATCGCTTCGACTTATGCTTAGGGTGCGATGAGCTCTTTTGGGTAAATATTTAGTCTTAGCCTAATTCTCTGAACTGGTTGCGCGAATATGTCCATTTAAATCGTGATAATGCTGGATGTTTTTATAATCATAAGTGCTGAAGATATCGGCAACAGATTGTGCTTGTTGAAAGCCATGCTCAATAATCATAAAGCCACTTTCTTTTAAGTGTGCCTTGCCATGGCAAATAATGTGCTCTATATCAGCTAGACCATTATTTTTAGCAATAAGTGCGGTGGTTGGTTCATATTGGCGAACATGCATGCATAGTTCAGGATCTGATTGATCAATATAGGGGGGGTTGGAGACAATAATATCAAATTGCTTATTAGCGACTGGCTGATACCAACTACCTTGCAAAAGTTTTACATTACTTAATTGGTAATAATCTTTATTTTGGGTGGCAACCTTAAGCGCTTGCTCACAGAAATCAATGGCAGTTATTTGCCAATCAGCTTGAGCATGGGCAATACTTAAAGCAATAGCGCCACTGCCTGTACCTAAATCTAGCACTTTCAGTTTGTTGTGCTGTGTGAATTTATTAAGTATTGCTTCAATAAGTACTTCGGTATCCGTGCGTGGAATGAGTGTGTGTTTATCGACAAGTAATTCAAGATCCCAAAAACCTTGCTTACCTGTCAAATAAGCAACAGGTTCACCCTGTAAGCGTCTTGTAAATAATGCACTAAACTGTTGAAATTCGTCTTCTGTTAAAGGTTTTTCTGACCAAGTGTATAAATAACTCGTTGATACTTTTAGTACATGACAAAGTAAGCGCTCAATATCAATGCGTGGGCTATCAGAGACAGACTCAAGTTGTTTGCTATAGATTGCAAGAATAGCTTGAATGGTGTTATTAGGCATTTTCTTCAGACATTTGTACAAGTAGATCAGCTTGATATTCGTGAATCAGTGGCTGAATCACTGAACCTAAATCACCTTGCATCACTTCTTCAAGCTTGTAAAGAGTCAAATTAATGCGATGATCAGTTACACGCCCTTGTGGATAATTGTAGGTGCGAATACGCTCAGAGCGATCGCCACTACCAACGAGACTTTTACGTTGACTGGATTGTTCGTGTTGTTGCTTATCAATCTCAGCTTGTAAGAGTCTTGCTTTGAGCATTGACATTGCTTGAGCGCGGTTTTTATGTTGTGAGCGTTGATCTTGACATTCAACAACCACACCGGTTGGAATGTGAGTTATACGGATGGCGGAATCTGTTTTGTTAACATGCTGACCACCAGCGCCTGAGGCGCGAAAGGTGTCTACTTTTAGATCCGCAGGGTTAATATCAATCCCTTCAACTTCATCAGCTTCCGGCATAATGGCGACTGTGCAAGCCGAGGTATGTACGCGCCCCTGTGACTCTGTTTCAGGGACGCGTTGCACGCGATGCGCGCCAGATTCAAACTTAAGTTGCGAGTAGACATTCTCACCTGAAATCTTACTGATGATTTCTTTGAAGCCGCCATGCTCACCATCGCTTTGACTAACAATCTCAATTCGCCAACCTTGCGTTTCAGCATAGCGACTGTACATTTTAAATAAATCACCTGAGAAGATAGCAGCTTCATCGCCACCGGTGCCCGCACGAATCTCAAGAAATACGTTGGCACCATCATTGGGGTCTTTTGGTAATAATAAAATTTCAAGCGCTTTGCTTAAGGTTGCAATTCGCTCTTCAGCGTCATTAAGTTCTTCTTTAGCCATTTCCTTCATTTCAGGATCACTTTCTTTGAGCATGTCATTGGCGCTTTTTATATCTTCATGCGCTTGCTCATAAGCTTTGAATGTGACTACCAGTGGCTCTAGTTGCGCATATTCTTTGGATAAATCGCGAAATCTATTTTGATCATTAATGATCTCTACCTCACCTAAAAGGGCTGCAATTTCCTCATGGCGTTCGATCAAGCCTTGTAATTTTCGTTTGATTGAGTCTTTCATTTTATAGTCCAGTGTTTAAGCCAAAAATTTCTTCGGCTAAGTTAAGCATGTCATTGCGTCCTTCAACGGCTGCATTTCTCAGTGACACGCTTGGCGTATGTAGCCATTTATTTTTAACATTATGCGCAAAGCGTGCCAGAACCATTTTAGGATCCTCGCCATTTTCTAAGCGCTTAAGGCAACGATTGAGCTCGTCATCAATCATGTCTTTGGTTTGATTGCGCATGGCTTTGATGGTATTGTCAGAAAGAATGGCTTTTTCTTTATTGATATAATCATCTAAACCTTTTTCAATCCATTTCTCAGCACGTAATGCCGCTTTTTCACGCAATGTTTTATTGTTTTGAATCAATCCTTGAATGTCATCAACACAGTAGGTGGTTATGTTATCTATTTGATCGAATAATGGATCAATGACACGTGGCACCGACAGGTCAATTAGCGTTTTTGGATTTCTGTTGGTTAGCATATCAGCTGTCAAAATCAACTCACGCGAGTTAACGGCACTGACAATAATATCAGCCTGTTCAGCAAGGTAGCTAAGCTCGGATAATGAAAAGGCCTCTGCGTGATGCTCAAGTGCGAGTTGCTGTGCTTTTTCTAGTGTGCGATTGACAATGATAAGGCGTTTTGGCGTGAGACTTGCTAAGTGTTTTGTCACAAGCATTGCCGTGCTTCCTGCACCAATGACAATAATGGTTTTATCTTCAAAATTACTTAAGCTTTGCTTGGCTAATGTCACTGCTGAAAAAGCAACAGACACCGGACATTGCCCAATATTGGTGTGAAATCTCACGCGTTTTGCAATAGAGAAAACCTTTTGCATTAAGCGATTAAGATCTCCACCTAACGTGTTATTTGCAAGTGCCTCAGCATAAGCATATTTGATTTGACCTAAAATTTGTGGTTCACCTAAAACCATTGACTCTAACCCACAGCTTAAGCGCATTAAGTGATGTGCGACATGCGTATCTTGGCGGACGATGAGATAATTTTTTAAATCAAAGTCATTACGTTTTGCCGATTGTTGCCACCAATTGATAACATGATCTAAGTGTTTTAATTCAGAAATGACGGTGTATATTTCCGTGCGATTGCAGGTTGATAAAATAAGACATTGCTCAACACCACATTGTTTTTTTAGCGTTTGTAAATGTTGACCAAGGCGCTCATTGTCGAGGGTGAATGCACCGCGCACATCTAAAGAAGCTTTTTTATAGTCTATCGCTAAAGAAACTAACGTCATTTATCTACCTGCTTTGCTTATTATTCTTGTTAATCGCATGAGTGAGTTTTGCTCAAAACTATAATCACTATTTGATTTGCTAATTTACGGATAACAAGTGATAAGAGCTGCTCATGAAACTGGTCGGTATTGTAGCATAAAAAAAGAAAAGTGCTATGGTTGGAAAAGCAACTAATGCTGCAGGCTTATCGGTATGTGGTTTAGGTGGATATTTTTGCAAGCTGATACTCTATGTTTTTATTTGTTGTTATTGTCATAATTTTGTAACATGCTTTATTAATAATTCAGTATTTAAATTACGAGAAAGGGGATCTAATGCGCTATCTGTGCGTAGCTATAGTGCTTGTCTGCGGGGTGTTGTCACAAGCTTTTGCCGGTGATTTTTGGCAGAAAGCAAAGGCGGTATTTGATGGAAAAAAGCAACCAGATGACAGGGTTCATCTGGTATTATGGCATTCATTTGGTGGGTCGCTTAACTATGCTTTAGACAAAATTGTCAATGAGTATAATCAAAGTCAGCATAAGTATTATGTTGAGGCGATTAATAAATCCAATTATCAAAACTCATTAACCGCAGCGGCAACAGCTTATCGTTCAAGCACACAACCGAATATGTTGGTATCTTACGAGATTGGTACCGCAATGATGATTTACTCAAATGGTGCGATTATTCCGCTGTATGAGCTTGAAAGGATGACGGGCATTACAATTGATCAAAGTGACTTTTGGCCTGCGGTGAGTGGCTACTATAGCGTAGATGGTAAGCTCGCTGGTTTCCCTTTTAATAGTTCTTCACCTGTGCTTTTTTATAACAAAACGGCTTTAGCTAAAGCGGGTGTCATACACCCTCCGGTTACTTGGCAAGAGTTGACTAAAGTGGGGGAGAAGTTAATTCAATCAGGTCAGGCGTGTGCAATGACAGCTGCTTACCCCTCATGGATCCTCTTGGAAGAGTTTAGTGCATGGAATAATTTGGCGTTTGCTAATGCGAATAATGGTTTTGACTCGATGAAGCCAAAACTTATATTTGACAATCAAACAATAGCCGATTTCTTAGCGCAACTTAAGGCTTGGCAAACAAAAGGCATTTTCCAATATGGCGGACGTTTAGGCTCTGCAGATACCTTATTTACTAGCGGGAAGTGTGCGATGATTTTGCAATCATCATCCCTCTTGGCAGATTATTCAAAATTACCAACATTCAAAGTAGGTGTGGCAAAAATTCCATTTTGGCAAACAAAAGATACACGTAAGCCACAAAATACGATTATTGGCGGAGGGGCTATGTGGACATTTGCATTACCTAAGAATACACCCAATGCTGATCTTATATATGAAGGGGTGGCATCCTTTTATCAATTCTAGGCACAACCCAAAATCCAAGCGCAATGGGCAATGGATACCGGATATGTTCCAGCTACCAAGTCAGCTTATGAGTTAATGCAAAAAGAGGGATATTATAAGAAAGACCCTAATGCATTAATTGCTGTTGAGTCTTTAAATAACGCGCCACCTAAACCTTATACTTTAGGCATTAGACTGGGTAATTTCCCGTTGATTCGGCAGGAAAATGACTCGATGCTTGAGCGTATTTTCTCCAATCAGCAAAGTGTCGATGACGCGCTTGAGGATACAGTGGATAAGGGAAATAAGTTAATTAATCAGTTTTATAGACAAAATAAGGTTTAATTTATGCATTATCAAGGATTTTATAAGGCAGGATGGTTGCCTTATTTGTTGATATTGCCACAACTGGTGATTACGCTGTTGTTTTTTATCTATCCGGCAATTCAAAGCGTTATCAGTTCGTTTTATAGCAGTAATTTCTGGGGGACGGTGTCTCATTTTGTTGGATTTGAGAATTACTGGACTTTATTAAGTGATAGTAGTTACTTGCAATCATTTATTACAACAGCGATTTTTTCAGTCGCAGTGACATTTTTGGCGATGGGTGTTGGGTTATTATTTGCCGTGCTTGTGATGCGTGTTATACGCGGAGCCAAGATCTACAAGACTTTTATTTTGTGGCCATATGCTGTGGCAACTGCAGTAACGGGTGTGTTGTGGGGCTTTTTGTTTAATCCAGCCGTGGGTGTTGTTACTTGGGTGTTAGCACATTTCGGGGTTGATTGGAATTATTACAGTAATGGTTCACAAGCATTGATGGTTACTATTTTCGGTGCCTCATGGCAGCAGGTGAGTTATAACTTCATCTTCTTTTTGGCAGGATTGGCAGCGGTGCCTAAATCCATGCTTGAAGCAGCGGCTATTGATGGCGCAGGACCTATCAGACGCTTTTGGCAGATTACTTTTCCATTGATTTCGCCAACAACTTTCTTTTTATTAACAATCAATCTGGTGTATGCGTTTTTTGACACCTTCGGTATTATTGCGACAATGACGCAAGGCGGACCTGCGGATTCAACCAATATCTTGGTGTATAACGTTTATGCCACAGGCTTTATTGGACAGCAAATTGGCAGCTCATCAGCGCAATCGGTAATATTGATGCTGATTATTATCATATTGTCGGTAATTCAATTTAAATATGTAGAAAAAAAGGTGCACTACGCATGATGGTAGAAAGACGTCCTGTGCTGACATTTATGACGCACGCACTATTAATATTAGGCATCGTGATTATGCTATTGCCTATTTATGTCGCATTTGTTACATCAACCCAGTCGATCGAAACCTTAAATTCAGCAACGCAAGTGATCCCAATATTGCCAGGGCATGACTTTGCGACAAACTATCAAACGGCTTTAGTTGGAAGTAGTCAATATAATATCCCGCCGGCATTATTGCTGTTGTGGAATAGCTTCTTGATGGCACTTGCGATTGCTGTTGGTAAAATTATTTTAGCGTTGATATCAGCATATGCTGTGGTTTATTTTAACTTTAGGTTTAAGATGCTATTCTTCTGGGCGATTTTTTTGACATTAATGTTGCCAGTGGAAGTGCGTATCGTGCCAACTTATGACATTGTGGTGAGTCTAGGGATGCTCAATACTTTTGCTGGCTTAACCTTGCCATTGATTGCTTCAGCAACGGCCACCTTTATGTTTCGTCAATTTTTTATGACGATCCCACGCCAATATGCAGAAGCGGCAGCTATTGATGGCGCCGGTCCCATTCGTTTTTTTATTGACGTGGTACTGCCACTATCTAAAACTAATATTGTTGCTTTGTTTATTGTGATGTTTATTTATGGTTGGAATCAATTTTTATGGCCATTAATTATTACATCAAGTGATCAAAGCTTGCATACGATCGTAATGGGTTTGATGCAGATTGCAGATACTTTGGGGCAGATCCCCAATTGGAACTTCATTATGGCAGAGGTTATGTTAGCAACGATTATTCCTGTATTGATTGTTGTGATTATGCAGCGTTGGTTTGTCAAGGGCTTAATGGAAACAGATAAATAAAATAAGTAGAGCATTATGAGTTATTTAGTATTAGAGAATGTCATTAAATCTTATGGTAAGACGGAGGTTTTACACGATATTAATTTAGCGATTGAGTCCGGTGAGTTTATTGTGATTGTTGGTGAATCAGGTTGTGGTAAGTCAACTTTACTAAGAATGGTTGCAGGACTTGAGAATACATCTTCAGGGAAAATCAGCTTGTGTGGTAATGAGATTACACATAAAGAGCCAAAAGATCGTGATATTGCGATGGTGTTCCAAAATTATGCACTTTATCCACATATGAGTGTTTTTAATAATATTGCTTATGGTTTAAAAGTAAGAAAGGTAGCCAAAGTAGAAATCCACAAACGCGTTGAAGAAATTGCCAAGCTTTTGAAGATTGATCATTTGCTTGATCGTAAGCCTGGTGCGTTATCAGGAGGGCAACGTCAGCGTGTGGCAATGGGACGCGCGATTATTCGCAATCCCAAGCTGTTTTTATTTGACGAGCCGTTATCTAACCTTGATGCCAAGCTAAGAGTTGAGATGAGGCTAGAGATTAAACGTCTGCAACAGCGACTTGGTATTACCAGTTTATATGTGACGCATGATCAAGTTGAAGCGATGACAATGGCAGATCGTATTGTGGTGTTAAATAAAGGCTATATAGAACAGTTTGCAACACCTAAAGAAATTTATCAAAAACCACAGAGCACATTTGTCGCAGGCTTTATTGGCGCACCTGCAATGAATTTCCTAAATGCTAGGGTCAGTGAGCAAGGTGTTATGTTAGATGATGGCGGTATATTGCCTATAACATTAAAAACACAACATGAGCTAGGTCGTGAAATTATTATAGGCATCCGTCCTGAGCATATTGTATTAAAAGAGCAATATGATGATGTTGATCTGGTAATTGTTGTTGAAATGGTTGAGCATTTAGGTGGTGAGACGCTTATTTACGGTTGCGTACAAGGCAGTGACGCAAGAATAACGGTGAAAATTGATGGTTACTGGCAAGGAGATATTGGGCAATCGATACATTTACATGTTAAAAAAGAGCACCTTCATGCTTTTGATCGAAATACAACGAAACGTATTGCCTTAAATAGAACAGTAGACTTGGTTGAATAATCATCGTTTGAACTGGTTTTTAGATCGCATTTCAATCAAAAATCAATAAAAAGCTGAAAAAGCATAAAAAGATGAAAAAAGGGGTTGCGGGGTTAGAATTGGTGTGTATAATGGCACCTCGTTCTTGGCGAGAATGTTCGCGAGAATGCCTTGGTAGCAAGGTTTAAGAGATGTTTAAAGAGATATAAAATGTAGATACTTAAATACTTTGAGCAAAAATTTTTGCGGGTTGTTAGTTCTTGTTTTAGGACTGGAATTAATGATCTAAGGATTTAAACTGAAGAGTTTGATCCTGGCTCAGATTGAACGCTGGTGGTATGCTTAACACATGCAAGTCGAACGGGTTCGGAAGACAGAATACAGATGACAGAGTACAGAGGGTTGAATGCAGCAAGCTGCATAAATGATTCAAATTTTAGTGATTTAGAATGATTTATCGCGGGAGCGATTCGACTACTGTCTTGAGTCTTCTGTTATCTGTCTTCTGGCTAGTGGCGGACGGGTGAGTAACGCGTAGGAATCTGCCGTATAGTGGGGGACAACAGTTGGAAACGACTGCTAATACCGCATGACACCTTCGGGTCAAAGGTAGCACTTATGTGCTGTCGCTGTACGATGAGCCTGCGTTGGATTAGCTAGTTGGTTGGGTAAAGGCTGACCAAGGCGATGATCCATAGCTGTTCTGAGAGGAAGATCAGCCACACTGGGACTGAGACACGGCCCAGACTCCTACGGGAGGCAGCAGTGGGGAATATTGGACAATGGGGGCAACCCTGATCCAGCAATACCACGTGTGTGAAGAAGGCCTTAGGGTTGTAAAGCACTTTAGTTAGGGAGGAAGGTTGTTAGGTTAAGAGCTAGACAATTTGACGTTACCTAAAGAATAAGCACCGGCTAACTCCGTGCCAGCAGCCGCGGTAATACGGAGGGTGCGAGCGTTAATCGGAATTACTGGGCGTAAAGGGTTCGTAGGTGGTTAGATAAGTCAGATGTGAAAGCCCTGGGCTCAACCTGGGAACTGCATTTGATACTGTTTAACTAGAGTTTACTAGAGGATTGGGGAATTTCCGGTGTAGCGGTGAAATGCGTAGAGATCGGAAGGAACATCAATGGCGAAGGCAACAATCTGGGGTTAAACTGACACTGAGGGACGAAAGCGTGGGTAGCAAACAGGATTAGATACCCTGGTAGTCCACGCTGTAAACGATGAGTACTAGCTGTTGGATCTGGTGTAAAAGATTTAGTGGCGCAGCTAACGCGTTAAGTACTCCGCCTGGGGACTACGGCCGCAAGGTTAAAACTCAAAGGAATTGACGGGGACCCGCACAAGCGGTGGAGCATGTGGTTTAATTCGATGCAACGCGAAGAACCTTACCTGCCCTTGACATCCATAGAAGAATTCAGAGATGGATTTGTGCCTTCGGGAACTATGAGACAGGTGCTGCATGGCTGTCGTCAGCTCGTGTTGTGAAATGTTGGGTTAAGTCCCGCAACGAGCGCAACCCTTATTTTTAGTTGCCATCATTAAGTTGGGCACTCTAGAGAGACTGCCGCTGATAAGGCGGAGGAAGGTGGGGACGACGTCAAGTCATCATGGCCCTTACGGGCAGGGCTACACACGTGCTACAATGGGCATTACAGAGGGAGGCGAAGGTGCGAGCTGGAGCGAAACTCAGAAAGGTGTTCGTAGTCCGGATTGCTCTCTGCAACTCGAGAGCATGAAGTCGGAATCGCTAGTAATCGCGGATCAGAATGCCGCGGTGAATACGTTCCCGGGTCTTGTACACACCGCCCGTCACACCATGGGAGTGGGTTGCAAAAGAAGTAGATAGTCTAACCCTACCACTTTTATTATTTTGATATGTTGATGATTGTTTGTTGGCTGTTGAGATGGTAAAAGTGGTAGGGGGGACGTTTACCACTTTGTGATTCATGACTGGGGTGAAGTCGTAACAAGGTAGCCGTAGGGGAACCTGCGGCTGGATCACCTCCTTAAAGGTACGAAAGTACAAAGAATATAAGAAAGTGCGAGAAGTATTTAAGTGTTTACAATTGATGTTTTTTAGTCCGGAAGACAGAAGGCAGAAGACAGAAGACAGAAATTGAGTCAAGCGAGCTTGAAGGGTTAATATTTAAATTAATTCATCGCGAAGCGATTCGAATACTGTCCTTTGTTCTCAGTTTTCTGTTTTCAGGCATGGGTCTGTAGCTCAGCTGGTTAGAGCGCACCCCTGATAAGGGTGAGGTCGGTAGTTCAAGTCTACTCAGACCCACCATATCAGAAGACAGAGGACGGAAGACAGAAGACAGTAATTTTGAGTGCAGTGAGCTGCACGATTTTTATTTTAAAGAATCATCGCGAAGCGATACAAAGATCTGTTCTCTGTCATCTGCTCTCTGTCCTCTGAATTGGGGCCATAGCTCAGCTGGGAGAGCGCCTGCTTTGCACGCAGGAGGTCAGGAGTTCGATCCTCCTTGGCTCCACCATCCAGATGACGGAAGACAGAGGACAGAAGACGGAGTTTGAATCAAGCAAGCTTGATGGTTTTAATGTTTAAATTGAATCATCGGTGAGCGTACGATTATCTGTCGTCAGTCCTCAGTCTTCGGTCATCCGAAACAGAGATCTTTAACAATTTATTATAGAGTAATGACCAAGAGAATAAGCGCAAACGGCGGATGCCTTGGCAGTCAGAGGCGATGAAAGACGTGATAGCCTGCGAAAAGCTTCGGGGAGTTGGCAAATAAGCATTGATCCGGAGATGTCTGAATGGGGGAACCCGATCAGAAGACAGAGGGCAGAGGAGAGAAGACAGAAGTTTTCTGTTTTATCTATGCCTTATGTCTTCTGATCATTCAGATGGCGGAAAATAGCGGATTGGAAACAGTAAGTTGACTTTAGAAACGTGATATTTAATTTTAAATTTAAGTAATTATTTTTAAAGTTTAAGGTATCGCGCAGCGATTCAACGACTGTCTTCTGTCTTCTGTTTTCCGTCATCTGAAGGCGAACGTGGGGAACTGAAACATCTAAGTACCCATAGGAAAAGAAATCAACCGAGATTCCCTTAGTAGCGGCGAGCGAAGGGGGAAGAGCCTTGTATATTTTAGCGTATAGATTAGTTGAACATTCTGGGAAGGATGGCCATAGCAGGTGATAGCCCTGTAGACGAAAATTTATAGGTGGAACTAGGTATATGAATAAGTAGGGCGGGACACGTGAAATCCTGTTTGAAGATGGGGGGACCATCCTCCAAGGCTAAATACTACTGACTGACCGATAGTGAACCAGTACCGTGAGGGAAAGGCGAAAAGAACCCCGATAAGGGGAGTGAAATAGAACCTGAAACCGTTTGCGTACAAGCAGTCAGAGCATTTTTAAGAGATGTGATGGCGTACCTTTTGTATAATGGGTCAGCGAGTTACTTTTAGTGGCGAGGATAACTGAATAAGGGATCCGTAGCGAAAGCGAGTTTTAATAGAGCGATGAGTCGCTAGGAGTAGACCCGAAACCGACGCGATCTATCCATGACCAGGTTGAAGGTTGGGTAACACCAACTGGAGGACCGAACCCGGTAATGTTGCAAAATTATGGGATGAGTTGTGGATCGGAGTGAAAGGCTAATCAAGCGCGGAGATAGCTGGTTCTCCCCGAAAACTATTTAGGTAGTGCCTTGTGGATGACTCGTTGGGGTAAAGCACTGTTTCGACTAGGGGGGTTTTGCGACCTTACCGACTCGATGCAAACTTAGAATACGACGAAGTTGAATCACAGGAGACACACGGCGGGTGCTAAGGTCCGTCGTGGAGAGGGAAAGAGCCCAGACCGCCAGCTAAGGTCCCCAAGTTATCGCTAAGTGGGAAACGATGTGAGAAGGCATAGACAGCCAGGAGGTTGGCTTAGAAGCAGCCACCCTTTAAAGAAAGCGTAATAGCTCACTGGTCGAGTCGGCTTGCGCGTAAGATTTAACGGGGCTAAGCGATACACCGAAGCTGCGGATGGCACCTATGGTGCCATGGTAGGGGAGCGTTCTGTAAGCTGAAGAAGGTGAATTGAGAAGTTTGCTGGAGGTATCAGAAGTGCGAATGCTGACATGAGTAACGATAAATAAGTGAGATTCTTATTGGCCGAAAACCCAAGGTTTCCTACGCAATGTTAATCAACGTAGGGTAAGTCGGCTCCTAAGGCGAATCCGAAGGGAGTAGTCGATGGGAAACAGGTTAATATTCCTGTACCGATTGTAATTGCGATGGAGAGACGGAGAAAGCTAGGTCTGCCCGGCGGATGGTTGTCCGGGTGAAAGCGTGTAGGTAGTGTGTTTAGGTAAATCCGGATACATGTTGATCTGAGGCGTGAGACGAAGTGGAGCTTGCTCCACGAAGAGATTGATGCTCTGCTTCCAGGAAAACCTTCTAAGCATAGATTATGATTGACCGTACTGTAAACCGACACAGGTGGGTGGGTAGAGAATACCAAGGCGATGAGAGAACCCAGGTGAAGGAACTAGGCAAAATGACACCGTAACTTCGGGAGAAGGTGTGCCCCGTTAGGGTGAAGGATGAACATCTGGAGCTTGAAGGGGTTGCAGATATCAGGTGGCTGCGACTGTTTACTAAAAACACAGCACTCTGCGAACTCGAAAGAGGAAGTATAGGGTGTGACGCCTGCCCGGTGCCGGAAGGTTAATTGAAGGGGTTATCCTACCACTTAATTATTTTGGAGTTTGATATGTATTATGTATACGTGATTTATTCAAAAGCGTTAGATAATTTTTACTTGGGTTATAGTAAAGACCTAAGAAGGAGAATTGATTCGCATAAGTCAGGTAGAAGTAAATACACAAGTCAGACGAGAGATTGGATTCTTGTCTACTACGAAGCTTATGCAAGTGAGAAGCTTGCTAGGTTGAGAGAAGCTAAGTTAAAGCGAGCGAATCGAATGAGGGTTTTGCTATATCAGCGCTTAAGAGAAGAATTGACAGAGTAATTAAGTGGTAGGAGAAGCTCTGGATCGAAGCCCCGGTAAACGGCGGCCGTAACTATAACGGTCCTAAGGTAGCGAAATTCCTTGTCGGGTAAGTTCCGACCTGCACGAATGGCGTAACGATGGCCACACTGTCTCCATCTGGGACTCAGTGAAATTGAAATCGCAGTGAAGATGCTGCGTACCCGCGGTTAGACGGAAAGACCCCGTGAACCTTTACTATAGCTTTGCACTGGACTTTGAAAATATTTGTGTAGGATAGGTGGGAGACTATGAATTCAGGGCGCTAGCTCTGGAGGAGTCGACGTTGAAATACCACCCTGATATTTTTGGAGTTCTAACTCAGGCGGAAGCCGAGGACAGTGTATGGTGGGTAGTTTGACTGGGGCGGTCTCCTCCCAAAGAGTAACGGAGGAGTACGAAGGTGCACTCGGTGCGGTCGGAAATCGCACCAAGAGTATAAAGGCAAAAGTGCGCTTGACTGAGAGAGTGACGGCTCGATCAGGTACGAAAGTAGGTCTTAGTGATCCGGTGGTTCTGAATGGAAGGGCCATCGCTCAACGGATAAAAGGTACTCCGGGGATAACAGGCTGATTCCTCCCAAGAGTTCATATCGACGGAGGAGTTTGGCACCTCGATGTCGGCTCATCACATCCTGGGGCTGAAGCAGGTCCCAAGGGTATGGCTGTTCGCCATTTAAAGTGGTACGCGAGCTGGGTTTAGAACGTCGTGAGACAGTTCGGTCCCTATCTGCCGTGGGCGTAGGAGATTTGAGAGGGTTTGTTCCTAGTACGAGAGGACCGGGATGAACGAACCGCTGGTGTTTGGGTTGTCTCGCCAGAGGCATTGCCCAGTAGCTACGTTCGGAATGGATAACCGCTGAAAGCATCTAAGCGGGAAGCCAGCCTCAAGATGAGATCTCCCTATTGGAGGACAGAACACAGAGGACAGAAGACAGAATATGGATCAAGCAAGCTTGATGGTTTTAATATTTAAATTAGATCATCGCGAAGCGATTCGATTATCTGTCATCAGTCTTCAGTCATCTGTTCTCTGATCTGAAGGGTTGTTGAAGACTACGACGTTGATAGGCTGGCTGTAGAAGTGCAGTAATGTATGAAGCTAACCAGTACTAATTGCCCGAGAGACTTGGTTATTACTCTATGATAGATTGTTAAAGGTTTTTAGAGAACCTACAAGTTGCTTGGCGACGATAGCGAATCGGCTCCACCTGACTCCATTCCGAACTCAGAAGTGAAACGATTTAGCGCTGATGATAGTGTGGCATTCGCCATGTGAAAGTAAGACATTGCCAAGCATATTATATTCCACCTGAGCTTTTCAAAAATACCTCCTTGTATTTTTATCAAAGCCAGCCATTAGCTAATCCGTAGCAAATGGCGTTCAGCGGCAAATAGCGATGCTATTTGTATTCCCGCTTCACCATTCCGAACTCAGAAGTGAAAACAGTTAGCGTCGATGATAGTGTATTTATCAAAAATACTTCCTGTATTTTTTCAAATCGGCCACTTGCAGGTCCGTGACAAGTGGCGTTCGACGGCAAATAGTTGGCACTATTTGGTTTTCCGTCTCACCATTCGCCATGTGACAAATTTGTTGGGAACAAATTTGATCAATGGAAGCATGACATTGACCATGTAATGGCGTAAGGCAGGACGCCTGAAGTTAAGTAGAACATCATCAGGTTTTTTATTACAAAGGCACCTAACGGTGCCTTTTTGCTTTGTGGCATCAGATTTACAATAAAACCTTCCATGGTGATCATTCCGGACTTTGAATCAACGCTCGGGAGAAAGTACCCCCTCGCTTCAAAGTCGTTAAAAGCAGTGCTTTTAACCCATTCCGAACTCAGAAGTGAAAACAGTTAGCGTCGATGATAGTGTATTTATTAAAAATACTTCCTGTATTTTTTCAAATCGGCCACTTGCTAATCCGTGACAAGTGGCGTTCGACGGCAAATAGTTGGCACTATTTTGTTTTCCGTCTCACCATTCGCCATGTGACAAATTTGTTGGGAACAAATTTGATCAATGGAAGTATGACATTGACCATGAAATGGCGTAAGGCAGGACGCCTGAAGTTAAGTAGAACATCATCAGGTTTTTTATTATTACAAAGGCACCTAACGGTGCCTTTTTGCTTTGTATTAGTTTGATTACACACAACTATCTAGCCTTTTGGCTATCGAGCGCATACAATAGAATGATCTGTTTTTCTGGAGATTTTATGAAAAAGCAAACAACTGTTCTATTGATACTCGATGGTTGGGGTTATCGTGAAGAAAATAAAGATAACGCCATTAATAATGCCAATAAACCCAATTGGGATAATATCTGGCAGCATTCAACGCATACCTTAATTAATGCCTCAGGTTTAATGGTAGGTTTACCGCAAGGGCAGATGGGCAACTCGGAAGTGGGGCACATTAATATTGGTTCAGGGCGTATTGTTTATCAAGAGCTAACTCGGGTTGATGAAGCAATTAAAGATAAAAGTTTCTTTAACAATCAAGTGCTAACCAAAACGGTTGATCAAGCTGTGACAGATGACAAAGCTGTACATATTATGGGGCTCTTATCACCAGGTGGTGTGCATTCGCATGAAGAGCATATTATTGCAATGATTAAGCTAGCAGCTGAGCGAGGAGCGAAAAAAGTATTCGTTCACGCTTTTTTAGATGGTCGTGATATGCCGCCACGTTCCGCTCAAGCTTCATTGCAAAAAGTCGATGCGTTATTGTCAGCACTTGGCGTTGGCTATATTGCAAGTGTTAGTGGACGCTATTATGCAATGGATCGTGATAATCGTTGGGATCGTGTTGAGAAAGCCTATGATGCAATGACAAGCGGGAAAGCAGAGTACATTGCTAACAGTGCTGAAGAAGCATTAAATATGGCATATGCACGCAATGAAAATGATGAATTTGTTAAGCCAACAATCATTCAAAAGCATAATCATTCAGTGACAATAGCGGATGGTGATGGTGTTATTTTTATGAATTTCCGTTCTGATCGTGCGCGTCAATTATCACATGTGTTTACCGATAGTGAGTTCTCTGGCTTTAAGCGCCAAGTTTTTCCTAAAGTGCATTTTGTGACTTTAACAAAATATGCTGACGATATTGATGCATCTGTCGCGTATTTACCGGAGCAATTGACAAATATTTTGGGTGAAGTGCTAGCAAATAACAATATGACACAATTAAGAATTGCAGAAACTGAGAAATATGCGCATGTAACTTTTTTCTTTAATGGCGGTCAGGAAACGCCATTTGTCGGTGAGGATCGTATTTTGGTACCCTCGCCTAAAGTGGCTACCTATGATTTGCAACCTGAGATGAGTGCTTATGAAGTAACAGATAAGCTAGTTGAAGCAATTGATGCGCAGAAATACGATGTGATTATCTGCAATTATGCTAACTCTGATATGGTTGGGCATACGGGTAATTATGATGCAGCAGTAAAAGCAATTGAGGCTTTAGATAAATGTCTTGGACGTGTTGCTGATGCTGTTCATACTATTAATGGTAATTTGTTTATTACTGCCGATCACGGTAATGCCGATCAGATGGTTGATCCTGAAACCGGTAAGATTCATACTGCACATACGACGAACCCCGTGCCTTTTATCTATCAGGGTAGCAAGAAAGCTTCAGTTGCTTTAAATGATGGTAAATTATCAGATATTGCCCCAACAATATTAGAAGTTATTGGTGTGAATAAGCCTCGAGAAATGACGGGTAAGTCTATTTTGGAATTTGAATAAAAATGAGTGTGAGTAGAAAATAAATGATTGATCCAAAACTATTAAGAAGTGATATTGATGCAGTAGCAAAAGGGTTATTAACGCGCGGTTATGCGCTTGATATTAATGCCTTTAATGCACTAGAAGAAGAGCGCCGTATCGCTCAGCAGAAAACACAAGATTTGCAAGCTAAACGCAATGCCGCCTCAAAGCAAATTGGTATGTTGAAAGCACAAAAGAAAGATGTATCAAGCATTTTGGCAGAAGTTGCTAACTTAGGTGATGAGCTGAAAGCGCTAGAAGATGAGCTAAAAGCTATTCAAGATAAAATCATGGCGATTATTGCGAGAATGCCTAACTTGCCATCTGATGATATTCCTATAGGCAAAGATGAGAATGATAACCTTGAAATCAGACGTTGGGGTGAGCCTAAACAGTTTGATTTTGAAGTGAAGGATCATGTTGATTTGGGTGAGAAGATTGGTGGCATGGACTTCCAAGCAGCGGTCAAATTGACAGGCAGTCGTTTTGTTGTATTGAAAAAAGAAATCGCGCAATTACAACGTGCGTTAACGCAGTTTATGATTGATTTACATGTGAATGATCATGACTATAATGAGGTTTATGTGCCTTATCTTGTTAATAAAGAATCATTATTTGGCACGGGGCAATTACCGAAGTTTTCAGAGGACCTTTTTAATATCCAAGAGCAGTTTCCATTTAGTTTGATTCCAACAGCAGAAGTGCCCATCACTAATATTGTGCGTGATGAAATTGTTGCGGCTGAGAATTTACCACTGAAATTCGTAGGACATACACCATGTTTTCGTAGTGAGGCGGGATCTTACGGGCGTGATACCCGTGGGCTCATTAGGCAACATCAGTTTGAGAAAGTTGAAATGGTGCATATCGTTGCACCTGATGAAGGCTTAAATGCCTTGGAGGAGTTAACCTCACATGCTGAGGCGGTTTTGCAAAAACTAGAATTACCCTACCGTGTATTAACTCTATGCACAGGAGATATGGGCTTTTCAGCACGTAAAACATATGATTTGGAAGTGTGGATTCCATCACAAAATACCTATCGCGAGATTTCATCTTGTAGTTGGTGTGGTGATTTTCAAGCCAGACGTATGCAGGCGCGGTTTAAATCAAAAGATATGAATAAGCCAGAGTTATTACACACTCTAAATGGCTCAGGTTTAGCCGTTGGTAGAACGCTTGTTGCCGTATTAGAGAATTATCAGCAAAAAGATGGCTCTATTGTCGTACCTGAAGTATTGCGCAAATATATGGGCGGTTTACATGTCATTAAAGCTTAGTTGATAACTTGCCTTTGACAATGTGTTTCTTTAATAAAAAATAGACTGAATATAAAAGCCACTGCAAAAAAGACAATACTAATACTCAGCATAACTTCATAATTCTGAGTGTTAAATTGTGATGAGCTTAATGCAATTTTACTTAAGGTCACACCTCCCAATATTTGAATAACTGCCGCACCTAAAACAACACTCATATTGTTAAATGCCATTGCCGTTGCTTCAAGCTTTCTAGGCACGTTTTCAACCACGACACTAAATGAAATTGCCTGAGCACCTGTTGCAAATCCAAATAAGAAAAACAGTAAATAATATAAGTGTAAATGAAGGCTTGGGACCCAAACAATAATAGATGAGGCAATAACACCTATCAGTGCAGCTACATATAGCGCAGGTTTGCGTTTACCCATCAAATCAGAGCATAAGCCTAGTATGGGGCTGCCAAGCCCCATACCAAGCCAAATAAACTGAATGGCAGAGCTAGCAGAAATTTGTGAGTAGCCCATGCTGACCAAATAGCTAGAGCCATACAATGAACCAAATAGCTCCGCTGCTGGATAGATAAAGAATGCAAAAATAGCGATGATAAGAATTTGACGATATTTAAAAAGTGACAATGTTTGTAGGGTGACTGCTTTAATTGAGAGAATGTTTTTTGCTGATTGACGATCACGTGCAAATATCAAGAAAATGACTGATAATATAATGCCTGCAATGGTGATGAAATAAAAAACAATACGCCACTGATAATCAACAGATTCAAGTGCATAAGCCAAGGGGACGTTGGAAAGAATGGGCCCGATCACGCCAAGAATTTGTGTCATGCCAACCACAAGACCTAGAATGCGATGTGGAAACCAATCAAGCACGATTTTAAGGAGCAAGATAAAAGCAAAAGCTGAGCCAAAGCCAATGAAAAGTCGACCAATAAATGCGGAATAAAAGCTTGAGGCGAAGCTAAATATTAAAACACCAATAGCACACCACAAAATAGCAAATGTCCCCACTTTGCGTACGCCAAAACGATCTAGGATAATCCCTACAGGGATTTGCATGACAGAGTAAGCAATGGCATAAGCCGCACCAATAAGGCTAAGCTGCTCTGGAGTGATATGTAGGCTATGGGCAAATGCGTTATGCGGCATGGCGTTGAGTGAGTCTAGTGATGTGCGTGCAAAATATTCATAGATAAAGAAAAGGCTGCCAAGTAGAAATAAAAAACACCCAAAAAAAGTAACCCGTTGTGGGCGTTGATCAGTAGTCATAAGAAAACACTTGTTGCATGAATTTTTAGTGTGCGTAAGTCTAGCAGATATTGAATTTGAAATGCACCCTAAATTGGTGAGGATAAATTGATCATAGTAATAATGAAGAATAAGTTGAGCTTCAATTATCCCCCTCACCCGTGCAGCTTAAGCAGCACGAGCAATCCCACAAGGGGCTGATGCAACTTATTCTTGATTCATTGCATACTTTTGTATGAGAGGCTTTATTGAATCTCACATTAGGCGTGCTACAATGCCAATACTTTATTTAAGAATGAATATCATTTTTAACATGAAAAATGTAGCAATCGTTTATTACAGTGGTTATGGGCATACTAAGAAGGTAGCAGATCATATTAGAATGGGTGTCAATGCATCAAAAGAAGTGCATGCGGTGCTTATTAGTGTTGATGAATTGCAAGATGTCGATGCGCTTAATGATTACGAAGCGATTATATTTGGCGCGCCAACGTATATGGGCTCGGTGCCATATCAATTTAAAAAGTTTATGGATGATGCATCAAAAGTCTGGTTAAAAAAAGGCTGGAAAGATAAGCTCGCTGCAGGCTTCACCAACTCAGGCTCTCTAAGTGGTGATAAGTTTAACGTGTTAATGCAGCTATGCACCTTTGCTTGTCAGCATGGTATGTTGTGGCTGTCATTGGGTATTGATAATACCTCAGGGCAAAATGAGCATCATGGAGGACATTTGGAAGCATTAAATCGGATGGGTGGATCTTTGGGGCTCATGACACAATCAGAAAACGATTCTCCTGAAGTAACCCCCCCTATTGGCGATAAAATAACAGCTGAATTATTTGGGCGACGTATCGCAGAATATGTGATCCTTTTGGCAAAAAGGTAATTGTAGTTCCTTTTTTCCCCACTCACTCCATGAGCCATCATAAACGCTGATGTTGTGATAACCAACAATCGTTGCAGCTGCTGCTAATATACAAGCAGTGACACCTGAGCCACACGTAAAAATAAGTGGTTGTTGTAAATCAGGTGCATGAGTAGCAAATATAGTTGTGAGTGCTTTTTTTGATTTAAAGCAACCTTGATCAAGGACGCTGACGTAGTGCATATTAATAGAGCGTGGGATATGACCTGAATTTAGGTTATCACGTGTCTCTGGTTCTCGTGCGCTAAAGCGTTCTGGTGATCGTGCATCAAAGACAATGGCGTAGTTGTTACTTAAATTATTCAATATGTGTTCTTTGCTACAAAAGTACTCATTGGTTAGCGTAGCTGCAAAATATGCTGTAGTGGCTGTAATATAGCTAGTTGTCGTTGGTAGATTATTATTGAGCCATTGCGGCAGACCACCATCTAGGATATAAATATTATGATGTCCCATTGCTTTAAACATCAACCAGCAGCGCGCACTCGAGTAAATGCCATTCTGGTCATAGACCACGATAATACTATCGTTATGGATGCCAAGTTTTGCTGCGGCAAGGGCAAAGTATTGAGCTTGGGGCAATGTGTGTGGCAAAGAATTATTTAAGTCGCTAAAGTGTTGCTTCAAATCAAAATAGCGACTCTGTGGAATAAATGAGGCACTATACTTTTTATCGGTGAGTGTCGCATCGAGTATGACGAGTTGCGGTAGATTTAAGTTGGCATAGAGCCACTTTGTGCTAACAAAAGTTGTTTCTTTAGGATGTAGCATGATTAAGTATCCAATCTAAAAATGACGCCATTGAGTTTGTCACCCACCCGTGCCATGAATAAAGGTCAGTGTTATTTGACTATTGTTATGTGGATAGTAATTACAGTTTATCTCATGGTGATCACGAAAAATTTTTTGAAGTGTCATAAGTTATCCTTAACTCAGAGAATACTGCAAAGTTTGGTTAAGGTAAAAATGATAAATCAATAATTATGGTAAATCTCTTTTGTTTTCGCCAATGTAAAGCTGACGTGGACGACCGATTTTCATCGCAGGGTCATTGTACATTTCTAGGTATTGAGAGATCCAGCCAGAAGTGCGAGCCAAGGCAAAAATGGGTGTGTACATATAGGTTGGGATGTCCAATGCTTTCAAGATGATTCCTGAGTAGAAATCAACATTTGGGAAGAGTTTTCGTTCAATAAAGTATGTGTCATTTAAAGCAATAGCTTCAAGTTTCTTGGCAATGTGCAGTAATGGGTTATTACTATCACCCATTTGATTAAGAATACTTTCACATGCTTTTTTCATAGCTGTTGCACGTGGGTCAGTGTTTTTGTATACGCGATGACCAAATCCCATTAATCTAAATGGATCTTCTTTATCTTTAGCGCGCTCAATAAACTTATCGATATTGCTTACATCACCAATTTGCTCAAGCATTTTAACGACGGCTTCATTAGCACCACCATGCGCGGGTCCCCAAAGAGCGGCAATGCCAGCAACAATAGCTGCATATGGATCAGTGCCCGTGGAGCCAGCAAGACGTACAGTTGAAGTAGAAGCGTTTTGCTCGTGATCCGCGTGCAATATGAAAATCGTATCCATGGCACGTGCGGCTAATGGATCTGGCTGATAATTTTCATTGTCGGCAAACATCATATATAAGAAATTTTCAGCATATGAAAAAGATTTCTTAGGCGCCATAAAAGGCAAGCCATTACGATGGCGATAAGTCATTGCAACTAATGTTGGAATACGTGCAATAATTTTTTCTGCCATTGCTATTTGTTGCTCAGGATCTTTCTTATTCATTGTTTTTTGATTTTCTGCAGACATAACGCTCACTGCTGCCATTAAGGCTGCCATCGGGTGCGTGTCTTGTGGAAATGCCTTGATTGTATGCGCAATATGTTCGCATGCAGGCATGTGATCTAAAATGCGTTGACTAAATGCATTAACCTCAGTAGAGCTTGGTAATTTGTCATTTAATAAGGCATAGCAAAGATTCAAGTAGTGCGATTTTTCAACCCATTGCTCAATAGGATAACCGCGATGCAGAAGTACACCTTGACCGCCGTTAATATAAGTGATTTTTGACCAGCACGCTGCGGTTGAAAGAAAGCCTGGGTCATAAGTGAATAAACCTTCTTTAACTAAAGAAGATACATCAACAGTTTGTTGACCTAAGACGGGGGTGTGAATTGGTAGCGTTAATGATAAATTTTTGTGTTGGATGTTTAAAACAGCAGTTTCAGACATGTTGATCTCCATGATTTGGCACATTTAAACAGCAAAAAACTCAGCTGTGACATAGGTCAACAACAGAGGTTTAGTGTTGTTTTGGTTTGTGCAGGTAAGTAAAAAATCTTGAGGCACATTTAAGCTTATATCCCCACAGTTGTCAAATAAAGACACCCAAAGAGTTGGCGTTGGGAGGTTTATTCTTTATCAGTGCTTGCTAGAAATGACGAAATTTTATCAGAGCTATAATGTTGATTTATATGCTTATTGTTTAGTGAATAGATTCGCATCAATATTATTGGCCGCAGCAATTACTTTTAAGCGGCGTAGTGCATCAACTTGAATTTGGCGCACGCGTTCACGCGTCAGTCCAATTTGTGTGCCTGTTTCCTCAAGGGTTTGGATGTCATAGCCACGCAGACCAAAGCGCATTGATAACACAGCACGTTGATTGTCACTTAATTCATCAAGCCACTGATCAATAAACTGTGCTGCCTTTTGATGTAAATGAATGTCCTCAGGATCACTGGTTTGTTCATCTGCAATTGTATCGAGCATGCTGCGATTAGAGTCATCATAAGCGTCATCCAGTGAATCCATCGGTACGGTTGACGTGAGAATTTTGCGAATGTCCTCAACAGGACGATCAATAAATTCAGCAATCTCCTCAGGGGAAGGTTCGTGATCAAGCAGTTTAGTCAGTTCCGTTGCTGCGCGCAGGTATACATTGAGCTCCTTTAGTATATGCACAGGAACACGGATTGTGCGTTGATGGTTTAAGAGTGCGCGTTCAATGTTTTGACGTATCCACCAAGTGGCATAGGTTGAGAAGCGCCAACCTAACTCAGGGTCAAATTTTTCAACAGCGCGAATTAAACCAAGATTACCTTCAGCAATCAAATCAAGAAAGCTTAAGCTGTTGCCGCGTGGTTTATAACGTTTAGCGATTTTTACAACAAGGCGTAAATTGCTTTCGATCATGATATTCTTTGCTTTTAAGTCACCTTTTTGCACTTTTTGAGCATAATAGAATTCCTCATCTTTTGTTAGTAATGGTCTAAAACCAATATCAACAAGGTACATTCGCGTGGCGTCATTGTCTACGTGTGAAAAGTCATGGGTATCAACCCCCGTATTATTAAACGCACTGTCATCGTCATCATGATCAATAGAATTGTCTGGTGCATAACTATTGTTCTCGACATCGTCATTGTCGTTATCTTCAGCATAGTCATTTGTGAGCGTGTTAATGACGTTATTTGCTTTGTCATCAAACTTATTTTGGTTATCTGGCTGTAACACGTCTATCTCCTTATTACCCTACCATAGAATGGTTAGAATTGTTGTGATCAAAAGGGCGGCATACTATGCATTTGTTTATTGTAGTTTCGCTGCATAACAACCCAATTTATACTCCTTTAACATTATCGCAATAACATCTCATATGCGAAAGAGCAAAATGATGAATCTGCTGTAGGCTATATGGTTAAATGTTATCAGATATTTTTATGTCCCTGTCGGCGATTATCGTAACCTTAATATAAGCAAGATGGCAAGTCTGATAGTTGATCTCTGCAAAAGTATTGTATTTTGCTGCCATGAATTGATTTATAAGTAGTCTCTCTTGTGTCTTTATTTGCTCTTTGATGTGTCACCAGTCAAGAGGTCTTAGTGAGTTATGCTAGATTATCACTCATAAGTTCGATATGATTGGGCAACCACTTATATGCTAGGGTAAGATCTTATATGCCTAGTTACTTTGAATGTTTTGAGCATTATGGAACGCGCGAATTACTTTACTTTTCTTAATAATAGATTATCTATTCAAAAGTTTTTAAGCATCTGCTTAATATTGCTTATTAGTTGTTCAATATTTATTTTGGGTGTTTTTAATTACTATCAAATGCGTCAACAAAATGAAGACCTATTTAAAATGCAAATGGTTAATAGTGCCAATGCGATTGATGCCTTATTGTCCGCTGCGATTACTGATAGTTCAAAACGCCAGTTAAGTGACCTACTAGAGTCTAACTCGTTAACAACACTGGAAAATATTGCAGGAAACTTAAAACCTAAAATCGCGCAGTTTGACAATGTATATAAGGATTCGTTTGCTTTCCAAGTTTATGACCGTCGCAGTGGCAGTTTGATCTTACATTCAACCGGCTCGCCGGATGTTTCTACTTTTCAAAAGACGGAGCTTGATAGTTTTCAAACCGTGAAGTTGAAAACAGCGCAAGGATCACAGCTGTGGAATATGTTTAGCATTAATAGTCGCTATCAACCCTATCGCATTGTGGTGTTGGTTAGTTCTGATTTTAAGCACCAAATGTTTTTAAATTTATTTCGCAGTGCTTTATGGGATTTGATCACATTATATATATTTCTATTGCTGTCTATATTTATTGTGGTGCAATTGGCATTGCGACCTTTGTCTGATATTCGCCGTGCAATCGCGGTAAAAGACCCGCGTAAGCTTGAGCCAATTGCTGTCAAAACAGCACCACCTGAAGTGATTCCGCTATTAAATCAATTAAATATTCTATTTCAAAAATTTAGTAAGGTATTAGAGCGTGAAAAGCGTTTTGCCGGAGATGCGGCACATGAGTTAAAAACCCCATTGGCTGCGTTAAAAACACAAGCCGAGGTTGCGCTTAACTTGGATGATATGGTTGAGATTAAAAAGCGCATTGCTAATATTATCAGTGGGGCGGATCGTTATTTTTATATTATTGATCAACTGCTTACACTAAGTCGCTTAGAGCCGCAGCAGGATTTGCCGGATAGAAAGAATGTAAACTTAAATAACATTGCTGAGAATCAGCTTGCAGAGTTAGCGCTATTGGCGCTGCAAAAAAATATTGAGTTGGAGTTTTTGCCAAGCAAATCCGCGGCAGTTGTTTATGTTAGTGAAACGCTGATAAATATATTATTTAGAAATCTTATTGATAATGCCATTCGCTACACCCCAGATGGCGGTAAAGTTGTCTTATATAGCTATGTGGCAAAATCAGAAGTGTTATTTGAAGTGGTTGATAATGGAATTGGGATTGCTGAGGATAAGCAAAAGCGAATTTTTGATCGTTTTTATCGTGAAGCAGGAACAGGGCAGGCAGGCAGTGGGCTTGGGCTTTCCATTGTTAAGGAGATTGTTAGGTTGCACGATGGGCAGATAGCAGCGCGTACCTCGGACGGAGGTCAAGGTTTGACAATAATGATACGCTTTCCAGAGAGTAAAGCGGTGGGAGTTAGTTAAGAGCATCTATTTAGCATTCTGATTGACACGGCTGTTATGAATATACATGGTGATTGAGTCAGAGAAGAAAGGGTCTCCTGTTTCAGTTTTGCCATAGAGGCTTATGTCGTTTTTGCCAGGAAAGGGTCTTGGTATATTCCATGTATTGTTTTGATAGACTGCGCTGCCCTCATGTTCATTCGCAATAACCATCACTTTGGCTTTGGCAGATAGTGATGGCAAGGTTTGAATGGGGATTAGCGGGTAAAAATTATGAATATGTGTGTTGTTGGCAGGGGATGTGATTTTGATATTAAGCGTGCTTTTTTGATTGTCGATATGTTCGGAAAGTTTTTCTTTGAGTTTATCTGTCATTACTTGTGGCAGATTAATCTCATCTTCGTCATCCTCATGGTCAGTTTTGGTGTTTGTTTTGGTAATAACGTTTACTGTTTGAGTGTTAACTGTTGTTGTTTTGGTGTTTTTACTTGGTGGTGTATTGGAAAAAACAGTGTTGCCATTTTTATCCTGCCAGTGATATATCTCAGCATTTGCTGTGAAGATGAAAAAAACTAAAATTAATAGCAAAAAATGCTGGCAAAATGATTTTGCTTTCGTATATACTTCCACGCGTCTTAACTGCTTAAGTTTTCAAAATCTGGTGCATGAAATTATAGGCAAAAAAATCGATGAAAAAAAGTTGATTTTTAAAAACTAAAGCCCTATGATTGTCGCCAGCACGCTGGAGGGGTTCCCGAGCGGCCAAAGGGATCAGACTGTAAATCTGACGGCTCAGCCTTCGCAGGTTCGAATCCTGCCCCCTCCACCACGATTTCCCAGTGCGGGCGTAGTTCAATGGTAGAACTTCGGCCTTCCAAGCCGATAGTGTGGGTTCGATTCCCATCGCCCGCTCCATATAAAGGGATTTAAAAAGTGTATTTAAAGAATTTTAAAGATTGAAGCTCGCATAGCTCAGTAGGTAGAGCACTCCCTTGGTAAGGGAGAGGTCACCAGTTCAAATCTGGTTGTGAGCACCATTTGGGTTTGTTAATAAAACTTTGGAGCAAATAATGGCTAAAGAAAAATTTGAACGTAATAAGCCGCACGTTAACGTTGGTACAATTGGTCACGTTGATCATGGTAAAACAACTTTAACAGCTGCGATCACTAAGGTGCTTTCAGAAGCATATGGTGGTGCTGCTCGTGCGTTCGATGAGATTGATAATGCGCCAGAAGAGAAGGCGCGTGGTATTACTATTTCAACTTCACATGTTGAATATGAAACACCAAATCGTCACTATGCACACGTAGACTGTCCAGGGCATGCTGATTATGTTAAAAACATGATTACTGGTGCAGCTCAAATGGATGGTGCGATTCTTGTATGTTCAGCTGCTGATGGTCCTATGCCGCAAACACGTGAACATATCCTTTTATCTCGTCAGGTGGGCGTTCCATATATTGTTGTTTTCTTGAACAAGTGTGACATGGTTGACGATGAAGAGTTGTTGGAATTGGTTGAAATGGAAGTTCGTGAACTTCTTGATCAGTACGAGTTCCCTGGTGATGATACGCCAATCATTAAAGGTTCAGCGACTGGTGCTTTAGCTGGTGAGCAAAAATGGGTTGATGCTATTCTTGAATTAGGTAAAACGCTTGATGAATACATCCCTGAGCCACAACGTGAAACTGACAAGCCTTTCTTGTTGCCAATTGAAGATGTGTTCTCAATTTCTGGTCGTGGTACGGTTGTTACTGGGCGTGTTGAGCGTGGTGTTATCAAAGTTGGTGAAGAAGTTGAAGTTGTTGGTATTAGAGATACTCAAAAGACTACAGTTACTGGTGTTGAAATGTTCCGTAAACTTCTAGATGAAGGTAAAGCGGGTGAAAACGTTGGTATTCTGATTCGTGGTTTGAAGCGTGATGATGTTGAGCGCGGTCAGGTTCTTTGTAAGCCGGGTTCAATTACGCCGCACACTAAGTTCGAAGCAGAAGTTTATGTGTTATCTAAAGAAGAAGGCGGTCGTCATACGCCGTTCTTTAAAGGCTATAGACCTCAATTCTACTTCCGTACAACGGATGTAACTGGTTCAGTTGAGTTGCCAGAAGGTGTTGAAATGGTCATGCCTGGTGACAACATTAAAATGGTTGTTACATTGATCAACTCTATCGCGATGGAAGACGGTTTACGCTTCGCAATTCGTGAAGGTGGTCGTACGGTTGGTGCTGGTGTTGTAGCTAAGATCCTTGCTTAATATTAGTGGTAACTCGATAAGTTTTGTAGGCCAGTAGTTCAATTGGTAGAGCAGCGGTCTCCAAAACCGCAAGTTGGGGGTTCGAGTCCCTCCTGGCCTGCCAAATAAATTGACTTGAACGGCGTGTTAATCTGTGTTAAGATTGCACGCCGTTTTTGTTTGTAGTGGGAAATGAGGCTTCTAGATGAAAGATTCAGTAACTAAAAAAGTGTGGACAACCACCACTAAAAAAGCTGATATGCGTCAGATAAGTAGCGCTAATAATAAGATGTTGTGGTTATTGATGGTGATCATCGCTGCAGTCATTGTTTTTTCGAGTATGTATTTCTCGCTTTTTACCGAATCATCTGCATTGATGGCGGTACTTATTATCGTTGGTGTTGTTGTTTTATTGGCAATTGGTAGACAAACAAATCAAGGTGCAAAAGGCTGGCAATTTGTTTTAGAGGCTAGGTTGGAGATGCGCAAAGTTGTATGGCCAACACGTCAAGAGACGATTAACTCAACACTGATTGTCTTGGCAATTGTTGCTGTGGCGTCGGTTATTATTTATTTTGTGGGTATGCTTTTTATGTACCTTATTCAAGCGATATTAAGTTAAGAGGTTGTTTATGTCTGCGGATGAGAAAGATGTGCCAAATGAGCATGTCGAAACAGAGGCTACTCAGCCAGATATGGAAGTAGAGAGTGGTGGTAAAAAGAGGTGGTATGTTATTCAAGCTTATTCAGGTTATGAGAAGCGGGTTAAATCTCAGATTGAAGAAAAAATAAAGTTAGAAGGCTTGGAGCATTTCTTTGGCAAGATTTTAGTGCCAACTGAAGAAGTCGTTGAGATGAAAGCAGGACAAAAGCGTAAAAGTGAGCGTAAATTCTTTCCGGGTTATGTTTTGATTCAGATGGAAATGGATGAAGCCGCTTGGCAGCTTGTGCGTCGCACGCCGCGCGTTAGTGGTTTTGTTGGTGGAACGAGTGAGCGTCCAATGCCGATTAGTAATGTTGAGGCTGAAAGAATTTTAGGTACATTAAAAACAGGTGCAGATAAAACAGCGCCAAAACCACGCACTACGTTTCAGGTTGGGCAAGTGGTTCGTGTATTGGATGGTCCGTTTGCTGACTTCACTGGTGTGGTTGAGGAAATTAACTATGAAAAATCGCGTGTGCATGTCGCGGTTTCAATTTTTGGGCGTTCTACACCTGTTGAGCTTGAGTTCTCACAGGTTGAGAAAGATGCTTAGGAGTTTATCGCTGTATTAAATCAGTGATATAAGGTGCTTAATACTAGGTGTTAAGTAAAAAATAATAGGGGAGCTATTTGTAAAATAGCGTTATACCCAAAGTAGGAGTAAATAATGGCAAAGAAAGTACAAGCTTATATTAAGCTTCAGGTAAAAGCAGGGCAAGCAAACCCTAGTCCTCCAATTGGTCCAGCATTGGGTCAGCATGGTGTGAATATCATGGAATTCTGTAAAGCATTTAATGCGCAGACGCAAAAAATGGAACAAGGTGCGCCGGTTCCTGTTGTGATTACTGTGTATAGCGACAGAAGTTTCACATTTACAATGAAAACACCACCAGCTTCGTTCTTGTTGAAGAAAGCTGCCAAGATCAAATCTGGTAGTTCAAACCCTTCTAAAGATGTTGCCGGCACGGTTAACCGTGAGCAGTTAGAAGAAATCGCTAAGACGAAAGAGCCTGATTTAACAGCGGCAGATTTAGATGCGGCAGTTAGAACAATCGCAGGTAGTGCGCGTAGCATGGGTCTTAAAGTTGAGGGGGTTGAGTAATGGCTAAGTTATCAAAAAGAATGAAAGCTTTGTCTGAAAAAGTAAATAAACTAGATGCTTATTCAGCAACTGATGCATTCAACCTTTTAAAAGAACTTTCAAAAGTTAAATTCAAAGAATCTATCGATGTTGCCGTAAACTTAGGCGTTGATCCGCGTAAATCTGATCAAGTTGTGCGTGGTGCCTCTGTATTGCCAAACGGTACAGGTAAAACGGTTCGCGTTGCTGTATTCACTCAAGGTGAGAATGCAACCAAGGCAACTGAAGCTGGTGCTGATATCGTCGGTATGGATGATTTAGCTGCTGAAGTAAAGAAAGGTAACATGGATTTTGATGTTGTGATTGCAACACCTGATGCAATGCGTGTCGTTGGTCAGCTAGGTCAAATCCTTGGTCCAAAGGGCTTAATGCCAAATCCTAAAGTAGGTACGGTAACAACTGATGTTGCTCAAGCGGTTACTAATGCAAAAGCAGGTCAGGTTCGTTTCCGTGTTGATAAAGCAGGTATTGTGCATACGACAATCGGTAAAGCCGATTTTGAGCCAGCGGCTTTACAACAAAACTTAGAAACACTTTTGGCAGATCTTAAAAAACTTAAGCCTGCAACAGCAAAAGGTGTTTATATTAAGAAGGTCACGGTATCTAGTACAATGGGTCCTGGGATTATGCTTGACATGAGTACAATCGAGGTTTAAGATAACGAGCCTTTTTTGTGTGCCTTGGTGCGGTTTTGTGCTAAGGACTTAAGCAAGTTTCTTTGGGTCGCTACTTAATGTCATGTTAAGTCAGTGATGTCAAAGACCGTAGGTGTGATCGCAAGATCGCTTAATTTCCTACGCAGACGGTGCGTGTGACCTTTGAAGAGAATAAAATTTTTTATTTGGTTTCAACATCGTATTAAATAATAACGTAGACAAAAACAAGAGGATTAGCTAATGGCGCTAAAGCTTGAAGATAAAAAAGCGATTGTGGCAGAAGTTGCCGAACAGGCATCCTTGGCATTGTCTGCAGCGGTAGCTGATTACCGCGGCTTGACTGTGAATCAAATGAGTGATTTACGCAAACAAGCTCGTGAATCAGGTGTATACTTGAAAGTTGTTCGCAATAACTTAGCAAGAATCGCATTTAAAGGAACTGAGTTTGAGTGCATGAATGATGCGCTTGTCGGTCCTTTAGTGTTGGCTTTCTCGAAAGAAGAGCCAGGTGCGGCAGCTAAGTTATTTAAAGGTTTTATGAAAGATCATAAAGCTTTTGAAGTGAAGAACTTAGCAATGGGCGGTGAGTTGTTTGGCGCGGATAAGCTAGAAGAAATGTCTAAGCTTCCAAGCAGAAACGACGCACTTGCGTTATTGTGCAATGTATTACTTGCACCTGTTACCAAGTTTGTGCGTACTGCTAACGAGATTCCAGCGCAAGCTGTTCGTGTATTCGCTGCTGTTGGTGATGCAAAATAAAACCACTTTTCGTTTTTGAAATTAAATTATTTAATAGGAGTATATAATGGCTATTACTAAAGAAGATATCCTAAATGCAGTTGCTGAAATGAGCGTTATGGATGTTTGTGAATTGGTTAAGATGATGGAAGAAAAATTCGGTGTTTCTGCACAAGCTGCTGTTGCAGTTGCAGCTCCTGCTGCAGGTGATGCTGCCGCTGCAGAAGAAAAAACTGAATTTGACGTTGTTTTAGTTGAAGCGGGTTCTAATAAAGTTGGCGCGATCAAAGCAGTTCGTGCAGCAACTGGTTTAGGTCTTAAAGAAGCAAAAGATGCTGTTGAAGGCGTGCCTTTCACAATCAAAGAAGCTGCTTCTAAAGATGATGCTGAAGCACTTAAAAAGCAGCTTGAAGAAGCTGGTGCTAAGGTTGAGCTTAAGTAATCAAACGATTATTTTAAGTTAAAAAGTAAAGGCTAACAGGTGTTTTATCTGTTGGCCTTTTCTGCTATCTAACAAATAGCATTTGTAGATGTGTCTGTAATTGCAGATAAATAAAGTTTTCCAAACTTTTGGCATGATTTAGTGGTTAAAACGAATGTAGTCAGAGGAAGTGCCTGATGTCGTACTCATACGCTGAGAAAAAAAGAATCCGTAAAGAATTTGGGAACCTTCCTAATATTCTAGATGTTCCATATTTGCTTGCTGTTCAAGTAAATTCATATAAAGAGTTTTTGCAACAAGATGTAAAAGCGCAAAGCCGTAAAAATAACGGTTTAGAAGCAGCTTTTAAATCGGTTTTCCCCATAGCAAGCGTTTCAGGGTATTCCGAGCTTCACTATGTAAGCTACCGTTTAGGTGAGCCTGTTTTTGATGAAAACGAATGTGGCATTAGAGGTGTAACCTATGCCGCACCTTTACGTGTTAAGCTGAGATTGGTGATATATGACAAAGAAGCACCAGTAGAAGATAAAGTGATTAAAGATGTCCGTGAGCAGGAAGTTTATATGGGTGAAATCCCATTAATGACTGATAACGGAACCTTTGTAATCAATGGTACAGAACGTGTGGTTGTATCGCAGTTGCACCGCTCGCCAGGTGTGTTCTTTGATCATGACAAAGGCAAAACCCATTCCTCAGGTAAAATATTACACTCAGCGCGCGTGATCCCATATCGTGGATCATGGCTAGATTTTGAATTTGACCCAAAAGACTTACTTTATGTGCGTATAGATAGACGTCGTAAATTACCATCTACTGTGTTGCTAAAAGCACTTGGTTACACTGAGGATGAGCTATTAAAGATTTTTTATGAACCGGTTGAATTCGCTGTCGAAGATGGCACATTAATGATGACTTTTGATCCGGATTCACTAAAGGGAACAACAGCCTCTTTTGATGTGGTTGATACAGATGGTAAAGTGCTAGTTGCTGAAGGCAAACGGATTACTGCCAGACATACAAAGCTTATGAAAGAGCAAGGCTTAAATCAAATTGATGTTCCTGTTTCTTATGTCGTTGGTAAAGTGTTATATTCACGTATCGTTGATGAAACGTCAGGTGAGGTATTGGCGCAGGCTAATGAAGAGATTACACCTGCATTATTGGAAAAATTATCTGATCGCGGTATTACAACATTCCAAACGCTTGATACTAATGACCTAGATCGTGGCTCCTATATTGCTGATACGTTGCGAAATGATGTATGTCGTGATCGTGATGAAGCATTAGTTGAAATTTATCGCATGATGCGTCCAGGTGAGCCACCAACAAAAGATTCAGCAGAGAATCTTTTCCAAGGTCTATTCTTTTCAGAAGATCGTTATGATCTATCGGCAGTCGGTCGCATGAAGTTTAACAACCGCTTGGGACGTAAATCAGACAAAGGGTCAGGTGTTCTAACTAAAGAAGATATTATTGATGTTGTCAAAACATTGATTGATATTCGTGATGGGCGCGGTGATGTTGATGATATTGATCACTTAGGAAATCGCCGCATCCGTGCGGTTGGTGAGATGACTGAAAACCAATTTAGAATCGGTTTGGTGCGAGTGGAGAGATCAGTGCGTGAGCGCTTATCAATGGTTGATCGTGAAAGTGCGATGCCGCAAGATCTTGTTAACGCTAAACCAATTACCGCTTCGATTAAAGAGTTCTTTGGTTCAGGTGCATTGTCACAGTTTATGGATCAAGATAACCCATTATCAGAAGTAACCCATAAGCGCCGTATTTCAGCGTTAGGACCAGGCGGTTTATCAAGAGATCGTGCCGGCTTTGAAGTGCGTGACGTTCATACGACACACTATGGTCGTTTATGTCCGATTGAAACACCAGAAGGTCCAAACATTGGTTTGATCAACTCTTTGGCATGTTATGCGCGCACGAATCACTATGGTTTCTTAGAAGCACCATATCGCAAGGTGATTGATGGCGTTGCCACTGATAAGATCGATTATTTATCAGCAATTGATGAGAGCAATTATGTGATCGCTCAAGCATCTGCTGCCATGGATAAAAAAGGTCGTCTAACCGATGAGTTAATTCAGTGTCGTTCAAAAGGTGAGGCAATTTTCACAACGGCTGATCAGGTCCAATATATGGATGTTTCAGCGAAACAAATGGTTTCAGTTGCGGCAGCCCTTATTCCATTTTTGGAGCATGATGACGCGAACCGTGCATTGATGGGTTCAAACATGCAACGTCAGGCGGTGCCAACACTTAGAGCTGAGAAGCCATTAGTGGGTACTGGGATGGAGCGTATTGTCGCGCGTGACTCAGGTACGTGTATTGTTGCTAAGCGCTCAGGTGTTGTTGACGCAGTTGATGGTGGTCGTATCGTCGTTTGCGCTAGTAATGACGAAATCAATGAAGGTGACTCTGTTGTTGATATTTATAACTTAACAAAGTTCCGTCGTTCAAACAAAAACACCTGTATTAACCAACGTCCAATTGTGCGTCCTGGAGATGTTGTTAAAAAAGGTGATGTGTTAGCAGATGGTTCATCGACTGATATGGCGGAGCTGGCTTTAGGTCAAAACCTTCTTGTGGCATTTATGCCGTGGAATGGGTTTAACTTTGAGGATTCAATTTTATTATCTGAGCGTATTGTTGAAGATGATCGCTATACTTCGATCCATATTGAAGAGCTCACCTGTATTGCACGTGATACTAAATTAGGCGCTGAAGAGATTACTTCAGATATTCCTAATGTCAGTGAACATGCACTAAATAAATTAGATGAAGCCGGTATTATTCATATTGGTGCCAATGTTGCACCTGGTGATGTATTGGTTGCTAAGATCACACCTAAGGCCGAGCAGCAGTTAACACCTGAAGAAAAGCTACTACGTGCTATCTTCGGTGAGAAAGCTTCCGATGTTAAAGACAGTTCATTAAGAATGCCAACTGGTATGTATGGTACAGTCATTAACGTTCAAGTGTTTACGCGTGATGGTTTAGAAAAAGATCAACGTTCTGTTGAAATTGAAAAAGCAGAATTGGCACGTATTCGTAAAGACTTACGTGATGAGTATCGTATTGTTGAAGGTGCTGTGCGTTCTTATTTATTGCAAGAGCTAACTGGCAAGAAGGCACTAGCGGGTCCTGGTGGCTTAAAACGTGGACAAGAGATAACTAAAGAGTATTTAAAGAATCTTGAGCTTGTCCAGTGGCTTGATATTCGTGCGGAAGATGAAACAACGATGGAAGCAATTACACGTTGTAAAGCACAGATTGAACAAGCGCGCAAAGACTTTGAGACAAAGTTTGAAGCAAAACGCAAAAAACTTGTCCAAGGTGATGATTTGTCTCCAGGCGTTCTTAAGATAGTTAAGGTATTTGTTGCCGTTAAACGTCGTATTCAGCCAGGTGATAAAATGGCAGGTCGTCATGGTAATAAGGGTGTTGTATCACGCATATTACCAATTGAAGATATGCCTTATCTTGAAGATGGCACACCTATGGACATTGTCTTGAATCCACTAGGGGTTCCGTCACGTATGAACATCGGTCAGGTACTTGAGACGCATATGGGTATGGCAGCAAGAGCATTAGGGCATAAAGTCTCAGATGCACTTGAAGCAAGTCAAAAAGCACAAGATATTCGTAAGACTTTAGAAGAAGTCTATAACACGATAGGTAATAAAAAAGTTGATTTAAGTCAGCTTGATGATGATCAAGTGATTGAAATGGCTTATAACCTAAGATCAGGTGTGCCAATTGCAACACCAGTATTTGATGGCGCGAAAGAAAAAGACATCAAAGACCTTCTAAAACTTTGTGGCTTAAATGAAAGTGGTCAAGCGCAGCTTTATGATGGGCGTACTGGCTTACCATTTGATCGCCATGTGACCGTTGGTTATATGTACATGTTAAAGCTAGACCATTTGGTTGATGATAAGATGCATGCGCGTTCAACAGGTTCTTATAGTTTGGTTACGCAACAGCCACTGGGTGGTAAAGCACAGTTTGGTGGTCAGCGTTTTGGTGAGATGGAGGTGTGGGCACTACAAGCTTATGGTGCTGCTTATACACTTCGTGAAATGTTGACGGTTAAATCGGATGATGTAAACGGTCGTACCAGAATGTACAAAAATATTGTTGATGGTAATTTCAAGATGGACGCAAGTCTACCTGAATCTTTCAACGTATTAATGAAAGAAGTACGTGCATTAGGTATTGATATTGACCTTGAGTCTGATTTAGAAAACTAAACACACTTTAGTTGTCGTAATGAAACAGCTATGGGCATAGCCTGTAGCATTTTGATTTTAAACTTTGCAAAAATAGGAGTAGAGCCTTGAAAAACTTACTAGGCGGTATGAAACAGCAAGGTAAAGATTTAGAGTTTGACCGTATTCGTGTCGGTCTTGCGTCACCTGAAATGATTCACTCATGGTCATATGGTGAAGTGAAAAAGCCAGAAACCATTAACTATCGTACATTTAAACCTGAAAGAGATGGTTTATTCTGTGCCAAAATTTTTGGCCCAATCAAAGACTACGAATGTTTGTGTGGTAAATACAAGCGTTTAAAACATCGTGGTATTATTTGCGAGAAGTGTGGTGTTGAAGTTACACAAGCGCGTGTTCGTCGTGAGCGTATGGGACATATTGATTTGGCTTGTCCTGTAGCACATATTTGGTATTTGAAATCACTGCCATCGCGTATTGGTTTGTTGCTAGACATGACATTACGCGATATCGAGCGTATTTTATATTTTGAAGCATATGCAGTGACTGATCCTGGGATGACACCTTTTGAAAAAGGACAGTTACTCAATGAAGAAACCTATCTTGACGCATTAGAAGAGTATGGTGATGAATTTGAAGCACAAATGGGTGCGGAAGCAATTCAAAAGTTGTTGATTGACACCGATCTTAATCATGAGATTGAAACGATTCGTGAAGAAATCCCAACAACCAATTCAGAAACTAAGCTTAAGAAATTAACAAAGCGTTTGAAGTTATTAGAATCATTCCGTGAATCAGGTAATAAACCTGAATGGATGATTATGACAGTTTTGCCGGTGTTGCCACCGGATTTGCGTCCGTTAGTACCTCTGGATGGAGGGCGTTTTGCAACCTCTGATTTGAATGATTTATATCGCCGTGTTATTAACCGTAACAATCGTTTAAAGCGTCTTTTAGAGCTTAATGCGCCTGATATTATCGTGCGTAATGAAAAGCGTATGCTACAGGAATCAGTTGATGCATTATTAGACAACGGTCGTCGCGGACGTGCGGTAACTGGTTCAAATAAACGTGCCTTAAAATCATTAGCAGATATGATTAAAGGTAAGCAAGGTCGTTTCCGCCAAAACCTTTTAGGTAAGCGTGTTGACTATTCTGGTCGTTCAGTCATTACCGTTGGTCCTACATTGCGCTTACATCAATGCGGTTTGCCAAAGAAGATGGCATTAGAGCTATTTAAGCCATTTATTTACTCAAAGCTTGAACATTATGAGCATGCGACAACGATTAAAGCAGCCAAGAAGATGGTTGAGCGTGAAGAAGCGGTTGTTTGGGATATCTTAGAAGAGGTGATCCGCGAGCATCCTGTGCTTCTTAACCGTGCACCAACGTTGCATAGATTGGGTATTCAAGCATTTGAGCCAACTTTGATTGAAGGTAAAGCGATACAGTTGCATCCATTGGTCTGTACGGCATTTAACGCTGACTTTGACGGGGATCAGATGGCAGTTCACGTGCCATTGACGATTGAAGCACAGCTTGAAGCGCGCGTGTTGATGATGTCAACCAATAACATCTTATCTCCAGCAAGTGGTTCCCCTGTAATTGCGCCAACGCAGGATATTGTCCTAGGTCTTTATTATGTGACGCGTGAAAAGATTAATTCTAAAGGGGAAGGCAAATTATTTGCTGACCTATTACACGTTCAGCGTGCTTATGATGCCGGTGTTGTTGATGTTCATGCAAAGATTAAAGTACGTTTGGATCACAAGGTTCTGCTTGAATCTGGCGAATATATTGATGAGAAGGGTATTGTTGAAACAACGGTTGGACGTGCTTTATTATCAAGCATTCTACCGGAAGGATTACCGTTTTCATTGATTAACCAACCATTGACTAAAAAGGCAGTGGGTAAGATTATTGATCAATGCTATCGTCGTTTAGGCACAAAAGCCACGGTGATTTTTGCTGACCAATTAATGTATGCCGGTTATAAATATTCAACGAAATCGGGTATTTCAATCGGTATCAACGATATGATTATTCCTGATGCTAAAGTAGGTATTTTGGCTGAAGCTGAAGGTCAAGTTAAAGAAATTTCTGAGCAGTATGCAAGTGGTTTAGTTACTGCTGGTGAGCGTTATAACAAGGTAATTGACATTTGGTCACGTGCCAATGAGAAAGTTGCCAAATCAATGATGGAAGTGATTTCGAAAGAAAAAGTTGCTGATAAAACGGGTACTGAAATTGAGCAAGAGTCATTTAACTCAGTATACATGATGGCAGATTCAGGCGCGCGGGGTTCTGCAGCACAGATCAGGCAGCTTGCAGGTATGCGTGGTTTGATGGCAAAACCGGATGGCTCGATTATTGAAACACCTATTACGGCAAACTTCCGTGAAGGTCTATCGGTTTTACAATACTTTACCTCAACGCATGGTGCACGTAAGGGTCTTGCTGATACGGCATTAAAAACAGCTAACTCAGGTTACTTAACACGTCGTCTTGTTGATGTGGCACAAGACTTGGTCATTATTGAAGATGATTGTGGTACACAAAAAGGCGTAACGGTTTCTGCCTTGATTGAAGGTGGGGACGTGGTTGTACCTTTGGGCGAGCGTCTACTAGGTCGTGTCAATGCCGAAGATATTTATAAGCCAGGTGAAGATGAGATCTTAGTTGAAGCAGGTACATTGCTTGATGAGAAAGTCGTTGAATTGATTGAGAAAAATGGTGTTGACCAAGTTATCATTCGTTCATCGATCACCTGTGAAACGCGTCGTGGTTTATGTGCTAAATGTTACGGACGAGATCTTGCGCGCGGACATTTGGTTAATATGGGTGAATCAGTTGGTGTTGTCGCAGCACAGTCCATTGGTGAACCGGGCACACAGTTAACGATGCGTACATTCCATATTGGAGGGGCGGCATCACAGGATACCGCTGAAAACAACGTTCAGATCAAAAATGGTGGACGTATTAAGTTTAATAATATTAAAACTGTTAAAAACCGCGAAGGTAATCACGTAGTCGTTTCGCGTTCAGGTGAAATTAGTATTATTGATAAGTTTGGGCGTGAGCGCGAGAAGTACAAAGTACCATACGGTGCTGAATTACCAGTAAATGATAATGCACAAGTTAAAGCAGGTGCAGTTGTCGCGACCTGGGATCCGCATACACATCCAGTAGTTGCTGAGGTTGCTGGACACATAAACTTCACTGACTTTATTGATGGTGTAACGATGAAGCACCAAGCCGATGAAATGACAGGACTTTCAAGTGTTGTTATTACCTCTGACTCGCAAAAAAGTGGTAATAGAGACATCAAACCATTGGTGCGCTTGATTGATGAAGTCGGTGAAGAGTTATGCTTCCCGAATACCAATATTCCAGCAAGCTACTTTATGCCAGTGGGCGCGATTTTGAATATCGAAAATGGCACGAAGATCGAAGTCGGTGATGTTATCGCGCGTATTCCGCAAGAAGGTTCTAAAAACAAGGATATTACTGGTGGTCTACCACGCGTGGCAGACTTGTTTGAGGCGCGCCGTCCTAAGGATGCTGCAATTATGGCAGAGGCTTCAGGTATTGTTAGCTTCGGTAAAGAGACAAAAGGCAAGCGTCGCTTGATTATCTCGCCAGAAGATATGGATCCGATTGAAATTATGATTCCTAAATGGCGTCATATTAACGTATTTGAAGGTGAGCATGTTTCTAAGGGTGAAATCATTTCTGATGGACCATTAGATCCACATGAAATTTTACGTTTGAAAGGTGTGCATGAGCTTGCAGATTATATTATTAATGAAATCCAAGAGGTTTATCGCTTACAAGGTGTGGGTATTAACGATAAGCATATCGAGACGGTTATTCGTCAGATGTTACGCAAGGTCAATATCTTAGCTGCAGGTGATAGTAAATTTGTTGATGGCGAGCCAGTTGAGTTGGTTCAAGTCTTGGAAGAGAATGAAAAACTACGTGCTGAAGGCAAGCTAGAGGCAATTTATGAACACATTTTATTGGGTATCACTAAAGCGTCATTGTCTACAGAGTCGTTCCTGTCAGCTGCGTCTTTCCAAGAAACAACTCGCGTTCTAACGGAAGCATCGGTTGGTGGGCAAGAAGACCAATTGCGTGGCTTGAAAGAAAACGTATTGATTGGACGTTTGATTCCATCAGGTACGGGGCTTGCACATCACCAAGAGCGTAAGCGTAAGCACTTACAAGAGCAAGAAGCATTAGAAACAGGTCCATCAATGGATGAGCTTGAAATGGCGCTAAGTGCAGCATTAAATGCAGATGCTGAAGAAAATAGCGTTGACCTTGAAGATCTATTTGTTATCGGTGACGATGATCTAGATGAAAACAAAAGACAAGATGATGATGAGGACTATGATGAGTAGTTATTAATTTTCTAAAGTCGAATATAATTTAAAGCCTTGTTGGAATTATTCCAGCGAGGCTTTTTTGTTTATGTATTGGTCAAAAAAAATCCATCTATGGTGTGGTTGCATCTATTGCTTCCTGCAAAAATGCAACCTTATCGTTAGCGCGCATTAAAGCAGTTCCGGCTAAAACGCCATCATAAGTACAGCCAAAATGATGGAGGTCTTGAGGTGTTTTAGCACCTGATAAGCTCAATAGCGTAATATCTTGAGGAATTATTTTTTGTAGACGTACAATATTATTGGTGTCCATCTCAAGTGTATCTAGATTGCGATTGTTAACACCGATTAGTTTAGCGTTACAGGCTAAGGCCGTTTCTGTTTCTTTTTCATCAAATACTTCAACCAATGCCGTCATGTTAAGTGATTCAACACATTGGATAAGTGCTTGTAAACGTTCTTTATCTAAGCAACGCACAATTAAAAGACAGGCGTCAGCACCTTTAAGGCGTGCTTGATAAATTTGTTTTTCATCGATAATAAATTCTTTGCATAATATTGGGATGGTGACCACATCACGCACTTTGCGAATATCTTCAAAACTACCACCAAAAAAAGGCTTGTCAGTCAAAATGGATAATGCGCAAGCGCCGCCTGCTTGGTAGGCTTTAGCGATTGTAACTGGGTCATAATTTGGGTCAATTACCCCTTCAGAAGGTGATTTGGATTTAAGCTCAGCAATAATTGCAGGCTTATGTGTTTTTATGGCTTGTAAAAAATCATATTTTGCAGGAAGCAATGCTTCGGGGATTAGATCAGGTAACTGCTTTAGCTCTTGATGTTTGGATTCAATAATTTTTTGTAAAATCACGTTATGTCCTTATTACTTTATGTGTACACTATTAAAAAATAAAAATGTTGAAATGTGTTATGAAATTATCAGGATTTACCTTTTTACGCAATGCCGAAGAGCTATGCTTCCCCTATATTCAATCGATTCAGTCTATTTTGCCGATTTGTGATGAGTTTGTGATTGCTTTGGGGCAGTCGCAAGATAACAGTCCCAAGATATTACAGCAGTTAGCAAAAGAGCAGCCAAAGATTAAAATTATCGAGACAGTATGGAATGAACATATGCAGGTTAAAGGTTATACCTATGCCCAGCAGAAAATGATTGCGCAATTTGCCTGTACTGGAGATTGGCTTTTTTATTTAGAGGGTGATGAGATCGTGCATGAGAATGATCTTGAAGCAATTAAAGAGGCGTTGCATCGCTATAAAGATGACCAAGAAGTCGAAGCGTTAGCATTTCATTATTACCACTTTTATGGCAATACCAATACCTATCTTTCATCACCGACTTGGTATCGCTATGCACCAAGAATCATTAAGGCAAGTGTCAGAAGTTACGCGCCAGATGGTTTGTATTGGCTGGTTCTTGACCCTAAGAAGTCCAATCGAATCGCACGTTATCCAAAGGCAAAATTACTTGATAACTATATTTATCATTATGGTTGGGTGCGTCCTGAGGCGGCAATGAGTAAGAAAATTAGCCAGGTGAATAAGCATTGGGGCAAGTCTGAAGGCTTTGACTCAAAATACAGTGATATCGATCATCAGATCTTAACAGAGTTTAAGGGCACACATCCGAATATTATCGAGGGTTTTTTTGCTAAAGAAGAAGGACTTTTTAAAGCCAATCCAAATCATGTTCTAACCAAAAAAGAAAAGCGACAACGTTTTAAGATGAAACTGGAGAAATTATTTGGTCTGGACTTGAGTCGGAAGTATTTCAAAAAAATCTAGCATAAAAGTTTTGACAGCAATAAAACGCAAACGTTATAGTAAAAGAGTCACGTTACCGTGGCAAAAGATTAAATTTAAAAAGTTTTAAAAATAAAAGAAGAGGTGCGCAAGCTATAGCGCTTTTGTGAAGGTCATAACACCTAGTGATCAATAGCAATAGAGCAGGCGCCGAAAGTAATGATGTGTTATGGCTGAATTACTTGGGTCTGCTGCTGAAAGGCAGCAGGACTGTCACGTCAACAAAGACGTGGGGCGCTTCGGTTGTATTTGTATTTTTGTCAAACACATGAGTCAAATTTTGCAAAAGCCGTAACCCCGTGTCGATAAATGGAGAAGCTTTATGCAAAACCCTTTTGTCGTCGCGAAGTTTGGAGGCACAAGTGTCGCTAATCTAAACGCGATCTGCCAATGTGCAGAAATTATCAAATCTTCGCCAAGTGTGCGTGTTGTTGTCGTTAGTGCACAATCAGGAGTTACTAATCTCTTGGTAAAGTTGGCGCATCATATAAAGTCTGTGCATGAGATTTCAGGTATTGTTGATGAGATTAAGAACATACTATCGCCAATTGTTGAAGCGATTGATTGTGCTAATTTACACAGCGATATACAGCAGCGAATAGATGATCTTATGTTTTTGGCACAAATGAGTGTGCGCCTTAATACCAAAGAGCTAAGGGATGAGGTATTATCATTTGGTGAGCGGGTCTCAGCGCAACTTGTCGCTGCAATCTTTAAGCAGAATAAGATTAATGCACAGTATTTTAATGTACAAGCAGTAATGAAAACCGATAGTAATTTCTCTCAAGCAAAGCCCAACCTTGATGACATTAAAGCGCAAGTGACAACACATATGTTGCCGTTGTTATTTGCTGATCAAGTGCTTGTATGCGAAGGTTTTATTGGTATGGATCAAAAAGCTAAAACAACGACCTTAGGTCGAGGTGGGAGTGACTACAGTGCGACTCTTTTAGCACAAGCTTTGCAAGCAAAATCAGTCAAAATCTGGACGGATGTCGCGGGTATTTATGAAGCTGATCCACGCACTATTCCACAAGCGCGAGCGATTGAGAGTTTAAGTTTTAATGAAGCGGCTGAGCTTGCTACCTTTGGTGCTAAAGTTTTACATCCGGCAACCTTATGGCCGGCAATAAGTAGCAATATTGATGTGTTTGTGGGCTCTACTTTTTCGCCTAAGATGGGAGGCACTTGGATTACTGCCAAGACCAATAGCTTAAAGGAGCCACCGCAAATTCGCGCGATTGCTGAGCGTAAGAACCAGCTTTTAATGACACTCAAAAGTTTTGATATGTTTCATGCGCAAGGCTTTTTAGCTAAAGTATTCAGTGTTTTAGCTAAACACAATATATCGGTTGATTTAGTGACAACAAGTGAAGTAAGCATTGCTTTAACACTGGATCATATAGCTAGCCAGTCTACAGGTGAGAGTCTATTAACCGAAGCACTATTGGATGAGCTGCAATCCATAGGTAATCTTGAGATTAGTGTTGAGCATAATTTGTCCCTCATTGCAGTTGTGGGTAATCGACTGCATCAGCACAAAGGGATAAGTGCTAAGCTTTTTGCTGCCCTTGAAAGTTATAATGTTCGCCTTTTCAGCCACGGCGCAAGTGGGCATAATATCTGCCTGTTAGTAGCAGCAGAAGATGCAAAGGGTGTGATGATGGATATCTATAGACATCTCTTTAGTGAATCAACTAAGGAGTGCGTGCGATGAAAGTAGCAATAATCGGTCGAGGCAAAACGGGTAAAGCAGTAGTTGATCTTTTAAAAGAAGATGAGATAAGTGATGTATTTGACTCACAGAACTTAGTCACCGTGGAGAAACTCAATAAGGCAACAGTGGCAATCGTTTTCGTTAGTGCTGATATCTTAAGGCAAATATTGCCCGTGCTTTTGCAAAGCAAGGTGTCTGTCATTTGCGGCACCACAGGTTTTCGTTATGATGGAATATTGATACAGCGCATCAGACAATCAGGACAAACTTGGGTTGTAGCGAATAATTTTAGTTTGTCGATGGTGTTGATAAAAGAGATGTTAAACACCTTGGGTAATTTGCAAAACTTAGCTGTAAATAGTCACTTTCACTTAACTGAAACACATCACACACAAAAGCTTGATGCACCAAGTGGTACTGCCGTGTCATGGCAATCATGGCTTAATGTGAAAGAATGTCCTATTGAGTCTGTTCGCAAAGAAGATGTAAAGGGTGAGCATGTATTAAGGGTGGAAAACCCTTATGAAACAATTGAATTAAAGCATGTGGCGAATGATCGCAAGCTTTTTGCTGAGGGTGCTGTGTGGAGCGCGCGCTTCATATGTGAGAATAAGTTAAATGCGGGTTTTTACCAGTTTGATGAATTAGTAAGAGGTGTGTCATGGCAATAAATATCAATAATAATACATATACAGCAGTCGTCACACCCATGTTTGAAAATGGTGAGATTGATTTGGTTAGTTTTGAGCGACTGCTACGCAAACAAGAACAAGCTGATTGTGGTGTGTTGATTTTAGGTAGCACGGGTGAGGCTTTAGCATTAAGTTATGAAGAGCAGTGCCAGGTGGTGGTATTTGCTTGTGGCTTAGGGCTTAAAGTTCCTTTACTTGTCGGCGTGGGCGGTTATCAATTAGCCGAGCAGCTTAAGTGGGTTGAGTTTTGTAATGCTCAAGCTATTGATGGTTTTTTGATGGTGACACCAATTTATGCCAAGCCTGGCACTCAGGGGCAAATTGCTTGGTTTAGTGCATTATTAGACAAAGCAAAAAAGCCATGTATGTTATATAACGTGCCATCAAGAACGGGGGTGAATCTTTGTTTTGATGCTTTCTCTGCACTCAAAAATCATCCAAATTTATGGGCACTAAAAGAAGCATCAGGTGATATCTCGCGCTTTAAGTGTTATGTGCAAATAGCGCCTCACGTTAATGTATACAGTGGCGAAGATGCGATGATGCCAGAACTTGCCAAAGTCGGTTGTAAGGGACTGGTGTCAGTGGTTTCCAACTTATGGCCAAAAGAAGCCAAAGACTATGTTGAAACTGCTTTGCGTTTTGAAGCAGATGAAGCCTTAAGCCGTTTATGGCAAGATGCGACTTCCGCGTGCTTTAGTGTGGCAAATCCAATCCCAGCAAAAGCATGGCTTGCGCATACTGGTGTCATTGATAGTAGTACTTTACGCTTACCGCTGATTGCTCAAGAGCTCACAAGTATTGAGCGTTTGCAACAAGCTAATGCCGAGATTCAAAGTTATTATGAGTCTATCTGTGTCAGTTAAATTGAATTAAAATAAGGAATACAAATGATGAGCTGGGAGAAAACCCTACAAGATTTACAAACAGGTAAACTGCGTTCAGCAGAACGCCAAGAGAGTGGTCAATGGCAAGCTAATATTGCAGTGAAAGAAGCGATTTTAGCGGCATTTAAAGCGGGTCAAAATACGGATTTTACTGAAAGCTATCAAGGCTTTGTCGATAAGCATAATTTAGTTCCAAGACGTTTTACTGTTGCTGATGGTGTGCGTATGGTGCCCGGTGGGTCAGCCGTAAGAACGGGTGCTTATATTGCGCCATCGGTGATCATTATGCCTCCGGCATATGTAAATACCGGTGCGTATGTTGATGAGGGTACGATGATCGATAGCCATGCATTAGTAGGTTCTTGTGCGCAAATTGGTAAACATGTTCACTTATCAGCAGGTGTGCAGATTGGAGGGGTTCTTGAACCTATTGGCATGAATCCAGTGGTTATTGAAGATCATGTTTTTGTTGGAGCGGGCGCTGTTATTGTTGAAGGGATTGTTGTTAAAAGGCGCGCGGTGATTGCGCCATCGGTTGTTTTGTCACGAGGGGTTAGTGTTTATGATTGCGTTAATGAACGTATTTTGGATAAAGGTGAGGCGATTCCAGAAGGTGCAGTTGTCATACCGGGGGCTAGACCGTTGACACAAGGTTGGGCAAAAGCGCAAGGTTTGCAAGCAGCATGCCCTATTATTGTTAAATATCGTGATGATAAAAGTGATCATGCACTTAGTTTGGAGGAGGCCTTGCGTTAATGGTTGATACTTCATGCCACCATCAAGCATTAGTTGATTTAACCAAAGAAATTAATGCCCCCTTTTTTTTCTATGATCTGGATTATTTGCAAGCCCATATAAAAACTTTACAAACATTACCAGTAACCCTTTGGTATGCGCTTAAAGCCAATCCTTTATCTGCGATTATTGGCACTTTAGATGATGAGGGTATGCGCTTTGATGTTGCCAGTATTGGTGAGTTAGATCAGGTGCTCAAGCAAGGTGTTGACTCTGCGCGTATCTTGCATACTGGACCCGCTAAGTCATATGAGCAGTTGTGTTATTTTGTTGATCAGGGTGTTAATAAATTTGTCATTGAAAGTACGCAGCAATTGCAGGATGTGCAAAGCATTGCTTATGAAAAACAAATTCATGTTGAAGTGCTCTTGCGTGTGCAGTTGCAATGGCAAGAGGGTGAAAAAAATGTCTTAGGTGGTGAGTGTGTGACACCATTTGGTTTGTCCCCCAATGACTGGATCGCTTATTCGAAGAGTAATGATTTTGATTGCCCTTATCTTAATATCTTGGGTTTTCATTGTTTTCAATGGGGCAATATCCTCTGTATAGATAAGCTTGAGAAAATCTGGTTTACGATTGCTGATACATTACATGAATTAGCAGAGACCATGGGCATTGGTTTGCGTGTATTAGATTTAGGTGGTGGTTTAGGTATTGATTATCAACATGAAGGACAAGAGCTAAGCTTATCTGAAATTAATGCATTGATTCTCAAAGTTAAAAGCCACTACCCACAAACAGAGATTTGGCTTGAGCTTGGGCGCTATGCCGTTGCTAAGTGTGGTGTTTATGTTACTGAAGTGGTGGATCGCAAAACAGTTTATGAGCGTGACATGTTGATATTAGCAGGTGGCAGCCAGCATTTGATGCGTCCGACATTGACATCACAAGCATTTCCGGTGAGTCTTTTAAGAGAAAGTCATACTCATCTATCTAAGATACATTTGCATGGTGCGTTATGTACTAGTTTGGATTATTTAGGGGAAGTGCAATTACCAAATGATACCAAGGCACAAGATCATATTATCTTTCACTCTACCGGTGCTTATGGCTTTACTGAGAGTATGCCATTTTTTTTGTGTCATACGCTGCCAGCGGAGGTGACATATCAAAAAGGGGAAAAAGGGAAAAAAAAGCAAATTAAGATATTAAGAAAAGCTGAATCTGCAGGCGTTTGGCTCAAATGAAAGAGATGAAAGAGGTAAAAGAAATAAAAGAAATGAAAAGTTATATCACAAAATCGTTGATTGAAGTGGGGCAAAATGCGTCAGGAGAAGCAATTACCGTCACGAAATATAGGATTAAAGGTCAAGATCAAAATGCTAAGAAAGTCTATATTCAGGCGAGTATGCATGCCTCGGAAATTCAAGGTAATGCCGTGATATTGAATTTACTTAAGCATTTTAATGAAGAGCAACCACAAGGTGATATTACGATTATTCCGCAGTGCAATCCTTTTGGGCGTGACATGCTTATTGGCGCTGGACATCAGGGGCGTTTTGATTCAATCAATGGTGACAACTGGAATCGCTATTATTTTAAGCCTGAGATAGATTATAAATCATTTGCCAAAGAACACCTTAAAAGCGCTCAAGCAGAATATGCACAAGCACTGCGAAGTGAGATTGGTGCGCAAATAACAGTAGCACTTAATAATGATTTTGGGTTGTCACGTGCGCGACGTTTAAACTACACCATGCAACTAGAGGCATTACAGGCGGATATTATTTTGGATTTGCATACGGATTCATTGGCTGTTGATTACCTATATAGCCCGCAGTATGCCAAAAATAGTGCTGAGTCTTTGGGGTTTGAGCATGTGTTATTGATTGAGAACAAATGTAATGGTTCATTAGATGAAGCAGGGTTTTATCCTTGGTGGAGTGTGCAAAAGGCATTTACTCAATTAGGTAGAAATGAGCCTGTATTAGTAGATAGTTTCACCCTTGAATTGGGTTCAGAAGAGTTGATTAATCATAAAAAAGCGCAGATTCAATGTGGGCGGATATTAAACTATCTTGCAGCACATCAAATAATAACTGCAGATAAAGCATACAAAGAAGCTTGCGCTAAAGATATCGCCTTTTACGATGAGGGTTCTTTTCAAGCAGTCTATGCGCAATCTGGTGGCTTATATGAATGGTTTGTCGCACCAGGCGATACCTTTAGTAAAGATCAAGTAATAGGTCGATGTTTGCAAATGGTGCATGCCAAGGAGGTTGAGATTAGTTACCCATTTGCCGGGCTTGTGATAAGTGTCCACAGCAAAGGGGCATTGCAAAAAGGTAGCCACTTGCTGAATGTGGTTGTTGATAAGCCATAGAGCTAACCTTTGATTATTTCTGCGCCTCATAAGCATACCATATTTGGTTTTGCATAATATCAATCCACCATTGATCCATTTTCTCTTGATTCATTAAATGCCAGTCGGGGGTGTCGGTGACAAGCGCATGACCGAAAATCTTGCCAAGCTCATATAGTTTACGCTCATTATCATATTGTATTTTTGCCCACTGTTGTGTGGCGCGATCTAAATCATGCTGATTTTCTTGTAATTGTTTAAATAAAATAAGTGCACTTTGCAAGGCTTTGGTCGCACCACTTGCAGTATGTGGTCGTGAGATAAATGCAGCATCTCCAGATAAGCAAATACGCTCCTTTTTAAGTGCAGGCACTTGTGTATCAAAGATATTTTGAATAAAAGGTTTTGGCGTATCAAGTATCACATTGGCAAAAACTTCAGGCATCATGTTGGCTAATTTCTTTAGCTCTTCAAAGTGAATTGCCTGAAGCTCGCGTGCGGCTAAGCTTGTGACTTCATTGGGGTTATTCGTGTTTAACAGTTTATTTTTATGTGTTTGGTCTAGCCTCTGATATAGCACCCAGTTCAAATCAACACGACCATCTTGTTTGGGGATGTAGTAAGTCACGACATGTCCATATTCGTAGCAAAAATAATTGAGTCGATCAAATAGTGATGGCTCGCTAACGTGTTCTTTTGTAATCACGCCACGCCAAGCAATATAAGGTGCCTCGTTAAGCTTTGATTGAGGGAAAAGTGTCGTGCGACCAAGAGAGTTAACGCCATCACAACAAAATAGCCAATCTGCCTCTACAGTTTGCCCATCAGTGAGTGACAGTATGACTTTGTTTTGATCTTGCTTAATATGCGCCACACTTGCATCTTTTTGATAAATACCTTTTGGTAGGCGCTTATATAATTGCGTATAAATTTCTGACCAATTGTGCGCCATGACATTCACAGGTTGTTGCCAGAAGACATCGGCATTACGCTTTGCGTCGCTGACGATAAACTGTCGATCAATGATTTCAATATATTTGGCATCAGTATCAAACATGTCATTTTGCACTAGTAGATTGCGTAGATCTTTTGGAATACATATCCCAACGCCGCGATCATCAAGTTGTGCACTTGAGCGTTCATAAATGGTGACGTCAAAACCTAAGCGTGACAACACCAATCCCATGGCATTGCCTGCGATTGATCCGCCAATAATAGCTATCTTTTGCATGGTTTCCTACAATTTTTCCAGTTAATATCACAGAGGTATTCTAAACAAAATAAGGTATTGATAGAAGCACAAGCTTTGCTACAAAAAAATACATAACATGACAATTTATGCTAATATCCTCGCGGGAAACTTAAGAGGGTTAAAGATGAATTAAAAGGTAAACTTAATTATTACGCGATTCATTACACCTATTTACCCGATCCAGAGAATAGTAAAAACTGGGAAATTGCAGATTGGCGTAAGATGTCCAATTATTTACAACAAATTGTTAATCGTCTGAATGCTTAGCAGAGATATCACATTTTTCCAAGGCAATCAGTTTGCTGCGTTTAATCAATTTATAACCGATAAGTAATGCTAAAAATAGAATAAATCCGATATAGGTTGCTAAGAATTTCTGCCAGGTAATATTGCCTGAAATAATATCACTAAATTCTTGTCCTAGAATGATAACTGCAATTAACAGCATCGCAAAAATGGGTGCGACTGGGAACCACTTGGCGCGATAGGGTAAACCTTGCAGATTCATGCCTTGTTTTTGGTAAGCGCGACGAAATCGATAATGACTTAAAGCAATACCAAACCAAGCGACAAATCCTGCTAATGATGAGATGTTAACAAGCCAGATAAACACGCTGCCATTATCTAAGAACGAAGTCAGGAAAAATAAGCAGCCAACAAGAGCTGTGATTAAAAGTGCATTAATAGGAATGCCCTGACGATTGATTTTACCAAATACCTTAGGCGCTTGTTTGGTATTGGCTAGATGCCACATAATGCGTGTTGCCGAAAACATGCTAGCATTGCAAGCAGATAAGATCGCAATCAAGATCACCGCATTCATGATTGTTGCTGCATACGTGAGTCCCGCATTTTTAAAAACAATGGTAAAGGGGCTAATGGCAATATCAGAGTTTGTGTTAATAAGGATGTCGCTAGTATAAGGAATCAAGAAGCTAATAATACCAATGGCGAGAATATAAAAAATAACCAAACGCCAAAAGGTTCGTTTAATGGCTTGAGGGATAGATTTTCTCGGGTTATCAGCTTCTCCTGCGGCAACGCCAACGAGTTCCGTACCTTGAAAAGAGAATCCGGCGATCAAAAACACCGCCATAAAGCCAATGAGACCATTATGAAAAGGTGCATCACCAATATGCCAATTCTCAAAACCAACAGGTCCACCAACGCCGGTGACACCAATAATCGTTAGCATGCCGACAACAATGAAAATAATGACAAAAGCAACTTTGATAAAAGACAGCCAATACTCGGTTTCACCATAGACTTTAACGGCTAATAGATTTAAACCAAAAATAAGTACAAAAAATAAAACACTCCAATAGATCGTTGGCACATAAGGAAACCAGTATTGCATAATTAAAGCCGCAGCAATAATCTCAGCGGCAATGGTGATTGCCCAGTTAAACCAATAGTTCCAACCCATGGCAAAGCCAAAATCAGCACTGACATAACGGCTAGAATATTCACAAAATGTGCCTGTGGTGGGAGAATGTGCTGCCATCTCACCAAGGCTACACATGAGAAAATAAACCATCAGTGAGATGATGGCATAGGCGAGCATCGCACCTCCTGGACCTGCTTCGTAAATGGCGCTACCGCTGGCTAAAAATAGACCTGTGCCAATCGAACCACCTAAGGCGATCATGATTAAGTGGCGAGCTTTTAAGTTTCGTTGTAATCTATGTGACATACTTCTATCTTTTCTTCTCAAATGTTCAAAATAATTATCTATTGGTTTTATCGCGTTGCAAAATGTGTTCAGATACGCAAACTGTGATATTTTTGGTGAAGAAAAAAGGGTGTCTTTGATTGTGTATTGATGTTTGTTTCATGCTTAAACATTATTAATTCCTTTGTGTGTAATATACCAGTGAATCTACAGATTCCAAACCTGCGTCATAAAAATAAAACCCAAATCTTTACTCATGGTATTTGCCCCATTATTTAATTATTTAGTTTCGCCATAAGGATAAAACATGTATAGCAACCATACATGTGAAGCGGTTAAATTAATCTTTTTCACAGCTGATGTAAAGCGATCTTTTTATGAAAGTTAAGATATTGGCGCATCAAAAATCATCCATTCGCTATAGGTGTTTTTGTATTGATCTGCTTAACTCATTGTTAACTCATTTTGCAATGCGTGATTGCAAAGTGGTCTGTGATGGATTAAAGATGTAGAGTTCAAAGAGAGGTTACGTTATGGAAAATAAAACGTGTGTGAAAAAAATTATTAGTAGTATATTTTTATTGCCTTTTTTAAGTTATGTTCAAACCTCTGCGGGTGTGGGTTCTGGGGGAATATTACAAGAAAAGCAAAGTCAATGGAGCCCCTATGCGCGTTATGGAGATTATCTAAGTGCACAGATGAAGTCGTTGAAAAAGTTCGATTATGGAATGTTTGTTGCTAAATTAAAAGCGGCTGATGGCCCTGTTTGTACAGCCTTTTGGCTTTATTCAGATGCCCCAGCGCCAGGCGCTATGCCTGAGGTGGCGCAAATGTGGCGTTGGAATGAGTTTGATTGGGAGTTCGTGCCGTATACGCAAGCAACGCAGAATTCGTATATTGCATTAGATGCAGAGGGAAATCCAACGTATTATGGTGCAAAGCTTGATATGAGCAAGATGACATCAGGACAGATTACTGCAGATGTTGTTAATTGGACTCAGAATTATTACATTACTGATGATACAGCTCTTGGTATGATGCAGCGTTATTATAATAAATGGATGACAAATGGTAAAAAGGACACGCAAATTAATTCAGAAAATTATAATTATCTTGGTGCAATAGCAACAACTGGGGATGGTTATGAGGTGGGTGGTACAACTGGAAGCAGTAAACAACCGGGTTGGCAAAATGCCTCGGTTTGGAAATATCCACTAACAGCAGTTAAACCCGTGCCATCCACTTTAGATATGCGTAAAATGGCGGCGATTAATTGGTGGCGTATGCCGCAGGGTAATCAAAATATTGATGTTACTTTACCTGGATTTAATAAGCAGAATTATAAGTTTATTGAAAAATTACCTGTGTTGGATGGTTCTACACTTGCTAAATCATATACGGCAGCAGCAATGAATAATGAAACTTATATTTTGCCAGATGCAGGTAATACTAGTTTTAATCCATACGCGCAATTTAATACTTATACTATTGTCTGGTCACCAACACGCGTTGCCTACTATATCAATGCGCCGGACAATGGTACTGATATTTCTCATGCAACCCCAATTGCACTATATACGGTAGATGATTATCCGTCGCTCAAAGCGTCAGGTGTGCAAGCGCCAGAAGGAAGCCTTCCTTGGGTAGATACAGGATTTGATAATAAGCTCGGCGAAGTATCTATTAACCTTGCTAATTATGTTGCATTCAAAGCTGCCAAAGATCTTGAGAATAGTAAATTAACGCCTAGCCAAGAAGCCGGTGTTGGATGGTCTGGGAATCCGCCAGATAATGGCTGGCAAGGTGTTGATGCTTATTTTAGAAGTGTAACGTACTATCCTCTTAAGAAAGATAGTGGTCAATATCTTGATGGGTCAAATACAAGTGACTTTGATATGACTACGAAAGTGTGGAAATTTGATTTAGGTGATGGCTCTTGGAACAAAGATAACTTTGCAGCTAAGCTTATGGAATATTTTGGTATTTTGTATGCTCAGGACTTCACAAAAAAAGGAATAGCAGCTTCAGATCTTAGGGACTCAAAAAGTCCTTTAGCAATTAGCTTTATTGCAAATAAAGATGGTAGTTACTCATCTGATAAATTACCTTTAATGCAATTAAGTGTCACGCCGTCAACCGCTAATCCAAAACGTAATTTTTTTAGAGTAGCAACGACGATGAATACAGATGTTGCGATCAGTGTGACCAATCCATTTATGTTTGTTACGGTGACGCTAGCATCCGGAAATGGGCAGGAGTTAAAATCTACGGATTCTTCTTTTGGGATTTCAGGAGCTTCCACGCCTCTAGCGTTTTTTGCGCCTAAAAATGGAGCGTCAGTGACAGCAACTATTAAACTATACACAACATCAACTTATCATGGTGCCTATCCTGCTGGTCAAATTCCAACAGCAGCGACAGCAACAGCGCAACTAAAATTAAAAACATCAGAAACTGGCGATATATCATGGGAAGTTATGAGTGATCCCCAGGAAATTATTATGTCATATCAATCAGTAAATCCACATCTTATCACCGTAAGATCGCCTACGACATCCTCTAATTAAATTGAAAAAAAAATTGTAAAATCATCTTCGTACCTTTCTTTTATTCTTAACTCACGGCATAATCCTTGCGTTTAAAGGGCGAGGATTATCGTGATGCAATCAAAAAATAAAGTCATTATCGCATCGGCGATTGGCACATTTGTCGAATGGGCAGAATTTAGCTTTTATGGCTATTTGGCATTTAAGTTTGCACATTTGTTTTTTCCAGAGGATACTCCCTATGCGATGTTGTTTAGTTTATGTGTATTTGCAGCAAGCTATTTAGCGCGCCCCTTTGGTTCAATTGTTTTTGGCATCATTGGTGATAAATTTGGGCGCAAAAAAGCTTTGTCTTTAAGTCTTATTTTGATGGGAGTGGCGACTTTATGTATTGGGCTTTTACCAAGTTATCAAAGTATTGGTATTGCGGCACCTTTGATATTACTTCTCTTGCGGATTATTCAAGGCATTTCCGTTTCAGGGGAGTTTACAGGGGCGGCGATTTTTGTCACAGAGCACTATCGTGGCAGCTTTAAAAACCTTGCGGTGAGTTGGGTGAGCTTTGCTGCGGCTTTGGGCATGATGTTGGGGGCAGCAATGGCATCGATTGTTTCATTACCGATGATGCCAGAGTGGTTTTGGCGTGTGCCTTTTTATTTGGGGTTGGTCGGCTGTTTGATTGGGTTGTACTTTCGGGTGAGTACGACTGAGAGTCCAGAGTTTGAAAGCGTTAGAGTCAATAAAGCATTCTTTAATGGTATAAAAGCATTTAAAGGGTATATCAATCAGCTAATACAATGTTTTTTTATTGCTGCATTTGTTGGTGTGTATATCTATATTTGTAATCTATGGTGGGTGTCTTTTGTCATTCAGCGCGGATTTTTAACCAGTGAAAATGCGCACTGGGTTGCGACATTCGGTGTGGCAACTGTGACATTGCTGACACCGATCGCAGCATTATTGGCAGATAGGTTAGGCACACTGAAAATGCTAAAAACAGGGCTCCTAAGTAGCGTGATCAGCGTACCTGTTTTATTTTATTTATCAGGCTTTTCAAGTGCTTATTTGGCGCTGTGCGCACAAGCATTATACGCGCTAAGCAATATCTTAGTTACTGGTAGCATGTTTCGCTATTTGGTGGATATTTTCCCTGTTAATATTCGCTATACTGGCATGGGTGTGGCTTGGAGTATATCCGTTGCCATATTTGGTGGTACGGCACCCTTGGTTGCGCAATTTTTAGCAATCGAGTTGGCAAATATTGCTTATGTTGTCATTTATGTGTGCATTATTGCTTTAGCTGCATTTATTAGTGTGGCTAAGTCGTCAATAATAATTAAGTTAAAGTCTTAGTTTTTCCCCTCACCCGTGCAACATAAGCCGCACGAGCAATCCCGCAAGGGGCGAGGTGAAAATAGCGAAACTTATCTTTTATTGTTAAGGGTAAATTGTTCTAATATCAGTTACCATCATATTGGCTTTAACCGCATTGATAAGTCCTGGCTTGCCATCTTCAAAAACATGACATTTATCATGATCAACGCCTAACCTATCGGCGATTAAGGTGAATGCCTCGGGAGTGTCCTTGGTGGGATGGTCATCATCATCAGCGGTGATGATAAATTCAAAATGATTAGCAATATCAAGTGCTTCAAGTGTTTTGACCACATTTCGGCGCATGCCGCCAGAGATGACCACCATCGGCAGTTTTTGGTGATAACGATTGATAAGATCAAGCACTGGTTGAATGGCAATAACGCGATCTATCTTTTCCTCAGCAAGATGTTCTTTCTCATGTACCATTTTGTGTAGATCAAAACGCTTCTTATCTTCACTCGTGGTTAACATTTGTAATATTTGTAAAGTGGGGATGCCATTGTAATGCGCAAGCTCGTCAGGACTTAAATTGAAACGATAGCGTTTGGCGATGGTATGCCATGCTTCATTGTGAATAATCATCGTATCAGCGATGGTGCCATCACAATCAAAAATTAAGGCTTGGGTCTTGGGGTGAATGTAAATCATAAGATTATTTCCAAAATTTGTTAAATTCTGCTGTGTCATTATTGACATAATTAGCAGGCTTTAGCAAACTTTTGCGCACTAAATTGTTGTCAATTTATGAAATTACAAACCCTAAGGAGATAATCATGACGGTATTAGTAGGACGCAAAGCGCCTGAATTCACAGCGCCCGCGGTGCTAGCAAATGGTGAAATTGTAGATGCATTAAGCTTTGAAAAAGCACGCGATGGTAAGTATGCAGCGGTTGTTTTCTACCCGCTTGATTTTACTTTTGTTTGCCCATCTGAGCTAATCGCACTTGATAAACGTGTTGATGAACTTAAAAAGCTAGGTGTTGAAGTCTTTGCCGTATCAATTGATTCACACTTCACGCATAACGCATGGCGCAATACGCCAGTCAATGATGGCGGTATTGGTGCTGTGAAATACACAATGGTTGCTGATATCAATCACAGTATTGTTAAAGCCTATGGTGTTGAGCATCCTGAGGCGGGTGTCGCTTTCCGTGGTACATTCTTAATTGACAAAGACGGTGTTGTGAGACATCAGGTGGTTAATGATCTGCCATTAGGTCGCAATATGGATGAATTGGTGCGTATGGTTCAAGCATTACAATTCTTCGAGCAACATGGTGAAGTATGCCCAGCGGGTTGGCAAGAAGGTGACAAAGGCATGAAAGCGTCACCGCAAGGTGTTGCTGCATATTTAGCAGAAAATGCTGAATCTTTGTAATTTTTTATAAAAAAATCTATGATTTGCTTGAAAATTTAAAATAAAGTGATACCTTTGTCGGTGTGTAGTCTTTCGACGGCAAAGAAGCCGACAAAAAAGGAATCATTTTTTAATAAAAATGTAAGTTTTAAAACAGTTGAGGAGAAACTATGAAACTTAAGATGATCGTAGCAGCGGTTGCTGCAACTGCAAGCGCTTCAGCTTTCGCAGCAGGTTCAATGAATGATCAAGTACAAAACGGTGGCGGTATCGTTAACGTGCGTACAGATGCAAGCTATTCACAACAGATGCTAAACAACCAACAAGTCACTGGCTCTGTTTTAGATATCCTTAATGCGCGTAAGTCTGGCGATCTAGCGCCTAATGCTATCTATATTGGTGGTAAAGGTGAGATTTATGCTCAATACCAAAATACATCTGGTGTCAAGGCAAATAATGCGGGGCTGGCAGCGGTGCCAAATCTTAATAATAATAGTTCTAGTGCTGTTAAGATGCCTTATGCTGATTTAGCATTTACATCAACCATTGGTGATTGGGTAACCGGTTTTGCTGATATTCAGGTTAATAACGCTGCAGATAGTAATGTTGTGTTGCCGAGTGCTTATTTTATTGTTGGTAATTTGGCTAAGTCACCTTTCTATGGCTTCGGCGGTAAAAAGGTTGTTGATTTTGGTAAATTCGATTCAGTCACTAACTTTATGCCAACGTTAACACGTGCTTACTTTATGGCTTATGGTGGTCAAGTCGGTGCTGGCTTTAGCATGAATGGTATCAATGCAACAGCTACATTGATGAATGGTAATGGTGGTTCTATGATGAATTCACAAGCATCAAATGCTAGCCAGATTAACAACTTTGCATTAAATGCCTCTTATAATGGTAAAGCAGGTAACCTAGGTTATTATGCCGGTGCAGGCTATATTAATGCCACAGGGTTCTCTCATAACCAGTATGGTGAAAAGAACTCTATGGTTGGAGCGCTTGACTTTAATGCCGGCGTTACAATCCAAGGGCTTGCTGTTAATGGAGAATTTTTAGTTACAACCTCAGGTGTTAAGAGCTTAAATGGTACGGCATTAGGAAATGCAAATACAATTCCTTTTGCAGGAGCTGCATCTCACCCTGATACTGCTGGAATCACTGCATTCGCGATTAATGCCTTACCTGCACTGATTAGCTTTGATTCTGGTTCTACTGTTAAAGCTTGGAGCCTAGATTCTTCTTACACTATGCCAGTTGCAGGCAAAGATATGGTGCCTTATGTGTCATACAGCCAAGTAGCACAAAACTCTGATAACAACTTATATCAGTTTGAAGTCGGCACACGTTACAATGTGGTTGATACTGTTTGGATTGGTGGTTCTTATAACTATATGTCTGGTAAGACTCATGCACAATCAATGGGCTCATATAACACAGTAATGTTGGATGCTACAGTTTACTTCTAATCTGATTGATTACTTAGTTTAGATACTTTAAAGGTCGCAATTGCGGCCTTTTTTGTTTTAAGGGTGGGGGAGAGATGATTAGAAGTTTATATTTATTTATATTGATGCTGCCATGCGCTTTATATGCAAATGAAGTATCAACAACAGTAATGCAGGCAATACTAAGCCCGTATGCACTTATTGCATTAGCTGTTTTTGTTATTGCTTATATCTTGGTTATGCTTGAGGATGTGATTCATTTGGCGAAATCAAAACCAGTGATTTTAGCAGCAGGCATTATCTGGGTGCTCACGGCAATTATTGGCAAGATCAATGGTCAGAGTGAGTTAGTTGAGCAAAGCTTAAATAAAGGCTTATTGGAATATGGAGAGCTTTTATTATTTCTACTTGTAGCAATGACCTATATCCATGTGCTTGAAGAGCGCAATGTCTTTGAAAAGCTCAAGGCACTCCTTCTTAAAATGGGCTTGCGCTTTAAAGGCATCTTTTGGTTAACGGGATTGTTGGCATTCTTTATCTCGCCGTTTGCTGATAACTTAACAACTGCTTTAATCCTAAGTGCCGTAGTATTATCCGTTGGTAAAGGCGAGATAAAATTTGTATGTATGTCTTGTATTAATATTGTGGTGGCAGCCAATGCCGGTGGCGCATTTAGCCCATTTGGTGATATTACCACTTTGATGGTATGGCAGGATGGGGTGGTACCATTCACACATTTCTTTGCCTTATTTATTCCGGCATTGGTCAGTTTCTTGATTCCGGCAATTATTATGAGTTTTTTCCTGCCCAAAGGCGATGATCATAGCCATGATTTGCTAGAGATTAAGCTTAAGTCCGGTGCGATTGTTGTTATTGTGATGTTCGTACTAACGGTTATTACAGCCGTACTTTTTCAGAACTTGTTAGATCTGCCACCTGCACTAGGGATGATGACAGGCTTAGGTTATTTGATGTTTTTAGGTTTCTTTCTAAAGAAAAAAGCACGTGAGCATTTTGATGTATTTCAAAAGATTCAGATGATTGAATGGGATACCTTATTATTTTTCTTTGGCATCTTACTTGCAGTGCAAGGTTTGGCGACATTGGGTTACTTAGAATTGCTATCTAATTTCCTGTATCACGATGTACCTAGTGCCTTGCCGCAAGTTTTTGACCATGTCACGCAAGCCAATATTTTAATTGGACTTCTGTCAGCAATTGTTGACAATATTCCCGTAATGTTTGGTGTCTTAACCATGCACCCGCCATTAACTGAAGGTCAGTGGCTATTGGTGACTTTAACCACAGGCATTGGTGGCAGCTTGCTATCAATTGGTTCTGCCGCGGGCGTTGCAGTCATGGGTAAAGCACATGGTCAGTATACTTTTTTAGGGCATTTGAAGTGGAGTTTAGTGATTTTATTGGGATACTTTGTTAGTATTGCCACGCATCTTTTGATTAATCATGCTTTTTTTAGCTAATCATTATATAGGTAATCAATGACAGAAAAATCACGTTTTTATACCCCGAAATACTGGGGATTGCAGCTTGCCTTTCTTTTTTTGCGTGCGTTTGTCTATCTGCCCTTTCGCTGGCAGATGAAAATAGGCGTAATACTTGGGCGCATGAGTTATCCTTTTTTAAAACGACGTAAACAGATTGCCTTAACGAATCTTAAGATTGCTTTTCCGTATAAAAGTGAACAAGAACTAGAGCAGTTATGCAAAAAATGCTTTGAATCCATTGCTATCTCAGGTGTTGAAACCGCGATTGCCTGGTTTATGCCAAAAAAGCGCTTTAATAAAATCAAGTTTGATACACATGGCATGCAGCACTTTGAAGATGCGCATCGAAATTCATCACAAGGCGCATTAATGTTGGGGGCGCATTTCACTTGCATGGAAGTCATTGGGCGTTTTATTGGTGAGCATTACAATCCCTTTTATTTGGTTTATCAAAAACATAAAAATCCGCTATTTGAACAGGTGATGACTGCTTCACGTGAGAACTATGTAACACAATGTTTGCAACGTAAAAATGTCGTATCCATTGTCAAGTCACTTAAAAAAGGTGGTTCGGTTTGGTACGCACCAGATCAGGATTTCGGTGCAGAGCGTAGTATCTTTGTGCCATTTTTTGGCAAAGAGTGCGCGACGTTAGTGGCAACTTCATGGTTGGCAGAGAAAACAAGCGCGCAAGTTGTGCCGTGCTATTATGCGCGTAAGGCGGACTTGTCGGGTTATGATATCTATGTATTACCAGCACTTGAGCATTTTCCATCAGGAGATGATTATCAGGATGCGTTGAGGTATCACCATATTTTAGAGAAAGCGATTATTGACTTTCCTGATCAATATTTGTGGCAGCATCGACGCTATAAGTCGCGCCCACAAGGCGAAGAGGCAGTATATTGATGAAGTTGCACTACATTAATAATCTTGCCATCATGGTATTCTTTGCTATGTTGTTATCTTCATGTGCATTATTACAAACTCGTGCAGTAAACACGCCAGAGGTTGAGGTTTTTAAAACTCAAAGTCTAAGATTGCCAACGCCTACTGAGCTTGCTCTGGACTTTGATGTGACCCAAATTTTAAGCTCACAATATAGCATAAAGGGCAAAAAAGAATCGTATGTTGCACAGGTTGAAGTGGAAGCATCAAAACAAAAGATTGTCATTGTTGCCGCTGCGGGTTGGGGTGGTTCGATCTTCTCACTCGTTTATGATGGGACTTCTATTGATAGTAGCAGCTTGCCAATGCCGCATGCTGATATGGGCGTTAAGCAAAGTTTAGTTGACTTTATTTTCACCTATGCGCCAACAAAGGTAATTAACAGTATGCTACAAACGACCGATATTAAGATGCAATCACACAAGAATCAGCGGCAGTTTTATTTGAATGGTCAGTTAGTTATGCAGATTAACTATCAAAATCAGCAAGATTTATATGCAGATGTAAAGCTTGAGAACTTTGTTTATCACTATCAAATAGCGATTAAAACGTTAAAAGACAGTTAAATGATATACCCACCCGTTCCCTGAGCGAAGTCGAAGGGGGTGCGTGGCTTCGACTGACGCTCAGCCAACGTATTATGATTAAAGCAATATCCCTCGTCCCCTGAGCGAAGTCGAAGGGAGCATATGACTTCGACTGACGCTCAGCCAACGTATTATGATTAAAGCAATACTCCACCCGCTCCCTGTGCGTGAGTCGAAGGGAGCATATGACTTCGACTGACACTCAGTCAACGTATTATGATTAAAGCAATGTCCCACTCGTTCCCTGAGCGTGAGTCGAAGGGTGCATATGACTCCGACTGGCGCTCAGCCAACATATTATGATTAAAATAATAATGCAAAAACAAATTGAGCTTCCATTACACCCCTCACCCGCGCAGCTTAAGCTGCACGACCTCTCCCACAAGAGAAGAGGTGCTAGCTGACGCAACTTATGCACTTATGACTTGAATTTAGGCAATGCTAAATAGTAATTGTAATTGATAATCCAGAAGGTTGGTTGTTTTTAGCTTCGATGCGTCCACCATGGCTTTCAATAATATCTTTAGCGATAGACAGTCCAAGACCGTTGCCTTTAGAGGAGGAACTGTCACCTTGTTGAAAGGGCAGAAAAATATCGGCTAATTGCGCAGATGGCACGCCTGGTCCATCATCGGTAATTTCAATAGTGAGAGTATCTTTATATTGCGTGAGTCGCACACGCACCTTGGTGCCATACTTTAGTGCATTATTAATGATATTTGTAAGAGCTCGCTCAATCTCTACTTGTGAGCCATGGATAAGGTAACGATCATAAATGGCAGAAATTTGAATGCGCTCAGGATTGTGTGATTGATAATCTTGAACGATTTGAGTGACAATCTGGCATAAATCAATCGTGCTTTTGGGGTGTAACAAATGCTTTTGTTTTGCATAATCAATCGTATTTTTTAAGATAAGATCGATATCATCGATCTGCTCAAAAATTCGCTCTCTTAATCCGGCATCCTCGATTTGATATAACATAAGATCAATGCGTGTTAGCGGCGTTCTGATATCATGCGCTAAAGTCGCCATGGTTTTCATTTTGACTTCATTTAATGTCTGGATCTTAGCAATTAAGCTATCGATATATTGTGCGGATTTATGCAAGAGATGTAAGCTTGATTGTGTGAAAAAATTACCACGAATGGCAGGTAAGTTCAGTTGATGTTTTTGTTCAAGTTCAAACAGCCTATTCATTGCTAAAAGGAGCTTACGCCCATTAATCAGATAAATAAGTAAATAAAGCATTACCAGTAATTGTAGTAATACAAATGCAGTGGCAAACCATGGAAAATTAATGGCTGGTAAATAGATAACAATCCACTCTTTAAGTTCATTTGAGTAGATCGAGATAATATTATTACGCCAGAAACGAATATTGTTTAATGCATGACGCACTTGTTGTGAGCTAATTTGTAAATCATGGCTATAGATATACTCAGAGCTGATTTGTGGTTTATCTGCAATGGTAACCATAACACGATTATTGCTAAAGCGTGGAATAATGCTTTTTAGATATCTCTCTTCTTTAGTGGATAGTTTTAAGTGATCAATTTCAGTAATTAAATTTATTAAATTAATTGCTTCAATGCGCTGATCTGCATTGTGATCAATATACGTGTTGGTGTAGAAATAACTGATTAGTACGATGTTGATAATAAAAGCAATGAATAAAAGTAAATTAAAGCGTAATCTAGACTTTAAAGTTGGTGAGTTTCTTTTAAGTTTCATCATTTGTTAATCGATCGTGATGTTGCTTTTTAAACTATAACCGATCCCACGAATGGAAACGATCAGATCATCACTGGCAATGCTTTCAAGCTTTTGGCGCAAGCGAGAAATTAAGGTTGAGATAATTCGATCATCGGCAGCAATTGGGCGGTTATAAATCACTTGTGCTATATCATGTTGAGATTTTGCTTCACTATGATTGTCATTGAGATAACTTAATAAGAGATATTCATTTTTATTAATACTAATACTTTCCTCAGTATCGAGGCGAGAGAGTGTGAATGTCTTACTGTCAATGCGCCAGATACTTTTCTCAGTATGCGTCTTAGGTTTATAGGCAATCGAGAGGATGTTACGAATCTTGGCAATCAATAATCGGGTATGAAACGGTTTATGCATAAAGTGCAAAGCACCAAGTTCATAAGATAGAATCTCATCAATCTCATCATCAGAAGCGGTAATGATAATGATCGGAATATTAAGCGATTCGCAGATTCTGCGACAATAGTATTTGCCATTTTCAAATCCAGGCATATTTAAATCAAGAATCATCAAATCAGCAGCAAAATACTTGAGTATTTCGTCAGCTTCAGGTGGATTGGCAGCGTGTTCTACGTCGTATTGTTGACGCTCAAGAATGTATTTTAATTCTTGGCGAATAATCAGGTCATCGTCGACAATGACAATACGTTTTTTTTCGGTAGCTTGCATGGGCTCGGTAGTTTAACGCAATAATTGTTACTAATTATATCAGAATAAAATAAAGAATATGACGATGAATAACGATTAGCTGAAACTAACTGAGTTTATCGGTGGCAACGTGATAATCAGGATCTTCAAGCACATTGACTTCAACAAGATTCCCAGCTTTGCCTAATAGCGCCTTACACTCCAAACTTAAGTGTCTTAAATGTAAATTTTTGCCAAGGTTGCTATAACATTCGGCAACGTAAGCAATGGCGTCAATTGCTGAGTGATCACTGACACGTGAGTATTTGAAATCGATAATTACCTCATCAGGATCATCCGCTGGCGCAAACAGACTTTTAAAGCGCGTGCTTGAGCTGAAAAATAAAGGACCATGCAGAATATACTCTTTACTGCCATCAGTATTGATTTTGGCTTCAGCATAGATGTTTTTTGCAGTTTGCCACGCAAAGACCAGTGATGCTAAGATCACGCCAACAATAACAGCAATCGCAAGATCGGTCATTACAGTAACAACGGTTACGACGATAATTATAAATGCATCGTGCAAAGGAATCTTGCGAATGAATTTGAAGCTTGCCCACTCAAAGGTTTCAATCACGACCATAAACATCACCCCGACAAGGGCAGCGAGTGGAATAATTTTAATCAGTGGCATGGCAATAACGATAAAGAATAATAAAAATACAGCTGCAGTGATGCCAGATAGGCGGCCGCGTCCGCCAGAGCTGATGTTGATCATGCTTTGACCGATCATCGCGCACCCGCCCATGGATTTGAAAAAGCCAGAGATGATATTGCCCGCGCCTTGGGCAATACACTCTTTGTTGCCGCGACCTCGTGTTTTAGTGATTTCATCAATCAAGGTTAATGTCATTAAAGATTCAGACAGTCCAATAATAGCCAAAATCAATGCATAAGGCACAATAATCGTCAGTGCATGCCAAGTAAATGGAATATGTGGAATGCTAAAGGCGTGGCTCACAATATCTTTACCGGTGCCAATCATATCACCAACATTTAAGATATGGTTACCTGGTAGTGGGATAAATAAGGCAATCACGGTGACAACAACAATAGCCGTTAATGCGGAAGGGATTGCTTTGGTGAATTTGGGTAAGAAATGTGTAATGAGCATAGCGAGTATGACAAGTCCAATCATGACATATAAATCAATGCCTTGTAACCAAACTTTATGATCTAATCCAGTTGGCGTGTATTTGAACTGCTGTAATTGCGATAAGAAAATCACAATAGCAAGACCATTAACAAAGCCAACCATGACCGACTTAGGTAGCATGCGAATAAATTTACCAAATCCCAATAGTCCAATAACGATTTGGATGATTCCCGTGAGAATGATCGTAGCAAATAAGTAATTCATGCCTGTAATCGGGTCATTTGGAAACAGCAGCATAATTGAAACCATAACCACTGCCATTGAACCGGTAGCGCCTGATATCATGCCGGGTCTGCCGCCAAAGACAGCCGTCATAAAGCACATAATAAAGGCTGCATATAAGCCAACGGTGGGGTTGACCCCCGCCACTAAGGCAAAGGCCACAGCTTCAGGAATAAGCGCTAGAGCGACAGTGACACCGGATAAAAAGTCGGTCATGTGTTTGCCATCTTGATTGGGCATTAAAAAGCGATTAACGCGTTGTAATAACATAAGTATAAGAAGTTGATTTTTATAAAAGTCGCATTCTACTACGATATATACTCAATGTCCTTGAATATTTGATTGGATTTTTTCGGTAAATTGTCCTAAAATTTTGGACAAGTTTCCATTTTGGAGTTGAATTATGCAGCTAGTAGATAATTTATTGGGTCGCGCTAATTTTAAAAATAAACATATACACGTAGAGTCTGATTTATATGAAGAGATTAATCAAGGTATTAAGTCTGCAGCTATTTTGCGATTTGCCAAATCAAGTGGTTTAACAGAAGAAATCGTGTCATCACTTATTCCGATTAATCGTAAAACCTATTTACGTAGAAAAGAAATGGGTATGCTTGATGCAAAAGAATCTGATCGTTTGATATTGATTGCAAAAGTATATGCACATGCGCTTGAAGTGTTTGGCACTAAGGAGAAGGTTAATAATTGGCTTGCAACAAAAAACCTTGCGTTAGGCGAAAGAACGCCGCTTGAGCTTCTCAAAAACTCTTTGGGTTGTCAGATTATTGATAATTTGCTCTATCGTATTTCCTATGGGATATATAGTTGATGATTGCTTGGCGTATTACGCAGAAGCAATTAGCAGATCCGCCTTTGAATGGTTTAGGTGGGCTCTTTGCTTCAGGTCGTTGGCATAGCCGTGGTCAGCAGATTATCTATATGGCTGAGTCACAATCCTTGGCTATTTTAGAGTCGTTAGTGCATTATGATCCAGCCAATGCGCCGATTGATCAGGTGATTATCTCAGCTGATATTGCTGAGACATCTTTATTAACAGCAGCAGACATTGGTTTAGATAATAACGACATTCGCGGCATGCATGTATATGATCTACGCGCTCTTGGTGATAACTGGCTTAGACAAAAAACAAGTTGTGTGCTGAAGATTCCGTCAATTATTACGCCGTTTGATGAATATAATTATCTTATCAATCCCTTGCATCAAGACTTTGCCAAGGTTAAAGAAACTAAGGTAACGGATTTTAGATTTGATAAACGCTTATTAAGATCGTAAGTTAGTTTATGAACGCTTTTTCTCAGCTAGTGCGTTATTTGATTTTTCAAGCTGTTTGCGATAGTACTCAAGTGTTTGCTCGGATTCACGCTTCAGTTGACGAATTTGACCATTTAAAAAAGCAATTTGACCTTCTAAAGCATCACGCAAGTCTGAAATGCGTTGTGTTGTTTGCTCTTTTAGTGTTTCTGCATAAATACGCGCTTCTTTAGCAACTTGCTCGGCTGATTCGCGACGTGTCTGCTCTTTGACTAAAGCGGCATATAGCTTGCGTACTTTAAGCTCAGGATTGCTTTCGTTTAAAATCATGCTCCACTCATCAGACATGCTGCTAAGAATATCACTACTTAATGCCTGAGAACTCGTAAGAAGTGCTTGAATCATTGGGTCTTGTGCTTTCATTGTGCTAGTTGCTGTTGACGATTTGTCGCTAACTGCCACTCTTGCTTGAGGATTTTTTTCATAAGTTTTTGCTGCTTTTATTTTTGCAGTAGCGGTGTGTTCTGTAGCAGGTTGCATAGTATCTTCTGTGTTTTTATTAGTCGTTGTTGGTTGTGCGGCTGTTTGATCAGTTGCACGTTCTTCACGCCACTGTTTTAAAAACTTGCTGATAGTCGTTGGACTGCCGCGACCAACTGTATCACGAACATTATTTATGCTAGGAGTAACGCCTTGTGCTTCTAGCTTAGTAATCGCTTCGAGTATATCTTCGTAAGAAATGCCTGGACGAGCCATGGTTTGTTATATCCTTAATCGAGCAATTGATTTAACGAAAGTTTAAAGAGATTTTATATCTATAAGTTTATATCTACAATCCATGGCGATTATAGCAAGATATTCAATTGCGTCAAACATAAGATAGGCGTCAAGCATATATTTTGTTATGATAAGGCGCGAATTTAATGTAGCAATCACTGATTGATGCCGCTTGTAGATCATTTTGCGGTGTTCAGTGCCGAAGAAATTTTTGATGCTTTTGGGAGATTGGGTTGCAGGTAATAGCTAGGACTATTGCCAAAATTCAGTCGGTCAAAAGGGCGGAAAATTCAATGGCAGAAATATTGTGAAATGGTTTATGAGCGGTATATATATTCAATAGATAAGAGGACATAAGCATGAGCTCAACAAAGCTAATTTATACCCATACAGATGAAGCGCCAATGTTGGCAACTTACTCATTATTGCCAATAATCGAAGCATTTACTAAGCCTTGTGGTATAGACGTTGAAACAAAAGATATCTCACTTGCAGCAAGAATACTTGCTCATTTTCCGGAGTCATTAACCAAGGAGCAACGTCACGAAGATGAGTTAGCTATTTTAGGTGAGCTAGCTAAAACACCAAATGCCAATATCATCAAGCTGCCAAATATCAGCGCATCAATCCCACAATTGCAAGCGGCAATTGCTGAGTTGCAATCACAAGGATATCCGATTCCTGATTATCCAGTAGATGCGAAAACGGCTGAAGAAAAAGAGATCAAAGCGCGTTACGCGAAGGTGCTTGGTAGTGCTGTTAACCCAGTGTTGCGTGAAGGGAATTCAGATCGCCGTGTAGCTAAAGCAGTTAAAGAGTATGCAAAAAAACATCCGCACTCAATGGGCGCATGGGATAAAGGCTCTAAATCACATGTGGCCCACATGTCAGGTGATGACTTTTATGGTAGTGAAGTATCAACGGTTATCGCTGATGATACCACGGTGAAAATAGTATTTACCGATAAGGCGGGCTTGAGTGAGACACTTAAGTCAGAATTTCCATTATTAAAGGGTGAAGTTATTGATGCCTCTAAAATGTCGGTTAAAGCCCTAAGAGCATTCTTTGCTGAGCAAATTGATCTAGCGCAAAAAGATGAGGTGTTGCTATCACTACATATGAAAGCAACAATGATGAAAGTGTCTGATCCAATTATTTTTGGACATGCAGTGAGTATTTATTATCAGGATGTCTTTAACAAATATGCAGATGTTTTTGCCAAGCTTGGTGTTAATCCCAATAATGGTATTGGTGATGTCTACGCCAAGATTAAGAGCTTGTCAGAGGCTGAGCAAGCGGCAATTAAACAAGACCTTGAAAATGTTTATAAGACGCGCGTTGAACTTGCGATGGTTGATTCTGATAAAGGAATTACCAACTTGCACGTGCCAAATGATGTTATTGTTGATGCATCTATGCCCGCGATGATCCGCTCTTCTGGCAAGATGTGGGGGCGTGATGGTCAGTTACAGGATACAAAGGCGATGATTCCTGATCGCTCATATGCTGGTGTTTACCAAGAAACAATTGATTTTTGTAAAGCACATGGGGCGTTTGATCCAACGACGATGGGTAGTGTGGCTAATGTCGGCTTAATGGCAAAAAAAGCAGAAGAATATGGCTCACATGATAAGACGTTTGAAATCACGGCTGACGGTAAAATCAGTGTTATTGACGCTGATGGCAATACACTGTTATCACATGATGTCGAAAAGGGTGATATCTGGCGTATGTGTCAAACCAAAGATGTTGCGATTGAAGATTGGGTGAAGTTAGCTGTGTCACGTGCGCGTATTACCAATACACCTGTTGTGTTCTGGTTAGATGACAAGCGCGCGCATGATGCGAATTTGATTACTAAGGTAAAAACCTATCTTAAAACTCATGACACCAGTGGTCTTGAAATACATATTATGTCACCGGTTGAGGCAACGCGCTTTTCACTTAAAGCGATCAAAGCCGGTAAAGATGTGATCTCAGCAACAGGTAATGTATTGCGTGATTATTTAACGGATTTATTCCCGATATTGGAACTAGGCACAAGTGCTAAGATGCTATCGATCGTGCCACTACTAGCCGGTGGTGGATTGTATGAAACAGGAGCAGGTGGTTCAGCCCCTAAGCACGTACAGCAACTAGTCGCCGAGAATCATTTGCGTTGGGATTCATTAGGCGAGTTTTTAGCATTAGCCGCGTCTTTAGATGATTTAGCCAATAAAACAAATGATAGCAAAGTACGCGTATTAGCCGATGCATTAGATCAGGCAAATGCTAAGTTCTTAGATAATAATAAATCACCATCACGCAAAGTAGGTGAGCTTGATAATCGTGGTAGTCATTTTTATTTGGCAATGTACTGGGCGGAAAGTTTAGCTAAGCAGACGCAAGATGCGCAATTAGCTCATGTATTTAAGCCAGTAGCACAAGTGCTTAAAGATAATGAAGCTAAAATTGTCGCTGAACTTAATGACGCTCAAGGTGTTGCCGTCGATATTGGTGGTTATTATCATCCGAATGTGCAAAAAATTGAAAAAATAATGCGTCCAAGTGTCACACTTAATCAGGTTATTAATACCCTAGCAAAAGAGCCTGTTAGCGCTTAATTGTTAAAGTTGGCAGAAAATCACGAAATGGACTTGTGATTTTCTATAAACGAATTATAATCTCCGCTCATTGGTCGCTTAGCTCAGTCTGGTTAGAGTACTACCTTGACATGGTAGGGGTCACTGGTTCGAGTCCAGTAGCGACCACCATCTTAAAAGCTTTTTACTGCAAGGGTTTCAATCTGTTTGAAAATCAAAGTAAAAGCAGTAGTTATTTTCACAAGGTCGCAAAAATATCAATCATATTCTAGTTCAATCGAATGGTTTGTGTAATTATCATTTTTTCTTTACACAAAGTTATGTGGTGTGGTTGGGCTATTAAACAAGTCATTCTCTATTTCTATCCCAGAATCATTAACACATATTGACAGTAATTACTTTTGTATGTACGCTTTATTTAGGTGATATCAGTTGCGATAAATATGAAATTTGAATGGGATGAAGCAAAAAGTCTATTAAATTTGGAAAAGCACAAAGTGTCATTTGAGCTTGCTGAATATCTTTTTAATGACTCGATGCTTGTTGCAATTGATAACAGAGTTGACTACGGCGAAACGAGGTATATAGCTTATTCAATGTATGATGGCTCTTTGTTTAATATTGTATACACGAAGCGAAGTGGTAATATTAGAATCATATCAATGAGGAAAGCAAATGAAAGAGAAAAAACCAAATATCAATCAGCAATTAAGCGCTATTAAGCAGATGAAAGATAGCGAGATTGATTATTCTGACAGCGTTGATATGGGTGATGCTGATTGGGCTCAATTTGAGCCTTTAGCCCATAAGAAAAAATCTGTAACAATTCGTCTAGATAGCGATGTTATTGATTATTTTAAATCAATGGGTAAAGGCTACCAAACAAAAATTAACTCTGTCCTTAGAGAGTACAAGCGCTGTCATTAAGCAAATCATCCTCGACGGTTGCCAATATCGCTGAACATTTTCAATGTTATCTCAGTGATTAAGAAAATTTCAAACTTAAGTCTTGCAATTTAAAAAAAAATTGCTAATATGTCTCACAGTTGACGCGGGGTGGAGCAGCCTGGTAGCTCGTCGGGCTCATAACCCGAAGGTCGTTGGTTCGAATCCAGCCCCCGCTACCAACCTAAAAAGATTTTGAAAAATTTCGGGCCCTTATGGGCCTTTTTGTTTTGTAGATAAAAAGGACTCATAGTAGTCCTTTTTTTATATCCCAAGGAGTGTGTTGGAATGTTGGTTGATCAGTTAAAAGCGCTTATTGCGCCAGAAGTAGAGAGCCTTGGATTTATTTTATGGGGGATTGAAATGGATGCATATTCTGCAGATACTGGCAGTATGACCTTGCGTATTTTTATCGATCATGAAGAAGGTATTTCAATTGATGACTGTCAAGAAGTCAGTCGTGCTGTGGGTGCAATTTTAGACGTTGAAGACCCAATCAGTGGTGCTTATTCGTTGGAAGTCTCTTCTCCAGGGGTGAATCGTCGCGTGTTTAATGCATTGCAGGCAAAGGCACTGGAGGGGTTTGAAGTTAAAGTACAGTTGCGTCAAGCAACGGAGAACAATCGCCGCCGCTTTAAAGGTGTGATTATCTCAGTAGCTAATGATGAGGTGCTAGTTAAAACAGAAGAAAACGAAGAAATTCGCTTTGATTTTCACAATGTTGATAAAATGCGCGTTGTGCCAAAGTTTTAACCTTTAATAATGTGGATATAGGTGAAAGTTATGAGTAAAGAGTTACTACTGGTTATTGAAACCGTTGCTAATGAGAAGGAAGTCTCAAGAGATTTACTTTTTTCAGCCATGGAAGAAGCCTTGGCGATGGCAACTAAAAAGCGTTTTGAAGAGGATGCTGAAATTATCGTTAAGATTGATCGTAAAACCGGTGACTATGAGACATATCGTCAATGGCAAATCGTTGATGAAGATCATGAGATTGAGAATTATGCAGCAGAGCTATATGTTGATGTTGCTCAAGAGAAAGGGCATAACGTAGTCGTTGGTGATGTGCTGATGGAGCCTGTTGACTCGGTTGAGTTTGGACGCATTGCGGCGATGACTGCTAAGCAAATCATTATGCAAAAAGTCCGTGATGAAGAACGCCGCTTAATGGTGGCAAAGTTTCGTGATAAAGTTGGCAAGATTGTTTATGGTGAAGTTAAGCGTACCACGCGTGATTTTTTAATTATTGATCTGGGTGAAAATGCTGAAGGTGTCCTGCCTAGAAAAGAGCTGTTACCTAAAGAGAATTATCGTTTAAATGATAAACTGCGTGCGTGCGTTTTGCGTATTGACGATGATGGTAAGGGTCCGCAAATTATTTTGTCACGCGCTAATAAGAAAATGTTACATGCCTTATTGATTCTTGAAGTACCTGAAGTGGCTGAGGAGTTAATGGATATCGTCAGCATTGCGCGTGATCCAGGTTCACGTGCTAAAGTGGCTGTAAAATCAAATGACAAGCGTATTGATCCTGTTGGGGCATGCGTTGGAATGCGAGGTTCACGAATTCAAGCGATCACTAATGAGTTACAAGGTGAGCGTGTTGATATCGTATTGTGGGATGATAACCCAGCACAGTTTGTAATGAATGCGCTAGCTCCAGCTGAAGTGACTTCTATTGTCCAAGATGAAGACAGGCAAGCAATGCAGGTTGCTGTGCAAGAAGATCAATTATCACAAGCGATAGGTAAAAGTGGTCAAAACGTGCGTTTGGCGACTGCTTTAACCGGCTGGCATATCAATGTTATCTCAAGCTCTGTTGCTGAAAAAGCGCAGCAAGAAGAAGAAGAGAAAAACATTCAGCTGTTTATGGAAGCTTTGGATATCGATCAAGATATTGCTGAAGTATTGATCGAGGAAGGTTTTTCGAGTCTTGAAGAAGTTGCTTACGTGGCGCGTGAGGAAATGCTTGAGATTGAAGGTTTTGATAACGAAATTTGTGAGGAATTGCAAGAGCGAGCCAAGACGGCGCTTATTTCACAAGCCTTAGCTGCGAACAAGCCAGCGGAAGACTTGTTGAATATGGAAGGTATGACGGCTGAGTGGGCAGATGCATTAGCGCAACAAGATGTGATTACAATGGAAGACTTAGCTGAGTTAGCCGTTGATGATTTACGCGAAATTATTTCGATCTCTGAAGATGAGGCGGCAGCTTTGATTATGACTGCGCGTGCACCTTGGTTTGAAGAGGATAACGAGAAGTAGGAGAAATGTGATGGCAGAGATGACAGTGGCGCAACTAGCCAAACTAATAAAAATTAATGAAAGTGTACTACTTGAGAAGTTTGAACAATCAGGTGTGCATAAGAAAAGCATCAATGATTTAGTAACTGATGCCGAAAAAAACCAGCTTCTTAGCTTTATCCAAGGTGGTTCAACGGAGAAGAAATCATCAGTAACTTTGCAGAGAAAGACAACAAAACAGTTGAAAGTTGCCGGTAATCGCAAGGTTAATATTGAAGTGCGTAAAAAGAAAACGCTTGTTGCACCAGCAGTTGATGTTACTGAGGAGCAGATTGAGGATGAAACACTTGTTGCCAAACAGCATGAATCAGTTGATGTTGAACAGGTTAATGATGGTGTTCATAATGAGTCAGCGATTGAATCAGAGGTGACACAAGACACTATTATAGCAAACGGTAATATGGCAGAAGAAGTGATAGCGTCTGAGCAACCTCAAGCAGATCCTAAAGCAGAAGAGGTGGCTATTGATGGTGTGCCGCCAGAAGCAAAAGAAGTTAAAGCGCAAACTGGTAAGTCTATTCCCAAACCTAAAAAATTAGAGAAGCCAGCAAAAGCTGAGAAGCAGTCAACCACTGATAATGCAGTAGATCAAGCATCCGATAGTGGTTTTATGATTACTGAAAAATCCGCTGAAAAGCCAAAAAATAATGGTTTTAAAATCACATCAAGACCGGAGGTTGTTGAAGATAAAGTAGTAGACAATAATTCAGTTAATGAGGCAAAAGCTACGCACAAGAAAACGCTTGATAAAACAAAGCGTAGATCAAATGAAAATGAAGACAATGACTCACGCAAAGGTGCAAAAAAGTCAAAATCAACCTCAGCTAAGAAAGGCTCACGTGGGCTGTATGATGACGACGACGGTTATGGTTTTTCGCGTAAAAATTCTAAGTCTAAGAAATTGCAGTTAAACAAAGTCAAAACACAGCAATTCACCAAGCCGGTTGAAAAAGCCATGAAACAAGTCGTGATTTTTGAAGGTATCACGGTCAATGAGCTAGCACAAAAAATGGCAGTAAAAGCTGCTGAGCTTATAAAGGTGCTATTTAAAATGGGTGTGATGGCAACGATTAATCAGCCACTAGATCAAGAAACAGCAATTTTGATCGTTGAAGAGTTAGGTCATGAATACACATTGCATCGTGATGAGACATTAGAAGAGACGGTAGTTGTTGATTCTTCAAGTCAAGAGATGAGACCACGTGCACCAGTCGTAACCATTATGGGACACGTTGACCATGGTAAGACGTCTCTTTTGGATTATATTCGTAAAACGCGTGTTGCTGTAGGTGAAGCTGGTGGTATTACACAGCATATTGGTGCTTATTCCGTAATAACACAAAAAGGTCAGATTACATTCTTGGATACCCCTGGGCATGAAGCCTTTACTGCAATGCGAGCCCGTGGTGCTGGAAGTACTGATATTGTTATTCTTGTGGTTGCTGCTGATGATGGTGTGATGCCTCAGACAAAAGAAGCAATTCAGCATGCGCGTGCTGCTGGAGTGCCGATTGTTGTTGCAGTGAATAAAATGGATAAACCTGAAGCAGAACCGGATCGTGTTAAAACTGAGCTTTCACAGCTTGATGTCATCTCTGAGGAGTGGGGTGGCGATGTCATGTTCGCTCATGTTTCAGCTAAATCAGGTTTAGGTATTGATGCGCTACTAGATGCTGTATTACTACAAGCTGAAGTATTAGAGCTTCAAGCGGTTGATAAAGGCTTAGCAAAAGGTGTTGTCATTGAATCACGCTTAGATAAAGGTCGTGGAGCTGTTGCATCTGTGTTGGTGCAAAGTGGTGAACTAAATCAAGGTGATATTGTATTATGTGGTACCGAATACGGACGTATTCGTGTGATGATGAGTGACCTTGGGCAAAAAATTAACACGGCAGGTCCGTCAACGCCTGTTGAGATACTAGGTCTTTCAGGTGTGCCTAATGCCGGAGATGAGATGGTTGCTGTTAAAGATGAGAAAACAGCACGTGAAGTAGCTGAGTTCAGATCGCAAAAGAAAAAAGATGAGCGTTTGAAGCAGCAGCAAGCCAGTAAGTTATCAAGCTTATTTGATCGTATGGGTGAGTCCACAGGTGAACGTCAAACCTTGAACGTGATCGTTAAAGCGGACGTTCAAGGTTCAGTTGAAGCGATTCGCGAATCATTGGTTAAGCTTAGTAATGATGAGATTAAAGTCGAGGTTATTGCATCAGGCATTGGTGGAATTACCATTTCAGATGTGTCACTGGCAGTTGCTTCTCAAGCGGTGCTTTTTGGCTTTAACGTTCGTGCGGATGCAACGGCTAGAAAGCAAGCCGAGACTGACGGTATTGAACTACGTTATTACAGCATTATTTATGATCTAATCGATGATGTGAAGCAAGCGATGTCGGGAATGCTATCGCCTGAACTGAGAGAACAAATCATCGGTGTTGCTGAAGTGCGTGATGTCTTTAGATCATCGAAGTTTGGTTCGATTGCCGGTTGTATGGTTATTGATGGCGTGATTAAACGACACAACCCGATTCGTGTATTGCGTGATCAAGTGGTAATTTACGAAGGTTCTTTAGAATCGTTAAAACGCTTCAAAGATGATGCCGTTGAAGTCAAAAAAGGCATAGAATGCGGTATTGGTGTTAAGAACTATAATGATGTTAAAGTTGGTGACCAAATCGAAGTCTTTGAAACGGTTGAAATCAAGAGAGAGATATAATTATGGCAAGTAATTCACGCGTTGAGCGTGTTGGTGATGAGATTCAAAAGATCATCGTCGCATTGCTAGCAACCAAAGTCCGTGATCCGCGTTTGCAATGGGTTTCTATCACCGGTGTCGAGGTATCTAAAGATTTATCTTATGCTAAGGTGTTTTTCTCATCATTAAGCACGGAAACGCATCCGTCACAAGTGGTAAAAGCATTAGATTCAGCCAAGGGCTTTTTCCGTACAGCGCTTGCCAAAGAGCTGCGTTTACGTGTCGCGCCGGCTTTACGCTTTTTCTATGATGAATCATTAGCTTATGGTAATAAAATGAATTCGTTAATCGAGAAAGCTCGTCAAGAGGACGAAAAATTTATCCAGCAGGAACAGAGTGAAAATGAGAATAATGATCATAAGGATGGTGATCATGACGAACCACGCGAAAGGTTGCGTTGATCGCGTATCAGCATTTGTTCTTTAGACCTAAATAAGCTATAGTGCCAAGCAGAAATATCAAGAGTACTTAAGTTCTAGAATTATGATTCCTGTCATTGCTATAGTTGGTCGTCCCAATGTCGGTAAATCGACACTTTTTAATGCTTTAACACGCACGCGTGATGCGTTGGTTTATGATATGCCAGGGGTGACGCGTGATCGCCAGTATGGTCAAGCGGAATTTGAGGAGCAACCTTTTATCGTCATTGATACGGGTGGCTTATCTGATAATGACGCCGGTGTTGATGGATCAATGGCTGATCAATCTGTGCTTGCCATTGAAGAGGCAGATCTTGTTTACTTCGTTGTTGATGCGCAAGCTGGGTTAACTGCGGGAGATCTGTACATTGCTGAGCTTCTGCGTACACGTGGTAAGCCTTCAGTGCTAGTGATTAACAAAACCGATGGGATGCAGGAAGAGGTTGCCGCAGCTGATTTTTACTCACTGGGTTTTGAAGCATTATTTGCAATTGCAGCGAGTCATCGGCGTGGTGTGAGTAACTTATTATCAGATACTTTATTACCTTTGTGTGATAAAGCAATTAAAGACTCCGAACATGCTGAAGGTGAAGCCAACAAGCGCGGTATTCGCTTTGCTTTAATAGGTCGTCCGAATGTTGGTAAATCAACACTAACCAATCGTATGTTAGGTGAAGATCGAGTGGTTGTTTATGATATGCCTGGCACCACGATTGATAGTGTGTATATTCCTTTCTCGCGCAATGATGAAGATTATACAATTATCGATACAGCAGGTATTCGCCGTAAAGGTAAGGTGCGCGAAACACTTGAGAAATTCTCGGTGGTTAAAACTTTGCAAGCGATCAAAGATGCTAATGTGGTGATTGTGTTGATTGATGCCAAAGAAGGATTAACCGATCAAGATATGCACTTGATGGGCTTTGCCTTGAATGCTGGACGGGCGATGGTTATTGCGGTCAATAAATGGGATGGCATGAGCGCCTCAGATAGAGAAAACCTTAAAGAAGAGATCAATCGTCGTTTGGTGTTTTTAAAAGACTATGTTGATATTCATTTTATCTCGGCATTACACGGCACCAATGTTGGACATCTGTTTGCATCATTGAAACATGCTTATAAAAGTGCCACCAAAAGGATAGCGACACCAGAATTAACACAAGTCTTAAAAATGGCAACACAAGATCATGTGCCACCGATGTCAGGTAAATCAAGGATTAAGCTAAAGTATGCACATATGGGCGGGCACAATCCGCCAATTATCGTGATTCATGGTAATCAGGTAAATAATTTGCCTGCGTCATATAAGCGCTATTTAGAGAAATTTTTCCGTGAGGCTTTTAACTTGGTAGGCACGCCAATTAGTTTTGAGTTTAAGCAATCTGAAAATCCTTATGAACCGACGAAACAAAAAAAATCAACACCATTGCAACGTTATAGGGATAAGCAAACCCAAAAGGAGAAAATGCAGAAAAAACGGGCGTTAAAGCAACACAAAGATTAGTTATTTTATGCAGTTAAAAGTCAGTAAACGTCACCATCTTCAGGATGTTAATATTAAATTATCAGGCGCTAAGAATGCCTTGTTGCACTTGCTTTTTGCTAGTTTGCTAACTGAAGAAGCAACAACGTTTGATAATGTGCCTTCAAGCCTGCGTGATTACCATGCCGTGTGTGATATCTTGCAGGCAATTGGAGGAAAAGTTGATAGTCAAGAAGGTGTGGTAACTGTCACTTCTCCGCAAAAAGTCAATAAAATAGAGCTTTCTAGTAATTACACGCGACGCACACGAACATCACTGATGCTGCTTGGCGCTTTAGCTAAAAAAGTCAGTGTGTTGAAAATAGGCTACCCTGGAGGCTGCTCATTTAGCGAGCAAAGACCTTTTGATATTCACCTATTAGGTTTTGAAGCTTTGGGGGCAAAGGTCACGCATGATGAATATCATATTGTGATTGAGCATCATGCAGATAAATCGATTGAGCACACATTGCGTTATCCATCGGTGGGAGCAAGTATCAACTTGATGCTATATGCTACAACAGGAACTGCGCAAGTGAAGCTTAAGAATATTGCACTAGAGCCCGAGGTGATAGAGGTTGCAAGTTTTTTAAATTATGCGGGTGCTAAGATCAAAATCGACCACAGTGCACGCATGATGCAGATCGACGGTGTCGAGAAGCTCTCTGGTGTGAATTTCCGTGTAATGTATGATCGTATTCAGACAATGACCTATGCGGCTTTGGCCTATTTGCATGGTTTAAATGTGTGTGTTGAAGGGGTTGATACCAAAGAGTATATTGCAAAACCTCTGAATGTTTTAAAGCAAATGGGAGCGAAATGGCAGTTTGATGCAGAGCATAGCCGTATTTGTTTTTATGGTAAAAAAAGCGTATTAACACCGGTGAACATTACAGCAATGCCTTATCCTCAGTTTCCAACAGATCTACAACCCATTTTTGCGGTGATGTGTGCTAAAGCCGATGGTGTATCTGAGATTACTGATACCGTTTACCCCGAGCGCATCAAGTATGTTGATGAGCTTAAAAAGCTTAACTTCCCGATAGATTACCAAGGTAATAAGATCAAAGTGTTTGGTGATATTGTTGAGCCTTTGCATGCCACAAGTATGAAAAGCTATGATCTCAGAGCTGGAATGGCAGTGTTGATGGGAGCATCGTTATCCGATCAGGTGTGTACTATTACTTCAGCAGAGCAAATTTTTCGTGGCTATGAGAATTTGCTTGAGAACCTTACCCACTTTATGCACATCAGTATTGATAAAGAAGAGTGATTATGTTTTCGTTAAAGACTTACAATACTTATCATATCGAAAGCTTTGCCAAGCATGTGTATTTCCCGCAATCGATAGATGAAATCATTGAAATCTACAAGCGACACACAAAAGTGGTTATCCTGGGTAATGGCAGTAATATTATTTTGACGCAAAGCGTGTATGACGATGTGGCTTTTGTTGTGATTAAGGATCAGTTTAAAAAGATCTCGCACGTGAGCGACGGTGTTTATGCTGAAGCTGGCGTGTTGTTAAAAGAGCTATCCTTATATGCTTATGATCATGGTTTAAGTGGTGTTGAGACATTTTTTGATGTGCCGGCAAGTATTGGTGGGGCGATGATTATGAATACGGGCGCTTATGGCGATGAAATTTATGATCATGTACGTTATGTTGATATTTTGGATATGCAGAGCTTTACACTAAAGCGGATTGATAAAGCGGATATCGATTATGGTTATCGCTATTCGATGTTTAAAACAAGAACTGTGATTATTCTTGGGGTGTGTTTTGATCTATCGCCAAAGCCGCAAATAGCGATTAAAGGTAAAATGGATAATATTCTTTCACAGCGTCAAGCAAAGCTACCCTGTGAGCCAAGTGCGGGAAGCGTGTTTAAGCGCCCTAATTACCATATTACCGTTGGTGAAATGGTTGAAAAAATAGGTCTTAAAGGATTTCAAATTGGTGGTGCGCAGATATCACCAAAGCACGGTGGTGTGATTATCAATACCGGTAATGCCACTGGAGAGCAGATACTTCAACTAGTTGAGCATATCAAGCAAGAAGTATTAATGCATTATCAAGTGCAGTTAGAATTAGAACAGATATTGGTTTAACATGCTGTGCAATAATTCATACTTATACCGCCCATAAACCATTTTACAGCATTTTTGTCATTGAATTTTGCGCCCTTTTGGGTGATGCAATTTTGCCAATAGTCCCAGCTATTGCCTGCAGTTCCATCACCCAAAAACATCAAAAACTTCTTCGACATCTAACACCGCAAAATGATTTACGAGCGGTATAAGCCTCAATTTGCTCATCTATGAAATCGGTATTTCCTTTGATTAATACAGTAGTATTTTAATAGGCCAGAGGTATACTGATAATGCTTCAATAAAAAATGGATATATCTTAAACTTATTTATTTTATCTTGAAAAAACATGATGTTCTATGGCTGGGCTGGCAGGATTCGAACCTGCGCATGACGGGATCAAAACCCGTTGCCTTACCGCTTGGCGACAGCCCAATATTGATCGTGAAAACCGCTTAGTTAAGGGGTTGTCATTGCTCGACAGGTGCAAAGTTTAATGTTTTCACTATCCAACTGTCAACATCTTTTTCTAACTTTTTCTGATTTTGTAAAAGCTGATGGTAATCCGTGCTCAGGAGGTAAAAACAAGCACCTGTACCAGTGAGTCTTAGGTCATTGGCTTGAGGTAAATTTTGCAGTTCATTAATCACTTCAGGGTAAAGGGTATTGATGACTTCAAAAAACCCATTTTCGTGCAGTAGTGGATTTATGGTTTTTGCATTATCTAAGATTACTTTAGATTTATTGAGCTTAGGGTGATTAAATAAAACGGCAGTACTAGCATGAAATTGAGGTTTAATAATTAAGGCATATTGTTCGATATAAGGCTTAGGTGTTAATATATCGCCAATGCCTTCTGCCCACGCAGCTTTCTGGAATAAGAATATCGGTACATCAGCCCCAAGACTCAGTCCAATCTTATGTAGTTGATCATCAGAAAGCTGGCATTGCCATAGTTTATTGAGTGCAATAAGTGTTGTTGCTGCATTGCTGCTACCACCCCCTAGTCCTGCGCCCATGGGGATGTTTTTATCAAGATGAATATTAATACCTGTATTAGCTTTGGCAAAGGGTTTTAATGCAAGTGCAGCTTTGTAGATTAGATTATCTTGATCTTTGCCGATGCTCACATTGGCTGATAGTTTAATATGCCCATCTTCTCTTAATGAAAAGTGTAGGAAGTCTTTTAAATCAACAAATTGAAACCAAGTTTGTAGGTTGTGATAGCCATCATCACGTTTAGCCGTAATGTGTAGAAAAAGATTGATCTTGGCATAAGAAGTGTAAGTTATGAGTTTAAAAGCCATGATTTAATCACAAGTGTAATTTTTAAATCGTCACCATAGCGAAATATGATTTTCTCAGCAAGCGGATATTGATTGTCATAGAGCATGTAGTCTTTATATTGGATTTGCCAGCCTTGCTGTTTTAAATTTTGCACCAAGCCAAAATTATTGAGTGTTTTGCTGTAAGGTACTTGCGGCATATATAAGCCTCGCGCCCAATAATACAAGCCTTCAATCGGTAAACTCCAGCCAAGTTGTGACTGCATAAGTTGTTGAAGGCTCTGAGACTTGATAACCTCGCCATTGCTACGCTTTAACTTAACTTCGTTACTATTGCCAGAAAAAGTGGTTGCACCTATGCCTAATGGTCCATAAATTTGAATCCAAAAGTCATGTTCGTTTTGTTTCCAGATAAAGTTAGCCGATTCTCCTTTGTGATTGATGATAATCCCAATCACACCAGATGCTTGCCATTGGGTTAGTTTCTGTAAGCTTTGCTGATAGCTTTGCCAAGCTTGGGCTAGCTTGAGTTCAGTATTTTGATTCGGTTGAAAACTTTGTTTGTATGCTATATTTTCTTGATTTGGGACGATGGGAGTAAGCGGTGTTTTAGGTGTGCTGATAGTAGTACAACCTGTTATTAGTAAAATAAAAACAGTAGTCAAGGAATATAAAGCAATAGCAGGGGGGGTATGTTTTTTGAACATTAGCTTTAGACCCCAAGCTCTTTTTTATGTATTTGCATGATTTCAGCATAATTTTGAGCATTGGCTTTAATATAAACCTTTTCACTATCCTTTAATGGGCGAGCTTGAGCAGCAGGGGAGCCAATATACAAAAAACCTGATTCAAGGCGTTTACCTGGTGGCACCAGTGAGCCGGCGCCTACAATGACATCATCCTCAATAATGGCGCCATCTAAAATAATGGCCCCCATGCCAATTAAGACGCGATTGCCAATATGGCAGCCATGGATAACGGCGCTATGACCAATGGTTACCTCGTCACCTATGCGTGTATCATAGCCAGTGCCTAGGCTATCAAGAAATTGTGTCGTGTGCAAAATCGAATTGTCTTGGATGTTGGTTTTGCTACCAATGGTAATATTAAGTAAATCACCACGAATGCTAACATTTGGCCACACCGAGCTCATGCTACCAATACTCACATCTCCAGTTACTGTTGCCATGGGGTCAATAAATACATCACGGGCAATCTTGGGTGTTTTGCCATTAAATGAACGAATGGGCATGGTAATACTCTTTTGTTTTAATTGAATAAAAGGCAATATATCACAAGCCAAGCTAGGATAAAAAGGATGATTATGAAGGTAAGTATTATTGGTGTTGGTGCTATTGGTGGATTTATTGCTGTGCGCTTACAAAACTCAAGTATTGCAGTGCAGTTGGTTTTAAAGCAAAAGCCAGAAAATCAACAAGCAATTGACCTTACGATCACTGGTGGTATGAAGCTTGCTGCAAGCTTTAGTGATATTGTTGATTGTGTTGAGGATATTGATGGTGATGTTATTTTTATTTGCACAAAATCAACGGCAAATGAGTCGATATTTAAGCGATTAGGGCATTTATACAATAAAGTCATTATATTATTGCAAAATGGGATTGGTGAAGAAGAAAAACTGGTCAAGTATATAAATGAAAGTAATACAATTATTGGTGCAATAAGTCATATTAAAGTCAGTAAAGAGGGAAATGAAGTTACATGGCACAATCAATTATGTAATATTGATTATGCTTATTTGCAGCCAAGAGATAATGTAAGTATTGATTGTCCGTTGAGTAAGGCTTTTGTTGAAGTGAGTAAGAAAGAGAGTGTATTGGATTTACGCTTTCATAAATTACTTGTGAGCGCACCATGCAATGGTGCATCGGTTGTGTTTCAAGCAGATATGAATACACTGGCACGTAACCCTCAGATTACTCAGATGATTCGCGAGATTGCGCTTGAAGTTATTACGGTAGCTCATGCTTATGACGTTGAACTTAATGTTGAAGCGGTTGATAACTTAATTATCGCTTTGGCTAAGCCTGAATATAAAGGAGCTTATTTTAGTATGTGGTATGACTACAATGAAAATAAACCGATGGAGCTTGGCAGCATTTATGAAAATGTGCTTGAAATGGCACGCTTGAAGAATCTAGAAATGCCAGCGCTTGAGGGTTTATATGAGCAGTTGGTAATAATGCAAAAATAAATTGAACTTCAATTACATTCCTCACCCGCGCAGCTTAAGCTGCACGACCTTTCCCACAAGTGGAGAGGTGTTAGCTGACGTAACTTATTATTGATTCATTGCTTAGTGTTTTTGGAGATCGAAAAATTAGGTGTTGATCATAATAATTGACTAATTGCTTTTTGAAAACTATAATATCCGTATAATTTACGGATGAGGTGATGTTGTGAGTAAATCAGCGCGAATAGAGTTTAAAGTGACAGATGATAGCAAAGCTATTTTTGAGAGAGCAGCTCAATTAATGGGTGTGTCTTTAACTGAATTTGGTGTGCGAGCCATGATGAGCTTTGCTAAGAAGGTTACGACCGAACAAAACTTAATTAAACTAACGCTATCACAACAAAAAAACTTTCTTGCTGCATTAGAAAATCCACCTGAGACTAATGATGCACTGAAAAAAGCGTATCAAACATATAAGAAAACTGTTTCCTAGCAGGGTGATTAATGGCATTAAAGATTGAGTTGTTAACAAAACAAAAAATGTCTGGCATTAAATTTGACTGTGGTTATGTGGCATTAAACAACTACATACTCAAGCAAGCTAAACAAGATATGAAAAGACACGTTTGTGCAACGTATATTTTGCAAGATAATTCTTCTTTAATAGGGTTTTATACGCTTTCATCAACCATTATTCATCTGGATCAATTGTCCAGTATCAATGATGAAATGGCGAAGAAGCTGCCAAAATATCCATACTTGCCGGCAACATTATTAGGTCGATTAGCAGTTCAAAGTGAGGCAAAAGGAAAAGGCTATGGTGAGCTGCTTTTGGTTGATGCTTTAGCTCGTGCTTATGACAATAGCGCGGTTATAGGATCCATTGCAGTGGTTGTTGGTGCAAAAGATCATACAGCGGAGCGATTTTATAAACGCTATGGTTTTTTAACGCTGAGGGATAATCAACTATTTATCACAATGGATACGATTAAAGGGATGTTTGGATAGCCTGTTGTGTTCAGTATAGATGATTTCTCTAGTTTACTTTGATTATCAATTATCGATAAGTTCTTAAGCAAAGAAACACTGTCAAATGCTTGGCAACTGGTATAAGCTGACACCATAGGAAATAGCTACAACATCTTATGCATTTAGATTTTAAACACTTTGTTTTTGACTTAGATAACACACTTTATTCAGCAAGCTCGGCATTTTTTGATTTGCAATTGCGCAATATGTCTGACTTTATTATTGAGAAGTTAAAAGTAACGCGCAAAGAAGCAGATTTTTTGCGTGAAGAATATTATCACAGCTTTGGCACAACAATGCATGGTCTAATGCATCACCATGCAATCGATCCCTATGAATTTCTGGCAGTGATTGATAATGTGCCATTGGAGCGTTTGCGCTTGGATGGTGAACTTTTAGGCATGTTAAATGACTTGAAATCAAAAGGTAAACATTTATCTATTTTCACTAATGGTTCGCTTTATCACGCCAATCGTGTGATGTCGAAATTATCTCTTGATGCAGTAATTGAAGATGTTGTCACATTAGAATGCACAGGGTTGGTGCCAAAACCCAATCCAAAGGCATATCAGTACTGTTTCGATGTATTAAATATAGATCCTAAGCAAGCTGTTTTTTTTGAAGACTCATCACACAACTTAATCCCAGCCAAGCAGATGGGGATGGCAACGGTGCTTGTTAACGCTGATGATACAGCGCATGCACGCTTTATAGCACATCCTGAGATAGATTATTTTGTCGAAGATGTACCATCCTTTTTAAAAGGAAAGTTTTTAGAAAAACGTATTTAGGTAGGTGTGTATGCAGGTTGAGGTTTATTTAAACAAAGTAAAACCTTACGATAACTACTATCGAGGCAAGAATGCTATCCGGAAAATGAGCATAAATATCGATATGTCGCAGCAAGGCGCTGTGGATTTTAGTGCTGACTATAAACTTGATGTGTGGCATCAATGGTTAAGCGTGTTGCAACTTCTTTTATTTTTGAGGCAATAGCACGCGCAATGGCCGAGTGGCTGCTTTGAATGTTTTGCAATATACTGTATTCATATTGTACAGAATGGTATTGTGGTAGTACTGGCATTACTTTTGCATTTTGTAAATGTGGTAAGTTAAAGGATCTCTTGGGGCACAAGCCAATGCCATGGTTGGCAATAATCATTTGCGGGATAAGTGACAAAATATCGACAGTCAATTTTCCTTTAACCGAGACTTTGTACGCATTTTTGTATTTATCGTAAAATGTCCAAATATTTTTATCCCAAAGATTAGGGTAAATACAATTATGATTGGCTAAATCTTCCAAGGTTTGTGGCATGCCATGTTTGGCGATATATTCCTCTGAGGCAAATAAAGCTAAGTGATCATGGCAGGATTGCACCAATTGCCATGAATCTTCTTGAATTAAATGATAATAAGATGACTCCATTAAAATAATATCGTATTGATGTGACATCATCTTGATGGTGTGTGCATTGCTATCTAGCGCAGGAAGGGTATAGGTGTCTATCTCAAGCGTGTAATTTGGAAATTTTTGACATAGCTCTGGATACACATAGTTGATAAAAAACATACTCATTCCAACAGATAGTAACGCTTTTATGGTGTGACTTTTGCCATCAGTTATTGTGTTGGATAATGCAATATCATCAACAACATTAGATAGATCGCTATAAAGCTTTTTGGTGCGTTGATACAGCTCTTGTCCGGCATAAGTTAATTCAAGTCCTTTATTGCTGCGATGAAAAAGCTTAGTTTTTAAGCTATCTTCAAGTTTAGTAACTTGTCGCAAAATAGTGGTATGCGTTGTTGATAGCGCCTTGGCAGCTTCTAGAAATGATGTTTTTTGCACCACAACATTGAATGTATATAAATCATTAAAGCAGCGCGTCATAAGTTCTCCAGGTTGAGTGTATTTCAAACTGGAGCTATTGTAAAAAAATAGATGTAATCAATAAGGACTCAAAGTGTAATAGAAATGTAAAAAAGCCTTAGGCAATCCTGCCTAAGGCTTTTTCTTTTACATTAGGGACGTACGGTGTACGCCCAATAGATTTAGTTGTTATTGGTAAAACCATTGATAAAGTTAGTAATCAATGAATTTTTTGTATCAGTTACAGGGACATCACCATCAACCGTCCACATGATCGCACCACCAATCCCTTGTTCTTGTGCATAGCGACCATAATCTTTCGCATCAGCACCTGAGGTATAGAAGAATACACTGGTGTTTTTGGCAAGTTTATTGGCATACATATCCTGCCAGTAGCTTGAAATAGTTGCAGGTGTGATACCAAAAAGACCTATTGGTTGCTGTGCTGTTAAGCCTTTGATAACGGCTGTTGAACCAATATGATAGGTTTTGCCATCTTTTTCAACTGTGAAGTCATAAGTTTCCTCTGGTTTTGCAAACTGTAATAAGTAGCGGTTGTTAAAGCTTGAAGCACATCGGTTGCCGTCTGTTAAGCTTGTACTACAGCTTGCGCTATCTAGATCACCGGCTAAGACAAAAGAGTCTTGAGGCGTATAGCTGTTACCAAAACCATGGTTATTCGCTAAGGTGCTTGGACCATTGATCGCACGTGAGTACGCTGCAAGTCCCATATTGATTTTATGCTCATTGCCAGGCATTGCGGCTTTGGCTGATTGCACTGCTAAATCAATGGTAAATTCATTAGGAGCATCTCCCTCAGGTTGGAATAACACCTGATTAAAGCCAGTTTTCCCACCAGATGACTGCGTGACAGTAAAGTCATAGGTCATGAGGTTAAGTGATTCTAGATTATCAATATTTGACTTACTTAATACCGAGTCTTTAAGCGCATCAATAATCGCAGGATCGGCTTGGATGGTTAGCGACACCTTTAATGGGGCGCCTGATTTGGTTTTAACTTTGGCGTGCAAGGCATTAATGACGTTTGCTAACTCACCCTTCATAAAGCCAAAGAAGTCAGCTGTTTTGCCATCGTTTTCGACATCTAGATCAATCTCGGTGATATTAAAGTGATCAGCTAAGGCTTGAACAGATGCTACTAGGTTATTAATGTGCTCATCAGAACCAGTACCTTGATAAACACCCCAATTAATAGCATCCCAACCACCAATAGAAACGATTTTATCAAGATCTTTATTGTACTGATCAAGATTCGCAAAGGCATCAAAGTTACCAAAGTTCATATACCATTCTAAATCAAACTTATTGTCTTTAGTCCAAATGGCTGATGGATCAGTTGTGCAAATCCTAAAGTTCATATTGGATTCATTGCACCAATCGTTATCACCGTCATCACCCAATTTATCACGTTTTAAATCACTCCAAGGATCACTAAAATGAATTGCACCTAGTGACGCACCTTCAGGTAAAGGAGTACTGCCGTCATAAACAAATAAGAATGCATAAGCAACGCCCGTTAATTGCTTAACCTTTTCTGCCATATTCGTGTTTTGAAGCGCGACAGTTTGCTTGCCACCATCATCAATCATGCTGCATGTGGTGTCACTGGTGGCTTGATAAATGGGCGCGCCAGTTGCTGGGAAGGCATCTTTACGTGGAATAGGGTACGAGGTGTAAGGGATGGCATGTCCGGGACCACCCTCACCGCCAACACAGGAGTTATTACCATAAACGCCATAGTTTGTCACATAGCCAATTAATTTGGGTTTTGATTTTGGTGGTGTGCTATCAGGAATTTCAATTCCTTTGCCATTAGGAAATACTGCAGTTGGCTCTACTAATTCATCTTTATCTTGCAGATAAACTTGAATATAACGACTTGTTTCTTTAGGATTTAGATTTGACACCATCAGTCTAGTTGTTGCTGATGATGTTGAGCATTTCCCGCTCAGAGGATTCCCTTGATTATCGATAATCGAACAAGTAACACCATTAACCTCAATTGATTGATCATCTTCAGGTACATTTATAGCCGAGGCTTTCGTGAGGTTTAAAGCACCGTCAAGCATACCGGAATTTGCATCAGTTGGGAAGGGCTTAAATGATCGACCGTTCTTTATTCCTTCATAATCACTAACATCAATATAAGGCTTATCAGCAGGATCAACGGTCACATGCTCATACCAACTAAAATCAGGGAAAGCTTCACCTAATTTGGTAATTGTATAGACTTTATCATTTAGTGCTGCATTATCATCTTGTATTTGCCATATGGATGAACTGGGCAATTGATCAAGGCTAATTTTCTGACCATTATTTTCAGCAAAAGTTTCAGCATTTACGCCAGAAGCACGGTCAAATACTTGAGGGAAAACAACGTCATCTACTGATTTGGCGATATGTGCATCACGGTCAGTTGCTTTAAAGTGTAGAGATACACCCTCTTCATTAATCACAGGGAAAAGAAGGTGTTGATTTTTAGTGATGACGTCATGCGCCTGAAGTTTAGGGTCAGTTGTTGAAGCATCATGAGCGGTAATCTTAACACTAAAGCTTGGCATTTTAAGTACGCCATCTTTGTTGGTGTATTTATACTCAGGTACAGAGGCAAATATATCATTATTACTCGCTACGGTATTACATGTGCCACCTGCGAGTAAATCCCCCGTTTGATCATCATAAACATCACACGTATAGTTAACCTGATCAGACGTTGTTCCATCTTCACGAACAACTTGAGCCGTTGGCGAGAAAATACCTGCAATAGGGTAGTTCTGTTTTGTTTGATCCTTGCCTTGGGCTTTGCCAAAAACCATGCTTTGATCTGACCACTTTATAACATTCTGTTTAGGTTGGTTAGCGCCTGTGATGGTTAAGTTGTTATAACTACGGTTAATACTGGTGCCTTGTTGCGTGAAGGTTAGATTAATTGTGTGTGTTTTAAACAAGCTATCACCCGTTGCCGTAAATGTTAAAATGCCATTTGCTAAGGTGCAGCTAACATTGGGATCTAATTGCCCATCAGCAAATGCTTCACAGCTTGCTTGAACATTATCATCTTCAGCATGAACAAACTCGTCACCTGACTTCATATGACCAAAATGCACATTAACGTCGTTAAGTTGGAATTGCCCCTTGTTATCGAATTGTGCATCACTTGGCCAATTGTTGCTGTTGAGCCAGTTGATATAGTTATCAGTGTCCACTGTAATCACAGGTTGAGCAGTATCATATTGTGCCTGAATTGATGTGTTCTTGTTATCATCAGCAACGTATTGATAACTTTTAGCTTTAGCAAGGATTTCTTGATCTTTGTTTACCTTGTTTTCAACGGTATAAGTTTTACAAGCAATTTGATCATCGTCACCGGCGGCAATCGTTACACTAAACGGATCATCATTGATTTTTAAAGCTTGACGCAAGTTCTGATTCATATCTTTTTGTGCATAAAAAACAGTAACGCCTTCATTATAATCTTTGGTAATCTCAGCACACAGTTGTAGTTGTGATCCACTGGCAATCTCTTGATTGCTATCAATGGTTTTGTTATTCATGTCGCGTAAAAAGAACTTCACGGGCACTTTGATATTTAAACCATGTGGAATATCATCTTGAGCGACTTGAAAGTCTTGTTTACCATCGATGCTCACCACTTCAAAATGATGAATGCCTGAAATGTTGCCACTTGATTGAATCTTGCTCGCATCAAATGGAATGTGGGCATAACCATTATTATCGGTCATTATATTGATCAAATACGTTTTATTACCTTGATCAACGGCACCTGCTAGAATATTGCTCGTCCCCATTTGGGAAACGACTTCGCTGTCTCGAGGGTTTAAGTCCTCTTTTAGTATCAGCTGATAGCCATTATTGTTTGCACCAATACCGGCAACACGTTTTAACGTTTCTTTGCTGATAACAACATCAATCCCCGTGCCTATGATATTACCTTCTTCAAGACTGCCACCTTGAACGCCTGGGATACTTAATTGAACACCAAGTTTGTCGGTTGGAACAGGTGTTGGTGCAGGTGCGCCACCGCCACCACCACAGGCAGTTAGCGTTAGTAATGAGCCTAATACGATAGAAGGCAAAAGTGCTTTTTTAAATAATTGATTGTTTTTCATTTGTTTCATTTCTTTCATTGTTTTCATTTTTTCTCCAATAATGATTGATTAAAGTGAGTTGAACACCTGTTTAGTATGTTTTTAGAACACTAAATAAACTGTGCAGATGATGTAAAAAATATGTAATACACGGTTTGTGAAATTATTTGCTAAGTAATCCTGACGATGGCACTTTAAGATATGCTGTTTATTATCTTCAGTGATTTCTGAGCTGCCACAGCTCGCTGAAATCACAGCAGGTGGCAGGATGAGATGATTAAGGTTTTTCTTCTTCATATTTGTTTAGCCTTTAAAGTTAATAGAAAGTATTGAGGCTATTATTTGAGAGATTGCTCTTTGTTTGTACAGATATTGGCGCACAGTGTTGTGCGTTAACGTGATGGTTTGAAGAGGAAAAGTAATTAAGATGTATTGTAGTTGGAGTTACGCATTTGAGAGCGCTATGGTTTTTCGAACACCCCGTCAGCCTACGGCTGCCACCCCTCTTGTAAAGAGGGGAATTAGGCAAAGGTGATTTTAGATTCCCCTCTTTGCAAGAGGGGTGCCAAGCTTGCGCGGCGGGGTGTTGAACTAGCAAAAGTGCGTAACTTCAATGATAGTAAATGGGGTGCTTAAAAATATCAGGACTTGGAGCTTAGGTGTTTCTTGCTTCTATCATCTTTTGCTGTTAGATTCATGGCTATTTATAGTGATAGATAATACAAGATGAATACCAATAATTTATCCTCGCTAATATGGTCAATTGCAGATTTACTGCGTGGTGATTACAAGCGTTCTGATTTTGGTAAGGTGATTTTACCATTTACGGTCTTAGCCCGTGTTGAGGCGGTGCTAGCACCGACAAGGCAAGCGGTTGTTGATGAATATAATAAGCGTAAAGATTTAGGCATTCCACTTGATGAGCTTTTAAATAGCAAATCACAACAAGCCTTTCATAATACTTCAGAATATACATTAGCTAAATTAAAAGCAGATGCTGACAATCTAAGCGCAAATCTCATGACCTATCTTGATTCGTTTAGTGACAACATCAAAGATATTTTTCAGCGTTTTAAATTTATCGATCAAATCCATTATTTAGATGAAGCGAACTTACTGTATAAAGTGATTGAGCGCTTTACAAAAGAAGATTGTGACTTAAGTCCCAAAGCGGTTTCAAACCATGAAATGGGTAATTTGTTTGAGGAGTTGATTCGTAAGTTTGCTGAGGAGTCTAATGAAACGGCAGGGGAGCATTTCACCCCTCGAGACATTGTACGTTTAGCTACGTCATTAGTCTTCAGTGCAGATAGTGCCATGTTAACTGATCAAGGTGTGGTGCGTTCACTCTATGACCCAACGGTAGGTACAGGTGGTTTTCTGACATCTGCCAGTGAATATATTGCTGAGCTTAACCCGAATGCACATTTAGAAACGTATGGTCAGGAGCTAAACCCGGAGTCTTTTGCTATCTGTAAGGCAGATATTCTGATCAAGGGTGAGGATGCCAATAATATTAAATTTGGTAATACCTTAAGTGACGATCAACTTCAGTCCAAAAAATTTGATTATATGCTGTCTAATCCGCCATTTGGTGTCGAGTGGAAAAAAGTTGAGAAAGTCGTTAAAGATGAGCATAAGAGTCAAGGCTATCAGGGGCGTTTTGGCGCAGGGTTGCCAAGAGTCAGTGATGGTTCGCTGTTGTTCTTAATGCACCTTATCTCAAAAATGCGTCAACCAGAAGAAGGTGGAAGTCGCATGGGCATTATTCTTAATGGCTCGCCATTATTTACCGGTGGGGCTGGATCCGGTGAGTCTGAAATCAGACGTTATGTGCTTGAAAACGATTTGTTAGAAGCCATTATTGCACTGCCTACAGATATGTTTTTTAATACAGGGATATCGACGTATATCTGGATATTAAGCAATAAAAAAGCACCTGAGCGTAAAGGCAAGGTGCAGCTGATTAATGCCGCAGATAAGGGCAGTCCGATGCGCAAATCATTGGGATCTAAACGTAAGTACTTAGATGACAAAGCGATTGCTGGCATTGTTCAAGCATATGGATATTTTGAAGAAACCAAAACCAGTAAAATATTTGATTATCAAGCCTTTGGTTTTAGACGTGTTACCATCGAGCGACCATTAAAGCTTGCCTTTTACCCAAAAGATGAGATCCACCTTAATGCGCTTAAAGAAGATAAAGCTTTTTTGAAACTCAAAGACGAGCAACAACAAGAAATATTAAATGCTTTATCAGCCTGCAAAGATGCATATTTATCACGAGAACAATTTAAAGATGACCTAGATGTCAAACTCACAGCAGCACAATTTAAGCTACTGCAAAAGCATTTGGCTCAAGTTGATGATGATGCCGAAATCTGCCTTGACAGCAAAGGCAATCCTGAAGCCAATACTGATCTCAGAGATTATGAAAATATTCCATTGCAACAGGATATTTATGACTACTTTGCAAAAGAAGTTAAACCACATGTACCTGACGCTTGGGTTGATGAGAGTAAGCGCGATGAAAAAGATGGTAATATTGGCATTGTTGGTTATGAGATTCCATTTAATCGTCATTTTTACGAGTATAAACCACCACGAGCATTAGAAGAAATTGATGCGGAGTTAGATGCGGTTACCAAAGAGATATTAACGCTGTTAGGTGAGGTTCATTCATGAGATATTTAGACTTTCCGTTTCTGACGAATACACTTAGAGGTAACATAGCTGCGATACCTTTGATTTATGCACACTTTAGCGGCTTTTGTATTTTAGGGAGATAAATAAAAATGGCACAATTTAGATTAACTGCCAAGATGGCAACGAGACTAAAAATCACTGATCTTGAGAAACCGAATGAGCAAACCTTATCTTCTCTACCTTTTTATGATGATTGGGCAGTTGATTTATTGAAAATTCAACGCAAAGATGTTGTCGTGTTGATGCATATTAACACTCGAATTACATTAGCTATTCCATTATTTGAAATAGGAGGTGCTAAATATCTCTTTGATGCGTTGCCAGCAATGATTGAATGGGCGATTAACGAACTTGAAATTCCAAGATTTGAAGATTATGGCAGTCAGATTCGTGATTATTTTGAACCACAGTTAAATAAGCTCGTGTTTTGTAAAACAGATAATCGTGGTGCAATAACGCATCTGAACCAGTTTAAGAAAGTCTTGGAATTTGAATGTAGCCGCCATGGTGAAGTCAGCCAAATGGTTTGTGATAAAACAATGGATTACTGGCAAAGTTCCTTAATTACCAACCCGCATACAAAAAAAGGCTACACAAAACCGATTGAACTTTGGCAGTCGTATCTTGAGGGTGATTGCATTAATGACGGTGAAAATACCACGCATATGAATAATGTCATTCCCTTCCCACAAGGAGGCAATTAGTGAGTGCTAAGCTTAAGCCTTATCCCAAGTATAAAGACAGTGGTATTGAGTGGTTGGGAGAGGTGCCTGAGGGTTGGCTTTGTCTGAAGCTAAAACATTATGGCACATATAAAAGCGGGGATCTCATTCAATCAGAGGATATTAAAGGTGAGGGTAAATATCCTATTATTGGTGGAAATGGGGTGAGAGGTTATACAAATAGCTATAATTTGTGCGGTATGTATCCAGTTATTGGAAGGCAGGGGGCGTTATGTGGAAATGTGAACTTTTCCAAAGAAAAAAGCTGGGTTACTGAACATGGTATTATTGTTAGAAATTACAATAAAATCACCAGCTCTAAATGGCTAGGATACATGCTTTCCGCGATGAATTTAAATCAGTATTCCATGTCATCAGCTCAACCAGGCTTAGCAGTAGAAAATATAGTTAATTTAGAATCTACACTACCTTCATTACAAGAACAAACCACCATTGCCAACTATCTAGACCAACAAACCGCAAAAATAGATCAATTGATTGAAAATTATCAAAAGCTAATTGTGCTTTCCAAAGAAAAGCGCACCGCTTTAATTACCCATTGTGTCACCAAAGGCTTAGATCCAACGGTTAAAATAAAAGATAGTGGTATTGAGTGGTTGGGGGAGGTAGCAGAAGAATGGAGAGTCGTTAGAGTAAAAAATAAAGCAACTCTTAAGGCAAGAATAGGTTGGCAAAATTTACGGACTGAAGAGTTTATGGAGGAAGGACCATATTGCGTTACTGGCACTGACTTTATTGATGGCAAAATAAATTGGAAGTCAGCTTACCATGTGTCTGAGGAGCGCTATGAAATGGATAAAAATATCCAATTAAGCAATGGCGATTTATTAGTTACCAAAGATGGAACTATAGGGAAGTTGGCAATCGTTAAGAATCTTATAGATACCAAAGCCACCTTGAATAGTGGTGTTTTTATATTGCGTCCACAGCTTCTAAGCTTGAACATAAAATATATGTACTGGGTGATGTCTTCCTCGATATTTACAAACTTTGTTAATTACATCAGTAATGGAAGTACTATAAACCATTTATATCAGGCTGATTTCTATAACATGTATTTTGGTCTTCCATCATTCAAAGAACAAACCACCATTGCCAACTATTTAGACAAACAAACCGCCAAATTAGACCAAACGATTGAAAAAGCAGAAAAAGCCATTGAACTGCTTAAAGAAAAACGTACTGCTCTAATCACCGCGGTGGTCACCGGTAAAGTCGATGTGAGGGGGGTGTCTGATGTCAGTTGAAAATCAATCGCAATTTATTATCTATCAGACTGAGTCAGGTAAAACCAAAATAGAAGTACGCCTGCACGATGAAACGGTTTGGCTTACGCAAAAAAACATGGCGGAGCTATTTCAGGTCACACCTCAAAACATCACTTTACATCTCAAAAACATTTACCAAGAAGGTGAGCTTGATCAAAATTCAACTTGTAAGGATTTCTTACAAGTTCAAAACGAGGGTGCTAGAAAAGTAGAAAGAGTTCAAAAACTCTATAATCTAGATGCTATTTTATCTGTTGGATATAGAATTAAGTCACATGTTGCAACGAGATTTCGCCAGTGGGCAACCAAGCAGCTTAAAGAATATATTATTAAGGGCTTTGTGTTAGATGATGAGCGGTTGAAAAATCCTGACCAGCCCTTTGATTACTTTGATGAGTTGCTTAAACGAATTCAGGATATTCGCACATCTGAAAAGCGCTTTTATCAAAAAATAACGGATATATATGCCACCAGTGTTGACTATGACCCGACACTGGAAACGAGCATTACTTTTTTTAAAACCGTTCAGAACAAACTTCATTGGGCAATTACAGGCAAGACGGCGGCTGAGATTATCAAAGATCGAGCTAATCCTGCTTTACCTAATATGGGGTTGACCAATTTCCGAGGTGATAAGCCGCGTAAACAAGATGTAACGATAGCTAAAAACTATCTGAATGAACAAGAGTTATCCGCTTTAAATAATTTGGTGGAGCAATACCTTGTATTTGCAGAAGGTCAAGCGATGCGACGAATTCCTATGAGTATGCAGGATTGGATTAAGAAACTCGATGGCTTTTTAGGCTTAAATGATCGTGAAATATTAACACATGCGGGGAAAATATCTCATCAAATGGCAAAACAATTGGCTGAGCAAGCTTATGATACATTTCATGCTCAGCAAATAAAGCATAATGATCAACAGTTAAGTGATTTTGATAAAGCCATCGATCAATTACCAAAGGGAAGGGGCAAGAAATGAGTGCAAAACATCACGAGAAAAAAATGGAAGAACAAGTTGTTTTAGATATGTGCACACCTGAGCGCGGTTGGGTTGAGGGTGTCTCAAGTAACTATGACAAATCTTTAGCATTATATACTGAGGACTTAATCAACTATATTAAGACCACGCAACCTGAAGCCTATGAGCAGTATCAGGCCCGTTTTAAAGATAAAGCAGATAATGAAATTACCAAGCTGGTTGCCAAAAAGATTAATGACAAGGGTGCCTTGCATTATTTACGACATGAAATAAAGGCGCATCCGGCAAGATTGAAACTTTGCCAGTTTAAACCGCAGTTACATAATGAGACTTTGGCGAGTCATTATCATGCCAATATTTGTCGCGTTGTCAGGCAAGTGTTTTATTCTGAAAATAACAAAAATAGCATTGATTTGGTGTTGTTTGTCAATGGTATCCCTGTTGCAACCATTGAGTTAAAGACTGATTTTACGCAAACGGTTGAAGATGCCATTGAGCAATACAAGTCCGATCGCTTACCAAAAGATAAACCAACACGCAAAGATGAACCGCTACTTACTTTTAAGCGTGGCGCATTAGTACACTTTGCGGTGAGTACTGATGAAGTCTATATGACGACTAAGCTGCAAGGTAAAGATACTTTTTTCTTGCCGTTTAACAAGGGCAATAATGGAGGCAAAGGCAATCCGCATAAAGCAGATGGCTTTGCCACTGAGTATTTGTGGCAGGAGGTGTTAAGCAAAGAGAGCCTTCTTAACATCTTAGCTAAATTTATGCACCTTCAAGTTGAAGACAAAACAACGGCTGAAGGCGTTAAATATAAGAAAGAAACCTTGATTTTCCCGCGCTATCATCAATTGGATGTAGTGAGAAAGTTGCTAGAAGCCGTGCATGCTGAAAAGGTTGGTCAGAAATATTTGATCCAACATAGTGCCGGCAGTGGCAAGTCTAACTCTATTGCATGGCTTGCACATCAGTTATCATCATTGCATAGTGATAAAGGCAGTCGTTACTTTGATACGGTGATTGTAATTACCGATCGCACGGTTTTGGATAGTCAGCTGCAACAAACGATTAAACAATTTGAGCAAGTTGCCGGCTTAGTGGTGGCTATTGGCAAAACATCTGATTTTCAAAGTAAATCCAATCAACTGGCAATTGCGTTAAAAGATGGTGCAGCAATTATTCCTGTGACGATTCAAACCTTTCCTTTTGTGTTGGAAGAGATTCAAAAAACAACGTCATTACGGGGCAGAAACTTTGCGATCATTGCAGATGAGGCACATTCATCTCAATCAGGCAAAACCGCACAAACGATGAAGCAAGTGTTAAATATTGAGATGCTTGATGATGAGGTTAGTGTTGAAGATGCTTTAAATGCGACGGTTGAGAGTAAAGGACAATTAACTAACATGAGCTTTTTTGCGTTTACGGCAACACCAAAATATAAAACCATGGAGTTATTCGGACAGCCTGCAAATCCAAGTAAACCAACAGCAAAAGATAATCCACCATTGCCTTTTCATGTATACACTATGCAGCAAGCCATTGAAGAAGGATTTATTCTCGATGTGTTAAAGAATTATACGCCCTATAAAACGGCTTTAAAAATCACCGCTAAAGATAGTGAGCGTGAGGTGGCAAGTAAACAGGCAAAAATCAAGCTTAAACGTTATACCACGCTACATCCTTATGCCATTGCACAGAAGATTGATATTATCCTCACTCATTTTGCTACTTCGATTAAGCCATTGTTAAACTATCAAGCAAAAGCCATGGTGGTGACATCATCGCGCAAAGCAGCAGTCAGATATAAGATTGAGTTTGATCGCTTTTTAGAAAAGAACAAAGACAATCCGCTTTTTGATAAAATTGCGGCAATGGTTGCTTTCTCTGGCAAAGTCAATGATGACTATCAAGGGGATGATAAGGAATATACTGAGTCTAAGATGAATCCTGAGTTAAAAGGGCGTGATATGCGTGATGCCTTTGATACCGATGATTATCAGGTTATGTTGGTTGCCAATAAGTTTCAAACCGGTTTCGATCAACCAAAGCTTTGTGCTATGTATGTTGATAAGCCATTAAGTGGTGTTGATGCGGTACAGACACTATCACGTTTGAATCGCATCTATACAGGGAAAGATCATGTATTTATCTTGGATTTTGTCAATGAGGCTGAGGATATCAAAGCGGCATTTGAGCCATATTACAAAACAGCTGAAATCACCGATGTCACTGATGAGAATTTAGTCTATGACTTATATGAAAAACTCGATGAATATGAGCTATTTGCCCAGTCTGAGATAGATGCTTATGCTCAAGCGTTTTATCAAAACAAGAATTTACAAAGGCTGATGAGTGCTGCGATTAAGCCTGCTGCAGATCGATTTAAAGGACGCTACAGACAAGCCATTGAAACCATTAAAAAAGCAAAGCTTGCGCTTGATCGAGCAAAGGATTGCGCTGATGAGGTGATGATCAAAAATGCCAGCGCCTATTTGAAAGAAGTCTCAGAAGCTAAGCATGACTTAGATGTTTTTAAGAAGTCATTATCAACCTTCATAAAAATGTATGACTTCTTATCTCAAGTGCATGATTATAATGATATCGAATTGGAGAAATTCTCAAGCTTTGCGCGAGGGCTATTGCCCAATTTACATACCACTGAATTTGCACCTGAGGTTGATATTGGTGATGTGGTGCTTACCAATTACAAGCTAATTCAACAAGCAACCCAAAGCATTGAGCTTCAAGGGGGGAAAATAGATGCCATTAACCCAGGACAAGCCAAAGCGCGAGCCATTGAAACCATTAAAAAAGCAAAGCTTGCGCTTGATCGAGCAAAGGATTGCGCTGATGAGGTGATGATCAAAAATGCCAGCGCCTATTTGAAAGAAGTCTCAGAAGCTAAGCATGACTTAGATGTTTTTAAGAAGTCATTATCAACCTTCATAAAAATGTATGACTTCTTATCTCAAGTGCATGATTATAATGATATCGAATTGGAGAAATTCTCAAGCTTTGCGCGAGGGCTATTGCCCAATTTACATACCACTGAATTTGCACCTGAGGTTGATATTGGTGATGTGGTGCTTACCAATTACAAGCTAATTCAACAAGCAACCCAAAGCATTGAGCTTCAAGGGGGGAAAATAGATGCCATTAACCCAGGACAAGCCAAAGCGCGAGATCAGAAAACAGAAGTATTCAGCAAGATTATTAATCAATTTAATGAATTGTTTTCAGGGGACTTTAGTGATGACGATGGAGTGAACTTCCTCAATAGTGTCAAAGATAAAGTAAAACAAGATGAAAAAACGATGGCACAAGTCAATGCCAATGATAAACAACGCGCGATGGAAGGGCGCTTTCCTCAGGCGGTAAGAAAGGCAGTTGCCGATAGCCTAGAGACACACATGGATTTATCTAAACAAGCGCTCGGGCAAGATGAAAAAATGGCATTAATTATCGCTTTGATTGCAGATTTGATCTACGCTGAAAAATCAGGAAAAAAAGTAGCCTCAATGGCATGATATTGGAATTATGATGGTCTATTGAACCACCTGCTGCACGTTTAAAATAGGACTGATAAGCATCAGTGTATCGTTATAGTCATAAGCATTTGACCAGGAAGGATGAGCATAGATTGCCTCATAACTGGCATGAGGCAATGACTGCCATGAGCTGCTAGCAGCTCTTTGAATGTATAAGTGATACTTTTGCTGATTGTTAAGATCTTTAGCCAACGCATAAAGATTATTGTCATCATCATGTGAAATCATTATTGTATTACTTGGCAAAGCAAGTACTGATGAGCTTGAGCTTAGCAAATTATAACGCCAGATTTTATTATCATAAAGCGCATAGATAGAGTTGTTACTTAAATCGATCGGTAGCGCCTTCACAGGGAGTATGTTGCTATAACTTGGGGTGACTGTTTGGTTGTTGCTGGCATTAAGCAATGATGACACCTTAAAAGTCAAGAATGCGCGGCGATAGGTGCTTGTTACTCCATACTGCCAAGACTCAGCGTGCAACACAAGATATTGACCATCAGGTGTGGTTTGGAACATTTGTGATACTAAGGTTTGATACATGGGATCATCTTTATTCCAAAAGCCACTAGGGTAGTTAAAATTAAGTTTTTTACAGGTTGTAGCGCCATTACAAACTAAGATGACCCCTTGATTGTTATTGACATCTACCCCATAAGTCTTGTCATTCCAACGTGGATAGATGAAGTAGCTGTTATTGTTAGGGATGGTCGCAGATTTGGTTGAGTCGTAGAACCAATTAGTGTTATTAGTATCTTTGAGCTTGATCCAAGTTTTGCCAAGATCAGTGCTTTGCTGAACGGCGCGAGAGTTGAGTACTAATCCGCTGCCTAGCGCGCCTGAAATAAGGCTTCTGTTATTAGAGACAAGATTATCCATGTTGGTAACACTGTAAATGTATTTAAATGGGTTGTCAGCCACCTCTGTATAATTATCTTGTGGATAGAAAATATGGAGCCTTTGTCTAGAAGCATTATTATTGTCATATCTCAGTAAAGCAATATGACCATCACCAAAGTTTCTCATGTTGAGGATGCGTCCTTCTTGAGAAAGCTCAGGGGTTGCAAATAGCGCACTTAAAGCGTCAGGCGTACTTTGGTCAGAAAGGTTTTTGATAGATGCTTGTGTGTCACTAAATAAACCATATTGGAAAATAGCATTATAATGAGGCACATACAAAAAGCTTTTAGCCTTGAGAGTAAAGTTTCCCTTTATGGGGGCTTTATCTTTAGCCGTTGCAAAAATCGTAAGATCAGTTGCTTCACTTTTAGAGACATCAAAGCTAGTAGGTGTGTGATAGTAGTATGCACAAGTTTTGCCAGAGGCAAGGGTGCTAGAGCAGCTGTCTTGTTTTGATATCTCTTGAATATGATTGTTGAGTGTTAATTGCGGTTGGAGGTGGGCGCTATTAGCATCATTGTTATGGACATTGATTTTAACCATATTGGGATGCTTTTCATGATAGGCGTTGTCAATGCTCATAACGATATTAGAAGGCGAAATAACATAAAAACTATGGGTTAAAGCGCTCATGATATTCGAGGATACATCGGGCAAAATGTTCAGCATGTATGTTCCGGCGACAATTGATTGCGGTTTAGTGAAACGGAAAGATTTTTGGGTATGCGCGGGGATTAACGTGTCAATTTTGCTATCTAATACAAAGTCATTGACGGTTTGATTGTTTTGATCAGTAAATTGATAGGTAGCCTTGATAATATCAGCGTCAAATGCCCCGGTGTTTTCGACAATAACCTCAATATCAGCACTGCTGCTATCAGGGAAATAATCCGTTGTTTCTGCCATGACAGGGTTTTGCAAAGACAATGTTAAGCTTGCCTCTGGGATATGAATAACCTCATTGAGGGTAAAGGCGTTGCCAGTATCTTTATCCCCAAAATAATAGGCTAATGAAAGTGTATTTGATTTTTCTTTACTTAATTTGGCTTGTGCACTGACATCAAGCTCAAGAATACAAGTTTGTGATTTTTGAATAGTCTGCCCATAGCAACTATCATCAGTTAAGCTTACACCTGTAGGCAGTTGTGATAGATCAATCTGATCAACAGTCACCGCTTGGGCATCGTTATTAGTCAATGTGTAAGTGTATTTTCCAGGCTGATCAATGATTTTATTAAGATTAAAAGTAACACCTTCATTGATGTTTAAATAAATGGGTGTTGTCAAGATGTTGTCAGCTGTGATGGTCACTGCTGGTATAAGAGTGTTTTCGATTTTTTGAATATCATCTGCTGAGAATATCGTATTTGGTTTAAATGCTAGGGTGAAGTTCTCTGTCTTATTTGGGGTGAGTGTATCAATCAGTAAAACAGAGTGATCTGTATCAATCAATGGTAGTAATTGTGTATCTATATTTAACGCTAAATGGTTTACATCATATAGATCACCTTGGCTGCCATTATGAGTTACTGGGATGTTTAAAACGATTTGATTATTTTGATTTGCCGCTAATAGTGCGGCGTGACTTATGTCATTATAAGGTGTTGATATGTTTTGCAGATTAGCTTTGAGATCAAACATCAAAGGATGTGCTATTTCATCCGGACTATTGTTGTTGTGAAAGGTTAGGTTTAAAACGCCATTGTTTGCTAATGATGAATCAGTACTAAGCTCAATTTGACAACTTGAATTGGCAGCTAATGTTTGGCAGTTATTGCCTGTGACGCTAACCCCTTGTGGTAATTGATTGGTATCTAAAGCCATCATTTTATAGCTATCATTGTTATCGGTGTTTTGCAGTGTATATTGATAAGTTTGGTTGGGTAGTAGCTCACGTTGACCGATGACTTTTAAAGCATGATCAACGATAAGTTTCGGCGTGACCGTGATTTTATCACCTGTGCTATCGGTTGCTTCAATGGTAATGAGCTTTGTTTGTTCATTATTATTTAGTTGATCCGTTAAACTTGCCAATAAATGACCATCTTTAAATGTTAAACTCATGTTGGCAGTGCTTCCCAATGTTAAAGATGTTTCTTGGGATTGATCTGCAATATAAGGCATCAAGGTGTCCGCAATATTAAAATGGACATTCGTTAAATCGCTACCAATAAATGCGCCATTAAGCGTTTTCGTAATACCAATATTTTGGATGGTAAAGTTTGTGGTATTTCCTGCGAAAACAGGCTGTGCAATCGTGTTGTCAATACTTAAACGATTGCCACCACTAATGATCACCGTATTTATATAGGCGCTACTTGATTGGTAGGTGAAATCAGCTAACTGATAGCGTAGATGCCATGGAATATCAGTGGTTTTATTTAAGTAAGAATTAAATAGAAGCTCACAATTTTGATTGGGTTCAAGTGACTTTTGATTATCTTGCAATTGATAAAAGCAGCTATTATTGGTAACCGTATTAGGCTCAATCGCTTTGTTGTTGAGTAAATCAGCCAAATCCACTTGAGTATTTTGAGTGCCTAGATTTTTAATCGTTCCGGCATTAAGTAGTGGATAGTAGCCTGTAACAGATGGCAGTTGTTCAAGACTATTGGCTAACGTAACTGCTAATGGGTGTTTAATGTTTATATTAGGCATTAAACTGTGTGCGTTACTGGCGCCGATTTGGATCAAATTAAGCGATTGATTGTTATTCAATGCATTGATGAGTAAACCAATCTGTTGATTGGATAGGGATTTCTTCAGCACAAGCTCAAATGGTGTACTTAATACTTCATCGGGTGATAACACGTTATAGCTAATGAGCGTTGATTGATCAACATCAATCAGTTCATTAAGCGTAACTGTTTGCTCATTGATCGTGCCAATTGACTTGTTTTTATCAATGATCAGTTGAGGAGTGTTAATAAAGAAATTACCACTATTTTTGATTAGGAAAAGAATATTATTCGGTAAGATAGTATTTGCTTCCTGTGTGAGGCTAATGCTACTCATATTGGCGGTTGCGCTTTTTACCTTCTCAGATAGATCAACAGCAAATTGCAACACATTATCCGCGCCAAACTTGATGGTAACAGATGGCAACGCATTATTGAGCGTAGATGCCTTTAAAATCTGGGGAGAACTTGTTTCTTCAGTAAGCGCTGATTCATGGATATAGACAAAGCAAATGCCTGTTTTTGAAGGCAGCATTTTCCCATTGTAACAACTGTCACTTTTTGTGGTATCAAGTGTTAAGCTGTCACCACTTAATTCAAGGCTTTCAATGGTGTAGTCTTGGTCGCTAATATTTTTTACTTTATACGCATAACTTGTATTTAGTCCTGATATCGTTTGTGAGGGGTTAGCTGGACTTGATTCATAGGTAAAGTTAGTTACTGGTATTGGCGTAGGATCAGGTCCAGGTCCAGGCGATGGCGATGGACTAGGTGTTGGCGAATCATTAGCGGATCCATCTCCACCACAGCCAGCTAATGTTAATGATAATAAGAGTAAAATTCTGGGTAAATATTTTAGTTTCATAATGACCTCGTCAGTAAATTAAAAGGGAAATTCTGTGTAGATATTATTTGAGATAAAGGCTTTATTTTATACAGTTATTGGTGCACAATGCTGTGCAGTAATAATTTGCATTTTATAAAGAGCTTCCTGGATTTGTCGATGTGATGGTCGGTGTGCCTGATGCAAAAGTCAGTTGCAGTAAAGGAAAAGGTAAGCGTATTTCTAACTTACTTGATACTAAACCAACTGAAAATGAGCGCTTATTAATTGAAGGGACGTTTGGGTAAGGGAAAGAGCCAATTAAAAAGTAACTGCCACAGGTGAATCAATATCGACATGATTGAGAAAATCAAGTCCGCCTGAGGGGTTAATTTTAAAGACACTTACATTATTTGAAAGCTGATTTGCTGAGGCAAGGTATTGACCGGTTTGGTCAATCGCCATATCGCGAGGATATTTGCCAAAGGCATTGTATTCCTTCTCAAGTTGTAGTGTTTTTCCATGATTTTGTAGGTGAAATTGGGCAATTGTATTTACCCCACGATTGCTCACATAGAGATCGTTACGGGCTTTTGAAAGTAGAAGCTCTGCAGGATAGTTACGCTCTGCTGAATGTTTGATAAGCTTGGATGTGCTTTGACTAGATAAGTAAGTTAAGGAGCCAGTTGCTGCATTAAATCTGAAGATGCTAAGGGTTGAGTTAAGTTCATTAACCACATAAAGATATTCTTGGTTTGGGCTGATGAGTGCATGTCTTGGTCCTGATCCTGGTGGTGTGTGAATTTCACTTAACTTCTGAAGTTCATTGGTATGAGGGGTGATAAGGTATACGCTTATCGTATCTGCACCTAAATCACAAATAAACACGTATTCATTATTTTGAATGATCGTACTGGTAATGCCGTGCACATGTGAGCCAGATTGACGCTCTGGATCAACGCTACTGCCGTGGTAGGGGATAATCTGTGAAGGATTGCCATCAACAACACCATCAGAGTTAATGTTAAATACAGAAACACCTGAGTGCTCACCTGATGCATTGCCATAATTAGCGACTATTATAAGGGGATATAATTTACTTTTCACAAGATGAACAGGATTAGAAAGACCACTATTTGATGCCGTTATCTTATTTAATGAATGATCTATGTCTTTTTGATAGTTGGTGATTTGACCAACTTCCAGTTCATTTGTCGTGTATATCAGGTCATTGTTTTTTAGCAGATAAGTAGGATTTGGTGACTTATTGTCTCCCTGTGTGGCAAGTGTAGCAGATCCTATTTGCCCTGAATCTGAAATGCTAAAGTGATAAATCCCATGACCAGGAGGCGTACCCCACTCAGTATATGTGCCAATATAGACCTCTTGCAGTGCGGCAAATTGGCAACATAGTAGCAAGCCAATACCTGTCTTTGATAATTGTAATATTAATTGATTCACTTTTTTCTCCAATATGTGAGCGTTATAAGGCAAGCCTTTTTATGTGAGTATTGGCTTAGAAAGTTATTATTTATAGAAATATTTATGCACATGATTGTGCATTTTTGTTGGTTTTTAAGTCAACTTTTGTTTGGTTAAATTTGAATCACCCAAGAGGTATCCAATGAATAACAAACAAAAAACAATAGCAAAGAGGAAATAAACAATGAAAAAATTACTTTCTACAATCATGATGACAGCGGCAGCAGGTGTTGTTTTAGCGAATGTTCATAGTGGTAGCGAGGTATATCAACAAGTCAGTGATTACTCAAACGTTACTATGAAATCACCTGCAGTGACTGATCTTAAACATTTAAGTGAAGATGTTAAGCATTTAAGAATGATTTCAGCACTTGATGAGCTTAATTCGATTGTACAAAGTGCTCAAACTGAGTTCTCACCGTATAAAGCAAGCTATAACAAGGTGAAATTTAGCATTGAACATATCAATAGCGGTATTCAAGGACTAGCAGAAGCATTAAAGACTCAAAATTTTGTTGAAGTGCCAGTATTGACTCAGGCGATCGAGAGTGATTTCAATACCATTTGGAGCCAGCGTAGCAGCATGTGGCAAAATGGTAATTACATCAATGATATGAGTAATTACTTTATTGTTGAAGGGATTGCGGCAATCAACAAACAACAAGGCAAAGAAGCTGCCATTAAAAGCTGGGCCATGTTAAACCAGTTAGCTTATGACTACCCGCAACAGTTGTTTATGATCATTAATAAAATAATTGATGGCACAACAAGTATTGTTAATGTCAGTGATGAGCAGTTAAATAGTGTGATTACCTCTTTGCAGGCAAATCAGAAATTCCAACAATTATCACAGATAAGTGCAAAATCACGTGAGATTGCCCAGCAAGTATCTCAAATCAATGATCAAATCCAAAACGCTAAATTATTTAACAAGCATATTTTTAATGACAAAATGCGTGAAGTGATGTCTCAAGTTACGCAAACGGTACAATCAGCATCTGATCGTGTGCAGATGATTGACTTTATGGTTAAAGGGAATGTTTCAGATTATCAAGCTGTTGAAGATAGCGCAAAAGAAGGTAATGAAGTTGCCAAATTGGTTAAACTCGCTGTGGAGGCCATTGCCGATAAAACCGGGCAAAGTAACACACAGAGCTATCATGAAATTATCTATATTTTAGCAAGCTTAACATTAAGTGTGGTTAGTCAATAATTTGTTCATATTATTGGCTAAGACTAAATATTCACTCACAAGTGCTCACCCGTACCCTGAATGTAAGTCGAAGCGATGCACTGAGCATCAGTCGAAGTGGGTAGCTTGGGAAAATCACACTTCATAGAGACTTCGACTTACGCTCAGTCAGCGCTTACACAATCAAAATTGGCTGGAATATGGTCATAGCCATATCATTGATAATGAAACTTAAATTCCGATCGTAAATTACGCTGGGATATTTACCTATTTTTTACATTTATAGATCAGCTTTAAAACAAAGTGATTCATACAATATGGGTTACCAATTTTTAATAATTAACCATAAAAGGAAGAAAAATGAAATTAACTAAGAAACTAATTGCATCAACTATTTTAGCCTCATTGGCGAGTGTTACGATGGCAGATTGTGTTATGGATTCAGCAAGCTCAGGGTGGACGGGAAGTATTACGTTTCATTGTGACGAGCCAACAGATTTATACAATAATCAAATTCATTTTGATGTCGATAATAACGTTAAGTTAAACCCTTCAGTTTGGGGTATCAATGGTAAAACAGAGTTAACGCAAACGGATGACACTGTTTCCGTTAGCGTGCAAAAATGGTGGCCTGCCGAGCCATATATATTGCCAGCAGGGCAATCTGTCACAATGCAGTTTACGCCATCAAGTAATGTGTTTAATATCAGTAATTTTCACGTGGGCCCAGTAACACCTGTGTCACAAGCGCATATTTCGATAGTATTGCCAGAAAAGCCTAACTTTATTGAAGACGGGCACCTTGCCGATATTATTATCTATAAAGATGGCAATAAACTAACAGAAATCAATAATCAGCCATGGAATAGCAAACTAGATGTTAAAGTGCCGTTAAGTGCAGATGATGATAAGGCTCAAATGACCATTAGTGTCCCTGCTTTGGATAAAGCGACAGGTGCTGCTGATCCTGCAAGCTTCACGCTTACAAATGGGCAAATACAAAGCGTGCAAATTAACTATACACCGGCACCTGATGAAAAAGGAACATTAAAACTAACAGCAATTGCACAAGATTCGACTCCTGAAAAACATCCACATTATACCATTACAACGATGGACAATGTGTTTGTTAAAGAGGGAGATTTAGACTGGGGGGCAAACTTTATCAGTGTAGACGCACCTGAATCTGGGGTGGCGCATCGATTAGTTGCCGACTCATTTATTGAGGGTGATTACGAGTACAAACCACAAGGTCAAGAGCAGTTTGTACAAAAGGTAATGATCAAAAAAGATCAGACAACACCGGCTAAACTTACTTATCAGTTGGAAAAAATTCTGCCAGAAAAAATCAATATTACAGTATCAGGGTTACCTAAAGGTGCAAAATCCAAGCTTAATTTGGAAGTCGATAAAGGTTCGCAAGAAACAACGGTTGTATTGGATCATAATGGTAGCTATCCTGTTCAAAGCATTCCTCAAAATAAGCTTAAGTGGCTAGCAAATGCATCAAGTATTGTAACGGAAAAGGGACAATATATAGCACATGTTTCACCAAATCATTTCACAGCAAATAAAAATGAAATTGATATGAGTGTTAATTATAAGAAAGAAGTTTCACGTTATATGGTTGGTTACTTAAATCAATATTATGGTCCTTGGAATAAAAAAGTAACCATTTCTGATGCTGCACAGGCTGGATATAATGTTATCGTGATCGCGTTTGCGAGTGGGTTGTCTGACGCAACTCCTGTCAATGCAGATGCTGCACCAAATATTCAGTTTTATGGAGATATGTTTTTAGCTTACACCTCATATAACACATTTGATCAAACAAGTTTGCAGCAAATGCTAGATGATATTAAGTTGGCAAAAGACAAGTACGGTTTAAAGAAAATATTGGTCTCTGTTGGGGGTGAAACAGGTGGTGTAAATCTTGATAATAAAAATCTAGATAACATGGCTGAAAATGTTAGACATTTCTTGAACTATTACCATCTAGATGGCATTGATTTTGACTTGGAAGGTACTGTGAATCCGTTGTTGTTGAAAGATCTTATTAAGAAAATAAAGCAAAAACCATTAGCAAATGGGCAAATAGCAACAGTAACTGCCGCACCTCAGCTTAATCAAACCAATAAAGATGATAAGTATAGTGTGTCGTTAGTGACAACAGGTTTCAATCAAGATTATAAAGAAGCAGTAGAGTCTGGTTTGTTTGATATGCTGTTATTGCAGGATTACAACACAGGTGAATCATCTAACCGTATTGAGTACAATAATGGTAAGTATTGTAATGGTAAAGATGATGATGGACGCAAGTATTGTTCAGAGGAAATGCCAGGCTACATCAATGCAAGTTTTTATTATTTAACACAGAAAACTGTGGCAAAACAGCAGTTACTTAATGTACCAGCTCAGACTTTACTTGTCATGGGTGAGCCAGCATTAAAGGCAGCAGGGGGTGATGCTACGGTATTTAATGGTTGGCAGCCTCAGGGTGAGCAAACAGTTTATAGCCAGATGGCAGAAATTTATGGCTCACTTTCAAATCAGTCGCAATACGGTGGAGCAATGGTTTGGTCGATTAATCATGATTTTGATAATAACTGTTTATTTGCAAAAACAATTGCTCCTGAGGTTACAGGTGTTAGCCCAAGTTATTGTCACGCCAGTGGTGCCTAGTTAGGACACAGTATGTTAACAGTAACTAAAAAAGCATTATGTCTATTGCTTATGATCAATCCAGTGCTGCTATTAGCACAAACATTGGCACTATTTCAATGCCCATCAGAAACGCAAGTTGCGGGTTATCTAAATAATGACAGATCATCATTGAGAACTAATGCGCAAGTGATAGCAACAGATATTTTGCAAAATGTCGAAGTTGATTGGGTTAAGCAATATGAATGCCAATGTAGTAAAGCTTACCAGCAACAGCAAATTAAGGTTGATTCAGTACGCTTTAGTTATGCTGAGCTAAGCTCAGGCTGGATGGGAGCAAGAATGTTTAATAAACATTATCCAAACCGTCCATCAGAGAGCGGTTTACTATGCCATTATCAAGTAACAGGTAATGAGATGGTGATGATCATTAATCAGATAGTATTTCCCAAGGAGAATTTTGATTATGACTTTGAGTCTTTAAACTATCTGGATTTTAGTTATTTTATGCCAAGTGCAAGCTATGCCCAGTATTCAGCTTGGGAGGAAAATAGCGATCAACAAAAATACTTTTGTGATCGACAAGGTTTTCAACAACAAGGATGTGTTGTGACGCTTAAAACGGCAGCAAATTATGATGATTGGTTAATGCTTGTTTCACGGTTGGATTAGTAATGTAATTTGGCATTACATTTTTATTACATTTGAATCGCATAAGCTTTACATTTGACCATATACAATACACACCAATGACAGCACAGGCAGTCATGTTAAAACAAATGCTGATATTGTGAGTTCACAGCACAAAAAATAACTTTCATATTTAGAAAATCAATTTAAACAAAAAAGAGGATAATCGATATGAAAATGATTAAAAAAGCAACTTTAACAGCGTTAGCATTAACAGTAATGGCGAGTGGTGCAGCTGCAGCAGCAGGTGAAAATACTTCTCCTAATGTGCAAACAGTTGATTTTGGGCATAATACAAAAGTTGAAATAACCGTCAATAGTGGGACACAAGCAGCACCTGCTGTTGCAATTGCCACGCGAGATGATACGCCCTTTACACATCAGGTGCCCAATGTTTATTGGCCAGCGTCTGAAAAAAATATCATTGATGGCAATACGATGAACAATATTAAAAATGCGAGCATTGATACTTTCTTAAAGAGCAATGGTAATACAGTATCTTTTAGATTGCTTGCAGATGATGGTAGTGGTGAAGGTATGGTGCCAACGGTTGCGATGAATGGCTATCAGCAAGTCGTCGCCCCTGCCTTTGATCTAAGCTATGGTAAGACAAGAAAGTGCACGGTCAGTTATGTTTCCGCAGGGCATACATCATACTGGACGTCAAGCTGTACTCCTGTATAGCCAATCTAATGAATTTAAGGGGTTGACATGAAATTTACACTATTTCTAAGCACGACTATCATCAGTGTGATCTTGCCTTTATTTAGCCAAGCCATTGCCCTGCCAAGTAAAACATTGGTGGAAGTTAACGTTAATAGCGGGATATGGGCAAGACCTGAAATTGCAATTGCTACAGAAAATGATAGTCAAAAAATATTTGTTCAACCTAATGTATTATGGCATGCCAGTGAAAAAGGTGAAGTCACAGGGAGCACAGAGAACAATATTCACAATGCAACTATTAATCAATATTTACTGACGCAAGGTAATCAAGCCCGTTTTAGAATATTGGTCAATAGTGGTGCGCCAGCAGAGTATATCCCAACGATGAATTATGATCGTTATCAGTTAAAACCAGATAATACGTTTTTATTATCTAAGAACCAAAAGATAAAATGTTATGTCTCCTTCAAACAGTATCGCCCTTATAGCAACGAAGGCTATTGGCATGCGGAATGTGTTTAATCAAAAAAGTGCCAAAAGCACATTAGCCAGCAAGGTGTTATAGATAACTACTAGATAGAACATAAAGGTTGCAAAAATGAGAATTTCGCGTTTGTGAATATATTCAGATAAATCAATCGTTAGCATTAAATAAGTCACAACTGAGGCAATAAAGAAATACTCATAGTAAGAACTGATCAGTAGTATGGTGAGCAGTGCCAAATGAGGCTTAATTAAAAGTTTGCGATAAACCACAAAATAAATGATTACGCACCCCATCAGGTAACCCAAGGCTTGGAACCACTCCAGCTGCGATAGGGTTGTGACAAAGATTGAGAGCAGTGTAATAATGATTAAGATCGCTGTATAGCTTACAAAAATGATTGATGCCTTGCGATTGGCTAAAAGCAAATAAGCCATCACGGTGATTGGTCGAGATTTCTTATGTTGCCACTGACTAGATAGTAGGTTGACTATTAGAATAAGAACTAAGGCAGGAGCGGCTATATATAAGATAAAAATATGCATATCGATGTATAAAAATAAGAAGTCACACATAACGAAATAAATAACAAAAAATAGCGCATATCGTGCGCTATAAAGTGTATTAATCATTGCAAGCGGTAAAGCAAAAACCGACCCACCGTTAAAGAGCATGGCAAGATATAAAACACTATGATGTGGGAAGTAAGCATAAACAATAGCGTAAAAGAGCATTGAAATAAGACCCGCAAAAAGCATGATGTTTTGCATCATTGGTGTGTTTTGGCGCATAAATCGATAAGTGCTAGGCAGTAGAATAATCCAAGGTAGCGCAAATAAAATGCCTTCAGTACGATTAAAAAAATCATCTAATTGTAAGGTGATCGCATATCGGTCATCAATGAGACTTAGGTTAATAAAGTAAACAGTAATCAATAACAAGTAGACCAAAAAATTACGTTGAAATAGTCGTCGATCCTTCATCCTAATATCCTAGTGATTTAGCGCAAAACCGATGGAATGAATGGTTTCAATCATCTCTTTGCCAAGAATTTTTCTTAGTTGTGAGATATGTACATCAATGCGCCGATCAAAACTATCAAAAGGTTCGTCATAACATTTTTTATGAATAAGCTTCTTCTCAACAACACCATTGTGTTCTAAAAGCATCAATAGTATTTGTGTTTTGACTTTTTTAATATAAACTTTCTCACCGCTTTTATGTTCGAGTAAATATTGCTCAGGATAAAAACACCAGTCTTCCAGATTGTAAGAGCTCAACGTATCAGATGCTTGATCAACTTTACGCATCTGATTGTAACGGCGAATATTTGCACTAATGCGAGCCTCAAGTTCCTCTAGTGAAAAAGGCTTTGTGACATAATCATCAGCACCAATGTTTAATGAATAAGACTTTTGCGTGGTATCGCTAATCGCTGAAACCATAATAATTGGCATATCATAGACTTGACGTATTTTTTGGCAAAGTTGAATGCCATTGTCACTGCCAAGATTAATATCAAGTAGTAGGCAGTCAAAGGCAGATTCTTCAACGGCAGTTAATGCGTCAATGGTAGTTGATTTTATGACGACTTCATAATTCATCCGCTCAAGATAGCGCGCGATCATTTGCGCTAGTGAGCCGTCGTCTTCAACAATTAAAATACGTTCCATATATTATTGCTCCATGTTATTACGATATTCTAAGTTATAGTGAAGTTTATGAGATATTTCAAATAGGTTTAAGTTCAAAGTAAAAGCTTTTACCATGATCAGTTGCTGTGAACTGTAGTTGGCTTTGGTGCTCAGCCAGTATTTTTGCCACCGAGTAAAGACCAATGCCATGCCCATTTTTTGAGTGATGCCAAAAAAGTTGCTTCATCTCGTTTAAATCCAAATTTTGCTGTATGACGCTGTCATCCGCTATGGTAATACGAACTTGTTGTTCAGCGATCTCAACCGATAGATGGATATTGGTATGAGCATATTCAATGGCATTGTTCAGAAGGTTATATAGCACGCGCTTTAACTTAAAAGGTTTGATCATGACATAGATTTTTTGATCAAGCTTAACTGCTAAGCTTAAAGTCAATTGTTTGTTGTCTTGTGTCAGCATGCGCTGATAATCCATAAATAATTGCTCAATAAATCCTTTTATTTCAATCAGTTCCTTTTGTTCAGTGAGCAGTTGGTTTTCTTTAAGTTTTGCCAATGAATGCCCAGTGATCACTTTGATCTCGTTGATATCTTCTTTAACGGCGTTATAAGCATCATTGTAATCAAGCTCAAGTTTAAATGAAAGTCGTGTGTAAGGCGTGCGCAGGTCATGTAACATCGTAAGCATATCACTTTTTTGGCGCCTTAATACATCTTTAATTAGTTGGTTTAACTTAAGATGCTGTTTGAAGAAATAGCCTTGTTTTAGTGTTGTCTCATAGTCGCTATAACCTAAAATCACTTTGCGTGTTTCGCGAATAAAGCGTGTGATTTTGAAGTAAACATAGTAAGCAACTACAAAGATAAGAAATAGACTTAAAATTGCTAAGGTAATACTGGCGTAGATGTAATAGTACTCTGGTGGATCAATGGCATTTATTTTATCCTTTTGCTCTGCTAGATGCTGGCTCAGAAGAAATAACATGATAATGGTTAAGCATGATACAAAGTACTCAGGCTTTAGTGTTTTCTTAAGCAATCTATGGTGTTGTTTCGTTGCTGTTTGCATGATATTGATCACCTAAATCAGTCGTTATGATATTCGATATAGACTTAAATATAGCTGAATTTATATATTTGTGGGGCATCTGATGGATGTGTCATGACAAAATGACTTTTGATATTTTTAGAACTTGTTCAAGGCACGCTTTGGGGCATGTTTCTATCTTCTCTGCATTTCGTGAGTTGAAGTCCATTGATCGTGTTTGAAAGGTTGTTACACTACCTTTGGTTTTGCACTTATCAGGTATGGGTGATTATTACCATGGAGCTTGCATCACGCTGTACAACAGCAGCTGATTGGGCTAATATGAGCGCCGAAATAAGCCTCAATACACAGAAAAAAACAGTAAAGAAGGAGCTATCCTCATGACCGATTTAAAACGTTCAACAAAGGTTTTGATTGACGCTAAAGGGCAACAATATACTGCCTATAGCTTGCAAAAATTAGCAGCTGAAACAGGTAAGGATATTACGCGTTTGCCGTATTCTATTCGTGTATTGGTTGAGAACCAATTGCGTAATATTGATGACTATAAAGTCAAAGTGTCTGACGTTGAAAATGTACTTAATTGGGACGCTAAAGCCAAAGTGCGCCCTGAGATCCCGCATATGCCAGCACGCGTTGTGATGCAAGATTTTACCGGCGTGCCTGCGGTTGTTGATTTGGCTGCTATGCGTCAAGCGATTAAAGATGCAGGTGGGGATCCACAAAAAATTAATCCATTGGTTGATACAGCAATGGTTATTGACCACTCTGTGCAAGTTGATTACTACGGTACGAAAGATGCACTTGAGAAAAACGTTGCCAAAGAATTTGAGCGAAATGGCGAGCGTTATTCATTGTTAAAATGGGGGCAAAAAGCCTTTGATGATTTCGTTGTTGTGCCGCCGGGCATGGGGATTATTCACCAAGTGAACTTGGAATATTTAGCAAAAGGCATTTTAGTTAAAGATCAAAATGGTGAGAAAGTTGCTTATCCTGATACCCTTGTCGGTACTGATTCACACACAACGATGATTAATGGCATTGGTGTGATGGGTTGGGGCGTTGGCGGTATTGAAGCGGAAGCGGTTATGCTCGGTCAGCCATATTATATGGTATTGCCTGATGTTGTTGGTGTGAAACTGACAGGTGAGTTGCGTGAAGGTGTCACGGCCACTGATTTAGTGTTAACAATTACGGAACTACTTCGTAAGCATGGTGTGGTTGGTAAGTTTGTTGAGTACTTTGGTGAAGGTTTAAAACATTTATCATTACCAGATCGAGCAACCATTGCCAACATGGCGCCAGAGTATGGTGCGACAATGGGCTTCTTCCCAGTCGATGATGTAACTTTAGCCTTCTTTAAAAACAGTAATCGTGATGAATATGTTGATCTGGCGAAGAAAGTTTATGAGGAGCAATATTTATTCCGTCATAACCCAGCAGAAGAGCCAGAGTATACGGCGGTAATCGAGCTTGATATGTCAACAGTGGACTCAACATTAGCGGGTCCTAAGCGCCCACAAGATCGTGTGCCTATGCATGACTTAAAAGCAAACTTTAAAAAATGTTTAACGCATGAGGCAGGCTTACATGGCTTCGGCTTGACAGAGGAGCAAACCAAAACAGCGGTTAAAATTGAAGGCATGGATTGTGAATTAAAGCATGGAGATGTCGCAATTGCTGCTATTACTTCATGTACAAATACATCTAACCCATCCGTTTTATTGGGTGCGGGTTTATTAGCTAAAAAGGCAGTTGAAAAAGGTCTAACAGTTAAGCCATATGTTAAAACGTCATTAGCCCCTGGCTCACAGGTAGTTACGCAATACCTTGAAAAATCAGGCTTATTAAAGTATTTAGAACAACTGAAATTTGATGTTGTTGGATATGGTTGTACAACGTGTATTGGTAACTCAGGACCATTGGATCAACCAATTATTGATGCGATTAACAAAGGTGATTTAGTCGTTGCATCCGTCGGCTCAGGGAATCGCAACTTTGAAGGACGTATTAACCCAGATGTTAAAGCAAATTACTTAGCCTCTCCTATCCATGTGGTGGCTTATGCTATTGCTGGAACAGTTAATTTTGACCCTGAGCATGATCCAATTGGTAAAGATCAACATGGAGAAGATGTTTATTTGAAAGACATATGGCCAAGTTGTCATGATATTGCTGAATTACAATCACGCGTGATCAATGCTGAGATGTTTGAGAAATCCTATGCAACGGTTTTAGATGGCACAAAAGATTGGCAGAAACTATCAGCACCTACAGGTGAGCTATATAAATTTGATGAGAAATCAACTTATATTCAATGCCCTAACTTCTTTGAGAACTTTGCGGATTCAGGCAAGGGGTCTTTAGATATTGTTGGTGCGCGCACCTTATTGATGCTAGGTGATTCGGTAACAACAGATCATATCTCTCCAGCGGGTTCTATTCCAGAGGAATATCCAGCAGGGCAATATTTGAAAGCACATGGCGTTGAGAAAAAAGACTTTAACTCGTATGGTTCACGTCGTGGTAACCATGAGGTGATGATGCGTGGTACGTTTGCTAATATCCGTATTCGCAACTTGTTAGCGCCTGGTACGGAAGGTGGAGTTACTAAATATCACCCAGATGGTTCGATTGAATATGTGTTTGATGCAGCGATGAAATATAAAGCATCCAATACGCCATTAATCGTATTGGCAGGTAAAGAGTATGGTACAGGCTCATCACGTGACTGGGCAGCTAAAGGGACTTTCCTATTGGGTGTTAAAGCTGTGATCGCTGAGAGTTATGAGCGTATTCACCGCTCAAACTTGGTTGGTATGGGTGTGTTACCTTTGCAGTATGTTAATGGTCAAACGGCTAAATCTCTTGGTTTAGATGGCACAGAAACCTTCAATATCAAAGGACTTGATAGTGTGAAACCACGTGAGAATGTTATCGTTGAAGCCGTGCATACCAATGGTCACAAAACTATCTTTGAAGCGTTGGCACGTTTAGATGCTGATGTCGATGTTGATTATTTGAAAAATGGTGGCATTTTGCAGACCGTTTTGAAAAATATGATGTCATAAATTATATACAAAGGGTGATTCACGTAGGGGCGATTCATGAATCGCCCCTACACGTATATTCAAATTGTGAATTTTCGCTTAAATATATTAGGAATTGGAAACAGCTATGAGCAGCAGGAAGCAAAATCGCCATTCAATTCGTTTAAGTGAGTATGATTATTCTCAGGCAGGGATGTATTTTGTAACAATTTGTACGCAAGACAGAGCGTGTTTGTTTGGAGATATTGTCAATGGCAAAATGATATTGAATGAACTTGGCGATATTGTTCGTAGCGAATGGTTAAAAATTGAAGCCATAGGGTCAAATGTAAAATGTGATGCATTTGTTATCATGCCAAATCACTTCCATGGAATTGTGGTTATCACCAATACTGTGGGGGCAATTCATGAGAGGGCAATTCATGTAGGGGCGATTCATGAATCGCCCCTACCAATGACCGTAAAGCAACGACGTAATATGCTATTGCCTAAAATCATTGGACGATTTAAGATGCAAACATCAAAGCAAATCAATATTGTTCGAGGCGCATCTGGGCAGAAGTTGTGGCAACGCAATTATTATGAGCATGTTATTCGAGATGAGGATGATTATCTGCGAATATATGAATATATAGACAACAACCCGTTGCAATGGGAGTTGGATTCTTTGCATCCTCAAAACCTTTGAGGCAGTGCGTGAGAGGGAAATTTGTGAGAGGGCGATTCACGAATTACCCTTATATGAATCACCTCAGGGAGTTGCTTCCATGTGAATATCTTTCATATATCGATTTGCAGCAGACAACAGTTGTCAAAATACCCCCTGTCATGTACATTATCCCAGATTTTTTAAATAGTATTCCGTGCGTCAACTATTATGCTAGCGGAATAATAATATATACCTCAACAGGAGATAAGTAATGAATAAGTTATTAGTAGCACTATCATCGCTATTGTTATTAAGTTCAAGCGCCTTTGCAGAAGGCGCGGCAGCAGGGGGCTCAGCAATGAGCTCGATTCTGATGTTGGTGGCGTTTTTTGCCATTTTTTATTTCTTACTTATTCGTCCGCAAATGAAGCGTAATAAAGAACAACGTAAGATGATTTCAGAGTTGGCCAAAGGTGATGAAGTCATGACAAATGGCGGTATTGTTGGCAAGATCTTTAAAATTGGTGAGAACTATACTGAAATTGAAATTGCAGAAAACGTTATTATCAAAGTACAAAAAAGTGCGGTTTCTGGTGTTTTACCAAAAGGTGCTGTTAAAACCAATTAATTTTGACTACATTGCTATATGCCCATTGTAAATGATGTTGCAATGAGTGTATGACCAACTCAAACTAAGGTATTAGGATTATGCTTCATCCCAGACAAAAAGCTGCGGTTAATAAGTATCCTTTGTGGAAATATATTACTATTCTAGTAATTGCGATTTTGTCGATTATCTATGCGTTACCCAATTTATTTGGTGAAACGCCGTCATTACAAATCTCTCCCAAAGATGGTACGGTGAATGCGGAACTTGTAACGCAGATTAAAGATACGTTAAGCGAACAAAAAATTGCGTATAAATCATTGCACCAAGAATCAAACACAGTGATTCAAGTGAGATTCTCGGACGCACAAGATCAGATTGCGGCACGCACAGCTTTGCAGAAAACCATTGGCAGTGACTATATTATCGCGCTTAATATGGCAGGAAACACACCTAATTGGTTATTGGCACTAGGTGCTGAGCCGATGAATTTGGGGCTTGATTTGCGCGGTGGTATGTATTTGGTGCTTGAAGCAGATACGCAATCGGCGATTAATGCACGTTTGGATAATACCTTAGAGAGTTTGGCGCAGGGTGTTAAGAAACTAGGTGTAACACCTGAGTCACAACTAAAAGCGTCGCAAAAACCTGAAATAAGCAAAGCATTGCCAGTGCCTGTGACTTATAGCAGTATTGGCTATGTTGCGTTAACTTTTGCCAACAAAGCGGATCTGGATAAAGCAATTACTTTTATCAAAACAGACTATAGCAAGACGCAAAATAATCAGTTGGTTTACAGTGCGCTGAAAGATAAAACACTTCTAGTAACTTTCAATACACAATTGTTAACGCAAATTAAGCAAGAGGCTATCTCGCAAGTGGTGACAGTGATGCGTAATCGTATTAATGCGCTAGGTGTTGCCGAAGCCTCTGTTGCCGCCTCTGGTGATTCACGTGTGATTATTGAGTTGCCTGGTTTGCAAGATGCAGCACGTGCTAAGCAAATTTTGGGAGGTACATCAACCGCAAGCTTTTATATCGTGACACCTGTCACCGATCGCTTAAAAGTTGAAGAGCAGGGCATTAAAGTCTATCCACTAACGTCAAATGGTCAAACCTATTACTATCAGCTTAATGGTAATTCAGTGGTTAGTGGTAGTGCGATTGTCAATGCATCTCCTGGCGTTGACCATCAAAGTGGTCAACCAATCGTTGCCGTACAGTTAAGCTCAGATGCAGCAGGGCATTTCAGAGAAGTCACTGGCAAGCATGTCGGCGACTTAATGGGTGTCATGCTAGTTAATACGACCTATAAGAAAGAAATGATTGACGGCAAAGAAGTCAATAGAATTGAAAAGACTGAAAAGCTCGTTAATGCCGCAACGATTCAAACCGTGTTAGGTGCTAACTTCCAAATTACCGGTCTTGATCAACGTGAAGCCAATAACTTGGCATTAATGATCCGCTCTGGTGCACTTCAAGTGCCTGTACATATTGCGCAAGAGCAACAAATTGGTCCAACGCTTGGTAAGCAAAATATCGAGCAAGGGATGTTATCTATTGTTGTTGCACTGATCCTTGTTGTGTTATTCATGGCAATTTACTATCACCTGTTTGGGATGATAGCCAATGTCGCATTGGTGCTAAATTTAGTATTAATTGTTGCTATTATGTCAATCATTCCAGGTGCCACACTAACATTGCCAGGGATTGCCGGTATTGTCTTGAACTTGGGGATGTCAATTGATGGCAATGTCTTGGTGTTTGAGCGGATACGTGAAGAGCTTAGAAATGGCATGCCGGTGCAAAGTGCGATCTCGGCAGGCTATGAGCGCGCCTTTGGTACAATTGTTGATTCAAACGTCACAACATTGATTGTTGCGATTATCCTCTTTGCGATTGGTACAGGTGCCGTTAAAGGCTTTGCGGTAACATTGATTATCGGTATTCTGACATCAATGTTTACGGCAGTAACTGTCTCACGTGCGATGACAAACCTTGTCTATGGTTCACGTCGCAATCTTAAAAAATTATCGATCGGAATATAGGGGTGTCGCATGGAGTTTTTTAAACGTAAAACCAATATCGACTTTATGGGAATCCGTAAATGGACCGCGATTGTTTCGATTGTATTGATTGGTTTATCTATTGTATTTTTAGTTGTTCGCGGCTTAAATATGGGCTTGGATTTTACCGGTGGTTATCAAATCCAAGTCAATTATAATAAAGCGCCATCAACTCAAGAGGTGGCAAAAGTATTGGCGCGAGATGGTTTTCCAACAGCGCAAGTAACGACTTTTGGTTCAAGTGATAGCTTGATGATTAAGCTGCCGATTCAGAAAAATGAAAACAATCAGGCAGTGATTAACCAAGATGGGCAATCTGCTCAGCAATTGCTGAAGGTGAAAATTGAGAAAAGTTTAGGCTCTGAAGCTCAAGTCACCAGTTTAAACTATATTGGACCACAAGTTGGTAAAGAGCTTGCAACCAATGGTTTATTAGCGCTATTGGTAGCAATGATTTGTATTGTTGGCTATATTGCTTTTCGTTTTGAGATGAAGTTTGCGATAAGTGCGGGTATTGCGCTTATCCATGATCCGATTATTATTCTAGGTGTTTTTGCGGCATTTCAATTAGAGTTTACCTTAACAACATTAGCTGCAGTGCTAGCGGTGATCGGTTATTCATTGAATGATACAGTGGTGATTTATGACCGTGTGCGTGAGAATTTCCGTAAGATGCGTAAGGCATCGGTGATTGAAGTGGTTAACCGCTCAGTTAATGATACCTTATCACGCACGATTATGACCTCAGGGTTAACGCTTTTGGTGGTTGTTGTCCTTTATTTCTTCGGTGGGCCTTCATTGCATGAGTTTTCATTAGCCCTTATCTTAGGTGTGATCGTGGGTACTTATTCATCGATTTATGTCGCTGGTGTATTAGCGGTATTGTTTGGCTTAAAGCGCGAATCGCTATTACCACCTCAGCGCTTGGATGATGATCGCCCTTAATAATCCTGATATGGCTTTATAATATTTCTACTTACACTACATACTATGCTAGATTAAAGACTTCATATTGTTTTAGTTACAGATGTTTCCTAACAATTTCAACACCTTTTATAGTGTTTGTAGCAGCATAGGCATATTTAAAAGAGTGTGCTATAACTTTTTGATTGTAAATTTTAAGGCATTCTTCATTATTCCATATAGTAGTTAGCTGCATATTAGGGTAGCTCCCATTATTTAACGGTTCTCTGATAATATCGATTTGATTGCTTGTATCAACCTTAGAAAAAGTTATAAAAGTGTGTTTATTTATATTAAAATACCAGTGACAAGCTTTTGACCCTAATATTGGCATGTCTTCACTTACAAAAGCTTTATCGGAAAGAAGGGTATAATCAGAAGTGTATCTACATAAAAATATTTGAATAAAACTATCTTTGCCTAATAAGTTTTCGCATATTGCATCTAGTAAGTACTGACTTTCTGAATACGGTGTTGTTAAAAGCTGGAAAAGGATTTTGCGCCAATTAATAAATTCTATTTCTTCCACTTGATATTTATCAGTAAAATACCTGAGGTCATTTTTGGAGCAACTTATGTTGCGAAATATTTCTGCATTATCTATTGCTGTAGGTTCAACATTCAAAATAAGTTCTGCATTTTTTACATTTTCTTTTATTCGATAAGGATTTCTAAAGCCATTAAGGATTTTTAACTTAAATAGTTGAATTAAGCTATTTTTTAAGTTGTTCTGTTGCCATTTAGAGTGATTTAAAATTTGATCTGTAATTTTTTTGTAGTTTCTCTCATATTGATTAAAGAAATTCTCAAGGTTTAAGCGGCTCTTGTTAGAAGAGTTGTTAATCAAATCAAATAAATAGTTATCACATAAAGTTTTCTCAATTAATACTGGTTTGTCTTTGTTTAATATAAGCGTGCCATCACTTTGAATTTCAAATTGCCAAATTTTTTGATTTTTAAGCTTTGCATTTGGATTGGTGGCATTTGTTCTTTGCTCTATTTGGCTGATAAAATGAGAGTTTTTAGTGCTGTTGGTTAGTTTTTTTTCTAACATAGTTGAGCCATATTAATTTGCATATTTGAAGAGTGGCTATGATTTTTGATTAGTCAGACTGGTTTGACTTAGCATTTGACTTCTTACGTGTGCGCTTTGCACTACTGGATTTTTTCTTTTTGGCTTTTGCCGGTTTATCCTCAACTAACTTTGTGGGCTCAACGGTGCTATTATGTGTGGATTTTTTGCGTGTGCGCTTTTGCGTTGTAGGTTTTAAGCTTGCGCTTTTAATGCGTGCACGACGACGTTTTGGTGTGCGACCTGCGGCAAGCTCTTGATGGCTGCGGCCTTTGCCATTTACTGTTAATTCAAAATCAATCTGCATTTCATCAAGATTAACGCGCACAAGTTGTACTTGAACCTTTTGCCCAATGCCAAAGGCTTTTTTAGAGTGTTGACCGATTAAACGATGTTGCACCTCATCAAAGACATAATAATCACCATGCATTGACGAGATATGTACTAACCCTTCGATATAGTTTTCAATTAACTCTACATACATGCCAAAGCCGGTGACATGAACGATTTTAGCATCGAATAACTCACCAATGCGATTGTGTAGGAAATGGCATTTTAGCCATTTCTCAACGTCACTTGAGGCTGAATCAGCATTGCGTTCTTGACTTGAAGCATGGGCGCAAAGCTCGTCTAATTGACTGTGCGTGTAGTGATAAGCGCCAAGGATTTTCTCGCCAAGAATTGATTTGATTGCGCGATGTGTTAATAAATCAGGATAACGGCGAATAGGTGAGGTGAAGTGGCAGTAAGCAGGATATGCTAAGCCAAAATGTCCATCATTGTCAGGTGTGTAAAAGGCCTGATTCATGCTTTTTAATGTCATCAGCTGAATATTGGCAAAATCATCACGGTCTTTGACGGAGTTTAGCATCTGACTATAATCAGCGGGTGTGGCACCTGATTTGTTGGGTTTAAAGGCAATGCCCAGTGAATGTAAATAAGCCTTCAAGTCGTCAACTTTGCCACTAGGTGGTGCGCCATGTACACGAAAAGGAGCGCCTGCTTTGTTTTTTTCAATAAAGCGCGCGGTAGCGACATTTGCCAAAAGCATACATTCTTCAATGAGTTTGTGCGCATCATTACGCTGGCGTGGAATAATCGCTGAAATATGCTGATGATCATTTAAAATAATTTGTGATTCAACCGTATCAAAGTCAATTGCTCCTCGTTGTTTGCGTGCAGTTGCTAAGACTTTATAAAGGTCATATAAATCAAATAAGTGTGGAATAAGCTCAGGTTGCTCGTAATAGATGCTATTGTCTTTATTGTTTAAAAGTTTTGAAACCTCAGTATACGTTAAGCGTGCTTTGGAATTAATAACGCCTGAGTAAAACTTGTAGCGTGAAAGCTTGGCATTGGCGCTGATATTCATCTCACAGATTAATGCTAAGCGATCCACTTTGGGTTTTAATGAGCACAGCTCATTAGAGAGCTGTTCAGGCAGCATCGGAATAACATACCCTGGGAAATAAACAGAAGTAGACCTTGCTTGTGCTTCTTTATCCAGACTTGATTCAGGGCGAACATAATATGAAACATCCGCAATTGCCACATAAAGCTTCCAACCACCGGTTGAGCTTTTGCGTGCGTAAACGGCATCATCAAAGTCTTTGGCATCCTCACCATCAATCGTTACAAAGGGTAAATCACGTAGGTCTGTGCGTGCTGATATTTCAGTATCGAGCACCTCATGGGGGAGTTTGCGAACTAAGCGTGCGGTTTTATTGCTCCAGTCTTCGATTAGATTATGCTTTTTGCTGGCAACTGAAATTGCCGTGAGGATCGGTGATTGCTCTTCAATGATTTCAACAAATTGCGCGACCGCTGAGCAAACCGTTGAAGGGAATATGACTAATTTCGCTTTGATTAAAGTGTCAGGTTCAAGCTCTTCTGACGGAGGTAAGAGTGCTATATATTTCGGCATGGTTTTGCTAATCGGTTGGATAAAGTGGCTATCCAACTGTTGGCTATAGCGTCCAGTAATTTCGATGGTATTGCGCTCAATAATACTATCAATTCGCGCTTCTAATTTGTCTTTGCGATTAAGTCCCAAAATCATCGCGCATACTTTGTCACCATTAAATACTAAGCGAGCTTGATGTTGTGGTAAAAACGCGCTATGCATTCTATCTTCGGTAGTAATAATCGCATTACCATCGTTTTCAACGCGCACGTAGCCGGTAATGATGCGACGTTTTTGTTTTAACGGTCTAAAATACTGACCATCTTGTTCAATTTGCTCATCGCGTACCATCGCGCCTAGCCGATTGGCAAGGGCATCGAGCTGTTTGCTGCGTTTTAGTCCTAATTTATCAGCAATCTTTTCAAAAACAGTCGGCTGTTTGAGGTCTTTTAAGTAGGTTAAAATGACTTCCCTGCTTGGAATAGGGTCGTCATATTTTTGTGCTTCTAAATCCTTGTTTGGATCGTTATCAATCGTGTATTTCTTGCTCATTCTCGATGATGCCTTGTAAAAAAAGTTGTTTTTTCACAAGCTCGCCATCATTAAAGTGACCAAGCGCGACAAATCGATCTTGATCATAAATACGGGCGGTGCCGGTGAAATTATTGGTTAGTTGCATCTTTCCTTTCAGATAAAATAAGTCCACTTTGTCATTAGGTATAGTAAAAATAGGTGTATCTGTAAATGCATATTCTGGATTAAGTAGTTTTTTATAGCAGGAATCCAGCGTGAGTGCTTGCAGTATTTCAAGTGACGATGCATCATTGCTCGTCAATAGTCCGCATGCAGTTCGTGTTAATTTAATTAAATGTCCAGCGCAATTTAGCGCTTTGGCAATATCCATGCCAAGCGTGCGAATATAGGTGCCCTTAGAGCAGCGTACATCAATGTCAATGGTGTGTTTTTCAGGATTGTAGTCAATCAATTCAAGTGCATAAATATTGATATTACGCGCTTTGCGCTCGATTTCGATCCCTTGACGTGCTAACTCATACAAAGGTTTTCCTTGATGCTTAAGCGCTGAATACATCGGAGGGATCTGACTTATCTCACCACGGAATTTATCCAATGCGTTATGGATACTCTCAAGTGTGATTTCAGGGACTTGGTGCTGTTCAATCACATTACCTTCAGCATCACCACTATCAGTACTAATGCCGAGTTGTATGGTTGCTTGATAAGCCTTATCAGCGTCTAATAGATATTGTGATATACGTGTTGCTTGACCAAAGCAAATAGGTAACACGCCCGTTGCCATCGGGTCAAGACTACCTGTGTGTCCGGCTTTTTGTGCATTAAAAAGGCGCTTAACACGTTGTAGTGCTTGGTTGGAGGACAAGCCTTGTGGTTTATCAATAACGATAATGCCATTTAAGGCAATCCCTTTGCGTTTACGTGCCATAGTTATTGATCTTGCTTATTTTGCTTATCTTGCGCTTTAATCGCTTTTAATGCTTCTTTGGCAGCGGCATGCTCGGCTTGTTTACGTGATTTGCCTTTGGCGCGATAGCTGTGCTCAAGTGATCCGAGCGAAACTTCAACCGTAAAAGTTTGATCGTGATCTAAGCCTTCGGTAGCAACAATTGAGTAGATAGGATGTGTTTGAATCTCGGCTTGTAAATACTCTTGTAATCGTGATTTGGGATCTTTGGTATGCTCCTCAACATTAAGCGTTGCTAAGACATCTTTAAACCAATGCAAGATACGCTCTTTAACAACAAGCATGTCACTGTCGAGATAAATTGCGCCAATCATTGCCTCAAAAGCATCTTCTAACAAGCGTGCGCGTTTATGCCCGCCTGATTTAAGCTCGCCAACACCAAAAGACATATATTCACCCAGATCAAAATGCTTTGCCATATCAGTCAGTGTTTTACCACGCACAAGATACATGCGAAGGAGCGATAAGCTGCCTTCATCTTCATGTGGAAACTTCTGATAAAGCGCTTCGGCGATTACAAACCCAAGAATGGAATCGCCCAAGAACTCTAAACGTTCGTTATGTTGTTTTTGTTTACTGCGATGAGTGAGCGCTTGAGTGATAAGCGCTTCATTGTTGAAGTGGTAGCCAATGCTACGATATAAAGGGGTGTAATCAATGGTCATTATCTATAATACTCTTCCTATTTCGCTCCAGCGTACGGAGCTGTTTAAACTATTCCAACTAAACCAGACAAAGCTTGCTTTACCAACAAGGTCTTTATCAGGAACAAAACCCCAATAGCGACTATCTTCGCTGTTGTCACGGTTGTCTCCCATGACAAAATACATGCCTTTAGGCACAACAAGGTTGGTGAAGTTGACCGATGGCGCATTAGCCATATCATCAATTTGGTGTGCTACTTTGCCAAGGTGCTCAGTACAAATAGTATTTGGTCCATTGCCGTTATAGCTATTAACTTGGTTATCTAAGCAGTTGGTATATTCAATGGCTTTGCCATTGACGGTAAGCTTTTTGTCTTTGTAAGAGATAACATCACCAGGCACGCCAATAACGCGCTTAATAAAGTCAACCCCTGGATTGACTGGGAAGTGAAATACCGCAATATCACCGCGCTCAGGTTTACCCGTTTCAATCCAGACATTGTTGGTAATTGGATTTCTAATACCATAAGCGGTCTTGTTAACCAAGATAAAGTTGCCAACAGGTAGTGTTGGTGTCATTGATGCCGATGGAATCAAAAAGTTACCAATCAAAAAGCCACGCAAGATAAAGACAATCAAAAATACGCTAAACAGTGAGCGTGCATAATCAGCCAATAGAGGCGCTTTTAGTGCTTTGTTTTTTTGGATGAACTTGCGACGTTCTTTTTTCTTCATGCCTTGGAGCTCATCCATAACGGGTGCTAAACGTTTTGGTTCAAACTTAAATTTGTCAATGAGCGCAATAATGCCAGAGGCAATTGTCAGTACCAGTAGCCAAAAGCTAAAATCAATATTCATAGGTTTTTATTTCCTTTGTGCAATATACCGGCATTATTATACGGATTAGCCCAAAAATCGCTATGGTTTTATTGCTAAACATGATATGACATTTGGTTATGTCGACAGTTTGCGCTTGTTCTTTGACGAGGTAAATTTAAAATTCTGGCGGAGGGGAAGAGATTCGAACTCTCGATACGTGTTAACGTATACACGCTTTCCAGGCGTGCTCCTTCAACCACTCGGACACCCCTCCAGAAAATTGACTTGTTCAACTCGTGGTTGATTTTTTACTACAAACTCAATCATCGTGATCTTGCTAAATAACCCAGCCTTTCGCTCCTGCTACAGGCGCTCATTAGCTCGCAGCTTGACCGCTGCTTGAGGGGCTAATTCGACCACTCTGAGACCTCTTGCAAAAACTTCATTAAGCTAATGCTGTAATAAAAGCACGTGCATCCTAGCAAAGTCGATCCTAGAAAGCAAGGCGCTTGACATCTTAAAATATCACGGTAAAGTCGGCGCAAATTAATTTTATCGCGCATCTTAAAATGCATAAAAATACAAACTACTCATTGCGTGCTTGGCTTTCGATGTTTGCCGCAGCACTTTTCTTTTTTTATTGGTTTATTCAGTTATCACTTAATAATACGCTGATTGATTATTATATTGCGCGTTACCAAATCGATTCATATGGCTTGTTTACGTCGATGTACTTGATTGGCAATGTATTGATGTTTATTCCAGCAGGCGTGATTTTGGATCGCTATAATAGCAAAAGAGTGATTGTCTCAGCACTTATGGTGATGTTGACTGGTGTGGCAATCATGACATTTGTCAGCAATCAGTTTATTGCATATGCCTGTATGTTATTGGTGGGATTTGGTGGCGCTTTTACTTTATTATCATGCGTGCGTGTGGCAACGAACTGGTTTGATAATGGGCGGATAGGTTTTCCTATCAGTATGGCAATTACGATTGCCTTTTTAGGAAGCTACTTAGGAAATGCCGGCGGGCATGCACTGTTGGTATATTCTGGCTCTGGGCAGGTTGTGCAAATCACTAATATTATTATGGGACTTGTTATTATTGCTTTGGCATTAGTGTTGATTCAAAAGAAACCGCAGAGGAATCAGCAAAATGAGCAAAATGAGCAGAATCAGCAAAGTAATAAAGCGCAGCAATCAGTTTGGAGTGCTTTTAAAAATTTACGTTATGTGGTTAACAAAAAACAAAACTGGTTAGCGGCACTTTATATTTCATTGATGAATTTCCCAGTTATGATTCTTGAATTTAGTTTTGGACAGGCGTTTTTAAGGTATAGCTTTAGCATAACCGCGCAAGACGCGGCAATGATTGCAGGGATCATTAGTATTGGTTATATGATTGGTGGACCTTTATGGAACAAACTTTCAGACTATTATCGCTCGCGCAAGCCATTTATGTTGTTGGGGGCAAGTCTCTCACTGGTGGTAACTTTATTGCTGTTTAATGCAAATCTTGGCTATCATGCATTGATTGTGATCTTCTTTTTTATCGGTGCGTTAACTGCGGCGCAAAATATTGGTTATCCAGTCATAGCTGAATCAAACCCAGTAGAGATTTCTGCTTCAGCAACTTCATTAGCTTCTTTGATTATTATGGGTGGTGGTGCTTTAGCACAAATTGGTTTTGGTATGCTTGAACAGTCTTTAAGTTTTCGTGGTGCTTATATCGTTATTCCAATATGTATTACCATTTCATTGCTACTGGTTTTCCTTATAAAAGAACCAAAACATGCGGAAATAAAAGCAGAATAATTTTTAGGTGACTATACTCTAAGCGGTAAAATATCCGCATAGCATGCAAAGAGAAAAGAAATGGCAAGAATAAATAGTATTAAAAGTAAAAGCATTATATTCATGGTAGTACTTTTGAGTGCGTGCACAACAGCAAATAATATTCCAGATTCATCAAGTTATTCAGTGGCGAAAAAACAACAAATACATGCAGGAAAAAATGCAGATGCTAATAAGCGTGACGTTTTAACAAAACTGAATTTGCCACCAAGTTGTAGTTATGATAGCTCATATAAGTACTTAGTATTAAAGGGCGATGCGATTGATAGGATTGCACATCGTATTGGCGTTTCATCTCAATGTATTGTGCAGATGAACAATCTTGAGGATAATGATTTATCAATTTCACAAGCGTTGCGATTGCCTAAGCAAGCGTTTATTAACACCATGCTTAGTAAAATGTGTCCGATTAATCGACAGATTATCAAAGAGCGAGACTTTTTATTAGCACTAGAATCAAAGTCTACCATCACACTTCAAGATAAAGTACGTTTGAGCAAGTTGGCAGATGTTTATGCGCTAAACGCTTATGCAAAAAACGATAGCAGTTTGATTAACCATCTGTTGTTAAGAGTGAATGCTATTCCTGAAAGCTTGACTTTGGCACAGGCAATTGTTGAGAGTAACTGGGGTGGTTCGCGTTTTGCGGTGCATGGTAAAAATTATTTCGGCTTACATTGTTTCTCACAAGGCTGTGGTATTGCACCTAAATACCCAACGCCAGGCGTGATTGATGAAGTCAGTAAATTTACTGATGTGAGCGCAGGTATTATTGATTATTATCGTGTGCTTAATACTTTGGCGCCTTATGCTGAGTTTAGAAAGCAAAGGGCGCAGTTGATTATGTTAAACGGTTATGACTTAGCAGGCTATTTGCAATCTTATTCAGGCTTGAAAGGTGATGAATATGCGACGATTCTAAAGACAGTTATGCGCCATAATAATCTTGAGCAATATGATGGTTTGTGTGAAAAAATCTAGGTGCTTTTAGGCACTTTGATGATCCCTTTATATTTAAAATTAAAAAAATATGTGTTTTGCTGTTTAGCTTATGTCAATAATGGCTATACTCTTTCTACATAACTTTCAATGATTTCAATTATTCAAGATTTAAGGTTTTTTAAAGGCTTTGGAATACTGTTGAAATTAAATAAAACAAATAAGGTTCGTAATAAAAATGAAAAATAGTAGTTTCAAAATTTGTGACGCCAGTGTTCACCCTGGTGAGAAAGCGACATTGGCATTACCCTTGCCTGAGCAGTATTCATGCTCGCCAATGTACATGCCAATTAAAGTAATCAATGGCAAGCAAAGTGGACGCAAACTCTTGGTGTTTGCGATGATTGATGGTAATGAGTTTAATGGATTAGAAATAGCTAATCAGCTATATGATGATATCTCTGCGGATGACTTGAATGGAACATTGGTTGCTATTCCGGTTTTAAATGTGTATGGTTTGTCTCACTTTCCAAAACCGACGCCAAGTGGCGTTAAACTAAGCGCTTCTTTCCCAGGAAATGAGCATGGTAGTTTTGGTGAGCGTATTGCACATATCTTTACTCAAGAGATTTTGACACAGATTAATTGTTGCATTGAGTTACATACAGGCTCACTGAATCATGAAATTTTACCGCAAGTGTATTGTAACTTTGATAACGTTGAGGCAAAGAAATTAGCCAAAGCATTTCAAGCCCCTGTAATTACAGAGGTTGAAACTAATCAAAGCGGCATTCGCATCACCGCAGAAAGTTTGAATATTCCTTTATTGGTATATGAAGCAGGGGAAGCGCAACGTTTCGATCAAACGGCAATTCAGGTGGGTTTAGATGGTATTAAAAACGTGATGTGCAAACTTGGGATGCTAAATGGTGAGGTTGATGATAATGTAACGCCTGTATTTTCAAAGGATGATGATTGGCTTATTTCATCATCCTCGGGTGTTTTACATAGTGAAGTAGCATTGGGAGAGTCAATCAAAAAGGGTGATAAAATCGGACGTTTGACTGACCCATTTAGTAATGAGAATGCGACAGTAATCAAGTCAAATCTGGATGGCGTAATTGTTGGAATTAACCGTTCACCATTGATTCAAGAAGGTGTTTCTGTTTTTAAAGTAGCCTCTTTTATCGATAATCAAAGAGCTGAAGAAATCTTAGAGGAATGGGAAGAAAACAAACCTGAGGTTGACGAATAATATGAGTCAAAATCAAAAAATGAGTTTTATCGGCACGATCATTTGGTTGGTGTGTGCGTTATTTTTCATGTATGAGTTTTTACTAAGAACCATTTTAGGCACGTTTGAGCATCCCATTATTCAAGATCTTAATTTAAACCTTGTGACATTTGCCATCTTAAGCTCAACAGCCTATCAGTTGATTTATGGCATTATGCAAATTCCGGTAGGTATTATTACCGATCGCCTGGGTTTAAAAAAGGCATTATTCGTTGCTGTATTCTTCTGTGCATTGGCAGTTAGTGGCTTTGGCATCAGCTTTGGCTTTGATAGTGCTTTTGTTTTTCGCGTATTAATGGGACTTGGCTCATCTTTTGGCTTTATCTGTTTGTTAGTCGCTGTATATGATTGGATGCCACGCAAACATATTGCGCTATTTATTGGCTTATCACAATTCATAGGCACGATGGGACCGATGTTGGCAGCAGGCCCTTTAAATAGTTTATCATCACACTCTGAGTTGCCATGGCGTTATATTTTTTATGTATTAGGGGCTATCGGTATTGTAATCGCGATTATCGTGCTTCTTATTGTCCGCAATAATACAGACTATACGGGAAGTTTTCGTATATTAAAGCGCCAAGAGCGATTAAAAGTTAATCTTTGGCAGTTGATGCGTCAACGTCAGGTTTGGTATATTGCCTGTTATTCCGCGTGCGTGTATTTTGCCATAGAGTATTTCTCTGAAAATAGTGGTAAGACATTTTTGATGTTGCATGGTTTTAGCTCTGATGTCTCATCTTATATGTTAACGTTATCATGGTTAGGTTATGCCATTGGCTGTCCGTTATTGGGTTTCATTTCAGATCGAACCAGTAAGCGTAAGCGTGTGATGATGTTTGCTGCAATTGTTTGTATTTTATCGGTGCTATGCATTACTTATTTCCCAATAAATATTATCGTGATTAGTATTGCTTTTTTTGGCTTAGGCATTGGCGCTAGTGGTCAGAGTATTGGCTTTGCGATTATGGCTGAGCAGTGCAATAACAATTATCTTGCTGCAGGTTTAGGACTTAATAATGCCATGATTATGCTTGTGACTTCTTTGATGGCACCTTTGATTGGTGGTGTGCTTGCCTATTTGTCAAAAGGGCAAGATTTAAGTATTGCTAATTATCAGCATGGCTTTTTATTGATTATCATGGTAGTAGCTATTGGCGTGTTAATTAGTGTTTTTTTGATTAAAGAAACCTTTTGTAAGTCGACTAAAGAGACGACTAAATTGACCGTAACAACGCTAACCGCAACGGAGTAAATAGATGACAACGATGAAGGTGGCATTACAACGATCTTTCATCGAGCTTGTTTTCATTGTTTTATTGTTTGGATTTTGTCTTTTTATTATTTTTGAGCTCTTATATGCAATGCTTTTTTATAGTGCGCTTATACTGTGGATTATTGCTTTTATTGGCATGTTATTGAATTATTTATGGGGTAGGCGATTAAACGCGATTAGTTTAATTGAGACTGCACATACACGTAAAATTAACTTATATTATGGTAATGATTGGCACAATGATGTGACCGTTCGCCGTAGCATTATGATAGCAGGTACGTTATATTTAGAATGCAAACTTTCAAATAACAAACGTTTAAAATTGTGGTTGTTTAGGGATGGCTTTAAAAATAATGAAGAGCGTTACCAGTTAATTAGGTTTTTAGTGCTAGATAGATGATAAGCAAAATATATCAAAAATAATAATGTAATATATTTCTCAGGTTGATGAAGTGCTGTTAAGCTTGGAAATATAAAATTTTTTAACAAGTTACATAACCAACAATAAGGAGAGTTTAATATGGACAAGAAATATTTAACTACTAATAATGGCGCACCTGTGCCCAATGATAATACTAGTATTAGTGCGGGTGAGCGCGGATCATTAACCTTTGATAATTTCAGGTTATTTGAGAAGCTTGCGCATTTTAATCGTGAGCGCATCCCTGAGCGTGTTGTGCATGCACGCGGTTCCGGTGCCCATGGAGTATTTACTTTAGAAGAAGATTTATCACACTTAAGCATTGCCGATTTCTTGCAAGGCAAGGGCAAACAAACCGATGTGTTTATTCGCTTCTCCACAGTTGGTGGAGGTCAGGATTCAAGTGATTATGCGCGTGACCCACGCGGCACGGCAATTAAGTTTTATACCAAACAAGGTAATTATGATATTGTCGGTAATAATACACCAGTATTTTTTCTAAGAGATCCGAGTAAATTCCCAGATTTTATCCATTCACAAAAGAAAAACCCGCAAACCAATTTACCAGATCCTGCAGCAATGTATGAGTTCTGGTCCAAAAATCCACAATCATTACATCAAATGACCATTTTAATGTCTGATCGTGGCATTCCTAAGAGCTATCGTCATATGCATATGTTTGGCTCACATACGTTAAGTTTGTATAATGCTAAAGGTGAGCGTTTTTGGGTCAAATGGCACTTTAAAACCCAGCAAGGTATAGAGAATTTAAGCGAGGAAGAAGCAGCTAAAATGCCTGGGTTTGGTGCGCAAAAGGATCTTTTTGATACTATTGCCAAGGGTGATTTTCCAAAGTGGGATGTCAATATTCAGGTGATGACAGAACAAGAGGCGCAAAATTATCATATTAATCCATTTGACTTAACCAAAGTCTGGCCGCATGCTGATTTCCCATTGCAAAAGATTGGTGTAATTGAATTAAATCGTAATGTTGACAATTATTTTGCTGAAGTTGAGCAATCAACCTTTGCGCCAAGTAATCTTGTGCCTGGTACGGGCGCTTCTCCTGATAAAATGTTGCAAGCAAGACTGCTTGCCTATCAAGATGCGCATCGCCATCGTGTTGGTGTTAACGCGCATCATTTACCAGTTAACGCGCCAAAATGCCCCATGCATAATTATCAACGTGATGGAGCAATGGCTGGCACTGGTTTAGATATCTCTCAAGATAATAGTGTTAACTTTTACCCTAACCAGCAAACCAGTGCGCCAACTGAAGCACCTCAATATCAAGAACCACCATTAAGACAATCTGGTGATATTGATTATTATGATGCACAAGCTGAGGATAATTACTCACAAGCAGGGGATTTATTTCAATTGATGAGTGAATCACAAAAGCAGCAGTTAGCACATAATATCGCCGGCGGATTAGTGCATGCAACAAAAGAAGTGCAAGCCATAATGCTTGAGCAATTTAACTTAGCACATCCTGAATACAAGAAGTATGTAGAGGCAGCGCTAATGCAGCAATGAAGTGTCAAAATATAAATCTTAACCTTAATTGTAATCGTAATCATGGAGGACTTTAGAATGAAAATATTAAATACATTGGCTACGGCGGTGGAGGGGCGAGAATGTGGTGTGGTGTTATTCAATAAAACTCAAGCATTTTAGTCTCTAGTGATTCAATTGATTTTTATGATCAAACATGTGAAGTGATTACCAGCTACAGCATAAAGCGCAGAATTTGTAAAATTCTCTAAAAAATCTTCAGATGCGACGTTATATGTCGCAAGTGCTGTTTATCTTATTGCTTATCAACGCAATAAGGAGCTTGTGATGAATAATAAAGTTTTAACAACGTTGCATAACGCGATCAATGCAGTCAATGATGCCACAACTTTGACAAAGGTTGAGCAAAGCCTAAGTGCAGCGGCAGAGGATTTGCCAATGTATGAGCATGATATCTCCTTTGGTACAACAAAAGCATGGGTTTTTATTTGGTTGTTCTTCGCGATAGGCATCACTGTTGGTTACAGTGCTTTTGAGTTATATGCCAAAGAATGGCAAATTAAGTTGTTGGTAACATCAGGCCTTAGTTTTTTTGCGGCATTACTTGTCTATGTGCAGTTTGTATACCCATTAAGTCATGCTGTTTCTAGACTCACAAAATGTAGCTTTAATAAGATGCTCAAATTACGATACGGGATTGTTGAAAATAAATCATTTAGCGCTAAGAAGTTGCGCGAACAATTCAAGCGATTTCCCGTTGGTGACCGCTCAAATGGTTTTCATATGTGTGTTGATAGTGAGTTAGGCGGGCTTAAACATATCAAGTTTGAATATTTTTATGAAACAAAACACGAGACAACTACCACAGATGAAAAGGGGAATACTAAAACTGACGTAAGCTATACGAGTCATTATATTCATGGCTTGCTATTACAGAATATTGATTTTCCAAAAATAAGTTTTGGCTTTGGCTGGTTTACCAACAAAAAAATCTGGCATCCAACCTCACCAAACTTCAATAAACACTATCGCATAGATTTGGGGAATGAAATTGAACTTGCCAAGTATTTTACACCTGCACGTGCTGAGAAATTAGCATCACTTAAATCAAGCTTACCAAGTGGTTTCTATCTACAAAGTAATGAGCATGGGATATGTATTAGCTATGAAGGCAAGAATCTTTTGTCATTACGCGCTGAGGTAAGTAGCCGTAAGATCTTGCTATTTAGAGACTATTTACAGCAAGCGCATTTTCATAAATACCATGCGTTGATGCAGATTTTGCAACAAGACTTAAAAATTAATTAGAAGGAGAGACAAATGTTAGCAACTTATCAATGGTACATCATTGGCGGGATTGTCGCGATTTTATTGCTCATTATGATTGCATTGTTCAATGCCATCATTAATGCAGAGAACCGTGCTAAACGCGGCTGGGCGGACGTTATTGCCTATGAACGCAACAAGTTAAAATTAATGCCCGAGCTTGAGCAATTATGTAAGGGATACACAAGCTTTGAAGGGCAGACACAGATGCAAATAACACAATTGCGCCAAGCCATAGCATCACTCGATCAATCTGATATTGAACCTCAGAAATTAAAGACTGTGCAAAATTTAGCAAGTGAGCTTAATAAAGGTCTGCAACTTCAAATTGAGAATTATCCTGATCTAAAAGCAAGTAATGTGTTTCAGCAGTTGATGACAGACTGGCGTGAAACTCAGGAAAATGTAACCGCTGCCATTAGCGTTTATAACCATACCGTGGCGCTATTTAATGATAAACTACAAATGTTTCCAAGTAATACGATTAATGCACTGTTTTTAAAGCGCAAAATATTAAAGCCATTTCATGATAATGAAGCGCAAATGAATTTTGAATATCAACCAAATTTTTAAATGATGTAATGCTTGCAAGTCTGCTTAGAAATTGATTAATAGGTAAGAATGTAAAGCGTGCTTTCTCAACACCCCGCCGCGCAAGCGCGGCACCCCCTCTTGCAAAGAGGGGAATGGGGTGAGTCGCTTAAATCGAAGGTTATACAGTGATGTAATATGATGACTTTTCAACATTCTGACAATTCTTGGCATCGATTCTTATTGGGAGAAGGAAGTTAAGGTTAGTGATTGGTTAAAGTATATGAGCTAATGGCATGGTGCTGTATTTTCGGCGCCCTATAAAATCAATGGCATATCATATAGTCAATATGGCAATGATTATAAACTCCCCTTGCTTTGTAATAGGAAAGTTAAGACCTGTGGTTATTTGAGTTTAGTTGTACGGCATATTTGTGATGTTGATGAAATAGATAAAGCATAGCATCGTAGCTGTGGCAATGATCATAAATTCCCCTCTTTGCAAGAGGGGTGGCAGCCGCAGGCTGACGGGGTGTTTAAAAATAGCGTCTAGAATTTAAACCGCTAGCTATACTATTGCTATGGTATAGCAATATTGGACTTGTCATGTATCTGTGGGATAAATTACCACAAAATAATCGTTTAAAGGTCTATGCTCGCGAGCTGAGGAAGGCTGGAAATTTATCAGAGGTGCTGTTATGGCAAGAGTTAAAGGCAAAGCAACTTCTTGGTTTAAAGTTTGACCGGCAAAAGATTGTTGGCAATTATATTGTCGATTTTTACTGCCATCGTTTAGGTGTGGTGATTGAAGTGGATGGCTATAGCCATGACTTTAAAGTGGCATACGATGCAGAAAGAGAAGGCTATTTATGCCAGTACCAATTGCAAGTAATTCATATTTTGGATCAAGACGTAAAACGTAATCTTCAAGGTGTGATGGATTATCTTAAGCGTGCTCTAGAGTCGCGTCAGCGTTTGATCGATGGGTAATATACTTCAAAAGTAAAGAGCGTGCTTTCTCAACACCCCGTCAGCCTACCGCTGCCACCCCCTCTTGCAAAGAGGGGAATAGAGTGTATTTGGTTATTGGGACTATGTACAGTGAATGAATGACGTGTTGAGCGTGTCGCTAGAGTTACGCATCTTAGAGGAAACATGGTTTTTAAAACACCCCGCCGCGCAAGCGCGGCACCCCTCTTGCAAAGAGGGGAATTGGGTGAGTCGCTTAAATCCAAGCTTGTCGGTGATTTGATATGAATACTCTATAAAACATCTGGGCAATTTTTGATACTATGGCTGCGAGACAAAAAGAATGGGATTTAAGGTCGACAAGACAAGCAAGGGACTTTATTCCCACCCCTCTTCTTAGTAAGAGCACCCTAAGCGGCTGCGCCGCAACTAAACAGTGCAATAACTTGCGGGTGCTCTTGATGGTTGGAATCGAACAAAAAACAGCAAGTTATTCAGGGGGGTAAGGTCTGCAGTGACTTGAGGTGTCTGGGAGGTTGTAATTGTATGGCACGCTTGGAGATGCTTGTGAAATAGATAGAATATAGTATCGAGCTATGGCGCTGGTTATAAATTCCCCTCTTTGCAAGAGGGGTGGCAGCCGCAGGCTGACGGGGTGTTGCTTACTCAGGGATTAACTCACCGTTAAACGCGCGTTGTATTAAGGCATTAAACTGCATTTCAAGCTGACCTAAACTTTGCTGCAACTGTGATTTTTGCGCTTCAATATTTTCAATAATTGAGGCAAATTGGTTTTGTTTTTTTAATGGGGGGATTGGCAGCAATAAATTTCGTAATACTGGCAAGTTAATATTTTTTTGAGCAACTTGAGTTGCTTTGGAATCAATAGTGTTTTTCAAGTGTAAAAGTACTGAGTGTATATATATATTGTTCGTCTTATAAGGGTGTACAATTACACCAACAACGCTATCTGGAAAGCAAGCGTTAAACTCTAATATTGCAGCATCCGCAATATTAGCTGCAATCGTAATACATAAGGTTCCTGCCTTCCAAAGTTTGCTTTGAGATAACCCCAAATCTGAATAGGTGCTATTATATGTCTTAATGTATCTATTTGCTCGGGATACATCTCCAGTTTGAATTAGTGGGTAGGCTCCCCCTAATAACCTTGGATCATTGCGAGGTCTGTGTTTTGAGACGCCTCTATTAATTTCTGCAATATCTGAAAAAGGTAATGTTTCCCACCCCATCGGATTCGTTATCGGATCACCAAACATTTCCAAAAAGGTACTTTGTGCCAGTTGATCAAGTTGTGCTATTTGTTGTTTACGACAATCAATTAAGGCTTGCGCCTGATCAAGAATGGCAGCTATTTTTTGTTGTGTTGTTATGGATGGTGTTTTGATCGTTAGCGAGAGTAAAGCAGTTTTTGATATATGAGGGATAGTAGCGCCTGTACTAGTTTGTTGCAGAAAATCAAACTTAGATTGAAGGAATTTAGCAATATAAGGAGGATATAAAACATCGCTTGTTAATGTTATTTTTGCCAATGTGCTACCAATGGCACCCTTGAGATTGTAACCGATGGTGCCAGCATTAGCACCATCCCATGCGATTAAAATATCATTTTCTGTACAATGTACATGCTTATCTTTTGTGTTGGCATATTTGATGTTGTTGTTATGCCTTAAATCATCGATCTGTATGTAACGTAGTTCTGAAGATTCAGTTTCTGAAACCTTTTTCCCTTTTGATATTTTACAAATGTTGGCAAGCTGAACAGTCAGCATCATTTTGCCTCCAATAATTGCTGTAAATTGTTCAGTCCGGTTTGAATCTGCTGCTCAAGTTTATTAATGTCAGCCAGTATTTCCGCCGTTGGCGGGTAGTTAATTTCTTGATGCTCAATCTCTTGATAGCGGTTAATCGATAGATCATAGTTATTGGCACGAATATCTTCGATATCGACAACAAAGGCTTGTTGGGTTTTATCCGTTAGATCAAGAGTTGCCTGCTTGCGCCATTTGTCGATTAAATCTGGTAGGTCATTGTCAGCGATTGGATTACGCTTATCATCCAGTGAAAAACCATCGTTTTTAACATTGTAGTAAAAGGTTTTGTCGGTTTTGCCTGCTTTTTGGAAAATTAAAATCGCAGTGGAAACACCAGCATATGGCTTGAATACTCCAGAAGGTAAGGCGATAACGCCTTTTAATGCGTTTTCTTCAACGAGCTTTTTACGAATTGCAACATGTGCTTTAGATGAGCCAAATAACACGCCATCGGGCACGATCGTTGCTGATCTGCCACCATTTTTAAGCATGCGTAAAATTAGAGCTAAAAATAACAGCTCGGTTTTTTTGGTGCTAACAACATTTAAAATATCAGCAGCAACATCATCGGCATCCAGACTCCCTTTAAACGGTGGGTTGGCAAGGATTAGATCAAAATACTCATGTGCATAAAGCTGTCTGTTGCCCTTATCATCTTTGCTAAAGCCCTTAGCTAACGTATCTTGATAGTGAATAAGTGGGGTGTCAATGCCGTGGAGCATGAGGTTCATTGCGGCAATTCTTAACATCGTTGTATCGAAGTCAAAGCCGTGCAATAGATCACTTTGGATATGTTGGCGATAAGGTGTCAGCATATCGCCGCTATAGGTTTTTTGTCCGTCTTCACGAGGTATGGCGCCCTTTTCTGAGGTAAAGGTTTTTTGTAAATACTCCATAGTCGCAACCAGAAATCCCGCAGTACCGCATGCCGGATCACAAATACGTTCATATTCAGGGTTAGGATCCATGATCTCAACCATCATTTTGATGATGTGTCTTGGTGTGCGAAACTGGCCATTAATGCCTGCTGTTGTAAGTTTGGATAAGAGATATTCGTACAAATCACCTTTGACGTCATTATTGGTAATCGGTAAGTTATCGATCATCTCAATGGCTTTGGTTAATAGCGATGGTTTTTGGATCATCAGTTGCGCATCTTTCATGTACTTGCCAAGCTTATTATCGGTGCCATCAGCTAATTCACGCATATGTTTAAACACTTCATCACGCACCGTTTCAAATACCTCGCCTGCAGGCAAATTTTTGAAGTGCGACCACCGTAGATGCTGCTCATTAGCTTTGAAAATGGGTGTGAACTCTGTGTTAATCCAGCGTGCTTGGAGTTCATTGTTGCTTTCTTTGATATCCAAGAGGCGCAAGAACATCAAAAAAGAAATCTGCTCAATAACCGTTAAAGGATTGGTGACGCCACCGGTGTGAAAGTGCAACCAGATGCTATCAATTTTACTTTTTAAATCGCCTGTAATCATATGAGATTTGTCTTAGAGTAGATGCTTTATCAATGGCAGTTGTTATAACGTAAAAGGCTAAGGATTGTAAATAGATTTTTGAGTATGATTGTCGGTGCGTGCTTTGCTTTTGCCAACACCCTGTCAGCCTACGGCTGCCACCCCTCTTGCAAAGAGGGGAATTGAGTGCATTTGGTTATTGGAGCTATGTGCAGTAAATGAATGGTGTGTTGACTAAATTGCTGGAATTTAGAGAAAACATGGTTTTGAAATTACCCCGTCAACCTGCGGTTGCCACCCCTCTTGCAAAGAGGGGAATGGGGCAAAGGTGATTTTAAATGCCCCTCTTTGCAAGAGGGGTGCTTAAGCTAGCGAGGCGGGGTGTTGAAATAAAAGTGTTTAACTCCCACTAGTTAGCAGCGGGTTTGTGTAAAAAGGGTGTAACCAGAGTTTGCATAACCGTCCCCATTATCAAAGGGTCGTTAAAGACATTCAGTAATCCTGCACTAGATAAGCTGGTAAATGGTGCGCTAATAATATCTTCTGCAGCAACAAAGCCATTGCGAATAATCTGGCGCTTGAGCATATCAATCGCTTGCATGGCGGTCGCGCTAAGATTTGGGTGTGCTTCAATAAACGCATTAAAAGCTTTATTAATCTCTAGTGGGTTACGCGGGAAAATGGCACGTAATAACTTGGAGATATTATCTTTTGACTCAGGAAAAAAGTCATAGGCCTCTGTTAACGGGATGTTGGCGTCTTTTTCAATAATGATCATCACTTGAGCGATCTCATCACTACTTAGCTGAGCATCGCTGTTAAAGATTTTGTCTAACAAGGCATATTGATCGAATAATGGTAATAATTTCCTTTGGAAGTCATCCTTACATTTGGCGTAATCAATCGTGCGTTCACCATAGGCTCGATATTTGCATTCGCGGTAAATGATCTTATCGGGATTTTCTTCGATATCGATGACAATACGATTAAGGTATTCAGTGTAATCTGCTCGATTAAGCGTTGCCATTAGATCGCGTAATTGGTTGCGGATTGTCTCAAGCTCATTAAATTTAGCGTTTTCAAGCGCATCGGTTTCAACCAAAGCTTTGATTTGCTCAAAATGCGCCTTACAGATATCTGGGTTAAGTCGACTTAACAGCTCTTTGATACCATCAGCGATTTTGGGTGCCTTACTTCCACCTTTTTCCACTTCGAGTGCGTACTGCGTCATCAGGTGATCAAAGTCATTAGATTGTGAGTGACCGTTTTTAGGCAAATATTGCATTAAGTAGGCAATATCTTTAAGGGTGTGAATGGTTTGTGGTTTGAAGATTTTGAGCGTATTGGCAGCAAGGATGGCATCAATATCTCTTAGACGTTCCTTAATACAAATGTTATTGCGTGGTAAAGCAACAAGGTCTTCTTTGATAAGTGCGATAACATGATCAAAGTCAGTTTTTTGATCACGTGAATTAAATAGCTCAGCTAGTGCTATGCGCTTTAGCATAATACGCTCAGAGGTTGAGCGTGAATGTGAAGGCTGTGCGATAGTTTGACGTTCGCCAAAATGGTTAAAATTGCCATGATGATCAAAAATCTGGAAATATTCTTTGTGTTTATCCGGACCAAATAAATTCTCGCAAGTACGTGTACCACGACCAATCATTTGCAAAAACTTAGTGTATGAGCGCACGGATTTGGCAAACACTAGGTTAACGATCTCAGGGATATCAATACCCGTATCAAGCATATCTACCGAAATAGCTATGCGTACATCTTTGCTATTATCTGTTTTGTCACCCGTAAAGTAGGGTAAGAACATCTCGGCACTATGCTCTTCTTTGGAGGTGATTACTGTGCAAAAGTTGCGTGCCTGAAGCTCAGGGTATAGCTCATCAAATACCTCTTTAAGTGTTAATGCATGGTTGTTGTTTTGTGCAAAGACGATGGTTTTGCCAACAAGACCATCAACAGCTGACTTGATGCCGTTATCCATAAGATTACGCATAATCTGCTGACAAGTACTTTTTAGAAAGATTTTCTTGTTGATATGCGATGCTTCAATGTTGTGCTTTTCTTTATCCTCGTCACTAGCATCTTCATCGATATTAAAGGACTCTTCAAACTCGAGCTTTTGTTTAGTGGTGAGTTCGTGGTATTTGACACCATCGCGGGTAAACTGGGTTGAGTTTTCGATGTTTTTATAGTCGCACAGAAAGCCTTCGGCAACACCTTGTTCATAACTGTAATGAAATGTAGGAACACCATCTTCGCACTCAAAAAACTCAAAGGTATGGCGGTTAGTGAAGTTAACAGGTGTTGCCGTTAACCCGAGCTGAAAAGAGTCATAATACAAAAATAAACTGCGATAGGTATTGTAAATGCCGCGATGCGATTCATCGCTAATAATCAAATCAAAAAAGCCGACACTAAAACGGTTAAAGTAATTATTCATCGTGTTGTAGGTTGCAAGATAAATGCGGGCATCTTGTGTGCTTGCAGATTTTTCATCAATTAAGGCAATCGGCTCATTGGTTAAAAACTCTCTGAAGCGTGTTTCAGCTTGATTGCGTAGGGCAAGCCGATCACATAAGAATAAAATCCGCTTAGCTAATCCTGCGCGCAGTAACATGTCACAAATGCTTATAGCAACACGCGTCTTGCCTGTACCAGTTGCAAGGACAAGTAAGGCTTTACGATCTTTGGTGGTGAGTCCGCGGCCAAACTGCTCAGCAACGGTAGCAACGGCATTGAGTTGATAAGCACGGTTAGCGATCTCGGTGTTTTTGCTTAAGTTAGCTATAGGCTTGCGATAGATCTGTTTTTGCAGTGCGTATTCAAGGTCATCCTGTGAATAAAAGCCATAAAGGCGGCGAGGTGTTTGCTCTGTCTGATCAAGCCAAATATAAGTTTCATACCCATTACTGTAAAAAATCACAGGGCGCAAACCTTGCTTTGCTTCAATGCCATCGGCATAGAGTCTGGCTTGCGACTTCCCAGCACTCGCATCTTTCTTAGGTGATTTTGCTTCAATCACACCAATGACCTTGCCATTTTTGCCCAAAAGGACAAAGTCGGCATAGCCATGATTTGACTTATTGCGGTATTGTTCAGCAATACGAAACTCATCGATCACGTTAGGATCGTTATCTTGTGGTAGGCGCCAATTAGCTTCGATTAACATGCCGTTAATGATGTCGCGTGTACTGACTTCCTTAAGATCCAGTGTGCTTTGGCTTGCTCTGCCTCGCTCTTTGATAGCAGCTATTTCTCCAGTGGCTAAGGTGGTGACTTCTTGCTTAGCTAGAGTCTTACTTTGTTCTAGAAGTTTTTCTTCAAGTTGTTTGATTTTATCTTCTAATGCTTTTTTATCTTCTTTTGCTTTTTTTACTTCCTGCTCTTCCAAGGTAGGTAGTTGGCGAGGAACTGGCTTTTTGAAGCGCGGTAGTTGATCTTTAGTGATCCAGCCTTGACTAATGGCAAACCATGCCGAGACTAGATACACACTTTGCAAGGCTTCAAAAGCTTGGTTTGTTGTTGCCTTATGTTCATGCGTTGAGTCATTTCCACAGAAGCGTACACGTGTTAGGTGGCTTATGACTTCTTTGCCGACAAAATCAGTAAAGTCATCATTTTGTAGCAGTGAGGCTAAGTTGTTAGTGTAAGGAATTTGCAAATGATAGGCTCGATACATGCGCTTAACAAGCATCTCGGTAAACGTACGTGATTTCGTAGCACTGCCATTAGGGTCGCTATCCAGATATTTTTCAGCATATTGAATAATGACCAACTCGTGCGTCATGTATTTGCTTAAAAATGAGAAATTAGAATCCATCATGTGCTTTAGCTCCATTCTAAATTATGCGTGCCATAATACCATGCTTTATTAATCATAAGTAGCATTGGCTCTTGTTAAATATGTTATGCGTTAACACCCCGTCAGCCTGCGGCTGCCACCCTTCTTGCAAAGAGGGAATTAGGCAAAGGTGATTTTACATTCTCCTCCTTGCAAAGAGGGGTGCTTAAGTTTGCGAGGTGGGTATTGAAGAATATCAGCAATTTAACTGATTATTGCATAGTTTATAATTTGGCTAGTTAACGAGTTTCGCGATAGATGAGAGCACTTTTGCATGGTTTTTAACTTGGTGTTTTGGTTGATGGTTTTGTATGGTATGCAGTATGTCGGATTGTGTGCAAATAATCGCATTTTGTGGTACATCACCAATCACGGAAGCGCCTGGGTTGGATAGTAAAACAATATTTTGGATTGGGCTAAAACAGTGTTCTTGTTTGAAGTAATTGATTAGTAAAATACGCTGCTTATACGATTGTTTTAGCGGGTTACGCATTGATGCCTCGTACTGACCGCCTTTGCGTCCGGTTTTGATGATTTGCCATGAATCTGCTGCAGGATCGATGAAAATATTGCCACTATTATGTTTAACTTCAACAACAAAGGTGGCTTTCGGTGAATGAATGATAAAGTCAGCTTCGCTATATCCTGTTGATGAGCGATTGTCAGGGAGGTTGACTTGATTGAATATTGTATAATCAGCAGGGAGATTTTTAAGAATATATAGTGCTTCATCTTCACCTTGAGCGCCGGAAAGTTTGATTGCATCCTGTGTGCTATTGCCGGTAGCGGCAGCGATAACAAACCATAGGAGTAGTATAATCCCGCCTGTTACGACACTTGCTTGAAAAGTGAACCCATAAAAAAATAAGCCCAGAAAAGCAATCATAGAAACAATAAACCCAAACTTCATAGACTGTTTGAATCTGGTTTTTTGTTGTTGCTTAACATCGCTGCGTAATTGATTGTTTTTGATATAAGATAAATCAGCCATGATTTTGATTGTATTGTGTCTTTGTTTTTATGCTATCGACTTGAAAATTTAAAAGCAACAAAGTTTTTTATTGAAGTTATGTACTTTTGCTAGCTCAACACCCCGCCTCGTAAACTCGGCACCCCTCTTGTAAAGAGGGGAATTAGGCAAAGGTGATTTTACACTCCCCTCTTTGCAAGCGGGGTGGCAGCCGCCGGCTGACGGGGTGTTTATAAAACCATTGTTTTTCTAAAGTGCATAATTCCAGTTTTTTATCCGAAAGGGTAATGTCTTAAATAAGAGACTTGAGTTACAGACGATAAAAAGATAAGTAATATTAAGTTGAAAAAAACGCTAAGCGCCTTATCATTTAGCACAGTTTAAATGATTATCTACAGGTGTAACATGAGTTTACCCTCACTTGGCGCTGTGGCAAAAGCTGGACTTTGCTCTATCGCCGAATTATACGGTAGCAGAGATGCTTTAGTATTTAATTGTTCGCAGACAGTGTTGCAAAAAAGTCTTGATGCGACCAAAAATTTTTTGCATGAAAAACTGAGTTTAATTCATCATAAGCAATACGCATTATTAGGTAATATTTACACACAAAGGCGTTTGAGTGATATGGCATTAAAATTGCCTTTGATGCTGGAAAATGAGCAGTATAACCCACAGTTGGAAAATGTAGATGTATTGTATTTGCGCTCATATGAAAAAGAGGTTCAATACTTTTGTTTGAGTGAGGTTATTGTTCAATATCATGAGCAATATATTCGAGGCTATGGCGATGTGAAACAGTTACCACGCTTTTATGGTTACGATGAGTATCATAAAAAAATTTTCTGCTTTGAGGAAGTGATTAGTAAACTCGTGCAAAATAAATCAGATGCAAGAAAATTGGAGATGATACAACAGATGTATCATGATTTTTGGTCACAAACGGCGTTAAGTCGTAATAATTTGGTTTTTTCATATGTGAAGCAAATCAATGAGAGAGGCTTTAAGGTTGTATGGGATTTATCAAAAAAATAGAAAATAAAAAAATAAAAACGTATAATGAGACATTATTTGTCGCATGCTGTATTTAAGATAATAATCAATAGATCGAATGCTGTTTAGGAGATGTCAATGACTCGTTATGAAGGAATGAAAATTAATGTTGATGGTATTTTTACCTCAACCCCGAAAAATGTCTATATGACGCTAGCGCAAAAAAATGGTTACTATATTCCAAGCTATCAACGTCCCTATGCTTGGGATGCTGATGCAAAAACTAATATGAGTGACCTGTTTAATAGCATCAAAGAAGGAATGTTCTCTGATGATTTATCTGCATTGGTGTTTTTTGGTGCGATTGTATTGGTTGAAGATAATAATGGTAACTTAGACATTGAACCATGTGACCCAAGATCCATGCCATCACAGGTATCTGTTGTGGTGGATGGTCAGCAGCGTCTAACAACATTTACATTAGTGGCAGCGAGACTATATCAGCGCTTACAGCAAATAAACAAAAAGTTAAAAGAAGATAAACGTTACTTTGAAAAGTTGGATGACGATACAGCGATCGATAAGACACGAATTTTAAGCATTTACAGTGATATCAGTGCCTGTATTGGCACAGCAGTGGGAGCAACAACGGATATTTGTCGTATAAGAATGATGGATAGTAGTCTTGAGGATAATCAATATGGATTTTATCCACGCATTATCCGCATGTATGACGATTGCTGGTCAACATCAAGTAGCAAAGCGCTTTATACATCAAGTGTTGCATCCTATTTGTTTCAGTTGCGTCCAACGGATCGCGGCTATGATGGTGCGTTGCGCGATTTGTTTAAAAGCATAGATGCCGAGATTAAAACTGCGATTCAATCAGATGAGATGATAAGCGCATTTACAGCAAATGATAGTCATTTATGTGCCTATTTAAAGGGTTTTGACTTGTTGGGTATTACCGATGCAAATAGTGGATTAAAAGGTGAAAAAGAGTCACTTTTAAAAGAAGCAGCAGCATTGTTGTATTTAACGGATTTTATTTTGTATCGTTGTGCTTTTACGGTAATTAGTGTGACTAAAAACTCTTATTCACATAATATTTTCCAAGCCTTAAACACAACGGGAGAGCCATTAAATGCCATTGATACTTTTAAGCCAGAGGTGATTCGCTATGTTGGGCATCAGGCATATCAGCATTCGACTGAATATCAATTAATTGAAGCAATTCAAGCATTATTAAATGACAAACCAAATAAGACCAAGCCTAAGTTGCTGGAGGCTTTCATCGCTGATTTTGGCTATATCTTCACAGGTGGTAATAGTAAAGTAAATAAGAGCTTAAAAGCGCAGCGTCAATTTTTAATTGAGCAATATCTTGCCATTGACCCAAGCGCCAGCGAGCAAAAAACGCAGTTTGTACAAACTATTCATGATCACTTGATGTTTAGCTATGCGTTTATCAATCACAAAAAGGTGGCAGATAACTTTGTCTATGATGGACTTCTAGCAAGCGATGCTTTGTTATTGAGCTTTTTAAAAGAGACTGAGTGGAATATCTTGCGCCCATTGTTGAGTGCCTTGAGATTGCATTCTATACATGACTTCAAAGAAGGGGTTAGATTGTTAAGTGCTTTTGTTATGCTTTCAAGGCTAAAAGCGCTCAATGCACCGATTAAAACAACAATGGATGGTTTTTGGCGTGAGTATATTGGTGATATCAGTGCAGCAACGCTCAAAATATATTTGCATAGAAAGGCAAAAGAAGATGGCTTAGATGATCAATTGTTATGGCAGCAGCGTGTTGCACAAAATGATATTCTTGGCGTAACTAAACTGCGAGTTTTCACTAAACTTGCAGTTTTAAGTAGTTTTGCCGATGAACAGTTACTGTGTCTTGAGGCATTTAACTTGTTGAAAATGGCAGATGAAAAAAGTACTACAACCTCAGGACATCGTTTTCAAATTACGGCGCTTGAGCAAAGAAGTAAAAATTTCCCTGATCGTTGGGGTAATGCCACCTTGATACCATTAGATATTAAATGGGTGCAGCAAGAACAGCTTTGGGAGGGCGAAGAAAACTATCAGAAGGTATTGCATCAGGTAGCAGAGGATGCTTGTTATCGTTCATACCTTAAGGGTGAAACTGCGTTCAGTGACAAAGGGGTTTTATTAGAGCAGAGTATTAAAAAGCATTTATTTGATAAGTTTGCTATGTACAAGCAAGCAAAACAACAGGCTCAAGATACAATTGAAACAGAACAACTGCAGGCAGACGTATGGCTCAATAATGTGTATAAGACATTTGCTGATATGTTGTGGATGAACACAACTCAAACGATGGTTGGAAATATAACTGAAGAAGTAGCATATGTTTGATAATGCACTTGCTCAGGTTAATACTAAACTAGGGCGTCTATTGTTTTTATTTAACAATATCCCATTGTCGCCACAGTGTATTAGTACAAGTGATTTGCATCGGAAAATGTGTGAGCATGGTGCGCAAATCACTAAAAAAACGTGCGAACGTGACCTTGAGTTTTTGCAGGACTTAGAGGCGTTGGTGATTAGCAAAAAAGGGCGGGCTAATTACTACTCATGGGATCATAATGCCAGCTTTCTAAATTTTTCACGTTTTTCGCAAGATGTGGCGTTGTACTTGTTGTTTGCGGATTCACACTTGCGCTATTTGACGCCTGTAAATGTAAATCAAAAAATCACCCCGGTTGTTGAGCATGCACATAAAACATTAATGAAAAGCAAATATCGAACCAGTCGCTCATGGATCGATAAGTTTACGATGACCTCTCGCAGTGCGGTTCTCAAAGCAGCTGCGATTAATGAGCAGGTTTTTGCTAAATTGACTGAGGCAATTTATCACGAACAGCGTGTGCGACTTGATTACATAAAGCGCGGCAAAACGCATATTGATCGTTATGAAGGAATGCCGTTAGGCTTATCAATTAAAGACCATGCGATGTATCTATGGCTACAAAAAGAAGATGATGATCCTAATAGCAGACGCTCTTTACATATGCAGCGCATTCAGCAAGTAGAAGTACTTGATGAGCCATTTATTTATCCTAAGGATTTTGACTTACACCGTGCAGTAGAAAAGAGCATTGAATATTTAACAGCGGAGCCTGAAAAAATTGTATTAAGAGCTTACCGCAATGAACGCTATGATACAGGACTTCACTTTGAAGAAAATAAACTCGCAGATGATCAGTTTATTACTCATCATCCAGACTACACTGAGATTAGCGCAACGTTAAAGATTAGTGGCGAATTTGTTTGGTGGGTGCTCGGATTTGGAGCGCATCTTGAGGTGGTTGAGCCTCAGGTATTACGTGAGCGTATTGCCAATCATTTAAAGCAAATGACGGCTAGATATTTTTAAATCTATTTCCCAATACAAAAACTACTAAATATCTCACCCAGAAGATCATCGGCGCTAAACTCACCAGTAATCAAAGAAAGCTGCTTTTGGGCGAGATTTAACTCTTCGGCTAATAGTTCACCATCTTTATGTATTAAGTGGCTAAATGCCATTTCCAGATGATCTTGTGCTTTTGTTAGGGCATTAATATGACGTTTTCTTGCAGTGAAAATGCCTTCAGTTGTCTGCTCATAGCCAATGGCTTTAAGCAGATAATCGCGTAATTTATTGATGCCAATATCATGCTTGGCAGAGATATATAGGTGATTATCATGATTCTCGCTGTTGTTATCAGTTAGATCGACTTTGTTGTAAATGTAAGTAATCGGGATATGTGATGGAATATGCGTGAAAAACTCAGGTGCAAGCTCGGTGATTTTTTTATCTTTGGTGTCGTTAATATCAGCAACTAATAGAATATGATCCGCTTTTTTAATTGCCTCTAGTGCGCGTCTGACACCTTCGGTTTCAATGACATCACTGCTAATTCTAAGTCCTGCTGTATCAATAATATGCACGGGAATGCCGTTGATTTGGATATATTCACGTAAGGTATCACGAGTGGTTCCTTCAATATCGGTAACAATTGCACTTTCCTTGCCGGCTAAGGCGTTTAATAGGCTTGATTTACCGGCATTTGGTTTGCCAGCGATGACGATCTCAACTCCCTCACGTAATAGTGCACCTTGTTTGGAGTTATGCAGCACTGAGTCAACATTCTGCCCAACTTGTAATAATTGTGTTTTGATATGCTCATCAGCTAAAAAGTCGATTTCTTCTTCAGGAAAATCAATCGCTGCTTCAACATGAATGCGTAAGTGAATTAAAGATTCAACTAAGGTGTCAATATGCTGAGAGAAATCTCCTTGTAATGATCGCATCGCTGACTTAGCTGCCTGTTCAGATGAAGCATCAATCATATCTGCAATCGCTTCTGCTTGGGCTAAATCAATTTTGTCATTAAGGTAAGCACGTTCAGTAAATTCACCGGGTTTGGCAAGGCGTGCACCGTGTTCAATAGCAGTTTGCAAAATAAGATTTAATACCACAGGACCGCCATGGGCTTGCAGCTCAACAACATCCTCGCCCGTATAGGAGTGAGGTGCTTTGAAATATAATGCAATGCCTTGATCTAATGTTTCATCATTGATGTCTTTAAATGGCAGAAAGTGAGCATGTCTTGCTTTAAGAGGCGTTTGTGTAATCTTATGCGCAATTGCGTAGGCGTCTTTGCCAGAAATGCGAATAATACCCACGCCACCCTTTCCAGGTGCTGTAGCGATTGCGGCAATTGTGTCAGAATTAATGGACATTTTCACGTTAAGTAAATAATACAAAATATGCGAGTTAGGATAACGGATTTTATATCCATCGGAAATAACTTAATTGAGCTAATGCATGTGATTATTGCAATTACTCAGTTTGGCGGAGACTATGATTTTACAAACACCCCGTCAGCCTACGGCTGCCACCCCTCTTGCAAAGAGGGGAATTAAAATCACCATCGCCCAATTCCCCTCTTTGCAAGAGGGGTGCCGAGCTTGCGAGGCGGGGTGTTGAAATAGAGGAAGTGCGTAACCTCACTCACTGTAGTTAAATTGTATAAGCTAAACAACCATGAACTATTTTCTGCAACTTGAGCGAAGTTAAAGGGTAGTACAGAAGCAGCAGATGGCTTCGACTAACGCTCAGCCAACGTATGTATTGCTATTATTGTCACTCACCTTCATAACTATTCTTCGGCTGTGCTCAGGGTGCGGCGAACAGTATTGGTTAAAAAATCAATCTGAGCTTTAGGCGTTGTTAATTTATTAAAGAGTTGACGGGCTTGAGTCAAATCAAATTCTGGGATTTGCTCAAAATACCAAGTAATGTGTTTGCGCGCAAAACGTACGCCCATGTAATCACCATAAAAGCAATGCATGGCTTTAACATGTTCAAGAATGGTGTTTAATTTTTGCGTGAAGCTAGGTGTTTGTTGATAGCTACCAGTGTGCAAAAAATCATTTATTTGCTGAAATAGCCAAGGATTGCCATGCGCGCCTCTGCCAATCATCAGTGCATCGGCTTGGGTATAATCAAGGACTTGTTTGGCTTTTTCAGGTGTGGTGATATCACCATTAGCAATGACGGGTATATTAATGCGCTGTTTAATTTGAGCAATGAGATCATATTCAGCATTTCCGGTATATTTCTAATCGCGCGTACGACCATGAATAGTAAGTGTTTGAATACCCGCATTCTCTGCAATCTGCGCAATCTTTAAGGCATTTTTATTATCCTTGCTCCAACCAGTACGAATCTTTAAGGTCACAGGGACATTGACTGCATTTACGACGGCACAGAGAATCTCATCGACTAACTGCTCATTTTGCATCAGTGCAGAGCCTGCTAATTTATTGCAGACTTTTTTAGCCGGACAGCCCATATTGATATCAATAATATCGGCACCTTTTTCAACGTTTAAAATCGCTGATTCAGCAAGCATATCAGGATCCCCGCCAGCGATTTGAATAATCTTGGGGGCGACCTCATCGCTATGATCAATACGGCGTTGTGTTTTGGTCGTTTCATATAGATGCTTGTGTGACCAAACCATTTCTGATACGACCCAACCGGCACCATGTGTTTTACACAGCTTACGAAAGGGTAAGTCAGTCACGCCTGCCATGGGTGCCAAAAATAAAATATTATCTGAGTGAAACTGACCGATTTTCATGCTTTTTTACGGCTTGCGAATGCCTGATATTAATGTCCATTCATCCTTGAAAGTGGGTTCATTTAATACAAAATAAGGTGAGAATGCTTTGATAATATCATCCACTTGCTCTTGTAAAATACCCGATAAAGCAAGCTTGCCATGCGGTTTAACAAAATCAGCAATAATTTCTTTAAGGTCAATTAAGATACCGGCAAGAATATTGGCAATTAAAATATCGGCTTTGACTGACTTAGGTGCTTCATCTGGTAGGAAAGCCGCGAAATTAGCATTAATGTCATTTTTCTCAGCATTAGCGTGGGTTGCTAAAATCGCTTGTGGATCATTGTCAATAGCAATGACGTCATGCGCGCCTAGTTTCTTGGCAGCAACTGCCAAAATGCCAGAGCCACAACCCAGATCGATTACATGATCTTTGGCAGTGACATGATGCTCAAGCCATTCAAGACACAAAGCAGTTGTTTGATGTGTCCCTGTACCAAAGGCAAGCCCTGGATCAAGGAGGATGTTGACTTGATCGTCACTATGGATTTCTGGTGTGCACCAACTTGGATAAATCCATAAGCGATGCCCAAATTGCATCGGTTTGAAATCGTCCATCCACGTGCGTGTCCAATCTTGATCAGCAAATTCACGTGTATGAATGTCGCCAATAATATTGAGCTTTAATGCGCTTTCATCAAGTGATGTGGTAATGTCAGATAGCTGATATTCTTCAGTAAAAAGTGCAACTAAAACCACTTCATCCCATAGCGGATTTTCGCCTGCTTTAGGTTCAAGAATTGGCTGATCTTTAGCATCTTGATAAGTAACAGAACAAGCGCCTTGTGCTAAAAGATAGTCTTCTAATGCTTCAAGATTAGTTTTAAGACAGGTAAGGGATAGTTCTTTCCACAACATGATTTTATGCTTTATCACGCTCTAGCATTTTTTCAAGATAGTGGATATTAGTACCACCATTTTGGAATTCGCGCTCAGCAAGAATTTTATGATGCAATGGAATATTTGTTTTAATGCCGCTGATAATCATTTCTTCAAGTGCACTTTGCATGCGCTGAATGGCGATATCACGTGTGCGTGCGTGAACGATTACTTTAGCAATCATTGAGTCATAATTAGGTGGCACGAAGTATTGAGAATAAATGTGTGAGTCAACACGCACACCAGGTCCACCTGGGGCGTGATAGATATCAATCTTGCCAGGGCAAGGCATCATTTTCTCAGGATCTTCAGCATTGATACGGCACTCAATTGCATGCCCCATGATCTTGATGTCTTCTTGTTTAAATGTTAGTGAACCACCTGAAGCAATGCGGATTTGCTCTTTGATTAAATCGATATTGGTGATTGACTCAGTCACTGGGTGTTCCACCTGAATACGTGTGTTCATCTCGATGAAGTAGAATTCACCATTCTCGTATAAGAACTCAAAAGTTCCAGCTCCGCGATATTTAAGCATCTTACAAGCATCAACACAGCGTTTGCCGATCTCAGCACGTTGCTCGTCAGTTAATCCTACAGCAGGCGCCTCTTCAATGACTTTTTGATGACGACGTTGTGTTGAGCAGTCGCGTTCAAATAAATGAATGGCATTGCCCTCACCGTCACCAAAGACTTGAATTTCAATATGACGCGGATTTTCAAGGAATTTCTCCATATAAACCATGTCATTATTAAACGCCATCTTTGCTTCAGCTTGTGTCATTTCGATAAATTTCAGTAAGTCTTCTTTTTTACGCACAACACGCATGCCACGACCGCCACCACCACCGGCAGCTTTGATCATAATTGGATAACCAATGCTATCAGCCATCGCTAGATTTTTTTGTGGCTCTTTGCTAATTGGACCATTGGAACCAGGTACACATGGCACACCTGCTTCTTTCATCGCTTTAATCGCGGCAACCTTATCCCCCATCACACGAATGCTTTCAGCGCGTGGACCAACAAAGATAAAGCCACTAGATTCTACGGCATCGGCAAAGTCAGCATTCTCTGATAAAAAGCCATAACCTGGGTGAATTGCATCAGCGCCAGACACTTCAGCGGCAGCGATAATTGCAGGAATATGCAAATAGCTATTTGTGGGGCTGGCAGGCCCAATACAAATGGTTTCATCAGCGAGTTTTACATGCATCAAATCGCGATCAACCGTTGAATGAACGGCAACGGTTTTAATGCCTAGTTCACGACATGCGCGAAGGATTCTAAGCGCGATTTCACCGCGATTTGCAATTAAGAGTTTTTTAATCATATCGAACCTGTTAAAAACTATTTTTGTGTCTATCAATAAGTGATTGGCTTAGCCAATGATGAAAAGTGGTTGATCGTATTCAACGGGGGAACCATCTTCCACAAGAATTTTAAGCACAGTACCAGAGTGATCAGCTTCGATTTGATTCATAATCTTCATTGCTTCAATAATACATAAGGTATCACCTGCTTTTACGGCTTGACCTTCAGTGACGAAAGAAGAAGCACCCGGTGAAGGCGATTGATAGAAAGTGCCAACCATCGGTGACTTAACCTGTTTGCCTTGTGGCAAGGTTTCAGCTGGTTTTGCAGCAGATGCAGCTTGTTGAGTTTGTGGTTCAAAAGTAGCAGTTTGTTGCGGCATAGCAGCAGGGGTATGATGAATAAATTGCTGTGGAGCCAAAGCATTCACAGGTTGAGGATGACTGCCAGTGATGCGAATGGAAGTTTCGCCTTCTTTGATTTCAATTTCGTTAACATTTGATTTTTCAATCAATGCGATCAGTTGTTCAATCTTTTGAATATCCATCTGTTTTAATTAACCTTTGTTTAAATTTAACTTTATGTTTAACTCATTCCAACCAGACATTGTTGCGGCAAATGATCAAAATGTCACGTGTTGTTTTCGCTTTTTAGGCGTGGGTTTTATCTAGATATTATCTTGTAAACCGTTATATGCAATTGTGTTGACAATAATCAATCGCCGCATGCATGGAAAGTTCATAGCTTTTAGCCCCCATACCGGAAACGATGCCGTAAGCAATGTCAGATAAGTAAGAATGATGGCGAAAAAGCTCGCGTTTATCGGGGTTCGATAAATGTGTTTCAATAAAAGGGATGTTGATGGCAAGGAGTGCATCACGGATGGCGACACTAGTATGTGTGTAAGCTGCTGGGTTAATGATAATAAAGTCATAATTGCCTTGAGCTTGCTGCAATTGATCAACAATCGCGCCTTCATGGTTTGACTGAAAACAGCTGCAATGCATTTTTTTTGACTCAGCAAGCTCAATAAGCTTGTTATTTACATTGTCTAATGTTGCAGTGCCGTAAATATCCGTCTCGCGTTGACCTAGTAAGTTTAAATTAGGTCCATGGATAACCAATATTTTTGCCATTTATTCGCTCTCCTTAATTAAATTAATTGCATCAACCTGATGGATTTCCTGTGTATCAATGCAGTAAGCCGTTAATTTGCCACCCCAAACACAACCTGTATCAATTGCAATGCAGCGTGGATTATTGCTCACACCATTAAGTGCTGCCCAGTGACCAAACACAAGTGTGTATTTGGCATCAATTTTGGCATTAGGAATATTAAACCATGCATCAAGATGATCAGGTTTGTTCTTAAGTTCACCTTTAAAAGAAAAGTCCAAACGACCATCCTGATCACATAAACGCATGCGTGTGAAGTAGTTAGCAATGCAGCGCCAACGGTTAACTGCTTCTAAGTCATCTTGCCAAAAATTAGGCTCATTACCAAATAGGTTGCTCATAAAAAGCTGAAAGCACATATCGGTTTGTAATACAAATTCAAGCTCAAGCCCCAAGCGTTTGGCTTTTTTAAGTGACCAGATTGGTGGGATACCGGCATGAGTAATGATGTGTTTTTTATGGCTGTAAAGAAAATGTTGTTGACGCAACCATTGGAGTAATTCGCTTTTATCATCCGCTTCTAGAATGCGGTTAAGTGTGTCTTTTTTAGCAGTTGGTAAATAACCATAGGCAATGGCAAGAAGATATAAATCATGATTGCCTAAAACCACTTTGGCAGATTTGCCTAAAGATTTAATAAAGCGCAGCACTTCGAGCGATTGCGGCCCGCGATTAACAACGTCACCGGCAAAAATAAGCTTGTCATCGTTAGGATTAAACTGAATTTTATCAATTAATTGCATCAATTCGGTATAGCAACCTTGAACATCACCAATCACATAACTCGCCATTTATAGTGCTCCTATATGGTTACTTAGCTTAACAAAGTCAGCAACGCTTAGATTTTCAGGGCGAAGTGTTAAATCAACGGGTAAGTTCTCTAGTTCACCTGAGGGCACAAGCGCCTTGAGATTGTTGCGCAAAGTCTTGCGACGCATCTGAAAAGCTTGTTTAACGACCTTGGCAAAAAGCATGTAATCATTAGCAATAAATGGTAGTTCATTATATGGAGTTAAGCGCAGAATGCGCGATTCGACTTTTGGTTTAGGGTGAAATGCAGTTGCCGGAACAGTGAATAACGCTTCACATTTGAAGTGATATTGCAGCATGACACTTAAGCGACCATAGTTCTTCTCGGATGGAGTGGCAGCAACACGATCAACCATTTCTTTTTGTAGCATAAAATGCATATCTTTAAAAAGCGGTGCGTATTTGATTAAATGAAAAAGAATCGGTGAGGAGATATTATAAGGCAAGTTACCAATGAGCTTTATTTTTTCGCCATGATAAAAGTCATTAAAGTTAACGGTGAGTACATCTTGTTGGCAAATGTTAAGTTTGCCGTACATCGCGCAAGCAGCTTTTAATGGTAGGATCACATCTTCATCAAATTCGATCACTTGGATAGCTTTGGTGATTTTAAGAATATGGCGTGTCAATGCGCCAAGACCAGGGCCAATCTCAATAACATCATCATCTGCTTTTATTCCAGATTGATGGATGATATTGGCAATAATGTTTTCATCTTGTAAAAAATTTTGCCCTAAAGACTTTTTGGCTTTATGCATTTAATGTCTCTTATTTTTATTTTTTATGCCTCAGGCAAATTTAAATTTTGATCAACAATCTCTACATAGGCGCTATCACGCAATGATAACATCCAAGTTTTTAAGGCTTGTTGTGCGTTCTCGTTAAATAACGCCATCATTGCTTGCTCTTTTTGATAATTAGCGGTGTCATCTTCTTTGCGCTTTGCAAGCACCTCAATGATTTGCCAACCATTGTTTACCTTAAAAGGTGCGCTTACTTTCTTTAGTTTAGCGGCTTTAATCGCTTGTGCTAGTGCTGGCGGTTGAGTGTTTAAGCTAATCCAGCCCATGTCGCCACCATTATCGGCATTATCAAGCGCATCAGAGTTTGCCTTGGCAAGGTCGCTAAATGACTGGTGATTGTCAAGGGCGGTTAAAATACGCATTAATTTGGCTTTAGCATCATTGTCAGTCATCACAGGGGACGTATTGATCACGATTTGTTGAACATGATATTGCTCAACAAAGTGTTTGGCACTATCCGGTGTTTTGCTGTCAGCGAGCTCAATAATTTGAACACTGCCATTAGCAATAAATGGGGTGCTAATTTGTCCATTTTGTAGCGTTTCAACTTCATTTTGGTAAATGCTTGGCAGTTGGTTAAGTGTCTTCCAATCAAGCGAACCACCACTACTTGCATTACCTGCTTGTGAGTACTTTTTGGCAGCATCAGCAAAGGTGGTTTTCTTGTCTTTAATCGATTGGATAATCTCTTTTGCTTGGGCTATGACTTTTTGTTGATCTTCAGTCGTTGGGTTCTCAGGTAAAGATAAAACGATATTGTTAACTAAGTACTCAGTCTGATTATCACTGAAGTGCTTTTTAATATACTTATCAACTTCTGTTGGTGAGATATAAACCTTACCTGCCACGGCACGCTGCTGTAGTTTGTTAATAATGAGTTGATCTTTGACCGTTTGATAATAGGTGCTGTAGTCTAATTTTGAGGATTTAAGTTTTTCTTTGAGCTGTGCCAATGTAATGCCATTTTGTGCGGTTACTTCGGCGATTGAGTTATTGACTTCATCATCGCTAACCGTGATCCCTTGACGTTTTGCCATTTGTAGGGCAATGGTTTGATTGATCAATTGCTGCAAGACTTGGCGTTGCAGCGTTAGATTGTCTGGAATTTGCGCATTGGGATTGCTATCAAGTTGTGCTTTGGTTTTGGCAACTTCGATATTTAATTGTTCTAAGGTGATCGCCTGATCATTAACGATGGCAACAATCTCGTTGATTAAATGTTTGCCTTTGATGGTGGTGTTTTGCGCATGTGTGACGCCCGGTTTTTGTAGCAAGGCAGGAGGTGTGTTAGCAAGTGCCAAAGAGCTAAGAGCAAGTGTGCTGGCAAAAGCCATGAATTTAGTGCGTAAGTGCATGAAAAAATCAACTAAAGCTTAGTAATGCCTAGCATTATATACACATAGTTATACCCATCACAAACCATTTTACACTATTTCTGCTATTGAATTTTTAGCACTTTTGAGCGATCGAATTTTGTTAATAGTCCTAGCTATTATCTGCACTTCAATCGCTCAAAATCATCAAAAACTTCTTCAGCATTAAGCATCGCAAAATGATTTACGATGGGTATAGGTGTTGAATAGTCTTTCTCAGCGTTAGTTAAAACCACCGTTTGGTGTATAGCCTGGAATCATGGTTAGACGCTCATCAAGCGAGCTTTCACTACTGCCGCCTAATCCTTTTAATTCAAACTGAACAATAAAGGCATTGGTCAATGGTCCTGTGATGTTGGTTGGGTTGTTAGGGTCGCTTGATGAGTTAACATAGCGTTGTGCCAAGAAACGCACCGCCCAGCTGCAAGCATCGTATTGAATGCCGGCAAACATATTTGTCGTATGTCTTGAGTTAAATGCGTAACTCCAAAGACCGGTGACTGACCAATGTGGTGTTAAGCGCCATATGCTTGAAACAGTCACTTGTGATAATGGATCAGGTAAGTTGCCTGCCTGAATTTCTGCAGGCGTTAATGCGGCGTAGTTATTTTTGATGTTTTGATATGCCACATTAAAGATGTGGCTATTATCAGGCATATATTGGACTTGATAAGTCTGTGAGTCGACATTATTGTTGATCGGGTTGTAAGTGCCTGAGGTCATTAATTGCCAATGTGGCAAAAAGCGATAATTAAAAAATGCCGCAATATCAGAAGTGAAGCTGTCGTGGAAAGGTACATACGAGTTCGCGCAATTAGCGTTTGTGCCAGAACACAACGATACTTTGCGATTCGCAAAGTAGAGAATCTGCCCGATGCCGGCGCTCAATACATTCATACCGGTGTCTTGGTCATTGACCGAAGTCTCAAGTGCGTAAGAGATTTGATTGGCATTGTTAATGCGATCAATTCCAGTAAAGATATTGTTTTGGAATAAAGATGCGTAACTGAAGTTACTTATAGATGTGTCAAACAATGGGATATTGCTTTGGTTTTGATACGGAATGTATGTGTAAAATAGTCGTGGTTCTAGCGTTTGTGTGTAGTTATGATCATTGAAACTAAATTTGCGATCAAAATATAAGCCGGTGTCAATGTTAATAATTGGCAAACTTCTTATGATATTCTGCTCAGGATATTGATTCTGACTGAAGTTAGTAGTGCTTGTTGAAGTTACTGCGCTTCTATTTTGCAAAGTATATGCAGTTTCAGATAGCGTCAGTGATGGCGTAAAAAAGCCCCAGCTTTTCTGAAAAGGGAAGCTTACTTTCGGCGCGCTATAATAACGTTGACCTTCAACTTGTGATACGCCATTTAAGCTCGGTTTAGTAAAGTAGGTGAACTGATTGTCCCAGTTGAAATCCATGTGTGGTAGGAGCCCTGGGTAAGTTGCATTGGCGTTGATTTGAGGCAAAGTTGAATAAGGTCGGTTCGCCAGATACATCGTATCATCAATGACATCGTATGATTGCACAGTTGTATTGAAATTCCAGTGTGGATCGTTGTAACTAACCGAGGCTTGACGATCAAGTAAAGTTTGTGTTGAAAGACCAATATTGTCACTATCAAAGTCATTGTAGAAATCTTTGTCACCAATGTATTGGTAGTTGATATAGCTTGACCAGTTTCTGCCATATTGACCATTGTCAGTAAAAGAGAGAGCTTTGCGATCCGTGTTATTGCGTCTGTCATGCGGCATATATTGCACATCAAGATTGCCGCTTTGTGTTTCAGTTAGATAACGGAAGTTACCATCTAGTAAGATTCCGCGATGATTGTAAATGGTTGGTGTTAATAACAAGTCATAATTAGGCGCCATATTCCAATAAAAAGGAGTGGATAAATAATAACCAGAATTGCTATTGTAGCCTGCCGTTGGATATAAAAAACCGGTGCGTCGGCGGTTATCAATCGGAAAAGTCATATATGGCCAATATAAAATAGGCACATCCTTAACATAAAATAATGTGTTATAAGCGGTTCCTAAGCCGGATTCTCGATCAAGGTCAATCGTCGTGGCGCTTAACATCCAGTCATTGCCGTAGGGATTATCTGTGGCATAGGTTGCTTTTTTTAGCGTGTAATCCGTTTTGCTCTTTTGAATGATCTGCTTGGCATGACCATGAGCGTAACCTGTGAAGTTATTGGCTTTGTTGCCGATTTCATCAGAGGTTAGATTCGCCATTGATCCACCAGGCTTTTGGCGTACTCGAATTAAATAGTAAGTGTCATCAAGTGTTGCTGTGTTAGTGCTGATATTAGCTTGTCCTTGTGAGCCAATCGCCAGCTGCCCAGGTTGACTCAAGTTAACGTTACCGGTTAAGTCAATCTGATCGATTTTTTTGTCTTTGTTTTGTTTTAAAACAGCCTTGTCAGCAGCAAGGTATTGATTACCTTTGTTAACCTCAACTGCACCTTCTGCAGTAATAGTCCCGCTTCGGGCATATTGATACTGTTGGGCATTGATTTTGGCTTCATCAGAGGGGTTTTTGTTAATCGGTGTCTGATAATAGTAACCGCCACAAATATTATTTGGATTGTTTGTGGGAACCCAGCCTAAGGCATCAGCAATAATTTGCTTCTTTTCTTTAGGTAACACGCCTTTTTTAAATAAGTCGGCATTATTGTTATTAACTTCAATACATTTCCACGCATCACCGTCGGCGCTACATTGCCAAGCTTTCTGCAAAGGATTTTCAACGGTGATTTTACTAAGTCCAATACCAGGGATGGCGCAAAGCATTGCCAAGGGCAAAATTTTTCGGTGTAAATTTGTAAATTTGTTCATTGAATAAATATTATCCTTTTGCCTATTTGCTAGGAATTCTAGGTTTCATCAAACCAAAACTACTGCTATTCTATCGCGTTGTTGTTAGATTTCTAGGAAAAAGTCGTGCAATCTAGGTTTTTACAGATTATTGAATGGCTACAAGCGCTATTTCCAAATACGGAACCAACTTTGGTGCCGATTGTTGGTGATGCCAGTTTTCGTCAGTACTATCGCGTTAACCTTGAAAATAAGAGCTATGTCGTGATGGATGCGCCGTTGGATCGAGAAAAACCCGATGTGTTTTTTAGGGTTACGCGTCTTTTGCGTTACTTTAATTTGCAAACGCCAGAGTGTTATGCTTATGACCAAGAAAGCGGTTTTTTATTATTAGATGATTTTGGTGATACTCAACTTTATCATGCAGTGCATGCTGAAAAAAATATTAACCAATATGATCAGGTGTTGGCATTGATTCCAAAGTTTTGGCAGATTGAAAAGGCACTTTTCCCTAATTATGAAAAAACAAAGCTCGCTTCAGAGCTTGATGTTATGAAACTATGGTTTTGGCAATGGTTAGGGCTTAATGCGGAAACTTTGCACTCATTGGAGGCGCCATATCACCAGTTACAACAGATTCTTGTTAGCAATGCGCTGGAGCAACCCAATGTGTTTGTGTTTAGAGATTTTCATAGCAAAAATATGATGTGCTTACCGGATAAAACATTAGGGTTAATTGATTTTCAAGATGCGGTGAACGGTCCGATTACCTATGATTTGGTGTCTGTCTTAAAAGATTGTTATTTAACCTTGCCGGAGCAGCTGATTGATCAAAGTGTAGATACATATTATTGTATGGCGAAAGAGCAAGGGTTGTTGAATCAAGAAATAACACGAGATAAATATAGATATTGGTTTGATCTGACGGGATTGCAACGGCATTTGAAATGTTTGGGTATTTTTACAAGGCAAGATATTCAGAATAAACGTAAAAATTACCTATGTTATTTGCCACGAGTGATGCATTATATTGATGAAGTACTATCTAGGTACAAAGAACTGGCATTTTTTAATGATGTTTGGCAACAGCATGTCGTGCCTGTCTATGAATCAAAAATTAAAGCACTTAAAAATAAACCCGTTTCCGTTAAATTTGATACCATTGGTAGTGTATTTGAAAATCAGTAGAGAGTAAGATTATGTCGGCACGTTATGTTCATTTAAAACTGCACAGCGAATACTCGTTGATGGATAGCATTATCCGCATTAAGCCGTTGCTTGAGGAATGTGTTAAGCGCGAATTGGCAGCGGTTGCATTAACTGATATGTGTAATATGTTTGCCGCAGTGAAGTTTTATAAGGCAGCACTTGCCAGCGGTGTTAAGCCAATATTTGGCAGTGAAATTTGGATTGAGGTTGATGGTGCTCATTATCCGTTAACGTTAATTGCTAAGAACAATCAAGGCTATCAGGTCATTGTTGATTTGATTTCACATGCCTATCTTTATGCCAATAGAGTCAATGGTATTCCAGTGTTGCCTAAAAGCACGCTGGCGAGTTTTGATTTTACACATGTTTTTGTATTAAGCGGTGGTATTAAGGGTGAAATTGCGCAGAACTATTTGGCGCAAAAAGACACTGACGCAGAAAATGTTTTAGAGGCGTATCTTAAAGTTATTCCAAAAGAAAATTTTTTTATTGAGCTTCAGCGCATTGGTCATGACGGTGAAGAGGACTATATTCAAAAGGCAATTACTTTAGCGCAAGCGCATCAAGTTGCTGTAGTGGCAACCAATGATGTGCGCTTCTTAAATGAAAGCGATTACTCGGATCACGAGGTGCGTGTTGGTATTTATCAAGGCTATACTCTTTTGGATCAAACGCGTAAAAGTCAATACACATCTAAGCAATACTTGCGATCAGCTGATGAGATGTGCGAATTATTTTCGGATATTCCGCAAAGTTTAAGCAATAGTGTATATATTGCGCAAAATGCCAATGTTACGTTTAATTTGGGTGATGCGGTGTTGCCATCTTTTGATATCCCTCAAGGTATGACCGAGGCTGAATATTTTGCTGAAGTTTCTTTTAAAGGATTGGATGAGCGCTTTGATTTTATTCTAATGGATAAAAAAGAAGAAGATAAACCCGCCATTATTGAAAGTTATAAAGCGCGCTTGCAAGTTGAGATTGATGTGATTTGTCAGATGGGTTTTCCAGGGTACTTTTTGATCGTTGCAGATTTTATTCAATGGTCAAAAGACCATGATATTCCTGTGGGTCCAGGGCGAGGCTCAGGTGCAGGATCATTGGTGGCCTATGCGCTTAAGATTACAGATATTGATCCCATTCCTTATGGTCTGCTATTTGAGCGTTTTCTAAATCCAGAACGGGTATCGATGCCAGATTTTGATATTGATTTTTGTATGGATGGGCGTGATCGTGTGATTGAATATGTTGCGCAAAAATATGGTAGCGAGAGTGTCTCGCAAATCATCACCTATGGCTCGATGGCAGCTAAGGCTGTAGTACGTGATGTTGGTCGTGTGCTTGGGCAACCTTATGGTTTTGTCGATAGGATTGCTAAGTTGATTCCCAATGATCTTGGAATTAAGCTTAAGGATGCTTGCGCATCTGGGACACCATTGCATGATTTGTGTCAACAAGATGAAACGGCAGATGAGATTATTAAGATTGCACTAAAGCTTGAGGGTTTAACGCGCAGTGTCGGTAAGCATGCAGCAGGGGTTGTGATTTCACCTTCTAAGGTGACTGACTTCTCGCCGGTGTATTGTGAAGAAGGTACCAAACAACTAGTAACACAGTTTGATAAAAAAGATGTTGAAGAAGTTGGCTTGGTTAAGTTCGACTTTTTGGGTTTAAGAAATTTAACGATTATTGATAATGCTTTAAAAATTGTTAATAAACAAAGACGCTTACAGAATGAGTCTGAGCTTGATATCGCGCTGATTCAGATGACCGATAAAAAGACCTTTCAGCTTTTGCAAAATGGGGAAACCACGGGTGTTTTCCAATTGGAGTCGCGAGGCATGAAGGAGTTGATCAAACGTTTAAGACCGGATTGTTTTGAAGATATTATTGCTTTGGTGGCGTTGTATCGTCCAGGACCTTTAGGCTCTGGCATGGTAGACGATTTTGTCAATCGTAAGCATGGCAGGCAAGAGGTTAGTTATCCGCATCCTGATTTGAAAGAAGTGTTAGAAGAGACCTATGGTACGATTTTATATCAAGAGCAAGTGATGCAGATTGCACAGATTCTAGCGAATTACTCGCTGGGAGGTGCAGATTTGTTACGTCGGGCAATGGGTAAAAAGATCCCAGAAGAGATGGCAAAGCAGCGTGAGACTTTTGAAAAAGGGGCGTCTGAAAATGGTATTGACGCCAAGCTTGCAAGTTCAATCTTTGATTTGATGGAAGAGTTTGCAAAGTATGGCTTTAATAAGTCACATTCTGCGGCATATGCTTTAGTATCTTATCAAACTGCTTTCTTAAAGGCGCATTATCCAGAAGCCTTTATGGCAGCTGTATTGTCATCAGATATGGATAACACGGATAAGGTAGTTAACTTTATTTCAGAATGCCAAAAGATGCAGTTGAAACTTATTTTGCCGCATATAAATGTTAGTGAATATTATTTTACCGTGAATCAACAGACGGAACTTGTCTATGGTCTTGGCGCGATCAAGGGGGTTGGCTTTGCTGCCATTGAAGGGATTTTAGCAGAGCGTCAACAACATGGTGCCTTTAAAGATTTATATGATTTTTGTGCGCGTGTCGATACACGCAAAGCCAATAAGCGCGTTTGTGAAGCACTTATTTACGCTGGAGCAATGGATGGTTTCGCTGAAAACAGGCAAACACTTGTTGCAACAATTGAAGATGCAATGAAAGCTGCTGAGCAAAAAAGTCAGATGCAAAATAGTGGGCAGCTTGATTTATTCGGATTTAGCGAACCTGAGTCCCAAAATGACGCGACGCGTGACATATCACATATCAATGTGCCAAGCTGGAGCATTAAAGATAAGTTGATTTTTGAAAAATCAGTGTTAGGGATGTTCTTATCAGGGCATGTTATCGATGAAGATAGAATGTGGCTTAAGCACTTCAATGTTCAGCCTTTAAATCGCATTGCGGCAACAACGCGCAAGGAATCAATTCTGCTTGCTGGTGTTGTCGTAGCGATGACGCAACGTAAAACAAAGGCTGGGAAGTTGATGGGTGTTTTGCAGCTTGATGATGGTTGTGAGCGCTTGGAATTGGTGATTTTCAGTGAATTATATGACGCGGTTAAGCATTTAATCTCTGTTGATGAAACCGTTATTGTTGAGGGTGAGGCAAGTATTGATGCTTATAATGATCAGCTAAGGATTAATGCATTATCGATTGAGCCAATCGCTAAGTATGTTGATAAAAATATTAAATCGTTCAGACTGTCACTTCCTCAGCAGCAAGTGGCAAAAATACACGCTTTGCTTAAAGAGCTTGTTGAAACATCAAATGAGGCGGAACTTAAAAATGTTGAGCTAACTATACAGTCGGATGGTTACGATGTTGCATTGTCTGCCCATAAGATATTACTTGATGGCTATCAGTTAGGTGCAAAAGCGAAAGCTTTGAGAGAGAATGATATTCACTTGTCGCTTATTTAGTGACCAGGCTCATTGTTTATGGCGGTGAGTTATACATCGCTTAATCTTATATTTATAGCATTTTGCAGCATCCAATTCTTGATTTGCCGATATATTTGACTAATATAACCTTAAACATTTAGTCAGGAACCCTTTTAAAAGGAGAAATAAAGAATGAAGCACTATCTTGAGTTTTTAAAACGTGCGCTGTTTGCATTGTCGATGTTGCCGTTAACTGTGGCTGTGAGTTTTGCAACGGATACGCAGAATAATGCATTTTCAGCGATGACAGGTCCATTACAACAGATTATGGATGTGATCTCAGGGCCAATTGCGCAAATGGCAGGTGTTATCTGTATTGTAATTGCAGGTTTAGGGATCGCTTTTGGTGAAGGTGGTAGTGGTGTTAGACGCCTTTTTCAAGTGGTGATGGGATTGGCGATTGCCTTTACCGCAGCTAGTTTGATTTCTGGATTATTTAACCGTGGGTCAGGTTTGATTTTTTAGTGTTTTCTAATCTTTGGAAAATATATAACTAAACAATTAAACAGTAAAATAAAAAAGGATGCGTAACAATGGCTGTGCCTGGATTTGTGATTAAAATACACAACTCATTAACAACACCGCTTTTAACAGCAGGTGTGCCTAGACAGTTTTTTATTTTAAATGGTACTTTGGGTGCAGCAATTGTTCTTGGTATGCAGTCTTGGTATGGCATACCTATATTTATTATTATGCATACTGTTGCCGTATTGATGACCAAGAAAGATCCCCAGTTTTTCCAAGTTATGGTGCGTCATGTTAAACAACGAAATTATTATGGTGTATAGCTAATATGTTCAATATCGCAGAGTATAGAAAAAAGCCTGACAGAATAAGTGACTTATTGCCTTGGGCTGTGCTTGTTGATAAAGGCGTGATATTGAATAAAGATGGCTCGTTTCAAAAAACATTTGCGTTTAGAGGGCCCGATTTGGAGTCCTCAACGCAATCGCAATTGGTATCAATTACCGCGCGACTGAATAACACCTTAAAACGTTTAGGTTCTGGTTGGGCTCTGTATGTCGAAGCGCGTCGCAAAGCAGCGATGAGTTACCCTTCAGAGAACTATTTCCCTGATGCAGTAAGTTGGTTAATTGATGTTGAGCGTAAAGATCTCTTTGAGCGCAAAGGTGAAAATTATGAAAGTGAATATTTTTTGACCTTTCAATATTTGCCACAAAAAGAATCGGTTTCTAAGCTCTCAGGTCTTTTCGTTAAAGAGAAAAAAAGTGATGATGAGCATGATGCCGGTTATAAGAAGTTGATGAATTATTTCTCAGCGACGGTTAATCAGTTGTACGATATCATGCAAGATTATATGTATGAAATTACTGAGCTAAGTGATGAGGAAACATTAAGTTATTTACATAATTGCGTTTCGGAGCGCGCACATAAAGTCAATGTGCCTGATAATCCAAGCTACTTAGATGGCGTGTTAGCCGACACACCACTGCTTGGAGGACTTGAGCCAAAGTTGGGTAAGTATTATCTAAAAACGATTTCTATTTTAGGATTTCCAACAACATCCGTGCCAGCAATTTTAGATGGATTAAATCATTTGCCATTGCAATACCGTTGGGTGACTCGCTTTTTACCATTAGATAAAACCGATGCTGAAAAAGTACTTAAAAGTTATAAGCGCCAATGGTTTGCTAAACGCAAGGGCGGGCTGACGATTTTAAAAGAAGTGATGTCAAAAAGCGAAAGCGCGATGGTTGATAGTGCAGCTGTACAAAAATCTAACGATGCCGATGAGGCGTTATCGGAGCTTTCTGATGATTTAGTATCATTTGGTTACTACACGGCAACAGTGACCGTATGGGATACGGATAAAGATAAGGTCTATGAGAAACAACGTGAAGTAGAGCGTGTTGTCAATGGACTTGGCTTTGTTACTGTGTCAGAGACAATTAACTCAGTCGAAGCATGGTTGTCATCGGTTCCAGGACAAGCCAATGCTAATGTGCGCACGCCATTAATGCATAGTTTAAACTTAGCACATTTATTACCATTTTCAGCAGTTTGGGCAGGACCTGAGATTAATGCGCATTTAAAAGCACCGCCATTGTTATATGCGCGCACGGCAGGTAATACACCATTTAGATTATCTAATCATATTGGCGATGTTGGGCATCAAATGATTTTGGGACCAACAGGCGCAGGTAAATCGGTGCTATTAAACGTAATGGCAGCGCAATTTTTGCGTTATGACAATGCGCAAGTATTTATATTTGATAAAGGTGGCAGTTTCTTTGCGTTAACGCAAGGGGTTAAAGGTCATTTTTATGAAGTGGGCGATGTTGGTAAAGGCGGTTTAGTATTTCAGCCATTAGCCGAGATAGATCAAACAACTGAACGTGTTTGGGCGCATGATTGGGTGCTTGGACTTTTAGAAAATGAAAAAGTAGAGGTAACTCCTGAGGTTAAAGAAACCGTTTGGCTTGCTTTAATGAACTTATCAGAGGTGCCAAAAGAACAGCGCACATTAACAGGTCTTCGTTCTTTTGTGCAAGATAGAGCACTAAGAATGGCACTTGATTCCTATGTGTTAGGTGGTCCGTATGGCGAGATACTCGATTGCGATGAAGAGCACTTTAGTGATGCTAATTGGCAGTGTTTTGAGATGGAACGCTTGATGGCAATGCCAAATATTATTGCGCCCGTGTTGGCTTATATTTTCCATATCCTTGAGAAGCGTTTTGATGGTCGACCTAGTTTGATGATCCTTGATGAAGCATGGTTGTTTTTAGATCATCCGATTTTTGCTTCAAAAATTAAAGAATGGTTGAAAACATTAAGAAAGTTAAATGTGTCGGTGATTTTTGCAACACAATCAGTTGATGATGCGGTGAAATCACCCCTAGTATCAGCGCTTAATGAGTCATGTCCATCGCGCATTTTCTTGCCAAATGATCGTGCAATGGAGCCTGCAGTTTCGCAAGGCTATGAGTCACTGGGACTCAATTTAAGACAAGTGCAAATTTTAGCCCATGCGATGCCTAAGCGGCAGTATTATTTCCAGTCACATAAAGGTAACTGCCTATTTGATTTAGGCTTGGGGCCTATTGCATTGGCTTTTTGTGCAGTAAGCAGACCTGAAGATCGTAAGCATATTAGGGAAATACTGGCGCAACATAAGGGCTATGATTATTTCTTAAAAAGCTATTTGCATGGCAAAGGGCTTGACTGGGCATATGATATTGTCAAAAAGCACTACAAGGGGGATATAGATGCAACCTAGCGGATTTCCCTTTGGTAAAGAAATTCAGTCTTATCGGCAAACTGAAGTGATTACACCATTTCAAAAGCAAAATCAGTTGTTTGATAAACCCATTGGGCAGCTCATCTATAAAGCATATATTTGGCGAGTTATTTTTTTTAGTGGTGTGGGATTGAGCTTTGTTTTATCACTGATTTTAGTGGGTTATTTAAACTCTATCCCTTATAAAATATTGGTTGAGCAGGTCACCAGTAAAGGTTTTTTAAAATCCCCACCTGAGTTGTTGAGTCCTGATTATACCGTGAGTCAAACTGTATTAGAAGGGTTTGTTAAGTCACTCTTAATCGGCGATCAATCAGGCGATGTCTATAATAAGTTTTTGGATGAGGACTCGCAACTTGCATTAAAGCAAGGTATTGTTGGGATTGCGCAGAGCGAGCTTAAAGCAGCAACATTTGATAAATTCACAATGAATGCTTTAAATTTCAGCGGTGAATTAGTTGATAAACAAGGTACGGCAATATTGGTTGTTTCTGGACAGTTTGGGCACCAACCGCTAACAACAAAAGAGCAAGTGAAAATTAATCCTTTAGGAATCTATATTCAAAATCTAGCAATTGAAAGGTTATTGTAGATGGAAAAAGAAATGCAAGAAACGCAAAAAGTGCAAAAAGCGCAGAAAACAGACTACCAAAAAGCCTATGAAGAATGGGAGTTGCGTATTGGTAGTGCTAAAAAGCAAGCACGTAACTGGATGATGGCAGCAATTGCTATTTTGATCGTTTGTATCTTATTATTGCTTGCCATCATTATTGAGGCGAATCGTCAGCAAATGTACGTTTATGTTGCTGAAGTCAAGCCACAAGAGAGTGTGGTCAATGTGCAAACTGCATCGCAAAGCTATACACCCACAGTTGCGCAGAAAATTGCATTTGTCAGTGATTTTATCAAAAATATTACTGAGATTCCTTTAGACCCAGTCGTTCTTAATCGCCAATGGCAGTCGGCTTTACTAGCAGTTTCAGGTCGCGCGGAAGATCAGTTAAAGCAAGTTTATCAGGCAATTAAACCACTGAAGCTTGTGGGCGATAAAACGGTTACTACTGTGGTTACGAATGCCAATGAGGCCAGTAATAATAGTTTTGAAGTGACTTTTCAGTCAACAACATACAATAAAGATGGGGGTATTGAGAGTGTTAAAACATATAGTGGGATATTTACCTTCTCACCGAGTACTCCACCGAAGACATTAAATCAAATGGTACTTAACCCACTAGGATTAAAAATAGGTTTCTTCTCATTTAGCGAAAAAGGATCAAGTCAATGAAATTAAATAAAATTAGCCGTTTATTACCACTTACTGCAATTGCAATGGCAGGCTGTGCGACAAATAGTTATCAAGGTGACATTGACTCAGGTAAATTTGTGCAAGCAAAGCCCGCAGATGCCGCAGGCACTAAAGTTGTGCGTGAGTATATTCCCGTGCCAATGCCAGGGCAGCTGCGTCCTGTGCCAAACAGTAAAGCGGAAAAAGCAGCCAAAAAGCCGGTTTTAACCAAAGAAGAAGCGGTTGCTAAAGCCAATAAAGATGCGCAGCAGTTTCCAGATCAAAGTGACTTTTTTAATGCGATGATGACTTATAGCTATATGCCAGGGGCAATGTATACTATTTATGCAGCGCCTTTGAATATTACCGATGTCGTATTTGAACCAGGCGAGAAAATTATCTCACAAGCGGCAGGTGATACGCTTCGTTGGCAGATTGCTTCAACCTATAGCGGTGAGGGCAAAGATTTGCGTTGGCATATTTTGATCAAGCCACAGAAAACAGACCTAACCAACTCGATGATCATTACAACCAATAAACGCACTTATCATTTGATCTTAAAGTCGGTAGATCAGGATCAAGCAATGGTGTCGGTGAAATGGCAATACCCAAGTGCAATGGTGCAAGGTTTTAATGGTGGCAATTTAGGTGATATGAATGCATCAAACGGTGATAGCAAATTATTGCCGCCACCACAGCAAAACGCAGGACTTGATTTAAGTTTATCTCATATGAGTTTCAACTATAATTGGAGCATGTTAAAGGGTGATACGCCAAAATGGTATCCAGAGCAGATATTTAGCTCAGGACATCAGACCTTCATCAAATTCCCACATGAGGTAGTAGTTAGCAATGCAACGATGCCAGTACCATTTGTTCAATCAAATGATGGCAACTATGGCACAGCGAACTTTAACTGGCGCATGAAGGGGGATTATATGGTAATTGATACAGTTATTAAGAATGCCTACTTGAAAGCAGGCACTAAAGAGTCAGGTGAAACAGTTGTTGAGATTTCACAGAAGTAAGCATAATCAAGGGTTATTATGGCTAAGAAAGAACAAGATAAACTGGGATTAAGGGCGTCACCGCCAAAATCATCAGAGCTAAACAAAAAGTTAATCACTATTGTTGGTGGTGGTTTGCTTTTAATTATTATTGTGGCGTTTATTTTTTCGATTAATGCACCAAAGAAAAGCTCGACTGGCATGAACAGTTCTGATCTTAGCGCGAACGCTTCAGGAAAAAGCCTCAAAGTTTCTGATGAGCTATCCAGTTATAAAGATGCGCAAGCAATTCGTAAGCGTTTGGGTATGGATCAGCCTGTTAAAGTCGTGCAACAAGAAAACCCAGAGTTACAGCGCATGATTAATCAGCAGCGCTCACAATTGCAGGAATTGCAGACACAGATTAATAGTTTGAAAAATCAACCAAGAAGCCCAGAAAAACCTGCTCAACCAAGTTATTCGCCAATGGATCGTGAAGCGATGAATGCACCAATCTTTTTTGGAGGTGGTGCGCCGCGACCAATCCCTCAGGATAACAAGGATAAAGATAAATTAAAGCATGACGGCTCACAGGCAGCTAAAACACCAGAAGAGCAACGCGAAAACTTTATGAAAGGTGGTTTAACGGCAAAAGACATTACCAATGAGAATACCATTCAAAAGCCAATTTCAGATAATGTGATTATGGCGGGTAATTCTATTCCTGCCATTTTGCAAACAAAGATTGTATCGGATTTACCTGGGACTATTGTCGCACGTGTTGCGAAAGATGTTTATGACACATTAACAGGTACAGTGCTATTAATCCCAAGAGGAAGCTCGTTGATTGGGCAGTATAACTCAAGTACGGTTTATGGTGACACCAGTGTGCAAGTGAAGTTTATTCGTTTAATTCGTCCCGATGGCACATCAATTATCTTACCAAATCAGCAAGGTATGGATGATTCAGGTGTTTCAGGATTGGCTGATGAAGTCAACAATCACTGGGGTCAGTTAATTGGTGCTGCCGCCTTGTCAACCGTCTTTAATGTACCGGCGGTAGCAGCGCAGGTGGCCTCTCAAGGTCAGACAGGGCAATATGTAGATGGTCAGTTTGTTCCTAATTATGGCCAGGTTGCTCAAAACTCTGTCTTGCAAAGTCTGGGACAAACGGCAACACAAGTAGGTGGTAAGATTACTGATCGAGCGATGAATATTAAGCCGACAATTACGATTAACTCTGGTAAGGAGTTCTCGGTGCTCGTCACTAAAGACACTTATTTACCACCTTATGGGCAGAGTGAATAATGCGTTTTTTATGTATTGCTTTGATATTATTGAGTCTGTGCACACAGGCTTTTGCCTATGATAGTTCGTCGGATAGTAATAATAATTATAATAACCCCTATAACTCAAATAATGATAATAATGCAAATAACAGTAATAATAGCAGTAGTAACAATCAAAGCAATCAACAGCTTGTGCAGGAGATGAATAAAAAAACATCTAAAGGGCTTAAAGTGTTTGATAAGCTGTTGCAAGATGATGGACAGTCAAAACAAGACTTCTTTGCTGATGTTGGGCAAAACCCAACGTCAGATCAATTTGAAGGTGGTGATGGCAGTGGTGCCCCCGTTGAAAATCCATTTGCGAAAATTTTAGGCGATGATGTCCAAGGTAACCAGTAGGTAAGGTATGGCAGATGTAACCAGTGTGTTAGGAACACAACTACTTGATAAAATCCAATTTGGGTTTATCGAGCAAATCAATGCGAAATTTAGTGCATTGCAAGGTTCTGCGTTAGCACTTTTAGCAATTGTTGCCAGTCTTGAGCTTGTTATCTTTGGATTGGTATGGGTGATCAAACAAGATGAAGGTGTTGGCAACCTTATTGTTAAGATCATTAAAATTGGTTTGTTTTTTACCATTGTCAAATATTTCCCTGAACTGCTGCAAATGATCTTGGCAACTTTTATAAAGGTTGGCTATATCGTCGCACCTGAGAAATCACAAGCCTTGTTATATAGCCCTGGTAAGCTATGGGGGATCGGTTTTAAAGCAGGCGTGTCGATGCTTAAGATCTCGGTGCAATATGGAACATTTAACATGGGATTGTCGATGCTTTATCTGGTTTTGGGTATGGGGCTTTTACTAATCTTTGCTGCTATAGGTGCGCAAATCATTATTTCAGTGGTGCTATTTTATTTTGTGGCAGTATTGTCTTTAATTGTGGTGCCGTTGGGTGTGTTTAAACCTATACAGGATTTATTTTATAAGTCGATACAGCATTTATTAAGAGCAGGTGTGAGATTGCTTGCCGTGATATTTATTCTGGGTGTGGCATTTACGTTATTCCAAAGCTTAAAAATTACAGCAATTAGCGATTCAACAAGTCTTGAGAAACCCTTAGCATTATTCTTTACCTCCTTTATTTTATTGATTTTGATTTATACTTTGCCAAATTATCTGGCTAAAGCGGTCGGTAAGCCAGGTGGTAATATCTTCCAGAATATGTCATCACCAGCGGCAGCGCATGTTGTGGTTAATCAGCCAGCGCAATCCACTTCAGTTTCTGTATCACCAGTGGGTGCCGCCTCTTCAATGCATGGTGTTGCAGGGTCTAGTACGGCAATGGGTGGTTCAGTGCAATCAGGTGCCACAGTAGTAACTGGTGGAGGAGGTGCAGTAGGTGGAGGAAGTACGAATGTCAACGTCTCTACAACGGTTCAAGGTGGTGCCGTGGCTGGGAAGAAACAAGATAAGGTTTCTGATGCCTCCAATGTTAATAAGAGTATTTCTGATAGCACCATTCGTAAAATAAAAGAAGATTGATAAAACAGTGGCAAGGTTTTCATTTTTATATAAAACTCTTGCTATTTTAGCGATACTGTATGCTTTGTTGTGGCTATTAAAAGTCTTACATATTGGTTTTATTCAGCAATTAACACCAAGTATGCCCGAAGGTTGGTATTTCACCTATCCTGTAGCAGATTATCATAAAGGCGACAATGTGGTATTTATACCAAATCAGCAAACAGAGCATTATATTTTGACAAGAAAATGGTTGCCAAGAAACATCCCTCTTTTAAAGAAAATAGTGGGCGTGCCGGGCGATTTGTTATGTATAAAAGGGCAAAATGTCTATATTAATGAACAGTGGATTGGCAAGATCTATCAAACAGATGGTAAAGGAAACATGCTACCGGTATTTCAATTTTGTGGGAAAATACCTAAAGGCAGATACTTTATGCAAGGTGTTGCAAATCCTCATTCATTCGATAGTCGCTACTATGGATTGGTTGATAAGTTACAGATTATGAGTAAGGCAGTAAAATTATGATACAAAGAGCATTGATTGAAGAGCGGCAGTTAAACATGTTAAAAACTGCCTTTGGCAAAGAGGTGATGGATTATCTTTATGATGAAAAAATCATTGAGATTATGCTAAACCCAGATGGTCGCTTGCATTATGAGCGTATTGGTGAGGGGAAAGTCGCAACGGATATTTATATTCCGGCGGAGCAAAGTGAAAATATCGTCAAGCTTGTCGCGTCGTTTAAAAATCATGTTGCCAATGATGAACACCCTGAGGTGTCGGCAGAGCTCCCATTTCAAGGTGCACGTTTCCAAGGATGGTTACCTCCGGTAGTTAATCGTGCATGTTTTTCAATTAGAAGACGTGCCATTGCGATTTTTGCTTTAGATCAATATGTTGAGCAAGGCGCTTTAACACATGATCAGGCGGAAGGTTTAAGACGTGCCGTTGTTGAGCGCAAAAATATCGTTGTTGTTGGTGGCACAGGCTCTGGTAAAACAACTTTTTGTAATGCGTTATTAGCAGAGTTGCAAGGCAGTCAAGATCGTATTTTGGTGATTGAGGATTTGCCTGAACTTCAAGTGGAAGTTGATGATTTGGTGACGATGACAACAACAACATCCGTGACGATGCGTGATTTGGTTAAGGGCTCGTTAAGAATGCGTCCAGATAGAATTGTTATCGGTGAGGTCAGAGATGGTTCCGCGCTTGATTTGTTGAAAGCTTGGAATACAGGGCATCCTGGCGGGGTCTGCACGATTCACGCCAATAGCGTTGAGTCGGCACCTTATCGTTTTGAAGACTTGATTCAAGAAGCCGTGGTCACTGTGCCTAGAACGCTTATTTTGCAAGCAATTGATCTATTTGTATTTATTGCACGAGATAAAACGGGTAAGCGTAAAATTACAGACCTGGTTGAATTATCAGGCTATGAAAAGGGTGAATATCTTTTAAAACCCTACAAAATATAGTATTGACGCTGTTTTTTGCTTTAAGCTTGGCTATACTGTCAGAAGTTGAAGTTAAAAGGACGAATAAGCATGCCGCTTTCTTATATGATGACACGCTTGAAAAGCAAAGGATTGGTTGCTATTGATTGGTCTGACTATTTTTTACGCATTGTTGTCTTAAGAAAAAAAAATCAAGGTTATGAGTTAATAGCAGCCGATAGTGCTGAGCTTGAACATGGCATGATTGAAAATGGGCAGATCATTGATTTTGCTGAGGTGGCTGAGAGTTTACTAGGACTTTTAAAGCGCAATAAGATTAAGCATAAACAGGCAGCCTTTGTTATCAATGGTGCGAATGTTATTAGTAAGCGTTTGCGCTTTGATGAGGGGCTGAATGATGCGCAAATTCATGATGAGATTGTGATAGATTTCAACAAACATGTATCTTATCCGCCGGAAGAAACCTTTTATGATTTTGAGATACAAAGAAAAGAAGAGAGTGCTAATGTTAGCAAACAGGAAGTGTTGTTTATTGCGGCACATAAAGATCAAATTGCACAATATCAGCAGTTAGCCCAGATATGCCGTTTACGGCTTGAGGTTATTGATATTGATAATTATGTATTACAACGTTTTGTTGAGATTTTTTACCCTGAGGAGAAGCAAGATTGTTGGGCACTGATTTGTTTGAATTTCAAACGCTTCAAATTGCACATTCTTGATGAAAATCAAATTTATCTTTCTGAGCAGAAAACCATTTCAGGAGGATTAAGTGAAGCAGAATACTTGAATGCATTAAATGCTTGGTTGATGCGTAATATGCAGATGTTTGAAGTATCCAATCGTGGAAAAAAGCTGAAAAAAATTGTGTTATACGGTGATCGTGTTGAGATTGAAAATATCATTGTCAGTTTTAAAGAAATGATGCAATTAGATGTGGTGATATTAGATCCATTTGCACATTTAGAGAACTCACAAGTGGCCGCGGATATTGAACACAAGGCGTCATATCTATTAACTATTGCTCTGGCAACTCGACCGGAGGTGAGCTGATGCATAATTTTAATCTTTTACCATGGCGTGAAATGCGCCAAAAGAAGCATTTAAAATCTTTGGCGCTTGATTTTGGATTTGTTGTGCTTGTTGGTGTGATCATTACGTTTATTTGGCTTGTCATTGCGTCAGAAGGATTATCTAATCAGTATGAACGTAATGAGTATTTACGCACGCAAAATACCAATTTTTTAAAGAATAATGCGGAATTAGTTAAGCTTGAAGAAGAGAAGTTAGAACTCATTCGCAAAATTGAGCTTTTAAATAACTTAAAGAAAGAGCGGCAAAAAGTATTAGGTGCGTGGTTTGGATTGTCACAAACTTTGCCTGATACTGCTTACTTAATTAGTATTGAAAAAAATAAAGATGAGTTGGTTTTAGAAGGGCGCGCTGAAAATAGTAAAGCGGTAGCACAGTTTATGCGTGCTTTGGAAGACTCACCTGAGTTTGATCGACCTACTTTGGCGAATATTAGTTTGATTGGAAAGTCTGGCTTTGGTGCTGAGAATGCGTTTAAAATAAGCGTGAAACAGGAGGCGGCAAAATGAAAAAGAAGCTCATTTTGTTGCTAGATAAGCTAAGCACGCAACCTTTGTGGTTGAAGTTGATTATATCGACTGTTGTGCTTATTCTCGTTGTGCTATTAGGCTATTCAACCATTGTTAGTATGCGCTATCAAGAGAGAACAAATGCTTTTGCTTTGGAAGAACAATATAAAAGTGAATTGATTAGAAACATTGCTCGCAGTAAATCATTACCTGTTTTGCAGCAACAAGTTGAAATCTTGAAAAATAAGTTTAATGCATCGTTGCAAGCCTTACCAACCGATAGCGAATTACCGCAATTAATTGAGCAGTTATCGGATTTGGCATTTCAAAATGGGTTACGTGTGAAAGTGCTAAACCCACAACCCTTAGATTATAAAGATAATTATGCAATTCTTAATATCCAACTAGCATGTGACGGCACCTTTGAGCAGCTATCTCATTTTGTGAATAAGCTTGAAACATTACCACGAATTATTTTGATTGAAAATTATCGTATTGTCCCTTATAACACAGTGAGTGAGAATGGTATTTTGCAGATGAGCATGAATCTGCAAACCTTTAGCCTGAAATCAAAACCAGGCAAAGAGGGGGAGTAGATGTTTGGGCGGATCTTGTTGGTTATTATTGTTTGTGTTGTGTCACACTTGGCATTAGCAGCACCCAAAGATTTGGTATTGTTTGTTGAAAAAGCCAAAGTACAAACAACGGCAGATAAAGTACCTCGATTGCCGGAGCTTAAAATGATCAAAACACAAGCCATGAATACAAAAGGCTTGAGAAATCCATTTGACACGCCAGCAAAGCTTAGAGTGAAAGAGGCGCCAACACAGATGGTTGATGATAAGCAATATGAGCCTGATCTGGCGAGACGCAAGTCACCATTGGAGAAAATTCCATTAGAAGACCTTAAGTTTTCAGGTGTTATTGAGCAAAGTGGGCATTTTTGGGCTATTATAACCAATGTAAAAAATCAACATGCAAATATTGTTCAAGTTGGCGATTATATTGGTCGCGATTATGGACGCGTTGATAAAATTACGGCAAAGTATGTGGAGATTGATGAAAGGAAGAAAGGAAAAGAGGGGCAATGGCTCAAAGTAAACACCGTATTAAATTTAGATCAGGCAGAATAATATGTTATTAAAGGCAAGCGTCTTAAGATTAACAGCATGTGTTTTAACATGTGCAATAACAGTTCCTGTTGCAGCAGATACGTTGCATTTCGGTAAAGTTACGCTTGATGTGGATATGGCTCACTACTTAGAGAGTGCGGCTAAAATTTCTGCGACAACTAGTGCCCATTCTCCTAAAAACTTATCCACAATAAATGGCAAGAAAGCAGTTGTTGAAAAAAACGTACTAACATCAATTAAACAAGCAAGTAAAATTAATTTAAATAGCTCGCAAGCCCATGTTGACGATATTCGTTATCAGCGTTCATTGAATAATGGCGGTGTGTTGAAGCTTCTTTGGAAAAAACAGCCCCAATATGTCGAGTTTTCAGAGCATAAAAACGCATTATTGATTACCTTGAAGGATACCAGTATTGCTGATTATTGGCTGCACAATATTGATACAACCGTATTTAACACAATTGTCAACTCGATTGATTTATCACAAGAAGGTAATGATTTAGTTGTTGTTATTCATACGGCAGTGCCATTTAACTTTACGCGCAAGGCAACGGATAAAATGCTTGAGGTTGATTTAACCAATCAGCAGACAGAAGTGGATGGTTTTAATGTTAACAAGAAGATATCGTTAAAGTTTCAAGACGTGTCAGTGCGCGCGTTACTGCAAACAATGGCGCAGTTTGCTGGTCTTAATCTTGTCGTTAGTGAAGGGGTTGAGGGTAATGTTTCGTTAAACTTAAATCAAGTGCCTTGGGAAGAAGCGTTGAATATTATCCTTGTATCCAAAGGACTTGGAAAGCGTCTGATGGGTAATATTTTATATATAGCACCTAATGCAGAAATCGCAGCACAAGATCAAGAAGCAGCCGCAGCACAAAAAGCCAATCAGGCGGCAGCACCATTGGTTACTGAGTATATTCATCTTAACTACGCTAAAGCAGAAGAAGTGATGAAAGTAATTGAAGCAGGGAAATCTGGGTTTGTATCATCACGTGGATCGATTGCGACCGATGAACGCACCAATACTATTGTGATTACTGATACCAAAGATTATATCAATTCCGTGCGCGCAATGATTGAAAATTTAGATGAGCCGGTAGATCAAGTATTGATTGAGGCACGGATTGTTGAAGTCTCAAGAAAATCAGCATTTGATTTAGGGATTGGCTATACGGCTAAAAACAGTTCAGGTAGTACGATTAGCATTTTGCCTAATTATCTTAACAAAAAGGATGAGAAACCGGGCTCTACAAATGCAACACTTGCTTTTAGTGGCTTATTTGGTGGGATTGATTTAAGTTTAGAGCTATCTGCACTTGAAACCGAAGGTGATGCCAAGATTGTATCCTCGCCTCATTTAGTTGTTGCTGAAAATACAGAAGCTTATATTAAGCAAGGTAAAGAGATCCCATATAATGAGAGTAGTGCCTCAGGAGCGGCAAGTATTGCCTTTAAAGAAGCCGTACTTGAACTTAAAGTAAAACCACAGGTAGCACCAAATGGTCATGTGGTCTTGGATGTTACTGTCAAAAAAGACGCACCATCAACAGATGGCAGTGTTGGAACTTCTGGGGAGCCTGCGCTTGATAAGCGAGAAATTGAGACAAAGCTTATGGTTAAGAATGGTCAGACTGTCGTCTTGGGTGGGATTTACGAGAAAACAGTTGAACACTCAAAAAGTAAGGTGCCTTTCTTGGGTGATATTCCATTGTTAGGTTGGTTATTTAGTAGTGTCAGTAATAGTTCGGAGAACAAAGAATTACTGATTTTTATTACCCCTAAGATTATCAAAAGGGAGGCACTTTAATATTATACAAACATATAAGGAGATTGATTTGTGGACAGGGATAAACTAGCTGCGCTTATTGATGCACGAGAGAAAGCTTATAAAGCCATTTCAACCAAGTCATTTGATACGATTGCCACGCATGGTGTATATGATTTGCATGAAGCAATGTTAAATCAAGGTTCCATTATTGAGCCCGTTTATATGACCACAGCGCAAGCATTCTCAAGTGCTGACGAGTTGCAACAAGCGTTAGCATATGAAATTCCAAGCTGGGCGTATTCACGCATTCATAACCCGAGTGTTTATTATTTGGAATCAACGCTTGCTTTATTGGAGTCGTATCAAACCTCTCAGGCAGCCTCTTGTTGCGTGATGAGTTCCGGCATGGCGGCTATTACGGCAGTGGCAGATGCATTGTTGGCAAATGCAAAAAAAGCCAATTTTGTTGCATGTTCTCAAGTGTATGGGGGAACGTTTCAGCAATTTAGCGTGCGTCAGCTTGAAAAGGGGCGTGAGGTTCGTTGGCTGGCAGCATCTTCGTCACTTGATATATGGCAAGCAGCAATCGATGAACAAACACGTTTTATCTATATTGAAATTCCATCAAATCCCGGCTTAACCATTTGCGATATTAAATCTTTAGCTAAGCTTGCCCAAAGCCATGATATTCCATTAATTGTTGATGCAACTTTGGCAACACCTGCCTTGTTTCGACCTTTACAATATGGTGCTGATGTTGTGATTCATTCGCTGTCAAAAGTTATGAGCGCTTCTGGAATGGTTATTGGTGGTGCTGTTATTAGTCGAGCAAATATGCGTGGGTTTTATTTAATTGATGAGATGAAAGCCGATTTTGCATCATATCTTAAATTGTTGCCAAATCGTGATAATGGTGCATGCTTATCGGCAATGAGTGCTTTTTTGACTTTGTCGGAGCTGCGCACTTTGCGTATGCGTGTAGATCAACTTTCGCAAACAACACTTACGGTGGCAAATTTCTTAAACGATCATAAGATGGTTGAAAAGGTAATTTATCCGGGGTTGAAAAACCACCCACAGCATAATTTGGCACAATCTTACTTCTCTTTGGTGGATGCAGGTAAAGGGGTAAATCGCTATGGGCACTTGCTATCTTTTTTAGTTAAAGGTGATTTGGAGAAAACTAAATCAGTATTAAGTCGTATGAAAATGATTTTTAGAGCAACGGACTTGGGAAGAATTAAATCAGTGGCAACGATTCCCGCGATATCAACCCATCAACAGCAAGGCGATATAGGGCGTGATATTGCAAATATTCCAGTAAATCTTATTCGTTTAAGTGTAGGTGGAGAGCATCCACAGGATATTATTGGCGATCTTGCTCAAGCACTTAGTTAATTAACGCTCACTGGGTAACTTAATTGCTTTTTCAAATGTTTAATGCGTCCGATAAGTAATAGCCCAATGCCGCCAAGAAAGAGTAATCCCATAATTAAAATGCTCAAACCGTATATTGGATGCATGTGAACAAGTGATAGTGCTACAAGAGGAGCGGCACCACTAATGCCATTACCAATACTATAGGAAAGTGCACAGCCTGTTGTTTGCCATTGGCTATCAAATGCTTCAGCAAACAGTGGTGAGATAGCGCCTTGAATTGCTGCCATCAGCAGAGTCAAGATGGTAATTGCCAAAAACACCCAGATTGGAGACTTTGTTTGAATCAAATAAATTATTGGAATGGTTAAAAGGAAAAACAAAATGGCAGCGATATAAAAAAGCCGCTTAGCCCCAATTTTATCGGCATGTTGCCCAAAGATAGGATAAAAAATGCATGCTAATACTAAAGTGAGGCTGTTAATCAAAAAAGCAGTCTGTTCAGATATGTTTAACTCAGTGATTTGATAGTTCACCAAGTAGGTAAAGACAATATAATACAGTGATGCCGCCATAGTTGTTAAAAGGCTCACAGCAATTACGGCTTTATATTGGCTGACAAGCCAGATAAAAACATTTTGCCGTTCGTTTTTATTTTTGTTAACACTTGGGTAACTTTCATTACGATTAAGGTAAAGATAAATAAGGAATAAGATACCGCTTAAGGCAAAAGGGATGCGCCAAATCCATTGTGTATCATGAGGTGAAAAAATACTAGAGGCAAAAAAACCAACAATCGATGCAAGAAGGAAGCCTAATGATGATATGGAGAATACCATACCAACTGCAAAGCCTTTGTCACTATGATGATCTTTTACAGATAGCGAGATAAGACCGGGAAATTGTCCGCCAACGGATAGACCTTGAATGATGCGCAGTACAATTAATAATGTCGGTGCCCAAACGCCAATCATTTGATAATCAGGCAATAGTGCAACTAGAAAGGTCGAGATACCCATCGCAATCACACAAAAATTAATCATGATCTTAGGGTGATAATAATCACTTAACCAACCAATCAAAAAACCACCTAGAGGGCGAACGAGTGAGCCAAGAAAAAAAGTAGTAAACGTTAACAGTAAGCTGACATAAGGATCATGACTTGGAAAGAAATCTTTTGCTATATAAATCGCAAAGTAGATATATAAAGAGAAATCATACCACTCGATAATGTTACCAAAAGAAAGACGAGCGAAGCTAATAAGAGATTTTTTCATCGTGAAATTTAAGGTTTGTGCTATCCAGTTCTTTTCAAGGGTGTCATAGATTAAGATTAAAACCAAGGTAATATTAGGAATAAATCTAATACCGCTTGTAAATCATTTTGCATTATTCAGTGGCAAAGAAGTTTTCGCCCTTTATGAATAATCTGAAAGTAAGCAACCCTTCCTGGTATTTTGGGTTGTTTTTTAATCAAAACAACAGTGAAAGCGAGAAAAACACAAAAAGATGAAAAAAGGGGTTGCGGGGTTGGAATTGGTGTGTATAATGGCACCTCGTTCTTGGCGAGAATGTTCGCGAGAATGCCTTGGTAGCAAGGTTTAAGAGATGTTTAAAGAGATATAAAATGTAGATACTTAAATACTTTGAGCAAGAATTTTTGCGGGTTGTTAGTTCTTGTTTTAGGACTGGAGTTAATGATCTAAGGATTTAAACTGAAGAGTTTGATCCTGGCTCAGATTGAACGCTGGTGGTATGCTTAACACATGCAAGTCGAACGGGTTCGGAAGACAGAATACAGAAGACAGAAGGCAGTAATTATGAGTGCAGCAAGCTGCACGATTATTTTAAATTTAAAATAATCATCGCAAAGCGATACAAATGATCTGTCCTCCGTCTTCAGTCCTCTGTCTTCTGGCTAGTGGCGGACGGGTGAGTAACGCGTAGGAATCTGCCGTATAGTGGGGGACAACAGTTGGAAACGACTGCTAATACCGCATGACACCTTCGGGTCAAAGGTAGCACTTATGTGCTGTCGCTGTACGATGAGCCTGCGTTGGATTAGCTAGTTGGTTGGGTAAAGGCTGACCAAGGCGATGATCCATAGCTGTTCTGAGAGGAAGATCAGCCACACTGGGACTGAGACACGGCCCAGACTCCTACGGGAGGCAGCAGTGGGGAATATTGGACAATGGGGGCAACCCTGATCCAGCAATACCACGTGTGTGAAGAAGGCCTTAGGGTTGTAAAGCACTTTAGTTAGGGAGGAAGGTTGTTAGGTTAAGAGCTAGACAATTTGACGTTACCTAAAGAATAAGCACCGGCTAACTCCGTGCCAGCAGCCGCGGTAATACGGAGGGTGCGAGCGTTAATCGGAATTACTGGGCGTAAAGGGTTCGTAGGTGGTTAGATAAGTCAGATGTGAAAGCCCTGGGCTCAACCTGGGAACTGCATTTGATACTGTTTAACTAGAGTTTACTAGAGGATTGGGGAATTTCCGGTGTAGCGGTGAAATGCGTAGAGATCGGAAGGAACATCAATGGCGAAGGCAACAATCTGGGGTTAAACTGACACTGAGGGACGAAAGCGTGGGTAGCAAACAGGATTAGATACCCTGGTAGTCCACGCTGTAAACGATGAGTACTAGCTGTTGGATCTGGTGTAAAAGATTTAGTGGCGCAGCTAACGCGTTAAGTACTCCGCCTGGGGACTACGGCCGCAAGGTTAAAACTCAAAGGAATTGACGGGGACCCGCACAAGCGGTGGAGCATGTGGTTTAATTCGATGCAACGCGAAGAACCTTACCTGCCCTTGACATCCATAGAAGAATTCAGAGATGGATTTGTGCCTTCGGGAACTATGAGACAGGTGCTGCATGGCTGTCGTCAGCTCGTGTTGTGAAATGTTGGGTTAAGTCCCGCAACGAGCGCAACCCTTATTTTTAGTTGCCATCATTAAGTTGGGCACTCTAGAGAGACTGCCGCTGATAAGGCGGAGGAAGGTGGGGACGACGTCAAGTCATCATGGCCCTTACGGGCAGGGCTACACACGTGCTACAATGGGCATTACAGAGGGAGGCGAAGGTGCGAGCTGGAGCGAAACTCAGAAAGGTGTTCGTAGTCCGGATTGCTCTCTGCAACTCGAGAGCATGAAGTCGGAATCGCTAGTAATCGCGGATCAGAATGCCGCGGTGAATACGTTCCCGGGTCTTGTACACACCGCCCGTCACACCATGGGAGTGGGTTGCAAAAGAAGTAGATAGTCTAACCCTACCACTTTTATTATTTTGATATGTTGATGATTGTTTGTTGGCTGTTGAGATGGTAAAAGTGGTAGGGGGGACGTTTACCACTTTGTGATTCATGACTGGGGTGAAGTCGTAACAAGGTAGCCGTAGGGGAACCTGCGGCTGGATCACCTCCTTAAAGGTACGAAAGTACAAAGAATATAAGAAAGTGCGAGAAGTATTTAAGTGTTTACAATTGATGTTTTTTAGTCCGGAAGACAGAAGGCAGAAGACAGAAGACAGAAATTGAGTCAAGCGAGCTTGAAGGGTTAATATTTAAATTAATTCATCGCGAAGCGATTCGAATACTGTCCTTTGTTCTCAGTTTTCTGTTTTCAGGCATGGGTCTGTAGCTCAGCTGGTTAGAGCGCACCCCTGATAAGGGTGAGGTCGGTAGTTCAAGTCTACTCAGACCCACCATATCAGAAGACAGAGGACGGAAGACAGAAGACAGTAATTTTGAGTGCAGTGAGCTGCACGATTTTTATTTTAAAGAATCATCGCGAAGCGATACAAAGATCTGTTCTCTGTCATCTGCTCTCTGTCCTCTGAATTGGGGCCATAGCTCAGCTGGGAGAGCGCCTGCTTTGCACGCAGGAGGTCAGCGGTTCGATCCCGCTTGGCTCCACCATCCAGATGACGGAAGACAGAGGACAGAAGACGGAGTTTGAATCAAGCAAGCTTGATGGTTTTAATGTTTAAATTGAATCATCGGTGAGCGTGGAATTATCTGTCATCAGTCCACAGTCTTCGGTCATCCGAAACAGAGATCTTTAACAATTTATTATAGAGTAATGACCAAGAGAATAAGCGCAAACGGCGGATGCCTTGGCAGTCAGAGGCGATGAAAGACGTGATAGCCTGCGAAAAGCTTCGGGGAGTTGGCAAATAAACATTGATCCGGAGATGTCTGAATGGGGGAACCCGATCAGAAGACAGAGGGCAGAGGACAGAAGTTTTTTGTTTTATCTATGCCTTATGTCTTCTGATCATTCAGATGGCGGAAAATAGCGGATTGGAAACAGTAAGTTGATTTTAGAAACGTGATATTTAATTTTAAATTTAAGTAATTATTTTTAAAGTTTAAGGTATCGCACAGCGATTCAACAACTGTCTTCTGTCTTCTGTTTTCCGTCATCTGAAGGCGAACGTGGGGAACTGAAACATCTAAGTACCCATAGGAAAAGAAATCAACCGAGATTCCCTTAGTAGCGGCGAGCGAAGGGGGAGTAGCCTTGTATATTTTAGCGTATAGATTAGTTGAACATTCTGGGAAGGATGGCCATAGCAGGTGATAGCCCTGTAGACGAAAATTTATAGGTGGAACTAGATATACGAATAAGTAGGGCGGGACACGTGAAATCCTGTTTGAAGATGGGGGGACCATCCTCCAAGGCTAAATACTACTGACTGACCGATAGTGAACCAGTACCGTGAGGGAAAGGCGAAAAGAACCCCGATAAGGGGAGTGAAATAGAACCTGAAACCGTTTGCGTACAAGCAGTCAGAGCATTTTTAAGAGATGTGATGGCGTACCTTTTGTATAATGGGTCAGCGAGTTACTTTTAGTGGCGAGGATAACTGAATAAGGGATCCGTAGCGAAAGCGAGTTTTAATAGAGCGATGAGTCGCTAGGAGTAGACCCGAAACCGACGCGATCTATCCATGACCAGGTTGAAGGTTGGGTAACACCAACTGGAGGACCGAACCCGGTAATGTTGCAAAATTATGGGATGAGTTGTGGATCGGAGTGAAAGGCTAATCAAGCGCGGAGATAGCTGGTTCTCCCCGAAAACTATTTAGGTAGTGCCTTGTGGATGACTCGTTGGGGTAAAGCACTGTTTCGACTAGGGGGGTTTTGCGACCTTACCGACTCGATGCAAACTTAGAATACGACGAAGTTGAATCACAGGAGACACACGGCGGGTGCTAAGGTCCGTCGTGGAGAGGGAAAGAGCCCAGACCGCCAGCTAAGGTCCCCAAGTTATCGCTAAGTGGGAAACGATGTGAGAAGGCATAGACAGCCAGGAGGTTGGCTTAGAAGCAGCCACCCTTTAAAGAAAGCGTAATAGCTCACTGGTCGAGTCGGCTTGCGCGTAAGATTTAACGGGGCTAAGCGATACACCGAAGCTGCGGATGGCACCTATGGTGCCATGGTAGGGGAGCGTTCTGTAAGCTGAAGAAGGTGAATTGAGAAGTTTGCTGGAGGTATCAGAAGTGCGAATGCTGACATGAGTAACGATAAATAAGTGAGATTCTTATTGGCCGAAAACCCAAGGTTTCCTACGCAATGTTAATCAACGTAGGGTAAGTCGGCTCCTAAGGCGAATCCGAAGGGAGTAGTCGATGGGAAACAGGTTAATATTCCTGTACCGATTGTAATTGCGATGGAGAGACGGAGAAAGCTAGGTCTGCCCGGCGGATGGTTGTCCGGGTGAAAGCGTGTAGGTAGTGTGTTTAGGTAAATCCGGATACATGTTGATCTGAGGCGTGAGACGAAGTGGAGCTTGCTCCACGAAGAGATTGATGCTCTGCTTCCAGGAAAACCTTCTAAGCATAGATTATGATTGACCGTACTGTAAACCGACACAGGTGGGTGGGTAGAGAATACCAAGGCGATGAGAGAACCCAGGTGAAGGAACTAGGCAAAATGACACCGTAACTTCGGGAGAAGGTGTGCCCCGTTAGGGTGAAGGATGAACATCTGGAGCTTGAAGGGGTTGCAGATATCAGGTGGCTGCGACTGTTTACTAAAAACACAGCACTCTGCGAACTCGAAAGAGGAAGTATAGGGTGTGACGCCTGCCCGGTGCCGGAAGGTTAATTGAAGGGGTTATCCTACCACTTAATTATTTTGGAGTTTGATATGTATTATGTATACGTGATTTATTCAAAAGCGTTAGATAATTTTTACTTGGGTTATAGTAAAGACCTAAGAAGGAGAATTGATTCGCATAAGTCAGGTAGAAGTAAATACACAAGTCAGACGAGAGATTGGATTCTTGTCTACTACGAAGCTTATGCAAGTGAGAAGCTTGCTAGGTTGAGAGAAGCTAAGTTAAAGCGAGCGAATCGAATGAGGGTTTTGCTATATCAGCGCTTAAGAGAAGAATTGACAGAGTAATTAAGTGGTAGGAGAAGCTCTGGATCGAAGCCCCGGTAAACGGCGGCCGTAACTATAACGGTCCTAAGGTAGCGAAATTCCTTGTCGGGTAAGTTCCGACCTGCACGAATGGCGTAACGATGGCCACACTGTCTCCATCTGGGACTCAGTGAAATTGAAATCGCAGTGAAGATGCTGCGTACCCGCGGTTAGACGGAAAGACCCCGTGAACCTTTACTATAGCTTTGCACTGGACTTTGAAAATATTTGTGTAGGATAGGTGGGAGACTATGAATTCAGGGCGCTAGTTCTGAAGGAGTCGACGTTGAAATACCACCCTGATATTTTTGGAGTTCTAACTCAGGCGGAAGCCGAGGACAGTGTATGGTGGGTAGTTTGACTGGGGCGGTCTCCTCCCAAAGAGTAACGGAGGAGTACGAAGGTGCACTCGGTGCGGTCGGAAATCGCACCAAGAGTATAAAGGCAAAAGTGCGCTTGACTGAGAGAGTGACGGCTCGATCAGGTACGAAAGTAGGTCTTAGTGATCCGGTGGTTCTGAATGGAAGGGCCATCGCTCAACGGATAAAAGGTACTCCGGGGATAACAGGCTGATTCCTCCCAAGAGTTCATATCGACGGAGGAGTTTGGCACCTCGATGTCGGCTCATCACATCCTGGGGCTGAAGCAGGTCCCAAGGGTATGGCTGTTCGCCATTTAAAGTGGTACGCGAGCTGGGTTTAGAACGTCGTGAGACAGTTCGGTCCCTATCTGCCGTGGGCGTAGGAGATTTGAGAGGGTTTGTTCCTAGTACGAGAGGACCGGGATGAACGAACCGCTGGTGTTTGGGTTGTCTCGCCAGAGGCATTGCCCAGTAGCTACGTTCGGAATGGATAACCGCTGAAAGCATCTAAGCGGGAAGCCAGCCTCAAGATGAGATCTCCCTATTGGAGGACAGAACACAGAGGACAGAAGACAGAATATGGATCAAGCAAGCTTGATGGTTTTAATATTTAAATTAGATCATCGCGAAGCGATTCGATTATCTGTCATCAGTCTTCAGTCATCTGTTCTCTGATCTGAAGGGTTGTTGAAGACTACGACGTTGATAGGCTGGCTGTAGAAGTGCAGTAATGTATGAAGCTAACCAGTACTAATTGCCCGAGAGACTTGGTTATTACTCTATGATAGATTGTTAAAGGTTTTTAGAGAACCTACAAGTTGCTTGGCGACGATAGCAAATCGGCTCCACCTGACTCCATTCCGAACTCAGAAGTGAAACGATTTAGCGCTGATGATAGTGTGGCATTCGCCATGTGAAAGTAAGACATTGCCAAGCATATTATATTCCACCTGAGCTTTTCAAAAATACTTCCTTGTATTTTTATCAAAGCCAGCCATTAGCTAATCCGTAGCAAATGGCGTTCAGCGGCAAATAGCGGTGCTATTTGTATTCCCGCTTCACCATTCCGAACTGACGAAGTGAAACTGAATAACGCCGATGATAGTGTATTTATCAAAAATACTTCCTGTATTTTTTCAAATCGGCCACTTGCAGGTCCGTGGCAAGTGGCGTTCGACGGCAAATAGTTGGCACTATTTGGTTTTCCGTCTCACCATTGCTATGTGACAAATTTGTTGGGAACAAATTTGATCGATGGAAGCATGACATTGACCATGAAATGGCGTAAGGCAGGACTCCTGAAGTTAAGTAGGACACCGCCAAATTATTCGACATTGAAAGACGATGGGACATCGCAAAATCAACTAATAATACAATATCAAAAGGCACCTAACGGTGCCTTTTTGCTTTGTGGATCCTGAGCTTTTCAAAACACATCTATTCGCCAAAGATAATAAAATTAATGCTAGTTTTTTGCTTTAGATTGAAATACAACAACCAATACATGTACAATACGGTGCTTACTATGTTAAAGATAGTGTAACTTAATTCATGACTAATATAATTTTAAAAACGCCTGAACAAATTGAGAAAATGCGTGTAGCAGGACGTTTAGCTGCTGAAGTACTAGAGATGATTGAATCACATGTTGTGCCCGGTGTAACAACAGAAGAGCTTGACAAAATATGCCATGATTATATTGTTGATAAGCAAGAAGCCATCCCAGCATGTTTGAATTACCGCGGATTCCCAAAGTCAGTTTGTATTTCAATTAACCATGTGGTATGCCACGGGATTCCATCGAATAAAAAACTAAAAAAGGGTGATATTGTCAACATTGATGTGACAGTGATTAAAGATGGGTTTCATGGTGATACGAGTAAAATGTTTTTTGTTGGTGGCAGAGATAAAGCATCAATACTCGCACAACGATTAACAGATGTGACTTATGAATGTCTAGTCAAAGGAATTGAGCAGGTTAAACCAGGTAATCGTTTGCATGATATTGCGCAAGCAATTGAAAAGCATGCCAAGTCACACAACTTCTCTGTGGTTGAAATGTTCTGCGGTCATGGTATTGGTCAAGGTTTTCATGAAGAGCCTCAAGTTTTACATTATGTTTCAAAACAAACACATGAGCATAAGAGTTTGCAAACTGTTTTACAAGCAGGCATGACATTTACGATTGAACCGATGATTAACGCCGGTAAAAAGCAAGTGACTGTGTTGCGTGATGGCTGGACTGCGGTCACTAAAGATAAAAGCTTATCAGCGCAATGGGAGCATACGTTAGCAGTCACTGAAAATGGTGTTGAAATATTGACAAAACGTCATGACGAAATGATTTAGGGCAATGTATGCTAAGTCAATATCAAGTCAATGAAGCTTGTTATATGTTAAAACGTGATGGTCAAGAAATCACGATTGCCAAAGTGCGTAAATTGCTTGATAAGCATTATTCTTTTTTTGATATCGCAGATAAAGTACTTTTATATAAAGAAGATGCCGCAAAAGCGCAAAAGGCTGCTAAGGAAGAAACTGTTCAATCTCCTGAAAAAACGGTTCAAGGTTTGGGTTCTGTAATTGATCAGGTGTTATTATCTTGTGCCTTGCGTGAGCATAAAGAGGTTGCCATCAATCTTAAGGAAAAATTACAAGATTATATTGATCAAGAGGTTAAAGCTAAAGTACATAAATATGAGCATGAAATAAAAAAATTACGGCAAAAGAATGATCATCTTGAGGTGAGCTATTATGGTTATAAAGCAAGATTTGAGCAGTTGATGCAAGAGCAAACATTGCTAAAAGAACAAAACTATATGTTGCAACAACAATTGCAAAAGGCGCAAGTATTAAAAAATCATCGTGTTACTGAAGAAACTCAGCAACAACGACCGGCGCAAATGAGAGATTACCAAACGCAAATGACACTTTTAAAAGTAGATTGTTGTGCAGCATATGATGTGCAAAAACAAAGTATTGTTGTAAAAATGCCACCAAAGCATAAACTGGAGCGAGAGTTTCAAAAGGGTATAAATAGTATTTATTTGCGTGCCAATGCGGTGTATGACTTTACCACTAAACTTTGGTTCTTAGATCAATTTGAGGAGAAAACGATTAATTTATTAGTGCGTAATAATTTTGTGATTTCAAAAGAGCTTGCCTATGTCTTGCAGAAGTTGCAAGCTTGAGTGTTAATTAAAACTTTTAAAACCTTGGGTAAGTGTTAAAATATCATCGTTTTTAAGAAGCTAAAAAGGTGTGAGTATATGCCATTTGTGGTAACAGAAAGTTGTATTAAATGTAAACTTGGTGACTGTGTTGAGGTTTGTCCGGTTGATTGTTTTTACGAAGGTGAAAATATGCTAGTAATTAACCCTGACGAATGTATCGATTGTGCGTTATGTGAACCAGAATGTCCTGTTAATGCGATTTATTCAGAGGACGAGTTGCCAGAAGATCAGTTAGAGTTTGTTGAGCTTAATCGTGAATTGTCACAAGAATGGGATAATATTACGGAGAAATGTGATCCGCCTGAGGATGCAGATCAATGGCGTGAAGTTAAAGACAAGCGTCAGTATCTTATTAAGTAATCTATGTTTTTATGATAAAAAAAGTAGTACCAAAGCTTGTTATTCTTGATCGTGATGGCGTTATTAATGAAGACTCGGATAATTATATAAAATCAGCGGATGAGTGGCAGCCTATTGCTGGAAGTATTGAGGCGATTGTTCAGCTTAAAGCAAAAAATATCCCTGTGGCGATAGCAACTAATCAATCAGGTATTGGGCGAGGTCTTTTCGATCTTGAGATGCTGATGGCTATGCATGACAAGTTATATTGCTTATTGGCTGAAGATAAAGATGCCATTAAGCATATTGCCTATTGCCCGCATACGCCGGATTTGGATTGTATCTGTCGCAAGCCAAAGACTGGAATGCTTGATGAGATCAGTTTGAAACTTAATATTGCACTAAGTCCTATGGTTTTTTTTGTCGGTGATAGTTTTAAAGATATCCAAGCGGCAAGAAAAGCGAATTGCACACCAATCTTGGTTAAAACTGGTAAGGGCTTAAGAACGTTAGCAAAACATCAAAATGAACTAAAGGATGTAATGGTGTTTGATAATTTACAGCAGTTTGTGGAGGCTGTGATATGAATCTAATAAAAGGTTTATGGTATAGTATATTGTGGCTAAGACAAATCGTTTTTGTGGTTTATGTTTCAATATTGACCATCGTTTTAGCGACGTTGACAGTGATTCTAGGCATATTAAGTTTGCCGATAGGTATACGTTTAATTCCGGCAAAAGTTTGGTCAATATTGACACGTTGGGGCTTAGTTATTTTCTTATGGTTACGCGTTAGAACAGAAGGTCGTGATAACCTTTTAAAAGAGCCGTGTGTTTATGTTTGCAAACACCAGTCCTCATGGGAGACGGTTGTATTTCATGGATTGTTAAATAATGTGTGTTTTGTGTTAAAAGAAGAGCTTTTAAGGATCCCTGTATTTGGGCAAGGTTTAAAAGCGGTTGATAGTATTCCGATTGATCGCAAACAAAGCCTAAAGTCTTTTAAGAAAGTATTGCAAATGGGTAAAGAGCGCTTAAGATCAGGTTTAAGTATTGTGATTTTCCCAGAAGGCACACGCGTACCGATTGGGCAATATCCTAAGTTCCATAAAACGGCAATTACATTAGCCAAATCAAGTGGTGCTATGGTGATTCCTGTAGCGCATAATTCAGGTAAGTTTTGGCCAAATAAGGCGGGTTTGATCAAGCCGGGTATAGTGACACTGTCTTTTGGGCAGGCTGTATCACCAAGTGAGTTGGGCGTTGATGAGCTCAATGAATATTGCTATCAATGGATTAATGATAAAGTTAAAGCCATTGGTGGTTAAACATAGGAGTAAATAAATGAAGATTACAAAAGCGGTATTTCCAGTTGCAGGATTAGGTACACGTTTCTTACCAGCAACTAAAGCTTCACCGAAGGAAATGTTAACAGTTGTTGATAAACCCTTGATTCAATATGCAGTTGAAGAAGCGATTGAAGCCGGTATTAAAGAACTTATCTTTGTGACAAGCACGCATAAACGTGCGATAGAAGATCATTTTGATAAAAACTTTGAGCTAGAATATAACCTTGAGCAAAAAGGCAAACTTGAGTTATTGGAAACAGTGCGCAATATTTTGCCTGTCGGTGTTAATTGTGCCTATGTCAGACAAAAAGAAGCGCTAGGCTTGGGGCATGCTGTTTTATGTGCTAAGCCACTGATTGGTAATGAGCCTTTTGCTGTCTTGTTGGCTGATGATTTAATTGATAATGTTGATGGCAAGGGCGCTTTATCGCAAATGATGAATCAATATTATTATCAAAAGTGCGGTGTGATTGCGGTACAAAATGTACCAAAGAAAGATACAGGCTCTTATGGGATCGTCAAAACACGCGCAGATCAGAGCATTGAAGCGATTGTTGAAAAGCCTTCACCTGAGAAAGCGCCGTCAACTAATGCTGTTGTTGGTCGATATATATTGCCTAGCGAGATTTTTGATTATCTTGAAACAATTCCCAAAGGTGCAGGTGGTGAGATTCAATTGACCGATGCGATTGCAAAATTGATTGAGACGCAACGACTTGTGGCGCATAACTTTGAGGGTACGCGTTACGATTGTGGTGATAAACTTGGATTTTTAATTGCCAACTTCGAGTTAGCTACTCGTGATAAGTTATTGGGTAAAAAGTTTATGGAACATGTGCAGTCGACGCTTGGTGCAAATGCTGTGAATGAACTATTGGACAATTAATATAATGGATAAGCTAGGTACGGTTTATATTGTTTCTGCCCCTTCAGGTGCAGGCAAAACATCACTCTTAGGAGCGTTTCTTGAGAAGTATGATGATGTTGCGGTTAGCGTATCACACACAACGCGTGCGCCACGTCCACAAGAAGTCAATGGGCAGCATTATCATTTTGTTAGTCATGAAGTATTTGAAAAAATGATCATTCAAGATGACTTTGTTGAATATGCTAAGGTGTTTGATCATTATTATGGGACGTCCAAAGCATCTGTTAATGCATTAACACAAAAAGGCTTAGATGTAATCTTAGAGATTGATTGGCAAGGTGCAAGGCAAGCCAGAGAAATCTATAAAAATAACTGTGTCAGTATTTTTATATTGCCGCCAAGCTTGGATGCTTTGCATGAGCGATTAGTTAAACGCGCCCAAGATTCACAACAAGTCATTGCAAGGCGCATGCAAGATGCGCAACATGAAGCGTCACATGCCAATGAATATGACTATGTCATTATTAATGATAACTTTAACGAAGCATTAGCTGATTTGTGGGCATGTTTTCGTGTGCAAAAGTTAAAATCTCATCTAGACTACGTTTTGTAAGTTTATTTATTTAAGGAGAGTACCTATGCTAAAAAGTATAGCGGGGTTTTCAGCGATTTTATTAACAACGATAAATGCCAATGCGACCTGTGGTATTGATAAAGTAGGTTGTTCTTTATTTTCTATCTCACCCATGGCAGGATACTATAGTTATCGTGAGCCAGGACTCATGAGTATTAAAGGTCCAAGCTTCGGTTTGGGTGGTAGTTATCAGTATATTGATCGCAATAAAGTAACTTTGATTGTTGATGGACAGCTAGGCTTCGTCAATGGTAAGTATGACGGCAGCTTACTTGATGGTAGACCATTCCAAATGGATAATGATAATAGCTATATCTTGGGTATTTCACCAAAAGTAGGTTATGTTTTTTCTTGGCAAAAATCAGGATTGAAACTCACCCCTTATATCGGTTTGGGCTATCGCTATCTGAATAATGATTCAAGTAATAACTCAGCGGGATATTTACGCATTTCAAGTTATTTCTATATCCCAGTAGGTGCCGATATCTCATGGCATAAGAATAAAATGATTATTCAATCACGTCTTGAGTTTGATGGGTTGATTCATGGGATACAATACTCTGGTATTGATGGAGGCGTCACCAACCAACAACGTGAAGGTTGGGGGGCTAATGGTTATCTGCTTATTGGGCGTGATCAAGGAAATTGGGCGTGGCTTGTTGGACCGTATATTAAATATTGGAAAATTCAGACTTCCGAAACAGCGGATGGTGCAACTAGAAAAGGATGGTACGAACCGGAGAATAATACGGTGGATACAGGCTTAATGATGAAATTTATCTTTTGATAGGTAAGGATCTAGATAGATGGTTGTAAAAGGGCGTATGCGATACGCCCCTACGATGATGTCAATTATAAAATTATTAAAAGCGCTGGAAAAAATTCATTTGCTTAACTACTGTTTATAGACAGTGGTTTATGAGTACCAAATTATGCATCAAAAAGAAATGGAATTGCCCACGATCCCAAGCATTTTCTTGTGTATTTTAGCTGCTGTTGTGATTTATTTTGTGGCACTTTATCTGCCAGTTGGGCATTTTAATGAAGCTGGAAAACATGCGTTTGCTGTGTTTTGTGTGGCTGCTTTTTTATGGATTAGTAATATCTTCCCGCTAGCAGTGACAGGCATTATTGTATTGTTTTTGTTACCGATGTCAGGTGATATCTTTTCACAAGATGTGTATAGTTACTTTGGTAACTCAGCAATTTTTTTCGTATTAGGTGCCTTTATTCTAGCAAGTCCAGTGATGCGCTCAGGTCTAAGCAAACGCTTTGCAATTACCATTATTGCTAAGTTCGGTACAGGTTCAAAAAGATTGTGTATGTCGATTTTTGTGCTAGCAAGTATGATGGCATTTTTTATTAGTGAGCATGCGGTAGCGGCCATGCTATTGCCTATTGTGCTTGAAATTGTAACGGCTGCAAATGTAAGAAAGAAAAGTCGCTTTGCCTTTGCTGCCTATATGGCAATGGCATGGGGTGCGATGATTGGTGGGACTGCAACTTTGCTAGGTGGGGCGCGTGCGCCATTAGCCTTGGGAATCTTGCAGGATACCTTTGCTAATAATGCAAAGCTTGTTCATGCTAGTCACATTGGTTTTATTCAATGGAGTATTTGGGTGATCCCGATTGTACTTATTATGCTAGCATTAGCAAGTGTTTGTGTCTTGATTGCGGCACATAATACGGGCGCTAATATTCAATTGGCACGTGAGAAATTAATGGCGCATAAAAAGCAAATTGGCAAAATTACCAAGCGTGAGATTTTAACACTTATTGTGGTCTTGTTTACGATTTTATTATGGGTATGTTATGGCACGGCATGGGGCTTAGATTGGATTGCTTTTTTGGGCGTTATTATCGCGTTTAGTCTACGTATTACCAATTGGAAAGAAGTTGAAAAAGATGTGCAGTGGGGTATCGTCTTGATGTATGGTAGTGCGATTGCTTTAAGTGTTGCTCTACGTAATACAGGGGCGGCAGCAGAGATGGTGCAAATGATGATGCGTTTAGGCATTGTGTCACCTTTAGTTATTCTTATTTTGCTTGTGGTATTGGCAGCGATATTAACTGAGATTATGAGCAATGCGGCTTCAGTAGCTGTTCTTTTACCGATTGGCTTAGCTTTGGCTGTAGAGTATGGTATCGATCCACGTGTGGTGACTATTGCCATTGCGACAAGTGCAGGTTTGACATTTATGCTACCAGTGAGCACGCCAGCAATGGCGCTAGTCGTCCAGTCAGATCATGTCAAGATTCATCAGGCAATGGCATGGGGTGTAGCACTTAAATTAGCTGGTATTATTGTTATTACGCTAGCAATGGTGCTCTATTGGCCGCTTCTAGGTGCATTCTAGCTTAATTTATATTTAATGGTCAAATTGATATTAAAACACCAATACAAATTAAGATTGACGCACCCTATTAGGTGACAATTTATCAAAAGAACATACAACCGAGAGGAAAGAGTTTGATATTGCAGATAAGTTAGGATTTGAATTAAGCTATGTGCGATATCTTTGTTTTACGTCAAAAAAGCTTGAGGTAGTAAACATTGGTGATAGTTTTAAACAAAATTACGATACTTATTCAGTGGTATGGCAGTTAAAAGAAGAGAATAAGCATTAGGCTGTGCCATCTAAATTAATTTTATAATGCAAACCTTCACGTTTAAGCATATCTTGCAGCGCTAGTTTCACAAAAGTCTTTTGACTCATGGCCAATGCTTTAGCAAAGCGCACAGCAAGCTGAACTGTCACAGGGCGTCTCCCGTGTTCAATGTCGCATAGCTGCTGTGTTGAAATACCTATTTTTTGCAAAGTCAGCTTGCGTAATTTCGTCATATTTACGTAATGCAAGCAAAATATTCGCAATGGTTTCGGGTTCGCCAATCAGGTTGTCTAAGCACTTCATCGTGTATGTAAAGCATTTATAACAGCTGATGGATTGCTAGCAATAACTTTAAGCAGAACTAATGTTGCACCTGAGGGTTTTTTCCTTTTTTGCTCCCAGTTCTGCACTGATTTTAAATTTAAACAAAACTTTGCTGCAAAATCATGTTGAGATAGGTGCAGTGATTCGCGGATGTTTTTTACATCAACATCATCAAAATGATGCTCTTTTGTATTAATAGATAAGCCTTTTTGATGGTCAATTGCTTCTTGTACCCCTTGTTTTATTTCTTGAAATGCACTCATTTTCTAGCCCCTTTTTTCAGTAGTTCAACCATGGCAGCTAAGTCGTTTCTCTCAGCTTTAGTTAAATTTGCCTTTTCGCTTTTTTTGAACATCGCAATTAAATATAACGGTATGCTTTCATTGTAATAATAGTAAATAACACGTACGCCGCCACTTTTGCCGCTATTTTCTGTTGCCCATCTTAGTTTACGAATGCCGCCTGTTCCCTCCATAATTGCACCTGCTTCAGGGTAAACGGCTAGGTAGTCTACAAGTGATTTTTGATTATCTGTTGTAAGACATACATTTGCTTTTTTTATGTAGCTTGGAAGTTCAACAACTGTAATCATTGCAACATTACCTATATTTCTATGAGAATAACTATATACGCCTAAGGCGTATTTGTCAAATCAAAAGTTATAAATCAGCACAAACCTAACACGATTTAACGCTTATCCTTGTTGTATACCATCGAGGGAGGGTGAATAATGCAAGGGGTAGATCACCTTAATCAAACCCGCTGCAGATGATCAATATTAGGGTATATCAAATCATATCAAATCAGTGCGCAATTGACGCTACAATCAGCAATAGAATGATGCTACCGATATTGATGTCGGTACCAAAATAAACAAGTTAGCTTAAAAGTCAAAAAAGACTGTGTAAGCAAAACCAAAATATTTACACAAACTCGCTATTAGTTTTGCTGCATACTGTGAGCGCTTGCATGAATTTTCATGTTCCTTCCATTGCGGGCATCATCATGGTGCCGTCAGAAGGTGTCAGCACCAAAACTTCAATAATGGGTACAATCTGGCGAGATTATGCAGATATTTTTTGTTACCTATTGAAAGAACATGGATTTTTGCTTTTATTATTTAAACTACTTGAATGCCTTGCTAGATATGGCTTTGAGATGGCTCCCCGAGACGGACTTGAACCGCCGACCCAGTGATTAACAGTCACTTGCTCTACCGACTGAGCTATCGGGGAATGCCTTAACGAGAGTGAATTCTATAGATGAAGCCTTTGTGAGTCAATAGCTTTTTTTCAAAAAAAATGAATCTTTAAAAAATGGTGAAAACTCAATCATTTTGCAGGTTGTGCTTTGATAATAGAATGATTTCAATATGGTGTTAGCAGCGTTATGATATGCCAAAAGAATGACCGGGAAGTCTAAAATGAACTATGAAATAAATTTAGCGGCAATTAAAAATATTGCATTTGGCTTTGCGCAAGTGATGAATGCTAAATGCTTAATTTCCTCTTAAGAGTTAGCCAGCTATAAAAATAGCTATTTTGGCTATATCGATATGTTAGTTTTCAGATATGCTCATGGTAACTTTAAAATGTGCTTTGGAGCAAGTCTATGATGAGACATCAAACAGTACTAAAACCTGAAGAGCATGACAGGCTGTGACGTGCTTATGTGATTTTAGTGAATGAAATAAATGATCAAGATGAGTTTAGAACAACGCATCATGAATATTTTAGCTATAGCACTCAAATGAGAAGTCATTATCTGTTTGCTGATCGTTATGATATGAATGATCTGCTGCGTAGCGTTGTACAACAACACCAGATTGCAGAGTAGTAAATTCATAGTATCAAGGAAAATATATTGTTATGATTCTGAATTCAATAATTTATCACAGTGATGAAGGTAACAGAGAAATAATAACCATTAGTGGGATGTCAGGTATCATCTATCCTTTTTATAAATCAACTGAACAAAATTCAAATAACAGAGACACTTGGCGTTAGGTTACTTAGTTATTTTCCACGAACCGAGATAGATTCTAGTGTCATATGCTCTTTGAATCCACAGCTTCCATGGCGAAAGTTGTACAGTACAACGAGTGACTTATTTAGAGAGATCTACTAATACAAGACTAAGGAGATAATATGCCGCCGCGATTAAACATTAAGTCAGTTTTAGATGATTCTGATGACGATGCTATAGAAGAGTCTGCAGCCCTAGCTAATGGGAAATGCGTAATTTGTCACAATGATACAGCTAAATTTATTTGCCAACGGTGCGAGGGTAAAGGTTTTTCATCAATACCTTCATCAGACTATCTTAGTAAGTATGAAAATCATACCATGTTTTTGCATACTATCCATATTGGCAATATTCCTAGGACAAGATTAACAAGCTTTGCAAGAATATGTCGCAACACACAAACCAGAGGCATGTTGTGGACTGATAAACGAAATGCCCTACGAATACAGTCAGAAATGAATACCATGTCTGGTGGCTTTTGTGAGGTGAAAACTATTTCAAGCCTTGCCAAGGAGTTTTGCAGTAAAGACTATCCTTGTAGATTAAATCAACGTGTACGATCTCTTATCGTTAGCATTGCAGAACGAGAATGTATTGGCAATTTTAGACGTGTTGCTAGTGCGGTTAATATTTTGAGATTGATTGCGATTCATCGATATGGAGGGCTCTATTTTGACTCTAATGTGGTGCTGGATGATGTACAACAAAGGCATCAAATACATCAGCATGATTGGAGTGACATATTAAATAGTCGAGCGGGATTTAAAGTGTTAGAAGCTACACATAAATGGCCATATGAGAATGTGTGTGCACAGAAATCTCTTTATAAAGATCAGGCAGTAACTCCAAGGATGTTACCATATGTCAATCAAATTGAATGTTCAGTAATATTCTCACGCGCTAGACATTTGTTTTTGGAACTTAGTTTGTTTGGATTTTATCATGACTATTATTTACAATATCAACAGCCTGGAGTGAGTATTCATAAAACGCATTTTGACTTAAGCGAGTTAGGAAGACGTGCCTTAATGGCAAAGAATAAGCAAACTAGAGATCCGTGTATCATCAACAGTATGGCTGTTGCGATTTACGTACTGAGTTTGCGATTTGAGTTGCAGTCAGATGAATTTACGATGGATTATAAGACTGATTTAAGAGATCAGGCGTTACAGTATCAACAACATTATCGTTGTTTAATTGATTCTCAAGGCTATAAATCACCAGCGGTATTTAGTTTTTCAGGGATAAGGTTTGTGAAATTCTATTCACATTCACATAAAAAGTTTGGAGAGTTGGGTGCGCAATATGATGACGCGCTTAGCATGAATCCTTTTAATGAATAAAATGTATCAGTAATATTTAGTCATCTTTATATTGTTTAAATCCTCATCAGTTTTTCATACCATAATCATCAGATCACAGCGCAACTGAGCGTTGGTGAACATAAGCAATGATTGTTTAATACAGGATGAGGTAATCGTTATATGTTGCAGGAAAGTACTCTACAAAAAATCATACAATTTTCATATCGTTATAAGAAAATCTTACAGACGCGTATTACGGCATTAAATGCCCTAAATATAGAAAGTTGTCTAATGTTTTTTGCCGATAGTGATGGAAAATTGTTAATGCTAGGAATGCAAGAGCAGTTTATAAAAGATATGGTCAGTGCTAAACCGGCACTTTTACCTGAGTTATTTAAACTCTCAAAAATTGAGTTTAGTAATGAATCATCAACATTAGCGCATTTGTTGAGTTTGAAGCAGCAATATATTTCTAATGTCAACAATGCTTTTTCTTATGTCGAACCCTATAATAATGGTATCTTGGTTTCGATTTTCTTTAGTACGGATATGAGCAATAGTCAACTCATGAGTGGCATTGATGAAATCAATACCTTTATTGATTGTGTGAAAAAAGAATTAACAACAACCGCATGTAACTATCTTGAGAAGATTGAACCCAATAGTGACATTGCCGCACATGTTGAAAGCTATTTTTCACGTGATCAAATAAAGCTGTTTCCCAAAGAATATATATCTAGCAAAGGTGTACGTATGTCACCAAAAGAAGCAGAATGTTTAACGCTTTATATGCATGGCGCCAGTTATCAGGAAATAGCAGATCGATTGTTTATTTCCAAACATACGGTGAGTAATCATCTAAAGATGATCAAAAGTAAGTTTAATATCAGTACGCCATTACAGCTAGTATATCTATTTAAACTTATCTCAGGTATTTATTCATCAAGCAATAAACTTATTTATGTTTAATCAAAGTAAGGTTCATTAAGACATGAGTGAAGCGATTAAAAGTATATTGCATAATCCAATTTGCCTGTTGATTTTAGGTCTGGGTGGTTTTTGGTTGCTTGTGCAAGCAATTCAAAAAGTGTATAAAAAATTCATTCAAAATTCGGTTAAGTTAAAGAAGCTTTGGCTTAGCCTAAAAAGTGTTTTTACCTCAAATAATGGCATTAAAAGTTTTAAACTATTTAAGCAGGATTTGCCATTTGCGTTAAGAAGAAAAATGAAGCTTTGCCAGTATTATTTGCATATTAATCTGGCAGAGAAAGAGAGTTTGGTAAAGCACACACAATTTGAACATTTTCGTCGTCAATTTTATTTGAAATATAAACCAGATGGTTTGGATAATTATTTTATTGATAATAAGTCATTTATCTATGAAATCGGTCAAGCGCGTCTTGATGAGGACGATAAATTAGAAGTGCTTTTGTTAAAGCGCTTATGGAAAAAGATCTTCCGTGGGCAGAGCCCTACAATTATCATTAGCTTCGATGTTGATAAACTTTTGCAACAAAGCAGAGATGATTTGCAGAATTTAGCGCAACTTATCAGAGCAAAAATTGATGTCATGCAAAAGATTAAAAAACGTCGTCTACCAGTTTGTATACAGTTATCACATACAAAGATGACTGAAGAAGCAAGCGCTTTATCGTTGGAGCTTCAAAATATATGCATGTATCAGACAAATGAAGGAGGGCAGCTACTGGAGGTATTTGCTGATAAACTGGTGGCATTAAAGAGTCGACTGATTAATGTTGAAGATAGTCATATCTTTATGAACCAGTTGGTGGTATTGGATGGTATTAGGCAATCTTTGGAAGTCATGCAGGTTATTGTTGATACCTTGCACTATGAAAATCAAGTCACATTGACACCAAAAATTCAGGCTTTGTTTTTGGCGCAAGCAGCACAAAGCACGCCAAATATCTTGACATTAACGTATAAGAAGATACGACAGCCTATTTCATTATTTCGATTGTCAGCTAGTATATTAAGTGCAGGACTCATTGGCTTTATGATATTGTACGCTTCCAAATTACAAAGCAGGCAAGTGGCTTTTGATAATACAGCCAATACGGTTGCGAATTTAGTGCAAAATAAGCAAATCTCATTAAATGATTTTGCTGACAAGATGCAAAAAATCACGCTAGATTATCAGCAAGATATTGTGAGTACGCCTATTGCAGATATTTATCCGCAGTTTATTTTAATGCATGGAATCAAGCAGAAAATTGCTAATAGCATATACCAAAGTAATATAAAACCATTGATTGAGCAATCAACGAGCGATGTTCAATTAGCTGCATTGCTATTGATTACACATGCAATCAAGCAGAATGAGCGTGATTTTATTGTGCATTATGCCAATGTTTTCGCAAGTTTAAGTCAGCTACCAGAAAAAACGATTCGCTTATATATTAAATATAATGATAGAGTTCCTACAGATGAATTTACAGGACAATCAATCGATGCGATTCCGTTGGATGATAGTGACAGTTATCAATCTGTTATGGTGGCAATCAATATTATGTTGCAGGATAGTGCGATTAAAATATCGGATATCAAACATTTTTATCGGACGATTTATGATAGCTTTGCATCTAAAATTATTCTTAAATCAGCGTTGTATCAATTTCTACCTATTATGCAGCCGCATTTATCACATAATGAGCTAAAATTTTTGCAGCAATTTATTGATAGATTGGGTTCACAGGAGCAAGAACAAGCACAAAATGCGACTTACCTAAGCTTGATTAAACTATTAGCCAATGAGCCGAGTTTCACGATGACTAAGGTTCGCGATTTTTCAGATCTGTTAAACGCTATAAGCACTATTATTGTAGAAGGGCAAAATAGCAATTTGCCTAAGGCTTATGGTAGTGATCAGTTTAGTTATGGCAATTGGCAGCAGATGATTGTGCGTGCAAAAATTAATACGCTTATTGACGAGTATACACATCACTCAGGTAATTTGTTTTTGTCTCAACATACAACTTCCAGTCAAGGATCAACATTATTGTCAGCAAATGGTCAGGTCGCTTCAAGTTTTACGGGTAATTATATACAAAATGTCGTTGTTCCAGATATCGAGGCCTATAAGCACTTAATTGCTAAGCTAAGTAAGGAGCATATTGATACCACTCAGTTGCAAAAAGTCTTTAATCAATCGATTGATCAGTATACGCAGCGATATATTGAAGCATACAATCAATTGATTACGCACTTTGACTATAATATAACAAGTGTTGCGGCTTTAAAAGTCGCTTTATATAACATGAAGCAACCCAGCTCGCCATTGTTGGCATTAATTACACAAATCAATAGTAATACAAACTTTGATAAAAGTATGCTGAAATATGGCTTTATAAAGCAAATTAGTCAAAGCTTTGCAAGCTACCATCAGCTGCAGAATTTCGATAGCTTATTATTGGGGATAAACACAAGCAAACAAAACAGTAATGCAGGATTGAGTGGATATATCAATATTATCTCAACACTGCGTAATCAACTGTTATATCAAGGTCTAGATAGTCACTTAGTCAGTAATGGTGGAATGTCTGCCTTGGCAAATCAAGCTTTGGCGATTTATTTAGACTCATCAAGCTCTTATATGCGTTTGACAAACAATGAGCTTGATAAAATCCACATGCCTGTAGCGCAGCGTAAGCCATTTGTTCAGATATTTTCAGTGGTATATACGTTAGGAATGCAGCAAGTCGCTCATTATTTTGATACAGTTTGGAATGAGAAGTTGGCGAATATGGTTAACACAATTGAAAATAGCTTCCCAATGCGTTTAACGGCTTCACAAACAATGTCTCCCAAAGTGTTAACTAGTTTGCTGTCACCTAAAGATGGGCAGTTTTGGGATTTATTTAAGCAAAAATTCGCGCAAGTCTTTGTCAAGAAAAATGGCATCTGGCAGATGAGAAAAGTACCTTATGCAGGTGACTTGAATTTGGCAAGCATTCTTCAAGATGTGCAGCAAATGCAATATATTAGCAATGCACTTTGGGATAGTAACGGCAAGCCAAAGCCGCTACAAATTATGCTTCAAGCAGAACCATTTTACCAAAAGAAATTATCAACCAGCTATATCAAGATGACTTACCTTTCATTAAACAATAATTCTGTTGTTGGCATAGATGCAAAACCGCTACAACAAGCCATTGAATATGATTGGTGGAAACCTGCTGAGGTGAGCATTGGCGTGGTATTAAACAACTCGACGAATCAAACGATCAGCAATAATGGTAACTGGGCGCTGTACCAATTGGTGAATCAATCAGTTACGGGTAATGATGGTCTGATGACTTGGTATATTCCAGTGAATGGACATAAAGTACCAGTAGCATTTAGCGCGCAAAATATGATTTTCCCATTATCATAAGGTAAGACAGACTATGGCGTGTGTGTTATCAAATAAAACTTTACATAATCTGCAGCAGCATGCAACAAAGTTTAGTTTAAGCTATTTGCTAGAGCAGCTGTTTATGCTCGGTTTTGATATTCAAAATATTGAATTTGAAAGTGTTGAAAGTAGCGCTTTTCATACACACACGATTGCTTACTTACATTATGTTGATGCTAAAATAATCATTGGTGTGAATTTAGGGTGGCTTGCAGCGCAGTCCAAGCTCAAAGATATTGGCTTTTCAGAGGACTTTTTGCAAAGTAAAACATTTGCGCAATATGCTAACCAATGGTTGAAACATATATTGATGTTATTGCATTTGGACTTAATGGTGGAGTCAAAGGATGCGTTTAACGCCATTACTGAAAATAATACTTTGGTACTAAACTCCTATGCTGAGATTCATTACCAGATAGCAAGCCTTTTCCCTGAATATTATTTTGATCTTAAGGTTAATCATGCGAATTCTTTAGTAAGACCAAAACAGATGATTTTAGGGCAAGCTAGATTATCTGAACAACATGGGCAGATAGGTCATGTGATTTTTGAAGCAAAAAACAAAATTCAAATCACCTTAAATATTGAGGAAGGTTTAAGTGAGTATGAGATCACGCGTGTTACCCAGCTTTTGCAGGCAAAATGGTGCGCGCACTATGGTAGTTTTTGGCATGGCTATCTTTTGCAATTACATATGAGATTATTGACAAATCAAGAGAGCACCTATTTATCAAATAGGTTGACGACTACGACAAAACTAAATGCAAGACAGCAGTTGCTTTTTGAGCAGGAACTATAAATCCGGAGATAATAACAAATGAGAAAGATACTACATAAAAGTAAATTATTGATTGTTGCATTTGCTGTGTTGTCATTAGGTGGTTGTGCAATGTTTAGCACTTCACCGACGCTAACACTTAAAATGCATCTAGATAACAATAGTAATAATAGTCAAATTTTGACCGTGTTAGCAGCACCCATGTCCGAGCAAAGCTTTATCAATACAGATTATGAGAAGGCATTAAGCTTGGTGGGCAAATCAAGCTCACATACCGTAACGCTCACACCGGATAACTTTGCTGATGGTGATTATGTGTATAAGGTGCCTGCAAATGAGCATCAAGGCATGGGTGTTTTTGTGTTCTATAGCAATGTGGCGAGCAATACGCAGTGGAAACAATATATTCCTGAAGCTTATGGCAAGAAGTATGAAGTGACAATAGGTAAAGATAGTCTATCGAATTTTAGCGCTTAGGAGGCAAAGAAGATGCAACAGGATTTTTTGATTTGGAAAGATATTAGTCAGTTGATTTTGAAGTCAGAGTCATATGGCAAGGAGGTTAATAATTTGGCAAATGTTGATATTGAAGAAACGATTGAGACAAGAGCCTTTTTTCGTAATGCATTACATCAGATAGTGCAAAAAGTAGAGCATCTACACAATGCAAAAATTGCTAAATATACCAGTTTTGGCATAGCGGTATGGTTAGATGAAATACTCTCTGGGATCTATGAGTATGCAGCACATCCTTGGCCGAGTTTACAAAAGGAGCTTTTTGAAACGACTGAAGGCGGGGTGAAGTTTTACGAATATGTCGATGATGTATTAGCAAACCCATTTTATCCTAAGTTTATCTATGAGTTGTATTACTGCATGCTAACAGGTGGATTTAAAGGCAAATACCCTGCGGAATCAGAGCGTTATGCAATTGCTAATTATATTAATAAGCTTAAGGAAATGTTGCAGTTTGAGCATGAGAAGCCATTATTAGAAAGCAATAACTTATCAACACCCTTGGTAACAAAAAGCAGGTATTTACGTGTGGCTAATAAAGTCAAGCAATGCTTTAGACAGCACTTGGGCTTGATCTTAGGCGGATGTGTTGCTTTAACGTATTTGTTATGCGGTGTGTTAGTCTATTTCTAAACTAGGGAGCCTTTATGCAAGATGTATTAGCACAGAAATTTATCCAACTTCAGTCTATATTGGAGAGTGATGTCAAGGATCTTAAAAGAGATGTTTTGCAGTATATCTATAATGCACGTCTTAGGTCGTTTAATACAAGAATTCCATATTTACAAAGTGCTATTCCATATAAACTGTTTACTGAGATTAAGCTCAAACCGTCACAAGTAAGTGCTGTGGATCTATTGTTGAGTGATCGCATTGAAGCATTAACCAAAGATGGTCAAAAATGCACACTGCACCCGATGTTTAATACTCAAATCTTGCCTTGTGAAATCACAAATCGCAGAAGTGATAATGACAAGTTATATTTGAGTCTAAACAACTTGGCTGGCTTTTTTTATCTTGAGCAAAACTATATTGATATTTGGTGTTTTGATGAGAATGAAATACTTGCTAGTAATTACTTTGACGGTCTTAAAGAAGCTGATTTTTTGCTAGAATTTACATTGCAAGGTGAGAAAAAAACCAAAAGAGCAGTCGTTGAGAAGCTTCATTATGCCTATATGCATCCACATGAGTATTTAAAAGATCAGTTAAGAGATAGACGATTTTATCAAGGGTTACGCTTGCAGTTTAATAACGACTTTTATGAAGAGGAAATTAAATCCATAGAGCTTGTCATCGATTGTAAAGGGAAAATGCTCGATGTTGAAGAAGGTATATCACTGATTAAGATTAACCATTTGCCATTGATAAACTATCATATTGATTACGCATTACCAATTCAGATCGATGGTTCAAAAGATAGTTATCCAATTATTTTAAACCATGAAAAAAATGATTTGTTGTTGCGGGAGCTTGAAGTTAGTTTGATTCAAGAGGCAAAAACTACACGTTTATATCCTCAAAGTAGCTGTGGTTATGGTGAGCCAAGTTATACTTTAGTGCCTGCTGAGAAATCAATGTATCAAAGATATACGCACATACAGTTTCATAATATCCCATTTGAGCCTGGGATGCAGGCTCAAATAAAGGCTGCATGGCATAGTGGTTATCGCCAGCTGGGTGATTTAGAGCATGTTAGTATTCCTTCAAAGCCTATTGAATCATTAAAGGTGACTTCTATCATGAGTTTGGAAGCCTCAGCACCAGTGGCTTTGAATTTTTATGCAATGCAATTGATTCAAAAGTTAAGTTATAAAAAGAATATTTTGTATAAAGATTTATTAGATTTAGTGACTCAAATTTTGCCATTGCATCATCAACAAGAAAAGTTAACACACTTGTTAGCATATTTGCAAAAGTTTGAAGATCAAATTGTTGATGTGGAAAATATTAAAGCGATGAATTTTTGTAAGGACAGCATGCTCAATTACTATCTAAATGCGATGTTTAAGGTATTAGTACAGTTTAAAAACAAGCTATAGAGAAAGAGGCCATTTTGGCTATTTTGTGGGAGCGCTAAATCTTATAAATTGCTTAATCATATATATAGCGCCCCTTTAAAACGTCTTATTTCATAGTGTATTACACCACCTAACTGAAATATTCGCGTATCTTGGATGTGCGGCAGTAGTAATCTTATAAACTATAGGAGAGTGAAATGAACGGAAATCCTTTTGGGTTAACGATTGATGTAACACCAAGTCCTGCGGTAGAGTGGGCAGAAACTCAGGCTGAGCTATATAATATATCTCATGTTCATGGAACTAATAGCAATGCGCTGACTGGGTTAGCTCAGTTTAAAACCATATTAACAATGTCACAGATTATGCACAACAGGGTGTTAGGTCGCCCTGGACAGTTAAGATCAGGAGAGCGTGGCAACACAATATTAGCTGCAAATATGGATGGGAATCAACCTATTGCCAATGGTATTAGTATGTACGAAATCGCAGATATAGAAAATTGCATTGACTATGCCAACATGAGGAATGCGGGTGATGCTAATTGCTATCCTATGATTTACGCCATTAAAAATCTTGATATTAGCAGGTTGCATAGAAGAGTAAGGGAACATCCACTCTCGATTGGCTGTTTGCGTATTGAGGATATTAGTTTTATTTGGGTGCCTGAAGATAAGGTGTATTTGGCGCATAGAACATTACGATGCTACGAAGAACGCTGTGGTATATCGGAGTATGCACAAAATGCTTTATCACCAAGAGTAAAGGCGGCTCCACCCTTTATCCTAAGATCTAGAAGGTAATAAGTTTATCAAAGCATTCTAGTTGGTAGTAATCGTTTAATTTTAAAGTCTGAACCTATTATGAATAATGAATTAACAATTTTATTAAGAATACGTCCTACTTTTTATCAGCAGGCGTTTAATAACAGTCGCTATTATTTAAACGCGGCCTGTTCGTATGCAAGTAGTTATTTTAAACCTTGTGATGAAGATCAAAGAGATCAAATGCTTTCAAATAGTTTGAGCAAAAACTATAAAGGGCTAAAAAATTTTATTACCGTAGATTTACACCCTAAAAACTTTGCATTTTATGAGGAACAATATTTTAGGGGGTGGTTGAATTATTATTACTATAGCAAAAAACTGGATCCATATACACGTATTAGAATACTTGTGCTAGGGCATGGTGCGCCAGATGAGAGCAAAATGCATTCAGATGTTGGTGGGGCAATCGATTGCCAACTAGTCGCTAATAGTATTTATCGTTGCTATAAGACATTCAAAAATAAAGCTGTTCAAGAAACAGTCGTAGAGGTAATTTCATGCTCGGCAGCATCAGGGCAGTCAGATTCTGTTCATGAAAGAATTTGTAAGACGTTGCAATCTAAAAAAGATTTTTATGGATCAGTTAGGTCTAGCCTGTTTGTATATACTTTAGACCATCAGGCCAGTCATGGTGCTGTGATTTCATTAACTGACGACGATGGAGTGACAGTTACACAACATATACTTTACTGCCCAATTCTACAAACGACTGAAGTTGAAGGCACGCAATGCAATCACGCTTATATAAAAAGGGACAATGAGGACTATAAAAGTTTTGGTTCACAGCAGAATGGCTTGGCTCATTGGCGAGAAATTAACACCGTTTTTAGCATACTTAAATCAGTATATACATCAGTGTATAATCTTGAATTAACTGAGGATACAAAAGATGAAGTTAAATATATTTATGAAGTATTTATTGAAATAGTGAAAGCATTTGAGCTTTTATTCGAGAAAAGTCGGTCACATATGCTAAATGAAGCATTTGCTAGTAGAAAACTTGTTTATGCAAGTCATTTAATTGAGCAGGCAATAAGTAAAAAACAAATACCATTGAATCCGAAAATATTAAAAGAATCTAACTTATTAATTTATATGTTGATGTCAAGGTTGCTTTTAAAAGATAAAAAATACCATCAAAGAATATCTAAATATCATGAATACGATGGTGATTTTAAAGATGTATTAATCAGTGCTTTAGAGAATATTTCTAAAGCATCAAAGTTACTGGGACAACACAGAATTTATAACATTTGCCGAAAACATTGCCTAAGTGTTAAAAGTCAGATGGTTTAATCTTCAAAAGAAATACAACTAATCTATCAATGCTGTATGTGTAATTTTATCATCTGTTGCAAGATTTGATACGGTTGCAGTTTATTAGTGACTTTATTGAAAAGGAGCGTGAAATTGAAACGATGTTTAATTTGTGGTGTGGAAATCATGTATGGAGAACTCTGTCCTCAACATCAAAAAAGAGAACCTGAGGCAACTCAGCCACAGATGTCAAGCTTGCAGTATATGAGAAGCCTACGATGTAATACAGCGCAGGTTGATAGGAGCATTTGTCAGGCGCCTGCTGCTAACATGTCAAGCTTGCAATATATTAGAAATCTAAGTGAGCATAGAGATAATACTTCTCGCAGTGTCGATTTTGGTGTTACATCATCTGTAGCAGCAAGAGAGAGTAGTCATGCCGTGAATTCTCGGCAATCAGCTGGTAGCGAGCATGATCAAGGGCAAAGGTTGATACTGATGCAAAGAAGGCGTAATGATCAACCTCAGCATGGATCGATTGTTGAACAAATCGTTAGAGATGATAGAGCTAGCCTAGCCCATCTTGTAGATCCAGATTATCGCCAGCAAACAATTCAATACTTGAGAGAGATCAGAGATAAGTTGAGAAGCTTAAAGCCTTTAAATCAATCATGGCGCATGATATTTAAAACAGAGAGAGCTCAAGGTATTGGTTCATATTATTTCTATTCTAATGATGGAATGTTAATTCGTTGGCGTAGTGTTAACGCTGAAGGATTTAGATTGGCTGATGACAGGCGTACGTTGACTCAAGATAGAGAATCGATTACTCACGATGCGCTCATACAGTTCTTAGCACCTGAAGATGTGCGAGATCCAGAGTTACCAGGGCTATTTAAAGAATGGGTTGAGCTTAGATATAACAAAGGCACTCCTTTGCCAATGATACTTAAATGCAGAAAGTATCAAGAGCATTATCATCAAGCACTTGAGGATGGTATTTTCAAAGAATATCCAGAGATTGGTTATCATCCACATGACATGCTGCGTGAGATTGGCTTGACACAAGGATTACCACATATAGGAGACCGTATAGTATTTGTGTTTAACTGTGATATTTTAAGGCATTATCCATTATATTTGGCTTAAAAGTGACTGCTCACAAAACACTTTACGGTGATTCTTCTAAAAATGATTGGCTAGGCTTATTAAATATTTTATAAGCTTTAGCGATGCAGATACCTAGGGTTGATTTCAGGCAATCCTCCAGATGTTATAGGGTGGTGGTGGGGTGCTGTGCCATACCTAGTTGAGGTTGCCGATCTGGGTCGATATTGTGAGTTATCTACCACGCGATCAAAGTCTAAAGGCACAGCAAACTCAAGTAGGCTGTTGTCTGTGAGACTGAGTAGTTGGACATAGTTACCTCTTACCTTTTTATCTTCCATTCCACGATTTAAAAATGCACGTAATCTAGCCTCTCCTGAGCAGACTAATTTTTGACCTTCCGCTGTTTGATAATCTATATTGGCACATCTGACAAATGGGGTTCTTAAGATTTTATAATTAAGATTGTTGATATCTGTGCAATGCCTGTTTTGTATGACTTCTGCTGTTGCATAATTTGGAATATGCATTTTAGCCATACTGATTGCCCAGTTATGAAGCCCTTTAAAATAAACATTCCAAAGACGAGCTATCCTCTCGGGCTCTGAAGCTATTTTATCGTGTGGACGTTTCTCAATGTTTTGCACCCTAATTTTATATACTCCATCGAAACATCTTACCGCTACGCCATAACTGCCGGCTCCTAGAATCATTGGTATAAAACCTTTATTGATAGATTTATCAATTTTTTCCAATAAAAATTTTACTAATGCTTGCTCATTATCATCTGTACCGTAATTTCTCTCAATGAATGTGCTAATATCATCAACATACATTGCTTCTTCAATTAAGTTCTCAATATCTGATTTATCCATATTCTTTACCTCGGTCGTTAAAACTTATATCTAAAACATCGCAAAATAATCTGCGATGAGTCTATTGTTTTAGAGGTTATGCCATAGTTATATAGCCAAGTTGGCTATTTTGCCAAAAGGAGTAAAATGAATATGTTAACATTGCCAAAAATGCTGAATTTCTTCAATCAATCTATTACTACGTAATCATAATGATCTAAACCTTAAGCGTTTAGCTAAAGTATTTTTAGCATTAGGCCAATATGGCTATGTTTACATTGAAAACGATGAATTAATATTGATCACATAAAGGTCGCTAGTTAGTGATTTTATAATAAGTGTCAAACAAATTGGAGAAACGATATGGCAGTAGTTGATGAAATTCCTAAATCACGTATCACCCTTAAATATCCAGTAGAAATCAATGGTAAAAAGGTAAAAAAAGAATTGCCATTTAGGATGTTAGTTATGGGTGATTTTTCGTTGGGGAAATCAAAAGATCGTCAAGTAGATTTTGATGCCAGAGAAGTGCGTCAACTTGATGGTAAAAATTTAGATAAAACAATTAAAGATATGGGGATCACACTAAATCTTAATGTCGAAAATAAAGTGGACCCTTCCAATGAAGGCTCTATTGATGTCAATATTCCCATTGAAAATATCAAATCATTCAACCCTACGAGTGTTGCTCAATCAGTACCAAAGATTAAAGCACTTAATTTAATGAAAACATTACTGATTGAATTGCAGGCAATGTCAGATAATAACAAGGCATTTCGTCGTAAACTCAATGATATTTTAAAGGCACATGACAGTGCCAACGAACTTAAGTCTAATCTAAATGCACTTGAAAATTACACCTTACCAAAGGCCGTGGTAACGAATGTGATTGAAGGTGAAATTGATAGTGCTGCTAAGGAGTAACTAATGACAGTAGAGAATACACAAGCTTTAAGTGCTATTGAAGCTTTACTTAGTTCCGCAAGTTTAAATACAACAGCCGTTTCACAAACTCCAATGGTTGCCGATGCATTTTCTAATGTAGAGGAAAACTGCAGTGAGGAAAATCGCCTGCTTGCCAGTTTGGCAGCACTTATGGCAAATGCCGAGGTAGAGGATTTTAGCGCGGGCTTTAATAAATCAATTGCACAGCGAATTATCGATCGCATTGATAATGTCATCAATGATCAAGTCAATGAAATCATGCATCAGCCAGAGTTCAAACATATTGAATCTCAATTTACCTCCTTAGCAGACTTGGTGAAAGATACTAATTTTCAGGCCAATATTCGAATTGACTTTTTAGATGCGTCTAAAGATGAGCTTGCTGAGGATTTTGAATGCAATAGTGTTGATATTGCAGGGGCATCGTTATTCAAAAAGGTTTATATTGCAGAGTATGATCAATATGGTGGTGAGCCATATGGCTCGATCGTTGGGCTGTATGAGTTTGATCGTTCAAATGAAGATTTAGATTGGTTATCAACCATGGGTAAAATCTCAGTTGCATCACATGCGCCATTTGTGTCAGCGGTTAAGCCTCAATTTTTTGGCTGTGATTCTGTTGAAGAGTTATCACAAATTAAAGACCTTGAAGGGTTAATGAATCACCCTAAATTTGGGAATTGGAATAAGTTTAGAAAAACGGAGCAGGCAACTTATGTTGGTTTGACACTGCCGCGCTATGTCTTAAGACTGCCTTATGATCCTGAGATTAATCCAGCAAACAAAGGTTTAAAAGGCTTTAAAGAAGATATTAATCCACTTAACGATCATGATTATTTATGGGGCTCAAGCGCCATATTATTCGCTAAGAATTTAACTAAGTCTTTTGAACGTTCTGGTTGGTGTCAGCACATTCGTGGTCCAAAAGCCGGAGGCATGGTTGAAAATCTCGCTACACATACGTTTGATATTCGCGGTAAGGAAGAAGCAAAGCCACCGGTTGAATTTGTGATTCCAGATTATCGTGAATTTGAGTTTGCTAAATGTGGTTTCATTCCTTTGGTATATAACAAGGGAACAACAGAAGCTTGTTTCTTTAGTGCGCAATCAGCGAAATATGTCGAAACCTTTGAAGATCCAAAAGATTCAGAAAACGCGCAGATGATTTCAAATTTGTCGTACACTTATTCAATTACACGTATTGCGCATTATGTTAAGTCTGTGATGCGTGACAATATTGGTTCAACAGCAGATGGTGCTTATATCCAGAATCAACTATCAAAGTGGCTCAACGATTATGTAACTGCAGTAACTGATCCAGATGATGTCACACTGCAGAGGTTCCCTTTTAAAACCGCCAATATTGAGGTGAACTCTGTTGATGGAAAAATTGGTTGGTATAACTGCAAAATTAGTGTGCTACCTCATCTTCAATTTGAAGGTATGGATGCTGAGTTAAAGCTAGACTCTCGATTAGCTTAAAACAATAACAATAATGTTAAAAATATAAAAGCAACAACAAAAGGAGTATCTATAAATGAATAGTACAGCAATTAATAAAACGTTTGATCCATATGTTTTATTAGACCAAGGCAATGCTCTGCAACATGACGAGTATGCTGTCATTACTGAGCTGAAAATCAATGGGACTGAGCTGCCAAAGGGAGTTAAATATAAGCAGCCAACTGATGATGGTGTGAGCGATGCAGAAGCCGTTGCTATTATCGATACATTTAACTTAGGCGAGCGCTCGTCAAGCCCATTATCGATCAGATTTATGTATCCAGCAGCACACCACACAGCACTTGTGACAACGATGCAAAGCTTCAAAGCTGATAATCAATTAATTGAATTGAAGTTTGAAATTCATAAATTTGCAGGTAAAGATGGAACCGGTGAAGGACAGTGGGTTGTCTATGCAAAAAATGAAGAAGTGATTACAACCCGTTTGGACAGTTTTGGTGGTAAGCCTGCTGCTGAATATAATAAAGACTCTTTAGATGCGCATGAGAAATTTGGTATATGGACATTAACTTTCCTACCTCCATCTTTAAAGGCTACTAATCCGAATATTACGATTGACTTAGGACAAGGGCAAAAAACGGCGCGTGCTTGGGGTATCGCTTCAAACGCAGCATAAATTCAATGTTTTCAATACTGGGAGTTTCGTATGCATCAAGTCAATTGGAAAAATGGTCAATTACTTTTGCCTCAGCATTTTAATATGATGGGTGATCATCATGTTGCGCTTATTGCACAACGCTCAAAATTACAAGGTGAAGCTTTTTATGGTTTTGCTGATTTAGTGATTGACCGTGACTTATGCGCAATGGGTGTTATCCGCTTTAAAGCGCTTAAAGCAATTGATGTTTGTGGTCAGTATTATGAGTTACATAATAATCTCAGTATTGAAGAATGCCTGCTAGATGAGTTATTAAAGACGTCAAATAAAGAAGCTTATTTACATGTTTTCTTGGCAAAACCTAAAGAGATATCAGTCGTCGATCAACAAATTGAGATTAAAAGCTACAAGGCAGTTTTATCTACTATCCCCACTATGGATGGAAGTATTAGTAGCTTCCCCTTTTGTAAAATTTCAATGCTGCCATCTGGTAAATGTGAGCTTAATGCCTTACCAAAAACGCCGATTTTAAGTTTTTATAGCAATTTATTTTGGGAAAGCTATAAGGATCAGGTTAAAAGCATTGTTTTGTCCATTGAAGCGCGAATTAAGAATGACTTACTAAATCATATTTCAGCCAGTAAATATGTAATGGCGCAGACTGTTTTAATGCATAGTTATCGCATTGACAATTGCATGATGACCATGGAGCAAGGTGGTCGATCATCACCGGATTACTTGTTTCAACAGTTATATGATTTTTACCTTTGTTTTTGCAATTATATTGATGATGAGCCTATTACTGAGCTGACATATCAGCATACTAAATGCTGTAAGAGTCTAGATGACCTTATAGAGCATTTAGGTTTTATTGCCAAATATGAAGTGAAAGAAGCTTCATTGTTAGCCTTTAACAAAGGTGTACGTTATATAGAGCTTAAGGAAATTCCAGAGATTATTTTAGGCTCAAATCGAGTTTACTTACTTATTCAAGAGTTAACCAAAGATTTTAATATTAATGATATCAAGATTGCTAGTAGTGAGCGCTTGCCTGTGGTGCATCAAAAGGCATTGCCTGGCTTGCAATTAACCCATGAAAAAGAGACATTATTTTCACATATTTTTGATGCCAATACCCAAATCTATAAAGTGGAGGCAGGTCGAGAGTGGGATAACGTGATTCATTATGGCAATATGGCGATGACAACGACCCCTCAGCTTGAAAATGCCAAGATTTTTTTATATTCACCAGATTATAAGGTCGAAAGGAGCGCACTATGAGTGAATATATTGATTTTAATGAGATACTAGTTAATGAGGATGTGTTATCACAAGTTGATCTATCTGAGATCATTGATTGGTGTCAAAAAGGTGAGTATAAAAAATGTATGGAGTTGTCAGCTTCAAAGTTAACCGAAGGCTATTTTGATATTCGCTTAGTGTGCTATTATCTTTTTGGACTTTGTTGTAAAAACTTCAATGAACATGCGATATATGCTTTTGATAGTTTACATTTTATCTTGCTTGAGCGTTATCAAGCGCTTCAACCACATAAATTTAAATCACGTCAGATTGAAAGTGCTTTAGCATGGTTTATCAATGGTGTGTTGGATAATTTAAGTTATCAAGAAAGTCATAAATCGCGCCTAGGTATTGCAGAAGATGTTGTCAATGCTTTTAATTTACTTGTAGAGTGTATGATGCAATTAGCCCCCAATTTGCAGGACGCCTACAAAAAATTGCAACATTTTCTGCAACAACGACTCGCTAAAACTGATCAGGGGGAGTCATGCCAGCATGATGATGAACATAAAGATTCGCCAACCATGGCAGAAGATCGTAAAGCACTCGGCAGACAAGTTGATGCGATTGCACTCAAAGAAGCATCGCCAAAATGGTTTGATTTGTTAGCGAAGCTTGAAACATTTAATTTATTAAAAGCACAAGGTGATACGATTGCTACAGCAGCCATGTATCATCACCTATATAAAGAGCTATCACAGTTTAATCCGTTACAGTATTTCCCAAGTGTTTTTATTGGTTTCTATCAACAAAGTTTTGACCCTAAGTTTCAAGCGTTGGTTAATCATATGAATGATAATCTTAATTCGTTGCAGTGGAGTATTCTTGAGAATATTATTCATTCGGATCATCGTTTATTATTAGAGCAAGGGCAGGCATTAAATAATGATTTTAACATAACGGATAAAACAACTTTTAACGCCCTAATTGCAAATAAAGTAATACCGACGATACAAGAGCCAGTAAATACACCTTATGTTTATGATGAGCATCAATCAAAGGAGCAGTTTGAAGGACGAGAATCTCTTTATAGCAATGAATTTATAACTCAAAATTAGAGGTGTCTATGATAACGATTGAGCCAGTTGACTGCCAGAAGTCAATGTGCCCTAATGCACAAACTTGTCAAGGTAATTGCCATAACCAACAGGTTAAAGCATTAGCAAATGCTTGGCAATATGCCCTAATTGGGGCATATGCTGCTACTGATTATCAATCACCGACTCAAGATGCTCTGGCGTCCGATTCAGATACATCATTTAAGAAAAATGCCACAGATTATGACAATATGCTAAAGGCGTCTATGTCGAATCAAACTAGCACATATCAATCAAATATTGACCAGCTAGCTAATGTCGATGCTTTAAAGCAAGGGGCTAGTGATCAGCAAGCGCAGTTATATGCATTCAAAGATAATGCTAACTTGAGTGAGCCTGCTATTCCTGATCTAAGTAGCGCAGGATCACCTGCGCAAATACAGATGATGATGGCAAGTAGCAATCTCAATGCACTCAATAACTACAAAGGCGCCATTGAGAATTGTCCAGATGATATGCTCGCTGAGCAATTAAATGCACAAAATAATATGGGTTTAAATCAAGAGGCACTTGTACAGCAATATAATAGCGCATTACAGCAAAGTATTGCAGGGCATGCGCAAGCGTCGCGTTTCCCACAGGCAAATCAATTTATGTTGTTGCAACAAAGCTATACATCAGCAGTTAGTAGCTTGATGCCCTTTGCACGTAGTCACTCTGCATTAAATGCAAATATTGGTGATTTTCAACAACGTATGAATGATACCTCTAACGCGTTGATGCAGTTGTATGCGATGCATAATAGTGCTCAGTCAAGTCAAGCAGATATAAATGCTCAGATGACAAAGGTGCAAATGGCGATAGCAAATACACAAGCAAGCTTTAGTCAACTCAATGCGACCTGTCAAAATAATAATTTATACCAACAGTCATTGCAAACGGAAGCAGGTATCTATCGTGCGCATATTGAAGCCACTCAAGTTAACTATCAGCTTTCGCAGGTCAAGCAAGAATCATCTAGCGCAACCACCATAGCAAATGACGACGATTTGCAGCAGCGAATAAGCTATATATCGACGCAAACGCAACACATAAGTCGTCAATATTGGGCGGCACAGTCAGCAGATGCTGCAACGCAATATCAACCGCTAGCAACACTAAACAATCAACTTCAGCAACATCAATTATCAGAAGATAGCGTCAACCAACAGATGATAAAAGCATTAAACAATGCGCAAAGTGCAGCTGATATTATTAATGGTGCCAAAGGTTGCAAAGACTTTGCCAATCGATCAGGAAAATATGCGCAAGCTTTAGACCATTTAAATACTTCTCTAACACAATTAAATATACATGCCGCGACTATAAGCAATGGTTATCAGCAAAAATTAAATGATCAGTTGATTGAGACAAATGAGCACATGAATGGTTTGCACAATGCGCACGCGCATCAGATTGCCTCATTGAGTAGTTGCATTAATAACAATAAATCACTGTCGCAAGCACAAGATCATTATGCACAGTCATTAGGTCAATTTAATCAATTGCAAAGTCAAATGAAGTCACAAGCAATAACAGCTCTTAATGGCTCGCCACAAAACGGTGAGAAAAGGTTAGCACAAATACAAGAATTACAAGACAAAGCGATGTCTGCATATGCAAAGGCTCAAGCTGACTATGCCAAGCTTAAGGCAGCATATTTAGAAAAGCTTGCTGAGATTCAAGCTGCAGCACAGAAAATGCAAAGTATATTAAATAGTAAGCTAAATGCAGCTAATGCGATGACACAAAATCTATCTAATCAAGTGTCGCAAACTTTCTGTAATGTCAATCCAATGGCTTCACTCAGTCAATCAGCGCCTATTAATGAGATAGCAACGTTACAACCAAGCACATTCAAGAAACTCAATCAGCTCAACACAGAGTTAATAAAAGCACAACAGAATATGAGTGGGCTTACAAGTCAAAGTCGTTCGGCACAGTTGACACAAAATCTGGCAGTAATCAGTCAATCACAAGCACAAGTAGCTGAGGTACTTAACGATATGCAGCAGCAAGTTAATAAGCAGATTGCAACGACAAAGCCTAAGCTATGCCCCTTACTATCAACAGGTGTTGATGTGATGCAGTCCAAGGCAGATAATATCAAACAAAGCCTCATCCAAGCTCGCATGAATTTTCCAAGTTGCCCACATGCAACAGATCAAATAAATGATGCCTATCAACAAGTTAATCAGTTAAATTCAACATTCCAACAGGCACTAAACCCTTCACAAGATCAAGTTGCATTACCACAAAACCTACTTCAGCTACGTGATAATGCACTTAGTATGCAGGCAAATGGCAATAACCTATTAGCCAATGGTCAGGCTGCTGTGAATACCAGTATCACACTTGATCAACCGATCGCCTTAAATACACAAGCTATGGCAAATTTCCCTGCAATGCCAAATGAACAAAGTCTATTAGCATCAATGCAATTGCCACCCTTACCAGATATTAATAGTTTATTACCAAATAATGTCGTTATTCCACCACTAACGGATATGCTTAATCAGCTAACTGCGGCATTAGGCTGTGTAATGAGTGCATTTGCAACACCTAGTGGTAGTGGAGATAAAATGGTCGCAGTATCGTCAGGTGCTGAGATTCGTTGTATGATGGGAGCGGCTCCTTTGCCATTAACAGTGCTTCCTTTTGGTGTGAATCTATCTCCTGGGAAGCCGGCAACTTTGCCAATTAATATGATTCCTTTCTTAAATGTAAAACCATTTTCACCATGTACAAATCCAGCAAATCCACTAGTGATTGCTTCTTTGGGGGCGCCATCGGCTTGTATGCCATTGACAGTGCCATGGTTTCCTTTAGCAACGATGACGCAAGGTTTAAGCATGCCTTTAGTGCGTCAAAATAGTCAATTGCACTGTGCCTTTACCGCAATGAGTGGCATGGTTACAGTGGTTAACCCAGGGCAAGATGCCATCGAAGTGGCTTAAGGTGAAAAAGTGGCAAAATTAAATACAGCAGATATTACCCTTGCTGCGAATACGCCAAGCATTGCATTGACAACCCAGCTTAAGAATAGTGAGGATCAATATCAATATTGTCTTGATGCAAAAGCAAAGCTATCTAACGAATCAGTACCAGAAGGTACGATTCAGAAAAAAAGCAAACAAATCACACTAACTGCCGATGAAACGCTCACCGCTCAAGTGAAAAACACAACATTAAAGCTAAGTGGTGATGAAGCGTTTATTGAAATAGGTAGTGCGAAATTTGATATCAAAGACGGTGAGATTTCAATCTGTGTCGGCAGCTCTAAATTAACGATTTCAGACAGTGGGATTACGATTAAGGCAGAAAATATTGAGCAGGATGGGCAAAGTATTAGCATGAAGGGGAGTTCGATTAGCGGCAAAGCACCACAGGTTAATTTTGGTTCATAACTATACTCCATTAAGTAAGACTAGAGGATAATATTAATTATGTATGATCATGAATTATATCAGCTTAAGACATTATTACGTTCATCTTTAATTCCACACAGTGATGGAGTTACACATGGTGCTGAGTATACTCGGGAAGTGATGAAAACGATAGATTTCTTACTTGATAAGAGCCTTGCTGTTAATTTACAGTCAATTGAAAATGAAATGGCAGCAATGCACACACGCTATACAGAAGCGATGGGGCGTGGTAAAGGTGTATTGAGAAATGAGCCTTATTTTCATGTGGTTAGATCTCATCTTGATAGAATGCAACAACGTGATGTGATTACCTGTGCTGAAAAAAAACACTATCAAACATTACCAGGAGTGCAGATATTCCATCATATTTGGGTTGGAGGCTACCTTGATGAAACAAGACTGAAATCGGCAGTTTGTGCTGATATTGCTTGTGCAAAAAAGCTTGGGTGGTATCGCCAAGCACCCATTAAAATTTGCCTATGGGTTGATAAAGGGGAATCTAGTTATAATTCATTGAACTTCATTCAATCTCTTATCGGTGCAAACCAAGGTTATATTGAATTTGAAGTGAAAAAAATTGATTATTTAGCCATTTTGCCTCGTTCTCTTTATTCCATTTATGATGAGCTAGAACGAAGACATGCATATGCATATTTAACTGATTTGCTTCGCTTTTTTATTTTGCAAGCTTATGGTGGTTTTTATATGGATTTCTCATTCCACATAAGCGATCAACGTGATCCAACCATCATTAAAATGACTGCTGATACCTTTAGGTGTGCTGCTTATGCCGGGCAAAGTATAAGTTTAGGTGGGTTAGCAAATACCGGTGATGATATGTTTTCAAATGCTCGCATGTCGCAAGTTGGCGATGCGGGTGCTGATAATCTAATGTTTGGCAGAGTGCAAAATTTAGATAGCCATGTGATGTATGCAGGTCGAGCAAATCATCCTATTGTTGTAAAAATTTGTGAGCTTTTAAATAAGATCTTTATTGGTGTGAAATCAACGTCGGGTTCTAGTCATTTCTCTCGATGGTTCGATGCAAAAAGAGCTGTAGCCGTTAAAGAAGGACTTGGTTCTATTGTCCATCCTCAGGATAATAATCGATCTATACTAGGGACAATTACCAATGTTTTTCCTATGCAGTTTGCATTATATCTTTGTGGTGGGCTATCACTGGATCAAAATTATGCTTCTATGCGATCACAAATGTCCTTTCTTGAGATTAGATCTGAGCATCAATTTGTTTGCGATGAGTCAAAAGGAGGATACTTTAAAGGGCTGGGGGTTTGCAGAAGCTCAGGTACCGATAGTTGGCGTAAAGCAACTATCCATGACTTGACCGAGCACAGAAGGTCTCGTTCTGCACCACCAAGAAGATTCAAAAGATAAAGTGATACTGCCAGGCCATATTGGCTATGGTTTTTCCCCTTAAGAAAGATATATTGAATTTAGGATAGATTAATAAATCGGTTTAAACAAATGGCACCTTTTGATACTCAATTACTGCAAATTCAATTGATTCCATTGGATAAAAGCAATAAACCACAACCAGATAAAATACTTGAGATCAACGGCTCTTTTATTCATCAATTTTCATTAGATTTGCAAGTAGGTGGCTTTAATGGAGAGTTGATGTTTATTCCTTTGGAGTATGATAAAACGCTGCTTAATACAGTCAAAGATTTGATGAGTAAAGAGGCGGTTAAGATAAATATATTGATTCAGCAAAAATTAAATGTTGATAGCCAAAGCAATCAAGTAGAACAGCTTATTTTAAGCGGTTATTTAACAGAGTATGAACCGTTAACCATGGAGTATTTGGATTTTAATAGTCAAATAGATGCCAAAACTAAAAAACCTGTGATTACATCTATGCGTCAGCGCATAACACTAAAGTTTACTGATCCATTGCAGTATTGGTTAAAGCAATCAAGTAAACGCATGGGATTTAAGGATAAAAGTTATAGTGATGTCATCACCGATATCATGTCACCATTTAAAGCATTTTGCACCTTGACAGTAGATGGGAAGCTCGCAAATTACCAAACAAAAAGGCGAGTTATTATCCCTTGTGTGCATGGAAAGGATATAAGCCATTATGAATATCTAGCATTTATTGTTGCGCATTATGGTGGTGTGTTAGCCCTTGATTATCAGGCGATGCAGGAGAAAAAACCAAGTGTGGTGCTATCGGAAAAATCCGATGGTAGTGTGATTAGTTGGCCTACAATAGAGGTGCCAAAATATCAAATAAAAGCAATCGCAGCAGATGGAGAATCTCAATCTAAGGTAAGTCTGGTTTTTAGTGATTGGCAGCAGTTGGTTAATATTAATCTTGAAAATATCACAAAGTCACAAACAGCAGATCAGATGATCAATACGTTTCCTGACCTGGTGAAAAGTTATCCTGAGAGTGCTGAAGACAAGCCAATATGCATTGCAAATAGGCGTATATCATATGCAGTTGAAGATGATGCTAAAAAACAAGCAAGCCAGCAATTAAAGTTTGAGAGTGCTCAAAAATCACCATTGCAACGATTAATGATGCAGTTTGATGTGTTACCAAGCTTTACGGGTCGAATATTTCCACTTGACCACATGGATTTGAATTTACCATTAGCTGATGGTGAGAGCTTAAATTTATTTGGTGATAAATTTGCTCAAATGTATTCATTTAAATTGATGATGAGTCTTCATCAAGCAAACAATGAGGGTGTGTGCCTTGGCAAGATGAAAGCCACAGATCTTAAAAGATATTATTCAGCAACACATAGGATTGTTTCAGAATATGTGTTTGTTGATCCTAAGGAGCAAAACCTTGCATTTACGCCCAAAGTGAGAGATATGCCATTAATAACGACCGAGGGCGTTATTGTCGGCAGCTCAGATGCAAATCAACAGCAAAGTAACAAATCAGCACAATATTTATATGTAGTTGATAAAAATAAAAACCCAGCAATTGACGGTGTGACCTTAGATCAATTAGCAAAAGATGAGCTATGTTATTGGGTTAAATTACCTGAGTTTAACAATCTACTGATACAGGTTCCCGTTAGTGGCTATATCACACATGCTCAATATCATTTGCCATTGAAAGTAGGTACAAGAGTGATGCTTGAGTGTCACCCTGAATGTGTGATGCTTGATGGTATTATTGCAACGAAAATTATAAAGCCCATTGAGGCATCAACTCAGCTTGAGTCTTTGTTTTGGGGTGCCGATCAGGAAATGTCGCTCCAAGCAAGTAGTGATAAGACGGGTAAAAATCAAAAGCTCAATATGGGGATAGATTTAGGTGAGAATAATGACAAATCAAACTATAGCATTGAATTTGACGCACAAGCCAATACCACTAAGATTAGTGCAACAAGTGCAGGCGAGTCAGAGAATTAAGATATTTTATTGTTTTTTTAGTGGGTAATAATCCGGTATCCATTGTGCGCTGTTGACGAGTTTATCGACATCAGTTTCTTTGGCTTTGATGCTTGATAAGCCTTCTTTAATCGCTTGTTTAGCAACGGCGATAGCTACCGCCTTACTAACAATAGTTGCATCATGAATAGGTGGCAACACGGGATTGTCAACGGATTGATGCAGTGGTGAGAAGCTCGCTAGTGTTTGGCTGGCAACACGAATCATGCCATCAGACATCTTAGTTGCTTTAACAGCAATGGCACCTAGTCCAAGTCCTGGGAAGATAAAGGCATTGTTGCCTTGAGATATCTGGTAAGTCTTTCCTTGATAAATAACAGGTTCAAATGGACTGCCTGCGGCAATAATAGCTTTGGCATTGGTCCAGTTGATAAGATCTTCAGGTGTTGCTTCACAGTGTGAGTTTGGATTGGATAATGGCATGATAATTGGGCGTTCAATATTTTGTGCCATGGTGGTGACAATCGGTTTGTTAAAAGCCCCTTTAACCGTTGAGCATCCGATTAAAATCGTGGCTCTAGCATTTTGCACGACTTCAAGCAGTGAAATGTTTTGAGGATTGTTGATATTCCAGTTTTTAAGTTGCTTTCTTGATTTGGCATAGGGCTTTTGAAAGTCTGGTAAATCTGGCATATCATCAATAACCAGACCGAATCGATCAATAATATAAAAGCGATCCAAAGCCTGTTTTCTTGTCATGCCACTGGCAATAAATGCATCAAGAATCTGATCCATAATGCCGCAGCCTGCGGTGCCGGCACCAAACATGACCACTTTATGATCCGTGAATTTAGTTTGGGTGGCTTTGATGGCTGAAATCACATTAGCAGTAGCAACAATGCCTGTGCCTTGCATATCATCATTAAATGTACAAAGTTGATCGCGATAAGTCTCTAAAATCGCTCGGGCATGATTCCGACCGAAATCCTCCCAGTGCAAATAGACATTGGGAAAGTGGCTTTTAACACTGCTGACAAATTTCTCGATAAATTGATCATACTTTTTGCCGCTAATACGTGGATGGCGCGCACCAAGATACATCGGATCATCCAGTAGCTTTTGGTTGTTAGTGCCAACATCAAGTTGTACAGGGAGAACATTGGCAGGGTTAATACCGGCACAAATAATATAAACCATCAGTTTGCCAATGCTAATATCCATGCCACCAATGCCCCAATCGCCAATACCAAGTACAGCCTCGCCATCGGTAACGATAATAAAATCAATCTGTTGCTTTTTGGCAATATTACCAAGGATCTTATCTATTTGTTTTTGCTCATCATAGGCAAGGTAAACACCAGCAGGACGCCTGAATTCGCTAGAGTATTGCTCAACAGCATCGCCAACCGTTGGTGTATATACAATTGGCAGTACTTCATCAATATGCTGCGAGCAAAATTTATAAAAGAGTGTCGTGTTGCTATCATGCAGGGTGTTTAGGAAAATATTTTTTTGAATATTGTCATTTTTTTCCTGAAACTGACGATAGACGCGCATCAGTTGTGAGGATAGGCTTTCAACTTGAATTGGCAGTTTGCCGTGTAAATCAAATGCATCACGCTCTTCCTTACTAAAGGCGGTGCCTTTGTTTAACAGTGGGTTATCCATGAGTGCATGCGCGGACAGTGATGTTTGAATCTCTTGTGTTTGCCCATCTTTATTGGTGATAACTTTAAACATATAAGCTCCTTGCTGTTTGATATAATATGGTGACAATCATGATTATAGATCGATAAATGCTAAGCGCAATGTTGGCAGGCAAAATGAAAAATAATAAAAAGCAGGGTAAGGATTAATGAATACGGAAAGATCTTGTTAATACTTCTTCTATGGGAATAAATCCACCAAAGAGTTCATCTTCTTGGTTGGCAATGGTCATTTCAAACACCCATAAGAATTGATCTTCAGTAATGGTGTGCGTGCCAAGGGATATGATTTGTTCAATAATAAATTCAAGCTCATGTGATTGAATATCGCCTGCTAAGTAAGCTTCAAGCAAGAATCGCAGGCTTTCTGTTGGAATAATCGCCTTTTCTTGTGGTGTAAAGACACGTACGGTTTCAGGGTGATAGTCTGCTCTTGGCTCATCATTGAATTTGCTAAAGCGCTCAAGCCAAGCAATTGCTTGTTCAATCGCCTGTGGCGCAAGACCTGCTTTTTGCAATTCATGCAATATCTCTTGTGAGTTCGTCAATTTGACCATATCACCATCGAAATAGGGCAAATCGCTAAACAGCGACATGAGAACTTGTAGTATAGGGGCTTTGTTGTTCATGTTACCTTATTAGATTCGTTTATATCCGCCAGGAACTGCGCCAATAAGCGCTTCGATCTCAAGCTCAAACAGTATGCCAGTTATTTTTGCGTATGTTAAGTTGGTCGTGTCGATAATTTTGTCAATCGTAGTGCAACTTGAGCCAATACTGTCAAAAACAAGCTGTTGCTCGCAGGTGAGTAATAAGGATTGTTGAAAGGGTGTTTTCGACGCATTGAGTGTTTGTTTGAGGTTGAGCTCTTCGAGGATATCCTCTGCTGAACAAACGAGTTTCGCTCCCATCTGAATGAGCTTATGGCAGCCATGACTCTGACTGTGAAAGATATTGCCAGGGATAGCAAAAACATCGCGATTTTGCTCTAAAGCATGCATTGCCGTGATCAGTGAGCCACTTTTGTGCGCCGCTTCTATGACAACAACCCCAAGGCTTAAGCCACTAATTAGTCGATTTCTTTTGGGAAAGTGAAATCGCTTAGGCGCTTGTCCTAATAAAAACTCAGAAATAACCAAACCGTGGTTCTGAAGTTGAGCATAAAGATGACGGTTTTGTGCCGGATAACAGATATTAATCCCAGTACCAAGTACGGCAATGGTCTTGCCATGGCAGTTAAGTGTTTCTTGATGTGTCAAAGTATCGATGCCAAGCGCCATGCCACTATTGATGGTGAGCCTAGCCTGTACAAGTTGTGGGATAAGTGCTTTGATACATTCACTGCCGTAAAGACTGGCTTGGCGCGTGCCAACAATAGCTAGTTGCAATGTGTTTAAAAGAGAAATATCGCCAATGGCATATAAGCTCAATGGTGGATCGCTAATTTGTTTTAATTGCGGAGGAAATGCTATATCAATAAGATGAATTAAATGATGTTTGTCAGAAGAGGCAAGCCATGTTTCAAGTTTCTTAAGATAAGGCGTGAATTTCTGCTCTTGAATAAAAGTAATCGTTTCATGACTTAAATGCAAAACTTGCTGATAGTGATGTGGTTTGGCAAGAAAGTCATCAATACTGACTTTAAGGCTAACAAGTTTTTGGTAGTGTTTAGAAGCAAACCCAGGAATCGTGTGTAAAACACTAAAGCTCATGTTTGACATGGTGTTTGGGTAGTTGAGTTAATACGGTACTGCCAATCATAACTTCTTGTTTGGCATCGGTTACAAGTGCTATGGCATGATGACTAGCAAGTCGATAGACAAATCCTTGCCCTAAAAGCTGTCCTGGGATGGCGTAACCATCAACTTTTTTAGCAGGTGATTCAAAGTAAACTCGCATGCCCATTTTAAGTCCAGCATTTTGCCCTGTATTGATTAAGACAGATTGATAAGTTCCAGCAAAATCGGCTTCACCCTCTAGTTGTGTGACTTCACCATTAATATTGTTATCAGCGATAATTTCATCATGAGGTAGTTTTGTTTGCACTAAATCAAAAGGCAATGCATGATCTCCGATATTAATTTCTTGGGTAATATTCATAATGCGCAGTACCAGTGTGCCTTGGTAATTGCTAGTAAACTCAGCTTTGCCAAGGCGTTTGAAAATATAATCGTATTTGTTCTCAGAGTAAGGGATGCTATTTACATGTGAAAAAACATAATAAAAAGGTGCCTCACTCGTTTTAGAAACATAAACGGTATCACCAGAGCTTACAAGCGCTTGTCCTTTTGATGAGGCAATGATTTTGCCAGCATCCTTTAGAGGAATGTTAGATAAATAGAAATTACTAAAAAAAATATGATATTTGTCATATAAAGACTCGGCTTGTACAGGCTTGATGAGCAGCGTCGAGAGTAGTAAAAAGGTAATAGGCAGCAGCAGCTTATATGAAATCATGTTAAGTGGTGCTTGTTGTGCAAAGGAGTATTTGTGCATTTTTTATAAATCTCGTAGAATGTGCGCGTTAGTAACCTGCTAAAACTCTAGCCCAGATGTTGGGGAAAAGCAAAAAAAGCATAATTAAAAAATAATTAAAAAATTAAAACAAAGGAATTCCATGAAAATACAAAGAGATAGCTTTGTAAAGATGCATTTTAAAATCCGTTTAAAAGATGGATCCATTGCTGAAGATACAAAAAACTATGATCACCCATATGTTTTCCAAATGGGCAAAGAGACGTTTTCAGAAAAAGTAGAAAACGAGCTAATTGGGTTGGAAGTTGGTGCGAATCGTAAGATGATGTTGATGCCTGAAGATGCCTTTGGTCAAAAGCATCCCGCGATGATTTATGAGGTGCCAAGAAAAAGATTCCCAGAAGAGATGGCATTAGAGCAAGGTCTAATCGTTGCCTTCTCACAAAAGGATGGAACAGAGTTGCCCGGTGTGATTGTTGAGATTCACGAGCATGATGTGACGGTTGATTTCAATCATCCATTATCAGGGCAAGTGATTTTGTTTGATGTGGATATTTTAGAGATTTCAGATAAGGAATTTGCCTAATGAAAATTATTTTAGCCAACCCACGGGGATTTTGCGCAGGTGTTTCACGCGCTGTCGATGTTGTTGAACGTGTGCTTGCAATAGAGCCACATCCTGTCTATGTGCGCCATGAAGTGGTGCATAATCGTGCGGTGGTTGAGAGTCTCAAAGAAAAAGGGGCAATTTTCGTTAAAGAATTACATGAAGTGCCAGATCATGCCGTTTGCATTTTTAGCGCGCATGGCGTCTCACAAGCAGTAGAGGAAGAGGCTAAACGCAAAGCGCTTAAAATTTACGATGCGACTTGTCCATTGGTAACAAAGGTGCATCGGGAGGTGCAAAAAGCCAGCAATATTGGTGTTGAATGTGTGCTTATAGGTCACAAAGGGCACCCTGAGGTTGAGGGGACTCTTGGGCAATATAAGAATGAGTACAGTCAGATCTATTTGGTTGAAAATGTCGATGACGTGGCAAACCTAGATGTGCAAGATCCAACAAGGCTTATTTTTGCAACGCAAACAACCTTATCGGTTGATGAAACAAAAGATATTATTGCTGCATTAAAGGCTAAATATCCTGAAGTCAGTTCACCGAAAAAAGAAGATATTTGTTACGCTACACAGAATCGCCAAAATGCCGTAAGGCAGTTGGCTAAAGAGGTTGATATTCTCTTGGTAGTAGGCTCTAAAAATAGCTCTAACTCAAATCGCTTGCGTGAGCTAGCTGAAAAAGAGGGTGTTGATGCTTATTTGATTGATAATAAAAATGATATTAATCTTGAATGGTTTGCTCATAAGCATAATGCAGGTGTTACCGCAGGGGCTTCAGCGCCTGAGTATTTGGTGCAGCAAGTGGTCAGTTTCTTGCAAACACACTTTGTTGATGCGTACGTTGTCGACTTTGAAGGCGTTAAGGAAGAAGTGACTTTCCCTTTACCAAAGTTATTAAAACAAACTAAGCTTGGTGGTGTAAAAAAGGCTAAGCTTAATGATTTTTAGATTAAAGATGTCGTGAAAGGCAACAAAAGTAACGTGTAAGGATAATGCGATGAAAGATGATCAATCGTTAGATAAGCAAGTAACACAACGCAGTAAAAGTATTTATATTCTGCCAAATTTATTTACTTCAGCCAGTTTATTCGCTGGGTTTTATGCGATTATTGCTGCGTTTAACAGTCACTTTGTACTGGCGTCAGTGTGTATTTATGTTGCCGCGATTATGGACTCATTAGATGGACGTGTTGCGCGTTTAACCAATACCCAAAGCGCGTTTGGTGCAGAATATGACTCATTAGCGGATATTGTTTCCTTTGGTGTGGCGCCTGCTTTAATTATCTATTTTTGGGCAGTCAAGCACTTAGACCAATTTGGTTGGGCAGTAGCATTTGTTTATTTGGCATGTGTAGCTTTGCGTCTGGCGCGTTTTAATACGCAACTTGATGATAATAGCCCTGATAGTAAACGCTATTTTACCGGTTTGCCGTGTCCGGCATCTGCTGCCACCATTGCTGGATTTGTGTGGTTTTGTAATACGCTTGGGCATACATCTGCTGAAGGATGGGTGACATTTTTCGCAACGATTATCACACTTTATCTGTCAGCGATGATGGTGAGTAATATTAAGTTTAGAAGCTTCAAAGATTATGATCTAAAAGGTAAAGTGGTTTTTACGCAAACGGTGTTTGTTGTATTTATTATCGCAATTATCTTTATTGATCCATCGGTTACTTTGTTTGTGATATTTATGGTTTATGCGCTATCAGGGAGTGTCGCACGAATCTTTAAAGGTAAACAAACGATGCAACAGGTTAAATAAATTATAGAATGGGGTAGTTATATTATTGATTGGTGTGTAGATTTCCACCGACAAGATGCTTTATCACCATGCCCGCAATCGTTAACCCAAACAATGCCGGCATGTAGCTAATTGTGCCATTAACGGCACGATCACGGCTATCACCGCCAACGGGCTCAGGTGGCAATGGCGGCAATGAGCTCTCGGTTGAGTAAACGGCAAGAATCCCTTTTTTAACTTTCAGGCGACGCAAGCGAATACGCACGAATTTAGCGAGTTTACACATGCTTGTTTGATAGATATCAGCGACTTTAATCTGTGTAGGATCAAGCTTGCCACCAGCACCCATGCTTGAGATGACCTTGTAACCCTGTTTATGCGCATAAGCAACGAAGGCAACCTTACACACAAGGCTATCAATCGCATCAATAACAAAGTCATAGTATTTGTCAAATATAGGTGTCATATCATCTTTGCGAATAAAATCATCAATAATATTAACTTTACAATTAGGGTTAATATCTAGAATGCGCTCGCGCATGATTTGGGCTTTTTTGATGCCAATATTTGAGTTCAGTGCGACTAATTGGCGATTAAGATTAGATGGTGAGACAACATCATGATCAATTAATGTGATTTCACCAATGCCCGCGCGAGCTAGGGCTTCTGCAGCAAAAGAGCCAACGCCACCAACACCGGCAAGCAATACATGTGATTTTTTTAGTCGTTCAATACCATCATCATTGACCAGAATAGCCGTGCGTTCAAAAAGTCCTGTATGTTTCATTGAAAATTAAGCATTTATTTTTTGCGGTAGTATGCCAGATAAACACTGTAGATGCATTAATCTTGGCTAAATAGTGCGTCAATAAAGTCATCGGCATGAAATGGGCGAAGATCATCAATCTTCTCTCCAATACCAATAAAGCGAATCGGAAGCTTCAACTTTTTAGCAATTGCGAAAATCACACCACCTTTGGCTGTGCCATCCATTTTTGTGAGCGTAATACCAGTAACTGATAGAATTTTGTTAAATACGTCTGCTTGCATAATAGCATTTTGTCCGGTGCCTGAGTCTAATACCAGCATAACTTCATGCGGTGCCTTATCATCAAGCTTTTTCATCACACGTGCGACTTTCTTAAGCTCTTCCATTAGATTGTCTTTGTTGTGCAGACGCCCTGCAGTGTCAGCGATGACAATGTCAATACTTCTTGATTTGGCTGCTTGTACTGCATCATAGATAACTGAAGCGCTATCTGCCCCTGTGTGTTGGGCAATGACGGGGATATGGTTGCGCTCACCCCACACTTGAAGTTGTTCAACAGCCGCTGCACGGAAGGTGTCACCTGCTGCTAAAATAACCGATTTACCTTCAGTCTGAAACTTCTTAGCCAGTTTGCCAATCGTTGTCGTTTTGCCAGCACCATTAATACCAATCATTAGAATAACATATGGCTTATGTGCGCTATCAATTACTAATGGTTTTTCAGCAGGTGTGATAATTTCTTTGAGCTTCTCTTTAATAAGATCAGTAAGTGCTTCCATGGTTTGTAGTTCATTGCGACTGACTTTATTACGCACCGTTTCCATGATTTCTTGGGTTGCTTCAACGCCAATATCTGCAGTTAGTAGCTGCATCTCAATATCATCGATTAGATCATCGTCAATGACTTTTTTACCCAAGAGTAAATCACCAATGCCACCACCGAGTTTTGAGCGTGTTTTTTTCAAACCATCTTTTAAACGCGCAAATAATCCACGTTTATCATTGTTAGATGTTTCAATTACAACGGTTTTTTCTTTATTGTCTATTGTTGGTGTATTTGTGCTAGAGGATGCTGATGACTCAGGTATTTGAATATCAGTATTTGCTTTAGGTTCAGCTTCAACTTCAACTGGTATTGAAACAGTTGATGTTTCTATTTCATTTACAGTTTCTTGTTGAGGCTCTGCTGCTGTAACGTCTTCTTGTATTTTTTTATCTTGAATAGTGTGAGCATCAGGACGTTTGATTTTTTGTTCATTACTACGTTTAAAGCGGTTAAATAAACCCATATCGATCAAAGTATAAATTTAAACTAGATGCATTCTGCATGATGCAGTAAGGCTTTTCAAGTGTGCTTTATTGTTATTTGCGATCAATGCCGAAGAAATCTGAGTATTGTTTGATGGAATCATTAATCTGATAATATTCTGGCATCACAGCTAAAACGAACTTGTTGGCAGAGGCAACTGCAGTTGATTTTTTGTGACATGTTAAAATTGTGCAATGAAGCCACCCCAAACTAGACCAGCACCAAAGGCCTCAGTTAGGATTGTTTGTCCTGGTTTTATTAGGTTGTTGCGTACGGCATGATCAAGCGCTAGAGGAATGGAAGCCGCTGAAGTGTTGCCATGATTTTCAAGGGTGATGATTACCTGTGACATCGGCATATTAAGCTTCCTGGCAGTTGCTTCAAGAATGCGGTAGTTGGCTTGATGGGGAACTAGCCAGTCAATATCGGTATTCTGCATATTGGCTTTAATTAGTAAATCAGATACCAGATCACTAAGCTTAGAGACAGCCTTTTTAAAGACTTTATTGCCTTCCATGTGTAACATGGCAGGATACCCATTTTGGGTAAATGGTGTTTTACTTAAAAGTCCTGGGATATTTAGCATATCTTTGCCTTCGCCATCGCAATAAAGTGTTGAGGCAATAATGCCAGGTTCGTTACTTTGGCTTAAGACAACAGCGCCAGCGCCATCACCAAAGAGGACACAAGTTGAGCGATCTTGCCAATCAAGCGTGCGTGACATGCGCTCAGAAGCAATGACTAAGGCGTTTTTAGCACTACCATTTTCAATATATTGTTTAGCAATATCAACAGCATAAACAAAGCCACTGCATGCAGCACTGATATCAAATGCCGGACAACAAGGTGCGCCTATTTGTGTTTGAACGATACTCGCAGTTGATGGCATGATATAGTCTGCGGTGCCTGTGGCAACGATAATAAGATCAATATCTTGAGCTTGAATGTTTGCCATACTCATGGCGTTATTGGCAGCTTCAATTGCCATATATGCTGTGCTTTCTGATTCATCGGCAATATGACGTTGTTTGATACCAACGCGTTGTGTGATCCATTCATCAGAGGTGTCAACCATGTTAGCAATATCTGTGTTATGTAGTACTTTGGCGGGTAAGTAGCTGCCAGTGCCAGTGATCTTTGCAAACATTGTTCTTAGCCTTAAGATTGCATAATGCGCTCAATTTGCGCCTGCGTTTTTTGCGGGATATTGTATTTGATTTCTTTGATTGCCTCGTAAATGGCAGTTTCAAACGCGTCAGCTGTGGCACCACCATGACTTTTAATCACAATACCTCTTAAACCAAGCAGGGATGCGCCATTATATTGGTTGGTGTCAAGTTTGCGTTTAAGCCCTGTCAGCACAGGTGCGCTCAACAGCATCGCAAGCTTGGAGAAAATGCTGTTGTTAAAACTATCTTTGAGCATGTCTGCAATGAGCTTGGCCGTGCCTTCCATTGTTTTAAGGGCGATATTTCCGGCAAAACCATCGCAAACAATCACGTCAGCTTTAGCTGAGAAAATATCATTGCCTTCGACATAGCCGATATAGTTGATGTGATCACAGTTTTGTAGCATTTTGGCTGCTTGTTTGATGCTGTCTAAGCCTTTCATTTCTTCTTCACCGATATTAAGCAAAGCAACTCGTGGGCGATCGGTGCCTTTAAGATTTGCAGCTAACACAGACCCCATAATGCCAAACTGGAACAACTGGTCAGATGAGCAGTTCACATTGGCACCCAAATCTAGCATGTAGACTGGATTCATTTTCTTGGTTTTGCGATCTAACGAGGGAATCGCATACACAATTGCTGGGCGATCAATTTCATTGAGTGTTTTTAATACAAACTTTGAGGTTGCCATCAAAGCACCCGTGTTGCCCGCGCTAACGCACGCGTCAACATCGCCGCTCTTAACAAGATTAATGGCAACGCGCATTGATGAGTCTTTTTTATTGCGAAGCGCCAATGCAGGGGATTCGTCCATCTCGACAATTTCATTGGCATTAACAATCGATAAGCGTGTCGTATCATATGGTGTTTTGTGTGAGGTTAAGAATTGCTCGATATCTTTGGCGATACCAACGAGGCAGATATGTAAATCAGGAAATTTTTTTAGCGCCGATAAGCAGGCAGGAATGGTGGTTTTTAATCCATGGTCACCACCCATGGCATCAATAGATATTTTATAAGATATTGAACTGGTCACAGTAATACAGAATAATTGCCTTATCGTGCAGTTATTCTATTCATCATCAGAGGCAACAGCAACTACTTTCTTGCCTTTGTAGTAACCGTTTGCAGACACATGATGGCGCAAATGCATTTCGCCTGTTGTTTTATCAGTTGAAAGCGCTGAAGCAGTTAATGCATCGTGTGAACGACGCATGTCTCTTCTTGAACGACTCTTTTTGTTTTGCTGTACAGCCATTATTAATTCTCCTATTTCACTACTTTAATATTAATCTTTCTTTGTAAATTTTAGCTCTTTTAAAGCAGAAAACGGGTTCGGTTTGTCCTGCTTTTCGGTGTCGCTAGTTTCAAAAACGCCATAGTATGACGTATTTTGTTGAGCTTGACAATCATTAAGTGATTTTTTTGGAATCAGCGGAATAGACAGTAAGATTTCCTCTTCTAGTAGCTCAACGAGGTTGATTTGATTGTCTTTATAGATGTAAGGATCATAAGTGTCTGGGAAGTTTTTAAAAAAACGATCATCTGTCACAAAACCAAGTTTAACCGGATCATTAAAGCAATATTCAAAAGGTTCAAGTGTTCTTTGGCAAATGAGTGTCACCTTGCCAGCAAGTTGCCCATCAAGTAGTGGCTTGTTGTTTTCAAAATGAAATTTAAGGTTAAGCTGAAAATCATAAGTTCCATCAACAATACATTCATGCAATGAAGCAAGATGCGAAAAACTAAAGATTTGATTAAGCTCCATGCCTTCTTTAGCAGCTTTGATGGGATCTAAAATAAAAGGTTTTTGTTGTAACATGCTTTATCTCAAGATTATCTTTGTTAAAGTACACAGGTGTTCATGATAATCAAAGTTTAGGAGTATGCAAGATGACTTTGCAAGTGGGTGAAAAAATAAGCTTGCCGCAGGTGGCAATGACCTCAAGTAAAACGTTTAAGCTTGACGATTACCGTGGCAATTATTTGGTGATTTACTTTTATCCAAAGGATAGCACACCAGGATGCACGACGGAAAGTATTGGTTTTACCGATCACTATAAAGATTTTGTCAAAGTTAATGCTACGATCCTCGGTGTGTCAAAAGATACCTTAAACTCACACGAGAAGTTCAAGGCAAAATATCATATGCCGTTTGAGCTTATTGCTGATACTGAAAAAGCGCTTTGTGAGGCATTTGCTGTGCTGAAAGAAAAAAGCATGTTTGGTAAAAAATATATGGGCATTGAGCGCAGCACGTTTGTGATTGATATGGAAGGCAAACTTATCAAAGAATGGCGTAAAGTCAAAGTGCCAGGGCATGTTGAGGAAGTGTTAGCATTTATCAAAAGTTTAAAGTGAGTCTCTTTTGAAATAGGATTTGTATTGATATGAAAAAAATTGATCATGCGTTAATGACTCAAATGGCGCAAAACGCCAAGGCGTCACCGCGTTTACGCGCACATCACAATTTCCACCCTGAGCTATCAGATTCCGTCAATCGATTAGCTATCCATCTTCAAAAGGGCACTTATATTCGTCCGCACAGGCATTCAGAATCGCATAAATGGGAGTTGATTATAGCGCTTAAAGGTCAGATAGGTGTGCTTATTTATGATAATGAAGCTGTTGTGATTGACCAATTTGTACTGGGCGCAGATGGCGATAATTTGGGGTTTGAGATGGCACCCAACACATGGCATTCATTATATGCAATAACTGATGAGGCATTATTTTTTGAGGTGAAACCTGGTCCTTTTACGCCAACACTAGAGAATGATTTTGTGCAATGGGCGCCAAAAGAGGGCGACAAAGAAGTGCTTGATTTTATGCAATGGCAGGCATCTGCCAAAGTGGGTGATCGTTATAAGTAATTGGCACTCATAGGATGCATTATGCTTAAGCTGATTTAACAAACCTTTTGTCTTTGATATAAATAGTGCGCAAAACACGTGCAATAGTTTGTTTATCTTGATCATGTATCTCGATCTCTTTCTGGAAATATATTTTGCCATTAACACTGGTTTGATGCTTGATTTGATTGATATCTTCATCACTTAAGCGAAACTCACAGTATACTGTTGATTTGCCGGGCGCGATGTACTTTATCGACGATTCCTTATCCCAGATAATATAGTCATTGCCTAAGATATGACTAAGCATTAGCGGATAAAAGGCATCGGTCATTGCAAACAGAGAGCCACCAAAGTGTGTGCCAAAATAATTTCGATTATGCCATTTTAGTGGCATCGCAACCTTGATATAGCGATAGTCTTTGGCAATATGTAAGGTTCTGATCCCCGCGCCGCGATAAGGGCGGTAACGATTAAGAATAAATTTAACAGCGCCTACTGGCATTTGCCTTAAGAATTTACGTGCTTTATGCCGCATACAACAGTCCATTTTCTAAAGATAGTGGCTATTTTATACTTACTATCAAATAAAGCATAGTGCAAATCGGCTTTTGAAAATGATTGGTGATGGTAGTGGCATTATCTTAAGAAGTTAGCAACAGTTAAAGTTGTGGTTATTTCTAAATCAAGGTGTACAAATATAAACTATGGAAGCCCATGAAGAAGAGCAAGCGTTTTGTCCGTGGATTAAGTCGGTTATAAATACTTGTGCAGTTTAGAGGACTTGTTTTCATAAAATACAATTTGCTTACCTTGATCAACCGTAAAGGTTTTTTCTTCTCCGGCATAAACTACTTCACTGCCAAGAGCCTTGCATCCTTTGATTTCTGAAGATGAGGCAAGTTTATCGTCAGTTTTTGACTTACTTTGTTTGTCTTGATTGTTCTGAGGTAATAAATCATATGTCTTAAAGTCTTTATCACAAGCATACATATTGCGCAAGACACTATAGCTGTTGCCGGTGTTCTTTACAGTAAGCAGACCGTCTTTATACTGATAATCTAGTGCTTTATGAATTTCTTTAGGCTGATTAAATAACTGCACTTTATAAGAAACCACGACTTGAACGCCACTGACCGTATCTTTATCATCGACACCAGTAAAGCCTTTGATGTCATTAACAACGGGGCTAATAGTAAGTGTATAAGCCTCTTCTGTGGTTACATCTTTATTTAATAAATTAGCGCGTACAATACGAGTCTGTTTGGCAGGAATGACCAGTTTTGGCGGAGAGACAATCATGCCAAATTTCTTTGGATCAATTGAACCATCAAAGGGCGTAAACTTCCCTATATTGGTATCGAACTTCTCGGCAATAACCTCAACATAAGCAGATTTATCACCTTCGTTTTTAACCTTGATATCAACATAAGATTGAGTGTTCGTTGACTTATGTTTGATCACAAGTGGCGTAACTGATATGCCTGCAATCGCAAATTGTAGTGGCAGTAAACCAAATAAACTAAGCTTTAAAAATTGTTTAAACATCGATATCTCCTTTTAACTTTATCATTTAAATCACTTGCAGTGACCAATTAATATTAAGGTTGAAATGTCCCTCAATCGTATCATTTGCTGAAACATTAAGAATGATACGATTTAAGTTAGCAAGTGTTGTGCCAGAAAACACCATGTCACAACTGCCTGATGACTGTGTGGTATTAAAAATAATGCCTTGAAGACCACCGTTATACTGACACAATGCTGAGTTAATTGTATTTATTGGCACAATGCTATTGCTTTGACTGTCTTCAAAACGAATCAATGACACAACAGCACCCGTGTGTGCATTGTGTAAATTATCTAACCCGAGGCCATAAACTTTTTTACCATCTTGTGTGATTGAGGTAAATTGATTCGGTACCTGTGGTGTGATAGTTAATCGATAGTTTTTATCCTCAAAGATGTTGGCAGTATGCGCTGTTAAGCTTACTTGGTCATAGTAACCACTGTTAAAATTAATCGTTGCATTGGGCGTGTCAATAACAAGTTGTGGTTCACCTAAGCTGTGAGCATATCCAAAGCTTGATAGCGCTAAATAGCTGCCGCTAATGATGCAGAGCAATTTATAATGTTTTTTTGATCGTAACATATAATACTCCAGTGTATTGGTCTTGGGTCATTTTAGCCGCTTTGAAGGTTAGCTCCATACGCTTGAAATGTTCAACAAGGGCTTGCCCACTAAATTCAAGCTCACAGCTGACTGGTTGTCCTATCGCAAAAAATGACAACTGATTATCAATAATGGCACAATTGGCGTTGTTTCTGCCATTGACTAAGTTCAATCGGTTATTTTGCGCATTTAAAAAAGCGATATGGCTTATGCCAACTTCGGCCTCTCCGTGATCGATCTTTCCTAACGGAATGACGACACTATTATCTTCTTTCAACGGTAGAAAGTTACTATTAAATGCATTAATGACCAAATCATAACGGTCACTTGGGTTATAGCGGTTGTTTTGGTTAAACATCACATCACTGGTGTAAACACTTTGACTATTGGAATGAATGCTTCCGGTAATTGGACTTAGGGTGAAGTCTAGTCGTGAGGGGATAGAGTAATTTAGTCCCGTTGTCACAACATGACTGACGCCTGTTGCATAGCTCAACATAACCGTGATGATAGTTGCTACAATCTTCATTCGAGTACCTGTTGCTATTGATCATGCTTGTATCATACGTGATGATTAGGTTAAAAAAAAACCAATTAGTATTTAAACACTTAATGACCTTATAAAATAGATTAATGCTTTATGTGCTGACTTTATTTTGATCACTTTATATTATGTGCTCATATCAAAACACATAATAAAATGGATAGAAAATGGTATTTCAGCATAAAAAAAGCGTTATGTATCTACTGGCTGCGTTGCAAGGTGGATTTGCTTTTGCTGAAATTCGTGCAATTGAGGATGAAAGCATTCCTAAAGGATTTGAAAATTATCAAGCAATATCAACGATGAATGTGCCGGTGTATATCAATGGACGTATCGTCGCAACGACTATGGTTAAATTTGATGATGCTACGATTGAAATAATTAATCCTGTAAGTGTTATTAATAGAGTTCCTACGCTATCTGATGCGAATAAACAAAAAGTGCTTGAAGTATTATCACAAAAGCTACCTAACCATAGTGAGAGACTTTGTAAGTTAGATGCGCCTAAAAGTGTAGGCTATGGCAATATTTGTCAGGCGCTGACACCTGAAATAGCGGGTGTGATTTTTAACCCAAGCAATCTTAATTTGTATGTTTTTATTAATCCTAAGTTTCTAGAAAGCACTAATGGGCCAATTAATCCAATGCTTGCGTCATCGACGTCTAGTTTTTCGTATTTTAATAATTCTTCTTTGCTCTATTCAACAACGGATTTTAACGATAGTAGTCTTAATCTAAATACCAATCAATATTTTAATTATGGCAATGCTAGCTTGTTAGTAACCCCTGCACTTGAGCAGACAGTCTCGCAGCGCAGTGATAACGACACAACGTTGAGCATTAATAACTTAACTTTGCGCTACTATTGGAATCCTGCCTTAATTTCAGCAGGAACAACAATAACGGCAGGGGATAATATCCTTGCTCAGCAAAACATTATTGGTATGAGTATGCGTAACAATAATGAAGTCTATAGCTATAGCACGAGTAACTCAGGCACGCCAGTAGAGGTATTATTGACAACAAATTCGCAAGTGCGTGTTTATAAAGATAATCAACTGATTTACGCCCAACAATTACCAGCAGGGAAGCAGAAGCTTGATACCTACAGCTTTCCAGATGGGTCATATAATATTACGATTGAAGTGATTGATCAGTTTAATAAAAAAACTGTATTACGTGAGTTTTTTACAAAGTTTTCATTGATTCCTGAAGTAGACAAACCAAACTATCAATTTGCATTGGGCTATTTGCAAAAAACGATTAATAGTAATGAGCATTTTTACTATCCTCAAAGCTATACCGATGAACCCGTTTTTAACGCAAAATGGACGCAGAGTTTAAATAACCGATTGGCATTAACAGGGAATATGCTGTCTAATTTTGACGATATCTATGCGACATTTGGCTTAGATAGTTTATTTGGTGGTAACTTAAGGCTGTCATGGTATAACACCGTTTCAAATGTTAATAAATATGCCTCAGCAATTACTGGTAGTTGGAACTTTGGTAATATCAGTTGGTATAGCAATATTCTAGGCGTTATTGATAATAATGACTCATTAATGCCTAAACCACAGCTTTTTAATCCTTTGCCAAGTGGTCAACAGTTGCAATTGCAAAACAACTTAAGCTTTACATGGTTAGGTGTCAGTACATCTTTATCACACAGTTGGAATACGATCACGCATCAGAATCGTTATGGTGTCAGCCTGTCTCGAAATTTATTTAGTACGTCAGGCTTAAGTGCTGATATGACATTCTCAGCGGTAAAGACAGATCATGATCACTTAATTCAAGCAGGTATTCGCTTTTACTTTACGCAAGGTCGTTGGAACGTTAGTGCCAGCACTGACTATATGGATGATGGTCAAACACAAGGCAAGTTTAATCAATCAGCTTCAGTCTACTACTCACATTATAGTAGTCCAAACGCTTATTTAAGCAGTAATGCAACGCTTAACTATAGTGAAGATAATAGCAGTGGATTTGTCTCTATCAATGGCGCCAATAAATTAGCACAATACAACGTGCAGAGTAATATCACAAAAGATACAACGCAAGTTTCTGCCATGGTTAATTCAAGTATGGCATTTGCTGAAAATGACTATGCCTTTGGCTATGATGGTGCTTATAACTCAGGCGTTGTGGCATCAGTTTATGCCGAGGGCAAGGCGGTTGAATATGATATTTATGATAATGATCTTAAGATTGGTCAAGGGCAAGGTACCGGTAATTTGTTTTTAATGCCAAGTTATAAAAATCATAATTTAACGATTGTGCCTAAATCTTCAGAGAGTTATCAATATGATCAATTGGCGAAAAAACTGGTCTTATACCCTGGTAATATTCAAAAGGTTGAATGGCATCTAGCACGTGTTGTGCCGTTTATGTCGCATATTGTAATTGATCATGATGGTGAGCTTCAGCCGTTAGCTCATGCAATTTTAAAGCAGAATGATGAAATCGTTGGCGTGACCAGTGATGATGGCTTTATTCAAGCAGATATTTTATCAACAAGCACTGAACTTGCTTTTGAAAAAGGCGATCAAACATGTCATATCCAATTGCCGACGATGGGCAAGGACGATCTATATATTTGGCAATCACAGACCGTGTGTAAATAAGTCTTTGAGGTAATGGCATTTAGCTTGTAAATATAGGCTTTGCAACGAACTTAAATCAGTCATCCCTGATAAAATGGATTGCCACGCATCCATGCTCGCAATGACAGTCTCTGATTTGTCATCCGTAAGCCAGGATGGCGTGAGGATCCAATGTGAAGCTGCCATGGATGGTTAGAGATCCTCCTAAAGGTAGTGCCATTAGTCTTTGAAGTGGGTATATACCGCTCACAAATGGGAGGTATCAAACTAGTTGTTGCCTAATTTTTTGATCGAGATGATATTGCGTTATTGGTTGGGATTGACACCATAAAATGGTTTACGATGAGGATAGTGGTTATGGGGTTTTTAATAAAAATCTTAGCAAAATAGCCTACTCATACCCAAGCAATCGTGTTACTTTTGTTGATTACCTATTACTTAAGCAAAGAACCTTTATTTATGTCCAATTACGAGCAGTTACAGTCATTATTAAAAACGCGCATCTTACTTCTTGATGGTGCGATGGGTACGATGATTCAAGCCTATGATTTAACTGAAGTTGACTATAGAGGGCGAATGTTTAAGGAAGTCGCTACCGAGCAAAAAGGTAATAATGATTTATTGAACTTAACACAGCCTGAGATTATTCAAACAATTCATGAAAAGTACTTGGCAGCTGGTGCTGATATTATTGAAACCAATACTTTTAATAGTACGTCTATTTCTATGGCGGATTATGCATTGGAAGATCACGTCTATGAGATTGCCAAAGCCGGTGCCAAGCTTGCTAAAAAAGCGACACTAAAATACACAACCAAAGATAAACCACGTTTTGTTGCGGGAGTCTTGGGACCGACAAACCGTACCTTATCCATCTCACCAGATGTCAGTGATCCGGGCTTTAGAAATATAACCTTTATGCAATTAGTGGCAGCGTATCAGGAGAATTTGCGTGGGGTAATCGATGGTGGCGCTGATATTATCTTGGTTGAGACGATTTTTGATACCCTAAACGCCAAAGCGGCGATTTATGCGATTGAAGATTATTTTGAAAAACATCATCTTTCAATGCCAGTCATGTTATCAGGGACGATTACTGATCAAAGTGGACGAACCTTATCTGGGCAAACGGTTGATGCTTTTTACTATAGTCTCAACCATGCTAAGGCTTTATCAATTGGGCTTAATTGTGCATTAGGTGCGGATGACTTATATCCGCATATTGAGACCTTGGCAAAGACTGCTCATGGTTTTGTCAGTATGCATCCGAATGCGGGACTTCCTAATGCCTTTGGCGGCTATGATGAAACGCCCGAGATTATGGCAGAAAAATTAAGACCCTTTGTCAAGCATGGGTTGGTTAATATTCTCGGTGGCTGCTGTGGTACAACTCCTGAGCATATTGCAGAAATGGCAAAGCTTGTTGCAAATGTAGAGCCAAGAGCGATTAAACAAAAAGTCAAAACGCTATGTTTGTCAGGTCTAGAAAGCTTAGTGGTGACACCAGAGAGTAATTTTATCAATATTGGTGAGCGCACCAATGTCTCAGGGTCATTAAAGTTTGCTAAACTCATTCGTGATCAGGACTTTGAATCAGCCCTTCAGGTGGCACAAGAACAAGTAGAGAATGGTGCGCAAATCGTTGATGTCAATATGGATGATGGGATGTTGGATGCCAGAGCTTGTATGGAGCGTTTTTTAAAGTTAATTGCCACTGAGCCTGATATTTCCAAAGTGCCGATGATGATTGACTCATCTAAATGGGAGGTGATTGAAACTGGCTTGCAACAAATTCAAGGCAAGGGCGTGATTAACTCCATTAGTCTTAAAGGGGGTGAAGGCGAATTTATCAAACATGCAAAGCTCGCTATGCGCTATGGTGCAGCAGTTGTCGTGATGGCATTTGATGAACAAGGGCAAGCGGATACTTTGCAAAAGAGAGTAGATATTTGCCAAAGAGCATATGATCTTTTGACGCAAAAGATTGGATTTCCGCCCGAGGATATTATTTTTGATCCGAATATCTTTGCGGTTGCCACAGGTATTGAGGCGCATCACAGTTACGGCATTGATTTTATTGAAGCAACCAGAGAAATTAAAAAGCGCTGTCCTCATGCGCTCATCTCAGGAGGGGTGAGTAATGTCTCGTTTTCTTTTCGTGGTAATAATTTGGTGCGTGAAGCGATTCATTCGATCTTTTTGTATCATGCGATTCAAGCCGGTATGGATATGGGAATTGTTAATGCAGGACAAATTACGATTTATGAAGATATTGAGCCTAAGCTTAAACAATTGATTGAAGAAGTGATTTTAAACACACGTAAGGAATCAGCTGATGAGCTTGTTGAATATGCGCAAACCTTATCGGGCACAAAAACCGATAAGAAGGAGGACCTTTCTTGGCGCAAACAACCGGTAACTGAGCGTTTAAGCTATGCCTTAGTAAAGGGCATTAATCAATATATTATTGAAGATACTGAAGCAGCGAGAGTTGAACTTGGCAATCCCTTAAGCGTGATTGAAGGTCCTTTGATGCAAGGTATGGATACCGTTGGTGATTTGTTTGGTTCGGGTAAAATGTTTTTACCGCAAGTCGTTAAATCAGCACGTGTTATGAAGCAGGCAGTTGCTTATCTTGAGCCATTTTTACAACAAGAAAAGTCTCAAGCACAAAAAGCCAAAGGCAAGATTGTGCTTGCCACGGTTAAGGGCGATGTACATGATATCGGTAAGAACATTGTGGGGGTGGTGCTTCAGTGTAATAACTATGAAGTCATTGACTTAGGTGTGATGACACCCTATCAAAAAATCCTTGAAACTGCCAAAAAAGAAAATGCTGATATGATCGGTTTAAGTGGGCTTATTACCCCTTCACTCGATGAGATGATTACGGTCGCTAGTGAAATGAAAGCGCAAAATATTCACTTGCCTTTGTTGATTGGTGGCGCAACTACGTCAAAAATTCATACGGCGATGAAAATATTACCAGCACATGATTTCCCCACGGTGCATGTGCTAGATGCATCACGTGCGGTGTCAACTATGTCAAACCTTTTGGGTGATAATAAAGAAGCGTATTATCAAAAAATTAAAACGGAATATCAGCACTTGGTAGAACATTATCAACAGAGCAAACAAGCACGTGAAATCTATGCTTATGAGAAATGTAATAGCCAAAACTTAAAATTGGAGTTTAATCAACAGACTATTTGCAAACCTAAACAGTTGGGGCGATTTGTATTAATGGATTATCCTTTGCAAAAGCTTGTTGAGCGGATTGACTGGAGTCCATTTTTCCATGCCTGGGAGCTAAAGGGTAGTTATCCTAAGATTTTGCATGACCCGCTTAAGGGACAAGAAGCACAGAAACTTTTTAATGATGCCAAGCAGATGTTAAAACAAATCATTGATCAAAAATGGCTTCAGGCCAATGCCGTATATGGTCTTTATCATGCCAATAGCGTTGGTAATGATATTGAAGTGTATGATACAAATGGTGCAACCGTAGCAAGATTTCCGACATTGCGTCAGCAAACGGGTAACCCAAATAAGGCATTTGTCGCACTAAGCGATTATATCGCACCAAAAGATCTTAATATTGATGACTATATTGGTGCATTTGCCGTGACTACGGGGATTGAAACGTCTGATCAACTTAAAACATTTGAAGAAAACCATGATCAGTATAATGCGATTATGTTTAAAGTATTAGCTGATCGCTTGGCTGAGAGCTTTGCGGAGCATTTACATGAGCGCATTCGCAAAGAGTTTTGGGGGTATGCTATAGATGAATCTTTTGACAATGAGGCGCTGATCAAAGGCAAATATCGCGGCATTCGTCCAGCATTTGGCTATCCGGCATGTCCTGATCATACGGAAAAAGAGACGCTATTTAAGCTATTAAATGCGCCTGAAATAGGGATGCGCTTGACTGAATCGATGGCAGTAACACCTGCGGCAAGTGTTAGTGGGCTTTATTTTGCGCATCCTGAGAGTAAGTATTTTGGTGTGGGTAAGATTGCTGAAGATCAACTTCAAGATTACGCCAAGCGCAAAGGTATGAGCATTACTGAGGCTGAAAAATGGTTGCGTCCTAATTTATTTTGAGATGCTGAGGTTAAAGGCGCCTAATCCCCAAAAGCCATCTTTACCAGTGACTGCTTGGTCATTATCTAATGCCATAAAGCCTTTGATGGTGCGAACAACGAGCCAAATTACCCACCAGATATATAAAAGATAACCGACGATAATAAAAGCTAAAACAATGGATAAAATCAAATAAATCAGACCATACCAAAAGGTTTTAATCTGAAAGTCAAAATGAGTCTTAAGCGCGGGTGTTACATCGTGTTCATTTCTTTTGACATACGCCATAATCAGTCCAATAAGTGCGGTAATGCCAGTAAATAGACCGACGATATAGAGGATATAGATGATTTTGGCATAGGTTTCGTTTTTCATAGATGTCCTTGTTTTCTTTACTGTATGTAATCAATAAGAATTAAGTTGAGTTTTAATTACTCCCCTCACCCGTGCAGCGTAAGCTGCACGACCTCTCCCGCAGGGGGAGAGATGAGAAATAGCGTAACTTATTTCTTCATTTACTATATTGTTGATGACAGCTTGCCTTAAGCTTGCTAAATCTGCAAGTGTGGCAGTGTGATTAGATATAGCTACTCCATAGGTGCTTTCATGCTTAGTTTCTAAATATGCTTGAGTAATTTTGCATGATGTTATTGCAGTTAATAGCCACTCTATTGGTAAAATATCATCATGCAAAAGTGCTAAGTAGATAACGAAAATCATATAGAAAGCATCTGTGGGGTAGCTACAATTAATGATGGACATCAGCGGTGAAATCGCTGAAGATAGCAAGCATAATTAGCATGCCTTAATGTCCCATGAATTTACAGCAACTTGCGACACAAAGTGGATTATCGATTAAAGCCACTGAGAATATTGTTTCACTGTTAAGCGAAGGGGCAACTATTCCCTTTATTGCGCGTTATCGCAAAGAGATGACGGGTGGCGCTAGTGATACGGATCTTCGAAATTTTTATGAACATTATCAGTATTTACAGAAATTTGATACGCGCAAAGAGGAAATTATTCACACCTTAACCGAGCGTGGTGTTTATGACGAGTTATTAAAAAAAGCGCTTAATGAAGCCAATACATTAAATGATTTAGAGGATATTTATCAACCCTTTAAGCAAAAGCGTAACACTCGTGCGCAAGTAGCGATTGAGAAAGGACTGCAACCGTTAGCAGATATTCTCTTTAAAGCCTATGATAGTGAGGCTGCATTTTATGATCGTGCTAAGTCGTTTGTCAAAAATGGCGTACAAACCATTGATGAAGCAGTGCAAGGTGCGATGGATATCGTTGCTGAAATTTATGCTGATAATGCCAAAGAGCGTGCCTATGTGCGCGATCAGGTCTCGCGTTTTGGCACTTTGCAAGTTAAAACCACCAAAACATGCAATGCCCAAGGTAATTTTGCGCAGTTTGATCAATATCAATCTAATGTTAATAAAATACCTGCGCACCGCTTATTGGCAATTTTTCGAGGTGTTGCTGAAAAAGAGCTTAGTATTAAGATTGAGATAGATCATGAGCGCTATAAAGAAACGATTACGCGTTTTAAATTGCCAAGACATGCTGCAGGCGTGTCAGCATTGTTGATAGAGGCTTATTATGATGGCTACAAGCGATTGTTATATCCATCAATTGAGCGTGAGGTAATCAATACGCTAAAAGAGAAAGCGCAAAATTCAGCAATACATGTTTTTGCTGATAACTTAGGTCACTTGTTGATGGTTCCTCCAGTGAAAGCGCATGCCGTGTTGGGTGTTGATCCTGGCTTTAAAACCGGAGCTAAGTTAGCCGTTATTGATGAAAAGGGCATGTATTTGGCAGAAGCTGTTATATATCCAGCCCCTCCGCATAACAAAACAATAGAAGCCAAAAAAATCGTTAATGACTTAGTTGAAAAATATCACATTGACACCGTGGCAATTGGTAATGGTACGGCATCACGTGAGTTACAGGACTTCTTCGCTGACTATAATAAGAATATAGAGCATAAGCTTCGCTATACGGTAGTTTCTGAAGCAGGTGCTTCAGTTTATTCAGCCTCAGAAGTGGCCGAAGAGGAGTACCCACATTTGGATGTTACGGTAAGAGGGGCGATTTCAATAGCGCAGCGCTTACAAAACCCGATGGCAGCATTGGTGAAAATTGATCCAAAAGCCTTAGGTGTTGGTCAATATCAGCATGATGTAGATCAAAAGAAATTGGTGCAAAAATTAAGTGATGTCACTGAGGCTGTTGTGAATAATGTCGGTGTTAATGTCAATACAGCATCCGCGCAATTGTTATCATATGTCGCGGGCTTAAGTCCACGCTTAGCAAAAGAAGTCGTAGCATATCGCAATAAAATGGGTGGTTTTAAAAATATAGCTGAGCTTAAGAAGGTCAAGGGCTTGGGCGATAAAGCATTTGAGCAGTGTTCAGGCTTTATGCGTATTCCTGAGGCGCATGATCTTTTAGATAATACCGGTGTGCATCCTGAGCATTATGCGATTGCTAGAGCGTTATTAACAAAATCAAGTGATGAACTAAAGCAGATCGATATTGTAAGTTTTGCCAAAATGTATAACATTGGCGAGCCAACGTTGAAAGATATTATCAAAGAGTTACAAAAACCTGGGTTTGACCCACGTGATGAATTGCCTGAAGTAAGCTTCAGTGCTGAAGCCTTAGATATAGACTCGCTTAAAGTTGGCATGGTGGTCTCAGGTGTTGTGCGTAACATCACCGACTTTGGAGTTTTTGTCGATATTGGCTTAAAAAATGATGGTATGATTCATATTTCCAAACTAAGTGCTAAGCGTGTCAGTCATCCAAATGAAGTGGTCAGTTTAAATGAGCAATTGCCACAGATTAAAGTCATTAGTATTGACCTTGAGCGTCAACGAGTTGGATTGAGTCTTGTAGAGTAATGTTAAAAACATAAAAGAATAAATGATTTAGAAATTATGAGTAACAGTAGAATAACGCGCTTATTGCACCTTGAAAATGATGACGCATATCATGCGGTGAGTATGCCGATTTATCAAGTAAGTACCTTTGATCAACACAATAGTAATGCATTTGAATATTCACGGGTGCAGAATCCAACGCGTTGTTATCTAGAAGCGCAGCTGACTATTTTAGATGAAGCGCATGCGGCATTTGCCGTCAGTAGTGGGTTATCAGCACTTAATATTGTGCTAAGTATGCTACAAGTGGGTGATGAGATTATTGTCGGTTGTGATTTTTACGCGGGGCTGTCGTTTATCTTGGAAGAGATGTGTGAAGACCGAGGGATTGTGATTAAGCAAATTGATTTACAAGAGCCTGATCATTTAATTCGAGCAATAAGCGCAAAAACCAAGATGGTGTTATGCGAGACGGTATCTAATCCTTTACAGAAAATAACACCTGTTGCTGATTTGGCAAAGATCACGCAAGCGCGCAATATTTGCTTAGTGGTTGACAATTCATTGATGTCATCATACGGCTTTATGCCACTTAAGTTTGGTGCTGATATTGCTTTGCAGTCATCGACCAAGTATCTTGTTGGACATGCTGATGTCACATCAGGAGTGATTGCGACCAATGAGCGATTTAAGGAGAAAATTGCTAAGATTATTCGCCAAACAGGTTATGCGCTAGACCCATTTCAAGCGTGGTTATTATCCAGAAGTTTAAAAACAGTGCATCTACGTATGGCTGAAATAACCAAGAATGCGGCAGCTGTTTATGCGTTATTAAAGGCAAGTAAATGCTTTAAAAATATTTATTATGTTGGTGATTTGGTGCAAAAACATGCGCATTGGCTTAATGAAAATTGTGCATCTTTAGGCGGGCTTTTAGCAGTTGAGTGTGTCGATCAAGTGCAGTTTGAACAGTTATATCAAAAGCTGAAAGATTATTTTCCAAAAACGGTGAGCTTTGGTGCGGTACACTGTTCTTTAAGTCATCCAGCAAGCATGTCGCATAAGGATGTTCAAAAACTGCAACAAATTCAATTACAAGTTTCACCGTGGTTGTTAAGATTATCCATCGGTTGTGAGGTGTTAGCAGATACACTCACGGTATTTCAGGAGTTTATCGATGAATATAATCAGGCAACAAAAAAAGAAAAATCAGCAAACTCAAAGCAGGCTTGAAAGAAAAACCGCAATTAGTATTAAAGTCATATCATTACTTATTTTAGGCATTGGTCTATCTGGTTTGTTAAGTGCTTGTGCACCAGTTGTAATTGCAGGCGCTGGAGCTGCTGTTGTTGGTAGCAATGTTGCTGGTAGTAGCGTCGATGGCAAAACCAATGCTTCGGATAAATCGATTCAATTTAAGGCGATTTCATTATTAAATGACTACCCAGCGCTTAAAGGCAACTCTAATGTCGAACCGGTCGTTTTTAACCATATTATGTTGTTACTGGGGCAAGTGCCAAGTCAGATGCTTAAAACAGAGCTTGCCAATCGCATGGCGAAAATTCCAGGTGTTAAGGTTGTCTATAATCAGCTAACCATTGGTGATCCGGTTGATATAGGAGACTATTTGTCAGATAGTTGGATTACCTCTAAAGTTGTATCATCTCTAGTTTCAAGTGGTGTCAACAGTTTGAAGTTTAAAGTCGTGACAGAAAAAGGTGTGGTTTATCTCTTAGGGGTGGTAACTCAATCAGAGGGTAGGCAAGCATCAAACATTGCTGCAAATATTTCTGGAGTTAAGAAAGTCATTGAAGTATATGATTACGTCTCTTATCCAGTTGAAGCAGCAAAAGCAGATCAGCAAGCGATAGAGCAAAAAACATGAGTAATCTAAAGCAAGAAGCAACAAAAAAAATGAAATATGATTATGGTGTGTTTATTGGACGTTTCCAGCCATTTCATGTTGGGCATTTGCATAATATACGTTACGGGCTATTACATGCAGAAAAAATTATTATTCTAATTGGCTCAGCTTTTAGAGCGCCAAGTATTAAAAACCCTTTCTCTTATCAAGAAAGACGCACAATGATTCTATCTGATTTGAAAGCTTCGGGTATTGACTTGAATCGTATTATTATCGAGCCAGTTAGCGATTGGTTCTATAACGAAGCAGGTTGGCGCAATGAAGTACATGAACAAGTGGCGCAATACGCAGATAAAGGTAGTCATATCGCGATCGTTGGACATCAAAAAGATGCCAGTAGTTATTACTTGAAATGCTTCCCAGTATGGCAGCATATTGATGTCACTAATTTTGATGACTTTAATGCAACAGATTTTCGCGAGAAGTTATTTAAAGATCATTTACTTGATACTGATTACCTTATTGACAATGAAGATAAGAAAGGTAGCTTCAAAACATTGCAAAAATATATGCAAACACCAAGCTATCAAGCAATGCGTGATGAATTTAACTATATTGCGAGTTATAAATCATCATGGCAGGATGCGCCATTTAAGCCTGTGTTTGTCACCACTGATGCGATGGTGCTGTGCAACAAGCATTTGTTGCTTATTCAAAGAAAGCAGGCGCCGGGCAAAAATCTATGGGCATTGCCTGGTGGTTTTCTAGATCAAGATGAGCGTATTATCGATGGCATCTTACGTGAATTGGAAGAGGAAACAACGTTAGTTATCTCGCCAGAAAAGCTGCCTCAAACACTGATAGCACAAGAGGTTTTCGATCATCCAGATCGCTCATTGCGTGGACGTGTTATTACGCATTTAGGGTTGATTATTCTGCCACAAAAAGAGTTGCCGCAGGTTACCGCTCAGGATGATGCCAAGGCGACAAAGTGGGTTAAGTTGGATGATGTGCTTGAGAAAATGTCCGCATTGCTTATGGACGATCACTATCAGATTATTAAGTTTATGACCCTGAAATATAAGCTTATTACCTCATTTGCGTGCGACATTGTTGGTTTTTAAGTCAATTATTTTATTTTTTAAAATCTCCTACTAGACTCGAATCTAACTAAGATGTGTTTGCAACCTAAAGGAGATGTGTTATGAAAAAACTATTATCAGTTATCGTTATAGGAATATTTTTAAGTGGCAATGTCAGTTTTGCAGCAGGTACTGACTTTTCATCTAATTCAGTCATGGGTAGTAAGATGATGAAAAAAGATTTCAAATCATCTTCTGTGCAGCGACAAAATGCTACCGTGTATTTTCAAGAAACCGACCTATAAACTTTGTAATTTATTCGATGTTTCTTCTGACAGACGCTTGGGCATGTAGTTACATAAAGGTTCTTCAGCTAAATAATCACCCTTCATAAAATGCGCCCGAGCTCTACAACCGCCGCAGATTTTAATGTACTCACAATGACCACATTTTCCTGTGTACTTTTTAAAATCACGTAAGTTCTTAAACATTTCAGAATTATGCCAAATATCTTGTAAAGATGATTCAAAGATATTGCCAGCACTTAATGGTAAATAACTGCATGGATGGACATTGCCAGTCACATCAATTGTTAGAATCGACTGGCCAGCAATACAGCCCTTTGAGCCACCACTTGAGAATGAAAGTGCACGTGATTTTGTGCTCAATCCTGACGCTTTATTTTTTTCAAAACGCACACGGTAATAATGCGGTGCACAAGTTGGACGCACCAACATCTCTTCTTCCTCAGTTTCCATTGTATAGTGCCAATCTAAAGCTTCATCATATTTATTATCATGTAACAGCTCTTGCATAAGTTCACTACCACGACCGGTTGGAACAACCATAAACATATACCAAGCCTTTGCGTGTAATTGTTTCGCTAGTGCATAAGTTTCCTTGATTTCATGATGATTTTGTTGCGTGAAAGAAGAGTTAATAATAAAAGGGATATGATGTTTATTAAACAACTCAGCCGCCTTGAGTGTGGCATCAAAAGCGCCTTGTTGTTGTCTGAAATTATCATGTGTGATACTTGTGCTGCCATCAAGGCTTAAAGAGACTATTTGAATGCCGGATTTCTTGATCTCTTGGCAGGTGTGGTCATCGATTAAAGTGCCGTTGGTCGCTAGTGCCATGCGTAGTCCTCGCTTTGTCCCATAATACGCAAGATCAAAGATATCAGAACGTAATAGCGGCTCGCCACCTGAGAGTACTAAACAAGGTTTGGCAAATGAAGCAATTTGATCAATCACAGATAATCCTTGTTTTGTGCTAAAGTCCAACGCTTTATATTTACCTAAACAGGCACTAGAGCGGCAATGTACACAAGTAAGGTTACACTCACGGGTGGTCTCCCAAGCGATCCATTTTGGTTCAAAGTTCATAAATTTGTTTAGAATAAGAAATTTGTTGTATGTTAAGGCTATCTAACTAAATATTCCTTGAGGTAAATCAATTTTTAGTGAATTTAAGAAATTATCAGAGTGACTGGTATAGCCAAATAGGTCAAAGAAAGCAAATTGATTGTATTGCAGGTAATAGCTGCCCTTGACAGAGTCTTTGGGCGCTCATTTGCTAAAACAATGAAACTATTCATTATTTCTTAACGCATTCGCTATTGGCAAAATACAATCATTTAAAAGTGCAGGAAATTCGATGACAGGAGTATTGTAAAATGGTTTGTGAACGGTATATCAATCGTTGGAGGATAATTTATTAAAATAATTCCTTGAAAAGCGCAAAAGCGCCCGCAATTGTTACGCCGTAATAAAAATCTAAAAAAAATAATTTAAGGTGTATCAATGTCACACAAGCATCCGAAACAGCACGAAGAAGATTTTGAATTGATGGCAGGAGAAGCTGCTGAACAGGAAACAGCTGAATCTCAAGACATGATTGATGAAGTGATTGCGCTTCGTAAGGAAAATGAGTTACTCAAAACAACGATTGATAATATGCAGGAAACTGTTGCCACTGCTGATGACAAAGTATTGCGTGCGCACGCTGAGATGGAGAATATTCGACGTCGTGCACAAAAGGATGTTGAGAATGCACATAAGTTTGCCTTAGAAAAATTCGCCAATGCGCTCTTACCTGTGCTTGATAGCATGGAGAAGGCTGCTGAAGTCTCAGCTGAGTCTGAGGAAGCCAAAGCAATGGCGGAAGGTGTTGACTTAACGATGAAGATGTTGGTTGACACACTAGAGAAATTTGGTGTGACACAGCTTGATCCGCATGGTGAAGTTTTTGATCCGAATAAACATGAGGCAATGGCGATGTCACCTAATCCTGAAATGGATGACAATATGGTGATGAATGTATTTCAAAAGGGTTATGAGTTGAATAATCGTGTTATTCGTCCGGCACGTGTTTTGGTGGTGAAAAACTAAGGTTTTATATTTTTGATCATTTTGCAGATGTTATCGATGTAGGGGCGTATTGCATACGGTCAGATGTGACAAGTCGTTAACTACAAAAAACTAGACTGATAGAACGAAAAAGTTAAAGAAATAAATAAAATAAAAACTTGAAAAATAAAAACGCGTCAACATATTTTTGAGCGTTGAAATAAAAGGAGATCATAATGGGTAAAATTATAGGTATAGATTTAGGTACAACGAACTCTTGCGTTGCGGTAATGGACGGCAAGACGGCTCGTGTTATCGAAAATGCCGAGGGTGCGCGTACAACCCCTTCAATTGTGGCATACACTGAAGGTGGTGAGATTTTAGTAGGGCAAGCCGCTAAGCGCCAAGCAGTAACGAATCCACACAATACGCTATTTGCTGTTAAGCGTTTAATTGGACGCAAATTTGACGAGAAAGTGGTGCAAGACGATATCGTTAAAAAGGTACCATACAAAGTGATCAAAGCAGATAATGGTGATGCTTGGGTTGAAGTGTTAAAAGATAAAAAAATGGCGCCGCCGCAAGTATCTGCTGAAGTATTGCGTAAAATGAAAAAAACCGCAGAAGATTTCTTGGGCGAGACGGTAACCGAAGCGGTAATTACTGTTCCTGCTTATTTTAATGATGCACAACGTCAAGCAACAAAAGACGCAGGTCGCATTGCGGGCTTAGATGTTAAGCGTATTATCAATGAGCCAACAGCAGCAGCACTTGCTTATGGTATGGATAAGCAAAAAGCAGATCAAACCATTGCCGTGTATGACTTAGGTGGTGGTACATTTGATGTATCTATCATTGAAATTGCAAATGTTGATGGTGATAGCCAGATCGAAGTATTAGCCACAAATGGTGATACTTTCCTAGGTGGTGAAGACTTTGACGTAGCATTAATGAACTACTTGATCGATGAGTTCAAGAAAGAAAGTGGCATTGATCTACATAATGACACCTTGGCACTTCAGCGTTTACGTGAAGCGGCTGAGAAAGCTAAGATTGAGTTATCATCAGCGCAACAAACTGATGTTAATTTGCCATATATCACAGCTGATGCAACCGGCCCTAAGCATTTAAACATCAAAGTAACTCGTGCTAAGTTTGAATCATTGGTTGAAGATCTAGTCAAGCGCTCAATTGAGCCGTGCAAAAAAGCATTACAAGATGCAGGTCTTAAAGTCTCTGAAATCACCGATGTATTATTGGTTGGTGGTCAAACACGTATGCCGAAAGTACAAGAAGAAGTTAAAGCATTCTTTGGTAAAGAGCCACGTCGTGATGTAAACCCTGATGAAGCCGTTGCAATGGGTGCCGCGATCCAAGGTGGTGTATTAGCCGGTGATGTGAAAGACGTGTTACTTCTTGATGTAACACCATTGTCTCTTGGTATTGAAACAATGGGTGGCGTGATGACTAAGTTGATCGAGCGCAACACGACGATCCCAACGAAGAAATCACAAATTTTCTCAACAGCAGAAGATAATCAGCCAGCGGTAACTATTCATGTATTGCAAGGTGAGCGTGAGATGGCGTCTGCGAATAAGTCACTGGGTAGATTTGACTTATCAGATATTCCACCAGCACAACGTGGTATGCCGCAAATTGAAGTAACTTTTGATATTGATGCCAATGGTATTTTGAATGTATCGGCAAAAGACAAAGCAACTGGCAAAGAGCAAACTATTGTGATCAAAGCATCAAGTGGCTTGTCTGAAGATGATATTAACAATATGGTTCAAGACGCTGAAGCCAATGCTGAAACCGATAAGAAGTTCCATGAGTTGGTTTCAGCACGCAATACTGGTGACAACTTATTGCACAGCGCTCGTAAGTCATTAAAAGACTTAGAGGGCAAAGTTTCTGAAGATGAAAAAGCAAAAGTTGAAGCGGCATGTACTGATTTAGAAGCTGTATTAAAAACAGATAATAAAGATGACATCGAAGCAAAAACAAAAGCATTAGAAGAGGCGTTTGCACCGATTGCACAAAAAGCTTATGAGCAAACGCAAGGTCAGGCGAATGCTGAAGCAGGTGCTTCATCTGAAGAACAAACACAGCAAAAGGCAGATGATAATGTGGTTGATGCTGAGTTTGAAGAAGTTAAAGATGACGATAAAAAATAATTCATCGAAATAAACGATACTTTTAACTTGAAAAATGCGGGCATGTCCCGCATTTTTTATAGCGTTTTGAATTGAAATAGAATAATGGTAGCACTATGCCTAGAGATTATTATGAAGTATTAGGAGTATCCAAGAGCGCAACAGAGCAAGAGCTCAAGCGTTCATATCGTAAGTTGGCAATGAAATATCACCCAGATCGAAATCCTAATGATAAGGATGCCGAAGCTAGATTTAAGGAAGCTTCTGAAGCCTATGAAATTTTAAGTGATCCACAAAAGCGTGCCGCCTATGATCAATTCGGTCATGCCGGAGTCAATCAAGCGGGTGGACATGGCGGCTTTGGTGGTGGTCAACAAGGCTTTGGCGACATATTTGGTGATATCTTTGGTGATATTTTTGGTGGCGCTGGTGGTCAAAGATCAGGGCGCTCATCACGAGCTCAAAGCAGGCGTGGTAATGATTTACAATACAATCTAGAAATCACACTTGAAGAGGCAGTGCACGGCACAACCAAAAAGATCAAAGTCCCAACCTATGTTTCATGTGATAGCTGTCATGGTTCGGGTGGTTCAGGTAAGCAAACTTGCGGCACTTGCCATGGCGCGGGAGCTGTGCGTATGTCACAAGGTTTCTTCTCAGTTGAGCAGACCTGTCCGACGTGCCATGGTAGTGGATCTACAATTAAAGATCCATGTCGTGTATGTCATGGTCAAGGTCGTAAACAGGATGTTAAATCACTTTCTGTGAAAATTCCAGCAGGTGTTGATACCGGTGATAGAATCAGATTATCAGGCGAAGGTGAAGCCGGTGAAAATGGCGCGCCAGCGGGTGATTTATATGTGCAAGTACATGTCAAAGAGCATGCAATCTTTGAGCGTAATGGTTCGGATCTATATTGTGAAGTGCCTATTAGTATTATGACAGCGTGCTTAGGTGGTGAGCTCGATGTGCCAACGATTGATGGTAAAGTGAAACTTAAGATCCCTGCTGAAACACAAACAGGCAAAATGTTTAGACTAAGAGGCAAGGGTGTTAAAGCCCTGCGTGGTAATAGCATGGGTGATTTGATGTGTAAAGTCACCGTCGAGACACCGATTAATCTCAATAGTAAACAGCGTGAACTGTTAGAGGCATTTGGTGATTCGATTGGTGAGCACCAAACACATTCGCCAAAATCAAAATCTTGGTTTGATAATGTTAAAGAGTTTTTTGCCGGGAGCTAATGGCTTTGCATTTCTTATTTTTTTAGCTGTCAATAGGCAATGACCATATTCCTGCTCACTTTGATTGTATAGGCGTTGGCTGAGCATAAGTCGAAGCCTCTATGAAGTGTGACCTTTCCAAGCTTACCCTTCGACTTACGCTCAGGGTACGGTGATTAATTATGGGTGGACATTTAGTTTTAGCTTTCAATAAGTGAAATAATTTTTTTATCAAGCCAAAACTCAAAAGGGCGCAAGCCTTTACATCGCGATAAATAACCCATATGACCGCCCTTGTGAGTCCATTGAATATCGATATTTGTATGCAAAAGTCCAATGGCAAAGCGATTATCAACAAACGGATCATCGTGATCGCAGACGATGGTGGTTTGATATATTATTTTGGCAAGATAGTTTTTGGCGCTTGAATGGGTGTAATACTCATGTGCTGTGACAAACCCTGCCTCCTTTGCCGTAAAGACCTCGTCGATTTCATAGACGCCATAATTTTTAGGTAAAGTAGCGGCTTTTTCTTGAAATGTTTGATAGTGATTATGGGTAATGGCGCGATGTTTAAAAAGCTTATATAAGCGTTTGGCAAAGTGTCGATTAAAAATCGCATTATTCTTCTGCGAAAGTTTGGCCATGCTTGCTAATAAATCCATTGGTGGTGCAATTGCAATGGCGTGCTTAATCGGTAGAGCATCGCTGTTGCTATGCTCAGCCAGTGCCTTGAGTAACATATTGCCTGAGATAGAAAAGCCAATGGGAATGAGTTGAGTTTGGTTATCTAGATGTGCAATATATTTTAATACAGCATAAATATCCTCGCCTTTCCCTGCATGGTAAATATTTCTAGCCAGTGGCAATAAATGTTTATTCGCACCACGATGATTAACGCGGACAACGTGATAGTCTAAGTTAAGTAGCTTTTTTGCAATGCGCGTCATATACAAAGAGTTCTCATCACCGGAAAGACCGTGAAACATCACAACGGTAATATTTTTCGTCGTCGTACCTGCGTGGGATATAGAAAGTTTAAGCTGATCACCGTCTTGAAGCTCTAGATAATGCGTTTGCGTATTTGGTGGGTTTGAATGTATGCCAACCATACTGCTGACAACGGTTTGCCATTTGGCAGAAAGTTTAATCGGGTTAAAATCCATACGCTAAAATGCCTAATGATTTGGGGTAATGGTGGTGATTGTTTTCTTATTTAATTCTTTTTAAGCACAGATAAAAAGGCTTCTTGTGGTACTTCAACGTTACCAACTTGTTTCATGCGTTTTTTACCGGCTTTTTGTTTTTCAAGAAGTTTTCGCTTACGTGATACATCTCCACCATAACATTTAGCAAGAACGTTCTTACGCATCGCTTTTACAGTACTTCGAGCAATGATAGCACCACCAATCGCCGCTTGAATAGCCACCTCAAACATCTGTCTTGGAATAAGTTCTTTTAAGCGTTCAACCAACTCGCGTCCTTTGTAAACGGATTGATCTTTGTGGACGATACTGGCAAGGGCATCGACTTTCTCGCCATTAATAAGGATATCTAAGAGCACCATGTTGGCAGCTTCATAACGCTGTAGTTCATAATCAAGCGAGGCATAGCCGCGACTAACAGACTTCAAACGATCAAAGAAATCAGAAACCACCTCGATCATCGGGATGTCATAAATGATAGATACTTGACGACCTAAATAGTTCATATCGACTTGTGTGCCACGCTTTTCAACACAAAGTGTGATAATTGCACCGACATAATCTTGTGGTACTAAAATAGACGCGCGAACAATGGGCTCACATACCTCAGCGATGGCAGAAGGCTCAGGCAGTTTCGATGGATTATCAACTTCAATTTCTTCACCGTTTTTAAGTGTTACTTTGTAAATAACCGTTGGCGCTGAAGTGATCAAGTCAAGGTTGTATTCACGCTCCAAGCGTTCTTGAATAATTTCCATGTGCAGAAGTCCCAAGAATCCACAACGAAAACCAAAGCCAAGTGCCTGCGAGACTTCAGGTTCAAAGAAAAGAGAAGCATCATTTAAGCTTAATTTTTCTAATGCCTCGCGGAATGCTTCAAAATCATCCGCACTAATCGGGAACATGCCGGCATAGACTTGTGGCTGAACTTTTTTAAACCCAGGAACAGGTTTGTCAGTAGGGTTTTTGGCTAAAGTTAATGTATCGCCTACAGGTGCGCCATGAATATCTTTAATGCCAGCGACAATAAACCCAACTTCACCTGCTTTTAGGATTTGTAATTTGTTCATCTTTGGTGTGAAAATGCCAAGTTGATCGACTTGATGGGTTTGTCCTGACGACATTACCTTAATCTTGTCTCCGACTTGCAATTGTCCGTTACGAATACGAACAAGTGATACAACACCAAGGTATGGGTCAAACCACGAGTCGATAATCAAGGCTTGCAATGGTGCATTCAAATCACCAACAGGGGCAGGTATTTTAGCGATAATCGTCTCTAGAACGTCTTCAACACCTAAGCCGGTTTTAGCGCTACAGGTCGTAGCACCCACGGCTTCAATGCCAATAATGTCTTCAATCTCAGCGCATACACGCTCAGGCTCAGCAGATGGCAGGTCAATTTTATTAAGTACCGGAATGACTTCTAAGTTTTGCTCAATCGCGGTATAGCAGTTGGCAACCGTTTGCGCTTCAACGCCTTGTGCTGCATCAACCACGAGTAATGCACCCTCACAAGCTGCCAATGAGCGTGATACTTCGTATGAAAAGTCAACATGCCCCGGTGTGTCAATAAAGTTTAGTTGATAAGTTTGCCCATCTTTGGCGGTATAGTTTAAGGTCACGCTTTGCGCTTTGATGGTAATGCCACGTTCGCGCTCAATATCCATTGAGTCAAGTACTTGTTGTTTCATTTCACGATCAGTCAACCCTTGACAGACTTGAATAAAGCGATCAGAAAGCGTTGATTTGCCATGGTCAATATGCGCAATAATAGAAAAGTTTCGGATGTGTTGCATATGCTTGTGTAGTAGCTATTTTATTATGCCGAGCATTATGCCGAAAAAATGATATAAAAGGAATCATCAGTTGTGTGAGGAATTGTTCTGTCTTAATCAAAAATGCAGTTTGCGCATAAAAATCCCGCTATTATCCTTTGTTATGGTCAAGGATAGTGATAGAATGCCTGCCAGCAGTCTAAGCTGCGAGGTAAATAACCTTAACTAAAATTATTATAACTATTAAAGAACAATAAAGAGGATATTACTATGTCTAGAATCGCATCTTTGCAAGATCCGTTTTTAAATGCATTAAGAAAAGAGAAAATTTCTGTATCAATTTACTTGGTAAACGGCATTAAGTTGCAAGGCGTTATTGAAGCATTTGATCAATTTTCTATCGTATTGCGCAACAGCGTCAATCAAATGGTTTATAAGCATGCGATCTCAACAGTAGTTCCTGCCAAAGCAGTGCGTTTGGTTTATAGCAATTACAATCCAAATCATGGTCAGCAAAACCATAACTCAGATCAAGAAGGTGGTTTTGAATCTATCGAAGAAACATCATTCGAAGAGTCATATGATGATGCAAATAATTCAGATGAGCATTACAACCAACAATCTGCGCAGCAACAATAATATTTATCTATAACATAAAGACATTAAGAGGATCTTTCTTTGGAGATCTTTCAAGAACATGAAGTAGGTGAAAACTGCCTACTTATCGATATCGATTTTTCATCTAAACCTGAATTAAATGCTGAACTTTCTGAGCTTAATGGATTGGTGCATGCTGCTAATTGGCAAATTATACAGACGATAACGGCACGTCGCTCGCAGCCTGATCCTAAATATTTTTGTGGCAAAGGCAAGCTTGAAGAGATTAAAGCGATGATTGAAGCTCATGAGATTGATCTGGTGGTTTTTAATCACAGTATTACGCCTTCACAAGAGCGCAACATCGAAAAAGCATTAAATTGTAAAGTGATTGATCGCACGCGTTTGATCTTAGAGATATTTTCACAACGCGCGCAAACACATGAAGGTAAACTTCAGGTTGAGTTAGCACAATTAAACTATGCCGCCACGCGCTTGGTGCGTGGTTGGACACATTTAGAACGGCAAAAGGGTGGTATTGGTGTTCGCGGTGGACCTGGTGAAACGCAGCTTGAGCTGGATCGGCGTCTATTGCGCCAACGAATTGCTCAAATTGAAAAACGTCTGGAAAAAGTCAAAAAGCAACGTGGCTTAAGCCGCGCGTCACGTCAGAAAAATGAAGTGCCAACGATTGCTTTTGTTGGTTATACCAATGCCGGTAAATCGACTTTGTTTAATCATTTAAGTGGAGCAAGCGTTTTAGCCAAGGATCAGTTGTTTGCAACCTTGGATCCAACTTTGCGTAAAATCGATGTGCCTAAATTGGGTGAGGTGGTATTATCCGATACTGTGGGCTTTATCCGTAATTTGCCACATGATTTGGTTGAAGCGTTTTGTGCCACCCTTGAAGAGGCGATTGAAGCAGATCTACTCGTGCATGTGATTGACTATGCTGATGAGCATCATCGTGCCTATATTGAGCAAGTTAAAGTGGTGCTACAGCAGATTGAAGCGGATGATAAGCCGATACTCAATGTGTATAACAAAATTGATCGTTTAGATAGCTTAACACCTCATATTGTTTATCATGAAGATCGCCCTGCAGATGTTTACCTCTCAGCGCAGACAGGTGATGGGATTGAATATTTATATGAATCAATCGCTAAGCACTTTAATGAAGAATGGCTCAAAGGTGTTTTGACCTTATTGCCGAATGAAGGCAAAGTTCGTGCAGCATTTTATCAACTAGGCGTGGTTGAAAAAGAACAGATAACTGATACAGGTGAATATCAATTAACAATACACATTGCAAAAAATGATTTTGATGCGATATGTCGAAATAATAAGCTTGAGTTAATAGCAAAATTTAGTCACCATTAGCAGTACTGAAAGAGCAGATCAAAAGTAGTATCTATGGCATTGAAATTTCTGTCACGACATAAGGTATTTAATCAAGGACCACCCGACTTAGAAGAAGCAATCCGCCGATTCCTAGGCAAAGGGCGTAAGCAAGATAATAATGCATCTGGCAATGGTGGCAGTAGTGGTAATAATCATGGCGGCGATCATAATAACAATAGTAACAACAATAATGAGCCACCACGTAAGGATGATAATCAGCGTAAAAGTATCTACTCGCGTAGTGCCGATCAAAAGCCATTACCGGTTAAGAAAATCGCTATTGGTGTGGTTGCAGCCGCTGTTATTATTTGGGCAGGTATGGGTGTTTATGTGGTGCAACCAGCGCAACAGGCTGCCGTATTGACCTTTGGTAAATTTTCAAGCATTGAAGGTCCTGGGATGCATTGGCATGCGCCTGGCTTTGTCAGTGTGATAAAAAAAGATGTTGAGGTTTTAAATGCGATAAAGCTTGATAAGCAAATGCTCACCTCTGAAGAGAATATTGTGCATGTGTCATTCTCAGTGCAATACCGCATTGGCAATTTAGAAGATTATTTATTTGCCACGAATAACCCAGAGCTTATCTTGCGTCAAACGCTTGAAAGTGCAGTACGTCAAGTCGTTGGTGAGAATAAACTAGAGAAGATTCTAACGACGTCAAGAACGCAGATTACGTTAGAAGTACAAAAAGAATTAGAGAAGCTTTTGAATAAGTACAAAACCGGTATTTTGGTCAATGAAGTCATCATGCAGCCAGCACAAGCGCCCGCTGAGGTTAAAAGCGCCTTTGATGATGTGATTAAAGCACGTGAAGATCGTGAGCGTGTGCAAAACGAGGCGCAAAGCTATGCCAATAAAGTTGTGCCAGTAGCGAAGGGGCGTGCGCAACGGATTATGGATGAGGCGCGTGCTTACCAGTCAAAAGTTGTGTTAGAGGCTGAAGGTAATGTCGCAAACTTCAGTCAGCTGTTACCTGTGTATCAGCAAAACCCAAGTATTATTGAGAATCAATTATATTATCAAACAATGGAAAATATATTTAAAAATAATAAGCTTTATATCGTTGATGGCGATGGTGCTAAAAACCTATTCTATGGTGATAATTTATCACCGCTGGCAATTTCTTCAACGGTTCAAGGAGGTCAGCGATGAGCAATAAGTTAATGGGTCTAATCGTTGTTGTAATCGTGGCATTGCTACTGATATTTAGTTCAATGTTTCGTATTAATCAAGGTAATGAAGCGGTGATTTTAAAGCTTGGGGAATTAAATCAAACCAGTGATGGTCAGGTTAAAGTTTACACGCCAGGGCTGCATTTTAAAATTCCACTTGTTGAGCAAGTCAAAGTCTATGATATGCGTTTGCGCACGTTGACAGTTGACTCATCGCGTGTGGTCACCAATGAACAAAAAGATGTCATTGTTGATGCGTATTTAGAGTGGAAGATTGATAATATTTCACAGTTCTATCGTAGTGTTTCAGGCAATGACTCACGCGCTGAATTATTATTAAGACAGTTCTTGGAAGCATCCTTACGTGCTGAGGTTGGTAAGATTGATATTCAAGGGTTGATTAATAATGAGCGTGATCAATTAATGCAAACATTAACAAAGAGCGTGCAAGAGCAAGCGAAGAAGATCGGTATTGACGTTGTTGATGTGCGTATTAAGCAGATTGATCTACCTGAAACAGTGACTGAATCGATTTATCAGAGAATGCGCTCAGAGCGTCAAAAAGTAGCCTCTTCGATTCGCGCGCAAGGTGAGCAGATGTCAGAGTCAATTCGCGCTGATGCCGATGCGACGGTGACAATAACATTGGCACAAGCCGATCGTGATGCTAAGCAAATCAAAGCCAAAGCCGATGCAAAAGCAGCTGAAATTTATACAGATGCTTATGGCAAGTCAGAGCGCTTCTATAACTTCTGGCGTAGTATGCAGGCTTATCAAATGAGTTTTAGCGGCAAAAAAGAGGATGTATTTATTTTAAAACCAGAAGGCAAATTCTTTGATTACTTTAATTCTTATCATTCACCCGCAGCAGCAAAAGCAGCCAATCTTGCCTCAACAAAATAACTACGCTTATATCAACTCTTAGCGTAATTGGATTACCTTGCAAATAAGAATCTCTTATAGCCAAGTAATGAATCAATAATAAGTTGCATCAACTAGTACCTCTCCTCTTGTGGGAGAGGTCGTGCAGCTTAAGCTGCTCGGGTGAGGGGTATAGTTAAAACTCAGCTTATTTTTGCATTATTACCAAGGTATTCTATTGCTGATTTTTTTATCATTCTTTAAGCTTGCAAACTATACAGCAACATTAAATTTATGGATAATACTTAACATGTTTTGACTTTAGTTTTTAAGTGCATTCGTATTGCATTAAGTAATGAGGTGTATGGTAGATTGCTGTATTGCTATAACTAAATTATATTACGAAAATGTAGGCTGTGACTAAACTGTATTATGGAACCGTGGACTGAGCGTCAGTCGAAGTCCGTGATTGTTTTTGAGTTACCCTTCGACTTTGCTCAGGGTACGATTAGCTATTTAGTTGAGATAAATAAAGCTGCACGGGTAAGTCGAGTCGGAGCTTAATTTATTCTTGATTTATGACTAAGTAAAAAAGAATAATAATAAAAATGGGGCGGAGAAAAGAGATATGGGTGTAGAGAAATTAAACTGGGCAGATGCGCGTATATTAATGCATAAAGCCAATCCAGAGTTTGTGGCATTGCTAGATACTGTCGATGGTATTGAAAAGTATGAGTTTACTAAATATAGCTATCGTTATGGCGATCTAGTTGGTGATGCTAATTACTTTTATGATCCAGATGGCAATGTTGTTTCAAATAATATTCCCTTTGGCATGGTTGTGGAAAAATCAATGCACTTTTTTATGGAGCTGGGCGAGTATATTATTCCAGGTCAATTACAGCATATTGGTGAATTTGCATATATGAGTAAATTCTCATTTGCTGATAGGGTTAACCTGACATCAACATGGAGTCTATGTGCTGGTACTAGAGTGCCAGTTTTAGTTAGCTCGTATCGTCAATACAGTAAATACCAACGTATGCAAAAAGAAATCAATAGCTCCATTCCAATCATAGAGTCTGGTAATATGGATAATGATTTTATTGTGTTACGTAACTTAGCCAGAGCAATCAATAGCGATTGGCGGTTTGAATATATAGGATTTAGTGATAGGCTATCAGATTTTTTGAAGAATTCTGAAAACACGTGGAAAATAAGGGAGTATATTCTAGCAAAATTAATGAGGTGTAACCAAGCGTCTAACACTAAAAACCTACATCATGAAATAATACTTAACTATATCAAGGTCCATCACTCTGCCATTAAGAATTTTTACTATTTGAGCAATGTGATTAATCATGTATTTGATGCAATATCAGGGCATAGTGTAATTCATAAGTTAGCTACAAATGATTCTAGCTTGCCTTTGCAAGATATACAGGAAGCGTATTGCTCCTTTTATAAACCAAAAACTTTGCCATTAGTACTGACATCGTCAACCTTTATTGATGATCCTTATACTGCCCATTATTTTAGTATTCCGTATCATACTATAATGTACCGACCTGAGCATATTGCAAATATCATTGAGCTCTGCGCTAATGCAAAGGATTTAGTGAAAATATACTCTGAAGAATTAATCAAGTTACCTGCAATTAAAGGTGGCTTTCTAACGAAAATATTGCCTGATATTGATCTTAATATAATAGGTGATAGAATTAATGCTTACCAAAAATCACATGGGGCAATATTGGTCAATGAACTTGATAAGTTTTCAATAGATTTTAAGGAGCAAAAAAGTAAACTAAATACTGAGAAGCATCGATACAAAATGCCTGAAAGATCGACTTTCTTCTCGGGAGTGGTGTCGATAAGAAAGTTGAGCACTAAGCCTCGCTAAAAAAAGTGTTGAGAGAACTCTCATTTCTTTGAGTATTTTCAAACATATATCCTCCTTTTTTATTAATTAAAAAATTGCAAGCAATGCTTACATATGATCCAGAACTATACTACATGCACAAGAATAAGTTAACCCTTTGCTTTGTAATCTGCGTTAAGTTTTATATGTTTTGTTTTATTTAAGATGAGCAATTTTTAAATTCAAAGCATTTACATCCTAAATTATAAACTATACTTGGCATATGGAACATAAAACGGCTAAGGATTAACCAATGAAGTGGCGACTGGTTATAGCATATTGTGCGATTGCAGCATTTTTGTCTGGATGTAGCTTTTTATTGCCATCGAAAAAAGTTGAGCGTAATGATCATTGGCAGACATTCAATAGTATCCAGAGTGTTTATGATAAGGTCTCGCCAAATAAAACAACTGTGCCTGAGCTTAATCATATGGGCTTTGATCCTTATGTTGCCAATAACGTCAAGATTGAAAACTATCTGGATATCCGTATTCGATTTGACCCGTTAAGTACAGGCAAGAATATTCCAGAGCCTGTTGCTGAATGTTTGAGCCTATTTAAACGCTGTCAAGCATATGTTGTCAATGTTGATTACGAGTACGAAGATCGTATTGGCAATGCATTTTTGGACTTAACAGGATTTCGTAAGGAGATTATGAAAGAAGGTTGGCGCTTTCAAGCGGTGTTTATTCTTCAAGATCAATTAGTTGTTTATAAGCTTTGGTCAGGTGAGCCTAAACGCAAGGCCTATATTGATGAGATTAAACCGCTTGGACCTTTACAAAGTTTGGATGATTTAATCACGGGACCCGCGATTTCATTTTGATTTTTGAAGAAAAGGAAAGCTCAGCAGCCTTAAGGTATTATAGTGCCCTGAGCGTGAGTAGAAGGGTCTTTAAGCGTTGAATTAACAATAAAATAAGGCGTTTGGCTTCGACTCATGCTCAGCCAACGTTGTTGTAAGAATATTCGCTTTAATTACGCACGAATAAAGTCAGCGTGAAGGATTTTTGGCTTAAATGGATGGCGTTGTAATGCTTTGATCTTAACGCTTTCAGTTTTACCATTGATATCGATAGTAACAGTTGCTGTATAGAACGCTTTGTTTTCAGTAGCATGCAAGATCTTGTTGTGATCAAGGATGATAGCTGTTGCTTCAGAACCGTTGCCATAGATAATTGCAGGAACTTTCCCTGCTTTACGTAGGCGGCGGCTCGCACCTGTACCTGTTTCAGTTTTTAATTCCGCGTGTAGCGTAAAATCTGTCATTTTAATTTCCTTAAAACGTATCTTTAAAGTTAAATTTTATATTATAAAGACTCTCTTATCATGCGACCCTGACGAGAAAGCTCGTGGATTCTAACAAAAAAGTTAAGGAAAGTTAAGACCTAAATCAGATCACAAAACATTAAGCTAATAGATTCTTCATTATTGGTGCGACGAATCGCTTCCGAGAGCATTGGGGCTAATGATAGCGTTTTGATCTTCTTGCATTTAAGGGCTGCACTATGCAATGGAATGGAATTAGTAACGACGAGTTCCTCAAGAACAGAGCCTTCGATATTTTCAATGGCTTTGCCAGATAGCACGGGATGAACACAATATGCGGATACTTTCTTTGCACCATGATCAATAAGCGCTTGTGCGGCTTTGCATAGTGTGCCAGCTGTATCAACGATATCATCAACAATCAAGCAATGACGACCATTAATATCGCCAATGATATTCATCACTTCAGATTCATTGGCTTTTTGACGGCGCTTATCAATAATCGCAAGGTCAGTGTTAAGTGCTTTAGCCATGGCGCGCGCGCGTACCACGCCACCGACATCAGGTGAGACGACAATTGGATTTTCTAAGCGGCATGAGCGAATATAATCCAATAAAATCGGTGTGCCATAGACGTTATCTAAAGGGATATTAAAAAAGCCTTGAATCTGCTCGGCATGAATATCAACAGTTAATAAACGATCAATACCAGCACCGGTTAACATATCAGCAACAACACGTGCTGAAATTGGTACACGCGATGAACGCACACGGCGATCTTGACGCGCGTAGCCAAAGTAAGGAATTACCGCGGTGATGCGTCCGGCGGATGAACGGCGCAGCGCATCAGTTAAGAACATCAACTCCATAATGTGATCATTAGTCGGAGGGCAAGTGGATTGTACGATAAAGACATCACGGCCTCTAACGTTATCGATAATCTCAATATGAGATTCGCCATCGCTAAAGCTAGACACCGTAGCACGCCCTACTTGTACACCTAAAAAATGAGAGATTTCTTCAGTTAATGCGCTACTTGCGCGCCCACTAAAAAGCATCAGATCTGACATGGAGTTATCCTAAAATTTGATTGCTGAAATTTGCTTAGAGAATATACCCAATTTTGAAAAAATATAAAGGTTTTTTTAGTCATCATCATAAAATCTACGTTGAATTGTTTTCTTTAACTGCAATAAGTTTCACCATAATACATAAGCCTTTTGCATTAGAAATTGCTGAGATTCCACCTTTATGCAATGGCGGATTCCTTAAAGCAGATGAGGGTAACACATGTAAACAAACCGTTACATAAAATGGCTATTCATACACGAAGACTAAGTGTTAGTATGCACAAGTGAAAGCGCAGGGGGATGTGGTGTGTGAGGTTATTACTTGACCTTGCGCGCCACAGGTGGGCTAAATGGGCTACAGGGATTTGAAATCAAATAGCGTATGATCAAGTAGTTGAGATGGGGCAACTTTTTGCAGTGAAGAGAAAATCACTTCTTTGCGTCCGGGTGTTTGGGTCTCCATATAATGAAGCATCTCTTTAATTTTTTGGCGTTGTAGGTTCTCTTGTGAGCCACATAGATTACAAGGAATAATTGGGAAATTCATGTGTTGTGCGTAAGCTTTGATTTCATTTTCCGCAACATAGGCTAATGGGCGAATGACAATATTACGCTCATCATCACTTTTAAGTTTAGCAGGCATCGCTTTGATTTGACCGTTATAAAAAAGATTCAAAAAGAAGGTTTCAATAATATCATCTTTGTGATGTCCTAAAGCGATCTTGGTGACCTTGTTTTCATGTGCAAAATCATACAGAATCCCACGGCGCATACGTGAACATAAGCCGCAAGTTGTCTTACCCTCAGGGATCACACGTTTAACCACACTATAGGTGTCGCGCTCAATAATATGATATTCAATACCAAGGTTGCTTAGGTATTTTGGGAGTATTTCTTCTGGGAAGCCAGGTTGTTTTTGGTCAAGATTGACGGCAATAATATCAAAGTGAATCGGTGCCTTTTTTTGCAGAATCAATAACAGCTGGAGTAAGGTATAAGAGTCCTTACCACCGGATAAACAGACCATAACCTTATCATTAGCCTCAATCATATTAAAGTCTTCAATTGCATGTCCAACTTTGCGCAAAAGGCGTTTTTCAAGCTTATTTAATGGTAGCTCATCAGGTGTTGTATGAGGTTTGACAGTAGCTATTTCAATCATTTTCTTAGGTACGTATTAAAAATTTGGCATAGTATATCAGTTAGGTGTGTCTTCACAAAATGGTATAGCTGACCGATTTAAAATACCGCATTTAAAATCTGCAAAACTGTCCACACCATAATGCCTGTTAATACATAAAAGACGCTAAAAGCAAACAGTTGACTGCGTTTGAATTCATTGAGTAATTTATCGATACAAATGCCAATAATAAAGGCATAAGCAAGAAAGGCAATGGTTTGGTCAGTAATAAACAGTGAGCTAAAGAATAAATTAATGCTCGTATCCTTGCTTAAGTACAGCATCGTTAACAGTGTTATGGAGCTGACACAAAAGATCACGATAAGCAAAATGGCAAGCTGGGTTTTGAGTTTTTTAATACTGGCGATATAGCAAATAATCGTTGCCAGTAATAGATTAATAGGAGCAGTTTGTAAGAATAGGTTGGGCGTTAAGTGATCACTGTAGTTTGCCAGTGCTTGGAACTTGATTTTATCTAGGTAAATAAATACTACAGTGATAATAATGGCAATTGCTGCTGTTTTGAAAAATACGCGAGAATGGCGCATAAGATAAAAGATGTTGATAAATAAATGATCGGTATAGCTGTGATAGACTGCTTTGCGTTTAAAATCTAAGCTGCAAAAAATTAAGATAATAGCACTGATTAAAATAAACATCGCACAAAACAACAGAAAATATGGATGATTGACTAATTGATGATAGTTATAGGTCGCATTGAAGAAAAGGGTGAGGATTACGGTTTTAATCGCATAAGTAATCGAGATAATAAAAAAACGATATTTAGTAGGGGTTATTGCCCATAAATTTAAAATGATTACAACAAAGATAATATTGGCTAATGACATTGATACAGCAGAAAACAAAAGACTCATAAAGCTAAAGTGATAATAAAGTGTCAGTATGGAGACAAGTTGTAACGTAAGGCAAATAAATAGTAGGCGTTTGTTGTCAAATCTTTTTGAAAAAATATTTAAAAAAGGTAGCAAAAAAAAGCCGATTGAAAATAAGCTGACCAATAAAAAGTGATAGGTAGATGTGTAGAGTCGGCTATTGTAATAAACATCATGCAAGGCGACTTTTTGAATAATAAAAGCAGAATATAAGGTAAAAGCAACGCCTGAAGAGATAAAACAACCAAGTAGCAATAGCACATTCAGCCGCCAAATTCTAGATGATAATCTGAACATTAAGGCCTCCTGTTTTTGCATTACTTACTTTTAGTTTTCCTTGGTGAATGTCGATGATCTCCTTGGTAATTGCAAGACCTAAACCATTGCCTTTCTTCGTTGAGGATCCTGTATAAAAAGGGGTGAATATATTGTTAATTTCATTCTCGGGGATTCCTGGGCCGTCATCCAAAATATCAATAATCAATAATGATTTGGCAGATTCTTGTATCTGTGTTTGTAAAGTAATAATCACCTTCGTACCATGCTTTAGACCATTATTGATAATATTATTAATAGCGCGCTTAAATGCTGGTTTTTTAAGATCAAGCTCTAAGTCATCATCCATCTGATTGATCAAGCGCACGCTCCTATCATTTTCGATGTACTCAGCAATCAGATCATCAAAGAAATCACAAATATTAGTTTGTTCAAATTGAATGCCGCTTAACCAATTTTCTTTAGAAAAAAGAACCAAATCATCCAGCATATGATTAATTTCATGAATATCGCGTTGATCCTTAAGAGAAAGCGCACTTTGATCTTTTAAGCGGCGCCCTTGGATGCGTGCCAATGGCGTTCTAATATCATGACAGGTCATTGCAAGAAGCTTATTTTGATAGGTTAACACGTGATTAATACGATCTTGCATAAAGTTAAAAGTATCCGCTGTTTCTTTGGCGAAAATTCCGTGTTTCATTTGAATCGGTGTGGCTTCAAGGCGTAAGCCCATATCTTGTGCAAAACGCTGAAACTCAAAAAAAGGGATGCTCCATTTGATCTGGATTAAAAACAATAATATAAATAAAAACAATACCGCAACAACAATCCCAAAGACGATACTTACCGGTGTGTTAAGTTGGAATTTTGAATAATAAACCACATTAAGCCAATTGCCATTGCTGTTTAGGAAACTTTCACACTTATGAATAGGTTTTTCAACTTTGTTCAAAAGTTGTGAAATCCCTAATGATGTACATGATGGAAAGGTCGAATAAAAAGCAAAGCGATCATGGATATAATTATCTTCATTACTATCAATGCTGGCAAGGTCGAATAAGTTTAAGGTTGATATTCATATCTTTAGTCTTTTAAATCAAATAAGTAACCAGAGCCTTTAATTGTCTGGATATAGCTTGTACCATCTTGAGAATTATTATCAAGCATTTTGCGTAGGCGGCTAATGCGAATATCAATCGTGCGATCAAACTCCTCAAATGGACGTTTCAAAAGCGCTTCAAAGGTTTGCTCGCGCGAAACGGTTTCGCCTTTGTGCTGATACAAATATTCAAAGAGCTCGTAAACTGCAGGGGTGAATTTGATTTCTTCACCATCAGGGTAGGTCAATGTACGCTTATTAGGGGAAATCACCCAGTCATTTGTTTCGATCGCGCCATGTGTGCTATTGCTAGTATTGCCGCGGCGACGCAAGACTGTTTTAACTCTAACAAGCACCTCACGTGGGTTAAAAGGTTTACTAATATAGTCATCCGCACCGACTTCAAGTCCTAAAATGCGATCAAATGCCTCTCCGGCTGCCGATAAGAAAATCACCGGGACACTGGATTTTTTTCTTAACTCACGACACACCTCAAGACCATCGATTTTAGGCATCATCACATCGAGGATCACCAATGAAAAGTCACGCTTTTGGAAGTTCTCTAAAAAGGTTAGACCATCTTCAAAAACGGCAGTATCAAAATGATTCTGTTGAAGGTAACTGGCAAGCCCTTCGCGAATATCTAATTCATCATCAATTATTGCAATAGTATCCATAAGCAGACATATATATCGTACATGATTGTGAATTTCAGTGTAGATGGTTTTTTGTGGTTGTAAAACAAATCAAGGTGATTTACTGCAAATGCTTGGAAAATAGAGCGAAACTAACTACACTTTCTAAGTGAAATATCAATTTACAGGAGTATTAAAAAATGGCACTTCATTCACTGATTCCGATTGTAATTATTGTTTTAGCAGTTGTATTTGTTTTTGCCTCAGTTAAGGTGGTGCCACAGGCCTCCGAGTTTGTGGTTGAGCGCTTTGGGCGCTACTATAAAACCTTGCATCCGGGCTTAAACATCATCTTTCCTTTAATCGATCGAGTGCGTAGTCGTGTGAGTTTAAAGGAGACAGTATTAAATGTCAGAAAGCAGGAAGTGATCAGTCGCGATAACGCCAGTGTGCAAGTCGATGGTGTTGCCTTTTTTCAAGTGCTTGATGCAAAGAAAGTAACTTATGTGATCAATGATTTGCCTTTAGCATTAGAAAATTTAATCATGACTAATATCCGTACGGTGCTAGGGGGCATTGACTTGGATGAAATGTTGTCAAATCGTGACTTTATGAACGCTAAGCTTTTATCAGTACTTGATGAAGCAACCGATCCATGGGGTGTTAAGATCGTGCGTGTTGAGATAAAAGATATCACACCACCTCGTGATTTATTAGATGCCATGGCACAACAGATGAAAGCAGAGCGCGAGAAGCGCGCTGAGATTCTGCGTGCTGAAGGGGTGCGACAAGCGGCTATTTTGAAAGCTGAAGGGGAAAAACAATCCGAGATTCTTGCCGCCGAAGCGCAAAAAATGAAACAAGCATTAGAAGCCGAAGGTTATAAAGAGGCTCAATTTCGTGAGGCGGAAGCGCGTGAACGTACCGCACAAGCCGAGGCGGTCGCGACTGAAACCGTTTCTAATGCAATTGCTAAGGGGGATATTCAAGCGATTCAATATTTTGTTGCATTAAAATATATTGACGCAGTGGGCGCCATTGCCTCATCAGACAATAGCAAAACCATTATGATGCCATTAGAAGCCTCTAATATTATTGGTTCAGTAGGTGGCATTAGTGAGTTGTTAAAATCAATGCAGATTAAAAGCTGACTTAAAGGCAGGTGATGAATGTTATATTGGCATTGGTGGATTTTAATGGGTGTATTGCTCATCATTGAGATTTTTAGTTTGACCATGTTTTTCTTATTTTTTGCCATATAAGCACTGTTGATGGGCGTTATTATGTGGTTTTTCCCTGATTTGCATATGAATTGGCAGCTATTATTGGCAGGTATTTTTGCGTTAGGATCGATGCTATTGGGTTATTATGCTTTGAAAAAGAGAAAGCAAAAACAATCAACCAATGAGTTAGATGTTAATGATCGTCTGGGGCGCTATATTGGTCAAGTTGTCGTTGTTACAAAAGCGACACAATCAGGTGTGGCAAAGACCAAAATTGGAGATACAGAATGGCGTGTGTTGGTTGATGATGCCAAGCTCGGCGATAAGGTTGAAATCACCGCAATTAAATCAACGAGCTTTATTGCCAAAAAAGTTTGATAAAGTGCCAACGGCATAACGAAAATCGCATAGCAAGCTGTGTATACCCAAATCAGTGAATACAAAAAACGAGATAAACTTACATAATATATAGGTTTTGCTGCTACATATCTTAGATGATGGATGTTGCTAGAATCGATAGATTTATAAGGAGTTTAAATGGAGTATGCACGACTTTCACCTAGATTGCTTTTTGCCGAAGCTGGCTGTAGCACAGTTGATTTGCAAGACAAGTTATATGATATTGGTTGTTCAGCAAGCTTAAATAATAATGAGCGTTATAAGAAAGAAGAAAGGGCTTTGGGCTGCTTTTTTCACGTGATTAAAGTAAAAGCGCGTGGTTATCTTATCGTATAACCACAAATTTCAAATGGACACTACCCAATGTAAATCATTTTGTAATGCCTTTGCAAAATGGCTTGCAATGAGTGTGTCGATATAAACCAAAGGAGGAATGAGTAATGAAGTTTAGAATAATAGCGACTGGTATAGCATTAAGTTTAGCCGCGAGCAATGTAATGGCAGCAGCTGTTTGTTCATTGTATGCAAGCCCTAAAGCGAACGAGCCAAATACATATTTTTGTGTGCCTATTCGAGCAAGTGATGATGTTGTTCCACATACCAGTAGCGGGACTAATGATACAACGCTTCGTCTGTTTTATGCAGCAACAGAACTGTTACAAGGTGGAGTGCGTTCCCCGAAAGTTCCAGCTAAATTGGTATGTACCTTTCATAATGGTTTGTTTAAGTATACAGATGATGGAAAGTTAACATCTAGAGCGGACTATACAGTCACTAAGAATAGTGATACTCAGATCACTTTAGATAGACTTCAAGGGCACGATCAGCATCCAATGCCTCTGAATAAGCGATTTGTTTCCTTTACAGTCTCTGGGGCATATGGGATACCTGCTTATAATGAATATCTAAGTTGTGTTGCTAGTTAATCACATCGTCATTTCATGACAAAAAAATACAAACATTTTCTTGGTGATTACACGTCGTTCTTTGCTTTGCAATATATTTGTCTTTGATAAAACGTATTTAGCGTGATTGTAATCGGCTTATATGCTCATTATATACGATACACAATAGTGTTTTGATGGAAGTATATTAGGGGGAGTGTGTATTGTGTTGCAATCGATGCTAATGCCTTTTATGCCACTTGCGAATCACTCTGTGATCATTTGCGGGGAATGGGTATAGCAGACACATAATCAAATAACTTTAAAAAGAGGGGAGTCTTAATGAAAAAAATTATTGTAGTGACGAGTATGCTTTTGCTTGGTATCAGTTCGGCATCTTATGCAGTACAAGCGAATCAACATACTGATTTGCAAAAGCAGATTAATCAGCTAAAAAATGAGTTAGATCATTTGAAAAAAACAAAAGACGGGCATATTAACAGTCAAGGTCATAATGCGTTAAGTCTAAGTAATCAAAAATATGGTATCTTTTCAGACTACGATCAACCATTTGCCAAATACTCAAGCTCAAGACTGCCATTTTCATTACTGAGTCATAGAAATAAATATCCGAATATGGCGTTTATTCTAGGAGGCTATATTGAGTCAGATGCAACAGCATGGCGCGGTGATCAGCTCGATACCTTTGATGGTGCGCATGTTGCTGGTGCTTATCAGCCAGTAGGAAGTTACAAGCAAGGATGGGATCTGGCGATCAATGAAGCGAGTTTATATCTAGTGGCGAATGTTGGTCACTATGTTCAAGCGTCAACTGTATTTACAGGCGCAAGTTATGCTGATCCTGTTGTTAGAGATGCCTATGTTACTTTTGGCAATTTAGATAGCTCGCCGATTTACCTAACGGTTGGTAAGAATCGCTTATCATTTGGTGCGTTTGCTGATGGTGGTCCGTGGATTGGTGGTATCACTCAGGCGATGTTCAGACCAGGGCATGGCGTTGTATCCGCTAATTTGGGTCTGAGTTTGGGTGGTTTATACACCGGTACTGGTGAGCATAAAGACTTCAATGTTAATGCTAATTTAGCCGTTTTCCAAGGTGAGCATGATCACAACAATAAAACAAACTTTATGGCAAGCTTGTTTGCTGATTTCGACAATAATACCTACAACCTTGGTGGTAATATTGGTTATATGTACAATTGGGTTGGCACAGGTATGGGTGCGACTTCGCTTGTTGTGCAAAATAGTCATTCAAGTCAATTGGTTAATGATAATCGAAATGGCATTATCAATGCTGAGGTACATGGTGGTTTTGATCAATACTTTAATCTTGGTTTAGGTTGGACAGGTTCAACAAACAAAGAGATTTATAGCAAAGGTAAGCGTTTCGGTGCATGGTATGCGCAAGCAGATGTACCACTTGCTATTACCGCAGGAGAGGTGATACAGGGTATGGACTTTGGTCTGGGTATGCAGCATGCGTACAATACGGAAAATTTACCATACGTCATGCCAGGAGACGAAACCAATAAAAAAGCACCAACTGTATTAGGGGTGCAAAATGAATATTTAGCGTACCTAAGCTCACATGTTTTCTCTAAGAATAATCTGGTGAGTGCAGAAGTAGGTAGGCTTGATTTATATAATGGTAAAACCAGCTATGAACTAACCTTAGATATATCTACTTATTTCTAAGTAACAACTTTAAGCTGGGTTTCAATCATTCCCTCTCACACACAGTTTGAGTTGTACTAGCTATTATTCAAGAGTGGAGGTAATGGAGGAACGACTTAGTTTTATCATTATTTATGCTGTTCGCTCGTAGGTGTTAAACTTAATTAAATTTTAATCAAGTTTAAATTGATCATCTCATCTATGAGCAGCTTTTCAGCGAAGGTGAGTATCCTCTTCCTGTTTTACGGTGTCATCTTCGCTGAAATAATTGGTGGTCAACAAAGCCATTATGGATAAATTTCAATAATCAAAAGGAGTATGGGTAAATGTCAATATCTAAGACAATAATATTTAGTAGTATAGGTGTAACATTATTAGGATTCAGCTATGTTAGTGCACAAACGTTCACATTACAAAACAACACTGGTGATGAAATTTATAATGCAAGTATGGCAGTAATGGAAAAGGAAATATGTGTTAGGAGCAATGATTGGCTTAAGCTTGGTGATATTGCGCCTGAACATATACAGCCACTAAATATTAGTGATAAAAAGGTGCGCTTTGTGTCGATTAAATTCCAAAAGCAACCGCAGTCAAAAATATGGTATTCCACCACTTTGAAATTAACTAAAAACAATCTAAATAACCGCAATATTTTATTAAAAATAAGTAACAGCAAGGCTGATAATGGTCAGTCATATTATGCGTTAGATGGTGCAAATGTTTATTTCTATAAGGCACAAGACCATGAGTATATGTGTACTTTAGATCATAAGGATATAACCACAGACCCAGATACTAAAGTGATGGATATGAAATTTACAGTGAAAAATGATCAAGATAAAGATAAAGTTCAGCGACTTGATTATCATGCAGTTCTAGACAATGGCGATTTTATAGATAAGGGTAGTGTTTGTACGACACTACTTTGCGGTGTGCCAACACTTTATTTTGATGAAAATCCCTCAGATTTGGCACAAAGTCCAGAGAAACCACCGATTATGAACCTTCAGGCAATCGTTGGTCATAGTGAGCCAATTTTTGTCCACCGTTATGAATACCAAACAGTTAGTAAAGATGGTCAGAAAATTATGTGGTATCAGGGGAATAGTTATATTAAGCCTGTGAAATTACCATTAAAACCACCTAGGTTACACGGTTATTTAGCGACAGTAGATAAATATAAGCTCACCTATAATGTTGGAAGTTTAGCGACAGATGATTTAAAGCAGTGGTCTCTAACGATACATAACTTAACAGATACAGATAGCACAAAGAAAGACATTGTTTGTGCAGGGCATAACGGAAAATCGATTGCAGGTGACCTTTCCCCAGCATTTAAACAGGCGTTTTCAATAGAATCAAGCGATGAGAATATGCTAGTAACTATCAATTTTAACCATTTATATCATGATATTACAGCTAACTCAGGTTCGATCAATCTTAACAGTAATTATGAAATGGACTCATTCCAGATGACGGTTCCAACACCAACTACCGGTAGTCCAGCATATATTGCGTTAGGCGAGAAAGGTAGTAAAAAACCAAGCTATGAGTTTATGCTGAAACATATCACTAAAACTTCTGGTACTGTCCCACAGCCTAACTGGTTTTATAAAGACAGTAATGAAAAAGCGCAATCTATGCAGTGCTTTTTTGTTTAATCCCAAACACCCTTAATTTTCAGCAAAACAACCCCTTTAAAGTAGCCATTGGCTGCTGTTTCTAAGGCTTCTGTCGTCATGCTAATATGATGTGTCTTATTTTGCGAAATCCTCTGAGATGATTGATTGAGCTCGATATCATTGACAAACACCTTAAGTGGAATTTCGTGGATAGTATTTAGTTTATCCATCCTTTCTTTTGATTTTGTCTTGTTGATGTTTTCTGTATGCATTTCATCAATGATGACTCCTTTTAACGTTGGGCGGTTAACAAGCTGTATGGTTGCCGCTTCAGCCAGATGCAATTGTAGCTGCTTATGCTTGTTACTCAAGTGCTATCTAGCTGCATAGTGTTTTATAGTTTATGCCCAGATTATCCTTAAAACTTCAGATTAGGCCACTTGCTTGCCGGAAGGTCAAAGTGTAGATACTAATGCCCAAATTGACGGGGGTAGATCACAGTGCCTTTTCATAATTTTACATTTTAATACTTTTCAGTTACAAACTGAAGTTAATAAACATGTATATTTGCAACTCGTAGAGCGCAGATGAGTTAAATCATCTTTGCACTACTGAAACTGAAACTGAAACTGAAATATGGGGTGATCAAGTTTGTTAATAATCATTATAGCTGTTGTCTTTTATATGGGATTGTAACAGATGGTTGGGTTTCTTCATTTTTTTGGTTTATGGGGGAGGGAAGCTATATCAATTGATAAAGGTATCTCGATCTTTTAATTAATCAACGTAAATATAAAATATAGGAGAATATCAATGTTCTTAAAAACATATTGTCAAATTAAAGCTGCACTTTGCCGTTTTAAGAATGATCAACAAGGGGTGACGGCTGTTGAGTATGGTATGATCGCAATAGCGATGGGTGCGCTTATTGCTGTAGTTTTTTCTTGGGGTGGCAGTCATAGTATAGTTAAGAGCTTATACGATGAGTTTCAAAAAATTATTGCAGTGCTAACTCATTGGGGAAGTCAAATCAAGCCTTAAAGCTATTCCTGCTTTGGCAATTAACATATTTGCCAAAGAGTTGTACTAGAGAAATATTAAGGCTTAGGTTCTAACCCGCCGGTGGAGTTTTTTATAAGCGGGTTAGACATATAGCGAGGCTTAGCAAACAAAAGTATTTTTAGGTTATTGTAAAATCAATAGAGATGCATATGTATTTAATATTCACCTTGGTCTTAATGGCTATTGCTGTAAGATTCAGCATGAACGATATAAAACTGCGCACGATATACAACAAAGAACTATTGTTTGTATTGCCTTTTTTTATTGCTATTACGCTATGGCAAGCAAATCTATATTCTGGTTTGTTGAATGCTACAGTTGTTTTTATCGGTGGCTTGTCTTTATTTTTATTGGGGTTGATGGGTGCTGGTGATGTAAAGCTTTTGATGTTATATGCACTGATTGCTAAAAGTTTGTTGTTACTATTGGTATTGATTTCGTTTATTGGTGGCATACTCACCTTATGTTATATGGGGATTTATGCACTTAAAAAACAATGGTTGCTATTACGGCAAAAGGGGATTCCATATGGTGTGGCTATCTCTATCGGTGGTTTTGTCTTATTTGTATTGCAATCTTTAAATAACTGATCTGATTAAAAAATACGCTTAAATCAAGAGATTTTAAAAAGTGCTGGGGGTAATAAATGTTTAGAAAAATAATCTTGGTGATTTTGTTGGTTATCATACTTTTTGTGGGATATCAGCTTATAAAGCCTGCTGAGAATACAAAAATAGTGCACAAAGAAGCACAAGTTGCTGAACATAGGGTTTATGTTTACGATAAAAATGTTCAGCGTGGCCAATATTTAACACCTGAAATGGTTAAGCCAAAAACCACACAGAAACAGAATGAAGGCAGTGGTCAAAAGAGTGTGATAACGGCAAGTGTGGATATCCCTTATCAGCAAAATCCAGTGATGAAAGTCTCAAGAATGCAAGGCACAGTGGTCAGTAGAGAAGATTTTGCATTGCCTGGCGATGCAGATTATTTAAAGCTTTTGCACAACAAAAAATATGCAGCTTATGCTTTTGAGGTATATCAAAGGAGTTTAATAGATTATATTGCGCAAGGTGACCATGTCGATATTTATGCTTTAACAAGTGCGAATAAAAGTGCCAGTGATTTTTATGGGAAAAAAGCCAAGTTAAATCCTGCAAAGGACAAGTTGGGCTTAGAACGACTGCTTAGCAATGTTGTTGTGTCAGCCATTGAATCTAAAGGGGATAGTATATTTAGTGTATCAGTCTTAGTCCCTACCGAGCAATTAGGAAAAGTGAATCTGGTTGATAAGTTCGCAAACATTCAAATAGTACCTCATTTGAAAGAGATTGACGATGGTGTAATAAATGTGCTCAACAATATGGGGTTTAATAATGTAAGAGAATATCGTGGGAAGGGGGAAGAAAATTGATGAAATTAATAAAACACATTATTTTATCAAGCTTGGCTGTATCTTTTTTAGGGGGGTATGCGGCTGAAAAACCAGTTGTACTAGAAACCAATCAAGCAAAGACGATAAAAGTTGATCACGCGGTCGCATCTGTTTTTATCGCGAATCCAAAAGTTGCCAATTATCAAATTATTGATAATAATCATTTTGCCGTCTATGGCAGGCAAATAGGCAAGACAAATTACATTGCCTATGATAAACAAGGCGATGTAATTAATCAGGCGACTGTAAAAGTGCTGAAATCATATACAGAATATGTGCAGGAGCAAATTAATGCTCGATACTCGGGCGCGAATGTTCGCTTAAATCAAGTCAATCAGACGATTTTTATTGAAGGTGACGTACCAACAGTAGAAATGAAAGATGAAATTGCAGAATTTGTTGGACAATCACTATCAACCATTAAAAAAGAAAATGAAGTAAAGTATAAGTTAGTACAAGGTGGTATAGACTCAGGCACCGGTAGTTCAGGATCAGGTGGTGGTGCATTTGGCGGTAGTTTTATCTTACCATTTTTAAATTACACAACCTATCGGAATGTTGTTAACCATTTAAAGGTTATTGCGTTAAAAAAAGAAGTCAATGTGAGAATAACTATTGCATCGGTGAGCAAGAAAGTGCTCCACAACCTTGGTGTTAGCTGGAGCAATATGTCACTAAATGGCAGTTTTCTTTTACACAATGGCATATTCAAAACAGAAAGCTTAACGAATATTTTAAACTTTCTAGATCAAAATAATATTGGCAGCGTGCTTGCTGAGCCTAATATGACTGTGGAATCGGGTAAAACAGGGAACTTTTTTTCTGGTGGTGAAATTCCCTATCAGTCTTCTTCAGGCATGTATGGTACAACAGTAAGTTATAAGAAGTATGGTATTAGCTTATCTATTGGTGCCACAGTCAATGATAAAGATATTATAGATCTATTTGTTAATGCTGGTATTAGCTCAATAGATAAAGAGACGATGAAAGGTTTGAGTATTGATCTTGTTCCATTAAAAGGTAATTCGATTACCTCAACAATTCAGCTTAGAGATGGACAAAGTTTTGTGATCGGTGGGCTGTTAAACAGGGAGCAAATTCAACAACTAGAGAAAATTCCTTACATTGGTGATATTCCATTGTTTGGGGCATTGTTTAGGAATATGCATAAAACGCAAAGTCAAAAAGAGTTAATTATCGTTGTTACCGTTAATACAGTGCATCCAATGAATAGTATTCAGGATATACAAATCCCTGATGTTTCTTTAGGGCAATCACTGACAACGCTACTTGCGTTACCTTCTACAGGCAATCGACATGGTAATGGTTCAAATAGGCAATCGGCTCAACATTATGCAAAAAACGGAGGCTTTGATGAATAAGGTAAATTTAGGGTTAATCGTGGCATTGCTATTGGCTGGTTGTACATCATTTAATACCAATAAAGCATCCTCCCCACAAATAAGTGTCATGAAATCAGTAAAAACGATTCCATTGGGTTCACAATACAAAACGACTTTGGATCATTATATCAAACAAAGCTTGTATTTCTCGCATAAGAAAACAAAAGTTTTTGTGCATACCAAAAAGGCGAAAACTTTACCTGATGTTAAGCAACTGCTGCTTCAAAAAGGCTTTGTCAAACAAAATATTCATTTTGTTGCACTGCATAGCAAAGAGCCGACAGCTTATTTGGAGTTTGACAACTATGTTGTGCGCAAAACTCCCTGTTTAAAATATACACTATATGATCCTGTTCCACCTGGTTGTTATGCGGCTCAGTCAAGATGGACATCTTTTGATGATCCTAAAGGTGCCATGGGTATAGTAGATTAAAGAGGAAGGGGTAAATTATGAGTCCATATCATTCAACAAAGTCCTTGAAAGAGGAAAGAGTTATACTATTTTCTGATCATCAAGATGAACCGGTTTATGACATCTTATCAAAAATTAAAATGTCACTGGGGTTAGATATCTTGTTATTGAGTTTTGAGAAATTGTATTCTAGTCAGATCATAACTGATCATAAAAGTATTTTTGTCTTAGATTATAGAAAGCTTTCATTAGAAGAGATCGATCAAGAAATCGAAAGGTTAGCCGTTAATTTTTCTTGTGAAAATCATGATATTATCATTTTGGGTAAAGATGGTTCCATCCAAACAAAACATAGGGTTGAACAATATGGATACCATTATATCTATTTTGATTATGAGCTTCAGATGCTTATTCCTTTAATCAAAAATTGTTTGGAGCATCATGTTTTTACGACAAAGCCCGCTTTATTTAAACCAAAGCCATTTAGGATTATGATTGTAGGTGCTTGTGGCGGAGTTGGGTCTACGACCATTTCAACTTTATTAGCAAAGCGGGTAGCAATGCTAACGAAAAACCAAGTCTTGTATACAAATTACCAAGAAGAAAGTTTATTTTCTCGGTTTTATTTAGGGGTCAAAGCTGAAGATTATGACATGCATTATAAAAAGCTGTTAGGTAATAACTCGGTGGTACCACCACATCAACACTTAATAGTAGGTGGTGACAATCGCTTGCGTTTTTTAAGTCCATTAAAAGATGATAATGCAGAAGATCATACACAGTTTTTTAACAGAGTTTCAGAACTTGTTGATGGTGTGCAAGCTGATTTTTCATGCATCGTAGAGGATTACTCTTTTTATCATAAAAGCACACTGATGTCTGAAGATTTACGACAAACACTCAGTAGGGCCGACAGGGTGTTTATTGTAACTGATAATACATTACTGAGTAATCATGCGGCAAATAATTTCTTTCTTGAATTAAAGGAGTTGCAGCAAAAAATGAAGAAATTGATTAATACTAGGGTCATTGTGAATAAAGTAGGGGCTGTCAAAGATAATGCGCTTGATCAAGATCATCTAAATAAGCTGTATGCTAAGCAATATTCTACAATCAAGTATGATCGACACTTAATGGAGTCATTGATGGGTCGCAATAAGGATAAAAATGGCACAACAAAAACACAAGGATTTTATAAAGACATTGATAAAATCATAAAACATGATTTTGGTATGCATTTACATGGCATAAATAAAAATTTGTGGGGTCATTTCACCGGGTATATAAAGGCGTTTAGAAAATGAAACTTAAAGGTCATGTGTTGGCGTTTTCAGGCGATCAATCCGGTATTGCGACGATAGAGTTTGCATTGACATGCATTATTTTCTTTATGACGGTTTTTTTTATTTATATGATTTATTATGAAACGGTTCAGTATATTGAATTGCGCTTAGCAGCCACATTAATTACCAGAGATACAAAAACCTTAGCGATTAGCCATCCAGGTCAAATATTAACGAATCAGGATTATATGCAACAGGCGCAAAAACGTTGGCGCTATTATGCAAAGCATTATAGTTTTTTAACTGAAAATAAGATGACAATCCGGATTGATGGATACAACACATTGCAAGATGTTATCAGTCATCATAAAGCGCCACAGCTGGCAAATGCGCAATATGCTATTTATTCATATGACTATAGACAAAATTGGCTATTTAACTTTTTTGGAAATCCAAATGATGACAAAACGTATAGAGTATTGGCGATTCAAGAAAATGCAATTGTCAGTTAAAAGAATGCTTGGGTTATTTTGGCATAACTCAAAAGCAGCAGTAACGATTGAGCTGATGTTTATACTGCCCTTTTTGGTGATAATGATTGCTGGTTTTTGGGAATATGCACATTACCAACTCACGCGCGCATCATTAGATGATACAGCATATGCCTTAGTAAATGTTATCAAAGATAACAAACGCGTAGATCTATCACAAATGCAAGGGGTAGCGGATGAGTTGCTCATCAATAGCGGATTAGATTTAACACAGTTACAAATTGGCTATCAGTTATCTTCAGGGGGAAAAGCTGGAATAAACTGTCCACAGTTTAAGGGCACGCTTAATAAGGTAAATATAGTTTGTATGAGTTATCCCATTATCGAACAAGAGGTATTTGGAATGCATTTTCCAACATTTAGAATTTATGGTTTTGCACTGATACAAGATAGAGCATAAAAAAGGGGAGATTACAATGAGATTCAAAAAACAAGCAAAAAATATACTCATAACGATAATAGGGTTATTACCTTTATGTTATGTAGTTGCTGATGTCAATGTAGGGCAAGAAATCTATGTGATGCAATTAGATCATTATGGTTATTATATACATAACCCATCATTAGATCCGACACCTGTTGATAAGTTAGCGAGTGATTATCAACATAAAATGCTTGAACAAGCCAATCAGTTATCAACAAAAGCGCCGTTGCAGAAACTAGACAGCAAGAAAGATAAAAAAGTTGTGGATACCATGATGGCAAAAAAACAAACCTACAGGGTATTTTTTGGGTTTGATAAATCCAATTTGGATAAAGAGGATAGAAAAAACATTAGCAAATTTGTGCACGAGCAAGTTAATCTGGCGGACAAAAATAATAGGATAGTGCTGGTTGGTAGAACAGATAGTGTTGGTTCGAATGCGTACAACCAAAGGCTATCACGTAAAAGAGCGCAAAGCGTTGCAAACTTTATTATTAATAATTTCCATGTTCAGGCAACTCGCATATATAGCTATGCCTATGGCGAAGATAAACCAATTCAACCTAAGAGCAACCACGCATTAAACAGAAGTGTGACTATGTTGATTTTATCTAATGATGAAGCCACCACATCTCAATCGCAAAGGAGGCAAAAATGAGTGCGCATATGAATACGCTTATGCGGGAGTTTAAGCATGAAGTGATGATGCAGCTAAGCGATATGGATTTAGCCACGCTTAAAGAAAGCAATTTTCATCACAGTATTGTAGAGCTGGTTAATGTGCTGGCAAAAACAAAAAAATATGTGTTAAGCCAAACACAAAGAAATACGATAGTAAAAATGTGTTACGACCACGTCTTTGGCTTTGGTGTGTTACAGGAGCTAATCGATGACGATTCTGTGACTGATATTTTAATTAATAATTACCAAAGTATTTATATTGAACGTAAGGGGCGGCTAACAAACGTTAATGAGCAATACTTTTCCTCAGAAGCAGAACTACGGGAATATGCACAACAACTTGTGTCTAAAGTTAATAAACGCGTTGATGAAATGGTTCCCTACTGTGATGCACGCTTGGATGGCGTTGGTAGGGTTAACGTTGTAATCCCACCTTTAGGGTTAGATGGTACGGTTATTTCAATTCGTAAGTTTAACAAACAAAGCTATACATTAGAGCAGCTTATGGAGTTTGATTCATTAACGCCTGAGATTCTTAAACTATTATCTATTTTTGCGCGCTCAAGGGTGAATATTATTGTCAGTGGTGGTACTGGATCTGGTAAAACGACGTTGTTAAATGCTGTTTCTCAGCATATTCCAGATCACTATCGCATTATTACGATTGAAGATACGGCAGAGCTTAAGTTGCTGCAAAGTCATGTTGTGCGGTTAGAAAGCAGGCCTCAAAGTGCCGAGAGCCTTGGTGAGGTTCCTATTCGTCAGTTATTAGTTAATGCATTAAGGATGCGTCCAGACCTGATCGTGATTGGTGAGTGTCGTGGCGCTGAGGCTTTTGATATGATTCAGGCAATGAATACAGGACATGATGGCTCTATGTCAACTTTACACTCTAATGGGTGTAGAGACACGATTAATCGTATCATTGCAATGGCAATGATGGCACAAGGGAATAATTTTCCTGTGCAATACATTCAGCGCCAAGTTGTTAATTCAGTTAATGTTATTATACATGTCTCGCGCTTAAGCTCTGGAAAACGAAAGATCGTTGAAGTTTCAAACTTGATCGGTTTGGAGGGAGAAACACCTGTATTAAATACGCTTGTAAAGTACGATAGATATAGAGATTGCTATGAAATGGAACAAGTTAGCAGAAACTCTGAGTTGTATAGAAAAATCTCATATTGTGGTTTGGAAGAAGAGATACAGAGCATTTTAGCTGATTAAGGGGTATATCTTATGTGGGCAGTAGTTTTGGTGCTATTATTAGGGGTTACAGGTTATTTTGGCTGGCAAGAGCTTAGATCAAATAAATCCCTGGATAATTATATCCGTGAAGCAATGCAACAAAAAAATACAGATGATACGGTTGAGTGGGGCAATGTCGTTTTGCGCAAAAAAATAAGTTATTTGGGGCGTATGTATTTTGATAAATTAAGCTTTAAAGTTGGCGGGATTCGTATTTTCCTAAGTATATTGCTGATAGATTTTGCCATTAGCATGAGCGCTGCAATAATTGTAAACAACTATACTATTTTAAATCCCTTATATGTTGGCCTGACCCTATTTGTGCTTATCTTTTTATTATTATTTTTCATGCTGAAAAATAGGCGTAAGCGACTTTTTGAACGAGATATTCCCGCAGCATTAGAGATATTATCAAGTCATATCTCTGCAGGCAAAAGCTTTGAGTTAGCACATAAGGAGATGGTTGCTAACTTAAGAGATAGTCTGCTTAAAAAGGAGCTAAAGATTGCGGATAATAAAATTGGTTTTGATAGTCTTGAAAAGATTTATTTAGAGTCTATTAAGCGCTTTCCTTATAAGTCTTATGTACTATTTGCTATTACAGCAGTGAGTTGTTACCGTGGTGGGAGCTCTTTTCGCGCTTCATTAGATAGGATATCTCAGGTCATTTATAATGATGCTAGGATTGAAAAGAGAAAACGTATTTTATCAGGGGGGGCACGTGCCTCAATTATGGTGCTGGCTGCACTACCCTTTGTCATGTTAGCCATAATGGGGATTATCAACCCTAAAATAATTACTTTTAGTTTAAATGATCCTCATGGCATTTACGTTATTTACTATTTGTTAATCAGTGAAGCAATAGGGGTTTTTATCAGCTATGCAATTTATAAGAGGGCAAAATAATGTGGGTGTTGTTTATTCTGTTAATTCTGGCTTTTTTATTCATTTATATAGGAACATTTAAGTTCGCGTTTTATGCTGAAAAGTATTTTGATTTACTTAAGTACCGTCAATCTTTTAAATTAAAGCGGTTATATCAACGTTGGGCTTTAGCGTCAAAAAAAACCATATTAGAAAAGTATGGGATATCCAAAAGACACCCTCTGGTCATGCTATATAGCTATAAATTATTTATTGGCTGCGGTTTGATGGTGTTAATGCTTTTATTGGGTTATATTATTTTTGGTATCATCTGCTTTATGTTGATGCTATTTATTCCGGATATGTGGATTTCTCAAAAAGAGAAAAAACTATTACGTCAGTTTGTTAATGATACCCCTGTGATTATGGAAATTATTGCTGTTTATATGCAATCTGGGGTTAACTTTGAAAGAGCTTTAACATTAACACAACAGAATATTGCTGCGGTAAACTTCTCTTGGTCGTATCAGCTAAATCAAATTTCAGCTAATAATGCCATTCATGGATTAAATCGATCTTTAGAGTTATTTTGTAAGACATTCTATCAAGATGACATACTTACGCGTTTTACCAATATGGTGATTACCTCATTAAATACCGGAACCCCAATGGTAGAGGGACTTCTTACGCAAGCAGCACAGATACGCGAAACAGTTTATTTAAAAACAGAAGAAAAAATGGCGAGCTTAGCCGTAAAGCTGACGATTCCGATGATCCTGTTCTTTTTGTTACCTATCCCAATTACCATCCTTGCGCCAAATGTATTAATGACCTTATTGCCAGCATTGCAAGGATTTGGTCAATGAAACAAGTCAACTTACGCTGGGGGAACATAATGTATAGCAAAATAAAAGATTTTTTGGTACAGCAAAATGGTGCTTATGCGATCATGACAGCGTTGATGTTGCCTGCAACGCTCTTATTTATGGGGCTTGCAATTGGTGCATTAACTTTGTTAAATGACAAATCAAGACTCGCAGATGCCAGTGAAGCTGCAGCATTAACATTAGCGCATGAAGATGCCACAACTAACACCGCGGCAAATAATAATTATGCTCAACAGGTATATCAGTATTATTTTCCTTATGATTTGAAGGAAATCTCGAATAATACGATTAAAACAGCATTTCAACAAATTGATGATCCTACGGTACCACATCCTGATGAAATAACACCACTTAGCTGTTGTGTAAAATACGACCAAACCGGGAAGTGTATTCAGCAAGCTTATCATCATACACATCATTATATCAACCTGTATCGCTCATCAGGGTATGGAACGCAGTTTCATTCTTTTGCTAGTGGATTAATTGGTAACTTAGGGTTTCATGTGTTAGAGACAGTTAACAATACGGCGGTGGGTGCCGTTAGATCAACTGTAGAGTATGACGATATGTGTGCTATTAAACCTGAGCCACCTAAGCCGCCATTAAACAAGCATGAGATTACAGCAGTGATCGTTTATGATGATAGTCCAAGTATGGCAAGTCAAGCCTCTGGAGGCCCTGCAGAACTGGCAGATAGTATCCGAAGAGTATCATTGCAGATAGTTGACAAGCTGCACACATCATTAGGAGGGAATGACAAAGTTTATCTACAGTTTCTTGCAACGGCAAATATTTTTATCGATAATAATGGCGTAAAGTATGACTCTTCAAACTTTGCTATACCAACACTTGACTTATTAAAAAAAGGTAGTTCTGGGGATTATAATTTTTTAAATGCAAACTATATGCTTCCTTATATGGATGTTTTTGATTACTTGAATTTCCAAGGAACTGATCTTGTTAATGTTTTTAGTAACCAGAGCGAATTAATCAAGCAAATTAATAACAGGTTTAGGGCGGAAAATTATTATCAGACACTTACAGGTTTAGCAGCCCCAATTATCTATGCAAATAATGAGTTGTATTATAAAGGTAGTACACAAGGTAAACATAAGACAGTAAATAATTTATTTTTTATGATAACTGATGGCACTCCACATAGCCACAATAACCACGATCCTAAGGGTTCAAAAGCACCGTCTGTAATTCTAGGAGAAAATGACTATTGTGGTAAGCTAAATAAAGCAATGCAGTCACATCATAGAAATTATTTTTCTTACTTTATAATGATTGATTCTGGAGACCCTGATAAAGGTGTAATATTTAATGGTAGCTGTTTTAGCAAAACGCATTTTCAAAATCTATCTGCCGAAGGAAACTATAAGAAATTAGCTAATAATGAGAAGTTGAGCACTACAATTTCTAATGACATTTTAAATTATATTCCACCAAATACTCGTAAACAGGCGCCTGATTTTAATAGTAGCTCAAAGCTTACCCAAGTAAGTTATGATCAAAGGCCCAGACTTATCTATCGATTTAATCAAAACACCCCACCATTACCACAATAGTGATGTTTATTAACCATTATAAATTAATAATTAAAGAGAGGTAGAAATGAGAAAACTAAATAAAATAAATAGAATAAAAAAATATAGTGGATTGTTCTTAATATTGCCAGTTTTTATATTAAGTGCTTGTGCTACGACACCCGAAGACCCATCACATATTTTGGAGCAAAATAAAGAACAATTGTTTGCAAGTACTCACAGCTATGCTGAGCTTGCCAATTACTACAAAGGTAAACTAACCGAGGATAAAGACAATGTTGATTTGCGTTTAAAACTAGTGGATGCTTATATTAAGATGCAAAATTATATTGTGGCAGAGTTTTATTTAAAACCCATGCTACAAATGAAGTCACCACCTGCTTTAGCGCTCTACTATAAAGCAAAAATTTTATTTAAACAAAATCATTTAGCAGATGCAAAACGTTATGCTGTAGAAAGCATTAATATTCAAGATATGCCGCAAACGCATGAGTTACTGGGAGAGCTTTATACCTATGATGAAAGTTATGAACAGGCAATTGCAGAGTTTACCTCGGCGTGGAAAAAAGGTTTTGACGAAACTAAGTCAATTAATAATATTGCCGTGGTTTACTTGGTGCAAAAAAACTATCAAAAAGTCGTTGATTTGCTTTATCCCATTTACTACGCAGGCAACCGAAATAAAAAGCTTGTCAATAATCTTGCTTATGCATTAGACCAATTAGGTCAAAAAAGTGCAGCCAAAATGGTGACTCAGATGCCAGATATGAACCAACAGTAATTATATATGATTGATAAATCATTTAAATATATGAGGTAGAGATGAAGAAAATATATCAGATTAAGATTGAGCTGTTGGTAGAGGATGTATTCACTTTTATTAAAGAGCCAATTGTTATGATTTGTTTTATAAGTTTTATGGTGCTGACAGTTATTTCTTACACTGAGAACTATACTATATTGTTATCTACTTTATATTTCTGGTTTATCTGTTTTATACTCTATGGTTGTGGTTTGGCTTTTTATCGGTGTAATAAGCTTAGGACTAGCAAAATCTTGAGAGTGATTGCCTTAGGCATTACTATACAAACGGTTGTTATTTCAAATCTGGTTACTCTGTCACCGCTTTCTATTTTCTCTTTTGCAGATAATATGCTTAATAATATTGATAGCTCCCTGCTACACTTTAATATTCAACAATTTAGTGATGGTTTTTATTTGAACCACTCTTATTGGGTATCTTTCTTCCGATTAATTTATATCTATATATTTGTAGTCATGATAGTTGCTGCTATAGTCAGGGGGAGCATTTTTGCAGTGGATCAACTCAAAAAAGGAATGTTAATATTAGCTTTAGTGAATTTTATAGTCATTTTTTTAGTTTTTTTCTTTCCAACCGTTGGGCCAGGTTATATTCATCCAAATATGCAAGCAGTGAGTCATTTTTATAATTATATAGACCCTTATTTTTCATTTAGACAGACTAGACTGCATTCGGTCAATGATGATATTTCATTTCCAAGTTACCACATTATCATGACCTTATTCAGTAGCTATGTGTTATGGTCGCAAAAAATCTATATAAATATGTTCATTGTGATTGTCGGCTTACTTGTTGCTTTAAGCACTTTGGTTTTAGGGCAGCATTATTTAGTTGATATTATCGTAAGTCTTCTATTATGGAGTTTTTTTGCAGTTTTGATTAAATCTACTATCTGGTCGAAGAAGGTTAAACTAGTTAAATATAATACTCCAAGAAATTTAAACAGTGTCTTTTAAAATCCAGTTCCGATATAGTTCCGATATATTGTTGAAAGTAAAATGAATAGAGGGTGTATTTATGAGCACAAAAAGAGCAAGTTACTCGTCAGATTTTAAAGTCAAAGTTGTATCGGAGTTATTGGTTTGCTAGCTGACAATTGGCAAATGAGCTTAAAAGCAGTGTTGGCTGTTAGGTTTCCTAATTTGTCCGAACTTTGTAAACAGCATGTTAAATACAGTTACAAACTGCGTGGTATCAATATTTGTCGCGTTAATCAGGTGTGGTCTACTGATATCACTTAGCTTTTTTGTTTAATCCCAAACACCCTTAATTTTCAGCAAAACAACACCTTTAAAGTAGCCATTGGCTGCTGTTTCTAAGGCTTCTGTTGTCATGCTAATATGATGTGTCTTATTTTGCGAAATCCTCTGAGATGATTGATTGAGCTCGATATCATTGACAAACACCTTAAGTGGAATTTCGTGGATAGTATTTAGTTTATCCATCCTTTCTTTTGATTTTGTCTTGTTGATGTTTTCTGTATGCATTTCATCAATGATGACTCCTTTTAACGTTGGGCGGTTAACAAGCTGTATGGTTGCCGCTTCAGCCAGATGCAATTGTAGCTGCTTATGCTTGTTACTCAAGTGCATGTTATTATTCTGCCCTGATCGATTCATCTTTAATTGCACATTACTGTGTGCGTCGAGCTTAGAGAGCTGCACTTTATCCGAGTGAGTGACGCGTGCGCTGACACTTAGGCTTATGCTTGCGGACTTTGTTGTTGCAAAGTGGATTTCTATCGTGCAAAGCAGGATAATCATTAGCAAGAAAAATAAACGTGCTAAGTCATGATCATAATATGTTGCCGTTTTATTGTGTCTGTGGGATTGGCTATGGTTATATTGCTGTTGCTGAGTTAAGAATGTGGTAATAACACGCATAATGTATACTCCTTTTACCATGAATTGACGCATAAAATTCTTCCTGAGTTAAAGTGAGTATAGTTTTGATCTTTATTAAGTCAAATTAAGGATTGTGATGGGTGATATTTCCTTACACAATAAATCATAAGGATAACTACCTAAGTTGTTAATGCTTATAATATTTTTTGCTATTAGTGCAACTGAGCATTAATAATTGGATTAACACAAATAAGGATGATATATGTTTCACAAATCAAAAATTTCCAGTTGTTCGATCACTTTTTTTGCAGTATTTATGTTAAGTCATGTCGCGTTGGCAGATAGTATCCAAATCGATATAAAGACTTCAGATGGCTCTGATATTTCTGAAATTACAGAACCATATGCCGCTCAATTTAAACAACATACAGCTAGTAAGCAGGATGACTTTACAGTTTGTAAGGAGATGAATATGCCCAACACGGGTTGTTTTCCTGTAGCTCCATATTCTGCCCCTGCCCTGCCGCAATATAATAGCTATATGGCGATGTTGGTGAAAGATAATGATCAACCAATAAAAGGCACAGTGTACTCTGCCACTTCCGGTCCATCAAATGCAGGATCTAACTATCCTTTGGCAGAGCTAACATTGGACACTTGGCGGAAAGGCGTTGATCAATATGGTTGCCATTATAAGCTAACTGTATTTGTTAAACAAACTGCTTCTGTGGTCGAACCAATTAAACTTAGGATTGAAAATTTTGATCCGTCATCAAAATGTAGCTGTAGTTGGGGAGAAAAAACGCAATGGGCAAAAAATATTGATTTTGAAAACAACTGTGCAGCTTCACCGTCAGCTGTGCGGCTGAGGGGGTAAATTACATCGTTTCAACCGTCACTTCATAAAACTTGGTTACATTTTATTACACAGCAAATTCAAATGGTAAGTATTTTAGGTATTTGTGGCGCTAAGATACACCCATTAGCGTGATGGGACGCTGATTTACAAAGTCAAAACATAAAAAATGGGGTTTTAAAATATGTTTCAAGTTAGATCTAAAGTTGTCGTTTTTTCAACGTTGGCTGTTATGTTATTTGCTGCCAATCAAGTACAAGCTGTACCATGCAATGATTGCTGAGTTTAGGCGAGAGGGGGTGAGGGTTGTTCAGTGCTATAAACAAAAAAAATATGAGGTGAGCATGAAGTTTATGAATGAAATATACAGAGAATATTCTACGACTGAGAAAAAAGAGTCAGGAACACCTGCTCAGCAGATGACTAAAAGCATGAGCTTTTTGGGATTGATGGGGGTGATGCTGACAACTAGTGTACTATTTGGCTGCGGAGGAGGAGGCGGATCTTCAAATGATAATCCTTCAACGGGTAGCTATAAAGTTGATTATTCTGCTCAGATGAGCTCGACTGAAGTAGCTTATAGCAAATTAAGTATTGCTATAAATAAAGTGCAGCAGTTGGATGGGTTTTCAGCCCAAACTACACCTGAAAGTTACTCAGTCAAAATAGTGGAAACCCCTAATATTCGTATTAATGGCAGTTGTAGCAATGTTCCAATTGGAAAGCTATGTGAGTTAGATTTATCATTAAAACCATCTGCAGCTGGTAAGGAAACTTTAAATTGGCGTGTTGTCCTACCGAATGGTGTAAGCAAATCTGAACATACAGTTATTAAAAAGAGTAGTTTACAGGTTAACCTTTCCAAGGATTCTGTTTTGCCATTAGACAAAGCAAAGGTTGTCACGCTAACGAATATTAGTGACACTAATTTTTATTTTAACAAACCAATTTTTGTTGATAGTTCAAATCATGAGCTTACAACTGCCACAATATCCAATAATACGTGTATAAATGAGCTTAAATCTGGTGAACAATGTAGTTTTGATATTCAATCAACTGTAGATAAAGCGCAGGGATATTTAAAATTAGATTTGGGAGAGGGCTACCTCGCTCAAGTTAGCTTTTCAAAGATTGTGGTAACAGGTGCCAAGACCCAAGATATTCCAGCCAATGCTGCCAAAGGTGTCACTTACCCGTTTACCTATACTTTTAGCAACACCAACACGACATTACCAGCGACAGGTGTTAGTTTTACGAATGTATTTCCCGCAGCGGACTTCACACTAGATACGGCGAATAGTAGCTGTAATGGGAAAACAACAATCGCGGCGAACAGCAGCTGTACTTGGAAAGGCTCTTTTACGCCAGGCACCGATGGTGATAAGACAATGAGCTCAACCTTGCATTATGCTGAGGGCAGTGATGTGAGTTTGACGAGTGCTTCTCAAGTGGCAACAGTTGCTATCACAGGCACCAAAACACAGGATATTCCAGCCAATGCTGCCAAAGGCGTCAGTTATCCATTTACGTATACCTTTAGCAACACCAACACGACATTACCCGCGACAGGTGTTGGTTTTACGAATGTATTTCCCGCAGCGGATTTCACACTAGATACGGCGAATAGTAGCTGTAATGGGAAAACAACAATCGCGGCGAACAGCAGCTGTACTTGGGAAGGCACTTTTACGTCAGGAACCGATGGTAATAAGACGATGAGTTCAACCTTGCATTATGCAGGGGGCAGTGACGTGAGTTTGAGCAGTAGTTCACAGGTATTACTTGCTACCACACCAATCAATACAGCCCCAGGGGGGGCTGAAAATGGTTGGGATTGGCCGACTCCAAGGTTCGAAGCAGCCAAAAAGGCTGATAGTTCAACATGCTCTGATGCAGAGTATGACAAATTAACTGGGTTAATGTGGGCTAAAGATGGCAGTGCATCAGGTCAAAAGGATTGGGCGGGTGCAAAGACATATGCTAATAATTTAAGCTTATGTGGGTATAACGATTGGCGTTTACCGACTATTAATGAGCTAGAAAGCCTTGTAAATTACTCGGATACAACTTCACCTGCACACTGGTTAAATACTAACGGTTTTAATAATATTCAAGTGAGTTATTATTGGTCTAGCAATGTTTATTCCTTCTCAGGCGGTCACGCGTGGGACGTTAATATGTCTTACGGTAGTGTGAGCAGCCTCAATCAGTCGAGCTACTACTATGTGTTGCCTGTTCGCGGACCAAATTGATTATTGGGTGATTTGATTATTTAAAGGCTACAAAGGTATTGATATAAATGGCACAGTATGAACATTTACCAATATATAACAAAACATTGGCATTTGCGGTTTACATAGAAACAATTGTGCGTAACTTTAGTCGCTACCATAAATAAAATTTAAATTAGGAGCACCCCAAGCGGCTTCGCCGCAACTAAACATAGCAATAACTTGCGGGTGCTTTTGATGGTTGAAATTGAACAAAAACAGCAAGTTATTCAGGAGAAAAAAATGAGAAAAATTGAAAAAAACAAAAAAATATCCATGCTGCTTAGTTTAATAGCAATTTTGAGTTACTCCAACTATACCTTTGCTAGTACTGGTGCTGTTATTCAAAATACAAATCCTACAGATACAGGCTCAGGGCAGTGGCCTAACCCAAGATTTGAATCAGCCAAGCAGGCTGATAACTCTACATGTACTGATGCAGAATATGACAAATTAACTGGGTTAATGTGGGCTAAATATGGTAATACAGCAGGCGCAAAAAACTGGACGGATGCAAAGACATATGCTGATACTTTAAGCTTATGTGGATATAATGACTGGCGCTTACCGACTGCTAATGAGCTAAGAAGCCTTGTAAATTACTCGGATACAACTTCGCCTGCACACTGGTTAAATACTAACGGTTTTAATAATATTCAAGTGAGTTATTATTGGTCTAGCAATGTTTATTCCTTGTCAGGCGGTCACGCGTGGTGTGTTAATATGAGTTACGGTCTTGTGAGCCACTACTTTCAGACGCGCTTCTCCTATGTGTTGCCTGTTCGCGGACCAAATTGATTATTTGATTATTCAGAGGCTCCTAAGATTCACCATAGATCTAAACCATTGTCATCGCATGCTAGGATTATAACTCTAGGATAGCGGTGATGGTTCTAATTTCCGTCATCTGCCTTGGCTTTCGATTCTATAATCGTTAAATGACGTATAAGCCCACTGCCAAGTGGCTTTTTTGTTTGTAAGTTTCCTGCAAACGCGACTTAATTACTGAAGTTACGCACTTTTGCTCAACTACCCCACCTCGCAGGCTCGGTACCCCTTCACAAGTGAAAGGGAATTAAAAAGCCGAAGTCACATGCTCCCCTTCGTTAGCGAAGAGGTGGATGCGAAGCATGCGGGGTAGGTTTTAAAAAAATCGCAAAGTGCGTACTCCAGTTAATTAGTAACCCTACGTAATAGGTATCACTTTTAGCAAAATAGGAACCAGAATGCTAATAATAATTAAACCGAACGTCCATTTGAAATTATTGTCAATCTTGTTATTGAGCTTTGCTATGCGGTTGCTGAATCTGGCTTCAACGCCATCGATTTTATTGTCAAGCTTTGTTATTTGCTCATCAATTTTCTTGTCGAGCTTTCTTTATTGAATATCACAGTTGAGTAATATAGATACGCACGAAACACCAAGCTATCAAAATGGGCGTAGAGATAGAACAAAAGAGCCGTTAGATGTCTATTTGCAGCCAACAACAATAACAACTACGACATCACAATTTATGGCTTTAAGCAATGAGTTATTTGTTAATGTCCACATTGCCAATGTCCATGAATAAGGCAGCATACCATGGTGCCAATTACTCTACACTCTCCATCTTTCTTGGCATTGCTTACATGTGTAGATGCACTGAAGCCATATGAAGTGCCTAGTAAGAATGCTGTAATTAAAATTATTTTTTTCATGATTCCATCCTCGATTATAATTTAACTTAATTGTTTTTATGACAGTAATACACTATCCCGATTTATTCAACGCTAATAAATCATTGCGGGCATCTCCAAAAGGTAAGAAAAAGTAAAATGATTTACGATGGTTATATAATAAGAATTCCCCAAAGATTAATCGTTTGGGTTTGCTAAGCTTACCATCCATGATTATGGATTGCCGCAGTAAACGCGACAATCTAATTTGCCCAGATGGCAATTGTTAAAACTTCTCTACACAAGGGGAATTAAAAGTTGCGAGTTTTCAGGGAAGTTTTGGCTATATGGTAATGAAGATGATCTTGATAACATATAAATACAATTATATACACTATTGAGATATCAGGCTGGGATTAATTTATTATGCTAACGATATCAAAGAACATGGGGAAAGGAACGTAATAAAAATGAGGGGAGTGTTTTATGCCAGCAGCTAATCAATATGGCTATAATTTTGAGTCTCAAATATCTCAACTTTATGGCAAGTCAGCAGCTGAAGTAGTCTATGAATTTTCAGCTCAAAAGCTCAGCTATGAAGATGTTGCAAAAAAGACGGGTTTTGCGCTACCTACCGTTCGTAAGTGGTGTCGACGCTATAATATCAAGCTTTTTAGCAAAAAGTATCACAGGGGTGTCAGTGAAACAGCTTTTCAAAAAATGTTTAAAAAAAATGAAGTTAATTACTATAATGTCTTAAGTAGACCATGGCATAAAGATAGGGAAATATGAACTAATATGAATATTTTGCTAATAAATAATGAGGTAAGCTTAACCAATGCAATTAAGCTTTTTTTTGTCTCACGGCACCTGTGGCAGGTTAAAAGCTGCCTTCATGCTCGTGAGTTGACGAATCTAAGCAAGTCAAGCTTAGGTGAATATGATGCCATTATACTTAACATTAACCTACCATATGAAGATGGCATTTCATTATGCAAGAGGATTCGGAAAGTAAGCGATCTACCCATTCTGATTATGGCTGATATCCAACAAATTGTAGGCAGTCATTTGCCTCAAAAATTAATGCTTAATCAGGATGAAGTTAACTTAAGCGCTTTAACTGTTAAAGCCATGAATGCTGGAGCGGATGATTTGGTTGCCTGTGATATTCCTGTCAGTGAGCTTTTTGCTCGAGTCAAAAATGTGGTCAGTAGATGTACAAGTCGCGCTAGATCGAGTGAGCTAGAAGATATTAATCACAGATACATGTTTAGCTTTGCGGTGAATGAGCATGTCTTCTTTGATATGAGAAAAATGCATATATCTTCTGACTTTGGTTTGGATGTTGAGCTAACCACAAGCGAAGGTGAACTGCTTGTCATTTTCCTGAAAGCACCGCGTAAAATGCTGTCACGTGATTACCTTATCCAAAAGATTAAAATGCGAGATTACCATGGTTCAGGCGATCGTTTCATTGATGTTAGAGTTGGCATGCTTAGAAAAAAATTGCTAGATTATCAGCACAAATACATCCGCACGATCCGAGGAAAAGGCTATTTTTTTGACGCGGAAACTGTCAAAGCGCTTTCTTAATGCTTATAATGCATTATAAAACACATTAAGGTTAGGTGTGTTTGGCTATTAGGTGATGGTTTTAGAGACGTTTGTGCTGGGTGTATAAGTTCAGACATGTAAAGGGAATGGTATGAAAAAAAGCAGTAAAATACTATTATTTGGCTTGATTGTGGGTGTTTTTATGCTAACGCTGGCAATGAATTTTTATTTGTACTCATTAAACCGTCAGGTGCATCAAAAAGTCTTGGTGGTGGAAAGTCAGCTCAAAATACAAAATAGATATACGGATATGATGGATTTTGCTTATAATTTTATGTCACGTTTAACCAGTGAGATTCTTTTTGATGAGCCCAAGTATTACCAAAAACATCTTACAACAAATGTATTTGATCTGCTAAAAAGCAATAAAGATTGGGTTAAAACCGTTCTTCACTATAGTATTTCTGGGGTGACGATTTCTAATAACGGTCAATCAGTGTTAAAAGCACACATAACTTTTATTAACAAGCTAGATAAAGAGCAAACCTTTGTGGTGTACCTATACATAGAAGGCGAAACTGGACAATTTATTATTACACATATAAAGGATCATGATATTAAAAACCCTAGTATCCACCAAGAAGCTTAGCTGAATATTTACGCAAAAGGAGTGTGTTTCAATGCTAAAAAAGATACTTATAGTCGAAGATGATAAAGAAATTGCAGAGAACTTGCGTGAGCTATTTAGCCGCAAAGATATTCAGGCATATAGCGTTTTAGATGGTCAAAACCTTGAACGGCTATTGAAGTTTCATAAATTTGATCTCGTTATTTTGGATTTGATGTTGCCTTATAAAAATGGCGTGCAATTATGTCAGGAAATCAAAGCGCTTGCGGATGTCCCTATTATTATGATTAGTGCTTTAAAGGACCCTCATGAGAAAATCAATGCGCTTGAGCTTGGTGCTGATGATTTTTTGGATAAACCGGTTGCCGTAGAGGAGGTTATTGCTAGAGCTGAGCGCATAATCAATCGCAAAGTATCCTATAAGGCTGAAACACAGTCGCAAATTAAGCAATATAAATTTGGCAATTGGCAATTGGATGTTAATCAAATGAAGTTAACTTCAGATAACGCGATCACGGTGGCTTTAAGTAAACAGCTGTTTGATATCCTAATACTTTTTGTTACGCAGCCGCAAGCGTTGTTAACGCGCAATTATATTGCAAGTATGCTATATGGGGAGGAGCATGAGCACTATGATCGTTCGATTGATGTCGCCATTAGTAAATTAAGAAAGCGCTTGCAAAGTGCAGGGGGTGATGATGACTATATTCAAACGCGACATGGTAAGGGCTATTGCTTTAATCTAGCGGTTGTCACCGAGTAGCGAGATCATGTCTAAGTTGGCTCGAGTTAGTGTCGCTTTTTTTGTGACAATTTTAATCGCTGTAGTGATGGTGATGTTTTACACCTATCGACAGATAAGTAATGATGTGAGTTTGCAATTGCACCATCGTGCGCTATGGAATTTAATGGATATCGTAGAATACGGCAGAACACAGCCGGATAAGTTGCTGATCCAAACCATGTCTAAAGAGCATTTTCGCTATATGAACTTAGACCAATTTTACTTAGATCTTGATGTCTCGAGGCTGCCTTTATACGTCCCATTAATTAATGCTAAAGATAAAAAAGCGTTACTGGAATATAATGATAAGCACGATTTAGGTCACCGTTTCTCATTGTATATTAAACCAAACCTATGGCTTAATGTTGCCATAAAGCCTAACTACAATTATCTATTGGCCAGTGTATCTGGTCATATTGCCATTATGCTATTCTTATGTTTGATATTATTGTTTTCAGCCTTTATTATTTATCGCTTGGCACGCAATATTAATCGTGTTTATGAGATGGCTGATGGTATTGGCATCACGCCAAATAGGTCAGTATTTATGAGTATTGTTGATGGCTCTCAGGAGGTTTTTGATCTGCTGCGTAAAAGGGTTGATGATTTGATTAATACAAGAACGCAAATTATCAGTAGTATCTCGCATGATCTAAAAACCCCTTTAACTCGGATTAATTATCGCCTGCAATTGCTTGAAATTGAACAGGAGCTGAAAGATAAATGTTTGCAAGACACCAAGGAAATGCAATCAATGATCAACGAGCTGGTTAGTTTATCGCGTTTTGAAGAAATACAAAAAACGCAGCTAGACTTAGATGCGCTAGTAGATACAGTGGTTGAACGATATATTGAGCAGGGTATCAATGTCAATTATATAGCGCCAGATAGTCAGGTACATTTCTATGGCAGTGAAGAAGCACTGGTGAGGATTCTCTACAATGTCATTGGTAATGCAGTTAAATTTGCCAATACAGTGGACGTGCGTTTGCATGTAAATCAAGCCAAGATCATGCTAAGTGTTGAGGATGATGGTCCTGGTGTGCCGGATGATATGGCGCTTAATGAGTTGTTTCGTCGCAATGTGCAAGCGAATAATCAAGATATGTCACGCACACAACAAGGTAGCGGTTTAGGTCTTGCGATCGTGTATGAGTTGGTGCATCAAATGGGTGGGAATATTGAATTGAGAAACTTATTCCCTAAAGGTTTTGGTGTTCATATTGCCTTTAATTAATTAAAGTATGCTATCGCTATAATCAACATCATGGTTTATTCATATCGCGTTTTCAAGTACACTAGTCAGCGTTTTTCAGGCAATAATATACAAGTGAATTAAGGTAAAATAACGTGACTAAAAGAGTAAAAACGCGTTTTGCCCCGAGTCCTACGGGGTATTTGCATGTTGGTGGGGCAAGAACGGCACTTTTTTCGTGGGTCTATGCGCGTAAAAATAACGGCGAGTTTGTGTTGCGTGTTGAGGATACTGATCTTGAACGCTCAACACCGGAAGCTGTACAGGCAATTTTAGATGGTATGGAATGGTTGGGGTTGCATGCCGATAGTGAACCGTATTATCAAACTCAACACTTTGATCGTTACCAAGCGGTTATTGATCAACTGTTAGCAGAAGGTAAAGCATATCGCTGCTATTGCTCGCGTGAGCGTTTGGATCAGCTAAGAGAAACGCAAATGGCGAACAAACAAAAGCCACGTTATGATGGGCATTGTCGCCATCTTGATGTCAGCGAAGAAGATGTTTCAAAGCCTCATGTCATTCGTTTTAAGAATCCTGAAGAAGGCATGGTCAGTTGGGTTGATGCAGTTAAAGGCGAAATCACGATTGCTAATAGTGAGCTGGATGATTTGATTATCAAGCGTTCAGATGGCGCGCCGACGTATAATTTTTGTGTCGTTGTTGATGATATGGATATGCAAATTACCCATGTGGTGCGTGGTGACGATCACGTCAATAACACGCCGCGTCAGATTAATCTGTATCTTGCGTTGAATGCTGAAGTGCCAGTATTTGCACATGTGCCGATGATTTTAGGCGATGATGGCAAGAAGCTTTCTAAACGCCACGGTGCAGTTAGTGTCATGCAGTACAAAGAAGATGGCTATTTACCACAAGCATTGATTAATTATCTTATCCGCTTAGGCTGGTCGCATGGTGATCAAGAGGTCTTTACTATGGATGAGATTTTGCAGTACTTTGAGCTAGATGATATCAATGCTTCGGCATCAGCATTTAATACAGAAAAATTAAATTGGCTTAATCAGCATTATATGCGTCATTTGCCAACAGAGGAAGTTGCAAAAGAGCTCATTTATCACTTTCAAACTCAAGGCTTAGATGTGAGTAATGGTCCCTCGTTTGATATGCTTATTCCGGTGATGGCAGAAAAAGTGAAAACGTTAAAAGAATTGGCTGAGCAATCGACTTATTTTTACCGTGAGTTTGATAAGTTTGATGAAAAAGCTGCCGCTAAGCATTTAGTTAAATCTGCTGCAAGTGTGCTTGAATATGTCAAAAATAAGGCCGAGGAATTAAATGATGGGCTCTGGCAAGACGAAGCTGCATTGCATCATTTGTTAAAGGATGTTGCCAGCGAGTTAAATCTTGGCATGGGGAAAGTTGGCATGCCCGTGCGTGTTGCTATAACCGGCTCTGGGCAGTCGCCTGATATCGGATTAACGCTGAAATGGCTTGGTAAAGAGCGTGTTATATCGCGTTTACAGAAAGCGATTGATTTCATTGATCAATAAAGTCTAGGGTATAGTGTATATAACACACTGGACACAGCCAATAATGCTCGGCATACTTAATGCTCAAAACAGGGTTGGTGGAGACGTATGGCATGTTGGTGAAAAGATTGGATAAAATCACTATTTATACGCTTTTTATTGGAATAGTTGCCATTGTTTGTGCAATGACCTTAGCTTATTACTTTCCGATATTGAAGAAGTCGCAACTTGCGATTTTGCTTGGTGAAGTGACAATAGTTATTCCATGGCTTGTGTTTATCATCTGCTTATTATTATCACTTTTTCAGAACTCAAAGCATTAGCATGATTTGCTTAAAAAGTAGTCTTATGCTTGTGTTAATAGCCTTTACATAAAAAGAACACTTTTCGCTTGCGCCGATAGCTTACGCTCTATATACTGCTTGGCGTAAAATTAAGGGATAAAATCTAACGATGCTAGCAAACCGAAAACTATATAAAAGGCACTTTTTTGCTTTCCAAATGATCCTTGTGATCCTAGGGAGTTTGCTATGTCTTTTATGGGGTAAAAGCTATGCCGTTGGTTTCCTGTTAGGCTCATGTTTGATGTTTGTAGCCAATGTTGTTTTTTTATTACGTCTTTTTTTGCGCAAAGCGCAATATCATCCTTTCAAAGAAGTGTGCATTTTATATGCTTGTGAGTTTGCAAAGTTAGTCATGGTTGCCGTGGGCACCGTGTTGATTGCAATTTATGTGCAGCCGAAATTTTTACCGTATATTGCCGGTCTTTTGGTGTTGCAACTGGCAATGTGGTTTATGCCGCTTTTTATGAAGTTAACCCATTTAAAATAAACCCTAAACAAATAAGAGAAGAGTGATATGGCAGGAGAAAGCTTAACTTCTTCAGAATATGTAAGGCACCATCTTCACCATTGGCAGGTGAGCTTGGGTGATTCTTCATTCTGGACGCTAAACTTAGACACCCTTATAGTCAGTATTGTATTGGGCGTGTTTTTCTTAAGCTTAATGTATTTAGCAGCAAGAAAGGCAAGTTCAGATACCCCAGGTAAATTCCAAAACGGGGTCGAGCTGATATGTGAGTGGATCGATGGCGCGGTGGCGGATACCTATCATCATAAGCGTGATTTCGTTACTCCGCTTGCGATTACGATTTTCGTATGGGTTTTGCTCATGAACTTTATGGATTTGATTCCAGTAGACTTGGCAGGGCGCCTGATCGTGCTTTTTGGTGGCTCTTCTGAAGCGTACTTCAAGATCGTGCCAACGGCTGATCCAAATTTGACTTTTGCGTTATCATTGAGCGTCTTTATCTTGATTATTGGTTATAACCTTAAGGCTAAAGGTGGCTTTGGCTTATTAAAAGAAATTTTAAGTGCGCCATTTGGGATCTGGGCTTTCCCATTAAATATCGCCTTTAGAATCATTGATGAAGTGGTCAAACCGTTGTCATTATCACTGCGTTTGTACGGTAACTTATTCGCAGGGGAGCTGATCTTTATCTTGATTGCTTTATTGCCATGGTGGATTCAGTGGACACTAGGTGGATTGTGGGCGATTTTCCACATCTTAGTTATCGTGATCCAAGCGTTTGTATTTATGATGCTAACAGTGGTTTATTTGAATCTTGCACAAGATGACCATTAATAAAAATTAAGAATTAAAAGAGTTAAAAACTAAAACTAAAAAAACCAACTAAGGAGAAAAAAATGGAAATGTCATTACAAGTACTAGGTCAATTAAACGGTCTAACAGCAATTGCCGTTGCGTTATTGATTGCTTTACCTGCATTAGGGACTGCGATCGGCTTTGGTGTGTTAGGTGGTAAGTACCTAGAAGGTGTGGCACGTCAACCTGAATTAAGCGGTATGTTACTAGGGCGCATGTTTATCGTGGCAGCTTTCGTTGATGCGTTTGCGGCAATCTCAATTGCAATCGGTTTCTTGGTTCTTTATGCAAATCCATTAGCAATTAACGGTTTAGCAGAAGCTGCGACAAAAGCATTAGGTGCATAATTAACGATAAATCCTGAACATATCCACAAGGAGAAATCATGGATATTAATATTACGCTAATCGGCCAGATGATCACCTTTATCATCTTTGTCGGTTTTACCATGAAGTTCGTTTGGCCACCGCTTAAAAAAGCGATGGATGAGCGTCGCGCTAAAATTGCCGATGGCTTGGCTTCGGCAGATCGTGCCGAAAAAGAACTAGAAGTTGCTAAAAGAAAAGCGCAAGAGCTGATCCATGAAGCAAAAGCACAAGCGACTAAAATTATTGAGCAAGCCAATATGCGTGCGATGCAGATTGACGAAGAAGCCAAAGAAGCAGCACGTGTTGATGCAGATCGTATTCGTAAAGCGGCTAATGATGAAGCGGAAGCACACATGATTGCAATGAAGCAAAAACTACGCAAAGAAGTCGTAGGTATTGCAGTTGCTGGTGCTGAAAAGCTTATTGGTAAAAACATTGATATGACGACCAATAATCATTTATTGGAAGAAATGGCAGCTGAACTTTAAGAGGTACGATCATGGCAGACTTAACGCCGATTGCAAGACCTTATGCGCAAGCTGCTTACGAGTATGCTAAGGCACATAATGTTGTTGCAAACTGGAATAATATGCTACTTAATCTGTCAGAATGTGTGACAGATCATCAGGTTGCATTGTTGCTTGATAATCCTGCCTATTCTCAGTCAGATGTATCCGTATTGATATTTGATGTCTTAAAAGACGTGCTTGATGAGCATGGTAAAAACTTTGTCAAATTGGCTGCAGAGCATAATCGTTTGACAGTTATACCAACGATTTATAAGTTGTTTTTATTGCATAAAGCTGAAGATGAGAAAGCGAAAAAAGCCAAGATCACGACAGCGTTTGAAACTTCTGATGCAGAAATTCAAAAATTAAAAACAAAACTTGAGCAGAAATATCAGTGCGCAATTGAAATTGACGTGGCAGTTGATGCGAGTTTAATTGGTGGAGCAACGATTGAGATTGGCGACCATGTTATCGATGGGTCAATCAAAGGCAAGCTTCAAAAATTACAGCACGAGCTACAAGCTTAAACAAGATTAATAGGAATAAAGACTATGCAGCTTACTCCAGCAGAAATTAGTGAATTAATAAAAGAGCGTATTGCCAAGTTTGACAATGCGCCACAAACAAAAACAGAAGGTACTATTGTTTCTGTTTCCGATGGTATTATCCGTATTCATGGCTTAAATGAAGTTGCCGCAGGTGAGATGATTGAGTTGCCTGATGGTGTTTATGGTCTAGCCCTTAACCTTGAGCAAGACTCAGTGGGTGCCGTTGTACTAGGTGATTATGAGCATATTCAAGAAGGTCAAAAAGCGTATTGCACTGGACGCATTTTAGAAGTCCCAGTAGGTGAGGCGTTATTAGGTCGTGTGGTTGATGCGCTTGGTAATCCAATCGATGGCAAGGGTGACATTAAAACAGACGTCACTTCTCCTGTTGAAAAAGTCGCCCCCGGTGTTATTTGGCGTCAATCCGTTGATCAACCAGTGCAAACAGGTATTAAAGCAATTGATGCAATGGTGCCAATTGGTCGCGGTCAACGTGAGTTGATTATCGGTGACAGACAAACCGGTAAAACAGCGGTAGCCATCGATGCGATAATCAACCAAAAAGATACGGGTGTTAAGTGTATTTATGTTGCTGTTGGTCAAAAAGCATCATCAGTAGCTGAAGTCGTTCGTAAACTCGAAGAGCACGATGCCTTAGCGCATACGATTATTGTTGCAGCTAATGCCGCTAATTCAGCAGCGCTTCAATACTTAGCTCCTTACGCCGGCTGTGCGATGGGTGAGTATTTCCGTGATCGCGGTGAAGATGCCTTGATCATTTATGATGATTTAACAAAACAAGCATGGGCATATCGCCAGATTTCATTATTGTTGCGTCGTCCGCCAGGGCGCGAGGCTTATCCTGGGGATGTTTTCTATCTTCATTCAAGATTGTTAGAGCGTGCAGCACGCGTTAATGCTGAGTACGTTGAAAAAGCAACAAACGGTGAAGTCAAAGGTAAAACAGGTTCATTAACAGCGTTACCGATTATTGAAACGCAAGCAGGGGACATTTCAGCATTCGTTCCAACTAATGTGATTTCAATTACCGATGGTCAGATTTTCTTAGAGACAGATTTATTTAACGCAGGTATTCGTCCAGCGATTAACGCAGGTAACTCAGTATCGCGTGTTGGTGGATCAGCGCAAACTAAGATCATTAAAAAGCTAGGTGGTGGTGTACGTTTGGCACTAGCACAATATCGTGAACTTGAAGCGTTTTCACAATTTGCATCAGATCTAGATGATGCAACACGCGCACAATTAAAGCGTGGTGAGCGTGTGATGGAATTGATGAAGCAAAAGCAATTCTCACCACTGAGCATCGCTAAAATGGCATTGTCGCTATATGCTGTTGATAAAGGCCTCTTAGATGAGATTGAACTTAATAAAGTTGGATCATTTGAAGCCACATTACACGCTTTTGCTGAAAGTCAGCATAAAGCCTTAATGGATGAGATCAATAAAACATGCAACTATAATGATGAGATTGCGGCTCAACTTGAAAAAGTGATCAAAGAGTGCAAAGAAACGCAATCTTGGTAATAGGAGGGTATCATGTCTGGTAGTCGTGAAATACGTACTAAAATTAACAGCGTTAAGAATACCCAGAAAATTACGCGTGCGATGGAGTTGGTTGCAGCCAGTAAAATGCGCAAAGCGCGTGATCGTATGGAAGAAGCAAGACCTTACGCTCATTATGCGCTTGATATTATTCATCACGTTGTGCGTGCCAGTATGGAGTATACACATCCATACTTTCAAGCGCGTGAAGTTAAACGTGTTGGCATGGTAATTATCTCAACAGATCGTGGTTTATGCGGTGGCTTGAATATTAATTTGTTTAAAGAGGTATTAAAGTCGATTAGGCATTACCAAGAGCAGAAAGTTGAAGTTGACCTATGCTTAATCGGATCTAAAGCTGAGAGCTTTTTTAAGCGTTTACGTCAGGTGAATATCGTCTCTGTTGCCAACTTTCACGATGGTGACACGATAGGCTCAATTACCGGTGCGGTATCGGTAATGGTCAAAGCATTTGATGAAAATAAGCTTGATAACTTAATGCTGTTTAGCAATAAGTTTGTCAACACCATCAAACAGCAACCGACTAAAGAGCAGTTATTACCGATCCTTAAACCAAAAGAAGGCGCTGTAAAAGAAGATAAGTCGATTACAGGGCATTGGGATTACTTGTATGAGCCAGGTGCTAAGCGCGTGTTAGATGTGTTGTTAGTGCGTTATATTGAGTCGCAAGTTTACTGTGGCGTGGTTGAGAATCTCGCGTGTGAACAGGCAGCTAGAATGCTTGCGATGAAAAATGCAACGGATAATGCCGGTGACATTATTAATTCACTGAAGTTGCAATATAACAAAGCACGTCAAGCAATGATTACGCAAGAGCTCGCGGAGATTGTCTCCGGTGCTGCGGCAGTTTAAATTTAAGAGGACATAAAAATGAGTATGGGTAAAATTAGCCAAATTATCGGCGCGGTGATTGACGTAACTTTCCCGCGCGATAATGTGCCAAAAGTTTATGATGCGCTAATTGTTAACGAGACAGGCTTAACATTAGAAGTACAACAAGAAATCGGTGATGGTGTCGTGCGTTGTATCGCGATGGGTTCATCAGATGGTTTAAAGCGTGGGCTTCACGTTAAGAATACGAATGCACCAATTTCAGTGCCTGTAGGGCATGGTACTTTGGGACGCATTATGGATGTATTGGGCAATCCAATCGATGAATGTGGTCCAATCAAATCCGATGAAAAGCAACCAATTCATAAAAAAGCACCTGCATTTGAAGATCAAGCGTTAAGTGCCGAGATTCTTGAAACAGGGATTAAAGTAATTGATCTTATTTGTCCATTTGCGAAAGGGGGTAAGGTTGGCTTGTTCGGTGGTGCTGGTGTAGGTAAAACCGTAACTATGATGGAGCTTATCAATAACATCGCTAAAGAGCATAGTGGTTTTTCTGTGTTTGCAGGCGTTGGTGAGCGTACACGTGAAGGTAATGACTTTTATCATGAGATGAAAGACTCCAATGTATTAGACAAAGTATCATTGGTTTACGGGCAAATGAATGAGCCACCAGGAAACCGTTTACGTGTGGCATTAACAGGTTTGACGATTGCTGAGAGCTTCCGTGATGAGAATCGTGATGTATTGATGTTTATCGATAACATTTATCGTTACACATTGGCAGGTACTGAAGTATCAGCACTTTTAGGACGTATGCCATCAGCTGTGGGTTATCAGCCAACACTTGCCTATGAGATGGGTGTATTACAAGAGCGTATTACATCAACTAAAACAGGATCAATTACTTCTGTGCAAGCAGTATATGTACCTGCGGATGACTTAACAGATCCATCACCCGCAACCACTTTCTCGCATTTGGATGCAACAATTGTATTGTCACGTCAAATTGCGGAATTAGGTATCTATCCTGCGGTTGATCCATTAGATTCAACGTCTCGTCAGTTAGATCCTCTAGTGGTTGGTCAAGAGCATTACGAAGTAGCACGTAGTGTGCAACAAACGCTTCAACGCTATAAAGAGCTCAAAGATATTATTGCAATTTTAGGTATGGATGAATTATCTGAAGAAGATAAGTTAACTGTATCACGTGCGCGTAAGATCCAACGTTTCTTATCACAACCATTCCACGTGGCTGAAGTCTTTACCGGAAACCCTGGTAAATACGTACCATTGAAAGATACGATTGCGAGCTTTAAAGCGATTGTTGCCGGTGAGTATGACCACTTACCTGAGCAGGCTTTCTACATGGTTGGAACCATTGAAGAAGCAATTGAAAAAGCCAAGTCAATCTAAGAGGTATCAGTGATGTCTGATAAACTACTGACAGTCAATGTGGTGAGCCAAGAAGGTTCAGTCTATGAGGCGCATGCCAAAATGGTCAGCCTCAGAGGCACGGAAGGGGAGATGGGTATTGCTTTTGGCCATACACAACTGTTATCGACCTTGCCACCTGGTGTCGTCCGCGTTGAACGTGAAAATAATGAAAAAGATACGCTTTATATCTCTGGTGGCATCTTAGAAGTTCAGCCACATCAAGTGATTATTCTCTCTGATGTGATGGAACGTGCTAAGGATCTTAATGAAGCTGCTGCTGAGAAGGCGCGTCAACAAGCCGAAGAAGCATTAAAGAAAGCGCGTGATAGTGACAAAGTAGAAGTCGAAGAAGCACGTCAAATGCTAGCTGAAGCTGAAGCACGCTTAAAAGCGCTTAAAATTCTAAAAGGTGTTAATGCCTACTATAATGATTCAGATAAATAATTATGTAACAATGCATAAATAAGTTGCATCAGCTAGTACCTCGCCCCTTGCGGGATTGCTCGTGTAGCTTAAGCTGCACGGGTGAGGGGGTAATTAGAGCGCAACTTATTCTTGATTCATTACGATCTCTTTCTTAATCTATACCACATAACTATAGCGAGTATCAGCTGAATAGCAGCTGTGGTCAGCGATATCTTCACAACAATATCATAGAGGCTTCGACTTACGCTCAGCCAGCGCTTATACAATCAAAGTAGATTGGAATATTGTTATCACCATTAATTGGGTGTTGGATATTAGTTGGTAGAGGAAGCTGTTTGAAGAACAAATAAATTTTCAATGACAAGGTGATAGAAGTATTTCCATGCAACATAACCAATAACCAGTGCAGCAATAATGAGTTCAAAGACTGCCAAGTAATGAATTTGACTAACATATTGCGGTGCTAGATTTAAAGTGTTTTCTGCCCAATAAGCGGTTTTAAACAATGCAGTTGAGCCAATAGCCATAGGAAATGTAAATGCCGCAAACCCAGGAGAAAAGCTTAAGCTCATTAATTTAACAAAGCTTAAATAGATCATTGCAGTCATTAATATTGCGATGCCAAACAATAGCATGACAATAATAGGTGATGGATCCTGAGTAACCGTTAAATAGCCAGCCAATGATAAGCTAGCAGGGGCTGCAAAAATCGCAATGGTTGGTTTAGCTACATCAGGAATCTCATGCGTAAACATCACGCGATATAGCATTAACGGCAATAAAATGGCATAACTGATTAAACCAAAATACAATAGTGCACTTGCCAGTGGTTGTAGTACGCCACCAGGAAAAGCAACGTCAGCGACGATAATACCAACAGGTGGCACAAACCATGATGGCACCATATGGTGTAGTTTAAATTCACGCATACGATGATAAACAAATGCAGCCAGAAAAAGTAAGTGAATAGTCACTGCAAAAACCCATATAAGCTCGGCAGCAAGATGACTTGCATAATTAATGCTGTTGGAGATGATCATTAATGCCATGGCGAAAGTGGGTACCACGCTACCAACAACAGGATGGGCAAGATCTTGACGCAACTTCTGTGGCCAAACAATAAATTTAGCAGCGACAAATAATAATAAAGTGCTAGCAATAATTGCTGAAGCGATTTGTAAGCTATGATTGGCAGGTAATGCGTTTTCAGCACACCAACCCAAGCCTGAAATACCAAGGGCTAAACCAGCCATTGGTGTCGGGACTTTTTCTAAAAAACCATGTAATTTCTGAGTCATGATAAACACCTCTATGAATATTGTTATGGTGTTAGTTTATGTTGACTCTTATATAAATAAAATTTGTTAAAATTTATGGGTTGGATTGAAATTATTTATTGGTGATCCAGTCGAGCCACTCTTCGGTAAGCTCTGAGATGTGCGCGCGTTTATTTTGCACAATAAGCAGATCTCTTTCAAGTTTCATTTCAGTACATTCAAGGATGTGAATGTTTGATTCATTGTATAAGGCAGATAGTGAAACACAACCAATGGCATTGCTATTTAATACTGCAAGAATAATGGCTTCACTACTACCAAGCTCCAAGCATAAATTCAATTGATAATCAAATAATGGCAATAGGGTTTGCTCGATTAGCGTGCGACTGCCTGAGCCTTTTTCTCGCAGAATAAACGGGTGGTTTTTCAGTGTTTTAATATCAACCGTTTTTTCTTTGGCTAACGGATGATCTTTATGCACAAAGAGCTTTAATTCATCTTTAGCAAAGGCAAAACAATTGGTCTGATTACTTAAGCTAGCACTTTCAATAAAACCTAAGTCTGCTTGATGTGAAATCACGGATTCAATAACTTGTTCACTATTACTGATGCTAAGAGATAACTCCACTTCAGGGTGCTGTTGTTTAAAGGAAGACATAAGTGTCGGCAGGATATAATTACCAATCGTATTACTTGCGGCAATATGTAAGCTACCAATGAGCGCTTGTGTGTGTTTGAAGAAATGCTCAATTTTATCAGTAGTTTCTAAAAGCGCCATTGCCTTGGGGTAAAGCTGTTGTCCATGATGGTTGAGTACGATTTTTCGATCAATTCGATCAAAGAGCTTAACACCAAGCTGAGTCTCAAGGGATGATAGTGCTGTACTTAATGCAGGTTGCGTTAGATTCAAGCTTTCCGATGCTTTGGTAATGCTACCATGTTTGGCAATGGCAGCAAAGATAAGTAATTGTTTGTGTGAAAGCATGTTTTACCTAAGTAGTTTTAATGATGTGATAAAGCAAAAATAAGTTGAGTCATAATATCCCCTCACCATCCAGCTTAAACTGCACGACCTCTCCCGCGAGGGGAGAGGTATCAGCTGATGCAACTTATTTATAAATACTCAAAACCTTTTTTAAAGTTGAAATTATGTTCAGCTTCAATGTGTCTTACCGTACCTGATAATGAGCGCATCACAAGACTATGTGTTTGCGCAAATTGCCCTTTGCGCTTAACACCTTTGAGCATCTGTCCATCGGTAACACCGGTGGCAGCAAACAATACATTGCCAGAGGCAAGGTCATTTAGATGATAGACTTTATTTAAATCATCAATACCCCATTTCTTAGCACGTGCTTTTTCATCATCGTTTCTGAAGATCAGGCGACCTTGCATTTGTCCGCCAAGGCAACGTAATGCTGCCGCTGCGAGCACACCTTCAGGCGCACCTCCTGTGCCCATATACATATCAATGCCGGTATCCTCTTGTGCTGTTGCAATGACTGCTGAGACATCACCGTCCCCAATAAGGGCAATGCGAGCACCAGCTTCACGCACTTTGCGAATAATATCTTCGTGACGTGGGCGATCTAAAATACAGACAACCAACGCTTCAATAGGGACTTTTTTAAATTGAGCCAAGTTTTTCAAATTCTCAGCAGGTGTTGCATTGATATCGATGATATCTGCCGGCATACCATGCCCACCCACAGCAATCTTTTCCATATAAACATCAGGGGCATTTAAAAAACCACCATCTTCTGCCATCGCAATCACTGCTAAGGCATTAGGTCCACCTTTGGCAGTAATGGTTGTGCCCTCTAGCGGATCAAGTGCGATATCAACCTTAGGACCGCCTTTACCAACTTTCTCGCCAATATAAAGCATGGGTGCCTCATCTCGTTCACCTTCGCCGATGACGACAGTACCATCGATATCTAGACCATTTAAAGCGCGACGCATCGCATCAACAGCAACTTGGTCAGCAGCTTTCTCGTCTCCTCGACCCATTTGACGCCAAGCAGATAAAGCGGCAGCTTCGGTGACACGAACAGTTTCTAATGCTAAATTACGATCCATTATTCTATCCCTTAGTTTGTATGCGCACTGTTAAATTTAACACACAATAAGTTGCGATGTGTGTGAAATCATTACAAAGAATCTAGCGCTTGTTGAAAATCGCCAGTATTGTAACAATTGTGTGGTTAAAAGGGTATGGGTTTTTTGATGTACCCCCTCAATTTGGGACAATGAGTCCACCAGAATGAGGAGTAAAAAATGGCAAAATCTCGCCACACACAAGAGTTCAACAATGAAGCGGTGAAGTTATCTCTAGAAAAAGATGCTAATCATAAACAAATAGCGGATAATCTGCCTTAGTGATAACCTGCTACAAAGGCTACAAGCTTTGAACTATTCGGGATTTCCGAACGGTTCAGTGTGAAGTGCCTTTGTTGTGAACAATAGCAAGCTTAAAGCCACCATCAACATATTGTTTCATCAAGAAGTTAAGTAATGTCTGGTAAGGCAAGCCCTCGTGCTCAGCTTTTTCTTTAAAAGCGGCAAGCGTTTCTGGGTCTGGCTTAAAAGAAATTGGTTTTCTGACTTTCTGCATGGTTGCCTTAGCCATTTGCTCAAGCTGTGCTTTGCGCTTTGTAAACTCATCCTCTGCGATGGGCTTGTATTCCCCGCGCTTATCAGCTTGCATAATAGTTTCTTCAATGGAATCAAGTGCTTTTATGTTATTTTTTTGGGATGTATTACGCATTTGTATCGCCTCCAAATCGTTTAGTTTGCTTACGGTCTGCATAAGCGGTAATCAACCTTAGGTTATTGTTACGCTGTTCTGTGGCAACAGAGTAAACATAGTCACCAATACGAACGCGCAGAATGCTTTGGCTAGGGTGATTAACATTATCGTCAATCGCTAGTAAATCACCATTTTCAATTGCTTCAACAATCTGTTCAAATGAGATATGTCTTTCTTGTTTGAGCTGTTTATTTTTCTTTTCATCCCATTCAAACATTTAACACTGCCGTTATTTCGTATCTGTAGTTATTTTAGTAAATACTCAGTATATATCAAGATGTTTTCGAAAATACGTTAAGTTTACACAAACTTGCTGTTGGTTTTATTGCACACCGCTAATGCTTGCTTAAATGTGAATATTTCATATTTTTTCCTTATAATACATGTGCAAGCATCATCATGGTGCCGTCAGACCTGTCGGTACCATAATTTCTAATAGGTATAATCTGATGAAATTATGCAGATTTTTTTGTTACCTATAGGTTTTTTGTTTCTCTTTTGTACTGCTTGGTGATTACGTCTGTATGTCTTTTTTTATAGGGCTTTAAAGCTGGCGCACCCGAGACGATTTGAACGTCCGACCTTTGGCTCCGGAGGCCAACGCTCTATCCAGCTGAGCTACGGGTGCAAAACTTTGCAATCTAATAACATTGCAGGGCTGTGAAGTTAGCAAAAATCGACATTAAAATCCAGTAACATATGCCTGAATCCGCTGATTTTAATTTTTCAAACTAATTAATTAACTCTAGCAGGTGAACAGCAGGGTGATGTAATTGTTTATTGCTAAAACGTTTAACCTGACAGCGACAAGAGAAGCCTGTTGCAAGATATTGCTTGTTCTGATTCCCCAATTCTATTTTCTTTTGCCAGCTTGAAGCATAAATCTCTTTGGATAATGTAAGATTATCTTTTTCATGTCCAAAAGTACCAGCCATACCACAACAACCAACCTTTTCAATTATAAGCTTGGCACCAAACGCTTTAAAAATTTTCTGCCAGTGAAGCATTGATACTGCAGCAAGTGCGCGTTCTGAGCAGTGAGCTAATAAAGACAATGTTGTCGTGTGCTCTTTGACTGTAATATTAATGGTTGCTAGCTGTTTAACAAGCCATTCCTGTAACAACTCAACTTTAAATTGTACTTGGTCTTTTAACACCGTGCGATACTCATCACGATAGACTAAGGTCATGCTTGGATCAATGCCAATAAGCGGGACATTTAAGCGAGCAATTTGATTATAAAAGTCAGTAGCACGTGCGGCTTTTTTGTGGAAGTAAGTTAAAAATCCTTTGACGTGTGCAGCTTTGCCATTTTCATAAAAGGGTAATACAAAGACATAAAAACCAAGTTTTGTTAATAGGTCATATACTGCCAAGACAACGTCAGCGTTGTAAAAGCTTGTAAATGCATCTTGCACTATGCAGACTGTTTTTTGAGGGTTGATTGCCTGTTGTACTTTTAGTTTTTCAATGCTAAAGCTTGGCGCATTACGTTTTCTAAGACCTGCTTTTAAGGTTTCCTTAGACAGAAGTGGTGCATCAACAAGTTTCAGTTTATTGTTTACCCATGCTTTTATAAAGGGCATGGACTGCACTGAGTTCATTAATGAAGGGATTAAGCTCTGCCATTTGGCTGTTTGTTCTACATATTTGATGGCATAATCCTTTAAAGGGCGTTTGTAGCGTTTATGATATTCTGCTAAAAACATTGGTTTCATTGCCGGTATATCCACCTTGATTGGGCAAGCAGTGGCACATGCTTTGCAGCCTAAGCATTTATCAAGCGATTGATAGACCTCGTAAGAGAAGTCATTTTTGTTGGCGTTTTGTCTTTTATTGGATGCAGCAGTAGAAAATGGATTAGGTTGATAGCTTTTCTCGGTAAGTTGTTTTAACCATTCACGTAAAAGTGCGGTGCGCCCCTTGGGGGAGTAAACCCAGTTATGTGACACCTTAGCGGATGGGCACATCACTTGATCAGGATGGTAATTTAAGCAAGCGGCATTGCCATTGCAATCAAATGCGCCTGAGAATAGCTTTTGGGTATTGCTATCAACCTTAGCATCTTCACTGCCGCGAAAGGGGCCATTGACCTTAACCAGTTCATCATTGCTAGCAAAAGGCACAACGATTTTCCCTGGATTTAGTTTGTTATACGGGTCAAATGCTTTTTTGATTTTCTGCAAAGAAGTATGCAGTTCATCACCAAAGTAGTCTTTGACGTATTCACTTCTAAAGCCTTTGCCATGTTCTGACCAATAAACACCGCCATATTTTTTAACAAGATCATTAACCTCTTTGGTTAATTTGACAACCAACGCTTGATCTTTTGGGTCATTCATATCCAAAGCTGGACGCATATGCAAGCAGCCAACATCAACGTGACCAAACATTCCATAACGCAGGTTATAACTATCCAAAAGCGCTCTTAGTTCAACAATATAATCAGCAAGATTTTCAGGTGGAACAGCAGTATCTTCCATAAATGGAATGGGCTTTTTGGCACCCTTCATCGCACCTAATAAGCCCACACCTTTTTTGCGCAGCTCCCATAATACAGTCATTTCATCTTGATCAGTTGCAAGATAGAAACTACGTTCTTGCGTGTTTAGATGTTCTTTTGCCTGCTTTATTAAGGTGCTGAGCTCTTCAGCGCTATGAGCAATAAACTCAACCAAATTAATGGCAGCAATGGCATGATTGGTGTGTACTTCCAGCATAGGGCGAATTTGCGGGTAAATCTCATCCTCTTTAGCCAGTTTTAGAATATTATCATCAATGGTTTCAATCGCTGCAGGGTCTAAGCTCAATAGGCTTTTAGCATCGCGTAATGCTAAGTCAAAATCACTATAGCTAATCGCGAATAAGATTTTGTGACTTGGAATAGCAGTGAGTTTTAACTTAAGCTTGGTAATAAACGCCAGTGTGCCTTCAGCACCTGAAATCAGATAATTAAGATTGACACTATGTTTATGCGGATCATAGCACTTAGCAAGATTGTATCCTGTCATAAAGCGATCAAGTTTTGGAAATTGCGCAGTGATCTTGTCATATTGGGCAATAACTTCAGTTGCGATTGATTGATAAATTTTACTCAATATTGAGTGTCGCCTAGAGTGTTTATCAATAAGTGTATCTAGATTATTGGCATCTATTTTTTCAAATGACACGCGCTGACCATCACTTAATACGCATTCTAATTCCAGCAAGTGCTCACTGGTACGCCCATAGATGCGCGAGCCTTTACCGCAGGCATCGGTACTTGCCATGCCACCAATGGTAGCGCGATTACTGGGTGATAAATTAGGTGCAAAAAACACTTTGTGTGGTGCAAGCACTTCATTAAGCTGATCTAGTACAACGCCAGGCTCAACAGTAACATAATTTTCTTTTAGATTGATATCTAAAATATTATTCATATAGCGACTGGTATCGATAATAATGCCAGAAGTTAGCGATTGACCATTGGTGCCAGTGCCAGCTCCACGTGCGCTAAATTTAAGCTCTTGAAAGGCTTTGCTGTTTGCCAAAGTGAAAATCTTGAGAATATCAGTATGTTCTTTAGGGAAAAGGACAAGCTCAGGCACGACTTGATATATACTATTATCAATTGAGCTACTGACTCTGGTGGCGTAATCATGCTGTATATCACCTTTAAAGCCTGAAGTTAGCAGTTCATTTGTAAATGTTTTGCAGAGGGTGTGTTCAGTGGAAAACTTATCAAGAATAGGCAACATCGCGTAATGGTATATATTTTTTATATTGCACTAGTATCTAGCCAAGCCCTTTTGTTTGTCAAGCCTATGCATTGGGAATTATTAAGCACAGGCTGTTTTATGAATTGATGAGGTGTGTTGTCTAAAGGTGAGAATGCTCAAAAATGTTAAAGCAGCAAATGACATGATAAAAATAATTAGCGCATAAGCAGAAATTTCAGCAGGAATGATTGCTGCAACTGAGCTTACTATAAATAGTCCAAACATTTGTAAGAAGCCATAAACAGCATTAGCGGCACCCGCTTTATGGCTAAAGAAAGAAAGCGCAACACCAACAACAGTTGGCCCTACGATGCTGCTGCCCATAGCATAAAGCATAACGCAAATGATTAGTATTCTTTCGTGTGCCAATCCCAAGATTGAGGTTATAACTAAAATCGTACTTGCTAACACCATTAAAGATAATCCTTGAAATAGTGTTTTTAGTGGACCAAATTTCTTAAGGGAAATGATTGACATATATAAGCGAGCAATAAAAGCACAGCCAATGATAGCAATGGATAGAAAGCCAAAATTCTGTGGACTCATGCCGTATTTGTTAATGAGGATAAAGGGTCCAACAGTGTAAAAAGCAACAATGCCAGAAAATCCAGCAATCATACAAAAAGTATATATAACAAAAGGAGCGTGTTTTAATATTTTAAGATAGTTTGCAAGTAGGTGTTTAGGGGCTAAGGCATTAATATTTCTTCTGTGTGGTGGGAGAGTTTCGGGCATACGTGTGGCAACGATCAACGTTGTTATAACAACAAGTATGAACATCACGAGAAAACTAATACGCCAATTAAAGTAGGTTTCAATTAAGCCGCCAAGTACTGGTGCACCTGCTGGAGCAAGCATAAAAAAGAGACTTAACCAACCGACGATATGAATAAATTTATCCTTAGCTACCGAATCTTGAACAATCACTCGAGATAATGATAATAAAGCACCGGTTCCAGCTCCTTGAATAACTCGACCAATAATCAGTACATAAATATTCCAAGAGAACATACAAATTAAACTGCCAATTAAATAGATGCTAGCGCCAATAAAAATAATTCTTTTGCGACCAAACTTATCAGAGGCTGGACCATAAAAAAGTTGAGACAAGGCTAAAGCAATTAAAAATACAGCAATTGTCATGCGTGCCATACTTGAGCTTGTAGATAGCGCATCACTCATGTTGGGTAGGCTTGGGACATACATGTCTGATGCCATAAAATAGCTACAGCCAAGTAATATGCTCACAATGCTCAATAGTAAAATACTTGACTTGCCTGCGGAGATATTATCATTAGTCATAGATATAGCCGTAATAAATAGAACATGTGTACAATTTAGCATGTATTGATCAAGTGTTCAATTGAGTACAAGCAGAGCTTACAAAAAGATACGGTAAGTCTTTTGATGATGTGATATGAGAAAAAAAGATTCAGAGAATAGGGTGCTTGAGTATTAAAAGAAAAGTTAAAACGTTATGAGTTCGTTTTTGTATCGTGAGTTTGAGTATCAATATGAGTTGTTTGATCGGCGTTTTCAGTTTGTTCTAATGCTTGCTTTTCTTGTTGTTCTTGCAGCTCTTGTTCACGTTTTTGTTGATAATATGTTTTAATATCAATGCCTTGAGAGCGTAGGTAAGCTTTCTCAGCAATTTCATCCAAACGCTGTTTAGCATAGGCAATATGATCGTCACTGAATGTCTCAACTGGCTTACCATAAAGGTTGAAACGCTGCTTGTGCTCAAGCACCGAGCGTTGATAGCGGGTGTCGCCAACATAGCGTTTAATCACTTTTTTCAGAACATATTGGTCAATCGGTGCAAAATGCTCGTTATAATAAATAATTTCAATATCATCACTTATACCGATTTTCAACGGACGCTTATCGCGTGGATTGAAACATTTTGGAAAACGCATGCAAAGCCATTTAAATAGACGTTGCTCTTCTTTATAGAGCTCTTTTTGTAGATCTATCTCAATGATTAGTTCATCTTCTTGAGCATCAGGCATGTCAACAACAAGCTCTTCATGTTGTTTTTGACCATATTGTGGCATACGAAATGGTGTGCGTGGTTGGTTAACACGTTCCTGTCTTGTCTGAGGCGCCTGCTTGGTGGCAGTGTTTGGTCTGGGCGTTGAGTTTGTCGCTTTGGTATCACTCGTTTCATTGCGTTTTGCAGCATGTGCTTTACGTAAACGATCTGTTTTGTCTTTTATGCTTTTGCCACCGACCAATGATTTTAATAATGAAAAATCGTTAAGTTTATTTCTACCATCAGACATCTAAAATGTTCCTACTTTATGTTTATTCGTATTTTGTTTATACACTATTACAACAACTAATATTAAGAGATAAGCGCAGTGATGAAATCGCTTCTTAGTCAATCTTGCTGTAGCAATAAGGCGGACATTATAGACACAATCCCAGCAAAAAACAGTATCTATCAGCTATTTTTGCAGGTGCGGGGATAAAAATAAAAAAAATCATTGACAACAAAACCAATCTTGCTAATATTCGTCCCTGTCGTGGCTACGTAGCTCAGCTGGTTAGAGCACAGCATTCATAATGCTGGGGTCACTGGTTCAAGTCCAGTCGTAGCTACCATCTTCAAAACCATATCTGGCTTATATGGTGTGCCTAAGCTATTAAACAAATCATCCTCGACAGTAGCCTAACGGCGATGGAATTAAGTCGACGGTGCCATAAAATAGCAACTTGTAGTACGCTTTTTTATTGAGAGACTATCATTTTGTTTTGAGTTGTCATTTTATAGGGTAAAAGCATGAAGTTAAATAATTACGCTGTGATCAAATCATTTTCTATCATTGTGATATGTGGTGCGCTGTTGGCACTATGCTTTCCGAGTGTTTTTACTCCTTTAAAAGCACTTATTCCTTTGTTTTTAGGGATTATTATGTTTTTAGTTGGGATTAATGTTTCATTGAAAGACATGCGTCAAATTATTGAAATACGGTGGCGTTTTGTGCTGATTATTCTATTGAAATCCTTTGTTACGGCACTGATAGCATACATGATAGGGCGAATACTTAATCTGGATAGTTATGCATTGATTGGTCTTGTGATTGTGGGAGCGTGCCCTGGTGGGACGGCATCTAACGTCATGTCGTTATTATCTAAAGCAAATCTGTCATTAACTGTGAGCCTTACATTGGTTACAACGCTATTGGCGCCAATCATTATGCCGTTAATATTGTATTTGTTTTTGCATAAAACAGTAACAATTCCTTGGGTTGGTATTTTAACGACGACTTTGATGATTGTCGTGTTACCAATAGTGGCAGGCATTATTTTTCAGCGTTTTATCGCACTCAAACCACACACCTTAAATAAGCTTTCATTACTCGCAATTATAACGATTGTGATCGTTGTGATGATTGTGGTGGCATTGAATAAAGAAGCATTATGGCATGTATCTTTGAAACTATGCATTGCAGTTGTATTACTGCATGCATTAGCCTCTGTTGTTGGCTATGGCTTAGGAAAGTTATTTAGACTGGATCACAAAAGCGCGCTGGCACTATTATTTGAATTTAGTATTCTTGATGTTGGTTTAGGGATTGTGATTGCGATTTTATTTTTTGGTAAACTTGCAGCCATTGCCGGAACACTTTACGCTGTGTGGCAGAATATTGCAGGACCTATATTGGTGAGCTTGTTATCAAATGTCAAAAAAGCTCAATAAGAATCAATAAAAACAGTGATGTGCAAGCGCAGCATATGATGGATTAAGCCTAGACTAATCAGTAAATAAATTACTCAATAAGGAGAGTGTATTGTATTTCTGAGGTCTTTTCATGCGGATTATGCCTGTGCTGATTTGACTAAGCCGTCAGAATTAGTACAATCTCCCTGTTTTTCATGTAGATTAAATACATGTGTGAGAGAGTGTTGTTGAAAGAGGGGAAAATATGAAAAAACTACATAAACTGTCATTTTTGGCAGTAGCTTTTGCCATGACTTGTCGGCTCGAGGCAGCAGGCTTTCAGGTCAATGAAAACAGTGTTTACTTACAAGGGATGGCAATGGCAGGAAGTGCCGCCAGTCCAGATGATGTCAGTAGTATCTTTAATAACCCCGCTAACTTGGGTTTTGTTGAAAGTAGCAGTGTATACATTGGCGGCAGCTATATCTTGCCTAGTGTGAAAATGACTAATGCACAAGCAAGTCATGGTGTGCATTACAGTACGATCCCGTTTGCAGATGATCCAGTATCAGGCGCATCATCACAAAATAGTGTGGTTAACGGTGCATTGGTGCCTAACTTATATGGTGCGTGGCGGATTAATGATCGATTGGCTGCGGGTGTGGCATTAACCGCACCTTGGGGGATGACAACAAATTATGATGATAACTCAGTGGTGCGCTATGCTGCACAGAAAACATCGATTGAAGTTGTTAATCTAACGCCTGAGATTGCCTTTAATATTATTCCTGAGATCTCGATTGCCGCAGGCTTGCAAATCCAATATGCCAGTGCTGAGTTTTCAAACTACGATGGTGAATTAGCCACACCAACAAATCAAGCGACGAGTATTAACGGTAATGGCTGGGGTGTTGGTGGAATCTTTGGTGTGATGTTTCACCCAGTGAAAGCGACATATTTTGGTTTGAGTTATCGCACACCAGTTAAGATGAATATTGAAGGCTCAGGCAATCAATGGTTACTGCCAACAGGAAGCACACCAATAACACCGGGGGCACCTTATAATAGCTATATTTCTGATGCCTCGACTTCATTTAGAACCCCCGGTGTGATTAACTTTGGTATTACTCAAGCTATTACGTCAAAGTGGCAAGTTAGAGGCACTGTGCAGTATACGATGTGGAGCACATTAGATAAGCTGACCATTGATACCCCAGGAGGCTATTCAACTTCTTCAACGATGCAGTTAGGTTGGAAAAACAGTTGGTTATTCTCATTAGGTACCGATTATAAGATTACGCCGCATTGGTCGGTAAGAACGGGTGTGGCATATGATCAAACACCAACGGTATCAGAAACAAGAGATGCAAGAATGCCAGATACTAATCGCATTTGGGTGACACTCGGTGGTACGTATCATGTTAATGATCACTTCTCAATTGATGCCGTCTATGAGCATATTTTCATGCTCAATCAAAGTATTAATGTTACTGAATATACCGGTTCAAATGCCAATATTCCAGATATTGAGCAAAACAAGGTGTCTGCGAACTATCGTGGCTTTGCCGATATCTTTGGTTTAGCGCTGAGATATAAATTCTAATATTAATAAATAGGGTACAAAGATGATGAATATAAAGTTTTCGCAATATAAAAAAGCGTGGAAAGAAATCAGTGTGCTGACAGCCGCAATGCTATTATCTGCCTGTGGCGGTGGGGGAGGTGGTGACAGCGCTGGTGTTGCTGTGAATGTTAGCTCACCGACGGATAATGTGATTCATGCTGATATCAATCAAAATAATCAAAAAGAGTTCACTGTAAGCGTTGGCGATCAAAGTATTGGTGCAGTTGGTCAATCTAATGCGTATCAAGTGACGATAACACAATCTAACCCAAATGCTGGGTTTACTGTTAATCTTGGGACATGCGCACAAGCCATTAGTAATGGTCAAAGTTGTCAGTTTAGTTTGAGCTATGCACCAACAACGAGTACCCAATATAATCAACAGGATACTTTAACCATAAGTGTTGGCGGCACAACACAAACGATTACGGTTAAAGGTGATAAAGGGCAAGAATTTGTGGTGTTTGGAGATAGCCTATCGGATGCAGGAGTTCAAGATCAGCTAGCTGCTTTAGTTAAAGGGTTGCATGCATTTTTACCCAATGTGCTACCTGCATGGCCAAAAGTCCCAGGAACGACAACTGATAAATCAACAACCTATACCACGCCAGGTGGTAATGTATGGGCCACTAATTTGGCTAAGTTGGTTGGGGCATCAAGTGCAACGGCTTTACCTAATAATAGCTATTATATGCAGCCAATAAAGGTAGCATACCCTACGTGGCATATGATAATTAATCAATTGCTAGGTGTATTCCATTTATCAATCGATACCGAAAGTAAAAGTCTCGCAGGTAGCAATTATGCTCAAGGTGGTGCAACAACGACTTGTGCAGGGATTGGACTTGTTTTGCCGCAAGCGATGTTTACGGCATTAGGACAGCAATTAATTCCACCTGGAAATGTACCATTATATATGCCATCACCCATTGGTCCTATTCCTCAAGTGAATGGACAACCTGCTTATAGTTGTCCTAAAGCGACCGATGCTGATTTGCAACCTGTATATGACCAGCTTGAAAACTATAATCAAATTGATAGTTACCTGAGCCAACATGATCATAAGGCAAACCCAGATAAAGTCTATATTTTATGGGGCGGTGCCAATAACCTATTCCTTGAGGTTGCAAAGCAACCAACACCAAGCCCAGCAGCGGTAGCACAGGTTATGACGCAAGCGGCAGGTGATATTGCCTATGATGTTCAATATTTAGCAGCCCATGGTGCGAAGAAGTTTGTTGTACTGTTCTTACCAAATATTGGTTTAACACCATTGGCTATCGCAGCCAACCAACAATCGGCGCTAGAGAAAGCATCTGTTGCTTATAATACCGCATTAAATAATATGTTAGGCACACTACAGAAACAAGATCCGAGTATTAAAATTGTACCTATTGATGTATTTAATCTAATGAATGATATGGTTGCAAACTATGAAATCTCGGCATTAGGTCAAAATTATCAGTTTAATGATGTAACAACGCCTGCCTGTAAGCAAGCACCCATCACTCAAGATAATCCATTGGCAGCACTCACTAATTCTGCACTATTGTGCACACCACAAGCGGATAATAAAAAGCATATATTTGAAGATACGGTACATCCCACGGCAGAAACGCATCAAGTGATTGCTGCAAAAATTGCTAAAGCAATGGAAGCTTTTAATTAGTCCTCAAATGGAAAGTAATGAATCAAGAATAAGTTGCGTCAGTTAGTACCTCTCCCCTTGCGGGATTGCTCGTGCAGCTTAAGCTGCACGGGTGAGGGGAGTAATTGAAGCTCAACTTATTTTTGAATTATTAGAAAAACATGTTTTGATGAATTTAAATCATCAAAAAATATAAAAAATGAATTTTATTTATCATTAAGGCTTTGCTATCGTTGAGCTTCGTTTGGATTAACAAATAAGCACCTAGATGAAGCTAAGTCATGTCGACATTGTTATTGCTAATAGTATGCATTGTCATTTTGCCAGTGTGATTGCCGCACAGATTGAAGAAAGTGCTAAGCAAAGAAAGACCGGTATTGCCAAGCGTAGTGTGAACTATTTGCAGCAAAAAATACGCTCAAAACATGCAGTGATTGCCATTGATCGCCTGCTTAATCAGATTGTAGGCTTTTGTTATATCGAGTCATGGCAAGATAAAGCATATGTGTCTAATTCAGGCTTAATTGTTTTCCCAGAATATCGCAATTTAGGTTTATCCAAAGCCTTGAAGTCAAAAGCATTTATGTTAGCGCGTGAATATTACCCTAATGCCAAGATCTTTGGGTTAACGACCAATCCGCAGGTGATGCGTATTAACTATGAGTTGGGTTATGAACCCGCAGCTTTTACTGGCTTAACGACCGATAAAACATTTTGGCAAGGATGCATGAGTTGCGTGAACTTCGCTATTTTACAAGCCAAAGAATATCAAAACTGTTTATGCACGGGGATGCTTTACGATCCACAAAGAAAACAAAAGCAAAAAGAACAGCAAGAGCAAGGTGTATTACAAAAGAATCAAGATAATAAAAAGGAGCAATCAATGAAGGTTATTGTCGCGTTTAGTGGAGGTTTGGATACAAGTTTCTGTGTTAAGTATTTGCAACAAGAGCATGACTTGGAAGTGCATACAGTAACGGTTAATACAGGTGGTTTTAGCTCGATTGAATTAGCACAGATTGAACGCAGGGCTTATCAATTGGGCGCGAAAACGCATCAAAGTATTGATGTCACAAAAGATTTTTATCAGGAATGTGTTAAGTTTTTGATCTTTGCCAATGCATTAAAGAATAACTGTTATCCTTTATCGGTTAGTGCTGAGCGCGCTTTTCAGGCAATGACGATTGCTAAGATGGCAAATCATATGGGTATTACGAAAATTGCGCATGGTTGCACGGGAGCCGGTAATGATCAAGTACGTTTTGATCTGATGTTTCATATATTATCGCCAGAAGCTCAAATTATCACACCCATTCGTGATTTGAAATTATCGCGTGCAGCAACGCAAGAATATTTAATTAATTCAGGTGCAAGTTGCAGCGAAAGTAGCAAAAACTATTCGATTAATAAAGGCTTATGGGGTACCTCTGTCGGTGGTGTTGAGACTTTAAGTTCACATTTATATTTAAAAGATGAGGCTTGGCCAACTAAGGTGAGCAAAACACAAGATGATCAACAAACACTAAAAATTAGCTTTATCAATGGCGAGCCCATTGCCCTAAATGACGAATTATCAAATTCAATTCAAGTCATTCAAAAGCTTAATGACATTGCTAGTCAATATGGTATTGGTCGCGACATTCATGTCGGTGACACCATTATCAATATCAAAGGACGTGTCGGCTTTGAGGCTCCTGCACCGTTGATCCTGATAAAAGCACATCATTTGTTAGAAAAGCATGTACTGACTAAAGCGCAACTCAAGATTAAAACAAGCTTAAGTGATACCTATGCTGAGATGGTGCATGAAGGTCAGTTTCTTGATCCAGCGGCGCGTGATATTGAGGCCTTGTTATTATCCACCCAGGCAAAGGTCACAGGTGATGTGTTTGTGAAACTTTATCCACTTCACTTTGTATTATTAGGTGTGCAATCTGAGCATGATTTAATGCAGGCGCAACATGCCAAGTATGGCGAGGAAAATGCAAGCTTCAGTGGTGATGATGTCAAAGGATTTACTAAAGTGATGAGCACACAACTTGCTGCTTATTACCAATTGCAGAATAAAGATAAATCAGTCAAGACAACGCAATTAAGCTCAATCAAAGCAGCGGTAACAGGGTAAGGTTTTATGATGGCGCATAATAACAAAATAACAGGCAAAATAAATGTCGGTATTTTAGGCGGGGCAGGCTATACCGCCGGTGAGCTTTTGCGTTTATTGACACACCACCCACAGGTGGATATTCAGTTTACACATAGTACCTCACAAGCTGGTGAGTTAATTGCTAAAACACACCATGATTTCTATCTGATCGATAATAAACGCATATTTGATAAAGAGATAAATTATAATGTCGATGTCGTGTTTTTATGTGTGGGTCATGGGCAAGCTAAAGAAGCGCTTAAATCTCATCGCTTCAAAGCGGATACCAAGATCATTGATTTAAGTCAGGATCATCGAGATACACAAGCCAATCCAGAGTTTGTCTATGGTTTGGCAGATATTAAGCAAAGTGCCATTGCCGCAGCATCCAATATTGCCAATCCAGGCTGCTTTGCCACAGCAATACTTCTGGCATTAACGCCTTTTCGTGATTATGTTGATGGAGATGTTCATATCAATGCCATTACTGGTTCAACAGGTGCTGGAGTAATGCCGAGTGACACGTCACATTTTAGTTGGCGCACCAATAATATGTCTGTCTATAAGGTGTTTTCTCATCAACACTTAGCTGAAATTAAACAGGCACTTAAGTTATCAGCAAACAATCAAATATTATTTGTGCCAATGCGAGGGAATTTCAGTCGTGGCATTTTTGCTTCGATTTACTTTAAATCAGATTTAACTGAAGTAAGCACACAACAAATCTTGCAAGCATTTTACGATCAAAGCGCCTTTGTCAAAGTACTTGATCATGAGCCGGATTTAAAAATGGTTGTTAATACCAATGCTTGTTTATTATCCGTGAAAAAACATGGTGATTATCTGCATGTTGTCAGTGTCATTGATAATTTGATTAAAGGCGCCTCAGGGCAGGCCGTGCAGAATATGAACCTTATGTTTGGCTTGCCTTGTGAGTTAGGTTTGTCCCTCAAAGCCAGTGTTTTTTAAGGTGTTGTTATGAATGTATATGAAGTATATGAGCGTTATCCAATTACATTAAATAAAGCTCAAGATTTATATGTTTGGGATGAAAATGGTCAACAATATCTTGATCTATACGGTGGGCACGCGGTGATCTCGATTGGGCATAGTCATTCGTATTATATTGAAAAACTCACTCAACAGTTGCAGCGTATTGGCTTTTATTCCAATAGTATTGAGATGCCTGTGCAGCAACAGGTAGCAGATAAATTGGCGCAATTAAGTGGTTGTCATCATTACCAATTATTTCTAGTCAATTCAGGGGCGGAAGCGGTAGAAAATGCACTTAAACTTGCCGGCGTTGTCACCAAACGCAACAAGATAATTAGCATTAATAATAGCTTTCATGGACGTACAAATCTTGCCTTGGCTGTTACTGATAATCCTGCCATCCAATCACCGTTTTCAAAAGGTTTTCAAACAATTAGTGTACCGTTAAATGATATAAATGCGTTGAAAGAAGTGATGAATAATGACGTGGCAGCAGTGATTGTTGAAGGTGTCCAAGGCATTGCTGGTATCTATGAGCCGGATATGCATTTTCTACAGACTGCAAGTGACTTATGTCAAGAGCACGGTGCAAAATTGATTGTTGATGAAATTCAATCTGGCTTTGGACGCACGGGTGTGTTTTTTAGTTTCCAGCAATCAGGGATTAAACCGGATTTAATTACCTTTGCTAAGGGGGCGGGTAATGGTTTTCCTGTTGGTGGCATGTTGATCAAAGATAATATCCCAGTATTGAAAAATATGTTAGGTACAACCTTTGGTGGCAGTTATCTTGCTTGTGCTGCGATGTTGGCTGTACTTGAAGTTATCGACTATGAAGCACTTATTGATAATGCCAAACAACAAGGAACTTATTTAAAAGAGCAATTGTTGCAAATCCCAGAGGTCACAACCGTGCGCGGGCGTGGGCTTATGCTAGGTGTTGAATTTAGCTTAGATTGCAAAGCAATTCGTGATGCGCTTTTAAAGCAAAAGCATATATTTACTGGTGTGGCTCAAGCAGGGGAAGTGATGCGTTTACTGCCTGCATTAACGATTCAGAAATCGCATATTGATGCATTTATTGTGGCATTAAAAGAAGTGATTGAAGATGAGTATCTATCCAAAAATGTTAATCATACCCTGAGTGACGTCGAAGGGTAGTCTAATAATAAGATAGCATAAGCTTCATCAACTGGTACCTCTCCCCTTGTGGGAGAGGTCGTGTAGCTTAAGCTGCTCGGGTGAGGGGTAATTAAAGTTTATGTAATGGATTAAGAATAAGTTGCGTCAGTTAGTACCTCTCCCCTTGAGGGAGAAGTCGTGCAGCTTAAGCTGTACGGGTGAGGGGTAACATTTATAATGGCTTCGACTAACGCTCAGCCAACGTAAATGTAATGGCTTCGACTAACGCTCAGCCAACCTAAACATAAAGGCTTCGGCAATGCTCAGCCAACAGAGAGTTCATAAGATAAAAGAAACACACATTTTAGGAGTCAAACAAACATGCAGCAGTATTTAAGTATTAAAGATATTGATAATATCCAAGAAGCGATTCAATCATGCATTGAGATTAAGCAAAACCCCTATGCCAATGGTAAGCTAGGAGCGCATAAAACTTTAGGTATTATTTTTCTAAATCCGAGTTTGCGCACCAAGATTTCAACGATAAAAGCGGCACAAAATATTGGTTTAAATGTATTACCGATTGATGTCAATAATGGCTGGGCATTGGAGTTTAACGAAGGTGTGGTGATGAATGCCGATAAACCTGAGCATATCAAAGAGGCAGCACAAGTCATTGCAAGCTATTGTGATATTGTTGCGATTCGCTCCTTTGCCAAGCTCAATGACAAAGAGCAAGATTACCAAGAGCAAATCTTTAGCGCATTTAACAAATATACGGATTGCCCAATAGTGAATTTAGAGTCAGCCTTGCGTCATCCTTTGCAGAGTCTGGCTGATATTCTAACGATTGAAGAGTATAAAAAGCCAAATCATCCTAAAAAATCTAAAAAACCAAAAGTTGTGTTAAGTTGGGCGCCTCATGTTAATGCCTTGCCGCATGCCGTGGCAAATTCGTTTGCTGAGAGTATGCAACTGATGGATTATGAGTTTGTGGTGACACATCCTGAAGGCTATGAATTGGATTTAGAATTTATCGGTGATGCTCAAGTGGTATATGACCAAGATGAAGCATTGAAAGATGCCGATTTTATCTATGTCAAAAACTGGTCAAGTACTAAAGAATATGGCAAGGTCATAAATACCGATGATAAATGGATGATTACTCAAGAGAAGCTGAAAAATGCCCCCAATGCCAAGGTGATGCATTGCTTACCTGCGAGACGTAATTTAGTGATTGCTGATGAGGTGCTTGATTCTGAATGCTCAATCGTCATTGAGCAAGCCGAGAATCGACTGTATGCCGCTCAATATGTATTATCTGAAATTGTTAATGCGTTAAAGGTGCAACATCCAAAAGCGCCATTATTAGCTGAAAAGGTTTATGCTGATGAAGTTGAATAAAGTGCTTAATATTATCAAATTAGGTGGGCGGGTAATTGATGATGAAAATAAGCTCAATACGCTATTACATGCTATTTCGCAGCAAAATGATCCATGTGTTATCGTGCATGGCGGTGGCGATCAGGTCAGCCAATTAGCCAAGCGTCTGGGTGTTGAGTATACCTTTATTAATGGCCGGCGTGTGACTGATCAAGCATCATTAGAGTTGGTGACGATGGTATTGGCTGGAATGATCAATAAACAGATGGTTGCTAAGTTGCAAGCCAAGGGTGTTAAGGCTTGGGGATTAAGTGGTGTCGATGCAAATTTGCTACTAAGTAACAAACGCGGAACTAAGATGCATGACTTTGGTTTTGTGGGCGATGTGAAAGCCGTCAATAGTAATGTATTAATTGATTTGATTAATAATGGCTTTTTACCTGTCATCGCACCAATTACGCATGATGGCAAGGGACAGCTTTTAAACACCAATGCTGACACAGTGGCATATCAGATTGCAAAAGCATTAGCACATCAATATCAGGTCAATCTATATTATTGTATGGATTTGGCAGGGGTTTATGAGGATATAGACAATCCTGAGTCATTAATTGAAAGCTTAGATCTAAATGTCTATCAACGTTTAAAAGCAGAAGATAATATTCAGCAAGGCATGTTGGTTAAACTTGAGAATTGCTTTGATGCATTAGCTTGTAACGTTTATCAAGTGGTAATTAGTAATGCAGATAATATTGCTCGTACCTTGCAAGGCGAGAAAGGTAACGTAACAACAATCACTTTGGCAGAGGAGGTTTGCTAGATGATAAATGGTATGAGTTCATGTTCAGATGTATTATCAGAAGATATAACACATAAACAAGCGGAAGCCTTGGCATTACTCAAGTGTTTAATTGAAATCCCATCGGTTTCAAAGGACGAAGCACAAAGTGCGGCGTTTATTCAACAATGGTTGTTTGAACGTGGTATAGCTAGTACTTTAGTTGGTAATAATGTGTGTGCTAAAAATAAATATTTTGATGATAAGAAACCATCCGTTTTACTGATTTCGCATCATGACACGGTGCCACCGAGTAAGAGCTATACTCGTGATCCATATTGTGCAGAGATAATTGATGGCAAGTTATATGGTTTGGGATCGAATGATGCCGGTGGTGCATTAGTGAGCATGGTAGCTACGTTTAGTTATTTTTATGAAAGGGAAGATTTACCTTTTAATCTATTATTATGCGCGGCTGCCGAAGAAGAGATCTCAGGTAGAAATGGTGCCGAGTTGGCGTTGACATTTTTTGATGCTATTGATTTTGCGATCGTTGGTGAGCCAACCAGTATGGAGCTTGCCATTAGTGAAAAGGGTTTGATGGTTTGTGATTGTGTTGCCCATGGCAAGACAGGACATGCTGCGCGCAATGAGTGGGATAATGCAATATTAAAAGCCGTTGCTGATATTAATTGGATTAACAATTATCAATTTGCACAAACTTCAGAGACATTGGGTGATGTCAAAATGAGTGTGACGATGATCAACGCTGGTGTGAAGCACAATGTTGTCCCTGAAAAATGTCATTTTGTCGTTGATGTCAGATCGACGGATGCCTATGGTAATGAGGATGTATTGCATATTATGCGCCGATATATGTCATCAGAGGTAACACCTAGATCACTACGCATTAAAGCCAGTAAAACACCACTTGAGCATCCATTAATGCAGGCATTATTAGCAAAAGGCATCAACAGTTATGGTTCGCCAACGACTTCAGATCAGGCGATTGTGAATTGCCCAAGTGTTAAGTTTTCACCGGGCGATTCAAAGCGCTCACATAGTGCCGATGAGTTTATTTATGTCGAGCAAATCAACGAAGGTGTTGAATTTTTTATCACGTTTTTTAATGAATTAAAGGATAAGCCATGGCAGAAGTAATCAATAAAGAAAAACAAGAAAAAAAAGGCAATCAACAAAAACTCTGGGGTGGGCGTTTTAGCGAGGATAACAACCCTTTGTTTGTGCGCTTTAATGAGTCATTGAGTTTTGATTATCGACTGTTGCCTTATGATATCAAAGCGACAAAAGCATTTACTGAAGCGCTTTGTGATATCGATGTATTATCTTATGCAGAGTTAAAGGATTTACATCAAGGATTGACAGAGATTGAACAAGAGATCGATAACAATCCGCAGCTTATTCAACAAGCTATCAATTCTGGTGTCGAGGATATTCATACCTTTGTTGAGCAGGCACTGGTTGATAAGGTAGGTGACCTTGCTTATAAAGCCAATACCGGAAGATCGCGCAATGAACAGGTATCTTGTGCGACAAGGTTATGGGTGCTTGATCATATTGAGCATTTATGTGATCTCATTAAAGGCTTACAAGCGGCTTTTGTCGCACAAGGCAAAGCAAATTTTGATGTATTTGTTATGGGTTATACGCATTTACAACAGGCGCAACCAATCACGTGGGGGCATTATTTCTTATCTTTTTATGAGATGCTTAAACGCGATTATGCGAGACTTTTAGATATTAAAAAACGCGTTAATATCTCACCTTTAGGAATGGGTGCAATTGCTGGCAATGCTTGGGCATTGGATCGCCAGAAAATGGCAGATACTTTAGGTTTTGAAAAGATTGCTCAAAACAGCCTAGATGCGGTAAGTGATCGCGATTATATTATTGAACTGCTAGCTGCGATTAGTCTTATTGGTACACATCTAAGTCGTTTTGCCGAGGATATGATTATCTATTCAACGACCGAGTTTAGCTTGATTGAAATGAGTGATTTAGTGACAACTGGTTCATCACTTATGCCGCAGAAGAAAAACCCTGATGCAATGGAGTTGGTTCGTGGTAAAGCAGGACGTTTAAATGGCTATTTGGTGGCATTATTAACAACCGTTAAAGCCTTGCCATCGGGATATAACAAAGATCTGCAAGAAGATAAAGAAGCACTCTTTGCGGCTGTTGATACTGTGAGTGACTTATTGAAAGTCACAACGATAACCGTTGAAAGCTTAGTGGTGAATAAAGATAAAAACTATGATGGCAGTTTTTGTGTGGCAACGGAGTTGGCTGATTATCTCTCTAAAAAGGGGATTGCCTTTAGAAAGGCACATCATATCGTCGGAGAAATCACTGCTTATGCTTTAAGTCAAAATAAATCATTGGATGATTTAACCCTATCCGAGTTTCAGCGTTTTTCCGTGATGATTGATGATGATGTCTATCAAATATTAAGCATTGAATCAGCGGTGAATAGCAAAAAGGCAATAGGAGGTACGGCAGTTACCAATGTTGTAAATGCAATTTCTGCGATTGAGAAAATTATGTAAAAGTGCTAGGTGACAAGCTGCAATACCATCATGCAAAATCACTGAAGTTTATAATGTAGACAGACACTAAACACATAAAGCATAAATGGAATAACTATACACACTGGGAGTTTTGGCTTTATTTGTTATACTACCAGTCAAAATAAGCATAGATAGGACATCATATTTCCTGCAGTACTCTATTAAGACTTAAAATATTTCATCTGTTTTGCGACTAAAAATATTACGATGCTTTTGCGCTTCTTTTTTTTGTGATTGTGAACGTGTTGGGAAATCACGATCGTAATTGGCGAGAAAATCACCGGCGTTACTGACGTATTCGCGTTGCTTTTTATTGTCAAAAAGGTGCAGCATTTTAAGAATAATGGACATAACTCATCTAAGTTGTTGTTTCTATTTTGTTGGCGATTATACTAGAATGCCTAACAAAAACCTATAGCACATACAACCGTAATACGATAAAACGCCGTTGTAATGAGTATAAGCATTTAGGAAAAACGATTTATGCGCCCAGGTCCTATTTTTAAAGTATTAGGCATGTTGCTGATGTTCTTTAGTTTGACGATGTTAACTCCCATCATCGTCAGCTGGGTTTATCATGAACATAATAGCGAGCCTTTTTTATCGAGCTTTTTAATTACATTGATCTCAGGACTTGTCTTTTGGGCACTTAGCTCCAAGTCAAAAAAGCAGCTGACGGTTAAAGATGGCTTTATTGTCGTGATCGCTATTTGGTCGGTGCTTGGGTTTTATGGTGCGATTCCTTATATGCTGTCAAATGGGTTGCATTTAAGCTTTTCCGATGCGGTATTTGAATCGATTTCAGGGTTTACCACCACGGGTGCAACCGTCATTCATGGCCTTGATTCGCTACCTAAGAGTATCTTGTATTATCGCCAGCAAACCCAACTTTTGGGTGGTATGGGGATTATCATTTTGTCAGTGGCAATTTTACCGATGCTTGGCGTTGGTGGTATGCAGCTATATCGAGCTGAGGCCAATGGACCATGGAAAGAGAACAAGTTAACACCAAGAATTGCGGATACTGCCAAAGTGTTGTGGGGGATTTATCTTTTATTAGTCGTGCTATGTATTATTAGTTATAAATTTGGTGGTATGAATTGGTTTAATGCAATTTGTTATGCCTATTCAACGATTGGTACGGGTGGCTTTGCACCCAGTGATGCATCAATGAGTGGTCAAACGCCGTTGATTTATTCAATCTGTATCTTTTATATGATGATTAGTGCGACAAGCTTTGCACTGCACTTTACTGCATTTAAACGCATATCACTTAAAGTCTATTGGCGTGATCCTGAGTTTCGCGCCTATATCTTTTTTGCTTTTTCGATGATTGTGATTGTTGTATTAACCTTGATTTCGCAGGATGTGACCAAGAGTAATGATCGCGCGTTTTGGGATGGATTGTTTCAAGTCGCATCATTTGTCTCAAATACAGGATTTACAGCCGATGCAAATTACCATTTATGGCCATTGTTCTTGCCGATTTTGTTAATGGTCATAGGTCTTATTGGCGGATGTGCAGGTTCAAGCTCGGGCGGACTTAAGATCGTGCGCGCAGTACTTTTAAGAAAACAAGCTTTTCGCGAAGCACGGCGCTTAGTACATCCTGCGGGTGTTTTTCCCGTGAAGTTTGGCAATAAAGTCATGTCTGAAAGTGTGATGAGCAGTGTTTGGGGATTTGTTGCTGCTTATTTTATTTTATTCGTTATCTTGTGGTTATGCATGATGGGGGTTGGGATTGATTCAGTAACGGCATTCTCGGCTGTGGCAGCAAGTATCTCGAACCTAGGGCCTGGTCTTGGTCAAGTTGGGGTGAATTATGCCAACTTACCGATGGAGGCTCATTGGATCTTGAACTTCGCGATGCTCTTAGGGCGTTTAGAAGTATTTACCATTTTAGTATTATTCACCCCAGATTTTTGGCGTCGATAGCTAGGAAATCGGTTGTTGTATGGTGTTGTATTTCTTAAGTTCCTCCGCATCAATTATTCCACAATTAAAGAGTTTGGTTAATGCTTGTTCTAGGGTTTGCATGCCTTTGTTTTGACTGGTTTGCAATACATTATAAAGCTGAGGGATTTTATTCTCACGAATAAGGTTACGCACTGCCGTATTAGCAATGAGCACTTCATGAGCTGCGACACGTCCGCCTTCTTTTTTACGAATAAGCCGCTGAGCAATAACAGCTTGTAAAGACTCTGAGAGCATCGAGCGAATCATTGGTTGTTCATCTCCTGGAAAGACATTAATAATCCGATCAATGGTTTTGGGTGCAGATGAAGTATGCAAAGTGGCAAATACCAAATGCCCAGTTTCAGCGGCAGTTAACGCCAGACGAATGGTCTCAACATCACGCATCTCGCCAACTAGGATATAATCTGGATCCTCGCGCAGTGCTGCGCGAAGGGCTGCATTAAAGCTTAAAGTATCACGCTTCACCTCACGTTGATTGATGAGGCATTGCTGTGATTTATGAGTGAATTCAATTGGGTCTTCAATCGAGATAATATGCCCTTTTTCGGTTTTGTTGATGTGATCAATCATTGCTGCAAGTGTCGTGCTCTTACCACTACCTGTGGGACCAGTAACGACAATCAATCCATGCGGCTTATGCATGAGCTCTTTGAAAATCTCAGGCGCTTCAAGCTCATCCAATGTGTAAACACTCTCAGGAATCACGCGAAAAACAAGCGCACTGCCACGGTCTTGTTTAAACGCATTCACCCTAAAGCGCGAATGAAGCTCTGGCAAATGGACAGAAAAATCATATTCTAGCGTTTCTTGAAAATGTTGGAATTGTTCTAAGCTCATGACTTCATGCAAGTAGCTCTCAAGGTTTTCTTCAGTTAATAGCTCATCACTGGCAGATTCAATATGTCCATCAACACGCAGTTTGACTTTAGCACCACTAGAGAGGTGTAAATCCGATGCCTTTTTGCTAATACAAAGCGATAATAATTCCGTGAGGTTCATGTTAAGATATCCTTCTTACTAACTATACACTCTAAGACTATAGCAGATGAATTATGATCAAGAAGCGCAATTGCGACAAAATTTATCTAAGCTACAACAACGGATTGAATCATTAGTGGTACAAAGGACAACTAAACCAAAATTGTTAGCCGTATCAAAAAAACAGTCTATTGAGGCAATGCGTGTGATTTATGATGCGGGTATGCGCACATTTGCTGAGAGCTTTGTGCAGGAAGCAATTGATAAGATCTCCGGATTGCCAGAGGACATTACATGGCACTATATTGGACGCCTGCAGTCCAATAAACTCAAAAAAATCGCGCAACATTTTGATTGGCTGCATACGCTAAGCAGCATTGAATACGCTCAAAAATTACAGCGCCACTGTGCGGAAATTGATAAAACAATACAGGTGCTAATTCAGGTTAATGTTGATCTTGAACCACAAAAATCAGGCATTATGCTCAATGATTGCGATGCAATAGAGGGTTTAGTTGACTATATTGTTAAATATTGTCCTAATCTCAAGCTTCGCGGTTTGATGTGTATGCTTGAATATACTGGAGAGTATGATAAAGAGTTAGCGAGCTTTTATAAACTGGTTGAGTGTAAAGATAAGATAAACCAAAAGTTTAAGCTTAACCTGCAAGAGTTATCCATGGGTATGAGTGGTGATATGCCCGCAGCGATTGCCGCGGGTAGCACAATGTTACGTATTGGAAGTACTATTTTTGGTGGGCGTAAATAGGGAGACTAGGATGTTAAAGAAGATCTTTTGGAGTTTGAGTGCCACACTTGTGATTGTCATTGTGGTTATTGCCTTAATTAAGCGCCAAGCTGAGGCGAGGGTTGATCCTAAAGCGAAAGATTTTGCTAATATCGTCGTCTTTGGCGATAGTTTAAGTGATAGCGCGCCACAAGGGCAAGGCTTGGGCAATAACTATTGGGTTAAACCCAGTGGTATTACAGATAAAATGGGTGCACCAATTACAAGTGCATTAAGTGTGAATGATCCAACACGTAATACGTGGTTTAATTATTTTTTGGCAGAAATGCCGACGACTGAGGGTGATGATTTTTACAATATCAAAGACCTAAAGCCTAATATGGCTTATGATCACAATGTTTCTTTTGCAACTGCTTCGGCTGAAACCGGTGATTATTATTTGACAGATACAACATGGGCGCGTGATACGAGTGAACAATGTATCCATGGAGTTGGCAATTATGATGCTTATAATTGTGTGCCTGGCGTGTTAAAGCAGCTACAATTATATCTTGCTAATGTCAATAACAAGCCTAACCCCAAAACACTTTTTATTTTATGGGCGGGAGGCAATGATTTTTATCAGAATATCGTGCGTATTGCGTCAAACAATGGTCAAGCAATTGCGCGTCCGATTGATAATATCGTTAAAGCGGTAAAAATATTGATGCAACATGGCGTGCCTGTAGCAAATATCTACGTGCTTAATCTGCCTAATTTCTCGATGGTGCCGGCATTGACAAATTTAGTCGATGAACATATTCATAGTCATATTGTGCGTCAAAGTGTGCTAGCAGTGATTTCATCTATTTCACAAATGTATAACTTAAGTTTGCAAACTAATCTTGTGCTTCAGACTTTAGGTGAGTTCCCAGCCAATCATGTCTTTCCAATCGATCGACTGTTTTTAGATGTTTATTTTAATAAAGCCAATGTTTTGGCAAGTATTGGCATTACAAAACCTGTTGACTTAACCTGTGCTAAGGCGGAAGATTTGCCATATTGTAACGGCTATTTATTCTATAACGGTATGCACCCTACAACGATGGTGCATCGCTATTTAGCAAGTCAGCTGCTTCATTATATTCAGATGACCTAAAGCGCTCGAAGTCTTCACGTACTTCGGGTAATACACGTTGAATGCGTTGGGTTTCGGTGTTGATGAACACCCAATTGGTTTCGGCTTTGGCAACGATTTCACCACGCTGATTGATAAACTCATATTTGCGTAGTGCCGTTGAGCGCTTTATCTCATCAACCCACGTTCTAGCTTCAATGACCTCATTTAAGAAAACCTGCTTGATATAGTCAATAAAATGGGTTTTGGCAACCCATGTGCAATGGTTTTGGTGATAACGCTTGGTGTCCCAACCGCAGGCATCTGAATGCATCACGGCAATATCCTGCATCCATTTGATATAGACGATATTGCTGACATGCTTGTTGGCATCGATATGCTCCGCCATTACGTTAAAATATGTTTTGAATATTCGCATAAATTATTCCTTTAAACGCAAAACTCCATATAGTCTACTGATTATTATCGCTTGTTTGTTGAGTGATTTCTTGTTTATCTACTTGACGCAAAATACTGCCAGAAATACCAGCAGCCTCAACTTTGTGTTTGATGACATCACCATCACGTTTATTATAAACAGGTCCAACATCCAAGCGATACCAATCGCCTACTTTTTTAATGGTTGGCTTAAGACCTGCCAAAATAAGCTTGGCACGCGTGGCATTGGCATCACTTTGATTGCGATATGAACCAACTTGCAGCATATAGGTATAGCGATATTGCTTTAGTTTGTCAGGGTTAGCATCGACTTGTACGGTTTTGTTAGTCAGTGTGTTATAAAATGTGAATGTTAAAGGCTGATCGTCATCTTTCTTGTTATCCGTTTTGCTATCTTTCGTTTTCTTACTGTTTGTTGCGGCTGTTTCTTTGATCTCTTTTGCCTCTTTTGCACTGTTCTCATTCGCTGGAGGCACGCTAACGCCAGAGGTGTTGGCAGGTTGATGTGCTTCTTGAGTTGACTTACTGTCTGCTATGGCATTATCTTGTTTTTGATTGTTTTGCCCTTCAGTCTCACTGGCATTAACAGCTGTTTTGGGTGAGACATTTACCGTTTGTGCAGTCGTTGTTGCGGTGGCATCTTTGGATTCATTACCCCAATAAAAGCTAACAATAAAAGCAATAATCAATACGAGTAACAAAAGTGAGAGAATGATTTTCCTGATGGCTAATGAGGATTGCGTACGAGGCTTGTTATCTGCGGTACTCTTTTTACTTTTTTTATTGCTTTTAGCAGTAGTTGATGAGTTGTCTTTAGCAAAATCACGCATTGTAGAGAAGCTTGCCTTTTATTTATGGATTGTTTTTTAAAGGTATGCTAGAGATTTTAATAAGAACTTGCCAAAGTATAAAGTAGGTTTGTGCACTTTATCTGATTAACTGATTGCGTTTATCGCGTTTTACGCTAGAGTGATGCAAAAAGGTATTTAATGATATCAAGTGATGGAAGTACAAAAAAAGCATGTAAATATCAAACTGTTAGATGGTGACGGTGGCGCTAAAGAAATCACCGAAAAAGATATTCCCTCAGTTATGGCGGTACCATCTGGCATTATCTGGCTGCATCTGGATTTAACGCAAGCGGCTGATTTTTTAAATGAATATCAAGTGATTCCTGAGAAAATCATCGATATGCTATGTGCCAAAGAAACCAGACCGCGTATTTTAGTACTCGATAATGGTATGTTGGCAACTTTTCGCGCGATTAATCTTAATAAGGGGCAGAAGCCTGAGGATATGACATCGATCCGCATGTGGTTAAGCGAGCGCTTGATTATTACCGTCAAGCGTCGAGATCTGCACTCGATTGCTGAGATTAACAATATGCTACGCTTAAATGCGGGACCCTGTGCGACAAGTGAGTTTTTGAATATTTTATTGATGCATATTACCGAGCATACCGATCAGCTGGTTGATAGCTATGATGGTAAACTCGATGATATTGAGCTTTTGATTAAGAAGGAGCGATCGATTGAGTTATCCGATAAGGTCAATGCGATTTGTAAAAAGGTCATTAAAATCAGGCGCTATATTTTGCCGCAGCGCGAAGCGATATTGGCCATTTCAGCAAATAAACTGTCATGGCTAAGTGATGAGGACGTCTTTGAATTAAGGCAGGTGCTCGATGCGAATATGCGTCTATTGGAAGATTTGGATGCGATGAAAGATAGAAGTTTAATCATCCAAAATGAAATTCATGCCTATGAACAAACACAGATGAATCAGCGTATGTATATCTTATCGATGATTAGTGTGGTTTTTATCCCATTAGGGTTTATCACCGGTCTTTTGGGTATTAATGTTGCCGGGATTCCAGGGGCTGAATCGCATTATGGCTTTATTATTGTCTGCTCCATACTTGCGTTGATTATGGTGGGTTATATTGCCATTATGCGTAAAATACGTTGGATTTGATTGACCTTTGATTTTTTCTGTACCACTAGCATGAATCCTTGTTAAAATGCGTCGAAGTTTAATCAAGAGAGTTATTTTAGATGTCAATTATTAAAGTAGAAGATCTCATTCAAAGTGTTGCCGATGGATTGCAATTTATTTCTTATTATCACCCTAAAGACTTTGTGCAAGCAATGTATCGCGCTTATGAGCATGAAGCATCAAAGCCAGCAAAAGATGCAATTGGGCAGATTCTGATAAACTCGCGTATGGCAGCTTATGGTCATCGCCCAATTTGTCAGGATACTGGTATGGTTTGCGCGTTTGTTAAAGTCGGTATGGAGGCGAGACTTGATCGCACTGATCGTACGATTACCGAACTTGTTAACGAAGGCGTGCGTCGCGCGTATTTAAATTCGGATAATCCACTTCGAGCATCGATGGTTAATCCACCGCATGGCGCGCGTAAAAATACCAAGGACAATACCCCTGCAATTGTACATATCGATATGGTAGCAGGATCTAATATCGAGGTTGAGTTAGCTGCTAAAGGCGGTGGTTCTGAATTTAAATCAAAGTTTAAAGTCTTAAACCCCAGTGATAGTATCGTTGATTGGGTGCTTGAGATGTTGCCAACAATGGGGGCAGGTTGGTGTCCACCGGGCATTATCGGTATTGGTATTGGTGGCACGGCAGAAAAAGCCATGCTATTAGCTAAAGAGTCATTAGGTGAAGAGATTGATATGCATGAGATTCTTGAGCGTGGTGCGCAAACTGAGCTTGAAAAATTACGTGTTGAGCTGTATCACAAGATCAATGATCTAGGCATTGGTGCGCAAGGCTTGGGCGGATTGACAACGGTACTTGATGTCAAAATTCATGAATATCCAACGCATGCAGCATGTAAACCTGTGGCACTCATTCCAAATTGTGCAGCAACGCGTCATGTGCACTTTACCCTAGATGGATCAGGTGTTGCGCAATTACCTGTGCCAAAATTAGAAGATTGGCCTGAAATTACTGAAACTGATAAATCACAAGTGCGTCGCGTCGATTTAAATACCTTAACGCAAGCCGATATTGAAAATTTAAAACCAGGTGAAACATTACTATTAAATGGCAAGTTATTAACAGGTCGTGATGCCGCACATAAGCGTATTATGGATATGGTGAAAAATGGCGAGCCATTGCCAGTTGATTTAAAAGGTAAATTTATTTATTACGTGGGACCAGTTGATCCTGTGGGTGATGAGGTGGTCGGTCCTGCGGGTCCTACAACGGCAACGCGGATGGATAAGTTTACTGATTTTATGTTGAGTGAAGTTGGTATTGCCGGCATGGTCGGTAAAGCCGAGCGAGGTCAGGCAACGATTGATTCCATCAAAAAACATAAGGCAGTTTACTTAATGGCAGTTGGTGGAGCGGCTTATCTTATTTCTAAATCTATTCGTAAGGCTCGCGTCGTTGGATTTGAAGATCTGGGAATGGAAGCGATATATGAGTTTGAAGTGGAAGATATGCCGGTGACGGTTGCTGTTGATAGTCAAGGGACTTCAGTGCATCAAACGGGTCCCAAAGAATGGAAAGTAAAAATTGCTGAGATGAAACTATAGTCACCTATCAGCACTATTTCTCGTTCCCTGAGCAAAGTCGAAGGGGGAATGCTGATACGAGATGGCTTCGACTAGCGCTCAGCCAACGACTCTGCATGGAAGAAAGATAAAGAAGCAGAAATAGCAAAATAATGACAAAAGCATAATGAGTTAATTACCCCTCACCCGCGCAGCTTAGGCTGCACGACCTCTCCCTCAAGGGGAGAGGTGAAAATATGCAAATATTTCCCAAGCAATAATACTGTTTGTCCCCTGAGCTAAGTCGAAGGGGTAATGCTTAATAAGAAATGGCTTCGACTAACGCTCAGCCAACGATTGCATGTGAAAGGCGATCAGGAGAAATGCTTATAACTGAAAGGAAAAACAGAAAATAGGGTAGTGACTACCCTATGAACAAGCGATGGATTTGTGGATATTGGATTGTGTGAAAATAATCCAATATAAGGCTTCAATATGTAGGTTTTGACGATAAAATTTTAGTGCCAACATTGGTTCTAATGTGACAATATTACGCTTCAAATCATTATGCGTGCGAATAAATGTAAAATTTAGAAGTTGCTCATTAGGCAGTGTTAAATGAAACATGCGTTTGATCGGCTGACTATATTTAATCGAAAGTTGACCGATTTCTTTGAATGTTTTTGCCTCAGTAATCCATTCTTCAAATTTTTTAATCAGAGGTGTGTTCCGAGTAGCGTTAAATAAAGCCATTTTAGGGGCTAATCACAACAGTTAATGGTAATGATATTGATCATACCTTTGATTGAATGGTTTATAAATCATTTTGGCTTGAGAAATGGTAATTTAATAAAAAAGTGAAGGCGGTTTGCCGTGTGTGAATTTTTTAAAGGTGCTAATAAAAGCGCTATCGCTATGATAACCTAATGCTCGAGCAACAATTGATGTGCTTTGATGTTGCGGCAACAGCACCAAAGCATAGAGCATTTTGTACTGCTGTAGCCAGTAGGAAAATGACAGTCCCGTTTCTTTTTTGAAAATACGAGATAAATGGCGTGCGCTGAGATGCGCTTTTTGAGCGATAACTTCAATGGATACTGGTTGTGCTAGCTGCTTATCAATATAAGTGATTAAGTCACGCAGCAAAGGATGTGTTGGGAAACTTAAAGCATAGTTAGGAGCAGATTGATCATCACGCATAGCTTGTAGCAATGCTTGTGTGAAAACAGGTGCTATATCTTGACCTTGTTGATCAACCTTTAATATCAGCTGTTTAGTTAGTTCATCTGGTTTGCTAATGATAACCTCTGCGGGTAATAGTGGCATGTTTTGATCAAAGTACAGAATGACGCCATCGATATCCTGAGCGCATTCGATGCCATGAGTGATGCCTGATGGGATATAAATCGCAAAACCAGTGGGCACGATATAGACTTTATGACCGACGATAACCTTTAACACACCTTTTTGCATGTAGCTTAATTGTGCTTCATCATGTTGGTGTAATTTAGCCGTTGGCAAGCGGCTAATATCAATACTTAAAAGGTGTGCAAGCTGATTCATTATCTTATCTTAAATGAGTTAAGCCTTAGCAAAAATAATCAATAACAAACCGATAAAGTAGAAGATAAACATCCACAGCAAAAGTTTGTTAGCTGATTGCGGTGCATGCTTGAATTCACGCCAAATAAAGACACCCCATAGAGCGGCAATCATCGTAGCACCTTGACCAAGCCCATAAGAAATGGCAGGTCCTGCAGTGCCTGCAGCAATAAAGTTCAAGCCTGTACCCAAGCCCCAAATGGCACCTCCTAAAATACCAAAAATATGTGCTCTAAAGCTTCCTTTAAAATAACCCGCACCTTTGATTGGATCACCAATAAATGGCTTCTTCATCATCCATGTGTTGATAATGAAGTTTGATAAAAACAAACCAATCGCAAAAATAACCGCGGCACTATAAGGTGTTAGTTTCCCTGCTTCAGGCGTGTGGAAATTGGTAATCATCGATGCGGCAACGAAATAGTAAAATGTACCCATCAATGCGCCAGAGATTAGTGCAATAATGAGTCCTTTTTTAAATGCTGATTGCGTTAAGTGCGCTTTGAGTGTCTTATATGCCTTGGCATCAAGGATAATAGCAATAGCGACACAGATCACACCGATAGCTAAAACTAAGGCATTACCCAATGGATTGGCAATGTAATTAAGAATCACGCCAAGCACTAACGCAAGTCCAATAGCAACAGGGAAAGCCACTGCCATGCCAGCAATGTCAATGGCAGCAACGAGTAAGATATTAGCAAGATTAAAGACAATACCACCAATAAGCGCAAGTATAATCATATTGGTATTTGCCTGCGCCAGATCAGTAAAAAATCCACGTCCAATGCTACCGGTGTTACCCAAGGTGATGGCAAGAATAAAGCTGATCAAGAGCACACCAATAGCATAATCCCAATAGAAATATTGAAAGGCCCATTGTTTGCCTGTTGCTTTTTGAAGGTTTGCCCAAGATCCCCAACAAAGCATTGTGATAATACAAAATAAAATCGCCAGTCCGTAAGATTGCGCGAAAAACATAAGAAAACTCCTGTTAAATGATTGCTAAAACGCGCCAATGGTAGAGAAAATTAAATTAAAAAGATAGTGTTCTGTAAATTAAATACTGAAATGCTTGCGCCATGCCTAAAAAAGAGGTGTAGTATTGGCGGTTGATGGTCTATAACTGTATTAAGGAAGATAAAATGTATCAAACGGTATTAGAAATGGCGGAAGGATCAAATATTCAAGCAAGAGAAATAATGTATCACATTGAGTTTATTGGTGATGTAAAGCATGCATTTGCCAAGTCTTTTAATATGCTTAAACGAGATCCAAATATGAAAATGGGTGATAATTATCGCCATCGTGCGTTTGCTGTGGGTGATATTTTGCAGGGTGAGATTAGCGTGAGTCCACACAGCGAGGTATTTCACCAATCAAAAAAGCTTAATAAATACCAAGGTGGGATCGATCGCAATTTCCCATTAATTGAGATGGATATTGCCAGGAAAGTGGCTAGCGACATTATCATGGCACATATTTATCCTAGGCTGCCAGCATGTGATTATCATTTTGGTATTCATCAGATTCGCATATATACCAATGATGAGGTAACGGGTAAGCCAGCTCCTGAGGGTGTGCATCAAGATGGCTTTGATTATGTCACGGTGGTTTGTGTTGATATGCAAAATATCACGGGAGGTAATTCGCTATTGGTTGATATCAGTAATCATCAACATATCTATGTAAATCAAGCGTTGAAAGAGGGCGAGATGTTTCTCTTTAATGATCGCAAATATGCGCATTATGCTTCACCAATTGTTCCTTTATTACCAGGGGCGGGATATCGCGATGTATTTGTGATTACTATGCAGATTAAAAAATAACAAAAAGGTAAAAAAATAAAAGGATAAAATGGTTTATGTTTGATGTAGATAAAATACGCCAAGGTTTTCCTGCGTTGATTAAATCCAATCCGGTGATTTATTTTGATGGTCCAGGTGGCACGCAGGTAAGTTCTGCTGTGATTGAGGCTGTAACTAAGTTTATGGCAGACGGTGTTGCGAATTTGGGTGGTTTTTATCAAAGTAGCATTGTCGCACAACAGCAAATGGATCGAACTAGAGAGGCAATGGCAGCGCTCATCAATGCAAAAGATTCTAAAGAGATCAGCTTTGGGCAAAATATGACAACCATTACATGGGCACTATCACATGCAATTGCCAATACTTGGTTGCCTAAGGATAACATTATTGTCAGTGAGCTTGATCATGAGGCAAATGTCAGCCCGTGGCTTATCAAGGCAAAGGAGAAGGGTGTTAATGCCGAGATAATACCATTTGATCAAGATAGTTATACGCTAGATCTTGATCGACTTGAAACGATATTGAAAAAGGGGCGGACAAAACTCATTGCGATTACATTGGCATCTAATATTTGCGGTAGTATTACTGATATTGCGCGTGTCAGTGCTTTGGCAAAACAGTATCGGGTTAAGCTATTTGTTGATGCAGTGCATTTTATTGCACATCATAAGGTTGACGTGCAAGTGATTGGTTGTGATTGGTTGGTATGCTCAGGTTATAAGTTCTCAGCACCACATATCGGTATTTTGTATAGTAAATCACAAACAATGGTATCCATTAAACCCTATAAAATAGCGCCAGCACCTAAAGTTTTGCCTTATGCGCTAGAAACCGGAACACAAAACTTTGAAGCATTGGCAGGTTTAGAAGCAGCCATTTATCACAAAGCTGGTTTGATCGATGAAAAAATGGCAAAAACGGATTTAAAGGCAGCATTAACACTAAGCATGTTGGCGATAGAGAGGCATGAGCTAATACTTAAATCTTACTTTTTGCAAAAACTAGAGGCATATTCACACATCACGGTGCATGGCATAGACTGTAAGGATAACTTAACCAAGCGCACGCCAACATTTGCAATAACTGTTGCCGGTATCAGTAATAGAGACTTAGCTCAAGCCTTGGCCCAACATCATATTTGTGTCGGTTATGGACATTTTTATGTGCCACGATTTATTGAAACACTAGGCCTAGATCCAAACGATGGTGTGCTACGCATCGGCTTTGCTTATTATAATACCCTAGCTGAAATTGATTATTTATTTGATGTTTTAGCTGAGACGATTAAGTTTAAATTAAGTGATGAAGTTGTTTTGAGATGATTTCATATAAGACCGCATTATGACCTTGTGAGATATTCGCCATATAAAAGCAGAGATTTCTTAAATAAATTTCAGAGATCTCCTCTATCTTGCAGCCAGAGTATTTGAGAGAATAACTTTCGTGGCAGGACGCTACGGCTCAATAACACTCCCTCCCCTTTGTTACTAAGAGTTGATCACAAGGATGTTAAAACCCTCTTAAGGATATTCCAGTTAAATAATAAGCTTTATTGATGTATAAGAGATTTTTATTTTTAGCGATAGACCTTTTACATTTATGTCCAATATCTGCGGTAAGTAATAATGCACAAATAAGTTGAGTTTCAATTTCCCCTCACCCGCACAGCTTAAGCAGCACGACCTCTCCCACAAGGGCAGAGGTATTAGTTAGCGCAACTTATTCTTGATTTATTACTAAGTCGATTTAGTTATGGTTATTTTCGGGCGTTAGGCTAGCGTTATTACGCATTTTTGTTGCAAGCTTGTGAATGGTTGCTGGATAAAAAACATGTTCAAGTGATTTGATGGCTTGCTCTAGCGTTTCAGCGGTGTCAAAGGGTAAAACATCAATGCGTTTTTGCGCGATGATTTTACCACTATCCAAGTGTTCATCAACGTAGTGTATCGTGGTGCCGTGGATTGTGTCTTTGGCATCGATCACGCGTTGATGGGTATTTAAGCCTTTGTATTTAGGCAGTAGTGATGGGTGGATATTGATGATTTGCTGTGGAAATTTCTGGATAAAGTCAGGTGATAGAATACGCATAAATCCAGCTAAAATGATCAAGTCAGGATGAAATGGTTTAAGTAGCTCAGAGAGTAGCTGATCATATTCCTCTCGGGTTTGTTGTTTTTGCCTAGGTAAATATAAGCAGGGAATATTGTGATTAAGTGCGCGTGTGATGGACTCAGATGCCTTATCAGAAATGATCGCACTGATCTTTATATCATCTTCATTATGTAGCTGATCAATGATCGCTTGCAGATTTGAGCCATATCCTGACGATAGAACCACAAGTTTAAATATCGATTTATTTGCCATGGAAGTAGCTAACATGCGCTTGTTGTTGCTGCGATTGGCTTAAGTGACCAATTTCCCAAGCAGTTTCACCAAGTGCTTTAAGTGTTTCAAGCATCGCCTTTTTATCACTTTGTGCTACTGCCATTACAATGCCTGCACCACAGTTAAATGTTTTAAGCATCTCGCTTTGGCTAATATTGCCATTTTGTTGCAACCACTGGAAAATTGCAGGAAATTGCCAACTGTCTAAGTTGATATTTGCACAAGTGAAATCCGGCAATACGCGTGGAATATTCTCAGTAAAACCGCCACCGGTAATATGGCTTATCGCATGAATATCATATTGCTCAAGTAGTTTTAAGATCGTTTTGACATAAATGCGCGTTGGCGTTAATAACGTTTCGCCTAAGGTACTTTGTTGAAAAGACATGTTTAAGTCAGCATTAACATGTTCAATGACCTTACGCACCAATGAGTAACCATTGGAATGCACACCTGATGAGGCGATTGCAATTAAGGCATCGTCTGCTTTGACCTTGTCACTTGAAATGATTTTATCTTTTTCAACAATGCCAACACAGAAGCCTGCAAGATCATATTCTTCACCTTGGTACATGCCAGGCATCTCAGCGGTCTCCCCGCCGACAAGAGCAGCACCTGATTGGCGACAACCCTCAGCAATGCCGGATATTACATCAGCTGCTTGATGAGCATCAAGCTTCCCAGTGGCATAATAATCAAGGAAAAATAATGGCTCAGCGCCACCAACAATTAGATCGTTAACACACATTGCAACCAAATCAATACCAATGGTTGTGTGATCGTTTAATTCAAAAGCAAGTTTCAACTTGGTGCCAACACCGTCAGTACCTGAGACTAACACGGGATTTTTATAACGATCCAAGGGGATTTCAAACAAAGCGCCAAAACCACCTAAGCCGCCTAATACTTCTTTGCGCATGGTGGATTTAGCTAACGGTTTGATTTTCTCGACAAGCAGGTTGCCTTCATCGATGCTCACACCAGCATCTTGATAACTTAATGATTGATCACTCATGACTATGCGTAACTGTTAACCGCTGCAGTGGGCAAAGTATATACTGATCATGATTCATTTTACAGGATTTTTTGCTGTGTAATCTTGTATAAATTAATGGTACTACCTTTAGGAAAATCACTAACCACCCATGGCAGCTTCGCATTAGAACCTCACGCCATCTCGGCTCAGGATGACAAATCAAGGGTGTCATTGCGAGCATGGATGCGTGGCAATCCATTTTATCAGGGATGGTAGGTTTAAGTTCGCTGCAAAGCCTATTCTGTCAGTGTGTACAGATATCCTTATAATGTTTAATCTTTGACATAGCTTAATGCTTCTTTAAAAGTGTGAACGCCTGCTTCGGGACGAGTAGCATTTTCACTTAAAAATCGGCGATAAAGACGCGCGTTAGGGTAGCCGTTAAATAGATTAAGTGTATGACGCGTAATATGATTAAGCTTGCGATCAGGCGCTTTTAGCTCTTCTTCAATATAGGGAATTAAACGCTCAGCAACGTCAAAAGGCGTAAGCTCATGGCTTGGTTCGTTATAAAAAAGCTGATCAACATCTTTAAATAACATCGGGTTGTGGTAAGCTTCGCGCCCAATCATCACACTATCGACATGTTGTAGATGTTGGTTGATGTCATCTAGGGTTGTTATGCCACCGTTAATGCCCATTAACTGATTGGGGAATAATTTTTTGATTTGATAAACGGTGTCATATTGTAAAGGCGGGATCGTGCGATTTTCTTTGGGGCTTAAGCCATTTAGCCAGCCTTTGCGCGCATGAATACAAATAAAATCAGCCTTAGCATCGACAATGCCTTGGATAAAGTAAATGAGTTCTTCAAAGCTATCTTTATCGTCAACACCGATGCGACACTTTACTGAAATAGGGATATTAACCGCGTGTTTTAAGGCATTAACACACTCGGCAACGAGCTCAGGTTTATACATCAAGGATAGTCCAAAATCACCACGTGAGACGCGATCACTTGGGCAGCCAACATTCAAATTGATTTCGCTATAACCTAAGTCTTCAGCAAGCTTAGCGCAAAATATGAGATCATTTGGATTGTTGCCACCTAATTGTAATGTTAGTGGATTTTCCTCTGGCGAGTACTGCAATAAACGCGCACGTGGTCCATGAATGATCGCATTAGCTGTAATCATCTCGGTGTAAAGCATTGTTTGTTTGGTAATTAAACGCATTAAATAACGATAATGCCGATCTGTCCAATCAATCATTGGTGCGATACAAAGTGTGCGATTGAGTTGTTGTGTCATTGGTGTTCTATTTATTCAAAAATTAAGAAGGCTATGGTAAAACATTCCCTGTAATTGTAAATGGAATTGGTGAGTTATTTAATGCCGGAATGATTACCGCGTTTTTAAATATCTTTTAAAGGTTCTCATAAAACACTTTAATAATACCATCCTCAAGCATGCGTGCTTTAATGCGCTCTGAACGTGTCAGATCATTTAGCATAATGGAAAAACTCAACAGGTGATTACGCTTTGTTAACAGGTAACCTGAAAGTGTCGAAACACCAGCTAATGTGCCAGTTTTGGCGTGGACACGACCTTGCAGTTTGCCACCCATGCGATAAGCTAAGGTACCATCCTCACCTGAGCTTGGTAGTGCGCTGTATAAGCGTTTGCCAATACTGCTGTTATAGACATTGGTCAATAATGACACCATAAATTGAGGCGTTACCGAATCAAGCTTAGAAAGGCCTGAACCATCCTCCATATGCAACCCATCAGTATCCACTTTATAGGTTTTGCGGATAAGGGATTCAACAGCCTTAGTCCCAGTATCATTATTGCCTCGACCTGCTTCTTTATAACCTACAGTGCGCATAAAGCTCTCGGCATATAGATTGTCAGACTTTAAGAGCATATGGGTAAGCAAAGTGTCGATAGAGTCAGATGAAACACTGGCAACTTCAATTAAGCTTGATCTACTCGGTAAGTTGCCAAATAAAGTGTTGCCACGGTGTTTAATGCCAACTTGTGAGATAAAGTCATTAATCGTATCTTTTGTTTTTAAGGCGGGGTTAGCAATCGCAAGATTAAGGTAGGTTTCTGCTTTAGCCGGAATGCAGCCTGAGAGATTGAGTACATTGTTTCGCGTCATATCAATATCAAACTTGCATTTACCACGATCTTGGGCTGTGGCTAAGCGAGTTGTGTTGTTGATCGTGATATTCGTTGTATTGGCAATATTTTTTACTTTGGTGCGTGTGCCGCTGGTGTTGATAAGCTTAATCACAAAGCAATTTTTATTCATATTTAAGCTTGAGGCAGGTGCTGCAAAACAATAGGGGGTGTCGTTTTTAGACCAGCCATTAGGTACATAATCTCCGGTAAAGTGGTTAGCGATTAAAACAATATCACCATTAACACGTTTGATACCATGTTGTTTGGTTTGCGAGATCAGGTTATATAAAGTCGCACCGGTAAGACTTGGGTCTCCTGTGAACTCGATGTACAAGTTGCCATTTAAAGTACCATTGTTATATTGTGATTTTTTGTAGAAAACAGATGTTGTAAATTGGAAGTTTTTAGGCAGTGCCGTTAACGCCGCAATTGCTGTAAAAACTTTGTTGTTACTTGCCGGTGTAAAGGGTCTATCTTTGGCATATTGATAAAGCAGCTTTCCAGAGTTAACACGCTCAACGGCAATGCCGATAGAGGCGTCGGATAAGCGGTACATCTTAACAAGTGATTGGATTTCGCTGCGCACGGAAGCATGCGCAAATGTAATGGTGCTGATTAAGGCACAACTAAGTAGTAAAATAAATTTTTTCACAATGAACGCTATTTTAAACTATCGATTTTTAACGATGTCGTTGATAATACCAACTTTTGGAAGCAAATGTCATCACTGAACTGGCATATAGTAATGAATCAAAAATAAGTTACGTCAGCGAATACCTCTCCCCTTGTGGGAGAGGTCGCACAGCTTAAGCTGTACGGGTGAGGGGAGTAATTGAAGCTCAACTTATTTTTGAATTATTACATACCGTTTGTAAATTATTTTACGGTGTTGTGTCGAAGAGGTTTTTGATGCTTTGGATGTTTTTGGGTGGTATATATGTATAAACTGAAACTAACGGAAGTCGTCTTGGACGTTTATCTTGGTGTCTATGATTTTGAGCAAGCGCAACTACAACAAGTTAAACTGGATTTGATTATTAGCTATCACAAAGCACCAAAAGGGTGTCTTAGTGATGATCTTAATGAGACAATTTGCTATGCGACACTTAATGAGTTGTTATTGAAAACAGCATGGCAAAAGCGCTATCAATTAATCGAGCATTTAGCACAATCGTTGCTTGATGTGCTAACAGAGATGCTTGAAGCGTATAAAGTAGATATTTATCTTGAGCTACATAAAAAGCCGCCGCTAGATAATGTGGCATTGGCAAGCTTTTGTGTGGAGCATATATGTGCGAAGTAGTCTTGGGGCTAGGTAGCAATGTTGGGCGTAAGTTATCAAATTTGCGTCAAGCGGTTGATTTGATTGCAAAGCGTATTGGTCGGGTGCAAAAAGTCTCCCCCATCTATCAGACCAAAGCACTTTTGCCACCTAATGCACCGTCAAGCTGGGATATTGATTATTATAATTTAGCCGTTTTGGTGCAAACACATCTAGAGCCTGAGGCGCTGTTAAGTGAAATAAAAAATATTGAAATAGCAATAGGTCGCGATCCAGAGCACGCTTTTTGGTCGCCGCGTGAAATCGATATCGATATTTTATGTTGTGAAAATTTAAACTATCAAAGTGAGCACTTAATCATCCCGCATAAAGAACTACTTAAGCGTAACTTTGCCTTAAAACCTTTGTTGGATGTTTATCCTTACTGGCATCATCCTCAGTATACAAGTGGTTTATATCAATATATAAAAACAATGCCAATGCTTGAGATTGCACCTTTTACCTTAGCAGGTAGTCAAATGATGGCAATTGTTAATTTGTCGAATGATTCTTTCTCGCAACAAGGTGAACAGGTAGTGCCGCTTGAGCAATTTGAACAATATATTATTGAGCTTGTCAATGAAGGCGCTGAAGTCATTGATTTAGGGGCTGAGAGTACCAAGCCGGGTGTAGAACCAATAACAGCGGAAGTTTATTGGCAGAGGTTAAAGCCTTATTTGGAGATTGTTGAGGTGCTGGTTGATGCGCGAATTTTACCTGTTGATCTTAAGGTCAGCATTGATACCTATCATGCTGAGGTGGTAGCAAAGGCGCTAAATTATACTTGTGTCAATATTATTAATGATATTTATGGAATTGAGGCAAAAGCGATTGCCGATTTAATCAAGGATAAAGCTGTTGATTATATTTTTATGCATCAATTAGGTGTTGCCGGTGATCAGTATCTACCAACTGATCATGCTCCCGTGTCTGAAGTCATTGCTTTTGCTAAAGAGAAAATACACATGCTAGTAGATGCAGGTATGCACAAGGAACGACTAATCTTTGATATTGGTATTGGTTTTGGTAAAACTACGTATCAAGCACAATGCTTACTTGCAGCCATTGCTGAAATTAAAGAAGCACTTGGAATCAAAATACTCGTCGGACATTCACGTAAATCATCTGTCATGCCATATGTTGCAAGTAAAGATAATGCTGAAAAGGACCTAGCTACAGCAATGATTTCGCGTGATTTAATGAAAAAAGGCGTTGATTATCTGCGTGTGCATAATGTGCGATTAACCGCGATGGCGAAGCATATTTAATGGCGGAAGATCACTGCATTTAGCAAATAGTTATGTTACACTTTTGCCCGCAAACATTATTAAATTTTGGAAGGCAGATGAATTCAAACATAACTCTTGCAAATGCTATTCGTTTTCTCTCAATGGACGCTGTACAGAAAGCAAAATCAGGACACCCAGGTATGCCGATGGGCATGGCAGATATCGCGACAGTGCTGTGGCGTAAATATCTAAAACATAACCCTAAAAACCCACATTGGCTTAATCGCGATCGTTTTGTGTTGTCAAATGGTCATGGCTCAATGTTGTTATATTCTCTATTACATTTGACGGGATATGATTTATCAATTGATGACTTAAAGAATTTCAGACAATTACACTCAAAAACCCCAGGACATCCCGAGTATGGTTACGCACCGGGTATTGAAACAACAACAGGTCCTTTGGGGCAGGGTATTGCAAATGCTGTTGGTATGGCATTGGCAGAAAAGCTATTAGCCGATAGCTATAATCAACCGGCACATGAGATTATCAATCATTTTACTTATGTATTTATGGGTGACGGCTGTTTGATGGAAGGTGTGTCACATGAAGTCAGTTCCTTAGCAGGTACGTTGAAATTAGGCAAATTAATCGCTTTCTGGGATGATAATAGTATTTCGATCGATGGTGATGTTAAGGGGTGGTTCACCGAAGATGTTGCAAAGCGCTATGAAGCTTATGGTTGGCAGGTTATTACCCATGTCGATGGGCATGATTTTGATGCGATTGATGCCGCTATTACCAAAGCGCAAGCTGAAAGCTCAAAGCCAACATTGATCTGTTGTAAAACCAAGATTGGGCAAGGCTCACCAAATAAAGTAGGTAGCCATAGTGTGCATGGCGCACCTTTGGGTGATGAAGAAATTGCCAATACACGCAAAGCGCTTGATTGGCATTATGCACCTTTTGAGATTCCAAATGATATTTATAGAGATTGGTCAGGCATTGAAAAAGGATCAACGCTAGAACATAGCTGGAATGAACAGTTTGTTCAATATCAAAAAGCGTATCCTAATGAGTTTAACGAATTAAATGCACGTTTAACCAAGAGCCTACCTCAAGACTTTGGTGGATTGATTAATGACTATATCAATAAGTTACTCAATGACAAGCCAACAGTAGCAACGCGCAAAGCCTCACAGATGGCATTAGAAGAAATCTGCAAAGTATTACCCGATATGTTTGGTGGTTCAGCAGATTTAACAGGTTCTAACTTAACCAACTGGGCGGGTAGCAAATGGCTTAATAATCACGAAAAACATGCAAATTATCTATCCTATGGGGTGCGTGAATTTGGCATGGCAGCAATGATGAATGGCATGTCGCTTTATGGTGGCTTTAGACCGTATGGTGGTACTTTCTTGGTGTTTAGTGATTACGCACGAAATGCCATTCGTATGAGTGCGATTATGAAGCAGCCAGTGGTTTATGTGATGACACATGACTCGATTGGTTTGGGTGAGGACGGTCCAACACATCAGCCAATTGAACATGTACCAAGCTTGCGTGTGATGCCTAATTTAAATGTATGGCGTCCAGCGGATGTTGTTGAAACAGCTATTGCGTGGCAGTGTGCCGTTGAAGAAAAAGCGACACCATCACTCTTGGCATTATCACGTCAGAATTTACCAACGTTAGTGGCAAATAGCACGCAAGCACAACTGGTTAAAAAAGGTGGTTATTTATTGAAAGAAGCACAAAATGCAGAGATTACCTTGATTGCAACAGGCTCTGAAGTCAGTATCATGTGTGATGCGGCAGAAGCATTGGCTAAAGAAGGTGTTGCTGTAAATGTTGTCTCTATGCCTTGCGTTGAAAAATTCATGCAACAAGATGATTTATATCAACAATCTGTGATAAAACAAAGTATTCCTGCAGTAGTCATGGAGGCAGCACAAGGTGATTTATGGTATCGTCTATTACCGAAAGCAGGCGGGGGTGTGATTGGTTTAAATCATTTTGGTGAATCAGCACCAGCTGAAAAATTATATGAAGCATTTGGTTTGACAGCACAAAACGCTGTTGCTAAAGCCAAAGTGCTTCTAAATAAAACAACGGTTGAAAGTTTATAAGTCATATATGGTGTGACTGGTTTAACAAAGGAGAAATAAAAGATGGCAATTAAAATTGCAATTAATGGTTATGGTCGTATTGGTCGTTGTGTATTACGTGCGATTTATGAAGCAGGTTTAACAAACGAGTTTAAAATCGTAGCCATTAATGATTTGGGAAGTCCTGAAGTCAATGTTCATTTAACAAAATATGACACAACACACCGTCGCTTTGATGCGGAAGTGGCTTTAGAAAACAATGAAATGGTGGTTAATAATGATCGCATTAAAATCTTAGCTGAGCGCAATCCTGCGGATTTGCCATGGAAAGGTTTAGATATCGATGTGGTATTTGAATGTACGGGTTTATTTACATCAAAAGAAAAGTGTGGCGCTCATCTTCAAGCAGGTGCTAAAAAGGTTGTTATCTCGGCTCCAGGTGGTAAAGATGTCGATGCAACGGTTGTTTATGGTGTCAATCATGATGTATTAACTTCTGATATGACGGTTATTTCTAATGCGTCGTGCACAACCAACTGTTTGGCACCTGTAGCCAAAGTATTAAACGATAGTATCGGTATTCAAGAGGGTTTAATGACAACCATTCATGCTTATACCAATGATCAAAAAATCGTTGATAGCTATCATAAAGATCTGCATCGTGCACGTGCTGCAGCGCATAATATGATTCCAACTAAAACTGGTGCCGCGGCAGCTGTTGGTTTGGTGTTGCCTGATCTTAAGGGTCGTTTAGATGGTTTTGCAATGCGTGTGCCTACGATTAACGTATCGGTTGTTGATCTGACCTTTACTGCTAAGAAACATACGTCTGTAGAAGAAGTCAATGGTTTATTGAAAGCCGCTTCTGAAGCGGGCAACTTAAAAGGTGTATTGGGTTATAATATTGAACCATTAGTTTCTATGGATTTTAACCATAATCCACATCCATCGATTTTTGACGCTACACAAACTCGTGTGATTGGCAACTTGGTTAAAGTCCTTTCTTGGTATGACAATGAGTGGGGCTTCTCAAACCAGATGCTAAGAACGACAAAAGCATGGTTTGCAGCTAAGTAAGATAACTAAAAAAGTATTTAAGGCGTGAAGACGCCTTTTTTGTTTTTAAGGATTAATAATGAACTTTTTATCAATAACGGATGTGCCGTTAAAGGGCAAAAAAGTGCTAATGCGCGTTGATTTCAACGTGCCAGTCAAAAATGGCAAAGTCACCAGTTTCGTACGCATTGATGCTGCATTACCAACCATTAGATATGCATTAGACCAAGGTGCCAGTGTGATATTGATGTCACACTTAGGGCGTCCTGAGGAAGGTAAATACAATGAAGAGTATTCACTTAAACCCGTGGCGGAATGCTTAACACAGAAGCTAGGACAACCGATAAATCTTATCAAAGACTATCTTTCTGGTGTGAACGTCAATGCCGGTGATGTGGTGATCTGTGAAAATGTACGCTTTAACAAAGGTGAGAAAAAATCAGATGATGCATTATCACGGAAGCTTGCGAATTTATGTGATGTCTTTGTCATGGATGCGTTTGCAACAGCGCACAGAGCGCAAGCCTCGACTTATGGTGTCGCCAAATATGCACCAGTTGCGTGCGCAGGGTTACTGTTAACTGAAGAGTTAAATGCACTTAAAGCAGTACTGAAAAATCCGCAAAAGCCATTAGCAGCGATTGTTGGTGGATCAAAGGTATCAACCAAATTAACCGTGCTTGAGAACTTAATCGATCAGGTTGATCAATTGATTGTTGGTGGTGGTATTGCTAATACTTTCTTAGTCGCAGCAGGCTTTAATGTCGGCAATTCTTTGATAGAAGCAGACCTTGTTGATACAGCACGTGCTTTGATTGAAAAAGCCAAAGCAAAGGGCGCTGATATTCCGCTGCCTGTTGATGTGCGTGTTGCCAAAAGCTTTAGTGAAGAGGCTAAAGCTGAGATTAAAACGATCGAATCAATTGAAGCGGATGATATGATTTTAGATATCGGTCCTTTGACAGAGGCAAAACTTGCAATAACGATTGCTAAATCCAAAACTATTTTATGGAATGGTCCTGTTGGTGTATTCGAGTTTCCAGAGTTTGAAGCAGGAACCAAAGCGATTGCCAAAGCAATTGCTGATTCAGATGCTTTTTCAGTTGCGGGCGGTGGAGATACTATTGCTGCTATTGAGAAGTTCAATATCAAAGATAAAGTGTCGTATATTTCAACCGCAGGTGGTGCCTTTTTAGAGTTTATTGAGGGCAAAACATTGCCTGGTGTTGAGGTATTATGCGAGCGTGCACAAGAGGTGAAAGCATGAGAAGAACAAAAATCTTAGCAACGATAGGACCTGCGAGCGAATCTAAAGAAGTGCTACGTAAAATGGTCGATGCTGGATTAAATGCCGTGCGTTGTAATTTTTCGCATGGTACGGCAGATGATCACCGTAAACGTGTGCAACTGATTCGTGAAGTTGCTAAAGAAAAAGGTGTTTATATCGGTGTTTTAGCTGATTTGCAAGGCCCTAAGATTCGCGTGGCTAAGTTTAAAGACGGTAAAATCATGCTAAAAAATGGGGATGCATTTATTCTTGATGCTGAAATGGATAAGGCAGCAGGCGATGAAAAGTCAGTTGGTATTGATTACAAAGAACTACCAAACGATGTTAAAAAAGGTGATGTCTTATTGTTAGATGATGGCAAAGTTGTATTAACAGTTGCTAAAGTTGAAGGTGCCAAAGTGCACTGTAAAGTGACTGTTGGTGGTAAGCTTTCAAATAATAAAGGCATTAACAAAAAAGGTGGTGGCTTAACCGCACCTGCGTTAACGGAAAAAGACAAAGAAGATATCAAAACCGCAGCAGCACTTGAGGTTGACTATGTGGCTGTTTCTTTTCCGCGCGATGCCAAAGATATGGAATATGCACGTAAATTATTGCAAGAGTCTGGCTCAGAAGCAGGTGTTGTTGCTAAGGTTGAGCGCACTGAAGCTGTAGCTAATATCGAAGAAATCATTAAAGCATCCGATGCAATAATGGTTGCTCGTGGCGATTTAGCCGTTGAGATAGGCGATGAGAATGTCCCAGCAGCTCAAAAAATGATTATCCGCTTAACGCGTGAATTGGATAAAGTGGTCATTACTGCAACGCAAATGATGGAATCAATGATTACAAGCTCAACACCAACACGTGCTGAAGTATCTGATGTGGCGAATGCGGTATTGGATGGCACTGATGTAGTTATGTTATCAGCCGAATCCGCAGCAGGTGATTATCCGGTTGAAACGGTCTCTGCAATGTCACGTGTATGTGAAGCAGCTGAGAATAGCAACTTGGTGCATATTGTATCTAAAGATAATGTAACGCGACATCACGATCGTGTCGATGAAGCCGTTGCTAGTGCGGCTGTGTATTTAGCAAATCATGTCGATGCTAAAGCGATTATTTCATTAACTGAATCGGGCTCTACTGCGTTATGGATGTCGCGAATTAATACGCATTTGCCGATTTATGCGTTATCACGTAATCGTATGACTTTGGGTAAAATGACGCTTTATCGTGGGGTCGTGCCAATTGAGTTTGATTCAACACGTATGGCGCGATTTTATGTTAATCGTGAAGCATCACTTGAGCTTGAAAAGCGTGGCATTGTCAAACCAGGTGAGTGGATGGTATTAACCAGTGGTGATCACATGGGTGTTCATGGTGGCACCAATAAGATTAAGGTTATTCAAGCCGGCAATGTGGTATAAAAGTAATAGTTAAATACAGTTTTAAACACTTTCAAAAAACAAAGAGGGGAAAAAATGGCATTAGTATCATTACGTCAATTATTGGATCATGCAGCAGAACATCGTTATGGTATCCCTGCATTTAACGTGAACAATTTAGAGCAAATTCGTGCAGTGATGGAAGCGGCAAGCAAAGTCAAAGCACCGGTTATTCTACAAGCGTCAGCAGGCGCTAGAAAATATGCAGGGGCTCCTTTTATTCGTCACTTAGTATTAGCTGCAATTGAAGAATACCCAGATATTCCAGTATGTATGCACCAAGATCATGGCACATCACCTGATGTGTGCCAGCGTTCTATTCAATTAGGTTTTTCATCGGTAATGATGGATGGTTCACTAAAAGCAGATGGTAAAACGCCAGCAGATTATGCTTATAATGTTGAAGTTACCAAGTGTACGGCTGAAATGGCGCATGCTTGTGGTGTATCCGTTGAGGGTGAGTTGGGTTGCTTAGGCTCATTAGAGACAGGGCAGGCCGGTGAAGAAGATGGTGTTGGAGCTGAAGGGACATTATCGCATGACCAAATGTTGACTGATCCGGAAGAAGCGGCACAGTTTGTTAAAGAAACCAAAGTGGATGCTTTAGCAATAGCAATTGGTACAAGTCATGGTGCGTATAAATTCACTAAACCACCAACAGGTGATGTATTAGCAATCTCACGTGTAAAAGAGATTCATGCACGTATACCTGATACACATTTGGTGATGCATGGTTCATCTTCTGTGCCACAAGATTGGCTTAACATTATCAATGAATATGGTGGTGATATGGGTGAAACCTATGGTGTGCCTGTCGCTGAAATTGTTGAAGCAATCAAATATGGTGTTAGAAAAGTCAATATTGATACGGATTTACGCATGGCTGCTACTGGTGCGATCCGTAAATTTATGGCGACACATCGTGCTGAATTTGACCCGCGTAAATACAATGCGGTTGCCAAAGATGCAATGCGTGATATTTGTCAGGCGCGCTATGAAGCTTTTGGTGCAGCAGGCATGGCGGATAAAATCAAGCCAATCTCTTTAGAGCAAATGTATCAAATGTATCAAACAGGTGAGCTGGATCCGCGTATTAAATAATAACTAATCTTTATGCTTTTTGTTGATTAAAGCCAATGTGTTAGCAAAGTCCTTGGTCAATGCCTCTATATTTTGATACTTGTCATTACTAAATTTGGATTTTTTAGAAAATACGGTGTAATACGTTTTGCTAAAAATCGGTGTCGGATGAATAACGATCCCTTCAAGCTTAATGTTTTTATCTAAATGTTCCACGACCTCTGCAATCGCTGGAATCAGTTGTACTTTGTTGATGATTAACATTCTTAAAGCTTGTTCTAAAGTATTATAAGTTTGTATATGTTTAGCATTGTCAGGTTTGGCAAGGCATTTTAATAATTGACTTGAATAGCTATTACCCTTAACCAAACCAATGGTGATATTAAGCTTATTAAGATCAGGACATAAATCAAAATAGTGTTTTTGATAGTTTTGGTTGGTAACCCAAGTGTAATTAACATGTGCTGTTGCTGCATCTGGGTAATAAGCATAAGGTTCGCGTGCTTTCTTTCTAGAGACCATAAAAGCGCCATCCATTTTGCCGAGTTTGACAAGTTGCCAACATTGCTTCCATGGCATAATATGAACCTGTGCTCCAATACCTAGTTTTGTTAATGTCTTTTTATTCAACGTAACATCAGAACCAAGGACTGTGTTGTTATGTTTGTAGTCATAGGGAGGCCAAGGCTCGGCACAAAACTTCAGTGTTGAGTGGTTCTCTTGTGCTTGGCTTAGTATGGGAATAGCGAAGATACCAAGAGAGATGATTTTAAGAAATTGCTGAAATAATTGTTTAACTGCCATGTTATCTTTTCTTCCTGTTTAATGTGATGAGCAGCACCAACATTATCATTTATACGATTGGAAATCATCCATGATCACCGCATGTTTTGAGATTTAATTTTGCACACCATCACAATTGTCGGCAAAGATGGCATTAACAAATTTATAGCCGTTAGCCGCGTCTTGGTTAATGCTCCAGCTCATCGCACCGCCAAATTGTGGATCATTAAAGACACTTGGAGTTTGGTATGCTTTACATAGCTCACTATAGGCGCGATCTTTGTAAATACCATTGTAAACAGTGGCAAGACCTGCTGCAGTTTTATCAGAGGGTTGACCTGGAACAATTTTGGTGCTCTCTGGAATAATCTGCTTTAAGCGTACGTAGCTATTAACCACGAACTGAGGGTGCATTTGGTTGATGTTTGTTTCGCTGGCACCATTACACATAGAGCCAATCCCAAATTGATCAATACAGTAGTGCCCTGTGTTATATTCTTGAATAAAGATATAGTCAAACAAGCCGGCAGAGACTGATTTTTCATAAATGCGCTGTGTTCCTGTGTTGACTAAATGTACTTCTCCATTGTCAATTAGGTTAAACTGTGGCGCTGCAGTGATCACAAAATCAGGGTCAATTTGTTTAATGGCTTGAATTGTTGCATAGATATCAGCTTCCATTTTCTTTTCATCGATGCCACCTAGATTTTCAAGGTCAAAATCAATACCATCAGCACCTAGGGATTTGGCATATTGAACAATATTTTGTGCGACAAGTGCCGGATCTGCACCATTTGGTTTAAAAGTGTTATGTTCACCACCAACGGATAGGATAACATGCTTTAAATTACCAGTTTGTTTGGCTTGATCAATATCTTTTTTCATATTCTCTTGCCAGTTGCCTCCATTTTGCCAGTCAGCATAGATATTCCATGGTGAGTGCATGTCAACATCTGTTCCATCAACAACAGCAAAGGCCAATACGATTGTGTTATAACCTCGATCTACTGCCTCGCTAATTTTGATTTGCTTATTCCAGTTGGTCAGATAACCAACCATTAATGGCTCATCTGCTTTTGCTTGATATTGTAGCTTCCCATCACCTTGAATAACACCATCAACAATACTAATTGGCATGGCGCTGTATTTATAATTATCTAGAGTAAAGCTATCTGCTTTTATTTGGTAACTGCCAATACTTGGGATTTTAAATGTATTATTACCTGACTGTAAGTATTGTGCATCTGATTGATATTGATTGCCATTAGTGCCAATGATTGATGCCTTAGGATATGCCGAAGGTGCTGAGCCATTAAAATCAACGTCAATAGTTAATGTGCTATAAGGAATTTCTTGCATATCGAACTGAATGTTTAGTTTGTAAGTACCTTTCTCTTTAGCATCAATAGTTGTTGTACTTAGTTGTGCAACGTAAATATGGCCATCTTCAAAATCAATAACATCATCAACCGTAAAGCTATGCTCACCCTGGCTCAAGCCAATGGTTGCGCCTGAAAGTGGAATCATATGCAGCTTGTCACCAATCATTAAGGCAATTTGATGATCATCAGCAATGCCATGGGTGTCACCGCTTATAGTGATGTTAAGATCAGCAACAATATGACCTTCGCATACTTGCCAAGCACTTGACGTGCCTGGTACATCATTTGTCCACCAAGTGTTAGCAACTTGCCAAATCTTATCATCATAAAGTACGAAATCACCTTTGCTATAGCCACCCCAATATCCGCTATCAGCACCTTTGTATGTTTGTGGGTTGGTGGGGATGTCACCTATACATTGCTCAGGTGTAGGCGTTGGTTCCGGTTGTGGGTCAGGATCAGGTGTTGGCTCAGGGTCTGGACTTGGTGTGCCCGTTTCTTGCCAAGCAGCTTGCCACCAATGCTCAAACCCTGCAACACCTGGTTCATTATGCGACTGCGTGCACCAAGACCCACCAATACACTCATAGGTCTTGCCATTATTAGTCACGGTATCACCTGTTTGATAATTGGCGATATTCTCAGGATAAGTATAATGGGCACTATGCGCAATACCACCTAGTCCTGCACTCATAAGGCTAGCAATAACAATATTAGATAAGATTTTTTTATTTTTCATACGTTCCTCCGTAGATGGTTAAACTGTTTTGTTTTTGACAGGGAAAGCATAAGTTAAAAGATGTATTTAGGCGACAAAATGAGCATCAAGCGTTGTTATGAAGATATAAGATATGCTGATGAGAGCTGTGTTATTAACCAATGATAGGTTGGGCTAAGACTAAATATTCACCCATAAGTGCTCACCGTACCCTGAGCGTAAGTCGAAGGGTAAGCTTGGGGAAAATCACACTTCATAGAGGCTTCGACTTACGCTCAGCCAACGCCTACAAAAGCAAAGTGGGCAGGAATATGGTCATAGCCATAGGTTGGTAATTAAACCAGAGCGCAATATTATGACAAGGGATATTCTATGCATAAATATTAGGAAATCGATGGCTTTTTTGATACTCTTTTTAAAGGAATTAGATTGGAAGGTTAAGGAATCATAGATTATGTCAAAAGGTTGGTTGGCAGAGTATGTACAAAGTATTGAAAATAATACAGCATTCTGGGCAGAGAAAAGTCAGATTATCGATTGGATAAGTCCATGGCAAACGGTTACTAGTGGCAGTTTTAAAGAAGGAAATATCAAATGGTTTGAAGAGGGTGAGTTAAATGCTTGCTATAACTGTGTTGATCGTCATCTGCAAGAGCATGCCGATAAAGTTGCTTACTATTGGGAGGGTGATAACCCTGATCATACGAATGCGATAAGTTATCAAGCGCTTTATGAACAGGTGAATCGCTTTGCTAATGTGCTTAAATCAGTCGGTGTGCAAAAAGGTGATGTGGTTTGTATCTACTTGCCAATGATTATTGAAGCACCTATTGCTATGTTGGCATGTGCACGCATTGGTGCAATACATTCGGTTATTTTTGGTGGTTTTTCTCCAGTCGCTATTGCTGATAGGGTTAATGATGCCCAATCAAAATTTATTATTACGGCAGATGGCGGATTTAGAGGTGGTAAAACAGTTGCCCTTAAGGCAAATGTCGATGAAGCATTAAAACAATGTCCAAGTGTTAAAAAAGTCTTAGTTATCAAATATGCAAACAATCAAAGCAATTGGAATGAATCAATTGATGTTGACTACGAAACAGTTGCTGATACAGTGCCTGCCATCTGTCCTGTTGAACCGATGAAAGCAGAAGATCCGCTGTTTATCCTTTACACGTCAGGGTCAACGGGTAAGCCTAAAGGTGTGGTGCATACCACGGGTGGTTATTTGGTTTATGCCGCGATTACACATAAACATATTTTTGATATTAAGGATAATGATATTTATTGGTGTACTGCGGATGTTGGTTGGATTACAGGGCATTCGTATGTTGTCTATGGGCCGCTTGTTAATGCTGCTACGAGTGTGTTGTTTGAAGGCGTGCCAAGCTATCCTCAAAAATCGCGTTTCTTTGATGTGGTTGATAAGTACAAAGTCAGTATTTTCTATACCGCACCGACGGCGATCCGTGCGCTACAAGCTGAAGGCGATGAAGCAGTATTGGGTGAAACTACGCGTAACTCGTTACGTATTTTAGGTAGTGTCGGTGAGCCAATTAATCGTGAAGCTTGGCATTGGTATTATGAGCAGGTTGGCAAAGGACAATGCGCTATTGTTGATACGTGGTGGCAAACCGAAACCGGTGGTATTATGATTAGTCCTGATTTTAGTCACCAGCAGAAACCAGGTTCAGCAATGACACCATTTTGGGGTGTTGATGTGGCTATTCTAGATAAAACCTCAGGTGAAGAAGTGATAGGTGCATTAGCAGCACATGACTATGGTGCATTGGTAATCAAAAAGCCGTGGCCTGGCATGATGCGGACTTTGTGGGGTGACCATGCGCGTTATATGCAAAGCTATTTTGATGTTTATCCAGAATATTATTTCCCCGGTGATGGTGCTTATCGTGATCAAGATAATCATTATTGGATTTCTGGACGTTTAGATGATGTGATTAGTATTGCAGGGCACAGAATTGGCACAGCCGAGGTTGAAAGTGTCATCGACTCACATCCAGCGGTTGCTGAAACTGCGGTGGTTGGTATTCCTGATAGTATCAAGGGTGAGGTGATCTATGCATATATCACCTTGGAAAAGGGTATTCATCCGGATGACTCGCTTAAAAAAGATATTATTCAATGGGTGCGAAAAACCTATGGACCAATTGCCAGTATTAAGGTGATTCAATGGGCGCCAATGTTGCCAAAAACAAGATCAGGTAAAATTATGCGTCGCATCTTAAGAAAGATTGCACATTTTGAAGAGCAGCAGATTGGAGATACCTCGACTTTGGCAGATGAGCGTTGTGTTAAAGATTTAATTCTACACCGTGTAGACTATCGATAAACAGTTGGTGTAATAGTGTATATTAAGGATTTATGACAAGCTTTACTTTTAATCTTCGCCATTTCAGTGGTATGGCGCCGACACTTAATGCGGCAGGTGATTGGCAGAAGTGGCATAAAAACAAACAAAATTTGCCAAATTCAGGTGAGATTGCCACTACACATTTACCCGCCAATTTAAAGCGTCGATCAAGTTTGGGTGTCAAGCAGGCATTAGAAGTTGCTTTAGACTGTGTAGCGCAATCTAAAGAAAATCTCGCGATTGATTATACGGTGTTTGCATCACAACATGGTGAGACTAATCGCGTACAATCATTATTGAAGCAAATTGCCCAAAAAGAGCTGTTATCCCCTATGGATTTTTCGCAATCGGTGCATAATACCGCATCTGGTCTTTTGTCATTATCTCAGGGCATCAAAACCAATATCAACTCGATTGCTGGCGGCAAAGATACATTCTTTATGGCTATTATTGAAGCGTTGACTTATTTACAGCTTAATCCGCATTCACAAGTATTACTGGTGATCTATGATGAGCCATTGGCAGTGTGCTATCAATCCTATGACTGTGATTACGATCAGCAATATGCTTGTGCTTTTATTATGGATAATTATGCCCATACAACAAAAGAGGGATCCATCTGTCGCCTGGACGTATCACCAATAGCTGAAGGTGATACAAGGAAAGAAATAGCCGCACAAACCGCTGTCTTTCCGCCTGCTTTGATATTCTTAGCGTGGGCTTATGACGAGTTTGATAATAACCTCAAACAAGACAGTGCATTTTGGCAGTTTAATTGGTATAAAAATAGTAATAATTAGTGCACAGAAATAGATAGAGTTGGAGAAGGGGATATGACTCAAATGAAAAAAATAAAGCAAGTTGGCTTTATCGGTTGGCGTGGTATGGTTGGGTCAGTATTGCTTGAACGCATGCATGAAAATAATGACTTTGCGTCATTAAATCCTGTCTTCTTTAGCACATCACAAAAAGGGCAACAAGTGAACATACTTGGTGTTGGCGTTCAACGATTACAAGATGCCTATGCCATCGATAGCTTGATGCAAATGGAAATTATCGTGACATGCCAAGGCAGTGATTATACCGCCCAAATGCTACCTAAACTGAGAGACAATGGTTGGCAGGGGTATTGGATTGATGCGGCTTCACATCTACGCATGGATGAGGATAGTGTGATTGTATTGGATCCGATCAATCGTGATGTGATTGATCGCGCTTTAGCAAGTGGAGTTAAAAATTTTGTCGGTGGTAACTGCACCGTGAGTTTGATGATGTTAGCAATTCAAGGCTTGCTTCAAGAAGATCTCATTAGTTGGATTTCAGTTATGAGCTATCAGGCAGTTTCTGGTGCTGGTGCCAAGGCAATGATTGAGCTAGTTAAGCAAATGTCTTTAGCTAATAATGTTGATGTGACAGATAGTCTCAAGCTTGAGCGTGAGATTCACACTAGAATCAATGCAAATGATTTTCCATGTACGGAGTTCTTGACCCCGATGGCATATAATATTCTACCATTTATTGATGCGCCATTAGCCAATGGTCAAAGCAAGGAAGAGTGGAAAGCGCAAGCAGAAATGAACAAGATTCTACAGCGACCATCAACCTTACCAATTGATGGCATTTGTGTACGTGTTCCTGTGTTGAGAGCGCATAGTCAAGCGCTGACGATTGAACTTAAACAATCGATTGATTTGAAAGAAGTAGAGCAAAAACTCAAAAGTGCAAATGAATGGGTGCGTTTTGTTGACAATGATCCTAAGCAAACTGCGAAGCACCTAACACCGATGGCAGTGAGTAACACCTTGGATATTGCGGTGGGACGCTTGAAAAAGACTAATCTTTCAGATCGACATATTCAGCTTTTTACTGTGGGCGATCAACTGTTGTGGGGGGCGGCTGAGCCTTTAAGAAGAATGTTAAATATTTGTCTTGCCCACATTTAAATTGGCAGAGGTTGATAATTCAAACAGCGCTTGAATAAATTCACGCATTACCTTGTTGATCGGCTTATCTAAGTGATAGGCTAAGTAGGCAGTAAATCCTTTCATCGTCACTTTTTGTAAGTCATTAGTAGTGGCACCCTTGGCTTTTAATGCATCAACAATACGAACCAAGCGACCATCTTTAATTTCCTTTTGCAAGATAAAGTCAGGCAACCAGCCGATACCTAAATTGGCAACAATGGCTTTTTTGGCAACTTGTGCATTTGAAAAGATCGAGATATCGGTGTTCTTGGGGACGGATTTGATGGTTTGCTCATAAAGTAGCGATTGCAGTTTAAGGGTGATAAAGGTTTGTTTGAAGATATTGTCAATGCTTAAGCTATTCAATAATTCATGATTATCGCTTGAGCATACTAGAGAGTTTTCTAAATTGCAGACTTTTTCATTGTAATATTTCTTATCCATAATATCACGTGAGGCAATAATTAAATCACCATCATAACGCTCATACAATGCGGTGTAATCAAGTGTTGTAAAGTTAATATTATAATTTAGTTTAGGGTGTGATTTTTTTACTTGCTTTAATATCTGGATAATCCACTCATCATAAATGGGTGAGACAACAAGGTTTAATTTATAGTCTTTGTTCTCATGTGATAGATGATATAGCAATTTTTTAAATGAAGCTTGAATTTCGCGGGCATAGGGCAGAAAGCTCTCCCCTTCAGCGGTTAATAGCGATTTGCGACCATTAAAATAAAAAAGCTTCTTGCCAACGTCCATTTCTAAACTTTTGATTTGTTTGGTGACAGCAGGTTGTGTTAAGTGGAGTAAGTTGGCTGCTTCAGTTAGGTTTTCTGTTTCAACTACTTGCAAAAATATTTGAATTTGTTTGTAGGTTAAGTTATACGCCATTTTGATTGATCTATACTGAGCTAAACTTGTGGTGTAAATGCATTATAAATAGCTTTTAAACTAATGTCATTGAGTGTTTTTATGGAGAGATGTTTAGGGCTGTGTAGGTGCAGCAAGTCAGAAAACATCCATGTGAATCACGCTAGGGGGAGTGCGCTACTGCTTGTTTTTCCTGTCACCTACGGTAGCTAATACTATAGGGTTTAAATGCTTAATGCAAGCCGTTGATTTCTGATTAACCATAAGATATCAACGCATGCATTGCAGAGATATAAGATAAATTTATAGGTTTTTGACTTAGGTTCTTTTTTTAAGTGATGTTTGAAAAATGAAAATAACAATAGAGAATCCAAGAGCTACCAAGAGGTATGATTTGTCGATCACGATGTCTATGCCTGCTGCCATTAACATCAAGCCTATAAGAATAAGTGAAGTCAAGGCAATTAATTTCAGTTGTAGTGAATGTGTTAATTTAATTAAAAATTGTGAAGCTAATAGCATGATGGCACATGAGGCTAAAATAGATGCGGCAATTACATAAAGGTTGTTACTTAAGCCAATCGCAGTGATCACACTATCGATTGAAAAAACCGCATCGATTAAAATAATCTGGGCAATCGCGCTTAACATGTTTTTGGCAATCTGTGTTGAGACGGTTTTGGGGCGGTATAACAGGTAGATTTCGTGCAATGCTTTACACAACAAGAACAATCCACCGATGATTAAAATCATATCTTTGATGCTAATGCCATTACCAAAAATGGAAAAAACCGGCACTGTCCATTGCATGATGAAGCTAATAAATAGCAATGAGACGATACGCATCACTGCTGCCAATGAAATGGCAGTAATTTGCGCCTTACGTTGCTGGTAAACGGGAAGCTTGGCAGTCACAAGATAAATAAACAGTAAATTATCAATCGCTAAAATAGTCTCAAGTGCGGTGATAGTTAAAAAGCTTGTAATAAGTTCCAGCGGAACGTCCAATCTAGGTATCCTCTTAAATGTATAATGACGGCATAAATGATAAATGAATATGGCTTTAAATGTAAACTTGCTATGGCAATTATTTTTTAAATTATTTTAACTTGTGTTTAGCAGTTGGCTTGTGGCAGACTTTGAAAGCGCAAGAATACAAAAATACAAATTCGATATACAGGAGAAATATAATGGAATTAGTTGCTGCAAAAAAGGATAAAATTTTTCATGCCTTAAATGCAATTCTTGAACATGAGATGGCCGGTGTTGTTCGTTATACGCATTATTCATTAATGATTATTGGTCACGGTAGAATCCCAATTGTCAGTTGGATGCGTGCACAAGCCCAAGAGAGCTTAACACATGCAACGCAAGCTGGTGAGATGATCACCCATTTCGGTGAGCATCCATCACTTAAAATCGCACCTTTAACCGAAACACATAAGCATAATATCGATGAAATTTTAACGGAAAGTTTGGAGCATGAGCACGGTGCGTTAAAACTATATCGTGAGCTTCTAGCGTTAGCAGAAGAAGCAAACTCCATCATTTTAGAAGAATATGCGCGTGGTTTGATTGTTGAAGAAGAGACACATATTGGTGAAGTTGAAAAGATGCTTAAAAAACCATTTTAGAAGATAACTTAGATAAGTGATTGCTGTCTTTATTTAACTTGCTACAATGGTTTCACGCATTACCTGTGGAACCATTTATGTCTGAAACTATTATGTATCAAGAGGCGTTATCAGCGCCTTTTAAAGTTGCCGAGCAATTACAATATAATGCAAAGATTTGGCAAGAAGTGTGCGCTTATCTTAAAGCACATCAGCCGGCATTTGCAGCAACCGTTGCCCGTGGCAGCTCGGATCATGCAGCAACTTATGCCAAGTATTTATTAGAAAGCAAAATGGGACTAATCACCGCATCGATTGCGCCGTCTATTTATACGATCTATCAAAGTCAAACAACTGTGACAAATAGCTTGTTTCTAGGTGTTTCGCAATCTGGTAAAAGCCCTGATTTAGTTCAATCATTCCTAAGCGTGAAAGATCAAGCAACCACTGTTGCCTTAGTTAATGTCAAAGATTCACCGTTGGCGCATGCTGCGCGTTTTGTGGTTCCTCTTTTAGCAGGAGAAGAAAAAGCCGTTGCTGCAACCAAAAGCTATATTTGTGCGTTGACCGCGTTGGCACAATTTATCGCTATTTATACGGAAGATAAGGTGTTGCAAGAAGCGCTTAAGGCGTTGCCTGAATATTTGTCACTAGCGGCAAATCTTGATTGGCAAGTGGTGATTGACACGTTAAAAGATGAACAAGATGCCTATGTCATTGGACGCGGCTATGGCTATGCAATTGCTCAAGAAGCAGCTTTGAAACTTAAAGAAACGGCATGCTTACATTCCGAGCCATTTAGTTCGGCTGAAGTATTGCATGGTCCATTTGCTTTGATTAAAAAAACATTTCCAGCTTTGGTTTTTGCACAAAATGATGCATCCGCTAAAGGCACAATTGAATTAGCACAGAAAATGCATCAAATGGGTGCTAATGTGATGTTTGCAATGCCTGGATCACCACATGTTGATACGACGCATAATCTTAAGACAACCAAAAGCTTGCATCCATTATTGGATCCAATTTTATTGATTCAGAGCTTTTACACCATGGCAGCAAAGCTTGCTACGGCACGTGGTTTAAATCCAGATCAGCCAGAGAATCTCAATAAAGTGACACAGACGGTGTAAAGGATGCAAAGTTATCGAATAACGGGTGCCCAAATTGTCACTAAAGATGCTGTCCTAGAAGGTGAAATTGCCGTTGAGTGTGGCAAAATCATGGCCGTTGGTGAGCCACTCCCAGATTTTTCACATTTACCTGTAGTGGAATATAGCCAAAGTGATAGAGTGATTCCGGGATTTATCGATACACATATTCACGGCAGTTGTGGTTGTGATGTGATGGATGGTGAGATCGAATCCTTAAAAATGATTACATCATCTTTATACCGACAAGGTGTCACCTCGTTTTTGGCAACCACAATGACCCAAACTGAAACAGCAATTAGTAAGGCACTGAATAATGTTGCTGACTTTAATAAGGCGCATGCACATGGGCGGCACTTCGCCAATATCTTAGGTGTGCATCTAGAGGGTCCTTTTATTTCACCGGATAAAATCGGTGCGCAGAATCCTGAGTTTTTGCAGGAGTCTTCGATTGCTAAGCTTAAGAGCTGGCAGCAAAAGGCAAATAACCTTGTTAAAAAAATCACGCTTGCACCGGAGATGTTAGGTGCTAATCATGTGATTGATTGGTGTGTCAATGAGCAAGTTATCGCTTCCATTGGGCACACCAATTGCACAGCAAAGCAAGCATTAACGGCAATTGATCGAGGCTGCTCACAAGCAACACATTTATTTAATGCAATGAGTGGAATCGATCATCGAAAACCAGGAGCTGCAACGGCTTTATTAATGTCAGAGAAGGTCGTTGCCGAGCTGATTGTTGATGGTGTGCATCTAGCACCTGAAATCGTTGATATGGTTTATCGCGTTAAAGGAGCTGATGGCATCCTTTTGGTTACTGATGCGATGTCAGCACAAGCCCATGGTGAGGGTGTATTTAACCTTGGTGGGCAGAAAGTGATTGTTAAAAATAATGAAGCACGGCTAGAAAATGGCGTATTAGCCGGTAGTGTGCTGACGATGAATAATGCATTAAAAAACATGCTCACCTATAGTGATTGCAGTTTGCTGGAAATTGTTAAAATGACGAGCTATAATGCGGCAAAGAGTCTTAATATGCATCATGATAAAGGTAATATCAAAAAAGGGGCTGATGCTGATTTGGTCGTTGTTGATAAACATTTTCAGATCAAGCAAGTATTTAAAGCATCATAATGAAAGTAGATGTTATTGTTATTGGGGCGGGTGCCTCAGGGCTTATGTGTGCCATTGAAGCGGCGAAAAGAGGGCGCAAAGCGTTGGTTCTTGATCACGCTAATAAGGTCGGTAAAAAGATACTCATGTCAGGTGGCGGGCGCTGTAATTTTACGAATTATTATGTTGAGCCGACGCGTTTCTTATCACAAAATCCGCATTTTTGTAAGTCTGCCTTAACACGCTATACGCAGTGGGACTTTATTGCACTGGTTGACTCTTACCAGTTAAATTATCATGAGAAAACGTTAGGGCAGCTTTTCTGTGACGGAAAGTCACATGAGATCGTTGATATCCTGCTAAATGAATGCCGCAAATATCAGGTTGAAATTAAACTTAATACGACGGTTAATCAGGTTCGCCAATGTGATCAAGATGCAATAATCAATTCTAGGTTTGATGTTAGAACAACAGCAGGTGATTATCATGCGCAATCTGTTGTTATTGCGACAGGGGGGCTCTCAATCCCAACAATGGGAGCCACAGGCTTTGGCTATGAGATCGCGCGCCAGTTTGGTCTTCAAGTGTTGCCAACCTCAGCAGCATTAGTACCCTTTGTGCTTGGTGAGCATGATAAATTGAAATATGCCGAGCTCTCGGGTGTTTCTGTATTAGCTAAGGTAAGTTGTAACGAACAAAGCTTTCGTGAGAATTTACTGTTTACGCATCGTGGCTTAAGTGGACCTGTGATGCTGCAGATCTCATCCTATTGGCAGTTGGGAGAATATTTGCACATCAACTTATTACCAGAAATAAACTCATTAAGTGAATTGCTTCATGTGCACAAAAAATCACAAGGTGGTACACTCTTAAAATCACTATTAGAAAATTACTTACCTAAAAGACTGTTGTTATTGTTTGTGGGTGAGTCGTTACTTAATAAAAAGCTTGCTGATCTTGCTAATAGTGAGATTGAGCAGATGATGCAATGCTTACAATCATGGCAAATAAAACCGTGTGGTACGGAAGGCTATCGTACCGCTGAGGTCACCAAAGGTGGAGTGAGTTGTGATGAACTCTCTTCAAAAACAATGGAATCTCACAAAGTTAAAGGACTTTATTTTATTGGTGAAGTCGTTGATATCGCTGGATGGCTTGGTGGGTATAATTTTCAATGGGCATGGGCCTCAGGGTGGGCAGCGGGTCAATTTGTATAAAATTGATCTATAAGTAACCAAATTGGTTTAAATGCAATCATTACATAATCATTTCTTTACCTGATATATATTGTTACATATTTACAAGCTTTAAAAATGCCGCTATAGTCTGTCGTCTTGGGCGGCATGTGTTTGAAGAAAATAATGCTGTATTTTTAGACATATATCTATGATAGTTGCCCATTAAAGGCGGTTTGCGGCACTGTGATATTTATACGGTAAACAAGTAATATAAATAATAGAATTTAAAGAGGGAAGAGGAATATGGGAGCAGAGTTCACACCAAAAAAATCAGGCGTATCACTATTAAGTGCAACCTTGTTAAGTGCTACGTGCATGGTTGGTTCAGGTTGGCTTTTTAGTGCACAATTAACTGCAAAAATTGCAGGTAACTGGGCGTTTCTTGCATGGGTTCTAGCCGCTGTTTTAGTCTTATTAGTTGGCTTATGTTTGGCAAAGGTTGTTGCTGTTTATCCAGTGCGCGGTGCCACGACACGATCAAGTGCGTTGTCACACAATGGTATCTTTGGTATGCCGTTTGCATTTGCTAACTGGTTTGGCATCATGGTGGTGATTGCCACTGAAGCACAAGCAACAACACAGTACTTGTCAGCAGCCATTGGCTCTGATGCATTGATGCAGAATCACGTGCTCACTTATGGTGGTAAGTTTTTAGCTTTAGGTATTTTATTTGTCTACTTGATAGTGAACTTTTACGGCATCAAGTTGTTAACACGAGTGAACAATGTCGTTACCGTGCTTAAGGTTTTCACCCCATTGTTTGCAATCGTTGTTTTTTTGATTGCCGCATTTGATCATTCAGGCTTAAGTAATAACTTTAATTTACCCACCAATAGTGATTATGGCTTTAGCAGTGCGGTGATGGCAATTATTGGTGCGGGATTAATTTATTCATTTAATGGCTTTCAGATCAGTGTTTCGTTCGCCAGTGAGATTAAAAATCCAAAGCGTAATGTGCCGTTGTCTATTATCTTGTCGATAGTTATTATTTTAATTGTCTATATGGGCTTACAGTATGCGTTTATGGCAGCGGTTCCGCATGAGCTTTTGGTTAAAAATGGTGGTTGGCAAGGAATGAATTTCTCATCACCATTATTGAATTTAGCCATGTTGTTAGGTTTGAATTTCTTAGCTATTTTGTTATTGGCTGATAGTGTGGTGAGTCCATCTGGCACGGGATACACCTATCTTGGCGCTTCATCACGTATGCTTTACGCAATGTCAGCAGAAGGACAAATGCCACGTTGGATTGCGAAGCTTGATCCGGTATACAACTTTTCAAAGCGCTCAATGATGATTAACTGGGTGTTAGCAGCGATTGTGTTATTTAATGCCGAGAGCTGGGCAGCGTTGATGGTTGTGGTAACTGGTTATCACGTTGTTGGATATATGGCGGCTCCCATTAGTATGGGGGCAATTGCGCCTAAAACACGTTGGTTAGGGTTAGTTGTCTTTGTTGTTTTAGGACTTATTATGCTTACGATTCCAAGTCATGATTTACTATTGGTCAATGGCTCATTAACTATTTTGTTAATTATCTATGCTTTCGTACAGCACAAAGTTGGCGTGCAAAAACTATTATTGTTTATTCTGCCATTTATTGCTTACCTATGGTTGCTGTATATCGTGCCAAATATCTGGTTTGTTGCGGTCGTATCTGTCATTTTTTATATTTTAATTACAACTAAGTCTTATGTTGCTATGTGTAAAGAGCATGGTGATTTAAATCGAGTTATCGAAGATTAGTATCGCCATACCCATCATAATCATTTTGCGGCGTTTAATCCCTCTGCCATGTGGTTTATCCCTTTTGCAATACAAATGAGTACTTCATCTTCTTTAACAAAAGCAAGTGGCTCTTTGGTATATTGAATATCTCCTAAGATCAGTTGACAGCGACAGGTACCACAAACACCGTTACGACATTGAAAGTTAGCAGCAATGCCCTGTTGCTCAAGCCATTCGAGTATCGTTAATTCATTATTGTTAATCGTTATAATCTTATGATTAAGTTTGATCTGAATCATTGTTATAGTTCAAAGTCACTAAAGGCATTATCGGCAACGTTACTATCGATTTGTCCGACAAGGTACGAGCTAATCTCCGTTTCTTGGGGGGCGACTTGGACGTTATCTGAGTTAAGATAATGATTAATCCACGGTATTGGATTGCCTTTGGGGGAGGCAATATCATCGGTATTTAGTCCGACGGCTTGCATACGCTCTTTGGCTAAATAATCAATATATTGGCAAAGAATCTGTTCATTTAATCCCAAGATAGAGCCTTGTGAGAATAAATACTTTGCCCAAGCTTTTTCCTGCTCGATGGCTTCCTTAAAAATGGCTTGAGCTTGATCATGCAGACTATGCGCAATCTCAGTTAACTCCAGATCGCCATCTTTGCCCGCAAGAATGATGTTGATCATGTGTTGTGTGCTCGTTAAATGCACGGATTCATCGCGCGCAATCAGTTTCATAATTTTGCCACATCCTTCAAGTTTCTTCTGCTCAGAAAAGGCAAACGTGCAGGCAAAACTGACATAAAAGCGGATAGCCTCAAGAGCGTTAACAGCATGCAGAGCCAAGTAAAGTGCTTTTTTAATGCTGTGTTGACTTACTTCAATCGTTTGACCATCAATGTTATAGCTGCCAGTGCCTTGTGTTTGTAACAGTTGTGTTTGCAGAATTAGTTGATCGTAATAATGAGTAATGTTTTGTGCGCGCTTTCTGATCTCAGGGTTATCAACAATTCCATTAAATACAGGGCTTGGATCATCCATCAGTGAGCGCACCATATGTGTATAAGAGCGGCTATGAATGGTTTCAAAAAAACTCCAGGTTTCAATCCATGTTTCAAGCTCAGGTAACGACACTAATGGTAAAAAGGCAATATTTGGACTACGTCCTTGTACTGAATCTAGCAAGGTTTGATACTGTAGGTTAGATAAGAAAATATGTTTCTCAATGGCGTTGAACTTTTGAAAGTCAACGCGATCGCGACTTAAATCAACCTCTTCAGGGCGCCAGAAAAAAGACAGCTGTTTTTCAATTAAGCGTTCAAAAATCGGATGCTTTTGCTGATCAAAGCGTGAGACATTGACCGATGTACCAAAAAACATCGGCTCATGTAGTTGATTGTTTGAGGCTGTTTGAAAGGTCGAATAATGGTAACTCTGTGTCATATTAGTTTGTTATCCTTGTTAAGCATTATATTTTACAAGCGCCTGATTCACATTCATCGATATCGGCTATTTCCACAGCATGATTAGTTGCTGCTTTGCTTTCTTTGGCGTGATCACGTGTATTGTGATAATAAAGTGTTTTTAAGCCATATTTATAAGCGATTAATAAATCAGACATCAATGTTTGCATTGGCACTTTATGATCATTAAATTTAAGTGGATCATAGTTGGTGTTGGCTGAAATTGATTGATCGATAAACTTCTGAATGATCGCGCAAAGCTGCAAATAACCAATATTATTCGGCATTTGCCATAATAGTTCATAGTGAGATTTTAAGTGTTGAATCTCAGGGACAACTTGCTTTAATACACCATCTTTACTTTGTTTGATCGAAACAAGCCCTCGTGGTGGCTCAATACCGTTAGTGGCATTGGATATTTGCGATGAGGTTTCCGATGGCATGATTGCACTTAAGGTTGAGTTGCGTAAACCATGTTGTTGAATGCTTTGACGCAAGGCTTCCCAATCATATTGCAGTGAAAAGTCAGCAAACTCATCGATGCTTTTTTTGTAATGATCAATCGGTAATAAGCCTTGGGCGTAGCTTGTTTCATTGAAGTATTTACAAGCACCTTTCTCTTGTGCCAACTGGTTAGACGCTTTAAGCAGATAATATTGAATAGCTTCAAAGGTTTGGTGTGTTAATTTATTGGCACTGCCATCGCTGTATTTAACATGGTTTTTAGCCAAGTAATAGGCGAAGTTAATAACACCTACACCTAAACTACGACGCGCTTTTGCGGGAATCTCTGCTGATGTTAACGGATAGTTTTGATAATCCAATAGATGATCTAAAGCGCTAACAATTAAAGTCGATAAATACTCAAGTTCATTAAGCGAATCAAGTGCTCCTAAATTGAATGCGGATAAAGTGCACAGTGCAATTTCACCTTTGTCATCAAAAATATGTGCTAAAGGCTTGGTAGGGAGAGTGATCTCCATGCATAGATTAGATTGTTTAATTGGAGCAAGCTGTGCATTAAATGCTGAATGCGTATTACAGTGATCAACGTTTTGAATATAAATACGACCCGTTTGTGCGCGCTCCTGCATAACAAGTGCGAAAAGCTCATTTGCTTTAAGTGTTTTTTTGCGGATGTTTGGCGTGTTTTCTGCAGTGATATAAAGCTTCTCAAACTGATTTTGATCAGCAAAAAAAGCATCATATAAACCCGGTACATCGCTAGGGCTAAATAGTGTTATATCTTTTTGCTCAATCAATCGTTGATACATCAAACGGTTGATCTGCACACCATAGTCTAAGTGGCGGATGCGGTTATCCTCGACACCACGGTTATTTTTAAGCACCAAGAGAGATTCAACCTCTAAATGCCACAGTGGATAAAACAAGGTAGCCGCTCCACCACGCACACCCCCTTGTGAACATGATTTCACTGCGGTTTGGAAATATTTATAAAATGGGATGCAGCCAGTGTGTAGCGCTTCGCCTTGGCGAATCTCGCTACCTAATGCACGAATTTTGCCGGCATTAATGCCAATGCCAGCGCGTTGTGAGACATATTTGACAATCGCAGATGCAGAAGCATTGATTGAATCTAAACTATCATCAGTATCAATCAACACACATGAGCTAAATTGTCGTGTTGGTGTGCGTACCCCTGCCATAATTGGGGTGGGTAAAGACAACTTAAATTGACTAATCGCATCATAAAAATCAAGTACATATTGCATGCGTGTCTGCTTGTCATGTTGTGAAAATAGACAAGCACTGACAAGCATGTAAAGCATTTGTGGCGTCTCGTAAATCTTGCCAGTGACGCGATTTTGCACCAGATACTTGCCTTGCATTTGATTCACCGCAGCATAGGTGAAGTTCATATCACGCCAATGATCGATATGTGTATTCATTTGCTCAAACTCAGCACGAGTGTAGTCATCAAGTAAATGCATGTCGTATTTATTTGCTTTAACCATTGCTTGCACATGATCATATAAATGCGGTGGTTCAAATTCGCCATAAGCTAATTTGCGTAAATGAAAGATTGCTAAGCGCGCTGCCATATACTGATAGTCTGGGGTTTCTTCAGAGATTAAATCAGCAGCGGTTTTGATGATAATCGCCTGAATATCAGCTGTTTTCATGCCTTCATACAACTGAATATGTGATTGCAACTCAACTTGGGAAACCGAGACATTTTCTAAGCCTTCAGCAGCCCATGTGATCACACGATGAATTTTATCCAGATTAACAGGTTCTAAACGTCCTGAGCGTTTGGTGACATTTACATTCATTTTTTATCCTCTATCCGCGATTAATTTGAACTGAGCAATCGGGAAGAAGGACATAAGTTAGCAAGAAATGTATTGCTATTGGTTTGTTGTTTATTAACCAATATCAAGTATCTCTACCATATGTGCGCTTTGTTCCACGAAAGCTTTTTTAACATATAAATTCATTAACCAATGGCAGATATTCGGGCTTATGGACGCATCTACACTCCTACTAGATACTGCTTCCCAATTGTTTCAATCAGTGCATTTCAATGACTCCCAGAAAGTAAGAATCAATGTGTATCGTTCGTTTCCAATTACCGCTGCGGGCCAGCTCTGGAGTTACACCAGATTCCCTCTTGCGTTGCGCAAATTCGCGCAAACCATTAGCGATGTGTATACCGCCCATAAACCATTTTACAGCATTTCTGTCGTTGAATTTCTCGCGCCTTTGAGCGATTGAATTTTGCCAATAGTCCAAGCTATTACCTACAATTCAATCGCTCAAAGGCATCAAAAACTTCTTTGACACCGAACACCGCAAAATAATTTACGCGCGGTATAAGATCGGATTCTATCGTTTTTAGTGAGGAAAAGCGAAAGTTTTATTTCTACTTAATTTGGTAAGTTACTATTGATTGTTTCTCTGATTAGCTGTAGCTGTATCTTCATCACCGTTTTAGCGATTGTTTGCTTATTGCGAATATCTTTTAGTGCTAAACCATAATCATATTCTGTTAATCTATTCTGAATTTTATCTACTAAACAGATATTAGATATCGCATGAGGGTCGTTGTGATAAAGGTGTCTTAGTGCGATCTGAAAATCGTTAAAAGCTGATTTATTGCGCAGTGCATCAATGGACTTTAAAGCTTGCAATATTTCTTTTTCGGAATGTTGTTGTAATTGACTAAAAAAACGATGATAACGATAAACCTTAAGGCAGAGTGTTTGCGTGGTTTTTGGTGGCTTAAGTTCATTTAATACATCTAAAAGTGCCTGCTCGCTTTCTAAAGGCGTCAATAATAAAGCAAATAAGATATCGTTATTTGTACATTGCAATTTGGTAGCATTCAATAATGGCTCAAGTCTACTTATAGGTAATGTTTGTAATGGTTTAAGAATGTGTTTGAAGGCACCTAGCTGTTGTAATGTTGATAAGAAAATCTCAAAGTTTGTTGTGCCTAAGGCGCGCGTAAACTCCTGTAAAATACGCTCGTGAGATAATGCTTCAAGCTCGTTATTAGCAATAATGGTTTGCATAAGTTTCAACGTTTCATCAGCAATGGTAAACCCAAGGTAATGAAGCTTGGCAGCAAAGCGGGCAACACGCAGCACACGTAAGGGGTCCTCAGAAAAAGCCTCACTAACATGGCGGAGTTTTTTGTTTTTAATATCCTCTTGACCATTAAAAGGGTCGTGTAATTGTCCATTCTCATCGATTGCCATGGCATTAATGGTCAGATCTCGTCGTTTTAAGTCTTCAATCAATGACACTTCATCAATATTGAATGTAAAGGCTTGATAGCCGCGACCTGTTTTTGTCTCAGTGCGTGCTAGTGCATATTCCTCATGTGTTTCAGGATGCAAGAACACCGGAAATTTTTTACCTACCTGAATAAATCCAAGCTTTAGCATATCTGATTGTTTGGCATCAACCACAAGCCAATCATTATCTTTGACTGGGAGCTCTAATAATTGATCGCGGACAGCGCCACCGACTAAATACGTTTTCATGTTTATGACTGCTTAAGTAAGCTTATTCTTTATGTTATCAGTAAATTTAGGTAAACTCTGTGACAATTTGGCTTCTTAAATAAAATAAAGATAAAAATATGCAAGTTTCTGAAAATGCGAATAAGAAAACCTATAGTTTGTATAAGAGATTACTATGGGAAGTCAGATCCTTATGGCCATTATTACTTATCTCAGTCATTGGCAGTATTATCTATTCGGCGTGTGATGCCTATGCGATGTATTTGATTAAACCGTTATTGAATAAAGGGTTTACGCCAACCGGGGGCGAGTTTTTGAAAGGTATTGCTTTAGTGTTTTTACTATTGTTTACTTTGCGTGGCGTTGGCTCTTTCTTATCATCTTTTTTTATGGGGAAGCTTGGCGCACAAGTCGTTTATCGCTTTCGCAAGCGCATGTTTGGTAAGTTTCTAGATTTGCCAGCACATTACTATGATAAAACCTCATCAGGGAAATTGCTCTCCAAGCTTTTGTATAACGTTGATCAGGTCACCAGTGCCACGGGTTCAGCGATTATCACTGTGGTACAAGATGGCACCTTTGTGATTGGACTAATTATTGTGATGGTGGTGACCAGTTGGCAGCTGTCGATCACTGTGATTGTTGTCGCTCCCTTTCTTGCAGTTTTTATTACGTGGATTAGTAAGAAGTTTCGCCATTATAGCCGCAATACCCAATCAGCAATGGGATCCGTGACACATTTTGCTGAAGAAGCTTTGATTAATTACAAAGAAATCCGCGTCTTTGGTGGGCAAAAATATCAACTACAAAAGTTTGATCACAACCTAAGCTACACCTATCGCCAACAAATCAAAACGTTAATGCTTGATGGCTTATCGTCACCGATTATTCAATTTATCGGTGCGATTGTTATCGCGGTGATTTTGTTTATTGTTGCAACTTATGGCTTAAAAGAAGGTGGTTGGCTTGATGCTGGTGGTTTTGTTGCTTTTTTTGCATCGATGATGGCAATTTTAAAACCAATTAAAAACTTAACTAATGTTAACTCAACCATTCAAAAGGCCATTGCAGCAACCGAGGATATTTTTGAGATCTTGGATGCCAAATCTGAAGAAGATAAGGGTACCAAGCAATTAACTGATGTCAAAGGACAAGTTGAGTTTAAAGACTTAAGCTTCGGTTATCCAGAGTCTCAGCAAATGGTATTAAAGCATATCAATTTAATCGCAAAACCTGGACAAACCATTGCCTTGGTTGGGCGATCAGGTGGTGGTAAAACCACGATGGTGAACTTGTTAGCACGCTTCTACCAACCAACAAAGGGGCAAATTCTACTAGATAATGAGGATATGCAGTCACTGACTTTGGCAAACTTGCGTCGTCATATTTCACTGGTGTCGCAGCATGTTAATCTCTTTGATGATACATTATTTCATAATATTGCTTATGGTCGTGATGGAGAGGTAAGTGAAGAAGAAGTCATTCAAGCAGCAAAAGCCGCCAATGCTTGGGATTTTATTGAGAAGTTGCCTAAAGGTTTATATACCGAAGTGGGTCAAAATGGTCTAAGCCTATCCGGTGGGCAACGCCAACGTGTTGCAATCGCAAGAGCACTTTTGAAAAATGCGCCAGTACTCATCTTAGATGAAGCCACCAGTGCACTGGATAATGAGTCTGAGCGCATCGTCCAGCAGGCATTAGAGCGATTAATGAAGGATCGCACGACTTTTGTTGTTGCCCATAGACTATCAACCGTTGAACATGCTGATCAGATCGTTGTCATGGATGGTGGTGAAATTGTTGAAATAGGCAGCCACAAAGCCCTGTTGCAAAATGAAAACGGCTTATATTATCAGCTTTATCATCAATCTTTGCATTAAAGAGTCCTAAATGATGCAAAAGGATTGGTACACGGCGCATAAGACTTGGCGCGCCATAATCTTGACACCCTTGTCATGGCTTTTTTCATACATTGCTAAGAAGCGCAGAAACAAACTACAAAAAGATGCTTATAACAGTAAGTCACCAGTAATTGTTGTTGGCAATATTGCTGTTGGTGGCACGGGTAAAACACCTGTGGTGCAGACCATTTGTCAGTATTTAAAAGCACAGGGTTATCATCCGGCGGTTATTACCCGAGGCTATGGTGGCAAAGCCACACATTATCCTTTTATGATTGATCAGACAACGACAGCAAGTATCTGTGGTGATGAACCTTTTATGCTGCACCAATTATTACAAGATATTCCGATTGTTATTTCTCCTAAGCGTGTTGAAGCAATTCAATATATTGAACAGAAATTTAAGACAATTGACGTCATTATTAGTGACGATGGTTTGCAGCATTATGCGATGCATCGAGATATAGAAATTGCGGTGATTGATGGTCAGCGCCAATTTGGAAATGGTCTGTGCTTGCCTGCAGGTCCTTTGCGTGAGCCTATTACACGTTTAAAAGAAGTTGATATGATGATTATCAACGGAGGTGGTAGGGTGAGTATAAGCAATCAAGCACAATATGATATGCAGTTATTGCCACAAAATTTAGTGAGCGTGGCAACTGGTCAACAGTTTACTATCGATCAATTAATAAAATCAGTGGGGAGTACATGCTGTGCTGTGGCTGGTATTGGTAATCCACAACGCTTTTTTAATAGCTTAAAGTGTCTAGGCTTTACAGTTGAAGCATATCCTTTTAAAGATCATCACAGCTTTACACTTGAAGATTTTAAAGCTGTGGGTGATGAAAAGCCTGTGATTATGACGTATAAGGATGCGGTAAAATGCCAAGGCTTTGCCAAAGATAATTGGTATTATTTAGCGATATTGCCTGAAATTGAAGCAGAATTTTTTGAAGAGCTAAGCGAAAAACTCTCTCTGCTAGAGAGGGGAAAGGAGGGAGGAAAACTCTAACAGAGAAACTTGTGTGATCAATTATTTTGGGTTTTCTTTTGCCTATTTGATCATGAAAATTTGCGGTTGAGCTGTGTCATTGTTAATTTTGCTTTGACGGATGTAGTCAATGTATAAATCAAATAATTTCATAATATTCACCTCTTGGGTTTTAGTTTACTGGGGGTATCTGCTGTCAAGAATAGCAGAAAAAAAATAATTTGCTGTTTCAATGGCGTATTGGCATGTATCAAAGTTGTTACAGCGATTAGTTTGAGGCAGTGAACGTTGTAAAATGGCTTATGATCGATGTAGAATGAAAAAAAATGATGGAGTATAGTTTTGCAGATTATCGATACACATGTTCATTTTTGGGACTTAAATCAAAATATAAATAGTTGGGTGTTAAATCAATCAAATGAAGCACTAAAGCAGGATTTCTTGCCTCAAAGCCTACAACAGAAAATGCATGATAAACTCTATGGTGCGGTGCATATTGAAGCGCATGATAGTCGTATTGACACAGAGGTTGAAATCAAATGGTTGATGGCAGTGGCGCACAAATACCCTGAGATTCAAATCAAACATATTGCTTATGTTGATATGACATTAGCAAAAACTCAGTTTATTGCCAAGTTAGATAAGCTTAAGCAATATCCGCAAGTCGTTGGCATCCGTCATATTTTAGCTTATGAACAAGGCGTTGATTACTGCCCTGAATCTCAAGATTTATCCACTCACCCCAATGTGTTAGCTAATTTGCAAATATTAGCGGATTATGATTTTATTTTTGATTGTCAAGCGTATCCACGACAGGTATTAAATCTTGCGCCACACCTTAAGGTATCATGCGTTAAAACGGCGATTGAACATTGTGGTTTGCCATTATGGGGTGATGATGGGCAGCGTCAGCTATGGCAACAAAGTATGCGAGTCTTATCAGACATTGAGAATGTTTCACTGAAATTATCAGGACTTCAAATGTTAGGACAATTGGCGCATAGTCAAGCGATTATTGACTATGCTATTGATTGTTTTGGCTACCAAAGACTCATGTATGCTTCAAATAATCCCGTGTGTTTTGGCGATAACCCGCTTGAATGGTTTAAAATAGTGCATCAGTTATGTGCGGGTAAAGGTGAAGTTTTTTATGATAATGCACTTGAGTTTTACCAATTTTAAGCTTTTATAAAAAGTAATCGCCTAGCACATTGCATTAATACTTTAATTTGATGTTTGTTGAAATGTAGTCCATAATTTCACACAGACAATAAGTTTGTATGGAGTTGTTATGCAGTCAAAACATATTGATTTAATCACTCAGAAGCTAAACCATTTACCCGCGAAGTATTTTACGGAGGTCGAGGATTTTATTGATTTTTTGCATCAAAAAGATAGTTTGCAAAAAGTGCGCAAAGATTTCACAATGATGTCACAATCAAGCTTTCAAAAAGTGTGGGATAATGATGAAGACGAAATCTATAATGACCTATGATGTTGGTGATGTTGTTTTAGTCCCATTCCCTTTTACGAATTTATTATCTTCAAAAAAGCGCCCAGCAGTGGTGATAAGTCAGAAAACATACCAATATAAAAGACCAGACATTATTTTGATGGCTATTACAAGTCAGATTAAAATGCCGCTTGGATATGGTGAGTGTATATTATCTCAATGGCAACAAGCAGGGCTGCCTAAATTATCAATGCTTAAACCATTGATTGCAACCATTGATCAAAAAAACATTTTAAAGAAACTGGGTGCTTTAACAGCATTAGATCAAAAAAAACTTTTTGAAGTCATGTCAAATTTATTTGATTCGACAAGTGATGATAAATAATGAAGAGAAAACAAAAAACACTTGTTCTTGGTATTGGCTCGCCTTTTGGAGATGATCAATTCGGTTGGTTAGTGGCAGAGCAAATTAAAGAGATACTTAAGAGCAACCAAACTTCACATATTGATATTGAGATTGCCGATCGACCAGGTTTGAATTTATTACGATTTTTAGAGAAGAATTATACGCAAGTTATTCTAATCGATGCAGTGAATGCTGGTGTTGAGCCCGGTGCGCAGTTCTTTTTACAGTCGCGTGAGATTCTTGAATTTAATGGATTTCTGTCTTCTCATAATATTGGTGTCGCACCATCTTTGGCATTGGCAGATGCGCTTAATATGCCGATAGATCATGTGTTGTTTCATGGTGTACAAGTTCAGCGTTTATTTGTGAAGGATGACCTTGTATCGGATGCTGTGAAAAAGTCAGTAAGTAATATGGCGCAGATGATAACTTCCCAGTTGATTAAATCGTAGGGGCGTATTGCATACGCCCGAGAATGGCATGCTTATAAAGGCTTCGACTTACGCTCAGCCAACGGTTGTTCAATGAAATATGATTATTGCCTAAAACATTTATGGGCTAATGGCACTACCTTAAGAAGTAGTTTGTAAATATAGGCTTTGTAACGAAGTTAAATTAACCATCCCTGATAAAATGGATTGCCACGCATCCATGCTCGCAATGACACCCTCTGATTTGTCATCCGTAAGGCAAGATGGCGTGAGGATCCAGTACGAAGTTGCCATGGACGGTTAGTGATCCTCCTAAAGGTAGCGCCATTAATTCATGGGTATTTTAGCTTAAGGTTGATTGGATTGAATCGCAGTAATCGCAATGGTGTAAATAATATCATCGACCGTTGCCCCACGTGAGAGATCATTAACCGGTTTGTTTAATCCTTGTAATACCGGACCGATGCTTAATACATCAGCACTTCGTTGTACGGCTTTATAGGTTGTGTTACCCGTGTTTAAATCAGGAAATATCAATACATTGGCATATCCGGCAACGACACTATGAGGTGCCTTTTTTTGAGCAACAGAAAGCGTTGTGGCAGCATCATATTGTAAGGGTCCATCAACGATAAGGTCAGGTCGTTTTGCCTTAACCAATTCAGTCGCAGATTTGACTTTATCGACATCGGCGCCATGACCTGAGTCACCTGTGCTATAACTGATCATCGCAATTTTGGGATCAATGCCAAATGCTGAGGCAGACTCAGCGCTTTGAATAGCAATCTCAGCCAATTGCTCTGCTGTTGGATCAGGGTTAACTGCGCAATCACCATACACAAGTACTTGATCTTCAAGGCACATGAAAAATACCGAAGAGACAATCGAGCATTGAGATTTTGTTTTAATGATTTTAAGTGCCGGTGAAATGGTGTGTGCGGTGGTGTTTAAAGCCCCCGCAACTAAACCGTCAACATCTGCCATATATAACATCATGGTCGCAAGGGTCACATTATCTTCGAGTGCGCCACGCGCCATAATTTCGGTCATGCCTTTATGTTTACGAGCGTCGATAAGCGGGTTAAGATACTGAGCCTTGATACTATCGGGATCAATGGTGATGACTTTATCGGATAAGTTTAGTCCTTGCTTTTTGGCAACTTCGATAACATCTTCGCGTTTTGCTAATAAGATACAAGTGGCAATCTTGCGTTCACTACAGAAAATAGCAGCTTCAATTGTGCGCGGCTCTAAGCCCTCGGGTAGAATAATGCGTTTGCTGACTTCGCTGGCACGTTTGATCAGATAATGGCGAAACGCCGGAGGCGATAGTTTGGTTGGTGCCGGTGTTGCACTGAGCTTGCGTGTAATCATATCAACATCAATACATTCGGCAATCGATGATCGCAATAAATTTAAACGCGTTGTGTCATCTTTAGGAATGCTACTGTAATCAATGTCAGCTAATTTCAAAATGGTGCTAATGCTTTTATTCTCAGTCGCAAAAATAGGCAAAGATGTGCGTTTGGCAACGTCAAGACAGAAATCAAGTACTGCACGATTGGCAAGTGAGAAGGCAGTTAATATTAATCCGGCGATTTTAATGCCTTTTTGTGCGGCAACTGTCACTGCTAGGATAATATCACTGCGATCAGCAGCCGTGATGATTAATGTCCCCGGCTTTATCTCGTCTAATGCGTGATCGACGGTACGCGAGCACATGGTTACGATATGCACACGGCGTTCAAGATCAAAGCCGTCAAAGAGAGCATTCAAATTTAAACGATTGGCAATATCAATAACACGTGGATAGGTGAGATTGTTTTGCCAATGCGTCACCCCGAGTAAATTCAGATGATTACTGCTAAATATAGTTAATACTTCAATATCTGATCGCGTAAGTCTTGGTGCGCTACTGTTGATATCTTCATCTAACAAACTAAAGCGATTCTTGCCATCACTGTCAATAGGTGCATTAAGTTTAGTAACAATGGCGCCTAAGAGTGCATCTTGGGGAATTTGCTGTTGATATAGCTTTAGTTGAATCTCAAGGTCTTTTAGCGCCTTATATCCTTGGCGTGCAATGAGAATAACATTAGCGTTAAACGCGCGAATAAGTGTTTTATTAAAGAGATTGATGTAAGCGTTTAACCATTCAAACTGATTGTGATTGTGCTCTTTGATAAATACGCCATCGATTAAGGTGATATCACTATTTTGACTAACTTTATCGTAGATATTAAGTAAGTATTCAAAGAAGTCTTTTATTTTGTTTTGCTGAAAATAATGCTCAATTTCTGAAGAAGATATTTCAGCATCAAATAATGGATTAAACAGCTTAACGCGATAACCACGTTGCTCAAGGGCATATCTTAAGCCTTGTTTTAATGAAAATAAACCAACACCTTGACCAGTGGGTAATAGTATGATTGGTAGACTCATGCTTGATCCTTAATTATCTAATAACATTTGACAACTTTGCGCAATCATTCGCTCTTCATCAGTTTTAAGTACCATAATGCGCTGGCTGCCCTTAGCGTGAATTTCAATTGTCTGTGCGGCATTTTCATTGCGCGCATCATCTATCTCAAAGCCACTAAATTTAAGTCGTTTAACGATTTGTTGACGCACTAAAGCGCTGTTTTGACCGATGCCTGCGGTAAAAATAAGTCCATCCAGTTGTTCAAAATACATCAGATAACTCGCAATGAAGCTGGCAACACGGTGACTAAATATATCCAGTGCTAATTTCGTTTTCTTAATTCCTTTTACTTCGTTTGTTTCTGTTACATCTTTTTCTTCTTGTAATTCGCTATCAGGATTGGCAATGAGATGTTCAATTTCACGCATATCACTTAAACCGCATAAGCCGAACAAACCACTTTGCTTGTTTAATAGCTGATTAATCTCATTGATCTCAAGACCAAGTGTTTGTTGAAGGTAGCTAAAAATACCAGGGTCAATAGTGCCTGAGCGCGTACCCATTACAAGCCCATCTAATGGGGTAAATCCCATGCTGGTATTGATGCTTTTACCATTTTTAATCGCACTAACACTGCAACCATTGCCTAGGTGTGCGCAGATGAAATTACCCTGTGTCAGACTTAAGTATTTGGCAGCTGTTTGTGCAATATACTGGTGACTTATTCCATGAAAGCCATATTTTCTAATATGTAGATCTTCATAAAGCGTACTAGGGATGGCGTAGCGATAGACTTCTTCAGGCATACTCTGGTGGAAAGCCGTATCAAAGACGGCAACTTGAGATGCAGATACAAAATGCTGCTGACAAAATTCAATGCCTTCAATATTGGCAGGATTATGTAAGGGCGCCAAAGCAATAAGAGAACGAATTTTGGCCATAACGTCATCTGTTACAATAACGGCACGATCAAAATAATGCCCCCCATGTACTACGCGATGTCCAATAGCAATGATTTGATTGAAATAGTCTTGTCGCTTTAAAAAGTCAATGATTTTAACAAATGCTTGGTGGTAATTAAGTAGCACACTCTCTGTCTTAGTCTGTCCATTAATAGAAATGCTCAGCGTTGTCTCTTTGGTATTGATTTTATCAACCAATCCAACAAGCATCTGTACCAAGGTATTATGATCATAAAGTGAGAATTTAATTGAGGAGCTACCGCAGTTAAAAACGAGAAAGTACTGTGCCATGGGGTATAGGTTCTTAAAATTTAAGTGACACTCACTATAACTTAAGTTTATCCTTCATTGGAAACCTAAACACACACTAAGATCACAAAAGTAAACAAAACTTGCGCTATGTCATGCTTTAGTAAATAAGCAAGAAGATACATTTAATGGCAATCACATACATAAAAAGCCCTGAAAATAGCTCTAAATATTTCCATGTATGTCGGCTTTGGAAAAAGCGATTAAGACGAAGACCAAGAGCAGTGATCCCAAAAAACCAGATAAAGCTTGCACTGAGTGCGCCAGTCATAAACTCTAGCTGTAAGTAGGCAAGTTTGTATTTAGAAGCAACACCACCTAAAAGCACAACAATATCTAAAATTGCCTGAGGATTTAATAAACTAAACGAACAGCTGAGAAAAATCACCTTGTAGATATTTAATGTTTGAGTACTTGTTTGATCACTTTTTACTAGTGTGTTAACTGAAACATGACTTTGATAGGCGGATTTTAATGAAAGTGTGCCATAGTAGAATAAAAAAATAATGGCTGCAATCAGTAATACTGGGCGAACAAAAGGAAGATAATGCGTCATTGTTGCGGTAAGAAACATGCTGATAGTAATTAAAATGACATCGCAGATAAAGCAAATCAAAGCCGTGCTATAGGCATATTGGCGCGTAATTGCTTGCTTGATAATAAACAAGTTTTGTGCCCCTATGCCCATAATGAGGGTTAAACCAAGAAGTAAACCAGTAAAAAATGCCATTAGATATTTTGCTCCTATTAATCAGCATAGTAATAATTCAAAAACAAGTTGAGCTTCAATTACTCCCCTCACCCGTGCAGCTTAAGCTGCACGAGCGATCCCGCAAGGGGAGAGGTACTAGTTGACGCAACTTATTCTTGATTCATTACATATTGTTTAAGGTCAATGTTATATTGATTGATATGATTAGTTAAATTAAATATTATTATGAATCATTAGACATATTAATGATTTGGTGTGTGATGGATTACAAAGGGCTAACAGCGCTAAGTAGTGTCATTGAACTACAAAGTTTTGAAAAAGCAGCGAATAAGCTAAATATTTCACAATCGGCGGTATCACAGCGCATAGCGCTGCTCGAGAAGCATTATGGTGTGCCATTAATGTTGCGCTACTTGCCTTATCAGGCAACTGCCTTAGGCGAGAGACTATTGAGTCATTGGACAAAAGTGCAGTGGTTAGAGGCTGCACTCACGCAGGAAATTGACGCACATCGTCAGGCATTAAAGCTAAGTATTGCGATTAACTATGATAGTTTGGATACATGGTTTGGCAAAGTATTAACCAAGGTAGCCAAAGCATACCCTGACGTGCGCTGGCAGATGATTGCCGATGATCAAGAGTTAACTGCAAACTATATCAAGGAAGGCAAGGCGTTGGCATGTGTTTCTAACAAAACGGTTAATTACCCATTTTGCCAAAGTGTATTACTGGGGAATATGGATTATTTATTGGTTGCGTCAATGGACTTTTATCAGCGTTATTTTGCCGAACATCAAGTGCGTTCTCCCTCATGGCTTAAGGCGTTAAAAAGGACTCCTTTTCTAACGTTTAATCAAAAAGATGACTTAAACATTGAGGTGATGCAGAAGTTTTATCATTTTACCCCTGATATTAATAATATGCATATTGCGCCATCGGTTAAGAGCTTTAAGTTATTATGTTTAGAGGGTCTAGGATACGCACTCATTCCCAAAGCAGACATTGTGACTGAGTTGGCAAGAAATGAACTTATCGTTTTAGATACGCAAAATATATGGAAAATGCCTCTTCATTGGCATTATTGGGATTTACCTGATGCAGCATATCGCAAGATGAATAACATGATTGTGGATTACGCGCAGGCGTTATTACTCGAGATCTCAAGTACACAATTTGGCTTAAAAAAAGGATAACAATTTTCAAGGCCAAGTCACAAATTAAAGAAAAACTTGCACTATGTCATTATTATCCCATTTAACGCAGTAAATAGCACAGACAGACTACTTCCTTTTATTTACTGTATGTTATTCTGATCCGTAGTGATATATGGGTTTTAAAGTTATGCATGAATTTTCGTTGTGCCAGAGTGTGATTAATATTGTGCTTGATAAAGCAAAAAGCATGGGATATGCGTCGCAAGCGGTGCGCCGAATTGAACTGCGTGTGGGGCTATTAGCAGGTGTGGATGTTGAATCCATGCGCTTTTGGTTTCCTGTTGCGGCTAAAGATACGCCATTAGCGCAAAGTATCTTGAATATTGCAGTCAAACCGGCATCGGCACATTGCCTAACATGTACTCATGAATATCAATTATCAAAGTTTTACGATGCATGCCCTAAGTGTCAAAGTCATGATAAAGAAATATTAACAGGTCAGGATATGCTGGTGGAAAAAATTGAGTTTGCAAGCTCAGAAGAAAATAATAAGAATTAATAGCTAAGAATTAAGAATTAAGAATTAAGAATTAAGAATTAAGAATTAAGAATTAAGAATTAAGAATTAAGGAGTAAGTTATGTGTACAGTTTGTGGTTGCAGCGGCTCTGAGGATACGCATCAACATGCGCACGACCATCACACCCATGATCACGGGGTTGATAGTGTCAAATTAGAACAGGCAATTTTGGCAGCAAATGATCAATATGCGCATGCCAATCGTGAGAGTCTAAGTGCTAAAAACGCACTAGCATTTAATTTTGTATCAAGTCCAGGTTCAGGCAAAACCTCATTGCTTGAAAAGACGATCGCTAAGCTTCATACACAATACCCAATCGTTGTTGTTGAAGGTGACCAACAAACTGAGATTGATGCCAATCGAATTCGTAAGGCGGGGGCAAAAGCCTATCAGATCAATACTGGCAAAGCATGTCACTTAGATGCGCATATGGTTGGGCATGCGTATGAACATTTAGATATTCAAGAAAACAGCTTTGTCTTTATTGAGAATGTTGGCAATTTGATTTGTCCGGCGATGTTTGATTTAGGGGAAAAACATCGTGTTGCTGTGATTTCTGTGACAGAAGGTGATGATAAACCGCTTAAATATCCAGATATGTTTTATCATGCCGATACGGTGATTATTAATAAAATTGACTTATTGCCGTATGTTGATTTTAGTGTTGAGCATTGCATTGAAAATATTCGTAAAATTCGTCGTGATATTCGATTTTTTGAGCTTTCGGTTAAAATGGAAGAAGGGTTCGATAATTGGTTAAACTGGTTATCTTCTTTAATAAGCCTGAAAGAAAAGGTGTAACTTTGACATGCCCTGTTAAAGAGAAAGAGTGAGCGAAAGACTACATATACCCATCGTAAATCATTTTGCGGTGTTTAATGTTGAAAAAGTTTTTGATGCTTTTGAGTGATTGGAGTGCAGGTAATAGCTGGGACTATTAGCAAAAATCAATCACTCAAAAGCCCAAGAAATTCAATAGCAGAAATGCTGTAAATTGGTTTGTGATGGGTATAGCTTCAGGTCATTTTTCTTTTGTCTTTAGCTGGGTGTGGCAAATTTTGAATTGATTCAATTCGTTAGGTGAAAAATGCATATAAAAGCAGTCAAAATCACAGTTAATGGCATCGTCCAAGGTGTGGGATTTAGACCATTTATCTATACGTTGGCTGTAAACAATGGCTTATTGGGCAGTGTGCAAAATACGCTTCACGGTGTTGAGATTATTCTACAAGCGACATATCAGGAAGCTGAGAATTTTTGCACATTGATGATGCAACAATTACCTAAACTTGCGCAAATTGAACATGTCAAAATGACTGAAGTCATCATCGATAAAGCATTTGATCACTTTAGTATTTTAGCCAGTAGTGATGGAAAGTCTCAAACTAAAATTCCAGCTGATACTGTGATTTGTGATGAATGTCTTGATGAGCTATTTGATTTAAATAGTCGCTATTATCTTTATCCTTTCATCAGTTGTACGTATTGTGGGCCACGCTTTAGTGTTACCGAGTCTTTGCCTTATGATCGAGTAACTACAACGTTTTCTGAGTTTCCATTGTGTGAGGATTGCTTAAGTGTCTATCGCGATCCGTTAGATCGGCGTTATCATGCGCAAACAACGGCGTGTTGTGCGTGTGGTCCCAAATTATCGCATGAATTTTCTGATATGGTGCAAACAATTAAAGAGGGTAATGTTTTAGCATTAAAAACACATACGGGTTTTAAATTGGTCGTTGATGCTAAAAGTAAAGCCACAATCACGCACTTAAGACAACGCAAAAAAAGACCGTTTAAACCCTTTGCGTTAATGGCATTAAATCAAGCCAGCATTGAAAAGTATGTGCAGTGTAATCAACAAGAAAGTGCACTATTAAACTCAACTGCCCGCCCTATTGTGCTATTACAAAAGAAAACAACGGCTCAGTTGCCAGAGATACTCGCACCTGATCTTAATGAGCTTGGTGTGATGCTAGCAAATTCTGCCGTTGATTATTTGCTGTTTTATTATCTATTAGGTCAACCCAAAGGGCATGATTGGTTGCATCAGGCAAATGATCTGTTACTGGTGGTGACAAGTGCTAATTTATCTGGTGGTAGCATTATTGCCGATAATCAACAAGCACATCACTTACTGGCACCAATTGCCGATATGATTGTGAGTGATAATAGAAAAATTGCGATGCAAAGTGATGATAGTGTCATGCGTGTGGTTTTAGACAAATCCATGATGATTCGTCGCGCGCGCGGGTTTGTGCCATTAACAATTAAGCTTAATGGCGAGTTGCCTTGTGTCTTTGCAACGGGCGCTTTGCTGAAAAACACCTTTTGTTTTATCAATCACAATGAAGCCTATCTATCACAATATATTGGCGATATGGATAGTGTCGATAGTATCGACTACTTTGAAAAAGCTTTTCATCACTACCAAGACTTATTCGGTTTGCGCTTTAATGCAGTGGCATGTGATTTGCATCCTGATTTATATACGACAGAGTTTGCTGAGCGCTTAAACTTACCACTTGTTCGTGTGCAGCATCATGAGGCGCATATTGCTGCAGCAGTTGCAGAATATGCATTAAAAGGTCAGATGTTAGCAATTGTACTGGATGGTTTTGGTTTGGGTGAGGATGGTATAGCACGTGGGGGTGAGCTTTATCATTGTGATATTGAAGCACTTAAGTTTACACGAGTGTCAGCGCTTCAATCGATGTCTTATTTAGGTGGCGACCGTGTGCAAAAGGAGCCATGGCGCATGGCATTGAGCTTGTGTGTTGACTTGGGGTTAAAGGTACCAAAGCATTTATTAGCAAATGAAAAAGTGCCAAGTTTCTTACAGTTACTTGAGAAAAATAAAGAAAAGCTACCACACACGACAAGTATGGGGCGCCTATTTGATGGCATAGCAAGTTTGTTAGATATCTGTCACGACAATACCTTTGAAGCAGAAGCCGCGATGAAACTTGAAGCATTAGTTAATCTGCCTACGGTCGATGAAAGTTTAATTGATATAAACAATAGCCAGCTAGATGTATCACAATTAATCGCGCGCGTAGTGACTATGCCAAAAGATAAGGGAAGTGAATTATTTCATGGGACACTGGCTTATGCTTTGGCCTTATGGGCGTATGATCATGCGCTAAAGACAGACGTTACTCAAGTGATATTAACAGGTGGATGTTTTCAAAATAAAGTGCTGTTGACTGGGGTCACTCAATATTTGGAAACATTTGGCATAGAGGCGATTGTGCCGCAAAAAATTCCCGTAAATGATGGTGGGATTAGTTTAGGGCAAGCATGGCTTGCTGCGAATAAGTTTAATAAAGGGGGAAAAGTATGTGCTTAGCAATTCCGGCACAGATTATAGCGCTTAATGGTGAAGACCAAGCGCTTGTTAACATAGGTGGCGTGCGTAAAGAAATTTCTTTGGCATTGTTAAAGGATAAAGTTGATATCAATGATTATGTCATTGTGCATGTTGGCTTTGCATTAAGTAAGTTAGATGAGGTACAAGCCAAACAAACCTTAAAAGATTTTTCAGAGATGCTGCAACAAGACCGAGGTGAACTATGAACTATATTGAGGTTTTTCGTAATCCACAGGTTGCTAAGGCGTTAATTGCTGAGATTAACAATAGTGTGCAAAGTGGGCGAAAATATCATTTGATGGAGTTTTGTGGCGGCCACACGCATGCGATTCATCGTTATGGTATTACAGGGCTTTTACCAGCTGAAATTAAGATGATTCATGGCCCTGGGTGTCCAGTTTGTGTTTTACCTGTGGCACGTGTTGATCAGGCAATTTATCTTGCATCACAGCAAAATGTGATTTTTTGCAGTTACGCTGATATGTTGCGAGTACCTGGCACAAACCAAGATAGTTTGCTTAAAGCCAAAGCGCGCGGTGCGGATGTACGCATGATTTACTCAAGCGAAGATGCGTTACAATTAGCCCAACAGAATCCAGACAAAAAAGTGATCTTTTTTGCCATTGGCTTTGAGACCACGACACCACCAACAGCCGTTGCATTAGATAAAGCATTAAAGCTAGGCTTAGATAACTTCTTTGTGTTTTGTAATCATGTATTAACACCGATTGCGATGGAGGCTATCTTATCCGATGAAGTGAAAATCGATGGGTTTATTGGACCTTCACATGTCAGTATTGTGATTGGTAGTGATGCCTATCACGATGTGGCAACGCGTTTTGATAAACCGGTGGTGATCGCCGGCTTTGAGCCTTTAGATGTATTGCAATCTATTTTGATGCTAGTACAGATGATTAATCGCAATGAAGTCGGTGTTGAAAATCAATATACACGTGCGGTGACCTCTCAAGGAAACACCTTTGCACAACAATTAATTTCTGAGTATTTAGCATTGCGAGAAACCTTTGAATGGCGAGGATTAGGCTTTATTCCAAAAAGTGCATTAAAGATTAAGCCGCAATACGCACAATTTGATGCTGAAATGAACTTTGATATTCCACAAGTCAAAGGTCAAGAACATAAGGCATGCGCATGCCCTGATATCTTGCGTGGGGTTAAAGAGCCTAAAGACTGTAAACTCTTTGGTGTTGTCTGCACACCGGAACAACCGATGGGGGCATGCATGGTTTCTTCTGAAGGCGCGTGTGCGGCGCATTACCAATACCAAGGAGTACTGGCATGAGCATTAAATTGAATTTCAAATCTGGTGTGGTGGATCTGGCGATGGGTGCCGGTGGCAAAGCGATGAATCGCTTGATTGATCAATTGATGAAAAAAGCTTTTGATAATGAGTATTTATGTCAAGGTGAGGATCAAGCAACATTACCAAATCTCAATGGCAAAATCGCGATGACGACGGATAGCTATGTAATTACCCCATACTTTTTCCCAGGGGGTAATATTGGCAGTTTAGCGGTTTATGGTACGGTCAATGATCTCGCGGTTGGTGGGGTTAAGCCGCTTTTTCTGTCTGTTGGTTTTATCTTAGAAGAAGGTTTGCCACTGAGTGATCTTAAAGAAATTGTTGAATCAATGGCGCATGCTGCTAAAAAAGCCGGTGTACAACTTGTTACTGGAGATACCAAGGTCGTTGAGAAAGGCAAAGGCGATGGTATATTCATTAATACCACAGGAATAGGCGTTGTTATTGATGATTTTGTAACGCATGAACCTTTAGCAATGGGTGATTGTATTATTATCAATGGTGCGATTGCTGAGCATGGTGTTGCTGTGATGTCTAAGCGACAAGGTTTAAGCTTTGATTGCAATGTCCAAAGTGATGCTGTTAATTTAAACCATTTACTGGAGAAGCTACACAAAGCAGGCTGTCATATTAAAACAATGCGTGATCCAACGCGAGGAGGTGTCGCGGCGACCCTAAATGAATGGGCGCACCAATATCAAGTGAGTATTACCATTGATGAAAGTGCTTTAGTTGTCAATGAGGATGTGCGCTCAGCCTGTGAGTTATTGGGGCTTGATCCACTGTTTATTGCCAATGAAGGTAAGGTTTTGATTGTCTGCAATGAAAACGAAGTTGAAAAAGTATTAACGTGTTTACAACAAGATGAATTAGCTAAAAATGCCAGTGTGATTGCTAAGATTGATAAGGTAGGCAATGCATCGGTCAATATGCAAACAAGCTTTGGTGGACTTAGACGAGTTGACTGGCTAAGTGGCGAACAACTACCAAGAATTTGCTAAGTATAAGGAGGAAGAATGAGTCAATTTTATTTTTTAGCGCATGAGTGTCTAGATGATTTAATTAATGCCTTAAGGGCACAAGGTTTTGCGGTAAAAGCGCCAACCGTAGATGATCATGCAATTGTGTATGATGATATTGAAAGAGCAGCTGAGTTACCGTGGGGCTATGTTGATGAGCAAAAACCTGCGCATTATCACGTCAAAAAAACCGATCAAAACAAAGCCTTTGCGTGGAGTCTGCCAGTGCAATCGGTAAAACCGATGTTGTTTAAAGAAAAAGAAGCGTTATGGCAAGTCAAGCGTGATGACAGTGGCAAGCTGATGTTTGAGCAGGCGCTAAGTAAACAAAAATATGCCGTTTTGGGTGTCCGACCTTGCGATTTGCGCGCGATTGAAATACAAGATCGTGTGTTTATCGAAAATGCGTATCAAGATGTGCGTTATAAGGCGCGACGTGAAGCAATGTTTATTATTGCTGCTAATTGTACTACTTGTCATAGTAATTGTTTTTGTATTAGTTTGGGAGATAGTCCCTATGCTGATAAAGGCTTTGAGTGGGCAATGACTGAAATCAATGGTGGTTTTGTTGTTGAATCCGGCAGTGATAAGGGTAGGTTGCTTATTGAGCAGTTGCAATTAAATCCAGCAACGGGCGCGCAAACCTATGAAGCCGAACAAAAGGTCAAAGCAGTATACGCTATGCAGGAAAAAACAATTCCACCGCTAGATAAAGTTGAAAAGGCGCTGTTTGAAAACCTAGATCATCCACAGTGGGATGATGTTGCTAAGCGTTGTTTATCTTGTGGTAGTTGCACACAGTCTTGCCCGACGTGCTTTTGTCATACGGAAAAAGAAGAACCTGATTTGCAAGGGCAGGCAAGTACGCATTTGCGTGAATGGGATTCATGCTTTGGTCTAGATCATAGTTACACACATGGTGAGTTATATCGCGAAGAGCCTAAACACCGCTATCGTCAGTGGTTAACACATAAATTCTCTACTTGGCGCGAGCAGTTTAGAACCAAGGGCTGTGTTGGTTGCGGACGATGTATCACATGGTGTCCGGTGAGTATTGATGTCACGGATGAAATAAATATTATCTGTCAGGAGAAGCAGGCGAAACAGAAAAATCAGGAGAAAAAAGCATGATTTATCCACAAGATGCTTATTTGCCACATGAGGCTGAAATTATTGAGTTTATTGAAGATGCGCCAGATATTTTTACCCTGCGTTTACGTTTATGTGATGCAGATTTACGCCAGAAATATAGCTTTAAACCTGGACAGTTTAATATGATTTATCTTTATGGTGTTGGTGAGGTGGCAATATCCATTGTGAATGATCGGAAGTTTAACCATGATGTTTTTGAACATACGATTCAAGTGGTTGGACGCATCACACAAGGTATGCATCAATTAAAACAAGGTCAAAAGGTCGGTATTCGTGGACCTTTTGGCAGCAGTTGGCCAGTGGAAGAGGGGCGCGGCAAAGATGTTGTAATTATGACGGGAGGGCTAGGTAATGCACCATTGGTTGCAGCAACTGAAGCAATGCTAAAAAACCGCGAAGATTATGGTCGCATTTATGTGGTGCAAGGGGTGCGTCACAGTGAAGGACTTATTTATCAGGATAAATACACGCGTTGGAACAATATACCAAACACACAAGTCATTATAACCGCAACTGAAGGTGAGCCATTTGGTCCATGGCAATGGTATAAAGGCTTTGTTACTGAGGCGGTTAAAGATCTTAAGCTAGATTATCAAAACACTTATGTGATGAGTGTGGGTCCTGAGATTATGATGAAAAATGTCGCACGTAGCTTTATCGATATTGGTGTGCCAGAGCATCAGGTCTTTGTGTCATTAGAGCGCAGCATGAAGTGTGCTATTGGGCATTGTGGACATTGCCAAATGGGTAAAGAATTTGTCTGCAAAGATGGTGCCGTTTATGCTTATCCACAAGTTGAAAAGCTCTTATCAATCAAGGGGGTGTAAGATGTCACATGAGAGTAAATTAAAAAATTTAAGTAATAAACCCACATTAGCAGTGCATAAGTTTAGCTCATGTGATGGCTGCCAATTGGCGTTTATTAATGACGGGATTCGTTTGCTTAAATTATCGCAATTGGTAGAGATCAAGCACTTTGCTGAAGCCGGTCCCGTTGATGAAGATGCCAAAGTGGATATTGCTATTATTGAAGGAAGTATTAATACTAAACACGATGTCGATCGCATTCAGAAGATTCGTAAAAATAGCAAATATCTGATAACAATGGGTGCATGTGCGACAACGGGTGGTATTCAAGCATTAAGAAACAATATCAATCGTGAGCAATTTGAAGGTTGGATGAAAGATATTTATCCGCAACACACCGATGTGATTGACAAAATGGAGTTAGATACTGCCAAACCAATTGAGGATTATGTTAGCGTTGACTTTGAGATCAGAGGATGTCCAGTTAGTTCTGAGCAGATGTATCATGCGGTGCGTCAGCTGTTATTTAAAGTCAAGCCAGAAAAGGTCGTTGAACCGGTGTGTACATCCTGCAAACATCGAGGAATTACCTGTGTGATGGTTGCACATAATGAACCTTGCTTGGGCCCTGTAACGGCGAATGGTTGTGATGCACTTTGTCCGCATATTAATCGTGGATGTTATGGTTGTTATGGTGCGGCAAAATATGCCAATTTTGACGCGATGACGGCAAAGCTCAAATCAATGGGCTTGACCGATGAGCAGATCGCGCATAAATATCACTTTATCAATAATCAGCAACAAGGTTTTAAGCAGGCTGGAGATAACGCATGAGTAATCAAATGAATACGGCAAATAATGCCAAAACAACAAAAATAGAAGTGCCTATTCTGGCGCGTGTGGAAGGTGAAGGTGCGCTTGACTTGGAGATTAACAACAATGAAATCACCAAGTGTCATGTACGTATTTATGAACCGCCTCGCTACTTTGAGAAATTCTTAGAAGGGCGAGAACCTAATGAAATCATTGATGCGGTAGCACGCATTTGTGGTATTTGCCCGATGGCATATCAAATGAGTGTAGTGACTTTAATGGAGAAAGCTTTTGAGGTAGAGGTGACTCCTTGGATACATGCAATGCGTCGGGTGATGTATTTAGGTGAGTGGATTGAGTCGCATTATTTGCATACGCATATTTTAGCTGCTCCAGATTTTCTGAAATACCATTCAGCGATTGAAATGGCAAAAGACTTTCCTAATGAAGTCAAACGTGGCGTGAGACTGCAACATTTAGGCAATGATATTTTGTCACTATTTGGTGGCAGGTCTGTGCATCCTGGGGTGATTAAAGTCGGTGGTTTTTATCGAGCCCCTAAGCCAAAAGAGATCAAAGCACTCATTCCACGCCTGCAAGAAGCGTTAAAAGATGCCAAAGATGTGGTGATGTGGTTTGCTCAATTACCCTATCCTGATGTATGTTTTGATGAAGTATTGCAAGTGGCATTAACCGATGTCAGTGGACAGTATCCGGTGATTGCCGAGCATGTTGTAACCAATAAAGGGGAGCGTTTTCCGATTGAAGAATGGGATGAGCATTTCTATGAGTTTCATGCGCCACAATCAACGGCACTTCACTCAACACGGGATGGACAGCCCTATCTAACAACGCCGTTGACGCGCTTAAATTTGAATTTTGACAAATTGCCCAAAGAGGTTCAAGCACTTGCTAATAGTACGGGTATTTCGTTTCCAAGTAATAATATCTTTCATAGTATTTTGGCGCGATCGATCGAGTGCTATTACGCCATTGGTGAGATACTGCGTATATTTGAAGCTTATGAATACCCTGAAAAACCTTATGTTGATGTAACCTTGAAGGCAGGCAAGGCATGGGGTGCGACAGAAGCACCACGCGGCATTCAGATTGATTATTTTGAATTTGATGACAAAGGGTGTGCAACAAAAATTCGCATTACGCCGCCCACTGCGCAAAACTTAGCTTGTATGGAGGCTGATTTGAAGCAATCATTGACTAAGTTTGGGTTGGATAAATCCGATGATGAATTAAGACAACATGCGGAAATGGTGATTCGTAATTACGATCCATGCATTTCATGTTCAGCGCACTTTTTGACATTGAATATTGAGCGTTTATGAGGTTGTTATGTATAGAAAATTTTTTCGTGGATTTATACTCATAAGTTTGTTGCTGTGGGCGATATTTGCACTTGCTTTTTATCAGCATTTAAGTTTGCTTGGCATTGTTTTTGTCGCTTTTATGTTAGGACTGAGGCATGGCTTTGACGTCGATCATATCGTGGCAATTGATAATGTAACACGCCAATTAGCAGCAAAAGGCAAACCAAGTATCACCACTGGGTTGTTTTTTGCCTTAGGGCATTCAACTATTGTATTTTTACTGACTTTGCTCGTTATTTTAGGGGTGAGTTTGAGTAAAGCAGAGAGCCTTGGCATCATTGGTATTGGCGCTGTGATTGGATCGGTTGTGTCAATTGCCTTTTTGTGGCTTACCGGAGGCATGAATTTATTATCACTGTATAAGCTCATTAAACATCAACAAAACACACATACACATTCGCCTTTAACACGTTGGTTTAAGCCATTGTTTAAAATGGTGGATAAACCTTATAAAATGTATCCGGTTGGTTTTTTATTTGGTCTTGGTTTTGATACAGCAACTGAAATCGCTCTTTTGGGATTAGCGGCAACAGCATCATTAAGTGGCGAATCGATCTGGTTAATTTTGGCATTGCCAATCGCCTTTGCACTTGGTATGACTTGGGTTGATTCGTTAGATGCATTATTAATGACAAGGCTTATCAATACTCAGAAAATAAATGATCAGATCTTTCGTTGCTACAATATTGCGATACTATTGATCGTGATCAGTGCGTCGTTTATTGTCGGATTTATTCAGTTATTTGGATTATTTGATCTTGATGTCTATGGTGCGATCGGTTTTGTCAGTGATCACTCGCCATGGTTTGGTGGTGGTTTAGTTTTGTTGCTATTAGCTATATTTTTAGCATTGATATTTAAGCGACAAGTGCTGATGGGCAGAGCATTAACAGAGAATACTAAGTAATTATTTTAAAAATTCATTAAGCTGGTGTTGTATCTTTTGAATCCTTGCAATTAGTTGCTCGTATCAAGCAGATCCATATGTCCTTTTCCAAGATGATTTCACTTTTGGTAAAATGATGGGATGCTGCTTGCAAAATTTCCCTTTTTTCATGATCAGAAAGATCGAAATAGTTCTCAGACATTTAAGCATTTTCCTTTATGTATTTAGATAAAGCCGAATTTATCCATTGGGGCTTTTCTGCTTTAATGAGTTGATTAAATTCATTATGGCTTAGCTGGGTATGAATTTTTTTGATGATGTCATTTGTTATTTGATCTGTGCCAAGATGCCATAGTGCCGATAAGGCTAAGCCAACGTTCGTCCCAGCATGAACGAGCTTTCTTTTGTCATTGGTATGTATCAGCTTCACTTTGATGTTGCCTAATCTGAGTTCTCTAGATGCTCCACTTGTATAGTAAACTTTTGATAAAGGCACTTGAGTGCTGATTCTAAAGTGTCTTAACGCTTCAGCGCCATGCACTTGAATGCTTTCACCCCTTGCTGTGAGTTTAGATTGCAAGATTTGTTCTACACTAGGTCGAACTGAACCAATAAATCTATTGTGAGCGGGTCTAATGTATACGCCTCTGGCAACTCGCTCAACGATACCTGCTTTAGATAGTCGAGACATGTTTTTATCTATTGTACTTCTTGATCCCAAATTAACAAATTGTTCACTCGTAAAAGGTGTTCCTTTTTCTATTTTATTTACTTTGTCAACAAGAGATTGAGCTAAAGATTTCATTCCAAATACCTCATGATCAAACATGTTTAATTCATGTCTGAAAAAATAGCATTTTTTCAGACATATTGCAAAGTATCACATAGAAGATATTTTGCAGATGACTCTTTCAAATCCTTGGTAATCCTTTAATATACTTCGGTCAATTCAGTTATTGTGACGTGATTATGGCACTTTGCGTTTTAATTAAACCTTTTGCTGCTTCCAAGTCATCGTGACTTTAAGCCCCAAGGTATGATCGTTTTCAAAAATAATGGTGCCACCGGTGAGACTTACTAGTTCATGAACGATCGCCAAGCCTAGGCCATAGTGTTTATTAGCATCCATGTTATTCTCAGAGAATCCTAGTTGCGTGATTTTACTTAGTTTATGATGAGAAACCCCTTGTCCATGATCAATGATGATCAGTTCAATAAGCTGTTTGGTTTGCGTTAAGCTAATATCAACTCTATCGGCAAAACGAAAGGCATTATCAAGAATATTGGTCAAAATACGGTTATAGACTTGTGCCGAGCCATAGACAATGCACTCAGGTGTTTCCGTGTAATCAATGCGATGGTCCATATCAGCGTAGTTGTCTTGTAGTGTCAATAACATTAGGTTTAGGTCAATTTTTTTGCGCTGCTGTAAATGTAGGTTAGACAGTGATAAAAAGCTTTGTACCACTTCATTGATGTGATCAATATCTGCCATGCTTTTTATCGCATCCTTGTTACCTTTTAACTCTAGCTGCTCCAAGCGAAAACGCATGCGCGTTAACGGTGTTTTGATATCATGCGAAATCGATGACATTAACTGTGCGCGTGTACGTGTCAAATTATGGATGCGCAACTTCATTTGTTCAAATAATGCTTTAGGCCCTGAGATAAGTCCAATATAAATGGAAGTATTTTGGGGAAGCCCCAATTCGACCAACATATGCTGACTCAGTTCAGTCAGTCGATACAAGCGCAGTAGTAACCAACAGGCAAATATCAGCAAGAGAACAATCAGTAAGATGATGGCAAATTCAGCGGTAAATAAAGAGAAAAAGTAATGATAGTTTTTGACGGCATGAATGTTAAGCCATAAATTTTTATGAATAAAAACCGAGAATTTATGAATAGTGTCTTGGTGTTTAAGTATTTTGTTCTCAAGATCTTGCGCATTCTTGATGGTGTAGTCTGGGTGAAATTGTGGTCTGTTAGATAAAGCCATTTGCAACTCAATGCGTTGGATTTGTATATCAGAAAAATGTTTGCTATCAAAAGTTTGAATAAAATTATTCAACGCTTCATCTTCACCATATTTGACAATTTTAGCGATCTCCCACGCAATTTTATGATGTAGTTCCGCGTGAATATCTTCATTGATTTGGCGATATGCGCTTACAAAAAGATAGCTTATCGAGACAAGGCTTAAACAAAAAAAAGATAAAATACACAATAGATTGAGATGTTTTTTCATGTTGACCAATACTTGAAGTTAATGATAATAAAATGTCGTTGATTCGAGCCCTAAAAGCAAGGGAATCAATCAAAGATTTTTGTACTGAAGTGAAATCTCGATTTTTAATCAATGCAAGGCAGGAATAAACTTAGCAACAAGTGGAATAAGGATGCTGACGACGACTAAGCCGTATAGCCAAGTAAATTTAGAATCCATATCTCTTCTAAGCTCGTTGAGCTCAGACCTAAGATCTTTAACGTCAGATCTAACGTCTTTAATTTCAGATCTGACGTCTGCGATATCATTATCCATTTTGTCGCGTAAATTTGAGATATCATCTCTTGTTGCTGCATGCATTAAAAGGTCAACAAGTTTATCGTTGGTGATTTCTATACGGAAGTCATTTCCTTTATCTGTGCTCATGACAAAATCTCAGGTTTATTCTTAGATGTTTCCAATTCTAGCATCAAAATAGCGAAAACAGAACACCTAAAGCTTATGTCGCTTTTTTAACAACATTTGCATTAAATACATAACCGCGCCCATGATGAGTTTGGATAAGTTTAGGGTGTTTGGTATCTTCTTCGATTTTCTTGCGTAATAGTCCAACACGAACATCAATTGCACGATCATAGATGTCACGCTTACTGGTATTGGTTTGATTCAGTAGAAATTCACGCTCTAAAATACGCCGTGGATGCTCAAGAAAAACCATAAGTAGGTTAGCATCTGCTGTTGAAAGTTGGACTTCCTCGTTTGCCGTTGTTAGCAATGAAGTGCGCGTATCAAATCGCCAACGATCAAAGTGGTAAATCTTATCTTTAAGCTCAGGTGAGGTTTGTGCCATGCGTCGGTAAATGGCATTAATGCGCGCCATTAACTCAAGTGTACTAAAGGGTTTCACTAAGAAATCATCAACGCCCGCATCAAAAGCTAAGATACGTTCGGAAACTTCCTGTGATGCAGTGATCATAACAATAGGCGTATTGGTAATCGCTCGAATTTGGCGACAGACTTCAATGCCATCAATTTCAGGTAACATTAAATCAAGTAAAATGGCATCAAATTGTTTTTGCGTCAGTGTCATACTCGCTTCTTTGGGGTGATGAATCGCAAAAGCATCAATATTAAAACGAGCTTTAAGTGTTTGTTTCAAGCTTTTAGTGATCTCTTTATCGTCATCGATAATTAAAATGTTTTTGATCGAAGTCCCTTGCTGGCTATCGGTTAAAGTCATTGGCTGCAGTCCTTACATCATTTTATCGTTTCTAAATATAATTAAATACTTTTTAGGTTGTTTTGCAAGGTAATTTAATTGGCAAACAACCAAATTGTGCAAATACATATTGTCTACACATTTAAACATACATATGTGTTTTTATTAAGCTATACTTCAGTTTAAGCATGGGGGAGTGCGATGACTGATAAGTTGACTAAATTAAAAGTGGAGAAGTGTAAGCATGAAAATGACAAAATTAATACCGCTGATGGTTTCTAGTATGTTGCTATTTGGCTGTAACTCGGATGATGGCAATAAGAAAAATGCAGTGACCACAACAGCTACCTTAGTGCCAAGTCAAACGCATGGTAATATTGAAACATCACATAGTTTGCAAATTACGGTCACTAATGAAGGCAATAAACAGGCAAGTGACTTTGCTGTTGAGCTGCAAGCAGATGATGGTGTGAGTATTGATAAGACTGCATCAAATATTCCCAGTCAATTAGCACCGGGGGCTTCAGCGGTAATTGTTTTAACAGCAAGCAACAGTGCTGTTGTTGGCAGTAAAGCGGTGTTAACAATACGCTCAAGTGATTCGATTAATCAATTAAATATTCCAGTGGATGTTATCGCAGAGCCTCCTGCGGTGGTTAAATTGGTATTAAGCAGCGATTCTTCGGTGTTAGGTAGTGGTGATGTGAAGCACTATGTATTAACCAATAATAGTGCTCAAGATGTTCCTGAGTTAGCAGGTGCTGATAAGGGTGTTTCAGGTCTAAGTGTTGCAGCCTATCAAAGTGGTACGCGCATTGCTGCTAGTGGTGCATCCATTATCAATGATACCTGCGCAGGCGCGATTCTTAAACCTTCAGAGAATTGTACATTTGATGTTAAAGCTGCAAATACAGCAAATAATCAAGCGATTGATATTGAAGTCGCGGTTAATGGGCAAACAGAAATTTCAAAAAGCTTACAACTATTGCGTCCGACTTTGTCGATTAACCCAGAAGACGCTTTAGCAGGCTTTAAATCGCAAATGACTAAAGCGCAATCTCAATTTTTAACTTTAGATAGTCAACACATTACGATCGTGCCAGGGATGAAAAAAACGATTCAAATTACCAACAGTTCAGTTGTGCCGGCAATGGATGTGCAATTTAGTATCCCTGCATTAGCGGGAGTTACTCAAGATCCTAGCACTACGTGTGTCAATGGCATGACGTTGAATGGTGGAGATAGTTGCACTATTGTAGTTGACGGCAGTTTGGAGAACTATCCATCGGGTAGTGGCGAGCTTCAGATTTCAGCGAATAATGCTGATCAAGTTAATCAATTGATGCTTGGATCATCGTCATCCAGTCAGCTGCAGATGTCTGATAGTTATCACTTGCTCATTAGTGGTGGTGAATCGATAGAGATTCCATTAAAGGCGAGGAATAACAGTTCTTTGAGTTTGAATAATCTAGCAACGAGCATTTTGCCGAATGATGGCAGCTTAGTAACAGCAGCTGATAACGACTGTGGTGCGACACTTTTGGGGCAAAGTTATTGCAATAATAGTTACACTTATACAGCGCCAAATCTAACCAGACATGAGAAAAAATTATATTCTTTAGCATATGGTGATACCAAAAGTAATGGCAATAATAGCGCTGGTGTTATACTTGGTGTAGATATTTTTCCTAAATTTATAGATTTGTCTTTAGCTAATAATACATATATAGCTAGTAACTTTCTGCAGTCATTTTACCTAAAAGATGGTGTAGTCTATGCTGCAACGAGGCTAGGTGGGTTATCTATATCAAGCAATGGTGGTAAATCTTGGCGTACTTATGGTGAAGATAAACTAGGTGTAAGCATGATAAATAGTACCTATGTTGATACAGGGGTTATATATGTAGGAACAAATGGTGCTGGACTTGCTATATCTAAAGATGGTGGTGTTACGTGGCATAATATTAAAACAACAGATGGTATTATCAATGATTATGTCAATGCAGTTTATGTCAATGGTAAGGAAGTTATTTTAGGAACTGATGGAGGTCTCTCTATTTCGAACGATGGTGGATTAACTTGGACTAATATTGATCAGTCAAAAGGGTTGGGCGGCGATAAAATAGGCTCACTTTATATTGACAATGGCACTGTATATGCTGGTGATTATCATGACGGGGGGTTGTCCATCTCTAATGATAACGGTGCTACATGGCAAGTCATAAAAAAAGCGGCAAATGGTCTAGCAGACAATGCAGTTGAATCAATTAGTAAGCACAATGGCAAAATTTACGTGGGAACTGACAATGGTTTATCTGTTACATCGGATGGTGGAAAAACATGGGATAATAAAGCGATAGGAAAAGGATTTAGTCCGGGATTTTCTTATGCTAGTGGCTTATGCTTTTTGAATAACAAAATTTACTCAGTATTTGGTGGTGATGTGAAGTTTTCCACAGATGGTGGAAATACTTGGCCGGGAGTAATAGATATGAAAATAGTGTCTGGCATCATAGCATGCGATGCAAATAACATATATGTGGGATCACATAGATATCAAGGTGGAATTGCAATATCACATGATAAAGGTGCTACATTTGAATATCAGTACAATCCATTAGAAAGTTATTATCCTTACCTTTTTTCATCTAATGGTCAATTATATATATACACATCTGCGCCATATCCAAGCTTAGCTAAGATAGGGGATAATTTTAGTTTGAGAGATTTGGTTTATCCTAAAGATGGGGTACAAATACAAGATATCTATACGAGAAATGGGAAGAACATCTATCTTGCGACAAATGCTAGTGGAATTTATATTTCTAATGATAGTGGCAGCGCTTGGCAGAGAGTAAATGATAGTAAATTACATGGCTGGATTGCCGCTATTGCTGGAAGCGATGATGGTAAGTATCTATATGCGGTTACAGATGATTATGGTAATGAGGGCGTTTATATATCTTTAGATCACGGTGTTACTTGGACAAGAACCTATAATGGTGTTATGGATGGATACGCAGAAATATATGTAGTCGATGATAAATTCTATACATGGACTCAGCAAGGTGGCGGATTTACAGGAGCATTGTTAGTATTTAATGAGGATGGTTCTTATGATAAGCAATTTTTGACTGGAAAAGCTATTGAATCGGTTTATTCAAAAAATAATGAGCTTTATGTTGGAACCAGAGAAAATGGTTTGTATGTCACTAGTGATGGTGGAGCACATTGGAGCAATATGACAAGTGGGGTACCTGAGCTTGATGGTTACTCAATAAAAGCAATATATGTAAATGGAAGTGCTATATATATAGGCTTGGATTCAATATCTGCACCAAGCCCAACGTATGGAGCTGCGGTATCATATGATAACGGCACAACTTGGCAGCGCTATTTTAAATATAATGGCTGCGACTCTATAGCTGTATCGGACAATGGCAATATTTTTATGGGGTGTGACACTTCTGGTGTTCAGGCTGTGGGTAAAATTTTAGTAAGTAACTAATTGGTATAAAGGTGAAGAATGATGTATCTGAAGAGTTTTAACAAAACTGGCAGTATGTGATCTCTGACAAATTTGGACGATTTGGTCAGATATTCAAAAATGATCATCTTTGGGATGATAATACTGAGTGGGTAACGATGGATGGAGATTTTAAAACGGGTAACACTTTTCACTTTAAGCCTATCATTTAACCTTCAGGAAAAACAATAATCGATATTTTACAATTAATACATATATTTACATACTTTCGACGTTTTTTTGATCTAAACTTAATTCTAAGCATGGGGAGTGCGATGACTGATAAGTTGACTAAATTAAGTTAAAGTGGAGAAGTGTAAGCATGAAAATGACAAAATTAATACCGCTGATTGTTTCTAGTGCGTTGCTATTTGGCTGTAACTCGGATGATGGCAATAAGAAAAATGCAGTGACTACGACAGCTACCTTAGTGCCAAGCCAAACGCATGGCAATATTGAGACATCGCATAGTTTGCAAATTACGGTCACTAATGAAGGCAATAAACAGGCAAGTGACTTTGCTGTTGAGCTGCAAGCAGATGATGGTGTGAGTATTGATAAGACTGCATCAAATATTCCCAGTCAATTAGCGCCAGGGGCTTCAGCGGTAATTGTTTTAACAGCAAGCAACAGTGCTGTTGTTGGTAGTAAAGCGGTGTTAACAATACGCTCAAGTGATTCGATTAATCAATTAAGTATTCCAGTGGATGTTATCGCAGAGCCTCCTGCGGTGGTTAAATTGGTATTAAGCAGCGATTCTTCGGTACTAGGCAGTGGTGATGTGAAGCACTATGTATTAACCAATAATAGTGCTCAAGATGTTTCTGACTTAGCAGGTGCTGATAAGGGTGTTTCAGGTCTAAGTGTTGCAGTCTATCAAAGTGGTACGCGCATTGCTGCTAGTGGTGCATCCATTATCAATGATACCTGCGCAGGCGCGATTCTTAAACCTTCAGAGAATTGTACATTTGATGTTAAAGCTGCAAACACAGCAAATAATCAAGCAATTGATATTGAAGTCGCGGTTAATGGGCAAACAGAAGTTTCAAAAAGCTTGCAACTATTGCGTCCGACTTTGTCAATTAACCCAGAAGATGCTTTGGCAAGGTTTAAATCGCAAATGACTAAAGCACAGTCTCAATTTTTAACTTTAGATAGTCAGCACATTACGATTGTGCCAGGGATGAAAAAAACGATTCAAATTACCAACAGTTCAGTTGTGCCGGCAATGGATGTGCAATTTAGTATTCCTGCATTAGCGGGAGTCACTCAAGATCCTAGCAGTACGTGTGTTAATGGCATGACGTTGAATGGTGGCGATAGTTGCACTATTGTAGTTGACGGCAGTTTGGAGAACTATCCATCGGGTAGTGGCGAACTGCAGATTTCAGCGAATAATGCTGATCAAGTTAATCAATTGATGCTTGGATCATCGTCATCCAGTCAATTGCAGATGTCGGATAGTTATCGTTTGGTAATAAATGGTGGCAAGTCGATGGAGATTCCACTAAAGGCAAGAAACAATAGCTCATTAAGCCTTAATAATTTAACGATGAGTATTTTGCCGAATGATGGCAGCTTAGTCGCATCGACTAGTAATACTTGTGGTGCGACATTATTAGGTCGAGGTTATTGTACTAACAACTATACCTATACGGCACCGAATGCAACAACACATGAGCAAAAGCTCTATTCATTGGTCTATGGTAATACGTCAAATAATGGCAATAATAGTACAGGCACATTGTTAGGTGTTGATGTATATCCTATGGGTGGCTTTATTCCAAGTAATGCTTTGACCAATTTAATTCCTGGCGCGGCGGGTAATGTTGTCGTTGAAAATGGTGTCATGTATGTTCCAACCGTTGGTTTATCTATTTCAAAAGATAATGGGCAAACTTGGCAGACAGTTTCATCACCTGAAATTCCTGATTTAGGTTCAGTGATGAATGTTGCAGTATCTGGCGATAATGTTTATGTATCTGATTACCGAGGAGGATTAGCAGTATCGCGTGATGCGGGTAAAACCTGGCAGACAAAAACGTCTGCCGATGGTTTGCCGGGCACTATAGTTTATAATGTCTATGCTTCTGGTAGTAATGTCTATGTCGGTACTGATAATGGTATTGCTATTTCTACTGATAATGGTCAGCATTGGACAAGTAAAACACCAGCTGATGGCATTGCAACAAAGACAAGTCACATGGTTATAGAAAATAAGGGCGTCATTTATTCGGTTGGAATGGAAACTGCTCCAAGTGGTGCGTTATCTTTTTCAACTGATGGGGGGGGGACTTGGACAAATAAAACAACAGCATCTGATGGGATCGTTGAGTCTGCTGGTGCAATCTATATCGATGGTAATAATATCTATATTGGTGGAAACCAAGGATATTCAATCTCAACTGATAATGGCAACACTTGGTCGAATGTTAAGCCTGCAGAGTTAAATACTAGCTATGTTAATTCGATATACGCCTTAGGGAAAGATATTATCTTAGGTGCAGGGAATGGAATTTTAGTTTCGCATGATGGTGGCACAACTTGGGCACAGAAAATGACTGGAGATTTCGCGGGTGCTATTTCAAAAATAGGTAATGCTTTATATGCAGGTACTGAAGTGGGGCTAGCTAAATCAACCGATAATGGAGATACATGGGAAATTGTACATTCCGCATCAGGGGTCTATTCAAGTTATATCAAATTTATCAATAACTTAAATGACACACTTTATGCTGGCACGTTATTCTCAGGATTGTATATCTCTAAAGATGATGGCGTTAATTGGCAGAATTATAATTCTAAAAATGGGCTTTCAAGTGATACGGTGGATGGTGTCTGGGAGGATGCCAATTCTAACACTTTATACCTAATGGTAGGAAATGGGCAATCCACAATTAATTATTCGCGCGATAATGGCAAAACTTGGACGCAAGTTCCTAAGGCAACCTTCAATAGTAGTGCAAATGGTGTCTATACATTAGGTAGTGATGTTTTTGTGCCAACCTATGGTGGTTTGGTTAAGTCAACTGATAATGGTAATACTTGGTCTGCACCGGATAACAGCTTTGGTAGTCAATTATACGATATTACCGGCGAGGGCGATAATATTTACCTATTTGGTAATCATGGGCTTTGGGTGTCGACCGATGGCGGAACTAATTGGACGAAAAAATATAATCCAGCAACCTATTTTGGCTCTCAAGGAGGTGTCTTTGTAAGTGGTCAGAATGTCCTCATTAATACGTGGAACTATGGTGCGGGCAAGCCAATATTGCTAATCTCGACTGATGGCGGGAACAACTGGGTATCTAAAACTGCGGTTGATTTGGGTATGCCTGCAGGGAGCTATATTGAGGGAGCAATCATTGCCAATGGTACCATTTATGTCGCAACTTGGGGGGTTGGGGTTATTTACTCTACTGATGGTGGTAATACGTGGTTGCGTAAAACAACGGACGATGGTTTGCAAGCTAATATGGTTTATCGAATAAATGCTGATGCAAGTGGTGATGTTTTCTTAGGAAACGTAGCTGGTTTTTCAATTATGAAGGTCGGTGATGAAGGTATTTTGATTCCTGAGTAAAACAAAGAATCGGTTTATGGACATTAGGCTCATACTAAAAAATCCACAGGTATAAGATAAGATGTAAGAAAGGTTCATCTTTGAGCCAAGTGAGATAAAGTTTTACAGTTTATCCTGAGTATATTAATTATAAAGGTGAAAAATGGCATACATAAAGAGTTATAGTAAGACCTATAGAGATGTTACTGCTGAACAAATTTGGACGATTTGGTCAGATATTCAAAAACGATCTCTTTGGGATGATGATACTGAGTGGGCAACGATGGATGGAGATTTTAAAACTGGTAACACTTTTCACTTTAAGCCAAAAGGCGGTCCAAAACTTAAAATGAAGTTAGTGGAGTGCACTCCTAATAAATCTTTTACTGACTATTTTCGATTGCCTTTTGGGCATCTTTATGGGGTTCATAAGATAGAAGAATTTGAGGAAGAGATTTGTATAACAACAACTATTCAGATCAAAGGCTATCTATCGTGGCTATGGCAAAAACTTTTAGGGGAAAAAATTGTTGCAACGTTACCTCGTCAGACAGAGCTTTTAGTAAAAGTTGCAAGAGAAAACTAATCGAGTAAGAAAGGGGTGTTACTAAAGAGTGTTTTAAAGTTGATGTTTCAAGGTTATATCTTGGTGCCTCTCTATGTATGTATCTCACTTTGGATTAAAAGAGCTTGGGGAAAGTTTGTCGTCAATTAGCTGAATCATATTGCGATTATTTAGCACTCAAGAGTCAATAATCGATATTTTGCAATTAATACATATGTTTACATATTTATGTGACTTTGCATCGTTATAGTGTCGCTAGATCACGGGGAGTGTTGTCACTGCTTAATAATATTTAAGTGTTAAAAGAACGGTAAAGAGGAAATAAAATGGTGTCAAAAGTAATGATGATTTGTGGATTGCTAATCTTTTTTGTAATGAGCAATGCCAGAACCATGCTTGTAAATAATCATCCAGTAACAGATGGTTTTAAGCTAGCTATTGGCAATGGTTACTGGAGTATGCGCCAGAATGAAGCGGATATTTTAATCCAGACCTATAATACCGATCGCAGTGATTACTACGTGCAAGATCTTGATTATGGCTGGATGTTTAGTGCTGATAATTGGCAATCTGTGCATTATGGCGTAGGTATTAGACTTTACAATTTTATCAAAAGCAATGGTAATGCGGTTTTGCCGGTTCCCGAGCTGTACTTTAGTAAACACTTTAATCAAAACGTAAGCCTTGTGGCTAATTTAGGGAGCTTACTTTATTTGTATGATATTGGTTTAGGCGGTGCTTATAACCTAAATCGCCATTTGTCGGTCAACGTTCAAGCGCAATATATGCCAAGTATCGCGATAATGGGGCATAACCATAATATTAATGGTCTAGGCGCTCTAGTTGGATTGACGTGGATGGCTTGATGTCATCAAACCACCATTGTGATAGATAAGGTTGATGAAGTGTAGACGCAAGGCTGTATCGATGGGAAAAAATAAGGAATGTTTTATTCAGTACGCTAAAAATGTACACCAGTGTTCAGTAAGTGAATTGTTAGATGACTTTGCTGCAGCAGGTATTACTGCTCAGCAAGCATCTCAATTAACAGGATATGCAGTTTCAACGATTAATAAGTATTTGCGTAAACATCGGATCAAATTGATCAATGAACACTTGAAATCAGTTTATGAAAAGCCCTCAGTATTTGAGGAAAACTTTTATAAAGCAGAAGTGAATGTTTTTAATTTTTTAAGTAAATCGTGGAATCGTTAAAAAGCATTAATTATGGGGGGTGCTTATGAAAAAATTAATATCAGTAATGGGATTTGCGCTATCAACAATTGCGATGGCAAATGCAAATGGACATCAAGCAATGGCTCAAAGTGGATTAACTCTTGGTGTTGAGGGTGGTTATGGTCAAATTACTGGATCATTGTGGGATCAAAGTAGTTTGGATAAAAAATCAGGTGGAGCAATTGGCAGTATTGACCTTGGAGGGCAATATGCAGTTAACTCATGGCTAGCATTAGGCATACAGACCAATCTTATGTATGGACATAAATTACTAAGTTATGGAAGTGATGATATCGATTACAAAGCAACGTTTGTTTTGCCAATTCAGTTAACCGCACAAGTTGTTTTGCCAGTTGGTATGAATTTGTTAGCGGGTGTGGGGATGGCGTATGTTGTCCAAAGAGTGGCCTATGGTAGTGGCGCAAATCAAGATGATGAACTGGGTAAAAAATGGAATCCTGTCGTAAGTATTGGCATTGGTTATCAAGTGACATCAAGATTTAATATTTTTGCAAAATATCAATATATCTGGGGCAAGAAAGACAAGGCAGTATTCCCTCAAGCGGGACAAAATAATACTAATCCAATTCAAGCATTTACGCTTGGGGTTAGTTATACGTTTGGGGTTTAGTTTTTTTAGTGTTTAAAGTATAGATTTTACATTTTTATAAACGTGGGGAGCGTTCAAATGAGTGAACATATTACGGAGAAAGCGTTGCAAAATCCCTCTTTGCAAAAGGTGGTGTTGTTAAAAACATTTCAAGACAACCATTTGCCTATTGATTTTGCGCACGCCAAGTTTGCGCTAGATGGTCAGGATGTTTTGATCGAAGCACAGAATGGCGAGGTTTATCATCTTGTCTTTGGTGGGCAGCTTGCGAGTCTAGACAAAAAAGCATTTGAACTGGACTTTTCCGATGGTAAGACGCTAACGGCGCAACAGGTACTAGATATTGCCTCTGCCAATATCATTAATACAGATGGTCACCTAACACATGAGAAGACTCAGCAAGATATAACACAAAACCATGAACAGACCAAAGTTTATGTGATTGATGAGACAGCAAGTGCAGAAAGCCAATCAAATGAAGATGGAAGTAACCTGCAAAGTGATGTCAATGAAACAATCAATAATATGCTTTCAGAGACTTCACAGGAGGCTGATAATACTAACCACATTACAGCGACAAATGTTCCGGTTGTTGAAGCGCAAAGCCAAAATAATAGTCATAGTGAAACCTCGCAAAACAATGATCCGACAGTGTCACCAAAGCTAACCGTATCACCTGATTTAAACATGTATATTCCGCAGCCGAGATATAATGATGCAAATCATACGGTTACGGTGGGAGGTCCAGATCAATCTTTGGGACAAAAAGCGCAATTAGCGCCTGTGGTATTGGATCTGTCTCAATCTCATCATGGCTGGACGGTTGATGCTAATCAAGCCGGATCATCTAAACAAGAAACAAATTTACAAAAAATCTTTGAGCTGCCTGCAGGTTCTGAGATTAGCAGTATCACAGGTAGTGGGTCATCCAATATAACAATAATCACGCGTGATATGCAGCCTGATCTATCAAAAAACCAATTTGCCATAGATTATGATACGTCTGATACGAGTGCACATAAAATTATTACCATTCACTTTAGCCCTGCTGATAAACAAGGGCGTACTGAATATGTTATTAAACTCGATATTACTGATAATCCATATCAGACAACAGATGGTGATGGTACTTTTATGCTCGGTACTCATCCAAATGCTCAAGAAATCACTGGCAGTCAATTTGATGACATTATCTTAGCTTCAGACCGAGGTAGTGATAGTTATGATGGTGGCGCCGGTAATGATACGGTTGATTACAGCAATCATCTTAATGGTGTGACGATTACTGGAACAGATAACGGCGTGAATAGCTTTAGTGGTGCTTTTAATAACGGTATAGAAAAAGTTGAACAAACATTAAAAAATATTGAAGTTATTAAAGGAAGTTCAGCGTCAGATACATTTATCAGTAGTACAACAACCAAAGCTACCTTTGCAGCGGGTAAAGGTGATGATCATTTTGTGTCTCATGGGGGTGAAGTTGTTTTTGATGGTGGTCAAGATAGTGACACGGTTGATTACAGTGCTTTGGGTGCCAAAAATACCGGGGTTAGCTTTGATCTAAAGCATATCGACTTTGTATCGACTAACCCTGTCAATTCAACAGAAGCTGTTGATGGCATTGTCGTTGATCTTAACAATGGCACTATTATGCATAGTGGTAACAAGCAAGATCATATTGACAATGTCGAGCAATATATTGGCACAAATCATAACGATCAATTCATCACGAGTGCCTCAGATGATAATATAAGTACAGGCAAAGGTATTGACGAGGTCATTGGCAGTCAAGGTAATGATCATATTAGCTTTGGTGGTTTGGGTAAGATCGATTATTCAGGATTGAATGATGTAACCAATATCACAGTTGATGGCAATGAAATGTCAGTAGATAAGCGCTCTGCATCAAATACATCAATCGGAAGTGATACCGTCAATGGCGCTGTTAATGAAGTTGTCATCGGTGAACTAGGTGGCGAAATCCACATTAATAATAATGGTGATTTAACGGTTGTTGGCGGAGGCAATGCGTCACATAATACCTTTTTTGCTGATGGTGCGCATACGGCATTTATTGGTGGCGGCAGTGGTGATCATTCTAATGCAACTAATGTTTATAATATAGGACAAAACAAGTCAGCAAATGCTTATATCGAAGGGCATGGTAAAACTAATACGATCAACTACTATAGTGGTGTAGCCGATTTCAAAGGGGATGCCAATAGCATAAACGATACGATTAATATCATGCTTGATAGCGGCACAAACAATGATATCGATCTAAAGTTATATGCACAAACTTCTGAAGTCAATATCAGTGCGGCGCAGTCAGGAAGCGACGGCAGTATTGCCATTGAAAGCTATCAAGGTGTAACAACTGTTCACAATAGTTTTTATGCTGGCATGCAACCTGTTAATTATATAGTTCACGGAGGACAGTTGATCATAGATTATTCGGATCCTTCGGTCAGTCATGATGTGACTACTTTGGATGTTAATCTAAAAAGCGGTGTGATCGATTCAGATCAAGGTGTCTTAGGCATTTTACAAAGTGGTCAATTAACTGAAATTAAGGGCTTAAATACAGGGAACACTACGTTTACACAAGGCAATTATGGTTTTGACGCGGTAGCTTATGGTGATAATAACACCTTTATTCTCAGCGGTGCTTATGGCATGTCCATTAACGGTGGTGCTGTTGGCAGTCATAACAATACAGTCGATTTATCAGAAGTCGGGAATGTTGGTTTAAATGTTGATCTGCAAAATGGGATAATCACCGATAATAGCGGTTCATATTTAGCCAATAAAGTAACACATATTCAGAACATTATAGGTACACAAAAAGGTAATGCGACCTACCGTTTATCAGACAACTATGATGGACAATTAACTTTACAAGGACAAAACAATGTAGTTGTCTCAACCAAGGGCAATAATGCCAATTATCAGCAGCACTCAGAAGGAGCGATGGGTAATTTCAATTTTAATAATCAGATAAGTTATGATAATCAAGACGCTCATATTACCATGACCGATTTGGGGACAATCACTAAAGCAGGTGGAGGTGTCGATACTTTCGAAGCGAGTACTGGCTCAGCGCCACATGTTACATTTACCGATATCATAGGCAGTCAATATGATGATGTTTTTCATCTGAAAAATCATTACACAGGTGATGATTATAACCGAACATCAGGTGTGACCTATCAGATCAATGGTGGCAAAGGTGATGATATTTTCTCTTATGAGGATGGCTCTTATGGAAACTATAACTTGGCAGGTGGTGATGGTAATGATGAGATTATATTTAGTGGAACTAATACTAATACTAGCCAGATAACTATTAATGGTCAGCATCAAGGGACTTTCTATAGTGTAGGTGGTTATAATTCCAGTCAATTTAACGCGATTGAAAAAATCACTTTTCATACAAATTATAACTATCTTAATATAAATGCGGCTAACGCCAATCTAAACATTGATGCAACGTACGCTGGCATGAGTCTTGTCGATATTCATGCGATGGTAGGTAACAACGTATTTGATATGCCAGATTATGAGGTGGTAAGTTTTGATTATCTTAGTGGAGGTGGATTGACTGGTTCTGTATTGTCATATTCTAAAATGAATGATGCGCTAACGATTGATTTAAATAATGATTTAGTCACTGATCAACGAACCGCTGTTAATGATGAGATTCATCATGTGCGTAGAGTACAAGGTGGGCATGGTGATGATACGATTAAGGGATATAATAATGCCGATAACTTTGTATATGCAGGAGCAGGTAATGATACCTATAACTTTAATAATGCAGGACACAAAAATTATTACGAAATTGACATTGGGGTTAATCAGTACCTAGGGCAAGGGCAGCATGACTATAATACATTTAACAATGGTTCAACAAATTACTTTCAAAAGTTAACCGTTGACTTAAGAGCTGTAGCGGGCAAAGAGTCTATTACCAAGGATTATGCGTATGGTGCGGATGGTAGCGATACGATCAATGGTCATCTAGATGTATTGAACTTTAATGCTGGAAGTTATGCTAATGGTAGTCTTAAGACCTTTGATTTTTATGGTAGCGACAGCGAGTCTAGCCTTTTGAATTATTCTAACTCTAATGTCAGTTTAGATAGTCATATCTATTTTGGTAATGCCAAGCTTGATCTTTCCATTAAGTCATACAATGGAGGATCATCTCAGCAGAATATGACGGTTGATTTTAGCCGCTTAAATCAGGAGATTGATTTTCATTTAGATGGCAAAGGAAGTAATACTTATAGCGTTGACACAGGAGGAGTGAGCGACAATATCTCTCAAAATGGACAGTTACAATCAGAATTTGATGTTATTGGCACAAAATATGATGATGTATTTGATTTCTCTTCTTTGGCAAGTTTAGAAAAACGCTTTGGTCAGAGCAGCAATAGCTTTGATGCAGGCAATGGTGATGATACGCTGCGCTTGAATCGTCAGATACATGTTAATAAGGACTTGAATGTTGAAGATTTATTTGAAGACTTTCACAACTTTGAAACATTCGATATCAAAAATATGATCAAAGATGGTGGAGCTGGCAATACCTGGACATTTGATTTAGATAACTTCATTCATCAGCATCGCACAGATACCAATAATCATTATGAACTTGATGTTGATAACTTCTCCGATATTGCTTGGCTACACGGCGGTTCTTTCACGCAAATTGACAGAACGCATTATCAATATAATGCAAATGGCAAAACCATTGATGTGTATAGTCAGCGAAATACGGTTTCAGAACATAGTAATGAACATCATAGTTCAGTGGATAATACACATCATGATGCGGCTATCGCAGGTTGATTTGATTGATAAAAAGGTAAATACAATGACAAAGATTAAAAATTTTTCAGCACTTATTATTGTTATGGGTGCGCTGATGATTGCTTTTGCTGTGGTTGATATAAAGGCATTAATCGTCGTTATTTCACATAATACGGTGATCAATACGCTGATTGTGACGGGATGTTTTTTGGCTGTTTTATATGCTATGTACAGTGCAATACAATTAAGAAAACAAGCTAATCTATGGCAAAGAGAACTTGCAAGTGATACGCCCTTTGCTGATGAAAAAGCGCTAAAAAGCATTTTTGGGTCGAGGTTTTATCACCTTGTAGCAAGTAATGGTGGTGCTTTGGAGGCGCTCATTGAAGAATGGCGTGAGTATAAAAGTTGGAGCATTAAAGCGCTAGAATATATGTCTGCGACCTTGATCGGTTTGGGATTGCTTGGGACATTTATTGGTATGATGCGCACTATGAGTAAGGTGTCTGATGTGCTTAATATGTCGAGTGCATCAAATATACTGAATTCATTAACTGCACCATTAGCTGGAATGTCAACGGCATTTTCAGCTTCTTTATTAGGCTTACTATTTTCTTTAATTGTTGGGCTTTTTGCGATTATTCTAGCACGAGCAACGACAGATTTTACTCAGCAGATTAAGACTTGGATGTTAGATAATAATATGTCCGACATTGAGTCTGGCAATCATAGTGGTTTAATCAGTAAGGGTGCCAAGCCAACGTTTAAACTATTGAACGAAACATTGCCTCAGATTGCCGTGTTATTGCAAAAAAATAATGAGATGATAGCAACGTTACATAGCGCTCAAGAAAGCATGCAACAGCAACATAATCATGTTATTGCATCAATTGATCAAAAGCTAGATATCTATTTACAGCAATGCGTGAGTGCCTTGGCAGCAGTTGATGAGAAAATGTTGCAGATTACGAATGATTTGCCAATAGTTAGTCAAAACTTAATGGAGATTATTACTCATAGTGCAAGTACAACAGACTTACTGGTTCAAGAATCTCATCATCGAGTTGAGGAAATGAGTGTTTTGATGAGTGATTTAATGTCTACTTTCCGTAAATTTCAAGCAGTAATTGTCGATGATGTTGAGCGAATCGAAAAAGCCACTACTGCGCAATCATCAAACATATCTCTTAACCTGCTTCAGCAAATGTCTCAGATCAAATTCAGTTTAGAAAAAATGCTCAATGAGCAAAGTCAATTGTAATTAATTACAAATTACTATTATTAAGAGGTTATTATGAATAAGTTTTTTAAGGTAGCTTTGGCTGGCTTATTAAGTATGGTAGCAACTATAGTGACAGCAGACCAACAACCGTCGTTTTCATATATTGACTTTATGCCAATAGAAATCAAAGCGCTGCTAAATACGAATGCGTCACAAAAGACATTGACTTTAAAAACACATAGCGATAAATCAAGTGATGTGCGCGTGTTATATCCAACGGCACAAATGCTCTTTAAAGCCCATATATCTGCAATGGGAAAAGATGTTAGAGCACCACAGAAAGCAGTAAGCAATAGTTCTATTTATGTTGATTTATCTGAGGCGATTAACAAAGCGTTACACTATGACTTATCAGTCGATGTATCTAAAATTCAGGAAAAAATTGCCAAAGCAAAGCTTAAGCAGGCAGACTCTAAATATTGGCCACAATTACAAGGGACATTAAGTTTTGCAAATTTTCATTATCTTGAAGGTAGTGATTATACAACCCCAGATTCTGATGTGCCTAACATCAACATTTCAGCAGTCTATACGATTTATGATTTTGGGAAACGCTATTCCGCCTACGAGGCACAAGATAGCGCATTACAAGCAAGTAAATGGCAACGTGATATAACCAATCAAATGGTGACGGCGAAAGTCATTAAAGACTATCTCATGTATATACAATATGCTGAACTTGTCAGTGCGGATAAAGCTTATTTAGCACGTGTTAAAAATATTGCAGATAAAGTCAATAAACGAGTAGATGCTGGGCTGTCGATTATGTCAGATTTATTGCGATCAAAGGTTGCTGTTGATGAGGCAAATAATTTTTTAAGCAACGGTGAACTGAGATTACAAAAAGCCAAAGTCGACCTAGAGACAATCACTGGATTGTCTAGTGATAGCCAGCGTAATTATACATTCTACCAAGGCATCACTCAGCAAAAATCATTTCCAAAATCACACCATTTAACACTTAACTATATTTATCAGCATAGTTTGCTATTGAAGCAACTTAAAGCGCAAGTATCGCAAGCCAAGTTTAACCATGAACAAGCAGTTAGCCAAGACTATCCGACTATTAATGTCAACGCTGGCGCAACCCAGTGGAGTCGGTCGGTTCAGTCGCCAAAATTAAGTGGAAGTGTTAGTATAACAATGCCTATCTTTACCGGAGGGTATAATTCAGCAGCAATTGAAAGTGCGGTACAGAGCCAGTTTCTTGCTGAAGACAAACTAACAATGGCTATGCGTAATATCAATCAACAGTTAGAAGATAATTTGATTGTTTATCAGCGGATGCGTAAGAATTATGCGATTAACTTATTGACTGTCTCAAAATATAAAAAAGTGAATAGACTCTATAAAAAGGAATTTTTTGCAGGGCATAGACCGTTATTGGATTTATTGAACTCTGAACGAGGGTTATATTTGGCGTTGATAGAAAAAATTAAAGATAAGATCAATGCCTATGAGGCACTGGTTAACCTCTATGAGCTTGCTGGAGAAACGCGTGATGTATTGAAATTTATACACATGAGACAGTAATAATGAGTTTGATAAAAATCAGCTTGCTAATTTTTAAATTGAAATCAAATAAATTATTGGTTGAATTTACTGCTTTTGCTCAACAGTCTTCATTTAGGAGTTATTTGTGAAAAGAAAAGCCTTTACCTATAATGGCGGCAATAATAAAACAACCTTTTGGGTGAGCTATGTCTCCTTAATGGTTATTGTTTTGATTATGTACGTATTTTTTAATATGATCTTAGGTTTTTTATCTAGTATGACAGTACGTAACCAAGCTCAGGAAATACAGCAATCAAGTAGTAACGCAGATAATGAGGCAGTATCGTCAAAAAGTTATAAATATTTGCAGCAAAATAAACGTACAGATTGGGATTTTAGCTTAAAATTAAAGTCTGATAGTTATCGCTTAAGCAATGCTGACTATAACAAGGTAAAAGCGTGGGTTGCTCAGCATCCTAATAGAAAATATGTCGTTGTCGTCTATGTTGCTAAAAATCAGAATTTTTCAACAGGTTCTCTATTAAGAAAGCAATATCTAATCTATAGTCAGTTACTAGCTTATATGCTGAACTCATTAAAAATTCCATCAGCCAATATTGTCTATCAAGATAATTTACCTTCACCTCATCCTTATGACATGATCAAAATGACGAGTGAACCATTAAATAAAAAGTAAGTGTTTTATGCACTAATGGCACTACCTTAAGAAGTAGCTTGTAGATATAGACTTTGCAACGAACTTAAATCCACCATCCATGATAAAGAATGGATTGCCACACATCCATGCTCGTAATGACACCCTATGGCCTGTCATCCTGAGCTAGGATGGCGTAAGGATCGAGTGCGAAGCTGCCATGGATGGTTTGTGATGGGTATATAAGCGGTTGAGTTCTTAAACTTCAGTAAGTGCTGTATTTGCCCCAGTAAGCATGGGCTTTAGAATGTATTGGGCAACGGTTCTTTTGCCAACGATAATATAACCGTCGACTTGCATACCAGGATATATTTTAATGTGTTGGTTGTGAATGTCTTGCTCATTAAGATCGACATCAACCTCAAAGTACGGTCTTTTATTGCCATTGATGTTATCATCTTTAGTGTCAGCACTAATAAGAGATACTGTTCCAGATAGAAAGTTTGCACCAATCGTTGAAATCGAATTAATGGCAATTTTCACAGGCATGCCCACCCACAATTTGTCGCGATCACTTGGAGATACTTTAAGAACGCAGATGATCGGAACATTGTCAGGAGATATTTCAAATAGTTTACCTCCTGAGGGTATAAAAGCCCCTGCATTAGACTTAAAGATGCTTTGAATTATTCCATTGGTTGGGCTAAAAACATTCTCAATTTTTTTGCGATCTGATATTCCGGTTTGCTTGGCTTTCAGCTCAGCAAGTTGTTGTTCTAATTGTAATAGTTTATTGCGTTTATCTGACATGAAATCGGTATGGATTTTAGTAACCTTTAATTGAGCTTCATAAGCCTGAGATTTTAAAAGTTCTTGCCGAGAAATAGCGGTATTAAGTTGATTAAGAATCTTTTGCTCTTCGGCTTCTTGATTGAGTAATGCAGATTTTGATGCAGCTTCTTCTTTAACCAAATCTTTAATTATTTTGACTTGATCTGAGATGAGTTGCTTTTGCTTTTTTAAACCTTCAATGTCTATCGTGTTGGCTTTGATTTCATCAAGCTTTTCCTGATAGCTGTTTTTAGCAAGTTTTTCATTTTGCTCATAGGTATCAATCTCACTGTCATAGACGTTCTTTTCTGTCAGAAACATAGCTTGAGTGACGCCCTTAATATTAATATTTTCCCATATGAATGGTTTTTGATTAATCTCCGCATTAAGACGTGTAGCTTGTAGCTGTAGCATGGCAATACTACCTGTGTTCTTGGTGTATTCTTGACTAACATAGCTATTATCTATTATGGCGAGGAGTTGTCCTTTCTCGACATGTTGTCCTTCATGAACAAGTAGCTTTGAGATTGTGCCTCCTGTAGCGTGTTCGAGCATGATGTTTTTGAATTTGATTTGTAGATAACCCTTGGCATGCACCAAAATATCAAGACGCAAGAAGAATAAGCTAACCAAAAATGCGATAAGTAAGCTTGCCAGCATAATCTTGAGATTGACACTTGAGTTTTTTACGGCAGTAACAAATTGTTGACTATTTATTTTTTTGAGTAAGGGTTTCATTTTTGTATCCTGATTTTTATCAGATTAGCTGTGCTTGAGGTTTGATTTGATTGATTGAGGAATTGTATTTGACTTGTCAAAATATTGTGCTTAGTGTGCATATAGTTAGCAATTTGAGCATAAAGAATGTAAATTTTGCGTAGCATTGCCCCAAGAGATGCATGTGTTTTGTTTGAAAGTTGTATGGAAACTTGATAGCGAGCATTGCTACTTTTCGGATGCTTCTTCAACCATTGATCGATCATTTGCTGTTGCAAACTTGAAAAGTTTAAGGCGTCATCAATCGGTAGAGTCAAATCCCACTTTGTCACGTTTGCACTCTGATGCATATAAACAATAGGAGGCGGTGTGTGATGAGGTTGGGTTTTTGTTGACGGCTTCTGGTGTATATCAATCGTCATTTTTTGAGCGATGTTATACATACTTAGACGAATGATGAATACAATGCTAAACATGATAAAAATCATCACTAAAACAGTTAGCATATCGACATAAGCTGGCCAAATAATATCATCTCTTTTTTCATGTGCCATATTTATTGAGTCCTTTGAGTTTTTAGAAAATTTTGTTTGTTATCTGAAAATACAATACCTGTTGAAGTAAGAACCGAAACTTGATCAACCAATTCAAGCAGGCTAGTGCGGTTTGAAAAAATGATGAGTGTGATCTCTTTATCCATTAGTCGTTTGCGCATGTTCTCGATAAAGGTGTTATGCGCTTTGAGTGATAAAAAGGTTGTGGGGTCATCTAGGATATATATTTTTTTGTCACTTGTTAGCGCCCTTGCTAAGTCTAACATTTGCCGTTTTTCATCAGAAAGAAGCTGACTGAAATGGTTGAAATGTGTATAGATACCATCTTTTAGATAAGGGATAATCCAATGCATAAAGTCTAAGGATAGAGCGGCTCTACACTTTTCTTTGGACGCCCAGAAATAACTAAAAATGGTCTCATGAAATAAAACGTATGGATAGCTAGAGTAGTAAGCATTTTGTTGTAAAGCATCAAAGCCATAACTTTGATTGCGTTGAAATTGTATATTACCGCTGCTAGGGGACATGATGCCCATCAGTATCTTGGATAGTGATGTTTTACCAGAGCTAGGCTCAGCAATTATCAATAACCTAGAGTGTAGCGGAATATCTAAGCTAACGTTTTCAAATACATTGGATTTGTTGTCAAAAGATAAATTAACTTTACTAATGTTCCAACCATCTGCCGTTGGTGACTGAAGATTATGACTAATGGGAAAAGGCGGTTGTTTATTATTTTCCGATGATTGAAAATCATTTATAGCATGAACTAAGTCTTTTACCTGTTTAAATGTTGGGATTGCGCTTAATAAACCCATAACAGGTTGAGATAGTTTTCCAGCCAATAAGATAACAGCAAATAGCGCACCTTGAGATATGACGTTTTCTTGGAGTAAATAGAATGCCAAAATAACGGTAAATACGGTTTGTGCTGAGCTAAGCAAAAAAATAATGGCGTGAAGATGACTATTTTGTTTGGTTTGCGTATTTTCTGCAATATCAAACGCCTCATACCTTTGACGGTATAGAGATAAAAATGTATGTTTCATTCCGTTGGCAATGAAATTTAAAAGTCCATCAGTTGGAATGTTTGTTGAAACATATTTTTTTTGATAAGTACCAAGAAAGTAAAAAATTAGCACAACTTGAATGATGCTAATAATCAGTGGCACGAGTACAAGATAGCCGCCAACTAACCAGATACAAAACAAAAACAGAAAGAAAAAAGGTAAATCAATATAGTTGCCACTGATCACACGCCATGCGAGCATTCTTAACTGCCCCAAACTATGAATGATGGTTTGTTGGTTCTTACCCCATTGATTATTTTTTGATGCTACTGCGTTAGTCGTGCTTTTGAGTATGGCGGGTTCGATGAACTGTATTATTTCGCTAGATAGTTTAATAGCGCTTTCTAACCTTACTTTTTTAAGGATAAATTCAAGCCCCAATAGCATTAAGACGATAATTGATAATGTCCAAAGCGATGCAGTCGCGAATGCAGGCAATACTCGGCTATAAATAGCATTCATATAAAGGGGAATGGATAAATAAGTTAGATTGATAATAAGAGAGAGCAATAGCAAATAAATCAATTTACCTTTGAACTTCTCCCAGAGATGAAGTGGTTTAATTATTGAAAATTCGTGTGTTTTTTTTTCAAATCTGTAGAGAGTGTAATCGTTTTTTGTGATATCTGTGGCAGACTTGATTGTCCACTTATCCCCTATTTTAACTAGAAATTTGTCATTACTATTTTTTAGTTGATTTATTTTTTCTTTGTTAAATGCAATATCTATTTGACTGCTGATGATATTTAGGATGGTTTGATCATTTTGAGTATCATCAAGTAAGAGATATAAGCGAGTGAGTAACTCTTGTGAGATTAGTGATCCATGTGTTTGAAGATGTATTTGTTGTATTGAATGCAGCAAGCTTGATATATCTTGACGCAAGAAAAATTTTTCAGTTGTCATAATCCCCTACATAAAATTTTGTATTTTTGTTGAATAAAGTCTTGTCTTTGAGTGACCTCTTGCAGTAATTCAGCGAAATGGATTGCATTCTCCCCTTTTTAGTTATTTCATTGTGATGATGATCATCTTATGTTGAATGATATTTTATCTAGTTGATATGTTTTAAGTTTGTAGAATTATTTATTTAATATGTATTTTTTATGCGTTTCCCATCAGTTTGAGAAAATAAGTCATTGCTCGTAACACCTCATATCTCATATCCCCCTCGTAAATTAAGCGCACCAATGATTAGTCAGTAGTATATTTTGCAGGTGAGGCTTTCAAATCCTTGTTAATCCTTTAATATACTTCCATCAATTAAGTTGTTGTGAGGTTATTATGGCATTTTCATGTTTTTACAAAACAATCAAAAAAGAAGCAGTAGAATTAATCGTTGTCCCTGTTGATCAATACCAGAGTTGGTTAGAGCAGCAAGCGCAATCAAGGCAAAATACGCTTAAAGCACAAAGCTTTAAAGCCATCTCTGGTAAGAGTGCTTTATTTTTTAATAGTAATGGTGAGTTATCCGCAGCATTAGTCGTTGTCGATGTTAAAGACATGTGGTCAATGGCGAGCTTATGCCAGTCATTGCCGCATGGTGATTATCAGGTTGCCGACCCTTTTGATATTGTCGATTCCGAACTTTTCTATTTGGCATTTGGCTTGGGCTGTTATCAGTTCTTAACGTATAAGTCAGATAAAAAGACTAACACCATTAAATTGTATTTACCCAAAAAATTTGCAAAGGTTGAGAAAACCTTACGCGCGATTTATCTAGTCCGCGATATGATCAATACACCCGCTGCAGATATGGGTCCTGAAGAGATTGCACGACAAACACAAAAGCTAGCACAAACATTCTCGGCTACTTTTTCAGAAATTGTGGGTGATGATCTATTAGCAAAAGGCTATCGCGGTATTCATGCGGTGGGACGTGCCAGTGCCAGAGCACCAAGACGCATTCGCCTAGATTGGGGTAATCAAGCGCACCCGCATATCGTGCTTGTTGGTAAGGGTGTGGTTTTTGATACGGGTGGTTTAGATATTAAACCGGCTAGTGGCATGCTGTTGATGCATAAAGATATGGGCGGATCAGCACAAGTCTTGGGATTAGCACGTTTGATTATGGACACACAGTTGCCAGTGCGCTTAACAGTGCTTATTTCAGCGGTTGAGAATGCGATTTCAGGGAATGCCTATCGCCCAAGTGATGTGATTAAAATGTATAATGGCACAACCATTGAGGTGACCAATACTGATGCTGAAGGGCGGATTGTATTAGCTGATATTTTAACTGAAGCAACGCGTGAGAAACCAAAACTTGTAATCGATTTTGCGACATTAACGGGAGCCGCACGCATTGCGGTTGGTACTGAGATTTCAGCGTTTTTTGCCAATGATGAGGATTGGGCACATAAGCTCACGCTTGCGGCAGAGAGGGTACAAGATCCAGTGTGGCGTATGCCGTTATACGCTTCTTATCGAAAACTCCTTGATAGTCAGGTTGCAGATATTAAAAACTCAGCTTCTGTACCATATGCTGGCAGCATTAGTGCAGCATTATTTTTACAAAGCTTTATTGAGCATAATACGCCATGGCTTCATTTTGATTTAATGGCATGGAATATCTCTAATATGCCAGGACGAATGATTGGTGGCGAGGCAATGGGGGTTCGTGCGGCATATGAGATGCTTAAAACACACCTCGGTGTATGACGATCACCAAATCACCTTGATAAAATACCATAGTAATGAATCAAGAATAAGTTGCGTTTTAATTACCCCCTCACCCGTGCAGCTTAAGCTGCACGACCTCTCCCACAAGGGGCGAGGTACTAGCTGATGCAACTTATTTATACATTGTTACATAGCCTAAAAAGCCGACTATACTTATTGCAGGATAACTCAATGAGGAAAACTTATGGTAGTGACTGCAAATACGATGATTGAAGCATTTTATGATCTGATTGATGAAGCGCAAAAAGTCGTCGGCATTGAGCTTGATGTCGAGGTTGAGGCTTTTGTTGTTTATGCACTACTCAGAAATGTAAAATATACTGAGCTTAAAGACATAACTTTTGCACAAAGCCTATTAACTGGCATCTCACATAAAAATACCGATGAGCTTGAAAAAGTACTAGATTGCTCTTTAATCTATGCTGGATGGTATCCAAAGCGTGCACAAAAGTTAGGTTTGTCACCATCTTATTTTAGCGATATTGGTAAAACAGCGAGCCTAGAGCTTGCTTATTATTATCGAATATTGAAATCCTCTTATCAGAAAACCTATGCTAAAATCTCCGAGGAATTTGATCAACTTGTGATGTTGTTGCAATCATTTTTAAGCGTGCAAGAAGTTCAAAAAATATATACACACGGGTTTTTCCCAGTTAATCACAAAAATAGTTAGGAACTCTTTCAAATAACCAGTACATTATAGTTTCTAACGATTGGTTGGTATGAAGTGATTGGTATGGAGCACATCTCGTTTTTATCCGGTGCTTTTGTTTTTGTAATGATTTTTTTTGCAGGCTTTGTTGATTGTATTGCCGGAGGTGGCGGCATGATCACCATCCCAACATACTTAAGTGTTGGCGTGCCGCCGCATTTGGTGTTGGGTACCAATAAGATGGTGATGTCGATGGGCACACTTTCCGCGGTTATTCGTTTGTTGTGTTCGGTAAAGGTTTATTGGCGTACGATTATCTTAGGCGTTGTACTGGCATTTATCGGCTCTTTACTGGGTGCCAAACTGATTAGTCATCTGGTGAGTTACCAGCTGATGACAACCTTGTTACTGATTATTATTCCGACGATTTTACTTATTGGCGCGTTTAAAAACTACCGATCGCAAAGTAACTACACGTTGACGCCAAAGTTCTACCTATATTTGAGTTTGGTGTGTTTTGTTGTCGGTGCCTATGATGGCTTTTTTGGTCCGGGAACCGGAACCTTTTTGTTCTTGGGGTTTATGTATATTTTGTCAATGTCAGCCAAAGAGTCAGTGACTAATGCCAAAATTGTTAATTTATCGGCAAACTTTGGCGCTTTGATGTATTTTTTATGGACGGGCAATATTGACTGGCACATTGTGATGATCGCCTTGCCTGCGGCGATGATGGGGTACTTGTTGGGCGCGCAATTTGTGCTTAAGGCGAATGTTAAGTGGCTTAAGAAGATTGTTATGTTAGTGCTTTTGGGACTGATGATTAAGTTGTTATTTTTTTAATCCGTATAAACCCAAATATTTTGCTTCTTAGTGGCTAGACATATTTGTTTGCTATGGTAGTATCTTGCTGTATACATAGCGATAAGTGATCGCATGATTTTATTACAAAGCGGCGAAGGCTAGACTGTGAAAAGGAATGAGTACGATAGATTTTATCTGATTTAATCAATAAGACAAACGTGCTAATAAAAAGATAAAGGAAGGTTGAAACAATGCAAAGTGAACTTCAATTATTATCGCAGTTAAGCGATTTAGTCTATTTAGCAAGTGATTTTAAAAAAACGCTTATGCTTAATAATGCGGGTAAAACAACTGATCAAGAGGTTCTCAAATTTCGTGAGAAAATTCGGGCACAATTATTAGCGATGCAAAATCAGCTGAACACCGACTACAGTGGTAAAATTGCCGAGTTTATCCTTTTCCCGATTATTGCGAATGTTGATGAGAAATTTATGTTATTGATTACTGAACGTGAGTTGCCTTGCCATTGGGATACCTTACAAGCTGAGTTTTATGGGCGCACTGATGGCGGTGAGTTTGTTTTTGATGTGTTGGATGAAGTACTATCAAATAAAATATACCCCAAGATCAGCTATGAAGTGCTTCTTATGGTATTGCAAGATAATTTTTTAGGGAAATATTATCAAAACCCAAATCATGCCGAGCGTCACCAGTATATTTCACGCGTCAAATCGATATTAAAGGACTTTAATCAAAATGTGAATATAAACGAAGAAGCTGTTGCCACAACAACTTCACGTCAACAGATGCCCAATAGTCGTAAAGCACAGAATGTTGTCTGGAGCGTTATTGCGATATGTATTCTGGTGCCGCTTGGCATTTACTTTTTTGCGTAACAAGGAAAACAAGGAGGGTAGATATGCAGTTAGCATTCTTAAGCGAGATTGAAGACATTGTCCAACTTAAACGCTTAAATCCGATGTTGATGAGTGGCATTGTCCATCAGTATCAAGAAGGAAAATATGAAGCGGTTATCGATGCAATTAGCCAATATGTTGAAGAAACTAAAAGTATAGACGTCTATATTCTTTTTATGGGATATGCCGCGGATTTGTTTTTGAGCGCAAAGTCTTTGGCAGATATTAATACAAGTATTAAGTCTTACGATCAGCAGTTAAATATACTATCAGGACGCTTATCTCCTTTAGAGCGTTTTGATACTACTTTACTCAGTGGCATTGATATCTTTGTGCAAATGCTAGATATGAAAATAACCGCTGAAATCAAACAGGTTAAAGTCTTTGATGTTGATGCGTTGGTTGAGTCGTATGAATTATTATTAGATACCGTACAAAGCCTAACTTCAATACAACTGGAGTTAGACTCACGTAAGTCGGTATTAACAACGAACAAAACGATCAAAGAGCTAAAATTTGCGATTAAGCGTCTACTTGATAAAGAACAACAATATGAATCGTTAACGACTGACGTTGATCAGGCAAGTGAACCTGTCACAAAACAAGTCCCACCAAAAGAAGCTAAAAATCGTTATATTGATGAGTTTGCCTCAGTCAAATGGTATAAATTTGTCAAAAAAGTACTGATTTTACAAAGCATGATCAATGCAAAACGCTTTTTTGAGGCCGCAATTGTGTATGAAGATATGCAAAAAGAGCTGACACATTTTGATCCAAAAGATTATTTTCCAGGACTTTTTTTCCCGCTGTATAAAAATCTAGCACCTAATGCACGAACGATTTATAAGCATATTGAGCAGAACTCTAATTCATTGGAATGGCATATTGCCAAGAAACTCTATCAAAGTGATCCGATGCGTTTTTTACGTGATTTACCCAATATGGCAGAGAATAACTATCATGATGAGCAATTTCATCAAGGAGATTATGCCGAACCTATGCAAAATGAAGGGCGTAAATTGATGGAAGATGTCAGTATGTTATCAGAAAGTGAAGATATTCGTTTTAAAGAAGATATTGTTGATGATAAAGAAGAGTCACTCATTGACGAGAATGAAATCGATCATTTATTGGAGGAAATTGAAGGCGTTTGGGATCAAGCAGGCCTATCGAAAGAATAAAGAAGAAAGCAAGAAAGCTTACCACTCAACAATACTTAAGGTATCAGGGACATCGGCAATTTTAGTTGTAATGGTTTCTTGATCTAAAAGCCCTGTTTTAGCATCGTGGTATTGAATCACTGATGCGCTATTGATCAGGCCATAGCAAATCGCAGTACGCACATTTTCACCAGCGTATATCGCACCACAAAAGCTCGAACCAAAAGCATCTCCTGCACCTAGTGTATTGACAACATTATCAATCTTAAGTGCCGGATGAAAGTACATTTTTTTCTCGGTGGCAACATAAACCCCTTCGCTGCCATCAGTCACGACAACGATGCGTGGTCCAAGATTCAATGCTTTTTGAAAGAAAGCTTTTAGTGAGAAAAAACTATCTTGATAAACAGGTTGTGCTTGTAGCAGGTTTTGGTGATGATCCATTGCGGTTTCATCCGTTGGGTTATCTTCGCAGCTTAATAAAGAGCTCATGAGCTTTTGCGCTTCTTGATAATTCATGATCAAGATATCAATGCCGCTTAGGGCCTCTAAAATAAAGCTACTACCAACTTCAAGTTGGCTATAGCCAGGATTAATGGCAACTTTGGTATTACATACTTTGGCGAATTTGACGATTTGCGGCAGCTGCGCGGCAGAAGCTTTGCTAAGCGATGTGACATAGACAAAATCAGCTTCTTCAATCGCAGCAATCGGTAAGTCTTCGGTTAATAAGTCGCGATTAGCGCCTCGATAAGCAAAAATCGTACGATCACCCTTAAGCGATGGCACGACATAAGAAGTTGCCGTACCATAGTGATCAGAGTAGCGCACAATCGAGGTATCCACGCCTTGTGATTTGAGCTCTTGCAACAGTGATTTACCGATATTATCTTTACCTACTTTGCCAAAAAACCGCACGTTAAAGCCAAGTTTTTGCAAGGAAACAGCGGCATTAGTTGCCCCTCCACCACTAAAGCATTTCTGGTCAGTGACTTCTATTTTGGCGCCTTCCTCAAGTAATAAATAGGATTGCTTGGTGTGCGGTTTTTGGATTTCCATGGTTTCCATTTGCTCATATTCGATAATTGTATCTAATGTTGCACCACCGATGGTTAGAGCTTTCATATGCGGGCTTACTCCAATAAAAAATTAATGATAGATATTGTGCCTTAATTTTTAGCAGGTGTCATGAATGTAATGGCGTTGAAACGACTTTTAATTGAGACTATCCCGTGTTTTTCATGCCCGCAGCAATGCCGGAAATCGATAGCATCAGTACATCTTGATAGATATCTTTATCTTCAGCACCTAGGTCACCTTTCGCTAATTTGTGTAGGGTAGATGCCTGTAACAAATTCAAAGGGTCAATATACGGTTTTCGATAGTGGATTGCTGAGTATTTAGATGAGGCGTGAGCATCATCAGTTAGTGTATTGATCTGCGTATTAACCTTAATCATGGTGTTTAGTTTCGAGCGTAAATCTTGACCATAGCGTTGTAAATCTAAAGATAGACTGTCATCATAAAATTGAGCAATCTCTGGTGAGGTTTTTAATAGTGTCATATCTAAAAGGTCAATCAAGTTTTTGAAAAATGGCCAGTTCTTTAACATCTCTTTGATCAATACGTTATCTGTAGCTAATGCTGAGTGTAAGGCTGATTCCATACCAAGCCAGCTAGGTAAAATCAATCGAGTTTGCGTCCAAGCAAAAATATAAGGGATCGCTCTTAAGCTCTCTAAGCGTGCTGATGGTTTGCGCTTAGCAGGGCGACTGCCAATGCACAGTTTACCAAGTGCGCTAGCAGGTGTTGCCTGTGTGAAATATGCCATAAAGGCCTCATCATGCACTACGTGGCGATAGTCTGAGGCTGACTGATCACTCATTTGATTCATTAATATTTGCCAGTCATCACTTGCTTCCATCGGAGGAGTTAAAGTGGCTTCTAAAACAGAGTTGGTATATAGAATAAAGTTTTCTAAGGCATTTTCTTTGGAGCCAAATTTTTTATGAATGACCTCACCTTGTTCTGTGACCTTGATCCAGCCATTGACGGTATGCGGTGGTAGTGATAATAGAGCTGATTGAATCGGTCCGCCACCGCGACCAACCGAGCCACCGCGCCCATGGAAAAAGCATAGTTTGATATCATGCGCTTTGCCTATGTCAAGCATTTGTTGCTGAGCTTTATAAAGTTGCCAGCTTGCGGCAAGTTTTCCAGCGTCTTTGGCAGAATCTGAGTAGCCAATCATAACTTCTTGATGGCCTTTGGTATGCTCTTTGTACCAGTTAAGTTGAAATAACTGTGATAGAGTTTGCGCACTGCACTTTAAGTCATTTAATGTTTCAAATAATGGCACAACGGGTAGATGGTCTTTAATGTGGCAGGATTTTTGCAACAAGAGAACGCTTAAAACATCGGATGGTTGTGATGCCATTGAGATGACATAGGAGCCAAATTGATCACGTGGCAATTTGGCAATGGTTTGGAAGGTATCAATTAATTCTTGTTCATCGTCATTAAAGGGGCAATCATCATCAAATAATGGGCGTTTACTTTGTAGCTCGTTGATTAACCAGGTGATTTTTTGTGACTCATTTAATTGCTGATAATCCCCTAACTCAAGATATTGATAAATGCGTGCAATCACCTCGCTATGACGCGAAGATTCTTGACGAATATCCAGTTTCACGAGATGTAAGCCAAAGGTATGAATTTTGCGTATTAAATCCTCAAGGCTGTCTTGCGCAATTGCCGCGGCATTGTTTTGAGTTAAGCTGTCATAGATAAGATAAAGCGGTTGTAGTATTTCTTCAACACTTTGAATACAGTCGCTGTCTAAACGAAAACGCTTTTTAATAATGCGTTGCTGATACCAGTCAATGGTATAGTTTAGGCGATTTCGTAATTGCCTTAATAGCACACGATAGGGTTCATGCTCATTGTTTGCCAATGTGCTAAGTTCATAATTGCAGGCATTAATCGACAGCTCTTGAATCAGGTCGGTGATGTCATTTAAAATTAAGGTCATTGCTCGCCAGCGATAGAGCATAACGACTTGCTCGGTAATATTGGCAGTGACGTACGGATTGCCATCGCGATCACCCCCCATCCAGCTGCCAAATTTAAGCGGTGTTTGATTAAGGGTGAGAGGTATCAGACCACTATCTAACAGTGCACAATTAATCCGGCGAAAATACTGGGGAACACTGTGCCAAAAAGCTTCCTCTACGACAGCGCATCCCCATTTGGCTTCTTCAATGGGTGTTGGTCGCTTGCGGCGAATTTCATCCGTAAGCCATAAGTTAGTAATAATAACGTGTAATTTTCGATCAATATCAACTTTGTCATACGTCGTCTTGGCTTCTTTACGCCATTTAATCAACTCACTGATTTGATTATATTTTTGGACATTGGTGCGACGTTTGACTTCCGTGGGATGTGCTGTTAACACCAAAGTGATTGATAATTCTTGGATAATATCTTCAATTTCAGTAGGCTTTACACCAACGCGGGTGGCGTTAGCAATAATTTCATTTAAGCTATTTGTCGGTGTTTCAATATCGATGCGATGGACGTTTTCAACAATATTAACTAGATTAAGAAAGTGGCCAAAGGCACGTGCAACAATAATGCTTTGTTTGGCATCGAGGCTTTCAATATAACGATAAAGACGCTCAAAAGAACTATCTTGACTGGTCTGAATATGAATCGCACTTTGGCGGATCTTCTCAACAATTGCCAAGCCAGATTCACCCGTTTGGCATTCTATGACCTTTCCTAAAATATTGCCTAATAGCTCAATATCTTCTTTGACTGTTTTCGCATATGGTGCTTTTTTGATCCTTGTTTCCGACATATGTCCCCCTTTGTATTGCAAAATGCGCATACTTATTATTCCTCAATAAATTATTGAAGTAAAATGCAAATTTTAGCAATTATAGACAATGCAATATTTGTTATTTTAAAAATAAAAAACTAATGATATAGTCTTAAGTAATTCTTTAGATTGTTTTGATATGATGTGAACTGGGCACAGATTGGATGCAGCGTGCGTTTAAAGTCAAAAGGTTAATAAATATCTCAACAGCCTGCAAATCAAGATAACGGAGCGAGCAAAAGAATATCGAATTATAATGATCTAACGTGTCAGAAGAGGAGGGTGAAGTATGCATAGTGATCAGCAACAAATATTTGGTGGTTTATATTCCAGTACATTTGAGCATGATAATTGTGGATTTGGGCTTTTGGTTAATAAATATGGTAATAAAAGCCATCGCATTATTGGTACAGCGGTCAAAGCACTTTCCAATATGAAGCATCGTGGTGCGGTATCCGCGGATGGCTTATCAGGAGATGGTTGCGGTGTTTTATTTAAAATTGACGCGGGTTACTTTTGGGCAAAGGCTGAAAGTCATGGTTTTAAAAGGCAAGATAAACTGGGCACGGGACTTGTCTTTTTTGCACCAGACAAAGTCGATAGCCAACGTCAAAGTGTCGAAGAGATCGTTAAAAAATATGGATTAATATTCTCAGGTTTAGCACTTGTTAATATTGATAAAAGCTATCTTGGTGAGCAAGCAAAAGCGATTTGTCCTGACATTTATCAGTTGTTTGTTGGCTGTGGTCGTGAGATGTGCTCTATTATCTTTGAAGAGAAGCTGTATTTAATTCGTCGAGAGCTTGAACGAATCTATCAGGATTGCAATTATTTTTATTTACCGAGTTTATCATCACGCACGATTGTTTATAAAGGACTTGTAACCCCTGAGAATTTACCACGATTTTACCCTGATCTTGCTGATCGCAAGCTTACAACAGACTTATGCATTTTCCATCAACGTTTTTCAACCAATACCTTACCACAATGGCGTTTAGCGCAGCCTTTTCGCTATTTAGCACACAATGGTGAGATCAATACGATCAAAGGCAATCGTAATTGGGTAAATGCCAATGGTTCACGTCTTTTGGATAAGCTCAAAGCCTATCAGGATATTATTTTACCGATTACCAATGATAAGGTATCAGACTCCTGTAGTGTTGATCATATCGTTGAGTGCTTGCATTTAAATGGGATGTCGCTACTGCAAACATTACGGATTATGATTCCACCGGCGTGGCAAAATCAAGAGGATATGGATGCTGACTTACGTGCCTTTTATGAGTTCTATGGTATGCATATGGGTGCTTGGGATGGCCCAACGGCTCTTGTTGCCACTGATGGACGTTTTGGCTTGTGTGTTTTGGATCGCAATGGTTTGCGTCCTGCGCGCTGGCATGAAAATATCAAGGGTGATATTATGATTGCCTCTGAGGCGGGTGTTTATGATGACTCATTGGCGATTGTTAAAAAAGGACGTGTGCGACCAGGGCAAATGATCGCTGTTGATACCGAATCGGGTGCGTTCTTAAGCTCTGAAACTATTGATAATAAACATAAGCATCAATTGCCTTATAAGCAATGGCTTAATGCCTCTTCAGTCGCGATTCGACGTGGTTTAACACCAATTGTCCAGGAAGAGTATACACATGAAGTCTTGACGCGCTATCTGCATGCATTTGATGTACATTATGAAGAAAGAGAAGTGGTCATCAAAGCACTGGCAACGGATGCCAGTGAGGCGATTGGTTCAATGGGAGATGATACCCCAATTGCAATATTGTCCAAGTCCAATCGTCCGTTATATGATTTTTTCCGTCAACAGTTTGCTCAAGTGACAAATCCACCGATTGATTCATTGCGTGAAAGTGTTGTGATGTCATTAAAAACATTTATCGGCAAACTGGGGAATCTACATAAACCAAGTCCAGAGCTTGCAACAAGGGTGCTGTTAGAAAGCCCTATATTGTCCCCATCGACCCATGCTAAATTGATGAAGATCACCAGTAACCGTTTGGTGATTTCATTAAACTATCCAGAGCATACATCACTACCAGAAGCACTTGATGATATTAAACAACAGGTACTTCAGGCATTAGATCAGGGATGTTTTATGCTAATTCTTGATGATAGTGGAATCAAAGAGAATAACTACAGTGTGCATGCACTATTAGCGACGGGCTTTATTCATCATCAGTTAAGCAAGCTTAATCGGCGCTGTGAAGCCAATATCATTGTAGTTACGGCAACAGCGCGCGACCCACATCAGTTTGCCTGTTTGTTGGCATATGGTGCCACGGCAATTTATCCTTATTTATCATATCAATTGATTAATCATATGGTGAATAGCAATGGTATTGCGGTAAAAGATAAGGCACAAGCGCGACGCAATTACCGCCATGGTATCAATAAAGGACTACGTAAAATTATGTCAAAAATGGGCATATCAACGATGACCAGTTATCGTGGTGCTCAGTTATTTGAAATTATTGGACTAGCTGATGAGGTAGTAATAAGTTGTTTTTATGGTACGCCAAGTCGTTTATCTGGGCTTGACTTTAATGCGCTCAAACAGCGTTTTGTTATGCAGATGAAAGAGGCGTTTATTTGTAATGCTTCTTTGCCAAAGCCAAAAGGGCGTTATAAGTTTACATTTAATGGCGAATATCATGCCTTTAACCCTGAGGTGGTGTTAAGTTTGCAAAAGGCGATAAATAACCATGATGTTGAAAGTTATCAAAATTATCGTGATTTGGTGAATAACCGTGGCTATCAAAGCCTACGTGATCTTTTGGCAATTAAGGTCAATCGTGAGGTTAAACCGGTTGATATCGATGAAGTAATGCCATTATCTGAAATTTACCAGTGTTTTGATTCAGCGGGAATGTCACTAGGAGCAATTTCTCCTGAAGCGCATGAGGCAATGGCAATGGCGATGAATGAACTAGGTGGGCGATCCAATTCTGGTGAGGGTGGAGAGGACAAAGAGCGTTATCAGACCAGTAAAGTCTCAAAGATAAAGCAAATTGCTTCAGGGCGTTTTGGCGTGACACCTGAATATTTAGTCAATGCTGAAGTGATTCAGATTAAAATTGCTCAAGGTGCTAAGCCTGGCGAGGGCGGGCAGCTGCCTGGCAAAAAGGTTAATGACTTGATTGCTAAACTGCGCTTCTCGGTTCCTGGTATCACCTTGATATCACCGCCACCACACCATGATATTTATTCGATTGAAGATCTTGCCGAGCTTATTTTTGACTTAAAACAAATAAATCCTGAGGCCCTTATTTCAGTGAAATTAGTTTCAGAGGCAGGCGTTGGAACCATCGCTGCTGGTGTTGTTAAAGCTTATGCCGATATGATTACGATTTCAGGGCATGATGGCGGTACAGGTGCATCCCCATTAAGCTCAATTGTTTATGCTGGAACTCCTTGGGAGATTGGCTTGTCTGAAACGCAGCAAACGTTGGTGAAGAATAATTTACGTGGAAAGATCAAACTGCAAGTGGATGGCGGCTTAAAAACAGGTCTTGATATTATCAAAGCAGCCATTCTAGGTGCTGAGAGTTTTGCCTTTGGTACAGCACCAATGATTGCTTTGGGCTGTAAATATTTGCGTATTTGTCATTTGAATAATTGTGCCACGGGCGTTGCAACACAAGATGAGTTATTGCGAGATAAATATTTTCGTGGCACGGTTGATAAGCTAAAATGTTTTTTTACTTTTTTAGCGACTGATGTGCGTGAGTGCCTTGCAAAACTAGGAGTTAAAAGGCTGACTGATCTTATCGGGCGAGTTGATTTGTTAGAGATCGTTGAAGCTGCGCAATCACAATATGGTTTGGATTTACAGCCTATTGTGTATCAAGAAATGACAGATTATGCTAACTATTATCAAGGGGATAAAAATCAGCCGTTTGATAATGCGCCTTTAGCGCAAAAAATCTTAGCAACGACAAAGGCGGATATTTTGGTGCAAAATGGCGGCAATTATCAATTTGAGATCAGAAATACCGATCGCGCCATCGGTGCCATGCTCAGTGGCTTTATCGCTAAGATTTATGGTAATGCTGGTTTAGAGAATCCACTGAATCTTTATTTTGAGGGCACTTCAGGACAAAGCTTTGGTGCATTTGGGATCAATGGTTTGCATTTACATCTTATCGGTGAGGCAAATGACTATGTTGGCAAATCAATGGCAGGCGGTGAAATTGTCATTATCCCTCCAGCTGAAGCACTTTTTGAGCCAGCATTAAGCCCGATCATTGGCAATACTTGTTTGTACGGGGCAACAGGTGGCAAATTATTTGCCTATGGGCAAGCAGGTGAGCGTTTTGCCGTAAGAAACTCAGGTGCTATCGCTGTTGTTGAGGGAGCCGGGGATCATTGCTGTGAGTATATGACCGGTGGTGTCATCATCGTGTTAGGTGAAACGGGTATTAACTTTGGTGCAGGGATGACTGGGGGTGTTGCTTTTGTATTTGATCGCGATAATACTTTTTCAAGCCGTTATAACAATGAATTTATTAAACTTTATCGTATTCAATCAGAGCGTATGCAAGATTATCAGGAGCTTTTATACAGCTTGATTCAAGATTATTTTGATAAAACACATAGTATCCAAGCGCAAGAAATTTTGACTGATTTTCATGGTTATTTACGTTATTTTTGGTTGGTTGCGACAGAAGCGACATTTGAAAATTGTGATGTATTAGTGACGCAATACCAGATAAGTCAAACAAAACAAACAAAACAAACGAAACAAACGAAACAAACAAAACAAACAAACCAAATAAGTCAAAGAGGACAAGAAAGTCGAGAGGACTTAACAGCAGCTTTTAACAGGAGGGAATATGACGCAGCAAAATTTTGAATTTCTAGAGTTGAGTCGTAAAGCACCAAAAGAGCGTTGGGCGCCAGAGAGAGTTGAAGATTTTGATGAGATTCAGGGCAATTATTCGGCGAATGAGGCAAAGCTTCAAGCCAGTCGTTGCTTAGATTGCGGTACACCATACTGTCAATTTAAGTGTCCAGTGCAGAACTATATTCCGCAGTGGTTAAGTCTCGTTGAAGAGGGACGTATTTTGGAAGCGGCAACTTTATCTCACCAAACCAACAGTTTGCCTGAGATTTGTGGACGTGTTTGTCCACAAGATCGCTTATGTGAGGGTAGTTGCACTTTGGATGAAGATTTTGGCGCAGTCAGTATTGGGTCGATTGAAAAGTATATTACCGATACTGCCTTAGCAATGGGTTGGAAGCCTGATATTACGCATATTGTTAAAACAGGCAAAAAGGTGGCGATTATTGGTGCAGGTCCCGCGGGTCTTGCCTGTGCGGATATTCTGACGCAACACGGCATTGCTGCCGTTGTTTATGATAAGCATCCTCAGATTGGTGGACTACTTAGCTTTGGCATTCCATCGTTTAAACTCGAGAAAGAGATTGTTGTTAAACGACGGGCAATTCTAGAATATATGGGGGTTGAGTTTAAACTGAACATTGAAGTGGGTAAAGACATTAGTTTTGATGCACTTTATGCGCAGTATGATGCTATTTTTATTGCAGTAGGATGCTACAAAAACATGCGGGCAAATATTCCCGGTGAGAACTTAAAGGGCGTCTATCAAGCGCTAGATTATCTGGTGAATAACAATCACAAGCAGATGGGGTTGATAGATCAGACTGCCTATCATGATTTTTATTTCAAACGAGTCTTGGTGTTAGGCGGGGGTGATACGGCGATGGATTGTGCTCGCACTGCTGTAAGGCAACAAGCTTCGAGTGTCTATTGTGCTTATCGTCGTAATGAAGCATCTATGCCGGGATCCAAACGTGAAGTCTATAAAGCCAAAGAGGAGGGAGTGAAGTTCTTGTGGCATTATCAGCCACTAGAGATTATTGGTAGTGACCAGGTCGAGGCAGTACGCTTTGCTAGAACCAAGATTGTCGTTGATGCGCACACGCAAAGAAATGTTTTGGAAATTGATGCGAGTGATGAGGTCATTATTCCCGCCGATGCTGTGGTGATTGCCTTTGGTTTTCAACCACATCAAATCAACTGGTTAGATCGTTATAATATTCAAACGGATAAACATGGCAGAATTCAAACAAAACTTTTGATAAGTGATAATGAGAGAGATGAAGTAAAAAAAGCAAAAAAACAACAGCGCTTTGCTTTTCAAACGCACAATGACAAGGTGTTTGCCGGTGGTGATATCACCCGTGGCTCAGATTTGGTGGTAACAGCAATATTTGAAGGACGCTCAGCAGCCAGAGGGATTATTGAGTATCTAAGTCATTGTGTTTGATTGGTTATTTTAATTTAACACGTAGAACATCAGCAAATTGGGCAAAAATAAATACAGTGCCAAATTTATAATGACAACTTATCTTGAGCCGATAAACTAAAGGAATCGTTATATTCTTTTGATAATTACATAATATGTCACAGCAATCATTACCCTTAGCAACCAACAAAATATCTACAGAGGTATCATTACCGGGTTCAAAAAGTTTATCTAATCGTGTGTTACTCATTGCTGCAATGGCAAACGGTGAGTCAGTCATTGATAACTTGCCTTTAAGTAAGGATGTATTGGCTGGTGTTGGTGCGTTAAAGGCGCTTGGCATTAGACATCAGTTTGATGAGTCAAAAGGGCGCATTATTATTCAAGGCGCAAATGGTATTTTTCCTCATAAAAAAGCACGTATTTTTTGTAATGAAGCGGGGACGTTGACGCGCTTTATTATTCCTTTGTGTGCCGCACAAAAAATCGGTGAGTATTATATCTATGCTGCTGAAAGGATGATGGCGCGCCCAATTGCTGAACAGCTCGCGGTGTTAAGCTCTTTGGGTATGCAAGCAGCATATGAAGACAGGCAAGAGTCATTGCCGATGACGCTTTTGGCAAAGGGCTTGAAGCAGACAGACAGTGTAAGTATTGATGGGGCTAAGAGTAGTCAGTTCTTGTCAGGTTTATTAATCGCATCCCCCTTGATCGATGGTGGCTTAAGTATCCATTCAAATACTGATCACCCTCAACCTTATGTGCAAATGACGGTGGATATGATGCGTGATTTTGGTGTGGCAGTTGACGTGGAAAATAATCTTTATAAGATACAAGGCAATCAAAGCTATCAGGCACGGCATTACGCGATTGAGCCGGATATCTCAACGGCATCGTACTTTTGGGCGCTAGCGGCAATCACACAAGGTAACGTTAAAGTTAAGCACGTAACACGCGATGCCAAGCAAGGGGATATTCGTTTTCTGGAAGTGCTTGAGAGGATGGGGTGTCAAGTGATCACTGAAGAAGACGGTATTCGTGTGATTGGTGGTGAAGTGTTAAATGGTGTAACAGTAGATATGCGCAACTTCTCCGATACGTTTATGACGGTTGCGGCAATTGCGTGCTTTGCTAAGGGTGAGACACATATCACGGGACTTTCGCATACGCGTTTACAGGAATCAGATCGTGTTAGTGCAATGGCTGAGGGCTTGGCGCGTTTAGGTGTTCACGTTACAACAACGAAGGATAGTATTCATATTTGTCCTGAAAAATCAGCACTTAGAGGTGGCACTGTTGAAGGGCATAATGATCATCGCATTGCAATGTCACTGGCATTGATTGGTTTAAAGCAGGAAGGTGTTATTATCAATGGTGCTGAGTGTGTTAGTAAAACATGTCCTGATTACTTTGAACGGATGGCGAAAATTATTTAGTTCATGGATAATTCAAGGTAAACTACAGCCATTTTCGAGAGTAAGGACGATTGATGCAAGAGATGCAAGATAAGCAGCTACTGGATTTAGAGGTGATTTTATCGCGTTTTAGCGTCAGACGTGCTTTTTATCTGGGAAAAGTTAAAAAAGCTTATTTTGATCGAGTTTCTGCAGTGCACCATTATGCAGCAAGCGGCTTTATTTATGATGCGCAATTATTTGGTGCAAGCTTTAATGTCGGTAACTGGCCATTTGCGAACAAAAGCTTTGATCTGATTGTGCTTGATAATGTGTTATTAAATCCTAATGATATACATAAGATTTTAATGGAAGCCATTCGAGTGCTAAGTGATGATGGTTGTTTGATTGTGGTGCAATACAAAAAAAATCAGGCTATAACAATTCCGTTTCGTTTTGTTAATAAAGAAATAAAGTCTCAGGGTTTACATAAAATTGAAAGTCACTACTATGATGTATTTAATGTCAAAGACTTCAGTAAATGGTTGCCGTGTTTGTTGCCTGAGAGCTTTTCTTGTGAGTACATTGCAAGCTTTAGCAAACAGGTTATTCCGCTAAGCCCATTGTTTTCAGGGGCAACGGAAATGGTTAAGTTGCCAGGAAAATATGCCATTGGTATGAATAAAGCGTTTAAAGTAAAAAAATAAAAATAGATAAAATGAAATAGATGAATACTCAAAAAAATAGCGAAGTAAGTAAATTGAAAAAGATTGTCATTTATACCGATGGCGCGTGTAAGGGCAATCCCGGACGTGGTGGCTGGGGAGCGATTTTGCAGTACAAAGCCAAAACCAAAGAGATTTATGGTGGCGAAGATAATACCACTAATAACCGTATGGAGTTATTGGCTGCGATTAAGGCATTGCAGTTATTGAAAGAGGCTTGTGATGTCGAGCTTTACACTGATTCAAAGTATGTTCAGCAAGGTGTCAATGAATGGCTTGATGGTTGGATAAAGCGTGGTTGGAAAACCGCAAATAAGCAACCGGTGAAGAATCAGGATCTATGGCAGCTGCTTGATCAGTCACGTCACAAACATCGAGTGAAATGGTGCTGGGTTAAGGGGCACAATGGTCACCCATTAAATGAACGCGCTGATGAGTTGGCTAATAAAGGGGTGATGCACAGTGAACAAGAAACCCATTAAAGATAAGAAGATCTATGTCATCTACACCGGTGGCACGATTGGGATGGTCAAAACTGATAAAGGCTATGCACCAAAGCAAGGCTATTTGTTGGATAAAGTTAAAACAATTAAAGACTTTTATCATAATGACGTGCCTGATTTCGAGATTAATGAATATCCACAATTGATTGATTCGGCAAATATCAAGCCAGAAGATTGGATTACGATTGCATTAGACATTGTGAATCATTATGAAAAATACGATGGCTTTGTCGTGTTGCATGGAACCGATACGTTAGCATATACCGCATCCAGTCTGTCATTTATGCTAAAGAACTTAAACAAGCCAGTGATCTGCACAGGCTCACAAATCCCAATTTCTGAGTTAAGATCTGATGCCTCAGATAATATTTTGCACAGTTTGATTTTGGCAGCGGATGAACGTATTGCTGAAGTTTGTGTGTATTTTAATAAGCAGCTATTACGGGGTAATCGTTCGGTCAAGGTTAATGCCTCAGGTATGGATGCGTTTAGTTCGCCGAACTATCCAGTGCTAGGGCAGGTTGGTATTGATATTGAATTAAATGAAGCCTATCTGTATCCGTCTGATCATAACAAACCTGCGGAGATTGAGTTTAAAACCTTAGGTGTGCCCAAGATTGCAGTGCTGTCAATTTTCCCTGGGATGGATGCAAATATCCTAAACAAAGTATTGCAACCACCGTTACAAGGTTTGATTTTAAAGACTTATGGCGCGGGTAATATTATGAATTCGCCAAAAATTCTGCATGAGCTTGTCGAAGCATGTCAGCGAGGCGTGATTATCATCAACTGCAGCCAATGCTTAAAGGGGAGTGTTAAGATGGGGGCGTATGAAGCGGGGGTTGGTCTTGTAAATGCTGGCGTCATTTCGGGGCATGATATGACCGATGAGGCAGCATTGACCAAACTCTTTTACCTTTTGAGTATTCCGGGGTTATCACAACAAGAAGTGAAATTGGCACTACATAAAAACCTGCGAGGAGAAATAACATTATGAAATATTTAACGAAGTTGATGGAGCAAAACCGTCAATGGGTTGAAGATACGAATAAAAATAAGCCAGGTTTCTTTGAGAGTTTATCAAAGCAGCAAAATCCAGAGTATTTATGGATTGGGTGTTCGGATAGTCGTGTGCCAGCAAATCAAATTTTGGGATTGCTGCCAGGGGATATTTTTGTGCATCGTAACGTGGCTAATGTTGTCGTTCATTCTGATTTGAATTTTTTATCAGTATTGCAATATGCTGTTGATGTGTTGAAAGTAAAGCATATCCTTGTTTGTGGGCACTATTGCTGTGGTGGTGTCAAAGCGGCTACTTTGAATGAGTCTAATGGATTGATTGATAACTGGTTGAGACATGTCCAAGATGTACATCATAAGCATAAAGCGTTATTAAAAACTTTTGATCATGGTGAGTGTGAAGCTTTGGCACCTGGCGTTGATTGTCAGGAGCAGAAACATGCTGTGATGTGTGAGCTTAATGTGGTTGAGCAGGTGGTTAATGTTGCTAAGACAACCGTGGTTCAAGATGCTTGGCGACGTGGGCAAGAAGTGATGATTCACGGTTGTGTTTATGCGGTATCTAATGGGCTTTTACAGCAAATTGCTTTTGGCGTGGCGAACAATGATGAGATTGAAGATTTCTATGATAAAGCATTAACTAGCATACAGCGTGATTTATATAAGGAAAAAACATGATGGCTGAACAAAAGTGTATTGATAAAACTAAGTTTTTTGGTTATTTAAGTATTGGTATTGGCATGGCACTTGCGGGTGGCTTTATCTCATATGGAATTTTAAATTTTCATGCATTTAACCGTTATGTTGCGGTTAAGGGTTTGGCAGAGCAAACGGTTAAAGCGGATAAAGCCATTTGGAGTATTAGCTATACGGTGAACGCCAATAGTTTAAAAGAAGTCTATCAAAAGGTTGACCAAGATCAGTTGGCAGTGAAAAACTTTATAAGTCAAGCAGGTGTGGATGCTAAAGCATTGCAATATGGTAGTATTTCGCTAAATCAAAACTCTCATAGCAAAGATCAGGTCAATACTTCAAATTATAGTGCTTATGGTAGTATGACGATCACGACAGATAAGGTTGATTTAGTACAAGGTTTGGCGCAAAAAACGAGTGATTTGGTTGCCAAAGGTGTTGTCGTTAGTAGTAGCAATGTTGCCTATAAATACACGGGACTTAACAGTATCAAACCCAAGATGCTGGAAGAGGCGACTCAAAATGCCAAAACGGCAGCATTGCAATTTGCCAAAAATGCACAAACCGCATTAGGCAGTATTCGCCAAGCATCGCAAGGTGCCTTTACGATTAGTAATCAAGATGCCTCTTATGGCGATGGTGATCCTTATAAACTGGTTCGTGTTGTGGTGAGTTCAGCGTATTTTCTAAAATAAAATGATTTGCGGGTGGTATATTATGTAAGCGTTGGCTGAGCGTAAGTCGAAGCCATTATTAAGCAGTCTGTTCCTAAACGTACCCACTTCGACTGATGCTCAGTGCATCGCTTCGACTTACGCTCAGGGTACGATAAATGCTGAGGGTTGGTTTTTTGAGTATTGATTTTTTTATATTGCCCAGTCAAGAAGATGAGCAATTTTGTCAGTTTGTGAGTACACAGGTTAAATCCTATTATGCAGCAGGGAAAACTGCTGTGATTTATGCAGAAGAGCCATTGTGTCAGGAGTTGGATGCTAGATTATGGTTTGATGGTGAAGATGATTTTTTGCCGCATATTTATGTCACAGATGAGTTGTCAGACTATACAAAACTTCCAGTAGTAATTGTTAGTGAAGCAAGCGCTCTTAAGAATTTGAATAAAGATATACTTATTGATTTGACATTAAATGATCTGCCGATGAGCCATGAGATAAAACACTTGGTGAAAATTGTTGATCAAGAATCTTCAAGGCTACAAGCTTCAAGGCGCTATTATAAGGCATTGCAGCGACAGGGTTTTACAATTAATGTGCATAAGATATAAGAGATATTAGATGGCAAGGAAGTCATATGTATCCTTACGGGAAAATCTGAGAAAGAAGTTAATGTGTTTTAGTCAGTGATGATGATGGCAAACCTTCTGAATTTTACCGCATTGAAATATATTAAATAATTTGATCTTAAAAAATGCTTTAATGTCTATATTTAAACCTCGTTTTTACTGGGTTTGGATTAATTCTGATTGCTTGCTTCTTCACGGTAGCACTTCAATTTATTTGTGCTAGAATACGCAAGATTTTGTGTTTAACACGTTAATTTTCTTGATAAGCAGGAGAAAGCAATGAAACATCAAGGACCACGAAATATAGGGCTTGGCTCAATAAAGTCCTATTCGTTCCCAATTACGGCAATAAGCTCGATTATTCACCGAATTACTGGTGTATTAATGGTTGTATTATTGCCGTTTTTATTATGGGGTTTTAGTTTGTCAATGCGCTGTGGTGGCGATTTTTATCATGTGCAGGATTTATTAATCCATTCACCATGGAGCATTGTCGCTTGGATCTTTATATCAGCAGTTTCATATCATGTAATCGCCGGTATTCGCCACTTGATTATGGATTTAGGATTTGGTGAAGAAATGTGTACGGCTAAAGCTTCTTCAATCGTTGTTTTAGTGCTAGGTGTGTTAGTAACAATTTTCTGGGGGCTTTGGTTATGGGTAATGTAACTTCATGCACACGTTCGGGTTTGAAAGACTGGTTTTTGCAGCGTGTAACTGCCATTATCATCATGTTATATGCAATCTTTGTAGTGGTTGTTGTCTTAACACTATCCGGTGATGGTTCATATCACACATGGCTTGCGATTTTTCAAAACGCGTGGGTGAAAACATTTACGATTTTAGCGTTTTTGTCATTAATGGCGCATGCATGGATTGGAATGTGGACGATTTTTACTGATTATGTGAAGTGCGCATGCATTCGCGGATTCTTACAAGTAGCGGCAATTGTTGGCTACTTTGCGTGTTTTATTTGGCTTATTTGTATTTTATTTTAAGGGGTATTGATAATGAAAATTGCAGTACAACAATTTGATGCAATCGTTGTTGGTGCCGGTGGTGCTGGAATGCAAGCGGCATTTCAGTTAGCTCAATCTGGATTTAAAACCGCAGCGATTTCAAAAGTATTTCCAACGCGTTCGCATACGGTATCAGCGCAAGGCGGTATTGCTGCGGCATTAGGTAATGTTGAATATGATGATGGTCTACCATCAGATGATTGGAAATGGCATACCTATGATACGGTTAAAGGTTCTGATTATATCGGTGATCAGGAAGCGATTGAATTTATGTGTGAGAATGCCCCGCAAGCAATTATTGAGCTTGAGCATATGGGTATGCCTTTCTCACGCCTAGAAAATGGTAAGATTTATCAGCGAGCTTTTGGTGGCATGTCACGCAATTATGATGTCGGTAATATTGCCAAAAGAACGTGTGCGGCATCTGATAGAACAGGTCATGCCTTACTTCATACGCTGTATCAAGGTAACTTAAAGCATGAAACCAAGTTTTTTAATGAGTGGTATGCTTTAGACTTAGTAAAATCTTCAGAACATGCAATTGCCGGTGTTTTGGCGATGAATATGGAAACTGGTGAAATTGTTTTCTTCCAGTCTAAAGTAACGATCTTAGCAACCGGTGGTGCCGGACGCATTTATGAATCAAGTACCAATGCACATATCAATACCGGTGATGGTGTTGGCATGGCATTAAGAGCTGGTATTCCATTGCAAGATATGGAGTTCTGGCAATTCCACCCAACAGGTATTGCTGGAGCGGGTGTTTTAGTGACTGAAGGTTGCCGTGGTGAAGGTGGAATCTTACGTAATAAAGATGGTGAGCGCTTTATGGAGCGTTACGCGCCTAATGCGAAAGATTTGGCATCGCGTGACGTGGTATCGCGTGCATCACAACAAGAAATTAATGAAGGCAGAGGTCTTAAGTTTGCTGGCGTTGATTGTGTGCATTTAGACTTGACACATTTAGATGAAAGTGTCATTAAAGAGCGTCTACCAGGTATTCGTGAATTGGCGATGACCTTTGCTGGTGTTGATCCATTAAAAGCCCCAATTCCTGTGGTGCCAACTTGTCACTATATGATGGGCGGTGTGCCGACGAATAAACATGGTCAAGCATTAACACAAAATGCCAATGGTGAAGATGTTGTTATTGATGGCTTATATGCTGTTGGTGAATGTGCTAGCGTTTCTGTGCATGGCGCGAATCGCTTAGGTTCCAACTCATTATTAGATTTAGTAGTATTTGGACGTGCGGCAGGCATGCATGCAGAAGATGCTTTGCGTGCGGGTATGCAGCAACGTGATGTAACCGATGAAGCACTAGATCAGGCAATGATGCGTTACAACCGTTGGCAAAATAACAAAGGTGGTGAAGGTGTGGCTGAGTTGCGTGCTGAGCTACAAAAAGCAATGCAGGTTGATTTCTCAGTATTTAGAACAGAGCAACAAATGCAAGATGGTCTTGAGCGTTTAAAATCATTGCGTGATCGTGTGCAAAAAGCATCGTTAGCAGATCACTCACACGTATTTAATACCGCGAGAATCGAAGCGCTTGAGCTTGATAACTTAATGGAAACTGCAATGGCAACCGCGGTACTTGCGCTGACACGTAAAGAGTCGCGTGGTGCGCATTCACGTGAAGATTATCCTGAGCGCGATGATGAGAACTGGTTGAAGCATACGCTTTATTTCCTAGAAGGAGACCGCCCATCAACGCGTGATGTGAATATGAAACCATTAAAATTAGAACCATTCCAACCAAAAGTAAGAAGCTACTAAGGAGATAACGGTGGAAGTTAAGTTTAAAGTTTATCGCTATAATCCTGAAGTTGATAATAAGCCTTACTATAAAGACTACACAGTGACGGTTGAAAACGAGGGCACAAAAGTGCTAACAGCGATTGAGCTCATTAAACAACAAGACCCAACATTAGCAATACGTCGCTCTTGTCGTGAGGGTGTTTGTGGTTCTGATGGTGTGAATATCAATGGTAAAAACCGTTTAGCATGTATTACGTCGATTGGCGAGTTGTCACAACCGATTAAGTTGCAACCTTTGCCAGGTCTGCCAGTGATTCGTGATTTAGTCGTTGATATGAATCAATTTTATAAAAACTATGAGAAAGTTAAGCCTTACTTGATTCCTGCAGAAGGTGATACACCCGTCAAGGAACGCCTACAGTCGCCAGAAGATCGTGCCAAGCTTGATGGCTTATATGAGTGTATCTTATGTGCATGTTGTACCACATCATGTCCATCATTCTGGTGGAATCCTGATAAGTTTATTGGTCCATCAGGCTTATTACAAGCTTATCGTTTTGTGATTGACTCACGCGATGGGGCAACACAAGAGCGTTTGGATGCATTGCAAGATCCGTTTAGCGTCTTTAGATGTCGCACGATTATGAATTGTGTCAGTGTTTGTCCAAAAGGGCTTAACCCAACCAAAGCGATCGGTAAACTCAGATCGATGATGTTAAAAAACAACGTGTAGTTAAGAAAAATCAAGCGCTGGAGATCCAGTGCTTTTTTGTTTGAACTAGCAAAAAAGTAAAAAAGAAAAAAAGTAAAAGAGTGGAAACTATGAGTGAAACCCAAGAATCAATGTCTTCATGGTGGCAGTCTTCGCAACTATCCGGTAGTAGTAGCGCATACTTGGATGCTATTTATGAGGATTATTTACAAGACCCTAATTCGGTAGATAGTAGTTGGCGCCATTATTTTGACGCGATTCGTGACAATAAACATGAAGTCTCGCATGCGCAAGTGCGTGAAGATTTTGTCGCTTTAAGCAAAAACCCATTTCGCTTTGCGCTGACAACGCCTCAGGGGATGGTTGTCGATTCAGGGAATTACCCCGATGGTGGCGATAAAGTCTCAGCGGTGATGGATCTTGTTTATATGTATCGTAGCATTGGTCACAAGGTTTCACACTTAGATCCTCTGAATATCAAAAAGCCTCAAGAAACACCTGAGCTTGAGCTTGATTTTCATGGACTTAATGATGCTAACTTAAATGAAAAATTTAATGTTGGTGTGTTTTCTGACTATCAGGCATTACCACTAAAAGAAATTATTGCTAAATTACAGCATGTCTATACCGGTAGTATCGGCTATGAGTTTATGCATTTAAACAATATGGCTGAAAAGCTATGGTTTAGGCAGCGCATCGAAAAGCAAACTCCTAAGTTATCAGTGGAGCGTAAGACTTGGCTATTAGATCGCTTAACGGCTGCCGAAGGTTTAGAAAAATATCTTGGTATGAAATACGTTGGTCAAAAACGTTTTTCATTAGAAGGTGGCGAATCGATGATTCCTGCACTTAATGAGATGATCAACAAAGCAGGTGAAGTTTCTGTTGAGGAAATTGGCCTAGGGATGGCGCATCGTGGGCGCTTGAATGTGCTTGTCAATATTATGGGTAAATCACCCGAGGATTTATTCAAAGAGTTTGAAGGGGCGCAAGATAAGAAGTTTTTATCAGGCGATGTTAAATACCACATGGGCTTTGCCTCATGGCATAAAACACCCAAAGAAGAATTGCGTTTAGCACTTGCTTTTAACCCATCACACTTGGAGACAGTTGATCCAGTGGTTGAAGGTGCTGTAAGAGCAAAGCAAGATTGCTTTAGTGACGAAGAAAAGCCACATACCAAAGTGGTGCCTATTTTAATTCATGGAGATTCCGCGTTTTGTGGTCAAGGTGTGGTGATGGAGACATTTGCTTTATCACAAACACGATATTATGGCACTGGTGGTACTATTCATATAGTCATTAATAATCAGGTTGGATTTACTACCGATAAAAAAGAAGATAATCGTAGCAGTTTGTACTGCACTGATATTGCTAAAGTGGTTGAAGCGCCTGTTTTACATGTTAATGCGGATGATCCTGAAGCGGTATTGCGTGTCGCGGGACTGGCGATGGATTACCGCATGATGTTTGGCAAAGACATCGTTATTGACTTAGTTTGCTATCGTCGTCATGGACATAATGAAGCAGATGAGCCATCTGGAACACAGCCATTGATGTATAGCATTATTAAGAAATTGCCGACTACGCGTGCAATCTATGCGCAAAAGCTTGAGCAAGAAGGTGTCGTTTCCAAAGCACAAGCTGATCAAATGGCAAAAGCTTATCGCGATCGTTTGCAAAAAGGTGAAGTCGTTGCTGATATTGTTACTGGTAAGCATGAGCGCAAAACGAAATGTGTTGCTGATTGGCGTCCTTATGTCAATCAAAAATGGGATCAATCAGTCGATACACGTATTGATAAAGCGCAATTGGTGAAATTGGCTCAAAGCTTAAATGATTTACCAGCTGATTTGACACTGCAACCTCAAGTTAAAAAGGCCATTGATGATCGCGTTAAAATGGCAGCTAGAGAAATTCCATGCAATTGGGGCTTTGCTGAAAACTTAGCCTATGCGACGTTGTTGGCAGAGGGTTATAACATACGCTTATCAGGTGAAGACTCTGGGCGTGGCACATTCTCGCATCGGCATGCTGTGTTACATAACTATGATTACAGTAAAACAGAATTGCCAGATTACACGCCATTACAACATATTAATGATAAGGCAGAATGCCATATTATTGACTCTGTGCTATCAGAGTATGCGGTTCTTGGATTTGATTATGGCTATAGTTGCTCAGCACCTAAGACGTTGACCTTATGGGAGGCGCAATTTGGTGATTTTGCCAATACCGCGCAAGTTGTTATTGATCAATTTATTGCTGCAGCAGAAGAGAAATGGGGCATTTTATCAGGTCTTGTAATGCTCTTGCCACATGGTCAAGAAGGGCAAGGGGCTGAGCATTCATCTGCAAGATTAGAGCGTTTTTTGCAGTTATGTGCGCATGATAATATGCAAGTGTGTGTGCCAACGACGCCTGCGCAAATGTTTCATATGTTGCGTCGTCAGATGTTGCGCCCTTATCGCAAACCATTGATTGTGATGTCACCTAAGAGTTTGTTGCGTCACCCAATGGTGCATTCAACACTCGATGAATTGGCTAATGGACAGTTCTATAATGTGATTGCTGAAGTCGAAGACCTTAAACCACGATCAGTATCACGCGTGATTTTATGCTCAGGTAAGGTCTATTATGATTTGCTTGCAAAACGTAGTGAGCAAGAGATTAAAGATATTGCTATTGTGCGTATTGAGCAGCTTTACCCATTCCCGCAAGCGGACCTTGATAAAGTATTAGCGGCTTATGAAGCAGTTAATGACATCGTTTGGGTGCAAGAAGAGCCTGAAAATCAAGGTGCTTGGTGGATGATTCAGCACGAATTGCGTAAAGTATTGCGCAAGGATCAGAATCTATCTTATGTCGGCAGAAAAGCAGCAGCGGCACCTGCGGTAGGTTATCCATCATTATTCCATGCGCAGCAAAGTGAATTAGTGACTAAAGCATTAAAGTTAGATAAATAGATCTGTTTTTAAAGACAACAAATTAAATAACGTTGATAAAAAATAAGTAAAATAAAAAGTTAAGGGTGAACCATGACAGAGGTAAAAGTTCCTGTTTTTCCGGAATCAATTGCAGAAGGTACAATTGCAACATGGCATAAAAAGCCAGGTGATCGCGTTGAAGAAGGCGATGTGTTGGCAGAGATTGAAACAGATAAAGTGGTGATGGAAGTGCCCGCAATGACAGCAGGGACAATGGGCGAGATTGTCAAGCACGAAGGCGATACAGTGCTTTCTCAAGAAACGATTGGCTCAATCACTGAAGGATCTGCAGAAGCATCAACGACAGCACAACCAAGTGAAACAGCGCAAGCGGCAACTCCTGGAGCTACATCCACTGAGGCAGTTACAGTTAATGCCCCAACTTTCCCTGAATCAATTGCTGAAGGTACAGTAGCAACATGGCATAAAAATATTGGTGATCAGGTCGAAGAAGGTGAAACATTAGTTGAGATCGAAACCGATAAAGTGATGATGGAAGTGCCAGCAACCCAAAGTGGTGTATTGGCTGAAAAGCTTAAAAATGAAGGTGACACGGTGCTAAGTGCTGAAGCAGTAGCCAAAATTAGCGCGGGCGCTGTGAGCCAACCGGCAGCAGTTGAGAGTGCGACTGAATCAAAAGTAGAGTCTAATGATCATTTATCGCCTGCAGTACGTCGTGCGGTTAAAGCCAATGATGTTGATGTCAATAATGTGCAAGGCACTGGTAAAAATGGTCGCATTACCAAGCAAGATGTGGTCAGTGCTCCTGTACAAGCTCAAAAACAAGCACCAGTAGCCCAAGCGGTCGATACTATGAGCTTTGAGGGTGATCGTCCTGAGAAACGTGTGCGCATGACACGTTTACGTCAAACGATTGCGAAACGCTTGGTTGAAGTGCAACATACCAATGCGATTTTGACGACGTTTAACGAAGTTGATATGAAGCCTGTTATGGATCTAAGAAAGCAATATAAAGATCTTTTCCAAAAGACACATGATGCCAAACTTGGCTTTATGTCATTCTTCTTAAAAGCAGCAACCGAAGCGTTAAAGCGTTTCCCTGAAGTCAATGCGTCAATTGATGGCACTGATGTTGTCTATCACGGCTTCTTTGATATTGGTGTCGCAGTGGGTTCTGATCGTGGCTTAGTGGTTCCTGTCATCCGCAATGCAGATCAAAAATCTTTTGCCCAAATTGAAAATGATATTATTGAAAAGGCAATTAAAGCACGCGATGGTAAATTGTCATTAGAAGAAATGCAAGGTGGTACATTTACGATCACCAATGGTGGCACGTATGGTTCAATGCTATCCACACCCATTATTAACGCACCACAAAGCGCGATCTTAGGCATGCATAATATTGTTGAGCGTCCTGTGGTTGTTAACGGTGAAATCGTGATTCGTCCGATTATGTATTTAGCATTATCTTATGATCACAGAATCATTGACGGCAGTGTCTCTGTTAAATTCTTAAAAACAATTAAAGAACTGATTGAAGATCCAGCAAGGATGTTGTTGGAGATTTAAGTAGACAATTTTTCTAAAGAGCTTTCAAGCTCTTCTACCAAACGCTAGAATTCATCTGTTTTTCAAATGATTAGATGATAGGGTTTCTCGCTTAAAATCGCCAACATTTATCACGTCTTGTTTTTTGCTATTCTTATGTTTCAGTGCTAGGCATATCATGGCTATAAATAATTGTTATATGTGGTAAAATTATTATTGGAAATCAATTGTAAAGGGAGTTTGTGCGATCTATGACATTGATAAAAAAGTTTAGTCATATCAATATGGCAATTTACCGAGATTTCAACTGGGATAAAACATGTGTTAATGAAAAGAATGAACCACTCGAGTTTAAGCAAGTTAATATCCTATATGGTAGAAACTATTCAGGAAAGACGACGTTATCAAGAATTGTAAGAGCATTTGAAACAGGAAAAATATCGGATAAATACGAAAACCCAAGCTTTTCATTGTTATTAGATGATAACAGAAAACTTACGCAGTCTAACCTTGATACATCTTATAAATTCAGAGTTTTTAATGAAGATTTTGTGCGCGAGAATCTTAAATTTATTCATAACCCAGAGGAGTCGATTGAGTCGTTTGCAATTTTAGGTGAGGATGTAGAGTTAGAAGCAAAGATCACGGAATTAAAGACGATTTTAGGCAAAGATGATGAAGAGAATCCTACAGGGGTGTACAGTGATTTGGCAATTAGTGAAAAAACTTATAAAGACCGTGATGCTCAATATGAAGAAGCAAAAAAGCAGTTCGAGAAATATTTAACAAGAAAAGCAAACTCAGAGCACACTGGCATTAAGCATAACCCTTTGTACAAAGTTGCAACTTACAACAAAAGTAAGCTAGTAAAAGATTGTGATTATGTGATAGATCAAGAGTTAGAAAGGCTAAGCGATGCAGAGAGAGAAGAGAAAAAGCAAACGATTAAAGAGGATAAAAAAGACAATATTACATTTACCAAACCATTTCTTAGGTTAGATGAATTCATAATTAAGAGTCAGTTTTTGGTTGAAAAAGATATTACTATCTCTGAGCCTATACAGGAGTTATTGGTCAACTGGTCATTAAACGAATGGGTGAGAGAGGGTATAAATCATCATAAAGAGCGAGACACTTGTGCTTTTTGTCAGCAAACTTTACCCAACGATCTGTGGGATAAGCTAAACAAACATTTTAGTGAAGAGTCTGAAAACTTACGTTGTAATATTGATGCACTCATTGAGGAAATCAATACTGAGAAGAATAATGTAACAAATGGGCTAGCCCTTGAAAAAACTCAGCTCTATAGTGCGTTTCGCCCGGAATTTGAAAACATACAATCTGACTACACACGAGAAACCCAAGTATATAGTGAAGCTTTAGGTTTACTATCTGATCAGTTAGAGAAGCGAAAAGATAAGATTGCTCAGAAGCTAATTTTTGAGCCTCCTCAGTCTAATGTTGATAAAATAGAACAATTATATGGCAAGTTTCAAGCGTTATGCATGGAGTCAAACCAATATACGAATGACTTGAGTGATAAACAAGAAGAGGCGTGTGATGCATTAAGATTGGATGAGGTTTGTAAGTACGTTGTAGACTCCAATTATCAACAAACAAAAGAACAGATAAATGACTTAGAAACTAAGGCTAGTAGTGCGCAAAGTGAAAAGGAAGAGGTTGAAGAGAAAATTAAAAAAACTCTAAAACAGATTGAAGAACTAGAAGCAAAGTTAGGTGGTGAAGCTGAAGGTGCTAAGCAAGTTAATGAATATTTAAATCATTTCTTTGGCCATCAGATGTTATCTCTTCAACCAGCTTTAGAAGAAGGATCGCATCAAAAGAATTATAAATTTGAAGTACAAAGAAATGGCATCAAAGCTCATCATCTAAGTGAGGGGGAATGCCGATTAATCGCATTTTGTTACTTTATGGCAAAACTACATGATGTAAATACTAAAGGTGAAAAGCCTATTATTTGGATTGATGACCCAATATGTAGTTTAGATGCAAATCATATCTTTTTTGTGTTTAGCTTGATTAAAGAGGAGATTGTTCAAAAAAATCTATATTCTCAACTATTTATTTCAACGCATAGCTTGGAGTTTTTACAGTATCTAAAGCGAGTTGTTAAAGAAAAGCATGAACAAAAAAAAGTGCAGCGGTTTCTAGTTAAAAAAGTTGAGAAAAAAGTGTCGGTTATCTCATTGATGCCAAAGTATTTGAAGGAGTATGCTACCGAGTTCAATTATTTATTTGAGAAAATTCATCAATGTGCAAAGAGCCCAGAACTATGTGACGAAAATTATGAAGTTTTTTATAACTTTCATAACAATGCACGAAAATTTATGGAAATTTATTTGTATTATAAATATCCTGATTATAGAAGTGACTTTGAGAAACAGAAGGCATTTTTTGGAGAAGAGATTTCAGAGGCTTTAAGTGGTAGTGTTAGTCTTCGATCAAACCACGAATATTCACATTGTAAAAGGCTTGAGCGTAGCGCTTTACCTGTAGATATTCCAGAGTCTAAAAAGGTGGCTCAAAAAATTCTAGATAAAATCAAAGAAAAAGATCCTGAGCAATATCAAGCATTGTGTCAAAGTATTGATGTTTCTGAAGAGGATAATATTAAAAATAAATCATTGGAAGCTATAACATGAAAATCCTCCACACATCCGATTGGCATTTAGGGCGCATGTTGTATGGCAAGAAGCGTTATCCTGAATTTGAAGCTTTTTTAAATTGGTTAATTGAAATCATTAAAATGCAAGAAATTGATATCTTATTAATAGCAGGCGACATCTTTGATACCACCACGCCAAGCAATTATGCCCAAGAGCTGTATTTTCAGTTTTTAAGTGATGTTGCTAAAAATACCCATTGCCAACATGTGGTGGTAATCGGTGGCAATCACGATTCCCCAAGTTTGCTTGAGGCATCTAAAAGTGTATTAAAAGCGCTTAATATCTATGTGGTAGGGGCAGCGTGTGACAACCCACAAGATGAAGTGATTACGCTGAACAATGACAAAGGTATACCGCAAGCAATCATTTGCGCAGTACCTTATTTGCGTGATCGTGATATCCGAAAGGTTGAAGTCAGTGAAACATTAGATGATAAAAATAAAAAATTAATCTCAGGCATTAAGCAGCATTATCATGAGGCGTGTCAGTATGCTAAAGAAAAGCAGATTGAGCTTTGCAAAACACATAAGCTTCAACATTTACCAATCATTGGTATGGGGCATTTATTTGCCGCTGGAGGCAAGACTGAGATCGATGATGGCGTGCGTGAGTTATATGTCGGCTCATTGGCACATGTTGATGCGAGTATATTTCCTGATTACCTTGATTATGTCGCTTTGGGGCATTTGCATGTGCCACAAATAGTGGCAAAACAAGAGCATATACGCTATAGCGGTTCCCCGATTGCAATGGGCTTTGGTGAAGCCAAGCAGCAAAAGCAGGTATTAATGATTGACTTTAAAGACGGCAATAGCGTCATTACACCTATTGCTGTTCCTTGTTTTCAACAGTTAATCAGTATCAAGGGGGATCTTGAATGCATTTTAGAATCCTTATCTCAATTGATAACAGAAAATGCTCAAAATTGGCTTGAGATTGAATATACAGGCAAAGAAATTATAAGTGATCTGACAGAGCAAATTAATCTTCATATTCAAGGTAGTCAATTAGAGATCAGACGTATCAAAAACAAACGTGTGATTGATAAAGCCATCAGCCAATCCCAAAGCAGTGAAACACTAGAAGATCTTAATGAAATAGAAGTATTTGAGCGCTGCTTGTCTGCACATGATATTCCAAAAGATCAGCAAGCCGTTTTGATGGATTGTTATCAAGAGATTATGATGCAGCTTGCTGAGGAAGATGTTCAAGCTCAGTAAGGAAAGGTAGCAACAAAAATGATAAAAGCCTACCAGTCAAACGCGCGAGAAATTTAATAGCAGAATAGTTTATAAACATAACACTCTATAAATTCTTTTAAAAACGGAAAAATCGATTTTTAAATGGTAAAAATGGGTGTATGATTTAGGTTAGTTGAATAATAGTTATGTTTAAAGTAATGATGTGGATGGTAAGTGATGCTATTAGAGTTTTCTTTTAGAAACTGGAAGTGTTTTAAAGAATTAAATACATTTTCAATGGATGCCAACACACGTCTTAAGAATAATAAAGAGCATTTATTGACGGTTAAATACCAGAAAACAGGCAAGTCACATGAGACAGTGTTGCCCTTCTCAGCAATCTATGGTGCAAATAATTCAGGCAAAACATCATTTGTTGATGCGCTTGCCTTTTGTAAATATTTACTTTGCTCTAAAACGAGAAGCTTGAGTCAATTGGAGCCTTATCGTTTGGGGGAGGCAGAAGAAACAAGTTTCTTTAGCTTTACAATTTTTATTGATGAGCATATTTATCAATATCAATTTGAAGTGGATAAAGCTCAGGTTTATCATGAAAAACTGCTACTTTTAAAGCCATCAACACAAAAAATACTTTTTGATAGAAATATTGATCAAAATACTTATACAGGGCAGCTGATCAAGGAAGATAGTGATCTGGCAACCATTATCAAAACAATGCCAAAAAATAAGTTATGTGTTAGTCATATTATTGAGCAAAATATTGATAATAAAATGCATTTTGAGCAGGTTTATAAATGGTTTAAACACCATTTAACTCTTATTTCACCACGATCTAAAAAAGGCATGGTCGATATTCCTTTGCGATTAAATGAAATGAATGATGCAATAAAAAGGCTAGACCTAAGTGTTACAGGTATTGAATTAGAGATAGCCTCAGAGCAGACATTAAAAGAGGAGTTGCCTCAAAGGTTATATGAGCTACTTATTGAGGATGTTAAAGATGGCGTTACAATAATGTTACCTTTGCCTGACGGCTCTTTTTTTTATGTTACCCCAAAAGAGGGGGGTGATAAAATTGATGTTCATAAAGTAGTGATTAAGCATAAAAAGGATAATGGTAAGGATATTAATTTTGAGTTACATGATGAATCAGATGGGACAAGGCGGGTTATTGAGCTTTTACCTTGGTTATTAAAACTTCAAAGTGACCCTAATATTACGGTTGTGATTGATGAGGTAGATCGCAGTCTACATACACAATTATCCAAGGAATTGATTAGAACACATATATTGGGTATTTTGAATCGTCAAGCACAAAGTCAATTAATTATTACTACTCACGATACCCATTTACTTGATTTGTCGTTCTTACGCAAGGATGAATTTTGGTTAGTTCAGAAAGAAGATAATGGCGCTAAGCTTGTTGCATTTGATGAGTTTATTTTAAAATCAGATAAAAAGTTAAGTAAATACTATCTAAGCGGGAGCCTAGGTGGAGTTCCATTTATTTAAAGCTAAGGAATTAAGGCATGGCAAGGAAAAGGCGCTTAGATAAATCCAATAAACGTATACCAATAAGCCATCAGTTTGTATTTTTCACAGAAGGGAAAACGGAAGAGATCTATATTAAATCTCTCTTTAAATATCTGAAAGTAGATATAAAACCAATTTTTCCAATGAAGGGTAATGATAAAGCGAATATTCAGAACATTGAAAATAGAATTATAACAACTGAATTTAATGATAGTCAAACCGTTATTGTTGTTATTGATGGTGATCGAGATCAACAGAAAATTAAGGCGTTTGCTCAAAAAAAGAGATTATTTCAAGCAGCGAAAGATTACCTGATTATTTTGTCAATACCTGATTTTGAGCGTTGGTTATCGTTGCATTATACAACAGATAAAAGCAAATCAATTGAAGATGTGTGCCCTAATTTTGATAAAACAAATACAAAAGTTATTGAGGATATAGCTCAGCAGCATCAAACAGCCGTCGATAATTCAATAAAGTTAATACCTCAAGAGGTTAAGCAATGCGATAATGCTAAATTAATTCATTACATGCTTGATAATGCAGCGCTACAGACGACAAATTTTTATCAGTTATTTTGTGTTATGCAAGGGAGGATTTTGCAGTGAATGATATGAAAACACTTAAAGTACGCTATTTTAATGATAGCGTACCAAATTCAAAAGGATATGTTCTTGAGCGGCATAAGTTTAAAGAGTTTATCTCTAATGTTACTGAAGAAAAATCAGTTAATGATTATGCAAAGCTTCAAATAGAAGCACTTTCATCTCTAGGAAGTTAAATGAAAATCCTCAACTTACGCTTTAAAAATTTAAACTCGCTTTATGGTGAATGGTCTATTGATTTTACTGATCCGGATTATGTGGATAATGGGTTATTTGCAATCACGGGTCCAACTGGGGCGGGAAAGTCAACGATATTAGATGCGATTTGTTTGGCACTTTATGGGCAAACGCCAAGATTGAAAATTATCTCGGAATCGGTCAATGAAGTGATGTCACGTCAAACGGGGGAATGTTTTGCCGAGATCACATTTCAAACGAATGACGGCATTTATCAATGTCATTGGAGTCAGCGCAAAGCGCGAGGTAAGGCAGATGGAAAATTGCAATCACCAAAGCATGAGATCAGTGATTATAACAAGGCTAAAATATTAGAAACAAAAATTAAAAAAGTTAAAGAGCTTGTTGAACAAACAACAGGAATGGACTTTAAGCGCTTTTGCAAATCGATTTTGTTAGCACAAGGTGGCTTTACTGCCTTTTTAAAAGCATCATCGGATGAGCGTTCTGAAATCTTAGAGCAAATGACGGGTTCTGAAATCTATAGTGACATTTCTAAAATGGTGTATGTGCGTGATAAAGAAGAGACAGACAAAGTCATGTTACTACAAAAAGAGCTAGATGGCATTCAAGTGTTATCGCAAGAGCAGCTGATGCAACTAAATAATGAGTTTGCTATTAACAAGTTGTTGATTGAGCGGTTAGATACTAGCGAAAAAGTGTTGAATTATAAAGTGAGCTGGCTTCAAACGATTGACAAGCTTCAAAGTGAGATATCACAATTAGAGGAGCAATATAAGCAGATACAACAACAGCAAGAAGCATTCAAGCCCAAACAGCAGCAGTTGAAACGCTTACAGCAAGTTAAAGATATTAAACCAATTTATGAGGCTTATCAGAGCATTTATACTGAGCTTAACAAAGTGAAAGCTGAGATTGATACCTTACAGCTTAAGCGCCCACAATTACAAAAAGATAATAATCAAGCCAAAGTACAATGTGACAAAGCAAAAGGGCTGTGGCAGCAAGCTCAAGAAGCTCAAGCACTACAAGTGCCAGTGCTTAAAGAAGTGCGTAAACTGGATCACAACATTGAATATAAACAAGCGCAATTGCATCAATTTGAAAGGAAGCTGGATACATTAAATACTGAGCTAAAGCACCAATTGCAACAGCAAGAAAATATGCAACAGGATATGATTAAGCTTGATAAGGCTAATCAAGACAATATTTTATACGCTAAGCAATATGCAGGTGATGGAGGTTTAATCGCTGATTTTCAAGGTATTCAATTACAGATCAGTTCAATTACTGATAAGCACAATGCACTTAATCATTGCCATACTGAAGGTAAAAAAGCGCAAAAACAGTTAGATCAAGCTTTACAGCAACAAGATCAATGCCAACAAAAGGCGAATGTTGCCAATGATGGTTTAAATAAAGCCAAGGAACATTCGGCAGCATTCAGCGTGCAGCTTGACAACATATTAGCAGGTAAACAGCTTGAGGATTACGAGGAAACCTTGGAGCTTAAACTGCATATTCAAGAGCAGCAAAAAGTCATTATTCATTTAGAACAAGAGCGCCAAAAGCTTGTTGATGGTGAGGCTTGTCCGTTGTGTGGTGCATTGGAGCATCCCTATGCAAAAGGTTTGCCGGTATTGGATGCGAATGATGATATTAAAACATTGAAATCGCATATTAAAAAAATCAAAGTATTGCAAAAAGAAGTTACTGAACAAGACAGACAAGTGACTCAAAAGCAGCAAGTATATAGTGATTTAATGACGCAGTTACGTGTAGCAGATGAGAAAATCACTAGTGCTCAATCAGCATTAGAGAAGGTAAAAGAGCAACTGTCACAAGAGCAAAAAAACCTATCACAAGCAATGTCTCAATGTAATGAGGTGTTGCGTAAATATGCCATGGCAATAACACATGTCGATCAACTCCCTGAAGTCAATACGCAATTGCAAAAGCGCTTGAGACAATGGCAACAAACGCAGCAGGCATTACAAAACTATGAACAACAAAAGCAACACTTTACTGAACAGCTAAATCTTGTTCAACAGCAGATTAAGCAGAGCAATGCTTCTATACAACAAGAGCAAGCAGCAATAGCTAGCCTAAATGAAGAAAAGGAAGTGCTTGTCCAAGCTCGGCAACAGCTATTGGCAGATAAAGACCCTGATGATTATGAACAGCAGTTGCAACAAGCAGTTGATCAGGCGCAAAAGCAACATGATCATTTAGCTAAAGAGGTAAAATCGATTGATGACAAAATACTTGTGCTCAATACGCAATTAAGTAACTATCAGGCATTACAAATAGAAAAAGAGAAAGCGTATAGTGATAAGCAAGAAGATTTTTATCAGCAGCTAAAGTCACATAATATGACGGATGAAGATGCCTTTAAAGTGCTTTTAAATCAAATAGATCAAATCAATCTATTGCAACAAGAAGCCGAGCAATTACACAATCATGGACGTGATATCGATAGTCAGCTGAATGCTAAACAAAATGAGTATAATCAACTTCATAATATTTCATTGACTGATGAGAAGCTCGAAAATTTGCTGCAGCAGCGAGAGTTTATACAATATGAAAAGCAACAAACATATGAAAATTTAGGATCACTCAATACACAGTTACAAGCGCATGAAAAGGCAGTGTTAGCATTTACAGATAAGCTAGCGAGTATCGACAAGCAAAAAGCGCAAGCGCAAAAATGGGCAAATCTTAGAGCCTTAATTGGCTCACAAGATGGCAAAAAATATCGTAACTTTGCCCAAGGCTTAACTTTTGAATTAATGGTTAATTATGCCAATCAACAGTTACAACAAATGAGTGATCGCTATTTGTTAGTACGTGATAGTAGTGAACCTTTACAATTAAATGTGATTGACAATTATCAAGCCGGAGAAATACGCACGACAAAAAATCTCTCAGGCGGTGAGAGTTTTATTATGAGCTTGGCTTTGGCACTAGGATTGTCAAAAATGGCAAGTCAAAAAGTTCGCGTTGACTCTTTGTTTTTAGATGAGGGTTTTGGTACATTGGACGAAGATGCATTAGAGATGGCACTAGAAGCACTGTCACATTTGCAGCAAGATGGTAAATTAATCGGTGTGATTTCGCATGTCCCAGCACTTAAAGAGCGCATTAGCTCGCAGATCAAAGTCACGCCAATATCAGGTGGCAAAAGTGTGCTAAGTGGTGTGGGGTGTTGATGTGGTTAATGATTGGCAGGGTACCGGTCATTTTTTTGATGGGTTTGAGTAGATAATCAATATGACGAAATTAGTAGATGTAACCAAACAGGAACAAATTAATAGTGCAATTATTCACCATAAAACAGTTGGTCAATTGTATCATTAGGTGCATCAAAGTCTTCAGACATATAATAGGATTTATCAGCAAGCTTTCCAATAACACGTTTTTTCTTTTCCACAGGGATAATTTTGGCGACTAATTTTTTATCGCGTGTGATTAGAATCTCTTCACCAGAGTTTGATACTAAATTAATCAGTTTGGGAAAGTTTTGTTTGGCATCGCCGATCCCATAAATATGATGCATAAGAACCTCGTTAAATTAGATAGTATGCTTACTGTGCTTTTAGTATATGCAGGGATTTCTTGATTGTCCAAATAATCCTAAAGTTAGTTTTTATAATCTAAATACTCATGAATCAATCGGTGGTAGTTAATGAGGCGTTGCTTACTAATCTTGCCTTCATCAACTGCCTGATTGATCGCGCAACCTCTAGTGTTTTCAATATGCTCACAGTTTCTAAACTTGCACTCATTTTCTAATTGTGCGAACTCTTTAAATCCTGCAAAAATATCTGCTTTGTCTAAATGCCAAATACCAAACTCACGAATCCCTGGTGAGTCAATGATATTGGTATCTTGATCGAGATGAAATAATCTTGCACTGGTTGTGGTGTGTTTGCCGCGGCTGTTTTGTTCAGAAATTTCACCTGTAAGCGTTATATTCGTACCAAATAATGCATTAAGCATCTCAGATTTACCAACCCCTGATTGACCAACAATAATCGAGGTCTTATGTTGCAAAAGCGTTTTCAATGCTTGCAAATTTTCATGACACAAAGCAGAGCAAGTAATAAGCTCATAAGCTAATCCGCGATAAAGATCAACAATTGCCTCTAGCTGTGCCTTATTGTCAGCATGATCAAATAAATCCATTTTGTTGAGTACAATAATGGGTTTGACATTCATATGATGGGCAGCAACGAGATAACGATCGATATAATGCTCAATTGGTGGCGGGTTAACGGCAAGCATAATAATAAGCTGATCAATATTTGCTGCCATCGTTTTGTGATTGTGTGCAAGTTTACTAGGACGTATTAGTGCATTAGTTCGCGGCAGTACTTGGCAGATAATACCATATTCACTATTGTCTTGTGGTAGATAAAGCACGTTGTCACCGGCAACAATGGCGCCTAAGTTTTGACGATATTGACAAAAAATAACCTCACCCGTTTGACTCTCAAGCTCAATAAGTTTGCCGCGATGTGATATCACAAGAGCTGACAAAGCATGTGATAAATCATCATGAGATGCTTTATGTTCTTTGATATTGCGAAGCTGTTGTTTGCTTAAATTACGTTTTGCCAATGGTACTTGCGCTCTTTAAAAAAGTTCTGAAGTGGATTATAGCCATTGATATAAAATAATACAGTACAGATTGTGGATTAAACTTCCTGAATTCAATGCGTATTTGTATGCAATGCTTATCACTTCTAGATTTTTTATCCAAAACGACGTAGAATCCAATCCTAGTTCTTCAGGGCGGGGTGAAACTCCCCACCGGTGGTAAATTTAATGTAATGATTAGAAAAGCCCACGAGCGCTTTGGCTTAACGGTCAAAGGTCAGCAGATCTGGTGAGATTCCAGAGCCGACGGTTATAGTCCGGATGAAAGAAGAAGTAATATGACATATGTGTAAAGTACAAGTGCATTATATTTTAAAGTGTTGAATGTTGAATGTTGAACCTATTATCAATGTGTTGCCTTTACTCATTTTGCATATGTTTATTTCTTTTGCTTATCCCTGAAATTAAGTAAATTAATAAAAGGGTGATTATTGCAAGTGTTTCAAGCGGATTATTTTTATATGTCTCAAGCGCTGATGTTGGCAAAGCGTGGCGCTTTGAGTGTCTCCCCTAACCCAATGGTTGGTTGTGTGATTGTGAAAAATGGTCAAATTATTGGTGAAGGTTGGCATCGCTTTGCTGGAGATAAGCATGCTGAAATTCATGCCTTAGATCAGGCTGGAGATAGAGCGCAAGGAGCGACTGTTTATGTCACCCTTGAGCCATGTTGCCATGTCGGCAGAACAGGAGCTTGTACCGAGCGTTTGATCAAGGCACAAGTTGCTAAAGTCGTTGTTGCCAGTATTGACCCTAACCCGCAAGTGGCAGGTAAAGGTATTAAGCGTTTACAACAAGCCGGTATTGTTGTTGAGACAGGGCTTATGTGTCATGAAGCAACGGCAATGAATAAGATATTTTTCCATTATCACAAGCATAAGCTTCCATATGTTATTGCCAAATGGGGTATGTCGCTCGATGGTCAGATGGTGACTCATCCCCAAGATAATAAACAAATCACCGATAAAGCATCGCAGCAACAAGTGCATAATCTACGTAATAGCGTTGATGCGATTATGATTGGTCGTCAGACGCTGATTGAAGATAACCCAAGCCTTACCGTGAGAGTTTCAGATGCGGAGTTTGTTAAGCATCCATTGCGTGTTGTGTTATCAAAAACTTGCCAATTACCACTTGATGCGACACTTTTTAATGATGAGGTGGTTAAAAGTATTGTGATGACCAGTGATCTGGCGGATAAAGATACGCTTGATGCATTAGAGTATAAAGGTATTGAATATATTAAGGTACCACTGAATCAAGGTGAAATTAATCTTAAAGAAGTTTTAAAAGTGCTGGCTCAAAGAGGTATTAGCAGTGTCTTAGTTGAGGGTGGTAGAACATTACTGAATGCTTTTTTTGAGACGCAACTTGTTGATGAGGTGCAAAGCTATATCGCACCGGTGATCATTGCCGATTTTAAGCAAAAGGTGCAAGTTAATATCAAAGACAATGGGTTTTTGAATGATGATTATTATTGTATAGGATCAATGAGGTAATTATGTTTAGTGGAATTGTGCAAGAAATTGCAAAGGTTGAGTCGGTTACAGGTAATGAGGTTATTACACTTATAATTCGCTCAGAGCAGTTAGAAAATTGCAAAATAGGTGACAGCATCGCCATTAATGGTGTGTGCTTAACGGTTGTTACTTTGGATAAAGTAAAGGGGTTAGTGAGCTTTGAAGCGGTACCTGAAACGTTACGTAAAACAACCTTGGGACAGCTCATTGCCGGATCGCACGTTAATCTTGAGCTGTCATTGCGTTTGAATGATTTTATCGGTGGACACATGGTACAAGGTCATGTTGATGGTGTCGGTGAAGTGAAATCGATTACCCATGAAGCGGAGGCTTGGCTTGTGGCTATTTCTGCTCCTAAAGAGATATTAAAATATTTAGTCAATAAAGGATTTATCACCATTGATGGTATGAGCATTACCGTGATTGAAGTAAATGACGATTGTTTTACGGTCACTTTTATTCCACATACGATTGATGCCACTATTGTTAAGAATTATCAGGTCGGTACCAGAGTCAACCTCGAGGCGGATCCTATCGGTAAACACATTCATCATTATATGGAGAAAATACAACATGTTTCAAAGAATTAAAACACGCGTTGAAGCAGCGGTTGATGCCTTAAAACAAGGCAAAAGCATTATCGTAACGGATGATGAAGATCGCGAAAATGAGGGCGATTTAATCTTTCCAGGTCAATTAGCTAATGCTGAGAATGTGAATTTAATGCTGCAACATGCTAGCGGTATTGTCTGTTTGGCAATGTCAAAAGCGCATGCCAAACGTTTGCAATTAAATCCGATGGTGCCTGCAGATTTAAATACCAGTCAATTCACAACACCTTTTACTATTACGATTGAAGCAAAAGAAGGCGTGACAACGGGCGTATCTGCTAAAGATCGCGCGCATACCATTCAAGTAGCATCAAATCCTGAAGTTAACCCTAATGATATTAGTCGTCCGGGTCATATCTTCCCATTGGTTGCGAATGATTATGGGGTGTTAGGACGTCAAGGTCATACTGAAGCAAGTGTTGACTTGGTGAAAATGGCAGGATTTCATCCAGCAGCTGTTTTATGTGAGCTGATGAATAAAGATGGCAGCATGATGAAAGGTGAAGAGATTGAGCGCTTTGCTCTTACGCATGATTTGCCAATATTAAGCATTGAGGAGCTGCGTTTATATCGTCTAGCAACTGAAAAGCTCATTACAAAAGCTGTCAGTAGCCCTATTCCATTTCGAGATTATGGCGAGCTTGAGATGAGTGTTTTTATCGATCCTGTGTCCCAAAGTGAAATTAAAGTTATGAGCAAGGACATTAAAGATAATCCTTTGGTGCGCATTCACTCATCATGTATTACGGGAGATTTATTCGGTTCACTAAAATGTGATTGCCAATCACAACTGCACCATGCCTTGCATGAAATTGCTCAATGTGGTGGGATTTTGATTTACCTTGAGCAAGAGGGGCGTAATATTGGCTTGGTGAATAAGTTAAAAGCCTATGAGCTGCAGCGAACAGCGCATATGGATACGATTGAAGCCAATAAGGCTCTTAATTTGCCTGTTGATAATCGTCGCTATGATCATGCAGTGCAAGTGCTTAAATATTATGATATAAAGCAATGTCAATTGTTATCAAATAATCCAGAAAAGGTGCAGGCTTTGCAAAAAGCGGATATTGCTGTGCAAGTCTTAGTATCAGAATCAGATGTGCATGAGCATAATAAAGACTATTTACAAACTAAAAAACAACGGCTAAACCATAGCATAAAAGGAGTATGAAGATGCCAAAGATTGCGATTGTTGTTAGTGAATTTAATGCGTTAATTACTGATAAGTTATTGGAAGGTGCATTAGAGGAAGCTTCTAACTTAGCCATTAAAACACCTAAAGTTTATAAAGTCCCAGGCGCAGTTGAGTTGCCTTATGCGGCAAAGCAGCTCGCTAAAACCAAGAAGTATGATGCTATCGTATTGCTGGGTTGTGTGATTCGTGGGCAAACTGATCATTATGATTACGTGTGTATGCAAGTATCACAAGGCACACAAGATGTAATGATGAGCTATGATTTACCAGTGATTTTCGGGGTGTTGACAACGCATAATAAGGATCAGGCATTAGCGCGTGTTGGTGGTGAGAAAGGTCACAAAGGTAAGTATGCATTAAAAGCGGCGTTAGATATGATTAAGCTTAAAAAGGAAATAGGCGCTTAATCCACTAAATCTTCATTTTTTCTATTGGGTGGTTACAAATTTTTTTGATAATCTTGCCAAAAAAACAGTCATTTTTAGTCATATGAACTATATTTAGTTTGACCGATGAATGCATATAATTGCAAGGGATTTAAAAGTACCAATGCTTTTTGCACAAGAAAATGAAGGAGATAGCATGAAAAAGTTACCAATAGCATTAATTTTATCCTCTATTTTGAGTTATGGTTATACTGCTGTAGATGTGACCTTTACAAATAACACAACAACACCTGCTCATATTGATTATACCAATTGCAGTTACCAATCAGGTGCTAAAGGAGATAGCGTGCCAGGGGCGGGGAGTAGTGATAATTCAGTGATTTATCGCTGTGAAGATAATCAGAGTTTGCAAATTGCAAAATATGGTGCAAGTGGTCTAACCGATCAGTGCTATATCAATGTAAATAATGGTGTGGCAACACTAACTAAAGATAAGAACTGTATCGCAAGCCAAAACAATCACTTTGCCATTGGCGCGATTAACACAACAGACTTTAAAGCGTTGGCAAATAATGCAAATGAAGTGATCAAGTTATTTGTAGCTCAGAAAGAAAAGGCAAATCCAAATACATATAGCTATTTGCCAGCCAATGTTATTCCTATGAATCAAGAAACTTTAGATTCACGCATAAAAGACCCAGATGCTTATGCTTGGGCATTTCAATATGGGTATGATTCAGGTAGGTTTCCATTGTTTTATGGGGCACTTTGCATGCAGAACCCAAGTGCAGCAGGATGCTCTGATGTTAAGCGTACTATTGTAGGTATGTTGGGTGACTTGAAAAGAGTTAGCCAAGATGGTCAATTACCATCAGCAGGGCTATGGGCATATACCATTTCAGGTGTAGGTAAAGATGGTGATAAGGTTCTACCAAGCAACCCTTCTAATTTACCTGCACTTTTGGGACCTACGGTTGTGGCAGAGTATGCATTTAATGGTGAGAGTGATTTCTTTAAACAATTAATTACCCAGCTTGAGAGCTATAAGTTAAGCGAGCATACGCCAGCATCAGCAGGAAATGATGCTTTTTTAAATTCAACTGCTCCGTATTTTAATGCGGTATTAGGGTTGCTTTCTCAGGCATTTTTAGTAGGGAAAGGAGAGCTTGGCGTCAATAACTCAAGTGCTAAGTCAGGCTATTTAAGTCAAGCTTCTTTTAATGCTAACTATCAGGTTTGGATAGATCCAAAAAATGGTTTTGTGAATGAATATCCTTGTGAGGGTGGCAAAACCTGTGCAAGAGTGATATTTTCAGTAGAAAATGCACCACATGATACCTCCAAAGATACTTGGGCTAATGCTGGAGATAGCCCGACTGTATCTGAAGGTATGGCTTATGGATTATTAATTAGCTATGCTGCAAATGATCAAAAAATGTTTGATAGCTTTGTGCGTTATATCATGTCTGAGTCAGCAGGGTATGGCTGTGCGCTATACTATGATGACCAATGTCATGTCAAAAGTGATTTGATGATGCCTTGGCTTGTAGATGCTACAGGTAAACCATTTCATTATACATTAGGCGGTGGCTTCTATACCAATGGATCTGCGACCGATGCAGACGTTATTATTGCTTGGGCGTTATCCCTTGCAAATAAGAAAGTTGCAGCAGGGGATTGGGGTAATACGAGCTTCACATATAATGGTGGTGAAGCACATTATGAGCAGTTATTTGAGTCACTGAAAAAACAAATTGCACTTTATGATACTTATAATTCAGCAGAGTTCTTTGGACAAAAACTTGGTTGGCTATACACGCCAGGGAATCAGTGGTCTAATGAAGGGCATAATGTATTCTATAGTGGTTATAACACGCCACAGGCGTTTGAAGCTTTAGAGCAATAGCTTCTTAGCTATCCCCCGTTAAAATCTTATCTAGCGAGCGAATTGCTATGGCAAAGGGGATAACCTTTATGTCATTATCGTAATAAGTTTGATCTCCGCCATATAACATAATGTATCTTTTAACCAGTGCGTTTTGCCTGTGCCTCGAGGTCCAAATAAGAAGACACTTGCTTTCATTTTGGTGTCGATGGTAAGTAATCTTTTATACATTATATGATCAGACAGAACATGCAAATTGCAAATTGAGTTTGCAGTTTGCATTAAAAATTGCAAACTCAGATTGCAATTTTTAATACCGTACCCTGAGCGAAGTCGAAGGGTGTATGTGTTTGCAGTGTGTAAAATGGCTTCGAGTGATGCCCTGTGAAGTAATGAGTATGCGCTTTAATTTCCCCCTCACCCGTGCAGCTTAAGCTGCACGACCTCTCCCGCAAGGGGAGAGGTAGTATTATTCTTGATTCATTAAATCACGGTACCCTGAGCGAGGTCGAAGGGTATTTGTGACAGTAGCATATAAAAAGGCTTCGACTAACGCTCAGCCAACAGTTACCTACTGAAGTTACGCACTTTTGGTGAAAATTATTATTTGCTTCAGCGTATTATCAACCGTACCCTGAGCAAAGTAGAAGGGTAGGACAAAAACAATAAATGGCTTCGAGTGATGCCCTGTAAAGTAATGAGTTTGCGCTTTAATTTGCCCCTCACCCGTCCAGCTTAAGCTGCACGACCTCTCCCGCAAGGGGAGAGGTACTATTATTCAGCAGGAAGATGTTATTTTTTAGACTTAAAACTCATCAAGATCAACATCACGGCACCAATGCATATGGCGGAATCTGCGATATTAAATGCGGGCCAATGATAATTGTTGATATGAAAATCAAGGAAATCAACAACATAACCGTGGATCATGCGATCATAGACATTACCCAAGGCGCCTCCTAAGATAAGTGATAAAGCACAGGCGGTTAGGTTTTTGTTTTTAGGCAAACGTGCTAACCACACTAAGATCACAATAGCGACAATTAGGGCAATAGCAGAGAGGACAATCACTTGCCATGTGGTATTAGCATTACTTAAAAAGCTAAATGCTGCCCCATAATTATGCAGTAAGGTTAAGTTGAAAAAGGGCAATACTGCAACCGGTTGTCCATATGTTAAATTGTGTGAGGCAAGGTATTTCGTGCCAAGGTCAATAATAATGACAATAATGCTTAAAATAATCCAACGCAATTGATTGTTACGCAAATTCACGTAGTTCTCCTTGTTCAGTGGTGATGTTTTCAATACATCTGCCGCAAATATCTGAGTATTCTTCATGACTACCAACATCCTCGCGTCGATGCCAACAACGTTCACATTTTTGCGCAGCAGACTTCTCAACAAGAATGCTTAAGCCTTTAATGCTTGAGTCATGGGCAAAGTTTGGCTTTTGAGTGAGTGGTTTAACATGCGCATCAGAAACAATCAACGCAAAGCGTAGCTCATCTTTAAGCTTAGCTAATTGCGCTAGTAAGGCATCGTCAGCATACAGTGTGATATTGGCTTCAAGGGAGGCACCTAATACACCTTCAGCACGCTTAGATTCAAGTAGTTTGTTACATTCGGTACGCACCTCTTGAATCGTTTGCCAAAATGGCAGATTAAGTTCTGCTGATTGCGGCATTTGTGATAATCCTTGATACCATTGACAAGTAACAAAAGGGGCCTTCTCGCCAGGAATAGCATCATAAATCTCATCAGCCGTAAAGCATAAAATCGGTGACATCCAACGCACTAAGGCATGAATGATATGATACATGGCTGTCTGTGCAGATTTGCGTGCCAAACCATCGGCTTTGGCTGTATATTGACGATCTTTAATGACATCAAGATAGAAGCTGCCCATATCAATTGAACAGAAGTGATGAATCTGCTGTGCCACAACATGAAAGTTATATTCATCATACGCTTTAATAATCTTTTGTTGTACCTCATCTGCTTTGGCAATTGCCCATTGATCCAATGCAACCAACTGATCGAAGTCGATCAAATCAGTTTGGGGATTAAAGCCCTCAAGATTCGATAATAGAAAGCGTGCGGTATTACGCAGGCGGCGATACGTATCGGCATTGCGTTTTAGAATCTCATCAGATACGGTCATCTCGCTGCGATAATCAGTTGCTGCAACCCATAGTCGTAAGATATCAGCACCTAATGTATTAACAACATCTTGCGGCGAGACAACATTGCCAAGGGACTTTGACATTTTCTTGCCATGAGCATCTACTGTGAAGCCATGTGTTAAGACTTGTTTATAGGGTGCTTGATCGCGACGTGCTAAGCTTGTGAGAAGCGAGGTCTGAAACCAGCCACGATGTTGATCAGAACCTTCAAGATATAAGTCAGCAGGAAACTGTAAATTGTCCTTATGCTCAAGCACACAAGCATTTGAACAGCCTGAATCAAACCAGACATCGAGTGTGTCGGTGACGCGCTGATAGTCTTCAGTTTCAGTAATGAATTGACTATCATCAGCATCAAACCAAGCCTCCACTCCGCCTTTTTCAATGGCGTTGGCTACTTTTTTAATAATGTCTTGAGTTTGAGGGTGTAAGCTTTCCGTTTCCTTGTGAATAAATAAAGGAATAGGCACCCCCCAAGTGCGTTGACGAGAAATACACCAATCAGGTCGATCTTGCATCATCGCTTCAATACGACTTTGCCCCCAAGTTGGCACCCATTTAACTTCTTTAATGGTGTCTTCAGCACGTGTACGCAGTTTATTTTTTTCCATGCTGATAAACCATTGAGGGGTTGCTCGGAAAATAAGTGGTGTCTTATGGCGCCAACAGTGTGGATAGCTGTGCTCTAATTTATTTAAGTTAAGAAGGGCATTGTTTTGTGTTAACACTTCAATCACATGGTCATTGGCTTTAAAGACAAACTCATTAGCAAAAAGCTCGGTATTGCTGTGATAGCAACCATTGTTGTTGACAGGGTTATCTACTGGGAGATTGTGTAATTTCCCTAACGCGAAATCCTCAACCCCGTGAGCTGGCGCGGTATGTACAAGGCCTGTTCCTGAATCAACGGTAACATGATCTCCATGGAGCACTGGCACGATACGGTTATAAAAAGGGTGATGTGCTTTTAAGTTGGTCAATTGATCACCTAATACACTGGCAAGGATATGATACTCTTCAATGTCCGCGCGCTTCATAATTGATTCAACTAACTCGGTTGCAACAATAATATGTTGATCATGATTGAAGTTTACTACGGCATAGCTTATTTCATTGTGTACTGCAATTGCCTGATTGGCAGGTAATGTCCATGGTGTTGTCGTCCAAATAACGGCAGATGTATTTTCAGATAACGTATCTAAACCAAAACGCTCCGCCCAAGTGTTTGGATCAATAATGGCAAATTTAACATCAATAGCAGGCGAGATTTTGTCTTTGTACTCAACTTCAGCTTCCGCAAGTGCTGAACCACAATCAGGACACCAATGTACCGGTTTAAAGCCTTTGGTTAAGTGACCATTTTCAATAATCTTACCTAGAGTTCTGACCATATTGGCTTCATAGTCAAAGTTCATGGTTAAGTAAGGCTTATCCCAATCACCTAGAATACCTAGGCGCTTAAAATCTTTAATCTGACGTTCTACTTGTTTAGCAGCATATTTACGACATTCTTTACGAAAAGCGTTAGCATCTATTTTAACACCCGCTTTGCCATGTTTTTTCTCTACTTGCAGCTCAATCGGTAGGCCGTGGCAGTCCCAACCTGGGACATAAGGGGCGTCAAAACCTGAAAGTGTCTTTGAGCGCACAACCATATCTTTTAGAATCTTATTAACGGCATGTCCGACGTGAATATCACCATTGGCATACGGAGGACCATCATGCAAAATAAACTTGTCTCTACCGGCGAAATGCTGACGAATGCGTTGATAAGCCTCATCGCTATACCATTGCTTTAAGCGCATCGGTTCTTTTTGCGCAAGGTTTGCCTTCATTGAAAATGATGTTTTCGGCAAGTTTAATGTGCTTTTATAATCTGCCATATTCTACCCTTTAACCCGTTTGTTTTATATCTTTGTTGTATGTTTTTCAAGCCACGTAAGTGCTGCCAGTTTATCATCATTAATTTGTGCTTTGAGTGCATCAAAGCTTGCAAATTTTTGCTCGCTACGCACAAAGTGCAAAAACTCAATCGTAACATATTGCCCATATAAGTCATGTGTGAAATCAAAAATATGTGTCTCTAATAAACGTAATCTGCCACCGACTGTTGGGCGAATGCCGATATTAGCAATGCCATGATATATTTTGCCGTAAACATGTACGTTAACAACATAAACCCCTGAAACGACAACTGCTGTCGGCATTGGGATGTTAATTGTTGGAAACCCAATTTTACGTCCATTTTGATCACCATGATGCACGCGACCACTTAGTGAGTAGCTATGCCCTAAAAAATGCGCGGCATCATCAAATTGACCATTACCCAGTAGTTGGCGAATGTGGCTGCTGCTAATACGTGTATCATCTATGGTATAAGAAGGGAGGCTTTCTACGGTGAAGCCATATTTTTGCCCTAAGTCTTGTAGTAGCTTAAAGTCACCTTGACGCTGATAACCAAAACGAAAGTCATCGCCAATAATCACATGTTTGGCATTAAGACCATCGACAAGAACCTTTTTAACAAAGGCTTCAGCTGATAGTATCGCAAGACTTTGATTAAACTGTAAGCATAAAACTTGGTCGATATTGAGTGCTTTAAATGCTTGGATTTTGTCGCGAAAAGGCGTGATGCGTAAAGGCGCTTTCTCTTTTAAAAAGAACTCTTTAGGCTGCGGTTCAAATGTCACCACTGTCGCTTGAGCATTGTTGGTTTTAGCCAGTTGCTGTAGATGGTTAATAATATACTGATGCCCCAAGTGCATACCATCAAAATTACCAATGGTGACGATGCTTGGCATTTGCTCTTTATTGTTATGTAAATCTGCAAGTCGTAACAGCTGCATGTTAAGTTTGTTTATGCCTAATTAATCGCTTTGATACATGACAAAGCGAGGTGTTAAAAACTGTCAAGCATTGTATACCAGTCATATAGCCATCGTAAATAAATTTGCGGAGTTTGTTGATTTATTCATATCGTCTTTAACGGAAAAAACATAACGGCTGCTATTTTTTCGTAAATGATGCGCAGGTGTGACAATACTTGGAAAATGAGCGTGATTTGGCGCATCGGGATAATCATGAGTTTCTAAGCAAACAGCGCAATGTGGTTGATATGTCTCATCATACTTGCCTTTACAATCGCTTAAAAAGTTTGCGCTATATAATTGCAAGCCTGGATAGGTGGTTAATAGTTGCATGTGAATGCCCGTTCTCTTACTCATTAGTTCAGCACATAGTTGATATTTAGGTGCTTTCGAGTCGTATTGAGGCAAAACATAAAACATATCATAACCTTTATTGTGGCGTAGCTTTTTATCATTCTGCAATAAACGGCTCGTTAATGATTGAGCTTGGGAAAAATCAAACGCACCATGTGCTTTTACAAGTTTTCCGGTTGGGATTAATTGATCATCTGTCTCAAGGTAAGCGTCACAATAAAGTGTTAGTTGGTGTTGATCTAGTTTGTTGTGCGTCGTGCCATTGAGATTAAAGTAACTGTGGTTGGTAAGATTACTAATCACAACATTGTCATAAGTTTCTGTCAGATAGTCAATTTGCAAAGTACCATCGACTAAGATTAGATATCTAATGGTAATTGTCATAGGTCCCGGCAAACCACAATAGCCGTCATCAAGTTTGATATGATAGGCAATGCCTTGAACATGATCATTGCTAATGATTGACTGCTGCCAAACTCGGTTTTTCAAATTACCGATATGCAAAGCATTTGCTGATTCATTGGCATCAAGTCTGTATATATGATCATTTAGGGCAAACTGTGCCTTGGCAATGCGATTGGTAACAACGGCATGCACAGCACCCAAAGATGGATCATTTTCTTTGAGATAGTCTTGATAGTCATCAAATCCCAAAACGATATCTTGCCAAGTTTGATTTGTATCTTGTACCCATAGCGACTGAATGACCGCGCCGATATTTAAAAGCTGTAATTTGATGCGAGGATGGTTGATGTTGGTTTGATAAATCCCAAGTGTTTGATCTAAACATTGGCTATGAACCTGTGATATTGAACGCTTTTTTGTCATTGCTATTTAATTTGCCCCATTGACTAAATGGACTCCTTGATAAGCACGTGAGATATAAAAAGTAGGTGCTTTGTTAAAGCGTTTATAATAAGCAGTTTCTAAGTAATGCTGATAATCATCAATCACATGATCTTGTACTAAATGTATCGTGCAGCCGCCGAAGCCACCTCCAGTCATCCGTGCACCATATACGCCGGAATATGCAATAGATAACTCAACCAGATAATCAAGCTCGTCACAACTGACCTTATAGTCATACTGTAATGAATTGTGTGAGGCATACATCAGTTTACCAAGTGTTAGCCAATCGCCATTTTTCATGGCATTAGCCGCTTGCAAAACACGATGATTTTCATTCACAACATGCTTAGCGCATTGCAAGCTCTCGATATCAAGCAAATCTTTTGATGTCATTAATTGTTCAATAGTTAACTCCCTTAATGAGGCGATATTAAAGATTCTAGCAACTTTCTCGCATGATTCACGGCGCCTGTTATAAGCTGATTCTGCAAGGTTGTGTTTGACATTGCTATCACAGATCATGAGGGATGTGCCGGTTAAGTTAAAAGGGATATGCTCTGTAGTCAGTGACTGGCAATCGATGAGCAATGCGTGATTCTCATGTGCGGATGCGCAGACCATTTGATCCATTATGCCGCATAGTGTACCGATATACTGGTGCTCGACTTGCTGTGCAAGTTTGGCAATATCTATTTTACTGAGTTTCAGTTGGTAAAGCGTGGTATATGCATAGCCTAAGGCAACTGTTAAAGATGCTGAAGATGATAGTCCAGCCCCAATCGGTAGATTACTAGAGATATAAATATCAGCACCTTTAATCTCTGCGGTCTCTTTGGTGCTTTGTTGGATAAGTGATAGCATGCCGCCGATATAGCGGCACCATTGTGAGTGTTCTGAGTTTGAAAAATGATGTAAATCAAAGTTGTCTAATTGATCCAAATTTTTGCTATAAACGCTGACTTTAGCATCATCGCGTGGTGCGATAGCGACTGTTGTGCCCATGTTGATTGCCAAAGGCATAACAAAGCCATTGTTGTAGTCCGTGTGTTCACCGATTAAATTAACCCGACCTGGTGCGTAAAAGCATCGATAATCTTGGCGATTAAAGATTGATTGATAGTGATTACGTAGATCATCGTTATATTTTGCTAATATCATAATGCACGTAACCTCTTTGCAGCATCCTCAGGCGTAATATCACGTTGTGATTCAGCAAGCATTTCAAAGCCAACCATAAACTTTTTAACCGAAGCTGAACGTAGTAAAGGTGGATAAAAATGAGCATGTAATTGCCAAAATGGATCGTTTTGAGCATAAGGCGCGCCATGCCAGCCCATCGAATAGGGAAATGAAACCCCAAACAATCGATCATATTTTTGCAGTAATGCCTTGAGAATACTGGCAAGTTGATTTTTTTGGCATTCATTAAGATGATTGAGGTGCGCACAATGTGACTTAGGTATTAATAAAGTTTCAAATGGCCAAACCGCCCAAAAGGGTACGACAACAAGCCACTCATCGTTTTCAAGCACAACACGCTGTTGTGCCTTTTGTTCACGTTTAACATAATCGATGAGTAAATTGCTTTGATGATTTTGATGGTAAATTTGTTGTTGATTATGCTCTTTTTCAGCTTCAGTCGGTAAAAAATCACATGCCCAGATTTGTCCATGCGGATGCGGATTAGAACAGCCCATAATATCGCCTTTGTTTTCAAAAACTTGCACCCATTGGTATGCTTTTGAAAGCTCGTTAACTTCATTTTGCCAAGTAGATATTACCGTTATAATGTCTTTTTCAGCCATCTCAGCCATGCTCAAACTATGATCTGGTGAGAAACAAATAACTTTGGCAATACCGTTGGCGAGTTGAGCAGTCATTAATGGATCAATCAGCTCGTCAAACTCTTCATTATCCTCTACTGACATCAAGGCTGGGAAGTCATTATTAAAAACATATGTCTCGCTATATTGAGGGTTTTTGCTACCGTTTGCACGAATATTGTCTGGGCATAAATAGCACTTAGGATCATGCTTTGGTCTGTTGTCAGTGGGTGATAATTCACTGAGTCCTTGCCATGGTCTTGATAAACGATGTGGTGAGACGACAACCCACTCGCCTGTCAATGGATTGCGACGGCGATGTGAATGCTCAAATAATGGATTTGGTGATGTCATAATGAAATCATAGTCTAAATGTTGGAAATTTACAGTAAATGGTAGCGAAACTAAAAAACAGATTCAAATGGTTTTATGCTTTTATAGAGCAGCTTTAGCTTTAATCTATACAATGATTGGTTAACGCTTAAATATATTCTTATATGCCGTAAGTGTGAGGGCTGAAACTTTTGGAAAATAATAAGCGGGTAGAATATTTACAAGAGAAAATTAAATCGATAACATGCAAGAGAAAATTTGACAAAACCAGAAATATTGTAAAATGGTTTGCATTGAGTGTTTATAAAATAAAAACGGGGTGGGAAGGATGAAAGAAAAAAAACTAAACGCAATAACCATGCGTGTTGCCATTATTGGAGCATTGGCTGGACTTTTGTTTGGTATGGATATCGCCTATGTTAATGGCTCATTAGATTTAATCGTCAAAAATTTTAGTTTAAGCTTAACGCAGTCGGAACATGTCGCAAGCACGTTACTTGTTGGTGCGGCAATTGGTGCGATTTTTAGCGGGTTTCTATCACGACGCTTTGGGCGAAAGGTAGTATTAATTCTGGCGGCATTAATTTTTACCCTATTTACATTTGTTGGCGTTTTCGCACCTAATTTTGATGCATTATTAGTATCACGATTTGTTGTTGGTTTAGCGGTTGGTATTGCTTCTTTTATTTCACCACTATACCTGTCGGAAATTGCGCCTAAAGAGTTTCGCGGGGGTATCATTGCGATGTATCAATTTATGATTACGATTGGTATTTTCTTGATGTATCTGTGTAACTCGGCGTTGAGCTCCACAGGGTCTTGGCGTATTATGCTTGCCAGTATCGCTATTCCATCAATAATTATGTTGCTAGGTTGTTTAACCTTACCACGAAGCCCACGTTGGTTGATTCTAACTGGGCAGGAAGAAAAAGCGCTAGTTGTTCTAAAAAGGATTCGTGATACTGAAGAGGAAGCCTATCAAGAGGCAGATGAAATCAAAAACGCAACGAATGTCAAAGGCAGTGGTTTTAAAATGTTGCGTCATGGTTTTTTTCTAAAAGTATTGTTATTGGGGATTTTGCTGCAAGCATTCCAACAGTTTACAGGGATGAATGCTTTTATGTATTACTCTACAGATATTTTTAAGATGGCAGGTTTTGGCAACCCCGCGGTAGCAACAATTGTTATTGGTTTAGTAAACGTATTAACGACAATTTTAGCAATAAAATATGTTGATAAGTTTGGGCGCAAACCGATTCTTTATTTTGGCTTGAGCTTATTGGTTTTATCTTGTCTTATTGTTGGCGTAGTGTTTAAGACGCATTACTCGGTTGAAATGATTAATAACCTACCTATTTCGCATATGCAGTTAAGCTCAGCATTGCAATGGATTACATTGATTTTTTGTTTGGTATTTATATTTGGTTTTGCCATTTCAATGGGGCCAATGATTTGGATTATATGCTCTGAAATCCAACCCTTAGAAGGGCGCGATCTTGGTATGACTGCATCAACGACATCAAACTGGCTTTGTAATGCTATCTTAGGTAATTTTGCATTGACATGGTTAACTTTCGCGCCAGGCAATACATTCTTTGGCTTTGGATTGGTTTGTCTTGTGTGTATGCTCTTCACCAAATTCTTTGTACCTGAAACAAAAGGGGTTTCATTAGAGCAAATAGAGCGGAATTTGAAATCAGGTAAACGCCTGGCGCACATTGGGCGCTAGTTACTATGACAAGTTAGTCGCTTGATAAATTGCAGATGCTTAAAACCTTAGAAAAAGTCGTCGAATGATACCGTAGCGGTACTATTTACAAGTGAAGATAAAGATAGATTAACGATGATAGAGAAGTTTAACCCAAGCTGAGCAGCCAGTGACTTTTACCAACGCGGCTTTAGCGCATTTTAGGAACCATTTAGAGAAAACCCAATCACTTGCTATCAAGACTGGTATTACAACAACAAGTTGTTCAGGCTTAGTCTTTAATTATAAACAGGTTGTGGAAAGAATTATTGGCAGTGAAGTTGTTCTCACCTTCAATACACGAGCTGTATCACGAATACTGCTCTCATTACTACACATATCACTCTTAAATTCAACGATCACAGGCTTGTGCTGTCAAATTCGGTCAGTCACTACTTATATTGCAAACGACCAACAAAAACATAACCATGTCCGCGAATGGTTTGCAAAAGATTAGCTTGTTTGTCATCAATCTTGGTACGCAGGCGACTGATGATGACATCAAGTGAACGGCTATCTGATTGATCTGCCATGCCGAATTTATCGGCAATCTCATGCTTTGATATTACTTGTCCTGGACGCGTTAGAAAGAGCTCAAGTAGGCGCTGCTCGGTTTGTGTGAGAGTAATTTTATTATTCAAATTTGATAGTGTCTTATCATGCAAATGATAACTTAACGAATTAAAGATAATGGTTTTTGTTTGATTTTTGATGTTGCTTACACTGAATTTAATCAGATTATTAACACGCGCATACAGCTCATGAATATTAAATGGTTTTTCCATGTAATCATTGGCCTCAGCTTCAAGACCAATAATACGATTAACTTCTCCAGTGTTTGCGGAAAGAATTAAAATTGGGATATCTGGCAACTCTTTGCGAATACTTTTGCATAGCTCAATACCATACACATCAGGTAAATTAAGATCTAGTATGACTGTCGAGAAGTGTTCTTTTTGCAGCATTTCCAAAGCATCTTGCCCGCAACTAGCATGTGAGCTAAATAAGAGTTTTTGCTCGAAAAAATGCGCTATTGCATCAGCAATGCCTTTGTCATCATCAATTATCAGCACTTTATTAATATTCATTTCTTCTTTTGCCCCATTTATATCCATGGCTTGTTACTCAAGTTTAGCCACTTTTACTTGATTCGTGAAGCATGATTATATCGGTATTTTGCTCGATGTAGTTAGCAATCAAAACGCAGGTTATGTTAATGGCTGTTAACAAACAAGGGGTTTAAAAGATGCTTTAACTGGGTATTATACAAACATCTCTGAGGGGAGGCGTGTGCAAGTTAACTGCTTTAAGGGGTCGTAATGAAAATGATGATTACTAATAAATATGGGAAAATAAAAAAAGGGGCTAAAATGAGTAAAATTAAAACAATTTCGATTCTGTGTTCATCGTTTATTTTATTTGGATGCGGTGGTGGCGGTGGTGATTCATCGGCAGATAATGGCTCAAGCACTGGAAGTGCCTCTGGTTATAATGTCTCTTATCCTAATAGTGTTGATCTTGCTGCTGGAGTTCAATCTAAATTGTTTGTTAATGTTGAAAGCCATGATTTGGGTGAAATCGGTAAGGTTAAGGCTCATCAGTATTATTCAGTGGAGATTATTCCTAATGCAGCGTATATATCAAAAAACGCATGTGTTGATTTAAAAATTAACGAAGCCTGTGAGTTATTGGTGACAACAACCATTGAGCAGCAAGTAGCAGAGGTTGCGCCGTTAGAATTAAAAATAACTTTTCCAGATGGTGGTGTTAAGCGCTATCAAACTGAAGTTGGTATTGCTCCGTTAAGTTTGGCGCCTGGTAAAAATGCAGTTTTACCCCTAAATAAGCAAAATTATATTTCAATAAGCAATAGCGGTACCAAGAATGCCGTTTATTTTGATGAAACCCCAAAGTTTACAGATGCAAATGGTAATGTTTTAAATGTTAATCTTGAGCAAAATACTTGCTCATTAGAGTTGGCTGCGGGCAAGTCTTGTGAGTTATATTTATCTTCTGATGTGAAGTTAAGCGGACAATTAAGGTTAATGGATTATGGTCTACAAGTGGCAAATTTTGGCTTTTCAGAAGTTGGGGTTATAGGTGATAAGTCAAAGGATATTCCAGCTAACGTTACAAAAGGAACTAGTTATCCTTTTACTTACGTTTTTACTAATCTTAGTGGTGTTTTAAAAGCAACAGGTGTGAGATTTGAGAATGTATTCCCTGAGTCTGAAGGGGTTAAGATCGATTTGGTTGGCAGTACTTGTAATGGTGTAACTGAGCTAGCACCACGTTCTTCATGTGTGTGGAAAGGCACGTTTACACCAGATGCTGTTGAAACCACTGTCGAGATATCGTCAAGTATCTTTTATGACGAGGGTTTAGGTGTTAATCTAACAAGTGTTGCGCAAGTAGTTGAGGTAGTTGTTAGTGGTGTCAAAACGATAGATATTCCAAGTATTGTTGCTGTTGGACAAAGTTATCCATTCGTTTATACCTTTAGCAATACTCATAGTACGCTACCTGCTACAGGCATAGATTTTGAGAATACAATTTCCGAGGAGGATGGTTTTATACTTAATCAAGATGAGAGTACTTGTCAGGGTGTAACTGAATTAACTCCTAAGTCGAGTTGCGAATGGAAAGGTGTTTTTGCCCCAGTTAAAGCAGGAGCTAATGTGACTTTAGCATCAGTATTATCATATGCGGAAGGAGTAAATATAGTATTGCAATCCCATTCAAAAGAATTATTGCCGACAACTCCAATTAACTCAGGTCCTGATGTTGATGAAGATGGTTGGTCATGGCCGGATAATAGATTTCAAGCATTAAAACAAGGAGATAATATCGTATGTGAGGATGCTGTTCAGGATCAGTTGACAGGGTTAGTTTGGGCTCGAGATGGAGAAGTATCTGGTCGGAGGCTTTGGTCCGACGCGATGACTTATGCGGACAATTTAGAGCTGTGCGGTTATAGCGACTGGAGGCTGCCAACAATAAATGAACTGAAGACTTTAGTCCAAATTACGGGTAGCGGCGCTGATTGGTTAAATAATCATGGATTTCATAATATTGATGAGACAATGCACTATTGGTCTTCTACTCCATATTTAGGAATAGAGACTGCTGATTGGTGGTGGTCCGAGAGTGGTAGTACTGCTTGGGTAGCATCGTTCAGCAACAGAAACGATATTACTGATCAGCTCACTCGCTTGCCTATTGATGTTTCACAATATCTATTATTGCCTGTTCGCGGTAAATCTGGAACTACGGAAAAAGCGGTTGTTCCAAGTATCGGTCCAGATAGTTCAGGAGGAGAGGGAAGTTGGCCAACTCCGCGTTTTAGCAATGTCGATAAGGTAGGTGAAGCAAGTTGTAGTGACGCTTTATATGATGAGTTGACGGGACTGATGTGGGGTAAAGCTGATTTAAACAGAACCGTCAAATTTACAGAAGCAATGAGCATGGCAAATAACTCAACTTTATGTGGATATTCAAATTGGCGTTTACCAACTTATGGTGAGCTACATAGTCTAGTGAATTTGGCATATGTTGGTGCTTGGAGGGAGTGGATTAATAACAATGGCTTTAATTTAGGATCGTCTGATTATTACTGGACCTCTTCGGTGAAGCCAAATGGTGAGTTTACTTTAATAAATGCACGTAGTGGACTTACACATGCGACGTCGAGTTCAGCTGGTGGCCATGGGAACTGGGGTGATATTATACTCGTGCGCACTGTCAATAATTAGTAATCCTAGGGAATGCATAGAGATAGATCGGTATTTAACCTGTTGTTTATTTGAATTTTAAACAAAATGCCGGAGCTAGCTTGTAAACGATATTGTTAGGATTTCTTGAGGTCATATCTGTGAACATAAAAGTGATGTTTTTTATATTAACTACTTACTTAGCTGGGGCAAGCTTGTTTGCTAATGAATCATTTAATATGTCAGTTAACGTGGTTTCACTAGAGGACAAAACTGTAGATAAGTCAGCACAAACGGACAAACCGATGATCTATGTTACCAATCGAGGTGCGACAAACAAAGTATTACATTGCGACATTAACAACGCTGGTAATGTAGTTCATTGCAAGAGCTTACCTGTGTTTAATGAACTTGTACCAGATAATGTTGTGGTATACCAACGTAAACTATATATGTTTGGCAAAAAACTAGCATTGCAATGTCCGTTATCTTCATCTGGGAGCATTATTGGTTGTATGCAACTGGATCATGCAGCGGCTTTGCCACTTGATTATGTGCCTTCTAATATGTATAGAAATGATCGCTATGCAATATTTACCTCCTTTACAAATGGCGATGTGGTCAGTTGTCAATTTGACAGTAATGATCAATTGGAGTCGTGCCACAAATCATCAGACAAATTTGCGATGCCGACAGGTATTGCCGTTGATGAGCATCATCAGTTTGCCTATGTCGTCAATTCAGCGCCGAGTATGAATAGTATTTTGCGTTGTAATATTGATGCCGTTACAGCAACGCTATCAAATTGTGCAAAAATGGATCGAACTTTGATGTCGATTACTTTGCCAATGGCAATTGCGTTCAATGGCAAAAACAAAATGATTTATATAGTAGATCATAAAAGTAGCACAGTTTCACGTTGTCAGCGAAATAGCTCTGGTGATTTTGTAAGCTGCCAACAAATGTTTGATGTTCCTTTGAATAAACCGGTTGGCATGAAGTTTACTTCAAATTATTCGAAGGTATATATAACAAATTACCACTCGGATAGCTTAACGCGGTGTAATGTCAACCCCGCAGGTGATTTTATAGATTGTGAAGCCCAGCTTAAAGAGTTTCTAAGCTCACCTGTAGGACTCGCTTTAAGTAATTAATGAGACTCTTTTATGTGGGAAGAATGAGAAGATTATGTTGTATTGTTTTGATGATATTTGTAGTACGCCCCGAGTAAGCAGCGGAAAATTAATTGGCTGTATTATGGTGTTTTTTTTACTAATTACCGTTGGCGTAAGTGGTGAAAATAGTGACAATGAAAAAATGATGTCACAGGTTTCTGCGCAAAGCAGACAATACACTTCAGAGGTACTCAGTGTTGGGATTGGGGGGATTGTGACGCCTAACCCTTATCTTAACACTGAGCCAACTATTTTACCTATTCCATTTATACAATATCAAGATGGTGGCTTTAATTTTGTGGGGACTTATGGCTCTTACGCGCTTTATCAACAAGGCAGCATGGTGACCTTGTTGGAGGGTTTTCTTTATCCTGAGGTTTATAAAGCAAGTAAGTCAAGTAATGCACGGATGCAACAATTAGATAAAAGAAACTATATTGTGATGGCGGGTATGTCGCAACAATTGCTAACACCGTATGGACGCTTGAATTTATCTATTGATTTTGATATTACGGGTAAATCAAATGGTTTTATGTCAACATTGGGATATAAAAATTTATTGAACTATCAGCTGAATCAGCATGCGCTTCAGCTGAGTTTTGGTGGGGGAGTTCAATACAGCAGCAGTCAATTATTAAATTATTACTATGGTGTGAGTTGCAAGGAAATGTTAGTGTCTGGGTTATCTGAGTATGCGCCGGATGCTGCGCTATCTCCTTTTTTAAGTTTTGGATTTAAATATACGTTCAAACAAAAATGGAGTGCGGCATTTAACGCGCGTTTAAATATATTACCTACGGAAGTGACTAACAGCCCGATGATTAGTGAGTATTATGTATTAACGTCATCCTTGGTGTTGAGCTATCGGTTTATTTAATTTAGATGTGTAATAGGGAGATTAGAAATGGTTGATCGAGTGAAGCTGATGACTTCGGTATGTTTGTTTGGTGTTGGGTATGGTAATTTGGTCTATCAGCCGGTGAACCCATCTTTTGGAGGGCATCCCAATAATGGATCCTTTTTATTGCAATCAGCAACTTTACAAAATGATCACAAAGATCCTTCTTCTAACAATGTTAGGCGAACACAAACGGCGGCTGAGCGTTTTCAAGAAAGATTGGACTCGATCATTACATCACAAATTGCAGCCTCCATTTTAAGGAGTGTCACTGATGATGAGGGCAATCTCATTGCAGGTAATGTTGAAACCGAGTCTTTTAAAGTAAAGGTTATTGAGCTTGGAGATAGCTTTATTATTCAAATTAACGATAAACTAACAGGAAACTCAAGTGAAATCACTATCGATAGTATCTAAGCATATTACGTGGGTTGTATTCAGTGTGAAAACGAAAATGTGCAAGCCCTTAAGTGGTTTGGTCTGTTTGCTATTAACCAGTTGCGCAATGACTAATCATGATGTTGAGTTTTATTCGAAGTCTTTGATTGGTCATAACCTTTATGCCAGAGAGTATATTACGCAAAAACCAAAACAGAAAATTAATATCGCTGTGTATAAGTTTGAGGATCAAACGGGGAAATATGAGACGACAGACTATGGAACTAATACATATTCTAAAGTGGTGACGCAAGACCCTGAGTCTGTGCTTATTGCCAAGCTGGTTGGCAGCGGTTGGTTTAATGTACTCGAGCGAAAGATTTTAAATTCTATTTTAACTGAGCGCAAACTTAATGAATTGGGAGATGATAAAACCATCCCCAAACTGAATTATGCAAGATACGCTCTAACAGGTGGGATTATCGATTATGAATCCAATATTACGACAGGGGGCGCAGGGGCCAAGTATTTTGGTATTGGAGGCTCTACAGAATATCAGATAGATCATATGACCGTAAGTTTAAGAGTGATAGATATTGATTCGGGAGAGGTAGTGATCTCGGTCATTGATACAAAGAAAATACTATCATATGGTTTGAACTTTGGTATTTTTCAATTTGTAAGTTTTAAAAAATTACTAGAAGCAGAAGCTGGCTTTACGCGTAATGAACCAAAAATCATCGTATTAAATGAAATTTTGGAGGATATTATTACTCAATTAATAACCGATGGCAAAAAAAATGGACTTTTTTCTTAAGAAATGAAGTAACTCCCATTGTTTGTTCTATACTTCGATTGGCGTCGGATAAAACACAACAGGAGTTAGCTATGAATAGTATGACAAATAAAATGGCTTGTCTAGTCGGGATGTCTCTTTTCGTTCTCAATGTGAATGCATCCGTTTCAGAAGACTTTACAACAATCCATAATACTGCGAAAACAGCAGTTGAAGCTTTGCAACCTGACATTACATTACCACTTAATGGCAGTTTGCAAGCGATGACAGCAAATACAACCAATGTAAATACGGAGGTAAATCAAACAGGTAGTAATATTTTAGTCAGTCAAATAACTGGTGATGAAGGTCAAATAGTATTAAGGCAAACAAATGAGGAACCATCTGCACCCAATATTGGTGTTAGCATTTTAGACAGTGATAATATGCAGCTGTCGTTAACACAAAGCGGTTCGGAGAATCTGTCGCTATTGCACGCAAATGGAAATAATACAATAGCTAGAATTAATCAAATATCAGCATCTTCGACAGGAAATAAAAGTGTTGTGACAACGGTGGGAGATGCTGCATTCGTTGATGTTTACCAAAATGCGGTGGCTGAGGAAAACAGCTTACGTTATCGTAGCAGTGGTGAGCGTAACCTTTTCTTTTTAAGGCAAGTAGGTGACAGTAATACAGCGGATATTGCATCGGAAGGTGACTTTAATTATATCTACACAGAATCTCGTGGTAATATGAATGATCATCAATCCACAGTCGTCGGCAATAATGGTTTTGTAAGAAGCCAAACCTTTGGTGACCTGAATGTTGAAAATTTTGATATATCGGGTGATATCAGTCGAGTGTACAACAGAGTAATGGGTGATGAAAATAGCTTGATGACATTATTTGTAGGAGATAGAAGCTATCTTAACTCCTATGTTTTAGGTGACTTAAGTCAGGCAAATCTAGAGATAACAGGTGATATTAACAATGTTAATCTGCAATTAAGAGGAGATCGAAACATAAGTAACAACTTTGTCGAAGGTTCCAGAAATACGTTATTATCTTATGCCGTAGGTGATGAAAATGATTTAGCTATTACCGCTACTGGTGATCAAAGCCGTGCGATTGCACAAGCAGCAGGCAATTTAAATGAAATAGATAACGTGGCAACAGGAGAGCAAAATAATCTTATTTCATATGCTTTGGGTGATTCAAACAAATTATTATCCGAAGTTCAAGGAGCGATCAATACAAGCTATATACAAGCAAGAGGTGACATGAATGACCTAACTAATTTAGTCGAAGGCGAAAGAAATAACTTAAACGCTTACGCTTTAGGTGATTCAAATTTAATGTTATCGGATGTGACGGGTAATTTAAATAGAAACACGGCTCAATTGTTGGGTAATGAAAATAGCTTTGATGGTATGATTGCGGGTAATAGCAATGATCTTAATTACTATGCATTAGGTAATGGCAATACAAGTGATATGGATATCACAGGAGATACTAACCGCTTAATCGCTCAAGCCAGAGGTGGTTTGAATGAGCTAAGTATGTTAATTGAAGGAGATTCAAATAACTTGGCTTTTTATGCTATTGGTGACTCTAATATGATCCTATCAGAAGTCGTTGGTGATACTAATATCATGCGTCTTCAAGCGCAAGGTGATTCCAATGTATTTGATTATCAAATCGCGGCTAATATGAACGATATTAATTATAATATTGTTGGTAATTCTAATGAAGTTACTACCATTTCAACGCGTGACAACTATGTAAGCACCACTCAACTGATTGGTGATGGTAATGTGATGGCATTTAACCATTATTAATTATAAGCAAACCTAACAAACGCTATAAATGCCCTTCGCTACTAAGGGCATAATTATTTAGTTAGTTTCTATCAAATCTAAACCTAAACTTTGCTGGTCTGCTTTTATCAGTGTTTGGAAATATCGTGTAGACCAGATACTGGAGAGCATATTTGCCAGTTTTGGAAATTTATTCTGATCTACACGAAACTCTGCATAAGTTGCATTTAAAAACAAAGCAGCTATGGCAATATCGGCAATGGTAATTTGATTGTTAATCAAAAAATTGTCTTTAATATTGCTTTCAAGATATAGAAGTTCTGTGGGCAGCTCATTGCTGATAGTATTATAAATAATATGCTCATCAGCTGCTTGATTTAGAAATTTTGGCTTTATAATCTTCTCATAAACTAACCCTTTGCCTAAATGTTCAGCTAACCGCGTGTCAGCATACTCTTCAAATTGCAGCGTTAGCGTACGTTCATACAAATCGCTAGGATAGATGCTGTTTTGCGGATATTTTCTATCTAAATAATCACAAATAACTGAGGAGTCATATAGTGATATCTGATCATCCTTGAAAGCAGGAATTTTCCCAAGGTGACTAATGCTCATAAATTCTTTTGTTTGATTGATAGGAATAACTGGTTCAATATTATATTGGATTTGCTTGATTTCGCATGTGGCAATTACTTTCTTAACAAAGGGAGAGAATTGAGTGCCGTAGATAATATTCATTAGTTTGTCCTTAAAATTAATTTGGTTTTGCTTAAGCCATAAATATGGTATTAACAAAGCAAGATGCCAATGCTGTTATGGTTAATAACGATTAACGTTTTTGTAATGAATCAAGAATAAGTTGTGTTTTAACGCCCCCCCCATCCGTGCAACCTAAGTTGCACGACCTCTCCCACAAGGGCAGAGAGCGGTACTGGTTGATGCAGCTTATTTATGCATCATTACTTTGATATTTCTGCACCATAAACCCATTAACTGAGCGTATATTGTGATTAGAGGAAACGCCAAAGTGTAGCAAATGCCTTTTACAAAGGCGAAGTATTTTCTTCAGTGACAATTAATTTCACCATAATACATAATCCTTGCTCATTAGATGTTGCCAATATTTCCCCTTTATGCAGTTCAATAATTTTTTTGCAAATGGCAAGACCTAGGCCATGTCCTTTACTGTTTTGCTCACTATGCAAGTTTTTATGGTGGGCTAGAAAAAGCTTATCGATTTTATCCTTAGAAACACCAGGACCTGTATCTTGAAAATGTATGATTAACTTATTTTGCTCCAAATCACAGTCAATAGTGCAATGTTTGGCATATTTAATCGCGTTATTGGTAATGTTACTAAAGGCTCGATAGAGCAGCGTTTCATTGCCGTGCACAATATAATCTTGTGTCGTATTAATGCTGATTTTATCAGGGTGTTGCTGTTTAAGTTTGGCAAAAATGGTATTGATCTTAAAGCTCGTATCCTGTGTACTTTCTTGATAATAGCTCACTGTAGCTTTAATAAGCTCATCAATTTCATCTAAATCAGACGGAACTTGATCAAGTTCATACTCTGTTTGTAAGCGTACTTTGGCACGTGCAAGCGGTGTTTTGATATCATGAAAAAGTGTCGCTAAAATCATTGTTCGCTCAGCAATGAGATCCTTAACTTTTTGTTCTAAGACACGTTTTGTTTTACCAAGGAATGATTGATTGCTATTGCCACTGCCAAGTTCATGAATAGACTGTCTAAATAGCTTTAAACCACTATAGATAATTAAATAAATGATCATAAACATAAAAATAAAACGCAGTATAATGGCAATGATAACCACCGGATCAGTCCAGGGGTTATGTGGTTTGAATCTAAATACTACCCACTTATCAGCATTTGGGTAATATTGATCAAAGGATAGTTGTTTATGTGTTTTGAAATATTCGATCATCTGATTATAAGTATGTAGTTCCAGATGATCACTAGTATGTGAATGTACTGCAATAGATACCGAATGCCGAGTGATCTGTTCATAGGTTTGAACAGCTAACTCAAGCTCGTTAACATCTAATTTTGCCATAGCATCACGAATATCAATCAAGTCTTTGATGACCCGATAATGATGCTTCTGATCAATAACATCCTTATAAAGATGTTTAATCATCAGCGTGCTTTGAATAACTAGTACGATGCAAGCACCTATAAAAATACATAGCATCCATATTGAATAACGCTGTTTTGAGTGTGGCATCATGCTTCCTTGTGATCGTGTCATAGGTTATGAATCAAGTCTAGCAGGGTTTAAAGCAGATAAGGGTAATATGTGTAAACAAATATTTACATAAAGCAGCTATTCATACATGAAATCCTACATCACACGGTACATGTGTGAACATAAGTCGCTAAAAATAGGCTAAACAGTTAACTGATAAGGAACTTCAACAATAATTCGCGCCTGACCTTTGGTCTCGGTTTTGCTAACACTTTTTAACCCCCAACGTAAAAGAGCCGTTTTTTGATTATGCAAGAAGGTATGCCATAGCTTGGTTGTTTCTGCTTTGGGTAAAACTAATACAGCTAATCCACGTTGGGGTTCAGTTAAATCGGTGCGACGAATGAACTTAATCAGTGGTCTTGAGAGTGATTGATATTGCGAATCCAGAACAACTAACGCTTCAGGGAAGTTTAATTCACGCCATTGCTTTTGTAAGCGTGCGGTTTTTTCAGGGTTTATATTGATGGTCACGGGGGTGATATCAGGCGATATTTTGCGGGCAAAACTAAGGGCTGCAATTGTCCCTTTATGTAATTTTGACACAGGTACGATCACTTTTAATTGGGTATCTTTTTGTAATGAGGTTTCAATCAACCCCGTATCAGCACTTAATGACAATTCTTGATCCGCTAAACGATAATGGTGGGCAATGCGATAAAACATTAAAATTAATAGCGGTAAAGCGATGATAATAATCCACGCACCTTCAAAAAATTTAGATTCAATAACGACAATAACAGCAATAAAAGTACACAGACAACCAAAGCTATTGATACTGGCTTTGATCCACCAGCTTTTGACCGTGCGACGACGGTTATACCACACACGTACAAGACCTGCTTGACATAAAGTAAATGCTAAGAATACGCCAATAGAGTACAACGGAATAAGCGCACTGGTATTGGCTTGAAAGATAATAATTAACACACAGGCAAAAACAGCAAGTGCCAAAATACCATTACTAAAGGCTAAGCGATCACCAACGTTTTGTAGCTGTCTGGGTAGGTAGCCATCTTTACTAATCATTGAGGTTAACAGTGGGAAGCCGGCAAAAGAAGTATTGGCTGCGAGTAATAAGATCAAGCAAGTGACCGTTTGTAATAGATAATAAAATACGCCACCACCAAAAATATTATGACCAATTTGTGATAATAAGCTTTGGTCAGTGAGTGGTTGCAATTCAAGTTTAGATGCCAGAAAGGAGATACCTAAAAACATCGAAATCAATAACACGATCAACACCATCAAGGTGATTGAGGCATTCTTAGCGCGTGGCTTCTTAAATGACATTACCCCATTAGCAACCGCTTCAATCCCTGTCATCGCTGAGCATCCTGATGAAAAAGCGCGTAGAATGAGTGTCAAGGTTAAGACGCCTGTTAATGGCGCCATAAGGTCTGTAGCATGTGAATAATCAACAGGCGGTAAATTATCAGTGAGATAGCGATAAAGACCAATGCCAATCATAGATAGTATGACAACAACAAAAGCGTAAGTGGGCCACATAAAGGCAGAAGCAGATTCTTTCATACCACGCAGATTCATCCACATGATGAAAATGATCGCGATCACAGCCATGAGCTCAGCATGTGATTGTACTTCAGGAAAAGCCGAAGTAACTGCCAAAATACCTGCCGAGACACTCACTGCCACCGTTAAAATATAATCAAGCATGAGCGCACCAGCTGCCAAAAGCCCCATAAAGGTACCTAAATTTTCGCGTGCCACAATGTATGCGCCACCGCCTTCAGGATATGCATCAATGGCTTGTTTGTAGGATATCCCAACAACAACGATCAAAATGGCAATAAAAATAGCAATATGCATCGACATTGCTAAAGCTGCAGTGCCTGCTAAGATAAGGACAGTTAAAATCTCACCAGTTGCATATGCTACGGAGGATAGTGCATCAGAAGAAAAAATAGCTAAGGCATGTTTTTTTGATAAAGCATGCTCTTCAGCTTGTGCTTTAGGGATAGGGTCGCCAAAAAAAATGCGTCCTAACTTCATAAGTGAAATCCATCGTGTTTCTCATCAGTTAAGCTCGCGAATTTACACTATTTTTATATTTTAGGCAATATTGGCAGAATATCTAAAAACAAATGCTTTAAACTGGGTTATCAATATCAATAAAGTGATGGGTTAAGTCGAACTGCTTAGCAAGATGCTGACCAAGTGCTTTGATGCCATAGCGTTCAGTGGCATGGTGTCCTGCGGCAATATAGGTGATGCCAAGCTCGCGTGCGATTAAGGTGGTGCGCTCAGAGATCTCACCTGAAATATAAACATCAGCACCAGCATGATAAGCGTGTTCGATAAAATCTTGTGCACCCCCTGTGCAAATGGCGATTTTTTGAATGTCTTCATTCATCTTCCCCACAATAAGGGGTTTGCGTTTCAAGTTGTCAGTAATAGTTTTTGTAAGACCTGCTAATGTGGTGTGATGATTACAGATAATTCCATAATTGGGTGTGGTACCTGTATCAAATTCAGCGCTGACGTTAAGCGCTAGCAGTTTAGCTAATTGTACGTTATTGCCAAGTGTTGGATGGACATCAAGCGGCAAATGATATGCAAACAAATTAATATCATGTTTGATTAGGGATTTAATGCGTTGGTATTTGATCCCAGTAATCGCTTGATTTTCACCTTTCCAAAAATAGCCATGGTGTACTAGAATAGCATCCGCCTTCTTAAGAATAGCGGCTTCTATTAGCTCAAGACTAGCGCTAACACCTGTGACAATGGTGTAAATATCTTTCTTGCCCTCGACTTGTAGACCATTAGGGCAATAGTCTTTGATTGTATCAACACTCAATAGTTGATTGAGATATGCTGTAAGTTCTTTTTGATCGATCATATAAGGCTCGTTAGATGGTTAACTTCATCAAGATACGGAATGGAGGTTTGTGCGCCCAGTTTGGTTACTGAAAGGGCTGCTGCTTTGTTGGCAAATATAATGGCATCTTGCATTGTATTATTTTGCGCAAGTGCACTGACCAAAGCGCCATTAAAGGTATCGCCTGCAGCAGTCGTGTCAATAGCAGCTACTTTATGTGTAGGAATGAGTTGTGCATTATTGCCATCGTAGAAGAACACGCCTTTTGCACCCATAGTGATAATAACGTTATTAACACCGCGATTAAAGAGCACTTTGGCAGCTGTGAGCGCTGATGACTCATCTGTAACCTCAATGCCTGTTAGGAGCGTGGCTTCCGTTTCATTGGGTGTGATGATATCAATCAGTGGGTAAAGAGTATCAGGCAAGCTTTGCGCAGGTGCTGGATTAAGTACAAATAAGCACTGATTGCTTTTGGCTAATTCTGCAGCACGCATAATGGTTTCAATGGGTGTTTCTAATTGTGTCAGGACAATTTGACTATGTGCAAATTGTGCGGTGAGTTTGTCTAAGTCTTGAGGTGTTAATAAGGCATTGGCACCTGGCGCCACAGAAATTGAATTTTCACCATTTTTCGCAACATAAATCATCGCAACACCAGAAGCTTTAGTAGTACGTTTTATATGCTTGATATTGATATTATCTTTGCAGTAATTATTGATAAGTGTTTCACCAAAGCTATCTTCACCAATGCAGGCGATAAAATGTGTGTCTCCACCTAAGCGTGCTGCAGCAACTGCTTGATTGGCGCCCTTGCCTCCAGAGGCAGTTAAAAATTCCCCCCCTAGTATGGTTTCACCTGGAGTGGGAATGTGCTCAACTTGTATAATCAGATCCATGTTGGCACTACCAATGACCATTATTGTCATAATCACTATCCTTAATTTTTTTCTTAAAATATATAAAGCAGAGCTATCGTATCATAGTTTCTGCCTACGCCTAAAAAATTAATGGCAGCGAATGAACTAGAAAGAGTTTCATTGAATATTAGCAAAGAGAGTAAAGAATTTTTCATTAAGCTTGCTAAGGCAATTCATGGTGATCGAGAAAGAGCAGGCTATCAAAAGCTGATGCGTGACGTTTTGGATGCTTATGCAAAAGCGCATACTAAAGATCTTAAGCAATTAAGGCGTTAAATAATTTAGATATAAACACATTTCAGCCAGATTTGATTGTGTAAGCGCTGGCTGAGCGTAAGTCGAAGCCTCCATGAAGTGTGATTTTTCCAAGCTTACCCACTTCGACTGATGCTCAGTGCATCGCTTCGACTTACGCTCAGGGTACGATGAGCACTTATGACTTGAATTTAGGATCCTTTTTAGGACTGCTAATATAATTAACGCATGTAAAGCCTGCAAAAGTCTTGTGTCTGATATACAATAATGCGCAATGCATCTCTAGAGTTTTGATAAAATGATTCACATTGCGCTATATGAGCCTGAGATTCCACCTAATACTGGGAATATTATTCGTTTGTGTGCCAATACAGGGGCAAAACTGCATTTGATTGAGCCGTTGGGTTTTGATCTGGATGATAAAAAGTTGCGTCGCGCGGGATTGGATTATCATGAGTTTGCCGCAGTGGAGAGATACAAAAACTTTCAAAGTTTTGTTGAGGCGCATGTTGATAAGCGAATATGGGCATGTACGACAAAAGCTAATCAATACTATCATCAAGTTGAATTTAAAAAAGAGGATGTATTGCTTTTAGGACCTGAAAGTCGAGGATTGCCACAAGAGGTTAGAGATCAGTTGAGTAAAACGCAAATAAAATTGCCAATGTTAGCAAATAGTCGCAGTTTAAACTTATCTAATGCTACGGCAATTATGCTGTTTGAGGCATGGCGTCAATTAGGCTTTGACGGCGCACTATGAGCGATCAAAATAGCAGGGCGCGATTGTAAACCTTAATATTTTCCATCATCAAAGCTTTAATGCGTTAGTGTTAGTGAGTGTTATGGTGCGCCTATCAACGATGGGACTAATGTTTATGCTGCCGTTGTATTTGCAGATTCATCATGACTTTAGTGCCTTTGAGGCAGGACTTGTTATTGGTTTTTTTGTCAGCAAACACATCGCTTAAGTGGTATCCAATTAACGTAATAAATAACTTACACGCTTTTGATTGTTTTTTAATGAGTGATTCGGTACACTCCAAGGCGTATTAATTTAGTAGAAACCAATATGGAGAACAATATGACACAAGCATCAGCACGCCACATCCTCGTTCAAACTGAAGCAGAATGTGAGGCTCTAAAAAAAGAAATTGAATCAGGCACAGACTTTGCAAAAGCGGCCGCTGAGAAGTCACTATGCCCATCAGGCAGAAACGGTGGTGAATTAGGTTCATTCGGACCAGGGCAAATGGTTCCTGAATTTGATAAAGTGGTTTTCTCTGAAGAAGTCGGTAAAGTGCATGGTCCTGTTAAAACTCAATTTGGTTACCATTTAGTTGAAGTTACATCACGTTCATAATCTTTGTTTATTTTCTTCATCATTTTATGATGACGATACATTCTCTGTGTAGGGGCGTATTGCATACGCCCAATATTGCATACGCCCAATATTGCATTGGCTTGATATGACATATATGAAATAACCACACATGCCTTTTATCTTATCAAGAAAAAAGCTTATGCCAGATTGCTTGGATTTCATCGGCTTGTTGTTGGCAGTTGCTAAGCGGCACAATCCACGATTGTTTATCAAGATAACGTTTAAATCCTAAATCACGAAAATAACAGTAGTGTTCAATTAATGTATTAGCGGTTTCAATATCGATTAAATGTGCACTTTCCATTGTCTGGATAATGCGGATACTATCGCTGTAATAACAGATAAAAGGCACTTTATGACTATAAAAAAGTGCAAAAAACTGTGCGATAAATTCAATATCAACCATGCCACCAATGCTTTGCTTAAGATCAAATTCGTCAGCATTGATTTTAAGCAAATGCGCACGCATTTTATGACGCATATCAACAATGTCTTTTTTCAGCTGATCTATATCACGTTTTTGACAAATGATCGCAGATCTAAGTGCATTAAATTTATCTGTTAAATCGTCAGATGCATAAATCATACGTGCGCGCGTTAAAGCCTGATGCTCCCACGTCCATGCCGAGGTTTTTAAGTATTGGCAGTAAGATTCAAAACTTGGCACAATAAAGCCATTATCGCCCTCAGGGCGTAATCGCAGGTCAATTTCATATAAGCTGCCGTGATAGGTTTTAATTTGCATAAAGTGCACAAATTTCTGCACCGCACGCACGAATAAGCGAGGTGATAGCTCAGCGTTGACACGATCATGAATGAATACCAAATCTAAATCAGAGGCAACGCTAAGCTCAAATCCACCAAGTTTGCCATAAGCGATAACACCCAAAGATTGTTTATATAAGACTTGTAAGTCTTTAGTAATATCACTATATTGAAACACTTCACGCCATGCGCCATCAAGCACTGCCTCAATAATCACTGTGGCTAGATGACTGAAAAGATCACTAGATTCCATCAGCGAAATATGTCCACGTGATTCGCTGACAATAATATTAAATATTTGCTCTAAGCGAAAGCGTCGTAAACTTTCTAAAAAAGCCTCGATATCTTTAATATCAATCGCTTGCAAATAAATACGTAAATTATTGCGCAAATAGTCAATGTCTAAGTAAACATCATCATGTGCTTTATAAATCAATGCGCGTTCTAATAAAAAAGGATGTTCAGTGAGCATTTCGATAATACGTTGTCCTTTATTAAGCAGTTGCAAGAAGTCTAAGTGGTGTGCTTGATGTTCTGACAACAAAAATAAATAATTTTGACGCTTACTTAGCTTATTCAGAAGTGCTAAAACAGCTTCAATCAGATGTGAATATCTATGTGAAGTCAGTTGAAGTAAATGCTTAATTGCCGGCAATACATCTTCGGCTATTTGATGTTGTAAGAAGAAGTGATCTATTTTAACTTGTTTAGCCTGATTTATATGACTGTTAGCTATTTCATTGAAGTTGTTCTCAACGTTTGCTATAGGTAGAAATGGAGTGTTATTTGAGCTTAATGCATTAAAGCGTGTTAACTCATCAAATAATGTGCTGACTTTTAAACGTGTTGCATCAATTTTGTTAAACAATGTGTGCCAACAATCAAAGCCAACCAAGCGTGCAATATTTTTTTGTGTAAATGCTGTGGTGGGTAGGTGATGTGTTTGTTGATCATCAAACATTTGCAATGCATTTTCAACGTCACGTAAAAATACGTAGTGTATGTATAGTTCATCTGTTTGAGCTGTATTTAAAATGTCAGCATTTTGTAAAGCGTCTAATGCGATTGCGAGTTGATTGGTTTGTAAGGTAATGTTTTGACCGCCATAAACAAGCTGATAACATTGGCAAATAAATTCAATCTCACGAATGCCGCCTCGTCCTAGTTTGATATTGTTTTTTAGTGCATTGGACTTCATCTCAGTGACTATCTTTTGCTTCATATCACGGATAGCATTGAGCATACGGTAATCGTGATAATGGCGATAAACAAATTGATCAATACTCTGTTTTAGATTACGCGTAAATTTGACGCTAGGATGCAAAATATCTGCTTTGATGTAAGCATAGCGTTCCCAATCACGTGCATGATGGAGAAGATAATGTTTAAAGCTTTCAAGTTCAGTAATTAAGGGTGCGCCATCACCAAAGGGACGTAAACGCATATCAATGCGATAAACAAAGCCATCAATCGTGACATCATTAAGTAGTGCAATCAAACGCTGTCCAAGTTCGGTATAAAAACGCATAGGACTATATTCGCTGCCAGATTGTCTTGATAAAGGCAAGTTGCTTGTTTGAATAAACACAAGATCAATATCAGAAGAGAAATTAAGCTCATTACCACCTAACTTGCCCATGGTGATAATTGCCAAACTATCTGGAATGTGGACGAGTTTACGCTCTTGAGTGATTTGTTGTCGTAAATATTGCTCAGTTTGACGTAGAATCTCTTTGGCAGTCAATGAAATAATTTCGGCAATTTGTGCAAACTGAATATATTGATGTTGCTGTTGGAAAACAAGTTTAGCATGCACGCGTTGACGTAAAAGGCGTAAAGCTTTGGACAATGATTCATTTGTTTGACGTGCTGAAAATAAAGCAGTAATGCTATGGGTGATATCCTCTAAAGTGTCGACTTCAAGCCAATTGAAATCACCTAAAAGCTCACGGTTTTGAGTGAAAAATCGGGCAAAAAAAGTGCTGCTATTAAAGGTGATAAAAAGCTTATCTATAAGCTCGGATTTAAGGTCGTGTAAATGAAATTGTGTACAAAACTCTTGCTGCGTCATCAAAAATACAAACTATTGCTAATAGATGAGATTAAGTTTATCTCAGCATAAAAGCATTTAATAGGGTTTCTGCTGTTAAGTACGTCTCCTTTGGTATAAATAAGCAATAAGTGCAATCAGCATAAACAGTATAGACAAGAATATAACAGGCAATAACCCATAGACCATCCAAGGCGTTTGCCCTTGCATGCCGTAAACCTTACCTTTTAATACGGTTTGTTCATTGCGTGGTAGGCTGGCGATGGTTTGACCTTCAGGATTAATAATCGAAGTGACACCATTATTAGTTGCTTGAATGACATAGCGCCCAGTCTCAATGGCGCGCATTTGTGAGATTTCCTCGTGCTGCCAAGGGGCAAGGGAGTCACCAAACCATGCATCATCACTGATAACGGCAACAATATCGGCGTTTTGTAGTTGCGCGCGAACCTCAGATGGATAGGCAATTTCATAGCAGATAAATAAAGCAACACTTAAACCGTTCATTTTAAGCAAAGGTTGCACTTCGTCACCTTTGGTAAAGCTTGACATCGGAATATTGAAATACGCCATAAATGGCTCAAGAAAATAAGCAAAAGGGTAGTACTCACCAAATGGCACTAAATGATGTTTGTAATAATGGCCAGAGCCCAAACCATAGACAAAGGCAGAGTTAAAATATTGTTCTTTAGCATTTAATGCGACAGTGCCAACCAAAATGGCGCTATGCTGTGAGTTACCTAAATCATCTACCTGGCGTAAAAAAGGCTCGATAAATGTTTTGAAGGTTGGAATGGAATTCTCAGGCCAAAAAACCAGATCTGCTGGATTGTCTCTTGTGGTGGTATAGTAATAATTAATAATCGTTTGCAGCATGCTAGGATCCCATTTTTGATCCTGAATAAAGTTGCCTTGTAAAATGCTGACACTTTTTTCAATGCCGTCACGTTTTGTCCATTTTATTTGTTGCAAAGACCAAGCAATAACTAAGGTGACAATAATGCTGATAATCATTGAGCTCACAATCTTAGGTTGACGAATATGATTGATCATTTCACTGAAGCATATTGAAATAAAGCATGTGATAAAGCCCACTAGAAAAACACTGCCAATGGGGGCGAAACTTGCTAAGAGGGTATGTGTTTGTGAATAGCCAAGTAATACCCATGGAAAGCCGGTAAAAAGGTGCGTGCGTAGGAGCTCTAGTATCAACCAGACAATGGGTAATAACAATACTTTGTAAATGAAGTAATGGTTTTTAAGTTTGGTATAAGCATAACCAAATACCAAAAAGAATAGGCTTAAGAATAATATAAAAACAATGGTAAGCACAACACCTAGAAATATTGATTGACTAAAGGCATGGATGCTTACGTAAATCCACGAGATACTTGAGCCAAAAAAACCAATACCATAACAAAGCCCAAGCCAAAGGCTTTGACGCATGCGCTTTTGCCTTTGTAGAGTCTGCATAAAAAGTATAAGCGAAAGAAAGGCAAAAATACTAAAGCCAATCGGTGAAAACGATAATGTTAATAGCGCACCGGCAATGAGTGCTAAAAGCATATTTATAATGAAAGGCATATTATAACAGTGAGTTTAGTCTTGATTGATAATCACATGCAGCGCACGCACGCGACGCTTATCAGCAGCAGTTACTTTAAAGGTAAACTGACCAATGCTTACTTCTTCGCCCACCTCAGGCAGGTGTTCTAGTTTGTTGATAATAAGCCCACCAATGGTGTCAAATTCACTATCATCAATATTGGCATCAAAGAAATCATTAAAATCCTCGATTTCAGTCAATGCATCAATACTAAACTCATTTTCGTTGACTTTAAGAATCTGTGTTGCTTCTTGGTCAAACTCATCTTCAATATCACCAACGATTTCTTCTAGAATATCTTCAATCGTGACGAGCCCTGAGATGACACCATATTCATCAACAACAATGGCAAGGTGATTATGACTGGTTTTAAAGTCACGTAGCAAAGCATCGAGTTTTTTACTTTCAGGCACAAAAATCGCATTGCGCAGTATCGGCTTTAAATGCTCAGCACTGAAGTCTTTGTGTTCAAGTACAACTTTTAATAAATCTTTGGTATGAAGTATGCCTAGAATATCATCGCGGTTTTCAGAGAATAAAGGCAGGCGTGTATGACTTGAATTAACAATGGTTTGAATGATTTCCTTGCTGGTCATGCCTGCATGAATCGTAGCCATTTGCGTGCGTGGAATCATGATATCACCAACTGACGATGAGGCGACATTCAATACCCCTTTGATCATGTCACGCGATTCGCTATCAATTGTACCTTTTTTGACAGCAAGATTAACAAGACCTAAAAAGTCAGAAGGGCTGTGTGGCATTAAGATGGTTGCGGCTATTTTTTCAAGCCAAGTTTGAGAATGTTCAGCGTTATCGTTTTTCGTCTGTTTGTCGTCCATTGTTTACTATTTCTCAACATAAGGGTTGTCAATACCAAGCTCTGCCAATAAAGCGATTTCTATGCTCTCCATCTTAAGGGCATCCTCCTCATCAATATGGTCATAGCCAACTAAATGCAGTATGCCATGGATTAGAATGTGGCACCAGTGAGCATCGAGCAATTTATGCTGCTCTTTTGCTTCTTTTTGCAAAACTTCAGGGCATATTATTAAGTCACCTAGAAAATACTCGGTTTCATTATTCTTGGGTAGTCCAGGAGGTACCTCAAACGGGAAGGAGAGGATATTGGTAGGCTTATCTTTGCCGCGATAGTTATTGTTATAATGTTGCATCTCATCAGGATTGACAACCTCAATACTGATAATCGCTTGAACCTTGTTAAGGAATTTTAAAGTGTGCTCCGCCCAAGTATTGAGTTTATCTTCAGTGGGAAGATAAAGCGCATTAGGATTGTTAATATCAATCTCAAACATCGTCATTAATAATCCTGACTATGATGCTGTTCATATACATCATAAGCAGCAACAACACGTTGGACAATCGGGTGACGTACGACATCAATCGTTTCAAAGAAAGTCATGCTAATTCCTTCAACACCGGCAAGTACTTCAATGGCATGACGAAGCCCTGGCGTAACACCTTTAGGTAAGTCAACTTGGGTAATATCGCCCGTGACGATCGCCGTTGAATTAAAGCCAATACGTGTTAAGAACATTTTCATCTGTTCTTTGGTCGTGTTTTGACTTTCATCAAGAATAATAAATGAATCATTAATTGTGCGTCCACGCATATAGGCTAAGGGTGCAATCTCAATGATTTGTTTCTCAATTAGCTTGCCAACACGCTCAACACCCATAAGATCATATAATGCGTCGTACATTGGGCGTAAATAAGGGTCAACTTTTTGCGCTAAATCACCTGGTAAGAATCCCAACTTTTCACCTGCTTCAACGGCAGGGCGCACAAGTACCAAGCGTTTAACAAGGCCTTTTTCAAAAGCCGCAACAGCGCATGCCATCGCAAGATAGGTTTTGCCAGTACCCGCAGGACCTATGCCAAAGTTAATATCATTCTCTTGAATGCGCTTTAAATAACGCTCTTGATTAATCGTGCGCGGGTTAATAGGGCGCGAGCCAATCATCACTTGAAATTCAGGAATGAATTTTTCTTTTTTATCCGCTTGTTCTCTTTTAGCAAGGCTGTTAAGGGCGATATTAAGCTCTTTGTTGTTTAGTTCAAACTGGACATCATTAACAAGCTTCTCATAAAGTTCTTCTAGAAATTCTTGTGCATCTTTAATCGCTGTTTTAGGACCCACAATGCGGAAATTATTACCACGTTGAATGATCTCAACAGCAAGGTATTTTTCAATTAAATGCAAATTTTCATTTAAATTGCCACAAAGTTTAGCAAGCATTTGTGCGCTATCTGGCTCTAGATAAAATTGTATTGATTTCATGAAGCTAAATAATTTCTCCGCGTAGTGAATGTGGTAAAGCTTCAATGATTTTAACATCAATTAATTGACCAATTAAACTAGAATCACCAGCAAAGTTAACGATGCGATTATTTTCTGTGCGTCCAGCAAGCACTTTATCATCCTTTTTGGAAATTCCTTCCACCAAAATGCGTTGTGTTGAGCCAACCATTTGCCGACTAATGACCATCGCGTTATGATTAAGCTGGTCTTGCAGACGCTTTAAACGCGCTTTTTTAACCTCAACAGGTGTGTCATCGGCTAAGTTTGCCGCAGGTGTCCCTGGGCGCTTGCTGTAGATGAAACTAAAAGATTGATCAAATTGAACGTCTTTAACAAGATCCATTAATTTCTCAAAATCTTCTTCAGTCTCACCTGGAAAGCCAACGATAAAGTCAGAAGAAATGGTAATGTCTGGGCGAACTTTTCTAAGTTTACGAATTTTTTGTTTGAATTCTAAAATTGTGTGATTACGTTTCATCGCTGTTAATATGCGATCTGAACCATGTTGCACAGGTAAATGTAAGTGATTGGCTAATTGTGGTACTTCAGCATAGGCATTAATTAAATTATCTGAAAACTCAACTGGGTGAGAGGTGGTAAAGCGGATACGCTCAACGCCATCAATAGCTGCAATAAAGTGAATAAGTAACGCAAGATCTGCCGTATCTCCTGAAGCCATTTTACCAAGATAGTGATTGACGTTTTGACCTAAAAGTGTGATTTCTTTAACGCCTTGCTCAGCTAAAATAGCGCACTCTGCTAACACATCTTCAAATGGACGATTTACCTCAGGACCTCGGGTATATGGTACAACACAATAAGAACAGTATTTATCACAACCCTCCATTATCGAAACAAAAGCTTTAGCACCTTCAGCTTTAGGTGCTGGTAGGTGGTCAAACTTTTCTACTTCAGGAAAGGAAATATCAACTTGAGAAATGTCAGTTTTTTGTTTTTGTTTAATCAAATCAGGTAAGCGGTGAATCGTTTGTGGACCAAAAACGATATCAACGAAAGGCGCGCGTTTAATAATGTTTTCACCTTCTTGTGAGGCAACGCAGCCACCAACACCGATGACAAGCTCAGGGTTTTTATTCTTAAGGTTTTTCCAACGTCCCAGCTCATGAAATACTTTTTCTTGCGCTTTCTCACGGATCGAGCAGGTGTTAATAAGAATAATATCCGCTTCGCTATAATCTTCGGTTTTACTGGTATTAAAATGCTCACCTAAAACTTCATTCATGCGTGATGAATCATATTCATTCATCTGGCAGCCAAGTGTTTTAATATATACTTTTTTATGTTGTTTTACGGGATTTTCAATCACGCTGTCTGTCATTTTTAGTTACCTGATTTTATTTATTGTATGATTTACATTTATTGCCAAGCGTATTTGATTTGCAATAGATCGTTTATTAGCCTAGCAAAAAGTCAAAACAGGGTAGCGGTTTTTGTGTGAAAATGCTAGTGAAATATCAAAGTCGATACAAAATGAATAATGAAAGAATTGATTAAATATACAAGTCTGTATTGTTTACAGTTCATGGGGTGAAAAGAATATGAACGCTAGGGGCGTATTGCATACGCCCAAAAGAGTCGATTATTTCCCTTGTGCTTTATTGATTGCTGCTTGAATAGTATCTTGCTGTGCAAAACCAGGGATAACTGTCGTATTAGCTGCATTCGCACCTGATAAAGGCATAACGATAATTGCCGGTGTGCCTTGGATGCCTAACTTGTCAAAGCCAAGTTTCATGTCTGCTGCAATATTCTCAGTGACTTTTTTCTCTTTGATTAGGCTTTCAGCCTTGGCAATATCAACGCCTACTTTTTTCGCAGCGTCATTAACATCTTTAACAGTTAATTTGCCTTCGTCAACGCCACTAGCGAAAACGGCATTATGATATTTTAAGTAACCCTCAGCACCATTTAGCATATAAGCAGCAATGCCCATCTCCGCAGCATATTGCGATGCTTCCCAGCGTTTACCAAAGATTGGGAATTCTTTGAAGATGTATTTCACATTTGGGTTGGCATCCATTACTTTTTCCATAATAGGAGCTACTTTGTGGCAGAACACGCACTGGTAATCAAAGAATTCAATCACCGCAACCTTCGCATCCTTTGGCCCAACTGTTGGTGTTTGCTCATTAGAAAGGAGTGTTTTGGTATTCTCTAGTACAGAGGTTACTTGTTTTTTCTCTTGTGCTGCCATTAAGTCTTTTTGGAATGTTTGCATAATGGTTTGCATCTGCTCTTGTGAGAATTTACCTTTTTCGTTGGAAATTCCTGCTTTAAAGCCTGCTAGAACTTGCGCATTATCAAGTGTCGCACCTTGTGCTTTTAGTTGTGCGCTTACATTGCCTGCGACACTATAGCCTAATGTATAGCTGACATTGTTAAGCAATGTTGCTTCATTTTGTTGAGTGTTGGCAGTCGTTGCAGGTTTTGCGGCATCAGCTGCGGGTTGCGTTGCAACGGTTTTTGTTACTTCAGGAGTTGCTTTTGCCGAGTCTTTTGAGTCAGATTGTGAACAACCTGCTAAAACAGTGGCAAAAAGTGCAGCGCCAATCGTGCTTACGATGATTTTTTTTGACATACGCATTATGAATAAAGCTCCATGTTTTTCAGTTAATAAAAATAATATTTTCGAACTATAACAAAGTTGTTGCTAAAAGGAAAAAGGTTCATGCCTAAAAGTAAATTTCTTCCATAAAAAAGCCCCAATAGTGGGGCTTTTAGATATTTGATGGTTTTTTGTACGTTACTTAGCTAATGCTTAGTTTGCTGCAGCACTTGTTGCATCAACTGCCTTTTTAGCGCTATCAGCAGATGTTTTTGCTGTATCAGAAGTAGCAGTTGTAGCTTGAGCTTTAGTTGCATCAAGCTTGGCTTTTGCTTTGGCAGCTTCGGCTTGCGCCGCCTCTTCATGTGCCTTCATTTTTGCTTCCATTTCTTTTTGGAAAGCTTGCATTGATTGCTCCATCTGCTCTTGGCTTAGCTTAGGCTTGCTACCCTCAATACCCGCTACAAAACCTTGTTGAAGATCATCAGTATTTAGGCTGACATTTTGTTGCTTTAATTGCTCAGTCATGTTTTTGCCAATTGAATAACCAATTGTGTAACTTGCATCTGCTGCGTTGTCTTGTGTTGTTTCAGCTGTCTTGGCTGGTTGAGTATTAGCAGATGTAGCTTTAGTTGCGTCAGCAAAAGCGCCAGAAATCAATGCGCTGCCGGCCAAAAGTGATAATGCAATGGTGGTTAATTTCTTCATATTTACTCCATATTTTAATGATTAATGTGTTAAATCGAACCTCATTAGCTTAAACAGCACCTTAGCAAAGAACAAGCGTTTTACAGTGAAAAGCATTAAAAAGATCAAAAAACAATGACATTTTATATGCAGTTGCTAAACTAACGCACATTTAAAATTATGCTTATTGCAACCTAATGCCAAGACGAATTAAAAAAAACTTTCCTAGCGGTGTATTCAATACCAGTGTTTCCAGTCTGTCGCACGAAGGGCGTGGAATTGCTAAGATTGATGGTAAAACAACCTTTATCCCATTCGCTTTAGAAGGAGAAGAAGTCGCATTTGAATATACTTTATCAAAATCAAATTATGATGAAGGTAAACTGATACAAGTGTTGAAGCCAAGTGCTGAGCGTGTCGCGCCGCCATGTGAGTATTTTGAGATGTGTGGTGGTTGTTCTTTTCAACATGTTGCACCTGATGCGCAAATTGCATTTAAAGAAGAAACATTATTGAATCATTTTAAGCATTTTGGACAAGGTCTTGAACCGCTTGGACGTATTGCGCCATTGCGTTCAGAATCACACGAGGGTTATCGTACTAAAGCACGGTTAGGTGTGCGCTATGTGCACAAAAAAGGAAAAGTGCTCGTTGGGTTTAGAGAGCGCGATGGGCGTTTCCTTGCGGATATTAATCACTGTGAGGTATTGCACCCAAGTGTGGGCAAGGATTTAACTTTATTACAGGATTTAGTGTTTAGCCTATCAAATTACAAAGAGATTCCACAAATTGAAGTGGCAGTAGACGATCAGGTAACAGCATTAATTATCCGCCACTTAAGTGCATTTACTGATGAAGATTTAGCTAAGTTAACTGACTTTGCTAAAGCACAGCAGTTTTGGATATATTTGCAGGCTAAGGGGTCAGATACAATAACACGCTTATATCCAGAAGTAACGCAAGAACCACAGTCGCTGTCCTATCATTTAGCAGATTATGATGTGACTATTTATTTTGAGCCAAATGATTTCACACAAGTTAACCATGATATTAATCGCAAGATGTTAAAGCAGGCGATAGCGTTATTAGAAGTGTCAAATAATGATATAGTGCTCGATCTGTTTTGTGGTTTGGGTAATTTTAGTTTGCCATTAGCAACAAAAGCTAAATTTGTCGTCGGTGTTGAAGGTGATGAAGCAATGACGGTGCGTGCCATGGAAAATGCTAAGCGCAATAACATAGATAATGTTGCTTTTTATCCCGTGAATTTATTTGAAGATATTTCAAAACATGAGTGGGTTGTGGGAAATGAGTTTAATAAGTTACTATTGGATCCGCCGAGAGCTGGTGCTGAGATGGTATGTAAGCAAATTGAAAAAATCAATCCCGGGCGTATTGTCTATGTGTCATGTGATCCTTCCACCTTGGCGCGTGACGCAGGCATTTTAGTCAATGAAAAGGGGTATAAATTACTTTCAGCGGGTGTAATGGATATGTTTCCACATACGACACATGTTGAGTCTATCGCCGTTTTTGAAAGATAGAAAAATCAAAGCGTAGGGGCGTATTGCATACGCCCCAAAAGCATAGAGCGGGCGAAAGCAAATTTTAAAGCTCTTATTTTTAAGGGTAGCAAAATGAATAATAAAATAAATAGATAAAAGAAGGTGAGTTTGTGGAAATTGAGTCATTAGTCAATCAATTGCTAAGTGATGAAACAAGTGAAGACCAGCAGTATCAAATCATTCAACAGATAGATGCTGAGCTATATGAAGAGCAAACACTTTTTGAATTAGCGCGGACATTTCTAAATTATAGTATTAAAGTGGAAAACCCTTTTGCTGAAACAGTGGATATTGTTGGTACTGGAGGCGATGGTTGTCGAACCTTAAATTATTCAACGCTAAGCGCATTAATGGTGCATGAGTTAGGTGCTAAGGTTGCCAAGCATGGTAATCGTTCGGCTACATCAAAGTGCGGTAGTTTTGACTTTTTACAAAAGCTTAATGTTGAAATTCCTGATAACCCAGAAGTCGCATTGAGCTTATTAAAAGAGCAAGGAATGGTTTTTTTATTTGCGCCATTTTTTCATCCGATTTTTGCCAAAGTGGTTAATGTGCGTCAACGCTTTGCTAAAGAGGGTAAACGCACTTTTTTTAATGTATTGGGTCCTTTGCTGAATCCAATGCAGGTTAAGAGAATTGTTGCAGGGGTTTATGATGAACGCTTACTTAAGCCGTATCTTTATGCGCTTAAGCATTTAGGTGTCACGCATGCCTACATTGTGTATGGTGATGGGATGGATGAGTTTTCAGTTTGTGGTGCCAATAAAGTAATTAAACTTGATCATGAGGAAGTCACCGAGTTTAGTTTGCATCCAGAGCAGCTTGGATTTGTGCGTGGCAGACTAGATTACTTAGAAGCTGGCGATTTGTATCAGAATTTGGCGGAGTCAAAAGCGTTATTAAATAATGAAATGTTAGGTGCCAAGCAGGATACGTTGATATTAAATGCAGCTGCTGCGATGCATGTTGCTAGTGGTTTTGTTGATACTCTATCAGCTGAGGTTAAGTTGATTAAAGATGCGTTATCACAAGGGAAGTTTGCGCATTTAATCCCCTAATCAATATCATGTTTTATGAGTAAAGCCAAAATAAGCACGTTGGAATTGCGTAATGGTCTGGAATAACTTTGTTTAAAATAAGGGTGATGATAAAAAGAGATCACCTTGCAGTACATAGATGATGAGAAGGGAGGGAGTGTACTGCAAGGTAATTTCGTGGTCTCAAGGTTACGATCACAGGGCATACTGAAAGAGAAGGGAGAGAGAAAAAAGTTTGCTCTGTGATCGTGATCCCCTTGAGTGATGTCAGTATCACAAGTCAATATTAAGATAAGCTTAAGATATTAAAATAATTTTTAAAAATTTGCCCGTACTCATACAAAGATCAAAGAAGTATGATCTGTATTTGATTTCTAGCAAGGGCTTTGCTAAAAGATAATGTACTTAAGTTCTAAAAATATGTGATAAATTATGCAGACAATTAAAAAATATCTTGCGGTTCCTGTTTTTGTTTTGTTGACTGCAGGTTTGAGTGTTGCAGATACTGCTAGTAAAGCAAGTGATCAAGTTAAAGTGGAAGATAATCCGGCGACACAAAGTTGCTCAGCAAAAGCCAGTGATTGTAATTTTGGAAGTAATTGGGAGCTGTTTAAACAAAATGTCTCAGATACAGCGCGCTCAGGTACAGAAGTAGCTAAAGATGCAGCTAATAAAGCAGGTGATTATGCACAGCAAGGTTGGGATAAAACAAAATCAGCCACAGCTGAAGGATGGCAAAATACTAAAGATGCTAGCAATGATGCTTGGGAGAAAACTAAGAAACTAGCAGCTGATGGTTGGCAAAATACCAAAGAGGTGGCACAAAAAGGCGCTGAAAAAATAGATAACTATTTTAATGCCAATAAAAACGATAAGAGTAAAACCCAAGAGCCAACGAATTCAAAAAATCAAGCACAATCACAAGAAAATAATTGATAAAATTATGCTGAACTTGCTGGTAATTCATGCGTGTTGGCGCTATCTTTGAATTATTAAAGTTGACTTACAAACCCCCACGATATTCGTGGCTATACAATGGAGGACTGCACTATGCAAATTCAAATTACAGGTCGTCATTTAGAAGTTACCCCTGCATTAAAGCAATATGTAGATGAAAAGTTGAGTAAACTTGATAATCATTTTGATCATATTATTGCTGCACGCGTTATTTTGTCGGTTGAGAAAGGCAAGCAAATGGCTGAAGCCGTGATTAACGTGCCAGGAACTGAGTTTGTGGCTAAGTCAGATTCACAAGATATGTATGCAGCTATTGATATATTGCAAGATAAACTAGACGCTCAAGTAAGAAAGCATAAGCAGAAATTAAAAGATCATCGTGCTGAGCGTCCTGAAGCCGAAGCATTAATGGCTGATGACGAAGTAGTGGATATTGATGAGGAACGTTGATAGAATAACGTACCACTTCGTTGAATAATTCATCATAAATCATATGAACTTTTTGTCTTCATTTATTTCTCCGCAACGCGTTATTAATAAAGCAGCCTTGCAAAGTCAAAAGCGTGTTTTCGAGGTATTAAGCCAGTTATTAAAAGATGATGATATCGATATCACTGCTGATACGATTTATCAGAAGCTTTTTGAGCGTGAGCGCATTGGCAATACTGCTATTGGTAAACAAGTTGCTGTACCCCATTGTCGAATTGAGGGGTTAACGATGACGCGTTTGGCTGTGTTAACCTTGGAAGAAGTGATTGAATATGGTGAAGAAGATCGCAAAGTTAGTATTGTCATTGCTGCAATTTTTCCGCAAAACGTCAACGATGTACATATTAAGTTTATGGCTGAACTGGTAAAATTTCTAAAGCAAGAAGGGGTACTTGAAAAAATTAAAGCCGCTAATTCAAATGAAGCGCTTTATCAGCTCTTTTTAGGTAATGTTTAATTCTCTTGTACATCATTATTTAAGAGAAGCAACGATGAGATACTGGCATGCAAGTCTTGTAACAAATAATATTGATACTGGATTGTTAGTGATTGGCGCGCCAAATGTCGGTAAAACAGAATTTTGTTATCACTTGATCAAGTATTTGGGGTTTTATCTAGTCGCTGATGATTTGGTGGGTGTTACTCAAGCTAACGATGTATACCAAGGCGCTTTATGTAATGATCAATACTTCGCTATTATGCATCACAAAGAAAAAGACTTTATTCAAGTTGAAAAAGCAGTAGATCAATCGATCATTAGCTATGTTGTTTACCTATATAGGCAAGTGAAAGACCCAAAATATATCAACAAAGCAAGAACTTTAGCTTTACCTTTAATTGAAATTGATGTCTTTGACAAAGCTTGGCATGAGTGTGCTAAGCAGTTGCAAAATAGATTAGGGGAAATACGAAAGCTTTGGTAAACTGAGCAAATTATGATGAGTGGAAATGGTGTAGATTGCGTGAATAGTACATCCAAATCGGTTGTGCTTTTAGCTGGTGTTTCTGGTGCTGGCAAGTCAACTGTTTTGAGTATATTGGAAGACCAAGGTTTTTTTTGTATTGAAAATTTACCTTTATTTTTATTGGAAGAAACGCTTGCGTATGTTTTGAGTCATCCTCAATACAAACAAAATATTGTTATTTCATTGGCACCACACTCATTCCTAGCAAATGAAAACTGTCATGTTAAACATTTGCAAGATAAGTATCAGATGAATATTACTTATTGGTATATTGAGGCCAGTAGAAATGTATTAATTAAGCGTTATGATGAAACCCGTAGGCGTCATCCTTTTTCCGATAACAAAATGACCCTAGAACATGCGATTGATGCCGAATTTACCGTTTTGGAAAGCTATGCCAGTATTGCAGACTATACTTTAGACACAACCAATTTAAGTTTGCAAGAACTCAGAGAAATAGTCTGTCAAAAACTCTTAGGGCAGGGCAAACTATCCAGTCAGATCAAGGTTTTTTCATTTGGCTTTAAATATGGTATGCCGCAAAAGGCCGATTATCTTTTTGACGTTCGGAGTTTGCCTAACCCATATTGGGATAAACGTTTGCGCTTGCAAACAGGGCTTGAGCTTGATGTGATTGAATATTTGCAAAAACAGCCACAAGTACTAGAAATGATAGACGATATCAGCAAGTTTGTTTTGAAATGGTGTGAATTACAGCAGCAGCAAGGCAAAAGCTATATTGATATAGCCATAGGTTGTACAGGCGGCCAACATCGATCAGTTTATATTGCTGGGCAGCTGGCTAAGCGATTAAAAACAGACTTTGATAATGTGATTGTAGGTCATAGGGAGTTAAAAGGATGATTGGAGTTGTACTGATTACACATGGACGAATTGGACAATCAATGGTTGAGGTGGCGACACGTTTGGTTGAGATCCAAAAAGATTATATTCAGGTGGTTTCATCCTGCTCATATGATCAACCAGAATTATTAGTGCGCGTTGAAAGTGCATTTAAAAGCATGCCTGATTGTGATGGCTTCTTAGTGTTAACAGATCTTTTTGGCGCAACACCGACGAATGTAACGCAATCATTTATGCGCGCTTATCATCTAGCGGTTATTACAGGGCTTAATATGCCAATGCTCTTAAAGGCATTGACATATCATAAGCAGGCGTTATCGTTGGATGAGCTTGCAGAAAGAGTCTATGATGCATCAAAAGCGTGTATTGTATTAGAAGAAGGTGATAAGTGAAAGAAACACAAATGAAAGCGATTGATTTAGTATTGATCAATCAGTTGGGATTACATGCACGAGCAGCTTCTAAGTTGGTTAATTTAGCCCTTCGTTTTGGTAGCGAAATTGAGGTAGAGGTTGTCAAAACCGGTATTAAGGCAAATTGCAAAAGTATCATGGGATTGATGATGCTTGGAGCCAGTTGTGGCACATCTATTCGTTTAAGTGCAGAAGGTGATGATCAGGAGGAAGCGCTTGATGCTATTAGAGTGCTTATTCAGGATCGATTTGGTGAAGAAAGTTGAATATTAATAGAAATCTTAAGCTTGACTTAAGTTTACATTTTTAGAATGATTCACATCGTTGAGTTTTATAAACCTAGACAAAAGAGGAACAAGTCATGGCAAATCAGTATACAGGAAGTTTTGAACACATTATTCAACAGAAATATAACTGCAGCGCACGAGAAGTTTTAGAGCGTTGTGCAGATGAGGGGATGACCTATCAGGATGCTGAAAAGATGCTTGGATTTAAGCATGGTACGATTCGTAAATGGGCAAATCGCTTTGACATTAAATTAAAATCAGGCGTCGTTGAGAAAACGGTTAAGCGTGATAGCTTTATGAAAATGTTTAAGCAGCAAGGGCTAAATAAATATAATGTCTTAAGCCGTTGTTGGGGTGCTAAAAAGCACAAGCTTGTATTGATCTCAACAAATGCTTAATAAAAGCTTAATAAAGTAACATATACCACGCATAAGTTACCATAAAGATAGTAATCACTAGTAATAGAAGTCCTAGAAAAATGTCTGGGATGCGTGTTTTGTAGCTGATGGTTTCAGGTGCAGTAATGTTTCGTCTGTTTATCGCAAAGCGGACTGATGAAATAATGATGATGACAACCGCGATAAGCATGATTAAAATGCCAATGATTTCAGCTGATTGTGACATCATATTGCTTGCTCTTACACCAACACCTTTTGCCATAATTCGTAAGAAAATATCAAATTTCTCAATCAAAAAACCAAATGCCATGAGTGCAATGGCAGTTCTCACCCAAGATAAATAGGTTCGCTCATTCGCAGCGTGGTCATTGAAGTGTTCTATCATACGAATCCTTAGCTTATTCTTTGACATTTGACCTAATTCAATTTTAGACGAAATTATTATTGTTTTCCTTGATAATTATTGCATTGTTGAGGTGGTGATTTATGATTGTTTCCGTGACCTATAAAATAAGGAATGATAATGAGTGAGTCAAAAAAAATTGCCGTATTATTAGCAGGGTGTGGTGAGCACACCTGCGTATATGATCGGACAAAGTATTGCAGAAATTGCATCAGGAATAGATCACTTAGTTGAAGCGGTTGTGTCTTTGATTGCAGATCGTGTTGTCTGCGCATCAGCAGAAGTTAAATAAAATCGTTTAACACGTGGATTAATCGCGGTAAGCATGGCATAACTTGAAGTACCTATTTGCTTGGCAACATCATCCACTAATAAGTCAGATGAACCAAACAAAGTCACAGTATCTCCAATACTAATATCAGCATGATTGCCAATATCGATTGCCATAAGATCCATTGAGACTTTTCCAGCACTTGGATAGAGCTTGCCGTTGATTGCCATCATGGTGCCGTTGGGAGCGGCTTGTGGATAGCCGTCACCATAACCAATTGTCACAATGGCGATTTGGGTTTTTGCTTTGGCAATATATTGGCGGTTGTAACCCACGGAATCCCCCGCGTCAATGGATTGAATTGCAACAACATGGCTATGCAATGTCATAACGGGCTTCAGTGGGCACTTTAATAATGGGTGTGCGGCAGCGCATGCACCATACAGTGCTAAACCAATGCGAATGGTATTGGTATTAAAATCATCATTATTTAAAAGTGAGGCAGCTGAGTTAAAAGCACTGATATGAGTAAATGACTTATCTTTGATTAATGTTTGAAAGCGTTGTAACTGATTTAATGTAAAAGATTGATCGCAAGACTCAGACTCTGCCAAATGGGTTAGTGCATTGATGGGTTTATGGTAAGATTGCGCCTTGTGATAAAGCGCTTCAAACTCTTCTTCTGATAATCCCAAACGATTCATTCCGGTGTTGACTTTAAGCCAGATCTCAGCGTGATCACTTTGAAAATACTCATGTAATAACGCGTATTGGTAACTGCTATGGATAATTGGAATAAGTTTATAGTCAATGAGTGTTTGCACCATGTCTTTGGAAAAAAAACCTGAAAAAATAATGATCTTGGTTTTCTCGATTCCTGCCAAAATAAGTTCAATACCTTCTTCAACGCTGGCAACACCAAAATAGTCGCATAAGCCATCTAGCGCCTTGGCAACTTCAACGGCACCATGACCATATGCATTTGCTTTGAGCATAACAATGATAGATTTATTTTCGTGTTGTGCACGGATGCTAGTTAAGTTGGTTAAAAGATGAGAAAGATTAATATTCGCAAAGGCACGTAAATTGTGATGTTTTGCTGTCATACTGATCATGCTAAAAGGTATTAAATCGATTGATTTAACTAGGATAACGCCTTTTGCTCTAAGCACAAGCGCTTATTCGCTAAAAGAAAGTTTTGTAATGTTTTCAATCCTGATTCTGTTAAATAAGCTTCAGGATGATATTGAATGCCATAAATGGCTAATTGTTTATGTGCAAATGCCATCAGTTCATTGTCCATGGTAAGTGCTATCGGTTGAAAATCATTTGGTAAGCTATCTATATCAACAATCAATGAGTGATAGCGCGTCACCATTAAAGGAGATTGTAGTCCTTGATACAATGGATGGTTAGTAAAATCAATTGAGCTGCATTGTCCATGCATGATATTGGCAGCGTGAATGACTTTAGCGCCAAAGTATTGTGCTAATAATTGATGACCCAGGCAAATACCTAAAATAGGCACATTGCTATCAATCATCCGTTTGATTTCAGGGTATAAATGCGTTAATTCATTAGGGTGTCCGGGCCCTGGCCCTATAACGATGGCAGTAAATTGATTGTAGTCAATGAATCGATCAAGTTGATCTGATTTGAAAGAGACAATTTCTTCGCCTAATTGGGCAAAATAATCCATCAAAATATGGGCAAATGAATCATAATGATCAATAAAAAGTAACATCTTAAATTTATACTTCTTGCATGGTTGTTTTTGCACTTAAAAAGCACGGTATTCTACCTCGAACATCATTAATAAGGTAAATGTTTTTGCTTAATTTTAATTCTTCTACAGAGATTGAACGCTCATGAATTTGCCCAGATTGAAGGAGTTTAGCGCGGGCAATGCCAGGTAACAAGCCATCATTAATCGGTGGTGTATATAAGACACCATCGATTTCAACGATAATATTATAAAAACGTGCCTCAGTTAGGTGGTTTTGTTCATTAAAGAAAATAAGCTCACAATTTGGTTTATCCGCAATATATTGGCTGTGTTTCTGTGTATAAAAGCCACGCGTGCTATGATCGTCCGTTTTATGCTGCCATAATGGGTTATTTGAATCTATTTTCTCAGGACAAATAAACAGTTCAATGCAATGAGCTTTTGATACTTGTTCAAGGAGTTGATGGCTAATAGTCGAACGACCGTTATAATCCGTGCTGACTCTTAGTTTATATTGTTCATTATTTGAAAGGCTAAGCTTTTCACAATAGCTTAATAATGCACTTTTTAACCGCGCTATATCCAAAGCAAAGTGTAAAATACATGCCGAGTTTAATAAACGCTCAAGATGTAAATCACACGATGTAAGTCCATTTTTACTGTAAAGTATGCTTTCAATTAACTGAAATTTTGGCTGATACAAACGTTTGATAAATTGAATTTTAGTAGTCATTTCCTGCCACTCATCGTCTCGTGTAGATTGAATGGTAAAGCCACCTCCAACACCACAATGCCATGGTTCATTATTGTGTTGCGTTAATGTGCGAATAGCAACATTAAAACACATATCATTGTTTGGCATAATATAGCCAATGCAACCGGTGTATAAGCCACGTGGTTGTTCAAGCTGCTGAATAATCTCCATCGTACGTTTCTTGGGCGCGCCAGTAATTGAACCACAAGGAAATAAATGCTCAATAATATCGACAAAAGGAATATTGCTATCTACTTTGCCGGAAATCGTCGAGGTCATTTGGTAAACACTTTTATAGGCTTCAATAGCAAAGGGCTTGATAACTTCAATAGATCCGGTATGGCAAATGCGTGCAAGATCATTGCGTAATAGATCAACGATAATTAAATTTTCGGCTTTGTTTTTAGGATCAGTACGCAAGAATTCATATGATTGTAGATCCTCATCTGGATCATCAAAACGTTTACTGGTGCCTTTCATTGGTTTCACTGTAATGGTATCACCCTGTTTTTTAAAAAATAGCTCAGGTGAAAAAGATAAAACGGTCATTGGCTTAAAAGGCAAAAAAGCACTATAGCTAACGGGTTGTTGCGCTTTTAGTTGTGTGTAAAGCTCATAAGCAGCTAAGCTTGATCGCAACTTAATGCGTTTAGTGTAATTGATCTGATAGCTTTCACCATCGGTTAATGCTTGTTGTATGCGCTTGAAATCTTGAGCATATTGTGATTTAGGTAATGAGTCATAAATAAGATCAATAGCAGGGTGCTTAGAAGAAGCTGTTCTGGGTTGAAGGCGTTTTGATGAGCATTGCTCAAAGGCAACAAAATGTAGTAATGGCGAGGGATTATGCGCCTTAGGATTTGTCCTTAAGGAGGAGAAATCAGGATTTAAGTAATATGACGTCTCATAACTAATAAAGCCAACAAGATATAAGCCTTGTTGTTGTAACGCTGCTAACTTCTCAAATGCAGACTTTAGCGTCTTGGGGTCAGTGCATAGGACTTCACTATGTGGTTCGCTAAAATAAAAACTCTTGTCATTACTATCTAAAGTATTTTCAAGATAAGTAAATGGAGGTAGGTGATTATTAGGCATTGTTGATCTCTGTTTTTAAGCGAAAGCGGTCAATTTTACCGGTGATATTAAGTGGTAATTGCGGGTATAAATAGACCTGATCAATATGCTTATATGCAGCAAGAAGTGGCGTGATAAATGTGTTAACTTCCTCTACAGTGATAGGCTGATTATCTTTGGTAGCAATGCACGCACAGACAAGCTCTCCCCATATTTCATCAGGCTTACCAATGATGGCAACTTGCTCAATTTCAGGCATTTGATAAAGATAATGTTCAAGTTCTAAAGGGGCAATTTTAGAGCCACCTTTAACAATGATATCTTTAATGCGCCCAAGAAAGTATAGATGATGCGTATCATCAATATAGCCATAATCGCCTGTGGCTAACCACTTTCCTTGGTGAGAGATCGGCTGCATTGGTGCTTTAATATATAGCTCGCCAATATCTCGTTGCTCAGTATTAACAAACCTAAGGTCATCATGTTTAATTGGTTCAATTTTCATCTTAATATCATCAAAAATTTTGATTTTATTATAAATACTCGACTCTGTGAGATTTTGCGCGTAGCCATAAACTTCTGTCATGCCTAAACCATTTAGTAACGGTGTGTTAAAAGTTTCTTTGATCAAATGTATTAACGATTCACTTGGCTGATCACCTGCAATACTTAAGTGCCTAAGTTTATGGTTTATTGGCGTTTTTAGTGCTTCAACTGCTAGTTGGTAATACATCGTTGGCAAGAGTGCCAATGCTGTAATTTGATGTTTTTCAATTAGTTTGAGTGAAGCCGCTGCATCAAAGCTAGGCGCTAATATCATGCAATTGCCCAGAGCTATATTAGGTAATAGCTGATACGAGAAGGCATAAGCGTGATTAAATGAAAGGTGTACAAGGGATATATCCCCTTTATTAAGACCATAATCAAATTGACGTGCATAGGCGTAGGCTAGAATTTGCTGCGTGTAATGCCCGTGAAAGTTATAATGTCCACCCGTGCCAGAGCTTATGTGATAGGTAATACCTTCACTTTGGGTTTGAGGTGAATTGCTGATCTTAATGCCGGAAATTTTCTTTAAGTTCTGTAAATAATCTAAAGCATTATCAATAATAACAAGTTCAATCTGCTTAGTCTGGCAATAGTTACTAATTGCCTCAGAGTACTGCTTTGGTTCAATCACTAACAGATCCGGCTTGGCTCTTTTAACAAGCTCAAGTAATTCATTAGCAATAAAGCGCGGATTAACGGGTATGCAATTGATTCCTTGATGCCAACTTGCGAAAAAAAGCCCAACAGAAAGAGGAGAGTTATGTATTGCAAACATGACTTTAGTTGTGTTGTTTTCTTTTAACCACTGGGCAATAGTAAAAGTGTAATCATGCATGTCTGCATAACTCAGCACTTGGTCTTGATAGATAAACATCGGAGCTGTATCTAAACGTTTTAGATGCGCTAAAAAATGATCAACTGTTTGAATGTCTAAGGGTGTTAGCATATTGGCTTCTTTATTTATGTATTTATGCATAAAGCGATAGGGCAGTATTTTAGGATAAAGGTTGGCTTAAAACAATTGAATCTTTTAGTGCACGCTTTGCTATAAAAATAAAGCATGCTGATATAGAATGGTGGGAGTGCAAAATGAGCTAAAAGGATGATAAAGCGATGTCAAATTATTTAATTAAATCACCAACGATTGTCAATGAAGGTAAAATTTTTGTTGCCGATGTGTTAGTAAACGAAGGTAGAATTGCAAAAATTGCACCAGATATTTCAGCTTCTCCTGATGTTAAAATCATCGGTGCGGAAGGATTACATTTGTTGCCTGGTATGATCGATGATCAGGTGCATTTTCGTGAGCCAGGGTTGACACACAAAGCAGATATAGAAAGTGAGTCTAAAGCTGCCGTTGCCGGCGGTATTACATCGTATATGGAGATGCCCAATTGCAATCCGGCAACGGTGACAATTGAGCGCCTTGATGCGAAAAAAGCGTTAGCGGCGACAAAGTCACATGCTAACTATGCTTTTTATCTAGGTGCGACGAATGATAATGTTGATGAATTGAAGCGTTTAAAATCAGGTGATGCTTGCGGTGTTAAGATCTTTATGGGCGCATCAACGGGTAATATGTTGGTTGATAATGTCAAAACATTAGAAAGCTTCTTTGCCAATTGCCCCATTTTAATAGCAACGCACTGTGAAGACACGCCAATGATTACAAAAAATGAAGAGGTGTATCGCGCGCAATATGGTGAGGATGTACCGTTTGATTTGCATCCTTTGATTAGAAGCAGAGAAGCTTGCATTAAATCATCGACCTTGGCAGTAGACTTGGCTAAAAAGTTTAATACTAAGCTTAATGTGCTGCATATTACTACCAAGGATGAGTTGCAATTATTTGCTGAGAATAAAAATACCCCACTTGCTGATAAACGCATTACTGCTGAGGTTTGCGCGCATCATTTATTCTTTTCACGTAATGACTATCACACACGAGGAGCTTTAATCAAGTGCAATCCTGCGATCAAAGAAGAAGAGGATCGTTTGGCATTGTTACAAGCTGTCAATGATAATGTATTGGATGTTATTGCCACGGATCACGCACCTCATACTTGGGCTGAGAAGCATCAAAGTTACTTCAAGGCACCATCTGGCTTGCCACTGGTGCAGCATGCATTATTGTCATTACTTGAGCATTATCATCAAGGTGTTTTTTCATTGGAAAAAGTCGTTCAGAAAACATCACATGCACCAGCAACAATCTATCAGGTTCAAGAGCGTGGCTTTATCCGTGAGGGTTATTGGGCTGATTTGGTATTAGTGGATCTTAATGCACAACAGCATATGAGTGACGTTGCAGCAAAATCAAAATGTGGTTGGTCGCCATTTAGTGGTTTGAGCTTTTCATCAACCATTAACAAGACATTTATTAATGGTGTTTTGAAATATGATCATGGACGGATTGTCGCTGATAACTTGGGGGTTAGTTTGGATTTTGCTAAGTTTTAGATTTTAGATTGAATTATTTATGTTTCGGTTGAGTTAATTTATCACTGCTCTTTTGATTAGCAGTCATCCAGTAGAATCCGTAGTAAATCATGTCGTTACTCCTTGATGTGTATTTATTGATGGTTGCTGTTTGTTTTGTTCGACTTTGACTGCTTAAGTTCTTGTTCGATCTGCTCTTGTACTAGCCAGTGCATCATGTAGTAAATCATAGTTATCCTTAATACTGGGGGCGTTGATATGTCGCTATTATGCAGTCTAAAATTTTAAAATGCAGTTTCAAGGATGTAATTGACTGTATTGATTTTGATACATTTGTTGATATTAAGCGCCCTGGTTAAGCGTGGCTGTCGAATGCTCATAAACTGCCAAGCAACTAAATATTGCAAAATAGTCAGTGATAAGTATATTAAGGCTACTACTAGGAATAAGGTTGTGTAAGTTAGTGAAGATGAATGACTATAATTTTTTTGATGTTGCCATTGAGGCGTCGGCACTTAAGTTTGGTGAGTTCACGTTAAAATCTGGGCGCATTAGCCCCTATTTCTTTAATGCAGGGCTGTTTAATCATGGCAAGACCTTGCATCAATTAGCAGAGTGTTATGCAGCTAAATTAATGGAGAGTGAGGCGCAGTTTGATGTGTTATTTGGTCCTGCTTATAAAGGTATCTCGCTTGCGGCACTTGTTAGCTCTATTTTATATAGTCGCTATGGTAAAGATGTTGGGTTTTGCTACAACCGTAAAGAGAAAAAGGATCATGGCGAAGGAGGTGTGCTTGTTGGTGCTGATATCAAGGGCAAAAAAGTATTAATTATCGATGATGTGATTACTGCGGGCACTGCCATTAAAGAAGCTATTGATATTATTAAAAATCATGGTGGAACCATTGAAGGTGTTTGTGTTGCATTAGATCGCCAAGAAGTGGCTCCTAATCAAGAGATATCAGCCGTTAAAATGGTTGAGAAAACTTACCAATTTCCTGTTTATGCCATTGGCGGTTTAAGTGATTTAATCGATTATCTTCAATCAAAAGGTCAGATTGAGCATGTGTTAATTGAATGTATGAAAACCTACCAACGAAAGTATTCAGTGGCGCAAAAATAAGCTTTGGCTTTGCTTGTTGTTTCTCAAAAAAGCATGTATTATACGCCCGTTGCTAAACTGTCACGATATTTTTTTATGATTCAATATATGAAATATCACATGGGAAGTTTAACAAAAGAAATAAATCTTAGGAGAAAATACTATGTTAAGCACCGAGCAAAAACAAACGATCGTTTCTGAATATCAACGTTCAGAAGGTGATACGGGCTCACCAGAAGTACAAGTTGCGTTATTGACAGCGCGCATTACCGGGTTGCAAGGACATTTTGCATCACATAAACAAGATTTCCACTCAAGACGTGGTTTATTGCGTTTAGTTAGTCAGCGTCGTAAGCTTCTTGACTATTTGAAGAGCAAAGATATCGAGCGCTACCGCGCATTGATCGCACGTTTAGGTTTACGTAGATAAGATCAAAGATACGACACACCGCAAAACAATGATAATAAGGTACACACGTGAAAATATTTAAAGAAGTCTTTCAGTTAGGACAACATCAAGTAACGTTAGAAACGGGATCGATGGCGCGTCAGGCGGCAGGTTCAGTTTTGGTTACTATGGGCGACACCGTTGTATTGGTAACGACTGCAGCGCGAAAAGAGGCTAAAGAAGGTATAGATTTCTTCCCATTGACAGTCAACTACCAAGAAAAAGCATACGCAGCAGGTAAGATTCCAGGCGGGTTTCCACGTCGTGAAGGGCGTCCAAGTGAAAACGAGACATTAACGGCTCGTTTGATTGATCGTCCATTGCGTCCGTTGTTTCCAGAGGGTTTTTACAATGAGGTTCAAGTTGTGGCAACGGTATTATCGTATGATCCTGAGGTACCACCGGATATTCCAGCGCTGATCGGTGCTTCGGCTTCGTTGGTGTTATCTGGAGTGCCATTTGAAGGTCCTGTTGCGGGTGTGCGTGTCGGCTTTATTGATGGGCAATATGTTTTAAATCCATCATTTGCCAAACTAGATATTTCAGAGTTGGATTTAGTCGTTGCCGGTACCAAAGATGCCGTGTTGATGGTTGAATCAGAAGCAAAAAGCTTACCAGAAGATGTAATGCTTGGCGCTGTTTTATATGGTCACAAAGAAATGCAAGTGATCATTGACGCAATTAATCACTTAGCGAAATATGCTGCTAAGCCGCGTTGGGAATTTATGCCACAAGCGGAAAATAAAGCATTAAAAGAGCAGATTAAATCACGTTTTTATAGTGAGATTAAAGCAGTTTACCAAGAAACTGAAAAACAAAAACGTGTTGAGGCAATCAACCAATTACGCAAAACAGTGGTTGAGACTATTATTGCTGATGAAACTGAATTAGAAGAAGTTTCTGTAGAAGAGATTAAAACGATTTTCCACGACATTGAAAAAGAAGTCGTTCGTAAAAATATTTTAAGTGGTTTGCCACGCATTGATGGTCGTGATACACGTACAGTGCGTCCGATTAATGTGCGTACGGGTGTTTTGCCTAAAGCGCATGGTTCAGCTTTGTTCACGCGTGGTGAAACACAAGCCTTAGTGGTGACAACTCTAGGTAATGATCGCGATGCACAGTTGGTTGAAACATTAGGTGGTGATAAGAAAAACCGCTATATGTTACATTATAATTTCCCGCCATACTCAGTGGGTGAAACGGGGATGATTGGCACACCTAAACGTCGTGAGATTGGTCATGCCAATCTTGCTAAGCGTGCGACACAAGCCGTTTTCCCAAATGAAGATGCCTATCCTTATGTTATTCGTGTAGTGTCTGAAATTACTGAGTCAAACGGCTCAAGTTCAATGGCAACCGTGTGTGGTTCATCACTATCAATGATGGATGCTGGCGTGCCGTTGGCTGCTCCTGTTGCGGGTATTGCAATGGGGCTCATTAAAGATGGTGACAAGTATGCCGTATTGTCCGATATTTTGGGTGATGAAGATCATCTAGGTGATATGGACTTTAAAGTAGCCGGCACACGCTATGGTGTGACCGCTTTGCAGATGGATATCAAAATCAAAGGTATCACGCGTGAGATCATGCACGCAGCATTGGAGCAAGCCAAAGAAGGCCGCTTGCATATTTTGGGCATTATGAATGAAGTGATTTCTGAATATAAAACAGAAACCTCTGACAATGCACCACAAGTTGAAGTCATTACAATCGATCCAAGCAAAATCCGTGATGTGATCGGTAAAGGTGGAGCTACGGTTAAAGGCATTACCGAGAAGACGGGTGCCTCAATTGATACCTCTGATAATGGTGATGTGAAGATTTTTGCCAAGAGTCGTAATGCATTAAATGCTGCTATTGAAGAAGTATTGGCGTTAACAGCTAGTGCTGAAATTGGTCAAACCTATAGCGGTAAAGTCGTTAAAGTATTAGACTTTGGCGCATTTATTAATATTCTACCAGGTAAAGATGGCTTATTGCCATTTGCTGAGCTTGAAAGTATTGGTGTTAATCCAAATACGATGGCAGAAGGCAAAAGCATGAATGTTATGGTGCAAAATATTGACCGCATGGGCAAAATCAAGCTTGTACCAGTTCAATAGATAGTAATGATAAAAAGATAAGTTCCACTTTTTATTACCTCTCCCCTTGTGGGAGAGGTCGCGCAGTGCAAGCTGTGTGGTGAGGGATGATTGAAATTTGACTTGCATTCCCCCTATTACCTCTCCCCTTGTGGGAGAGGTCGCGCAGTGCAAGCTGTGTGGTGAGGGATGATTGAAATTTGACTTGCATTCCCCCTATTACCCCTCTCCCCTTGTGGGAGAGGTCGTGCAGTGCAAGCTGCGCGGGTGAGGGGGAATTAAAATTTAACTTGCTTATATAGTAAAAATAAGGGAGCAAAAGAAAGCAAAATGAGCGTTCAACAAGCACAGCCGCTTAATTTTACTGATGCAGCTGCTTTGAAAGTAAAAGAGCTGATCTCAGAAGAAGACAATAACGATTTGAAGTTGCGCGTATATATCACCGGTGGTGGTTGTTCGGGTTTTCAATATGGCTTTACCTTTGATCAAGAGCAAAAAGAAGATGATATGATCTTTGAAAATCATGGTGTTTATTTATTGGTTGATGCGATGAGTTTTCAATATCTTGTTGGCGCTGATATCGACTATAAAGAAGATGTTGAAGGTGCTCATTTTATTATTCGTAACCCGAATGCCAAAGCCACTTGTGGTTGTGGTTCTTCTTTTTCTGTTTAAATTTCTTTGTCTTAATATATATTCAATATAGAGCATAAGTAATAATGCAAATATTATCAGATGCTCTTTGGATTCTCAGGCTTAATCCGAATGCTCATTATTGCCAGAGAGCCATTGTTTAGTAACGTTGCATAAAAAGGTTCATCATCTCATACCTCGCCCCTTGCGGGAGAGGTCGTGCAGCTAGGCTGCACGGGTGAGGGGGATTTGATTTATTACTTGATAACTACTTATGTATAATGGTGAGCGTATTAATATAGGGCGTATGCAATACGCCGCTACACTTAAAGGATATGCATAACCACAGGGCTTATGCGATATGCCCCTACGGTTTATTTGCATAAATCGCACTCATTTTACGTAGTTCCCACGTATAAAAATAACCTTAATTAAGATTATAATTGCTGCTAACGGCAACGCTATGTAGGTGCGAAATTTATTGTGAAATTTTTGGCAAAGTTATATTGTGGAGTGTTTTCACTAATGCTTGTAAGTTGTCAAAGCTTGCAAGCTAGTGATCAGTTAGATTTTTTAGTTATGAGTGATATTCACTTAAATATAAGAAAAGACAAGCCGATGCAGATTATGCCAAAAGGTTATCATTCATCAAATGATTTGGATGCTAAAACATATCAATCTTTCATGCAGCAAGTCAATCAACATGTAAAGCTGACTCATATTAAAAAGCCCAATTTTATATTGTTACTAGGTGATTTGGTGGGGCATAAAATGCGTAATATATACATGGATAGGCAGCAGTTTGTTCATGAGAATCAATCGGCAGTTTACAAAATATTGATGAGAGAGTTCCCTAAGACACCGATTATTAGTGTTTTTGGTAATAATGATAGTTTTGAAAAAAATTATGGCAGATTTACGTACCAAGGCAATAATATGTATCAAGTGATTAAGGGGGTGGGCTTTAAAAATGGATTGCTATCGACAGGGAAAGTGTGTGATAAAACTCGAATTTACCCATGCCTTGACGTTGATAAGATAAATGAAACGGATGGGTATGGTGTAGTTAAAATTGCGCCAAAACTTGAGATTTTAGCACTAAATAGTGTGATGTTCTCAGTTGAACATTCATTACGATCAAAAGAGGATGTTGCTAAAATCCAAAGGCAGTTGGCGTTTGCTAAAATGGTACTGGAAATAGCCAAAGCCAAGCAAAATAAAGTAATTATTGCAATGCACATTCCAGTGGGATTAAATATTTATGATGGTAAAGATTTTTGGCATAAAAATGAAGCCAAAGAGTTTATGAATTTGCTTAACCGTTATGAAAGTGTTATCGCTGGTGTTTTAGTGGGGCATACACATATGGAGGAGTTGAAAACCCTTAAACTTAAGCATCGATTGCTAGGAGAGTACTTTACTGCAGGACTGTCAACTTCCCATGGCAATCTGCCATCAGTTAAAACCTTTCATTTGATAAATACAAATAAAACATGGCGAATTGAGGATTATACAAGTTATGCTTTTAGTCAGGCTAGTAACCGAGTGATAACGCCAAATAGCTCAGTACTTTACTTAAATACCGTGTATTCATTTAAATCTAAGTTTTGTAAGGATGCAGCAGGTGATATTAATCAGTGCCTTGATTCTATGAACTTTCATCAGTTATTGCCATTAGTAACGCTACACAACCCAAACTATCCACATTATCGTTATAAGTGTTTTGACTGTTTCAATTATGGTTAATCCGCTACTCCATAAGGAACTCTAATGAACAAAACAGAGAGTCATAAAAAGCATATGATGCTTGCTTATAAAATGGCATTAAAAAGTTACCATGAAGGTGGGTTACCAATTGGCAGTGTTCTTGTTATAAATGGTGAAGTAGTTGGGCAAGGACATAATCAAAGAGTTCAAAAAGGCAGTTCTATTTTGCATGGAGAAATGGATTGCTTGGAAAATTCAGGTAGATTGGCTGCCACTGATTATCAGAATGCAATTTTATACACGACACTTTCTCCTTGTAGCATGTGTTCAGGTGCAATCCTCCTTTACAAAATACCAATGGTTGTAATAAGTGAGAGAGAGAATTTTTATGGTGCTGAAGCGCTTTTAACTCAAAATGGAGTTAAGATTTTGTGTTTGGAGGATAAAAAATGTACGGCATTGATGACAAATTTTATGGATGAAAAGCCTGAATTATGGAGTGAAGATATTGGCATTTGAAATTATCATTCTTATTGCTAGGTAATGAATCAAGAATAAGTTGCATCAGCTAGCACCTCCCCCCCCCCTTGTGGGAGAGGTCGTGCAGCTTAAGCTGCGCGGGTGAGGGGGTAATTGAAGCTCAACTTATTTTTTCATTATTACTAGCTGTGTTATGTGTAGAAGTTATATATCATGAAACATCATGCATTTAAAAAGCAGCACAATTTAATAATTGCTTTAGGGGTTTTGGGTCTTTTTTTAAGTATTATTGCATTGCCTGTAATTAACGTTGTCATTAAGAATGCTCTGTTTGTCTTTTCTAATATTTTTTTAACGGGTACTGCAATTTACGATAAAGAAAGACCATTCATTTTAATAAATGGCGCTGTTTTAGTCATCTCACTATTGATTCTTATCAATGTCCCAGCCGTTATAATTGTGGGATTTTGTATCGTAATATCCCTATGGGGTGTCATTTATTTGTTTAAGCTATATAGATTAAACGTATATTTTATAATGGCTAGCATGGGATTTATAGCGCTTAACCTTGGCACGCTATTTAACTTTATTAGTTTCCAAAAACAGCTTCATGTTAGTTGCAGGCGTCATGTTGATGATTTATGGCAGTGCGACTATAGTCAGAGGATATATTAGTGGATGGGTTTTTGCTATTCTAAACTTAATATTTGCAATAGTAGCGTTGTATTCAATCTAATCCCCTTATATTTAGTGTATTTTCCACGTGTTTACTCAAGTGATTTGAGGGTAGAATCAGCGTTTTCGTATTGAATTAATAAATGTTACTATGACATATTCAAAAAAATTACCGGTAATTGCAGCGGTCTCTGGCAGTCTTTTAGAGTGGTATGAGTCCTCGCTTTACTTGTACTTGTCACCAATTTTGGCAGTGCTATTTTTTCCATCAAAGAGTGCTTTGATCTCGTTGATGTTAGCCTTTTTTGTTTTTATGAGTGGCTATTTTATTCGTCCGATTGGTGCTTTTGTTATGGGTGCTATGGCGGATAAATATGGGCGCAAAAAAGTGCTTATTCTAACCCTTATTGTAATGACAAGTTGTGCGGTTGTGATTGGTTGCTTACCAACGGCGGAGCACATTGGTGTCTTGGCAGCTGTATTTTTAATGCTGTTAAGATTGGTTCAAGGATTTAGTGTGAGTAGTGAGTTAAGCGTGTCTGCTGTTTTTTTAGCTGAACACGCTACACGAAAAGACAAAGCGTTCAAAGCAAGTTTGCCAATGGGGACAGCCTTCTTAGGCGTACTAATCGCAGCCGCAACGGTTTATGTATTGAGTATGGTGTTTACGCAGTCACAAATGTATGAGTATGGTTGGCGTATTCCTTTTTTATTGTCATTTATCTTTGGCATGCCAGTGTTGTATTTTAGAATAAAAACGCCTGAATCTACAGTTTTTGCCAATGCAAAAAAAGAGCAAAGACCTGCATTATTAGCCATTAAAACAGCAAAAATACCAATTATAAAAGCAACTTTATTAACTGCGGTTATGGCAATGTGCAACTATATTTTGGTAGGTTACTTCCCAACCTATAGTGTGCAATTTGCTAAATTGCCATTGAGTTTTTCTTACACAATTAATTTTATGGCCTTGGGGCTGCTTATCCTTCTCTTCCCCTTAATTGGTTGTTTAGCCAGAAAATACTGTTACGTAAAACTGTTCAGACTAGGTATAGTGATAGTTATGTTATTGGTTTTTCCGGTGTTTTTTCTGCTGCAAAAAAACACTATGCTATCTGTTTTAAGTGCGCAGATTTTGTTTGCATTTGCTGCCTCGTTTGTAACAGCGCTATTGCCGGTAGTCTTAATGGATATGTTTAAGTCAGGCATTATTGCAACAGGCTCTGCAGTAGGCTATAACCTCGGGCAGGCAATTTTTGGCGGTACGATACCTATGGTAGCTTTATGGTTGTATAGCAAAACAGGTAACGCTGTTTCAATTGCGATTTATATGGCGATTGTCTGCGTATTTGCTTTGACCGCATCGCACAGGGTGAAACCTTATAAACTAAGTTATTAGGAGTGACAATTGGCGTTATGGTAAAAGCAAGCAAACCTCAGTTTAAATCAATTAAACTAACCTTAGTGGTCAGTGTCTTTTTATTGTACTACTGCTTTGACTATTTATTGCAAATTTCTATCAGTACTTTGCTGCCTACCATTCAATTTGAGTTAGGTTTAAGTCTTGTTCAGCTTGGCACACTAGGCGCAATTTTTTTTGTCAGCTACATTGGTTTGCAGATTCCTGACGGACATATGATTGATTACTTTGGTGCAAGATATGTTGCTATTGTAATGAGTGTTTTCTGCTTATTAGGCGCTGTGGTTATGTCTTTGATAAACACCTATTCGGGTTTATTAATGTCGAGGTTACTCATAGGCGTTGGTTCAAGTATGGCATTTGTTTGCGCCGTTTGTGTGATAACTCAATATACAGCGATTAAATATCATTCACTACTAATTAGTGTATTGCAGGCTTTTGTGGGCATAGGTGCCATTTTAGGACAAACCCCTATTGCTTACCTGACTCAAATATATTCATGGCAACAAATTGCATTTGTTTTAGCAGTGATAAGCTTGCTATTTGTTGTTACCTTTTTGACGTTACCCAAAAGTGACAAAATGCTCAGGGGAGCAAGGGAGTTCCATCCAAGATATTCACAGAATCTCTGGCACGCTGCAAAGAAGGCAGTGTGTAATAAGCTTCACCTGCAGCTTGGTTTTGCGGGTTTTGTGGCATGGTCGCCAGTGGCGTCATTGGCTGGATTTTGGCTTATTCCTGCGTTTAAGTCATTACGACATATTGCTGAAGTAGAGATTAGTCTTTTGCTTTCCATGTTTTGGCTGGGTTTAGCTATCGGTGCGATTTTAATGCCTATAGTTTCAGAGTGGCTAAAACAAAGAAAGCCAATATTGACCTATGGTTTTTTATTACAGTTTATTGCTTTTATATTTACTTTCTATTTAGGTGATAGTAGTTTGCTTTGGGTGATTATAGGACTGTTTTTATTAGGTTTTATTGCGCCAATTCAAGGGTTTGTGTTAGTTATTGCCAAGGATGCCTCGCAAGAAAATTTTGGATTGGTTGGTGGGATATTAAATTTATTTGGCGCGGTAAGTGGTGGTATAATGCAGTTTCTCGTAGGTCTATTATTGAGTCTATGTACCTCGTTTGTAGAGAATCCTTATTTTTGGGTGTTATTAATTTATCCGATATTGTCATTAATTGCATGGTTTACGATTAAGTTTTATTTAAAAGAAACCTATCAAACATGAGCAGTAGTTAAAATTAAGTGATGATAAATATTAATATTGGCGGATTAAATTACTTTTCGTGACATCAACTAAATAAAAACTGGCTATGTTCATCGATTCATCCATTGATGATGTTAAGTGGTTTCCACGTATTGCTCCAGTCGTTATGTCTGTAATTTACTTATATCTTCTTTTTTTAGGAAGATGAAAACTTATTTTATCAATTCTAATTTTATGGGGCAGAATATGCAAAAATATTTTTATAATAATGATGTGTTGTTAGCTAACAGTATAGTTTTAAAATTATTTCTATTCATGGTGGGTTTCTTTTCGATATCCACGCTTTCTTATGCAGGTGGTTTTACTTTTAGGTTCCATAATAAAACCAGTAATTACTGTTTTTATAATTTTGGATCAACCGTTGCTGACAGTAATGTTACCAATGGAAATGTTATTTGTGATAGTTCAGAATGCCCGATGAATAGTGATACAGGTAATCGTTATTTGGATTTAACTAAAAGCAATATGCCAGCAAGTCATCCAAAGTTAATCTTAAAGCCTGGGGGGGCTTTATCATTGACCTTTCCATCGGATACATATAGTTTTGTGATGGTTATTGCAATTGGTCAATATATCGGCGGCAAATGTATAACTGCTCACGAAAACCAGTTATATCAATATCGTCCGTCAATGACGATATTGGCGCACTTCCCTGCTTCTTCTAGAAATACATTGTACGTTTTGGGTACAAAGTATTACCATGACAGTGAACGTAACGATGATGGCAATTCATTTCCAATTGCTTGGAATCATAGTGAACAGAGGAATGAATGGAAGCAAGATCTGTATGCTTATGCTTATCCTTCATTAGTTAAGCTACCATTTCAGGTCTATTTACCAAATGGGTATGATTATGGGAGTACCTCGACATCAATAGATATCGAAATGATTAATTAACGATGCTAATGGAGATGATAAAGCGATGAAAAAATTACATTATATACTTAAACTGATATTGCTGATGAATTTTTATATTTTACCTACAATTACATTTGCTGTTGATTATCACCGGATATATAACCAGTTTTATGATGCATACTATGATCCATATCGAACTGCCTCAGTAGAAATTGTAAATGATACAATGAGTAAGTGTTTTGGTCATTTTACTTATGTTAATGCAAAGGATGAACCTGGTAAGGCAATTCCATTTCAGCGAAATCAGGAAATCAAACCAGGTGAGTCAATGACAGCTTTTATGTATCCTCCCTCTGGTTATTCCTTTAATGAGTTAGTTCAGGCACAGGTTGGTAAGTATAACGACCAGGGTGACTGTGTTTTTGATGATGCTAACCATGATATGATTGAGGTGCCAGTTCACATAAGAAGTGTGACAGGACACAATCACTGCAATGCTAATGTACCAGACAATATTTTATATAACACTAATTCTGATGAGAGCGCCGGAAGAATTATTAGATCACAAGGAGATACACAGGGGAATGATTGTCCAGGAAGCGGTAGATCAGGTGAGAATATTTCCTATACAGTTTATTTGCACGATAGAGGGACATCTTATTTTGGTTGGACGAAACCAGCAGAGAGTGTATCTGTAGCTGATACTCAGAGTTTAGAGGTATAGTGATATGAATAAAAAAGTGATATCCGTTGTAATGTTATCTGGCCTGCAATTTACACAGTTGTGTTTTGCATCAGTCAGTAATTTGCCAGCGGTGACGGTAAGGCATGATAAGGTTGAGGTGACCTTATTATCAAAAGGCCATGCTGATGCTCATCGTATGAATGATCTTAACGATGAATCTGTTGCTCAAAAGAAGCAACACAAGCAATCGCAGGTAAACTTGAATGCAAGTGGTGATGCGGATGGTAAGAAAGCGGCAGCCAGTAATACGGAAGCTAAAAAAGCATTTGCGAGCCCCTTTGATGTTACGGTTAATCCGGTAACGGGGACAGCGTCAGCAAGCATCACCTTGCCAAATGTAAGTGCGTTTTCTGCATCGTCACCGTCGATGAGTTATGACTCCGGTTTTGATCTTTCTTATTTTGGAGGAGATGGTCGTTTATTAGGTTTGCCAAAGCATATGTTTTTTAGTGATATTCCCTTTATTCTGCAGAAAGAGAACCGGTATGTTCTCTATATCAAAGGGGCTGGTACTTATTATAATCCTAATTACAGCAGTATTTCGACTGATGGCAAGACACTGATAAAAAGCAACCTTGTTTATGGGGCAAGTGCGTTGTATAAATTAGATAAAATAGCAGGCGATCTTCATATTTATAATGCTGAAAAAGATGCATTTACAACGGTAAATTATCACTGGGTCATTCGTTACAAAACGGGTCAGCATATCTATTTCTCAGACAAAGGTCTGGCGGTGGCAGTGACGGATGACAGGTATGTGGATAATCAGAAATATAATCAATATCACAGCCTTCAATACATCTATGCATCTCAAGTCAAAAATCCACTCTACAATAAATTAGTTGGCATTAAAGATGCATTGGGTGAGATTCAATTGAGTTGTGATCATAATAACATCAATATACATTATTTGAAAAACGCTAGCGGTGATGCTTATCAGGCTCAGTTAAAGCTCAATTACGACGGTTCACTACATTCTTTTGCTAATACAGTTGGTAAAGAGTACAGTGCTGTAAATGCTGCTTCAGAGGTATATAACCATGTGATTTTTAAATACGATCCTAATTATGACAATCTTCTTCAGCAGGTAACACAGGGTGTATCGCAAGGCTTATCAGGTAATGCTACGACATGGCTTAAGGCTATTACAATTAATTACGAGGATGGTTCGCGTATTGGTTCACCTGTTCCCATTGTCAATAAGGTGACACATGAGTCGTTGTTAGATGCAAAGGAACAAAACACATTAACCTATCAGTATCATGGAGCATATAACAACGGTTTGAAGTTTGGCGAGGATACCATGATGGAGGATCCTACTGGTGAGCCGGATAAAGTGATGTATAGTCGAACAGTTATTGATGGAGATTTACAGACAGTCAAGCGTTATAACTACCTAAGTAATGCGATCGAAACACTTACTAGAAGCTGCAATAGTGGAGGGAGTTGTGATCTTTTGTCGAAACAGCGTTTGATTTATCCCGCGCCTGTGAGCTATGGATCACGCAAGGTTTTGCCAAGTGATTTCAGGTTACCCATCACAACGGAAACGATTACCTATAATAAAGCAAGTCAACCTGTTTTTTATCAATTACAACAAAAAGCATATAATGATTATAATCAAACTACGTCATCCAAGGTATATGCGCCAACAGCCTGTACGAGTGATGATTGTATTGCTAATAAAACAGGAGAACTGATTTACGAGGAAAGCACTGTTTATGACAGTGATAATCATCTGTTACCGCAACGCAAAACAGTGAAGGATTATTTGGCGACAAACGATGGCGCTCAAATGGTACGAGTTTTGCAAACGGATTATACCAATGCCGATGGGTTATTGGTAAGAAAAGAAGAAAAAAGTGGTTTTGGATCTTCTGATTTAACGACCGACAGAACCATTGGTTATCAGTACAGTACGCTAAATCATTATTGCTCTGCAGAGGGTATTCCCACAGATCAATCACTGAATATTTCAACGCATGATTATGTAAAAGCACCCGGGTTACTATGTCAGGAAACAATTCAAGCTGATAATAAATCATTGACGTATTATTCCTTTTACCTGCAGCAGGCTCATGCTTCACAATATCCAGATATTATTACTTATAGTAGTTCCCCTTATAGTGATAAATATGTATTTGGCTCAATTAAGACAGATGGTTTTAATAATTCCGTATTGAATGAGGTTAAGCCCTCAGGCTTGATGACGACTATGCAATATGATGTTAGTGGTCGAAAATTACGTGAAACAAAACCTAATGGCTTAAGCAATCGTTGGTACTATGACGATCGTCAGAATACGATTATCCAGATAGATAGTGTAGGCAATGCCCAGAAGCGTTATTTGGATACGGCTGGACATGTTATTAAAACAGAAATGTTGAATAAAGCGGTGCAGAACCCTATAACCGCAGGGGCTGGTTCATGGAGTCTGATTTCTGCAATAAGCTATGATTATCAGATTGGGCAGCCTGTTTTAAGCCAAGATCGTTTTGGTAATGACACGGTTTATAGCTATGATGAGTTTTTACGCCCTGCTGGGCAGATAAGTTATTGGGGCGATCATGAAACAGGGAAAATCAAAAACGCACTGCATTATGCGTACAATGCGGTTTGTGGCAGTGTTCCAGGGTTTGATGACTCGCTATGTTATATGACGCAGCAGGCAAGTCTTAACGCAACAACTTATCAAAAGAGTTATAGCTGGTTAGGTAAGGAGATTTATCGTAAAAGCTACGCGAATGGTCAGCTTAAGCAGAAGTTTGCACAGAGCTTTGACGGATTAGGTCATACGTTAGTGCAAAAAAGTTTTTATATAGGGCAATCAGAGGATACAGCTAAAGTTAGAAAGAAAGTAATCGATAGCTATGACGCTCAAGGTCGGTTGACAAAACAAAGTATGACGTTGGCAGATAAGCCTTATAGTCAAGTGACCTATCGCTATGATGATTTTAGTAATCAGATTATGCAGGCTCAGTTATTTGATCCTGCAAATACATCTGAGGTCTTTTTTAGCTCTCCTATTACGCACTTTAACATACAGGGTCAGGCAACAGGCGTCTGCTATGACAAAGGTAAGATTTGTAAAGCTTATCAGTATGATGAGGATGGACGACTTGCTCAGGAGACGGATTACAATGGTAATGTAACAAAATATGCCTATGCTAATCAGAATGATTCAGATAAGGGCAGACTTGCCGGGATGCCTTACAAAGTGGAGCATTACACGCCAGATAATAGACTGGAGTTATCACTAAGCAGTCGATATGATCAACACACAGGGCAAATAAGTCATCTTCAGTATCTATCAGATCATGGCATTCATGGAAGTATTGATTACCAATATGATTTTCAGGGGCATGTAACTCAGGCGACTTACTCAGGAGATATGCCATCACAGACAGTGACAGATGAATATGATCCTGCAACGGGTCTTTTGGTAAACCATGAAATTAATCACAATAAAATTCACTATGTCTATGATATGGGGAGATTAACGACGCTAAGCAATAATTATGGCGATTCGGTGAGCTTGTCATATAATGATTACAGTGCAGACAATCCGTTGATTTCGGGCTTATCAAAAAGTATTTCTTATACTGCAAGCAATCCATCGACGAGCATTACCCAACAATTTAGTTATGATAAGGAAGGGCGAGAACAACAAAACCAGTATCTTAAAGATGGTAATATCTATCTCACAACGGAGAATACCTATAATGCGTATGACAATATTATACAAAAAAATGTTTCTGCAGCAGATGGTACGGATGATAACGTAAACAATGTAACCAATTACACTTATAATGCGCTGGATCAGTTAATGCAAAGCAGGGTTAGTATAGCAAAGGAGACGCAAGCGCAACTGACACATCAATATCGTTATGATATTTTGGGCAATATGGTTGAGGATATTAGTAATCATAGAGATATCGAATATGGCTATGATTTGAGCCGTCTGGGGCAGTTGAAGACGGAGTTAGATAAGACAAATAATATTACCAAGACCTACGCCTATGATAATAATGGTAATTTAACGCATATTAACAATGCGCTGATCTATATGTATGACAGCATGAATCGTTTAAAGACTTATGTCAGTGAACAAGGTACGCAAACAGATTATGCGTATGATCCTTCAGGGCAAAGAATCTATAAAGGAAATCAAACGAATGGCATCTATTACTATGATGGTGGTGAACTAGAAAGTAGTAAATCAGGTGACAGCACTGCTAGTTATCTGGGGCATTTTATCCGTTACTATAAGGATAACGGTCAGATTGAGAAACAGTTATTGCTTTCTACAGGTAGAAACTCTCCCGCTGATTTTAATCTCAATACGGGGAAGTCAAACAGTGTCTTTTTAGATGACTATGGTCTGCAGATCGATTTAAAGACAGGGAACAAGCTAAGTGCAAACAGTCACACTCAAAGCACACAGGCGTCATTTGCGTTAAGTGATAACCCATATCAGTATGGTGGCGCTTATTACGATAGCGAGAGTGGGAATTATTATATGCAATCGCGCTATTATTCTCCTGAGCTAAAGCAATTTATCTCCAGAGATGATCGGAATTTAAATCGGTTTGCTGCATTTAATGGCTCGCCGACTATGAATATTGATCCAAATGGGCATGATGCAATTAGTATAGCGTCGTATAGCACATCAGGATTGTCAATACTGCTAGGTGTTTGTGGTATATTACTAACGCCAGAAACTGGTGGGACATCGCTAGCATTAGGTATGTTGAACTATGGACTAGATGTGACTTCTGCTCTTGCAGGACTGTCATCCACAGTGTTGACTGGAATATCCATGTTTAGAAATGGGTTTAATGCAGATGTTAGCAGTATTCTTTTTGCTGTTACCGCGCCATTGGATCTGCTGAATATTGCCAGAGTTACAATGATAACCGCTAGACTAGATAAGAATATTGAAATTTTAAAAGTAGCTTACTCTGAGAAGTATGTGAGAGATCCAGTAGCGAAAATCAAAAAAGCATCGAGGGATAATAGTGTTATTGATGAACAAGTTTCTTCTATCCTAGACCCAGAAAAAAATAGGAATAATACAAATGTTAGTGAAAGCAATGTTGATATTAAAGAATCTAATAATAGAAGTAGTCATGCTAATAATGAGGATTCTATTCCTGATAATGGTGAGGCAGTTTATAATGATGCTTTACTTAGGTACGATAATCCTGCGCAATCTTATGTACCTATCGATAAGGTACATTCTTTGGACATGGTGGCTGTGAGATTGGCTAAGAAGTATATGAAGCTTACTCTTAATGAATATCGACTACAGGCTCCGTTAATAGGTATAGAAATTAAAGACTTAAAGGCAGAGTATGATATTCTTGTATCAAAAAACAAAGTCAGCAATTGGTTATTAAGACGTCAACCAAGGATATTTATAACAGCGATCAATAAGGGCACTGCTATTACTTACAGGGTCGATCACCCTAGCAAATGACACTTCAACATATTGAACGACATTTATCTCTGCCGGTTTTGAGTAACCTCAGTTCGGAGTTACGGTTTATAAAACACTCAATTTTTTCTGCCCAACAATAGAGATAGGATCAATAACCCATGCAGCAAGGCATGCCATCAAATGTGTACATGCATTTACAGGTGAACGATGTCTTTTATGTCATAACATTAAACTGTTTTTCAAATGATCAATAAAGTTAACCGCTGTGTTACTTTTGTTGGGTCAATAAGTCTTTAACAATTGCATATGCAAGTTCGTGCATATTGCGTATATTTAGCCATAGTGCATAACGTGTATTGCAATTAAAGAGAGAGATGAGCTTTTTTACAATAATTTCTGCTGTTCGAGAAGAGCGGTAAATCTGGGTTGAAATATCTTTATTTGTGATATAGCCATGATAAATAGCTAACAATGTCTTTTTTTCTGATAAGTTGAGCTGACTGATCAATGTGTAAGTTGGATTGGCGATTGTATTTAATTGAATTGGATTTGCTACCCCAGTGATATTGCATTGATCAATGGCATATTGTTTATCCATCATCATATTGGCAAGTGCATTATTAAATTGCTGGAGAACTGGATATATCTCACCGATGGATATTTTAATATCATGCAAATACTGAAAACCTAAGGTGATAAGGTTAATTGAATTATCTGTATTTAAAATTTTGGCAACAATAATGGGTAGAAACGGGTCAAGCGTCAATGCTAAATTACTAGGCAGGTCTGGGGATAGTTTTTGTAAGCTGTTATAGTAAAAAAGATGTGGTAACTGAAGTAAATTGTGATAACCATATAATGGATCAGCGCTAATAGGTTGACTATAATGCCAATCAAAGTAATTATGTTGATGAAGCGGGATATCAAATACCGTATCGTCAGGTTTTATAATGTTTAGGTGAACACTGCTAGCGCCTGTTTTCTGAATAAGGTTTTTGACAAGTGAACGAAAAATATGAAAATACTTAGGTAAGAAATGGAAGTAATGGTCGTTGATAAGTATTTCACGCTTGTTAGCCATGATGATGCCCCATTAATTTCTTTGCAATATAGTATCGCATAATTGCATCACTGTGGTTAATTTTTGCTAATAATACATATCGATCTTTGGCACAAAATTTATCTTTGAGACTTGAAATTAAGTCTTCAATTCTTCGAATGGATAGTTGTAAAAATTCGGAGAGTTCCTTATCGCTATATTTATCGCAATACATAGCTGCAAAACAGTCACTTTCAACGTGAGTGAGGGAAATATTTGGTTGAGGTAGCTCATCAACTAATCCCGTAAAGTTAGGATTTCCTCTATAAACTGTATGGCTAATTTCTGCCTGATCAATAAATTTGAGTAAGTGATTCCAGTGTGAGTGCGTTGTTGTTATCGCCATGTTAGTATCTGTTTGTGAAAATATGACGATTTCGATGCTTGCATCAAAGTGATAACGACAATAAAAGTAGGTGTCATCTGGTTTTTTAATTAACTGAGTAATTTCTGGAGGAAGTGTGTGTTTAACCGTTTCAAGATTAAATTGGTGCGGTAATTTTAGTATGGTTTGATAAGAACAAAAGTACTCATAAAGTTGTTCTAAAGCCTTGATGTCAAAGTATTTTGCGATTGTCGTTGACGCTTTCAATAATTTTACATAACACTCTGAAATTTCTAATTTCAAATAGATCAAAGGGATGTCAGTTGAAAGCATATTGTTTTCCATTTGAGAAATCACCTTGTATAAATAGTTTTCTAAAACCATATTTCTTATGTTGTAAATACAAAACTGATTTTACAGACAGAAGCTTTGCAATGCAATTGTATAAGTTCTTGCTGGACGCCCTGAGTCGTCAGTGTTTGATGCTGTTGTAACTATATAGTGTTCAAGGAGCGCCCAAAGACTCTGTCAAGGGTGGCTATTACCTGCAATTCAATCAACTTCATATTTGATACCCCATTAGTATTACTAAAATTAATTAAACGAAATCCAAGATAATCATAATGAGCTGCGATAAAGCTAACACAAAAGAACTGGGCTACGTTCTGAGTTGAATAGTAGCTTAAGCTTTAAATGATATCAATCGCCTGATCGATTGTGTGAAAATAATACGTATTTTCCACGCAAAACAATAAAGTCTAAAGTGCCATTATAACTATGCGCTTAAGAAATGTTGATCTTGCAATCTGTTGTGGACTAATAAAGTTAAGGGCAAACATGGTGGTGCTAACAAGAGTGATTTGTACAAAATTATTTGAATGTTTGCACTTGATCAATAATATAAATTTGGTTTTGGGTTTAAAGAGGTTTAGTTAAATGTAGGATGATTAATATCTATCTTAAAAGGAGAAAAACAATGATTTCTAAAGCATGGTATTTAATAAAAAAAACTTTTTGGGATTATGTACGTTGGAATCGAAAATATACTTATTACCAATTAGCTCCTTATGATTGTCGTCATTATCAAATCGTAGAGCCAATACGAGAGCTTGAAGCGGAAGACTCACAAAAATACAAAAAGCTTAGTCCCTCTAAGGAAGTGTAAGGAAGTGATTGAAATAATATTTGAGTATATTCCACGTGGCAAGTTGTTACCATGCATAGAATAATAGCTTTATTGTCTTTAGATTAAATGATAACAAGATGAAGCAAAGAAAAAAAACAATATTAGTTACTGGTGCAAATCGAGGTATTGGTTTGGAGTTTACAAAGCAATATGCTCAGGCGGGTTGTAATGTGATTGCCGCTTATCGAGGGCGTGGAGAATCTGAAGGATTGCTTGAGGCATATCATGCTAATAAAGATAATATTTTATTGGCAACTATCGATGTGTCACGCTGGCAAGACTTCAAAGAGCTCAAGAAAAAACTCGGGGGAGTGCCGATCGACATATTGATTAACAATGCTGGCGTCTATCCTGAGCAGCACGCCAAGTATGGCATTGAGGATATTCCAGTAGAAAATTTGATCGAAGCATTAAGTGTTAATACGGTTGGCGCTTATCGTTGTATTCAAAGTTTTTTACCGAATCTTCTATTAGCAGAAGAGGCAAAAGTTATCAATATGTCGAGTCAGGCAGGCTCGATTTCTGAAACAAAAACAGGTTTTGGTTATTCCTATCGAATGTCAAAAGCAGCCCTTAACATGTTGACGCGAACGTTTGCAGCAGATTATAAAGATATTGTTACAGTGAGTTTGCGCCCAGGGTGGGTAAAAACAGATATGGGCGGAGACAATGCAACCATTGAAGTTAGCGACAGTGTTGAGCGCATGATCAGCTTTATTAGCTCTTTAACTTATGAGAATTCTGGTAACTTTTATGACTTAGATGGGCGTATATGCTCATGGTAGTTTTTTAACAATTGCAACGTGCTTTATTTGAGTAGCATTCAATGAAAAGAGCGCGTCATAATCTGTTCTCTGTACGCAATAAGAACCCTTCCCTACATCCCTCCCTTCCCGTTCTTATTGCGTGCAGTTGCTAGAATCTTTATATGCATAACTTTATCCTCATTACAAACCATTATCTACAAGTTTCTTGCTTTACATTTTCGGCGTTTCTAATACGTTAAAGTTTGGAAATAGTCCCAGTTATTAATGGCACTACCTTAAGCATTAGCTCGTAAATATAGGCTTTGCAACGAAGTTAAATCAACCATCCCTGATAAAAATGGATTACCACGCATCCATGCTCGCAATGACACCCTCTGACTTGTCATCCTGAGCCAGGATGGCGTGAGGATCCAATGCGAAGCTGCCATGGATGGTTAGTGATCCTCCTAAAGGTAGTGCCATTAGTCCCAGTTTGAATTTACAAGCGCTACAGAACCAAAATCAATAAAAGTGCACAATCAATTCTATAATCAAGATTTAATGGTGTTAGAATAAGCATAAGTTTATCGTGTTAACTTAAGGAACTATATGAAAGTCGCCTTTATTATTGATCCATTACATACCTTTAACATTAAAAAAGACACCGCTTATATGATGATGTTATCTGTTGCTAAAAAAGATTGGCAACAGTATGTATTTGAATTAGAAGATATATTTGTCGAGGATGGTGTTGCTTATGGCGAGGGTTATGAGCTGACTCTCACCGCGAGTAAAGAACATAACAAATGGTATCATCTCAACCCCATGGATAAAGTGAAGCTGGGTGATTTTGATGCGATTTTTATGCGTAAAGACCCACCCTTTAATATGGAATTTGTCTACGTCACGTATATTTTGGAGATGGCTGAAAAACAGGGTGCGCTCATTATCAATAAGCCACAAACCTTAAGAGATGCCAATGAGAAGTTTTCAATTACACGTTATCCTGATTTAGCGCCAAAAACGATGGTGAGTCGTTCATTTAAACATATTAAGCGTTTTATTGATGAACATCAGGATGTAGTGGTTAAACCGCTTGATGGCATGGGCGGCGAGTCAATTTTTCGTATCCAACCCAATGATCCGAATAAAAATGTCATTCTTGAAACCATTACCAAATATGAATCACAATTTATTATGGTGCAGCAATATCAGCCAGAGATTAAAGATGGCGATAAGCGTATTTTAATTGTTGATGGTGAGCCACTGGAGTATTTGGTGGCACGTATTCCAAGTGGTGATGATAGTCGTGGTAATCTCGCGCGAGGTGCATCAACTTTGGTCAGGAAGCTCACCGCTGAAGAATATGAGATTGGCAGTATTGTTGGCAGGGATCTTAAACAAAGTGGCGTGTTATTTGCCGGCATTGATGTTATTGGTAACTGCTTGACTGAGATTAACATAACCAGCCCAACCATGACACAGCAGATTTATAGTGAAAGTGGGATAAATGCCACAGATATATTAATGGACGTTGTTGAAGATCGGGTAATGAATCGAAAATAAATAACGCCAACAAATAAGCATAAAATAATAAATAGGAATACATAAAATGACAAAATCAGAAAGCTTATTTAATCAAGCAAAGCAATATATTCCAGGTGGTGTCAACTCTCCAGTGCGCGCATTTAAAGGTGTCGGCGGCACACCTAAATTCATTGCCAAGGCAAAAGGCGCTTATGTCTATGATGTTGATGGTAATCAATATGTTGATTATGTTGGCTCATGGGGGCCGATGATTTTAGGACATGCCGATGATGATGTGATTAAAGCGGTACAGGAGCAAGCAACCCTTGGCTTAAGTTATGGGGCGCCATGTGAGCTTGAGGTGAAACTGGCGAAGAAGATTTGTGATTTGATTGATAGCATTGATATGGTGCGTTTTGTCAGCTCTGGTACTGAAGCGACGATGAGTGCCGTGCGCTTAGCACGAGGGTATACCAAGCGCGACAAGGTGATTAAATTTGCAGGATGCTATCATGGTCATGCCGATCAGTTTTTAGTGGCAGCAGGGTCTGGGGCATTAACGCTTGGCGTGCCAAATTCACCAGGTGTACCAAAAGATACAGTTAAAGACACACTAACGGCATCCTTTAATGATCTTGAGAGTGTTGCTAATTTATTTAAAACCTATCCCGAGCAAATCGCGTGTATTATTTTAGAGCCGATTGCAGGCAATATGAACTTGATTGAACCAAATAAGGAATTCTTACAAGGTTTACGTCAATTATGTGATGAGCATGGTGCTTTACTGATCTTTGATGAGGTAATGACAGGGTTTCGTGTTGGCTTAACTGGAGCACAAGGCTTATATCAAATCACCCCTGATTTAACGACTTTTGGTAAAGTGATTGGCGGGGGTATGCCTGTGGGTGCCTTTGGTGGCAAGAAAGAGATTATGGAGCTTATTGCACCTGTAGGGGGCGTTTATCAGGCAGGTACGTTATCAGGTAATCCAGTGGCAATGATCGCGGGGTTAGTGACCTTAGATAAGATCTCGCAAGATGGTTTCCATGAGGCATTAACCACTAAAACACAAAAGCTTGTTGATGGGCTAAATCAAGTTGCTCAATCACAAAATTTCCCCTTTTTGGCAAAAGCTTTGGGTAGTATGTTTGGGGTGTTTTTCACTGACGCACAAAATATTCTAAGCTTTGATGATGTTAAAGCTTGCGATTTAGCGCGCTTTAATCGCTTTTTCCATTTTATGCTTGAGCGTGGTATCTATTTCGCACCATCTGCATTTGAAGCAGGCTTCATGTCGATTGCACATAGTGATCAAGATATTGAGAAAACCATATCATTGTTTGCAGCGTATGACGGCAAATAGTTGAAGCTTAATTTCCCGTCACTTAAAGAGATTATCCCAATGTAATTATTATTGAAATAAACAGTTAAGGTTTCAACAGCCATCATCACATCCACTCACAGTAAAGATCTAGTGCAATGCCAAGGGATCCAAGCAGATGGATAACCTTTCCAATTTCTGCAGTTGCTTTACCATTTTCGATATCGCTAATAAATCGTATGCCAACTCCACTAACACCTGAAAGATCCGATTGAGTAAAATTTTGTGTTTTCCGTGCTTTGCGAATGATATCGCCAATATCCTGAGTATTTGTTATATTAACTCTCATTTACCAAATGCCTTTTATTCCCGATCAGGCATAATTTTAGGCAAGTTTAATATGTATTGTCAATATTTTCCCTGACGGGAATATTTTGTGGATGGGATGATTGTGATCATGTCAAAACTCACGTTTACAGAATCAAAGTGGGCTGGAATATGGTCATAGCCATAAAAACTAATAATTAGCAATATGATAAGCGTACGTTCGATTTAAATGAAACAAACCACTTTGACATTGGCAAAAACACTTGAATATACAGGTTTATATGATTAGGATGTCTAGCAGATTGTGAGCTTAATAAAGTAACTTCTACTTTTAGTCTGCCACATAACATCATAAGCTTTAGTTAAGAAATTAATATGACAGAACAAAAACATAAATTGGTGGCGACACATCTTGGTAAAGCATATCGCTCGCGTTGGGTTGTTGCTGATGTTTCTATGGAAGTCAATACCGGTGAAATTGTTGGACTTTTGGGACCAAATGGCGCGGGTAAAACAACGTCATTCTATATGATTGTAGGATTGGTGCGACCAAATCGCGGTACGGTTTTGTTGGATGGCCAGGATATAACGAAGCTGCCGATTCACTGGCGTGCACGTCAAGGTATAGGTTATTTGCCGCAAGAAGCTTCAGTCTTTAGGAAGTTGAGTGTGGAGAAAAATATCATGGCGATCTTGGAGACAAGACCTGAGCTTTCCAAAGAACAGCGCCAAGATGAACTTGAATCGCTATTAGATGAGTTTAGTATTCAGCATATTCGCAATAGTCTGGGGATGAGTCTGTCCGGCGGTGAGCGTCGTCGCGTTGAGATTGCGCGTGCTTTGGCAATGTCACCACGCTTTATCTTGTTGGATGAGCCTTTTGCCGGTGTTGATCCGATTTCAGTGATTGATATTAAGAAGATTATAACGCACCTAAGAAACCGAGGCATTGGTGTATTAATTACCGATCACAATGTACGTGAAACACTGGATATCTGTGAGCGAGCTTATATTGTGAATGCCGGTAAGATGATTGCTTCAGGCAAACCGCGTGAGATTTTAAGTAACGAGCAGGTGCGCAAAGTTTATCTTGGCGAGCAATTTAGAATGTAACTCATATAAGTCATATAAGTTTATGTAAATGGAAACAAATCAATGCACTATTCCGTATTACTTAATGAATCGATTGCCGCACTCGCACTTAAGCCGGATGGTATTTATGTTGATGGCACATTTGGTCGCGGTGGACATTCACGTCAAATTTTAGCAGGTTTGACAACCGGTAAATTAATTGCATTTGATCGTGATCTTGAGGCAATAGAGTATGCCAAAGTGCATTTTGAAAATGATATTGAGAGTGGCAAACTGATCCTTGTGCATGCCCCATTTTCAACAATGGCTAATGCGTTAGCTCGGTTTGGATTTGCAGGCAAAGTTGACGGTGTGTTATTAGACTTAGGCGTGTCATCACCGCAGCTGGATGTGGCTGATCGTGGCTTTAGCTTTATGAAAGATGGTCCGCTAGATATGCGTATGGATCAAACTAAAGGACTTTCTGCAGAAGATGTTCTGATAAGTTATGATGCTGAAGAATTAGCGCGTATTTTTCGTGAGTATGGCGAGGAAAAGCATGCTTGGCGCATTGCTCAAGCAATAAAATCTTCACTTGAGAAAGGAGAGGTTCTTGATCGCACTTTAAAGCTTGCATCATTGATTGAAAAAACGATTGGCAAAAAGGAAAAAAAACATCCCGCCACGCGCTGTTTTCAAGCGCTTAGAATCTGTGTTAATGCCGAACTTGATGAAGTGACTACGACACTCAACTCTGCTTTTGAAACACTTAAACCGTCTGGGCATTTGGCAGTCATTAGCTTCCATTCATTAGAAGATAGAATCGTTAAGCAGTTTATGACCAAACTGATCAAAGGTGAGGATAACAAATTGCCACGTGGTATGCCAGTCTTGGAAGAGTTTGTACCTAAAGCAAAATGGTGTGTCAAGCAAGGTAAAGCATCTACCAAGGAGCTGGAAGAAAACGTGCGCTCACGTAGTGCGATATTGCGTGCTGTTGAGAGGCTATGATATGACACGCTCTGAAGTACGCAAGAAACTATTTACATCTTTTGTCAAAAGTACCTTTAATGCACGCGTGCTTATTGCTTTTTTGTTATGTGTTTCCCTTATTATCTCGGCATTTATGGTGGTAATCGTGAAATATCATTATAAAGTGGCATTGGATAAAGAGCAGAAACTAATCTATCAGCAAGAAGATTTGCGTGATCAATGGACACAGATTTTGATTGAGCATAGTACCTTGGCGTCGCCCTCACATGTTGAGGAGATCGCTAAGAAAAATGATATGCGTCTGCCAAGTGTGAAAGAAACAAAAGTGATTCAAAGTAATGCGTAAGATCAAACTAAGTTGGCGATATTATTTTATTATATTAGTCATTGCTTGTGTGCTAGGTTTATTGATTTATAAGCTTGCTCATATGCAAACAGTAGAATATAGCAAGCTTAAAAAAGAAGGGGATAATCGCTCGGAGCGTAGCTTAACGACAACGGCCTATCGCGGTATGATCAGTGATCGCAATGGTAAACCACTAGCGATTAGTACACCTGTGGATTCGATCTGGGTCAATCCGTATTACATTGCAAGTGATGATCCGCGTTTGCGTAAAATTCTTAATATGCTCGAATTGGATAAAACACAACAACAAGCAATTATTTCGCGTATCAAAGCGCGCGAAGGGCGCCATGGTTTTGTTTATCTCAAACGTCAGGCATCACCATTTATCGCACAACAAATCAAAAGCCTAGATGTTAAGGGGGTAAACATTGAACGTGAGTTTAAACGTTTTTATCCTGACGCTGAAGTCATGGCGCATGTTGTAGGTTTTACCAATATCGATGATCAAGGGCAAGAAGGCATTGAGCTGGAATACAATAAATATCTCACAGGTAAGGATGGCACTCGTTCAATTCATAAGGATTTAAAAGGTGGTGTGGCACGTAAAAATGATGATGATAAAGAAGTCAAACATGGCCATGATATTAGTTTAAGTATTGATCGCAAGCTGCAATATATTGCTTATAAGTATATTAAAGAGGGTGTAATTAACAATCATGCGGAAGCTGGATCTGCTGTAGTAATGGATGTTAAAACAGGTGAAGTCCTAGCAATGGTTAATTACCCCTCGTACAACCCTAATAATATGCACGATGCGACACCTGAGAAGCGTCGCAATCGTGTGTTGACAGATGTCTATGAACCTGGTTCTGTGATGAAACCGTTTGCGGCTATTGCAGGGATGGAATCAGGGCAATATGATGTTGACACAATTGTTGACACATCGCCAGGGTATTACAAACTCAATGGGCGTACGGTCAGAGATTTTCGTAATTACGGTGAGATGGATTTGCGGCATATTTTAATGAAATCATCAAACGTCGGTATTTCGCGTATTATCTTATCGATTGATGCCAATGCCTTGGGTGATACATTGCGCAAATTTGGCTTTGGACGAGTCACTGAAATAGGGTTTCCTGGAGAGCGCTCAGGCTATGTGCCCAGTCCACGTAAGTGGGGAGACTTTCCCTTGGCAACTTTGTCATTTGGCTATGGTATGAATGCAACAGCCTTACAGATTGCGACAGCTTATAGTGCCGTTGCTAATGGTGGAAAATTAATCCCACCAACTTTATTAAAGCGCAATAAAAAAGAAGACATTAAAGCTTATCAGATTATTAATAGTGACATTGCGGAAAAAGTGGTTGATATGTTAACTTCCGTGGTTGAAGGACTGGGAGGAACGGCCTCTAAAGCGCGTGTGCCACGCTATCATGTTGCCGGTAAAACTGGAACAGTACGTAAAGCAATTGCAGGTGGCTACGCATCCGATAGTTATATGGCAACCTTTGTCGGTATTGCGCCCTCATCGAATCCAGAAATTGTTACTGTGGTGGTGATTGATGATCCGAAAGGGGAAGCGTATGGTGGGGGATCGGCAGCAGCGCCGATTTTTGCGCAAATTACTGAGCATGTGTTAAGAGTGATGGGCGTTCCTACTGATAAGCTTAAAAAAAGCTGATACTGAGCCCTTTGTAAAATTCATTCAAGACTGCTAATTAATGTTTGGTTTTTGTTGTTTTGCTTGTTATATTTCGCGTGAATTATTTTTGTATGCGGCAAGATGCAGCTAGAAAAACTAAGAGTGAGATAAACTAAAAAAGTAATTGCGGAGGAAATAGTCAATGATCGTGGGAATCCCTAAAGAGATTAAAAATCATGAATACCGTGTTGGTCTAACACCAGGTAATGTAGCCGAGTTTGTTTATCATGGTCATACAGTGCTTGTTGAACATAACGCAGGGGATGCGATTGGTTTTACCAATGAAGATTATATACAAGCAGGTGCTAAAATTATGCAAACACCAGCAGAGATTTTTTCTACAGCGGATATGATTATTAAAGTCAAAGAGCCACAACCTAATGAGTGCAAGATGTTGCGTCAAGGCCAATTGTTATTTACTTATTTGCATCTAGCGCCTGATCCATTGCAAACACAGCTACTTTTAGAGTCTAAATGTACAGCAATTGCTTATGAGATGGTAACCGATAGAAATGGGCGTTTGCCATTGTTAACACCTATGAGTGAAGTAGCAGGCCGTCTATCGGTGCAAGCCGGAGCGCACTGTCTTGAGAAAGCCCAAGGTGGCAGTGGTGTGTTGCTAGGTGGTGTGCCAGGTGTCAAGTCAGCAAAAGTCGTTGTTATTGGTGGCGGTGTGGTTGGTTTAAATGCGATTCGTATGGCGATTGGCATGGAAGCACATGTGACTGTGCTTGATAAGTCTTTAGATCGTTTGCGTGAATTAGATGATTATTTTGGACCTAAATTAAATTGTATTTATGCAACCAAAGATAATTTGCAAAAATATGTACAAGAAGCTGATTTGGTGATCGGTGCGGTGCTCGTGCCAGGTGCTGCAGCACCTAAGCTTGTGACTAAAGAGATGATTAAGTCGATGAAAAAAGGCTCTGTTGTTGTTGATGTTGCCATAGATCAAGGCGGCTGTTTTGAGACTTCAAAACCAACTACACACCAAGACCCTACTTATGTGGTTGACAATGTTGTGCATTATTGTGTGGCTAATATGCCAGGTGCCGTTGCCAGAACCTCGACTGTGGCATTAAATAATGCTACCTTAACCTTTGCTTTGGAATTGGCAAATAAAGGTTATCAAAAAGCGATTCATGATAATATCCACCTTGAACATGGCTTAAGTGTTCATAATGGCATGTTAACCTCACTGCCGGTTGCTGATGCGCTTAACATTGCTTATGTTGCGCCAAAAGAAGCCTTAGCTATGGGCGCTCAAACAACTACGGCATAGCCCTGTTATTTCAATGGTGTGAGCAGTGATTTGAAAGCTGTTTTTTTGCGCCAACTCTTCCAATGTTTGATCAAACGCTTCATGATGTAGCTCGGTTTTTTGACCGCACACAGTGCAAATAAAAAGCTGACACATTTTTTGCTCAGGATGGCAGCATAAACTGTAGCGATTACTGGTGTGCAACTTATGAATGAGTGCAGATTGTTGTAGGAAGTCCAAGACGCGATAAATCGACATAATATTATAGCGTTTAGTTGCTTTATTTTCTGTCGTCGTTTTCTCAACTGTCTGTGCTTTGTTTATTAGATCAAGCAGCTCATAGGCACTAATCGGTGATGACTGATCAATAAAAATAGTAAGCACTTCTTTGCGCAAGCGTGTAAGCTTAATGTTGTGTTTTAGACAAAAGTCTTCGATTTTAGCTAAAGAATTTTTGGTTGAGCTCATGATTGTCCCATTATTAACTGTTTGATAAGACCAATGGCATAAACTGCGCAAATAATCATGGTAATACAGAAACTTGCGGGTAAGTTGGCATAAAACGCAAGACAAAGCGCACCCCAAACACTGCCCAGAGATATTATAATGCTAAGTAGCATGCCCTGATAAAAACCATCACTCCATTGAAATGCGCAAGCAGCAGGCCCGATGAGTAATGCAAATACCAATAGTACACCAACAATTTGGCATGCCATGGTTACGGTCAATGCTAAGATGATAAAAAAGATCACAGATAGAAGCTTGTTGGGAATGTTCTTCGCACGTGCAAGTAGTGGATCAATTGAGGTGAAGAAAAGGGCTCTTGAGATAAATAGTAATATGGCAATAATAATAAGCGCCATAATGATAAGCGTGATGATTTGCTCCATTGATACCGTTAAGATATTGCCAAATAAGATCGACATAATCGAGCCTGAGTAACCGGTTTGGTAAAGATATAGAAAGTAAGCGCCAAGCCCCAAGAAAAAGGTTAATACAATACCAACTGCTAGGTCATTTTTTTTGATTTTATCACCCATAGCACCCATGATGCTTGCGGCAATAATGTTAGAAATGAGTTGCCCGTTCATTGCTGAGATACCGATTAATACGGCACCTGCGGCCCCTGTGAGACTGATGTGTCCCAAACCATGTGCGGCAAAGGCGGCTTTGCGTAGCACAACAAAAAAGCTCACGATTCCGCAGATGATGGCAATTAAGGTGCCAGCGATAAAAGCGTTTTGCATAAAACTATAAGATAACACTGCGATCCTCCTTTAAACATGGCAATTTTTGGCAAAGATGCACATATTGGTTTTTGAAGTGAATAAAGTTATCAAGCTCATGCGCAATTTCATGCATATCATGTGAGATGATCAAAAGTGTTATATTTTGCTTGGCATGAATGATTTTAAGTGCTTGGATAAAGTCTTGTTTGGCTTGAGGGTCAAGATCCGATAAAGGCTCATCAAGTAACAATAATTTAGGATTGTTAATTAACGCTTGTGCAAGATAAATGCGTTTTTTCTGCCCACCTGAAAGGGTTTCAAAGGGCTTCTTCGCATAATTTAAAGCACCAACAAGCTCTAAAATATCATGTGCTTTTTGCTCAACACCTTTGCCAAAAGCAGGTAATCCAATTTTGTTAGCATTAAAACTAGACTTGATCAACGTTAAAGCTGAGATATTTGGGTTAAGGTTAAGCTCGCGTTCTTGCGGGATATAACTGATCAATTGATTATTTTTGCCTATTGCCTGAGAAAAAAGGGTTAGATTGCCGGAAATGGGTGGTTCAAAGCCTAGAATAGTTTTAAGAAAAGTGGACTTGCCGGTGCCATTTTCACCAACGATACCTAACCATTGATTTTGATAAATCGTTAGATCGAAAGGTTTGCATAAAGGAGCTTGAGCTGAGTGACCAATGACAAGATCGTTGCATTGGATGGTGGTTGTATCATGCATATTATTAATGAAGGTTTGTCAAAGGGTTGTCTTCTTTGTCTGCCCCTTTGGCGCTTGCCTTTGTTGTATCGCTACTTGTTTGATGAGGCACTGCTTTCACAGCAGATGTTTTGCTGCTGTTATGTTTAGTGGCGGCTGCTTGTTCCAATGCTTTTTGCGTGTCACTAAGATTGGCTTTAAGCCAAGTGATTACATTATCATTTTGCGGCATGGTTTCGCTGACGCCAACATAAGGGATGTTATTGTCTTTGGCAAGCTTTAGCATGTTTTCAGTGACATTGTCATGTACTTGCTGGTTATAAAAAAGTACTTTGACGGTGCGCTTTGTGAATAAGCTTTGATAGTCAGCGAGCATCTTTGGTGAAGCTTCAGCATCATTCATTACCGTCCATTGGAATTTTTGCCCGAGCACTGTAAGCCCTAATGCATCAGCCATGTAGCCAAAGACCGGCTCTGTGGCAGTTACCTTGGTGCCGGCAAAGCGTGCTTTGATATCATTGATTTGACTGTAAACGGTTTGATAACGTTTATCAAAAGTTTGATAGTTTAAATCAAAAGTCTTTTTATGTTCAGGTTCAATTTGGCTAAATATTTCGGTCAGCTTTTTAGCCAGTCTCGGGAAAGTATCTGGGTTGTACCACAGATGTGGATTGTCACCACTTTTAGCATTCATTAAAGTTGCCACATCAATGATAGCGACTTTATTGTTACTGGATTGCGCGTTTAATAACTGCTTCATCCATGGATCATAATCCGCACCGTTATAAATAATAACTTGCGCATCATTGATAGCCACGGCAGTATTGGCTGAGGTAGTAAATAAATGCGGATCAGCATCAGGGTTATTGATGATGCTATTGGTCTTTACATAATCACCACCAATTAAGCTTGCGACATTAGCATAAAAGTTTTCAGCAGCCACGACTTTGATATCAGCATATGAACTGCTGATGAGTGCGAGAAAGCCTGTAGCGGTTAATATGATTCGTTTGCTATTTCTATAGAAGGTAGACATAAAATAGTTCCTTAAGATGATAAATCTTTCAGTGTTAACGTTATCCTGCGAAACGTTATAATATATCATTTTTTATTTTTCGCAATGCTTAAAGGTTTTATCTAGCAGATATTGTTCATTTATGCTAGAATCCGCCTCGCATTTTGTCAGTAATATCTGTTTGCAATCACGTTTGCTGTCAGGCTTGGCTTAATGTTTATGTAAAACAACAAGAAACCACACGTTGCTCGACACGCTTTTAGGGTGCCTTTTGAAAGGGTTTAAAAGTGGGAGTAATGGCGGAATAACCCATAATTGGAGAAAAATATGTCTTTAATGAAAGAAATGTTACAAGCTGGTGTTCATTACGGTCACCAAAAGAGATTCTGGAATCCAAAAATGAGCGAGTTCATTTTTGGTATTAATCACGGTATTCATATTATTAACCTAGAAAAGACAGTGCCTTTATTTCAGGATGCTGTTAATTTCGTTGGTAAAGCAGCTTCTAAAAACGGCAAGATTTTATTCGTTGGTACTAAGCGTCAAGCACAAGAAGTAATTTCTGAAGAAGCATCACGTTGTGGTATGCCATATGTTAATCACCGTTGGTTAGGTGGTATGTTGACGAACTATAAAACAATTCGTCAATCCATTAAGCGTTTACGTGATCTTGAAAAAATGCAAGAAGACGGTACGTTTGAGCGTATGACAAAGAAAGAAGCATTACAAAATTCACGTGAAATCGAGAAGCTAGAAAAAGCACTAGGTGGCATCAAAGATATGGGTGGTTTGCCAGATGTTTTAGTGATTATCGATAGTAAAGAAGAGCATATTGCGATTGAAGAAGCTAAGCGCTTAGGTATTCCTGTTGTTGCTGTTGTTGATAGTAATTCAAGTCCTGATGATGTTAATTATGTTATCCCGGGTAATGATGATGCGGTTAAAGCAATTCGTTTTTACTTAAGCAAATTTGCTGATGCGATTATTGATGCAAAACAAGCATCACATATTGCAGAAGAAAAAACAGCAGATGTTTCTGAAGAAGAAGCTTAATTATCAAGTTTATCATTTATAGTTAAAAGTATTAACAATAAGGAATCTAATCAATGGCTACTATTAGCGCACAATTAGTAAAAGAGCTTCGTGAACGCACTGGTGCGGGCATGATGGAGTGCAAAAAAGCATTGACACAAACTGATGGTGATATCGAAAAAGCAGTTGAAGAAATGCGTAAATCAGGTGCAGCAAAAGCAGATAAGAAAGCATCTCGTGTTGCAGCTGAAGGTGTTATCGTAATGGCGCAATCTGCAAACAAAGCGGTAATCGTTGAGATCAATTCAGAGACTGACTTCGTTGCACGTGATGAAAACTTCAAAAAGTTTGCTGATGCAGTCGTTACTGCAGTTGCTAATTCAAATGCGAAAACACTCGAAGAAGTACTTGCTTTAACTTTGGCATGTGGCGCGAGTGTTGAAGAAGCGCGTAAGAACTTGATCGCTAAAATCGGTGAAAACATCAATGTGCGTCGTATTGATGCACTTGAGGGTGAGACGGTTGGCATTTACAGCCATGGTGGTCGTATTGGTGTGATCGTTGCCATGAATGGTGGTAATGAAGAATTAGCAAAAGATGTTGCCATGCACATCGCGGCATCAAATCCAATCGTTGTATCACAAGATCAAGTGCCAGAAGATATCGTTGCGAAAGAGAAAGAGATCTTTATCGCTCAAGCACGTGAAAGTGGTAAGCCTGATGAGATTATCGAGAAGATGATCACAGGGCGTATTCGTAAGTTCTTGGATGAGCAAAGCTTAGTTGGTCAGCCGTTTGTTAAAAACCCTGATCAAAAAGTTTCAGATCTATTGAAGGCAAACAATGCAACAGTAACTGGTTTTATTCGTTTTGGTGTTGGTGAAGGCATCGAAAAAGAAGAGACTGACTTCGCAGCTGAAGTGATGAGCCAAGTTCAAGGAGCATAATTGATATGTCACACCTGACACTTAAGCGTGTTTTAATCAAATTAAGCGGAGAGTCGCTATCAACGGATGGTTTCGGTATCCAAGTGTCAGCGGTTCAAAGTATTATAAATGATATAAAAGAAGCATTAAGTTCAGGTGTGCAGTTGGCGATAGTCATCGGCGGAGGCAATATCCTAAGAGGTGGGCGTGCTGATTTTCAAAACCAAATTGAAAGAAGTACCGCTGATACCATGGGGATGCTTGCGACGATGATTAATGCATTGGCGTTATCAGATATATTAACTCACGCAGGCATTAACAATGCAGTGTTATCCTCACGTGGCATCGATGGTGTGCTAGAATGCACCAATCCAAAACGTGCAAAACTTTATTTAAATGAAGGTAAAGTGGTTATTTTTGCAGGAGGTACGGGCAACCCCTTTGTGACAACCGATACCACAGCGACGCTTCGCGCCATTGAAATTGATGCAGACGCCATCTTAAAAGTGACAACTGTTGATGGCGTTTATGATAAAGATCCAAATAAGCATGAAGATGCAGTTAAGTTTGAAAGCTTGAGTTTTAATGAGACGCTCAAACGTGAATTGGCAGTAATGGATTTGGGATCATTTGTACAGGCTCGTGATTTTAATGTCCCTATTTGTGTATTTAATGTAAATAATTCAGGTGCGCTATTGCGTGTGCTTCAAGGTAAAAACGAAGGCACTTGGGTTAGAGACTAGGAGAAATTCATTATGATGAAAGAGATTTTAGCGGATGCTAAAGACCGTATGGAAAAAAGTTTAGAGAGTTTACGTCATGACTTGGCAAAAATCAGAACAGGGCGTGCTCATCCTGACTTGTTGGCACATGTGACGATTGATTACTATGGTATTGACACACCGATTGCACAGGCGGCTAATATTACGGTTTTGGATGCGCGCACGCTGGGTATTACGCCATGGGAAAAGGGCTTAGCTTCTAAAATCGAAAAAGCCATTTTGATGTCTGATTTAGGGCTAAATCCTGCGAATATGGGTGATAGCCTACGTATTCCAATGCCAGCATTAAATGAAGAGCGTCGCAAAGAGATGGTTAAATTAGTGCGTGGTGAAGCGGAAAAAGGGCGTGTAGCGATTCGCAATATTCGTCGTGATGCAAACTCTGATATCAAAGATTTATTAAAAGAGAAAGAAATCTCTGAAGATGAAGCAAAAAAAGGCGAAGAAAATATTCAAAAATTGACCAATGACATGATCGCAAAGGCAGATGTTATCGTTCAAGAAAAAGAACAAGATTTAATGGAAATCTAGTGCTATATGCCAAATGATAACATGCCCAAGCATGTTGCGATTATCATGGATGGTAATGGACGTTGGGCGAGAAAACGACTTTTCCCACGTACAGCAGGACACAAAGCGGCAGTCAAAAGCGTGCGTGCTGCGATTGAATTTGCTGTTGAGAAAAGTATTCAAATACTAACACTTTTTGCTTTTGGACGTGAGAACTGGTTTCGTCCGCAAGAGGAAGTTGACACGCTCATGACGCTATTTTCAGAAGTGTTGGTTAATGAAATAGCAATGATGCAAGACAATAATGTGCGATTACATGTTGTTGGTGATCGTAGCCGCCTATCTAATGAGGTTGTTAACAATATCAGCAGTGCTGAAAAAGAAACAGCACATTGCACAGGACTGCAATTGAATGTTGCGATTGATTATAGCGGTCAATGGGAAGTGTTAACTGCTGCCAAAAAGCTATTACAACAACTGCAAAGTGGCGTGTTGAAAGCGGATAAAATTGATCAAATTAACGAAGAGGATTTCAGCGAATTTTTGATTAAAGAAATTCAAACGCCTGTTGATTTATTGATTCGTACCAGTGGTGAACAACGGATTAGCAATTTTATGATTTGGCAGTTGTCATATGCTGAGTTATACTTTTGCGACAAGTATTGGCCTGATTTCTCTAAAAAAGATTTCAAACTGGCGCTAGATGAATATCAAAAGCGTACAAGACGCTTTGGCAAAACGGATGAGCAAATGAAGGGGAAAGTGTGAAGGAAAGAATCATTACTGGCGTTATTTTAGGTCTTATCGTACTATGGGCGATTTTTCGCTTAAGTGATACGATTTTCGATACGGCAGTGGCAATTATTTTATTATTTGGCGCATGGGAGTGGGCTGCTTTTGCTAATGCAAAAACATTGCCTAAACGTATTCTCTATTTGGTCGTGACGCTTGTTTTAATTTATCTATCGCAATATGTTAAGTTACCTGTATTAATATTATCGTGTCTTTTCTGGGTTTTTGCGCTTTATTTAATTCTACGTTATCCAAAGATTAAGTTTAATGCGTTATCTAATGGATTACGCTATCTGATAGGCTTTTTTGTGATTGTGCCGCTGTGGGTATCCATCTCGTTACTGCATCAACAAAAACCATCATTTTTACTGTTGATGATGTTGGTGGTAACACTTGCTGATAGTGGTGCCTATTTTGTTGGGCGTCAGTATGGCAAGAAAAAATTAGCTCCCATAATTAGTCCCAAGAAAACGATAGAAGGTTTAGTGGGAGGTGTGATATTTGGTGGGCTTGCAGGTGTTGTTTGTGCGCTCATTATAAGTCACAGTCGCTATGAGCAAACCGTTTTAATTATCCTATCTTTTGTTATTGTGTTAATTGCCTTACTTGGCGATTTGTTTGAAAGTATGATCAAACGCGAATGCGGTGTCAAAGATAGTGGCAAGATCTTGCCAGGGCATGGCGGTATTTTAGATCGCATGGATAGTTTGTTTTCAAGCTTACCGGTGTTTGTTTTAGTTCTATTAGCTTTTGGATTGCTATCTTTGCATTAAAAATAGCGTTCAGAGCTTGTTAAATTGGGAAAATCACTATGAGTATGACGTTACTAAAAAAAAACGTTATAAATGTTTGGGGTGATAATGGCAGAGAATGGTTGAGGAACCTACCCAACACCATTGCCGAATTATCAGCGCATTGGAAATTAAGTGATGTCACGCCTGTAGAAAATATGAGCTACAACTATGTGGCACTTGCCAAACAACATCACAATACGCCCGTTGTATTAAAATTCAGCTGTGATAAGGCGCTCATTGAAGATGAATACCGCGCGTTAAAACATTTCAATGGTATAGGATCCATACGAGTTATTGATAGAGTCACCAACCACCATGCGCTCTTGCTTGAACAAGCGATTCCAGGCGACCTGTTAAAAGCGAACCACCCTAAGGATATTGAGGACAACATCGAAATTTACGCAAGCGTTGTAAAAGCATTAACATCGAAGCCAATACTAAAATCTGAATATACACATGTCGAAAAATGGTGTCAGGTGATCGATAAAATAACAGATCCACGCATAAGCCTTAAGTATATTGATAAGGCAAAAGAACTTAAAGATTACCTCTTAAGCTCAAGTGAAAATGAATATCTCTGCCATGGTGATTTGCATTTAGAAAATATCATCAGGCATGAAGACTCGTGGATAAGTATTGATCCGAAAGGTGTCATAGGAGAATTGGCATTTGAAGCATCTGCCTTTGATTTATCGAATAAATCTGATTGGGATGACCCAGAAACAATTTCTGATAAAATTCATCAACGATTATTATTGCTTGCCGATCACCTTGAAATTCCTACAGATCGATTGCGAGCATGGGTGTTTCTGCGGGTTATTATTTCAGCCCAATGGTTTATTGAAGATAATGGCAATCCTGACGAAATGCTAAAGTTAGCATCTATACTCTATCCGCACTTGCGTAAGCGATATCATAAAAATAATGTCTGCCTGACTTATGAGACTATCTCTGATTGGTATGACAAACACCGTTGCAAGAAACTCTTTGAAAAAAACTATCTGGACAGGATTATTGAACAGTTGCCACCACAAGGAACTATTCTCGATCTAGGCTGCGGCACAGGTCAACCCATTGCCAAATATTTTATCCAAAACGGCTTTGATGTCACTGGCGTTGACGGCAGTCAGGCACAAATCAATAAAGCTTTACAGCTTGCACCAAAGATGCATGCTGTCTGTGATGATATGCGTCACATTAATCTAGATAAAAGATTTGACTGTATCGTTGCTTGGCATAGCTTCTTTCATCTGAGTCAAAATGACCAAAGATTAATGTTTGAAATCTTCAAACAGCATATAAAATCAGGTGGTCTGCTCATTTTTACATCTGGGACATCAGAATCTGAAATCTGGAGTGATAATGGTGGTGAAATGCTCTATCACGCATCTTTAAGTAAGGAAGAATATCAATCATTGCTAGCTCAATATCACTTTGAGGTTGTGCTACACAAAATCGAAGATCCAGATTGTGGTGGTGCAACGGTTTGGATTACAAGGCAACAAAAGGTATTAAAATATGATCTCTAGAGATGGGCAGTCAAATCAAGCATATGTGATCTTAGAAGAAAATGAAAAACCTGAAATTAGATCCATTTTGGATAATGGCTTAAAGGTTTTTAATGAAAGTCAGATAGGAACTTATCAACATGAGCCGTTTATGCTACGCATCACAGAGGGAAAAACGATAATAGCAGGATGTTATGGAGATATTACCAGAAATAATTGTTATGTTGATTGCATTTGGGTTGATTCAAATCATCGAAGGAAAGGACTAGCTAAAATATTAATGACAAAGCTTGAGGCATATGCCGGAGGCAAAAAATGCCTTGTTATAACTATTGAAACAGCTGATTTTCAAGCAAAAGATTTTTATACAAAAATTGGTTTTATAGTTGTTGCAGAATATCCTCATAATACCTTCTTAGATCATAAAGTTTATCTTATGCGGAAAAGTGTACATGAAAAAACAAATAATGATCTAAATTACAAGTAGGGGATATTTGTTAATGCTTAAGCAGGCAAAGTCAATCTATATACTAAATCAAATCGAAACACCGCGCCTAATCATAAGACCAGTGCGACTAGGCGATGAAATCGAAATAAATAAAGCAATCCATAATTCTTTGGAAATACTACAAAAGTGGCAACCTTGGGCAAATCATTCTAGCCTTGAGACAACGCGTACCTTTGTTCAGCGTAGGGTGTTTGCTTGGGACTCAGGATGTATTAAAGATTTTCCAATGGTCGTGATTCACAAACAGGATAAAAAAATCATTGGAGTCAGCGGTTATAACGATAGAAGCGATCCCGATGATGGCCTTTATGAAATAGGCTACTGGTGTGATGTAGATTATCAAGGCCAAGGACTGGTTACTGAATATACTAACGCGTTAACTCGTTTTGCCTTTGATGTACTTTCCGCCTCCAGAGTTGTTATATCTATGTTGGTTGAAAATGAAAAAAGCATCGCCGTTGCGACCAGATTAAACTTCTTGAATGAAGGTGTTAAAAATCTAGATCCATCAAATTATGTATACGGGCGCATTGCTAAAGATTATAAATACTCTGCTAGCAACATAGAGAAGCTACCTGACTTAGACTATTCTTGGTCTATCAAGGACAGTAACCCCTTAGGGTTTCAAATCATTCACTGGGCCAAAGATATTTTAAAAATAACCGATAAAAAATCATTCGCAATGAGTCGGGCTATCGCTAAAACGCCTTGGTCTCATGTCTTTGAAATTAATACCGGTCATGAAGTCCTCTACCTAAAGTGGTCACCAGGAGCTTTTTCCAAAGAACCAAAAATCATTCGATTTTTGGATGAGCACACAAATGCGTCCGTGCCACAGATTATTGCAGAAAACTCCGAATTACATTGCTTTTTAATGAAGAATGCTGGTCAAACGCTACGAGAAAAGTTAAATAAAAAATTTAGTGAGAAGTTAGTCACTAGAACCATTGAACAATTCACTTGCCTGCAGAACGATATTAGCGAGCATATTGATGCCTTACTTGAAATGGGTGTCTCAGACTATCGTCTAGAACAATTACCCGCTTTATACACTCAGCTGATTAAGAAAAAAGATTTGCTTCTAGCTGAAGGACTATCAGAGATCGAGATCAAGCAACTCAATGATCTGACCTCTACCGTTAGTAATTTATGTCAAAAATTAGCAAGTTTCCAAATCTTAGAGACCATTGTTCAACCTGACTTTAATGATAACAATACGCTGGTTGATGAGCTAACACATAAAATAACAGTTATTGACTTAGGCGAAATAGTGATATCCCACCCCTTCTTCTCCTTGCTAAACTTTTTATTTCAAATGAAAAAGCAGCATAGGCTATCTGAAGAAGATAATTTATATTATAGGCTCGAGAATGCTTGCTTTAAGAGTTATCAATCTTACTTTACATCTTACAATGATTTCCAAGATGCGCTGACCACTGCAAAGCGTGTGAGCATTATTTATGGCTTGGTCGATCAAGATCGATTTATAAGCGCTTGCGGAGCAGATAATTTAATAGAATATGGACACTGGAAGCTCGGAAATTTATTGAAAACATTTATAGCAACATGCAAAAACAATACTTAGCGCGTTAAAACAATGAAAATATTAGAAACAGATAGATTAATTTTACGAACATGGGATGATGACGATTTGCGCCAAATGCTCGCTATTAATCAAGATCCAAAAGTTATGGAGTATTTTCCTAGTCTTCAAGATTTGGAAATGACTAAAAAATTTATAGAGAAAGTAAATGCTCACTTTGAAAATCATGGTTATTCACTCTATGCAACTGTAAGAAAAGATACGAATGAATTTATTGGTTTTATTGGGCTACTAATAGCAGATTTTGAATCACATTTTACACCTGTCACAGAAATTGGTTGGCGTTTATCATCCAACCACTGGGGTAAGGGCTTTGCCACTGAAGGCGCTAAAGCTATCTTAGATTATGCTTTTAGAGCATTAAAGATATCAGAGATCGTTTCGTTCACAGTTCCCCAGAATAAAGCATCTCGTCGTGTTATGGAAAAAATTGGCTTACGTCATAATCCAAAAAATGATTTTAATCACCCAAAATTGGCTAAAGATAGTCCATTGTGTAAACACGTTTTATATAGGCTGCTCAAAGATGAATATATTGCAAAACAAGGATAAATATTGCGAACTGCTTTATTATCAGCGCTGGTATAAACTTATTAACCGATCAAAGTCTACTGCTGAGGTTACTCTATGATCACACTCGAGCTTGCAAAAAAGCTAATTGCCACACAATTTCCTGAATATGCTCATTTAAATGTTACTGAGGTTGAGTTACAAGGCCATGATAATAGAACCTATAGAATAGGCGATGCTATGCTAATTCGCATGCCAACAGAAGAAAATTACGCCCTCAAAGTACCTATAGAGCAAGAACTGTTACCAAAATTAGCAAAACGTTTAAGTGTACCAATTTCTGAACCTATTGGAATGGGCATTCCATCTGTTAATTATCCTTACGCGTTTTCTATCTATAAGTGGTTGCCTGGTAAAAGTATAAACTTGCTGATGTTAACAGAGCAAGAAAAGGAACAGCTTGCATATGATCTCGCCAGATTTTTAAAAGAGCTACAAGCGATTACTGATATTGACGGCCCTAAACCTGGTCAACACAACTGGTGGCGTGGTGATCATGTAAGTGTTTATGATTTTGGTGCTCGCGAACAAATTGCGAAATTAGCAGCTATCATAGATGGTCATAGCGCTTTAGAGCTTTGGGATAAAGCTTGTTCAACTAAGTGGAATAATGCACCCGTTTGGATCCATGGCGACTTTGCGGTTGGCAATATACTTATCAAAGATAATAAATTATCAGGTGTGATTGATTTTGGTGGTACTGCTATGGGTGATCCTGCTTGCGATCTTGTAATTGCTTGGACTTTTTTAACAGGAAATTCAAGAAAAGTTTTTCAAGATGCTATGGCATTAGATGATGATACTTGGTTAAGAGCAAAAGCTTGGGCTCTTTGGAAAGCAACATTTGAGCTATGTCAAATTTCAGATAAAAACAGTTCAGAAGCTAAAACGCAGCAAATAATCATTGCTGAGGCAATAGATGATGGAATTGGAGTATTATGAGTAAAATTATTTTATTAAATGGTGCAGGATCTAGCGGTAAAACGTCTATTGCAAGAGCTATCCAATATTTAAGTAACGAACAATGGCTAACTTTTGGTGTTGATACATTTATTGAAATGACACCATATCCATCTCCAGAAAAAGATGCTGAATATTTCGCTTTTGTGCCAGGAGAAAATAATCGTGGCCCTTTAATGAGGGTTGAGTCAAAGCCTACTGGAGATAAATTATTTGGTGTTATGGCTGATTTCGCTTTGTTACTTGCAAATCAATCTAACAATCTCATTATAGATGAAGTTTTATTTGATGATCAGCATTTGAAATCTTATGTAGCTAAATTAGCCGAACATATTACATATTTTATAGGCATTAAATGCGACTTAGCTATTATGCAGGAACGTGAATTTTTACGCAGAGATAGAGCCGTAGGATTATCAAACGATCAATTTGATAGAGTCCACAGCGGAACTAGGGAATATAATTTAACAGTTGATACGAGCAATTCATCAGTATTTGATGTTGCTAGAGAAATAATTGATTTTATCGATAGCAACCAAAGCCCTAAAGGTTTTAATAACATGAGAACTAAATTTTATGGATAAAGATTTAAATATAAAAACCCTTGACACATATCTCAGCCTTTGTACAGAGGTTTACGATTTAAGCAAGCCTAATCCACCAGAAGATGCTTATGCCTTTTATCGTAACTATGTAATGAAGGCAAACGGTTCTATTTTAGAGCCAATGTGTGGTACAGGACGATTTTTACTACCATTACTTGCAGAGGGATTCGATGTGCATGGCTTTGACGCAAGTGACCATATGCTTGAAGCCTTGCATGCTAAAGCAAAGGCTAAAAATTTAGAACCTAAGGTTTGGAAAGGGTTTATTGAAGATTTAAAACGTCCAGAAAAATACAATTTGATTTTTATTCCCAGCGGGTCTTTTTGTTTAATTATTGATCCTACCGCGGTGAAAGCAGCGCTTAAAACACTTTATCATCATCTAAGCGATGATGGTGTTTTATTGTTTGAAGGCGAAACGCTTAAAGCTGTGCCACCCCTTGATGTATGGCGTGGCTCTGTATGGCACAAACCCAATGGTCAGATGATTATGCTAAGCCAATTAGCAACGATGAAGGACAATGTTTGCAATTCGATCGGAAAATATGAACTCGCCTACAACAATAGAGTTATTCACACAGAAATTGAAGAATTGAAAGTCAGAATTTACGACCAGCATGAGTTAACCGAAATACTCAAAAGTTGCCGATTTAAAGTTCGTACAATAAAGGCTTTTGATGGCTCAGCTATCCCAGATGAAAGTGACGAGAGTATTGTCTATGAATGTAGAAAATAGAATGGCGAAGAAATTCAATACAAGCTTTACGCTTTAGACAAAAAGAGATAAGGCTCTATTTATTGAGTTAATAATAGTTTTAACTGTGCCAAATATGCATCTTCATCAGGTGCCATATGATTCTTTTGCGCGCTCCAGATGGATTCTGCTAGATGATTCATCATCATATGCTGTGCCTTATGCTCATCACGTTGTTGTTGGCAAAGCTGTTGGTAAATCTTATGGATCCCATGAGGACGATTAGTAACAACTTGTTCAATTAAGCCCATATGTAGACCCATGTGAAGAAACGGATTGGTTTCACCGATTTCAGGCGGAAAATCTTTGTCTAGATTATTCAGGTTTGAGAGATAATGGTGATACTCTGGGTGATGCTCGATAATGCGCGTAATTTGCGTTTCAAGGTCGGTTAATGGCTGCTTAGTTAAATATTTATGCCAACTGTCAAAGTATAGTTTTCTCAGTTCTAAACGATCGGAGCTAAAAATCATAAATAGGCTTCTTTTTGTTTGAATTCACATAAATCATAAATTGGACATGTGCCACATTTTGGCTTTTTGGCAGTGCAGATATAGCGACCATGTAAAATAAGCCAATGGTGAGCGTCTTTTAAAAATTGTTTGGGAATTACTTTAAGTAAATGCATTTCTACTTCATCAACATTTTTACCGGGTGCTAGATTAATGCGATTAGCAATGCGAAAAATATGGGTATCAACCGCCATGGTTAGCTTACCAAAAGCCGTGTTTAATACAACATTTGCAGTTTTGCGTCCTACACCTGGTAACGCTTCCAAGGATTTGCGATCACGTGGCACAAGAGCATTATGTTTTTCAATCAACAGCTGGCAGGTTTTAATAACGTTTTTAGCTTTGGTTTTATATAAACCAATCGATTGAATATACTCCATGAGGCGTGTTTCACCTAGTGCCAGTATCGCTTCGGGGGTGTTTGCAATGGGGTAGAGCCTATCAGTGGCTTTATTAACACTAACATCAGTGGCTTGCGCTGATAGAATGACGGCAATGAGAAGCTCAAAGTCTGAGCTATAATTTAGCTCAGTCGTTGGATTAGGATTATTGTGTTGCCAGATCTCAAAAATTTTTTGGCGCTTTGCTTTATTCATGAGAGTCAATTAATCCATTTTTTTCTTGGCTTTAAAGTTTGCTAAGGCTTGTTCAATATAAGCTTTTTTATCGATATTCATATTGCTTAAACGAATGTTTTGTTGATGCTTCTTAGTTTCATTTTCTTTTTGCTGTTTAAGACGTGTTGCACGTTTATTATGCTTATTACGATAATGTGCTTTTTGCGCCTCATATTGAATATCAGTTAATGCATGAGGTTGTGCTTCTAATGGTAGTTCATGCATTTCGATGCAATCCATAGGGCACGGCTCAACACATAAATCGCATCCTGTGCATTCCTCTTGAATGACAGTGTGCATCAGTTTTTTAGCACCCATAATCGCATCTACAGGACAAGCCAATATACACTTTTTGCAGCCGATACATAGATCTTCGTTAATCCAAGCAACTTTCTTTGGCTGATGTGTACCACAGGTCTTATCAAGGCTTAAATTTTCTCTTTGTAGTAATTTTGCCAATGCATCTGCACCTTGTTGCCCGCCTGGTGGACAGCGATTGTGCTTCTCGCCATTGGTGATCGCTTTGGCATAATCATAGCAATCTTGATAACCGCATTTAGTGCATTGTGTTTGTGGTAAAAGCGCATCGATGGCGTCAATGGATACAATCATTGGAGTATTAAATTATTTTATTCATTTGATAAGTTGGGCATTGTAGCACAAATCATGGTTTTTGTAACAAGCACGCAGAAACTGCACCTTGTTTGGTTTGTTTAAGCTTAGTGAAGTGTAACAATGATAGCGGCGTATTGTTTGTTGCGTATTCGGCATAAATGACGCAATCATTGTTAATATTGTTATTTGCAAGGATCACTGATAAGGCTTGTTCTAGCAAATCGCTACTAAACGGAGGGTCAAGGAAAATGACATTATAGTTGGTGCAAGTTTTGAGATGACTTAAAACATCCCTTTGATAAATAACAGCGTTATCTATGGCAAGTCTATGTTTATTGTTGTTTAAGTGCTTTATCGCCTGGGCATCAAGCTCAAAGAAATCACAAGACTTCGCCAAGCGCGATAAAGCCTCAAAACCCAGAGCGCCACTACCAGAGAAGGCATCAAGACAGACGGCATCAACCATATATGGCGTCAACCAATTAAATAATGTCTCACGTAAGCGATCTGAGGTTGGGCGCAGACTAGTGTTATTTGCGCCACTAAATTCAATCTGGCGTGATTTATACTTGCCAGCAATAATGCGTACTTTGCTTAATGGTACTTTATCTTTATTAGCTTGTGTTTTAGAAAGAGGGTGCATTGTTTTATTCTCGCATTTTCCAGAATAAGAAGCCTAAGATAATCAAAAAGATAAAACTTGGAATAGCAGCTCCCCAGAATCCTGAGAGGTTATAAACAAGACTAAAGGGACCAAAGGTTTGATTAATAATATAGAAGCTAAAGCCAAAAAGCATACCGATAATAAACTTATAACCCAAAGCTGATGAGCGCATCGACCCTAAAGAAAAGGGGACGGCAATCAGCATTAAGATAATGAGTGATAGCGGCTGGAAGAAAGTCTGCCAAAATTTAAGCCAAATGCGATTAGCGCTTTGCTGACCTTCTTTGTTGACTTTGATATAGTCAATCAGTTCACTTAAGTTGAGATAATCAGTATTAGAGGTAATGATCTTAAGTAAAAACGGCGGTAATAGGTTATTCCAATACTGCTGTTTATCATGGTAAACAATGCTGCTATTTTTACCAATTTGCGTACTTGAGACATCGTTGACTTGCCATTGCTTATTGGTAAATAACGCATTATCGGCATGGTCAATTGCAGTGAGTTGGTTGTTATCGATCGTATACTTAGTGATGTCTTTAAGCTTGCCATTAACATCATTTTTACCAACATGAATAAAGGCGTTACCCTCGCGAGTCCATAAGGTCTGGGTATCATATAAAACCAATGCCTCATTGCCTCCGGTGGCAAGCGTCTTGTTAATGGTTGCCTTTTTTTGGAAATAGGGTGCAATATAAGCGCCAGTTAAAAACGTAAGAAAGGCTAAACCAAAAGCGGCTAATAGTACACCCTTGGCAATTTGTGTGATTGATTGACCTGAAGCGCGCATAACGATCAGTTCACTATTGTTAGCTAAAAGTCCAAGTCCCATTAAGCCACCTAACAAAGCACATACTGGCATAATCAAATAGATATTAGCAGGAACTTCATATAGGACGTACAAAAAGGCAGCTAATGCAGTGAAGTTGCCTTTGCCTATATCACCGGCTTGTGCGATATAGGTGAATAAAAAGAAAATGGCAGTTAATGCCAAAATCATAATAAAAGACGTGTATAAAACGGTTGAGGCAACGTATAAAGTTAAGCGTTTCATGCGTTGACCTCTTTGGTTTGATCTCCAAAAATACGTCCATTGTATTGTTTGAGTATTAAAAGCATAATACCTGCAAATACAATATGCACCCACCAAAGCCCAAGCCAACTTGGGATATTGCCATCATTAAGCCATGATTTGGATAAAGACAATAGATTAAAATAAAGAATAAATACAATAAGTGCAGGGATAATCTTGCTGTAACGACTTTGGCGTGGACGCATTTTACACATTGCCAATGCAATAAGAGAGGCTACGAGTATTGCCAAAGGAAAGCTTAAGCGCCATTGTAGCTCAGCCTGATAGCGTGGTTCATTGCTATTGATCAGCTCAGAGGTAGGGACAGATTCGATCGAGTTGTTGTAGCCTACGCTGACTTTGGTTGAGATAAATTGTGTTGCTTCAGCAAAATGACCTTTCTGCACTTCGGCAACACCAGGTTTTGCGTCATAAAAATAGCCGTTTTTAAGCACTAAATATTGATTGCCATCGGGTCTCGTTTCGGCATATCCAGTAGGCGCTGTGATAATGGTGCTGCCATTGTTGGTTTTTTGCTGATAAATAAAAATATCATGCAAAGTGCCATCAGGGTCGGTTGACTTGGTGTAAACGACTTGCTTTCCATCGTTAAAGGGGGTGATTTTCCCCGGTTGAATAAAGCTTAAAAGGGAGTTTTTAGTTGTTGTTTTTTGTACCAGAAAGTAATTTTGATCCATTTTCGGTAAAACCAGTAAGGTTAAAACAAGCTCTATCGCAAATAGACTTAATGCGGGAATCATAATGAATTTTAATAAGCGAAACCAGCTTGTGCCGCAAGCAAAGGTGACCGTTAGTTCGTTGTTAGCAAACATCTTGCCGTAAACAATCAAAATGGCAAAGAAAAAGGCAATTGGTAACAAATATGCGATATATTTAGGTAACATCACCGAGATCATCTTGAAAACGGCATCAGCTTCAATGTTGCCGCCAGAGACGATCGATAAGTATCGCACAAACATATTGCTGATGACGATCAACAGTAGGATAAGAATAATCGCCATTGTCATATTCACAAGTTCGCGATTAAGATAACGTAATAAAATCAAAATTTATCCTCTATAACTTGTATAAAAATATAAGTTAATTAACTCGATAATGAAAACTTAGTGTATTTTACACGAATGTGTTAGAAAATCAGTGTTTTTGTCAGCTATTTTGAAGTTACATATATCGCGCTAAAGCTTAGTTTGAATGAGGAATGTTGGAGCTGATTCCAGTTTTTATCTAAAAAGTCTGGAGTCCGTTCCAAGTTTTTTGTTAAAACTCTAGAGTTGATTCTAACTTTGTCGTTTTTTATATTAACTTCTGATTGGCGTTATTTTGTTAATTTGTTAGATTAATGGCATTAAAAGATAAAGTGATATTAATAGGACAAATATGATTTTGATAACCGGCGGTACTGGGTTTATCGGCTCACATACGGTGGTCGAGTTTTTAACAGCAGGCTTAGATGTTGTTGTGTTAGATAATCTTTATAACAGTAGCGAGAATATAGTTGAGCGTATTGCGCAAATTACTTCAAAAAAGCCCATATTTGTTGAAGGTGACATACGTGATGAGGTTGTGTTGCAGCAAATTTTCAGTCAATACGATATAAAAATGGTGATTCATTTTGCAGCATTAAAGGCAGTAGGTGAGAGTGTCTTTAAACCGCTTGAGTATTATGATAACAATGTTTCAGGCACACTTAATTTACTGAAAGTGATGCAACAACATAATGTCAAAAACCTTGTGTTTAGCTCATCAGCGACGGTTTATGGCAGTCCAGCAGAAATGCCGATTACTGAAAAATGCCCTGTTGGCGCGCCAACCAATCCTTATGGTGTTTCTAAGGTGATGGTCGAGAAAATACTGCAAGATTTGGCGTTTGCCGATAATGAATGGTCGATCGCGTTGCTAAGATATTTTAACCCAGTTGGTGCGCATAAAAGTGGCTTAATTGGCGAGTTACCTAATGGTGTACCAAACAACTTACTGCCTTACTTGACACAGGTTGTCAGTGGTAAGTTAGCAAAGCTATCGGTATTTGGTAATGATTATAATACGCCTGATGGTACAGGGGTTCGAGATTATATTCATGTAGTGGATTTGGCATTAGGACATCTAAAGGCATATGAATACATTAAAGATCAAAAAGGATGTCACATTTGGAACTTAGGTACGGGTAATGGTTACTCGGTGCTTGAAGTCATTGATGCATTTGAAAAAGCTACAGGAGAGAAGGTTCCCTTTGAAATAAAACCACGACGTGCCGGTGATATTGATGAGTGTTGGGCCGATTGCTCAAAGGCAAAACAAGAGCTTAATTGGCAGGCGACACTTGATATTAAAGACATGATGATAGATAGCTGGCGTTGGCAGAGTAGTCAATAAAATTTGACAAATACAGATAAATAAAAAGTAAAGCTAGTTAAGCTTAAGCAAATAAGTGTAGAATTGCTTGAGTATATATGTTGTTTAAAACACAGAGGAAAATATGGCATTAACATCACAAAAACGTCAGCAATTAAAGGCGCAAGCACACAGTTTAAATCCAGTTGTTATGCTCGGAGAAAAAGGGTTAACTGAGAATGTATTAACTGAGATTGATCAGGCGTTAACAGCGCATGAACTTATTAAAGTGAAAATTGCGGGAGCTGAAAAAGACGCGCGTCAAGCAACGACTGAGGAAATTTGCCAGAAGACCAAATGTGAATTGGTGCAATTAATTGGCAATATCTCGGTGTTATATCGCAAGAAACCAAAGAAAAAAGGGGCATAACATGGTTTTTTTCCCGGTGACACGTCCAAGAAGATTGCGCCGAACTGAAGCGATCAGAGAGCATGTTGCTGAGACACGCTTGCATGTGAGTGACTTGATGTACCCAATATTCGTCGTGCATGGTGAGAATATCAAGCGTGAGATTAATGGTATGCCAAATCAATATCATTGGTCACTTGATCGGCTACCTGAGCTGATGGATGAGATAAAAAAAGCCGGTGTTTTGTCGATTATGCTGTTTGGCATCCCAGCGAGTAAAGATAAATATGCCTCAGAAAATTACGCTGATGACGGTATTGTGCAGCAGGCGATTGCTAAGATCAAAGCGCTTCATCCGCAATTGATTATTGCCACAGATGTTTGTCTTTGTGCATATACTGAAGATGGTCATTGTGGCATTATGCATAATGAAGAGATTAATAATGACCAGACCTTAGAAATTTTACAAAAAACAGCCGTTTCACATGCCGAAGCAGGGGCAGATATTGTCGCTCCCAGTGGCATGATGGATGGTATGATTCAAGCGATGCGTTATGCTTTAGACCAAGCAGATTACGCTGAGGTTGCGATTATGTCCTATGCAGTAAAATATGCTTCAAGCTTTTATGGTCCCTTTAGAAGTGCCTGTGACTCAACACCAAAGGGTGATAGAAAGTCCTATCAGATGGATTATCGCAACAAAAAAGAAGCGCTTAAAGAGGCTCAAATGGATGAAGATGAGGGTGCTGACTTTTTAATGATTAAACCGGCTTTGAGCTATTTAGATATTATTCAGGATGTTAAAGCTAATAGCAACTTGCCAATCGCGGCATATCATGTCAGCGGCGAGTATGCGATGATTAAAGCCGCTGCTGAGAAAGGCTGGGTGGATGAAAAAGGTGTTGTTATTGAATCATTAACAGCGATAAAACGAGCTGGTGCTAAAATCATTCTTACTTATAGTGCACTGGATGTTGCTAAGTGGTTATGAAAATAGTTACCCAATAATGCTTACTGTACCCTGAGCGAAGTCGAAGGGTATTGGCTTAAAATGACATATTAATAAAAGCTTTGGTTTGCTCTTGTTTTTGTAAAATTAAGCGCTAATAGCACCATCACCAAATAGTTGATTTTTTATAATGAATTCTGCCAAGTAATCTTTATATAATGAAAGCTCATGCTAATTTTTGAAGGTGAGTGGTTGATGGAGTATATCGTAAATAAATTTGGTGGTAGTAGTCTTGCAGACGTGGTAAAAATTGAGCGTGTAGTTAGTATTATCGGCACGACACCGCAATCAGTGGTTGTTTCTGCAAGTGGTAAAACTACGAATTTATTGAAAAAATCAATCGAACTTGCTTTGGAAAATAGAGATAGCACTAAAGTTATTGGGCAACTTACTGAGCACCATCTATCCCTGATTAGTGCATTATGCCCTGAAGACGAAGCGCTTAAGAGTGTTTTTAGCAATGACATTGTTCATTTAAAACAAATGTTAATGACAATTGCATTAAGTGGTATTTGTGGTGATGCCTTAGAGTATTTTATTTTAGGATTTGGTGAGCTGTGGTCAGCGCAGATTTTAACAGCTGCCTTACAGTATAGGAGCGTTGCTGCTGAGTTTGTTAATGCTTCTGAGGTATTATTCGTTGATGATAATCATAATCCTGTCAGTATTGATTGGCAAAAAAGTCAGCAAGCAGTTGATGACAAATTTCATAATCGTAAACACAAAGTTTATATCATTACTGGCTTCATTGCACAAAACCAAGAGGGTGTGCGCAGTATTTTGGGTATGAATTGTAGTGATTATTCCTCCGCTATTTTTGCTAAGCTTTTGCAGGCGAGTAAATTAGTGATCTGGACGGATGTTGCTGGTGTGTATAGTGCGAATCCACAAGTGGTTGAAACTGCACGTCAACTCAAACAGTTATCTTATAAAGAAGCGTTAGAGTTGGCCTATTTTGGCGCCTCAGTTGTTCATCCATTAACAATCAACCCGATGATGGAAATGGGGATTCCAATTGAGATAAAAAGTAGCTATGAACCACAAAAACAAGGAACTGAGATTATTCGTGCACTGGATAAGACAAACCTTGAGCAATACCTTATCAAAGGTTTAACGAGTATCTCAAATGTTGCCTTGATGCGCGTACAAGGTGCTGGCATCATCGGCGTCTCAGGAATGGCAGCCAAAGTTTTTAATGTGCTTGAGCAATCACAAGTTTCAGTGATGATGATCTCACAATCAAGCTCGGAGTATTCGATTTGCTTTGCGATTGAAGCAAAGCTTGCCAAGCGTGCTACCAAAGCACTAGAGCGTCATTTCAAAGCGGAAATTGAGCGTGGTGATATTGAGCATATCTATTGTGAAACAGGTTATGCGATGATTACAGCAGTTGGTGATGGATTGAAAGCGCAGCCTGGTGCTTTAGCGCGTGTGATTAAACCACTAGCAGATGCGAAGATTAATATCCATGCAATTACCCAAGGCTCATCTGAGCGAAGTATTACCGTTACGGTTAAAAAAGAAGATGAAGATCTAGCGCTTAATCTAATTCATCAACAAGCAAAAAACCCACCCGTACAAGAAATGGTGATTGCATTGATTGGTGTCGGTGGCATCGGTGCTGAGCTTGTCAATCAGATAAAACAACAGCAACAAGTGTTGCATAAGCAAAATATTAATTTGCGTTTGGTCGCAGTAATGAGCTCAACTAAATTGCTATGTGGTGATGATTTGTTAGTAGAAGAAGATGTGCTTAATCTACTAAAAACAAGTGATCGCAAAGCAAACACAAGTGCTTTAATCAAGCACTTACAATCACTGTCTTGTGCGCACAAGGTATTAGTTGATGCAACAGCAAGTGTTGATATTGCTCGAGTCTATGTCGATTTTTTAGCGCAAGGCATTCATGTAGTAACACCCAATAAATATGCTAATACGCAATCGATGGATTATTATCGCAAACTTCGCCAAGTGGCATGTAATCATAATGTTTCATTTAAATATGAAACCAATGTTTGCGCAGGATTACCTCTTATTAGCACCTTAGAGACTTTGCAAAAAACAGGGGATAAAATCCATAAAATCCAAGGAGTCTTTTCAGGGACATTGAGCTTTATTTTCAATGAAGTCAATAAAGGCAAAAGCTTTGTTGAAAGTTTAATGCTGGCTTATGACAAAGGGTACACAGAGCCCGATCCACGTGAAGATTTATCCGGTATGGATGTGGCGCGCAAAGTGGTTTGTTTGGCGCGTGAAATCGGTTTGAATCTTGAGTTGAGTGATGTTGAAGTGCAGAATTTAACACCTGAGAATTTAAGATCATGCTCAAAAGAGACGTTTTTAACGAATATTAAAACCCATGATAAGGAATTGACACAACAGCTTAAAGCATTACAAGGGAAAGCTTCAGCACTTCATTTTATCGGAGAAGTATCAGACACAGGTGAAGCCAAAGTATCTGTCGCACCATTGGCACAAAATAGTCCATTTGTTAGCCTAGATGGTGCCGATAATATGGTGCTGATTTATTCCAAGCGCTACGCGCATTCGCCAATGGTGATAAGAGGAGCAGGTGCTGGTGTTGAAGTGACTGCTGCGGGTGTTTTTGGTGATATATTAGCGATTTCTAATTAAGATGAAATTCACAGGAATAGTATCTAGTGGAATCTTATAAAAATACCCCTCACCCGCACTGCAGTCGCAGTGCGACCTCTCCCGCAAGGGGAGAGGTAAATGAGAAGTTGAATAGGAATGAGTTAAGTGGCAGTAGATAAAAACACCCCTCACCCGCACTGCGATTGCAGTGCGACCTCTCCCGCAAGGGGAGAGGTAAATGAGAAGTTGAATAGGAATGAGTTAAGTGGAAGTAGATAAAAACACCCCTCACCCACACTGCGATTGCAGTGCGACCTCTCCCGCAAGGGGAGAGGTAAATGAGAAGTTGAATAGGAATGAGTTAAGTGGCAGTAGATAAAAATACCCCTCACCCGCACTGCGATTGCAGTGCGACCTCCCACGGGGGGAGAGGTAAATAATGCAGTTGAATTTTAAATTTTAATGTATAGTGAGGCTGTTTTGTCAGGCAAGAGATATAAAGCTGGTAATGCACTAGAATACTGGAAAATAACTTACCTCTCCCCTTGCGGGAGAGGTCGACAGGCAAAGCCTGTCGGGTGAGGGGTGTTATGAATATTAAGCTATTCCAAAAACAGTTAAAAACAAATCAAACCGATGCAGAGACAAAACTTTGGTATTACCTAAGAAATCGACATTTAGGCAACTATAAATTTCGAAGGCAAGTTATTATTGATGCGTATGTCGTGGACTTTATCTGTTTTGAAAAAAAATTGATTATTGAGTGTGACGGTGGTCAGCATAATAATATGCAGAAAAAGGCTGTAGATGAGGTAAGAACACAAAAATTGGTGAGCAAAGGATATAGCGTATTACGCTTTTGGAATCATGATGTTTTGGAAAAAACGGAAGATGTTCTAAATGATATTTATAAGGAGCTACAGAAGTGATAGATAAAAATACCCCTCACCCGCACTGCAGTCGCAGTGCGACCTCTCCCGCAAGGGGAGAGGTGATCAGTAGCCTTTTGCATTATAAAAAAGTTACACATAATGATAAATCATTAGTTGAAAAGTGGTTGAGTGAGGGGGCATGAACAAATGATGCGTTTAGAGGTAAAGGATTTAGCCAATGGATGAAATGATAAAAAGCATAAAAATAAATGAAAAAATAATCAAAGTCAGTGCGTTTGCGCCAGCAACCAGTGCAAATTTTGCGGTAGGGTTTGACCTCATGGGCTTTGCGTTATCGGGTGTTGGTGATAAAGTACACTTGCAAAAGCGGAATGATAAACAATTAGTCATTAGACAAATCTGTGGCGTATTAACAGAAAATGATCTTAGTTTAGATATCGATAAGAATGTCTGTGGTGCGGTAATAAAGAAATTTTTGCAAGATCACCATCTATCAATTGGTTTAGACATTGTTATTGAAAAGGGAATTCCTTTAGGCTCTGGTATTGGCGGTTCAGCGGCATCCTCGGTGGCAGCGATTTTAGCCGTTAATGAATTTTTATTGGAACCACTGGCAAGAGATCAAATAATTGATTATGCGATTTATGGCGAGAGTCTTATCTCCGGTGGGGTTTATCATGGAGACAATGCTGTCCCTGCAATGTTTGGCGGCTTGGTGTTGTTGCAAAACTCTAAACCATGTGAGTTTATCCAACTACCGAGTTTAGGTTTATATTCTAGTGTTGTCGTGCCGAGCTTAAAAGTCGAAACCAAAGAGGCGCGAAAGCTTATTGATGTACCTTTTACAGTTAAAGAGTTTGTTGCACAAAGTGCCAAAACTACCGCAATCATTAGCGCGCTTTATGAAGGTGATCTTGCACGTTTTAAAAGATATTTTGCAGATGTATTAATTGAACCAAAACGTAAAGTGCTTATTAAAGGTTTTGATCAAGCAAAAGAAAGCGCAATTAGACTTGGCGCACTTGGCTTTGGTATCTCGGGTTCCGGTCCTGCACTATTTGCTTTAAGTCGTAATAAAAATGATGCAATAATGGTTGCCAATGAGTTAGTTGGTGTATTTGCTAAAGAGGGGTTATCAGCGCAGAAATATATCACAAGCTTATCCGAAAAAGGTGGGCAAATTATCGCAAAGGAGGAAGTATGAAGTTTATCAGTACAAGAGGTGATGCAAAAGCTGTATCAATATCAAATGCATTACAAAATGGCTTAGCAGAAGATGGTGGGCTGTATGTGCCTCAATCTTTCCCCGTATTTGATTGGCAGATTTTAGATAGTACAATCACTTATCCTGATTTTGCAACAAAGCTGCTAGCACCATTTTTTAAAGGTGATCTGCTTGCTAGTCAATTAAATACAATCTGCCATGATAGTTTTAGCTTTCCCTTGCCATTGGTCGATGTTGATCAAAAAACATCGGTTCTTGAGCTTTTTCATGGTCCAACCTTATCGTTTAAAGATTTTGGCGCAAGGTTTTTGGCTAACACTTTAAGTCATATTAAAACAGATAAGAAGTTCACGATTATGGTAGCAACGTCAGGCGATACAGGCTCTGCTGTTGCCGCAGCCTTTCATCAAAAGCAAAATATCAATGTGCTGGTACTTTTTCCTAAGGGTAAAATCTCACTGCGTCAGCAAAAGCAGATTACTTGTTGGCAAGACAATGTTTGTGCAGTTGAAGTTGATGGTACATTTGATGATTGTCAAGCATTGGTTAAAGGCGCATTTGCCGATAAATGGTGGCAAAATAATACTTATTTGAATACATCCAATAGCATTAACATCGGGCGCTTGTTGCCGCAAACAACCTATTACGCCTATACTGCTTGGCAGTATTTTTTAAAGCATGGCAAAAAGGCAAATTTCATCGTGCCATCGGGTAATATTGGTAATGTTTGCGCTTGTTTTTGGGCGAAAAAAATGGGCTTGCCGATTGGTGATATTGTCATTGCACAAAACGAAAACAATGTGATTGGTCAGTTCTTAGCGAATCAACGATTGCCAAATAAAGCAAGTATCGAAACACTTGCTAATGCGATGGATGTCGGTAAGCCAAGTAACTTTGAGCGCCTTTATGCGCTTTTCCCTGATTTTGATGTTTTTGCTCATGAGATAAAAGCTTTTAAAGCATCTGATAGTGACATTAAAGAGATGATTGCTAAGGTAAAGAATGAGCATAAGATGCTTATTTGTCCACATACGGCAACCGCATTTTTTGCGCGTGAACACTTACCGGAAGATACAGATTATATCGTTGTCGCGACTGCCCATCCGGCGAAGTTTGAAGAAGTGATTGAACCAATTGTCCAAGAGAAAATCAAAGTGCCTGAGCATTTAATGAACTTGCTGGAAAAGAAGCAAGAAATTATTGAAATTACTGCTAATCTTAATGCTTTGACAGAGCGTTATCAGGCGTATTTTGAAATTGATTTATCAAGTTAGTAATGGCTTGAATTGATAAGGCGTATAAAGTGTCAATAATCTATTGCTTTATAACCCAATCAATGACAGTAAGACCATCTACTTTTTTGAATTCTTTAGTGTTGTTTGTTATTAATGGTATATTCAGCGATTTTGCATGAGCAGCGATGAGTAAATCGTTTGCACCAATCAAATTTCCTGTTGCTTCAAGAGATGATCTAATAAGTCCATATTCATTAGCAGCATCGTGGTCAAACTCAACAATAGAAAGTGGGGCAACAAATCCTGCCAATGCTGATATATTTTGATTAACTCTTTTGCTTTTATAAGCACCGTATACCAACTCTGAATAAACGATAGATGATATAGCGATTTCATTAAATTTATATTGTTTAAATCTTTCGAGTACCATAGGTGGCTTTTCATTAATGATAAAAATACAAATGTTAGTATCTAACATAAGCTTAATCATCTTATATCCTCTCTTTTTTGTAATGGCAGATCGATTCGTTTTTCAATCATGAAATTATCAAACTCATCTAAACACTTAAAAGCTTGATCCCATGATTGAGGAATTTCCCGAACAATAAGGGCGTTACCAACTTTATTAATGTCCACTTTGTTGGATTCCAACTTTAGCGCTTGTGGTATTCTGATGGCTTGGCTATTACCATTTTTAAAAACTGTCGAGATCATTTTTATTGCTCCGTTAGCTTTAATATATATTTAGTAGTATATACCATCACGATAGGATGTACATAGAAATATATATCAATGTATAACTACCGCCTAACTCGTGGAGCTTAAGCTCCACGACCGCTCCGGCAAGGGGGAGTGCTAGCTGATGCAACTTATTTATACATCATTACATACAAAATAATGGATTATTGATAATAACACTCGTAAACTGTTGCCCATTATTGATAAATGATCATTCTAAATTTTATGGCAATTGAGAAATTTGAAGCAGAGTTGGTTGAATCAAGAGATATTGCACCTAATGTTAAACACTTAACGTTTAAAAAAGCAGATGGCAGTGCATTTAATTTTGTTCCGGGGCAGTTTATTACTTTCTTGTTTGATCATGAAGATGGCAAAGTCAGGCGACGTAGTTATAGTGTGGCAAGCATTCCTAAAGATACGGATTTGGTTGAGATTGCCATTTCTTATGTTGATGGTGGGATAGCTTCAGATCATTTGTTTAATATGAAGGTAGGGGATAAATTCAGCGCAATGGGGCCTGCAGGGCGCTTAGTATTAAAAGAGGGCGAGAAAATCCGTAAGCTTATTCTGGTAGGCACTGGCACGGGTATTGCACCATATCGTGCGATGCTGCCAACGATTGAGAAAGCTTTAGCTGAAGATGTAAAAGAGGTGCATATCCTACTTGGTGTGCAGTATAAGGCTGATGCGATTTATGCAGAAGACTTTCGTCAATATGCAGATAAGATAAATTCGCTATACTTCAAGGCTTGTTTGTCTCGTGAACAAGAAGTTTTAGCTGCTGATGAGCAAAAAGGTTATGTGCAGTATGTCTTTGATCAATTGGATTTAAACCCTGAAGTAGATGTTGTCTATCTATGCGGTAACCCCAATATGATTGATGATGCATTTGCCCTATTAACAGATAGTGGTTTTGATGCTAAGCGTGTACGTCGTGAGAAGTATATTTCATCGAATTAGTGAATTCGTTAATTTAATCGAGCTAAAAGCTTGAGAGATGATATGCTTTGCGCTATGATGTGCAGCGTTTTTACTCTGCGGTGCTTAAGATGGGCTTAGGTGGCGGCAACAATATATTTAAAGAGGTAAATAAAGATGAATTTAGAGATTCAACCAAAGTATGAAACAGTTTCAGTAAGCTGCAGCTGTGGCAATACATTTGAAACACGCTCTACAAAGAGCCAAGATATTCAATTAGATGTGTGCTCAATGTGCCATCCATTTTACACTGGTAAGCAACGTGTGGTTGATACAGCTGGACGTGTCGATAGCTTCCAGAAACGTTTTGGCAACTTAAAGTCTCGTAAACTATAAGTTGCAACATTGCTCATTTTGATGGGCGATTTTGATAATAAAAAGGGCGCCTAAGGGCGCTTTTTTTATATCCATAGTAATAGCAAAAAATAAGTTGAGTTTAATTTCCCCTCACCCGCGCAGCGTAAGCTGCACGAGCGATCCCTCAAGGGGAGAGGTAATATCTGATGAAACACAACTTATTTCCTAAATTCATTCATAGTCATTAACTCCGACTAAATTTAAGTATTAATGGATTGTGATCTGAGATTTTACGGCTATCGATTGCCGTGGCATATTGGCAATTGAGATTGCGATACATAACAAGATCAAGTGGATGCTTGGCAAAGCGCTTGATATGTTTATCTTCTTCAAATTGTGCTTGTGTTAAGTTCAGCGCATGACAGAACTCATGAATGAGTGAATTACGCTTTTTATTCCAACTATTGAAATCACCGGCAATAACAATAGCAGCGTCTTGGTACTCGGCAAGATAATCATGCAATTGCAGAATTTCTTCTGCATAAATACGTGAGTTATTAAAATTAATCGCATGTACATTAATGATGATTAGTGGGGTGTTGTCAGCAAAAACATAGTGATTGGCAAGACTTGATTTGTGTGTTTTAAATAGAACTTCCGTTTTTTTGGACAAGATTTGCTGTGCTTGATGACTCATAATACTGCTTGCAGTCATCACACCATAGGCATGTGATTTAAGTTGTAAATTAGGTGCAAAATGCAAACAAAAGCCATCTAATGGAAAGCTTGCGCTATCACTATGTTTTGCTTCTTGTAAGCAATAAAAGTGAAGGTTATATGCTTGCTGTAAGCTTTTGATAAAATGTTGAAACTCAGCAGGATCCTTATGATTGATCTTGTAGATATTCCAACTCAAGATGTTAAAAAAATCAGGCGTAAATGAGGATTTAACCTGACTCTCACAGCTTAGCGTAATTAGTGATGGCTTAAACATAACTATAATAAAGGTGATAAAACTTTAACCATACTTTCTCCTAACTTACGTGCTTTTGATGGTGCTGGCAATCTCTTGTCAGCATCTTTTAAAAACTCACTCATCCATTGATCAATTTGTTTGATAATGGGGGCTTCATAAGCATAGGTCACTACTTCATAATTTAAAAATAAGCTTCTATTGTCGAGGTTGACGGAACCAAGCATAACTGCTTTATCATCGAATAAAACGGCTTTTGCATGGATCATCTTCTTGTCAAATAGCGCGATTTCAATGCCGGTTTTAGCAAGTTGGCGCATAAAGTTACTACGCGCTAAATCAGCAATTAAGTGGTTGGAAACTTTAGGCGTGATCAGCTTGACATCAACGCCACGATGATAAGCAATTTGTAGTGCTTCCAGCAATGAGTCAGATGGTACAAAATAAGGGGTTACAATCCAGATTCGTGTTTGTGCGGCATAAATGCCGGCAATAAGTGAGTCATATAAGGCATCATTAGGGATATCAGGTCCTGAAGGGGCGATTTGAATTAAGTTTTGCCCATAGTTTTTTTTCAAACAAACCTCTCTCATTTGATCAAGATGCTCTTTTGCTGAATACTCCCAATCAGAAGCAAAGATGTTGTGAAAATGGCAAACTGCATGCCCTTGTATTTTAAACAAGATGTCATCCCAGCGCTTATTGCAAAGAGTGGGTCCCATATATTCATCGCCTAAATTCATTCCTCCGGTGAGCACAGTATAATTGTCAAATAGATAAATTTTTCGATGGTTTCTAAAGTTAATATAATTACGAAAAGGCATTTGAATAATTGGCATGAAGAAACACACTTTGCCTCCAGCTTTGCGCAAGCGTTTAAAAATTCGCTGATTGAAATACACGCGATAGGAGCCTAGAGAGTCGATTAAGAGCTTCACTGTGACTCCTTGTTTGGCTTTTTCAGTCAATGCGGCAAGAAGTCTTAAGGTTACATGATCATTTTGAAAAACATAGGTACTAATGTAGATGCTTGTTTTGGCTTTATGAATTTGATTAATGAGTACCTCATAGGCATGAATACCGTCAAGATAAAGTTCAAAGTGATTATTGCTTGTAGGTGCTGGAATATCCTGATTAATCAGTACGGTACGAATAGGGTGTGGGTTATAAGTGTCGACATGATCAATTTTACGTAAATTAAATTCATGTTTATGACGTTTGCGCTTACGTTTGCGAATGCCAAAAATGAAATAAAATGGCACGGCAACATAGGGTATTAAAATAATCGCAAGAAGCCATGCCATCATGCTAGTTGGTTTTTGTTTTTCTGCAACCATACGCACGACAACGATTAAAATTAAAATTTCACATATTATTAAAAATGTATGTAACTCAATAAGGTTAAATAGACTCATTTATTTCCTTCTATCCTTAGATGAGGTTTAGCAAGTTCTATAACAATAATAGCATGGCTTTGATAAATGGACAGTGTCAAAGTTTGATAAAATTACAAGCATTTTGAATCGCTAGTTTTCTTTACGTTTTTTTTATTTTTTATGCTACCATGCCGAGAATTTAGGAATCTTTTATTGTGGCTAAGGGGTGAACGATGATTGTTGAAAACGAAAATGAGAATGCGACAGATCAAGAAGTTTTGTCGCGCCTACGCTGGGCGGCAAGAAGAGGCATGCTCGAATTAGACCTTATTCTTTTGCCATATATCGAATGTGCTTACTTAACAGCACCTCAAGCTGAAAAAGAAGCATTTCATGCATTGCTTAAATGTGAAGATCAGGATCTTTTTAACTGGTTTATTAAATCAAAACCGGCAGACGAGACCCATCAAATGATGATTGATAAGGTTTTAACCGTTAAAAAACAAACAGCGCAACAGAAAGCAAGTAATATAAATTTCCCTTCTCAGGAATTAACGATGATTTTAGATAGAAATAATAAGTTTGATCAATCCAGTTTGATGCAAGAGATATCAAAGCACTGGTTGTGTGATGAACAAATGATTGTAGAGAAGCTCGCCAAGCAAGCAGCACTCACAGACAAAGAGCGTTTATCTGTGCAGGATATTGCCAGTGGCTTGGTGGCCAGTGTACGTGAAACGCGTTTAAGTAAGAGCGGTTTAGATGCCTTCATGACCAAGTATGATCTTTCAAGTGATGAAGGGATTGTATTGATGTGTCTAGCAGAAGCCTTATTGCGTATTCCAGATAAGCATACAGCAGACAAACTTATTAAAGATAAATTAACGAGTGCTAACTGGCAGGAGCATGTTGGTGATAGTGAGTATTTGTTTGTTAATGCCGCAACTTGGTGTTTGATGTTGACTGGTAAGATACTAAAACTGGGGCAATATCAGAATAAATTTAAAGGCGTGTTAAAAGGCTTCTTAGATAAGCGCTCACGCCCTGTTGTGCGTCGCGCGGTTATGCATGCAATGAAAGTGCTTGGTCAGCAATACGTGATGGGTGAGACGATTGACAAGGCTTTAAAACGCGCCCAAGAAAAAGAAGCGATGGGCTTTACTTACTCGTATGATATGTTAGGCGAGGCGGCAACTACTAAAGCGGATGCTGAGTATTACTATAATGAATATCGTCAGGCGATTGATGCTATAGGGTTTGCAGCAACAAAAAACAGTGTACGCACTAATCCTGGGATTTCAGTTAAATTATCTGCTTTACATCCACGTTATGAAGTGGCGCAAGCAGATCGCGTGCATGCTGAGATGTACCCTAAATTATTAAAATTAGTTGAGCTAGCACAACGCTATAATATTGGTCTAAATATCGATGCCGAAGAGACAGAACGCTTAGAGTTGTCACTTGAATTGGTGAGCCGTTTAGCACATGAGACGTCTTTGCAAGGCTTTGAAGGCATTGGTATCGTTGTTCAGGCGTATCAAAAACGTGCTAGCTTTGTGCTTGATTATTTGATTGATGTAGCCAAGCGCACGGGACACCGATTTATGATTCGTTTGGTCAAAGGGGCTTATTGGGACTCTGAGATTAAACATGCACAAGTTGAAGGGCTAGAGGGTTACCCAGTATTTACCCAAAAATGTTATACCGATGTATCTTATCAGGCGTGCATTAAAAAGCTCTTTGCCAATAGCAAACATATTTACCCACAGTTTGCGACGCATAATGCCTATACGACAGCATTAGTTATGCAATTAGCAGGAGATTATCGTGATTATGAATTTCAATGTTTGCACGGTATGGGTGATGCGCTTTATGATCATGTTGTTGGTGAAGATAATTTTAATATTCCTTGTCGTATTTACGCACCTGTGGGCACATATAAACATTTACTACCTTACTTGGTCAGGCGACTATTAGAAAACGGTGCCAATTCATCATTTGTCCATCGCATTGTTGATGAACAAACGCCCATTGAGAGCTTGGTTGAAGATCCTGTGGAGAAAGCGACACGTTTAGGTTTTATGCCTCACCCACAAATTGCTTTACCTGTGAATATGTTTGGAGAAGAAAGAATGAATTCAAAAAGTTATAATTTAAATGATACGCGTACTTTGGAAAAATTGGCTTTGCAAATGAGTCAATTTGATCGTGATGATTATATTGCTAAACCTTTAATTAAAGGTGTTGATACATCAAAACTTACTGCGGAAAATATTTTTAATCCGGCAAATAATCAAATATTTGGCAAAGTTTATAATGCCAATAAGATAATGGCTGAAAAAGCGATGGAAGTTGCGCATACTGCATTTGACGCTTGGAGCCTAGTTGAAGCTGAAAAACGTGCTGATGCTTTGGATAAGTGTGCGGATTTGTTAGAAGAAAATATGCCAAAATTTATGGCGATTGCTGTGCGTGAAGCAGGTAAAACATTGGCAAATGCGGTTAATGAAATTCGTGAGGCCGTTGATTTTTGTCGTTATTATGCTGCACAAGCGCGTGCTGAATTTGCCTCACCTAAAACTCTACCAGGTCCTACGGGTGAGCTTAATCAAATTAGCCTACATGGTCGTGGTGCTGTGGTTTGTATCAGTCCGTGGAATTTTCCTTTAGCCATTTTCTTAGGTGAGGTAACAGCCGCCTTGGCTGCGGGTAACACGGTAGTTGCAAAACCTGCTGAGCAAACACCAATTATTGCTTATGAAGCGATTAAATTACTGCATCAAGCAGGTATTCCTGAGGGTGTATTGCAATTTGTACCAGGTACAGGAGAAGACGTTGGTAGTACATTAACGCAAGATCCACGTGTTGCAGGTGTGATCTTTACAGGCTCAACTGAGGTAGCCAAAACCATTCAACAAACACTATCAGCCAAAGAGGGTGCGATTGTACCATTTATCGCTGAAACTGGTGGGCAAAATGTGATGGTTGTTGACTCATCATCTTTGCCTGAGCAGGTAGTGCGTGATGTGGTTTCATCCGCGTTTGATAGTGCAGGACAACGCTGCTCTGCATTGCGAGTGTTATATTTACAAGAAGATATTGCAGATAATGTTATTACCATGCTGAAAGGGGCAATGGATGAGTTAAAGGTACATGATCCAGCGTTTATTGAGACCGATGTCGGTCCTGTGATCGATCAGGAAGCGCAAGCTAACTTAAAAGCACATATCGATAACATGCGCCAATCAGCAAAGCTTGTGCATGAGGTTAGCGAGGATAAAGCACTTGAGAAAGGAAATTATATTTACCCTGTGGTATTTGAGATCGATAGTATCCATGCGCTTAAGCGTGAAGTATTTGGTCCGGTGCTTCATATTGTGCGCTTTAAAGCAAGCGAGCTTGAAAAGGTTGTTAAAGACATTAACTCAACTGGTTATGGTCTAACCTTTGGTGTGCATAGTCGCATTCAAGAAACCGTTAATTTCTTTAAAAAGCATATTCGCGTTGGTAATATTTATGTTAATCGCAATATTGTTGGTGCGGTTGTTGGGGTGCAACCTTTTGGTGGTCAAGGTCTATCAGGTACAGGGCCAAAAGCAGGGGGACCTTTTTACTTGCATCGTTTAGCTGTTGAGCGCACGATTAGTATTGATACGACCGCATCAGGCGGTAATGCGTCTTTAATGAGCTTAGAGCAATAAGGATAACGTTTTATATGACTGACTTAGAGCATCAACTGCGTGAGGACCTCGTGGCAAGTCACCATATTGTCTACCACTATGGTTGGGATGATTTATTGGCAACGCATTTAAGTGCACGTATGGTCGAATCAAACGAGGTTTTAATTACCCCGCATAATGTCCCCTTTGAAGAAGTTACTGCAGAAAATCTGGTTAAAGTTGATCTAAATGGTCAGATTTTATCACAAAATGGCTATACGGTCATGCCGCAAGCTTTTAATATTCATGCCGAAATTTATAAAGCAAGTAGCAGTATTCATAGTGCGATGCATACCCATAGTACCTATGGCGTTGCGGTTTCTTCATTACAAAGTGGTTTGTTGTTTTGTCATCAGCAAGCATTACGCTTTTATAATGATGTTGCTTATCATGATTACAATGGCTTAGCGTTAGCAAATGAAGGGCATGAAATCGTTCAAAGTTTGAAGGATAAAAAGGTTATGATTTTACGTAATCATGGTCTATTAACGACGGGTAAAAGTATAGCGGGAGCTGTCTATTTATTATATTACCTAGAAAAAGTATGTGAGTTACAAATTAAACTACAAAGTGTTAACGCTTCATTGATTGCATTAGATGAAGCAATATGCGCAAAAACCAAGACCCAATTCGATCGTATTTTGACACCAGAAAAAGAATTTGAGGTGCTCAAACGTCGAGTCAATTATTTATTGAAGTCTCATGTTTAAACAAAAAATATCAAAGGTTATGACCATGTTCTTGTCCATTTCGATTGTGTAGGCGCTGGCTGAGCATAAGTCGAAGCCTTTATTGAGGTGGGATTTTCTCAAGTTTACCCACTTCGACTGATGCTCAGTGCACCGCTTCGACGTACGCTCAGGGTGCGATGAGTTCTTTTGGGTTAATATTTAGTCTTAGGCGTATCAAACTTTAGCAAATTCGATACATTTTGAGTCGGTTCAGTTAATTAATCTTTAGAATTTTGATAGACTCGTCACGCTACAAGATAAAAAGGTTATGAATCGAATGACAAAGCAAGCAAGCACAAAGAAAACGGTTGCAGTCACAACCCTAGGTGCAGCACTGGAGTGGTTTGAATTTAGTTTATATGGTTATTTAGCAACTTATCTAAGTATCTTATTTTTCCCAGATGAAAATAGAACCGTTGGTTTGATTACTGTGTTTGGCATTTTTGCTGCCAGTTATTTTATGCGACCACTGGGTGGCTTTGTGTTAGGCTCTATTGGTGATAGGTTAGGGCGACGTTATGCGATCACGCTTAGCATTGGGCTTATGTCTATTCCGATGTTTATTATGACCATTATGCCAACATATAATAGCTTTGGTATTTGGGCTGTGGTGATTTTAATTTTGGCGCGCATGTTGCAAGGTTTCTCCGTTGGTGGAGAATATACTGGTGTTTTGATCATGTTGGCTGAAAGTGCGCCAAAGCAATATCGTGGATTTGCAACCGCTTTAGCAGCGATGTCATCACAAGTTGGTACGATCCTAAGCGCGGTAGTTGTTGGTGTATTAGCCACGGTTTTTAGTAAAGCGCAAATGCTCGAGTACGGTTGGCGTGTGGCATTTTTTATTGGATTTATTTTTGCGTTAACCTCGATGTTCCTGCAGCATTCAGTGCGTGAGTCGCCTTTTTTTGAAGAAGTAAAAAAGTTAAAAAAGGCACTAAAAAATCCATTAATGACAGCGCTCAAGGGTCCAAAAATGCCGCTTGTATGGGTGTTTGTGTTAACCGGTTATATTGGAATTGCTTATTATATGATGGCAACCTTTTTACCGAATAATTTTATCGCGACACGTCATTTAGATGTCAATATTGTGATGTGGATTACTGTTGTTGTATCTGTTGTTTATGCCGTTTTCTCGCCACTGTTTGGCTGGTTTGCCGATTTGTGGGGTCGCAAAGTCATGCTAAATGTCCCGATATTCTTGTTGTTAATTCTGGCGTATCCAATGTTTATTTGGCTTAATTATGGTGGTATTGTGCAGATCTTAATTGCCGAGTCAATTTTTGCGTTATTAGTGGCAGCGATGACAGCATCTTTTCAGGTGGCAATTAGTGAGCTTTTTCCAACGGAATGCCGTTATAGTGGTATGTCGGCAGCTTATAATGTCGGAAATGCCTTGTTTGCTGGCACAACGCCAATGATCTCATTAATGTTGGTAGACGTTTCAGGCTCACATTATGCGCCTTGCTATTATTTGATTATTACTTCAATCATCACTTTGGCAGTGATTTATAAAATGCCAGAAACGCGTACCAGTAGGTATTTTGAGCTAAGTGAAAATTCACCAAACTAAGTTGCGCTATCTAGATTGTTGTTTATCCCAAGGGTTGAGCAGTGTTACGCTCATGTCTTTAAAATCAATAATATTACGCGTGACTAGCGTCATGCCATGCGTGATAGCGCTTGCTGCAATCATCACATCGCGATCTGATTTTGGATTTGGGATATGAAGTTGAGCACAACGTTTGGCAGCAAACATGTCAAAAGCAATAATTCGATTGGCAAAAGCAGTCATAACGTGGTTATCCATCCAGTTGCGTAACATATTACCTTGTTTAAAATCCCTTCTATGCACGGATAAAATACCCATTTCTAGCTCAAGCACGGTGATGGCTGAAATAAAAAGCTCGACAGGGCTAATAGATGAAGCCCAGTTCACTACATTGGGATCCGCCTTATTTGTGCTAGCTTTTCGTAACTCTGAAATAATATTGGTATCCAGTAAATACATCTAAAAAATGTCCTTTTTGAGCAAGTCTGTCCCAAGCTTAGCAGGTTCAAAGTCGATGTTATGATCACTTTGCATTGATAGCATGTCAACAATATTGCTTTGTGGTATATTGATTTTCTGCAATTTATGATAGGCATCAACACTCAGCAAAACATGTGAAATCGTTCCGCGTTCAGTAATGAAAACAATACTATCTTTAGATGCTTTTTTTGCTTTATTTGGGTTTTGATTAAACTCTCTACTTGTAAAGGTATTAATATTCATCGTTATATACTCCAAGACGTGTTGATGTGATTAAGTATAGTTTCGTAGTTACATAACTACAATGATGTTTTGGATAATTTTAAAATCATTAAATTCTGGATAACTAACGGGATGTATTAACACATGGGCTCAGAATCACGTATAATCGCTTAAATTTTGGTGTAATAACGAAATAAGTTAACATGCTTGAAAAAACGGATGTATTAATTGTTGGTGCAGGAACCTCAGGATTAACAGCGGCACTTAATTTGGCGGATTACTGTGAAGTGGCAATATTATGTAAGTCTGCTCTAGGTGAGGGCTCTAGCCTGTATGCTCAAGGTGGTATCGCTGCGGTAATGGATAAAGGTGACTCGCTAGAGGCGCATATTGAAGATACGTTTATCGCAGGTGATGGATTATGTGATAAAGCGGCGGTGCGCTTCACTGTTGAGCATGCGAAATCATGTGTTAATTGGTTGGTGGATCAAGGTGTCCATTTCACTTTGGATAGTGAGCATGAAAACTACTATCATCTGACCATGGAAGGTGGGCATTCCTATCGTCGTATTTTGCATGCGGCTGATGCTACGGGCAAAGAGGTTCAAACAACGCTTACAGCCTTAGTGAAAAAACATCCTAATATTAAAGTTTATGAATACTTCAATGTAGTTGATTTGATTTTACAGCAACAGCGTTGTGTGGGTGCTTATGCATTAAATCTTAAATCAAATAAGGTTGAAACTTTTGCCGCACGTGCTGTTGTCTTGGCCTCGGGTGGTGCCTCACGCGTTTATCAATACTCGACTAATCCAGTGGTTTCAAGTGGCGATGGCATTGCCATTGCTTATCGTGCGGGTTGTCGTGTGGCAAACTTAGAGTTTAATCAGTTTCATCCAACATCTTTATATCATTCAAAAGCAGGGTCGTTTTTATTAAGTGAAGCACTCCGTGGTGAGGGCGCGTATTTGCGTCTACCAAATGGTAAGCGCTTTATGCCTGAAATTGATGAGCGCGCTGAGTTAGCACCTCGTGATGTCGTGGCGCGTGCCATTGATCTGCAGATGAAAAAATATGGTTTAGAGTGTGTATATCTGGATATTACACATAAGTCCGAGGCATTTATCAAAGAGCACTTTCCAATGATTTATCAGAGTTTGCTAAAATATGGACTTGATTTAACCAAAGACCAAATCCCCGTCGTGCCGGCGGCGCATTATACTTGTGGTGGTGTGATGGTCGATAATAAGGCGCGCACCGATGTTGTCGGATTATACGCGGCTGGAGAGGTGACTTATACAGGGCTTCATGGCGCTAATCGTATGGCAAGTAATTCACTCTTAGAATGTCTTGTATATGCTTTTGCAGCTGCCAATGACATTAAACAAAATCTCTCAGGATTAGTGCCAATGTCAGATATTCCCCGCTGGGATGATGCGCTAGTGACTGACTCGGATGAAGAGGTTTTTATTCGCCATAATTGGCGTGAAATCAGGCGCTGTATGTGGGACTTTATGGGTATTGTGAGAAGCAATAAACGACTAGAGCGCGCAATGCATCGTATTAAGCTGTTGCGACAAGAAGTCTTTGATTATTATTCTGACTTTACCGTGACTGCGGATTTGTTAGAGCTTAGAAATCTTGTGTTAGTCGCGGAATTAATGGTTGAATCAGCAATGCGCAGGAAGGAAAGTCGAGGGCTTCATTTTACGTTGGATTATAAGCACAAAGACTCAAGGTTTTTAAAACCTACCATTTTGCATCCAGCTAAAAATTAATAAAACGGAAAGTGTATATGGAACTTGATCTATTAAAAGAAATAAAACCAAACCGTCAGAAAGCATTATTTTTAGCTAAGCGTCAGTTAGCAGAATTTGTTTATGATGCAGTAAATTTAGAGGGTATCCATTATACTTTGCCAGAGGTGCAAACCTTGCTTGATGGTGTAACCGTGGGTGGGCATAAATTATCGGATCAACGCATTGCTTTAAACCAAGCAGATGCATGGCATTTTTTATTTCAAAATATACAAAACAATACGTTTTCACTAGAACAATCATTTGCATGTCAGCTGCATTTTGAAGCAGCAAAAGAAGAAGCTCTTTCTTGGGGGGAGTTTCGGACAGGACAGGTTACTATTTCAGGCACTGATTATATGCCACCTAAAGCCGATGTTTTGGCAGACTTGTGGCAGAAAATTATTTTTGACTATCACAACTCTGAAGGATTGGTGTTATATCAACAAGCGATTGGTTTATTTCTAGATATGGCGCGTATTCAGTTTTTTTATGATGTTAATAAACGTATGGGGCGCTTTATGATGAATGGTATTTTGCTTGATCGAGGCTATCCGGCGATTAATCTGCCAGTAAAATACCAGCTTGAGTTTAATACGCTCATGCTTGATTTTTATCAAACAGGTAATAAAACCGCAATGACCGCGTTTATGTTATCGTGCTTGGATAACAAATTAATTGAGATAATGAGTGAATAAGCCATTAGATAAGGCAAGGTTTATGTATAAAAAGTATGATAATGTAATTTTTGATTTTGATTCAACGATCATTCGCTTTGAGTCTCTAGAACTAGTCATGGCAGAGTTGCTTCAAGGGGATGAATCTAAAATGCAACAAATTGAAATCTTAACTCATGCCGGTATGAATGGTGAGATGAGTTTTCGTGATAGTCTGGAGGCGCGTTTAAAATTAGCGAAACCGACAAAGGCAGCATTAGATGCATTTATTACTCAGCATTGCCCTAGCGCATTAACTGTAGGTATTAAAGAGTTAATTGAGCAACTGCATCAGCGTCATGTCAAAGTATGGATTATTAGCGGTGGTTTTAGCGAGCTTATTTTGCCTTTTGCTGAGCATTTAGGTATTCCGGCATCACGCGTTTATGCTGTGAATTTATACTGGGATGAAAAGGGGTGTTTTGATCGCCTTAATAACGACAATGGTTTTTGTGATTCAAAAGTTACTGGTGCCAAAAAAATCCAAGATCAGCTAATGGGCAAAACCGTAATTGTTGGCGATGGCTTTACCGATTATGAACTTTATAATGCTAGAATTGCTAATGAATTTATTGCTTATATTGAACATGTTCAGCGAGATAAGGTCTTATCCGTTGCTAAGCTTTGTGCGAAAAATGTTGATGAGCTTAGTCGATTAATATCCAATTAGAATAATTGTTAGATTACGTGGATAAAAAATTGGGTTTAGCAAGAATGATCAAAAAATGAGAGCTAAGCCGAATTATCATAAGCCTCAGTAAGTAAGCGAGGTTAAATTTAAAAATGAATGATAAATTACAAAAAGTGATTGCTTATATCGCTCAGCATCTTGATACAGGTGAGGAGCTTGCTGATTTGCCGTGTATATTCTGCTATTACAATTTTGATCATGAAGTGGCTGATACAGAACTACTAACAGAATGTTGGCTATTGCTTAAATAGTTTTTATACTAGAGGCAAGATTTTATAAGTAAAGGGCGATGAAATGGATAGAATGGATCATGTTGCTATTGTGGTCAAAGATTTAGAGGAAACACTTACATGGTATTTGTCGCACTTTAATGTCAAACTGATTTATCAAGATGATACATGGGCAATGATTGAGTTTGAAAATGTCAAACTTGCCTTTGTTGTGCCACATCAACATCCGCCACACATTGCGTTTAATTCTGAAAAAGCAGAGAGTTTTGGTAAGTTGAAACAACACCGTGATGGCACTTTATCTTGTTATGCAAAAGATCCATCAGGCAATATTGTCGAATTTATTAAGCCATGAATATTGCTATTTGCGACAAAAAACAATAGAATTTGCGAGCTTTTTAAAAAGCGCTTTAAATTATGATAACAAAAAGTCAAGCGGCATTATGTCAGCTTGAGCATTCGGAGAATACTATGTTCGCAATTATTAAAAGTGGCGGGAAACAGTACAAAGCCAAAGAAGGTGCTGTACTTAAGCTAGAAAAAATTGAAAAAGGTGTTGGTGAAACGATTGAGTTCACTGATGTGTTGATGTTGCAAAATGGCGATGAGATCAAAGTTGGCAGTCCTGTTGTTGATGGTGCTAAAGTGGTTGCTGAAGTTGTTGAGCAAGGTCGTCATAAGAAAGTTCAGATTATCAAGTTTCGTCGTCGTAAGCATAGCATGAAACGTCAAGGTCATCGTCAGTATTACACTGCGGTAAAAATCACAGCAATTCAAGGTTAATTTAAGGAGTATAAAACATGGCTCATAAGAAAGCAGGCGGTAGTACTCGTAACGGTCGCGATTCCAATCCTAAGTACCTAGGTGTCAAGCGCTATGGTGGTGAAACTGTTAAAGCAGGTTCAATTATCGTGCGTCAACGTGGTACAAAGTTCCACGCTGGTGTTAACGTTGGTTGTGGTCGTGATCACACATTGTTTGCAACGATTGATGGTGTTGTGAAGTTCCACACAGGTGGTCCTTTAAACCGTCAATTCGTTTCAATTGAAACAGTTGCTAACGCTTAATTATCGATTAGCGTAAGCCAAGAAATAAAAAAGGCGCCGTATTGGCGCCTTTTTTATTTCTATTTGTTTTATACAAAGGCGTATGCACAATCTCTTCCCGAGTAGGGGCGTATTGCATACGCCCTAATGTGGTATGTGTTTCCTTAAACATATTGTTTTATGTAGGGTATAACAAATATGAAGACAGATATTTTTGATTATGAATTACCTGAGCATCTCATTGCGCGTTATCCAGCAAAAGAGCGTGATCAAAGTCGGTTATTGGTGCTTGATCGTCAAAAAAAAGCATTAACTAATCATGTTTTTAGTGAGATTATTGATTATATTCAAGCGGGTGATTTGGTTGTTTTTAATAATTCTAGGGTTATGGCAGCACGCCTTTTCGGTCAAAAAGAAACCGGTGCTAAGCTTGAGTTTTTAATAGAAAAAGTCATAGATAATAAAAAGTTTATCAGTCACGTTCGCGCTAATAAAGCGCCCAAGTTGGACTCAATTGTTGAAATTGCTGATATTAAAGCACGCGTGATAGAGAAAAATGACGGGCTTTATTATATTGAGCTGCTTGATGGTAATGTCTGGCAGTTAATGGCTGAGCATGGTCATATGCCGCTACCCCCGTATATAAAGCGTCAAGATGAAACCTTTGATATAGAGCGCTATCAAACGGTTTATAGTGAGCTTTTGGGTTCTGTAGCAGCGCCAACGGCGGGACTTCATTTCACTAAAGAGATATTGCAAAAAATCAAAGACAAAGGTGCTGATATTGCTTATGTGACGTTGCATGTTGGCTCTGGCACCTTTAAGCCGGTACAAACAGATGATATTCATGAACATGTTATGCATAGTGAATTGATTGATGTGCCACAAGACGTATGTGATAAGATCAATAAAACCAAATTGCAAGGTGGACGTGTGATTGCTGTGGGTACAACTTCAGTGCGTTCACTAGAAACAGCAGCACAAACAGGTGAAATAAAGCCATTTTATGGTGAGAGTGATATTTTCCTATATCCTGGTAAAACCTTTAATGTAGTGGATGCGATGGTCACCAATTTTCATTTGCCAAAATCAACATTAATTATGTTAGTGAGTGCCTTTTCTTCAATTGATATGATAAAAAAAGCATATCGCCATGCAATAGATGACAACTATCGCTTTTATAGTTATGGTGATGCTATGTTTATTCATTAAAGTCACAATCATAATGACAAAAATACGCATTATTTTATCTCTTTTAACTGTAAGTGCTTTTAGTGTGTCATCAGTTTTTGCAGCAACAGCGCCAACAGCTAGCCCAACACATAGCACTATGGCTGAATCGCAACCTCAACAGCAAGCAACAATTGTCAGTGATACAAGCCAAACCGGTAGTCGGATGAAAGTGATTTCGCCAGGCAATCAATCGATGTCCTTGGAGGATCAATTAAGGGGGGTGCAAGCGCCGCAAGCCATTACGCCGGAGAATCCTGTTGCGGTTTCACAGACAGCGCAAATTAATTATCCAGTGACGGTTGGCAATGAGGGGCAGATTGATCAACTGCAAACAGAGCTTAACAATATGTTTGTTAAAGCCGATAAAAATGCCGATGATTTGACAAAGTATCAGCAATATAGTCTATATCTAGCCTATAAACAGGCACAGCAAAATCAGTTGCTACTTGAGCAAAATAATAAAATTATTTTAGCCTTAGAAAAGATTTCGCTACAGAATCAGTTGCTGCTCGCGCACCAATCTTCAAAATAATTATTTCAACTCTCAACTCTCAACACCTAATTAGTGAGTCGTCTTTTTATATTTAAAATGTAGGCTATGACCATATTCCTGCCCACTTTGATTGTGTAAGCGTTGGCTGAGCGTAAGTCGAAGCCTCTATGAAGTGTGATTACCCTTCGACTTACGCTCAGGGTACGGTGAGCACTTATGGGTGAATATTTAGTCTTAGCCAAAATGTAAATGTTGCATTTTTGAAATTAAAAATTATAATAATCATTAATTATCAAATATATATTTAAGTTAAATCCAATGAAAAATAGTTATTTAGGGGTTAGTTTCACTCTGTTAAGTGCATTAATTTATGCATTTCAAGCCGCATTGATTAAAAAGTTTAATATCGGATTAAATGTACCTGTGATCGTATTTAGTCAGAGTCTAGTTGCTTTGATTCTTATTTTGCCGATTATTTTATATAAAAAGCATCAATGGCAAGTTAATTTATTGAAAACAGAAGTGCCGTGGCAGCATTTAGCAAGAACGGTTTTTAGCTTAGGCATTAGTTATTTCTTATTTATTGCCATTATGCATATGCCATTAGTGGATGGTGTGTTATTAGCAAATACGGCACCATTCTTTGTGCCATTTATCTTATTTATTTTTATGCGTCAAAAGTTTCAGCATGCGTTATGGTTACCGCTTATCATTGGTTTTGTTGGTGTTATGATGATTTTAAAGCCAGATACTAAAATCATGAATCCTTATGCAATTGTCGCGTTAGGTGCAGGCTTATCGATGGCGTTGTCAATTATTATGGTGCGTAAAATTTCAAGCTATGATAATGGTTTGACGACTGTTTTTTATTATTTTTTATTTTCAAGTATTATTGCTGGAGTTGTCAGTATTCCTTTTTGGCAAGAAATATCGCTTTATGCACTTTTAATACTCGCTGCGATTGGCGTCTTGTTCTTCTTTGTGCAATATCTTTTGGTGCTAGCATTAGGCTATATTCAGGCGCAGAGTTTCTCTGTACTGTATTACGCCAATGTTATTTTTGCCGCACTTATTGGCGTATTTTTTTTCGCAGATCGTTATGATTGGCTGACACTTATGGGAATAGTGCTGACAATTGCTAGTGCCATTGTTATAATCCAGCTTCAGGCACAACGTCAAAAGGTAATGAGCTAAGCATGTCAGATGCAACAACACAACTGCTAGAGTTTGCGATTTGTGATACAGGATTATTAATCCGTAAGATTTATAATTTTCATGCAAAAGAATTAGGTTTGAATGTTTTGGATCGGCGTGTACTGGTTCATGCAAGGTTCCGCCCAAAGCTTACTCAAATTGAGTTGGCAGGACACCTAGAAATCGAAGCGCAGAATCTTATTCGCGTGCTTGATCGCCTAAGTGATCAAGGTCTTGTTGAGCGCATTGCACATGATAGTGATCGTCGTGCAAAATGCGTTATTGTCACCAAGCGTGGACTTGCTGTTTTGGAAGAGCTGGATAAAGCAGTAAAACAGCATTATGCGCAGATTCTGGGTGGTATAGATCTGGATGAAAAAAATGCACTCATTACGACGCTGGATAAGCTGAAAATCAATCTAGCAAAAACGTTAGAGGATATGCAAAGTCAAAATATACAAACTCAGGCATAGCTTTTTGTTATAAAGCTGATTATTTTATTTTATTGGATTGATCAAGTGTTCTATGTGACAATTCATCTTGTGTCGAGAGAATTGTTCATTTAGGAGCATAGAATGCCGAATCAATATAGTAATAATTTCGAGTTAAATATTCTTAAAAAATATGGCAAGCCTGCCGAGAAAGTTTTAACAGATTTACATGATCAAGGTGTTTCATATCTTGAAGCATCTGAGCTGATGGGATATCAGGTATGGACAGTTAAGCGTTGGTGCCGTCGTTATGGAATTAGTCTTGCTCAGAAAGAGTTAAATAATGAGATTAATAATCGCGAGTTTATGAATAAATTCCATGAGCAAGAATTAAATAAATACAACATCCTAAGTCGTAAGTGGGTTGTGCTACATTAATCTTACTCGTTAAACCCAGAGATTTGTTTGGCCGTTGGGCTTTTAGCGACGTCATTGCGTTCTTTGAATGTGCCAAAACATAAATCACCTAGATAGTTAGTAATACCCCAGCAGTAGTTTTCATTATGAAAATGATGACGCATATGTGCACGCTTTAACTTGTGTCCAACCTGAGTTTTGGGTTGATAAGCAGGGGTGTGGTGAGCTAAATGCATCCATTCGTAAAAAAGATAATATAAAATACCAAATGTAAATGGTACAAGTGCCACGCTGAAGCTCCAGGTAATAAGTGCAAATAGCAGATACGTTTGAATAAGATGCAAGATAATTGCCGACCATGGTGCAAATAATAGCTCAACGTCTTGTGGATGTTTGTGATGTCCATGATGTAGTCTTATCTGAAAGTTGCGAAAAACACCAGGTTTTGTGCTCAATTGAGCATGTAATAAATATTTATGGGCATACCATTCATAAAAAGGGGCAATGATAATCGGTAAAAATAGCCACCACCAGTAATTGCTAAATACGCCTATAAAAATACTAAGTGCTAAAAAGACAAAAAAAAGCAACCAAAGCACTTGTACCGTGCGATGTGCAAAATAAACTTTAAATACTTCCTGCATAAGTCTGTTTGTTATCAACAAATCCAAAGATAGCGTGATTGTAACAGTTACTGGATTTTCCTGCCATTAAAACAATGGATGAATATTTAGTCTTAGCCTAAATTTATTGAATGCTTTAATGAAAAAATGCTATTGATAAGCTAGGCTAAAGAAGCTAGGTAGATTAAGAAAAAGTAAGGAAAGCAGATGTTAAGTTTCGCTATTGCATTAATTGTAATTATGAACCCTATTGGTAATTTAGCCATTTATATTGGTTTGATTACAGGCAGAGATGAACAGGATTGCAACAAAACCGCGACAATTTGTGCCATTGCTATTTTTGTACTTTTGATGATTTCATTGTGGATTGGTTGGCCGATTTTAAATTTCTTTGGGATCAGTATTGGGGCTTTTAAATTAGCTGGTGGTTTAATCGTTTTACGTATTGCCTTATCGATGATTCAAGGCGGTAATCATACGCATAAAACAGGCGCTAAAAAGATAAACAGTGAAGAAAAGCAGCCATCAATTGCGGTTGTGCCGATGGCGATTCCGGTGATTGCAGGGCCTGGAGCGATGGCAGTTATTATTACACATGCACATGATTTTACTTTGTGGCAATTTCTAATGGCCAGTATTATTTGTGCAGTTGTATCAGTATTGTTTTGGTTGTTATTAAAATTTACACCTAAGCTTGCTAGATTCTTAAGTGAGGAAGCATTATCGGTGATATCTCGAGTAATGGGGCTTATTTTAGCCGCGATCGCTATTCAGATGATGGCAAGTGGATTGATGGCACTTTTTCCGGTACTTAACTAGTGTTACAACTTTTAAACACGCGACTACTTGAGTTTACTTGTAAATCCCATATTTTATGGCGCATTACCCCATTTCTAAAGTATTCGCGTATCTTGAATATGTGGCACTAGGCTTTGTGTATCTAATTTAATACCTAAGGATACCGATCTGCAACTGATTTTTGATTGTTATTTAAGCATAATGTGTTTGTTGGTATATACATACAATAAAACATGAGAGGCAATTTATGCAAAAAGAAGGCATTTTAACATTAGGTTTGATGGTGATATTTAATACATCTTTTTCTGCAGAGAGTATGAATTCAAATATGCTTAAATTAGCAGCATCAGGTGCACAAGCTGCTTATCTAAGTCATGTTGACTTTTATGAAGCCAACACTGCAATGGAAGATAAGGCTGCTGCTTATTTAAAAGAGCAGGGCTATACAGTAGAGTTATTTGGTGATAATACACAGCCAATGCAAAATATCTCAAGTGTAGGACTAAAGCCTGACTTAACATATGACTTGGAAAAACATCGAAAAGACTACGCTTTATTTGAGAGAAACTGGAACTTGAGTGAAAACTACCCAGTCCAAACGTATTCAAATGCAAATAATATGATGGGGTCACAGGTGTTGGTGGCTAAGAATAGTGATAATAATACGGTAATCATTAGTTTTAGAGGAAGTGATAATATAACGAATTGGCTACTGGATGCTTTTGTCACGCCATCTTTCTTCAATGGCACTAATACACGAGCACACACTGGATTTCAACTGTATTTGATAGAGATATTGTTGAACAAAAAATTTCTAAATTGGATTGATAGCAGGGTTGTCCCATCTAAATTAGCGGATTGATTATATTTGGAACATCATTAGATTTTATTGAGCTCAATTTTCAAAATAGTCTCTTTGATATCATCTGGTTAGCCTATGATTAGAGTGATAAACAATCATTTATGAGGTGAATTGCAATCAAATCGTATTTAGATTTTAAGATGGGACAGCCCTGGGATTGATAGTAATGTAGATAGTAATACTCAAGTTATTATTTCCGGACACAGTTTAGGCGGGGCAGTAGCCACACTTTTTTCAGCTAAAATGCTTATGGATGACACGCTAAAAGCGGATCATTTATCAGTGATTACCTTTGCTGCACCTGCTGCTGGTCAGTATGATTTTGCCGAGTACTTTAAAGATAAATTGGTCAATTACATTTGGGTTGCAAATATTGTTGATCCAGTTGTGTATATCACACAGGCATTTGGCTATCACCATTTTGGTATTTCATCCTTTTTCATGAGTGTTAAAGAAAGCTGGGTAACACACAGCATGGCAAATTACTATCAGCATATTTTCAGTCTTTAGTGTTAGCTAGTACTACAATCATACCGTTCCATTTGCACCCAATCATACCAGTAAGTCTGGACTTGGTGGAGCTACAGCTAAGTAATGGATCAAGAATAAGTTGCGTCAGCTAATACCTCTCCCCTTGCGGGATTGCTCGTGCAGCTTAAGCTGCACGGGTGAGGGGGTAATTAAAGCTCAACTTATTTTTGAATTATTACTAAATTGGAAATTATTGATAATTCTTGGTCATCTGTATTATGATGTTTGGAGACATCGCCATAATACGATCATGATCCTTCAACTACAGTTTACGATAATTGTTTGCACATAACTTTTTAGGTATGTGATTTTTTAAGTAACTTAATTTTTCCTATCGTCATCAGACAAAAGATTATCTCGTTTCTTCAAATAAGTTCCTATAATTAATGATGTCGGTAGCAGATATAAGCAAGATTCTACAATATCATCGAAGTTCTATGTAAAAGAACTGGCGACAACAACAAAAAGTGCAAATAAATATTTTTTGGGAACTTATATCTTTGCCATTTCTTTCGTGTTATGGTGTGGCGGCTACATAGCAATATCGCTATGTACGTAAATCAATAAAGAGATATAAAAAATATGAGTAATAAAGTACAAGGTACCGTAAAGTTTTTTAATAGTGCAAAAGGATTTGGATTTATTCAACCTGATAATGGAAGTAACGATGTTTTTGTGCATATAACAAATCTAGATGCCACTGGTGGGTATTTACAGGATGGTCAAAGCGTTATGTTTGAAACACAGCAAGGTAAAAAAGGACCCGAAGCCATCAATGTTGAGTTGGCATAATGCCTCGCATTAGAGTCGATGATCGTAAACCTTTTGACATAGCGCTAAGACAATTTAAACGCGCATGTGAAAAGGCTGGTATTGTTAAGGAAATGCGAGAGCGACAACATTATACAAAACCTACGGAACAAAGAAAAATAGCCAAAAGAGCGGCAATTAAACGCGCTAAAAAAGAATCAAGAAATGCATTTTCTTCTAGAGCATTTCGCTAAATGAATAACTGTTTTATTCATCCTCGATATTATACGAGCTGGATACTTGTTTTCTGTTTGAAATTATTTGTTCGATTACCCTACAAATGGCAAATGAAGACAGGAAGATTCATCGGCAGAAAGTTTTATAAACTGGCAAAGCGTCGTTATAAAATAACTTATCGCAATCTTCAATTATGCTTCCCAGATAAATCGACAATAGAGCTTGAAAAATTATGCCAGCAATCATTTGAAGCCCTTTGCATGTCTGGCATTGAAACTGTTATTGCATGGTTTATGCCAGATAAAAAATTTAGGAAGATTTATTTGGATAAGCAGTTTTCCAAAGACTTTATTAATCATGATCCTTACCATGCGATGATATTGCTTGGTGGGCATTTTAGCTGCATGGAAATAATGGGCAGGTTAATGGCAAGCAACCTTAAAAATTTCAATGTAAGCTTTATTTATCAAAAGCATAAATCTGATTTTTTTGAGTACATCATGACTTCCTCCCGCAGTCGTTATGCCAAGCTCTGTATTCAACGTAAAAATGTGTTCTCCATCATTAAAAATCTTTTAAGGGGGGAGACTATTTGGTATGCGCCTGATCAAGACTTTGGCAACGAGAGAACTTTGTTTGTTCCCTTTTTCAAAATCCCTTGTGCAACGCTAACGGCTACAAGCTGGTTAGCAAAAAACGGTAAGAGCGACATAATACCATGCTATTACATAAGGAAAAAAGATTTATCAGGTTATGAAATCCATATGATGTCAAAATGGCAAAATTTTCCATCAGGAAATGGCTATGATGATGCTCAGCGATATAATCAATTTTTAGAAAATATAATTTTAAGGTATCCAGATCAATATTTATGGCAACATAGGCGATTTAAAACCAGACCTAATGGGGGAGAAAACCTTTATCAGTAAGATTTTTTTGAAATATGCCCCCTCAGTGCACGTGCCTTAATGCTAGTCCGGTTACGCCGCATAACACATAGGGAAAAAATAGAGTTCTAGCTCTCTACACATTAAACCTAAAATGAACAACATCGCCATCGTGAACAATATACTCTTTGCCTTCTAAGCGCGCTTTGCCGGCGTCTTTGGCACCTTTTTCGCCACTGTATTCAATATAATCATTAAAGCCAATAACCTCAGCACGAATAAAGCCACGTTCAAAATCAGTGTGAATCTTGCCAGCGGCTTGTGGTGCTGTAGCACCGATAGGAATAGTCCAAGCGCGCACTTCTTTCACCCCTGCAGTAAAGTAAGTTTGTAGTTGTAATAATTTATATCCTGCGCGAATCACACGATTAAGTCCGGGCTCATCTAAACCAAGATCATTTAAAAACTCCATTTTTTCATCATCATCTAGCTCAGCAATTTCAGATTCAATGGCAGCGCATACTGCAACAACATCGGCATTATCCGCTTTGGCAAACTCAATGACTTTATCTAGTAAAGGGTTGTTGTCAAAGCCAGATTCATCAACATTAGCAATATAAAGTGTTGGCTTGTTTGTTAATAACGGTGTTTGTTTAATCCAAGCGCTTTGTTCATCACTAAACGCAAAGCTGCGTGCGGGTTTTTCAGATTCCAAATGTTCTTTTAAGCTTTGATAGAACTCAAGTTGTAGCTTGGCTTCTTTGTTGGCACTTTTAGCAAGCTTCTGCAGGCGTTGAATGATCTTGTCAACGCTTTCAATATCAGCAAGTAATAACTCTGTGTTAATGGTTTGAATATCATCAATCGGATTAACTTGTCCGGCAACATGTACGACATCATCATTATTAAAACAACGTACAACATGCGCTATCGCGTCGGTTTCACGAATATTGGCTAAGAATTTGTTGCCCAAACCTTCGCCTTTGGAAGCACCTGCAACAAGTCCTGCAATATCAACGAACTCCATCGTTGCCGCGATAACTTTTTGTGGATTAACAATATTCGACAATTGATCTAGACGTGGATCAGGCACTGAAACCATGCCAACATTTGGCTCAATCGTGCAAAAGGGGTAGTTCTCTGCTTGAATACCCGCTTTTGTTAATGCATTAAATAGTGTTGACTTGCCGACGTTAGGTAGTCCAACGATACCGCATTTAAAACCCATATAAAACCCTTATTAATTGTTATTTTATTTCTACTTCTGGTGAAGCTCATTCATCACGCGTTGATGGTTGCCCTGTATTATATCGTCTAGATAAGAAATCGCACGTGTAATGCCGTGATCAATGGCAATTTTATCATCCAAAGAGGGTTTGCCTAGTACGTAGCCCACAACTTTATTGCGATCTCCTGGATGATTAATGCCAATACGTAAGCGATGATAATCACGTGTACCAAGAGATACATCAATATCTCGTAAACCATTGTGTCCGCCGTGTCCGCCGCCTTTTTTAAGACGAATTTGCCCACAAGGTAAGTCCAGCTCATCGTGTGCAACTAAGATTTCATCTGGCGCTATTTTATAAAATTGCGCTAATTTAGATACCGCTAAACCGCTTTTATTCATAAAGGTATGCGGGTATAAAAGCCAAAGTTTGTTGACGCCAATTTGTGTTTGTGCTGTAGCACCATGAAATTTACCATCACTTGTTAGTGTTAGGCTCAACTTATCTGCAACGGCGTCTAAAAACCATTGCCCAGCATTGTGGCGCGTGCCTTTATACTGACTGCCAATATTGCCAAGGCCAACGATGAGTTTTATTTGTGCCATATTTGTAATACCTTTACTTGATTTCATTACTTAAGATGAAGCCGTATTTTCTAGATTGTAATATTGCTTATTCTTTACTGTCATAATCATCGTAATCTTCATGATCCTCAAAACCATCAAACTCATCATAATCATCAGCAAACTCAAAATAATCGTCATCAAAATCATCGTCTGCATAGCTGTATAAACTCTCAGCATCTTGACGCAAGGTTTGAATGAGGTCTTGCATGTCTTTAGGTGGCTTGGCACTAAACTCCACTAATTCATTACTCACCGGATGAATAAAAGCTAGCTTATAAGCATGCAATGCTTGGCGACCAAAGTCTTTTAGTAGCGTTTGTGCTTCATCAGATAAACCGCGCGCTAATTTTAATCTCGGATTATAAACAGGGTCTCCAACTAAGGGTGCCTTGATATGCGCCATATGTACACGAATTTGATGGGTGCGCCCAGTTTCTAATTTGCAACGAATGCGCGTGTGCGCGCGATAACGCTCTAACACAACAAAATGCGTAATTGCATCTTTGCCCGTGGGGGTCACCGCCATTTTTAAGCGATTATGTGGACTTCTGCCTATTTTGGTTTTGATGGTACTGCCCACCGTAATATAACCTGTGGCAATTGCTTCATATTCACGCTTGACTTGGCGCTTTGATAATTGCGCGACAAGTGATGCGTGCGCTTTGAGACTCTTAGCTGCAACCATTAATCCAGAAGTATCTTTATCCAATCGGTGAACAATGCCTGCTCGAGGCACTTTGGCAAATGCAGGATCATGTGCTAATAGCGCGTTGGATAATGTGCCCGATAAGTTACCAGCGCCTGGATGAACAATTAGTCCCTCAGGTTTGTTGATCACAATGACATCATCATCTTCGTAAATAATATCAAGTGGGATATCCTCAGGTTGCCAATGGTTTTTGTCCTCTAGTGCAGCATTAAGTGCAATTTCCTCGCCACCAATGATTTTATCCTTGGCTTTTTTGACTTCGCCATTAACGAGAATGGCGCCTTCTTTTAACCATTTTTGTAATTGTGAGCGTGAGTAGTCACTAAAGACGCTGGATAAACATTGATCCAAACGTTGACCAGCACAGCTTTCAGGTGCAATAACATTTTGCTGAATGTTTTTAGATACGGTATGATGTGGCACAAATAAAATCCTATCAAGACGCCGGTTAAATTGTGCATCATTGTAAACAATAAATGACAAAGGCGGTAATAAATTAAAGGGTAATCGATGAAAAAGATCAGTTTGGCATTAAGCGGCTTGGGCGCGCTTTTGTTAATGGCAGGATGCTCAACCACAACGACTAAGGTATTGCCATATCAAGGCGAGAGCGCTGAATATATTTATGCCAAAGGGCATGAGCAGGTTAAAGATGGCGATTATTATAAAGCGATTGATACCTTTAGATCGTTAAACTCACAATATCCATTCCAAAGTTATACTGAAATGGGTAATTTAGAGCTGATTTATTCTTACTATGAAGATGGGCAACCTGAGATGGCTTTAGGGCTGGCTCGCCAGTTTCTACGTGCTTATCCGACATCAAAGCATTTGGGCTATGTTTATTATATGATGGGTGTGATTAACTATGATAATGGTCGTGGGTTCCTACAGCGGCGCTTACCATACGATATGGCGCAACATGATCCGGCAGCATACTTGCAGGCTTTTAATGAGCTAAAACGCTCGGTGATATTAAGTCCTAAAGCATCTTACGCCGAAGATGCAAGACGCCGTATGGTGCATATTAATAATGTCGTTGCTGAGTATGAATATAACATTGCTAATTTCTACTTTGAGCATGAGGCGTATGTTGCTGCCATTAATCGCGCTAAGATCGTTGTTGAAAAATATCCACAAAGTAACTCGATTGAAAATGCTTTGGTTCTGTTGATTAGAAGTTATGATATTTTGAAAATGCCTGAGTTGGCTGAGAAATCAATGGAAGTATTAAAAGCAAATTATCCTAATAACACTTATCTAAAGTCTTTAGAAGATGCTGCAAAACGTCCAACAGTGGTGTTTAAGTAAACCTCAATTAATCGTGTAAAATTGGTTGATATAGATAGAACTCGTGAAGCGCTTAATGACAAAGGTGCTTTTTTAATGAATAAAGGTAATAATTATGTGGTTTAAAAATTTAGCATTATTTCAATTTACAGAAAACTTTACGGTGACAGCCGATGAACTTGAAAAGCACTTAGCTGAGCATGCATTTAGTCCGTGCTCAACAAGTGCGCCAATATCAATGGGTTGGGTGTCACCAATGGCGCAAGATATGCCATTAGTGCACGCAGCCTCTGGTTTTATGATGGTGTCGTTTAAGATCCAAGAAAAGATGGTGCCAGCAGGAGTTATCAAAGAGCTCTTGGATGAAAAGATCGAAGAGATTGAGTTAAGAGAGTCACGTAAAGTCAAAAAGAAAGAAAAAGATACGTTGAAAGAAGAGATCTATCAAAGCTTGTTACCTCGCGCTTTTACGCGCAATACAGTCATTAATGCTTATATAGATACACAAGCCGGCTGGCTTATCGTTAATGCCTCATCCGCTAAAAAAGCTGAAACGTTAACCGTTAATTTGCGTAAAGCGTTGGGTAGTTTGAAGATTCGTATTCCTGAGGTGGTGCCTGTATCGATGCTTTTAACGCAATGGCTTAAAACCAATGAATATCCACAAGATCTAACCATTGAAGATCAATGTGTATTGCAGGACAATAAAGATGCATCAGGCATTATCCGCTGTCAACGCCAGAACCTATTTACCGATGATATTTTGTCATTGATTGATTCAGGACGCGAGGTCATTCAACTTGGGCTTTCATGGCAGGATCAGTTGAGTTTTGTGATTAACGATGAGTTTATGTTGAAGTCATTGAAGTTTTTAGAAGTAGTACAAGACAAAGCCAATGATATTGTTTCTGAGACTAAACAAGAACGCTTTGATGCTGACTTTATCATCATGGCCGAGACCTTGCGTGAATTTATTGATTTTATTATGCAGATTTTTGCTAAAGAGTCGCAAGAGATTGAGGTTTCTGATATAGCTAATGCAGTAAGTGGTGATGTAGGCTCTGTTGAAAATAGCGAAGAAGCAAGTCAACCAAATGACAAAGATAGCGCCCCATGGGAAGAGAGTGAAGCAACAGATGATACACTTGATACCTCAGTTGATCATCAAAACCAGTGATATAATATTTTATGCATCCAAATGAAGTAATGTCTTTAAATAGCCAACTTGAGAATATCAAGCGACCACCATCCTCAATCGATGCTGAGCGTTCAGTCATTGGTGGGTTGATATTGGATAATGAGGCATGGTTTAAGATTGAAGAAATTTTGCGACCTGATGACTTTTATAGTACACAACATCGTATTGTTTTTCGCCAAATGCAAAAGCTGATTAAAGATGAATCACCTTTTGATATCATCACTTTAAGCGATTCATTGTCAAATGAGAAATTGTTAGAGCAAGCAGGGGGGCTTCACTATTTAGCTGAGATTGCCAAGAATACGCCAACAGCTGCTAACGTTGTCGCCTATGCTGAAATTGTTAAAGAGCGCTCAAAATTACGTGTGCTTTTAAATACAGCCACTGATATTGCCAATATGGTTTACGTGCCAGAAGGGCGTAAAGCTGTAGATATATTGGATGTCGCTGAGCAGAAGATTTTATCAATTGCTGAGAGCGATACTGGGCGCAGTGATGGTCCTAAGTCGGTGCGTGACATTATCCCAAGTGTGATTGATCGCATTGATGCGATGATGGAAGCAAGTGATGGTATTACCGGTATTTCCAGTGGCTTTACAGACTTGGATGAATTAACCTCAGGCTTGCATCCTGCGAATCTAGTGATTGTTGCCGGGCGCCCATCCATGGGAAAAACAACCTTTGCCATGAATTTAGCAGAGAATGTTGCCAGAGGTGCTGAAAAGCCGGTACTTGTGTTTAGTTTGGAGATGCCATCAGAAGATATTGTGCTTAGAATGATTTCATCTCTTGGTCGCGTTGAGCAAAATGCGCTAAGGAATGGTCGCCTAGAAGATGAGCATTGGGCGAAGATCACAACAGCAATGGAAGTGTTATCCAAAGATTTCAATATGCATATTGATGATAGTGCGGGTTTATCACCTGCTGATATGCGCTCGCGTGCGCGTAAGCTTTATAAAGAACAAGGCGGCTTGAGTATGATTGTTGTCGATTATCTGCAGTTAATGAAAGTACCAGGTTATGAAAATAACCGTACACAAGAGGTCTCAGAAATATCACGTGCATTAAAATCTCTTGCCAAAGAGTTACATGTGCCTGTTATTGCTTTATCACAGCTTAATCGTGGCGTTGATGATCGTGCGGATAAACGTCCAATGATGTCAGATTTACGTGAATCTGGTGCGATTGAGCAGGATGCTGATGTGATTATGTTTGTCTATCGAGATGAAGTCTATCATAAGGATAAGGAAGATAATAAAGGCTTAGGCGAGATTATTATTGGTAAACAGCGTAATGGTCCGATAGGTAATATTAAAGTACATTTTGAAGGACGTTTTTGTCGATTTGCTGATTTAACCTTTGAGCAAAGTGTACCGTTTGGAGTGCATTAAATATATTTTATGATATACTAAAATATATTTAAAAATACGGAGGTTACTATGTCAACGATTTCATTAAAGTTGAATGATGCACTTGAGAAAGAGAGTATGTTAATCGCAAAGTCGTTAGGCTTATCCAGAACTAAGTTTATTACTCATGCTATCGAGCATGAAATTGCTCGCATAAAACGCAAAAATGAACGCAAGAAAATAGCGCAATTTTTAGTGCAAATGAGTGATAATTCAGACTATCAAAGAGAGTTATATGAAATTGAAAGAGGCTTAGATGATGATTAAACACCTTAAAAATTCGGGTGTTTACTTGGCGAATTTAAACCCAAATAAAGGCAGTGAAATTGGCAAAAAAAGGCCGGTCATTGTATTAACACATCAGACTTTTCTTGATAGTGGTATTTCTCCTTTATTTATTTGTCCACTGAGTACACAGTCATATGATAAAAGTCGAATTTTGCACGTCAAGATAACGGCAAGGGATCATTTGCAACAGGATAGCTTTGCTTTGCCTGAGCAGTGTCGATCAATTTCAATGCTAAGATTAGAGCCAACATTAATTACCAGTATTACCGACAAAGAGAGGTATGAAATTTTTAGTAAATTGGATCTATTAATAGGGTTTAAGGAAAATATAAATACTTTTTAATTATTTAGGCTATGCCATTGATATCATTTTGTCATAGAATGATGAGGTTGATTAAATACAGCAGCAGAGCATTTAAAGTGTTAGATATACAAAAAATTCGTCAGGATTTCCCTTTTTTAAAGCAAACCATTCATGGTAAACCGGTGGTGTTTTTAGACACTGGTGCCTCAGCACAAAAGCCAAATATCGTGATTGATGCGGTCAAAGATAGCTACACCAATGACTATGCTAATGTCCATCGAGGTGTTTACTATCTAAGTGATCAAGCCACTGAAAAATACGAGGGCACGCGCAAAATCGTTCAGCACTTTATTGGTGCACAAAAGATGGAAGAAATTATCTTTACCAAAGGGACAACTGAATCGATTAATCTGGTGGCAAGCTCGTTGTTAGATGAGTATTTTAATGCCGGTGATGAGATTATCATTACCGAGATGGAGCATCATGCCAATATTGTGCCATGGCAATTAATGAGCAAACATAAACCCTTGACGATTAAATATATTCCGGTAACCGACAAAGGTGAACTAGACTTATCCGTTTTGCCATCCTTATTGACAGAAAAAACAAAGCTTGTCTCATTAACACATTGCTCAAATGTATTAGGGACGATTAATCCCATTAAAGAAATTATTCAAAATATTCGCAAAACACATCCTGACGTTGCGATTGTTGTTGATGGTGCGCAATCTGTCGTTCATCAGAAAATTGATGTGGTTAACTTAGACTGTGACTTCTTTGCTTTTTCCTCACATAAACTTTATGGGACTACGGGTGTTGGCGTGTTATATGCCAAAGAGAAATGGCACCATTTAATGTCTCCCTACCAAGGTGGGGGTGACATGATCAAGCTTGTAACGATGAATGAGACGACATTTGCTGAACCACCGTATAAGTTTGAGGCAGGTACTCCTGATATTATTGGTGTGATTGGTTTATCTAAAGCGATTGAATATGTGCAAAGCATTGGGATTTGTAAGATTAAAGCGCATGAAGAAATGTTGCTTCACTATGCTACAGAGAAATTACAAAGCATTCCAAGGCTTAGAATATTAGGTGAAAGTGCGCATAAAGCCGCAGTCATTACCTTTGTTATTGATGGATTTCATGCTAATGATTTGGGCACACTGCTTGATCTATCAGGGGTTTGTGTACGCACAGGGCATCATTGTGCGCAACCGTTATTGCAGCGTTATAACGTGCCATCGACGGTGCGTGCATCGTTTGGTGTTTATAATACCAAAGAAGATGTTGATATGTTGGTTCAAGGACTGCATAAAGCGATTAAGATGTTGTCATAAATGATGGTGAATGTATTGGGTTACGATCAAATATTCGTTTAACCGTGCTCTGAGCAAAGTCGAAGAGTATGCAAAGATAAATGGCTTCGACTAACGCTCAGCCAACTTTATGTTTATAGCAGATTACTCTTTTGACCGTGAGTGACGTTTACGATCTGATTCAGTCAACATTTTCTTACGTAGACGAATCGATTTTGGCGTGATCTCAACGAGTTCATCATCTTCAATAAACTCTAATGCATACTCAAGTGTGACTTTAATTGGCGTAGTTAACACAATACTTTCATCTTTGCCAGAAGCACGTACATTCGTTAGCTGCTTACCTTTGCATGGATTAACGGTTAAGTCATTATCACGTGAATTAATGCCGATAATCATGCCTTCATAAACTTCAATACCATGCCCAATAAATAGCTTACCGCGTTCTTGAAGATTAAATAAAGCAAAGGCCAATGCTTTACCTGCGCAGTTTGAAATTAATGTGCCATTTAAACGTGATTCAATAATACCTTTTTTCATTGGACCATAATGATCAAATATTTTGTTGATAATGCCAGTCCCTGAGGTAATGGTCAAAAATTCAGTATAAAAACCAATTAAACCACGCGACGGAATGACAAATTCTAAGCGCACACGACCTTTGCCGTCGGGCTCCATGTTTCTAAGCTCACCTTGGCGTAAGCCCATTTTCTCCATCACAGAACCTTGATATTGCTCATCAACATCGATAATCGCCTGCTCATAGGGCTCACACATTTCGCCATCAATTTCTTTAAAGATCACATGGGGGCGAGATACAGCGATTTCAAAACCTTCGCGACGCATGTTTTCAAGTAGGATAGATAAATGCAGTTCACCACGACCAGAGACTTTAAATTTATCAGGATCATCAAGTTGCTCAACACGAAGGGCTACATTGTGTAAAAGCTCTTTTTCCAAACGATCTTTAATTTGACGAGAAGTGACAAATTTACCTTCGCGACCGGCAAATGGCGAGTTGTTTACTTGGAAAGTCATCGAAATCGTTGGTTCATCAACCGATAGTGGCGGCAGCGCTTCAACACAATCTAATGCGCAAATGGTATCAGAGATATTAATACCCTCAATACCGGTAATGCAGACAATATCACCTGCGGATGCTTCAGGCACTTCAACACGCTCAAGTCCCATATGACCTAATACTTGTAATACACGACCTTGTTTTGTGTTGCCATTTTTATCAATAATGCTTACGGGTGTATTGGTTTTAATCTTGCCACGTTTGATGCGACCAATGCCAATAGTGCCAACAAAACTTGAATAATCCAATGATGAAATCTGCATTTGAAATGCACCATTTTCATCAACTTCAGGTGGCGATACACATTCAACAATCGTTTCAAATAGGGCGTTCATATTGTCAGTGATTTCATTTTCATCCATTGTCGCAAAGCCGTTTAATGCCGATGTGTAGACAACAGGAAAGTCAAGTTGCTCATCAGTGGCACCTAAGCGATCAAATAGGTCAAACACTTGATCCATCACCCAATCAGGGCGCGCCCCTGGGCGGTCAATCTTATTAATAACAACAATGGGTTTTAGGCCGCGCGCGAAGGCTTTTTCAGTTACAAAGCGCGTTTGTGGCATCGGACCATCAACAGCATCAACCAAAAGAAGCACCGAATCAACCATTGACATGACACGTTCTACCTCACCACCGAAGTCAGCATGCCCTGGTGTGTCGACGATGTTGATGCGATAATCATTCCATTTAATGGCAGTGTTCTTGGCAAGAATCGTGATGCCACGTTCTTTTTCCAGGTCGTTTGAGTCCATTACGCGCTCAACCTCAGCACCACGTGTTTGTAAAGTTCCTGATTGCTGTAATAGTTTATCGACCAGTGTTGTTTTGCCATGGTCAACGTGGGCAATAATCGCGATATTACGTAAATTTTCGATCATAAAATTATATTCTTTAAGAGTTATCGTAAATTGATTAGTGATTGTACGGTCACATTTAAAATACGCAATGTTTTTTTGTGAGATTTGCATATCGTAAGGCAAATTGAGGATGCTGCATCATTTCTTAAATAAAGGTATTTTAAATTTTTAAGGTGAAGCACTGGATTTATTGTTATTTAGAAAAGGGTTTGATAAGTTGTTTTATAAATCTAAGGGCAAGTTTAACAAAATTAAGATCTTGTTTTTTGTCTTAACTTTGCTAAACACCCTATCCTCCCCCCAGAGTATTGCAGTATTAGCTTTCTTTTGAACTTGCTAAGATGAAGGTAGATTATCAATGATTTGTTGATAAATAAACATACTGAATCATACGAAATGTATCATGATTAAAAAGATGACAATTAGCTGTTTTTTTGTTTTTTAAGTGAGCGGCGCTTTTTAATTATTTCAATAATTGCAGGGGTGATTGAGACAAGTATAATAGCAATAACAAGATAGCTGAAATTTTCCTGCATAAATGGAATATTACTAAAGAAATAACCAAGATAGGTAATTGACCCGACCCATATAAACGCAGCAAGAACGCTTAAGGTGACAAAGCGGCGATAAGGCATCTCACCCATACCTGCAGCAAATGGGGTGAATGTGCGAATAATGGGTACAAAGCGCGCGATAATAATGGCTTTGGCGCCATACTTCTCGAAAAATTGATGCGTTTTTTCAAGGTGAGATGTTTTAAGAATTTTGGCATCAGGTTTAAAAAGTTTCTCGCCAAACAAATGACCTATCCAATAGTTGACGTTATCACCCAAGATGGCAGCAAATGCCAGTACAAATACCATTAAGTGAACGTTTAAATTAGTGGTGGCAGTAATAATGCCAACGGCAAATAATAAAGAGTCACCGGGTAAGAAAGGCATAATGACTAATCCGGTTTCACAAAAAATGATTAAAAATAACAATGCATAAGTCCAAAGACCAAAACTATTGACCAATGTGTTCATATGAACATTTAGGTTGAGCACAAAGTCAATAAGATAGTGTATTAAATCCATAAAATAGCGAATTAGCAAAGTTAAGTTGGCTGCATTATAACGAGAGATTGCTAGAGGGGCTATGAAAACCTGTGTTTACAATTAACTGTTAAGCGTATCAAGCTTGAGTGAATCAGTTTTTTAGACTAGAGTTTGTTTGAGAGTTGATTTAGAAAGGATATCACGATGAAATTTATCAAAAAACTTATAGCAATTATTACAGGACAATCTAATCCGATGCAGCTTTTCTTAGCAGCATTATTTGGTTTTGTTTTAGGGTTTATGCCAGGGTTTCAATATGCGCCACTAATTTATCTTGTTGTCGTTTTGCTTTTATTACTATTAAATGTCAATTTAGTGGTGGCAGCAATTATTTTTGCGATTGCTGAAATTTTATCCTTTATTTTAGAGGGAATTTCTTACCATCTTGGTACTTGGCTACTCGATGGCTTTTTACAGCCATTGTTTAAATGGATGATCAATGCGCCAATATTAGCATATGCCGGATTTGATTATTATCTGGTGGCTGGTAGCTTTATCTTGGCAATCATCCTTGGTGTGATTTTGGGATTTATGCTTGCTCGATCTGCCAAAAATATCAAAATTAAGATGGCAACGCTACAGACTGAAAAAGAAGCGTACAATAGAATCATTAATAAGCGATTTATCAAAGTCATATCATGGGCAGTTTTTGGAAAATCAGCACATAAAGTTGATTGGGTTCAGTTGCGTGATAAAAAACTCAAGCACCCCTTTCGTTGGTGGGGTGTGATTGTAACGGTTATTATCATTATTCTGTTATTTATTATGAGTAGCTTTTTGCAGTCGCAAGTTGTCAAAAACATTTTAGTAACTCAATTAACTAAGGTCAATGGTGCGACAGTGGATATAGGTCAACTTGATATTGATGCTTTAGATGGAAAAATAGTTATCAAGGATGTGGCTTTTGCTAACCCTGAGAACTTATATCAAAATAGCTTCTTTGCAAAAGAGCTAAAGGCTGAAGTCAATATTGGTTCATTGTTGGCAAAACGCCTTGAGCTAAGTGATGTGGTTGTTGATAGTGTATTAACGAATAGCAAACGTCAAAGCAAAGCATCATTATATGCTAATACCAGTGCAGATAGTGATGTTGCGACTCAAGTTGATGATAAAGCAAAAATAGTAGATTCAGCGGAGGATATGAGTAAAGAAGATAAAATACAACAATTTGATGTGCGCCATTACATTAAAAATGCAAACACGTATTATGATTATCTCGCTAAACTTGTGCGCGTGATTAAATGGCTAGCACCTGAGTCCGTAGCTCAGGAAAATAAAGCCACCAGTAAAGAAAGTAACGATGCTGTACCGGTCTATCAATATGCGCAAAGGCAGGCACTGCACCTAATTGAACAATCACCGACCTTAGTGATATCAAATCTTATGATCAATAACATTCATTATAATGATGATTTACAATTAAATGTCACTGCAAGTAATCTTTCAACACAACCGTGGCTTACCATTGCACCGACAAAAATTAATATTGTCAGTGTTGATAAGCGTGTAAACATTGATTTTGTCAGTGCCAATAATAGTCGGATTGCACCAAGCTTTGCTTTAATGCTCAAAAATATGTCTGCGGATAAACTATTAAGTGATATTAAGTTTGGCAATAATTTTAATCTCACTGCTAAGACATATGATATTAGTATGCATGGGGCTTGGGCATGGCAATCTGGTGATATTCAGCTGAATGCGCCTGCAAATATTACGTTTTATAATGCTAAGGTTAATGCTGGTGGTGTCAATCAGTCATTAGCTAAGTTGCCTCTAAAATTTAATGTGAAAGGTAGTCTGAGCAATCCTGTCATTGAGATGAATAATGCCCAGTTACAGAATATTTTAATTGAATCAGGCACCAGTGCGGTAAAAGATCGATTAAAGGATGAATTAAAAAACAGATTGCCGATTGGTTGGTGATGTTTACAACAATGTTGAATGTCACTCACATGGGTGAAATATGCTTGAAGTTAAACTAAAGATTAATGGCACTACCTTAAGAAATAGCTTGTAAATATAGGCTCTGCAACGAATTTAAACAAACCATCCCTGATAAAATGGATTGCCACACATCCATGCTCGCAATGACATCCTCTGATTTGTCATCCTGAGCCAGGATGGCGTGAGGATCCAGTGCGAAGCTGCCATGGATGGTTAGTGATCCTCTTAAAGATAGTGCTATTAGAACTAAAGATGATTTTTGTGTGTAAAATAATCAATGATTTGAGCCTTGAAAAATAAAGCAAAAAACTTTTGAAAAAATTCTTGAAATGCAAATTGCTATCACCATATTTCTGCCTGCAATAAACAACTAATGTTTAACAATAGCTTAAAAAAGGAGTCTAAATATGGCAATTCGCCCTTTACATGATAGAGTGTTGGTTCGTCGCGCTGAGGAAGAAGAAAAATCAGCAGGCGGGATTATCTTAACGGATAGCGCTAAGGAAAAACCAATGCAAGGTACTATTATTGCAGCAGGTCACGGTAAGATTTTAACAGACGGTGGCGTTCGTGCGCTTGATGTTAAAGTGGGTGATAAAGTGTTATTCGGGAAGTACGCTGGCAATGAAGTTAAAGTTGATGGTGAAGAACTATTGATGATGCGTGAAGAAGATATCATGGGTATTGTTGAATAAAAACGTGATATGTCTGTTGATTTTCGGTAGGGGCGTATTGCATACGCCCAATACTGAGGGTAATACCATCATCAGATGATCGACTTTAAAAGCAAAATTTTTAGTTAAAAGTAAACAAAACGAAATTTAAGAGGAAAGAAACATGGCCGCTAAAGAAGTAATGTTTTCAGATGACGCTCGTGCACGTATGCTAGATGGTGTTAATACATTAGCCAATGCAGTAAAAGTCACACTAGGTCCAAAAGGACGCAATGTTGTACTTGAGAAATCATTTGGAGCCCCTGCAATCACTAAAGATGGTGTATCTGTTGCCAAGGAAATTGAATTAAAAGACAAGTTTGCCAATATGGGTGCGCAAATGGTTAAAGAAGTTGCATCAAAAACTGCTGATATTGCAGGTGATGGTACAACAACAGCAACTGTTTTAGCACAAGCTTTGTTAACAGATGGTTTAAAAGCAGTTGCAGCTGGCATGAACCCTATGGATCTTAAGCGTGGCATTGATAAAGCAACGATTAAAGCAGTTGATGCATTAAAAGCACTTTCTAAGCCATGTGCTGATAACAAGGCGATTGAGCAAGTCGGTACAATTTCTGCAAACTCTGATGCAACCGTCGGTGAGTTGATTGCTAAAGCAATGGCTAAAGTTGGCTCTGAAGGTGTTATCACGGTTGAAGAAGGTAAAGGCTTTGAAGATGAGTTAGACGTTGTTGAAGGTATGCAATTTGACCGTGGTTACTTATCACCATATTTTGCAACGAATCAAGAGAATATGACGGCTGAGCTTGAAAATCCATACATTTTAATCGTCGATAAGAAAGTATCTAATATTCGTGATTTATTGCCGACATTAGAAGGTGTTGCTAAGTCTGGTAAACCATTATTAATCATTGCTGAAGATGTCGAAGGTGAAGCATTAGCAACATTAGTTGTTAACAATATCCGCGGTATTGTTAAAGTTGCAGCGGTTAAAGCCCCAGGTTTTGGTGATCGTCGTAAAGCAATGTTGGAAGATATTGCCATCTTAACAGGTGCTACGGTTATTGCTGAAGAAGTTGGTTTAACGTTAGAGAAAGCAACAATTGAGCATTTAGGTACGGCTTCACGCGTGCAAATCACCAAAGATGATACGACAGTTATCGATGGCGCAGGTCAAAAAGCGAATATCGAAGCACGTGTTGCTCAAATCAAAAAGCAAATCGAAGAGTCAACTTCTGACTATGATCGCGAGAAGCTTCAAGAGCGTTTAGCTAAATTAGCAGGTGGTGTTGCGGTAATCCGTGTTGGCGCTGTGACTGAAGTTGAAATGAAAGAGAAAAAAGACCGTGTTGACGATGCGCTTCATGCAACGCGCGCTGCGGTTGAGGAAGGTGTTGTTGCCGGTGGTGGTGTGGCTTTACTTCGCGCACAGGCAGCTCTTGAAAACCTAAAAGGTGACAATGAAGACCAAGATCATGGTATTTCATTAATGCGTCGTGCGATGGAAGCCCCTTTGCGTCAGATCGTTAAAAATGCCGGTGGTGAAGCCTCTGTTGTTGTTAATAATGTTCGCGCTAAAGATGGCAGCCACGGTTACAACGCTGCAAATGATACTTATGGTGATATGATCGAGATGGGTATCTTAGACCCAACGAAAGTAACTCGCTCAGCGCTACAACACGCGGCATCTGTTGCGGGTCTTATGATCACAACCGAAGCAATGGTTGGTGAGATCAAAGAAGATAAAGCTGATCCAGCTGCTGCTATGGGTGGCATGGGCGGAATGGGGGGCATGCCTGGCATGATGTAATCATCAGCTACCCACAACTATAAACAATAAGAAGGGGCGTTACGCCCCTTTTTTATTATCTTTTAAACGCAGCACTGGTTGTATTCTGCAATTAGGCTTACTAGAATACTTTGCATTTGTAGTGCACTGGCTTTCAACAGTGTAATTTAAGTTTTAAGGCAAGGTTTTTTTAGATGTTATTATGGTTCACCAGTTGGTTGTCACAGTATTTTACGTTTATGCATATTTTCAGCAGTTATGTGACGGTGCGCTCGCTAATGGCAGCATTAACAGCGTTGTTGATTAGTTTATTTATTGGTAAACCGATGATCAGTTGGTTGAGTAAAATGCAGATAGGGCAGGTGGTGCGGGATGATGGTCCGCAAACGCATCTGGTTAAGAAAAATACGCCAACAATGGGAGGGTGCTTAATTATTTTTTCCATTGTTGTATCTATTTTATTATGGGCAAAATTAAATAGTCCCTTTATATGGGTACTGCTTTTTGTACTTGTCAGTTTTGGTCTAATTGGTTTTTTAGATGACTTCCTAAAGTTAGTATTAAAGCACCCTAAAGGTTTGCGCGCGAAATATAAGTATTTGATGCAATCGATTTTCGCGATAATGGCAATGCTATGGATTTATGCATTATTGCATAACTATATGGATTTTAGTTTATCGATTCCATTTAGCAAAGACTGGGTTATTCCACTAGGTGCTTGGGTTATCTTATTAGGATATTTTGTGATAACGGGCAGTAGCAATGCGGTGAATTTAACCGATGGCTTAGATGGTTTAGCGATTTTACCCATCGTGCTTGTGGCAATGGGGCTTGCCATTTATGCTTATGTGATTACCAATAGTGCCTTTGCAGGGCACTTGCTTTTTGATTATATGCCCAACGTTGGTATTGATGAGCTTGTTGTCTTTTGTGCTGCAATTGCTGGCGCTGGTTTTGGCTTTTTGTGGTTTAATGCTTACCCGGCTGATGTGTTTATGGGTGATGTTGGTTCGCTCGCATTAGGGGCGACACTTGGCACCATTGCGGTGATTATTCGTCAAGAATTAGTGCTTTTTATTATGGGCTTTTTGTTTGTCATGGAAACGGTTTCGGTTATTCTGCAAGTTGGCTCATATAAATTAAGAAAGAAACGAATTTTTAAAATGGCACCACTTCATCATCATTTTGAGTTAAAAGGGTGGCCTGAAACCAAAGTGGTGGTGCGTTTTTGGATTTTGACGGTTATTTTTGTATTAATCGGGCTTGCGGCACTTAAAGTGCGCTAATGTGACGATGCAATGATTGAGTTAAAGCCTTTCTTTTATTATCAAACACAACAAATCAAACGTGTATTAGTCGCAGGTCTTGGTGTTTCAGGTGTTGCGGTTGTTGATTACTTAAGCGCTTATGCGCTAGAGATAGATATCTTTGATCAGAATTCTAAAAACACCCGTGTGGAGGTTGATTATCAAAACTTTAATGATATCAATCTTGAATGTTATGATTTAATTGTTGTAGCGCCTGGCATTCCAGTGAATAAAGCACCATTTGATCAATTGCACATTCATTGGCATAAAGTGATTGGTGATATTGAGTTATTTGCATTACATATTATATCGTATAATCGCAATCAAAATAATAAGCAGAAAATGATTGCAGTTACTGGTTCAAATGGCAAGAGTACCGTTGTTTCTTTACTTTTCCATGTACTGAAAAGTCTTGGGATGAATGCTGCTCTAGGCGGGAATATTGGCATTCCTGCTTTGAATTTGATTGATGATGAAGTGGATGTTTATGTGCTTGAGGTCTCAAGCTTTCAGATTGATTTACTAAAGCATGCGCAGTTTGATGTTGTAGCAGTGCTTAATCTATCCCCTGATCACTTGGATCGCTATGTTGACTATCAGGCGTACTGTGATGCAAAGTTGGCATTGCTCGCGCGTGGCAACTATCGTGTGATGAATGCCAAACAAAAAGACGTATTAAATCATAGAACGGATGCTACTTTTTCATACTTTAATAATGACGCGACTTATGTCGATGATGATAAAGCAATATTTCATAATGAGCTATTTTGTCGGCAGTCTGAGCTGATATTACAAGGCAAGCATAATTTTGAGAATATATTAGCAGTGCTAACTATCTTAGGTGGGCTAATGATTTTATCAGATGGTGATAAAGCCAAGATTAAATCAGCAATTGCAACATTTAACCCGCTTGCGCATCGCTGTCGTTTGGTTAGAAAATTTAAAGGCACCCAATATATTAATGACTCCAAAGCAACCAATATTGCATCAACTGAAGCCGCACTTATCGGTTTAGGAAGTAAAGAGACTCAAAACATTATTATTATGTTAGGTGGTTTATCAAAAGGTGCTGATTTTAGAGAATTAGTCCCAGTGCTTAAGGCATATGTTAGAAAAGCAGTAGTTTACGGGCAGGATGGTAAGCTAATTTATCAAGCCATTGCCAATGAGGTGGATTGTCTGCTGTGTGAGTGCTTTGATGAGGCATTTAATGCTGCCAGAACCCTCGCTTGTCAAAATGATATTGTGTTATTATCACCGGCATGTGCAAGCTTCGATGGTTTTTTAAGCTATGCTCATCGTGGTGAATATTTTGAAGAATTGGTTAATAAGCTAAGGTAACAGAGTGCTTTTTTTTATTCGTAATTTATTGAGTCAGCGCAATAGCAAAAAGGTGCGCGTTCGAGCGACCATTGAGCTTGATATGGCGTTTGTTTTTTTAGTGCTGGGACTATTAGCGTTTGGTTGGATCATGGTAACCTCGGCGTCAATGGTTGATGCAAACTATGACTATGGTAATCCTTATTTTTATTGCATGCGTCAAGGCTTCTTTGCCGTACTTGGTATAGGAGCGATGATATGTGCGCTATTAGTGCCAACGGATAACTATCAGAAAGTCTATAAACTGTGGCTTATCATTGCCTTTGTTTTACTTATTGCTGTATTGATTCCACATATTGGGCGCGAGGTTAATGGTTCAAGACGTTGGATACCTTTGCTTGTGATTAATGTTCAAGTTTCAGAAGTCGTGAAACTATGTGCGATTATGTATTTCTCATCCTACTTAGTGCGTTTTGGTGATGTTGCCAGAGAAACATTCAAAGGTGTCGTCAAGCCATTGATTATCCTTGCAGCAATGGCAGGATTGCTACTTAAAGAGCCTGACTTTGGTGCTTCTGTTGTGATGTTTACCTGTGTTTTTGGCATTATGTTTATGGCAGGTGTTAAATTAAGATGGTTTATTATTTTGATTGTATTAGGAGCAGTTGCTGCAACGTTTCTAGTGCTTTTTGAACCCTATCGTTTAGCACGCTTAAATGGTTTTTTAGATCCGTGGGCAGACCCCAATAATACCGGTTATCAGCTAGTGCAAGCATTGATCTCATATGGAAGAGGCGGCTGGTTTGGTGATGGCTTGGGTAGTGGTATTCAAAAGCAATTTTTCTTACCTGAAGCACATACCGACTTTATTGTATCAGTAGTCGCTGAGGAGTTGGGTGCAGTAGGTGTGATCACGCTGTTAATGGTTTATGCTTATTTGATCTGGAAGGGGATGCGGATTGCCAGTCTTGCTTATGTGCTTAATCGCCATTTTCAAAGCTATGTTGCTTATGGTATAAGCTTTTGGGTGGCTTTTCAGGTGATTGTTAATATTGGTGTGAACATCGGTGTGCTACCGACCAAAGGCTTGACATTGCCATTGATTAGCTATGGTGGAAGTAGCTTGCTTATTATGTGTTTTGCCTTGGGAATTTTGTTGAGAATTGACTTTGAAAATAAGGTTACAGCGGATGAGGTTATGCCGCGTTATATCTATAAAAAAATATCTTAAAGAGTGAGGCATTTATGAAAAAACAAACACATTATGATGTATTGGCACATGTCATTCATTGGTTATTTGCATTAGCCATTATCTTTCAACTATTATCAGCACAATGGATGCATCATAAAATAAAGCCAGGCGTTGAGCCGTGGACATTAAAATTATTTCTATTTCATGAGATTTTTGGTGTCACCGTTTTTTTCTTATTATTAGGGTATTTATTGCGTGCGGCAAGTTTAGTAGAAAAAGATAAATTTGGGCATCTTTTTCCTTACAATAAAAAAGGTTTTAGCCTCGTCATAGATGATGTAAAACTACTGTGTCGTTGCCGTTTACCTGATCGTGATTTTGGTGGTCTAGCAGGGTTAATTCAAGGTTTAGGGTTTCTACTATTGCTTTTGGTTGCTTTCTTGGGGACTCTCTGGCTTGTAATTCCTGCCAATTATATTGGTGCATCATTGCTACATGATATCAAGGAGCTACATGAATTCTTTGCGCAAATTGTTTGGTATTATTTAGCAGGACATGTTGGCATGTTTATAATTCATGTTATAGTGGATAGAATTTCAAAAAATAAAAAAGTATAAAATAAAAAAACAGTATAAAGTGGAGTAGAGAGGGTGATAGACATACACGATAAAACAGATAATACACGTATCAAAGACAAACGCACCTTAGTGCCATCTGGGGTCATCCATGAAGAGCATCCGATGACCAAAGAAGCTACGGCAACCGTGATTGCTGCGCGTAAAGCAGTATCCAATGTGCTACAAAACAAAGACGATCGCTTGGTTGTCGTTGTTGGACCTTGTTCAGTGCATGATATTAAGGCTGCGAAAGAGTATGCTGGACTTTTATTGAGTGAAGCGAGAAAACATGCCGATGAGCTCGTTGTGATCATGCGTGTCTATTTTGAAAAACCAAGAACAACGGTGGGTTGGAAGGGATTAATTAATGACCCTGATTTAGATAATAGCTTTAAAATCAACAAAGGCTTGCGTATGGCGCGCCAGTTATTATTGGACATCTCAGATATGGGCTTGCCATGTGCGACCGAGTTTCTAGATGTGATTAGTCCACAGTATATCTCCGATCTTATTGCTTGGGGAGCCATTGGTGCGCGCACCACTGAAAGTCAGGTGCATCGTGAGTTAGCTTCAGGCTTATCTTGTCCAATAGGCTTTAAAAATGGTACCAAAGGTAGCATTGGTATTGCCGTTGACGCAGTAAGAGCGGCGAAATCAAAGCACCATTTCTTAGGTGTTACCAAACAAGGTACAACGGCGATTTTTGAAACAACCGGTAATGCTGATGCGCATATTATTTTGCGTGGCGGCAATGATGGACCAAATTATGCCAAAGAATATGTTGATCAAACTGCTGACGCGTTAAAAGAGCATCATTTACCTCACAAGGTGATGATTGATTGCAGTCACGGCAATAGTAGCAAAGATTATAAGAAGCAATCTTTGGTGATTGATGATATTTGTGAGCAATATAAAGCAGGCAGTGAAGATATTTTAGGTGTTATGATTGAGAGCAACTTAAAAGAAGGCAATCAATCGATTTTTGTGACTCCTTTAGAATATGGTAAGAGTATTACTGATGCTTGTGTTGGTTGGGATGAAACGGTTGAAATGCTTGATAAGCTCGCCGCTGCTGTTAAAGAAAAACGTCAAGCTAAATAATATCATCAATAATCGTGAAAACTATTGCTCAAATCAGAACCTTTCTAACTGAAATTAATACATTAAAAGCAACTGATTATCAAACAACCGATACTGTATATTGTTTAATTGAAAACCTCTATCAAGATCACCGCTTAGTCACAAAAAACGATGGCTTTATTGCGTTGAAAGGTCAAGTGCATGATGGGCATCATTATGTCAAAGACCTACGGGCTAAAGGTGTTAAGCTGATATTAGTCGAAGATCTTAGCTTAGTTGATTCAGCGGATAGCCCCTTTGTTATCGAGATTCAGAATTTAAAATCAATTCTTTCAAGTTTGGCAAGCTGGTTTTATGATTATCCATCTGAGCAACAAAGTATCTTTGCAGTGACAGGTACTAATGGTAAGAGTTCAATTTGTCATTTTTTGGCACAAAGTTTATCGACACTTAATTGCAAGGTCGGTGTGTTAGGCACCATTGGTAACGGGATATTTCCGACATTAACAGATTCTAATTTAACAACATTGGATAATTTAAGTCTTCAAAGAATGCTTAGGACATTCCATTCTCAGGTTGTTAATACAGTTGCTATGGAGGCATCTTCGCACGCGATCGATCAAAAGCGTATTGTCAATGTCAATATTCAAACGGCGATATTTAGTAATCTTGATATCGATCATTTGGATTACCATCAGACGATGGAAGCATATTTTCAAGCCAAGAGACAATTATTCTTATTGCCAAGTGTTAAGAAATGCGTGATTAATATTGATAATAACTATGGCAGACGCTTATATGATGAGTTGATTGAAGAGCAAGAGAAACAGGTTTTTAGTTTTAGTCTTGTTAATAGCCAAGCCGATTGTTATATGCCAATACAATCGATATCTTCAGGCGGCTTTGTGGTTGATGTGTTTTTTAAAAATAACAAGGCATTAGCTATTACGATACCGATTATTGGTGAGTATAATGTCAGCAATATTGCCGCAGTGGTTTGTGCATTGTTGGTAAACGATTACCTCTTTGCCGACGTATTGAAAACTTTACCTTCTTTACATAACCCTAAAGGACGTCTTGAAAAACTGATACACAATGGAAACGCACTTGTTGTTATCGATTACGCGCATACTGCGGATGCTTTAGCTAACGCCTTACAAGCCGTGCGTGTGCAAACAAAAGGCAAACTATATTGCGTGTTTGGTTGTGGTGGTTCGCGAGAGCATAGTAAGCGCCCATTAATGGCAAAAGCAGCCCAAGATATGGCGGACTTTGTGATCGTTACAGAAGATAATAGTCGCACGGATGATATTAAAGATATTGTTAAAGATATTATTTCGGGATTCGATGATAAATTTGCAGCGTTTATCGTCATTGAAGATCGCAAACAGGCGATAGAATATGCCTTAAGTAAGGCTGATGTTGACGATGTTATTTTGCTCGCTGGCAAAGGGCATGAAACTTATTTAGATAAAAATCATCAAAAAATATATTTTGATGAGCGAGATGTGGTATTGGATTTTTGGAGAAAAAATGATTAAGTCATTAAAGTCATTGGCTTTGCAGTTAAATGACTGTCAGTACATTGGACAAGATGTGGCAATTGCTGGTGCGCATATTAATTCCAAAGAGATTAATAAAGGTCAGTTATTTGTGGCATTAAAAGGCGCACGCGATGGGCATGACTTTATCAATAATGCCATACAAAATGGTGCCGTTGCCGTTTTGGTGACACAAAAACAAGACAATCTTGATGTGCCACAAATCATCGTCAAAGATACTCGTCAAGCACTGTTTGATTTAGCTTTTTTATATCGGCAAACACTTAGTATGCCAGTATTATCAATAACGGGAAGTTGCGGCAAAACAACGACCAAGGAAATGCTAGTGTGTATGCTTAAAACATTCGGTAAGGTGCATTACAGTCATGGTAATTTCAATAATGATCTTGGTGTACCAATGACGGTGTTGTCAACCCCGCATAATGCTGATTTCTTGGTGATTGAAGCCGGAACTAACGCCCCAGGTGAGATCCCGCATTTAACACAGTTAATTAAGCCCGATTATGCCGGTATTACCAATGTTTCAGCATCACACTTGGAAAAGCTAAAATCACTTGATGGTGTGATGATTGAAAAGGGTGCCTTACTGCAAGGGATAAAGGCGCAGGGTAAAGCAATGATTAATTTGGATGACGCAAGAATTAATGCTTTTGCTAACGATTTAGCGGTTAATCAAGTCACATTCTCAATGAATAATACTAATGCAAATATTTATCTATGTGAGCAAACAGAATCAACAACAGCACTGAGCTTTACAGTGAGTGTGGCAAAAAAACAATATGAGGCACAGCTTAATGTCGTTGGGGCGCATAATATCCAAAATACATTAACAGCACTTTCTTTTATTTATGCATTGCAATTAGATATTGATACAGCGCTTAAAGCATTAGCGCATTATCAACCCTATAAAGGACGATTCTCTTTAACCTCTTTAAATGATTATATAACCATAATTGATGATACTTATAACGCCAGTGTTCAGTCTGTGAAAGCAGCCATTGAAGATTTAGCGAAATTTAAGGGTAATAAGTATCTGGTGCTGAGCAATATGGGCGAGCTTGGTGAGCATGCTGAGTATTATCATCAACAGATTGGGTGTATGATAAAACAATCACGCATTGACTATGTCTATTTGTATGGCAATAAAGCGTGGATGACATTGCTTGCCAAAGCGGCAGGAAATCATGCACACTATTTTGAGCAAAAGAGTCCCTTAATTAAAGCACTACAGGCTGACCTTAGTAAAAATCAAAATACACGCTCACGCATCTTAGTGAAGGGATCACGTGCCAATAAGATGGAAGAAGTGGTGAACAGTTTAAGGCAGTATTATAAGGAAGTAGAGTGATGAAAATGGCTATAATTTAGATCAGCTAATTATCACCTAATACTTGTTTTTAATGTACTGAGCTATTGACCAAAATAACGACTTTAAATCAGTTGTTTTTCTTCAGTCTCAAGTGCTGATTTAAGATCAAAAAGTGTGGTCATCGCTTCAATCGGTGTCAGTTTATTAGGATCAAGTGCTTTGAGTTTTTCGATTACTAGATCATGATTTGTATCATTGCTATTATTATGCTCATGATGATTAGTGAAACTAAAATCTAAGCTTTGCTGAATAGGCGCGTAAGGATCACTATCACGCATCTCTAAGCGTGATAGAATCTTTTTGGCATTTTTTAAGACATCATGAGGCACACCCGCAAGCTTCGCCACTTGAATGCCATAGCTTTTAAGTGCGGCTCCCTGCTTAGCTTGGTGTAAGAAAATAATCGTATCTTTGTATTCCGTCGCTTCAAAATGAATATTCTCTAAAGTAGGGTACTGTGCAGCCAAGTGAGTCAGTTCAAAATAATGTGTGGCAAAGAGTGTATAAGCTTCGATTTTTAACAGCTTTTCAGCGCACGCCATTGCCAATGCTAAGCCATCAAAAGTACTAGTGCCACGTCCAATTTCATCCATTAATACGAGGCTTTTATTTGTGGCATGACGCAAAATATGCGCGCATTCTGTCATCTCCACCATAAAAGTTGAGCGTCCTGAGCTGATATCATCAGATGCGCCAATGCGTGTATAAATCGCATCAATATCACCAATTAACGCACTTTGTGCGGGAACAAAGGCGCCTATATGCGCAAGAAATACGATATGTGCAATTTGACGCATATAGGTCGATTTACCACCCATGTTAGGACCTGTAATGATTTGTAAGTGCTTTTGTTCATCTAAGCGATTACTATTAGCAATAAAGGGTGATTTAGATAAAGCTTCAATCACTAAATGTCGACCATCTCTAATATCCAAAATCTTATCTTTTGATAATTGGGGGCGATTTAACTTTAAGGTGATGGCGCGCTCTGCCAAATTCGTTAAAACGTCAATTTCAGCAATTGCTTTTGCCGTTTGTTGCAAATCTTGGTACACCACAAGAATTTGCTCTAAAATATTCTGATATAGACTTTTCTCATAGGTGAGTGCTTTCTCTGCACTGCTTAGAATCTTATCTTCAAAGGATTTTAGTTCAGGAGTGATATAACGTTCAGCGTTTTTAAGCGTTTGCCGGCGTGTGTAATCAACGGGCAGCTCTACTTTATGTGCCTTAGATATTTCAATATAGTAACCATGCACTTTGTTAAAGCTAACTTTTAACGTATTAATGCCAGTGCGTTCACGCTCTTGTTGCTCCAGTTGAATTAAATAATCACCTGCATGCTGACTAATATTTCTCAATTCATCAAGATGTTGATCAAAACCTTCTTTGATAACCCCTCCGTCACGAATGGTAATCGGTGGTTCATCAACTAATGATTCGCTTAAAAGACCTAGAATTTGTGGTAATAGCGTTAAATGCTTGGCATGTGTGATCAGCAGTGGATCATGCTGACGATTTTCAATCGTTGTTTTTAGACTAGGCAAAATACCCAAAGTGTGTCGCAGTGCGATTAAATCTTTGGGTTTGGCGCTATTTAAAGCAATACGTGAGGCAATACGCTCGATATCTTGCGTCTGCTTAAGCAAAAGTTGGACGTCATCGATGGCGGCTTGCTGAATGAGATCTTGTATCGCATCTTGGCGGCTCTTTAAAACATGATGATCTTTTATCGGTGACTTAAACCATTGTTTTAATAGGCGATTGCCAAGCGCTGTTTGGCATTTGTTGATGATGGCAAAAAGTGTGTGATTACCTTTGCCAGAGAGGCTTGTCTCAAGCTCAAGATTACGTCGGCTTGAGGTATCAATATCTAATAAACTCTCATCAGATTCGATGGTGATGTTGTGTAAATGTTTTGGTGCTGTCTTTTGCGTATTCTCCAGATAATTGAGTAAAGCGCCAGCAGCTGATATCGCTAAAGGTTTTTTATTGAGCTCATCAGTTAAGACATTTTGACCAAAATACTGTTGAATTAATTTTTTAGCACCCATGAGCTGAAATTCCCATTCAGGACGCTTTTGAATAGAGATTTGTTCATTTCTCAGATGAGACTGAACTTCATCGGAGTTAGTCTCAGAAGTCAGTAATTCTTTAGCCTTTAAGCGGTGCACCTGATCATGAAGTGTGTTAGTTTCACGCTTGATTTCAAGCACTTTTAGTTCACCTTGAGTAAACTCCAAATAGGCAATGCCCATACGTGTTTTATTCTCAAAAACTGCCATTAAAATATTGCTATCATTACTCTCAGTAAAGCTCTCTTCAGCAACAGTTGCCGGCGTGATAACACGTACGACTTCGCGCTCGACAGGACCTTTGTTATTAACATCGCCCACTTGTTCACAAATGGCGACACTTAAGCCTTGTTTTATCAGGCGCGATAGATAGTTCTCAGCGGCATGATAGGGCACACCTGCCATGGCAATGGGTTCACCATTTGATTTGCCGCGTGTTGTGAGGCTGATATCAAGAAGCTTAGCGGCTTTTTGCGCATCATCATAAAATAACTCATAAAAATCACCCATGCGATAAAACAAAAGCGTCTCAGGGTATTGAGATTTGATCGTTAAATATTGCTGCATCATTGGGGTGTGTGTGCTTTCAATCAACATGGCGTAGTTATCTAAAAATATCAATGATCAGCATTGTACATGATAATACGATGAGTTTTAATGAGTATTTACGTATGATAAATTCAATAACAGAAACACTGTAAAATGGTGTGTAAGCGTTATATACTCAGATCAGATAAATAAAATCGCCGATGATGAGGTGGCATTAATGTCAATATTGTTAGGGATAATTGCCCTGTTTGTTATAGTTGTTTTGGGTTCATTATATATTTGGCCAAATAAAACCTTGATTGCCGTTATGCAGTTGAAAGAGCGCCAACGTTATATGTGTAACTTTCATCATGTTAACTATGTGCCGAATTTCAAACCGGCAGTGGTTATTAGTAATAATGTTAATTTATTTCTAGCTGTACTGTTACAGCGCATTGCACGTCAAACAGTAACAGTAGTCATGGAGTGCCAAAGTCCGCCGTCGAAACTAGTGGATTATTTACTAAAGAGAACAGGTGTTAAGATTATTCCACAGTCTTTTCTGACGTCATGGGATAAACAGGGTGTTTTGCTAGTGTCTCAAGCGCTTTATGACGATGTGGTAAAGCTCAATAATGAAATTATCCCTATGCAGGTTTGTGGCTTTGAATGCATTAAATATACCCGTGGGCGTAATGTGCCACAGTGGTTGCACCTAAGCTTCTTTGAGCCAATTGGCATTGCACTTGATAAGAAAGCGCTGTCAGATCTTTTAGCAGAGAAGAATATTTATGCTTGGGAGCGTTATATTTCACTGATGCCATCAATTCCGGAGGTATGGATCAAGCAAGCAAAAGCACGTAAGGGCAAAAAAGTGATTGCAGACTCAACAGGTGTTGAGCTAAGCTCTGAGCGTCTGCTTGTTGCAACGCTTGCGCTATCAAAATTACTTGAGCCGATCTTACGTGAACAGGAACGTATTGGTATTTGTTTGCCCCCTAGTGTAGGTGGTGCGATGGCAATGATGAGTGGTTTTGTGTTGGGTAAAACACTGGTTAATTTAAACTATACAGCATCGAAATCAGCGCTTGATGCGGCTATTTCTGAATCCAACATCAAAACGATTATTACTTCAGGTCGCTTTATTGAGCAGTTAAAGAAAAAAGGATTTTTCTTAGAGGAAGTATTTAGTAACTCAAAAATTATTCTGCTAGAAGATCTGCGTCAGCAGTTGGATAAATTTACCTTATTGAAAACTTTATTGCACGTGAAGTTATCATCAGCTGAACATTTGATTAGACATTATGTCACACGAGTTTCCACCGATCATACGGCGGCTATTCTATTTAGTAGTGGTAGCGAAGGTAAACCTAAAGGTGTTGTATTAAGTCACAAAAATATCCTAGGAAATGTCAAACAGTCAATGATTATATTGGGTGCTAAATCAGATGATTCTATTTTAAGTATCTTGCCAATTTTTCATGCCTTTGGTTTGACAGCAACAACCATTTTACCGTTGCTTGAAGGTGTATTTATGGTCTGTCACCCGGACCCTACTGATGCGGCGATGTTGGGTGAGTTAGCAGATAAATATAAGCCAACCATTTTATGTGGCACATCAACCTTCTTTAGAATTTACTCAAAGGCACGTCAGTTGACAGCCGAACAATTCTCATCATTAAACTTCGTTGTTGCCGGTGCTGAGAAGCTTTTGCCTGAAGTCAGAGCCATGTTTGAGAAGAAGTTTGATAAGATTATTTATGAAGGTTATGGCACAACTGAATTGAGTCCCGTGGCAAGTGTCAATCAACCAAATGAAGGCGATAAAATTAATAATAAGATTGGTACTGTCGGCAGTTCGGTTCCTGGCGGGCGTTTTATGATCATTGATCCTGAATCTAAAGAAGAATTATCGATTGGTGAGGCTGGCATGATCACCTTTGGTGGAGTCAATGTCATGGAAGGTTACTTACATAATCCGCAGAAAACAGCTGAAGTGATCTTTAAACGCAATCGCATTCGTTGGTATCAAACAGGAGATAAAGGAAGACTTGATGAAGACGGTTATTTAACTATTTTGGATCGCTACTCACGCTTTGCAAAGCTAGGTGGTGAGATGGTTAGTCTATCTGCGGTTGAAGAGGAGATCATGACGCTTTTGGGTGCCGATAACGAAGAGAATGAAATATTAGCTGTGGCAACACCAGATCAGAAAAAAGGCGAATGTATATCGCTTTTATATACCATGGCAATGGATGCTAGCGATATCAAACAACGAGTAAATAGTGCTAAGATAAATAATTTATTAAAGCCACAAAACTATTTTCAGGTTGATGCTATTCCAAAATTAGGTTCGGGCAAAACTGACTTTAGTGCGGCAAAGCATAAAGTATTAGATCTGTTAAGATAACCATTAAAAATGGAGCAATAATGAAAGCAAGAACATTAACCATTGCGTGGCTTGTGTGGTTGGTTGCAGCAATATTCTATGCGTTGGATTATTTTCAACATACGGCGCCGAGTGTACTATTGGCACCAATTGCGCATTCGCTTAATTTGGATATTAATCAAGTGGTTTCAGTGATGGCAATTTATTTTCCGATTTATGCGATTGCTCAAATACCGGCGGGACTCATGCTTGATCGATTTGGCTGTAAGTGGACATTATCATTATCCTGCCTTGTGATGAGTGTTGGGATTTTGGTATTTATCTGGGATCAATCCCTCAGCATGATGTGGATCGGACGCATACTTATTGCGATTGGTTCAGCTTTTGCTTTCTTAGGTGCGCTTAAAGTGGCATCTGATGTACTGCCCAACAATGTTTTCCCAATTGCAGTAGGATTAACAAATACAATTGGTGTATTAGGCGGCATTTTTGGTCAAGTATTATTAGCTTATTGGATTGAAAAGCTCACTTGGGAGGGCGCGTTATGGTTGATTGGCTATATTGGCGTGATCTTTTCATTGGTGATTTATCTTTGTGTGCGACCACGTGAGTTTGTGACACACAAGACAATCTCAAGGAAGCTCTCAAAAGCGCATTTGTATGTACTAAAGTCTAAAGATCTTTGGTTGATTGCTATTTATGCTGGCATTATGGTCGGTACTGTCGTTAATGCTTTTTCAGAGCTTTATGATGTGGTGTTCTTACAATACACTTATCAGTTTGACGCAACAACTTCAGCGTCGATCAGTGCCATGATTTTTATTGGCATAGCTGTAGGTGGTCCGATACATGGTATTGTTGCTCGCCTGACTAACACAAAGAAAGCATGGATGATTGTGACTAACGTCATGACGATTATTGTCTTTAGTCTTATCGTGTTATTGCCAAACGTGTTTACGATTGGCATGCTCTATGTGCTTTATTTTTTACTGGGCTTTTTTGTCTCAAGTATGCTTTTAGCGTTTGCTGTTGTTGATGATATTTTCCCAAATAAAGTACATGGTACTGTGCTGGCAGTGGTCAATATGACCATTGGCCTATCAGCGGCTCTTTTTCAGCATTTGGTTGATTATATTAGTATGTGGATAAATGGTGGTGATTTAAAAGAAATTCATAACCCAAGTGTTTTTAGCGGTGCTTTTCTTGTGCTTCTGTTGCCACTTTGTTTAAGTTTGCTTTTATTGATATTGACCAATGTTAAAGCGGGATTTGTAATGTTTCCTTTGAAAAAGTAAGCGATGATTATATTTTCTTTAAGTTTTACTGCGTGAGCGTTGGCTGAGCGTTAGTCGAAGCCATTTTCTGCCACTAAAGTTCCCTTTGACTTCGTCCAAGTGTCGATTACTATTCTTTAATGATCCATGCTAAGGCCTGTATTAGCCGGCTTGCTTAGTAGTAAAATAAAAGGGATTGAAATCGCAAGCAATAAATAAGACAAGTAAGCGACATCGTTAAAGGCAATAATGTTTGCCTGCGTGTTGATCGTCTGCGCGATTACACCTAGTGCTGTTGGGTCTTGTGCATGCCAGCCGGTGCTTTGTAGCCAAGTTTGATAATTTGGGTTAGCAGGGTTGATGTGCTTTATCATACTATGCCAAGCGACTTGTGCTTGTTGGCTTAGTACGGTAATCATCACAGATGTGCCAACAGATGTGCCTAAATTTCTAAAAAAGCTAAACATCCCACTGCCTTCTGCAAGATCTTGAGGTCGCAAAGTTTGTAACGCCATTGTTGACACTGGTACGAAGAAGAAACCCATGCCAATGCCTTGGATAATACCAGGATAAGTTAAATTCCACTGATCACTCATTAGTGGAATTTGACCATATAGATAGTTTCCGTAAGCGGTAAAAATGATGCCCAATAAAATGATAATGCGTAAATCAATACGTTTAGCCAAAGGGGCGATTAGCATCATCGCCGCGGCGGCGGCAATACCGCGAGGCATCATAAGCTCTCCAGACAGAGCAGCTGAGTAATGCATAAAGCCTTGCATAATAAGGGGTTGGACGGTCATCAGTCCAAATATGCCTGCAGTGTATAGGACTAATAAAATACAGGAAGCCGCATAATTACGATCTTTAAATAAATGAAGATTTAAAATATTCTTAGGGTTGAACCAACCGCGAATAATAAAAATTAGACCAGTGACAACCCAAAATATTAGCATCGCAAGAATGAAATGTGATGATAACCAACCATCGTTATTGCCGCGATCAAGAAAGATTTGTAAGGCGGCAATGGTTAATGCCATAAGCCCAAGTCCAACCCAGTCGATATTAAGTTTTTCGCGTTTTGTCTCACGAATAAACATAAATGCCATGACGATTGCAATAAGGCACACAGGGACATTGATATAAAAGATCCAACGCCAGTTAATCCAGTCCGTAATATAGCCACCTAACGTGGGTCCCAATACAGGCGCTGCCATAATGCCAACGCCCCAGACTGCCATGGCTTTGACTTGTTCCTTTGGCGGAAAGGTGTCACGTAAGACATATTGTGATAAAGGGACTAAAGAGGCGCCAAAGATTCCTTGCATAATCCTAAAAAACACCATCTCGCTAAGAGAACTTGATAAACCGCATAGCATAGAGAATATCAAGAAGCCAATGATATTAATTAAAAGTAGTCGCCTGCGACCAATGGTGCGCACGAAAAAACCGGTCAGTGGCATGCAAATCGCAGAAGATACGATATAAGAAGTAACCACCCAGGAAATTTCTTCAGTGCTTGCGCCAAGAGAGCCCGCCATATCGGGTAGCGCGACGTTGACAATGGTTGTGTCAATAATCTCAATCATTGCCGCGAGCATTACGGTAATCGTAATTAACCATTTGGCTGTAGGAGAGATTGTCTGTTGTGTGGTTTGCGTCATTGGTACTAGCTTAAATCAAAAATCAGGCTTTATTGTAAAGTGCTTTAAATCTATTGTATAGCGGGAAATTCGATGACAGAAATATTGTAAGATAGTTTGTGATCAGTATATACTTGCCTGCAACAGGAAAAAACTATATGAAAAATGAAATATAAAGTAATTGTTCTTTTGGCAGTCGTCGCTTTAAGCGGTTGTGCTACTCAGCAGAATCGGGATCCTTGGGAGGGTTATAACCGTGCGGTCTTTAAATTTAACCAAGTGACTTATGATTATGCACTCATTCCCATGGCAAAAGGTTATGACTATGTGGTTCCTGATCCTGTCCAACTTGGCATTGATAATACTTACAATAATATTCTAGAGCCTGGACGCATTGCAAATGACTTGTTGCAATGGAATTTTGACTATGTATGGCGCGATACTGCGCGTTTTGTTGCTAATACCATTTTTGGCGTGTTTGGTTTGTTTGATGTTGCTAAAAATATGGGGTTGCCACGTCGAGTACAAAACTTTGGTTTCACTATGGCGAAATGGGGCTATCGTTACTCACCTTATTTCGTTGTGCCAATTTTAGGACCTAATACCTTTGGTGGTTCAGCAGGGGATCTTGTTGATACTGTCTTTAACCCGCTAAGTTATAGCGCTGTGACACCTCCAATTGTAAGCTGGAGTGCTTACGGTGTGTATAAGGCCAATGAGGGTGTTCAATACTTATCTTTATATGAAAAATTAATGAATAGCTCAATTGACCCGTATGTTGCGGCACGCAATGCTTATTTACAAAACTATGATTATAACTTGGATAAAACTTTGCAGATTAAAGCAAAAAGCAATGCAAAAACTCAAGCTTTTGATAGTGATGTAGAGGTTTTAGATATCCTTGATCAATCGAGTAACTAGATGATTTATTTAGCATCCCAATCACCAAGGCGGGCAGAATTGCTGCAGCGTGAATCCATCGAGTTTAGCCAGTTTGCTGTAGATATTGATGAGTCCTCTTTAGTCGGTGAGAAACCACTGGTATATTTGGAGCGAATTGTTAAGACCAAGCTTAAAGCCGCGTTAAAGGTGAAGTCATTAGACATACCTGTTTTAGTTGCTGATACCATTGTCGTCATTGATGAAGAAATACTGCAAAAACCGATAAATTTTAATGTTTTTTGTGACTATATGTATAAGTTGAGTGGATGTTGGCATGAGGTCATTACTGGCTTTGCTGTAGGTGATGGCGAGTCAGTACACTATGAGTATAGAATAAGCGATGTGCTGTTTGCGCAATTAACTGATGCACAGATAAAAGCTTATTGGCAGACGAATGAGCCGCAAGATAAAGCTGGCGGTTATGCCATTCAAGGTCTTGGGCAACGCTTTGTCAAAGAGGTAAAAGGTGACTTTGACAATGTCGTTGGCTTGCCGGTTAATGAAGTTAAAAAGGTCTTAGCTAAATTTGACTATCCGCGAGACAAAATAATGGATTAGGCAATCCAATTTTTATTTTGGTAACTTTTAGTTTGATTCAATTCGATGGAAAATGTTTTAACTTGTGCCCATAGCATTGTCGTTTAAAAATCATTAGAATATCGGCGTCAATAATAAAACAGATGATGATTGATAAAAGTTAATGAAAAGATGTTTAATTGTGAAAACATCATCGTTAGGTGATGTGCTGCATACGCTACCAGCGTTAACAGAAGCCAAAAAGCAAATGCCTGAGATTGAGTTTGACTGGGTGGTTGAAAAGGCTTTTGCTGAGATTCCTAAGTGGCATCCAGCTGTGAATGAAGTGCTAGAAGTGGAAGTGCGTAAATGGCGTAAGAATATATTTAAGCACTTTGCTGAAATTCGTGCGTTTAAAAAGAAATTAAAATCAAAGCGATATGACTATGTTATCGATGCACAAGGCTTGTTAAAGAGTGCATGGATTACCAAAGGGGCTAAAGGTGTCAAATATGGCTTAGATAAGCACTCAGCGCGCGAACCTGCTGCAAGCTTCTTTTATCAACATAAGATATCGATAGCCAAGGGACAGCACGCGATTTTGCGCGTTAAAGCATTGTTTGCTAAGGTCTTTAACTATGTTGTTTCCGATGAAATCAATTATGGTATTTCTTACCAATGGCATAAACAAAATACGCAAAAAAAACATAAGCAAGTGGTCTTCTTACATGCGACAACGTGGTCTAGTAAACACTGGTCGCTTGCGCATTGGCAGCAACTGGTAAAGCTATTAGCAGATGATGGTATCAAAGTGCTCTTACCATGGGGCAATGATAATGAAAAACATCAAGCGCATGAGATAGCACAGAATCATCAAAATGCAGTGGTTCTTGATAAAATGAGTTTAACACAATTAGCTGAGCTTTTTAGTCAAAGTGATGCTGTTGTTTCTGTTGACACCGGGTTGTCTCATTTGGCAGCGGCTTGTGATGCGCCTGTGATTGGTATGTATGGCTCAACCTCAGCCAAGTTAACGGGTGCTATTGGCAAACAAGTGACACACGTGTCATCTAAGTTAACCTGCTCACCTTGCTTAAAGAAGGTTTGCCCGATTACTAAAGATGTTTTCGCGCCATGTGAGGTGGCAATCTCTGCTGAGTCAATTTACGAGCGCCTAAATGTTTGGTTGAAGTCAGATTCATTGGCATAGATTATTATAAAAGCATAAGGAGCATGCGTATGCGTGTGATATTAACAACGATTTTATCAGTTGCAGTAATAAGTTTAAGTTTTGCTAATGCACAACTTGATAAAGCACTAACTGCAGCGATTAACGCTAACCATTTAGAAAGTGCACTGGTTGCAGTGAAAGTGGTTAATGCAAAAGATGGTAAGACGTTGTTAGCATTCAATAATCAAAAAAACATGATGCCTGCCAGTAACACCAAGCTTTTGACAGCGGCAGCTACATTGCTTAAGTTGGGGCGAGAGTATCAATATAAAACGAAGCTTTATTATGATTGCAAAGGTCAAAAAGATAAAAAAACCATTGAAAATTTGTATATTGATTTATCAGGTGATCCAAGTTTGACATCTGAAGCATTGAAAATGTTGCTTCAGGGTCTTGTGCAGCATAATATTAAATCCATAGCAGGAAATATTTATCTCATTAATCAACAATTTCAAGGACGCAATTATCCGATTAATCAAAGTCAAAGTGACAGTGTATTTGGCTTTGGTGCGCAAAGCTCGGCATATACGTTAAATGAAAATCAAGTAGTTTTAAAACTTGAAGCAAAAGATAATCATTTCAAAGTGCATGAACTAGGTGGTGAGAGAATTAGTTATGACAATAAGCTGTTAGCCGCTAGCGATAGTATGCTAAAAACATGCCAGTTTGATGCAAGCATGACTGAACAAAACAAGCTTATGTTAGCGGGTTGTTTACCAAAAGGGGATTTTACCTTTAAATTTGCCATTGCTAACCCTAAAAAATTATTTGAAGAAGTATTGCAACAGCAACTTAAAGAACTAGGTATTAGCCTTAAAGGTAGCATCAAAGAGATTAATGGTAAGCCTGCTAAACTTAAACTGATCAGTTTGCATAACTCGCCTAACTTGTCTGCTTTGCTGAAACATATGCTTGAGCTTTCTGATAATCTTTATGCGCAAAGTCTGTTACGAACATTGGGATATAAGGTTTTTCAAGCAGGCAGTATTGTCAGTGGTAAAAATGCAATGCTTGAGATTTTGCATAAACAGCTTGCACTCAATACGGATAACATTCAATTGGAAGATGGCGCAGGCATGTCAGAAAATGACTTATTAAATGCTGATTTTATCGTCGATATGCTTTATAAAATGCAGTCGCAAAAAAGCTTTAATATTTTCAAAATGTCACTCCCAGTCTATGGTCAGTCAGGCACTTTAAAATGGCGCAGTGATAAAGATTTAATAGGCAAGGTTTTTGCTAAAACAGGCTCAGGAACAACGTCTTCAGCGTTATCTGGTTATATCAAAGCGCAGGATGGTCAACAGTATATATTTTCAATATTGATCACTAATTTATTGGAGTCACAGAAAAAACAAGCATATCACTTTCAAGATGATATATTACAAGCTTTGTTTTAGGTGTTTTCTAAGACCTCTTCTGGACCAAAAAATTCATAGTTAATATGCTCAGGCTTTATTTTCCAGTTTTTTAGAATCTGATAGGTGTGTTGCATAAAGCCATGTGGTCCACAGAAGTAATAATCGCACTCTTTGGTTGGTAATATCTCATCTAACCAATCTTGTGTTACATAGCCATGGCGATGTACTCGCATATGTTGTATGTCCTCATTTTGCGGTAAGCTATAGCAGTAAAAAACAGCTAAGTTAGGCATTTTATTGGCAATGTCGTCAATTTCATGGGCTAAAATCTGCGACTGACTGTTTTGAGTTGCATGGATAAAGTACACTGGCTGTGTTGTACCAGATTGATGTAGAAAATTAAGCATATTAAGCATAGGCGTAATGCCAACACCTGCTGAAATTAACACAATGGGTTTAGCTGTTTCTTGTGGCTTTAGTAGAAAACTGCCCGTTGGTGCACTGATGGCAATTTCATCCTGTTCATTGATATGCTGATGTAGGAAATTCGATACAATCCCCGGATGTGAGGCGTTGCGTTGTTCTTTTTTAACAGTTATCCGATAAGCGTTTTCATCGGCAGCAGATAAGCTGTATTGACGCATCATCTGACCATGCAGCGGATGGTTGATTTTTACTGTGATATATTGCCCAGCTAAGGCGGGAGATAGGTGCTTGCCATCTTGAGGCTTAAGATAAAAAGAAGTTACCTCACTAGTTTCAGCAACTTTTTGATCAATAATAAAAGACTTGAACCCTTGCCATGTACCTGTTTGATTTGCTTGCTTGGCATATAATTCACTTTCTTTTTGTATCAATAAATCAGCTAAAAAGCCATAAGCTTCAGCCCATGCATTTAGTACTTCATCCCCCGGATTTAAAACTTCAGTGATCGCTGCAATAAGGTATTTGGCAATGATTGGGTAGTGTTCTGGCTTAACATGGTTGGCAACATGCTTGGTAACCATTATATCAACGGCTTGTGACAAGACAGTAAGATTGTCGATATTCTGTGCATAGGCATAAACCGCATTAGCTAAAGCTTTAGGTTGTGCACCTGAGCGTTGATGTGATTGATTAAAGAGCATTTTGATCTTAGGTTCATTGGCAAAGAGGTTTTTATACATGGTTTGAGTGATTTCAAGACCTTTCTCAGCTAAGATTGGCGCGGTTGATTTAACGATGTTAATAGTTTGTTGAGATAGCATATATGCTCCTTTTTTGACATGTGAAGTTAAATATGTGATAAATATACATATTTACAAATATGCATGTCAAAAGCATATTAGCAAAAGTTTAATAAAAGTTGAGAAAGATCAATAATATGCAATTAACGAGCTTTACGGATTATTCATTACGCACTTTGGTTTACTTAGCTATGCACCAACAACGGCTATGTACAGCAAAAGAAGTCGCTGAATTTTACCAGATCTCACAAAACCATATGGTTAAGATCGTACATAATCTAGCAAAACTGGGTGTTATCAACTCATCAAAAGGTAAAGGTGGAGGCATTGCCTTAGCTCAGGCACCTAAAGAGATTAATATTGGTGAATTAATCGCTAAATTGGAACCAAATTTTTATATGGCGGAGTGTTTTAATCAGTCACTTAAAAACTGTGTTTTATTACCTGACTGTAAGTTAAAGGGCGTTTTAGGTAATGCGCTTCAAGCATTCTTTAATGAGTTAAATCAACATACGTTAGCGGATGTTATAAAATAGCGTCCCCTGCAATGTAGAATATTAACCTGAAATGGTGATAGCGCGTCCAGTATTGGCATATTGAATGTAAATTTCTTTTGTTGGGCGTGGCAAGAAATCTCCCCCTTTTTGCGGCCATTCGATCAGTGATATCGTGTCATTAGTGAAGTAATCACGAATGCCAATCCACTCAAGCTCCTCAGGGTCACTCAAACGATATAGGTCAAAGTGCTGGAGCGTGATGCCGTTAATGGGGTAGGTTTCAACAAGTGTATAAGTCGGGCTCTTGACACTTCCAGTAAAACCCAATCCTTGTAAAATGCCTTTGGTTAAAGTCGTCTTGCCCGCACCTAAGTCGCCATGAAGATAGATTACATCGCCCTTGTTTAAACCTTGACTAATTTGTTTGCCAAGCTTAAGCATTTCAAGTTCATTTTCAATAATATGCTGTTTGGCTTTGCTTTGCTCTATCGTCATAGTGTTTAAATGGCTCAATATTAATTGTATGGCATTATGCGCCAGCTATTTAAAAGCTGCAATAAACGCACTGAGTTATTTTAAACATTAAGATGAAAGTGTTACCATTTGTCTACCATTTGTTGGTGATTTAAGGATTCAGAGTGATTAAATATGAAGTAACACTTTATGTTAGTAAGGAAATTTATACTGTATTTTTTCAATGGTTAAAGCATCATGCTGCCGAGATGTTGAAATATAAAGGATTTATCAGTGCAAAATTGTATCAGCAACTTGAGTGTGAAGATAATAACAAGGTATTCGTTGCCTGTTATAAACTTGAAACGCTAGAACATTTAAATGACTATTTGAAAAATCATGCACAGGCTATGCGTGAAGACGGCGTACGAAGGTTTGGAGATAAATTTAGCGCAACAAGACGAGTTTTAGCTTTAGAAGAAGCGTTAATTACTCATGCCCCACTTATTTAAAGGAGATGATTTTGTCATGGTATTTGTTGAGCTCACCAATTAATACAAAAGACCCAAAAACAATAACAAGATCATCAGTATGCGCATTTGCTGTGATGTAATCAAATGCAGCAAAAGCGTTATCAAAGAACATACTATTACTTGGAAAGAGTGTCTTTTTATAGCCATTAGTTAATGGCGTAAAGCGCGGATCAATTGTGTTTAAATCAGGAATAAGCCAGTGATCGATCAGATCATGTCCGCATTGTAGGATGTTTACTATATCTTTATGTTGATTGGCGCTAAAAATAGCAAGCACGCGTGTTTTAGGTGTTTGTGTTAATAAGGATTTAATCTGATTGAAAAAGTGTTCTACAGCCTGTGGGTTATGCGCAACATCGGCAATGATTAGTGGTTTATATTGGATTGTCTGAAAGCGCCCAGCAATGCGATAAGCCGCTAAGTCATTAGGTAGTAAGAGCTTGCTGTCTAAGTGCTCAATGGCAGTTAATGCACAGTTAATGCTATTAGGATGAATAAAAGCATTATTTATATTCGAGTTATGCTCAGCGTAGATAACTTTAGCATTTATTTGAGTTAAGTAGCCCAAGGCATTTTTAGGAAGATTGTTACCAAGAATGATTGGTTTATGTGCTCTGGCAATATGTACTTTTTCAAGTGCGATTTCTTCTATTGTGTTACCAAGCATTTCACAATGATCTAATGCAACAGTGGTAATGATGGCAATATCTGCATCAAATAGATTGGCAGGATCCAATCTGCCGCCAACACCAACCTCAAGAATTACCCATTGTGGTTTTCGAGCTTGAATATAAATCCATGTGCTGACAAAGCTAATAAAGTGATAATGCAGTTTGATTTCAAGTTTTAAACATAGTGCATAAATTTGTTGTAAGTAATCCAGTAGGTCGTGATCATTAATGGGTTGTTGGTTGTAACTGATGCGCTCGTTAAAAAAACGAATATGTGGTGAGGTATGACACATATGATCAACAGCGTTATGCTGCAAAATATGTGACAAAATGGCAACGGTTGAGCCTTTGCCATTGGTGCCTGTTATGGTCATAATATGTGGCACATAGCTGATATTTAAGTGTTTAAAAAAAAGCCTTAAATCATTGAGTGTTGCTTGCGGAAAATCCAAAGAAGTAATTTGATCAATAGTTTGTTCAATGCGATGATAAAATTGAGCACCTAAAACCCAGTTGCGCACGCTTAACCTGCATGTGTATGCTGCGTTGGCAGCAATTTATCCAACAGTTGAGCAATATCTTGTGGTAAGTGATGACGGTGAACAATGCGATCAACCATGCCTTTTTCAAGCAAGAATTCACTGCGTTGGAAGCCTTCAGGCAGTTTCTCACGCACGGTTTGCTCGATGACTCGGGGACCGGCAAAACCAATGAGTGCATTAGGCTCAGCAATATGGATATCACCAAGCATTGCCAAAGAGGCAGAAACGCCACCAGTGGTTGGATCAGTTAATACGACGATATATGGCAGCTTATGTGCGGCTAATTTGGCAAGGGCTGCACTTGTTTTTGCCATTTGCATTAATGAAAAAAGTGACTCTTGCATGCGCGCACCACCGCTGGCAGTAAAGCAAATAAGTGGTTGTTTCTTTTCAATGGCAAGATCAACAGCACGTACAAATTTCTCACCAACAACGGAACCCATCGAACCGCCTAAGAAGCTAAAATCAAAAATAGCAGCAACAGCAGCTTTACCTTGAACTAAACCTTCAAACACTAAAAGGGCATCATTCTCTTTGGTTTTCTTTTGTGCTGCAGATAAGCGATCTTTATAGGATTTAGTGTCTTTGAATTTTAAAACATCTTTGGGTTTAACCTCATTGAAATACTCAACGGCAGTATCTTTATCAAAAAAATAGCTGGCACGTTGACGTGCATTTAGACGCATATGATGTTCGCAGTTAGAGCAAACGAGCATGTTTTCAACCAAATCGGGTAAATATAAAACGGCATTACAAGAAGGGCACTTGTGCCATACGCCTTCAGGCAACTCTTTCTTTTGTGAATCTGAGCCTAATTGTGGAATAATTTTCGTTAGCCAACTCATGGTGTGGTTTATTACCTTGATGCTTACACATAACGCATCATTTTATACTACAGTCATGCGAATTTACCAGTGTTTATTTAGTTTGAGGGTGGTTTTCTGTTACACTAGTGCCTCATTTTAGTATTTAGTTATAGAAAATATGAATAAAGCAAATAATCAATCAAAAAAGATCGTTCTAACAGGTATTACGCCATCAGGTACGCCGCATATTGGTAATTATATTGGTGCGATTAAACCTGCCCTTGAGATGGCAAAAAATCCTCAGTTTAATGCCTACTTTTTTATTGCCGATTATCACTCGCTCATTAAATTATGGGATAGTAAATTAAGACAGCAATATATCTATGAAATTGCAGCCACTTGGTTAGCTTTGGGGCTTGATCCGGAGCAAGTCATGTTTTATCGGCAGTCAGATATTCCTGAGATTATGGAGCTTAATTGGATTCTCACGTCAGTGACTGCCAAGGGGCTTTTAAATCGTGCGCATGCCTATAAGGCAGCAGTAGATACCAATATTGCTGAAGGTGAAACAGATGAAGAAGCAGGGATTACCATGGGGCTTTTCAATTACCCAATGTTGATGGCAGCGGATATTATTATGTTTAATGCGGATTTGGTGCCTGTTGGTAAAGACCAGATTCAGCATATTGAAATCGCGCGTGATATTGCTAATCGTTTAAACCATATCTATAAGTGCAATTTGCTTAAGGCACCGCAAGCAATGGTTGATCAAGAAACGCAAACCATTCCAGGTTTGGATGGGCGCAAGATGTCCAAAAGTTATAACAATACGATTCAGTTATTTGCACCAAGCAAGCAGTTAAGAAAACAAGTGATGAAGATCGTGACCAATTCACAATTGCCTGAAGAGCCAAAAGACACAACAGCGTGTACGGTGTTTGCATTGTATAAGCATTTTGCCAATGAATCTGAAGTGCTAGCATTAGCAGAACGTTATAAACAAGGTATTGGTTGGGGTGAGGCCAAACAAACATTATTTGAGAAGATGGATGAAGTATTGACGCCAATGCGCGAGAAGTATGACTATTTTTTAGCGAATAAGCATATTATTGATGAGCATTTAGCGCATGGTGCTAACAAAGCGCGTATTGAGGCAAAACAGTTACTGGACAAACTTAAGCAACAAATTGGTATGTGACTTACGATGCATTGTATTATTGCAAACTTTGGTGATGATAGTATTGCACTGATTCAGCATGCGTATGAGCTTGGGTTGGAAGATGTCGTTGTCTTGTCCGTTGATACCGGTTGGCAGGCGAGTGCCTGGCAAGCGCGTGTTGATAGCGCAAGGTCATGGGTTCAATCACTAGGCTTTCAATCAGTTCATTTGAAACCTGAGCATGATTTTAGCGCGCTTGTTAAAGCACGCAAGCAATTTCCATCACAACAGTTTCATTGGTGCGCAGGCTTTCTAAAGGGTATGGCAATTTTAAACTGGCTTGAGACGCATGATGAAGATCTTGAAGCCGTTGTGCTATTAGCAAATCGTCGCACGATGAGCAAAGCGCAAGCTGATTTGCCCGATGGCATTCTTGAATCTGAACGTTATGATGATCGAGAAGTACGTTATCTATTAGCTGATTGCGATGAAGATAGGCGTAATAGATTAATTGCTAAAACACCCTTTAAAATACCATTAAATCATCGATCCCTCGAGTGTCAGCCATGCATCCATTTAACTAAAAGAGATGTTGTCACTTTGTCAGCAGACGATATCAAACGCACGCTTGATCTCGAGCATGAGATTGAGCAGCCGATGTTTGATAAAAACTTTGTTGAGTATTTAAAGATGCTAGAAAAAAGCACAAACTATTATGATGAGTTTGCCAAGACTTGTAGTTGGGATTATGGCTGCGGGTTATAGTTTTACCATGCAGGAATTGCGGCATCATCAGGGTATAATTTCTCAGCAAGCTTTGCTACTTGTGGTGATTGATACGCTTTGACAAATTTTAGTAATAATGGATTATTTTTGTCATTATCGCGAACAACAATAATATTGGCAAAAGGAGAGTCTTTTGGCTCAACAAACAAGGCTTGTTTTAAGGTCAGATGTGCTTTAGGTAAAAAGTCATTATTAATCACTGCAAGGGTGACGCTATCTAGATTGTTAGGAATCTGATCTGCTTGTAGTGGAATGATTTGTAATTTAAGTGGATTATTAACGATGTCGTTTAATGTTGCCTTCCAAGTGACACCTGATTTTAATTTTATTAAACCAGCATCAGCCAAAATCATCAAAGCGCGCCCACGATTGGTGGGATCATTTGGAATGGCAACTTTGGCACCAATTGGTGTTTCTTTAAGTGATTTAACTTTAGTTGAGAAAATCCCCATCGGATAAATAAATGTCTTACCAATTTCCATGATTTTGTAGCCAAATTCTTTGATTTGGTTTTCTAAAAATGGAATATGTTGGAAAACATTGGCATCAATGTCGCCATTATTAAGTGCGCGATTCGGTAGATTATAATCACCAAAGGAAACAAGTTTAACATTAAGACCGTATTCATCTTTGGCAACTTCCTGCGCCATTTGCATGATTTTTTGTTGTTCAGGCGATTGGGTATAACCGACGGTAATCATGTTGGTATTTTGACTTGCTTGATAAGTGTTATACGCTACTTGCGCTGCGGATCCTGCCACCAAAATAACGACTAATGCCCAAATGCTGGTGATTTTTTTGCTGCCACTTAAATACTTACCATAGGATTGGCATAGTTGTACTAAGATGATTAACAATACAACGCCACCGTAAAGTAGGAAGTAGTTGCCGTTATTATAGCCTTGGAAGTAGGTGAGATCACCAAGACCGCCACCGCCAACGATGCCTGCCATGGCTGAATAGCCAATAAGTCCTATGGTGGTTAAGGTCGCAGCGTCAACCAATAGCGTTTTAGCTTCAGGTAGCAATACCTTAAAGATAATCTGCCATTTCGAGGCACCCATGGCATTAGCAGCTTCAATCAAGCCCTTGTCAACTTCTGAGATTGCCGATTCCGCAAGACGTGCGTAGAAAGGTAAAGCAGCAATAGCAAGAGGGACAATCGACGCCGTTGTACCGATGGTTGTGCCCACGAGAATCTTGGTTAGCGGATAAAGTAAAATGAGCAAGATAATATAAGGAATAGATCGGGTGACATTGACAATGAAGCCGACGACCTGATTAAAAAGTCGTATGCCAAGATTCTTTTGATTGTGAGATAGGTGGAGTAGTACACCTAAGATCAAACCACCAATAACCGCAATAACCGTTGCGATAAATACCATGTAAATGGTTTGCCATGTGGCAAGCGCTAGATTAGAAAGCATCGATTGCAGCATAACCGATCACCTCAATTTTGATTTGTTGTTGATGTAGAAAGCTTAATGCTTTTTCCCAGTATTCTTTTTCGCCAAGCATATGACAAATGGTGACCCCAACTGATTGTGCTTGAATGCGTTCAATGTTAGCTTGGATAATATTGCAAGCCACTTTGAATTTGCTGTTAAGCTCAGCAATAACCGGAGTGGTAATGCTGTCACCCAAAAAAGTCATTTTAATGACAGGGGTCAGATGTGGTGCTGCATATGGATCTTTATGCAATTTATCTTTTATTTCATCCGGTAGGTTTAAATGCATGCTTTTTTCAGTAAAGCTTTTGGCAATGGCTGTTTTTGGATTTAAAAATAGCTCAGTGACGGTTCCTGTTTCTTGAATCAATCCATCATCGATAATCGCCACCTGATCACATATTTTGCGAATCACATCCATCTCATGGGTGATCAAAATAATCGTCAGATTCAGTTTGTGATTAAGCTCTTTTAAGAGCTGCAATATCTGATCAGTGGTTTCAGGATCAAGAGCAGAGGTTGCCTCATCACACAGCAAAGCCACAGGGTTGCAAGCTAAGGCACGTGCGATAGCGACACGCTGCTTTTGTCCGCCACTTAATTCATCAGGATAGGCTTGTGCTTTTTGCTCCAATCCAACGAGGTTCAATAGCTCATTGACTTTAGTTTGGATTTTGGCTTTGCTGGCATGTTGTAACTCCAGCGGGAAAGCAATGTTATCAAATACCGTACGCGATGATAGTAAGTTAAAATGCTGGAAAATCATGCCGATTTTCTGGCGCGCCTTTCTTAGCTTGTCTTGTGAAAGCTTGGTAATATCTTCATCATTAATAAAAATATGACCTTCCGTTGGCTGTTCCAACAGGTTAATGCAGCGAATAAGCGTACTTTTGCCGGCGCCACTTTTGCCGATAATGCCAAAAATCTCACCATCTTTAATCGAAAGGTTGATATCCTTTAGGGCAATATGGCGAGTATGCTTTGATAGATACTCTTTTTTGAGGTTCTGAATCTCAATCATATTATTGTTTCCACTCTTTAAGTGCAGTAATGCATCAGAAAAAATATAGTAACAATATTTTCTATTGCTCGTAAATCACTTTGCGTAAGTTTCAGTGATTCAATTTAAACTGATGAAAAATAAATTCTTTGATTCGCTTTTAAAGCCCATGTGATAGAATTTTAGCTCTATTCTCTATCATAATGAGTTATTATAATGTTAGTTGCTGCTTTATTAAGTTTACTATTATTGCAATTGTTAGGATTGATGTTGCCAGGGCCTGATTTTTTTATGGTGCTTAGATCATCGATTCGTTATGGACGAAACCCTGCGGTCCTTGTCGCATTGGGTATTGCGACAGGGGTGCTATTTTATGCCACCCTTGTGGTGCTATTATTGGATTATCTGAGTGATAACTTCTTGATTATTGTACATTGGATTGCCTTGTTTGGAGGGTGTTATTTATTGTATATTGCTTATAATTGTTTCAAAGCATCTAAAGGTAAGCATTCATTAGATGCAAATACAGGTGAGATGGTTAAAATATCAAAACATCACCTATGGCTAACCGGTTTTTTGTGCAATTTATCTAACCCTAAAGTGATTGTATTCTTTGTCAGTTTATTGCCACTGTTTGTTTTGAAATCTTCAGCACTTTGGTATCACTTAAGCATATTGGTTGTGATGTTTTTAAGTACGTGGGCTTGGTTTAGTTTTGTTGCTTATGTCATGGGTTCACAGCGCGTTAGAAATGTTTTTGTTAAACACATGGCAAAGCTTGAAATAGTATTCTCAGTGGTTTTAACGATTTTTGCGCTATTTCTTATTTACTCATTTATCGGTGGCTTTTAGGTTCTGTTGCAAACTCATCCGCCTAAAAACATTTGCAACTTGACGATATGCCCATTTTAGGGTATTTTGTGGAAATATAATCAGAAGATAAGATTAACGTGTACGAATTAATTTTACTAAAAGACGCTGAGGAATGGCTTTTTAATTTGCCACTAGATCAGCAAGACGAAATGCTTATTTTGATTCGTATGCTTAGAAAATTAGGTTATGAATTGCAACAGCCTTTTACAAAATCCTTAACAGGTACAAAAGAAAAAATAAAAGAGCTACGTTGTAGACGTTTTGGCAACCGTCTTTATTACATGCATCACAACAATCAAATTTATGTTGGTTTACTTGGTGGTAATAAAGGAAGTCAAAAGCAGAATATTAAGAAAGCAGATAAACAAGCTAAAAAGATTAAAAAAGGTGAGGTTGATTTATGAGAAGCATAGACCAAATAATGCAAGAGAGATTAACAGCAAAGCAAATCAATAGCATAAATAAAGAAGCAGACAAACGCATAGACGAATATTTATTATTGAAGCAGTCAATTGCTAATGAGCTAAATAATTATATCGAAAGCAATCACTTAACTTTTAATGATGTCAAAAAGGGATTAGACACAAGTACATCACAAACGCAAAGAATTTTAAAAGGTGAATCTGGTTTCACATTAGAAACATTAATCAAAGTTGGTCGCTTTCTTGGAAAAAGTCCACGCATTATTTTTGAATAAAAAAATTGAAATAGTACAAGCAAAGTATTTAAGTTCTGTCGCAAACTCAATTGTTGATTGAGTGGTTATATTTAAACTTTAAAATTGGGTAATAGCCAATTTACATTTTGCAATATCTGCTGTTGATGAGATAAGATGTGGTGCCATTGGCTATGGCGTAACACAAATGGTAAAAAATTAATGAGGTATGCATGTCACCAGAACATATTGCACTAATTCAACAATGGGGCTATTGGCTTATGTTTGGTGCGGCAATTATCGAAGGTGAAACCTTTTTAATACTAGGTGGCGTAGCTGCTGCGGCGGGCATGCTTGATTTAGGTTGGATTATTATTCTATCAATTATTGGTTGTTTGATTCATGATTGCTTTTTATTTTACTTGGGGCGCTATGTTGGTCCTAAGATTTTAAAGCGTAAACCCAATTGGCAACCGAAGATTGATCGCATTAGTTTGATGATCGATAAATATAACTTCTGGTTGATTCTGGGTTTTCGCTTTGCTTATGGCTTAAGAACGATTATCCCCTTTGCTTTAGGCATGAGCAAGATTAGTAATGTTAAGTTTATGATTTTTGATACCATTGGTGCCATTGTCTGGGTGTTGGTGTTTTTATTAGCAGGGTATTACTTTGGTAATGCACTTGAGATTATCTTGCACAAACTCTCACTCACACATTTAGTTAAAGAGTATTGGCATATTTCAATTATCGTTTTATTCTTGGTTATATTCACGGTGAGCTTTTTAGTGGTAAGGCTAAGAAAAAGGCGGGCGCGTAAGAAGCAAGAAAAGCAAAGTAAGCAATTAAACCTCGATATGGAAGTATAATATGGCAGTAGTTGAAATTACCCTAGAATCAAAGCAAGCAGCATTAGAAAGTTACTTACCCTTTGTTAAGCAAGGCGCTTTAACTGTTTATCATAATAATGCGCTTAATTTTGGGCAAGAGACCGAGCTGGTGGTGCGTCTGCCTGAATTAAAACAAGAGTTAACTTGTCAATCAAAAGTGATTTGGATCTCGGCAGATGACTATCAAAATGACAAAAAATATGGCTTTCAGTTATTAGGAGATGACGGTTTTGAAGTCAATCAAATACTTGAGAATTATTTGGTTGGCATGATAAAGCATGATGAGTAGATAAGTATGGCAAAACCAAAATCAAGCTATGTCTGCCAATCTTGCGGTGCAATATCACCAAAGTGGCAAGGGCAATGCCCTGATTGCTTAGAGTGGAATACGCTCGTTGAGACTCAAATACGTGCCGTTAAATCAACGATAGGTAAAGTAGGATATGCTGCCACTGAAGCGAAAGTGCAAAAGCTCAATGAGGTGGCGCTAGCAGATTATCCGCGCATTCATAGTCCATTTGATGAATTTGATCGGGTGATGGGTGGTGGTATTGTACCAGGATCAGTAACCTTAATCGGTGGTGATCCAGGTATTGGTAAATCATCGATTTTATTGCAGATTATGACGGTATTGTCTCAAACACATAATGCATTATATATCACAGGGGAAGAATCACTAGAGCAAGTGGCACTGCGCGCGCAACGTATGCAGTTGCCCAATGATAAATTGTTGTTGATGAGTGAAACTAATGTTGAAGCAATTTGTCAGTATATTGAGACACATCGACCGCAATTAGTCGTTGTTGACTCGATTCAAACGATGCAGATTGAGGTCTTACAATCAGCTGCTGGAGGTGTTGCCCAAGTGCGGGAATCAGCCAGCTTGTTAACGCAAACGGCCAAACGCTTAAATTGTGCCATTTTCTTGGTGGGACATGTGACCAAATCCGGTGAAGTTGCGGGTCCTAGGGTGCTTGAACATATCGTTGACAGTGTGATCTTTATCGAAGGGCAAACCGATGGGCGTTATCGTATGGTCAGGGCGATGAAAAATCGCTTTGGTGCGGTAAATGAACTCGGTGTTTTTGCGATGACCGATAAGGGCATGCGTGAGGTTAAAAATCCATCAGCAATCTTTCTTAATCGTGCGGAAGATGATATTTCAGGCAGTGTGATTATTGCGATATGGGAGGGCACACGCCCAATACTCGTTGAAGTTCAGGCATTGGTTAGTGAAAATGGCTATGCCCAGCCTAAGCGTTTAGCTTTGGGACTTGACCCTAATCGCTTAGCGATGCTATTGGCAATTATGCAGCGCCATTTAAGTGTGCAACTGAATGATCATGATGTGTTTATCAATATCGTTGGTGGTATTAAGGTTAATGAGACGAGTATTGATTTGGCGATTATCGCGGTGATTCTCTCAAGCTTATATAACCGCTCCATTCCGAAAGACTGGATTATCTTAGGTGAAGTAGGGCTATCAGGTGAGATTCGTGCTATCCCCTATGGGCAGGAACGTCTAAGTGAAGCGCAAAAGCATGGTTTTAAGCAAGCGATTGTGCCGCAAGGCAATATGCCCAAAAAGGAGATTGGCATTCAAGTACAAGCCATTAAAAAGCTTGAGGAGTTAAAAGCATTGCTTTTATGATAAATAACTAAGACTAAATATTCACCCACAAGTGCTGACCGTACCCTGAGCGTAAGTCGAAGCGACGCACTGAGCATCAGTCGAAGTGGGTGAGCTTGGAAAATCACACTTTATAGAGGCTTCGACTTACGCTCAGCGAACGCTTACACAATCAAAGTGGGTTGGAACTAAATGGTAGAGCTTAGCGGATTTTCTTGTTAATCAGTTCAATCTGATAACCATTAGGGTCTTTGACAAAGGCGATGACACTGGTGCCACCTTTGACGGGACCTGCTTCTCGCGTGACTATTCCACCTTGTTGTTTAATTGCTTCACAGCTTTGATAAACATCATCGACCTCAATGCACAGATGTCCAAAAGCATTACCGTGATCGTAACTATCAGTATCCCAATTATAAGTAAGTTCAATGGCGGTAACGGCATTGGTGTCATTGCCATACCCCATGAAAGCTAATGTATAGCGATAAGCCTCGTTATCCATCTTTTTAAGTAAATTCATGCCAAAAATATTTTGATAAAAATGAATGGATTCCTCGAGATTATTAACACGAATCATAATGTGAGCTAAGCGCATAGTGATATCCTTTGTTTTTTAGTATTCAGTGAAACTAAAAATATTAATTCTTTATGGTTGTAAGATAAATAAAAATATATCATAAGTTTTGAGTGTGTTTGAAAGTATCACTTGTGCTATGATTCTTATTTAAAGACTTAATGATGAGTCAAAGTAGAGAACAGGAGATTTGATGATGAATATGATCAGTAATTTGGTTGCCATTTTTGCATTGTTTTCGATTATACAAGCGACTTTTATTAAAAGGAAAGATTTTTATACGATCGTATCGCTTACTTATAAAAGATTTAAATGCTCTTCGCTATTAAATAAAACTGAAAAACAGTTGTATGCAGATGAGCTTTTTCAATATACAGTCAAGCCAGTATCACACAATGGGCGTGAATACCAGCTAATAGAAAGATTTGTTGAGCTAAGTGTTACGAATAAAGACTTTAAACGATTTATTTTAAATATAGATGCATTTAGAGCGTCGAGGAAAAATCTATATGTTCGTCCTTATCTAGGTGAGAGTTATGGAAGAATAATGTTAGTAAATCTTATTACTTCTTTTGCCCAAGCTCCAACGATTATACTTTTGATTATTACAGCTTTCTATAGTGCTTACCTCAATGGAAACAAAGAGAATGCTGATTTATTTACTCAGGTGTTTGCAAATTTTTTTGCGGTAGGGGTCATACTGGTAGTTGTGCATTTAATAAGGTTACTTGCACATGAATTTAAATTGATGTGGAATACTCATTACTATTTTAAAAAAAAGTTTAAATGTCAGGTGTCTCCTTTAAGTAAAGATATGATTGTTGGCAAGAGATTAGCTCAACTAATAAAAAGAAAATCAAAACCAAGTGTGGTAAATTTTTTTAATTCATTTTGTGGCTCCTTAGGGTTTTGCTTGAAAGATTCAAACTATAAAAGAAAGAATGATCGCAAGCCTTAAATTGGAAAAAGTATACAAAACTCAAGGCAATAAATTCTGTAAACTGCTTTATGATGGGTATATAATGCACGGCATCATTGAGTAAAGGTAATATACATGCAAATTGTAGATGAAATCTGTTTGAAAGCATTAACAGACGTCGAAAATACAAAAAACAGACAAGATTTAGATCATATTCGCGTTCAGTACTTAGGTAAAAAAGGCGAATTAACGGGGATTATGAAGCAGCTAAGTAGTTTACCCAATGAAGAAAAACCCAAGCTTGGTCAAGCAGTCAATGAAGCGAAGAATAAACTACAAATGGCAATTAGCGCGCGTTTAGATGTGTTAAATGCAATTGAGTTAGCGCAGAAATTAGCAGCTGAGAAAATTGATGTAACCCTTTCAGGTGTTGGACATGAGCAAGGTACATTGCATCCGGTTTCCACGAGCATGCAACGCATTGAAGATTTTTTTAGTAAGATGGGCTTTGCGATTGAATATGGACCAGAGGTTGAGGATGATTACCATAACTTTGAAGCTTTAAATATTCCTGATCACCATCCCGCGCGTGCGATGCATGATACGTTTTATTTCAACCCTAACACTGTTCTTAGAACGCATACATCAGGTGTGCAAATTAGGACGATGGAAAAACAACAACCACCGATTCGTATGATAGCCCCTGGGCGCGTTTATCGTTGTGATTCAGATATGACACATACACCGATGTTTCATCAGATCGAAGGTCTATGGATTGATGAAAAGGCATCATTTGCTGATCTGAAAGGTTTATTAAATGCCTTCTTAAATGCCTTTTTTGAGAAAGACTTAAAGATGCGTTTCCGTCCTTCCTATTTCCCGTTTACTGAGCCTTCAGCAGAAGCTGATATGGAGTGTGTGATGTGCGAAGGCAAGGGCTGTCGTGTATGCAAACAAACCGGTTGGCTTGAAGTATTAGGTTGCGGAATGGTGCATCCGAATGTGTTAAAAGCAGGTGGTATTGATAGTGAGAAATATCGCGGATTTGCTTTTGGTATGGGTGTTGAACGTCTGACTATGTTGCGTTATGGTATTAATGATCTACGTTTGTTTTTTGAGAATGATTTACGGTTTTTAAAACAGTTTTAAATTAGGTGTGTTTTTAAGGGTAATTCGTGAATTACCCTTACGAAAATTTGTGATATGTAGGGGCAACTCATGAACTGCTCTTACGGACAATTACGGCAATTTACGATATGTAGGGGCAATTCATGAATTGCCCTTGTAATGTATTTCCTTTGTGATGAATACATCAATGAAATAATTGCCCTGAATATGAAAATGACAGGATAATAAAATGAAATTTAGTCATCATTGGTTAGAAAATTATTTAGATAAAAATCTTGATGTAAATACGTTAAGTGAAAAGTTGACAATAGCAGGTCTAGAAGTTGATTCAATTGAGTCGGTTGCCCCGCCATTCACACAGGTTGTTGTTGGGCAAATTAAAAAAATTGATAAGCATCCAGATGCTGATAAATTAAATGTTTGTGAGGTTGATGTTGGCGATGATGAGCTTGTTACCATCGTCTGTGGTGCGCCAAATGTCTATGCGGGGATGAAAGCACCTGTTGCTAAAATTGGTGCATGTTTGCCCGGTGATTTTAAAATAAAGAAAAGTAAACTACGTGGTCAGCCATCGCATGGCATGATGTGCTCGCAAAAAGAGCTCGGGTTGAGCGATGAAAGCGAAGGCTTGATGGACTTGCCTGCTGATGCACCTATTGGTGTAGATATTCGTGAATATTTACAATTGGATGATCATATTGTTGAAGTGGATTTGACACCAAATCGCGCGGATTGTTTAAGTGTATATGGGGTGGCAAGAGAAGTCGCGGCTTTAACTGAGGCTAAACTTAAACCACTTGATCATATTGAACTTAAGGTGACTAAAGGCGCACAAAAACAAGTTTTTTCACAGATGCCAGAGGCATGTCCTCGTTATTTTGGGCGCATGATTTATAATATTGATGCCAAAGTGCCTACACCTTTATGGATGAAAGAGCGTCTGCGTCGTTCAGGATTACGATCAATCTCAGCGATTGTTGATATTACCAATTATGTTTTACTAGAATTAGGTCAACCGCTACATGCATTTGATGCGGACAAAGTTGGCAGCACAGTTTATGCACGTATGGCAAAAGAGAATGAGAAAATTACCTTATTAGATGAAACAGAAGTCACTCTCAAATCCAATACATTAGTGATTGCTGATGAAAATAATGCTTTAGCGATTGCCGGTGTGATGGGTGGACTGGATTCGTCAGTAACCGATCATACACAGAATATCTTTTTAGAAAGTGCTTACTTTGAGCCCAAGGCAATTGCCGGTAAGGCGCGTCAATATGGTTTGCACACAGATTCATCACATCGTTTTGAACGTGGTGTTGATCCAAAGTTGTGTCAATATGCTATTGATTATGCCGCGCGTTTAATCATTGATATTGCCGGTGGTGAAGTAGGGGAGATCGTTAACGCAGATCACTATAATGAAACGACGACTGAAATTCCATTACGCTTAAATAAGCTAAACTCAATTCTCGGTATGGATTTTAGTGCAGTATTTGTTGAAGAACTCTTAACAGCGCTTAATATCACACTTGAACCAATTAAAAATGCTGGTCATGAGATTAAGTGGTTGGCGACTGCCCCAAGTTATCGCTTTGATATGGCAATTGAAGAGGATCTAATAGAAGAAGTCGGACGTGTCTATGGTTATCAGAATTTACCGATGACTTTACCTGAAGTGACATTATCGCAAAAACAAGTATCTGAGCATACCATCACTTTAAGCGCATTAAAAAATGCGTTAATTAATCGTGGCTATCATGAAGTAATTAATTACAGCTTTATTGATCCTAAATTAGATGAATTGTTTTTTGATATGGCTGGATTAGCGTTGCAAAACCCTATATCACAGGATATGTCAATAATGCGTCAAGGCTTGATCCCAGGGCTTGTCGCGACATTTAAAGCTAATTTAAATCGTCAGCAATCGCGTATTCGTATTTTTGAAGAAGGTGTTTGCTTTCAGCCGGCTGAAACATTAGCACATGAATACTCATATTTTGCAGGCCTTGTTTATGGTGATATCAATCCGCTTAACTGGCAGGAAAAAACGGCAAGCGATTTTTATTCAGTTAAAGCAGATGTTGAAGCCGTATTGCAGCTAAATAAGAAAATAATTAATTATGTGCCTTGTGAAGATATTGATTGGTTGCACCCAGGGCAATCAGCTTATATTTATCAAAATGGTGAAAAGATCGGTGTCATCGGTGTCTTGCATCCAAATGTTATGAAAGCATTGCAAATCAAAGGTAAATCACCGGTAGTATTTGAGCTGCAAACCAGTAAAATCTCAAACAAAGACGTTGCTAAATTTGTGTCTATCTCTAAGTACCCGTCGGTTTCACGTGATATTGCGGTTATCGTTGATTGCAATATCAGTGCGCAAAGCTTGATTGATGCCGTCAATAAAGCAGACGTGAATCTATTAAATCAAGTTGATTTATTTGACGTTTATCAAGGTGAAAACCTACCAGAGAACAAAAAGAGTATTGCTTTGAACCTAACATTCCAAGATAATACGCAAACCTTAACGGATGAGCTTATGAATGATGCAATGACTAAGATTCTTAAGTCTTTAAAAGAAAATACTAATGCCAATCTTCGTGAGTAGTCTTTATGTTGGATATACAATTGGGCAAGAATCCCTAAGGGTTTTCATGAAAATATTCTAAAGAGCTATGCTATTTTGAAGTCTTTGAATTAAAGCTTTTGGGGCTATGACCATATTCCAGTCCACTTTGATTGTGCAAACGCTGGCTGAGCGTAAGTCGAAGCCTCTATGAAGTGTGATTTTTCCAAGCTTACCCACTTCGACTGATGCTCAGGGTACGGTGAGCACTTTTGGGTGAATATTTATCTTAGCCGCTTTTTGTTTCTAGATACTGTGCCACAAGGGTTTTTGCCCATAAATAACTAAAGACACCAATATAAACACCACCTAAGACATCACTTAGATAATGTTGTGAGCTTAATATTCGGCTGATCGTGATAATAAGCGCGATGACAATGCATAACACCGTGAACTTTTTATTTTGTATCAAATAAGCTAAGCCTAACAGTCCTGCAAATCCAAGGGTAGCGTGCCCTGACGGGAAGCTGTTAAATAAGCGTTTGTGTGACATCCAGTGAAAACCATATAAGCCATCGTGTAAGAATAGCTCAGGACGATAGCGTGCAAGTGTTACTTTCAGTACGGTTGCCGCAGCAATTGCGATAAATAAACTTATGGTCCATACCAGTAAGCGAGGATTTAACTGACTACGTATTTTCTGCCAAATACAGGTAATTACAAGAATGATAAAAAGTACAAACCAATTATTAGGGTCAAAAATAATGGATAGGATATTTGAAAGTTTAATCAGGATATTGTGTTGAAGCTCTCCGCTGATGGAAAGCACTAATAAACGATCAAGATAGAGATAGCTCAAGGCACAAATAATAAAAGTGATGATGCCGTATAGTACGCTAGTTTGAATGAGTTTTTTAAAATGATTGGGCATGAAAGATTGATTCCTTGTTAATATCGAAAAATCGTAACTTTTTTTGCTAAATAAATCAAAGCGTTAATAGGTGTTGTTTAGTGTTTTTGCGTTTTACCAGCCAAAATAAATGACTGCTGTATAAGCCCAAGTGATTACAATATAATTTAATCTTATGGCTATAACGTGCAATTTAATGAATGCCAAACTATGTCAATAGGGTTTTATCAATTTTTTATTCTCTTATTTTTTTTCTAAACCATTCTATTTAAAAGGTTTTCATGAGCCTATTTAAAACATTAATGACGATATATTTTTCTTAAATTGCATATTAAATGACATGTTGAGTTAACGCCGATACTATGGATAGCAAATAAGGCATCCTTATTTTAAAGGCTGATTTTAATACAGATTAAATTTATTGAAATCAGTATAACTTGTTATCAACCTAATAGGAGAAATACTATGAAAAAATTACTTATTGCAATCTCGGCTACTTCTGCTTTAGCAGGTTCTATGGCATATGCTGCATCATCAAGTGTTGATGTAACCATGGAAGTTAGCACAACAGCGGCTAAACTACTTATATCAAACACACCGGTGTCTTCATCGCTTCTTCAAGGGGAAACGGAGACAGTAACTGTACCAGGTTTGTCAATAACCGATGGTTCTGCCCCAGTAAATGGCTACAATGTTAGTATTCAATTAGCGGGCGGTTCTGTAGCAGATTTAAGCGGAGCAAAGGGAATTAAAGGTGCGCTTTTATATGCAAATGGTGATTATAATAACCCACAAGGTGCAGTGCAGTCATTGACTTTTAAGGATTCTACTGGTGGGGCGGTTGCCTTGACTGCGGGAGCTGGTAACTGTGATGTCGTGGATGCTGAAGGAAAAATTAACTTCTCAACTGTTGGCGGTACGGGTAATCAATGTTCATTTACTTTGACTCAAGCAGAGGCTGATAAGTTAACGAATTTGGCAACACCAGGTACAACAGAGTTTGAATTTGCTGCAGCGACAGATGCGCCAGAAGGTAACTATACCAATACATTCAATATCACTTTATCAACAACGCCATAGTTGATATTTGTAGATAAAAACAAAGGAGGTACTTATGAAAGGGACGAATTTGTTTTTAGTCAGCTTCAGCATGATCTCGATGGTTCATGCTGCCACTGAATCTTTTGAGATTGAGGTAGTAGTTGGAGCCAAGCCTGTCAAGTTTGATATGACACATATTCCGCTGTCAGTCAGTACATTGGCAGGTGAGACATCAATAAGCCATGAGCATATTGGGTTATCGGTCCATCATATTAATTCAGAGAAAGATTATTCTTTTGATATTACAACAGAAGGTTCATCAATCGGTCAGGTGGGCAATTTGCAAGGTGTTCACCTGATTGGGCGAAATACCAATGAAAAAAGTGTGGCATTGAAGTCAATTTTACTCAAGTCGGCAGATGGGCAACCGATTAATATTAAAACAACGACGCATAACTGTCGCTTACAAGGCAGTGCACTTTACTTTGGTACCGAAAGCAATGCTAATCTGTGTGTGATTGAAATAGATGGACAAAATTTATCACGCATTGATGTCAGTAAGTCAAGCGCTTTAGGAAGCACGGTATTCAATTTTAATATTGCTGAAGATGCTAAGCAAGATAGTTATGTTACACAGCTCAATATCAAGATGGAGCAGAGTATGTAACTCCAGTTGCTTAGCAATTTAACATATAAATAGGGTGATAAAGGCTTTAAATGCGATAGGTCAAGCGTAAATCATAATGAGAATGTATGCTTATAGCACTAAGTCCTAATACCCAACATAACCCACACAGGAGGATATAAATGAAAAGGTTACAATTTATTTTATTCTCACTCGTGTTGTGGGGATATGCGATGGCTGAAGAAGCTATATTAGACTTAACGGCAACGATTGAAAATAAAAATGCAAAGTTTATTTTAACTGAAGAACCCATTGTGGTTGATATTTTTAAAGGGACACCAGACTATGAAAAATCAGTTGCAGGTTTAAAAACAACTGAAGTCAGTCCAGATAAACAGTATCGATTAGTGATTAAATCCACCAGTGGTATAGGCAGCGATGCTATGAGTGGTTTGCAAGGGATCTATTTGAAAAAAGATGGCTCCATTGGTGCGGTGATTAAATCGATGACTTTTCTATATGCAGATGAGACAACGCCGGTCAATATTGTTCAAGCTATGGTGAACTGTCAAGTCAATGGTAATGAAGTGATTTTTGGGCAAGCGCAAGAGCAGTTTCCGTGCATTTTAACCTTAGAAGGTAGTCAATTAACACCATTAATGACAGATAATGGTGTTACAAAAATGAAATTTGCATCTGCTGACAATGCCCAAGCAGGTACTTATAGCACCACCTTGGAACTTGAGTTATCCGAGGTGCCCTAATGTTTTTTACGCGCTTTAATATCAGTTTGTTTTTATTGCTCGTATCGGTCAGTAGTTACGGTGCACAACTACCGATAACGATTATTAATGCTGATAAATTATCAAAAAATGCGTTACCAATGGCAATGAATTTTGGTGGCGTTGATGTGACCTTAGAAAAAGGTAATAGCAATATAGAATCATCGCCTGCAAATTATTCATTTAGCAATATTGATGAGCAAAAACGTTACCAACTGCAGTTTCAAACAGGTGCACTGGTTTCTATTAATGCCGATGATCGAGCATATACAGGTATCGCACTTGAGCATCAAACCACAAAAGCGCAATCGGTTGTTGTTAATAATTTGCGTTTTGTTAATCAAGCAGGTCAAGGGTTAATGCCGTTAGATATTAGGCAAGGTAATTGTTACGCACTACCTGATGGGCAAATTGATTTTGACAGGTCGGGGAGTGAAGAGACATGTACGGTTCAATATGAAGGATCACAGCTAGTCAATATAACCTCATCAACTCCTGGCAAAGTTAGTGGCTATTTTTCAGCAGATACTTTGGCAGAGGCTGGCGTTTATAACAAGCAAATGAAAATTACGATTAGTGAGGCGATATGATCAAAGTGACATCTTTATTTCACACGCTATTAATATTTTCATTTTCTTTCGGCTATGCTGCTGCAGATAAATATATCACACGTGCTGGTAGCAATACGATTACCTTAGATATCGGGGATAAACCGGTAGGATTTTATCAAATTAATAACATAGTCATTGATAATCCAAACTTTAGTGTTTCAGCGAGTAATAATTGTGAATTTTTAGAAAAGCAATGCATTATTGATATTGATGTGGCAGCAGAAGCAGCGAGTCAATCGGCTAATTTAACTTATCAACTGACTGATCTACTTACAGGACAGCTAAGTCAAGAGTCGATGACGTTGGAAACTGCACCGGTGATGAATCATATTTCAAGTGCTAATGCTTATTATGATTATAGTACCGAGCATTATTTAGTGGCGCGTGGCAATTAGGTGACTTTTGATATTGAGGTGATTGGTGGATTTCCTTGGGTTGATGCAGATATTTCGATATCTAATACAGAAGCTGTAGAGATTCTGGAGCATAACTGCACAGGAACCATTGAGGTTAAGCAATCTTGTCAGGTGATCGCTCGGGTGAGTGATACAACCGAGGCTTTGTATGCCGATTTAAATATCATTAATAGTTTCCCGTCACACAAAACAATTGAAATTGAAAATGGTTTACTAAGTCGAGTAACTCAGTTATCAACGGGCATGCTAAAAATTGATTTTATTGCTTTGCAAGATGTTCAAGGGATCAATCTGATGGGATTAAATGATGATAAATGGTCAGTCAATACCAATATTGCTAACGGCTGTGCCGTGAGTGGTGGAATGGCGCTAAATGCAGGTGAAAGTTGCTCGATACAATTGTTACAGCATCCCGTTTACCGCTATTTCACAACGGGAACTTACTCAAAAGAAATGACGATCCCAACCTCCATTGGTGATTTCTCAATGACCGTTAATTTGGAAGGGCAATTAGCCATCCCCGATAAAACAACAAATCAGTTGTTTATGTACAAGGTTAATGGTAATGAATTAAGCTTTGAGCGGGAGATTCCACTTAGCGTGCCGGTTGGGCATATGTTGGCAAACCCTTTTGGTTATTTATATGTTACCGATGCCGATAATGGCGATATATATCGCTATAATCTACTGCACGATAACATAGAGAAAGTCTATAACAGCGAAGGTGCGCATGGGATCAGTAGCTTGATATTAAGAGAAAGTATTTTTCTTAATAATGCTTATAACCTTCATGTTGTTTATGAGGATGGTACATTATTGCAATTGCGTGAGAGGGGTGAGAGTACACCTGAGATCAGCACCTACAATTTGGGTTATGCAGATAGCTTTTATCATGTTTCACGAAGCAATCAAAGTAATAATACTGTGTACCTAACGAGATCCAGCATGACTGGAATGGCAGCGATTCAAACGATTAATTTAACGAGTCCGCTAGTTACGACAACGGATGATCAGATAGCAACAAATCTTATTGGTGCTTCATCGATTTTTCGCTCAAACAACAGATACTTCGGGCTTGATTCAGATAATAAGTACTATAGGAGTAGTCGCATTACTTTGGGAGGTGGAAGACAGTTGGATTTTGCCTCAGATCAATCAAAAGATATACAGTTAGGATTAGACGTCTCTAGTGGGTTGGATGTATTGATTGCACCTGCCAAGGGCGGTGGCATTATGACCTTTGATAAAAATGCTAGCCAACCTGGTTGGCAGAGAAATAGAAATGCAACAGAAAAAGATGATTTTGGTGATACAACGGCTATTTTGCCTAGTGATAATCATAAAGTTTTTGCATTTAGCAGCTCTGAAATAACTGAGGCGGTGAGTGTTTTTACGTGTAGTTATATTGGTCCGTCCTGCAGCTATAAAAGTAGCTATAAATCAATGGATGGATTTAAGCTGCCCGCTGATGCCAATGATGAGGCAATGACGGTGATTCAATTTCTATCAGCAACACAATTAAGACCAGTAGTCTAGGAAGAAGGAGGCAAAAGAAATGTTAAAATATAAATGCTTAACCCAATGCTTAGCAATAGCGCTTTTTAGCAGTTTCAATGTCAATGTTTATGCTGAAGACTTTTATTTTACTCAACCAGGTATACAGAAAATCATGCTTAAGCATGGAGAGTTTTCTGGTATTTCTAATATTAATATTAGCAATTCAGCGCATTTTGAATTAAGTCATAGTGATTGCGATCCGGTGTATAATCCGGGAGGAAGTTGCGCGATTGATATACAGATCAATGAAACAGCAGCAGCAAGTGTGGCAACTTTAAATTACCAAGTGACTGATCTAATCAGTGGTGAGGTAGCGTCTATATCAAAAACACTTGAAACAGCACCGGTCATGTACCAATTGCAAAGCACTGAGGTTGAATATAATGAAACAAATAACCGATACCGACTTGCCTCAGGTGATAATCATTTTACACTTAAAGTGATTGGTGGCTTTAATTGGTACAATCCCGCAATTGATGTGAATACCGATGTTGCTGATGTCAGTGGCGATTGCACTGGCACGATCAACCGAGGGGATGTTTGTCATTTGATCTTGACGCCTAGAGCTGATGCCAATGATTTGCAAGGAAGGGTAGATTCATCTAACGCGATAACCTATAAGCCAATTGATGTTGAGGTTGTCAATGAAATAAATGAGCCAGAAATCCTCAAAATAGCACCGGCATTAACGCGTATCAAACTATCAGCCAGTCAAGGCAAAGTCGAAAATATAGACATCAGTGAATTTATGACTTCTGATTTTATCGAATTTAGTACTGAGTTGAGTACATGTATGCCTGACGAATATTATACGATCAATTTAAATGATGGTGATTCTTGTTATTTTTTTATACATCAAAAACCGGCGACCTTTGAGCGATCTATTGGTGAGTATGTCGAGCGTCTCGCGATAAAAACACCAGCAAAAAGTCATATTACGGAGATGCGTTATAATGGCTATTTGTTATTAGGTGATAACGATGGACAATCAGGCGGAGTAGATGCCAGAGCAACTGTTTTTCTTTACAATGCCGTTGATGGTGAAATTAATTATGTGACTGAAAAAATGCTCAATGAGATTATCGAAGGAGAAACCATTAGAGAAATTAACCAAATGACGGCAAATCTTTATGGTGAATTTTATTTTTCAAATAATCAAGGATCAACAAAAAACTTATATCGTGTTAATTTAGAGGACAATAGTTTTCATAAGTTAACTAAAGATGCAGGATCTGATTTTTGGGGTGTTGCTACTGCCACTTCGCATCATACGATCAATAATCGTCCCGCTCTATCGACATTCTTTCTTTCAACAAAAGGCTTAGTTATCCAAGAATATCGTTATCTTAATACGAACAAAGACGGATTATTAGACTCAGAGAGTGAGCTTGATTTAGAGGGGGATGACTTTTACGCTGCGGGTTTTTCAGCCTATCACAATACCTTTTATGCAGTTGAAGATGGTGAAGGCAATCAACCAGCTCAATTTGCTGTTGTCGATATCGCTTCAACCAATAGAATTTCAAGCGGTCAAAAAACAATTCAAGATAGCAATGGAAATGGGCAGACCAATTTTATTACATTATTCGATCCAAGTTTGGGGTATGAAAATGGTGTCATGATGGCATCTGAAGATACCAAGTATTCATCAAGAAAGTTATTCTATAATACTGATAGTGATTTACCAAAAAGCACATGGCAGGCAATAAGCTCGCCAAACGCATCACAGTTGGGTTCAGGTCAAATTGCATTAACACAAGTAACCACAGATCATATGGCTATTGGTGGGTTAAGTGGGCGTGTATGGCTATATAACCGATCATTAAACTCCTCAGAATATGGTTATTATGCGGCGTTAACGAATACGCAAACGCTGATTGCAGCAAACTTCAAAGGTCTCCAAAATCAAGGTGTGATTGCTTATAATGAAGATTTTGGTTTGGCACTATTTGAACGCCAAGGAGATGATTTAGCACATAGAAGTAATTACACATTAAGCTCACAATTACCGAAAAAGGGTAATAAAAACCAAATGGTGGTAACCGCTGAAATTGAATTTAGTGCATTTAATGATGCGTCACGCTATGTATTTATTACTAAAGAACTTGGCAATGGTAATTTATCAAGTTGGGCGGATGCCGCCGGTGAAACGGGTATACTTGCTGCTAATAAAATTTGCCAAGCAGATGCCAGTCGTAGAGGGTTGTTAGGTACTTATCATGCATGGCTAAGTGACGAGAGTATTAATGCCGTGGATAATGTCAAATCACATCCTGAGATTGTTTACTATAACTTAGATGACTCTATTTTTGCCTATAGTCATAAGCTGATTACGGATCCAACATCCGTTAAGATTGAAAACGCGATACCACAAGATATTCCACAAACTGATATGTGGACTGGCACAAGAGCGCTAGGTACCTTGCGCACACCTAATTGCAATAATTGGACGAGTGGCAGCAGCTCCAACCAAGGTAATTATGGCGATATTGTTTTATATGACTGGACCCCATCGAAATGGACAGAGTTTGCCGCACAAAGCTGTGGTAATGTGGCAAAGCTATATTGTTTTGAGGTTTGACAAAATAAATAATATGGCTAAATTATTCGATTAGTATGTTGCTTTATGTTAGCACTTAATCGATATGCTTCGGATCACAACTGTGAAGTTAATATGGGGAAGGTCTACCCTAAGCAAGATTAATGCTTGTTGAAAAAAACAGTTATAGACTAACAAACATCCATTAATTGTTTCATTTCTGTTACCTAAGGAAACCTAGTTGAAACTGATTTTAATGCCTGTAAATGATAAATTATATCTCAACAGTAAGGGCAGTAAGCATTTAAATAACACGCTCTTATCAGTTAAAAATAAAACAACTAAGAGGAAACAGTAAATGAAAAAGACATTAATGACATTAGCTTCTTTATTATCACTTTCAGCGGCATCTCAGGTATATGCGGTAAATACATCTGATTGGGTTATTTTAAAAAATAGCACTGAATTTGATATTAGTCTAAAGGATGGTGCGGCTATAAAGACTTGTAGCTATGCAGATGAGTTGAGAGCTGCGCATGGTACGTTAAAAGCTGGACAATCGGCGATACTTGATTGCTCTTCAACTGTAGTAAATGATACCAATATTGTATTTCATCTTTTAGGTGACTTTGGATATATTGATTTTTTATATACAAACCCAAGATATGGCGACATTAAATTATATGGTCATAGTGGTCACTCTAAAAATTATACTAATAATGAGTTGGATTGGGGGTATTTGATTAGTTATAGTTACACATCTGATCCTCTTGATTTATATTATAATTGGTATACTGATCAAAGCAACGGCTTAAACCATGTCACGGCAATAGCCAATGAGTATGTCAATGATAATAAGGTACAGTATAAAAATATGCAATATCAAGCACACCGAGTAGGCATTAATACGATTGGAATGACACTAGGTCGAGATATAAAAAATAAAACAACTTATATAAATATTGGCGGTGATACGCTAACGAATCCAAATGATGTGACTTACCCTTATAACACTTACCCAAGTTAAAATGTGGCATTAGCCTAGCAAATCAAATCAAATCAAATCAAATGATTCCCATCTTGGAAGGCTTAACCAAGGTGGGTTTTTACGTTAATTTAAGGCTGCTATTTGGCAATTTGCCAATTAAAAAATCACCACCTCTTACAGTAGTCTTGCTATTCTAAGTAATAGTCTGTGTTACCCTCACTCGTAACCGTAAGTTACATCAATTACGCACGATTTTTTGTATTTCTTTTTGAGCCACTTTTTTACATAATTGTCGCAGCCATTTATTTTTTGCATCATACTTAAGCCGTCGCGGGTAAAACGCTTGCATCATAATTGGATGCGTTTCAAAGGGAAGCGATGCAGTCTTTAAATCAAAGCATTTGGCCAGTGAGGTTGCAGTGACAATAATACATTGATCATCCATGATTTCTAAGGCGGCAGAAAGGGTTGATACACGAGCATAAACATTGCGTGGATCGGGGCGTGTTAGGTAGTGTAGGAATTTATTATGCTCATCATCGAAGCCAAAGAGGATGTGTGGTAGGTTAATATAAGTTTCATAATCCATATTTTTGGGTAGCGGATAGTTCTTATAAGCAATTACTAACGTATCTTCAAGAATATTATCACCAATAAAACTATCTAAATTGTTCAAAATGCCAATCACTAAATCGGCATGGCTGAAGTCAAAGTTTTGTTGTATTTGGTATAGCACGGGGAATGTGCGAACATTAATAATATGGTTAGGGTTGCTTTGGCTTATTTGCTGTAAGATGGGGCGTAGTGCTAAATAAGAGAAATGCTCAGAGACATAGAGGTTAAATGTTGATGCATTTTTGGCAGGTGAGAACGCCTCGGAAGGAAGCAAGTAATCAATGTCATCTAGAATATTTTGCAGTGGCGTGATTAGCGATTTTGCTTTGTTGGTTAATATCATTTGGTTACCGTCACGGATCAAGAGCTCATCCTTAAATCTATCGCGCATTTTACCTAAGCGAATGGTTACCGCCGGTTGCGATAAATTCATTACGTTAGCAACACGACTAATGCTTTGCTCAGAAAGCAATAGCTGTAATAATTGTAAATCATAAATATCCATGCTTTACCTCATCATTTAATTAACCAATTTTAGATTAAGCGACTGCGCTAGTCTTTGTAGTTCAGACCTACATAAATTACGTAACCATTTATTTTTAGCATCAAATTTCAACCTCTCAGGATAGTGAATATTGCAAGCCATCGGGGGGATATCAATTGGTAATGGGTATGTTTTTAAGTTATAGGTTTCAGCAAGACTTTTGACTGAAGTCATCACAAATTTGTCTTCAAGTAATGAGGTGGCAAGCGTTAAACTCAACACCCGCATTTTTACATTGCGTAGATCATTTGCCCCTAAGATAGGTAAGTAATGATTTGCCTCAACTGTATTGATCACAATATGCGGCAACTGATAATATTCATCGAGGGTGAGCTCTTTTGATGTATCAATTGGGTAGCGATCGTACAATAGGCAAAGTGGATCATAGTGCGAAACTTCAGCATCAAATTCGCCAAGATTACTCTCGTTAACTGCGCCAATGATAACCTCAGCATTGCTAAAATCATGTATTCCATCAAGGTTATACAGTGGCGGAAATATATGCAGATGTATTTCATGCTCCGGATTAAAGCTATGTATTTTGTCAAATAATGCTTTTAACATTAAATGTTCACAATATTCATTCATATGGATATTGATAATGCTGGCATCTGTTTTAGGGTCAAAGTGAGGGTGTGGGAATAATTCATTAATTTGCTCAAGCAAACGTTTTAAAGGCTGAATCATGGTGGTTGCTTTTTCGGTTAAGCGCATTGAATTGCCGTGACGTATGAGTAATTCATCATTAAATCGTTTACGCATTTTGCCAAGGCGAATCGTGGCTGCCGGTTGTGATAAGTTCATTCTTTCAGCCGCATAAGTAATATTTCGCTCAGTCAGTAGTATATAAAGTAGCTGTAAGTCACTGATGTCCATCTATCACTCCAAGTCATCCGTTTGTCTTAAGCCTAGATGGAAAAATTAAAAAAGCAAAGTGAGGAATTTTATACCTATCGTAAATTATTGTGCAGTGTTTTTGTTACGAAGTAGTTTATGAAAATTTTGCTAAGCCAGATTGTAGGGGCGCTACACGGGGGCTATTATCAAAATCCAGTAAATAAATTAAGATGAGTTGCAATGCAATATTTTTTAGAAAGGAATGGTGACTGAATTAACGATAACAAGACGTAGAATGCCATACTTTTGTTGAATTATATTGCCTATCTTGTAAGCATGTATATATTGCGTGCCGCGTGGCATATTGCTTATCCACGTTATTGGTGATTTTCCCATACGGTCGTAGTTGTAGTCAGGTTGAGAAAGTTTCCCACCTTGTCCAGTTGTTTCTAATTCGGATGTTGTAATTTTCTCTCCATCTCTATACATGTATAAGGAGACAGCTCCAGAGCCTACCCAATAACCGGTAAAACTTGACCTTGCCTGAAGCTCAAACCCCGTGAGACATTCCCCTTTCTTGTAATCATCAAATTCGCACTTGGTTGTATACTCCATCGTTTCACCACTAGGACTGGGAATATACGGGATTGATGATGTGTCATTTAGTTTGGGGTCTTCTATTCGATTTTTGATTGTATTTGGATCGCTATCATAATCCAGAGGTTTATCAATTTTAAAGCTAATCTCAATATAAACATTTCGATCTGTTGTATTATCAATAGATATTGGGAATGTCAATGAATTAGCATAGCTGATACTCATTGTTATTGCGAATGTGCCTAGAAGTATGGAGATCTTTCTTAAGCATCTATTTCGTGTGGAACTCATACGGCTACTCCTTTTGTTGTTGTCAAACTATTTATGGTCTAGAGTATAGGTTGATATTTAAAATTTGCTGTTGTTTGATCAAAAAGTTAGTAACTGTGATAATTCAATGCATGATAAAAGTGATTAAATCTAAAGAAATTTAAGGCGCTTAGAGCAACATATGGAAGATAAATGAGGTAAAGAAAAATTCATTTGCTATAGTCATACAGGTAAGTGAATTTAAACTAGTACCTCATCCTTTAAATAAGTAAATATTATGTCGCCTGTAGAACTCTCCCCTTATATGTCCATTTAAATGGCTTAGCCAATACATCATTAAAGTACCCAATAAATGCCGTTATTTTATCTTTAAGCTCAACTGTTGACTTCGTAGATAAACGTTTAAGTAATCGCTTAACCAAAATGCTAAACCATATCTCAACTTGATTAAGCCATGAAGCATGTTTCGGTGTATATACAAACCGAATACGATGTGAACTATCTTCAAGAAACGCTTTACGTGTTTGCATGTTTTTCAACACGCCATGTTTGCCTTTTTCACCAATATCCACCCCAGTAATACCACACAAATTAAGCACTAGCAAAACCAACGCTTCAGACATGTGCGTATTTAATTGATCAACAACGAAAACCCAATTAGCCTTAGGCTTCGTTTGCACTGTTTGCTCGACATGATTCTTGAAATCTTCTTCCGTTCTGGTATCACCTATGGTTGGAGCAATTATTTTACCTGAAGCAATATCAAAATTTGCAATTAAACATTGTGTGCCATGGCGTTCATAGCTGTTATCAACGCGTTCACAATGATCCAGATTCATTGGAGTGATTTGACGCTCCAATGCCTGTATCCCTGTTTTCTCATCACAACTGACCACTTGAAGCATGTCATTGTCCTTTTCATCATATGCTTTTTGATAGGTGTTGCACACTTGCGCTACTTCATGATCAAATGTGGCTTGATCCTCAATGGGTGTGTGTATCCACTGTTTTACCTTATGGGGCTTTATATCTGCCTGATTTTAAAAAAACATGTAGTTGGGAAATTGAAATGCTGTCCACTATTTGTCGTTTAACTAACTCTGCAGCCAAACTTGGTAAACTCCAATGACTTAAAGGAAGCCCTGATTTTTCTGGTGCTTCGCAAGCAACGCTTATAATTTTACAAATTTGCTCTGCGCTAAACTTTGCAGGTGTTCCTTCTCTAGGTAGATCATCAAGTATTTCGCATATAGCTCGCTCATACTCAATACCTTTTATTTCTTCTCGTTCAAGGCATGCAAGTTTTTCTGAAGCATTATTCCAACGATCACGCCATTTGCCTACCGTGCTAGCTACTATATTCAACTCAGAAAGTGTATCTTTTGTGCGTCTATGATCTGCGCTGTCAAGAATAATCTTGGCTCTTAGTTTATAGCGATATTGTCCCGTATTTGATGTATGCAGTTTTGACAGAATATGTCTTTGTTTTTCAGTCAGAATAATTGCTTGTTTAGCCTTTGCCATTGTCGCTTTAATAGTCAGTCATTTATAAGGATTTATTATACTACATTTTGTCTTTGTTTATTTAGAATATGCAGCACTAGGATGATCATAAACATGGAAAAATTTAAACCCAAAATTTTATCAGAGTTAAGAAATAATACCGGTATTTGGAAGAATAGCTTACAAGATTGGTCATGGCAGGCGAGTTCTCCTAACCGTTTGGACTGTGAGAATTTTTATCAAGCATCCATTAATAAACTGCCAAATCATAAAAGACTTGTAAACAATTGTAAATGCGATGTACTGGTGATTGGTGCTGGATTATTAGGAAGTTCAGCAGCAATGCACCTTGCCGAATCTGGCGTTGATGTAATATTGATTGATCAAGATCAGATTGGGGTTAACGCATCTGGCAGAAATGGTGGGCAATTAACACCTGGACTTGCGCGTTGGGAAGCTTGTAACATGCTTCAGGAGTTTTCTTTAGATGAAGCAAAACGTTTGTGGCATTTTACCGCACGTGAATCATTTGATACGATTAAAGAGATTATTCAGAAGTATGATCTTGAGGTTGATTATGTTCAAGGGCATTTAACCGCTGCGATTCATCAAGGGCATATGGATGCATTAAAAACAGCGATGAAATCACGCGCAAAGCTTGACGATAATAGCGCTAAAATCATCACACAACAAAATCTTAAGAAGCATGTTGATTCTGATTTATATTATGGTGGTTTATTGGATTGTATCGGTGGACATATTCACCCATTGGCATTAAACCTTGGTTTGGTATATGCATTATTGAAACATGGCGGTAAGGTTTATGAAAACACCAAAGCGCTTAATATCGATCAAATAAAAGGAAAGGTTGTCGTTGAAACTGAAGGTGGAAAAATCACTGCAAATAAGGTGGTTATCGCAACGCATGTTTCCACTTTTGAGATATTAAAACAAGAGGGGCGAGCGGCGATTCCATTTTATAGTTATGTGTCTGTGACTGAACCTTTACCAATTGCCGTTGAGAAACTGATACCATCAAATGTTGCTGTGTATGATACTTCTTTACAAATAGACTACTTTCGTCAAGTGCGTGGAAATAGAGTGCTATTCGGTGGTAGTGGTAGTGGCTCACGTTGGGCGCTAGATAAGGCATTAGATTATCTACAACAACGCGTTACAACTGTCTTTCCTCAGCTAGGTGATGTGAAACTCGATTATTGCTGGAGCGGAACCACTGACCTTACAGTGAAAGGACCTACTGCGGCATATAATATCAGTGATAAGATATATAGTGTATTTGGTTGGAGTGGTCATGGTGTTGCACAAACCGTACGTATTGGCAAAGCGATTTGTGACAAAATCACCAATCAAAATGATGATTTTGATATGTTATGCAAAGTGCCTAACATTAATTTACCAATGGTCAGAATGCTCGCACCTGCAATTATTCCTGCCATGACGGCAATCCTAGAGGTGCAGTCTAAGCTATTTCCTGATAAGTTAATTTCATTTTAAGGGTTTATATAAGGCTGTGATTTATCATGTGATAATTTAAAAGGGGGAAGTCTTGATAACAAGGAATATTCATAGCAATTTGAAAAGCATCTAATATTTATTAATGCTTTAATGCGATAGTTGTAAATAATAGATTAGCAAGGAGTAGAAAATGACATTTAAATTAACCAAAATAGTCAGCTTTTTGAGTGTATTACTACTTTCAGAAGCAGGTTTTTCGGAGGATATTAAAATTGTATTTCCAAAGGCGCTTGAAAACACAAATCTGACAGCGGTATTGCAAAACAATAATACGCAAGAGAAGCAGAAATTAACGGTAACTAAGTGTATAGAGAATACCTGTGAGATTAATGTGATAAATGTGCAAAGCATAAAAGATAATCATATATTGTTGAAAAAGGATAATAAGGTTGTTGCTGTTATTCCCTATGGTAAAGCGTTTTATGGACAGAGGTTTTTCTTTTCATCTTCTTATGAAATAGGGAGATTTCTACTTGATAGAGTAAATCGACATGGATATACCTTGAATACAGTTGAGCGTTTGTTGGGTGTTTCTTCAAGTAGTGAGGTGTATGAGGCGTTAGCTGTTGTCTACCAATCATCAGGCTATGAAATAAATACATTTCTTAGTAATTTATCTAATCAAGCTTTAGTTGAACGTCTGAAAAACAGTTATGGAAAACATTTATTATCCAGTCCTTATTATGATTACACTTATCCAATTTCTAGACAGAAGCATCGTGCAATGGCGCCATTAAGAAGTAGTGCAGATACAGCAAGTATTATTGAGCAATCTTTAGATATTGCATCTAATATTCCATTTGTCAATAAAGTCGCAGGGCCTGCATTAATGATTTTTAGCTTTTTAGATTCAATTTTTGGCTTTACAAACAGCTATACGTTAGAAGATGTTATGCAAAAGCTTGATGAAATACAGGTTGATATTAGAAATCTCGGTAAAAAGTTGACTGAGTTAAGAACAATATTAAATGATAATGCAATTAGAGAGAGTATCCAAAGGGTGGAGAGTAGTACAAATGAAATTAATACTTCTTATAATCAAGTGATTAACATTTTAGGAGAACATGGTAGTGATGTTGATGCCTACCTTGCCAAAGGCAGTGTATGGGGAGGAGGCAATAGTAAAAAATCGCGGCTAGAAAGATTGACTAAAGTCCTCAACAATATCACTTTGCGGAAAGTTACTGCTGAAGCTAAGACGTTAATGGAAATGTCAGATTACTCAATATACGCATCCTTGATCACACGCGCCCAAAATTATACTAAAGATCAAGTAAACAATGCGAGCAATACAAGTAACCAGAACACGGCTGTCCCATCTCAAAATTCAAATATATACTGATTGCATAAAAGTCAGCAATGGTTACTTATCACTCTAACCAAGAGTCATCCAGATGAGATTAAAGGCATTATTTTGAAAATTGAGTTCAATAAAGTCTCATAATGTTTTTAATACAATCAAACCGTTAATTTAGATGGGACAGCCCTGGTAACCAGAAAGATTTTGTTAATATTTACGCGGCATATAATAGTATGCTTGCTAGTCAGTATAGCCGAGTGCTAGAGACAATCATTAAATCATTATATTTAGAACTGACTGCTTTGAATTTGCACTACAATCACGGTGCAACAATATCGTCTGCTTTTAATTATCAAAATACACCAAATAATTTTCAAGCAAGAGCTAAGTTTATTGAAACGAGATTTAATGAAGTCATTAATGATTTTACGAGTAGAACAAATAGGGCGCTGATTGATAACGATTTCCATTTTAATCGTCAAAATAAAATATTAAAATTTGCAGGGCTTACGCATCAACATTCTTGGGGAAAACCAACTTACAACCCTGTTGTCTATGCAGATTATAACTTCAACATAGTTTATGATGCTCATACTAGAAAAGTAGGCATTCTTTCAAACGTTGGCGATGAAAAAAACACTTTTACAGTTAAGAGGTGCAGTTCAGTAGGTGGCTTAACGCCAGGGTTTACCTGTAAGGATGAAACTTTTCAATGTGATAGCCGAATAGAGTCTGAATATGATTATAACCAATTGCCATTTGGCGTTAATTTAATTAAGGCGTATAACGAGTATCAAAGTGGTTTATTACAAGTAACTGTCACTACTAATAACTGCCCAGAAGTCGTATTAAGTTCAGATCAACTCCAAAGGATTAAAGAGCGCGTGGAAGCAATTCAGGCAAATTAGTAAACCCAAAAAAGTACTTTTTAAATTGCTACTGCCATAAAATATAAGTCATTGGATTATCTGGGCATTCACTGAGTCCGCATTCGACAAAAGTTGAAATTAGATTTGTGGCAATGATAAAGACCAATAGTGTAAAGACAATGTGAGTAAATATTTTTATTTTCTTACCTTTAGCTTCTGAGATTTCATCTTTGTTTGCTTTAATTTCATATTGTGATGATAGCCCAAGTGCAATAGCAATATAAATTATAGCAATAATGCACAGTACAAATACCCATGTATACATATGCAAGCCTAAAATTGCTGAGCCGTAACCGTGAGGGTCATTAATGTGAAGTGCAATCTGGCGCATAGCAACAAATGAAGTCAAAACTGCCGAGAGTAATGATAGGCTATAATGTGCTGGGCGGACGTGATATCTGATGTTCAGCAAAAAGCCAAAGGCAATACCCAGTAATCCAAGGCGTTGTAGTAAACATAATGGGCAAGGAAGTTCGCCTAAAATAAATTGAAAAGAAAAAGCCATCACGATGACAAGGATAATGGCAAGTATTTCAATGGCATTGAGGCATTTTACGAAGTTATTTATTTTGGATCGTTGCATATTGAAGCTCCTTTTACCATTAAAAATATAAACCAAGATGGTCTGTTGCGTGATGTAAGAATACTAGTCCCATTGCGATGAGAAAAACGCAAAAGAATATGATCCCCGTTGTGCGATGCATCCATGCGCTAATAACGCTTATTAGTAACAGGAAAAAAACGATCAATATTCCAGGCATATGATTACTCCATTAATTTTTGTGATATCCACAGCCAGTATAGTGCAAAATCATATATTGTGTGAATGAAGAAAAGGCGCAAGTTCACGGCTGTCCCATCTCAAAATTCAAATATATATTGATTGCATAAAAGTCAATAATGGTTACTTATCACTCTAACCAAGAGTCATCCAGATGAGATTAAAGGCATTATTTTGAAAATTGAGTTCAATAAAGTCTCATAATGTTTTTAATACAATCAAACCGTTAATTTAGATGGGACAGCCCTGGGCGCAAGTTACAATTTATAATTCAACGTATTAGAAAGGTGGTTTTGATCATAAAAAAAACAACTCAAAATAAACTTTAAAAAACTTTAAAAAACAGCTTGCTAACCAAAAAAAAATCTGTAGAATTGACGCTTGTTCTTAAGCGAGAATGTTCGCAAGAAACGCCTTGGTAGCAAGGTTTAAGAGATGTTTAAAGAGATATAAAATGTAGATACTTAAATACTTTGAGCAAAAATTTTTGCGGGTTGTTAGTTCTTGTTTTAGGACTGGAATTAATGATCTAAGGATTTAAACTGAAGAGTTTGATCCTGGCTCAGATTGAACGCTGGTGGTATGCTTAACACATGCAAGTCGAACGGGTTCGGAAGACAGAATACAGATGACAGAGTACAGAGGGTTGAATGCAGCAAGCTGCATAAATGATTCAAATTTTAGTGATTTAGAATGATTTATCGCGGGAGCGATTCGACTACTGTCTTGAGTCTTCTGTTATCTGTCTTCTGGCTAGTGGCGGACGGGTGAGTAACGCGTAGGAATCTGCCGTATAGTGGGGGACAACAGTTGGAAACGACTGCTAATACCGCATGACACCTTCGGGTCAAAGGTAGCACTTATGTGCTGTCGCTGTACGATGAGCCTGCGTTGGATTAGCTAGTTGGTTGGGTAAAGGCTGACCAAGGCGATGATCCATAGCTGTTCTGAGAGGAAGATCAGCCACACTGGGACTGAGACACGGCCCAGACTCCTACGGGAGGCAGCAGTGGGGAATATTGGACAATGGGGGCAACCCTGATCCAGCAATACCACGTGTGTGAAGAAGGCCTTAGGGTTGTAAAGCACTTTAGTTAGGGAGGAAGGTTGTTAGGTTAAGAGCTAGACAATTTGACGTTACCTAAAGAATAAGCACCGGCTAACTCCGTGCCAGCAGCCGCGGTAATACGGAGGGTGCGAGCGTTAATCGGAATTACTGGGCGTAAAGGGTTCGTAGGTGGTTAGATAAGTCAGATGTGAAAGCCCTGGGCTCAACCTGGGAACTGCATTTGATACTGTTTAACTAGAGTTTACTAGAGGATTGGGGAATTTCCGGTGTAGCGGTGAAATGCGTAGAGATCGGAAGGAACATCAATGGCGAAGGCAACAATCTGGGGTTAAACTGACACTGAGGGACGAAAGCGTGGGTAGCAAACAGGATTAGATACCCTGGTAGTCCACGCTGTAAACGATGAGTACTAGCTGTTGGATCTGGTGTAAAAGATTTAGTGGCGCAGCTAACGCGTTAAGTACTCCGCCTGGGGACTACGGCCGCAAGGTTAAAACTCAAAGGAATTGACGGGGACCCGCACAAGCGGTGGAGCATGTGGTTTAATTCGATGCAACGCGAAGAACCTTACCTGCCCTTGACATCCATAGAAGAATTCAGAGATGGATTTGTGCCTTCGGGAACTATGAGACAGGTGCTGCATGGCTGTCGTCAGCTCGTGTTGTGAAATGTTGGGTTAAGTCCCGCAACGAGCGCAACCCTTATTTTTAGTTGCCATCATTAAGTTGGGCACTCTAGAGAGACTGCCGCTGATAAGGCGGAGGAAGGTGGGGACGACGTCAAGTCATCATGGCCCTTACGGGCAGGGCTACACACGTGCTACAATGGGCATTACAGAGGGAGGCGAAGGTGCGAGCTGGAGCGAAACTCAGAAAGGTGTTCGTAGTCCGGATTGCTCTCTGCAACTCGAGAGCATGAAGTCGGAATCGCTAGTAATCGCGGATCAGAATGCCGCGGTGAATACGTTCCCGGGTCTTGTACACACCGCCCGTCACACCATGGGAGTGGGTTGCAAAAGAAGTAGATAGTCTAACCCTACCACTTTTATTATTTTGATATGTTGATGATTGTTTGTTGGCTGTTGAGATGGTAAAAGTGGTAGGGGGGACGTTTACCACTTTGTGATTCATGACTGGGGTGAAGTCGTAACAAGGTAGCCGTAGGGGAACCTGCGGCTGGATCACCTCCTTAAAGGTACGAAAGTACAAAGAATATAAGAAAGTGCGAGAAGTATTTAAGTGTTTACAATTGATGTTTTTTAGTCCAGAAGACAGAAGGCAGAAGACGGAAGACAGAAATTGAGTCAAGCGAGCTTGAAGGGTTAATGTTTAAATTAATTCATCGCGAAGCGATTCGAATACTGTCCTTTGTTCTCAGTTTTCTGTTTTCAGGCATGGGTCTGTAGCTCAGCTGGTTAGAGCGCACCCCTGATAAGGGTGAGGTCGGTAGTTCAAGTCTACTCAGACCCACCATATCAGAAGACAGAGGACGGAAGACAGAAGACAGTGATTTTGAGTGCAGCGAGTTGCACGATTTTTATTTTAAAGAATCATCGCGAAGCGATACAAAGATCTGTTCTCTGTCCTCTGAATTGGGGCCATAGCTCAGCTGGGAGAGCGCCTGCTTTGCACGCAGGAGGTCAGGAGTTCGATCCTCCTTGGCTCCACCATCCAGATGACGGAAGACAGAGGACAGAAGACGGAGTTTGAATCAAGCAAGCTTGATGGTTTTAATGTTTAAATTGAATCATCGGTGAGCGTACGATTATCTGTCATCAGTCCACAGTCTTCGGTCATCCGAAACAGAGATCTTTAACAATTTATTATAGAGTAATGACCAAGAGAATAAGCGCAAACGGCGGATGCCTTGGCAGTCAGAGGCGATGAAAGACGTGATAGCCTGCGAAAAGCTTCGGGGAGTTGGCAAATAAGCATTGATCCGGAGATGTCTGAATGGGGGAACCCGATCAGAAGACAGAGGGCAGAGGACAGAAGACAGAAGTTTTCTGTTTTATCTATGCCTTATGTCTTCTGATCATTCAGATGGCGGAAAATAGCGGATTGGAAACAGTAAGTTGATTTTAGAAACGTGATATTTAATTTTAAATTTAAGTAATTATTTTTAAAGTTTAAGGTATCGCACAGCGATTCAACAACTGTCTTCTGTCTTCTGTTTTCCGTCATCTGAAGGCGAACGTGGGGAACTGAAACATCTAAGTACCCATAGGAAAAGAAATCAACCGAGATTCCCTTAGTAGCGGCGAGCGAAGGGGGAGTAGCCTTGTATATTTTAGCGTATAGATTAGTTGAACATTCTGGGAAGGATGGCCATAGCAGGTGATAGCCCTGTAGACGAAAATTTATAGGTGGAACTAGATATACGAATAAGTAGGGCGGGACACGTGAAATCCTGTTTGAAGATGGGGGGACCATCCTCCAAGGCTAAATACTACTGACTGACCGATAGTGAACCAGTACCGTGAGGGAAAGGCGAAAAGAACCCCGATAAGGGGAGTGAAATAGAACCTGAAACCGTTTGCGTACAAGCAGTCAGAGCATTTTTAAGAGATGTGATGGCGTACCTTTTGTATAATGGGTCAGCGAGTTACTTTTAGTGGCGAGGATAACTGAATAAGGGATCCGTAGCGAAAGCGAGTTTTAATAGAGCGATGAGTCGCTAGGAGTAGACCCGAAACCGACGCGATCTATCCATGACCAGGTTGAAGGTTGGGTAACACCAACTGGAGGACCGAACCCGGTAATGTTGCAAAATTATGGGATGAGTTGTGGATCGGAGTGAAAGGCTAATCAAGCGCGGAGATAGCTGGTTCTCCCCGAAAACTATTTAGGTAGTGCCTTGTGGATGACTCGTTGGGGTAAAGCACTGTTTCGACTAGGGGGGTTTTGCGACCTTACCGACTCGATGCAAACTTAGAATACGACGAAGTTGAATCACAGGAGACACACGGCGGGTGCTAAGGTCCGTCGTGGAGAGGGAAAGAGCCCAGACCGCCAGCTAAGGTCCCCAAGTTATCGCTAAGTGGGAAACGATGTGAGAAGGCATAGACAGCCAGGAGGTTGGCTTAGAAGCAGCCACCCTTTAAAGAAAGCGTAATAGCTCACTGGTCGAGTCGGCTTGCGCGTAAGATTTAACGGGGCTAAGCGATACACCGAAGCTGCGGATGGCACCTATGGTGCCATGGTAGGGGAGCGTTCTGTAAGCTGAAGAAGGTGAATTGAGAAGTTTGCTGGAGGTATCAGAAGTGCGAATGCTGACATGAGTAACGATAAATAAGTGAGATTCTTATTGGCCGAAAACCCAAGGTTTCCTACGCAATGTTAATCAACGTAGGGTAAGTCGGCTCCTAAGGCGAATCCGAAGGGAGTAGTCGATGGGAAACAGGTTAATATTCCTGTACCGATTGTAATTGCGATGGAGAGACGGAGAAAGCTAGGTCTGCCCGGCGGATGGTTGTCCGGGTGAAAGCGTGTAGGTAGTGTGTTTAGGTAAATCCGGATACATGTTGATCTGAGGCGTGAGACGGAACTAAACTTTTCGGAGTTTAGCCAAGAGATTGATGCTCTGCTTCCAGGAAAACCTTCTAAGCATAGATTATGATTGACCGTACTGTAAACCGACACAGGTGGGTGGGTAGAGAATACCAAGGCGATGAGAGAACCCAGGTGAAGGAACTAGGCAAAATGACACCGTAACTTCGGGAGAAGGTGTGCCCCGTTAGGGTGAAGGATGAACATCTGGAGCTTGAAGGGGTTGCAGATACCAGGTGGCTGCGACTGTTTACTAAAAACACAGCACTCTGCGAACTCGAAAGAGGAAGTATAGGGTGTGACGCCTGCCCGGTGCCGGAAGGTTAATTGAAGGGGTTATCCTACCACTTAATTATTTTGGAGTTTGATATGTATTATGTATACGTGATTTATTCAAAAGCGTTAGATAATTTTTACTTGGGTTATAGTAAAGACCTAAGAAAGAGAATTAAATCGCATAAGTCAGGTAGAAGTAAATACACAAGTCAAACGAGAGACTGGATTCTTGTCTACTACGAAGCTTATGCAAGTGAGAAACTTGCTAGGTTGAGAGAAGCTAAGTTAAAGCGAGCAAATCGAATGAGGGTTTTGCTGTATCAGCGCTTAAGAGAAGAATTGACAGAGTAATTAAGTGGTAGGAGAAGCTCTGGATCGAAGCCCCGGTAAACGGCGGCCGTAACTATAACGGTCCTAAGGTAGCGAAATTCCTTGTCGGGTAAGTTCCGACCTGCACGAATGGCGTAACGATGGCCACACTGTCTCCATCTGGGACTCAGTGAAATTGAAATCGCAGTGAAGATGCTGCGTACCCGCGGTTAGACGGAAAGACCCCGTGAACCTTTACTATAGCTTTGCACTGGACTTTGAAAATATTTGTGTAGGATAGGTGGGAGACTATGAATTCAGGGCGCTAGTTCTGAAGGAGTCGACGTTGAAATACCACCCTGATATTTTTGGAGTTCTAACTCAGGCGGAAGCCGAGGACAGTGTATGGTGGGTAGTTTGACTGGGGCGGTCTCCTCCCAAAGAGTAACGGAGGAGTACGAAGGTGCACTCGGTGCGGTCGGAAATCGCACCAAGAGTATAAAGGCAAAAGTGCGCTTGACTGAGAGAGTGACGGCTCGATCAGGTACGAAAGTAGGTCTTAGTGATCCGGTGGTTCTGAATGGAAGGGCCATCGCTCAACGGATAAAAGGTACTCCGGGGATAACAGGCTGATTCCTCCCAAGAGTTCATATCGACGGAGGAGTTTGGCACCTCGATGTCGGCTCATCACATCCTGGGGCTGAAGCAGGTCCCAAGGGTATGGCTGTTCGCCATTTAAAGTGGTACGCGAGCTGGGTTTAGAACGTCGTGAGACAGTTCGGTCCCTATCTGCCGTGGGCGTAGGAGATTTGAGAGGGTTTGTTCCTAGTACGAGAGGACCGGGATGAACGAACCGCTGGTGTTTGGGTTGTCTCGCCAGAGGCATTGCCCAGTAGCTACGTTCGGAATGGATAACCGCTGAAAGCATCTAAGCGGGAAGCCAGCCTCAAGATGAGATCTCCCTATTGGAGGACAGAACACAGAGGACAGAAGACAGAATTTGGATCAAGCAAGCTTGATGGTATTAATATTTAAATTAGATCATCGCGAAGCGATTCGATTATCTGTCATCAGTCTTCAGTCATCTGTTCTCTGATCTGAAGGGTTGTTGAAGACTACGACGTTGATAGGCTGGCTGTAGAAGTGCAGTAATGTATGAAGCTAACCAGTACTAATTGCCCGAGAGACTTGGTTATTACTCTATGATAGATTGTTAGAGCTCTCAGCTTGACAGTTACCTGATGAAGATAGCGACTGTGAACCACCTGACTCCATTCCGAACTCAGAAGTAAAAACAGTTAGCGTCGATGATAGTGTGGCATTCGCCATGTGAAAGTAGAACATCATCAGGTTTTTTATTATTACAAAGGCACCTAACGGTGCCTTTTTGCTTTGTGGCATCAGATTTACAATAAAACCTTCCATGGTGATCATTCCGGACTTTGAATCAACGCTCGGGAGAAAGTACCCCCTCGCTTCAAAGTCGTTAAAAGCAGTGCTTTTAACCCATTCCGAACTGACGAAGTGAAACTGAATAACGCCGATGATAGTGTATTTATCAAAAATACTTCCTGTATTTTTTCAAATCGGCCACTTGCAGGTCCGTGACAAGTGGCGTTCGACGGCAAATAGTTGGCACTATTTGGTTTTCCGTCTCACCATTCGCCATGTGACAAATTTGTTGGGAACAAATTTGATCAATGGAAGTATGACATTGACCATGAAATGGCGTAAGGCAGGACGCCTGAAGTTATTAAGTAGAACATCATCAGGTTTTTTATTATTACAAAGGCATCTAACGGTGCCTTTTTGCTTTGTGATATAGAATTTATAGTAAAGCCTTCCAATGGTGATCTTGGAATGTTTTGTAAAAAATCATAAGGAAAAGCAGTCTTAACTGATCTATACTTTATGGTGTATGGATTATCTTGGTGATTGACTATGTATAATAATAAATATAATCAACACGGTGGTGTTTTACTCATTGCATTAATTATTGTTGCAGTGGTCTCAATACTATCTGGTTCAATTTTATATATGTTGAAAACCAACGTTGTTCAGAACCAAGCCATTGAGAACTATAATAATTCACGCAACAGTGCGTTTTTATCATTAAAAAGCACTTTGGAAGCAAATGATTATATTTATACTAATACACCAGTTCTTTCAAGTGTTAAAAACTATAGCTCAGGCAATTCAAATATTACGGTAACAAGTACCGTACAATCAGATTTAAATGATGCAATATTTCCAGATAGTGTTGCGTTAAATAATGCCTCAGCAGTGTTACAGTATCATGTTAATATGCAGGTCACAGCTCAAACGCAACATCAGGCAAAGTATATAGCAATTGTAAATGCACCTAGTCAATATTATCAAGAAAATGATCTGTCTCCTCAAGACACACAGAATGTTAATATCCCCACCATTATTCTGAACAATCTTGATTTAGCTCAAAAGAGTAGCTCAGAGACCATTGAAAATGGTGATGCAGGATTTCTTGGTGTACTAGAAATAGATAACTCAGGAAGTGTTTCAGGAAGTGGTAAACAAATTAATTACACTCTCAAAGGAACTGTAAATACCTACAGCTTAAAATTTAAAGATAATGGAAATTATCTTCTTGAACAAGGCTGGTATCTAGAGGATGGAGACTGGAACTTAGGAATCCTAATCTATGACAAAAATACTGGAGTAGTATGGCAAACGAGCATAGGATTAACACAACTAGAAAATTTATCAACAAACGACACATTTTCAACTTTGGACTGGACTCAAATATTAGGAGCAACAACATATAACCCCGCGTTAGCATATGTCTTGCCAGACTACGTTATTTTTGATGGTCAAAAATTTATGGCACTAGATGATATTGATCCTGGCGATAATCCATATGAGAAACCTAAGGATTGGCGAGTTATCATCGCCCCTTTGAGCTTTCCTCAGTTTAATGCAAATATCGAATACTATGCGGGTGATATAGTTACCGATGATGGTGATAAGTATGTAGCTGAAAGTGATATTAACTCAAACAAAGATAGCCCAGCAGCAGGAGGAAAAGATTGGGTGATAGTTCCAACAATAACAGGATTGCCTTGGGTTTCTCAGAAATATAATCCAGGGGAAGTTGTAACGTATGGAGGCTTTACTTTTGTAAATATCAAAAAAAGCAATAAAAAGAAAAATCCATTTGAGCAAAGTAAGAACTGGCGGATTATTCCACAAAACTTTCAGGCTATTCCTTATTTGGATGATATATACTATACGGAAGGGTTAGTTGTCATGGATGACAATAAATACTTTGTTAACATTAAAGGTAGTGACGGAAAATCACCTCCAAATTCTGGAAGTAATAACAATTGGTATGAGATATCCGAACCAAATAGCATTTTGGGAGCTAAATTAATTAGTAAAAGTGATCAAATTTATAGCTTTATAGTGAAACAATTTTCTTCTGGAAAAATAGAAGGGGAAATCTATAATGATGTAGGTGCAAGCACTTCTATTGCCCATGATTACGGGGTGGTTCAAGACGTAAGTAAAGTTTATTTGTTAGCCACTGACCAATTACAAAGTCAGAACACAGATCAAGTTATCTTGTTCTTTTCAACAAGTTCAGGGTTAAAACGCATAGTTGTAAGCAATATTAGTAGCACTCCTGAAATTACTAGTGGAACTATATTGTTAGGTATAGCATCACCTATTGATCCCATACAGTACGCACCACAAATTATACCCGATAGCACCACAGAAAACTTTTTAGTATTACCTTATGCATCTTCTATAGATATTTATAAATATACGCCGGCAACGCCTAGTCTTACATTCTTGAGAACGGTGAGTTTTAGTAATCAAATCGTTAAGCAAGTTTTACCTTTTAAGGGTTTTATTATTGTGATTACAGAAAATGATCTAGCTTCACCAGAAGATAGAGATGCACATTTTATTGCATTGAGTGTTGATAAAGAGTTTGCAAGTATAGATCTTATGGAACTATCATCAGTTGATGGTGTTTATTTAACCTATGATCCTGCTACGCAAAAAACCTTTTTAAAAACAGAGACTGATTCAACAGGAGTTGAAATTCAAGACGCTCCCATGCCATATGGTGTCATCGGGATGCAATCAACTCAATAAAATAGCATGTACATAAGTAAGTTTATCTTATAGTATGGATGGCAATATTTTAGGAATTTTTAATTATAAATAATGAAAAAAATTTTATTATGTGTCACCGGAAGCATCGCTGCGTATAAAGCGCTTGAATTAACCAGATTATTAGTCAAAGCAAATTGTGAGGTTAAAGTTTTATTAACTGAATCAGCCAAAGCTTTTGTTACCGGTTTAAGTTTTGAGGCATTATCACAACATAGGGTCTATGATGATTTGTTTGCCTATACCGATCACCCAATTGAACATATCGAACTTGCGCGCTGGGCAGACGATATAGTGATAGCACCCGCATCGGCTAATACGATTGCCAAATTAGCCTTAGGGTTAGCAGATGATTTGCTAGGCAATGTGATCCTTGCAACGGACAAACCGATATTTATAGCACCGGCAATGAACGTTGTTATGTGGCAGAACAGTGCTGTGCAAGCAAATATAAATCAGTTGAAAAATCGTGATTTTATCATTTTGCCACCAGAAGCTGGAGAGCAAGCCTGTGGCGATATAGGCGATGGGCGCTTGATGGCGCCTGAAAATATTGTAAAGCATCTATTAAAGCCAAAAATAAAAACTGATAAACATGTGGTAATAACTGCAGGACCCACCATTGAGGCGTTGGATCCGGTGCGTTATTTATCAAACCACAGCTCAGGTAAGATGGGTTATGCATTGGCCGAAGCTTTTATTGATATTGGTTGGGAAGTGACTTTAATTTCAGGACCTACTCAATTAAAAGCTTCTCAAAACTGTGATGTTGTTCAGGTGAAAAGTGCCAATGAAATGCATGATGCTGTACTTGAAAAGGTGAAAACGGCAGATCTCTTTATTGCAGCAGCGGCCGTTGCTGATTATCGCCCGGAAATATGTGCTGTTGAAAAAATCAAAAAGACAGATCAAAGTGATGAGTTGATGTTGAAATTGGTTAAAAATAAAGATATTTTGGCAAGTGTTGCAAACTTGGCAAGAAACAGGCCTTGTTGTGTCGGGTTTGCCGCAGAGACACATAATGCGCAAGCGCATGCACGAGCTAAAATTGAATGCAAAAACCTTGATTTCTTAATATTAAATCAAGTTAATACGGATACTGGCTTTCCTTTTTATGGTGATCACAATGAAGTAAAGATCTTTAATAAACATTATGAGCAAGTATTATCCCTACCTTTGGCACCAAAGCGTGATATTGCCGATCATATTGCTGATTATTTAAATGAAAACGTTATCAAAAAAGAAATTCAAACGGAATTAAATTATGAGTAGACGAATTAAAGTCTTATCCACTGAACTAGCTAACCAAATTGCAGCAGGTGAGGTGGTTGAAAGACCTTCTTCGATTGTGAAAGAGTTATTTGAAAACGCCTTAGACGCTGGAGCGACTGAGATTACATTAGAGCTTGAGCACGGAGGTAAAGAAAAAATATTGATACGTGATAATGGCTCGGGTATTGAAAAAGATGACTTACCATTGACTTTAATGCCGCATGCAACCAGTAAAATATATTCTTTAGATGAGCTTGAAGCGATTAACAGCATGGGCTTTAGAGGAGAAGCACTTGCCAGTATTGGCTCAATTGCTAAAGTTAAGATTACCTCAAAAACAGCACAAGATGAACATGCATGGTCTGTGGATAACCAGTTAGATAATGAATTGATTCCTGCATCTCATCCGATTGGAACGACGATTGAGGTGGCAGAAGTTTTTTATAATACACCTGCCAGACGCAAATTTTTAAAAGCTGAACGCACTGAATATGTGCATATTGATGAGCTGTTGAAAAAGTTTATGCTTTGCCATTTCAATGTGGCATTAATTGTTTGGCATAATGGCAAAGAGGTGAAGTCATATCCTGTAGCTGATACACCGCAAAAACAGCAACAGCGTATTGCAGATATCTGTGGCGATGAATTTGTTGATAATGCCTTATTGATTCAAGCTGAAGCAATGGGACTTCAATTATATGGTTGGGTGGCTAAGCCGCAGTTTTCAAAGTCACGTGCTGATTTGCAGTATTTTTATGTCAATGGTCGAATTATCAAAGATAAGCTAATCGCGCATGCGATAAAGCAGGCGTATAAAGATGTATTGCATCATCAAAGATATCCGGCGTTTATTTTGTTTTTTAATATCGATCCACATGCGGTGGATGTAAATGTTCATCCAACCAAACATGAAGTGCGTTTTCGTGAGTCGCGTTTAGTGCATGATTTTCTGTTTGCCAAGATTCATCATGCTTTGGCAGATACTAAACCGCAATTACCAGAGTCATCAGTAGTTGAAAATGATGTTGATGCTTTGGTATTTAGTACACCTGAGAGCCCACAAGGTCAACTGAATCAATACTCACATAATAAAAATCAATATTCTGATCACTCAAGAGTCGATCATCGCAATAATATGGCATTATATGAGCAGCTGATTAATCAACAAGATAAAACTCAACCGGTTGAAAATGCCAGTGTTAATCAGCATGAGATAAAAGCGCCTAATGAAGCAGAGTTACAAATGCCTCACGATAAATGGCAGGATGCTGCGCAATTATCGATGCCTTTGATCGTTGATGAGGTTAAAGAAAGTGTTACAAATCAAGATACTATGACAAAAGAGGTTGATACGGCTACACCTGTAAAAGAGGGTAAGATATACCCTTTGGGTTTTGCCTTGGCACAGGTGCATGGCATCTTTATTTTGTCACAAACGGAAGATGGTCTAATTATCGTTGATATGCATGCAGCACATGAGCGAGTGTTGTATGAAAAGGTAAAAACACTATGGGCAAAACATCAAACGGTATCGCAAGTACTCTTATTACCTCTAACCTTTGAGATAAGCCCAGTATTACTCGATGTATTAGATATGCATGAAGCCCTTTTGAATAAATTAGGATTTGAATACTCAGCATTGGGTGAGAAAACCTTAGTGATTCGTGCTATTCCGGTTTATTTAAAGAATAATCACATCGAAAGTCTTATTGTTGATATTGCCAACAGCCTTAAGGTCAGTGGTAAAGCCAAGCCAATGGATGATTATATGCATGCGATTTTAGCAACTATGTCATGCCACAAAGCCGTGCGTGCAAATGATCAAATTACCATTGAACAAATGAATCAATTGCTACGCGATATGGAGCATACGGCAAGAGCAGATCAATGTAACCATGGACGCCCAACCTGGGTGAAAATGACGGTGAATGATTTAGATAAGCTTTTTATGCGAGGGAAATAGTCATATAAATTTTGCGCTAACTACTTTTGCCAAGCTGCGTTTCTATAGTAAACTAGGCGTTGATTTTGAATTTTAAATTGATACCAGTAGAGCAAGCATGATTACAACTAATGAAATTAGACGGTCTTTTATTGACTTTTTTAAATCCAAAGGGCATCAAGAAGTAGCGAGTTCATCGTTGGTGCCAGTCAATGATGAAACTTTATTATTCACAAATGCTGGCATGGTGCAATTCAAAGATGTTTTTTTGGGTGCGGATAAAAGATCGTATACGAGAGCTGTGAGTTCACAAAAATGTGTGCGAGCAGGTGGTAAGCATAATGATTTGGAAAATGTCGGTTATACGGCGCGCCATCATACTTTTTTTGAGATGTTGGGTAACTTTAGCTTTGGTGATTATTTTAAACGTGATGCTATTTTCTATGCTTGGGAATATTTGACAGAAGTGTTAAAGCTTCCCAAGGAGAAGCTATGGGTGACCGTCTTTGAAGAAGACAAAGAAGCTGAAGATATCTGGATTAATGAAGTAGGTGTTGATCGTAGACGTCTATCACGCATAGGTGCTAAAGATAATTTCTGGGCAATGGGTGACACAGGACCGTGTGGGCCGTGTACTGAGATCTTTTATGACCATGGTGCAGAAGTTGCAGGCGGTCCTCCTGGGACGCCTGAGGAAGATGGTGATCGCTATATTGAGATCTGGAATTTGGTGTTTATGCAGTATAATCGTCAGGCAGATGGCACATTAGAGGACTTACCTAACCCATCAGTTGATACTGGGATGGGACTTGAGCGCATTGCCGCAGTATTGCAGCATGTGCACAGTAATTACGAGATTGATATATTCCAGAAACTTATTGATGCTGCAGCAAAGATTGTGGCAACAGAAGATATCAATAATCCATCGCTTAAAGTCTTAGCAGATCATATTCGCGCGTGCAGTTTCTTGATTGTCGACGGTGTTTTGCCTTCAAATGAAGGACGAGGTTATGTATTGCGTCGCATTATTCGTAGAGCAGTGCGCCATGGTTATAAGCTAGGTGCGGTGGACACTTTCTTTTATCGGTTGATTGCGACACTGGTTACAGTGATGGCTGAAGCTTATCCTGTTTTAAAAGAAAAACAAACGTTCATTGAAGATGTCTTAAAAAAAGAAGAAGAACAATTTGAAAAAACACTAAGTCATGGCATGAAGATTCTTGAGGAAGAAATTGCTGAACTTGATAGCAATGTAATCTCAGGACAGACGGCATTTAAGCTATATGATACTTATGGTTTTCCATTGGATTTAACAGCAGATATTGCCAGAGAGCGCAATTTAACGGTTGATGAAGCAGGATTTACACATTCTATGGAAGCGCAAAAAGCGCGGGCAAAGTCAGCCAGTAAATTTGGTGTTGACTATAATCAAATGATCAAGACAGACTTACAGACAACGTTTGTTGGCTACTCATTGCCAGTGTCTGATGCGCAGGTGTTGGCACTTTTTAGCGAGGGTAAAAAAACAGATAAACTGATTACAGGGCAAGAGGGTGTTATTATCTTGAATCAAACACCTTTCTATGCAGAGTCTGGTGGGCAGGTTGCTGATAAAGGTATTATTGAAGCGTTAGGTAGTGAATTTACTGTTGAAGATGTGCAAAAATCAGGATCAGCCTTTTTACATATTGGTAAGGTAGTAAGGGGAAGTTTTGCGGTTGATGATGAAGTGACCGCGCAAATCTCTAACAAACGCACAACAACAGCAGCACACCACACCGCGACACATTTATTGCATGCAGCATTACGCGAAGTCGTTGGTTGTCATGTTGAGCAAAAAGGATCGTTGGTTGAATTCAATAAACTGCGTTTTGATTTCTCAAATCCTTCAGCTGTGACAACAAAGCAAATAAAAGAAGTAGAGCATTTAGTTAATGCCATTATTCGTCAAAACCTTGTTGTTGAAACGATAGAAACTTCGCCTGAAGCAGCTAAAAACATGGGAGCTATGGCGCTTTTTGGTGAAAAATATGGCGATGTTGTGCGCGTGTTGCGCGTTGGAGATTTCTCTATTGAGCTTTGCGGAGGTACGCATGTCACTCAAACTGGCGATATAGGCTTATTTAAAATAACCTCTGAAAGCGGTATTGCCTCTGGTGTGCGCCGTATTGAAGCAGTCACAGGTCTTTATGCTGAAAACTATATTGAAGAAAAAGAAGAAACATTAACAACAATTCATGAGCTGTTAAAATCTAGTGATGACAATGTTCTGGATAAATTGTTGAAATTGCAGCAGCAAATCAAAGCGCAAGATAAGGTGATCAAAGGCTTAAAACAGCAAATTTCATCAGGTGACGCTATTGCCATTAACGAGATGCAAATTGATGATGTCACACTAATCTCAGCGCTATTGCCAAATGTTGATATGGGCGTGTTACGCGAAAAGATTGATCAATACAAAGCACAAAAGTCCAAAGTGGTTGTTGCTCTTTCTACTGAAAATGAAGGTAAAGCGCAAATTGCCGTAGGTGTGAGTAAAGCGATTACGGATAAGATTAAAGCTGGTGAATTAATCAATTTTATTGCCAATCAAGTTGATGGTAAAGGTGGTGGACGCCCTGATATGGCACAAGCTGGTGGCAATGACCCACAAAATTTACCAAAAGCGATGACTTCGGTGCATGAATGGGTAAAAGAGAGACTATAATAGCAAGGTGCTATATCGAACATTAAACTTAGGAAAAAGGTATGACCTTTAAAATAAAGACACTTATTGGAATATCACTTGTTGTAAGCTCGGGTGTTGCTATGGCGACTACTAAAGCGCCTGTTGAAAACTTGATGCAAGTTTACCAACAAGCACTTGATAACTCCCCGCAATATAAAGCTGATTTTTACACGATGCAATCAAGTAAAATGGCAGAGCCTATTGCTTTAGGTGCTTTGCTGCCAAATATTGGTTTAAATGCAGGGGCAACAGTTAATCAAATCCAGACAACACCACAAAGTGGCAGTTATCATAACTACATAGCGGGTATCACGCTCACGCAAACGCTTTTCAACTATGGTGATTATCAGACTTATCAGGCATCAAAACAAAGTGCCTTAAGTGCTGAAGAAACCTATAATGCACAAAAGCAGCAGTTTATTTTGGATGTGGCAACGGCATACTTTAACGTGCTCAATGCTAAAGAGCAGGTCGTCTTTTTAAAAGAGAAATTAAAATCGGTTAAAAGCACATTAGATCAATCAAAGCTAAAGCTTAAAGTTGGGATGTCAACAAGTGTTGATGTGAAGACTGCTGAAGCAAATTATTATAGTGCATTGGCGGATTTAAAGGCCGCTGAGAACAGCCTTGAGTCTGCTTATTATGCCTTGTATCAATATACGGGTGTTGATAATAAATCATTAGCTGATTTAAAGAGTAATGTTAATTTCACTAACCCTGCACCTGACAGTATTGACGAGTGGGTTAAGCGCGCACATGCTAGTAATCCAAATCTCAAAGCACAGATTTACACTCAAAATGCAGCAGCAAAAACGTGGTCTGCATCAACAGGTAATTTCTTGCCAAATGTCAGTTTAATGGCAAATTATAGTATTAATGATAACTCAGGAAGCGCTTTTGCAACGGATGCAGCAGCCCTGCCTTTAGGTAACTATAGTAATGGTTATGTTGGTGTAACCTTTAGTTGGAATATTCTAAATGGTGGCAGTGATTACGCCGCTAGAAAGCAAGCGGCGTTTAACTATCAGGCGGCTGAGTTTACTACCCTTGATCAACAACGCAGCATTACTCAGAACATTGAAGTTGATTTTTATAATGTTGTCTCTGGTGTTAAGCAAATCGAAGCTTATAAGCAATCAGTAATTGCAGCAAAAGCAGCGTATGAGCAATATCAAGCGCGGTATAAAGTCGGTAGCTCTACAATTACCGAAGTATTAGATCAGCTGCAAAAACTATATGAAAGCATGTCATTGTTAGCAACGGCAAAATACCAATATGTGACAGATGTCTTGCAACTTAAACTTGATGCCGGCACGTTATCAGAGCGTGATGTTCAAATCTTTAATTCATGGCTTAAGTCTTAGTTTATTCGCTAGATCAACGCAATTAGCAGGTGAACTTGCTAGTGAAAAATGATATAACTAGTGTCGTTTGATCACTAACTAGAGAAGCTTAATGCAAAAGAAGCTAGCAAATGGAGTTATCGTCATTTTTGGCGCCTCTGGAGATTTAACCGCACGCAAATTAATGCCGGCAATATTTAGTCTTTATCAGCAAAAAGACTTAAGTAAAAACAATATTGTCTTGGGTGTGTCGCGTAGTAAGTTTGATGATGAAAGTTTCCGGCAGAAAATGCAAGAAGCGCTTTTAGATGAGTACCCCAAAGAGCAAAAATCAATCGATAAGTTCTTGGCGCAAGTGTTTTATCAGCAGATTGATGTGTATAAAGATGAAGGGTATGTCTGTCTACAAAAGCGCTTAAAGTTACTGTGTAAAACACATAAGCTTGAGCATAACTTCTTATTTTATTTATCCACACCACCAAGCTTGTACTATGAGATTCCTCAGCATATTGCCAAACTGGGGCTCAATGATGAGCATGACGGCTATAAACGCATTATTATTGAGAAGCCGTTTGGTACCGATGAACAAAGTGCTCAAGCGCTGAATGCACATTTATTGCAGCATTATCAAGAATCGCAGTTATTTCGTATTGATCATTATCTAGGGAAAGAAACGGTTCAAAATCTTCTGGTATTTCGTTTTGCCAATGCGATTTTTGAGCCACTTTGGAATGCCTCACATATTGAGAATGTCCAGATTTATGCCAATGAAGCCATTGGTCTTGGCTCGCGGGCGGGCTATTATGACCAAAATGGTGCGATTCGTGACATGATTCAGAATCACTTGTTGCAGTTGTTAGGCATTGTCGCGATGGAGCCACCGGCAAAGATGGATGCCTACTCCATTCGTAATGAAACCTTAAAGGTATTTCAATCGATTCGTCGCTTTAAAACAGCTGAAGACATTAAAGAAAATGTTGTCACAGGGCAATATCAAGAAGGTTGTGTGCAAGGTGTTTGCAAAGGTGCCTATCGCGAAGAAGAGGGTGTGGCAGTAAACTCAACCACAGAGACTTATGCCGCGATTCGCTTTTTTATTGATAATTGGCGCTGGCATAATGTACCGTTTTATGTACGCACCGGTAAACGCTTGAATCAACGTGTTTCTGAGGTGGTGATTAATTTTAAAGCCACCCCTCACCCTTTCTTTTCACAGGTGCAGAAGATTACTAAGTTTAAAAATCAATTGGTTATTCGCATTCAGCCGGATGAGGGCATTAAATTAAGCTTTGCTGCTAAAGAGCCAGGTAGTGGCTTTAAAACGCATGAAGTGGATATGGGGTTTTACTATTCTGACTTCGCACAGAAATCAATGCCTACAGCGTATGAGCGCTTGATTCTTGATGCTTTACAGGGTGATAACACATTATTTGCTCGAAATGATGCGGTAGAAGCTTGTTGGAATATCATTGATCCGATTATTCAATATACGCAAAAGCATGGCAAAAGTTTATTAAGTTTTTATCCAAGTGGCTCATTTGGTCCCATTGAAGCTGATAAGATGCTTGCTGAGCTTGGACATACTTGGCGCAATCCATCGTCTATCTTTAAGCAGAAAAAATAATTTGAGGAAATCAATGTCATATATTACTTACCAACAGCAACAAGATATTGCTTATGCGATGTTTGATAAACTGGTTGCATTATCACATTCCAAACAAGGTTGTGTGCATATTGCATTATCAGGTGGTACAACGCCTAAGAGCATCTTTGAACTGATCAATCAACTAGGTCATTCGACTCAAATTAATTGGCAAAATTTACATTTTTGGTGGTGTGATGAACGTTGTGTTGATTTTGCCGATAAAGAAAGTAATTTTGGTGAAGCCGATAGATTATTGTTTGCAAGCGTTGATATCCCAAGGGAGAATTTACACCCAATGCAAGGCGATATTTCACCTGAGCAAGCTGCTCTTAACTATGTGAGCCGGTTAAAAAAGCATGTACCACAAATCGATGGTGTGCCACAATTTGATTGGGTGTGGTTGGGTATGGGTGATGACGGGCATACCGCATCTCTTTTTGTCAACGGTGTACCATTATCATCGGATAAATGGGTTGAAGTTGCCGTGCACCCAAGTACAAAGCAAGCACGAATTACCTTGACACTTAAAGTACTTAACAATGCTAAAATGATAGACTTTTTAGTGACAGGTGAAAACAAAGCAGCTATGTTAGCTAAGGTATTTGATCGCCAGAGTGTGACGATAGATTATCCAGCTAAAGCAGTGAGTCTCACAACTGGGCGCTTAGTTTGGCATGTGGATCAGGCAGCAGCCAGTGAATTGGATGAGGGATAACAACAAGGAATTAAAATGAATCAACACATAAGACAACAGCTACAGCATTTACTAAAAACGGATTACTCAGACTTGGATATCAATAGTTTATTTAAAGAAGATGAAGATCGATTTAATAAATATCATTTGCAGGTTGGCAGTTTATTATTGGATTATTCAAAAAATAAGTTAACGGATGATATTCTAGCCACGCTTTTTGAGTTGGCGGGTGATGCCAAGGTTGAGAAGTATCGCGATAAAATGTTCATAGGAGAGAAGATTAATACCAGTGAGCATCGCGCTGTATTGCATACGGCTTTGCGTGATCTCTCTGATCAAGCGGTTATCGTAGATGGCATTGATGTTAAACCTGAGATTATCAAAGAACGCTCACGTGTCAAAGCACTTGTTGAGAAAGTTCACAATGGACAATGGCGTGGGCACTCAGGCAAAGAGATTACCGATGTGGTTAATATTGGTATTGGTGGCTCTGATTTGGGCCCCAGAATGGTGGTTGAGGCATTAGCACCTTATCACGTAAACAAAACACAGGTGTATTTTGTCTCAAATGTCGATGCTGAATCTATTTTGAGTGTTATCACAAAGCTTAATCCTGAAACGACGTTGTTTATCGTGGCATCCAAGTCATTTACGACCCAAGAAACCTTGATGAACGCAATAACAGCACGTAAATGGTTGCTTGATTTTTACAAACAAGATCAAGTCGCCGTGGCTAAGCATTTCGTCGCGGTATCCAGTGCACTTGATAAAGTAGAAGCTTTTGGCATTGATCTGAATAATTGTTTCCAAATGTGGGATTGGGTTGGTGGGCGCTACTCATTATGGTCCTCAATTGGCATGGCAATTGTATTTGCGATTGGCTTTGCCCATTTTGAGGAACTATTGAAAGGCGCTTTTGCGATGGATAATCACTTCAAAAGTGTACCACTGACAAAGAATATGCCGGTCATTGTTGCCTTGATTGCAACCTTATATAGTGATTTTTATCACACGCAATCGCAAGCCATTTTGGCGTATGACGAGCGTTTGCGTCATTTGGTTGACTATTTGCAGCAAGCCGATATGGAGAGCAATGGCAAATCATGTAAAAAAGATGGCAGCTTAAGCCCTGAACAAACCGGTGTTGTGCTCTGGGGTGGGATCGGCACTAATGGTCAACACGCATTTCATCAGTTATTACATCAAGGTAATGTTATTGTGCCTGCTGATTTTATTGCAATTAAAAAGCCTCACCATTCCTTGAAAGATCATCATCAAGCATTATTGGCTAATTGCTTGGCGCAATCGCAAGCTTTGATGCAAGGAAAATCACTAAATGAAGTCATTGATGAGCTCAAAGCACAAGGTTTATCTGAGCAGGAGATCACTACTTTGGCACCGCAAAAAGTCATTGCAGGCAATAAACCAAGTAATACCATTGTCATCGATGAGCTAACCCCGCACGCATTAGGTGAGTTGATTGCCTTATATGAACATAAAATATTTGTCCAAGGGATTCTATGGGGAATTAATAGTTTTGATCAGTGGGGCGTTGAATTAGGCAAAGCTTTAGGTAAGCCGATTTTAACGAGTTTAGAACAACAAGATTTTGATAATGCAAATTATGACAGTTCAACAAAAGGCTTGCTCAAATATATTTCTTAGTAACTTATTTCATTCTCGCGGCGCTGAATAATATAGCTTAAAACGGCACTACTCATAAGACCAATAAAGCCACCGATAAATACATCAATGATTCGATCACTGCTGGTGTATAAGTAATGCGCACCTGCAAAGGTAACGATAAAAAAACAGCGTGTGGCAAAGGATGCAGTATAGTTTTGAATCCCTCTGAGACTTACGATAATGCCAATGAAGCTCAGATTAAAAATCAAAGGACTGTTAAGGTTAAACAATAGTGTCACGATAATGCCCAATGATAAACCAATACATGCCCCAGTGACACGTTTTTGAATCTTATCACGCGCCTTTTTAAAACTCAGACTGGCGACGGATAATGATGACCAGAGTAACCATTGTGGTTCAGCTAGTTGTGAAAAATGCCAAACAAGCATGCTGATTAATAGCGGCAGGAAGTAGACACAGTAATGGATGCTATGCTGTGGTTGTAGCTTTAATGTGAAGTTTTGATAACCCTTTATCGCTTGTGTGCGTAAGCTAATGAGAAAGACAATAATAACGCTTAAAAGACTAATGCTAAAAAGTTTGGCAATGATTGTAATAGTGACCAAATCACCATATGCTCTTGTTTCAAAGGCGGTGTAGATAATGCCGATAAACAAATAAGCACCCATGGATTTAAAGCTTGGATTATAGGTTTCAATCATACCAATGATAATCGCAATAATTGAGACGATAGTGATAAAATAAAAGTCACTATGCATCAGCAATTTGACTAAAACAAAGGTGATTACAAATAAAAAAATAAGCATCACAAAAGCAATACGCTTACTGGTATGATCGCAAAAAGGAATAATCACTGCAGCAGCGTATAAACCACACAGTAGATAAATGGGCTGCGAAAGAAAATAACTTAAAATAGCAGCAGGGACAACGGCAATAAGCATTTTAACAATGGATGAATAATTGAAAACTCTATGCATATATACATCCTTTTTGTGATAGGTGAGCAGATTATAGTACAGCTTGATCAAACCTTAAATTCATTTAGTTTAGATGATTGTTTAGAATATCTAAATTGATGAAAAATTGGTGAAACATATCAACCTTTGCCATTGATGATGCTACTATTTCAAGCATTGTCGAGTAAATATAAGTGAATGTTTAATGCGAATATTAGTCGTTGAAGATGATGAGATGTTAGGTGATGGTATTGTTGAGGGTTTAAGGCAGCATAATTATGCCGTTGATTTAATGCGTGATGGCAAAATGGCTGAGCTTGCCTTAGATACTGAGCCTTATGATGCCGTGGTGATGGATATTGGCTTACCACACAAAGATGGTATCGCTATTGTTAAGAGCATTCGCGCGAAGGGTAATGCGGTTCCTGTATTGCTATTAACAGCGCGTGATGCCATTGATGATCGTGTGCGTGGACTGGACTCAGGGGCGGATGATTATTTGACAAAACCGTTTGACTTATCTGAGCTTCTGGCAAGAATGCGTGCATTAGTTAGGCGTTCTGTCGGGCGTAGTGAACCTAAGATTAAATTTGAAGCGTTAGAGCTTGATCCTGCCGCGCAAACGCTAACAATTAATGGTGAGTTTGTTAAACTATCTAGACGTGAATTTGCTTTATTGGAATGCTTATTAGAAAACATTGGCAAAGTGGTTTCTAAAACAAAACTGCTTGAAAAGCTCTATGGTTGGGATGAAGAAGTTGATTCCAATACCCTAGAAGTGCATATCCATAATCTACGTAAAAAAATTCAAAACAAATATATCAAGACATTGCGTGGTGTTGGTTATATCATCCAAAAACCACCGCAGGAAGCATAAAATAATTAAGGTTGCTTTGATTTCAAAGTATCAATATCAAGAGACTCATCATAATCAACACCGGCAACATTAAAGCCATTGAGCTCTAGAAAATCCTGATAAAAGCCAGCAAAATCACTGATATCTTTAAAGTTCTCAGAGGTCATTTTTGACATAATCGCATTGGTTAATGTTTGGGTTTTATCATCCATCTCAAGGTTATCAGGGCGCACGCGTCCAACCTCATCGGTGATACGTTTATTACCATAGAGCATATCACGCATAAAGCGATCGATTTGCTCGATGGTGTTCTCATGTGTGCCAAGTTCTTTCATCACTTTGAAAAGCGCGCAGCCATACAGTGGAAATAGCGGGATAAAAGCGCTAGCTTTAGTCACTAATGCTTTGGCAACAGTAACAAACGCTTCACCTTTTAGACTGTGCAGTTCATTGTTAAGCGTTAATGCCGTTTTTTCTAAATGACGCTTAGCTGCCCCAATCGTACCTTTTTTGTAGATAGCATCGGTGCCATCGGCGCCATCATAAGAATAAGCGGTGGTTTTAAAGCCATCGGCTAAAACGCCCGCCTCTTCAAGTGACTCAATCCAAAGCTGCCAATCTTCGCCTCCCATGACTTTAATGGTTTCACTGATATCATGCTCAGTTGCTGCCATCATTTTACCATCAACAATAATTTGTTTGTTTAAGTCAAGAGTGGGCGCAGCTATTTCACCGACGGTACTTTTTAATACCGAGCTGTGTGTTATTCCCGTTTTAGGATCGGTGCGTCTTGGTGAGGCAAGGCTGTAGATTAATACATCAATTTTGCCGTCAAATTCTTGTTTGATCATATCGATGGTTTGTTGTCTGATCTCATCAGAAAAAGCGTCACCTATAATGTTTTTGGCAATGAGTCCGTCCTTTTCAGCTTGCTCTTTAAACCAGATATTATTCCACCAGCCAGCACTGCCTAAGCGTTTATCATTGACGCCCGGTTCAAATGACACACTAATCGTGTCAGCATCAGCACCATAAGCAAGGGCGATGCGTGAGGCAAGACCATAGCCAGAGGAGCCACCAATAATTAGAGCACGTTTTTTGCTCGTGAATTTTGGTGAACTTTTCATATAGTTAATTTGTTTTTCAACAACGGCTTTGCAGCCAATGGGATGTGGATTCTTAACCAATCCACCACGCATAATTTCGGGTTTTACAATCATGATATTTTTATAAACTAAAGTCTTAAAGTGTTGACGATGATATTAAGCAGCTCTTAGCGAGTCAAGTAGTTATACCCATCATAATCGTTTGGTGGTGGGCATATTCATCACAAAACCAAGGGAATTTGTTTAACAGGTTGCTCACTTAGCTTGACACCTAAACCAAGTAAACGAATAGGATTGCTTTGTTTGTGATATAGGTTGTCAAAAAGCAGTAAATAGAGCTTAAGTTCACTATTTTCTGCATGTCGTTCAATGCTTGTTTTATGAAATGTGTTATCGGTAACTTTAATAAAAATGCCCTCAATACATAGCGTGTGTTCAGGCTTGAGTCTTGCTAAAAGCTCTTGATGCAATTGGATTAACGCCTGAATGCATTCATCTTTTGTGGTTAGGTCGTTTTGATAGGTGTGCTCAACGCCTAATGACTTGCGGATGCGTTTGGGGTTTACTTCGCGGTGATCAATGCCGCGACAATAGTCATATAAACGGATGCCAAGTTTGCCAAAATGATGCTCGAGCGCTTTGATATCAAGCCTTTGCAAATCAGAACAGGTGTTAAGTTCCATTTTTTGAAGCTTATCTTTTGTCACACTGCCAACACCAAAAAGCTTACCAACGGGTAGGTCTTGAATAAATTTATCTACATCCTGCGGGCGAATAACGTATAAGCCGTTGGGTTTATTGATGTCACTGGCAATTTTAGCTAAGAGTTTGTTTGGCGCAACACCGGCTGAGGCGGTAAGCCCTGTTTCTTTTAAAATCTGTTCTTTAATAGCTTGCGCCATTAATGTCGCACTATTGGCGTGGCTTTTAATATTTGTTACATCAATATAAGCTTCATCTAATGATAAGGGTTCAACGAGTGGGCTGATACTTTTAAAAATATCGCGAATAATATTTGAAACACGCTTATATTTATCAAAATCAGTGGCGAGTAATATTAAATCAGGACATTTTTGCAATGCGATACGTGTTGGCATAGCAGAGCGCACACCATAGCTTCGGGCAATATAATTGCAAGTGCACAGCACGCCGCGCTTGACATTATTGCCACCAACAGCAAAAGGTTTATCACGAAGGGTGGGGTTGTCTTTTTCCTCAACTTGTGCGAAGAAGTAGTCCATATCGATATGAATAATTTTACGTGTGGCAAAGTCACTCATTTTTATATGCTTGTTGCTTCTTTGTTTAAGGTGAAAGTTAAAGCAAATAATAAAATTAAACTGGTGATTGAAGTTGCGAGCATTGTCAGCGCCAGTGGATAGGAAGTGTTTATTGCAAAAAGTGTTGCCACTGAACCAACCACTGAACTGCCACCTAATTCAAGCGCGCCAAACATTGCTGAAGCGGCTCCGGGATATGCGCCAAAAGGTTCAAGTGCGCCACTGGCGCCAGAGCCTGCGGTGAGCGCACAGCCAAAAGTAGCCAACATGCTCGGACCAAAGAAGCCCCAAAGGCTTAAACCAAAGAGTTGATAGACCACAATAAGTAAAACGCCTGAGGATAGTATCAATATGGATCCAAGGACAGATGTCTTTAAAACACCTAATTTATGCACAATAGCGCCAGAGATTATTGAGCCAATTAAAAAGGCGCCACCCGCCATGCCAAAGAAAATGCCGATTTGTGAGCGTGGTTCACCAAGCGTTTGAATGATATAGGGTGTCATTGAAAACAGTGTGAAAAAGGCAGAAACGCCAGCGATGGCAGGCAAGGTATATGCCCAGAACGTTAGACTCTTGCAAATGCTAAAGTAACGACTAAATAGACTCAAGTTAAAAGGTTTGCGATTATTAGGGTGTGAGCTTTCTTTGACAAACAAGACGGTTAATATCAGTGTCAATGCACCAAGTCCTGTTAGAAAATAAAACACCGCATGCCATGGAAAATAAGCGGTTAATAAGACGCCAATGATGGGCCCCAAGATGGGTGAGATGGAAATCATGGCATTTAGAAAGCTATAAATCATTGCACTTTTTTTGCCGGAGAAAGCATCGCGGACAATGGCAAAGGCGCTAACGGACATACCACAAGCACCAAAGCCTTGAATAATACGAAAGGCGATAAGCCAACCGATATGGTTTGATAGTGCGCATAATAATGAGCCGATACAAAATAAGCTTACTGAAATAAAGAGTACTTTATAGCGACCAAACTGATCCGATAATGGTCCTAAAATCAATTGACCAAATCCGGTGACAAGGAAGAATAAAGATAAGGTGAGCTGCACCATTTCCTGAGAGGTGTTTAAAATGGCTTTCATCTCAGGAATAACTGGCATATACGTGTCAAGTGCTAGCGCGAAGCTAAAAACAACGGGGGCAAGTAAAAAGACCGTAATAACGGGCGAATACGGCCATTGATAGGTTTTATGTGTCATGATGTCTATTTTGTCGTTATTCTTTTGTTTTTGTGCTTGCTTGATTTTGTTGCAAACAGATAATGCAAGTCATTGTAGCTGTTCTTAAAGCAAAGTCGAGTGCTTCTAACTCAAGTGACGGACTTTTTCCTATTTCAACACCACATCACTTGAGTATACTCGCCACTGGCGTGGCTGGTGGCAGTGACTTTTATCCCGCAAAAAAGTCACCAAAAAGCTCGCCCGACACGTTTTGTTAACGCTAAGCCAACGGGTCAATCGTCCCTCGAAGGGGAAAGGTAAAAACAATATGGCTTCGACTGACGCTCAACCAACGGACGATAACGGCAGCTGGATGCGTGGCAATCGATTTGTGTCATGGATGACAGCGGTTATTTTGAATGCATACTTTGCCATTGATGAGCCAACAACGGGTTCCACATGGCACCCGTCGCACTCATGGCGATATCAGCGCCTGCATTTAGATAGTCATCAATATCTTCAGGACAAACAATACCGCCAACACCGCAAAGCACAAAATCAAAGTGATTCTCTGTGCGTATCTTATGAATGCGCTTAGTCATTTCAAGGGATAAGTCTTTAATAATACTGCCGCAAATGCCACTGTTTAAACGTCCCTCACCAGGAAGCGCTTGGGTATTATCTTTGTTTCTTGCTTGCATTGAAATGGTATTGATCGCCGCAATACTATCAACAAATGGCGCATTGGCTTTGATGATGTCATGTGCTTTAGCTTCGTCTTTGATATAGCCCATCTTGATCATAAGCGGCACGTCCTTGATTGCTTTTTTTACCGCTTTTGAGATCGTGCTTGAAAGCTCAGCATCCTGATAAATACTGCCTTCTTTAGAGACGACATTCGGACATGAGTAATTGAGTTCAATTGCTTTAGCGCCTGCTTCAACAGCCTTTTGTGCGCAAAGGATGAAGTCATTGATAAAATTGCGCTCTGGATGAGGGGTGCCAACACATGAAACGATCATCAGCTGATCAGGCGCCATACATGCATTGGCTTTGGCAATATCTTCCTGCCAAATTTCAATCGACTTGCTTGGAATACCAAAAGAATTGGTAATGGCAATTTCGTGGGGTGTTTGTGGCGCTTCATCAAACGGATAAATGCTTTGACCAATATCGTCAATGGTTAATTGCTTATGACTATCAACCATTAAGCAATTTGGTGCAGGATGTACTTTGCGTTCAACAGTGCGCACGGTTTTATAAACCGGTAGATCAAAGCCTAATTCGGCATATAGCTTGATATATTCAGCATTAATTAAGGGACCTGCGGGCACACCAATGGGTGAGTTTATTTGATAACCCCATAAATTAATTGGTTTTAATTGAATGCGTTTGGGTATAGTGAAATCACACATTGGTCCATTGTTGTAATTCTCATCATAAGATTTATGGATATCGTAAGTCGGATGTAACATAGCTGCTTCAAACTTAAGTTGATTTGCCACATGGTAGAGAAAAAATGAGGAAATGCAAAGTGATTTATTGATTAATGGCACTACCTCAAGAAGTAGTTTGTAAATATAGGCTTTGCAACGACGCTAAATCAATCATCCCTGATAAAATGGATTGCCACGCATCCATGCTCGCAATGACGGCCTCTGACTTGTCATCCGTAAGCCAGGATGGCGTGAGGATCCAATGCGGAGCTGCCATGGATGGTTGGTCATCCTCCTAGGTAGTGCCGTTAATTTATTGATGAATAATGACTCGTCCTTGTGTCATTTCTAGTAGCGCTTGATAAGTGGTATCCCATTTTGATAATGCAATATCGAAGTGCAGGGTAATGTCATTGGCAAAGATCGAATCAATCGGTGTTAATTTAAGCGTGTGTAGCACTTGTTCAATTAAGGCGGTATCTCTGTATTGGTAGGTCAATGACAGTTTTTTGGTTGGGGTAAAACTCACCAATTTGCTATTTTTAATAACCTCATTGGCAGCTTGTCCATAGGCACGCACCAAGCCACCAACACCGAGTTTGGTGCCGCCGAAAATTCGCGTCACAACAATAGCAACATTGATGAGTTTGTTACCTTGAAGATGATTAAGGATTGGCTTGCCTGCAGAACCTGAAGGCTCGCCATCATCATTAAAACGAATCTGCTGATTGTCAAAGAGATGATAAGCCCAACAGTGGTGATTGGCATTGTTATATTCTTTTGTAAGTTGCTGCAAGAAGCTGTGAAGCTCTGAAGGATCTTTTAAAGGCAATAAGTGAGCAATAAAACGAGATTTTTTAATCGGCTCAATTTCATGCTGTGATATACATTCAACGCTGTAATAATTTGCTGTCATAGTCGATATTTTGTCACTCTTAAGGTTCAATTAAGGCAAGTATGGTGTTATTAGGCGCTTTATAGTTAATAACAACCGATTGGCATAATACCAAGTTTATCCTTATACTACAGCCCATAATATACCTATGTGGTTTGTGACGGGTATATAAAGCAAAAATTTTTAAAGGGAAACAAATGAAGGCAAATAAGATCATCAAACATTTAGCTTTATCAACCATATTAATGACGAGTACAGCGATGGCAAATATAAAAACAGGTTATGGCTATGTTGAGAATGTGTATATTTTACCAAGTAAAACGCTATTAGATGCCAAGCTAGATACAGGAGCGGGTGTTTCATCGATTTCAGCGACAAATATTCACGTATACGAAAAAGAGGGTAAACAATATGTGCGCTTTGATGTCACACATGAAGCGATAGAAGAGCAGGGTAAGCGCAATAAAGATAAGGTTGAAAAAGTAGCATATGATTTGCCGTTAAAGCGTAAGATGAAGATTAAAAACCGTGCCGGTGAAGATACAAAAGATCAGTATGATGAGCGACCTGTGGTTGAAATGCCGGTTTGTTTTGATGGCAAAATCTATACGATTGAAGTTAACTTAACCGATAGAACGCATTTTGATTACCCGCTACTTTTAGGGCGAAAAGCCTTGATTCAATTGGGCGCTGTGATCGATCCGGCACAAAAATTCACGATGGATGGCAGTGCGTGTGAAGCGTTATTTGCTAAGATGGCAAAAGAGCAGCAAGAGAAAAAATTAAAAGAAGCAAAAGAAATAAAGGAGCTGCAAGAGGAAAAGCGCAGTAAAGCCAAAACAATAAATAGTGACCAAAAAAATGATGTAATGGAAGTTTCTGCTAACCAATCAAAGAACGGTAGCAGTGCGAGTGAACAGGCATCAAATGATAGCAAAGCAAATGATATGGATAAGCAATGAGCAAGGTTAATAAGCAATTTTTTACATTACTGATCATTTTGTTGGTGGCAGGTATTGGTTTTAGTCTTTATCAGCACTTTAAACTTGGGCTTTCATGGTGGCCAAATAGTGAAAATATGACGTGGAAGTTTAATGCAGAGCTGCAAATTGTGCCAGATACGACGGATTCATCACTTAAGGTGAATTTGTTGGTGCCAAACTTGGTTAAGGCTGATGTCCTAGCTGAAAGTATTAATGCGGCAGGTTTTGGTAAGATCGTTTTGCGCTCAGAAGATAAAAATAACCGTATGGCAGTACTCTCTAAAAGTGAGGTGAATCATAAGCAAACAGTGATTTATGATGTGACGGTGGCGAGTAATGCTCAAAGTGTCGCAGCGACTGTACCTGATCTGGGAAAAGAGAAAAAGAAAATAAAAGATAGGCTTGAGCCTAAGAAGTTATTGACGTTGTTAACTACGGCAAAGGGGATTGCTGAGAAGTCGGCAGACTCGCCCACATTGATTGCGCAAGCCATTAACTTCATTAATGATGATGGTAATTTATATTTCTGGCAGGAGATGACTAATGGCAAACCAAGTGCTCGTGCACGAGCTAGGTTGCTTAATTATTTATTAACTGAGCTTAATTTACCGAGCTTGATTATTCATGTGGTACCTTATGAATACAAAGATAAGCTAAATCTTAAAAACTTGCCAACGTGGATTAAGGTATACTACGGCAAAGATTGGCATACGTATGATGTTAGCACAGGTGAGTATATTGATAACCCTAATAGCAAAGCGATGACATGGTGGAGTGGAAATGGCGATTTTGTCAATGTCCAAGGCGGAACAGTTAAGCTTGTATCCTTTACGGCAGCACAACAAAGCATCCCAATGGAGCGCTATCTAGATCTTAAAAATGACACGGTAAAACAAAATATTTATGAGTTTTCTTTACTTAATTTGCCAGCGCAAACACAAGAGATTTATAAAATCATTTTAATGGTGCCTTTTGGCGTGCTGATTATTTTGCTTTTGCGGATTATTATTGGTGTGCCGACATTAGGGACGTTTATGCCAGTGTTGATTGCCTTAGCTTTTAAGGATACTAGTTTGATCTGGGGGATTGTCTTATTTTCATTGGTGGTGATTTTAGGGTTAAGCTTTAGAGCTTATTTTGAGAAATTGCAATTATTGGTCGTGCCACGGCTTGGAATGCTGCTGTGTGTTGTTGTCCTTATTATGGCGTTTATCAGTATTGCAATGCATAAGATGGAGCTATCTCAAGGTTTATCGATCACCTTATTCCCGATGGTTATTTTAACCATGTCGATAGAACGTTTATCGATTGTTTGGGAAGAACGTGGCGGTACTGAAGCAATTAAGATTGCCATTGGCAGTCTATTTGCGGCAACCATCTGTTATATCTTTATTTTTAACACTTATTTAGAGTATTGGTTTTTCACCTTTCCTGGATTGCTGTTAGTCGTGATGGCTGTAATGTTATTGATTGGACGTTATCGTGGATACCGTTTGACTGAGCTTTATCGTTTTGAAGCATTGGCACAGAAAATTAATGATCAGCAACAAGGAAAAACAGACAAAGGTGACCAGTAAATGTGGTGGATTAGTAAATGGCGTGCACTAAAACAGGCGGGCGTACTAGGGATTAATAATCGCAATGTTGGCTATATCCAGGCATATAATGATCGCAAATACTACCCGCTAGTTGATGATAAACTCAAGAGCAAATCCTTGGCAATGGAGCATGGCATTGACGTACCTGAGCTTTATGGTGTGATTGGTTCAGAGCATGATAATAAAAATCTACAATCGATCTTAGGGGATCGTCATCAGTTTGTGATAAAGCCCGCGCAAGGTGCCGGTGGTGAGGGCATTCTTGTCATTACGCACTTTATTAATAATCGCTACCGCTTGGCAAATGGTAAACTGATGACACTGGATCAGCTGCGCTATCATACATCAACCACACTAAGTGGTGCTTATTCACTTGGTGGTCGCCCTGATAAAGCGATGATTGAATATTTGATTCAATTTGATCCAACTTTTGCCAAAGTTGCCTATCAAGGGGTGCCAGATATTCGTATTATTTTGATTAAAGGTTTTCCAGTGATGGCGATGGTGCGTTTACCGACACAGCAATCCAATGGCAAAGCAAACCTGCATCAAGGGGCAATTGGTGCTGGCGTTGATTTGAAAACTGGTTTGACATTGCATGGGGTATGGCATAATGAGATTATCACACATCACCCAGATACCTTGCATGAGATTGAAGGGATTACTGTGCCGCATTGGCAAAAATGTTTAGAGATCGCCAGTGCCAGTTATGATATGACAAACTTGGGTTACTTAGGAGTGGATTTAGTATTGGATAAAGATCACGGACCACTGATGCTTGAGCTTAATGCCCGTCCTGGTCTTAATATCCAAATCGCGAACCAAGTTGGTTTGGCAAAGCGCCATGCACTGATTAAGCCTGTGCTCAATGAGTCAATGACTAAAGAAGAGCGCATTGAGTATATTTTAGATCGATTATAATTTGGTGATAATAAAAGCTCATAGTTTATTAGACATAATAAAAGCAGTGGCTATAATCAAATTAGCTTATGACTTAACACATTCCATGACAAGTGAGCCTATGAACAATATGAATGAGAACAATAGAAATCAGAAACCGCAATGCGCAAAGATCATTGAAATCTCAAAATGGATGATGGCTTTGTCCGTATCGCTGATGAGCTTCAATCAACTGTCTTATGCAGCAGATAAGGAACAAGTGGTTAAGCCTACGGCAGTTAATGTTGGTGAGGTTAAGAAGATCAATGTGCCAGAGACAATTACAGCAGTTGGTAATATCTACGCATTAAAACAAGTTGATTTAAGTTTTGACAATAGTGGTAAGTTAAAAGAGAAATATTTCAAAAATGGTGACCGAGTACTAAAAGGTGAAACGGTTGCCGCTTTAGATGATCAGCAAGATATGGCAACATTAAGCTCATTACAAGCAAAGCTAGATTTAGCTAAGCAAACTTATTCACGAGTCAAGTTATTAGAGCAATCAGGTGCAATTTCCAAAGAAGATATTGACCAGAAATATGCCGATTTGCAACAAGCGCAAGCCGATGTTGATCAACAAAAAACAGTGGTGGCGCATGATAAATTGCAGGCACCATTTACCGGTGTGCTTGGGATTTATAAATTTGATGTTGGTGCGTATGTGGCAGCCGGTACTGCTGTTGTGCAGTTGACACAGGAAAACCCACTAAAGATACGTTTTGCAATTCCTGCAGATCTTAAGCCAAAAGTGGCGATTGGTAATGAGGTTGAACTTTCGACAGAAACCTATCCAAAGAAAACATTCAAAGGTGTCGTCAATTATATCTCGCCAACCGTAGATAGTAAAAGTGGCACGCTTGAGATTGAAGCGGAGGTCAATAATGATGATTATTTATTATCTCCCGGGATGTTTATGTCGGTTTCACAAATTCTAAAGGATAAGCAGGCTATTTTGGCATTACCAGATATGGCGATTCAGACTAACCAGCAAGGATCATTTGTCTATGTAGTAAAACCTGACAATACGGTTAAAGTGGTGCAAATAGATATCGGTATGGTACGTAGTGGTTGGACTCAAGTTACCAAAGGTCTAAAAGAAGGTCAAAAAGTGGTGACGATTGGTGGGTTTAAGCTCACTGATGGCGCTAAAGTTAGTGTTTCTGATTTGCCACCACCAGAGTTTGACAAGTTACAAAAAGAATTGAATATCGATGTTGACCCAAAGAGTGGCTTTGGGATTAATGATCAGTCAGAAACCCATAGTAATAATGGAAGTAAGTAACGCATGAAGCTTTCTAAGGTATGTATTGAAAGACCGGTTTTTGCGGTTGTTTTAAGTTTGATGATCATCGTCTTAGGTATCGTTGGCTTTAGCTATCTTGAGATTCGTTATTTTCCTAAGATTCAACAGAAAATTGCGCAAGTCTCGATTTCATACTCAGGAGCCTCACCGACTTTGATGAAAAATGATGTCACGGTACCGGTTGAAGATGCACTGTATAATATTGATGGCTTGGTCAAGATGACCTCATCAAGCTCCTATGGTAGTAGTAAAATTAACTTAACCTTTGCCGATGATGCCGATATGACCAATGTCATGGGGCAGGTGCGTGACAATATCTCAAGTATCATCTCGCAAAAGTTGCCAGCCGATATTAATGCACCCAGTGTGACTCAAGGAGGTGTTGAGCGTCCTGTGGTTAACTTAGGCGTATTAGATAAAAACCTAACGTCAGCACAGATACGTGATTATGTGCAAAAGAATATTGTTCCGATCTTTCAATCAATCCCCGGAATGGGGGCTGTGTGGGTCTATGGTGCCAGTGATTACGCGATGCGTATTTGGCTTAATCCACAAAAAATGGCAGCACTTGGTATTACCGTTTCTGATGTGCAAAGTACCTTAAATAGTAACAATATCAGCTTTTCAGGTGGTAGCATTCGCGGGAAGTATCGCAATTTCTCCATTAGTTCAGATACGGATTTAACCACGGCCGATCAGTTTAAAAACCTTGTTGTTAAAGATAGTGGTAGTGCACCGGTTTACTTAAAGGATATTGCTAAAGTTGATTTGGGAAATGCCAGTTTAAGCGACTCGCCAATGCTGATTAATGGGCAAAATGCCATTAGTGTGCAGCTCAGACCAACAGACAATGCCAATCCAATTACGGTGGCAAATCTTGCCAAAGAAGAGCTTAAACGGGTTGCCAAGCAGCTACCTAAAGGCATGGAAGTCAAAGTGGTTTATGATCAATCAACCTTTTTACAAAAATCAATTGTTGATGGTTATGACACCTTGCTTGAAGCAATTATTTTGGTGATGTTGGTGGTGTTTATATTCTTAGGAAGTGTCCGTGCTGCTTTGATTCCTATCTTAACAATACCAGTGTGTGTCATCGGTGCCTTTGGGGTGATGCTGCTGTGTGGGTTTAGTATTAACGTTGTCACACTTTTAGCGATTATTTTAGCGATTGGTTTGGTGGTTGATGATGCGATAGTTGTGCTTGAGAATGTTCACAGACATATTGAAATGGGCAGAAAGCCTTTTGATGCAGCGGTACAAGGCTCAGCGGAGATTGGGTTTTCAGTAATTGCAATGACGTTAACATTGGCGGCAGTTTATGCGCCAATTGGCTTTTTATCTGGCTTTAGTGCGACTATCTTTAGAGAGTTTGCCTTTACTTTAGCAGGGTCGGTTTTAATTTCAGGTTTTGTTGCCTTGACCTTGTCACCGATGATGTGCGCCTATATTTTGAAATCACGTGAAAAAGAAACCAAAATAGAAGTTTGGCTAGAGCGCATTTTCGACAAACTAAATGCAGCTTATGCCAAAGTATTAAACTTCGTGTTAAAGGCAAAATACTGGGTAGTGGCATTACTGGTTGCTTTGGGTGTGCTGTGTTTTATGTTGTTTAAAGTCGTACCCCAGTCATTTATTCCTAAAGAGGATATTGGTTATTTTGAAGCAAGTATTACCTCACCGCCTAGTGCTGCACTTGATTATACTAATTACTATATGAACATGTTAAGTCAGCGTGTTTATAACAATAACCCTTATATTTTAAATAATGCCGAATATGTATTTTCGGGTAATGCGAATAACTTTGTCACAATGCAACCATGGGGTGATAAGCGCAAAGTGCCCACTCAGACAATTATTGACAAACTATTGGCTGAAGCACAGCAAATCCCAGGGATAAAAGTGAGCATGAGTGTTCCTGATCCTGTGAGCTTTGGACCAGATGCTGATGGCTCCGATGTGATTATTTATTTACATAATGTCGGTCCAATTGATCATTTGGCTAAAGCGGCGGATAGTCTAACCAAAAAGCTCATGAATTACCCAGGACTTAATAATGTCAACAATGGACTTAAGTTTGATAATGTTGTTTATAATGTCAAGTTTCAACGAGGGCTTGCTGCAAATGTTGGCGTTGATCCGCAAAATATCGCTGATACATTTAGTATTTTGATGAGTGGTAAGCATATTACCGATGTCAAAACCGATGAGAAAAGCTATCAAGTCTTGGTGCAGATGAATCTTAGAGACTTATCGAGCTTTGGTAGTTTAAGTAAGATCTATGTGCCAAGTGATTCAGGTCTGATGGTGCCACTGTCAAACTTAATCAAGGTAACACCGGATGTTAGACAAAGTAGCCTCTTTAGATATAACCGTGTGAATACCGCGCAAATTAGTGCAAATATCTCTAGTGGTTATAGCATGAGCGAGGTCTATAACGAGATCAATAAACTGGCAAATCAAACAAAATTAGATGGCGCGGGTGTCGATTTTGGTGGGCGAATGGCTGCATTTATATCCTCGAGTGGCACGATGTTTGGTTTATTTGCTTTGGCATTAATTTTTATTTATCTGGTGCTTGCTGCTCAGTTTGAGAGTTTTGTTGACCCATTTATTATTTTGCTTACCGTTCCTTTATCTACGGTCGGTGCTTTGATCACGATGTTGATGACAGGAGGGGATTTGAACTTATTTACCAATATAGGTTTGATTACACTCGTTGGTCTGATTAGTAAACACGGTATTTTGATCACGCAATTTGCCAATGAAAACTTCAAAGAAGGTGTCTCTTTAGTCGATGCGGTTAAAACCGGTGCAATTACACGTTTGCGCCCGATCTTGATGACAACCTCGGCAATGGTTTTGGGATCAATTCCTTTAGCACTAGCGATGGGGCCTGGAAATGTAGCTAATAATATGATTGGTTGGGTGATTGTCGGTGGACTTTGTTTTGGTACGATATTCTCGTTATTGATCGTGCCTGTGGCTTATGTGATTTTGTCACCTTTAGATCATAAGAAAAAGAAAATACTCAAAGCAAATAAGGCGCAATTATTACAAAGTTAATTTGAATATGACCATACTCCAGTCCGCTTTGATTGTGTAAGCGTTGGCTGAGCGTAAGTCGAAGCCTCTATGAAGGGTGATTTTCCCAAGCTTACCCACTTCGACTGTTGCTCAGTGCATCGCTTCGACTTACGCTCAGGGCGCGGTGATCACTTGTGGATGAGGGTTTAGTCTTAGCCGTTAATTTGAATATGTAAACGATGGAATGTCTCTACTTATCAGGGATTGAGGATTAAACCCTACATGAATGATTTCGTATGTTGACATAAATTCAGTAGCAAATAAGATACTTTTTGGACTATGTTGAATAGTTAGTATATTGACAGCAGGAGGAAATATGGGGCAAACACGCAAAGACTTTACATCCGTTTGGATATTTATTTTGGCAGCGGTGGGATCTGCAGCTGGACTTGGCAATTTATGGCGCTTTCCTTATTTGGCGTATGAGCATGGTGGGGCTGCGTTTTTTATCGCCTATATCATTTGTTTACTGTGCATCGGTTTGCCGCTATTAATCCTTGAAGTGGGCTTAGGTAAAATATCAAAAAAAGGCGCACCTGAATCATTGGCACTCATTGGTCATGCCAAGCGCTTTAAAATTATCGGCTGGCTTGCAGTTCTTGCGGCCTTTGGCGTGTTGACTTATTACATTGTGATCACCTCATGGGTGCTTAATTTTGCGGTTGATTCATTTAAAATGCCGTGGCAAACGGGCAGTGAAAGTTATTTCTTTAATCAATTCCTAGGCTTAAGTGCAGGTATTGATAGTTTTGGCACACCTAAATTAGCGATTGTGCTTGGCGTAATTACCATTTTGCTGTTAGTTTATATCTCGTTGTATAAAGGCACCAGTGGTTTGGCATTTGTTGCGAAATGGATCACACCTATTCCTTTTATATTGCTCATTATTTTACTGGCTAACTCAGTCTCTTTATCGGGAAGTATTAGCGGCTTACACGCGTTATTTGTGCCAATATGGTCATCTCTTTTAGAAACCAAAATTTGGTTTGCTGCGGCAACACAGGTGATTTTCTCCATCTCTTTAGCCACAGGTGTCATGTTTGCTTATGGTGCCTTATTGGGCAAGGATGTTAAAATTGGGCGTACATGTACGATTGTGGTGATTGGTGATACGTTAGCATCGATTATCTGTAGTATGATTGTTTTCTCAGTGCTTGGGCATGTAGCGCACATCGATGGCAAGAGTATTCATGATGTGGTCTCAGGTGGTATTGGTCTAGCATTTGTGGTAATCCCACATGCATTGACTTTGTTACCTGCAGCGCAGGAATTTTTCTCATTTATATTTTATGCATCTGTTTTCTTCTTGGCATTTACCTCGATCATATCCTTATTTGAAGCGGTCTTGGCAGCTTTGATGGATAGTAAGATCAAACTTAAGCGCGCCAGTATTTTGTTTGTTATTTGTGTGGCTTTACTTATTTGTAATTTGTTTTATACCATGGGCAATGGCTTGTATTTGCTGGATGTGGTGGATCATTTTATCAATGGTTATTTGATGCTTGTGGTGATGGTTGCCGAAGCGCTTGTTATTGCGTGGCTTTATGATATTAACAAGCTCACGCGAGAGCTTTTCCCTAACCACAATCCCAATATGTTACATGTTATTTTCAAGGCACTAACCGCTTATATTATTCCGATCGTATTAAGTGTACTGTTTATCAAGCAGGTATATGCTGATATCTCAGGTGGCTATGGTGGTTATCCGAATAGTTATTTATGGGGAATAGGCGCGTTGGTTTTAATATTGAGTGCTGTGGTTGCTCAGCGCTTAAGTCGCAAGTTTTAAAGCTAATACAGTCATCGTCCCCTGAGCGAAGTCGAAGGGGCTTGTATCCTGTTAAACTATAGTTATCGCTCCCTGAGCAAAGTCGAAGGGTGACGGATTCGTATACTAAGCACTTTTAACAAAATGGTCATTTTTAAAAGCAAGACAATATTGAAGTGTGCTTTGTGCTAAAACATCTTTCTTTAATTTGTTATAGCACTGGTTGTTTGGCGCAGTGACACTTTGCAAATGCAGCTTAGCTTGAGCATTATTGTGATTGTTTTCAACAATGGAGCTGTCAAACATCGCATTAGGATACCAAACCTTTAAACCAGTATCTTTGCCAAACCAATCGGTCATCTGATCACCCACTGACATAAGCCAATAGACATGACGTTGGTCACTTAGTGCCCGACGCAAAACATCCTTGTAAGCAACGCGCTCATTGGTGTTGTTTGTACAGGCATTGGCAGGCACTGATCCTGATAAAAAGACATATTGATCAAGTGTTTTATCAGATAAATGTAAGTGCTTTTTAAGCCAGCTTCTGGTAGCCGATGATTCATTATGATTGCAAGATCTTGCGGTGATAAAGTAGCAGGCAATGCCATCTTTGAAACAGTTTTGCTTAATAAATTTCGCAGTGGCAGGATCATTAATGCCTGACTTAGTGAAGTAATCATCATCAAATGACGTTAACTCAATGGTGTTATCGATATCAAACATAATTGCTGGTGTTTTACCTTTAGCTTCAATCGCATGGATAAAGCCAATTTTCTTGAAGTTAGCAATAAGATTACTTAAATCCTTCATCATTGAGTTAGCATCCTTGGCGAATTGCGAAGTTTTTGCAAAGTCATTATAGTCTTTAGTGCCCATATAGCGTTTCGTGTCAGAATTGTCAGTTATTTGATCTATCGCTGCTTTGGCATTGGTAGGCAAGCTAAACGGTTTACCATATTTGGCGTTAAATGCCATCGTCAGTGAAGTGACTTCACTATACAGTTTCAATGAATCAACCGTTGCAGATTTTGTCTCAGGTGCTTGTGCTAAAGAACTCTGGCAAGCCATGGCAAAAAATGCAGTAGTTAAGAGTTTTCTGTATTGTCTAAATTGTTTCATGCTATTGATCCTTAAGCATTGTTGGGTTGTGAAATTATTGTTTAAGTACATAACCGTTGAGCTTGATGCTAATAAAGCAGTTGTAATTGGGAAATAGAGATTATGTGTCTTTATTTCCATATCATCTTGCGATTAAAAGCAAATAAATTTTAAAAGTGAGATTAAGCAGTAATTGTTACAGAAATATTAAAGAAAGACTTTGTATCGTTGATCTTAGGTTTTTTAGTCAAAATTGTGTAAAGCAATCTTGGTGCGTTGTGCTAAAATGCGGCTCTAAATTTTTGATTTTTTAATTTTTTAATATCAGTATCCATTGTAAATGCTTTGTGATGGGTATAGCAAATAATAGGGTTTAGGTAATGTCGCAAATACATGAACAACAAGAACAGCAAGAAATTCAAGATAAGCAAGAAATGCAAGAAATGCAAGAAATGCAAAAAAATTATGATCCTAAAACATTAGAGCAGCAGTGCTATGACAAGTGGGAGAAAAAAGGTTTATTCAAATGTGGGCAAACCAATGGCTCACCTTATACGATTATGCTGCCACCGCCTAATGTCACCGGCACTCTACATATGGGGCATGGTTTCCAGCAGACTTTGATGGATTTGTTAACACGTTATCATCGGATGATGGGTGATGATACTTTATGGCAACCAGGTACTGATCACGCCGGTATTGCGACACAAATGGTGGTTGAGCGCAATTTAAATGCTGAAGGCTTAACGCGTCATGATTTAGGACGTGAGAAATTCATCGAAAAAATCTGGCAATGGAAAGAATACTCAGGTGGTTCTATTGCTCAACAAATGCGCCGCTTGGGTACATCTGCTGATTGGTCACGTGAGCGTTTTACGATGGATGAAGGCTTATCACAAGCCGTACAAACTTGCTTCATTAAGCTGTATGAAGATGGTTTGATTTATCGAGGTGAGCGTCTGGTGAATTGGGATCCGGTGCTGTTAACTGCGGTTTCTGATCTAGAGGTGGTACAAGAAGAAGAAAAAGGTTCATTATGGCATTTTGCCTACCCATTAGCAGAGGGTGGCACTATTGAAATTGCGACAACACGTCCGGAGACAATGTTAGGTGATGTTGCTGTGGCAGTGAATCCAAATGATGAGCGCTATCAGCATTTGATTGGTAAGATGATTAAACTGCCATTAACAGATCGTGAAATTCCTGTTATCGCGGATGATTATGTTGATATCGAGTTTGGTACAGGCTGTGTCAAGATCACCCCAGCACATGATTTTAATGATCACGAGATTGGTAAGCGTCATCAATTACCAATGATCAATATTCTAACGCCAGAAGGTAAGATCAATGATAATGCACCAAAAGCTTATCGAGGTTTAGAACGCTTTGATGCGCGCAAACAGATTGTTGTTGATATGGAAGTGCGAGGTTTGCTCGTCAAGGTTGAACCACATACCTTGAAAGTACCACGTGGTGATCGCACCGGTGTTATCCTTGAGCCATATTTGACCAAACAGTGGTTTGTTAAAGCCAGTGAGTTAGGTAAGCCTGCTTTAGAGGCGGTTGAAAATGGTGATATTCGCTTCGTGCCGGATAACTGGAAAAATACCTATTATTCATGGATGCGTGATTTGCAGGATTGGTGTATTTCGCGTCAGTTGTGGTGGGGGCATAGAATTCCTGCTTGGTATGATGAGCATGGTAATGTCTATGTCGGTGAGTCGGAAGCGGATGTTCGCAGTAAATATGGCTTATCGTTAGAACTTAGATTGCATCAAGATGACGATGTCTTTGATACGTGGTTCTCATCTGCATTATGGCCGTTTTCTACGTTAGGCTGGCCGAACAATACTGCTGAGCTTAAAAAATATTATCCAACGAGTGTGTTGGTTACAGGCTTTGATATTATCTTTTTCTGGGTGGCACGAATGGTGATGTTTGGGCTTTATTTTATGGATGAGATCCCCTTTAAAGATATTTATATCACAGGGCTCATTCGTGATGCTGAAGGACAGAAGATGTCTAAATCAAAAGGCAATGTCCTTGATCCTGTGGATTTGATCGATGGTATTTCGTTGGAAAATTTGGTGGTTAAAAGAACGCAAGGTTTGATGCAGCCACAGATGAAAGCTAAGATTGAGAAGCAAACGCGTAAACATTTCCCAGAGGGTATTGAAGCTTATGGTACTGATGCGCTTCGTTTCACCTTTACCGCTCTAGCATCGACTTCGCGCGATATCTGCTTTGATGTCTCGCGGATGGAAGGGTATCGCAATTTCTGCAATAAACTATGGAATGCTTCACGCTTTGTTATGATGAATCTAGAAGGTTATGATCCGACATATAACCAATATGAAATGGGTGTGGCAGAAGAATGGATTTGGCATGAGCTGAATAAAACAGTGGCAGAAGTGCATAAGCATATTGCCAATTATCGCTTTGATTTACTGGCACAAGCGATTTATGAGTTTGTTTGGAATCAATACTGCGATTGGTATCTTGAGCTTGCCAAAGCCACACTCAATGATCAAACGATCAGTGCCGCGCGCAGACATGCCGTGCAATATACTTTAATCACCGTACTTGATAAGATCTTACGTTTGGCGCATCCGATTATTCCATTTATTACTGAAGAAATATTTAATCAAGTTAAAGTATTCACCGAGGAAGATGCAACATCGATTATGGTCAGTAGCTTCCCGCTGTTTGATGAAGCGCTTATCAATGACAAAGCAGCCAGTGAAATAGAGTGGCTTAAGCGTGTTATTGTTGCCATTCGCACCGTGCGTGCTGAGATGAACATCAAGCCGAGTTTGAGCATTCCGCTTTTTATCAAAAATGCATCAAAAGACGAATTAGATAAACTCACTGCAACAAAATCCCTTATTCAATCGATGGCAAAAATCTCAAATATTACTGTGAGTGATGAGGTGCCAATGTCAGCAACAAGTCTTGTTGACACATTGGAGTTACATATTCCATTAGCAGGACTCATAGATGTCTCAGCCGAACAAGCACGCTTGAAAAAAGAGCAAGAGAAACTTGATAAGGAAATCGCGCGCTTAATGGCAAAGCTTGGCAATGAAAAGTTTGTTGCTAATGCGCCAGAGGATGTCGTAGCCAAGGAAAAGGAAAAGCTTGCTGAATATCAAATAACGCAAAGCAAGTTGATTGAACAATTTGAAAAATTAAAGGCGTTGCATTAAAAATCTCTTGAAAAAAATTTTCCTATCCTCACTTTCTAGGCATTGGATTTTAACCCCTCTTTTGTTGTTAAGCATAAAATATCAGCATGAAATAATTAAATAATGGAATGTTGATCATGCACTGATATTCAGCAGGGTGTTAAAGATAAATAATGTGAAGGTTTATCAATTAACGTTTGAGACTTGATGGTTGATTTACGGTCATGTCTTAAGTCAGTGATTGCTTAGATGATTTATAGTGTTGAAGAAATGAGGATAAAGGAAATATGAAAGCAGAGAAGTTTACCCATAAGTTACAAGAGGCGCTGACTGAAGCGCAGAGTTTAGCCATTAGCAAGAGTCACACGATGCTAGAGCCTATTCATGTGTTAAAAGCATTGTTGGATCAAGAAGGTGGCATGATTGCATCTATTATCACCCAAGCAGGAGGTAATTTATCAAATCTCAATAGTGAATTAAGTAATGCCTTAAATGCACTAACCACCAGTAGTGCAGCCAGTCAAATCAGTGCGTCGAATAACTTGATTAAAATACTGCAGCAGATGGAAAAACTTGCCAGTGAAAAGCAGGATGAATTTATTTCAAGTGATTTGTTTTTAATCGCAGGGTTTGTCGATGGTGCAATTAGTAAAATATTTAAAGCGGCGGGTTTATCAAAAGAAAACCTAACTCAAGCGGTGGATAAAGTCAGAGGTGGCTCACGCGTTGAGAGTCAAAATGCTGAAGATATGCAAGGTGCGTTAAAGAAATATACGATTGATCTAACGGAAAGAGCACGTCAAGGTAAGATTGATCCGGTGATAGGGCGTGATGATGAGATTAGACGCACAATTCAAGTATTGCAACGTCGCACTAAAAACAATCCCGTATTAATTGGTCGCCCAGGCGTTGGTAAAACCGCCATTGTTGAAGGCTTAGCGCAGCGCATCGTTAACAATGAGGTGCCTGAAGGTATTCGCAATAAACGTATTTTATCTTTGGATCTGGGTGCGTTATTGGCAGGAGCCAAGTTCCGTGGCGATTTTGAAGAGCGTTTAAAATCAGTACTTAAAGAGCTAGCCAAACAAGAAGGTAGTGTGATTTTGTTTATCGATGAGTTGCATACTATGGTTGGCGCAGGTAAAGCTGAAGGTTCGATGGATGCCGGTAATATGTTGAAACCCGCCTTGGCGCGTGGTGAGTTAAGATGCGTGGGGGCAACGACATTAGATGAATATCGTGAGAATGTTGAAAAAGATCCAGCACTAGAGCGCAGATTCCAGAAAGTACTGGTTGATGAACCAACGGTTGAAGATACCATTGCGATTTTGCGCGGGTTAAAAGAGCGTTATGAAGTGCATCATGGCGTTGATATTACGGATCCCGCAATTGTCGCGGCAGCAACTTTATCACATCGCTATATTACCGATAGGCAATTGCCGGATAAGGCCATTGATTTAATGGATGAAGCAGCAAGTCAAATCCGTATGGAGATTGATTCACGTCCTGAGGAAATGGAGAAGTTATATCGCCGGATTATTCAATTGAAAATGCAGCGTGAGCAATTGAAAAAAGAAAAAGATGATGCCACCAAGAAGCGCTTGGATGTTTTAGAAGATGAGATTAACGCTTTAGAAAAAGAATACTCAGGCTTTGAAGAAATTTGGAAGTCAGAAAAGGCGCAAATGCAAGGTTCACAAAAGCTAAAAGAGCAGTTGGACCAGGCTAAAATTGATCTAGATGCTGCTAAGCGAACTGGTGATTTATCAAAAATGGCAGAGTTGCAATATGGGCTTATTCCGCAGTTAGAAGAGCAGATTAAAGCATTGGCTAGCGCTGATCCAATCAAAACAAAACTCGTGCGTACACAAGTGACTGAGAATGAGATTGCTGAAGTGGTTTCTAAATCAACTGGGATTCCCGTCAATAAAATGATGGAAGGTGAGCGTGAGAAGCTACTACATATGGAAGACTTCTTAGGCAAACGTGTGATTGGTCAAAAAGAAGCGATTACCGCCGTGTCAAATGCCGTTCGTCGCGCGCGCTCTGGATTATCTGATCCGAATCGTCCAACAGGATCATTTTTATTCTTGGGTCCAACGGGTGTTGGTAAGACTGAGCTGACCAAGGCATTAGCAGAGTTTATGTTTGATAGTGAAGATGCGATGCTTAGGATTGATATGTCAGAGTATATGGAGAAGCACTCAGTGGCTCGCTTGATTGGTGCGCCTCCAGGCTATGTTGGCTATGAACAAGGTGGCTACTTAACTGAGCATGTAAGACGCAAACCTTATTCGGTCATTTTGCTTGATGAAGTTGAAAAAGCACATCCAGATGTTTTTAATATTCTATTGCAAATCTTAGATGATGGACGCTTGACTGATAGCCAAGGGCGTACGGTTGATTTTAAAAATACTGTGCTCATTATGACTTCAAACTTAGGCTCGCAGTTAATCCAAGAAAAACTGCATAGTGAGGGTTATGACCAAGTCAAAGAACAAGTGCTTCAAGTTGTATTGCAACACTTTAGACCGGAGTTTATCAATCGTATTGATGAAACCGTTGTCTTTGAGCCACTAGATAAAGAGATGATCAAACAGATTGCTGATATTCAAATCAATCGTGTGCGCAAGCGTTTACATGAGCGTGATTTGACATTAACGATTTCGGCAGTAGCAATGGATGAGCTGGCAGATCACGGGTTTGATCCGGTATTTGGTGCAAGACCGTTGAAACGCGCGATTCAGCAATACATCGAAAACCCATTGGCTACTTATCTTTTAGAAGGGCGTTATGTGGCAGGTGATACTATTCAGGTCACCAGTGAACATGATAATTTTGTTTTTTCTAAAAAAGATTCCACCATTATGGAAAAGGCAGGTAAGTAGATGAGTCAACAAAAAACGGTTGTCATTACAGGTGCTAATGTAATGAATCAAGAATATACCGCTCACAAACCATTTTACAATATTTCTGCCGTCGAATTTCTTGCACTTTTGAGCGATTGTATTTTGCCAATAGTCCTAGCTATTACCTGCAATACAATCACTCAAAATCATCAAAAACTTCTTTGACATCAAACAACGCAAAATGATTTACGAGCGGTATAAGTTGCGTCAGCTAATACCTCTCCCCTTGCGGGAGAGGGGAGTAATTGAAGCTCAACTTATTTTTGAATTATTACAATAAAGGTATTGGTCTTGTTCTGATATAATGCCGAGCATATTTATTTAGATTAATGTCGCTATGTTATTACAACGTATCTTAGCTTTAGGACTTCTATTAAGTAGTTCCGTCATCTTATTTGCAGCTTCATGGCAGTTACAGCAAAAAAAATCCGTTGGTATTGTGCCAAAGAAAGTGCAGTTTTACGCCTTTGAGGCGCTTAAAAAAAAGCATTTTCCGCTGCTTGTTGATGTCGTGTTGTTGAATAATGACGCATATAAAGCGGGACTTACGATTCAATCACAAGATAATGTTCAAAGTGTGCTTGATGTGGCAACCCAAAAGGATGCGTTTTTAGCAACTAATGGTGGCTTTTATCAAGAAGGATTTCTTGTCAATGGTCTCTTGATTGACCAAAGTAAACTGCGCTTACCATTGGTTAACAATACGTTGTTATCATCAATTATTACGATTGATCAACATGGTCACATCAATATCTTAGATAAAGATCAAAAATATCATCATGCTTACTATGCTTTTCAGGTGGGACCTATTTTGCTTAAAGATAACATCATACAAGAAGTCAATGATGATAAAATTGCCAAACGTATTATTTATGCACAGACAAGCTCAAAACTTATGGTGATTTATGTTGATAGCGCAACCTTGCAGCAGGCGGCATATGTTGTTAAAGCACTTGCTAATTACTTTGATATCAATATTAAACGCGCGGTAAATTTTGATGGTGGTAAAGCGGGGGCTTTTATCTTACGTAAATATATAACACCTGTGATTTATCCAGAATATATTCCTGTGAAAAGTGTTGTGTATTTCACGTTAAATGCTAAGTAGAAATCGTTTAATGAGCTAATAAGGGCATTGGATACTGCCGCTACTATCAATAATTGAAGACCTAGTGAAGCACAAATTATAATGAGCCGGTGAAATCTTGAGTACTCTCATTGAGATGGTAATAACATTATGATAGAGTTAGCGCATTCATAATAGATGCCGAGTTAAATTTAATGGATTTAGTCCTCTCTGAGTTAGGTAAAAAATCTGAATATAAAACACAATATGATGCCAGTTTATTATTCCCGATCCCGCGATCGATAAAGCGTGATGAGTTGGGGATAAAGGGAACACCTGAGTTTAAAGGTGTCGATATTTGGACGGGCTTTGAAATCTCATGGTTGAATATGAAAGGCAAGCCACAAGTGCGCATTGCAGTATTTGAGATCGATGCGCTTTCTGAGTGCTTGATTGAGTCAAAAAGTTTTAAGCTTTATTTAAATTCTTTTAATAGTACACATTTTGCCAGTGATGATGAGGTTGTTAATATTATGAAGCATGATCTCTCTCAAGCTGCTAATGGTGCGGTGTCTGTGACATTATACACACTAAAAGATTACCCTTGTCATATTGCTAACCAATTTACAGCAGAGTCGATAGATGAGCTTGATATCGAAATCAACGAATATACGACAAACCCTCAGTTTTTAACTGCAGATCAGACAATCAAAGTACATGAGCGCCTAAGTAGTGATTTACTGAAATCCAACTGTTTAGTGACCTTTCAACCGGATTGGGGTAGTGTGTTGATCGAATATCAAGGAGGCAAAATTAATCGCGAAGGGTTGCTGAAATATCTTGTTTCTTTCCGTGATCATAATGAGTTCCATGAGCAATGTGTTGAGCGTATTTATAGCGATATTATGCGCTATTGCCAGCCTGAAAAATTATTTGTTTATGCGCGCTATACACGTCGTGGCGGACTCGATATTAACCCAATGCGCGCAAACTTTATGTTTGATGCTGAGAAAAATGAGCAAAAACAGATACGTTTAGCACGTCAATAATGCCTCAATAAAGGTAGGTATTAATTTGCCTTATAAGCAGGTATAATTGCCAAACTTCAAAGTTTGAATGTATTTAAATGGAAGTTAGCCATTATAAAATTAGTAATATTGACGTAAACAGCGGCAAGGTGGAGTTTTACGACACGCTCACCAAAAAGGGTGCATTATCTTATGATATCGTTGTTTGTACTTTTTCAAGTAAGTTGGCAATGTATATGAAGCGTCTAGAGGAAACCGATATTGTAGAGCTACCAAGCAATAAAATCACTGGTATTGTTGGCTTTAAGATCGATCCAGATCATTGTGTTAATTCATATGTTAATAACTAAAAAGGGAGAAGGAAATGGGGAAAAATTCACATTATAAGATCAGTAATATTAACCCAAATAATTTTACAGTTGAGTACTATGACACTTTAACCAAGAAGAGTAGTAGTCGATTAGCTAATAGACTCAATGAAAATGACATTATTGATTTATTTTCTGAAAGTGATCAGCGCTTAATTGCATTTAATGCAGGCAAGCAAGAAAGTCTATTTGGTAAGGTAAGGAATAATATAAAGTTGGCAGCGCTCGAAGAGAAGAAATATGTTTTTTTGCTATTTGTTTCACTTTATACCGTCATCTTTTTTGCATCAAATTTAGCGGGTTCAACAATTATTAGCTTAGGGAGTATTGGTGGTATTCCACTGGCAGCACCAGGTGCCATATTTGTTTATTCGTTAACATTTCTATTTGATTCAATCCTAACTGAAGTATATGGTTTTTCAATTGTTAGGCGAATTTATACAACGGTTGCGTTAACTTCGCTAATAGCACTATTAATTCTTAGTGTCTTGGCGATGTTGCCTACGGTTAATGGGCACAACTACGTGCGGGAATTGGTTTTTTCTGAGGCTGGAGTGATTAGGGTTTTTGCTTTTTCATTTATTAGTTTTGTAATTGCCGAATTTGTTAATACCAATATTATTGCAAGATTAAAGTATTATTCGCGCGAAAAGCATGGACTGCAGGAAGGCAAAGAACGCCGGCGAATTATTGTTAGGTTTATTATTGCAACGGCCATTGGTACTTTTATCGATAGTGTTGTTTTTGCTTTTGGTGTATTCTTATTTGTTGTACCACTAAAGGTGATCTTCATCATCATAATGACTCAGTATGTTATTAAATTATCTTATGATGTCATTGTTTGTACTATCTCAAGTAAAATTGCATTGTATATTAAGCGTCTAGAGAAAACCGACATTGTGGAGCTGCCAAGCAATAAAATCAGTGGTATTGTTGGTTTCAAAATTGACTCAGATCGTTGTGTCAACGTGTTTAGTGATAAAGCTTAACTTCAACTAATGCGGCAATAATTTCAGCATTTGAATATTCATCATCAAGGGGTATGAGCATATCTTTTTTGTTGAAAATGCCTTGTTTTATTTTGAGGTATAAATTGCCATCAATTTGATAAATGTTTTGAATCGTGTAGTTATTTTTGCTTTTGATAATGCACAGGCTAGGAAAGGCAATTTCTTCAAAGTTTAAGTAGTCAAAAATCAAAACATTACCAGTTTGATAGGGTGCTATATTTTGATCAAGTTCAATAGCAAAGGCATTCGTTGATAACTGATTATTCGCGATTTCAGTGACTTTGCTGTCATCATCTTGATAGTTACCAGTAATAAACTGTGCTAAATTTGCCTTAGTAATCACGGGGCATAGCCGACTTGATTTTTTCAGTTTGTTTGCATTGTCGACAAGATTGTGACGGACAAAATCATCAATGCTGACTTCAAAGAAATCTGCAAGCATCTTAATGGTTTCAATCGACGGATTTTTATTGGTTTGGCTGGTGATGTTATAAATAGTCGTTGCTGAACAGCCAACTTGTCTGGCAAGCTCACTGACTGACTTGATACCATGCTGACGCATAAGGTTAAAAATGTTATGACTTAATTGTTGTACTATGTTTGCCATGGTTTTTCGACTCCCAAATTTGAATGCCAAGTATAGCAATAACTCTGGTTGTTTGTCAGTAGGATAAGCGTATATTCGGATAAAAAATTACTTGAATAAGTAAAAATAGCTAAAATTTACTTTACAATAAAAATTTTGAGCGATAATATGGTTTCAAGTTTTGTAGCGGGGGTTATTGAAACTTTAGATGAGGGGCAGGGAGCTTTTGGGGTAAAGTTCCTAGAAGAAGGCTTTAGCGTGGGGCTAAAGCCTTTTTCATTTTTATTTTGTTTTAACAATTTTTCTGATCAGAAAATTCGATAAAAAATTAAATGTCAATGCTAGTAAAGCATCATAAATATTGCTAGAATGCCGCTGTAATTAAGACGAGTCTAAATTTATCTAAACTTAATTACGAGGTCATTTATGTTACGTATCACTGAAGAAGCCATCACTTTTGATGATGTGCTGTTGTCTCCTGGTTATTCCAATGTATTGCCGCATCAGGTTTCATTAGAAACGCATCTTACGCGTAAAATAAAATTAAAGATGCCATTAGTATCCGCAGCAATGGATACCGTAACCGAATCGCGCTTAGCTATTGCCATGGCGCAAGAGGGTGGTGTGGGTATTATTCATAAAAATATGCCAATCAAAGCACAAGCAGCTGAAGTGCGCAAGGTTAAGAAGTTTGAAAATGGCATGGTGATTGATCCGATTACTGCTTCACCTGAAACAACGATACGCGAGTTGTTAGCTATTACTGAGCAGTATCATTTCTCAGGCGTGCCTGTTGTTGAGGGCAAAGCACTCGTTGGTTTGGTGACATCGCGTGATATTCGTTTTGCCAAAGACCTAACACAACCGATTTCAAGCGTTATGACCCCAAAAGAGCGTTTAGTAACGGTGAAAGAGGGTGCGCAAGAAGATGAGATTCAGCGTTTATTACATCAGCACCGTATTGAAAAAGTATTGGTTGTCAATGACCGCTATGAACTCGTTGGTTTAATCACAGTAAAAGATATTCAAAAATCGATTGATAAACCCAATGCGTGTAAAGATGAATTAGGGCGCTTAGTGGTTGGTGCAGCCGTAGGTACGGCAGGAGACACTGAGGCACGTGTCAAGGCGCTGGTTGAAGCCGGAGTTGATGTGATCGTTGTTGATACAGCACACGGCCATTCGCAAGGCGTGCTTGATCGTGTAAAATGGGTAAAAACGCATTTCCCAAAAGTACAAATTATTGGTGGTAACATCGCCACAGCGGAAGCCGCGAAAGCTTTAGTTGAGGCGGGAGCTGATGGTGTTAAAGTGGGTATTGGTCCAGGATCAATCTGTACAACGCGTGTTGTCGCGGGTGTTGGCGTGCCACAATTAACGGCTATTTCCAATGTGGTTGCGGTGATGGCGCCATTGGGTGTGCCTGTGATTGCTGACGGTGGTATTCGCTATTCAGGTGATATTTGTAAAGCAATTGCCGCGGGCGCATCGGTTGTTATGGTTGGTGGATTGTTTGCAGGAACGGAAGAATCACCTGGTGAAGTTGAATTATTTCAAGGGCGTTCATACAAGTCATATCGTGGTATGGGTTCATTGGGTGCTATGGCAAAAGGCTCATCTGACCGTTATTTTCAAGACAGTGTTGATGCGAAAAAGCTCGTACCTGAAGGCATTGAAGGACGTGTTCCATATAAGGGAACGCTTGCTGCAGTCATTCATCAATTAATCGGTGGTTTGCGTGCTGGTATGGGGTATACAGGTTGCGCTACAATTATCGAGATGAATACCAAACCAACCTTTGTCAAAATCACGGGTGCTGGTTTTAACGAAAGTCATGTACATAATGTGATGATCACCAAAGAGCCACCAAATTATCAATTGAAATAACTAATAAAGGCAATTATTTCTACCCTTATTTTATTATGTAAACATTGGCTTAATGTTAGTCGAAGTCAATGATCGTTTCGTCGTCATTTGTGTACATCCCTTCGACTTCGCTCAGGGTACGGATCAGGCTTACCTTGTTGAGTAACCACTTGGTTGACATCAAGAAAAAAGAGTGAAAAATAACAAAAAAAGCAGATTTGGAATTTAAGCGATTGTATCAGCATTAAAATTGCTCTATTGTATGCGGGTATTTTATGTATCGTTAATTAATTTACCGCGATACAGTATTTATAAACATTATTTTAAACTCAAAATAAAAGTGGAGTATTGGCTCATGAACGATAGATTAAAGATTAACGTTGGCTTGGCTGAGATGCTTAAAGGTGGCGTGATTATGGACGTTGTAACTGCAGAGCAGGCAAAAATCGCTGAAGAAGCGGGTGCTGTTGCGGTGATGGCGCTTGAACGCGTTCCTGCTGATATTCGAAAAGACGGTGGCGTTGCGCGCATGTCAGATCCAAAGCTGATCAAAGAGATTATGACCGCAGTGAGTATTCCTGTGATGGCAAAAGTGCGTATTGGTCATTTTGTTGAAGCGCAAATTTTAGAGTCATTAGGTATCGACTTTATCGATGAAAGTGAAGTGTTAACACCTGCGGATGATGAAAACCATATTGATAAGCATGCTTTTAAAGTGCCTTTTGTTTGTGGTTGTAGTAATTTAGGTGAAGCATTGCGTCGAATTGGTGAGGGCGCTGCCTTGATCCGTACTAAGGGTGAAGCAGGGACTGGTGATGTGATTCAGGCAGTAAAACAAATGCGTGCATTAAATCGTCAGATCAAAGAAGTACAAATGGCGGATAGTGGTGAGCTGATGGCGATTGCTAAAAAACTAGCTGCACCTTATGAGTTAGTAAGATATGTACATGAGCATGGCAAATTGCCTGTACCTAATTTCTCAGCCGGTGGTATTGCAACACCTGCTGATGCAGCGATGATGATGCAATTAGGTGCGGAAACTGTCTTTGTTGGCTCTGGTATTTTCAAATCAAATAATCCTAAAAAACGTGCTGAAGCCATTGTGAGTGCTGTAACACATTTCAATGATCCAGATGTGATTGCTAAAGTCTCAGAAGATCTAGGTGCGCCAATGACAGGAATTAATTGCGATCATTTGTTACCGCACGAGATGTTTTCAGTTAGAGGCTAGTAATGAATATCGGGGTACTTGCCTTACAAGGTGCGTATGATGCGCACCAGAAAAAAATTGCATCACTGGGGGTTAACTGTATTTTAGTCAAAACAGAAGCCGCTTTAGCTAAGGTTGATGCGTTGATTTTGCCAGGTGGTGAGAGTACGACAATGACTTATTTGTTACAGAAACATCAACTATGGCAACCATTGATTAAGCGCATACAAGAAATTCCAATTTTAGCAACGTGCGCTGGTGTGATTCTATTACAAAAAATGGGTGTTTTGGATGTCGACGTCATTCGCAATGGTTATGGGCGACAGTTAGAAAGTGGTATTTTCCCTTTAAATGTCAAATTTGACACAACAGAGGAAGAAGTTGAAGCTTTTTTTATTCGTGCACCGATTATTAGCGCGATTAATGATAAAGAAATTGATGTCATGTCTTATCATTTAGATAAGCCTGTTTTAATTAGAAAGCATAAAATATTGGCAGCAACTTTTCACCCTGAGCTATCCCAAAGCTCGCCAATACATAAATACTTTATCGATTTAATACGGCATTAGGAAGATTGATTTGGCCAAACATTTGCTGGTATAAACGACAATAGGATGGCTACAGCAGGCTTCAGTTCTTGTTATTCCTCTTTTGACAGCTTTGATTTAAGTCTCTTAAGCTCACTTTTACGCACATCTATTAGCTTTTTCCGATATAACTTTGATACATGGAAGCGATCTGCTACAACAGTATTGTTCCCAAAAACCTCTTTGGCAGCATTAATATAACTTTCATACAAATCACAACAGACAGCTGAAACAGTATTGCGTAAGCGGGAAGGTATGCTTTTAAAAAAATTAAGAATATCATCTTTATTTCGTCCTTCAATAATTAGCTCACGTCTATCTCGCAGGGAGATATTAAGTATTTGTATATCCGATAAATCAAGCAATTCAACAGGTAATACCACAAAAATATCTTTGCTCATTTTGGTATCTTAGGAAGTCTAGAGTCATCAAGGAAATCATCAACACTATAAGTATATACTTCATCATGATGTATGGTTGATTTATATGTAATTTCTTTTGGCGTAAAAACCCCTATATATGTAGGCATAATTTTTAATGAATTTTTCTTGAAAACATTTGGTGTGTAAGATGCAAAGTTTTTGTTACCTGAGTAACGTGCTGATTCATATAAAAATGCTTCGATACTATTTTTCCTCATGGATTTTGATAGTTGCTGTGTGTAAGCATAACTATTTTTAGAAGTTAGCAATTTATGGTCTAAGCGTCTAATTTTAGTAAGATCAAGAAAATTCTGGATATTGCATTGTACTGAAAAAACCGTTCTTTCAAAGTAAAGCGTATCGTTTATGTTTGCTTGACGGTTAAAATTAAAGAAATAAAAAGCGGATTCAGCCAATGATGTTTCTTTATTGCTCGAACCATACCAAAGTGACTTTTCATAGATCGACCCAAACCTAGAGCCATATTTCAAAGGCGGGTATCTGAATGGGGTATATATTAAATAATGATGATCAACATACTTGGTGTTGGGCTTAGCCTTTTCCTCAAGTAGTTGTTCTAATCGTTCTTGTTCTTGGATGTTGCCATTTGTGAGCTTAAGTGTTGAAGCAGTATTTTGTGTTTCAATACTTCTATAAACTGTTAGCCTTTCACATGGTTGAATGTGATTTTTGATGAACTCAAACTCGTCCACGATAATAGTCCAAATAGTTCATTACCAAAACCAAGCCTTTGACTGACTTCATTAAATCCATTGGAGTGTCGTCACTAAGATCGTTATTGTTGCTGGTCAGCCATTTTTTACATATTGCTTCATTACCACCATATATCGCGTCTAGTGATCGAATAACTTTTATAAAATATAACGCGAGTTCTCCAGTGCTAGTTTCAGGTGAAAAGGTATTTGAATTAGTTTTCTTTGCTTTACTGAAAGCTGAATTACTCATATGAAGAATGCGTGCGATATCCGATTGTGGGATATTATATAACTTCGAGACATTCTCTAAAGACTTTGCAATGATTGAGCTATCATTAGTCACACTAACCGCAGTCATTTTAGCAACTCCTTATTTGTTTACTTTAGCAAGTATAATTTAAAAAAGTGAAAAAGTAAAATATAATATCATTTTATGGGTTGCTTGAAATTTTAACAGATGCTATTTAAAATTCTTGGGGGTATTATAATAAATCATGCAGTGCTATTTTGTGTTGAATTGACTCCATTATTGCGTATTATTGTACATTGACTACAAAGCAATATTTTGCGATGATGCGCGCTTATTTTCATGAATTACTTTTGTAATTGTGAATTGCTTTTTTTAATGCTTTCTTATTAGAACGAGGTTAAAGGTGAGAAACTACTTATTTGGGTGTGTTGTATTGGCTTTGGTGAGCGTGAGCTTTGCTGCCAATAATACTGATCATGCTACATCATCGGCGAATGCAGCTATTGGTCCTGAGTCAGCGCAGAAAGCAAATGCGTCAAATGATGGAGGACAGATTTCCTCAGATAAATCAGATAAAGGCGAGAGTTTTTGGACATTCTTAAAAGGCACTCAGCCTGATAACGCCGTTTACTTAGGGATGTTTACTTGGCATTTTAATCCTGAAAGTCGCGCGCATGATCGTTGGTCAAATAATTTGATCGGAGGTCTTTACAATAGCATCTTTGTTGGCACTTTGCTTAACTCATTCAGTGATCGAGCTTTTGTAGTTGGAGTGCAACGTAATCTCTATACCAATCAATTATCACGAAACAATCAGGTGAATGTGGGGTATCGTTTAGGGTTAATCTCAGGTTATGATCAGCGGATGTCAGATTTTGCGAAATATTTACCAGTGTTGCCGATTCCTGAGCTTTATATTGATTATGCTTACAAAAATTTTGGTGCAGAATTATCTTATATTGGCGTGGTATTTACCGCGAAGTTTTTTATCCGTTTTTAATTTACTAATTGAAGTTACGCACTTTAGAAAAAATCCGTAACTTTAGTTACTAAGATTTAAGCAGCAACAAGTTCAAATGAATGTCCTTTGTGTGCATGGCGTGCACAAATAACGGCAAGTAATCCAATGATAAGCACAAAGGTTGCGAAATGAATACTCGTCATCGTAAATTGTGTCAATAAAAAAGTTGCCATGGCCCCGCCTAAGAAAGACATGAAGTTAAACAATGCCGCTGCTGATCCTGTGATATGATGCGGTGCGCTTGATATAGCTCCTGCACTTGCCGTTGGACGGATCATCGCGTAGCCTAGGGTTGTGATCCACATAGGCAATACTAGGGTATAGATATTACTGATGAAAATGACATTTAACAGGATGGTTAACACTGCACCTATCACTAGGAGTGTTGCACCAGTAAGTACCAATTGGCTGATGCTAAAGCGTTTATTGAGTTTCGGTGCCAAAATAGACATAATCACAATTGCCAGTGAATTAATCGCAAAAATGATCCCAAAGGCAAGTACTGAAAAGTGAAACACCCCTATAATCAGTATGCTACTTGCCGCAGCATATGAGAATAAAACACCATATGAGCAAGCGCTTGTTAAAATGTAACCTTGGAAGCTTTTGATTTTAAGCAGTGATAGATAATTATGATAAAGCTGTTTGGGTTTTGTTGCATGCAGATTTTTTTGTTGAAGACTTTCCTTAAATAAAAAGCTAATAACCAATACATAAAATACGCCAAGTAACAGTAGAAATGCAAAGGCGCCATGCCAGCCAAATAGAGTTTGCAGAACACTACCAAGCAGTGGAGCAATCGCCGGACAAATGCCAATAATTGCCATAATCATTGCCATTGCCTTAACTAGATCTTCTTTTTTATAGACATCACGAGCAATTGCCATTGCTGCAACAATACTGCTGCATGTGCCTATCGCTTGAAAAAAACGTCCAATAAGCAACATGTGAAAGCTTGTTGAAAAGACAATCATCAAGCTGGCTAAGGTATAAATAACAAGACCAATGACTAAAACAGGCTTTCTACCAAAACGATCAAGTAAAGGACCGTAAAAAAGCTGGGATGCAGCAAGACCAATCATAAACACAGTCATTACTAGTCCAATATGTGAGGTATTAAAGGTCTTACCCATTTCTGGGAAGGAGGCAATAAATATGTCATTTGCAAAAGGAGTGATAATGCAAACGCTAAGAATTAAAAACATTATCTTATTTTTCATTGTGACCTCATTGGGTTTTTGGTATAGGTATTAATTACCGGTTGACTATACTCTTAGTGTGCGTAAAATGCAATAAAATTTTTTGATTATGGTTAAGTGCTTACTAATGAATAGTGATCATATTCGGAGCGCATTCTAAGGATGTGCTTGTAAAGGCGAGAACGTTTGTGATGGGGCTTATACTTATAAAACTGCAATTATAGAGGCTTCGACTTACGCTTAGCTAACGTATATATAATAAAAGCAACAGAGGAAAAATATGGCAAGAGAAAATAATTCCTGTTACGCGATTTTAAGTTTACTGAACAAAAAAGAGTTATCCGGTTATGGTATTAAAGCACTTTTTGAAAAGATTGCTCATTTTTATTGGTCAGAAAGTAATGCACAAATTTACCCGATGCTTAAGCAATTAGAGAACCAAGGATTTGTAGAGTCACGCCTAGATGAATCCAGTGGCAAGCGTCAAAAGCGCATTTATGCAATCACTGATTCAGGTCGAGCACATTTAATACAGTGGTTAATGCAACCAATTAGCTATGGTGCTAAAGAGCGCAATGAATTGTTATTAAAGCTAAGCAATGGGTTTGTGATAGATAAAAGAGATGTTTTGCAACATGTTAATCATTACATCACGCATTTACAAACCCTGCAAATCAAGCTAAATGAAGTGATTAATCATATTAATAGTGATCATAGTGGCAGAGAGGATCAAAATTATCTGTTATTGGTATATCGCTATAATGAAAAGCGTTTAAAAGCTGAATTGGAATGGGCAAAAGAGACGATCCAATCTTTACAGGCGATGTAAATTCAATAGCTGATAATAGCGAGACACTAAAAATCATATCGTTTTAATCGTTTTTAAAGTTAAAACATGGTAGGCTTTTAATCAGTTATAAAAAGCCTTAATTACTTACATTCTATGATAGAGACAGACCGTATTATCTCGGGTAATAAACAAAAAGAAGATCAGCAGATTGATCGTGCGATTCGCCCTAAAATGCTTAAAGATTACCATGGTCAGCCCGTAGTAAAAGAGCAGATGGAGATTTTTATTGAAGCAGCAAGAAAGCGTGCTGAAGCGTTGGATCATGTGCTTATTTTTGGTCCTCCTGGTTTGGGAAAAACCACACTTTCACACATTATTGCCAATGAGATGAATGTCTCATTAAAACAAACTTCAGGTCCCGTGTTAGAAAAGGCGGGTGATTTGGCAGCATTATTAACCAACCTTGAAGCCAATGATGTGTTATTTATTGATGAAATTCATCGCTTAAGTCCTGTGGTTGAGGAAGTTCTTTATCCGGCGATGGAGGATTATCAGCTGGATATTATGATAGGTGAAGGGCCAGCGGCTCGATCAATCAAAATTGATTTGCCACCCTTTACTTTGGTCGGTGCGACGACAAGAGCAGGGCTTTTGACCTCACCACTTCGTGATCGTTTTGGTATTGTGCAGCGTTTGGAGTTTTATTCAGTGAGTGATTTGGCAGATATTGTAATGCGCTCAGCTAAGCTATTAAATGTACAAATTGAAGCATCAGGTGCTAAGGAAATTGCAAAACGTGCACGTGGTACACCGCGCATTGCGAACCGTTTGTTAAGACGTGTGCGTGATTATGCTGATGTGAAAGCCAAAGGTGTTGTTGATCACAAGGTCGCTGATAAAGCGTTATCATTGATTAATGTTGATCCGGTTGGCTTTGATCACATGGATAGACGTTATTTATTGGCATTGATTGATAAATTCTCAGGCGGTCCGGTAGGATTGGATACGATTGCCGCATCGATTTCAGAGGAGCGTGGCACGATTGAAGATATGATCGAGCCTTATTTAATACAGCAAGGCTATATTATGCGAACTGCGCGTGGACGGGTTGCAACGCATCATGCTTATCGGCATTTTGATGTGGTTATGCCAGAGAAGTTAAACGATTTACAACAGTTATCATTAGACGATGAATATTAGAGTTAAGACTAAACATTCACCCGCAAGTGCTCACCGTACCTTGAGCGTAAGTCGAAGCGAAGCACTGAGATCATTCGAAGTGGCTAAGCTTGGTAAATCATGCTTCATAGAGGCTTCGACTTACGCTCAGCCAACGCTTACACAATCAAAGTGGGCGGGAATATGGTTATAGCCAATATGAGTTATTGTAAATAAAGCTAAAGTAATAAAAGGGGGAAGTTTGGGTATTATTATTGGTATTATTTCAGGCATGTTATGGGGCTTAAACGATGTATTGACTAACGTTTACTCCGAGCAAGCTCTATTTAGCTCCACAACCTTTGCAGTATTGGTGTTTGCGCTAATTTTATCCTTGATGCAAGATAGTTTTTCTTGTATCGGGATATATGGTTATCACACGATGCGTGGCAGTTTTAAAAAAAACATGGCTAAAACCACACATAAGAATTTTTGGCCATTAATTATTGCTGCTGTTTGTGCGGGTCCCTTGGGAATGGTTGCCGGTATTATGGGCATTGCTTACGCTGGACCTGTCTACGCCGGCGTTGTTACCTCATGTTATCCAGTTGTTGCGTTATTATTAGCGATGACTTTATTGCGAGAAAAGCCAACAAGGATAAAGGTGATTGGTATTATCTTGTCAGTGATTGCGGTGATGTTTATCTCGATTGCCGGAGTGCGTTCAGGCGCACCCAATATTTTAATCGGGTTGATTTTTGCCAGTTGTGCGATGTTGGGCTGGGGTGCTGAATCGATTTTATTCTCGATTGCGCAGAAATCATCAACACAAGATGTGTCATGGCTTTTGGCAGTGCGTCAAAGTGTCTCGGCATTAAGTTATTTACTGATTCTTGCGGTATTGCTTATTTTTGATTATCAGCAAACGTGGACAGTGATGAGTCATTTGTTTTTACCACTATTGATTATCGGCTGTGTATTATCTGCTGCAAGCTCATATCTTGCTTATTATCATGCAATCAAACGCATAGGGGCGAGCCTTGGGACAACATTTAATGCAAGCTTTGTGTTTTGGGCAGGCATTTTCAGTGTGGTGTTTAATATCACGCATGTGCAGGAGTCCTTTATCTTGTGGAGTGTAGTATTAATTATAGGGATTTACTTTGCTTCAAAAGGCAATAAAAAATATACTCAAGTTGCTTGTTAAAAAGTGGCGAAAAAGTAGCGATTGCCTACAATTGGTTTGTGAGTGGTGTATATAAAAGGAGTTTCGTGTAAAAAATGCCAGCATTATTTAATTTACTCAAACGCAGCAAAGTGGTTATTAGTATTGTTATTCTACTGATTATTGCTTATGTTGGTTATTTTTGGGTGACATGCTCAACATCGACTGACAACGCTTATGTTGTTGCAAATGTTCAACCGGTTGCAACGGAAGTTTCAGGCAAAGTGCAAGATGTCTATGTCAGTAACAATCAAATGGTGCAAAAGGGGACGATATTATTTTCCTTAGACCCTAAGCCTTATGAGATAAAACGACAAGAGGCCAATTTGAACCTGCGGGCTTTAGAAGTCGCTTATCTAGCAGCAAAGGAGCGATTAGCAAATTACATGCAAAAAGATTTATTGCAACAAAATGCCAGTGAGCTTCAGTTGTTAAAAACAAAGGTTAAAGCGGCACAAATTAAAGTACAGCAAGCACAATTAGCAGTTGATGTTGCAAAGTCCCAGTTGGCAGCAACGAAAGTTTATGCTGTTGAAAATGGCATTGTTAGCAATTTGTTCTTAGCTAAAGGAACATTAGTGCATGCCTATCAGCGTTTATTTTCATTTATTGATACTAGTCAATGGTGGGTGCAGGCTAATTTTAAAGAAACCGATTTGGCTGATGTTAAAAAGGGGGATAAGGCTACTATCCGTTTACGGATGTACCTAGGGGATAAGATTTATCAAGGAGAAGTTGCTGATACGAATTGGGCAGTCGGCAGGCGGGCTGTCGACTCAGCAGATCTTTTGCAATCGGTGCCTCAAGAGAATCAATGGTTACTCTTGCCACAGCGTTTTCCGGTGATGATTAAAATAGATAATCCAGATCCAAATTTTCCATTGCATGTCGGAGCAAGCGCGTATGTTACGATTGAATCGGCAAAATAAACGTAAATATCGCGATAGTTATACACTGTCACAAGACCCTTATTTAGATATTGCTTACCATGTTATTGTTACCTTAGTTGCATTCTGCACGTTATTGATTTCTTATATGATTTTTCAGTGGCCGGACTTTCTTATTTTCTTATTAATCTCGGTGATGCTTATTTTTATGAGTGCTTTCCCTCTTGGTCAGTCACGTTGGGGGCAAGTAAAGGCATCTGTGATGATGAGTTTTGGATTTTGGCTTTGCTTTGCATGTGTTTTTGCTGTAGCAAGCTCAAAGGGCTGGACTATTTTTTTGGTACTTATATTTTCTTTAAGTTATTATTTGCTGACACTTAAAGATATGAATTTGCGCTTATACCTTGGTATGAGTGTGCTTTTTTTGCCTATATTTATTCATTTAATTGATGATCCAACCATGATGGCGCCAATTAATAATATTCAGATGTTTGTTAATTATAGCGTGGCGATTATTATCTGTATGCTGTTCTCAGTCGCTGTTGCTGTGACGCAACCACGACGTTTTAAGGCAAAGGTATTGATTGCCATGACTGAGTATATCTATGCATTAAGGTGTATGTTAAGTAGCACGGATGAAAAAGGTTATCGTGATAACTTATATTGTATGTATCGACATTTGTATTATCTACGTCAACAAAGAGCCAAGCACCACAAGCATTTTAATGCTGAGTTTACTCAAATCATTGACGAATATGTTGATGTGGCATATCAGATTGTAATGATTTATGTTTACATTATTAATAACCATGCGGTGAGTCTGCCATTTTACGAAGCATGTCTTAAAATTGATAATTTATTAGGGCAAGAGGATTTAACAATCAAAGCGAAAGCACTTGAAAATCGAGCGTCTCGTTTACAGTTACTTGAAGAAAATCTGCAATTAAAGAAAGCAAGTGAGCGCGCAGATGCGCGTTTGCAGATGTTAAATATGCTTTATACAAAAGTCAAAGCGTTAAGGAAAAAATATGCTTAGTATCATGGATCGTCTAAGCATTTATCGTGCCGTCAGAATCAGTGTTATGTTAACAGTTGCTGTTGCCATATGGTTGATTTACGATATAGAACGCGGTTATTGGATCGCAATGACTTTGATGATTATTTATATGCCTTTTGAACCTGGTCTTGTTAATAACCGTATCAAGATGCGCTTAATTGGTACGATTGTTGGGCTTTTATTTGGCTTTATTTTAGTTGAAATAATTATGGCGCATGTCACTTGGATTGTCTTTTTGCCATTGCTGGCAATTTTTGTGCTTTATTTTTCAATGATCAATTATACCTATTCGGCCATGTTTGTGACGATTGCGGTTATGCTGCTTTATTCAGTGATGTATACCAAAGGTATGTCGCCCGCAACCTTTATGTTGGCGCGATTAATGGATACCTTTGCCGCTTGTGCGATTTGTTTTGTCGCAGAAGTTTTTTTTAGACCACGGAAGATGATTGCGCATGCTATTTTAAAAGATTTAGAGGATATCTTAGAAGCCTATGCCAAACATTTTACGTTAATGTATCAATCATTTTCTGAGCAACAGTTTAGAAATATATCCGTTGAATATGCCACAAACTTTAATAATAGCCTCCTGAGCTTAAAACAAGCAGCAGAGCTTAATAAATCAAAGTTAAGATTCAATCAACAACGGTTAATGGATGCTTGCCTTGAGCCTGTTTTTAAGATGCGTGTGCATTTGATTAGCTTGCATTATTTAGCAGAATATAATGAAAGAGAGATGTCTGGGTTTATCGCTCAAAATGAGACAGTTTTTGAGACGATATGTAATGATTTGAATCAGTTGCTCAGGTACGATGTGTCGCGCCAGTTTTCTCTAGATCAAGCATGTGAGAATAAACGTTTCACCACCGATATTGAAAAGGAAATTATAAATAATCTGCGATCTTTTGATCATTTGGCATATCAAGCGCAAAGTGCATTGATCCAGTTCAAGCAAAGTAATGAATCAAAAAGAAGTTGAGTTTTAATTATCCGCTGACCCGATCTAGCCTGTGTTAATGGAATCAAAGTGGGTTGGAATATTGTTATTGCCTAAGTTCGCATTATTGCTTGTTGATCAGGTAGTCATTGATCTGGCACAAAATCGCAGTATCTTCCTTTTTGAGATCATTACAAGCCGCTTGTAATGGCTCGCTAGAGATGAATACCAAGCGCTGTTCAAGAACTTTAATTTGCTCAAGTAAACCATCGCGCTTTTTCTGCAACCCTTGTAATAATGGATCATTTTTAGCAAGGAGTGCAACATGGTCAGGTGTGTTGTTTTGATCTTGATTTTGTGTGCTAAAGCTTACTTCTTGCTCTTGGAAATGGCGTTTTGGTTTGTTGGGGCGATGATTGTGTTGTGATGTATTGTTGCTTCGCCCATGCGTGTTATTAGTCTTGGTGTTATTGTGTTTATTATTTGGTTTGCGGTTTGGTTCGTGCTGAGAGTTTGTCTCAGTTGGCTTTTTGCGTTTTAGTGAGAGTGTTTTTCTAAATGGTGTATCTGTCATGAATATCGTTCTTTAAAGTTATTAATTACTATTTTGAGCGTTTAACCAAGTTATTGAGCAAGTATTATGCTTGCTTTTAAATTAGGCTGTCCTTATAATACACAGTTGATTGGCAAGATCAATAAAAAACAGTGCTCAAAACATGATTTGGTGGGGAGTTCCTGTTTAATAACAAGTAACAAAAATATTAAGAAATCAAGATAAAGAGGAAAATATTATGCCTGCAACTATGCACTATGGCGATGCGCATAAACAAGATGCTCATCAACAAGATTTACCATTGCGTGATCATATCAAAGAAGTGATTGCAACATATTATAAGAATATGGTTTCACAAGGTACTAAGCCGCAAAATGTTTATGAATTAGTGATGGCTGAAGTTGAGTTGCCTTTGATTGAAGCAACAATGGAATATACCGGTGGTAATCAAAGCCGTGCTGCAAAAATTCTAGGTATTAATCGTGGTACTTTCCGTAAGAAATTAGCGCATTATAGTATGTTATAATCTCAGCATACTCTGATGTCTAAGGCTGCCTTGTGCAGCCTTTTTTATTTCAGATAATGTGGCTATGACCATATTCCTGCCCACTTTGATTGTGTAAGCGTTGGCTGAGCGTAAGTCGAAGCCTTTATGAAGTATGATTTTCCCAAGCTACCCTTCGACTTACGCTCAGGGTACGGTGAGCACTTGTGGGTAAGCATTTAGTCTTAGCCGATAATGTAATCTTTTAATTCATCAAAATGCTCGATCACCGCAATAGCATTTAAGCTGTGTAAGTCCACACCATTGGCATAGCCGTGACTTATAAGAATGTAGGGCATTTTATAGGCTTTAGCACAATAAGCATCATTGGCGGAATCACCAATCATAAGACTTGTTGTTATATCAGCATTTAGCATTCTAGCCGCATATTCTAAAGGGGCAGGGCTTGGCTTGTAAAATGGCGTAGTATCACCGCCAACAACACAATCAAAGTATTGATCTAAACCTAAATGCTCTAGTGTTTTAATGGCATGCGCTTCTTCCTTGTTCGTCACTACGGCCATTTTAATCTTATGATTCTTAAAATGGGTTAATGCGTCAATAACACCAGGATAGATATGTGTGTGCTGCCCCATGGCTTCTTCATAATGATCTAATGTGAGCTTTAGCGCATCATTAGCATAAGCAGCTACTTTGTCAGGGGTTAAATCAAGTGATAACACTTTTTTGGTTGTTGTTGGAAAACCTTTACCAATAATGTTTGCGGTTGTTTGATTGCAAATGGGTTCCAGTGCAAAGTGTGCACGCATTTTATTAAGTGCATAGGTAATGTCACTGAGACTATTAATGAGTGTGCCATCCAAGTCAAAAAAGAGAGTGTTATAGTGTGTTTTATTCATGGTGATGTTTTTTAAGAAGATTGTTTATCGCATGTTTGATTTGACCATCTTCTAGCGTTTTTGCCAAGTTTTTAAATGCATTTTGTGCACTATTAGGCATATGTGCTTCAGGTGAGGTTGTCTTTTTCTTGGGCTCAAATACAAGCACTAATTCTAACGTATTTAAGTCTTTAAAGTACTCACTGGTGTTTAATAGGGCAATAAGCTGTTTTTTCAATTCGCGAAATTTAGCGATCAATTCAGGAATCTCAGTTTTTAACACCAGCTTTTCGCCATTGTAAAAACAAACTTTCGTATGGTTGAAATAGGGAATATCAAAATGCAGTAATTTTTGCTCGGTTGTTTTCACCAGTTCATGTTGTTGTTTAATGGTATGCAACAGCGAACCTTTTTTGTTTTTTCTGCTGCTTAAAAGATCAGTGACAGATGTGCTATTCTTACGGATCATTTTGATGCACTTGGCTTTTGTTATGGTATAAGTTGCAGTATAATCCAAAACCAGTTATGTGGAAAAGCCTTATCTAGGATATCAATGATTATTAAAAAATTATTTGGCAGTCGAAATGACCGCTTGATTAAAAAGATGCAAAGAACAGTCAATAAGATCAATGCCTTAGAGCCAGACATTGAGAAATTATCTGATGACGAGCTTAAAGCTAAAACCCTTGAATTTAAAGAAAGGCTAGCTAAAGGCGATAGTCTTGAGCAATTATTGCCAGAGGCCTTTGCCGTTGTAAGAGAAGCGGCAAAACGCGTGAAAGGTATGCGTCATTATGATGTGCAGCTTATTGGTGGAATGGTGTTGCATTCAGGTAAAATTGCTGAGATGCGTACGGGTGAAGGTAAAACGTTGGTCGCAACGTTGCCCGTGTATTTAAATGCATTAACCGGTAAAGGTGTGCACGTCATTACCGTCAATGATTATCTAGCTTCACGTGATGCTGAATTGATGGGACAAATTTATGGCTTCTTAGGACTAACTACGGGTGTGATTGTTGCTAATTTGTCACCTGATCAACGTCGTGAGGCATATGCTTGTGATATTACGTATGGTACAAATAATGAGTTTGGTTTTGACTATCTACGCGATAATATGGCGTTTAGTAAAGAAGAGCAGGTTCAACGTAGTCGTAACTTTGTGGTGATTGATGAGGTTGACTCTATCTTGATCGATGAAGCGCGAACGCCATTGATTATCTCAGGCGCATCAGAAGATAGCTCTGATATGTATTTATTGTTTAATGGGTTGGTACCAAGCTTAATCAAACAGGAAAATGAAGAGGCGACCGATGGTGATTATTATTTAGATGAAAAATCAAAACAAGCCTATTTAACCGATCAAGGGCACACCAAGATTGAGGCAGCTTTGATTGAAAAAGGCGTATTAAATGAAGGGGATAATCTCTATTCGCCACAGCATGTAACCAAAATGCATTATTTAAATGCCTGTTTACGAGCCCATAGTTTATACCAGAAAAATGTTGATTATATCATTCGCGATCAGGAAGTGATTATTATTGATGAAAACACAGGGCGTGCGATGGAAGGGCGCCGTTGGTCAGATGGACTACATCAAGCGATTGAGGCTAAAGAAGGCGTTAAAATTCAAGGTGAAAACCAAACACTAGCATCAATTACGTTCCAGAATTTCTTCAAACTTTATAATAAGATGTCAGGAATGACAGGTACTGCGGATACTGAAGCCTTTGAATTTCACGAAATTTATGGTCTAGAGGTGGTGGTTATCCCAACGAATCGTCCACCGCAACGTCAAGATCATCATGATCGCATTTTTGGTGATCAGAAAGATAAGTTTATGGCTATCGTTGATGATATTAAAGAGCGTGTTGAAAAAGGACAGCCGATACTTGTCGGTACGGCATCCATTGAAACTTCTGAAATCTTATCAACACTTCTGCGTAAGAAAAAGATCAAACATGATGTGTTAAATGCTAAGCAGCATGCCAGAGAAGCAGCCATTATCGCGCAAGCGGGTTATCCTGGAAATGTTACGATTGCAACGAATATGGCAGGTCGTGGTACGGATATTATCTTAGGAGGTAACTGGGAAGCAGAAATTGCTGAGATTGAAGCGCCAACGGAAGCACAAATTAATGAAATCAAAACTGCGTGGAAAGCACGCAATAAACAAGTCATTGAAGCGGGTGGTTTGTGTATTTTGGGCTCAGAGCGTCATGATTCACGCCGCGTTGACAACCAGTTAAGAGGTCGTGCAGGACGTCAAGGCGATCCAGGTGAAAGTCGTTTTTATTTGTCAATGGATGATAATTTATTGCGTATTTTTGCTTCTGAAAGCTTGGCTAATCGCATGAAAAAAGCGTTATCAGGTGGTGAGTCTATTCAATTTGGCATGATGACACGCTTTATTGCTAAAGCACAGTCTAAAGTAGAGCAATATCACTTTGATATTCGCAAAAATCTTCTTGAATATGATAATGTTGCTAATGAACAGCGCTTGGTTATTTATAAGCAACGTGAAGAGTTACTTGGTAAAGACGATGTTTCTGAAATCATTGCCAATATGCGTTATGACGTTGCTGAAAAGCTATTTCATGATCATGTGCCAGCTGGTTCAATGGAAGAGCAGTGGGATTTAGAAGGTTTGGAAAAAGCGTTACTAGGCGATTTCTCTATTGCACTTAGCTTACGCAAGTTAGTTGCTGAAGATGATCATCTGCATGATGAAACATTAAAAGAGCTAGTGATCAAAGCCATTGTTGAAGAATATCAACAAAAGACAGAAAACCTTGAAGCGCAATCTATTCGTCAATTTGAAAAAATCAGTCTAATGCAGGCGTTAGATACACATTGGCGTGAGCACTTAAATGCAATGGATCACTTGCGTAATAGTATTAATCTAAGAGGCTATGCGCAAAAAGATCCTAAGAATGAATACAAAAAAGAGTCTTTTGAACTTTTCTCTAGTATGCTCGATAACTTCAAATATGAAGTGATATCTAATCTTGCTAAGATCAGAATCCAAGCGCCAGAAGAAGCGCAACGCATGGAAGAAGAGTGGAAAAATTCAATTAAAAATATTGAAGCCCAACATGAGGATGTGTTAGCGGGTAGCTCTTCATCGATAACTGATGAGGAAAATGCGCAAAGTGCACAGCAAGCACATCAACCATTTGTGCGTGACATGCCTAAAGTAAAGCGCAACGATCCATGCCCTTGTGGTTCAGGTAAAAAATACAAGCAATGCCATGGTGCGTTAGGTTGAGTAATGATGCATAAATTAATGGCACTCCCTTTGGCAGGAACACTAACCATCCATGGCAGCTTCGCACTGGATCCTCACGCCATCTTGCCTTACGGATGACAAGTCATAGGGTGTCATTGCGAGCATGGATGCGTGGCAATCTATTTTGTCAGGGATGGTAGATTTAAGTTCGTTGCAAAGCCTATATTTACAGGCTACTTCTTAAGGTAGTGCCATTAATGCATAAATAAGTTGCATCTGCTAGTACCTATGCTCTTGCAGGTGAGGAAGGTAATTAAAATATAATTTGTTTTTGAGCTTATTGATTGTTCGATATTCCGTTCTCTAGACTTTGTACTTTCTGCTGCAGTATACTTTTCAATTCCTCCATCCCTAAAGCATTTTTTCGCGGCAAAATAACATTTTTTGGCTGTGACGCTATTGTTATTAGATATTAAATCAATTAATCTCTTGTTGGATATTAACCAACAGCTAATGAACAAAGTTTCAATATAGGGGGAAACGATTATGGCTGCAACAATGCATTATAAATTGAAACCGGATGAACAATCTGCAGAGACATTTCCACTACGTGAGGTTGTACGTAAACGCGTACAACATTACTACAAAATGGTCTCACAAGAAGGCTTAAACCCTGATGATGTGTATGAATTAATTATGGAAGAAACCGAATGCCCAATGATTGAGGCAACGATGGACTTCACGGGTGGCAATCAAAGCCGTTCTGCGCGCATTCTTGGGCTTAATCGAGGCACTTTTCGTAAGAAGCTCGAGCAATACAACATGCTTGAAGCTGAAGATGAATCACCGCTAAAATAATTCGTTCACTTATTCATGATCAATGACACGTCCAGTAGTTGTATTTGTATAACTGCTGGCATTGTTATTCAATTCTTCATTTGAATTTTGTCCGGCTTTGTTAAGCATATCCTTAATGCGTTTTTTAACAATTAAGCCATAAATAACAAAGCATACACCTAAGAAAAGAAAAAGCGGCAACAGCAGTACTGCAACGGCGATTAAGAAGATAAGCTGTAAAGGATGTAATTTTTTCATATTTTCGATAAGCTCTATTTTTTCAATAGATCAAACTATATGCAAAAAAAGTGGTGAATACTAGGGTTTATAGCGAAATATAGCTATTTCACAAATACTTTTTAAGCGTTATCGTTTGTAAACGATAATATCCCATACGCCATGCTTTAGCCGCTGACCGCGTGCTTCAAATTTGGTCAACGGTCGATGCTCAGGACGTGGTGCAAAACCATTGTGCGGGTTTTCAAGTTGACAATGCTTGGTAAATAACTCGAGCACTTCGTCAGCATAATTCTGCCAATCCGTGGCAAAATGAATAAATCCTGTGGGTTTTAGCTTTTGTAGAATTAAATCAATAAACTCAGGATTAACCAAACGACGTTTATGATGACGCTTTTTATGCCATGGATCAGGGAAAAATATTTGTACACCTTGTAACGTGTTATCTTTAATCATGTGTTTAAAAACTTCAACGGCATCATGTTGCATTACGCGCAGGTTATCTAATGCGTTTTCATGGATATGATCTAAGATATTGCCAACACCCGGTTCATGTACTTCAATACCGAGAAAATTAAGCTCTGGTGCGTTTTTTGCCATTGTTACTAAGCTATTACCCATGCCAAAGCCAATTTCAATGACCAGCGGTTGAGGCGTTTTATAGTATATATCAAAATTAGTCTCCTCAGCTGTATAAGGAATTTGATAGAGGTGGACGTAATTGTCTAATGCGCGCTGTTGGCGCACGGTTGTCCTGCCGGCACGTTTTACAAAGCTTTTGATGGTGCGCAGAGGGGGTGTATTATTATCGCTCATTTTGTCTTGATAAAAATAATCAGTCTAAGAAGTGACATGGTAAAACGCTAAGCTAAAAAGCACAAGCCTAAAGTTTAGATTATGTGGTATTGACTATAGTGGAAAGACGAGGTTAAATAGCATCTTTTTATTATGAAGACCAAGGAACTTGATCCGATGCGACAGGTATCTCAATCATCTGAAAACATATCCTATCATTTTTTCTTACAAGCCTATTTGTTAATATTCTCAACAGAAGTATTATTTGCGCTGATTAATCCCAGTTATGTGCAGTTATTTTTTGATGAAAAATCTCCCTTTTGGTTGAATATTACCTCACAACAGCAAGCAGGGATTTATTACGGTGTGTTTTTGCTAGCCGGACAAATTGCAGGGATTGTTGCCAATGTCCTGTGGGGTATTGTTTCTGATTATATTGGGCGCAAAAAGGTTGCGCTAATATCAATACTGGCAGTTTTAGTTACGGGTGTTAGTGCGCTATTTTCAGCCTATTTGCATATGATCATTTTATTTATCATGGGTTATGTTTTAGGGCAGTTGCTTTATGGTATGTTTCCAGTCGTGATTGCCAGTATTTCAAGTGCAGCACATAACGATAAGCGTAAGTTGTTGTGGGTAGGATTATTGCAATTTTTTACTGGTCTTGCCTTTGTTATCGGACCCTTTGTCGGTAGTATGATTATGGCACAAAGTGGCAGCTTTATATCACCATATTATGTGATCGCAATAATATCCATTGTTTTGATATTTATTATTTGGTGTTGTTATCAACCTGAAAAATATTATCAGCAACAAAAAGCGCAGAACAATATGCCCTTCATGCAGACAGTATGGCGATTACTAAAGCAGAAAAAAATTGCTATTTTGATCGCACTTTTGTTACTAGATCAGCTCGCTTGGGGGATGTATTTTCAGTTTATTCAGCCGATTGCTAAGCTTAAGCTTGGCTTCAGTGTCACACAAATTGGCTTATTGGTGAGTTTTATTGGCTTATCGTTGATGTTATCTGCTTTAATTCTCTTACCAATCTTGCAACGCTTTTTAAGCTATCGGAAGTTATTTATTGCCGCTATTTTGGCAATGCTTGTTGGTGCGTTAGGGGCAATGTTTTTAGCACTATACCCAACTGATCATCAGTTGATGGTCTATGTTGTGAGTTTTCTTATGGCATTTGGCGATATGGTCGTTTTCTCGTTACTGGTTGTTGGATTCAGTAATGCGGTTGAGATCCGCTATCAAGGGTTTATTTCAGGTTTTTTATACACGCTTGCCAAAGGATTTGGTTGGGGGGTGTCTGGTGTTTTAGGTGGAGTGTTTATGACCATTAACATCGCTTGGTCGATGGGGTTTGCTAGTTCATGTTTGCTTGGGCTTTTAATTGTTTTTGTTAAAAACTATCATATTGTGTATGGTAATGATAATGCCTAAAGTAGCCACATAAGTGAATGTTAGGCCGTGTTTTGATCTTGTTGCAGGCTTGAGTAATAATTTTACATTTTAGTTTTAAATTTTGCGTGACATTTTCTATTAAAAATTATAACTTAACCCAGAGGCTAAGTAAAAATTTAATTCCTGGGGAGGATATATGAAAAAGCTCAAGTTAATGCCTGCATTATTGTTATCTGCATTTTTTATTGCAGGCTGTGGCAACAATAAGCATCAGTCGAGTCAAGCAGCAGACCAATTTGCACCTAAGGGGAAAGATACATTGGTTAGAGCAAATGGCTCAGAACCAGATTCTTTAGATCCTGCACGTGCTCAAACAAATGTAGCAGGTCAAATCTTGGGAGATATCGGTGAGGGTCTAATGTCTCAAAACCAAAAGAATGAGCCTGTTCCTGGTGTCGCAAAGTCATATACAGTATCTAAAGATGGATTGGTATATACGTTTGATTTGCGTAAAGATGCCAAGTGGTCAAATGGTGAGCCAGTAACAGCTAGTGATTTCTTATATGCGTTCCAACGTGCAGTTAATCCAAAAACAGCTTCAGAAATGGCGTATAAGCTCGCTCCGATTCAAAACGCACAAGCAATTATGGATGGTAAGAAGCCGATATCAAGCTTGGGTGTAAAAGTATTAGATAAATATAAAATACAAATTACGTTGGATCATCCAGTATATTATTTTCTAAGTATTATGGCAGATCCTATTTCATTCCCAGTCTATAAATCGGGCGTTGAAAAATGTGGCAGTAAGTTCTTTACAAAAGGCAGTGGTGATTGCGCCTATATTTCAAACGGTGCATATCATCTTAAAGAATGGGTGCCAAATGGGCATGTGACGGTTACGAAAAACCCATATTACTGGGATGCAAAAAGTGTGCACATTAAGAATGTAGAGTTTTTGCCAATTGTTGATCGTATGTCTGCTTACAGCGCTTACGAGTCTGGACGAGCTGACTATGTGATGTATGTTCCAACAGGAAATCTCAATGCCATAAAAGAAAAATACAAAGATCAATTAAAGTCTACTCAGTGGTTAGATATGGAGTATATTGATTTTAACTTAACTCAACCACCATTTAAGGATAATGTGAAGTTAAGAAAAGCACTAAGTCTTGTTATTAATAGAAAAGACATAGTCAAATATGTGACAAAGGAAGGAGATACGCCGCTATATAGTTTTTTCCCAAGTAGCATCGAGAATGGTATTTATCAAAATGTTGGTTATGAATGGCGAGACTGGCCGATGAATAAGCGTATTCAATTAGCCCAAAAACTATATGCTGAAGCGGGTTACTCCAAAGACCATCCTTTAAAAATTTCAATACAATATAATACGGATGAAGTTCATAAAAAGGTGATGCAGGCAGTTGCTCAAATGTGGAATAAGACACTGGGTGTTGAATCATCACTTGAAAACTCTGAATTTAAAGTATTTTTAAAGACGCGTCAAGCACATGCATATAATGGTGTTGCCAGAGATGGTTGGGTTGCAGATTTTAATGCAATTGATAATTTTGCCGATATGTGGACTTGTAATAATGCGCAAGATAATCCTGGATATTGTAATCCAGCCTATGACCAATTGATTGCGCAAGGACAAAAACAACTATCATCAGAAGCCGCTAAGCCTTACTATACAAAAGCACTCAATATTGCCATGGAAGATTACCCACTTATTCCTTTGTATAGTAATTCAGTTGTGCACTTGGTGAAGCCTTACATTCAAGGTTACCACATGCAAGTAAACCACTTGGATCAAGTATATGACAAGTGGCTATCATTTAAGTATCAGTCATAAGTATATAAAACACTATGACGCTATTGTATTTGGTATTTAAAATACATACGATAGCTTCATAGGAAATACGCGTTTATTTATCTGAAAGATACGTTAAAACAACAAGGGAGAGATAATGTTTGGTTATATTATTCGACGCTTAGGTGGTGCTATTCCTACATTGTTTGTGGTGGTGCTTATTAGTTTTTTGATGGTGCATATGACCCCAGGCGATCCATTTGCAACAGAACGTGCATTGCCACCTGAGGTTTTAAAGCAGTTGCATCATATGTATCACTTAGATCTGCCATTGTGGAAGCAGTTTTTCTATTATATTAATGATTTATTACATGGTAATTTAGGCTATTCCTATAAATACCAAGGGCAATCAATTAATCAGCTGGTTTTTCCTGATGGTGGGCAAGGCGGTTTTTGGGTTTCGGTGCAGTTGGGTATATTTAGTATTATTTTGGCAAGTATTTTTGGCATTATTTTTGGTATTTTTTCGGCACTAACGCGTAATACAAAGGTTGGTTTTGTTGATCATATCATCGGTGTCATTGCGATGCTGTTTATCTCAACCCCAATTGTGGTGACAGCTCCCTTAGCGGTGCTTATTTTTGCGGTGGTTCTAGGCTTGTTCCCAGCAGGTGGCTGGGGTAGTTGGAATGACTTGGTTCTACCAGTGATTGTCTTGGCGATTCCTTATATTGCGATTATCACCCAAATCACGAGAAGTAGTTTGATTGAAATATTAAGCTCGCCATTTATTCGTACAGCAAAAGCCAAAGGGCTTTCGATGCCACGTATTGTCTGGAAACATGCTTTAAAGCCGTCATTAATGCCTGTGGTGTCATTCTTAGGTCCGGCAGTTGCTGGTATTTTAACAGGGTCGGTTGTTGTTGAAACCGTATTTACCATTCCAGGTATTGGTGTACAAGTGGTGCAAGGGGCAACAAACCGCGATTATAATTTAGTCTTAGCATTAACGATTATCTATAGTTTATTGGTGATATTATTTAACTTGGTCGTTGATATTGTTTATGCCTTTTTAGATCCAAAAATTCGTTATTAGAGAGAGGTGAAAAATGGCAAAGAGTTTTACAATTGAACAAAAAAAGAAGAATGCAAACTTTTTAGAAGAGGTTGCCAATACTTCACATGAGCAAGCCTTTAAAGGTCGTAGTTTATACTATGATGCTTGGATGCGTTTTAAGAAAAATAAAATTGCAATGATCAGCCTAGTGATATTGCTACTAATTGTTTTAGCAGTTATCGTATTACCATGGTTTTCACCGTATACCTATGCTTATCAAAACTTACTGGAAGTCTATCAAGCACCTAGTGCCAGTCACTGGTTTGGCACGGACAGTTTAGGGCGTGATGTCTTTACGCGAGTGATGGTTGGTGGGCGCGTGACGCTTGAGATCGGTTTGGTGGCAACACTAGTCAGTGTGATTATCGGTACCTTAGTAGGTGCAGCGGCTGGTTTTTTTGGCGGCAAAATCGATAACATTCTCATGCGTATTGTCGATGTGCTTTATGGCTTACCTTTTATGTTTTTTGCTATTTTATTGGTGACCTTATTTGGTAGAAACTTTGTATTAGTTTTTATTGCCATTGGCGCGGTCAGTTGGCTTGATATGGCGCGTGTTGTGCGTGGGCAGACGCTAGGTTTAAAAAGCAAAGAGTTTATTGAAGCAGCTTATGTTTGTGGTGTCAGTGAAAGCGTGATTATCACCCGTCATATTATTAGAAACCTTATTGGTATTATTGCGGTGTATATTACGTTAACCGTGCCAGTTGTGATTATGACAGCTGCATTTTTAAGCTTCTTAGGTCTAGGTGTACAACCACCAATGACTGACTGGGGTGGGCTGATTAGCGATGGTGTGCAAGTGATTGCCTTTAATTATTGGTGGGTATTGGTGATTCCATCGATTTTCTTAACGGTTACTTTATTATGCTTTAATTTCGTCGGTAATGGTTTACGAGATGCGCTTGATCCGCGTGAGCATCGCTAGGAGAGAAATATGTCACTATTAGAAGTAAAAGACTTAGAAGTAAAATTTAAAACCAATGATGGATTGGTTAGTGCGGTTAATAAAATTAACTTTAGTTTAGATCAAGGCGAAACATTAGGAATTGTTGGCGAGTCAGGTTCAGGTAAAAGCCAAACCGTATTAGCATTAATGGGTTTATCAGCCTCCAATGCGGTAATTTCTGGTTCTGCTAAATTTAATGATAATGAGTTGGTTGGAATGCCAACAAACGCATTAAATAAGATCCGTGGTGATCAAATATCAATGATTTTCCAAGATCCAATGACCTCACTGAATCCTTATATTACCGTTGAAAAGCAATTATCTGAGACATTGATGATTCATCGCAATTGCTCAAAATCTGAAGCAGCTAAAAAAGCCATAGAGATGCTTGATGCAGTCCATATTCCAGATGCCAAGAATCGTGTAAAGCTCTACCCGCATGAATTCTCAGGTGGTATGCGTCAACGGGTGATGATTGCGATGGCGTTGATGTGCCGTCCAAAGCTCTTGATTGCCGATGAGCCGACAACGGCATTAGATGTGACGGTGCAAGCGCAGATCTTAACGCTATTAAAAGAGCTGCAAAATGAGTTTCATATGGCAACAATCTTAATTACTCATGATATTGGTGTTGTTGCTGGAGCTTGTGATCGTGTAATGGTAATGTATGGTGGATCACCTGTGGAGTCGGCAAATATTGATGATTTGTTTAAGCATAATCATCATCCGTATACCAAGGGGTTGATGGCAGCTACACCACGAGTTGATATCCCAAGTTCACGCTTGCAAGCAATTCCCGGAGAGCCGCCTGATTTGTCTAATTTGCCACAAGGATGCGCCTTCCAACCTCGCTGTGATTTTGCATTACAAAACTGTTTGATGCATAAACCAAAGCTTGAGAATTATGTAAAAAATGCAAAAGATAATAGCCATTTAGTCGCATGCTTTTATGCCAAGCAACAAATGGAGGCAATGAACCATGCTTAATAATCAAACCGTTTTAAATATAGAAAATCTAAAAGTTCATTTTCCATTAAAAAAATCATGGCCATGGCAAGAAACACGCTTTGTCAAAGCAGTTGATGGTGTGTCATTTGATGTCGCAAAAGGTGAAACATTAGGCATCGTCGGCGAGTCAGGTTGTGGTAAGTCAACACTAATTCGTGCGGTGGTTGGGTTGGTTAATGCAACAGAAGGCAAAGTAGTCTGGGCAGGCAAAGACTTAACGGCATTAAAACATAAAAAATCATGGCAGCCTGTTAGAAAAGAGATTCAAATGATCTTTCAGGATCCATTTGCCTCCCTTAATCCACGCATTACCATTGGTAATATCATCGCTGAACCGCTAAAAGTGCATGAACCAAAACTATCAAAAGAGGAGCGGCGTAGGCGTGTTGAAGAGATGATGCGCATGGTTGGCTTATCACCAAAGCATATTAATCGTTATCCTCATCAATTCTCAGGGGGGCAGTGTCAGCGTGTGGGAATTGCGCGCGCGCTGATTTTAAAGCCATCGATTTTGGTATGTGATGAGCCCGTTAGTGCTCTAGATGTATCGATTCAAGCGCAAGTAGTGAATCTATTAAAAGAATTGCAACAAACACTAGGATTGACGATTTTATTTATTGCACATAACTTAAGTGTGGTTAAACATATTTCAGATCGTATTATGGTGATGTATTTAGGTAACTTAATGGAAGTTGGCGAGTCAAAGGCTTTATGTGATCATCCGACACATCCTTATACTAAAGCGCTATTATCAGCGGTGCCATTACCAGATCCTGTGCTTGAGCGTGAGAAAAAAATCCAAATTTTGGAGGGAGACTTGCCATCACCTATTAATCCACCATCAGGTTGTGTATTTCGCACACGTTGTCCACTGGCGGATGAAGCGTGTGCTAAAGATAAACCGCAGTTATATGCTTTATCAGATGAACGCAAAGCGGCATGTATAAAATTACACGTTAAACAGTAAAGCTTAAGAATCTAAAACAAAATAAGGAGTGCAAGAGGCGATATGAAGGGATCAAAGAAGGTATTAGTATTGGGTTTAACATTGGCACTGGCTACATTGTCAGGTTGTGGGGGCAGTAACACACAATCAACACATTCAGATAGCACACCAAAAGGCAAAGATACCTTGATTGTTGGGGTGGGCACTGGGGTGCCAACGTTAGATCCGCAACTTGTCAATGATACGACTTCAGGGCGTGTTGTGGATGATCTTTTTGAAGGATTAACTACTGAGGATCAGTCAAATAAAGCGATTCCAGGTGTAGCCAAATCATGGGATATATCTAAAGATGGTAGCGTATACACCTTTCATTTACGTGATAATGCTAAATGGTCAAATGGCAAACCAGTCACTGCCGAAGATTTTGTGTTTTCATTGCGACGTGCGGTAACACCCAAAACCGCGGCACCTAATAACACAATGCTTAATGTGATCAAAGGTGCACAAGCTATTATGGATGGCAAAGCAAAGGCTGATACTTTAGCTGTTAAAGCATTAGATAATACGACACTTCAAATTACCTTGGCGCACCCCTTAGCATATTTTCCAGCAATTTTAGCAAATTCAGTGGCTTACCCTGTCTATCCTCCACTGGTTAAAGAGGATCCAAAAGGTTGGGCACAAGCAGGTAAAATGATTAGTAATGGTGCTTATAAGCTTAAAGAATGGATTCCCAATGGACATATCTTAGCAGTTAAAAATACTTATTACTGGGATGCTAATAAGGTTAAAATTGACAAGGTACGTTATTTACCAATTAATAATCCAACGGATGAGCTTAATCGCTATAAAGCAGGACAGATCGATATTACTTGGACATTGCCCGATGGTTTGAGTGCTAAGAAATATCGTAAGCAGTTTGGCTCACAATTTGTTGATGTGACACAACTAGGTGCATATTATTATTGGTTTAATACCAATGCCAAAGGCGTTGATAAACTGGAAGTACGCAAAGCGCTAACAATGACAGTCAATCGCAAGGCAATTATTGATGCTATTTTGAAGATGGGGCAAACACCTTTGTATAGTATTGTGCCACAAGGTATCCAAGGTGGTATTTATGATAATGTCTATAAAGATGTTCCAAGCTATAGTTGGGTCAATAAACCAATGGCAGAACGCGATCAAATCGCCAAAAGCTTATTAGAAAAAGCCGGATATTCTGCTACAAATCCATTGGATTTAACGATTAGCTATAACACATTGCCAACACATCAGAAGATTGCTGAAGCGATTACGCAAATGTGGAAGCAGGCTTTTGGTGATATGGTGAATGTTAAAATGCAGAATGAGGAGTGGAAGGTTTATCTACAAACTTTGCAGCAGCAAAATTATCAAATTGGACGCTTTGCATGGATTGCTGATTTTAATGCAGCGAGCAATTTTGTTGATATGTTTTTATGTAATAGTCCTAATAATAATGCCGGATTCTGTAACAAAGCACTCGATAAAGAATACAATCTGGGTATGTATGCGCCAACGCAAGCACAGTTTGATTCACACATGGAAAAGGCGATTGAGATTGCGATGGCAGGTTATTACGCTTTACCAATATATAATTACACGTATTTCCGTTTAGTGAAACCATATATTGGTGGTTATGATCCAGAGAATAATCATATGGATCATGTGTATTCAAAGTGGATGTATTTTAAAAAGTAAAAGGCGATTGACTTATTAATAAAATAAGTAAAATAAGTAAAACAGGAAAGATAATAAAGAGGTTTTTATAGACTAAACAACAACCAATCATGAGGGAGGAAAATATGAAAATCAAAAAACTACTGCTATGCATGTCGCTAGGTGCTATGGCTGTGACGATGAGTGCATGCTCAAAATCACAGACAGCAAAAGACGATAGTGGACAAGCAACAACGGCAACACAACAGCAAGTAGCACAAAAAGATCAAGTGTTAACGGTTGGTGTTGGTGCTGCGGTACCAACACTTGATCCAGGGATCTTGTCGGATGTCAGTTCAATGCGTGTTGTTAATGATCTGTATGAAGGCTTGGTTATGCTTAACCAAAAGGATGAAATTATTCCTGGTGTCGCTAAGTCTTGGGATATCTCAGCAGATGGTAAAACCTACACATTTCATTTGCGTCATGATGCTAAGTGGTCAAATGGTGATCCAGTGACTGCTGAGAATTTTGTCTATGCATTTAGACGTAATTTAAATCCAGAAACACCTAATGTATTTAATACAATGTTTGAGGCAATTGTTGGCACACCAGATATTATTAATGGCAAGTCAAAAGATTTTACAAGTTTGGGTGTGAAAGCTTTGGATGACTATACCTTGCAAATTAGCTTGTCACATCCACAGCCTTATTTCTTACAATTAATGCTATTAACATCTACTTATCCATTACACAAAGCGGAAATCCAAAAGTATGGTAAATCATGGGCGCAACCAGGTAAAATGGTCACTAATGGTGCCTATATGCTTAAAGAATGGATTCCAAATGGTCATTTGCTTGCAGTTAAAAACCCTTATTATTGGGATAAAAAAGATGTAGCGATTGAAAAGGTTAAATATTTGCCAATTGTTGAATTATCAACTGAATATGCAAAGTTTCAATCGGGTAATTTAGATATGACTTGGGATGTACCTAATGGTCAAAATATAGAATATTATGCTAAGAAATACGGTAATCAGTTACAGCATAATACGATGCTTGGTAATGAGTATTTTTGGTTTAATTTTAAAAATCCTGATTTTGCTAAAGTTGATGTGCGTAAGGCATTGACTATCGTTGTTGATCGTAAAGCACTGGTTGAGAGTGTAACGAAAAAAGGCGAGACGCCATCGTATAGTGTATTACCAGATGGTGTTCAGGGTGGTTTATATAAAGACCTTTATAAAACCATGCCAAGTTATCATTGGGCAAATCAAGATATGCAAACACGCCAACAAGAAGCCAAAGCATTGCTTGAAAAAGCAGGTTATTCGGCAGAGCATCCGCTTAAATTTACACTGACATATGACACATTACCGTGGAAAAAATCACTTGTGCTTGCTGTAGTTGGCATGTGGCAACAAGCCTTTGGTAATCTCATCGATGTATCACTGGAAAATCAAGAGTGGAAAGTCTTTTTACAAACCATGGAAAAGCATCAATTCGATATTGGTCTTTTGGATTGGAAGGCGGATTATAATGATGCCAGTGACTGGGTCGAGTTGATTACATGTGGCAGTGGTAATAACTATGGTCAATCCTGTAATCAGGAAGTTACTGAAAACTTCAGAAAGGCAGTGAGTCAAAAAGATGAGCAGGCTGAAATCCCATATATGACCAAAGCGATAAAAGCGGCGATGAATGATTATATTATTCTGCCACTTTATAATTACTCGTATAATCACTTAATGAGCAAACGCGTCGCTGGATTTACTGCACAAAATGATCATATGAATATGATTCAATCGAAATGGTTGTACTTTAAAACAAATAAAGAGAGTTAATAAAATCTTCTGTAGGGGCGTATTGCATACGCCCTATTTTAGTGTGCATACATACTCATCACAAAATTTCCATAAACTACTTTGCAATCAAATACAGCAAAATCATTTACGATAGGTGTAGCTTTACATTTTTATTTATCTCAATGATTTTTGAATGTTAAGTAAAGTGTAATGCTTTACCATAAGTATCGGATAGATAGATTAACAATATCTTTTTTATAAGGAGATTAATTCAATGGCAAAAAAATATTTTATAGTGGCGTTAATCATTTTAATTGCAGGATGTACGAATAAAGCTGCTGATCATAAAAAGGCAACAAAAGATGCTAAACCTTTAAAGTCAACACCAGAAAATACCATGGTTATTTCAAATGATACAAGTATCCCAACCCTTGACCCAGGAAGTTCAGTGGGTGCTGATGATGTTTCGTATAGAGTCATCGCAGATTTATTTGAGGGATTAGTTAATTTGAATCAAAGCAATCAAATTGTACCAGGTGTCGCAAATTCATGGGATATCTCAAGTGATGGGCTTGTATATACATTCCACTTACGTAAAAATGCGAAATGGTCAAACGGAGAGCCGGTAACCGCAGAAGACTTTGTTTATGCATTTAGAAGAAATGCAGATCCAGCACAAGCCTCTCCGCAGAACGTATTCTTTTTGCCAATTAAAAATGGTAAGCAGGTTATTAATGGGCAATTACCAACAAAAGATTTAGCCATTAAAGCCCTTTCAAAGGATACGTTGCAGATTACGCTAGAGGTTCCATCACCCACTTTCTTACAAAGTCTTGCTGTACCGATCATGTTTCCATTATATCAACCAGCCATTAAAAAATGGGGGAATCAATGGATACAACCTGGGCATATTGTCGGCAATGGGGCGTATATGCTTAAAAAATGGGTGGTGAATGGCTACTTATTGGAAGAGAAAAATCCTTACTATTGGGATGAGAAAAATGTGAGAATTCCATTTATCAAATTTTTGCCGACAAATGCTTTAGACGGTTATAACCATTATCGAGCCGGTTCTGTTGACTTTACAGATACGCCGTCAGGTGTCAAATTATCAAAGTTAAAATCACAGTTTACAGATCAAGTTTATAACGTACCTTATTTAGCGGTTGTTTATTACTGGATTAATATGAAAAAACCAGCGTTTCAAGATATCCGTGTACGAAAAGCATTAAATATGGTTATCGATCGCCATCTGATTACAGATCAGTTGGTCGGTATGGGTAGAACACCTGCTTATGGTGTAGCACCTGATAGTATACAGCATGGTGCGTTTAAAGAACTGTATAAGACACTTCCATCTTATGCTTGGGTTAATTGGTCGATGTCAAAACGAATTGTTGAAGCTAAAAAATTATTGATGGCAGCAGGATTTAGCGCAAAACATCCGTTGCATTTTGAGTTGAGCTATAACACCAGCGAATATAATAAGCAAATAGCACTTTCTGTCATGCAAATGTGGCAGCAGGCATTTAAAGATAGTATTGATGTCAAGTTGCATAATGATGAATGGAAAGTCTATATTGAGGAGGTAAATAAAGGCAACTTTGATATCGCGAGAATGGGCAGTAATGCAAGTATTAATGCGGTAAATGAATTTGTTTACGCATTGACCTGTAATGCACCATCTAATAGTGGAGGCTCTTGTATCCCATCAATCAATAAAGATTATCAAGCAGCGACTCATGCTATAAATCATAAAGACTATAATCATTACATGAAAAGTGCTTTAACTACGGCAATGAATGCCTATTTGACTATTCCAATTTATAATGCGACATACACTAACTTAGTTAAACCACGCATTGGTGGCTATGATCCAACTTATAATAATTTAGATTTTATTTATTCTAAGTGGTTTTATTTTAAATAGTGGAAAGGTATGTTTCTGTTTAAGCGGGTGCTAAGATGGTCGATCACAAACGGTGCCGCTCACAGTGCCTAGATCCTTCCAAGGGCTAGACGGTTCAGATGAGGGTTCATTTCCTCGAGTCCATGATTTGGCTTGATATTCATTATTGTTATATGCGACAACATCGCCACTATGGTAGGCAATGCTTGAATCCCATTTAAATACGATACCCTGAGGTATTTCAAATAATTTCCAACCACTATTAGGTGTCGTTGGCACAACATTTTTTGACACCCAATATTGTGCTTGCCAAAGATATTTATGGTAGTTGACAACATCTCCAGCATTATAATGGTCTTGCGTAGTATCACCAAAATCTGGATATTGTTTGGCATTTGGGTCCTGACAATCATTTACTATATGATAGTTAACCGTTAAGTCTGATGTGATTTGACTATTTTCAATATTGATAGTAGCTGTTTGTGATCCTGAAATAACATTGGATGTATCCATATTAATGCTAAATGTGCATGAATCACCAGTAAAGAGCACTTTAGATTCACATTGCTGTGAAAAGTTTGTTGATAAAGGATGGCTAAGTCCAGTTACTTTACCCAGTTTTGCAGAAACTAAACCAATATTTGTAATCGTAATCTGTTTCGTTGTTACGCTTTGCTGTTGTGATGTATTAAAATCAATCTTATCTTGTGAAAAAGCAAGTTTTGGATTTATGGTAATCTGAAAGTCGTAAATCCCCAGACCCCAAGTCCCAAAGCGTATTGTATTGATACTGGGTATATAACTTATATCTTGTGTCATAAAGATTGGCGTTTTAGCATCTAGTAAACTAAACCATTGTCTTAGTAGAGTATCAAAAACAAAAGGACCAAGAGTAGTACCTACAAAAACAAGTCGTCCATCGGGTGTTCCTTGTAGTTTTTGTGCTATGAGAGCAGAGTGAGGAAGTATGCCTGATACATTTTGCATTGTTGTTCCACCATCTTCGCTATACCAGGAATTATTCGTACTTGCAGGACAGTAAAATAAGATGTTCTTATAATCCACAGGAGATACCCATAATACACAGTCACTCGTTTCATTCATCGGTAAATTATCATTGATAGGTAACCAGTTATCACCTTTATCAGTACTTCTGTATAAGCTATTGCCACGAATAACATATAAAATATTAGGGTCAGCACTATATTGATCAAATCCACTAAAATTACCACTTGAATTGTTTGGTGAGCTGTACTTTAAAGTGTAAGTTTGATTTTCATTCGACCATATTGCTTCAAATAGTTTAGAAGCGTTCCAGATCCAAACGATATTATCAGGATGCTCTTTGTCGATCATTACTCTAAAATTAGCACTATAGGGTATTGGTAAAGTAAGCGCATGATCAGTACTTATTGCTCGGATACCTAAGAAATTACTACCGTCATATTCAGGTGCTGGAGGTGTGATGCTAACGGGATTATTTCCTCTTAATTGCCAGATAACATGACTAAGCTCACTGGATATAAATGTTCCACCATCACCATAAGGTGCTTGCGTAAAATGCAAAAGAGAGTCTTGATCTGTTTGACAAAACGAAGTTTCATCACCTTGATCTTGTGTTCCTATAACAATGTCGTCGGGATTCTGCCAACCTGTCACCATAGATTGTCTGTATATTTCAGCGGTTTGAGCTCCATATAAAGTGATATTATAGTAGACTTCATTGGGTAATTGATAATCATAATACTCCCCTGTCGTCCATTGATTTATATCAGTTATTGTCCAATCTTTATAGGATCGATAAATGCCACCATCGGTACTATTTAATGTAAATAGTTTGCCTGATTTATCATAAAAAAACTGCGATGAGCCATGATCTGCATGGATACGAACTCGCGAACGCATATCTTGATCATTCGGTAAAGCAACTTGGTGCATCCACCATATATTAGGGTTTAGAAAACTTTTGGCTCCATCAAATGAAAATGTTGGATTCATGTATCCACCAATTAGGATATTTGGATTTTCAGGGTCTGTTGAAATGAAATCACCAGGGTAGCTAGAGCCTGGCTGCATTACCCATGATGCACCACCATCAGTACTTGTTAAGTACTTGTAATCATCATCTCGATTACAAATAATAAGTAAACGACTATCACCACCAATAACGAATCGATCACTGGGTTTATATTGCCATGACCCTAGCTTGGTAAATGTAGATTCATTATTTTTTAATTGATAGAAGTTACTGTTTCTAGTTAGGTAAACATTACCATTATTGGGTTGATTATTGTAACGAGGTGAGTATAAGCTCATTTTCTGTTTACTGCCAAAATCTTCAAGTACAGTAAAGTGACTACCGTCATCAATGGAAACATAAACTCTTTGGTCATCAGTAGCGTATAGTTTCCATTGTCCTGTATCTGTTTGGCGATTTATGATCAATTGAGTAATATTGTCTAACAAACCCTGAGATGATTGCCAAGTTGTACCATCATTATCAGTATATTTTATTTGACCATGATTAATGGCGACTAACAGTCGTTGCTTATGGTCAGTTGATTGCGTAAATATCATACTGTTAAATCGATAAGGGAGTTGACCTGATATTAATTTAAAATCATCTCCTGCTAAGCTGCCCTTAAAGATAGATTGCGTTCCTCCAGAATGTCCACATGTCATTCCCCAAACAGTGTTATCACGCTCATCAAATTCAGTCATCTGCCAACAACCTGGTTGATTATCAGGGCCTTTGGAGAGCCATGTGCCGTACTGTGGATGAGCCACTGATTGACTGTTTTTCAAAAGCTGTAGTTCTTGATGAATCTGCTTTGCTTCGGATGGGCTTCTATCACGGTTTTTCTCGCTAAGCTTAGGCCTAGTATCATCGTCATCGTCATCATCGTCATCGCCAACGATCATACTCATTGGTTTAGCGTTATATCTTATCTGATTATCATGTTGATAATATAAATATTGTAAGTACATGCTTATGCTAATTCCCAACATAAGCATAAGCAAAGCAATGATGATTAATTGTATCCGTCTTTTCATAATCCCCCCAGATTAAGTTTGATTTCGATATAAATACCTTATGATTGAGCGAGCTAATATTGATTAATTAAAATAATTGTCAATAAGATTTCTTGTTTTATTATTACTTATGTTTTTTAAATTCTAAGGAATATACTATACCGCTCGTGCTCGCAATGACAGCCTCTGACTTGTCATCCTACTAAAGATAGTGCCATTAAGTTATAAATGAATTTTAACTTAAAATAATGAATATCATTTTAATATTTATTTTTTTATATAAGGTTAAGAGGTTTTATAGGTATAATCTAGAGCAAGCTATTGTTCTGATCATTATTTATAAAGCACAGGTATTTGCCTTTCTATTCTAGAGCATCCTAAGCGGCTTCGCCGCAACTAAACATAGCAATAACTTGCGGGTGCTCTTGATGGTAAAAATGAACAAAAACAGCAAGCTATTCAGGAGCATCGAATATTCATTTGGTCTTTAGTGTAAAAAGGTAATATACATTGTTATGTCTATATGGCATCTGCAAGCAAGTTGGTTGTATTGACTGTAAATATTAATTCGGGGAGTTATTTATTATGAAAAAAAAGAAAATATGTAGCGCTATATTGACCTGTATGATAGGTGGAGTATTGCCACTTGTGGCAATGGCTCAGGCAAATAGTAGCGCTTCGACTAAGTTTTCATTACCACAAGGCATTACTGCTGAGGAATCTAATGCTGGTAATCAATGGTGGATCAATGAAAAGGTTATATTCAAAAACACATCACAGAGTCCTGTCACTATATCAAGCACGCCTTTGTATTTTGGTGACTCTCAAAACATTGGGGGTTGGATAGGTGTTGATTTGACACATGTGACTAATGCTTGGAAATATCATGCTAGCGAAAGTTTCGTTCAGCAATTAAATGATAACGGCAGGTCGATAAGTGTTTATGCAGTGAAACCAAGCGCTGATTGGTCAGGTAAAGTAAGTCCTATCGTATTGCAACCAAATGATTATATTACCGTAAACTTTGGTATTTCAGCACCTAATAAGGTATACCTCCCTGACGTTAATCCTCAACCAGTAGTCAGTAATGGGACCTTAAACTTTAGTTTTGATAATAGCAATATCCCAGCAGATGCAACTTATACAATCAATAATAAATTGACCAATGCAGTTGTAAAAAGCTTTTCACAAAGTGATTTGATAAAACTAGGTGGTAAAGTAAGCTTACCTGCGGGTGAATACTTGGTTTTTGCGCATACTAGTCAACATGGCGTGTTGACCTTATCATCTAGTGATGTGGTAATTAAAGGCAATGAAACTGTGAATGATAAAATAACCTATACAGCACCGCATGTCGAATCATCAAATGTGAGCTTTGTCTTGGGTGTTGTCAAACCGCAAGGTGCTTTACCACTTCAGCTAAGTATTACTGATCAAACATCAGGAAAAACGCAAACATTGACAATAGATTGGGATAATGATACTAAAGGCATTAGCTTATTGGATGGTCATACATACCATTTCTCAATCAATGAACAAACGATTAATGGTCAGAAATATGATTTTAATTTCAGTAGTAATGATATTACGTTGCAAAGTAGTCAAGATAATTACCAGATTAAAATTAGCGCAGATGTGACACCCATTATTAAGACTGAGAAAGTATCAGTTAGTGTGTCTGGACTAGTTGCAGATGATACAACAACACTAAGTTTTATCAAAGAAGGAAAAACAGTTGCGACTAAAGAAACTGGAAATACCAACAATCTAACATTGGATTTAGAGCCAGGACAATATACGGTTCAAGCAAGTTCAGTTATTGATGGTGATTATGAATATGATGCCGCTCAACAGACAGTTACTATTTTAGATAATAATGATACCAATAGCGTTAAAATGGACTTCATAGCTAAAAAAGTAACACCGCATGATGCAGTCGTAAAAGGTTGGCCTAGTCAATATATTGGTATGGGTGCTATTACGACGAACACAATGGCAAATGTTGATAGATTTAAATCACGTGAGCCATTTGATGCGGTATACACTTACAGTGATGGCGGTGGATTAGGTAAATCAGGTGATGTTTATGACCCTGAAGCGACTAAAACCACAAATTTGATTAAGTTTGCTAAAGCGATTGATGATGCTACGTCAAAGAATAAAGAATATAATATGAGCATCCACCCGATTGTAGTCACCTATACTGCGAATTTCTCGGGAGGATTGAACTCAGATTTATCATCCAAAGATCATATTGAAGCTAGATTTGAAAATATTTATTTTATTGCTAATAAGCTTCAATCAGCTTACACAAATGATGGTTTGCCAGGTACGATAGTTGTTAACCCTGACTTTGCTTCAGTATTTCAAAACTGTACCTATTACAACTGCCAAGTAAACTGGGGTAGCGCAAGTGGCGTCGCTGGTGATGTAACTAAGATTGATGTTAAACCTGCTCTAGATGCAGCAATCAATGATCTTATAAATAAAGGTGTTATTACCAAAGACGGTCAGGTATATCAAGAGTATGAAAAATATTCAGAAAAATATCTAAACACAAATCCTGAAAACAATTTTGCATTATACGTGCAAACGATTAACTGGTGGATAAAAACCATCGCCCCTAATATTCCATTTGGATGGTCAGGCAATATTTATGTGAATGAAGATATCAAGATTTTACCGTCGGTTCCATTGCCGCAAAAATATGCCTATATTGGCGGTGGTATTAATTGGATTCATTATGCAGATAAAGATGGCTCAATTAATAATGAGTTAATTAATATTCTAGCGAAACGTGAAGCGGAATTCTTGAAGCTTACTAATGTATATAACGTTAATAATTCATACAATCCAGATTTTTATGCACTTGATAAATATGGACAAGATGTAATATATCAAAATAGTACGACAAATGATAATACAATTGGACAAGGTAGGTTATTCAATGCTTTAGATTGGCAAGTGTATTTTTCATTTGTTCAAGGCTTACATGTCGATCTTGCTAATGCACCCATTATGTTATTCCAATTACCTGGAAGTCACTTGTCAACTAAAAATGACACAACCATTAATGATTATGCTTCTACGGCAACAGACTATGTGTTTGGTAGTGATACAGCTTTGAGTAGTTCAAATCTTAAAGCATTTGAAAATGTACCATTTACTTCATATACACAGGGGCTCTACAGAACAAAAGATAACAATACATTTAGCTATCTATTTGATAATATCAGTAATGAGCCACCATATAATTGGACAGTGTCCCATATAGAAGATTTGCAAAAAAATATGGGTGTATTCTCAATCCTATGGGGATCTTTGGGGCCTGCTTCAGTCAGTATTGCTTATCCAACAGGAGGAAATGAAGATAATGGTTGGTTGGCAGATAAAATCCATGCTTATTATTCAAAGCATGGTCTAAATCCTGTTAATTGAAATAATACTTTGAAATTATCATGGGTTATGCGTCACAAGTTGATAACATTACCAAGAACTCTGCGCATGCTGCTTATGGTTGCAGTGCATTGATCAAAGAAGCTTCATTTAAAACAAATACAAACAACAACCTCTCTCAAGAAACTTTGAATTGGTCAACGTCTCCAAATGTGAGCAATATTACGGATAGCGGCGCTACAATTAACTGGAGTGCTGCTGCCTCACCTAATGCTGAGACAGTAAGTTATTCCTATGTTGTTAAGCAAGGTGATACGCAAATTGCTAGTGGTGCTGGTGAAAGTACTAATTTATCAGGTCTGACTGCAAATACGCAATATACGGTTATTGTGACGGCAAGTGCTGCTGATTGTGCTGATATATCAACACAGACTCAGTTTGGCAGATTACACTCATTCAAAGCTTAGGCAACTTGCCCATAATTATTGATAAGAAAGATAACTTATTATTTTATACTTAATAAGGTAGACATGTTGATAGGCTTTTTGATTATATTCATGAGCACTTTGATTTATAAAGTGTTAAATAATTTTTTGGTTTAACATTAAGGAGGTTTTTAATGAAATATAAAAAAATATTTTCAGTATTAACTGGGGTGGTTTCTTCAGCTGTTTTTTCTCATCAGGCAGTTGCTGCACAAAAACCATTCGTAATGGCATATTATGCAAATTACAGCGGTTATTTCAATGCAAACTATGTTTCAAATGAGCTGAAAACAGCAGGGCATGTTATTCCTGAGCCAAGCTATCCAATCCCAGGAATTGCAAAAGGATATATTAAGATGGATAACAATTCTCCGGGTAGTGAACAGTCAACTGAGAATACAGATTTAAAAAATAAGTTAAATGGGCTTAGCGCCTTATCTTATGGATTTTTAAAGCCAGGTAGTAACGGTGCTGTTGAATTTAGCGATTCATGGGCTGATCTATCGAATGTAGATCTTAAGAGTGGTCACTGGTTTGCATCAGACAGTAATGCTATGTCATTAAAAATGTATGATGGGGCAATGCCAAATAACGGTGGCGCAACACAGTTAAATCAATGTTGGGGAACAGTCTGTTATGGTGGGTTTGATGCCTTTATTTCACTGCAGAATGATACGAAAACATTAAAGCATTATGTAACCATTGGCGGTTGGACATATCACAGTATTATGGATAATTTGGTTGCAAATGGCAATCAAGCAAATTTCCTTAACAGCTTGAAAGTATTGAAACTGCAAGGTGTGGATGGTATTGATCTTGATATCGAGTTTGATAGTCCATCAAAAGATTATACTCAAAGTGCATTATTAAAAGCATTAAGTAGCTCTTTAATTAATCAGATTAAAGAGCTAGGGTTAGAGGTTAGTTTGACAATACAGGCTAACCCATTAATGCTGCAAGGATTAGTCAACGATGGAAGCCTAGCAAAAATGTTTAGTCAAGGACTGAATCATTTAAACCTTATGACTTATGATTTCCATGGTGCCTTTGATGCTTCAACAACGCCATATACAGGATTTAACTCAAGTTTATATGCTGCACCAAATGTAGGAAATGTTCCACAAAATCCATTTAAGGGTAAAGATAATGATTTCTCGGTGAATCATGCAATAGAAGCTTTAAAAGAGTCTGGTATTGATCTTAGTAAAGTAACGATTGGTTTACCTGCTTATTCACGAGCTACCTTTAGTGATATTGCTGATAATGGCTATGGAGGTTTATTCCAAGCTTATGGAAAAAACACTCAGATTTTACCTGGGGATTTAGATGCAACGACGTGTACTATATCTTGGAAAAATAGTGGGGCGCCATTTGCACCTAATGGTACGGAGTGCTCCGGTACATTTGGTTATAATTATTTACTTGCGGATATGATTGGTAATAATGACTTTACAGCAAGAGATTGGCAGTATAAAGATGAGAATGGCAATACCTATTATATCGGTAGTACAGCCTATAGATCAGATCGTTGGACGCCCGTTACTAGTACACTTGATTTTGGAGGTGGTGCAGATGCATTGACTTCATTGGTACAGAACTACCCAACAGGAAGTAATGTTTATTTTACATATTTATCAGGCAAAGATTCATATTCTTATGGTCAATATGCAGCAGAACAAGGACTAGGAGGAGCTATTGTTTGGACTGTGATGTCAGATGCTCCATATACTGATCATAATAATTCATTGATCTATAATTTTAATCAAGGCTATCAAAATCCTCATCAAATCCATCCTAAAAAAACCAGTATTGAGTTTAGGAATTTACAACATAATGTGATTACAACACTGTCAATAAGTAGCACATACCCTCAATCAAACACCAAAGAGGTTGAGATTTATAATAATGGTAATGTTGCAACTAATTTAGACAATGCATTACAAGGACTTAGTGTCCCGTTATTAGCACAGTTTAGTAATATTAATTGTCCTAATACAGCATTAAATGTAGGATCAGCCTGTGATGTTAATATTACCTTAAACCCTCAACAAAATGCACATCAAAAATCATCCCAAACATTAACTGCTTCGACACAGGATGGCGTGAAGGCTCAATTGCTAATAAATTATGAGATAAACTCACAACAACCAGATGTTGTATTTTCTCCTAATAAAATCAGCTTAACAGCAATACAAGGTGATGCGAGTCCAGCACAGCAAGTTAGTATTGTGAATAAGGGGACAGTTCCTGTAAATCTAATTGATATTAGGGGTATTTCTTCTCCTATATCAACAGATTTTCATAAGAATTGTCATGATGTATTAGCTGCGGGAGCATCGTGTTCATTTACTGTTACACTTGACACAGCTAATGTTGTGAGTGGTAATGAAACGGCATTGGAAAGTATTGCAGACAATCAAGAAAACGCAACATTTTCAGTGGCATATAGTGTGCATAAAAAAGTATCACCAACAAATGATTGTAGTGATCCAACTGCTTCTCAATATGCTGCATGGAGCCCTAATAAAACATATTATTGGGGCGACAAAGTAAGCTATCACGGCTATGTTTGGGTTGCTAAGTGGTATTCACAGGATACAGCACCAGGATCTGCAAGAGATCAGGGCGGCCCTTGGAAATTAATCGTGCCACAAGGCATCTTATTTGATTGGTCTGTAAATAGTGTTTATCAATGGCAGGATAAAGTTGCTTATAATGGTAACGAATATCAGGCAAATGAGTGGACGCTAGGCAATGAGCCGGATCAAGATTATGGTGACAGTGGCAAATACCATTGGAAGCTTATTGATGATTCTGGTGATGTCAAAAGTTGTCCAAGCCCCTATGTCAGCTAATTTTGGCGCACTAAATACCGTAGCGGGATATAACTTATTTAGCATTAGTCACAACGCCAACAGTTAGTAGAGTTTGTCAGGGATGACAATATTGCTAAATCTGATAATGAAATTTATGTCGTAATACGGCGATAAAAATCGTTGCTCATGTACAAAATACTGCTTTAATGAGTATTTTTGCTTTGCAATCGTTCATCAAGAAAAATCAGTTGCCTAATCAATATCATCCTATCATCGAACTGCCTAAACCAATTATTCAAATGGAATTTTGTTGTATTTATAATAATCAAGTAAATACTCAGCAAAAAGCTTTATTAACTCAAGTTGCCGGCGTATTAAAAGCTGCGATGAAGCCTTTTGCGTTGTCTAGCTAAATATCATTTTGCAAAATGATCTATGACGAATCCATCGTTAGTAATAAAAAAATGAATTAACTAAATTAAATATAATATGGTTGATGGAACTATTAATTACATTAGCATGCGCCATATAAATTATATCGTGATTGTGGGGTATATAATTGATGAAATTAAAAAAAAGATATATTGGATTTATCGCGCCATTAATTCTATCTGCATGTGGTGGTGGAGGTGGTTCAAGTGGCTCAGTAAATAAGCCTAGTGAGTCACTACAGCTTTATAGTGAAAGCTCTCCTCATTTAATGGCTTTAGTTAATGGTCAAAAAACTCAGAATACAATGACAATAGAAAATGTCGGTAATTCAACAATTGACATTCAATCGCTGCCTTCCTTGAACGCCCCATTATCTTATGACGCTCGCTCAACCTGTCTATCAGGACGGCCTCTATCAGCTCATCAAACATGTGATTTAATTATTGATCTGACTCCTGGAGGTCGAGTAATAAAGCAAACACCTGTTATTATCAATATTACAGATAATAATCATGAAAATTTAGTGGTTAAAATGAGCTATGAAGTAACCGCGTCACCACAATCACAGATATCGATGACACCTTTGACGGGTAATTTGTTAGCAAATGTAGGGGACACAAAATCATCTGATATTGATGAGATTTATACGGTTAAGAATACAGGTACAGGAGCCGCATCATTAACTTTGCCGACGGTAACATCACCATTGAGTGTGACCAGTAACGGCTGTGGTGCGACACTGCCTGCTGGAGGAAGCTGCCAGTTTACGGTACAGTTGGATACAAGTGCGGTGGTTGGTGCTAATCATCAGACTTTGACATTACAAAGTACAAATCCTTCTGCAAGCATAAATAGTACGTTGAATTATCAAGTATTATCAGATGTGCCTCAGCGGGTTGCTTATTGGTCAAACTGGGATAATTATTCAGGTACAAACTACCAGATTACTGATTTAAACAAAGATGATGTAACACAAATCCATTACGCGTTTTTTGAGGCAGGTAATTGTGCACGAGATAATGTAACATACCCATTGACAGGCTATCCAACTGAAAAAGATATTGTGACAGATCATGCAACTTCTTGTGGTAGTAATACATTAAACAATGGTCAAATTTATGAATCAGGTAAGATTGAATTACATTCGACAGATGCTTTTAGTGACTATACAACAGCAGAAGATGCAAATGGAGGGGCTGGCAACATAGATAAAGCTTTAGCAACGAATAAGCCAGTTTATATGGTTGTTGGTGGCTGGTCGTTGAGTGCTGTGTTGCGTGAAGCTATGACAGCATCATATCGCGCTAACTTTGTTCAAAGCATTATTGATGAATTGAACCTGATTAAAGCGAACAGTGGTAGTGGAAAGACATTTGCTGGTGTTGAGATTGATTATGAGCCGAATGCGAATAAATGGACTCTGCCAGCAGTGGGTAGTGATTATGTGTCGATAAGCGTCACAGAGCTTCAAGATTATTTAGACTTTATTAAGTTATTACGTCAACAACTAGATGCTCATTTTGGTGCTGGTAAGAAGGGTATCAGTATAGCATTGCCGGCAGGTAAAGATGTTATTAATGACATAGAGAGTAAATATTACACTTCGAAAGGATTAAATTATTTTGCCTCGTTTTCTAGTTATATTAATTACTATGACACGATGAGTTATGATTATCATGGTTCAGGTCGGGGAGAGACGGTAACAAACTTTAATTCACCACTTGTCAATGATCCTGCACAACCTGCTGCAGTTATTCATAAAGACTACAATATAGATGATACGATGAAAGACTATATTTCTCATGGTGTTCGAAGTATTCAAATGCTTTTAGGTGTACCATTATATGGGAGAGTATATCAAACGACGTCATCATCGATCTATCAGCCAGGCACTACTGCTGGGGATGTTTGCAATACAGGTGATGGTGCAGGTGTTATTAAATACAATGAAGTGATGTTGAATAAGTGTAATGATGCGACAGATCCTCAGATATTACATTTTGCGAAGCAATCAGATAATATGACGGTGGCGCAAAGTATTTGGAGTGATGGATCAAACTTAACGACACTGGATACGCCAGCGACCTTACCGAAGAAATTGAGCTATATTAGGAAAAAAGATTTGGCAGGTGTGATGTTTTGGGATGCTGGTGGAGATATTAAGTCATCAGATGCAGATTACAGCAGTGATTCGTTACTTCATCTTGCGTCAACAGCATTACAAACGGGTAGTTTTTATGTTGATTCTTCATTACAGATCAAGACATATAAGGGATCTACAGCGAATACCAGAACGATTACGTTATACAATTTGACGAAGAAAACGCTTAAGGTGAGCTCAATAACGGGAGCGACTCAACCGTTAACAATAATAAATGACCATTGTAGCTTAGTAAGTTTAGCCTCAGGTGATAGTTGTCAATTTGATGTGAGTTTAGATACTAGTGCAGTGGTCTTGCCATTGAATATGGTGTTACATATAAATGATGATCAAGGCGGCTCGTCATCCGTGACTGTTTCGGTAGCAGTTAGTGCTGGTGAGATGAAGATCACGCCAGCAACACAAACATGGAATCAGCAAGTTGGCGATCCATCACCAACACATAGCTTTACGGTTCGAAATACCAGTGGTGGCTCTTTGAGATTATCAAACATAACACTTAGCACACCTTTTAACTTGGTCAGTGGACAAGATCATTGTAGTGGTCAAATACTGGTTGATGGATCAAGTTGCCAGTTTACAGTATCGTTAAGCACCGCAGTGCAAACGACAGGAAATGGATTGATTACAGTTAATGCAGTTGATGGTAGTAGCGTTGCTTCACAGCAACAGTATTCGGTGACACCTGTGAAGGTTGCTAATTTAGTTAGTAGCATTGATCACACAAGTTTATCAGTTGTTCAAAATAATACAGCACCTACGGCAACATTAACAATTAAGAACACAGGGACAGCTGTAGCATCTGCACTAGGTGTAGCGATATTGAATGACCCTAAAGGTTTGTTAAGGGTAACGAATGATGGATGTAGTGGTCAAAATTTATCAGTTAACGCAAGTTGTACAGTTGAAATTACTTTAGATAGCCATACGCTTTCAGGTGGTGTTCAAAATGCAACAATAACAGTTCCATATACTGGACACAGTGCATTAACACAGGGACTAAGCTATGAAGTAACCGCGTCACCACAATCACAGATATCGATGACACCTTTGACGGGTAATTTGTTAGCAAATGTAGGGGACACAAAATCATCTGATATTAATGAGATTTATACGGTTAAGAATACAGGTACAGGAGCCGCATCATTAACTTTGCCGACGGTAACATCACCATTGAGTGTGACCAGTAACCGCTGTGGTGCGACACTGCCTGCTGGAGGAAGCTGCCAGTTTACGGTACAGTTGGATACAAGTGCGGTGGTTGGGGCTAATCATCAGACTTTGACATTACAAAGTACAAATCCTTCCGCAAGCATAAATAGTACGTTGAATTATCAAGTGACTGATTATGCAACGCCAGGTATTGACACGCTTATGTTAACGTCAAGTGGGATCGATGCTATTGATAATAATCTTCATACAATGAAAATTAACACTTCAGTTAATGCAAATAACAACAATTATAGTATTTATTTAACTGATATAGGTATTTCAAATAGAGTTATTGGTAGTGTTGGGCTAAGTTCTTCAAATGATTTGCAAATTTCTCATGATTCTTGCTCTGGAGTTACGCTTCATCCCGCAGATAGTTGCGAGATAGAACTACATTTAAGTAATAATGTGGCTCAAACAGCAAGTAATGCTATTACAATTCCTGTTGATGGCAAAGATATGTATTATAATATTGGTTATCAGATTGCAACAGCAAAACCAAGTATAAATATATCTAGCACTGGTGAAAGCTTTACGGCAATGCAAAATTCACATAATCCAACAATGACATATACAGTTACTAATGATGGACAAGCAGCTTTAGCATTATCAAACATTGGAGGGTTAACCTCACCATTATCCGAAAGTGATAATTGTGCCAATAAAACCTTAAACCCTAGTGATAGTTGCAGTATTACTGTGAGCTTGAGTACAGCAGCAGTTGTCGCAAAATCGCAGCAAACACTCGTGATTAATGCTCAAAATTCAGCTTACACAAGAAGTGAAGAGATAGATTATGCCGTTAATTCATTACCAACAAGCACCGGTAAAGCTGCCGTGTATGATGCTAGTCAGTGTAGTGCGCTAAGTACAGATTTTAATAATTATGATGCTAATAAAGCGGATATAACAACACGGATGAATGGTAACGATGTTGTCCTATGTAAAGTGTCATCACCATCCAAGTGGTATGATGCTGTGGACATCTATTATGATGACGCTAAAACACATTTACTTGATTTAAATTTAGCAAAAAATAATTCAGATGATTGTACGAATATTAATTTATCTCAATTGGCAGGAGGATATCCTATTTTTACAGGGGCCTACTATCAATGTGTGAATAGTACATCAACTATTGGCGGTCATTTAAAATTCATTTTATATGGAAATGGCTCCAGTCAATATATACACCAGAGTATCAGTTTTAATTTTAATAATGGTGCTGCTTACTTAGATGTATTACCAAACTATCTTTTAGCTGTGTCTGATCTCACAAGTATAGCGCATTCCTCAGGTGGTGTGACATATGATCAAGTGGATTACCATACAACCTTCCCATTAAGTTCAGAAGATCATCTGCACTTAACTGATAATTATAATAGTCTTATTATGATTAATTTAATTGGGGGAAGTTTGCTATATCATATGATTGATGAATATTATCCAGGGATTAAATTAAACAAGTATACTTATGCTACATTATTTGGTCAATTTTTACAGGAAAGTGGTGCAGCTGATGCTTATTTAGATCAATATGAATGGGCAGCACTAGCAGTAAATACACCGCTGAAAAACTTGCCAAGAATATCATTATTAGGTGTTGGACAAGGTGGACCGTATCAGCTTAATGATTTTGCAAAAAAGTTTGGAAATAATACCGCTATTATTGGTTATGATGCATTGCGTAAAGGAATTGGCTTTACTGAAAATGATGTGATTAATAATACTCAAACTTCGAAACAGGCACCTTATGTGTTTGATGATAAATATTATACGACTATGGCGGCGGCATTTTTTCACTTTAATGATATCACTAGACTGGAGCATGATTTTTCAACTGATTTCCCAATCTGTATTAATAATCTGAAAACAATTCCAGATGCTAAAACAGGGTTTTTAGATATGATCTTAAATGCAATTTATAATGCAGGTCCTCAGGCTCCTATCACAAAACAGTATATTAAATTCTGTACTGACTTTAACGCGTATAAAACTCAGATTAATAATCTCAACGATCGCTCAGCCGATAAATCTACCTATAATACGGAGATGGGTTTTAATGAAAGCGGTACATTCTTATTATATCCTCGTCAAATTAGATACTATGTTGATCAGTTATATAATATTGAATTGGGCCATGATGTTAAAATAGATATAAATGTTGCTCAGTTACGTTATCACTTTGATAATGCTATGCATGTAATGTCATACCCTGATACTCATGGCAATCTTCAGTATATTCCTCAGTCAACTGCAGATAGTGCTTTTAAAGCAGCGATGAGAAATCTTGGAGTGACTGATAATGATGTTTTACAACTTTATAATAGCTCAGAAAGGAGTAAAATCTTTTCATTACTAGATCAGGCGATTGGTAATGTGGAAAGTCTGCTTCCAGCTAGTTTTCTTTTTGATCATCACGAGACTCTATAACTATCCTAAATTTGAGTCATAAGTGCATAACTTGCCAAAATCTGCCCTTCCACAAAAAAGGGCAGATTTTTGGTATCAATGCCAGTTAATTCAAAAAATGCGTCATAGGTTGTTTTATAGCCTAAGCATTTTCTCGGTCTACTGTTAAGTTTATCAATAGTTAATAGAGTCTGTCAGGAATGAGATTATCGCTAAATATAATAATGAAATTCATAAAATCAAAATTGATTCACTATATTTAATACATAAATATTTACATAAATTTACATTATGATTAGAATGAGATTGTTGACTTATTATCAACAACCTCTCCCCTCATAATTAATATAGCTATTGCGATTGCCTTTTTGAGGTGATTGATTGCTTTCTTAACTCAAAAATCTAGATTTTTGAGTTAAGAAAAACACAGTTTAGTTTTAGCATAAAGAGGAAGGGGAAAGTGATTAAATTAGAAAATGATCAACATAAATTATTAGAAAGGCGTTATCTTATATTTTTTCAGCTTTATGAGAAACTTTCAGTTAAAGAAACTGCTAAATATTTTGAAACAAGTAGTTCAAATATATCAACACAGGTCACAAAGCTATCCAAGGAGTTAAACTATCCTTTATTTATGCGGACTAAATATGGGCTTGAAGCAACAACGCAGGCGGATATACTCTATCAAGACCTACAGAAAATTTTTAAAAAAGTGAAACCTATATATGATGATTTTATTCATAAAATAACCGCAATGAATCAATCTAGTACTATGATAAAAAGACGTATATATATACGACGACTATGCTATGATTTTTTCTCAGAGGATACTCAACGACTTTTGCATGAGAATTTTTCGGTTACCATCTATGACAAACTTGCATGGAGTGAACTACCTACTTCAGCGATTGTGATTGATGTTGATGATAGTACGCAATACCTAGGCACAGTCCAGGCATCGGTTGTTATTGATGAATTGATGCTTTTTGCTGTGGATGATTTGAATCAGTGTACAACGCTCTACTACAGTGGCCTTGCAGCACCTTATTATCGTCATGTCGCTGAAACCTTGGCAAAATCTGGATACTCTATCTCTCAATGCAAGGCGTCTTCTAATATTCCATTGATGCTTTCGATGCCTAAATCCATTTTTTTAACCTCACAAAAAGCATATTATGGACTAGCCAATATCAGTCATAAGCTACAATGTCATGCGCTGAACCATTCTATGGAACAGCTTAAATTTAGTATTGCAGCGACGAAATACGATCAGGATGTAGCGATGATCGAGTCATTGTTAGGTAAGCTGAACTTAAACAAGAATAATACGACTGAAGCTTCACTGACAGAGAATGAATGGAGTGTGGCATGCTAAAGCCTAGTAAGCACTATTATGAGAATTATTTAAAAATTGTGCATACGTTATTGCAAACACAAAGTCGGGAAAAAGCATGTAAGAGCTTAAAAATTAGTAGTCAACAACTGTATTATGCAATTAAAAAAATTGAGCAAGAATTTGATATCATTCTTTTTGAGAATGCTTCAAGTTATAAAATTTCCAATCAAGGCTTGCTATTTAAAGATTTTCTTCAGCAGTTATTCAATAGTGAAAATAATGATGACAAACTTCAATCAATACGACAAAAACCGACTTTAATGATTTCACCCGTTATAGAAAATATTATCTCAAATATTGATATTAAATGGCTCGTGCAGTTGACTGACAATTTTACTTTTCAAGTCCCTGACCCTGATATTATTCAGCTATTGATACGAGAAAAAATAGATGACAATATTTCGGCATTTTATGCCTTAACAGATGATCAACTGGATTACATTAGTCACAAGATAGAAACCTCAACCGTCGTACAAAGTACAAATTGCTTAGCTTCAGCCACGAGCAGAACACAATATACTTCCGTATATATACCCAATCATGTCAATTCTGAAGTTAGTAAGAAATTTATGCGATACGATCAATATTATAAAAGCATTATTACAAACACCACCTTTAATAGTATTATCAATATCACCAGTAATGTTCAAGATGCTGCTTTTATGAATATCAGTGCCTTTCAATTATACCTTAAGCATCATCAAATTTTGCATAAGCATCAACAATTAATTGAACTGCCTAAAGAAATTGGTTATATGACCTTTTTATGTATCTATAATCCACAGTTAGATCATCAGCAAAAAGCCTTATTAACTCAAGCTGCTGGTGTATTAAAAGCTGCGATGAAGCCTTTTGCATTGAGCTAAATAATAAACGTAACTCATTTAGTACTGGTAATGACCATTATTTATCAGTTATTAGATGCTTTTATTGCAATTATTTATATAATCCAATCGATTAGTTTTGATTTTTTTGGCGTGCATTGAATAAAGCGAATTCTATATATTTTTATTAATATAATATAATGCATATCTATTTAACTTATAATGGTTATGTGAAATTGTAATGAAAGCAGAGTTGATATCAAGGTTAATTTTTAGTCTTACAAAAAACAAAATAAAAAATATAACGGGAAATTTTGGACAGAGTGTGGCGTCCCCACCTATTTGGCGTTGATAGCCCTGCGGTGAAATTTATAATGAATAAACAAAAATATGGGTGTGAGTATCTGATTTATAAATATAAATAGTAATGAGGATTAAAATGAGAAAGAAAAAAGCAATAATAACTGATCAAAAAAAGAACAAGCATATGAAATTTTTGAGATTGCTGGGAGTGATGCTGCCCGCTAGTTTGCTGTTTGGTTGTAGCTCTTCTCCGGATGATAATGCTACAGCAGCAGAATATAAAGTTGATTATTCTGCTCAGATAAGTTCGACTGAAGTAGCTTATAGTAAACTAAGTATGGTTGTAAATAAAGAGCAGTTGAGTGGTCTTGCTGCTCAAGCTGTGAATGAAAGTTATTCAGTAAAAATAATCGAAAACCCTAATATTCATATTAATGGCAGTTGTAGCAATGTTCCAATTGGAAAGCTATGTGAGTTAGATTTATCATTAAAACCATCTGCAGCTAGTGAGGAAACTTTAAATTGGAGTGTTGTCCTACCGGATGGTGTAAGCAAATCTGAACATACAGTCATTAAAAAGAGTGATTTACAGGTTAACCTTCCCAAGAGTTCTGTTTTGCAATTAGGCAAAGTAAAGGTTATCACGCTAACGAATATTAGTGGCACTAATTTTTATTTTAACAAACCAATTTTTGTTGATAGTTCAAATCATGAGCTTACAACTGCGACAATATCAAATAATACGTGTATAAATGAGATTAAAGCGGGTGATCAATGCAGTTTTGATATCCTATCAACTGTAGATGGAGCGCAGGGATATTTAAAATTAGATTTGGAAGAGGACTACCTCGCTCAAGTTGCCTTTTCAAAGATTGTGGTAACAGGTACCAAGACCCTAGATATTCCAGTTAATACTGCCAAAGGTGACACTTACCCGTTTACCTATACTTTTAACAATACCAACACGGCATTACCAGCGACAGGTGTTAGTTTTACGAATGTATTTCTTCCCGCAGCGGACTTCACACTAGATACGGCGAATAGTAGCTGTAATGGGAAAACAACAATCGCGGCGAACAGCAGCTGTACTTGGAAAGGCACTTTTATGCCCAGAACCACTGGTAATATGACAATGAGCTCAACATTGCATTATGCAGAGGGCAGTGATGTGAGTTTGAGCAGTAGTTCAAAGATATTACTTGCTGCCGCACCAATCAATACAGGCTCAGGGGTGGCTGAAAATGGTTGGGATTGGCCAACTCCAAGATTTGAATCAGCCAAGAAGGCTGATAACACTACATGCGCAGATGCAGAGTATGACAAATTAACGGGATTAATGTGGGTTAAAGATGGTACTGCAGAAGTTATAAACGACTGGGCGTATGCAAAGACAGAACCTAATAATTTAAACTTATGTGGATATCATGACTGGCGCTTACCGACTATTAATGAGCTAGCAAGCCTTGTAAATTACTCGGATACAATTTCACCTGCACACTGGTTAAATAATAATGGTTTTAATAACATTAAAACGGGATTTTATTGGACTAGCACGCTTTTTTCTGCTCAACCCGGCGGCTACGGGTGGATCGTTGATATGGCTGACGGTGTCCTGGACTTCGACTTTCCAACGAGCTTCAACTATGTGTTGCCTGTTCGCGGACCGAATTGATTATTGGGTGATTTGATTATTGGGTGATTTGATTATTTAAAGGCTAAAAAGGTATTGATATAAATGGCACAGTATGAACATTTACCAATATATAACAAAGCATTGGCATTTGCGGTTTACATAGAAACAATTGTGCGTAACTTTAATAAATTAGGAGAAAAGAATGAGAAAAATTGGAAAAAGCAAAAAAATATCCATGCTGCTTAGTTTAATAGCAATTTTGAGTTACTCCAACTATACCTTTGCTAGTGCTGGTGCTATTATTCAAAATACAAATCCTACAGATACAGGTCCAGGGCAGTGGCCTAACCCAAGATTTGAATCAGCCAAGAAGGCTGATAACTCTACATGCGCAGATGCAGAATATGACAAATTATCTGGGTTAATGTGGGCTAAAGATGGTAGTTCATCAGGTCTAAAAACCTGGGCGAATGCAAAGACATATGCTGATGCTTCAAGCTTATGTGGATATAATGACTGGCGCTTACCGACTGTTAATGAACTAAAAAGCCTTATCAATTACTCGGATACAACTTCACCTGCACATTGGTTAAATAATAATGGTTTTAATAATATTCAAACGGATTATTATTGGACTAGCACGGTTGCATCCTTGTCAGGCGGTGTCGCGTGGGGCGTTAATATGAATACCGGTAATGTGGCTCTACTACGTTCAGGCGAGCTACTACTATGTGTTGCCTGTTCGCGGACCGAATTGATTATTGGTTAATTTGATTATTTAAAGGCTAAAAAGGAATTGATATAAATGGCACACTATGAGCATTCACCAATATATAATAAAACGCTGGAATTTGTAGTTTACATGCAAACAGTTGTGCGTAACTTTAATTGCTACCATCAATATAGTTTAGGTTTGGGGCTAAGGTGTTAGATGACAGTTCTGGCTGAGCGTAAGTTGAAATTGCCATAAAAAAAAGAATTATAAATAAAAAAAATAAGATCGTTTTCAGTGGTTATTGTCTTTAGTAATATCATCTCAAGATTTTTACGGGGGTTATCGCCAAAGGGGTATGAATTAAGGTTTCGTTATATTGATAAGCGTTTTGATGTGTTTATGTTTTAACTTTAAATTGAGGGGAGGAGGGGCGTAAACACATCAAATTAAGAATGTCATGTTTTTTGAAATTAATAGTGTAAATCAAAAGGTAAAACAAAGGGGGAGTGAATGAAATATCGTTTAATATCGGTTGCGCTACTGTCGGCAGTATCTTGTGGTGCTTATGCGGCAAGTAATACAGATCTAGGGCAGTTAAAGTCTGAGATTGCTGCTTTGAAAACACAGGTACAATCCATTGAGAATAAGCAAAATTCAGCTCAATCTAAGCAGTCGGCTCAGGTCACTACTGCTAATATTGGTAAGTATCTTTTTTGGGATAACGTATTAAACTCTCCTTTAGGAATGTCTTCATCAACGCGTGAGCCATTGGCTTATTTGAAGCATCGCAGTGAGTTGCCAGATCAAGGGATCGCTATTGGTGGCTACCTTGAGTTTGACGCGCAAACTTGGTGGGGTGATCGAATTGACACTGATCAAGGAACTTATAAATCAGGCAAAGCAATTGGCTTGGGTGGTGCTGATTTGTATGTGTTGTCTAACTTGGGTCATTATGTGCAAACAGGTTTAGTGCTTGATGGGGTTGATGTAAATGTACTTGATGCATTTGTCACCTTTGGTAACTTATCTGAATATCCTGTGTATTTGACGATTGGTAAGCATAGATTGCCAGCCGGTGTATTTGCTAATGGTGGTGGTTGGATTGGCGGCTTGCAGCATGACCTATTCAGACCAGGGCATATTGCCTCAGCAAATCTTGGCTATGATAAAGATGGTGTTAATCTTAATGCGTCATTCTTCCAAACTGATAATCAAACATCTGACTTCTTAACCAGTGCTTACTATTCAGGTAATGCGGGTAAAGTCAGCTTCGGTGGTGATGTCAGTTACTTGTATAATATTTTAGGCTCTGGCGCGGGTGTAACAAGTGCAGCTGCAGCGACAGGAAATAAAGATACTAACGGTGCTGTCACTGTTGAAGGTAATGTCGGCTATGATATCTATGGTTTAAATGCAGGTATCTCAAATACGACTAAAAAGCAAGACTACAGTAACAACTCGTATCTAGGCGCGTGGTATGTTCAAGGCTCAGTGTCACCTATCATCGCTGGTAAAGGTACGCAGTTCTCGTTAGGTTATCAACAGACGTATAATGCACAAAATGCTTCTATCGGTCTAGCTGGAGATATGAATAATGGTCCTTCAGTTACCGGTGTCCGTTCTGAGATTGTGACTTATGTGTCTCGTCCAGTGTTGTTTAAGAATAATATCGTAACCTTAGAATATGCTTACTTAAATACATATAGCAACAAGCATACTAATGAGATTACTTTAGATATATCAACTTATTTCTAAGAATCACAGATTTAGATCACTCATTGATTGAGGATCTTACCAGTTCTCATAAGCCTAGGTTCGTAGTTTCTCTTCCTGTTTTGACTATACCGCTCCCTAGGCTTATGGGATTTTTTTTGTTTTAAGCAATTGCAGTAGATTGATATTTTTAGATTAGGATATTCATGGAATATAATATTTAATATTGGCTATATTAAAATCAATAATAGATTTTTAATAATCAAACTTGGTTGTGTGGGGACACTTGTAAGTTTTAAAAAATGGGGAAAGTATAGATGTATTTAGTCAGTGTAGTGATACCTACATATAATCGTCAAAATTTATTAAAAAAGACCTTAGCATCGTTATCTGAACAAATAATAGATAAAAATAGCTTTGAGGTCATAGTTGTTGATGATGGTGGTGATGATCACAGCCAAGATTTAGTTGAATCGTTTAAAGCGAAGATCAATGTAAAGTATTTATGGCAAGAAGACTTGGGCTTTCGTGTTTCTAAAGCACGTAATTTAGGCGCTTTAAATGCATCTGGAGAGATACTTACTTTCGTGGATAGTGGTGTTGTACTTCATTCACAATCTCTTTCGAGTATTATTGCGCAACATCAAAATGCAGAAAAAGATATCGCAACCATTGGCTATGTTTATGGTTTTGAAGTTGATTTCAATCAGCATCCTTATCTGCGTGATCAAACGCATCAAGCGGATGAATATATCGACTATTGTCAGCGGAATAATATTGGTGATATTCGTGATTTTCAGTATAACTTGCTAGGCAGAAATATTAGTACTTGGCCAGCACCGTTTGATATTTACTGGACATGCTTGGCAACCGTCTCAAAAGAGAGCTTTATGAAAGCCGGTATGTTTGATGAAAGCTATACCTCTTGGGGAGGAGAGGATGTTGACTTAGGTATTCGCTTATATTTACAAGGCAACTGTTTTCTATTGAATAAACAAGCGCTCGGCTTTCATTGTTATCACGATAATAATGATAGTAAAGATGACTCTCAAACACTTGCCAAATCTCTTGAACTTCATCAGCGCTATCAGTTATGGCAGACATGTTATTATAAATACATTGGTGAAAACCTTGCGTTATCAAAACTTGGTGGAAAGTTATCGTTAAATGTAGCAATTTATCTATTTGACTTTGATGAAAGTATCAAAACAGCCACATTGCAAGATGTTGAGAATAGATTACATAAATCTGATCGTTTCCGTCTTGTTGAGACGGTTTAGGATGATATTGTGCCAATTATATATAAAAATCATTACCTACCAATGCCTGATACTGAAACAAGAAATGCTGGTATAGATATTTCACATGTGCGAAATTTTGGTGTTTCTGTGGGTGAGAATACTGTTTTTTCGGGCATGCCAAAAATAACCTATACATTAGCGGTGGATCAAGAAAAAGCTGCTGCAACTTCAGGTTTTGATCGATTAAATATTGATGATTTTAAGGGTGTTATTAGTTTGGGTAAGAATGTTTATTTAGACTCATCAGATGCACCTGCATTTCATAATCAGCCAGTTAAGTTGACATCGGTTAGACTTAATAATCATAATTCAGGGCGTATCATCATCAAAGATAATGTCTACCTCCCAGGAACGGCAATTATTGCTTATGAACAAGTGACTATTGAAGAGAATGTTATTCTTGGACCTATGGTTACCATTATGGACTCAAGTGGTCACGCTATAAGAGCACGCAATACGGCGCATGAGGCTGAGAAAATTACAGTTAAACCGGTAATAATTAAACAAAATGCATGGATAGGAACAGCAGCGATTATCCTCAAAGGGGTCACTATTGGTGAGAATAGCGTCGTTGGCGCAGGCAGTGTTGTTTATGAATCGATTCCTGATAATGTTATTGTAATAGGCAATCCCGCAAAAGTTGTGAAAAAGTTATAGTCCTATGACAAAAAAAGCAAATATAATTTTTTTATCGGGGCTATTTGTTATCCTGTTTAACGATGCGATGAGTAACGGTGTTTTCTATACTTTACTACCTTATATCTTTTTCATTAAGAGGGATGTCTTGATATTCTCCTATAAGATAAGTACAGAAATGCTGTATTCATTTTGTTTGGTTGGTTTTTCTACAGGATCACTCTTTGGATTGCCAATACTGACAAAATTCTCTCAACGTATTGGCAAAGGACGCGCTTTGAAATTTGGGCTTATTGGGATTTTGTTAAGTTATTTAGGCGCCATGATTGCACTTTTGATGCATAGTTATGTATTGTTCTTGCTTAGTCGAATTGTTGGTGGATTTTTTGCAGGGAGTTATATTATTTTATATCATGTGATTAATGCAACTTATGCTGAAATAAATCAACGTCAGCATGCTTATAATATTTTAACGATTGCTGCAGTAACAGGTGTTATTTTTGGTCCATTGATTGTTTCAAGTATTAGTTTGTTCTCAGGTGCTTATGTTGTAATTTATCCATTATTTATACCAATATTATTGATTATTATGAATTTAATAATGATGAAAAGAATACTGCCGATGACAGAGACACAAAATGTCTCTATGCTAAATCGATTTGTAGTCACTAAATCAAAAAATAAGTTTAAAAAATGGTCAAAAAAAATAACTTTACTGATGGCAATGGCTATCATGGTACAATTAGCAATTGCGCTTTATATACAAACTTTAGCACCTGCATTACAGTTATATTGTCATTACGGATTAACTCAAATTAGTTGGTTTTTTGTCGTGATGTCGATTGTCTTAGCAGTCAGTACATTGCTATCAATGCACCTTGATTTTAATCAAGGCAATTTTAAGTTATATCAAACCATATTGCTTTTATCAGTAATGCTTGCGATATCTATTGTGAGCCTTAAAGCGTGGATTGGATTATTAGCTGCCTTATGGTTTGGTGCGCTAATTTTCTTTGCTATTTTTCCAAATATGCAAAATGCAATTACTGCCTATATTACCTCGCAAGTGTCAAATCAAGAACGCATAATGGCATCTTTAGGTCAGATCACTACCGGTGCATATATATCAACGGCATTGATCGTTGGTTATTATATTAAGGGGCATCTGATTGCTATTTTTATGACTATCTTCATGTCAATGGTTGGTGCTTTATTTGCGCTATCATTCGTCTAATTGGATGTGAAGGTTTTTCGCTAAAGCATAATTAAAAGGAAGTATATTGAGATTAAGCACGCGTAAATAGGGGTCACTGATCGATGTCCATTGATTGGTTTCAGGATCATATTTAACAATCGTGGCAGTATGGTTTTGGTATTCAGTTGCATAAATAACACCTTCCTCAGCAACAATAAAAGGGGCTGATATATTGCGATCATCAGGGGTAATTTGTTTTGCTTGAGATAGATTTGGACTGGTTTGAGTTTGATCACTCATGATAATATTCAGTATGGGTTTTGGATCTGTTGATTTGATGAAGCGAGCGCTTGCCACATATAAACGATGTTGATGGTCAAAGCCAATTTGATTGATGGTATTGGGTAAGTTGGTTGGTGTGGTTGGTGTGGCTGGTGTGGTTGGTGATGTGTTTGATGAGCTAGTTGCCGTGTCTAAGAGCTTTTGATCTGGTGCTGGATGACTTATAGAAAGATTAAAGGCATCATCTTTAGCCGGTGAATAGACCATTAATAGGGTTTCATTATTGATATCTTTACCCAACAGATACAGATCATCATGGTGATCAAATAGCATCTGCGTAATGCTGCTGAATTGATTGGTTAGCTTAGCGTTGGTTAATGTCACCCAGTGTCCTTTAGATAGACGATAGAAGTTAATGGTATTGTTGTTTTTAGTTGCTAAAAATACGTCACCAAAATAATTCGTTACCAGATATTCGATATCTTCTGTTGGATTGGGTTTTTGCATTATTTGCCAAGTAGGATTTTCGGCATCTAAATTAATATATCCTAGGCTTCTTTCGTCAGTTTTTTTATTATAAAGTAATGAGTAAAGCACATCGTCTGCTGTCACAGTTACTTGTCCCAAAGGAAAAGTACCTTGAGGCAGCCCATTATCTGTGATTAAATCAAATTGATTGTTATTTGCGTCAAAGATCACGCTGTTTGCAGTGATAGGCTGTTTTTCCGGACTATTATCGACAAAAGTATTGGCATAAATCACTCCCTTAAGAGTGGTCGTTATATCAAACATTCCGCGTGGATCATCAATATTTTTAGCAATCGCTTGTGAACTTACTTGCCAAGGTTGATTGGTGTTTTGAGGATGATAACTGGCAATATAAGCATCTGGGTCTGTGGTTTGATTTAATTGATATAAAAAGCTTAACAAAGTATTTGTTTGGGAGATTTGATAGTTGATATTTTGATTAAGCTCATCACTGATATTTAGACCGCCTTTTGCCAATATATTGGTATCTTTTGTGCCGTAAACGTAAATATAGCAATAATCATTTGCCTGGATTGGTGTATCTATATTGCAGGCATTAGGGCAACGTCCTTTGGCACAAACGACATCATCATTGTTGTCTTGTTGATCAAAATAAAAGTTTAAATGATAACCTGATGTGCTATATATCAGTTTACCAGTTGGTGCATCACCTTGATTATGCACTTTGATGCGGATGAAGTTGGGCGCTAAATGGCTAGTGTCTGTCACCAGTTTAGCTTGTTTTGAGTGATTGATCTTATTCGAAGAATTATCATCACCGCCCTTTGAACAACCAAATTGAGCTACTGCTATTGAGGTAACTAAAACAGCTGAAAAATATTTTTTAATCATGAGAGATCCTCTAGTTGAGCGTGGTGTTATGCTAACTATAGTAATGAACTCACATTTTTCAACTCATTTACAGCTTAATGGCACTACCTTTAGGAAGATGACTAACCATCCATGGCAGCTCCGCATTGGATCCTCACGCCATCTTTCCTTACGGATGACAAGTCAGAGGCTGTCATTGCGAGCATGGATGCGTGGCAATCCATTTTATCAGGGATGATTGATTTAACGTCGTTGCAAAGCCTATATTTACAAGCTAATTCTTAAGGTAGTGTCATTAATTTACAGCTAGGACTATTGTCAAAATACAATGACGGTAGGGATCACTCAAAAGTGCAGGAAACTCAAGGGCAGAAATATTATAAAATAATTTGTGAGCGGCATACATCAGCGTGTAGTTTTATCAGTAATCACTGCGGTTGTCATCACGCCATTGACGTTGGTTGCGGTGCGTCCCATATCAATAATCGGATCAACGCCTTGCACAAGGGCGATGATATTAAATGGTAAACCAAGGGTTGCAAAGGTAACACCCGCTGCAATAAAAGCGGTTCCAGGGATGCCTGAGACACCCAATGACGCGATCATATTAATTGCACCAACTAATAAGATAATCTGCCAAGTAATCGGCTCACCCATGATCGTTAAGGTCATAACGACAAGCATTGCTGGATAAATACCGGCACAAGCATTCATGCCAATGGTAGCACCAATGCTCGGTGTGAAGTTTGAAACACTTTCAGATAGTTTTAAGCGATTGCCCAAGGCATCCATAGTTACTGGTAATGTACCAAAGCTTGAGCGAGTGGTAAAGGCAACCAGTAACGCGCGCCAAACATTTTTGTAATAATGAATTGGATTAACACCGCTTAGTGTAATCAATACAGTATGCATAACGATAACAATAAGCATGGCAATATACATTGCGTTAATAAAGTTGATCATTTGTATTAAGGTTGTTAATCCATGATCAAGTGTCATTTGGCTCATCAATGCAAATACACCATAAGGTGTCAGAGCGATAATCATGTTGGCAAGCTTTTTGGCAACAAAAAATGCTGAATGAATAAAGCTAATAAAAGGGGCTGCGATTTCTTGTTCTTGTTGATGGAGCTTTAACGTGGCAAAGCCAATTAAAGCCGCAAAAATAACCACGGCGATGACATTATTATCCGCCATGGCGGTAACAGGATTGCTTGGTAACATGCCCGTGATTGTATCCACAAGGTTATGGGCTTCTGGAGTATTTAAAGCACCAGAGAATGACATGCCAAAGCCAATATGCATCCATGAGCCGACTAATCCACCAATAACCGCACTAATGCCGGTAAGAAGTAGAATAATAACAACCGCTTTGGTGACCATTTTAATCAGATAAGATCCTTGATGATGACGCAGGTTAACAATCGCATGGATAATAGCAGTTAACACCAATGGGATAATTAACATCTTAAGTAAGCTAATATAAGTGTCACTAACTAAATTCAAGAGGCTATGTAAGGTGTCATTACCACTGCTTTGATTGAATAGCCGTAAAACGATACCGAAGACAACGCCGATGATTAAAGAGGAAACGGCACGAATGTTAAAACTGATTTTATAAAATTGTGCCAGTGCTAATAAGATTAATATCAGCAAAAAAATGGTTATGCTCACGTAGAGGGCTCCGTATGGTTATGAAATGATAAAGATAATCATTGGATAATGATAGGCGAGTTGTTTGGCGATAGCAAAACAAACAGTTGATATATTATTTATTAACAGTATAAGCAAAACTGATTAATCAGACGGATTGACTATTGTGTGGCATTGGTTGCTTGTTTGGCTTGACGATAACGCTTGATGTAACCAATCAATCGTCCAACAAAAAGTCCACTACATATCCCTGAGATACTAAGACTAATAAGGCTAAATGTAAATTGCTTGACAAGGGTTGGCTCTAACGCAAGTTTATAGTTGACATCGTATTTACTGATAAAGATGATGACCAATAAAACAAAGGTGAACCATCCTCCATGAAAATGAATAGATTTAGTTGGTACGATCACGTCATATTTACCATTTAATGCGATGATCAGTCCGGCACCAACGCCAACTAGTATCGCAATAATCCAGATGATAATATTGGTTAATGTCAATGGAAATACACTAACCAAGGTATCAAGTGATAGTAGCGTGAAAATGATTGGAATAATCAAGAGTTTCGTCAGTGATACTGTGCGTGGCTTAGTCGCTTTGATGCCAATAACAAGGCAGTAAATAAAAATCAGATAAACCCACCATGGGGTATAAATAAGCATGTCCCAAAAACTAATCGTGTTTGCATTCATTGATATTACTCCTTTAACTTGTTTTACTTATTCTTATTATAATTGCACTACTACCTTAAGAAGTAGCCTGTAAATAGAGGCTTTGCAACGAACTTAAATCCACCATCCCTGACAAAATAGATTGCCACGCATCCATGCTCGCAATGACATCCTATGACTTGTCATGCAGACGGGGTAGTCTTTAAAAAATCGCAAAGTGCGTAACTCCAGTTATTAGTTTGCTAAGCCATTCGGTGCGCTTAATATTTCAAATACTAAAGAGGTATGCCTATCAGCAGAATAATCAGCAAACCAATCATCATAAGGATAAGCATAACCGCGAAAAGCATTGGCGTGAATATTGTTAACATAACTGGAGTTGGCGCCAGTTGTACATGTTGCCGGTGTTCCATAAGCGCCAACGCAACCATATTGGTTAAAAATATCGGATGTTGGGCCAAAGGCGACACTGGCAACAGATCGTGGACTATAGCAACCAGCAAAGCTTGATAATGAGGTTGCAATAAAATTAGTACTGTTAAATTGTGATTGTTGCGCTTTCATTCCGCTATCAATAGTTTGGCATAATTGCTCAAGTGAAATGTTGTTTGGATTGAATGTTGATGCAGGGATTTGCTCATCAAAATAAGCGACTGCTTGTGTGGTATCACCTAATGCAAAGTCATAGGTGAAATAAGTGCCTGCTTGAGGGTAGAAGTTGTAGCGTGTGTTATAGCCATTGACCATTGAAACATCAATATTTGCTTGATTATGAATATCCGTAAGTGCTGGATAAGTTACCTCTAAAAGTGTTGCATATTCACCATATGTTCCGTCACTTACATTGCGCGTATTAATACTAGCAATTTGGAAATTATATGATGTTAGGCCAGCATCAGGAATGGCATAGTTATAGTTTGATTGACCATTTACTGTGAATGAACTGTCTTGACCACCACCGGTAACTTTTATGGTAACCGCTGAAGTGAGATTGTTCATAAAAACAATTTGTCGTGGTGGGTACGTTGGGGGCGTTGGTGTTACTTGTGGAGTAATACTTGGTAATGTGCCTGCAGCATAGGAAACATTAAGTTCATTACCACTGAGTTGAGGTGTGCTAATGCCAGGACAGCTGCCAGAGACGGCATTTGATGGAGACATCGTCAGCTCGCAGCCTCGGTAAGTTCCATTGCCATTAGGCGTAATAATTTGAAAAGTACCATTTGTATTTGTCGGCATTAAAAAAACCGGTTGTGCTAAGCTTTCAACATAAGCAATTAATTTCTGACCTTGATAAACATAGCTTGGAAATGTGGTGCCTGAAGGAAAGTTTAAGCGCCAGTAATTGGTGGTTCCTGGTTGTGGAGGATTGACTTGGATACTATATGCTTCTACTTGAAGGCTATTACCGGATTGGTAGCTTTGGTTATTATAGGTAGCAGTGGCTGATAGTGAGGCCAATAAATTGGTGTTTGTTGTATTAACATCTTTTACCGTAAAGATGCATTGGTTAGCAGTAATTTGCGTATTAACAAGTTGCAGATAGGCGCTAGCATCTCCTGAAATATTCAATGTGCAATTCGTGATTCCAGTGCCTTGAGTGCTTCCAAGATTAGAAAATGTTGCTTTATAAGTATAGCTTTGGTTGTAGTATTGATTGGTTGTGCCAGCAAGTGACAGTGCAGTGGTTGGTGGAGAGCCACTGCCACCACACCCAAAGAGGATTAGTGAAAATGCACTCATTGTGGATAGCGAAATTATTCGTGTATTGCGAATCATCAGAAACTCCTTATGCGATGACTTTATAGATAGATATGAGTCTAGCATCATTTTGAGTATTTACGAGCGGAACATCATGCCTAAACGTTAAATATCCTAAAATGGTTTATGGGTGGTATATATCCGCTGGATGTTTACTTGTGGTTATTCCCTTTAGCGCTACAATAAAGCTATGTATAGATAGGAAAGCGCATGGATATGACCGATACACCACTTGATTTATTGAATCGTCGTAAACTCTTTACTGAGAATATTTACCCTTATCAGGAAAAAATGCCAAGAAAGGTTTACGAGCAGCAGAAAACACAATTACAAATTGAGCTTTTGAAAATGCAGCAGTGGGTAAGATCAACAGGGCAAAAAGTACTGATTATCTTTGAAGGACGAGATGCAGCAGGTAAAGGGGGGACGATTAAGCGGATGATGGAGCATCTGAATCCACGTGGTGCGCGTGTTGTGGCATTAGAGAAGCCATCTGAACGTGAGCAGGGGCAGTGGTATTTCCAGCGCTATATTCGTCACTTACCAACCTCTGGTGAGATCGTTCTTTTTGATAGATCATGGTATAACCGCGCAGGTGTTGAAAAGGTAATGGGATTTTGCACGCCTGAGCAATATCAATTGTTTCTAACTCAAGCGCCAGATCTTGAGAAAATGCTCGTACAAAGTGGTATCAAATTATTTAAATTTTGGTTTTCAGTCAGTCAAAAAGAACAAAAAAGGCGTTTCCAATCACGTGCCGTGCATCCATTGAAGCAATGGAAACTAAGCCCGATTGATAAAGCGAGTTTGGATAAATGGGACGATTACACCGAAGCTAAAGAAAGTATGTTTTTGCATACCGATACTGAATTGGCACCGTGGACAGTGATTAAATCAGATGATAAAAAGCGCGCACGTATCAATGCCATGCGTTTTGTGTTATCACGACTGGATTACAAAAATAAAGATGTGAATATTGCGATTAAGCCTGATCCGCTCATTGTGGGTTTAGCCAGTGAGATTTATCCTGAATAATATAATACCCTATTGTACCCATGCACACTTTTCTGTCCCAACTATTCTAATAGTGAAAGTTAAGTATTTTTACCATTTCCCAAGTTTGCTATGATGGTGATTCTTGAACAGTAACTTCTGAATAAATTTATGATCCCTTCAAATGAAGCCTTGATAAAGCGCGCTGAATACATTAAAAAAATCCGCAAGTTTTTTGCCCTAAGAGGTGTGCTAGAAGTCGATACCCCTTTGTCTTATCCTTATCCTGTCAGCGATCCCTATATCGATGCATTTGCCATTAAGACTCAATCAGGCACGCGCTTTTTGCAAACTTCACCGGAATATGCAATGAAACGATTATTAGCGCAAGGCTCAGGGTGTATCTATCAGATTTGTAAGGCATTTCGTGATGACCCAAAAGCCAAATATCACAACCATGAATTTACGATGCTTGAATGGTATCGTTTGGGATTGGATGATGTGGCATTGCGTGAGGAGATCGCGCAAATGTTGTTTTTACTTAAGCCTCAAGCATCGATTGAGTATTTTAGCTATAAAGCATTATTTCAACAGTTGATAGGCATGAATCCACATACAGTGAGTTTAGATTCTTTACAAAAAGTACTTTATCAGCATGTGGGTGATATTGAGGGTTTAGCCAATCCAAATATCATTGAATGTTTAGATTTATTATTTACCCATGTGATAGAGCCAAAACTTAAAGCGCACCAATTTGTGTTTGTCTATGATTACCCACAAGTGCAAGCAGCCTTGGCGCGCGTGATGGCAGATAGTAGTGGGCAAATGGTTGCTAAGCGTTTTGAGCTTTTTTATCAAGGCGTTGAGTTAGCCAATGGTTATTATGAGTTAACCAGTGCGATTGAGCAAGACAGGCGCTTCCAAGATGATTTATACTTACGCCAAAGTCTTGGTAAAGCAGCCGTGCCGATTGACCAAGACTTGTTAGCCTGTCTTGATCAAATACCAGAGTGCTCAGGAGTAGCTTTGGGCTTGGATCGCCTTTTAATGTGTCTTGAGAATTATACTGATATACACGAAGTGCTATATTGCTAAGCGTAAAGCTTGAGCGTGAAGTCAATCAGCTATATGCTATGGCACAATGAAGCACATAAAATAAAAAATGGAAAAATAGATGAATAAATTAGAACAATTAAAACAAATGACCAAAGTCGTTGCCGATACGGGTGACTTTGCACAAATCGAAGCATATCAACCAGTCGATGCAACCACCAATCCAAGCTTGTTATTAAATGCGGCTAAAATGCCAACATATGATTATGTGATTGAACAAGCATTAGCAAAAAGTGCAAGCTTAAGTGGCCAGTCGCGCGTTGAGGAAGCGATGCTTGATATGGCAGTCAGTTTCGGCGTTGAGATTTTAAAGGTGATCCCCGGACGTGTTTCCACTGAAGTTGATGCGCGTTTATCGTTTGATACACAAGCAACGATTGATTACGCGCGTCGCTTAATTCATAAATATCAAGAAGCAGGTATTGATAAATCACGTGTGCTTATCAAGATTGCATCAACTTGGGAAGGGATTAAGGCCGCTGAGGTGCTTGAAAAAGAGGGCGTGAATTGTAACTTAACCTTGATGTTTAGCATTGCCCAAGCCATAGCCTGTGCTCAGGCTAACGTCTTTTTGATCTCGCCATTTGTTGGTCGTATTACTGACTGGTATATGAAAGAGCAGGGTGCAACAAGCTTCCCTGATGTGAGCGAGGATAATGGTGTGTTATCGGTTAAAGAGATCTACCAGCATTACAAGCGTTATGGTTATCAAACGATTGTAATGGGGGCAAGTTTCCGGCATGTTGGACAGGTCGAAGCTTTAGCAGGATGTGATGCATTGACGATTGCGCCAAGCTTATTACAGCAGTTACAACAGGATGATAATACGCTAAATAGGCAGTTAGTTGAGGTGGAGAAAACCAATCAACCAGATCAACAATTGACAGAAGGTGATTTCAGATGGGCAATGAATCAAAGCCCAATGGCAACGGAAAAATTAGCCGAGGGTATTCGTAAGTTTGCAGTTGATACAGTAAAGCTTGAAAAATTAATTGAACATAAATTAGGACTATAACCATACTATGCACAAGTCTATTGCGGTAAAAGTAGGTAATATCACTATCGGAGGTGGCGCACCAGTTGTTGTGCAGTCAATGACGGATACGGCGACTGCCGATATTGAAAAAACAGTGTCACAAATTTTAGCACTTCATCGCGCAGGAAGCGAGCTTGTGCGCATTACGGTTAATGATGAAGAAGCAGCTAAAGCCGTCCCTGAGATTAAAAAGCGCTTATTAGAAAAGGACTGTGATGTGCCTTTGGTTGGTGACTTTCACTACAATGGTCACAGACTATTAGCAGACTTCCCTGAGTGTGCCAAAGCATTGGATAAATATCGTATTAATCCAGGCAATGTTGGCTTTGGTCGCAAAAAGGACACGCAATTTGCTGAGATTATACAAAAGGCGATTGAATATGATAAGCCGGTGCGTATTGGTGTCAATTGGGGTAGCTTAGATCAAGCACTATTGGCAAAGTTAATGGATGAGAATAGTCAATTGACTGAGCCGTTATCTGCACGTGAGATTATGCATAAAGCATTAATTGATTCCGCTTTATCAAGTGCAGAGTATGCCGAACATCTCGGGCTTAAGTCTGACAAAATTATCGTATCATGCAAGGTCAGTGATGTTCAGGATTTGATTGAAGTCTATCAAAAGCTTGCACGTAAATGCCCGTATCCTTTGCACTTAGGGCTAACTGAAGCAGGGATGGGAATTAAAGGTATTGTTGCCAGTAGTGTAAGTCTTGGTTACTTATTACAGCAGGGTATAGGGGATACGATTCGTGTATCCTTAACACCAGAGCCTGGTGCGCCACGCACTCATGAAGTAAAAGTCTGTCGTGAGATTTTACAAACGATGGGGTTAAGAGCATTCACACCAACGGTTTCCTCGTGCCCTGGATGTGGACGGACAACCAGTAGTTTTTTCCGCGAGCTTGCCAATGACATTCAAAACTATCTCAGTGAACAGATGCCATTGTGGAAGCATCAATATATCGGCGTTGAAAACATGAAAGTTGCGGTAATGGGCTGTGTGGTCAATGGTCCTGGTGAGAGTAAGCATGCTAATATTGGTATTAGCCTACCAGGGACAGGGGAGGCACCAGTGGCTCCCGTGTTTATCGATGGACAGAAAAAGCATACATTAAGAGGTGAGCATATTGCTAAGGACTTTATGGCAATTGTTGATCAGTATGTTAAAGCAAAGTATCACCGAGATTAACAATGGACTTTAGCAAATATACTTTAATGAAGCAAAAGCTTGACGCATATCGTCCCTTGCCTAAAGAGATTGTGCATAACTTGCATGAAAACCTTATTTTAAACTGGACGTATCACTCCAATGCGATTGAAGGAAATACGCTGACACTTAAGGAAACAAAAGTCGCGCTTGAAGGTATTACTGTTGGTGGTAAAACATTAAGAGAGCATTTTGAGGCAATCAATCATAAAGAAGCCATTCTATATATTGAAACTTTGGTTAATGAGAATACGCCAATTAATGAGTGGGTGATTAAATCTTTGCATCAGTTGATTTTAAAGCAAATTGATAATGACAATGCAGGAAAATATCGACAAGTAAACGTACAAATTGTCGGTGCAACTCATGTGCCACCTGAGTATATCCATTTAGATGGTTTAATGTCTTCATTAATAAGTGACTATGCCTCATGGTGCAGTATGCATCCGATAGAAAAGGCGGCTCGTTTGCATAGTGAATTTGTAAAAATACACCCATTTATTGATGGTAATGGACGCACCAGTAGACTATTGATGAACTTAGTGTTAATGCAACATGGTTACCCGCCTGCGGTATTACCCGTAAGTAAGCGCTTGGAATATTATAATGCATTAGATGATGCCCATGTGAATCAGCATTACGCGCCTTTTTTACAATTAATTGCTGATATTGTTGAGGAGGCTTTTGCTAGCTACTGGTTTGCTTTGGGTGTTAATCATCCATAATTTATCTATTGATTTCAGGGAAAAGTATCAAGAGGAGTTTAATTATTATGACGGATCAAAAAAATCCTTACCCATTGTTATCAGAGCCTTTGGATTTGGGCTTTACAACTTTAAAAAATCGCGTGGTCATGGGATCAATGCACACCGGTCTTGAAGAACAAAAAGGTGGGTTTGAACGTTTGGCTTATTTCTACCAAAAGCGCGCTGAAGGTGGTGTTGGGTTAATCGTCACAGGAGGGGTAGCACCTAATATCTCAGGTTGGCTTTATCCCTTTGCCATTAAGCTGACTAATCAAAAGGAAGTTAAAAAACATCGATTAGTGACTGAGGCGGTACATAAAGCAGATGGCAAGATTTTGATGCAGATTTTACATGCTGGGCGTTATGGTTATCATCCTTTGTGTGTTAGTGCTTCAAAGCTTAAAGCACCGATGAATAAGTTTAAACCCAGAGCATTAAGTAACTATGGCATTAAACGCACGATTAAACATTTCGCGCGTGCCGCTAAACTTGCCAAAGAGGCAGGGTATGATGGCGTTGAGATCATGGGTTCTGAAGGGTATTTGATTAATCAATTTCTTGTTGAGCATACCAATAAACGTCAAGATAAATGGGGTGGCAGCTTTGACAATAGAATGCGTCTGCCGCTTGAAATCATCAAAGCGACACGTGATAAAGTTGGTGATGATTTTATTATTATGTTTCGTTTATCGATGCTTGACTTGATTGATAAGGGAAGTAGTTTTGATGAGGTTGTCACTTTAGCTAAAGCGCTAGAAAAAGCAGGAGTCACCATTATCAATTCAGGCATTGGTTGGCATGAAGCACGTATTCCAACGATTAGCACACAAGTGCCACGTGCCGCCTTTGTACCAATTACTGAGGAAATTCGTAAGCATATTAATATTCCTATCGTTTGTGTTAATCGCATCAATACACCACAAATAGCTGAAGATATTTTGCAAAAGCAAAAGGCAGACCTTGTTTCAATGGCGCGTCCATTATTAGCTGATCCTGACTTTGTTAAAAAAGCGCAAACTAACCAATCACAAGCGATTAATACCTGTATTGCGTGTAATCAAGCATGTTTAGATCATGTCTTTGTTGGCAAACAGGCTTCTTGTTTGGTTAACCCTTATGCTTGTAATGAGAGCATAATGCAATCCAATCCTGCAATGAATAAAAAGAGCATTGCTGTGATTGGTGCGGGACCCGCCGGGTGCGCTGCTGCCATTGAGCTTGCTAAACGCGGGCATCAAGTCGATCTATATGAGGCATCCAACAAGGTTGGTGGGCAGTTTAAATTAAGTGCAAAAACGCCGGGTAAAGAGGAGTTCTCTGAAGCATTACGCTATTTTGACTATCAATTGAAAGCAAATGAGGTCAATGTCAAGCTTAATACCAAGGTTAATGCTGATGATTTAAAATCGCTAAATTATAATGAAATAGTGATTGCTTCAGGTGTTGTACCAAGGATGCCTAAGATTGAAGGTATTGATCATTCGATGGTTATTAACTATATGCAGCTATTAAATGGTGAGGTTGCAGCGGGTAAAAAGGTGGCAGTCATTGGTGCCGGTGGCATTGGTTTTGATGTGTCTGTTTTCTTGGTGTTTGCCGGTAAAAAAATTGGTGAGAATATGCAAGGTTATTATCGCGAATGGGGGGTTGATGTGACGTTGGCGCATCGAGGGGGGTTGACCAAGCCACATGAATCCATGCCGGCAGCTGAAGTTTATCTATTGCAGCGCAAAGATGAAAGGCTAGGCAAGCGTCTAGGTAAAACAACCGGCTGGATTCATCGAACAACCTTAAAGCATCAAAAGGTTAAGATGTTAAGTGGGGTAAGTTATGACAAAATTGATGATGCCGGTTTGCATATCACACTTAAGGGTGAGAAGAAATTACTTGACGTTGATCAAGTGGTGATTTGTGCCGGACAAGAATCCGATAGATCGCTATACAATGACTTAATAGCGCAAGGTGTCAAAAATGTGCATATTATCGGAGGTGCGCATGTTGCCGCAGAGGTTGATGCTAAACGTGCGATTAAAGAGGCGACTGAGTTGGCGCTAATGCTTTAGTTAAATCCTAAATTTTTGGCGTCATTAAGTCCTGGAATGTCATTGATGGATAACACGCCTGAAATCTGATCTTTTGGTGTGACCTTCAGCCCCGAGTTTAATTGCGCTGGCGTATGTGCCGTAAAATCCATCTTTGTTAGATCATATTCAACAAAGCCATTATTTAAGGTGTTTTGTTTGATACGGTCGCGATCATAATATAATAGATCGCGATAATAAATACGTTTATTATCAAGGTCTTTAATCGACTGCCATAAAGTTGCCGTGGCCTCATAGTAAGGCACGGTGACACTTGAGAGAATCGTCTTGGCTTGATACAGCGCTTGATCCGTATTTTGCGGAGTGGGTAATTCACGCGTGAGAATACTTGCGCGCACAAAGCGCGAAGCAGAAGTATAATCTCCAGGCATGCCAAGAAGACCGGCATCTTCAGGTTGAGCGTATTTGACCACGGTTTTGTAATCAGGAATAAAGCCTGCAAATGGCAGACTTGCCTTAGCATATTTATCATTTAACGTTTTATAGTGTGTCAAATTTTTAATTTGCCATTCATAATCAGGTGCATTGGTAAGTACATTCGTGGCATGGTCATAAATAATGGTTTTACCATCGATAAACTCAATGACGGCACTGTGTCCTGTTTTATCACGAATCACAATATGTAACGGTATATCTTTGATATATAAGCCGCCGGTGGCATACATTGCTGATTCAACCAATTGATATCGCATAATAAGCTTTAATGCGTCACGGGTTGTGTTTGCCATACCTAAGATAAAGTTGGATAAATCATAAATACCAAGTGCCGGACGCCGGTCATGAGGATTGTATTTTGGATATGAGCTACCCGGTAAATAAAGCGCTGCGATACTGACCCCTTGTGTATTTATGCCATCGGTTAAAGTATAACCAATAAAACCTAAGCGTCCAAAAAAACCATACTTATTCTGCCAATGAGCAAGCTTATCTGTAGGCACTTGATTGCGATTGGCAATAAGATTCGTTGTATTCTCAACATCAAGATATCCAGTATAAAAGCTAAAAGCACGAGAAGTGATGTGTGTGAGGTTAATATCCGTTTGAAATAGTTTTTGATACCAACTATAAGTTTCAAAGCTTTGAGTATATAGTTTTAATGGAAAATCAAGTGTGCGCGCCGTGACATGAAAAGGCGATTTATTGATAAAAATATCAGTACAGCTCAAACCAAACTGAATATATCCTAACACTAGAATGCTTAAATAGCGCATGTAAAATCCTTTTATATCTGTGACTGTATAAAGTATAGCTATTGCATCAAAATTGCCAATAGAATAACAAAACCAACCCAGTGATTATCTGAAAATGCCTTAATACACTGGGCAATGCCGCCTTTCTGCCATGTCTTATGCTGATAGAAAAATAACACGGCAATAATGACTAAGGCTAAGTAAAAGACAACATTGTAGTGTTGTAATATGCCAAAGGTTGCTAAGCAGATAATGGTTAATATCTGGAAAATCATCATGATCAATAGATTATGTTTGCCAAAGGTAATAGCAGTGGAGTGCAAGTTAAGTGTTAAATCATCGTCTTTATCAGCTAACGCATACATCGTGTCATAAGAGATTGTCCAAAAAATGGTGGCAAGATATAACACCCAAGCAGATAAAGGCACTTGATTGATCTGGGCGGCATAAGCCATGATAATACCAAAGTTAAAGGCGAAGCCTAACACCAGTTGCGGGATAGCAAAGAAGCGTTTAAAAAGCGGGTAGCTAAGCGCCAATATGACAGCAATCAGTGACAGCAAGATAGTCATAAGGTTAAGCTGTAACACAAGAATAAACGCGATAAGAAGTAAAAATACACCAACAAAAGCAGCTTGTTTAACGGTGATGTCCCCTGTTGCTATGGGGCGCGTGGCAGTGCGCTTGACTTGCCCGTCAAAGTCGCGATCAGCAATGTCATTAAAAATGCATCCAGCAGTGCGCATGATAACCACCCCAAGGACAAAGATAACAAAAACTTTCAAACTAGGTAGCGCAGGAGTCGCTGCAAAAAGCCCCCATAAAGTGGGATAAAGAATGATTAAGATCGGGATTGGGCGATGCAGGCGCATCAAATAAAAATAAGCTTTCATATATAGTGGTATTAGTATTATTTATGGTTTGTTGTTAAGTATATCTGTTTTAGTTTAGGTTTACACAGGTGGTATATGCACAAAAAACTCTTCAATTAATAACTGATGCTCAGAGTCAAGTGTGAAAATTGATGCGCGTACCCATAATGGATTGGCAAGAAAGCTGTCATTTAAGTTAAGTTTGTGCTTTAAGAGATCAAATGGACAGTGTTTGACATAGAATTCACTGCGTGTGATGTGCGTGTTTTTAAATAAAAAATGCTCACCTATGGAGTTATTACCTAATGAGTCAAAACAGTCTTGATAACGTTTATAGGTGTTTTGTGGGATAATCGTCCGTCCAAAAACATAAGTTTTATCTTGATGATGGTGTTTAATCAGGCGAATACGACTTGAACGCTCATTTAAGTTCAAAAGCTCAGCTTCATCGTCATCCATCGGTGCATGATATTCAGCAATGCACTTTAAGTCTATGTCGGGTATCGACTGAGCTAAGGTCACGCTCAAGCGTTTGACATCAAACAGCCAGTGCTTAATCTCAGCAGGTAGTGTAATTGTTTCTTTCGTATTCCAGTGGCTTGTCATAGTGCAGAATAAATTGCCAAAAAAATTTGGCTAAGGGTATCATAGAATATTGAGTGTAACCAATAGTTGTGGCATACATTTTTAAGTTACGTCAGTGCTCTTAAAGATCTGGTGTTATTTTAAACAAATTAACTTCAAATAGTTCTGTACCTTTTTGTTTATTCAGGTACAATGTCGCCTTGAATTTATCAACAACATACTCGTCGCGTATCGTTTGTAGTCGTTTAAAACGCAGAAGGGGCAGTGATGGGTATCATAACTTTTGGGTTTTAAATTACTATGAATACCGAGAATAATGAGTCTCAAGAATTAAGCTTTCATAATTTGGGCTTAAACGAAAAGCTAATGTCCGCTATTGAAGCGATGGGTTACCAAACGCCCACACCAATTCAAGCAAATACTATTCCGTTTGTATTGCAAGGTCGTGATGTATTAGGGCAGGCGCAAACTGGAACGGGTAAAACGGCAGCATTTGCATTACCACTTCTAAATAACATGGATTTATCTGGCAAAGAACGTATGCCACAAGTGTTGGTGTTAACACCAACACGTGAGCTTGCGATTCAGGTTGCTGAAGCGTTTGAATCTTTTTCTAAAAATATTGCCAAGCTTGAAGTTGTTTCTATTTATGGTGGCCAGGAATATGGTCGTCAAATTCAGGCATTGCGTCGCGGTGTACAGGTCGTTGTCGGTACGGCAGGACGTGTGATGGATCATATGCGTAAAGGCACATTAAAGCTAGATGCGTTAAAAGCATTAGTATTAGACGAAGCCGATGAAATGCTACGTATGGGCTTTATTGATGATGTTAAATGGGTGTTGTCACATACGCCTGAAGCATGTCAGCGTTTATTATTCTCAGCAACCATGCCACGTGATGTATTAAATATTGTCAATGAATACTTGCGCGAGCCATGTAAAGTACAGATCAAAACAAAAGCAGCAACTGCCAAAACAATTAAACAGCGTTTCTTGGTCGTTAAAGGTTTATCTAAATTAGATGCACTTGATCGTATATTAGAAGTTGAAGACACGGATGGTGTGATGGTGTTTGTCAAAACCAAAACCTCAACCATTGAAGTGGCAGATGGCTTAAAAGCACGCGGTCACTTAGCTGCAGCAATCAATGGTGATATCCAACAAAACCAGCGTGAATATATAATCGATCAGTTAAAAGCTTCTAAAATTAACATTCTTGTGGCAACAGATGTTGTCGCACGTGGTCTGGATGTTGAGCGTATTAGCCATGTAATCAACTATGATCTACCGCAAGATAATGAAGCCTATGTACACCGTATTGGTCGCACGGGACGCGCTGGACGTGAAGGGGATGCAATCTCATTGATTTATACCAGAGACTTACGTCAAATACGCATGCTTGAGCGTGTTATTCGTCATACGATGGAAGAAATGCAGTTACCAAGTGCGAAAGAAATTACTGAAAAACGTGTTGCGCGTTTCAAACATGAAACAGCTGAGATTATCCGTCACAAAGACTTAAGTAAGTTTAAAGAGTTAATGCAAGATTTTGCGACTGAGTATGGTACGGAAGCCGATGATATAGTGGCAGCCCTTGCTTTTTTAGCGCAAGGCGACAAAAAACTTTTTGTTAAAGAAATTCAGGTTCAAGAGTCAAGAAGGTCAGAAAGATCTGATCGTTTTGATCGTTCAGAGCGCGGCGGACGTGATGGTCGTCGAGGTGATAGAAATGATCGCTTTAGCAATCGTCGTGATGAGCGTGGCGGTCGTGATAGAGGGGCGCGTCGCTCACCAGATATGGATATGACGACGTATCGCATCGAGGTAGGTCGCAGTGATGGCGTTGAACCGCGCAATATCGTTGGCGCCATTGCCAATGAAGCGGGTATTAATAGTCGCAATATCGGACATATCAAATTATTCGATCAATTTAGTACCGTTGACCTACCGAGCGATACACCAAAGAATGCTATCGAGCATCTAAAGAAAGTGTGGGTAGCTGGTAAGAAACTGGAAATCAAAGAAGATAAAAGATAATTGTTGAGACATAGGGGCGTATGCAATATGTGGGCGTATGCCATACGCCCCTACGGAAGTGTTGGCTGAGCGTAAGTCGAAGCCATAGTGCGATTATATCTTAAATTCACCCTTCTACCCTGCTCAGGGTACGGTTTATAGCTAACATTGGCTGAGTGTAAGTCGAAGCCAAGATATGCAAAGTAATTCTTCGGGTTGTAGAATAATTTCCGCTTTAAAATAATTTCAATATTTTTTCATTTTTCCTGTGTGATCTGGATGAAAACCCAGCCAAGCTATGCTATGTTAACGCCATTTAAACGGGGCGTATCCTGTATATACTTAGCATAATTCAGCGGGTTATTATCTGGAGTATTCCGTTTTGTATCGATTTTTCATTATGTGTGAAAGAGAGATCTAATCATTTAATGATGGGTGTTACAGCAACAAGGAGATTGGAATGAGTAAAATGGATATCACGACAAATCCAGCGGGAACACGTGGATTTAGTTTCTTGGAATTTGTCAGCACAACGCCACAAAAAATGCGTGATTTGTTTAGCCTTTTGGGTTTTACCTTGGTTGGGCAGCATAAAACCAAAACTATTGAGCTATGGCAACAAAATGATATTTTCTTTTTGTTGAATAACGAATCACAAGGTTTTGCTAAAGCGTTTAAAGAGACACATCAATCGGGCGCATGTGGTATGGGCTTTGTGGTTGAAAATGTTGAGCATGCGTTAGCGCATTGCATCAAAAAAGGAGCCAAATTAAAAACGCAAAATACTGATGACTGGCATGGACAAAGTATTGAGGTTATTCATGGTATTGCCGATACTAAGCTTTACTTAACGGATTATGCTTCAATTATTGATAGTGGGTTGTTTGAAATGATTCCTGATGCGAAACATCAGATGCAACACAATGAGTGTGGATTGTTATATATCGATCACCTGACACATAATGTCTTTCGCGGCAATATGGATAAATGGGCAAATTACTACATTGATCTATTTAATTTTCGTCAAATTCGCTATTTTGATATTGAAGGAAAGCTCACGGGGTTATTGAGTCGAGCGATGACGAGTCCGTGCTTAAAAATCAAAATTCCAATCAATGAATCTGCCGATGATCATTCGCAAATCGAAGAGTTTTTACGTGAGTTTAATGGTGAGGGTATTCAGCATATCGCTTTGGAAAGTCAGGATATCTTTGCGACGGTTGAAAAACTAAAAGATTCAGGCGTTGAGTTTATGCATACGCCTGATAGCTATTACACCAAAACGCATGAGCGTCTGCCGTATCATCCAGAGTCCGTTGAGCGCATGCAGAAAAATCGTATTCTAATTGATGGTGCGCCAACTAAAGAGGGCGGCTATTTATTGCAGATTTTCACCAATACCGTGATTGGTCCGGTATTTTTTGAAATCATTCAGCGCAAAGGTGATGATGGCTTTGGTGAAGGCAACTTCCAAGCACTGTTTGACTCAATTGAGCTTGATCAAATTGAGCGTGGCGTGTTAAGTACCCAAGAGCATAAATAATTAAGGACATAAGATGATTTTATATGATTATTTTCGTTCATCCGCAAGTTTTCGTGTACGTATTGCTTTGCAACTTAAAAAGATCAGTTACGAATCAAAAGAGATACATTTAATCAATCATGGTGGCGAGCAATTCTCAAGCGCCTATAAAGCAATTAATCCGCAATCACGCGTCCCTTCTCTACAAGATGGTAATCTCATTATCACGCAATCGTTGGCAATGATTGATTATTTAGAAGATAAGTATCCTAAACCTTCAATCTATCCAATTGATCCCGTATTGAAGGCTAAGGTTAAAGCTTTTGCTTTGACGATAGCTTGTGATATTCATCCCTTGAATAACTCAGGAACACTTAATTTTATGAAGGCTGAATTTGCAGCCAATGAAGCACAAATTAAGAAATGGTATGCGCATTGGGTGCAATTAGGTTTTATAGCCTTAGAGCAAACGCTACAACAAACGGCAGGTAAATATTGTTTTGGTGATGAAATTACTTTGGCGGATATCTGCCTTATCCCACAAGTGTTTAATGCCAAGCGCTTCAATGTGGATATCAGCAGCTTTCCAACGATTCAGAGAATCTATGCGCATGCTATGAAGCATCCGGCATTTTTTGATGCCTCGCCTGAGCAGGTTATGCTTAAGGAGGATGAATAAAATGGTGGATTACCAGCTGGGGTTTCATAGTTACTTTGCAAGTGAGGCACTTAAAGGTGCATTGCCTAAAGACCGTAACTCACCACAAGTAGCCCCCTTTGGCTTATACGCTGAGCAAGTCAATAACAGTGCTTTTACTGCGCCACGCGCGCAAAATTTCAAAGCATGGCAGTATCGTATTCGCCCATCGGTGTTACATAGCCCAAAATTCACATTAGTTAAGAATACTTTATTGCGCAATCAATATTATCGTGATGATGTGTTAACGCCTCCTGAGCAGATGCGCTGGAGTGCTTTAGCTACACCGTCGCAAGATACTGACCTTATGAATGGCTTGGTAACAATGATGTATAACGAGGCAGCAGCAGTGCACTTATATGCGATCAACCAATCGATGGAGAATCGTTATTTTTACAGTGCTGATGGTGATTGGCTTTATGTGTTGCAACAAGGGCGCCTGCGTTTTAAAACAGAATATGGTGTCATTGAAGCAAAACCGCATGAGGTGGTCGTTATTCCACGCGGTGTGCGTTACGCTGTCGAATTACTTGATGAGCACGCACGTGGTTATATTTGTGAATCTAATGCAAGTACGTTTTATTTACCAGAGCGTGGTCCCATTGGTGCGAATGGCTTAGCTGAAGAGCGCCATTTCTTGGCACCTGTTGCCTCATTTGAGGATAAAACCCAAAAGGCTCTGTTATATTGCCAATACCAAGGGCGATTGTGGCAAGGTCAGATTAACCACTCCCCTTTAGATGTTGTTGCATGGCATGGCAATTTATACCCGTATAAATATGATCTTGATCTATTTTGCCCTGTGAATACCGTGCTCAAAGATCATGCTGATCCCAGTATCTTTACAGTACTTACCGCACCATCATTCAATACGGGCACGGCAAATGTTGATTTTGTCATTTTCCCACCGCGTTGGGTAGTGGGAGAAGACACCTTTTAGACCACCTTATTATCATCGCAATATCATGAGCGAATGCATGGGACTACTAACGGGTGTCTATGATGCTAAAGGTGAAGGGTTTCAGCCAGGAGGTGTGAGTGTACATAATCCGATGTCAGCACATGGTCCTGATTATGATACATTTACTCATGCATCACAGGCTAAGCTTAATCCCGTGCGCTATCAAAACACCATGGCGTTTATGTTTGAATCACGCCTGCCATGGCAATTAACCGAGTTTGCGTTAATGAGTGATTTACGTCAGCCTAATTATCTGAATTGTTGGTCATCATTAAAAGCACAGTTTACAAAAGAGGTCATCGAATAATGTTAACAATCAAAGCGAACAATCCTAACTTAAAATCATTTATTGAAATAGATAAAGACAGTCACTTTCCCATTCAAAATCTGCCTTTTGGTATTTTTAGCAAAACGGGCGAAGATAAAACTAAAAAACGTATTGGTGTTGCTATTGGGCAATATGTTTTTGATGTTAAAGCTGCTTATAGCGAGGACTTGCTGAGTGATTTTGATCTTGATTTGACACAAATAAGTGCCTTGAATGATCTATTTCAATATGGACGTGAAAGGGTGCGTGAATTAAGGCAGATTATCAGTGATTTATTAAATACTGAAACAGCCGTCTTACGTGATAATAAATCATTACAAGATAAAGTGCTCATCAAGCAAAGCGATTGCACACTTTATTTACCGATTGATGTTAAAGGCTTTACGGACTTTTATTCCTCACGTGAGCATGCTGAGAATGTCGGTAAGATGTTTCGTGATAAAGATAATCCGTTATTACCCAACTGGTTGCATTTACCGGTTGCCTATGATGGGCGAGCGGGAAGCGTTGTGGTCAGTGGTACACAAGTCGTGCGTCCAAATGGACAAATCAAACCAAATCCTGATGAAGCACCGATCTTTAGTCCATCTAAAGCCTTAGATGTTGAGGTGGAAATGGGGGCGATTATTGGTATGCCTTCACAACATGGACAACCGGTTACAATTGACCAAGCGCCTGAGCATGTAATCGGTATGGTGATTGTCAATGATTGGAGTGCGCGTGATATTCAAAAATGGGAATATCAGCCATTAGGTCCTTTCTTATCAAAAAACTTTGCAACTTCTATTTCGCCATGGGTTGTGACCTTAGATGCATTAGAGCCATTTCGTGTGCCATCACCAAAACAAGAGACTGACGTTTTAAGTTATCTCAAACGTAAAGAAAATTGGGCAGTGGATGTTGAGCTGCAATTATCGATTAAACCAGCTAAAACGCTAAATTATGAACTAATCTCAACCACTAATTATAAATATATGTATTGGGATATGATGCAGCAGCTAGCGCATCATAGTGTCAATGGTTGTCCGATGGTGACAGGGGATATCTTGGCATCAGGAACCATAAGCGGCAAAACAAAGGATAGCTTGGGTTGTTTCTTAGAAATTACCGAAGGTGGTAAGCACCCAGTTATTTTGAGAAATGGCGATGAGCGCGTGTTTTTACAAGATGGTGACGTTGCACGTATAGCAGGATTTTGCCAAGGAAATGGTTATAAAGTAGGTTTTGGCGAGCTTGTTGGCGAAATTGTGCCATTTTCAGCTACACTTACAAACAACAACGCTCAAAGGGAGAATGGGCATGAAAACAAACAGCAAGTATGTTTCTAAAAAGCCAGATTATCGTGGGTTTGTTGTCTATGATGAAATAGAAAACAACACTTGGCAAACACTGATGGAAGCACAACTTAAGATTATTCAAGGGCGTGCTTGTGATGAATATTTAAAAGGTTTGGAATTTCTTGATTTTCCAGTTAATCGTATTCCACAGATTCCTGAGATCAATGAAAAACTGCAGAAAGTCACAGGCTGGGCGGTTGAGCCGGTGCCTGCATTGATTGGTTTTGATCGTTTTTTTAAGTTATTATCTGAGCGAAAGTTCCCATGTGCAACCTTTATTCGCACGCCAGAGGAGCTTAAATATTTACAAGAGCCAGATATATTTCATGAGCTATTTGGTCATTGTCCGATGTTAGCTCATCCGGTTTATGCTGATTTTATGCAGCGCTATGGAGAGTTGGGTGTTGGGCAAACGCCTGATGTTCAAAGGTTATTAGCACGCTTTTATTGGTTTACTGTTGAATTTGGTTTAATTAACACCCCGCAAGGTTTGCGTTGTTATGGCGGTGGGATTTTATCGTCAATGGGTGAGACGGTTTATGCACTTGAAGACCCTAAGGTGCGTTATGAACGATTTGATGCTTTAAATATATTAAGAACGCCATATCGTATCGATATTTATCAACCGGTTTATTACATCGTCCATTCATATGAAAGCATTTATAACGTATTAAAGGACGACTTTATTGATTTAATTAAAAAATCTCAGGCCTTGCCAGAGTTTAGTGCACTTTTCTCAAAAAAAGAAAAACCATTAGAAGACGAAGGGATTGAGTTGATTGAATAAAAAGCAGTATGTGATGTGAAGACCTATGCAATCTAAGGGCGTATTCAATACAAGGGCGTATGCAATACGCCCCTACGATTTTTGAAAATTTAAGGAGAAATCATGGAAAATTTACTAGATAAGAAATGCCAAGTTTGTGAATATGGTGACTTTACACCAATGACAATTAAAGAGGCTCAAAGCTATTTGCAAAAACTGCCATTGTGGCAGTTAAGCGCATGTGGCAAGAAGATAACACGAACAGTTGAGTTCAAAGGCTTTTATAAAACCATGGCGTTTGTTAATGCTGTGGCATGGGTTGCCAATAGTGAAGGACATCACCCAGATCTGGAAGTGAGTTTCAATCGTTGTGTGGTGCATTTCACAACACATGCTGTTGATGGCTTGACGGAAAATGATTTTATTTGTGCCGCTAAAGTCGATGCGTTATTAGCTTAATGATTGAATATGTAATGAGCCAAGAATAAGTTGCAACGCCTTGCACCTCTGCCCTTGTGGGATTGCTCGTGCAGCTTAAGCTGCGCGGGTGAGGTGGATAATTGAAGTTCAGCTTATCTTTGCATTATCACTACATGTGTGAGGGTGTATAGATACAAGGGCGTATACAATACGCCCCTACGGTTAGAAAAGGAGATTTTAGTAAAGTTTAAAAAGCAAAAGGAATAAAGGGAATAAAAATGAATTTAACGGATTTTCAAAATAGTGTGGTTGATCGTTTACAGCATTTCTCGCAACAGGAACCCGAGATTACCTTTCAGTGGAAAGATAAACGCTCTACTGCACGCGGTTTTTTAGTGATTAACTCGTTGCGTGGTAATGCTGCAGGTGGCGGTACACGTGTGCATGAGCATATTACTTTAGAAGAAGTCACCACATTAGCTAAAATTATGGAGATTAAATTTGCGCTATCAGGACCTGCAATTGGCGGGGCGAAAACGGGTATTCGTATTGACCCAGATCATCCTGAAAAATATGCGATTCTTGAGCGTTGGTATGAGGCCATTCGTCCCTTATTAACCGAATATTATGGTACAGGTAGTGATTTAAATACTGATATTCATAAGATTAATCATTTGTTGCGTGGTTTAGGAGTCGATAACTCACAACAAGGGATTATTCACGCATTTTGTCAGGGGGACCACTTTAAAACGCAAGCAGCTTATCACAATATGCACTTGCTAAACGCCAGTGTTAAAGTGGGGCAGGCAGATATTAAACTTGCTGAAATGGTCACAGGTTTCGGTGTGGCACAAACAGCGATTGCTTATTATCATGCGCGCAATGAAAGTATTCAAAATAAGCGTATTTATATTCAAGGTGCGGGCAATGTAGGTGCAGCCGCTGCTTTTTATTTGCATCAGGCAGGTGCTGTAATTGTTGCAATGACTGATCGGGATGCTGGCGTTATTCGTGATAAAGGGTTAAGCGAGCATGAAATCAATCAGGTTGTTAAAAGCCGCAGAGTGCTTAATGTATTAACGGATAATCTGACACATCAAGAGTTTAACCAACAACTCATATCTGCGAATATTGACGTATTAATCCCCGCAGCTGGATCTAATATTGTTGATAAAGACTTTATTAATCAAATGCAAAAATCAGGACTTGAACTTATTGTATGTGGCGCAAACCATCCATTTGTTGAAAATGAATACTGTTATGGGTTGTGCTCACAATATGTCGATGGCAAGCTTGCAGTAGTGCCTGATTTCCTTGCCAATATGGGCATGGCGCGAACTTTTTATACGATGATGTCAACGCCTGAAGATAAAATATCAGTTGATTATATTTTTGAAGATATAAAAACCATTATGCATAATGCAATAGATAAAGCATTTACGATGACCGGCGGACGTTTATTAACAGCAAGCCTTTATGATCTTGCGTTAACGAATATTGATTTGCCAGATAAAACAGCCAACTTTCTAAAGCAATCGGCTAAGAAAAATCAAGACAATCACACGCCGGGCATTGCAATTCTTTAGTTTTCTAATCCACTTCCTAAAACCCATAATTAAGTTGATGCTCACACGCATAGGCATTGGCAAGACGTTTGACGAGCAAAAGGTTTCTAAAAGTAGTTTCAACAAGATTCATATCTAATTGTTTATCAATGCACCACTGTTTAAAGACCTCACCATCATTCAATCCAAGGTTCAGGCGGATGATATTGAGTGAGCGCATAAAGCCAAGACCGGTTAATGCAATGCCTGTACGCTTTAATTGACATAGTGCAAACGCGCAGATGTTAACTGGCCACTGCGTCAGCTTGTTAAGTTCTTGCGCTTGATGAGCGATATCTAAATCGGAATGTTTAAAATCATCTTGATCATGCATCCTCTGCAAAACAAATAAAAGGGCAGCAAACTCATCACTGCAAAAAGTGTCTTGTTTTAGTTTGTTAAGCGGAATGGTGGAAGGGGTTGTGAACGATGTTCTGTCTTCTTGTGTTTTTGTCTTATCTATAATGTCAGCTAATTGCGTGATGCACTGATAGGCATCGTTATATTTTGCATTGACATAATGCGTTTTCAGTAGATTAAATGCATCAGCGGTTAACGTGCTTTGTAAAGCCTGCCAAGTGCGACGTTTATAAAAGATATTGTGCGCGCTATTAAAAAGTTCATAAGCAGCTTGCTGTGTGCATAGCTTGTTATCGATAAGGGCATCGCAGGTTGCGCGAATATTAATACTAGGAATTGTTTGTATCATCTCATCACCCAAGCGATAGTAGTTAATTGCTACCTCACTATCATCATCGGTGATATTTTTTTTATAACATTCATAGGCAAAACCCGAACCAATCATACCAAAAGCATCAAGCTCAGCAGCACGCAAAGCGCCCATTGATGCTGCACCAATGACGGTAATTCCTTTTTCAAGTGCACAAAGAATCTCTTTATGCCAAACCGAGTTAGTGAAATCAAAATTGCCATCAATAAGAATAATAATGTTACTCCCTGGAATGACGCGTAATATATCGCCTGTTTTCGCTGAAGTATGCAGACGTGCATGCGGCAGATGTGTTTTAATCTCAGCATGAGTGATGCTTGTCTCGGCAAAAACATCGATCTGAAGTTTGGTTAGATCAAGCATTATCAAGCACCTCCTGTTTGACCAAAATGGATTTTAAAAAGGTGAGTTTCTCACTGTGATAAACATGAATGAGTGCATCTTGTTGGGCTTTGCGAAGAGCGCCCTTAAGTAGCACTAATGCCTCAGTTATGCTATTGGTTTTATGCTCAGAAATTTCACTAAAGCTGATTTCATAAGCTTCTGGATTAAGCTTAAGGTTTGATTTCTCATAAGCATGTTTAAATAAGTCATCACGAGATCCGGCAATGGTAGTAACTTTGGATTGGATGGCTTCAGTCAATGCGCGATTAAGGGCAATCTCTTTGTTAAGATGCGCACCATAACCTGAAAAAACCATTTGATTGGCTGTTTTATCTTTGCTTTGGATTAGGCAACCAACCACTGGAATGCCATAAGGGTTCGGATAATATTTGAATTCGACATGATGAAGTAAGGCGATTTTGTCATAAAAAATGTGCTCAATATCGAGTTTAAATTGCTGACTCTTTAAAGCAGTACTTTTGCGTTCAATGCACTCCAATAAGCTGTGCACTAAGGCTTCGTCATAACTATTACCCGAGGCAATACCCGTGGTATCAGTCGCTTGGATTACAACATCAGGGTGTCCCGAGTCAATGGATATAAATTGAAAGGGTAGATAATAGCCTTGATCGGTTAGAAAGCTTTTACCTTGGCACCAATTATGCTCTTTATCGTCTTGATAAACAATGTTGCTAGAGAGTTGATTGGGTGAGATAAAGTGACTGCTTTTCTCAAATGGTTTGTCATATAACTTAGCCTTAACTTCTTCAGCAAAGTATAGTTCAAGTGCTTCCATATAAGCGCTGACTTTTGCTGCATCATGTGAAAATGACTTACCTTGACTGGTTGATAGTGATTTACCCAATGGACGAATAGAGGTGTATACCGGGATTTTACTATCATCAAGATCCGTTAAATTAGCCAGACGTGTAATCTTGGCTTGAGGTAAATAAGCTTTAATGATTTCTAATGTTTCAAGCGGCGTTTTAATACGCAGTGCGCTATCTAAAGTCGACATATTGTATGTATTTTTTATTGTATTAAGAAATGGTCATTATACATGAGTCATAAACAATATTTATGACTAAAGTAGCAAAAGCTTAAAATTATTTGCTTTAAAGTCTTTTAGGAGGTTCTTAGAAAAATGGTTGGAGTTCAACGCTGATCCTTGCCGAGTATTCCGTTGCTTGCTAACTGGGGGAGGGGCAGTTTCGCGGCAGATTGATTGGGGACAATCTCATTCGCTGAACTCATAACTCGAGTATAACGATCATTAGTGTCTAGACAAGTAAAAAGCAGGAGAAATACGATAAATACTGTCAAAAAAGACAGAATTGACTGTATATCAATCTTTTTTGAACTGATGTTTGATTGCTTTGCAATCCGTTTTATGCTGCATCGCAAAATTAAGCCACAAACGACTATCAGCATTCCTATGTTGATAGTCATTCGAGAACACTGCCCCCAGTGTTGTTACCCCCACGCTGACTTTTAAAATCTAGCAAGCAAGTTTCTTGATGAAGAAACAAAGATAAGCGGATGTTAGCATGTAATTTGATTTATGGCAATAAAGTTATCTGATAAATCTCATTTAATTTTAATTCAATTAGCCATACATTTTTTCATGGCTTTAGTTGTTGGTATTATTTGCTAGCGGTTGCGTGATAAGCCAGTCGTTTAATGCTCTAGATAAATCGGCAGCAAGTTCGTTAGTGGCATTAGCAAAGCTCTTAGCATTTGCTTGCGCTTTCTTGTTTAAGGTAAATGTTTTAATGGCAACAGCTTGACCACTATTGGCATTTGTTAACGTGAAGCTCACAGATAGAACAACATTGCTTTCATTGTCTTTGATTACTTGAGTCAGTTGATTGAGATTGCCGGTTAAACGATAGTCTGCGTAGCCAATAAAGTTACTCGACACGATATTCTTAAAGCTATGATATTCCTGTAGGCTTTGTAGTAAGTTTTTGCTGAGCATCTGCTCAGGATCAGCTGCCCATAAGTTATGTGTATAGCTTGCTAATTCATAATTGTTTTCACGATAATACATCTGGGTTGAGTTATATGGTTGATCTGCGGTTAAGGGCGCGATAAACAGCGTTAAATCAAATCGTTTTTCAGTTTTTTGAATCACTAATTCAGCGCCAGTGATATTACGGGTCATCTGTAAATTTGGTGCAATAATTTGATATTGTTTAACTTCAGGACTTTTAACTGGGGATAAAATACCACAGCTGGTGATGATGCTAATACTGGTTGCAATGCTTAATATTTTGAGAAATTGAGTGGGTCTATACATTATTGCTCTCCTGGACCAGGCTTCCTTGGCAATTCACCGCGCACAAGGATCGATGGGTTTTGATTCATTTTCTTTAACAGGTCAGATAACTGAACGGATGTTTCATTAATATTGTTAAGCGTTTGCGCAAGTTGAGGTAATAAAATATTATTGACCCCTTGCAGGGTCTGATTATTAAAGCTAGTAATCGACTTGCTAACATCTTCAGAGGCGCGAGCAACTGCTTTTGAACCATGGTTAATGTTATGGGCAATTTGCTCAAGCTCGCTAGAACTTTTGGCAGCATTTTTTAAAATGACCTTTAATGACTCAATACTTTGATGAATATTCTGACTGCTAGTGGCAAGCGAGTTAGAAATATCTTCAACATTGCTAACGATATGGTTGATTTTTTGAACATTGTCATCACTAATGATTTTAGCGACGCGTGTTGAAATCAAAGTGACTTGTTCCGCAACGTTACTCATTTGGTTAACAATATTTGTTAAAAATGAAGGTTTGGTTTTAACCATAGGAAATGGTGGCGCATCTTTGGGTTTAACAATATATCGGTGAGAATTATTTGAAAGGGATAGGGTGATAAATACTTGACCTGTAATCCCTTGTGGCACCAGACTTGCGTAAGTGGTGTTGTAGATTGGAATGCCTTGTTGAATTTGCATCACGACAATGACAGTGCTTGGATTTTGTTTGTCAATATTAATGCTTTCAACTTTACCCACATTGACACCATTATAGTTAATCGCGGCATTGACATTTAATCCGGTCACTGATTCATTAAAGCGTGCGATATAAGTGTCATATTTTATATCCTTTAAACCAAAAGCAAGCCAAAAGCCAATAAAAATCATCACAATGGTGGTAATGATAATAAACAAACCTGCAACAAAGTAACGATTGTTTTTCATGGTTACGATCCTAGTATTGTTTTTCTTCTTTAGTGGTTTTAGCGCCATTAAAGAAGTTATTAAGGTTTTCATATTGTGTCATTTTAGCAGCATTCTCAACGCTATCATGAATAAGAATACGTTTTTGGTCTATATAGACGACTTCATCGACAATGCGCCAAATACTCTCTAAATCATGCGTAATCATGATAATGGATAAGTTTAAATCTTGTTTTAGTTTTAAAATTAATTGATCTAGCTCATAGGTCGAATGTGGATCAAGCCCAGCTGAGGGCTCATCGAGAAATATAATCTCAGGATCAAGTGCTAAAGTGCGTGCAAGTGCGACACGTTTAAGCATGCCACCACTTAATTGCGAGGGATATTTGGCATAAGCATCTTCAGATAAGCCGACCATTTTAAGCTTCAAACGTGCCAGATCAATGACAATGTCGCGACTAAATTTAGTATATTCCTGTAAGGGAAACATCACATTCTCGAGTGCTGTTAAGGCACTAAAGAGTGCACCACCTTGGAACATCATGCCCATGTGGCTCGCAAATTGACGACGTTTGATTTCATCATCACACAAATCAGAAATTTTTTGCCCGAGCAGAAATATCTCACCTTCAGTCACCGGTTGCAGCATGAGTATTTCACGGATCAATGTTGTTTTGCCCGAGCCGCTACCGCCAATGATTGAGGTAATACGGTGAGGATAAATGGTCAGATCCAAATTTTTATGCACCCAGACATTATCAAAACAAGTGCCTAGATTTTTTACTTCGATGATTGGTTGCTTTTTCATGTCTTGCATGATTTATATCCCTACCGCACTAAATAATATTGAGAATAAGGCATCAGTCACAATAATTAAGAAGATAGCGTAAACCACACTTTTAGTGGTTTCCTGTCCAATACTTAAAGAGTTGTTTTTAACAACGGTGCCGCGATAGCAACCAACAGCACCAATAATAATTGCAAAAAAGGGTGCTTTGATCAGTCCTGTCAGATAGTTATTAAATGAAACCGCTGTGGAAAAGCGCTGTAAAAAATCATAAAAACTAATGCCAAGAGAGGTTTTGGCCATAATCATGCCACCGAGACAACTGATAATATCAGCAATAACAATGAGTAAGGGGAGGGAGATCATCATACCAATAATGCGCGGTAATATCAGACGTTTAATGGGGCTGATGCCAAAGGTTTTAAGTGCATCAACTTCTTGCTGGACTTTCATTGAGCCAAGTTCTGCTGTATAGGATGAGGCGGATCTACCAGCAACAATAATTGCGGTAATTAAAGGAGCAAACTCACGTAATAGTGAAATGCCCAAAAGATCGACAACAAAGATATTAGCACCATATATTTTAAGCTGTGAACCGATCTGATAGCAAAGTACAATTCCGATTAAAAAACACAGTAATGATACAATCGGGATGGCTTTAACTCCTGTTTGAATAACGATATCTAGCAATAGGCGCCATTGAGTAGCAAAAGGTGTACGAATGACTTGTAAATAACTCATCACTGTTGCACCAATAAAAGCGATGAGATTTTTACTGTCTTTGATATAACTCGTGGTTTGCTCACCGATTTGATAAACCTTTTCATAAGTATTTAAAGGTTGCAAGCGACTGTCGTAGGAAGTGTAATTTTTATGAACAAGGTCGATCAAGCTTTGTTGAGTATGAGTCGATTTAATGGCAGCCTTCAAAAAAAACAGTTGAATTTTATAGATAAAGTAAGCGCCAGAGATATCTAGCTTTTCAACTTTTTGTGTATCAATACACATAATCTGCTCTTTAATATTTTTGATTTTTGCTAAGATACTTTGATCAAGCGATTGCCAATGCCATTGCCCTGTTAGAGTGAGCGTTTCAGCACTGACATGAAATTTTGCATCGTCTTTATTCATCGTAGTAATTTTTGACTTGCTTTCTTTTTTCATCCTTGGCGCCAACATAACGAACAACTGTTTCAAAGTATAGAGGGTTATCGCTAATATTGGAAAGATTAAAAGGATGTAAAAGAGATTAAATCATAAGAGTAAGTGGATTCATCTTGCAATATTGACTCATCAATATTAAGTGCGTAGGTTTTAATTAATGCTAAGCGGTAAGGTGATGAAGACGCGAGCACAAAATTTTTAGACATAAAATCGTTATTAGCTTTTGATTAATGGCTATATATAGCGCAAAATAGCAACGTTTGAAATAAAAATCGACCAAAATATATGTTGTTGAAAAAAGAAGAAAACTTAAATGGAGGGGGAGTCATGGCTACTGCTTCTAACCCTCTTTACTCACGACGTGAAGAGTTCTTGAATACCCTGACGCACTTTATTGGTGCACTTTTTAGTATCGTGGCGCTTATTGTGATGTTGGTTAAAGCCGCTTCGACAGGTTATACAATTAACGTGGTTGCCGTAATGATATATGGCGTCAGCTTGATCTCAATGTATGGTGCTTCAAGTATTTACCATGGTGTGTCCAAGCCAAAGCTTAAAAGAATATTGCGCAAAGTCGACCATTTGAACATTTATTTCTTGATTGCCGGCACCTATACACCAATTGCATTGATCGCGTTATCAGGCGTTTATGGTTGGATTATTTTTGCGCTTTTATGGGGAGCGGCAATTGCCGGATTTATCTACAAGGTACTGTTCTTTGGAGACGGTTGGTTATCCACGGCACTTTACGTCATTATGGGCTGGACGGCGATTGGTTTTATTGTGCAGATCGTTGAGGCATTACCTGGTGCCTGCTTGATGTGGATTATCTTAGGTGGTGTGCTTTATACCAGTGGTGTTGTTTTTTACATGCTTGACGAGAAAATTGAGTTTTGTCATTTTCTATGGCATTTATTTGTACTAGCTGGCAGTGTTGCACATTTTTTTGCAATCTACCTTTATATTGCGGGGATGAGTTAAGCCTAGACTAATGCTGAATTATATGATTTGTTAACAATGAGAAAAAATATTAATGATAAATGGAATAAGATCACAACAGATGAAGCAAGATGTTAGCGCAATGATATTGGCAGCAGGACGTGGACGTAGAATGAGGGATATGACCAATCACACGCCAAAGCCACTGATTAAAGTCAATGGCAAGTCATTGATTGAATGGCAAATAGAGCGCCTTGTTGCCGCAGGAGTAACCACTATCGTGATTAATGTTGCTTATTTAGCCGAGTTAATTGTCGATGAGATTGGTTTTGGTAGGCGTTGGGGAATAACTATTTGCTACCTGTATGAGCCTTTAGATGCCTATGATACCGGTGGTGGGATTGTTCGAGCGTTACCATGGCTGAGTGACCCCTTTATTGTGGTTAATGCTGATGTGATGACGGATTACGATTTCTCACATATTATTGATCACAGTAAAGCCATGAGATCATTGGCGCATTTAATCTTAGTACCTAACCCTAAACATAATCTAAAGGGGGATTTTTGTTTGGATGGTCAAGGCAATATTATCGATAAAACGGATAAAATAGGTCAAAGTTATACCTATACAGGCATTAGTGTGTGCCAGAAATCATTGTTTGCTGATGTTTATGTCGGAGAGAGTATTTCTCTACCAAGTATTTGGCAGACTTTCATTGAACAAAAAGCAATAAGTGGTGAAGTGTTTCATGCCAATTGGTGTGATGTTGGAACACCTGAGCGTTGGCAGGAGGTCAGTAATGGCTATTAAGCCAGTTATCAATAGTAAAAAAGAGTTATTTGCGTCACGTTTATTCAAAGTTGAAGCGCTGGATTTAACGTTTAGTAATGGTAATACGCGTATTTATGAGCGTATTGCACCAAAAAGTGATGGACACAAGGCGGTATTAATTGTACCAATGCTTGATGATGATACCGTTTTGCTGATTAAAGAATATTCATCGGGTGTTGAGGATTACACTTTGGGTTTTCCAAAAGGTGCGATTGATCAAGGTGAGGAACTCTATCAAGCAGCCGATCGGGAACTGATGGAAGAAGCAGGGTTTAGTGCAAAGCATTATACTTACCTTAAAGATGTCTATTTATCACCTAATTATATGAAGCAGCATATCTCATTAGTTGTTGCGGAAGGCCTTTCAGTCAAAACCGCTCAAGGAGATGAACCGGAAGATTTAGAAGTGGTGCCATGGAAATTGTCAGATATTGATGCACTCATCACGCATCCGCAGTTTATCGAGTGTCGAAGCTTTGCCGCTTTGTTATTTGTCTGGAAAAAGTGGCTAGGAAAATAGTTGGTAATAAAGAAATGAAGAAATAAGCTACGCTAAATTCTTACCTCGCCCCTTGTGGGAGAGGTCGTGTAGCGTAAGCTGCACGGGTGAGAGGTGATTGAAATTCAACTTATAACTATAACTACTTGTGATAAAGCTCATACATTTCTTTGGCGTGTTGTAGTGTCTTATTAGTAATGTCAACACCGCCAATAATGCGTGCTGTTTCATTAATGCGTTCTTCTTTATTGAGTTCGAGCACTTGAGAAATCGTGTCATGCTCAAGATGCTTTTTGCTGATATGTAATTGTTGGTCACCTTGAATAGAAACTTGTGCTTGATGAGTAATACAAAGGATTTGTGCGTTTTTAGCAACTTGCTTAAGAAGCTTACCCACAATCTCAGCCGTGCCGCCACTAATACCGACATCGACCTCGTCAAAGATGATGGTTGGCGGGGCGATTTTTTTCGATGAGACGACATGTATTGCCAGTCCAATGCGGCTTAACTCACCGCCTGAGGCGACCTTATCAATAGGTGCAGGTTGCTGCCCTGGATTAAAGTTAATTAAAAAGTCGCAGTGATCGATGCCATTGGCATGTTTTGTTGGACGTTGAGTAATACGTGCGTAAAACTCCCCCTTTGGGATATTTAGTTGACGAATATACTGTTCAATTTCACTGGCGAATACTTTGCTTGCGGCTTGACGCTTGTTGCTTAGTATCTTGGCTTTGCTAAGATAAGTTTCCTCTAAAAGTGATTTGTCTTTGGTTAATTGCAGAAGTTTTTGCTCATTTTGTGCGTGAGCATTTATTTTTTGCTCAAGCTCAGTAATATGCAGATAAAGCTGTTTAGGGTCTACCTTGTGCTTGCGCGCTAGCTGATATATTTCATTAAGGCGTTGGTCAATCTGTTGTAGTTTTTCAGGATTGATCTCTAAGTGATCTAAAAGGTGTCTTGCCTCATGTTCGGCTTCTTTTAAATAGACTGTAGATTCTGTTAGTAGAGCATAAATGTTTTTAAACGATGGGTTATCGCTATATGCGCTTAATTGATGGATTAGGTTGTCGATTGTGCCTAATAGGCTTTGCTCATTGTCATTGATGCAATCAACGACTTGGGCGATGACCTGAATTTGTGCCTCGGCATTAGCCAGTGATTTGTGTTCTTGATCAAGCTCATTCAATTCATCGGCACTAAGGTTTAATTGAACCAGTTCATCATATTGATATTGCATTAACGCTAAAGCTGTTTTGTCTTTTTCAATACGCTCTTTCTCGTTATTTATGAGTGAATTGATCTCAGATAACTCTTTAAAAATTGCGTTAATTTCATCTACTTCAGCACTTAAACCAGCATAAGTATCAAGACGCATTAATTGATTGGCAGGATCTAATAAACTGTGATGAGCATTCTGGCCATAGATGCTAATTAATTGTTCACTTAATTGTTTAAGCTGTGTTAAGGTCACTAAACTGCCGTTGATAAATGCGCGTGTTTTGCCATCTTTTTGAATCACACGACGCAATAAACATTCATTGTCGTCGATTAGCTCAAAGCTTTTTAATAGCATCGTAGCATTAGGAATTTTACTGATATCAAAAATAGCAGAGATTTCACACGGCTGATCTTTAGTTAATGCAGACTTATCAACACGTGCACCAAGCACGATATTTAGAGCATCTAACAAAATAGATTTTCCAGCACCGGTTTCACCTGTGATCGTTGTCATGCCTGATTTGAAATGGATTTCAGCGTTTTTGATAATGGCAAAGTTTTTGATTCCAAGAAAGTTAAGCATTATTTAGTGGTCTTAAGACAAAGTATGGTAAAAATGTAGCATATCCAGCTCTAAAAAGCTTTTAAAATAACATTGTCTTAAGCGTATTTTTTTGTCATGATGCGTCTTAAGTTTTAAGCGCTTAAAGTATTCAAAATAACTCATATGAGCAAGTTAATCGATATTCCAGTAAAAGTTGAAAGCGGTAAAAAATACCAAACAGATCAAGGCTTTTCAGCAGTCAAAGATGGTATTAAAGATAAGAAAATCAATGAGATTCGTATTCAAAAGCCTGATTGGTTAAAGGTCGCAAAGCAAGATTCAACGAAGACCTATTTGCAAGTGAAGTCATTAACTAAAAAGCATAAATTATCCACAGTATGCGAAGAGGCGAAGTGCCCTAATATTAATGAATGTTGGTCACATGGCACAGCAACCATTATGTTGATGGGTAGTGTTTGCACAAGAGCATGTAAGTTTTGCTCGGTTGATACCGGCAATCCTAAAGGTTGGCTAGATGTTAATGAACCTAAAAATGCCGCTGAAAGTGTCAAGTTGATGGGACTTCAATATGTCGTGTTAACCTCAGTAGATCGCGATGATCTATCAGATGGAGGAGCGGCACATTATGCACAAACCATTAATGAAATAAAAGCGCTTATTCCTGAAATTAAAGTTGAAGCCTTAACACCTGATTTTCAAGGTGATGTTAAAGCAATTGATAAGCTTATTGCGACAGAAGTTGATGTTTTTGCACAAAATGTTGAGACGATTGAGCGCTTGACAACTAAGGTACGTGATCCGCGTGCTGGCTATTGGCAAACGATTAAAGTGCTTGAATATGTCAAATCACAAAAACCTCAGATTTTAACGAAAACGAGTTTAATGTTAGGTCTAGGGGAGACACATGACGAAGTGCTCAAAGCGATGGATGATTTGCGTGCTGCAAAGGTTGATATTTTAACTCTAGGGCAATATATGCAGCCAACAAAACATCATTTAGCGATCGATCGTTTTGTCACACCCAAAGAGTTTGACGATTATCGTCAAATTGGTTTGGGAAAAGGCTTTCTTGAAGTTGCTTCAGGACCCATGGTGCGCTCAAGTTATCGTGCTGATCGCGTCTTTAAACGTAATAATTTAGATTTGTAATTGCTCAATCGATGGTAGAAGGAATTATGCTAATATCTGCCGATGAGTCTATCTGTCAGTACAACCGAGCAATGATCAAGAAAGTCTGAAAGTAAAAGAGCTGTAGAATTAATGGCACTACCTTAAGAAGTAGCTTGTAAATATAGGCTTTGCAACAAATTTAAATCTATCATCCCTGATAAAATGGATTGCCACGCATCCATGCTCGCAATGACACCCTCTGACTCGTCACCCTGAGCCAGGATGGCGTGAGGATCCAATGCGAAGCTGCCATGGATGGTTGGTGATCGAGCGAAAGGTGGTGTCATTAGCTATAGAATATCTTGTGAGAATGCTACAAAAGCCAGTAGCAGTGGTATATAATACGCAGCAGTTTTGCAAATAGTAAAAAGTAAAAAAGCAAAAAAGATATTTAGAAGGAGACAAAATGGCATTATCAGTAGTGATTTTGGCAGCGGGCCAAGGTTCACGCATGTGTTCTAAAAAATCCAAAGTGTTACAAACATTAGCAGGAAAAACCTTAATACGACACGTTGTTGAAACAGTGGAATCACTGCAAGCAGATAATATCATTATAGTGCAAGGTCATCTTGGTCAGCAGGTGCAATCCTCTTTGGAAGATAAAACAATCACATGGGTTGAGCAAACCGATCGTTTAGGTACAGGGCATGCCGTATTACAGGCTTTACCTTATATTGATAAAGAAGACAAAGTGCTAATACTCTATGGTGACGTGCCTTTAGTGTCTTTTGATACCCTTAATCATTTGATTGAAGTGACACGTGTTGATGACCTAGGCATCTTAACAGCAAGTCTTGATAACCCTGTGGGACTTGGGCGAATTTTACGTAATCGCTTTGGTGAAATTGAATCGATTGTTGAAGAAAAGGATGCAACTGACATTCAACGCCAGATTAAAGAGATTAATACCGGTATTTATTGTGTTAGCGGTAAACACCTACACCAATGGTTACCTGCCATTGAAAATAACAATAAACAGAAAGAGTATTATCTAACCGATATCGTTGCCTTTGCTTGTCGTGATAAAGTTAATATTCGCGCCGCACATCCAGCATATAACTTCGAGATTTTAGGGGTTAATACGCGTGCGCAATTGGCAGAACTTGAAAGAATGTGGCAAAAAGCGGTGGCAGAGCGTGTGATGGCAAAAGGTGTCTCTTTAGCAGATCCTAGTCGTTTTGATGTGAGAGGTTCTGTTGATATCGGTGCTGATACGTGGGTGGATATCAATGTATTGATCAAAGGCAATGTTGTCATTGGCGAGGATTGTGTGATTGGCGCTAATTGCATCTTAAAAGACTGTGTGATTGGTAATAATGTTAAGATAAAACCCAATACTATTATCGATGGTGCTGATATTAAAGCCGGTGCTGTTGTTGGACCTTTTGCGCGTATTCGCCCAGGCAGTGTATTGGATGAGGGTGCGCATATTGGTAACTTTGTTGAGATTAAAAAAGCAACGATTGGCAAGGGAAGTAAAGCCAACCATTTAACGTATATTGGTGATAGTACGGTAGGTTATGACTGTAATATCGGTGCCGGTGTCATTACCTGTAATTATGATGGTGTTAATAAACATCAAACGATGATTGGCAATGATGTATTTGTTGGTTCTGATTGTCAGTTGATTGCACCTGTTCATATTGGTGATGGTGCTAATATTGCTGCTGGTTCAACGATCACCAAGGATGTGCCTGAAGGAAAACTGACGATTAATCGAATGAATAAGCAGACCGTTGTCCCAGGTTGGCAGCGACCGGTTAAAAAGTAGCAAATACTATGTAATGAATCAAAAATAAGTTGCACCAGCTAATACCTCTCCCCTTGCGGGAGAGGTCGTCAGCTTAAGCTGCACGGGTGAGGGGTGTAATTGAAGTTCAACTTATTTTTGAATTATTACTATGTTGGGCGTATCGCATACGCCCAACAAACAAAGAACTGTAGGGGCGTATTGCATATGCCCAATAAACAAAAAGCGAGAAAATTATGTGTGGTATTGTTGGTGCGGTTTCTGAGCGCAATGTATTGGCAATTTTACTTGAGGGGCTAAAGCGTCTTGAATATCGTGGATATGATTCAGCGGGTGTGGCACTGTTAGATAATAAAGGTAAAATTGAACGTTTGCGTGCTTTAGGTAAGGTGAAAATGCTGGCAGAAAAAGTCGCTAAAGACAGTGGTTTTAAAGGTTCTACTGGTATTGCGCATACCCGTTGGGCAACGCATGGTGAACCATCAGAGCAAAACGCACACCCTCATGTCAGCCAGTCAGGCAAAATTGCGATTGTACATAATGGTATTATTGAAAACTATATGTCACTCAAAGAACAGCTCATCGCAGAGGGTGTATCATTTCAATCACAAACGGATACTGAAGTGATCGCGCATTTACTAGAGCATCATTGGAATGTTAAAAATGACTTTATTACTAATGTTCAAGCGGTGATTAAGAAGCTTAAAGGTGCATATGGTCTAGCGGTTATGCATGAAGATCATCCACATAGTGTCGTTGTGGTGCGTTCGGGCTCCCCCATTGTGATTGGTTTTGGGATTGGTGAGAATTTTATCTCTTCTGATACCTTGTCATTGTTGCCTGTTACCAATCGTTTTGCCTATCTTGATGAAGGTGATATGGCACTTGTAACACGTGACAAAGTAGAAGCGTATGATCATGAAGGCGCCCAAAAAAACTTAGATATTAAAGAGCTAGACCAAGCTCAAGATGCTGCTGCTAAAGGTAAATATAAGCATTATATGCAAAAAGAAATCTTTGAGCAGCCGCAAGTAATCGCTGATACGTTTGCTAATTGCATTAGTGTTGATAATGAGATTATTATTGAGAAGTTTGGCTTGGAAGCCAAATCACTTTTTGCTGATGTTGAGCATGTTAAAATTGTGGCATGTGGCACGAGCTTCCACGCCGGATTGGTTGCTAAATACTGGATCGAGGAATATGCACAAATTCCTGTTGATGTTGATATTGCCAGTGAGTTTCGTTATCGCCAGAGTGTGGTGCCAAAAAATAGCTTATTTATCACCGTTTCACAATCAGGCGAAACCGCAGATACCTTAGCCGCACTGCGCCAAGCCAAAGTGCTTGGGTTTATGAAAACATTGAGTATTTGTAATATGCCGAATAGTTCAATGGTGCGTGAAGCCGACTTGGTATTTATGACGCAAGCCGGTCTTGAGATGGGTGTCGCTTCAACCAAGGCATTTACCACACAGTTAGTTGGCTTTTTGTTACTTGCTGTTGCCTTGGGTAAATCACGAAAAACATTGAACTTAGAACGTGAGAAAAATATTTTATCATCACTCAAAAAAGCACCTGAAATTGCCAAGAATGTCTTGGCATTAGATGCTGAAATTGAACAGCTTTCTTATGACTTTGTTGAGAAACATCATACATTGTTTCTAGGTCGAGGTGTTCAATATCCAGTAGCGTTAGAAGGAGCACTTAAGCTTAAAGAAATTTCTTATATTCATGCCGAAGCCTATCCGGCAGGTGAGCTCAAGCATGGTCCATTGGCTTTGGTTGATAAAGATATGCCGATTGTTGCAGTGGCACCCAATGATGCTTTGCTTGAGAAGCTTGAGAGTAATTTGCAAGAGGTGCAAGCACGTGGTGGTAAGCTCTATGTGTTTGTTGATCATGCGATTAGTCAGTCATTGCATATTGATTCAAAACATACTTTTATTATTGAGAGTGTGCCAGAGGTGATCTCACCGATTATTTTCACTATTCCATTGCAACTTTTTTCTTATCACGTGGCAGTACAAAAAGGTACAGATGTCGATCAACCACGCAATTTAGCAAAGTCAGTAACGGTTGAGTAATGAATATCTTAGCAATTGACACATCAACTGCGTATTGTTCAGTAGCACTTTTTACAGATGATAAAGAATGCTTTAGCGTAACGCGTCATATCCCGCGCAAGCATAATGAACAACTTTTACCGATGATTGATGAGTTAGTTCAGCAAGCAGGTATAGGAAAAAGAGATATTAACTTACTTGCCTATGGTGTGGGTCCAGGCAGCTTCGTCGGTGTGCGTCTTGCTGCAGCAGCTATTCAAGCAATGGCGTTAACCCTAGATTGTCCTGTGGTTGGTTTTTCATCAATGCAGGCAATTGCGATGAGTGCTTATCATGGCTATAAAGCTGAGCATGTTAGTGTCATACTTGATGCACGGATGTCTGATGTGTATTTTGGGCAATATGTCTGGGATAAAGACTTGCAGATTATGAATGTTACTCAAGAAAAATGTCTGAAAGTCGCTGCATTTAATGATGAGATTGAGAAGCAAAATTTAGGGTTTATTATCGGTGATGTGATAAACAATGTTGATATAGCGCTCAATGCCATAGATTACTGTCCAGATGCCAGTTTGCTGCAAGATGTAATTCGATATAACTATCAACAGTTGAAAAATCATAAGACTCAAGCTATTGTTCAACCCATATATCTTCAGGGTACGTCTCAGTGGAAAAAGTTATAACCTCAAGGAAGGGCAATTAAATCAAACGCAATTAGATGCTTTGCTAGGTAACTAACCTTTCAGTTTTATATTATCCTTATTGAGTTGAAAGCCTAACTTCTCAAGGTTTTGAATTTCAGGATTCTCCTTTAATGATGTATAAATTTCATCAATTTCTTGTGCCTTTTGCTGTTGAATAACCTGCGCGGGTGTTACTTGTGGTTTTTCAACAGTATGCTCAGCTAGTGATATAGCTGCATCTACGGTTGATTGCTTTGTGATTTTCTTATTAGTTGCAGCTAATGTGACGTTAGTATTTGCTTTAGTAGATACTTGCTCTTGATTTAAGTGGCTAAAAACCACCTTGATATTACCTCCTTGTTTAAGGCGTAAAGCATTTTCAATTTTCTTAATTGCATTTGTTGTAATGAGTGCTTTAACCGAATCAGCAGTTTGTAATGTATAGATATTATCGGTGTTATCAAGCAAACTTGAGTTTAAGACAATTTGTAATGTTGTGCCTTTAAGTCCAAGGCTTTGGCTTAGGTGATACCAATCAATTTTGCTATTTTTGCTATTTTTGCTATTGTTGATTGCTCTTGTATTATTAGTGTTTTCAACAATAGTGTCACTCTGTGCCGTAGCTTTATGATTATCTACTGCTTCTACTTCAATTGTTGCGTGGTTAATACTGGGGTTTGACTCTTCAACAATAATTGGCTTGATAGATTTATTAAGTGCTTCACCTTCTGTCACAAGGTTTGGTGCTATAGTTTTATCCGTAACAGGCGCAATAACAGTTGATTCATTCGATTGGCTAACAGAATGGGGTTTACTTGGCGCTGCAAGTGCTTTTTTAAGTGCGCTTAAATCAGGTTTTTTGTTTAAGCTTGATACTGTTTTTGTATTTGTCAGTGGTGGCGTTTTGTTTGCCGTATGTGATGCGGGCAGTAAATCCAGTGAAAAAGCGCACAAACGTAATAGTGCCATACCTAATCCACATTGGGTATTTGGGGCTAAATGAATATCTTCTTTGGCTTTAATCGTCAGTTGATAATAAAGTTGTAATGTATCTTTACTGTAATGTTCTGATATGGTTTTAAGAATTTCATCTGAGCAGGGGGTGCTTGATAAATTCTGATAGCTAAAGCCAGTGAGACTTGCGTAATAGAAACATTCTGCCAGAGCGTTTAATACCGATTGAGGCGATTTACCCGCGAGAATGATTTCATCTGAATAGTCAATAATGGCATGAGTATCTTCCTCTAATAATGCAATAACCAGTTTATCAATCATGTCTTTATCAACAATGCCAAGCATCGTTTGCACAGCATGCGTTAGAATTTCGCCTTTACTATAAGCAATCGATTGGTCGGTTAAACTCAGTGCATCACGCATACTACCATCAGCAGCATGGGCGATAATTTTTAACGCATTTTGTTCAAAGGCAATTGTTTCAAGTCCAAGAATGTCAACGAGTTTTTGCTCAATTTGCGTCTCACTTAAGTGTTTTAAGTTAAACTGCAAACAGCGAGATAAAATCGTGATGGGGAGTTTATGTGGATCAGTTGTTGCTAACAGAAACTTAACGTGCTCAGGTGGCTCTTCAAGTGTTTTAAGTAATGCGTTAAAGCTATGTTGTGACAACATGTGCACTTCATCAATGAGATAAATCTTGTATTTACCTTGGCTTGGCATATATTGCACATTATCTAGAATATCACGCGTATCCTCAACTTTTGTGCGCGAAGCCGCATCAATTTCAATCAAATCAACAAAGCGACCTTGTTCAATAGCAAGACAATGCTCACATTGACCACAAGGGTGGGAGGATACGCCATTTAAGCAATTCACTGATTTTGCCAAAAGCCGCGCTAAGGATGTTTTACCAACACCTCGGGTTCCGCTGAAAAGATAAGCGTGATGTAAGCGATTTTGATCCAATGCGTGGATTAAGCTATTTAAAACATGTTGTTGACCGACAACTTCGGAGAAGTTTTTAGGGCGATATTTGCGGGCTAAAACCTGATAAGACATCTGTGCACTTTGCTAACTCAAATTACCAACTAGTATAACGACAACCTTGCCTAATGCACAGTGAGTTTATCAGTTTTTATGCTGTACATTTTTGTGAAATTCTTGGATCATAGACGGCGTAAATAGTAAAGATAAAAAGGGTTACTGTGAAGTTCGTAGATGAAGCCGTGATTACCGTGCATGCGGGAAAGGGTGGCAATGGTTGTGTGAGTTTTCGTCGTGAGAAATATGTCCCAAAAGGTGGACCTGATGGTGGTGACGGCGGGCATGGCGGCAGTGTATTTATGTTGGCAGATGAGAATGTTAATACATTGATTGATTATCGCTATCAGCGTAATTACCAAGCGCAAAGTGGCAAACCTGGTGAAGGCAAGAAGTGTGCCGGTAAAAAGGGTGAGGATTTATATCTTATCGTTCCTGTTGGCACGATTGCTTATGAGGCAACCACCAATCAAAAAGTCGGTGAAGTACTTAAAGATGGTGATGTGTTAAAGCTTGCACAAGGTGGGCGACGCGGTATTGGTAATGTTCATTTCAAGAGCAGCACCAATCAGGCGCCAAGACAGTTTACCTATGGTGAAGAGGGTGAATCTTTTGAGATTCGCTTAGAGCTTAAACTGTTAGCTGATGTTGGTTTATTGGGTTTGCCCAATGCAGGTAAATCGACATTGATTCGTGCAGTGTCTGCAGCAACGCCAAAGGTGGCTGATTATCCATTTACCACAATGTATCCTAACTTAGGTGTTGTGCGTGTTGGGCAATATGAAAGCTTCGTTATTGCAGATATTCCTGGGGTTATCGAGGGAGCTGCTGAAGGTGCCGGTCTTGGCTTGAAGTTTTTGAAGCATTTAACACGTACCAAGTGTGTGTTACATATGGTTGATGTGTTACCGGTTGATGGCTCAGACCCGATTGAGAATTATCATAAAGTTGAGAATGAACTTAAAAAATACAGTGAAGCATTGTACCAAAAACCACGTTGGTTAGTGCTCAACAAGATTGATCAATTACCTCAAAATGAAGTTGATGAAATCTGTGATCATATATTGCAAGGCATTGGTTGGAATAAAAATGAGCCTTACTTCTTTATTTCCGGAATGAGCGGGCAGAATACCGAAAAAATGTTGCAAAAAATTATGACAATGCTAACGTCAAAGGACTCTTGGAAATAGATCCTCTCAAAGGAGCTTATGTGATGAAAAAAATAAAAAAAATAGTCGCATTAAGCACGGCAGTTCTTGTATTGTCAGGCTGCAGTGCAATTAATCAATTCTTTAATGGTCAACAGCAAAGTGCGCCAGTAACCAATATCCCAACACAGCAAACCTATTACACGGTACAAGTGAGTGATTCGTTATATGATATATCACGGCGCTTTAATGTCACTGAGAGAACACTTATCTTATGGAATAAGCTTAAATCGCCTTATGTGCTCACACCTGGAACCACGATTCGTGTGGGGCCTTTGCCGGGTGAGAAAATTCGGCGTGATGGGCAGACGTATACATACCAAGATGGTGTATTAGTACCCATGGGCAATGGACCGGCAATGGCTGCTAGTTCAATTGGCACAGGCTCTAAAGTTTCGGCCGTCACAGGGTCGGCTAATGCCTCTAACCAACATCTAAGTAATATCCCTGTGATTGATCCTAGTGCGGCTCCTGTAGCGCAAACCCAAAGTGCGCAGTCATCACCTGAGGCAGTAAATGCGCAAGGTAAAGCGATTAATCAGGATAAAGAGCTCGATATGCATGATTTAGCGCACAATGATGATAATGTAAGTGTTGCGACACATCATATTGCCAAAAGTAAAACTGGGTTTTATATTGTGCAATCAGGTGACTCTTTGCTTGAGATTGCGGTTGCCAATGACGTGAGCTTATCTGATATTCAGGCATGGAATGATATCAAAGAGCCGAGTATGATTTACGTTGGTGAAAAGCTGCGTGTTGTTGCACCTGAGCATCATTCATCAGCTGAACCAAGCACTGTGGCAATCAAAAGTGAAGTGCATGAGTCGGTGGTCAAAGCCAAATCAGTTAAGACTGAAACAGTTGAAGTAAATAAAGAAAGCAAAAAAAGCAAAACAAATAAAATAAATAAAACGAGTAAAACAGCTGAAGCAACGACAGCAACCGTTGCAACACCTGTGCTAGACGAAAAAACCAAGATCAAACCAACTACTTCTAAAGCTTCATTACCAACTGGTAAAACGGTTGCCGGTATTTCATGGCAATGGCCATTAAAAGAGGCGGGTAAATTTGATAAGGATGGTATTGATCAACAACGTGAGATTGATGTGCCACAAGGTACTCAAGTCTATTCAGCTGCCACAGGCAGTGTGCTATATGCAGGTGTCGGTATGGGGGGCTATGGACAAATGGTAATTGTTAGCCACAAAGATGGTTATATTTCAGCGTATAATAATTTAAACAGCATTAATGTCAAAGAGTCGCAAGATGTGACACAAGAAGAGCTTCTGGGATCAGTTGGTAAATTTAATGGAGCCAGTGCATTAGGCTTTGAAATTCGTCAAAATGGTAATATCGAGAAGCTATCTCAATTTTATGCATTTTAATTACCCCTCACCCGTGCAGCTTATGCCGCACGAGCGATCCCGCAAGGGGGGAGGTAATAATCAATACGTAGGGACGTATTGCATACATCCGATGAACATATGCATTTTAATTACCCCTCACCCGTGCAGCTTAAGCCGCACGACCTCTCCCTCAAGGGGAGAGGTAATAGTCAATACGTAGGGGCGTATTGCATACGCCCAATCAATAGGAGTTGAGCTAATGAATATACGCAAAGAAACCGATAGCATAGGCGAAATCGAAGTTGATAACAGTAAATACTGGGGTGCGCAAACCGAGCGTTCGTTGATCCATTTTTCGATTGGGCAGGAGCTAATCCCACATGAGGTGATTAAAGCAATTGCCATTTTGAAAAAAGCAGCGGCAATGGCAAATTTTGATTTAGGTATTTTGCCAGAGGATAAAAAAGCGCTGATTATGCAAGTTGCCGATGAAATTATTGATGGCAAACATGAAGATCAATTTCCCTTGCATGTATGGATGACCGGTAGTGGCACGCAATCAAATATGAATGTCAATGAAGTGATCTCAAATCGGGCGATTGAAATCGCAGGTGGCAAGCTTGGTAGCAAAATGCCCATTCATCCCAATGATCATGTGAATATGTCACAATCTTCAAATGATACTTTTCCTACAGCGATGTATATTTCAGCAGCAGTGGCGGTTAAGAAAACATTAATTCCTGCGGTTAAGCTTATGCATAAAGAGTTAACAAGAAAAGTTAAAGAATGGGACAACATTGTCAAAATTGGGCGCACGCATATGCAAGATGCAGTACCATTAACTTTGGGGCAGGAGTTTTCAGGCTATGCTGAACTACTACAGCAGGATATCGCCCGTTTGGAGCATGCTTTAGTAGATGTTTATCAATTAGCGATTGGTGGCACTGCCGTGGGTACGGGCTTAAATGCGCCAAATGGCTTTGATGAAAAAGCGTGTCAATATATTGCTAAAATTACGGGATTGCCATTTGTCTCAGCACATAATAAATTTGCCGTACAAGGCTCACATGATGCATTGGTTGCATTGATGGGGCAGATCAAAGTGTTGGCAAATTCATTATTTAAAATTGCCAATGATATTCGCCTTTTAAGCTGTGGACCGCGGGCGGGATTTCATGAATTGCTTATTCCATCTAATGAACCGGGGTCTTCAATTATGCCAGGCAAGGTCAACCCAACACAGTGCGAGGCAATGACGATGGCATGTGCGCAAGTCTTTGGGCTTGATGTGGCGGTAACCATTGGTGGTAGTGCCGGATATTTAGAGATGAATGTTTATAAGCCGATGATGATTTATAATATTTTGCAATCGATTAATCTTTTATCGGATTGCTCAATCAACTTTACACGGTTTTTACTTGAGGGTACCAAACCGAACAAGAAAAAGATCAATGAGTATTTGCGTAATTCTTTAATGCTCGTAACGGCATTAAGTCCAGTGATCGGTTATGATAAAGCATCACAATTAGCCCATTATGCCGATGAGCATGATACGTCATTAAGTGAAGCGAATCAGGTATTGAAGTTTCTATCACAGTCTGAGTTTGATCAAGTGGTTGATCCGTATAAAATGGTTTAATTTATTGAGTTATTTGCTTTTGCGATCTACAATGTAGATACATTAAGTTTTTTGAGGATAAATAATGCAAGTTTATGTAAAAAAATGGGGAAATAGCGCGGCAATCAGACTACCAGTTAGTTTAATGAAATCAATTTCGATTGATGTTGATTCTGAGGTCAATATTACTGAGGATAAGGGGCGTATTATCATTGAGCCTGTGAAGAAGAAAAAATATATATTAAATGACCTGCTTGCTGGAATTACAGAGGAAAATATGCAATCTGAAATTGACTTTGGGCGTGAGATAGGTAATGAGAAATGGTGAGATACGTCCCTGATGCCGGTGATATTGTTTGGCTTGATTTTGACCCACAAATGGGGCGTGAACAAAAAGGACACCGTCCTGCGTTGGTGATTAGTCCAAAAGCATATAATGTTAAAACAGGTTTGATGCTCTGCTGTCCAATGACAACTAAAATTAAGGGGTATCCATTTGAAGTTGCTATTGCTAGTGAAAAGAAAAGTGTGATATTGTCAGATCAAATCAAAAGTTTAGATTGGCAACAGCGTAATGCAAAATTTAAGGGGAGAATCTCCGTTGCTGAGTTGGAAGATGTTTGCGATAAGATTAAAGCCATTTTACCGTTTTAATGATAGTTATTTGCTTTTTTTATTCTTTGTTATTTTTATTTTATTACCACTGCAATCTCTATATGCCAATACAACTCGAGCCTTTACAGTGGTCTCACTATCACCCAATACCACAGCAATTATCCATGATGTAATTAAAGAAGCAACGAAAGAGAATACCAAGGGGCAGGTTAATACCAAACTTATCGGCAGTATTTATTATGCTAGACAGCCTAAATACTATGAAAATTACCAGAACATTGGTTCCTTTCAAGCGCTTAATGTGGAGAAGATTATTAGCTTGGCACCTGATTTAGTGATTACGTGGGCGGGGCAAACGCAGCCGCAAGTAACTGCCTTACTTCAACGCTTTGGCATTAAAGTGGCAGTTTTTAATGCCGATAATCTTGAGTCATTAGCCGCATCATTTGCTGATATCGGCGTAAGTATTCAACTCAAAAATGCAGGGATTGCATTACAGAAAAGCTTTTTATCTAAGCTTTGGACGATCACTAAGCAAAAATCTGCCACGCTAGTATTAAAGCAGCATAAACCAACTGTATTATTACAACTATCCACGCAACCGATTTTTGTTGCCGGTGGCAGTGGTGTTTTAAATGATATTGTCACGCAATGCGGGGGTGTTAATGTATTTAAAGATATTGATAAAGTAAGCTTTCAAACAACTATTAATGCCATTGTTGAGCGTAATCCTAACGTAATTATTATGTTATCAAATACATCTAAATGGCATAATGACCAAACATCGATGTGGCAGCGTTGGCAGGATTTGCAAGCGGTCATAAATAAACAAGTGTTTCAGCTGCCATCTAACGGAATATCACAGTTTTCTCCACAAATATTATCAGGTGTAAAAAACATCTGTGATATATTAAGCGCCGCAGATTAGTTTTGTAATGATGTATAAATAAGTTGCATCAACTAATACCTCTCCCCTTGTGGGATCGCTTGTGCGGCTTAAGCTGCACGGGTGAGAGGGATTGACACTCAACTTATTTTTGATTCGTTACTTTTACTATTATTCTGCAAGAAAATAACAGGAGGATGATTTATGTTACATAGTGCTTTTTTTGGGGAGATGCTCGGTTGTCTTGTATTGATATTGCTAGGTGGCGGTGTAGTTGCTGGTGTTTTATTAAAACAATCCAAAGCAGAAAATAGCGGGTGGATCGTTATTACCGCAGGTTGGGGATTTGCGGTGATGATGGGCGTGTTTGTCGCTCAAGCGGCTGGCTCACCACAAGCGGATATTAATCCTGCGGTCACCTTAGCCAAATATTTATTAGGTGGTATTTACCCATCATTTGGTCAAGTGCTGTTACTGTGGATTGCACAAGTGATTGGCTGCTTTTTAGGAGGGGTTCTTGTTTGGCTTGCGTATTATCCACATTGGCAATATACCGATAATGCACATTTTAAATTAATGGTGTTTTCAACTTATCCGGCGATGCGTCACAAGGGCAGCAATTTTGTAACGGAATTAATTGCAACCACTTTACTTATTGTATTTGTTGGCGCATTGATTAGTTATGGTAATCAATTACCCTTTGCCAATGGCTCATTACCTTATGTTTTTGGTTTTGCGATTTGGGGGATTGGTTTATCTTTAGGAGGTCCCACGGGCTATGCGATTAATCCGGCACGTGACTTAGGGCCAAGAATTGCGCATGCTTTGCTACCCATTAAAGGCAAAGGCTCCAGTGACTGGAGCTATGCATGGGTGCCTATATTAGCCCCCTTAGCAGGAGCAATCCTTGGATTTGTATTCATTCGTTTGTTTATGTTTTAATATCATTGCTTGGTTGGTAGTAGAGGGAAGGTGCTGCATAAAGATATAAGAGAGTAATTCGGGCGTTGAGGTCAATAGAAATTGCAACTCATATTTGGTGTAGAAGTTTAGACCCGACCTGACATTTGCCTATTTTTCAAATGCGATTTTTGTCAGATATGCTTAAGCATTTCAATCTTCTTTTTTCAGTGATTTTTCCCATCAATAAATGTAGCAATTGCTTTCAACTTTAAGGCAATGTCACCCTTAATGAGAGATGAGCGTATGGAATTGCCTGTTACCCTATCTGTTTTGGTATGATTACACTACTTATTCGTGATAGTATTATATCCATTATAATTGATCGATTGCATAACCACTAAGGCAAACCTTATGGGTGCTCACGACCTACAATTTCGTAAAGCTTTCTCAGATCCAAATATGTTTAAAGTGGCATGTGAAATCTATTTGCCCGAAGACATTAAAAAGAAGCTTAATTTTTCAACTCTGAAATTAAGACAAATGAGTGGCGCGTTTATTCGTAACCTTATCATACTGCAATACAATATTGACCCTGATAAAGATGCAAATCTATTTGAGCAGTTAAAGGAAGAAATCGGCGATATTGTTTATAGTTGCGAAACATATGACAATGCCGAAGTGTTGTTAATTGCCCATAGTGAGCATCAAAGCACACCAGATAAGCACTATCCTTTGCGTAATGCATTATATGATATATCAGCACTGAAAGATTTTGTCGAAACTGAAAAACCAGACAAATACCCTTTAGTTGTAAGTTTTCTTGCATATCATGGCAAGCCTTCACCATACCCTTATCCAACTGATATTATTGAAAATTTTGAGCATCAGGAATTAGCGCAAAAGTATTTTCTAAAGCCGATTTTGATCGATTATCGACAATCAGCTGATGAAGAGTTGCTGGATCACGGTGAGATCTCTGGTCTTGAAATTGCTTTAAAGCATACCTTTGATGAACAGGTTGATGATAGTGTCATCAAAAACTTAATGCAAGGATTGCAGAAATGCACTAAAATTGAATTAAGACGTGACTGGTGGATGTATGCATTGCGATCATGGGAAACCTCAGCAGACACGATGATTAAAGAATATAAAGAAACCTTAAATGAAGAGGAAACTTTCGTTATGACAGCAGCACAACAACTCGTAGAACGGGGTGAATTAAAAGGCAAACAAGAAACAGCACGTAACCTACTAGCTTTTGGCGACTCTAGCGATAAAGTTGCAAAAGTGACAGGACTTGATCTTGATACTATATTGAAATTAAGAAATGAAATAGACAGTAAGACTCAACACTAAATTACCATTTTTTTAACCACGATCGTGGTCTCAATTGCTTTCAACTTTAAGACAATGCCATCCTTAATGAGAGATGAGCGTATGGGATTGTCTGTAACCCTATCTTGAGTTTCCATGCGCAACATAACTTTTACCTCCCCAATTAAGTTTTGGTCAAATATTAGCCCATGCGTTGCGCTGCAAATGTAAAATATCGCTATTTCCTTTCAGGCACTATTTAAAGCATATTAAGCGTGTTAAAGGTGTAGATGGGTATATATCCCGCGTGAGCTAAAGCACTAACCCAGCAATTAGCGCTGACAAGAAACTAACCATAGTAGCACCAAAGACTAAGCGCCAACCGTGGCGTGAGACAAACTTAGCACGCTCGCCATTTAGAGCCGCAACCGCGCCAACGATTATGCCAATGGAGCCAAAGTTAGCAAATGACACAAGGAAGATCGAGATAATTGCAATGCTATGCGTTGAGAAATGTGCTAGTTGATCTTTTAATGATAACATTGCAACAAATTCATTAGAGACAAGCTTAGTTGCCATAATGCCGCCAGCTTGGACAATTTCATTGCTCGGAATACCAAGAAGCCAAGCAATTGGTGAGAACACATAGCCTAATAGTGTTTGGAAGGTAATGCCAAAGATGCCGTTAAAGATACCATTGAGCATTGCCAATAATGCAATAAAACCGATAAGCATTGCACCAACAATAATAGCAACTTTAAAACCATCAAGGATGTATTCACTAAGCATTTCAAAAAAGGCTTGTTTTTTATCAGCGTGTAAGCTCATATCCTCAAAGCTTTGTTCTTTTGAGTAGTCATAGGGGTTTAAGATATGCAAGACGATAAAGGTGCTGAGCATATTTAAAATCAACGCCGCAATGATGTATTTAGAATCTAATATTTGCATATATGAACCAACAATGCCCAAAGACACGGTGGACATTGCTGTGGCTGCCATCGTGTACATTCTGCGTTCTGAAATTTCAGATAGAATATTCTTATAGGCAATAAAGTTTTCAGATTGTCCCAAGATCAGTGAGCTTAGTGCATTGAAAGATTCAAGTTTACCCATGCCGTTGATTTTGGACAAAAGCCAGCCGCCACCGCGGATAATAAGTGGTAAGACTTTTAAGTATTGCAAGATACCGATTAAAGCCGATACCAAGACAATTGGCATTAACACGTTAAAGAAAAATACGAAATTTTCAGGAACGACAGAACCAAACACGAACTTAGTACCTTCCATCGCGTATTGCATGACATAATCAAAGCCACTGGAAATGAACATAATAATATCAGCGCCGACGGCAGATTTTAATAAGAAATAGGCAACAATAATTTCAATAATAATCAGTTGAACGATAAAACGTGCTTTAATGTTCTTACGATTCATGCTAGCAAAATATAAAATGACCGCAACGATGATCAATGCCAGTAAAAAATGTAGAATTTTTAGCATGATATGATGACTCCCCTTTGGTTAGTTTTAGGCAAACGGGCGCATCTTAATACTTTTGAATTAAAATGTCATGTAATTTACGAATTTCAAATTGAAGCAATTGACCAACTAGCGCGAACCATTTACCATTGTCTATCATTTTGTTTTATAGATAATAATTGCTTCATGTATATCACACTTTTTATAAAAAAAGATTGCCCGTATTCGCATAGCGCGCGTATTGCCTTGGAAGAAAAACGTATGAGTTTCAAGGTGGTTGAGTTGGATGAAATCATTGATAAAGAAATGATTTTAGAATTAAACCCTGAAGGAACGTTACCCATTTTAAAAGAGCGTGACTATGTCATTTATGATCCTGAGGTGGTAATGCTTTATATTGATGAGCGTTATCCAGCACCTTCATTGCTGCCGAACTATCCGGTTGAGCGTGCACGTACGCGCTTGGCGATGACACGAATTGATCGTGAGTGGTATTCATTGCTTAACTTCATTTTGTGCGGTACGGATCAGAAAAAAGTTGAAGAAGCGAAGGTGGCATTGGTTGATAGCTTTAGAGCGATTGAACCGATCTTTTCAGAAAATGAATTTTTTATGTCAGATTCAATGACTTTGGCGGATTGCTCACTGGCGGCATTATTGCATGCCTTGCCGGCACAAGGCATCCCACTTGATGAATCATTAGGGGATATCACAAAATATGCTGAGCGTATTTTTGCGCGTGAATCATTTCAACGCACATTACCAAAACAGGTTAAGAAAGTTTACCGTCGTCACTAGGAGTTCATCGTATGTGGGCAGATCATGCCATTAATTATTTGTTTTTTGTGCTTGAGGCAGCAACGATTGTTATTGCCATCGTCATTGCCTTTGGGTTTATCTTGGCTTTGTCATTAAAGGGTAAAGCGAGTAACAAAAAAGGGCAACTTGTTGTTAAATCATTAAATGAGGTTTATCAACAGCGTCAAGAACAGCTAGCGCATGAAGTGTTAAGCAAGTCGGCATTTAAAAAAATGCATAAGGCCAATCAAGAAAAGCTAAAGCTTGCGCACAAAGCGCAACATGATGATTTAAGTAATGTTTTTGTTATTGATTTTAAAGGTGACATTAAAGCCTCGCAAAGTGAAGCGTTAGCTGAAGAGGTTAATGCTATCTTGCAGATTGCGAATAAAAATGATGAAGTTGTTGTTCGCCTAGAAAGTCCAGGAGGGGCAGTTAATGGTTATGGTTTAGCAGCCGCGCAACTAGCACGTATTAAAGAGGCTAATCTTAAGTTAACAGCTGTGATTGATCAAGTGGCAGCCAGCGGCGGTTACATGATGGCATCGGTTGCTGATACCATTATTGCTTCACCTTTTGCCATTGTAGGCTCGATTGGTGTCGTGGCACAAATGCCAAATATTCACCGCCTTCTTACCGATAAAGGAGTGGATGTTGAGCTGCATACCGCGGGCAAATATAAACGTACTTTGACGATGCTAGGTGAGAATACCGACGAGGGACGTGAGAAATTTAAAGAAGAGCTTGAAGTAGTACATAAACTCTTTAAAGAACATATCGCGCACTTTAGACCGGACTTGGATATTGAGAAAGTGGCAACGGGGGAATACTGGTTTGGACAGTCTGCCCTTGAGCTAAATTTAGTTGATGCGCTTAAAACAAGTGATGCCTATTTGTTGGATAAATACCAATCGGGATCATTAAAGTTATTCAATATTGAATACAAAACAAAAAAATCAAAACTATCGAACATGTGCCATAGTGCATTGAAAGTCTTTCAACGTGTTGGACCATGAGTGTCTCTAGATGTCTGATATTGATCTAAGCGTTTTTCACGCTGATTTTGTTGAGCAAATCAAAGCATCATTAGCGCAAAATCGTCTGGCGCACGGGATTTTATTAAATAATGTCGATCATCTACCACTTGAGCCATTATTGACTAAACTGACTTCTGTTTTATTGGAGCATGATATTGCAGATGATCTTGCGACAGCTGCTGATGTTTTTTATCTAAAATCAGATGATGGACAAATCAAAATTGATCAGATCAAAAATCTATTAGAAGGCATCTATCTGACAAGTCATGGCGCTAAAGCCAAGGTGGTCATCCTTTGTCCGCTTGAGGCGTTGAACACGTCAGCCGCCAATGCATTATTAAAAAGCTTGGAAGAGCCGCCAGAGAATACTTATTTTCTGATGACAACCAATCAATTACAGTGGATTATGCCCACATTACGCTCGCGCGTACAAGTATTTGATCTGGCGTTGACATTAGCGCAAAAAAAGGTGTATTTAGCGCAAAAATATCAAATGAGTGATGAGGATATTGCCAAAGCACTAGCCATTAGTAAGGCCGATCTTCGGGTGATTGATCGCATTAAGACAGATAAGAGTTTCTGGCAATTACGCAAAGAGCTGATACAAGTCATTCAAGGACAGTTATCACCCTTGGCATTAAGCATTGATATCAATGTCTATTATCAGGATGCGATTTATTGGTTAACCAGTTTACTGATCGATGCTTATTATTATCGTTTGGACTTATCGCAAGCTATGCTAACACAAGAACAAAAGGCATTATTAGAAGGATTGATTAAGCGCTATGATCATATTGCGTTATATGGTTTTTATCAGCGGCTATTAAAGCTTAAAGGCTATGAAGGTAAGCACTATAATGTTAACAAACAGTTAGCGATTGAACGTTTTCTAATTGAGTTGAGTGTGTAACTTAAGAGCAATTATTTTTTATGATCAATATGCTTGGCAAGAAAAATACCTTGAGCAATAACAAAGACAAAAGTAATCCCCAGCATGCCAAAGAGTTTAAAGTCGACCCAGATATCCGTTGAGAAATTATAAGCAACAATGAGATTAATCGCCCCTAAAAACAAGAAAAATACACCCCAGATATTATTAAGGCGTTTCCAGATTTTTTGTGGTAATTCAATACTTTCTTCCATTAGGCGCTGAATAATAGGCTTTCTCATCAAATAGGTTGAAAAAATAAAAATCACGCCAAATAACCAGTTCACAATCGTGACTTTCCATTTGATCAACGCTTCATCATGGAAGTAAACGGTGGCTCCACCTAGGATTAAAACCAATACAAACGTGACAACATGCATCATTGAGACCTTGCGATAGCGAATAACTTCATAGGTTAGCTGAATTGCCGTGGCAATAATCAGTGCGACTGTTGCGGTGTAGATGTCATACATTTTATAGACGACAAAAAAAATGATAATAGGGAAAAAGTCAAAAAGCAGTTTCTTCATGTTCTCTCCAGAGAGGGTTAGTGGTACACTTAGCACAAATTTTCGCGACCAGTATAAAGTAAGAAGCTGCTATGAGCCAATACATTGAAATAAATCCTTACTCATCGAATAAGGCGGTATTAGCAGAAATTGTTAATGCACTGAAAGAGGGTAAGGTCATTGCTTATCCGACAGACTCAGGCTATGCCTTGGGATGCAAGATGGGCTTGAAAAAACCACTGCAGCAAATAAAGAAGATTCGTGATTTAAATGATAAGCATAATTTCACAATTATTTGTCGTGATTTATCTGAGATTGCGCAATATGCCAAGGTCGATAATAGTGCTTATCGTTTACTCAAAAGGGCAACACCTGGAGGATATACCTTTATTTTGCAGGCAACGAGTAAAGTGCCAAGTTTAATGTTAAACAAAAGCAAAAAAACGGTTGGTATTCGTGTGCCGGATCATCCCGTGCCTTTGATGTTAAGTGAGGCTTTAGGCGAGCCATTATTAAGTACCACATTTATCTTGCCAGATCAGGATAATGCGCTTGTTTACAGTGAAGACTTTGCTAATGAACCGTGTGCGCAGATGATTGATTATATTTTAGAGTCTGACTATTGTGGTTATGAACCGACAACGGTTATTGATATGACCGAAGTCCCTGTGGAAATATTGCGTGTAGGCAGTGGTGATATCAGTATATTTGAATAATTTAGGAAAAAAATGCAGGATCAATATTACAGTATTATTAATGAACAGTTATTACAGCCGTTTGATTTAAGCTTGGAAAAACTAAAAGGCTTGCTGAATTTATTAAGCCAAAAGCGAATTGATTTTGGTGATTTATATTTGCAAAAGATCATTTCTGAAAGCTGGATGCTAGATGATGGTGTCGTTAAACATGGCAGCTTTGGTATTGAGCAAGGTATTGGTGTCAGAGCCGTATTTAATGGTGAGACGGGCTTTGCTTATGCTGACGATCTTCATCCTAATACCATTGAGAAACTCATTAGAGTCGCACTTTATTTATTAAAAGATAGTGCTAATCTCTATAAGGTTAAAAAACTTAACACCCCACACATTATTCGCCATTATCCGACAGTATCACCATTGGATAGCATGCCTGCAGAAGATAAGATTGCACTACTTCACCAAATTAATGATTATGCCAAGTCATTAGACAGCAATATCGAGCAAGTCACGGTTTCCATTGCCTCGAATATGGAAATGGTATTGATCTTAAATACCGATGGCTTATGTGTGATGGATGTAAGACCTTTGGTGCGTATGAATGTCAGTTTGATTATGGTTGACGGAGATAATCAGAAACGTGAAAGCTTCTCAGCCGGTGGTGGTGGACGCTATGACTATCATTATTTCACTGAGCATAATCTATGGAAGTCTTATGTTGATGAAGCTTATAAGGGGGCTAAAACTAACCTTGACGCAAAGCCCGCTCCGAGTGGCAAAATGCCAGTGGTGCTTGGATCAGGTTGGCCGGCAGTACTCTTGCATGAGGCGGTAGGGCATGGTTTGGAAGGCGACTTTAATCGCAAAAAAAGCTCACATTTCTCCGGTAAAATCGGGCAAAAAGTTGCCTCAGAAAAATGCACGGTGATTGATGAAGGCTCTATTGCCAATCGTCGTGGCTCACTTAACTTTGATGATGAAGGGACGCCAACTCAGAAAACGATATTGATTGAAAATGGTATTTTAAAAGGCTATATGCACGATAGAATTTCAGCTAAAGCTTTTGGTGTGTCAGCAACAGGCAATGGCAGAAGACAATCCTATGCACACCTACCACTGCCTAGAATGACCAATACGTATATGTTGCCAGGTGAGGATGATTTTGAAGATATGATCCAAAGTATTGATCATGGGATTTATGCCACGCATTTTAATGGTGGACAAGTGGATATTACCTCAGGGCAATTTGTATTTGTAATGGATCAAGCATATTTAATCAAAAATGGTAAAATTATGCATCCGGTCAAAGGCGCTTCTTTGATTGGTCATGGTCCTGAAGTGATGCAGAAAATCTCAATGGTTGGCAGTGATTTTGCTTTGGATAAAGGCATTGGTGTTTGTGGTAAGGATGGTCAGTCTGTGCCTGTCGGTGTTGGGCAAGCCAGTCTAAAGATCGATGAAATAACTGTTGGTGGTTGTGAATAATTGAAGTTATGCATCTTTTTAAAGAAATTATGATTTTATAAACACCCCGTCAACCTACGGCTGCCAACCATCTTGCAAAGAGGGGAATAGGAAAAGTATATAACCTCAGTAAATAACACCTTGTAAATGGTTAATTAGTCTCGTGTTGGTTTGATAATACATAATGCAGATAAAATGTGTGAGGTAAAGAATATGAGCAATGACGAAAAGACAATCAAGAGATCTAAGAAAGCGATATTGTTGGTTAATTTAGGAACGCCTGATTCATATCAAGTCAAGGATATTCGCAAATATCTAAAAGAATTCTTGTCTGACAGGCGCGTGATTGAAGCATCACCTTTGATTTGGCAGCCAATTTTACGTTTGTTTATTTTGCCATTTCGCTCACCGAAAACGGCCAAGCTTTATCAAAAAGTTTGGTTTGAAGAGGATAACGCCTCACCGCTTATGCATTACACGAAGGCTCAGGTACACAAACTTGCCGATAAGTTAGGCAATGAGGTGATCGTTGACTTTGCAATGCGTTATGGTCAGCCATCGATTAAAGCAAAGATTGAAGCTTTGTGTGTTCGAGGTATCACTGACATCACTATTATGCCACTTTATCCGCAGTACTCAGCGACAACTACAGCCTCAGTTTATGATGAGGTTTTTCGTGTGTTACAAACGATGCGTTATCAGCCAAATATTGTTAGTGTCGCTCCGTATTATGAGCATCCTGCTTATATTGATGCCTTAAAACAAAGTGTCATAAATTACTTAGCAACGATTGATTTCACGCCTGATGTGTTGTTATTGTCATTTCATGGTATTCCACTGGAATGTGTACAAAAAGGTGATCCGTATCAAGCGCATTGTTTACGAACCTTTGAGTTGCTTAAACGTGCACTTAGTGAAACAAACTTAAATATTCAACTGTCTTTCCAATCGCGTTTTGGACCGAAGGAGTGGCTTAAACCCTATACAACAGAAGTGTTAGCGAACTTACCTAAAGCAGGCAAAAAAAATGTGCTCGTAATGGCACCGGGGTTTGCTGCTGATTGCTTGGAAACGCTAGAAGAGTTAAAAGAGACAGAACGTGAGACATTCTTAAATGCCGGTGGTGAGCATTATGCCGTTATCCCGTGCTTGAATGATAGTGATGAACATATCAATATGTTAAAAACGATTATTGGTGAGCAATATTCATGACGCTGCAAAAACCAGAAGTCCTTTTTTGGTTTCGCCAAGATCTCAGAATTATCGATAATCCAGCATTTAATGCAGCACTAAAAAGTGGTGTGGTTTTGCCGATTTATATTCTTGATGATAATGCTTCACAAGACTGGCAAATCGGTGCTGCAAGCAAAGTATGGCTTCACTATGCATTGCAATCATTAAATCAGACACTTTATCATCGACTACAATTTTTTATAGGAGACCCTAGCAGGATCATTGCAGAGCTTATTGATCGCTATGATATTAAGCAGGTATTTTGGAATCGCTTATATACACCATGGCAGATCACGCGAGATAAACACATCAAGACGCAACTAAAAACACAAGCGATAGATGTGCATAGTTTTAATGCCAGTTTATTGTGGGAGCCCTGGGAGGTATTAAAGGGTAATGGTCAACCTTACAAAGTCTTTAGCGCATTCAAACGCCAAGCATTGCAAGTCATGCCACCAAGAGCGGCATTGGATATTTTTAAAAAGATACAAGACTATTTGGCTGAAGTTAAAGTGAGCAATCTGCAGTTGTCAGATTTACACTTACTGCCTGAACACCATTGGGCAAATGATGTATTAGCGCATTGGCAAATTAGTGAGCAAGCGGCGCATCGTTATTTAGATTGTTTTGTTGAGCAATCTTTAGATAATTATCAGCATAATCGTAATATTCCAAGCTTAAATGCAACGTCTAAGCTTGCGCCTTTTTTGCATTTTGGACAAATTTCACCACATATTATCTGGGACAAACTACACCAGATAGCGTGTGATAACGATAATAAGCAATGCTATTTATCAGAGATTATATGGCGCGAGTTTAATTATGCCTTGCTCTACCATTATCCACAATTGAGTGATCACAATTGGCAGCAAAAGTTTGATCATTATCCATGGCAAGACAATAAGAGATTATTAACCGCATGGCAACAAGGTCAAACAGGTATACCGATTGTTGATGCGGGTATGCGCGAGCTTTGGCAAACTGGATTTATGCATAATCGTGTGAGAATGATAGTCGCCTCATTTCTGACAAAGAACTGTCATATTCATTGGCGCCATGGCGCCAGATGGTTTTGGGATTGTTTATTTGATGCCGACTTAGCCAATAATAGTGCTAATTGGCAATGGGTTGCAGGAAGTGGCGCCGATGCGGCTCCTTTTTTTCGCATCTTTAACCCAGTCACTCAAGCACAAAAGTTTGATGGTGAGGGTGAGTATATTCGACGTTATGTGCCTGAATTGAGTAAACTTCCGAATAAGTACTTGTTCTCTCCATGGTTAGCCCCTGAGGATGTCTTGCAAAGTGCTGAGATTACTCTTGGTAAAGATTACCCTTATCCAATCGTTGATCTAAAGCTATCTAGGGAGGAGGCGTTGGCAAATTATAAGAATTTGCAATGAATTGGACATTAAAATTGATTTGTTAAGTGCTTGAAGCCTCAAAATACAAGCGTTTATGTAGATATATCTTAAGCAGTTTGTTTTGTGTATGCCAAAGATGATTTCTGATTAAATTTCTTGGGGTATTATATTAAATTCAAGCATTAAAGCGCTAGACAATTGAGCGGGCAAAATATAAACTCTGACCCTGAATTTTAAACCTTGAAAATATAATAGAGTACAAATAAGGATTAGTAATGCAAGTATCTGTTGAAAAAAAAGAAGGCATTCATTGCGTTTTAAATATTGAGTTACCAGCAACTGAGATTGATAAGGAGGTGTCAAAGCGTATTCAGCGTATCGCTAAAACAGCGAAGGTGGATGGTTTTAGACCAGGTAAAGTACCAGCGGGTATGATTAAGAAAAAGTACGGTGAGCAAGTGCGTTTTGAAGTATTAGGTGATGTTTTACCTCATAAATATACGCAGGCAATTCACGAGCAAAAATTAAATGCAGCAGGTGTAGAGATTGAAATTCTCAATAACAAAGAAGGTGAAGCGCTTAAGTTTAATGTTAATGTTGAACTTTTCCCTGAAGTGGTTGTTAAAGATTTATATAAAGTTTCTGTTGAAAAACCAGTAGTTGAACTAGGTGACGCGCAAACTGAGCAAATGATCAGTAATCTGCGTAAGCAGCTTGCTATTTGGAAAGAGGTTGAGCGTGAAGTGCAAGCTGATGATCGTGTGACTATTGACTTTGTGGGGCGCGTTGATGGTGAAGTTTTTGAAGGTGGTTCAGCCAATGCTTCTGAAGTGACGATTGGTTCAGGTCAAATGATCCCAGGATTTGAAGATGGTATCATCGGCATGAAAAAAGATGAAGAAAAAACCATTGATGTAACTTTCCCTGAAGATTATCAAAATGATGAGCTAAAAGGCAAAGCTGCACAGTTTGACATCGTGGTTAAAAATATTAAAGAAGCTGAATTGCCGGAGATTGATGACAAGTTTGTTGAACAGTTTGGTATCAAGGGTGGTGTTGATGAGTTTTATGCTGAGATTAAGCAAAATATGGCGCGTGAGCTAAAAAATGCGATTAACAAAACCATTAAAACGCAAGTATTTGATCAGTTAGTCGATATTATTGACTTTGATGTGCCTAAAGCGCTTGTACAACGTGAAATCGATCGCTCTAAACAGGATCTAATTGAACGCATGGGTGGTGCCAAGTCAAAAATGAAGGCGGAAGATATTCCTGATGATTTATTCAAGGCGAAGGCTGAAAAGTCAGTCAAGCTTGGTTTGATTTTGCAAGCGATTGTACGTGATCAAAAACTTGAAGCCGATCAAGAAGCTATTGACGCGGTGATTGAAGAGATGGCATCTGTTTATGAAGATGCGCAAGAAGTGCGTGATCATGTTAACAGTAATAAGAAAGAACTAGAAAACATCAAAAACGTTGTTGTTGAAAATAAGCTAGTTGATTGGGTGGTTGAGCAAGGTCAATCTACTGAAAAAACAGAAGATTTCTTTGAATTGATCAAAAAAGTTTTACCACAAGGTGGCATGGCTTAATCAATGAATTAAAACAATGCAATTTGTGCCAGTAAAGCACTGGAGAAAATGAAATAATCGACTTAAACTAAGAGCCACGTTTGTGGCTTTTTTATTATTAACTTGTCAGTGTAAATACACTTGCAATATGGATATAAGGTGAAAATATGATTACAAATAATTTAGTTCCTATGGTTGTTGAACAAACATCGCGTGGTGAGCGCTCTTATGATATTTATTCGCGTTTATTAAAGGAGCGCATTATATTTTTAAATGGTGAAGTCAATGATACATCAGCAAACTTAGTGATTGCTCAATTATTATTCTTAGAGTCTGAAAATCCAGATAAAGATATTTATTTTTATATTAACTCACCAGGTGGTTCAGTCACCGCAGGTATGGGTGTTTATGACACGATGCAGTTTATCAAGCCTAATGTAAGCACAATTTGTATTGGTTTGGCAGCAAGTATGGGTGCCGTTTTATTAGCAGCAGGCGAAAAGGGTAAGCGTTATAGTTTGCCACATTCGCAAATCATGATTCACCAACCGTTAGGTGGTTTTAGAGGTCAGGCGTCTGATGTTGAGATTCATGCGCGTAATATGCTAAGAATTAAAGAACGCTTGAATCATGTGCTAGCGCGTCATACCGGTCAATCTTATGAGCAAACGGTGAAAGACACAGATCGCGATAATTTCATGATGGCAGAAGAATCAAAAGAATATGGTCTAATTGATCAGGTGATTGAATCAAGAGCGCATATTCCAGGTATTAAATAAAAAATAAAAGCTTGAATTTCTACCTAATCGCCCGCAACTCGGTGGGCGTTTATAGTTTTGATTATTTTTAGAGAGGAAAATATGCCAAGAAAAAGACGTGGCAACGGTGATGGTGATAATGGCCGCACGCTGTATTGTTCATTCTGTGGGAAATCACAACAAGAAGTACGTAAGTTAATTGCAGGACCTTCTGTTTATATTTGTAATGAGTGTGTGACCTTATGCGAGGGCATCATCAAAACAGGTGGTCCGCAAGATGGAACACAAGAGCCTGATTTATCAACGGCTGAGGGTAAGCAGAGTTTGCCTAAGCCTGTTGACATTAAAAAACATCTTGATGAGTATATCATTGGTCAAGATGCACCAAAAAAAGTTTTATCGGTAGCGGTATATAACCACTACAAGAGAATTTATAACAAGCAAAAGCAAGATGATGATGTGACATTATCAAAGAGTAATATATTGCTGCTGGGTCCAACAGGATCAGGTAAAACACTATTGGCACAAACGTTAGCAAGAATGCTTAATGTTCCTTTTGCTATTGCTGATGCTACCACCTTAACCGAAGCAGGTTATGTTGGTGAAGATGTTGAAAATGTCATTCAAAAGCTTCTGCAAAACGCAGACTTTGATGCCAAAAAGGCAGAGCGAGGCATTATTTATATCGATGAAATTGATAAAATCGCACGTAAATCAGAAAACCCATCGATTACACGGGATGTCTCTGGCGAAGGTGTTCAGCAGGCTTTATTGAAGTTGATTGAAGGCACCGTTGCCTCTGTTCCACCAAAAGGTGGCAGAAAGCACCCTAATCAGGATCTTGAGCAAGTCGATACAGCAAATATTTTGTTTATTTGTGGTGGTGCATTTGCTGGTATTGAATCAGTGATTCAGCAGCGTACTGAGAAATCGGGTATTGGTTTTGGTGCGGATGTTTTTGGTAAAAACGATCAGGCGTCACATAACCGTCTGCTTAAACAGGTTGAGCCAGAGGATCTTGTGAAGTTCGGTTTAATTCCTGAGTTGATTGGTCGTTTACCAGTAATGGCTATTTTAGAAGAGCTGGATGAAGAAGCGTTGGTCAAAATCTTGACCGAGCCGAAAAATGCTTTGATCAAGCAGTATACCAAGCTATTTGAAATTGAAGAAGTGAATGTTGAGTTTACACCTGAAGCGATTAAAGCAGCAGCCCATAGAGCCGTTAAGCGCAAAACAGGTGCGCGCGGGTTACGCTCAATTTTAGAAAATGCGCTACTTAATATCATGTTTGAGGCGCCATCAATTGAAAATGTTGACAAGGTCGTCATTGATGAGGCAGCAATCAATGGCAAAGAAGAACCATTAATTGTATTAAAAGATCAAGCGCAATTTAGATTAGCTTCAGCTCAATAAGGTTAACTTGCATGCAATTATATTCTAATGATAAACAAAATGTTGAAGAATTAGTACCTGTTGTACCATTAAGAGATATCGTCGTTTATCCCTATATGGCTGTGCCACTTTTTGTCGGTAGAGAAAAATCGATTGCTGCAATTAGTGAAGCACATGCAACAAGGCAAAAAATTTTACTGATGACACAGAAGTCTGATGATGTTGATAACCCGAAAGTCAAGGACTTACACACCACAGGAACCTATGCTAAGATTTTGCAATTGATGAAGTTGCCAGATGGTACTTGCAAGGTTCTCGTTGAAGGTGTTCGCCGAGCCAAGGTGCTTAAATATTATGAAGATACGCCTTTTATTGCTGCTCAAATTGAGTTGATTGAAACAAAAAATGACTTAAGTGATGTTGATGAAAGCGGATTTATCCGTGCCATTTTGTCGAGCTTTAAAAACTTGGCAGATATGAACGGTCAGATTCCAAAAGAGATTTTGTCGTCAATTTTGTCAGATACTAATTTAATGCGGATTATTGACACCGTGGTCGCGCAAGCGCATGCAACTGTCGCAAAGAAACAGGAAGTGCTTGAAGCCGAAGGCTTGCAGCAACGTGCATCTTTGTTGTTAAAGCTACTAATGGCAGAAACCGATGTGTTAGAGCTTGAGCGCAATATCAAGGATCGTGTTAAATCGCAAGTTGAGCGTAATCAGCGTGAATACTATCTCAATGAACAGATCAAAGCGATCTATAAAGAGATGGGTGATGCCGATGAGGCTGAAGAGTTTGAGCAATTAAAAGCAAAAATTGATACAGCTAAGATGTCAAAAGAGGCAACCGAAAAAGCACTCTCTGAGCTTAAGAAGCTCAAAGCGATGCCGCCATCATCAGCCGAATCCTCCGTATCACGTAACTATATAGAAACCCTCACTTCACTGCCATGGTCAAAGCGTAGTAAAGTCAAAAAAGATTTAGCGCAAGCTGAAGATATCTTAAATACGGATCATTATGGTCTTGAAAAGGTCAAAGAGCGTATTTTGGAATATCTTGCTGTGCAGCAAAGAATGCGTAAGCTTAAAGGTCCAATTTTGTGCTTGGTGGGGCCTCCGGGTGTTGGTAAAACGTCACTGGGGCAATCGATTGCTAAAGCCACAGGACGCAAATATGTGCGTATGGCGTTGGGAGGTGTTAAAGATGAGGCGGAAATTCGCGGTCATCGACGTACATATATTGGCGCGTTACCTGGGCAAATTATGCAAAAAATCGATAAAGTACAGGTCAATAATCCGCTTTTTCTATTAGATGAGATCGATAAGATGTCAGCTGATTTTCGTGGCGACCCTTCTTCTGCAATGCTTGAGGTATTAGATCCAGAGCAAAACAACACTTTCAATGATCATTATCTTGATGTTGACTATGATTTATCTGATGTGATGTTTGTTGCCACAGCCAATAGTTTAAATATCCCTGAAGCTTTAAGGGATCGCATGGAGATTATTTATCTATCAGGTTATACCGAAGATGAGAAAAAGAATATTGCCAAAAACTATTTACTACCACGAGCGATTAAAGAAAATGGTTTAAAAGAAACTGAAATTGCTGTTGCCGATAAGGTGATCGAAGATATTATTCGTTATTACACACGTGAGGCGGGTGTGCGTCGTTTGCAGCAGGAACTTAATAAGATCTGTCGCAAAGCAGTAAAGCATATTTTATCGACTAAAGATGGTAAGAAAGTCTCTATTAACAGTAAAAACTTAGATAAGTATCTCGGTGTTAGGCGCTATGATTTCGGTTTAGCACAACAAGCGGATAAAGTAGGGCAAGTGACAGGTCTTGCGTGGACTGAGGTTGGCGGCGATCTATTAACGATTGAAGCAGTAGCAACGTCAGGCAAAGGCAAGCTTAAGAGTACAGGTAAGCTCGGTGAAGTGATGCAAGAGTCGATTCATGCGGCCTTAACCGTAGTGCGTACAATGGCTAAAGACTATGATTTGGATGATGATTTCTATGAAAAACGTGACTTTCATATTCATGTACCAGAAGGGGCAACACCCAAAGATGGACCAAGTGCGGGTATTGCGATGTGTACAGCTGTTTTGTCTTCATTAACCGGTATTCCAGTTAAGAAGGATGTCGCAATGACGGGGGAGATCACCTTGCGCGGTGATGTGTTACCCATCGGTGGTTTAAAAGAAAAACTTTTGGCAGCACTTCGTGGTGGTATTACGACAGTCTTAATTCCATTTGAAAATAAAAAGGATCTGCAAGAGATTCCGCAGAATGTAAAAGATGGTTTGGAAATCATTGCTGTGAGGCGAATTGAAGAAGTTTTGGCTCTTGCATTGATTTCAAAAAAAACCAAAAAAAGCTAAAAAAAATGGGAAAATATCAAAAAAACATTAAAAAACCATGAATTAGCAATAAACCGTGTTGACGTGCGCTACTGTGCTTGCTATAACTTAGGCGAGTTAAGCGGCGGCAAGCCGCTTATAATCAAGAGTTATTCAACAACGAAAGAGGAAAGCATCGTGAATAAAAGTGAACTAGTAAAAGCAATCGCAGAAAAAGCTGATGTAACAAAGGATGTCGCTCAGCGCGCATTAGACGCGACAACTGACGCGGTAACTGAGGCGTTAAAAGCAGGTGAGACAGTGACACTTGTTGGGTTTGGTTCCTTCCAAGTTCGTGAAAGAGCAGCACGTGAAGGTCGTAACCCTAAGACAGGTGAAAAAATGAAGATCAAAGCATCTAAATCACCTTCATTTAAAGCAGGAAAACTATTGAAAGACGCAGTGAACTAATATACAGTTCAGCTCGCGGGTGCTTAGCTCAGCTGGGAGAGCATCGCCCTTACAAGGCGAGGGTCGGGGGTTCGAACCCCTCAGCACCCACCATATCTTTAAAGGCATGCTTTGAGCATGCCTTTTTTGTTTTCGCTATTAAACACCGCAAAATGATTCACGAGCGGTATATCCCATGCTAAGATGTGGCAACTTAATTTTAAGCTCAATGGAAGTAGGTAGTAGTATCATATGTTGCAATCGATTAATGATAAATTTAAAGGTTGGATAACGTGGATTATCATCATCGCAGTGAGTGCGGTTTTTGTATTAACAGGCATTAGTTACTTTTTTGTCTCAGGTGGCGTTTCACCCCAATCTGTGGCAAAAGTAGGCGATGTCCAAATCTCGCAAAACAGCTATCAACAAAGTTTGTCGCAAAATATGCAAGCGCAACCTTCGCTTGATCAAAAAGCATTACAAGAGAAAACATTAAATCAATTGGTGGATCAAGCATTATTACAACAAGATGCGACAGCGTCACACATTGCAGTCACACAATCGGCAGTATCCTCTGCGATTTTCCAAAATCCGGCATTTATTGAAAATGGCAAATATTCAGCCAAACGTTTTGATGAGTTGGCTAAGCTTTATGGTGGTGCGGGTAATATCAAAGCGTTGATTGCCAATAGTCTCTTAACCTCAAGTATTGTAACGCCACTATTGCAAAGTGAGTTTGTATTAAGTGATGAGCAAAAAACACTAAGTGCATTAATGGGGCAAAAGCGCGAAATCACTTATTATGATTTTGCTGCCAAAGATTACGCCAGTAAGATCAAGCCAACAGAGAAAGATCTTCAGGCTTACTATGATGCACACAAGGCGCAATATGAGCAAATTGAGCAAGCTGTTGTATCTTATGTAAAACTCTCATCTCAAGATTTTGTGAGCAAAGAGCCGGTATCTGAGCGTGAAATCAATAGCTACTATCAAGCCAATAAAGATGCGCTTATGTCACCTGAGTTAAGATCTGGCGAGACAATCACGATTGATAAAAAGGCTAAAGATAGTAAAGCAATTGCTGATAAGCTTAAAGCCAATAAAACATTAACAGCTGATGAGTTAAAAGAAGTTAAAATTGAACAGATAAAGCCATTATCACAAGCAGATGCTTCAGGCTTTGCTCAATTTGCACTGTTTAATCTAACGCTTGAATCACCAATCAAAGAAACATCGGATAATGAATTTGTTAAACTAACAAAAATAACAGCTCCTGCCCAGATGTCACTAACAGCGGCAAAGCCCGTGATTGAAAAGATTCTTAAAAATCGTGCGGCATTGACCAAGTTTAATGAAGTATTAACAAGTATTAATAGCAATAGCTTTGACCAAGTAGTGAAAGCCAATAAATTAACACCTGCTACAACAAAGGCATTTGATAAAAATGTGACAAGTACCGGTGTTGAAGGTAATGCTAAATTGCAAGAGGCAGTGTTTGATCACAATAAAACACAAGGCTTTATTGCTCAAGGTCAAACCGATGGCATTATCTACAAAGTCGACAAGATGATTCCGAAACATACCTTAAGCTTTGCTGAGGTTAAAGCTAAGGTTAAAACAGCGTATATTGCTACAGCGTCATTAGCGCAAGCAAAAAAAGCAGCACAAGATATGCTTAAAGCTTTGCAAGATAAGAAAGAAAGTAAAAAAGAAGTCAAAACGGTGAAGGCAAAAACCAAAACTATTTCACGCAATGATTTCACGCTTGACCAAGAGTTAAAAACAGCTATTTTCAGTGATGGTTTGAATTCATATAAACTCGCACAAAATGGCGAGTCTTATTGGGTATATGAAGTAGCAAAAGTCATTGATGGCAGCGATGAGTTGCCAATACAAGTGCTACAAAATAACTATAGTAATATCGAGCTAAGTGACTATTTAGCTGCATTAAAGAAACAATATAAAGTTGAGATTAATCATCAACTGATTCAATAATTATTTTTCCATGTCTGTTATTTCAAAAAAAGTCTATGCTTTGGCAGGCCCCACTGCCTCAGGCAAAACCGCACTTTCCATTGAGCTTGCCAAGAAAATGAATGCTGAAATTATCAGTGTTGATTCAGCATTGGTATACAAACGATTGGATATCGGTTCAGCTAAGCCAACACTTAAAGAAATGGAGGGTGTTGCCCATCATTTGATTGATATTATCGAGCCATGGTTTAATTACTCGGTCAATGACTTTATCAATGATGCCAAGCAATTGATTCAAGAGATTCATGCGCGTAACAAAGAAGTACTTCTTGTTGGTGGCACGATGATGTACTTTAAGGCATTACAAGAGGGTATATCTAAGCTACCTGAAGCGAACGATAAGATGCGTGAAACAATAAAATTGCAAAATTTAGCGTATTGGTATGACTTCTTGATGCACAAAGACCCACTTACAGCAAATAAGCTTAACCCAAATGATCAACAGCGAATTGAGCGTGCTGTTGAGGTGATATTACTTACTGACCAACCGTACTCAAAGATTATTGCTGAGAATGCCAAAGAGGGTGGTTTAGGTCAGTCACTTAAGTTATGTGCATTAGTTCCTAGGGATCGCAAACATTTGCATCAGATGATTGAAAAGCGCTTTATGCAAATGCTAGATAATGGTTTTTTAAAAGAAGTTGAAGGACTTAAAAATTTAGCGCTTATGCATGCTGATTTGCCCTCCATGCGCAGTGTCGGTTATCGCCAAGCATGGCAATATCTCGATGGCGAGTATGATTATAATGAATTTATTGCCAAGGGAGTTGCCGCAACACGCCAACTTGCCAAACGCCAGCTCACTTGGATTCGTAATTGGCAGCAGCCGATGTTTATGATTGATGCTAATTTGATGTTTGAAGACAAGTTAAGCCAAGCATTAGGTTTTTTTGATAAGGTGTAGAAATTTGAGAAACTATCAAATGCGTGGCATAGCATCCTCAAAGGTTTTTAGTGGAATGATGAGTGATAATGGGTTATCTAGTAATGGCACTGCACCATAACTGGCGTACCAATTTGCTACTTTATCGTTCTTAGCATCAATTAGTAAAGCGACCCCACTAATCTCCGTAGAGGCTTTCAAGCAACGCTTGCCTGCTGCAGATAATAATTGTCCGCCCAGTCCAATTTTTTGAAAATTTATATCCACAGCAAGTCTTGCGAGTCTAAAAACAGGTATATCATATTTTGCAAGTTGTTTTTTAATTTCTTCAGGGGCATTCCTATAAGATATAGAAGCAATTGAAAGCGTATAGTATCCTATAATTCTATCGTCATCCTGTTTAACTGCTAAATAAGTTTTCGCATTGCTACGTTCATCCATCTTCCGCACATGTTGCTTTAAAAATGTATTTAGCTGAACATTACCACAGTCAAAAGTATTCCTATTGTGTTTTTTTGTGATGGGTTCTTCGTTCCATCCTATATTATCCATGGTGGCTGAAAGTTTTATTATCTTTTAGTATGTACATTTCTCTGACTGCTCTTAGTAGTCTGCTATTAGGTTTTGGTGGATTTTGTAGCAAACTTAGAACTTTTGAGCTATCACGCTGACTTAATTCTAAACGTTCATCATTACAAATAATCTTCTTTGTGGTATTTAATGAGGCTCTCATATTAGTAGTAATTTTTTGAGGCATGGTATCACTCCTAGTGCTTGGATATACCTAAAGTCTATAGATGGCTTATAAATAAGTCAAGTTGGGTGCTTTGAAATTGTACATTTGTAGAGGTGATTTTATGAGCCATACATAATATGATTTTATCCCACCCACCGGCGTGCATTCATAAACAAGCGCATCCACGGTGAGTATTCGATATCCTTGTTTTTCCAATCCGCGGGATACCATGACATTTGTACCAATCTAAAGGCGCGCTCTGGATGTGGCATCATGATGGTGGCTCGTCCATCAAGTGATGTGAAGCTCGTGAAGCCACCCTCTGAGCCATTTGGATTTAATGGATAGTGCTCGGTGGGCTTGCTGTGGCTGTCGATATAGCGCATTGCTGTTTGCTCATTGGCAATTAAGTGCTTTAAGTCATCTTGCTGTTGATACTGTGTGCGTCCTTCAGCATGAGAGACAACAATAGGCATTTTTAAGCCTGCCATATCTTCAAAGATAATGGATGGCGTTTTTAATACTTCAACCATTGATAAGCGACCTTCAAACTGCTCAGAAAGGTTGCGTACAAAGCGTGGCCAGTGCGTGGCTCCGGGAATGATATCTTTTAATTGTGAGAGCATTTGACAACCATTACACATGCCAACAGTGAAAGTATCAGTACGTGCGAAAAATTGCGCAAATTGCTCTAAAAGCGTTTGGTCAAACAAAATAGACTTTGCCCAACCACCACCGGCACCCAGTACATCACCATACGAGAAACCACCACACGCAGCGAGTCCTTTAAAGTCACTAAGGTTAATGCGCTTATTTTGTAAATCTGTCATGTGCACATCAATGGCATCAAAGCCACTTAGCGTGAAGGCGGCTGCCATTTCATTATTACTATTGACCCCTTGTTCGCGTAAGATCGCTACTTTGGGTTTGCTGTTAAGGTTAAGATAAGGGCTGGCAATATTTTCTTTACAATTAAACGATACTTGTGCAAAAAGACCATGATCATTATGACCATTAATCAGATCATGCTCTTGATCAGCGCACTGTGCATTATCACGCATACGTTGAATCTGGTATGAGGTTTCAGACCAAAGTGTTTGCAGCTCAGCACGAGTCATACAGAAAACTTCATCAATATCGTGACTAATAATCAGTTTGGCATCATCGGTTGATGTATTAGGCCGCCCAACCGCATGCGCTTTTAGCTGGAAACTGGCAAGGACTTGCATCACGATGCTGCGATCAGTGTTTCTGACCTGAATCACCGCACCCAACTCTTCATTAAAGAGTGTCGCATGAACATCATCGCCAAGGGCATCAATATCAATATCTAAACCACATTTAGCAGCAAACATCATCTCACAAAGGGTGGTAAATAAACCACCATCTGAGCGATCATGATAAGCACAAATCTTATCATCTTTAACCAATTGATGAATGGCAGCAAAGAAATTTTGCAAAAGCTCGGGTTCAATATCAGGTGTTTCATTGCCAAGCTCATTATAGCTTTGCGCGAATGAAGAGCCGCCCAGACGGTTCTTACCTACACCAAGATCTATATAAATTAGATCGGTTTCAAATGCTAAACGCAATTGTGGGGTTAATGTGCGGCGAATATCCTGCACAGGCGCAAAAGCAGTAGCTACAAGAGAAACAGGAGAGGTTACCGATTTTTCTTGATTATCATCATGCCATTTGGTTTTCATCGATAATGAGTCTTTGCCAACAGGGATCGTTAGATCAAGGGCTGGACAAAACTCCATACCAGCAGTTTTGACCATCTCATAGAGTCTGGCATCTTCACCAGGATGTGAGCATGCTGCCATCCAGTTGGCAGAAAGCTTGACATCAGATAAGTGATAGATGTAGGCAGCGGCAATATTGGTAATCGCCTCACCAATGGTGATTCTGGCAGCAGCGGCTGGATTCATCATTGCTAGTATTGGGCGCTCGCCTATTGCCATTGCCTCACCATGATAATCTGTAAAGCTTGTCGCCGTCACCGCAACATCAGCAACGGGCACCTGCCATGGACCAACCATTTGATCGCGTTGTGTCATACCACCAACGGTACGATCACCAATGGTAATTAGAAATTTTTTACTGCCAACAGCAGGTAAGCGTAAAATACGCTTAGCGGCATCTTGTAAATCAATACTACTATAATCCCAGTTGCTATAAGTATTTGCAGTGGTTGTCACATTTTTTAATGTTTTCGGTGCTTTACCTAAAAGCAGTGATAGTGGCATATGAATTGGATTAGTGCTCGAATTATCATCTTTTAGAATCAATGTTTTTTCTTCAGTTGCTTCACCGACAATGCTATAAGGGCAGCGCTCGCGTTTGGCAATGTTATCAAAGGTAGTTAAATCATTCTCAGCAATAGCAAGTACATAACGCTCTTGTGATTCATTACACCAGATCTCCAAAGGTGACAAACCTTTTTCAGCCACTTGAATTTTGTTTAGATCAAAAATTGCCCCGCGCTCACAATCAGCAACCAACTCAGGTAGTGCATTAGATAAGCCTCCGGCACCAACGTCATGAATGCTAATGATTGGGTTATTAAGCCCCATTGACCAACAGCTATCAATCACTTCTTGTGCGCGACGTTCAATCTCGGCATTATCACGTTGCACAGAAGCAAAATCGAGACCCTCATTAGAGTGCCCAGCGTTAACCGAAGAAGCAGCTCCACCGCCTAAACCAATCAGCATTCCAGGACCTCCTAAAACGATAATCTTAGCACCGACAGGGATTTTACGTTTTTCGATATGTTCTTCCTTGATATTGCCATAGCCACCTGCGATCATAATTGGCTTATGATAGCCCCAGACTTCACCATTGACGTTTTGTTCAAAACTACGGAAATATCCACATAGATTGGGTCGCCCAAATTCGTTGTTGAAAGCCGCACCACCAAGAGGTGCTTCAATCATAATATCTAATGCTGAGGCGATGCGATCAGGTTTGCCGTAAGGGGTTTCCCACGGCTGGATATCATGAGGAATATTTAAGTTTGATACGGTATAGCCCGTAAGCCCTGCTTTTGGTTTGGCACCTCGCCCTGTTGCCCCTTCATCACGGATCTCGCCACCGGCACCCGTGGCAGCGCCTGGATGCGGGGCAATGGCAGTTGGGTGATTATGTGTTTCAACCTTGATCTGAATATGAATCGGTTCGCGTTTGAAATGATACAGCCCATTATCATCACGCTGTAAACGCTCAGCAGCATAGCCGGCAATGACTGCGGCATTGTCGTGATAAGCTGAGAGGGTATTTTCTTTGTGATGTTCATAGGTGTTTTTGATCATTGGGAAAAGTCCAAGTGGCTGTGCTTGACCATCAATAATCCAGTCTGCTCTAAAAATTTTATGTCGACAATGCTCTGAATTGGCTTGTGCAAACATCATCAGCTCAACATCATTCGGATCGCGATTGAGGTTGACGAAACCGTCATGCAAATAATCAATTTCATCATCAGATAATGCCAAACCAAGCTCAAGATTGATTTTTTCTAGTGCACTACGACCTTCACTTAATAGTGAAATAGTTTGCAGTGTGCCAACAGCGTGGGTACTGATAAATGGGTTGGTATCGGCAATCGAGAAGTTAACTGTTTGCATCATACGGTCATGTAACTTAGCAGAAAGCAAGTTTAAAACATCTTGATTCAGCATATTTTGGCTTTTCAAGTAATAAACAATACCGCGTTCAATGCGCGTGACTTTATTTAGTCCGCAATTGTGTGCAATGTCGGTTGCTTTTGACGACCACGGCGAGATTGTGCCCAAGCGTGGTGTGATGATTATCGTTTGCCCTTGTTTATCAAGGAGTTGTCCTTTATCACCATAATCTAATAGTGCTGAAAGTTTACTTAGTTCATCATCATTTAATGTATCACTATGCTCAATAAAATGAATATACTCCGCTTGAACCATCTCAATACGAGGATCAATGTCCTGTAATTTAGCTAAGATTTTTTGTTGATCAAACGAAGATAATGCGTCATTGCCAAAAAGTTGTAACATCTTTCCACTCGTGCAGAAGGTTTGTGTGTCAATATTCTGATAGATTTGCTGCAATTTATAAAGTGTAAAATGTGATTTTATTTATGATCTGGATTGAATAGTGAGCAATATACCCATCGTAAATCATTTTGCGGTGTTAGTTGTGAAGTAGTTTGTATTGATTCTAATCAGTTTAATTGTAGGCAATAACTAGGACTATTGTCAAAATTCAACTGATTAGAAGTACGCGAAATACAAAGCAAAAAATTCTGTAAATTGGTTTGCGATGGGTATGCTATTGTTTGTTGCAGATTGCTGTTGAAAATAATGTTAATCAAGTATGCATTTGTATGTATAAACCGATATCATTTACACGTTTAATTGTTATCTTTACTCAAAAGAGGGGCTGTGATGTCAAATAAAAAACAATGGGTAACTAGGCTGCAAACGATGGTAGCAGTCGCGATTAGTGCTATTTCAATACAATCTTCTTTTGCCAACGTTGTCGCAAACAATACGATGACAGATACCTTCTGGCAAACGCAAAAAAAAGGGGCGAATTTTTTTAGAAGACATCCCGCACCACTTAAAGATTGGCAAGATGCTAAGCAAGTGGGGATTCAATTTTTCCGTATCCCGATAGATGCTTATCTTGGGTATCCGGTTAAGTTAGAGAATATTACCCAATTAACAGCGTTTGAAATAAAAAGCTTTGATAAAAACTTAAAAGATGCAGAGGTCACAGGTATTCCGATTATTTTGAGTTTCCTATCGCTGCCTTTTTCGGTATGGAAGCAGCAGCATGGTAATCATGATGATTTAAGATTGTGGCAAGATAAAAAACATTGGCAGGCAGCAGGGGATTTTTGGGCTGCTGTTGCTAAACGCTATAAATCGAACCCAAATATTGTTGCGTATAATATTCTGAATGAACCACATCCTGAAATTCTAAAGATTAAAAACGGTGATAGTGCCATTTTTAACGTTAATTTTACGAACTACTACAAGAAAGTTGTTGGCACAAGTGAGGATTTAAATGCCTTTTATGACTATATGGTTAAACGTATTCGTCATGTTGATCCTAACACACCAATTATTGTTGATGCTGGCTGGTACGCAGAGCCACCTGCTGCGGAGTATCTTAAGCCCATTAATGCTAAAAATATTCTTTATGCTTTTCACATGTATGAGCCATATATTTATACCACGCGAAAAATCAATAATGGCAAATATGCTTATCCAGGGAAAATAGTGACGGGGAATGAAGCGTTTAGTGATTGGAATAAGGCAACACTTGAGCAGTTTTTGCAACCGATTGTTAATTTTCAAAAACGTTATAATATCCCAAGTAATCAGATTATTTTGGAGGAGTTTGGTGTTGATCGTATGACAAAGGGTGCTGCGCAATACCTTAAGGATATTGTGAGTATTGCTAATAAAAATAATTGGCATTGGGCGTTTTACAATTATCGTGGCGATGAGTGGACGGGTATGAATTATGAGCTTGGGGTTAAACCAATGAAGTGGCAGTTTTGGAAAGATGAAGAAAAAACCAACCTTTTTCCCAATCTAAGCTATGGTAAAGCCAATCAATATTATGTATACAATAAAAACAATCCGCTTTGGCATGCAGTTATTGAAACGATGAAGCATGGATCTTAATACTGCTTGCAGCAAATTGAGCGCGCGCTTTAGCTGTTTCAATGTCCGTATCATATGCCAAAGCAACCCCCATGCGACGTTTGCCGGAGATTTCAGGCTTAGCAAACAAGCGAATATCTGTATTAATCTGGGACAAACCTTCATTTAAACCAGTGAAGCTTGGTGCTTGTAATTGCCCTTCAAGTAAAATCGCTGCTGAAGCGCTTGGCATGCGTGTCTCGATATTGGGAATAGGTAATCCTAAAATAGCACGTAAATGCAAATCAAATTCGGATAAATTTTGCGAGATAAGCGTTACCATCCCAGTATCATGTGGTCGCGGTGACACTTCATTAAAATACACTTCATCACCTTTGATAAATAGCTCAACACCAAAAATACCATGCCCACCTAAAGCATCAGTGATGGTCTTGGCAATGTGTTGCGCTTGGAATAATAAAGCATCACTCATTGCGTGTGGTTGCCATGACAATCGATAGTCACCATCTTGTTGAATATGACCAATGGGGTCGCAAAACGATGTGCCTTTATTATGACGCACAGTGAGTAAGGTAACCTCATAATCAAAGGGAATAAATTCCTCAATAATGACTTTTTGTATATCGTGGGTGTTACCACGCGAACCACTTTGAGCATGATCCCAAGCGGTTTCAATCTCATTAAGCGATCTAACAATCGACTGACCTTTTCCAGAAGAGCTCATCACAGGCTTTACAACGCATGGCACACCAATTGCTTGTGCTTTGATTAGGTAGTCTTCCCTGTCATTGGCAAAGGCAAACCTTGAGGTAGGCAGTCCTAGTTCATTAGCAGCAAGTGAACGAATGCCTTGGCGATCCATGGTCAGTTTGGTTGCTTGAGCGCAAGGGATAACGTTAAAGCCTTGTTTCTCAAGGTTAATAAGCTCGTCAGTAGCAATGGCTTCGATCTCCGGCACAATATAATCAGGTGATTTCTCTTGAATCAAGGCATGTAGCGCTTTGGCATCTTGCATATTAATCACATGTGCCTCGTGGGCAATGTGCATGGCAGGTGCGTTTTCATAACGATCAACAGCGATAACATAAATGCCAAGGCGCTGTGCGCTAATGGCAAATTCCTTGCCAAGCTCACCAGCACCTAAAAGCATGATTTTGGTTTGTGATTTGGTTAAAGCGGTACCTAATATCGTCATTTTGATTCCTTCAAATAGTTTACTGTCAATGATGTCGCCATATGATAACAAAGGCTTAAGACGATGTGTTATGAATTTTATTAAACGCGAGTATGATTAGCTATGTCTAGAGACGGGCTTTTGCTTTTCATCTTGTCCCCCTTTTAGTATGATAGGCGCATGCTGTATAAGTCCTTGTTGACATGCCTAATTTATCTTTTAAAACAAATGCCGAAATTCAAAAATATTATCAAAATCTTTGTGATGAAATTAATCGTTATAATTACGCCTATCACACTTTGGATGAGCCGATAGTGAGTGATCAAGTATATGACAAGGCGTATCAAGCGCTTGTTGATATAGAGTCTCAATATCAGGATATTTTAGATACCTCATTATCACCAACGAAACGTGTAGGCAGTAAGCCATTAACTGCCTTTGAAGTTATTGCGCACAAGGTGCCGATGTTATCACTATCCAATGGTTTTGATAATGAGGATATTGTAGGGTTTTATAAACGTTTAACTGAATTAACGAATGAACATGATTTAAGCTTTGAGTGCGAACCTAAATTAGATGGTTTGGCGATTAGCATTAACTATAAAAATGGTGCTTTGGACTATGCTGTAACTCGTGGCGATGGGGTTCAAGGCGAAAAGGTAACAGAGAATGTCAAAACGATTCGTAATGTGCCATTACAATTAAAAGGTGATAATTTGCCCCAAGAGATTGAAGTGCGTGGTGAAATTATCATTAATAAGCAAGATTTTCTAGTACTTAATCAAACCGCTGAGGCGCGTGATGAAAAAGTTTTTGCCAATCCTAGAAATGCCGCAGCCGGCAGTATTCGTCAGTTAGATTCGCGTATTGCTGCCAAGCGTAAATTAAAGATGTATGCTTATGGCGTTGGTGCATATAGTGGGTTTACTTTACCACAAACCCAATATGAATTAATGCAGCAACTAAAAGCTTGGGGCTTTCAATTAACGGATGAAGTTGAAGTGGTTGACGGTGAGCAAGGCTTACTTAATTATTACCAACGCATGAGTCATAAACGCGCTGATTTGCCTTATGATATTGATGGTTTGGTCTATAAATTAAATCGCTTGGATTTGCAAACTAAAGCGGGTTTTATTGCCAAAGCACCACGTTGGGCGCTGGCGCATAAATTTCCCGCTGAAGAAGTTGAATCAGAAATTTTAGCCGTTGATTTTCAAGTCGGACGCACAGGAGCGGTGACGCCTGTAGCAAGATTAAAACCAGTGGCTGTTGGCGGGGTAATTGTTTCAAATGCAACATTACATAATATTGATGAAATCAAGCGCAAAGATATCAAAGTCCATGATCGCGTGATTGTGCGCCGCGCCGGCGATGTGATTCCTGAGGTAGTGCGTTCATTAGCTGAATATCGCAACACCAATACAATACAAGAAATCGTTATGCCCAAAGTGTGTCCAGTCTGTCAATCAAGTATTGAATATATTAACGATCAGGCAATTGCGCGTTGCACGGGGGGTTGGCATTGTAGTGCACAGCGCAAAGAGCGCATTAAGCACTTTGCCTCACGCAAGGCGATGGATATCGATGGCATGGGGGATAAAATCGTTGAGCAGTTAGTCGATAAAGAAATTGTTAAAACGCCGGCTGATTTGTATAGTTTAAGCTTACCCGTTCTAAGTCAATTAGAACGTATGGGGCGTAAATCTTCGCTTAATTTATTGGATGCCTTGGAGAAAAGCAAAACAGTGCAATTAAACCGGTTTATTTATGCGCTTGGTATTAAGGATATCGGGGAGGTCAGTGCTAAAGCATTGGCTAATCATTTTGGATCATTAGAGGCGATTAAAAATGCCACCCTTGAGGAGTTGATATCGATTTATGATATCGGTGAGGTAATGGCAAATCATGTTAAAGCTTTTTGGCAAGATCCTTTAAATATCGAACTGATTGACGCGCTGATTGATGCGGGTATTACGATTATTGAACCCCAGAAAACTGAGAATGCAGTGTTGGAAACTATTGTTGATAGTCCATTTTTTGGTAAAACCGTTGTAATTACTGGCAGCTTTGCTGAGTTTACGCGCGATGAGCTTAAAGAGAAGCTTGAAGCATTGGGTGCTAAGTGTAGTGGTAGCGTGTCAAGCAAAACTGATTTTCTCATTGCAGGGGAAAAGGCCGGTTCAAAATTAGCTAAGGCGCAAGCGCTTGGTATTAAGGTAATCAGTGAGGATGAACTATAGTAAACTGATCAATGATATTCACCCCCTCACCCGCATTGCGATGCAATACGACCTCTCCCGCGAGGGGAGAGGTGATTAGATCATCCTCTTGTGAAAGCAATTAGGACAATAATTGGCTTGAGAATTAAGTAAATATCTGTAAATTGACGTAAGAAATGATGTGTACTAATGGTTGGTGCTGTAATGATTAAATTACATTTGTCTAGCTACCGGGGGTTACCTCTCCCCTCGCGGGAGAGGTCGGCAAGCTTTGCTTGGCGGGTGAGGGGGTGAATATTAAATCTTTTCAAAAACAATTAAAAACTTCACAAACCGATGCAGAGGTTACGTTATGGTATCATCTTAGAAATCGGCAATTGTCAGGATATAAGTTTAGGCGTCAAGTGATTATTGGATCTTATATTGTTGATTTTGTTTGTTTTGAAAAAAGACTGATTATTGAGTGTGATGGTGCTCAGCACAATGAAATTGACAAGAAGAAATATGATGCATCAAGATCAATGTATCTTTGTGAACAAGGGTATCGAGTCTTGCGCTTTTGGAATCATGACATACTAAAAGAGACAGAAAATGTATTGGCAGATATTTATCAAGCGTTACAGCAGTGAGATATCCCCCCTCACCCACATTGCTACACAATGCGACCTCTCCCGCAAGGGGAGAGGTGATTAAATTATTATTTTGTGGAATAAACTTAGGGTATTAAAAAAATGAAAATCGCAATATTAGGAAATGGACAGCTAGCACAGATGCTGATTGAAAGTGCTCAAGATTTAAATGTAAGTATTGATACATATCCTTTGCCAGACATTGATCGCTATGGTCAAAGTACGGTTGAGGAGATAAACCTGTGGCAGGAGAAGCTTAAAAATTATGATGTTGTGACTTATGAGATTGAGAATATATCGGTTGATTTGTTGCAGGCAGTATCACAAAAAACGCGTGTCTTTCCGTCAATTGAAGCCTTAAGTGTAGCACAAGATCGTCTGTTAGAAAAAGATAATTTTAAACGATTTGATATAAATACCAATGAGTATATGGTAGTGGATTCTTTCGCTGAACTTCAAAAAGCTGCCAAATTATTAAGCTTACCGTTTATTATTAAGACAAGACGCTTTGGCTATGATGGCAAAGGGCAGTTTATAATTAAAACACCGGAATGTTTAGAAAAAGCGTGGAACACCTTAGGTGAGCATCTTCTTATTGCTGAGAGCTTTGTGCCATTTGATTATGAAGTATCACAAATTGCGTCACGTGATCAGTTTGGGCATATTGCTTTTTATCCTTTGGTCAGAAATGAGCATCGTGATGGTATCTTGCGCGAAACGCATGTGTTGATTGACAATAATGAGCTAAGTATTGACGCGCAAGAAGCGGTGAAGCGTTTGCTTGAGCACTTTGATTATGTCGGTACCTTTGCTGTTGAGTTTTTTGTTAAAAATAATCAGCTTTTTGCCAATGAAATGGCACCTCGGGTGCATAATTCAGGGCACTGGTCAATCAATGGTGCTAATGTAAGCCAATTTGAAAACCATATGCGCGCAATCAGTGGTGAAAACGTTGTTGAGATCAAAACATTAGCGCAACATATAGTAATGATTAATCTCATTGCTGAAGATGTGCCAGATATACAATTACCTGTTAATGGCTATGCCAAAAGTTATGGCAAGAGCTTAAGAGACGGACGCAAGATGGGTCACATTAATATTGTTGATAATGAACTAGAAACATTTATTAATAGTGTTAATATGATCTATCAAAATATTAAGGCAAAACCGTGTTTGGAGGAATTTTAAGTGTCAGATCAGCTAAATATTGCTTATTTTGCGGCAGGGTGCTTTTGGGGTGTCGAGCATTACTTTGCGAAAGAAAAAGGCGTTATCAAAACGGCAGTTGGCTATATGGCGGGCAAAACATTGAATCCTAATTATCATGATGTGAAAACAGGGCAAACTGGGCATTTAGAAGTCGTTAAAGTTGAGTATGATCGCAGTGTTGTCAGTTATGAGGCTTTAGTGAAATTGTTTTTTGAGATTCATGATCCAACGCAACAAGATGGTCAAGGTGTCGATATTGGCTCGCAATATTTAAGTGCGATTTTCTATACAAATGACACGGAAAAAGCAATTTGCCAGCAAGTCATTAATTATCTTGAGACTCAGGGTTTAACGATTGCAACACAATTGATTGATGCCAGTCTTCACCCGTTTTGGTTGGCTGAAGACTATCATCAACAGTATTTTAATAAACACCCTCATTTGCATGTCTGTCATCGACGTGTGAGACGATTTGATTAACGATAAATGAAAAATAAACAGCAATAGCATGAGAAAGAATATGTTTGAAATAAATGAGAATATCGAAAACTATTATGATTTAAGCCAAACAGTGCGCGAGAAAATGCGCATGATTGATGATATGGCAGATCAGTTGGGTGAGCTTTTGGATTGGAACTTGACCGTTGATTTTCAGATTATTAATCAAGAGGATAAATCATCATTGTATGGTGTATGCATTATCGCAGGGGAATCTGATGACGATGAGGCACCGGTGTTTTTCTCAACAGCATCAGCAGATGAGGCATTGATTCGCTTACAAGTTTATTTGGAGTTGATGGAGAAATTTGAGATAAGCAATTTAGCAAGATCAGAGGAATATTACCAACAGTCATTGGATAAGCTGGCGCATTATTACAATGAGTCCTGTGATGACTTATTGCATCAAATCGTGCTTGAGAGTTTTTTTGAGTTTAATGAGAGATTAGCTGACAACTAGATTGCATATAGCTATTCCATTAATGTATAAATAAGTTGCAGCTATGTTGTTATAAAATTATGTTGTTATAAAATAAGGAAAAAGTTCATGCAATTACCTCATTGCCCACAATGTCAAAGTGAATATGTTTATCAAGACGGAGAAATATTTGTTTGCCCTGAATGTGCTTATGAATGGCAAGTCAATGCTGATATAGAAGAAGCCCCTGATGTCAAAAAAGATGCGTATGGCACGCCTTTACAAGATGGTGATAGCATCACTGTGATTAAGGATCTTAAAGTCAAAGGTTCATCTTTAGTCGTGAAAGTGGGCACAAAAGTTAAAAATATTCGGCTAGTGGATGGCGATCATGATATCGATTGTAAAATCGATGGCATCGGTGCGATGAAATTGAAGTCGGAGTTTGTGAAAAAAGTATAGAGCTATATAAATCTTTGAATATACAAACAGATACCGTTTGAGCATTTTTTATTGTTAGGTATAGTGTTAAGGTGTGAGGTTCGCATTTAAGTACTTTTAATGACAGGAGGTTTGATGCAATATTACGCTCACTCAGGAAGATTGGCGGATAAGTCGGATTGGCAGCTGCTTTCGGATCACTTACAGATGGTGGCAGAAATAGCCCAACACAATGCGCGTTATGCTGGATGTATGGAGCTTGCTCACTTGGCGGGTTTGTTGCATGATTTAGGAAAATATTGCAAAGAATTTCAAGCACGCTTGGAGGGTTCAAGTAAAAAAGTTGACCATGCGACTGCTGGTGCGAAAATTGCAGCAGAAATTTTGCCGAATACGTTGTTGAATGGTTTCCCTTTCTTTAAGCTAATTGCCTATGCAATCGCGGGACATCATGCAGGGCTTGCTAATGGCGTAGCTGAGGGAGAGGGTAGAAGTTGTTTGGAGGATCGCTTAAATCAAACGTTCGGGAAAGAGTTGTGTGAGCTTGATGATCTGGTGTGGGAAAATGAACTGCAATTACCAGGAGCAGAATCCCTTCTGCCAAAAGTTAAACCACACCCAGACCCTAGATTTCACGGGTTTCAATATGCTTTTTTAATACGTATGATTTTTTCCTGTTTGGTAGATGCAGATTTTATTGATACCGATAAGTTTTATAAAAAGCTTGAGAATAAACCTTTCTTTAGAGGAGAATATCCGCAGCTAAATGCACTTAAAAAACAATTGGATAAATATTTGCTCAGAAAGCAAAAAGAAAGTGAAGTTACAAAAATTAACCAATTGCGTCAGGAGATTTTGCTAAGCGCTAAGGGAAAAGCACAGCTATCGCCAGGATTATTTAGTTTAACCGTGCCAACAGGAGGTGGTAAAACGCTAACATCAAATGGCATTTGCTTTAGATCATGCTGTAATGCATGACATGCGTCGTGTGATCTATGTAATTCCCTTCACCAGTATTATAGAACAAAATGCTAGAGTTTTTAGAGAAGCATTTGGAGGTTTAGGTGAGTCTGCCGTTTTAGAGCATCATAGTAATTTTGACGATCGCACAGTAAAAAATGAAAAAACGCAGGATAAGCTCAAGTTGGCGATGGAAAATTGGGATATGCCGGTAGTAGTAACTACAGCGGTACAGTTTTTTGAATCGCTGTTTGCAGATCGGACTTCACGTTGTCGGAAATTACATAACATTACAGGAAGCGTGATTATTCTGGATGAGGCACAATTATTGCCGTTGAAGTTTCTAAAACCCATTATGGCTACAATTGATGAGTTGGCTAGGAATTATCATTGCTCAGTTGTGCTGTGTACAGCTACACAGCCTGCTTTGTGTCAGCCAGATTTTGACCAAGGTTTTATTGAGGTTAGAGAAATTGCACCGAACCCGAATAAATTGTTTGATGCGTTAAATTTGGTGACTGTAAAGCACGTTGGTGAGTTAATTGACGATGAAATTATTTCTCACATGCTAGGCAATGAGCGGATTTTAACAATTGTCAATAATCGGCAACACGCACAGTCATTATTCCAAGCTTTGAAGGCGCATGAGGTGGAAGGTGTTTTTCATTTAACAACACTTATGTGCGCTACGCATCGAAATAAGGTTTTGAATCAAATTCGTAAAAGGCTTTTGGATGAAAAATACAAACTACCTTGTCGTGTTATCTCGACATCCTTGATAGAAGCTGGAGTCGATTTAGATTTTCCTTTTGTTATGCGTGCGGAAGCAGGATTGGATTCGATTGCGCAAGCTGCAGGACGTTGTAATCGCGAGCGTAAAATGGCAAAAGAGGACAGTCACGTCTGGATTTTTAAGTCGCCTGATTGGAGCGTACCCCCAGAGTTAGATAGTTTGGTCGCAGGAATGCGCTCAATATTACGCCAAAATTTTGATAATCTACTGGGGATGGAAGCAATTAAGGCTTATTTTTTGGAAGTTTACTGGCGTAAAGGTGATGAGTTAGATGGAGAGCAGCTTTTAGAAATTTGTCGTAACCATGCGAATAATTTGAATTTTCCGTTTCAAAATATCGCTAAAAGTTTTCGGATAATTAAGAGTTTTATGCAGCCGATTTTTATTCAGTTTGACGATGAAGCCGAGCATTGGTTAAAAGAATTGGAGATAACGGATGAGGTGACAAATGTATTACGTAAATTACAACCTTATATTGTGCAAATTCCCAAGCAGGGTTTTGATGCATTAAGAATTAATGGTGCAGTGCAGACAGTTGCGCCACACCGTTTTCAAGAGCAATTTTGGTTGTTAATTAATCGTGATTTATACAGTGGAGAGTTTGGAATACGTTGGGAGAATCCAACGTTTATAGCAGCGGAAAGTTTGACCATTTGATCAAACATAAACCGGAAAGGAGGGAATAGATGGCTTATGGTGTTAAGCTACATGTCTGGGGTGATTACGCCTGTTTTACCAGACCTGAGATGAAGGTGGAGCGTGTATCGTATGATGTCATTACGCCATCAGCAGCCAGAGGAATATTGGAAGCAATTCACTGGAAACCTGCAATCTGTTGGGTGATAGATCGTATTCATGTATTGAAGCCTGTGCGTTTTGAAACAATTAGAAGAAACGAGTTAGGTAATTGCAAAATTTCTACTTCTAAGGTCAGTGGTGCAATGAAGCGTAAAAGTACTGGAGATTTATACTTTTTGATTGATGATGGAGATAATCGTCAACAAAGGGCTACGACACTTTTGCGTGATGTTGGCTATGTGATTGAAGCGCATTTTGAATTGACTGATAAAGCAGGTAATGAAGATTCGATTGGTAAGCATCTGGATATATTTAATCGCAGAGCGCGCAAAGGACAATATTTTCATCATCCTTGCTTGGGGAATCGTGAGTTTCCCGCCTATTTTTCATTGATTGGTTCGGATGAGGATTTGCCTATTTCAGAGTTAAGCCAAGAAGCGCAAGACTTGGGATGGATGTTACATGATATTGATTTTGCCAACGATGCAAATCCAAAGTTTTTTCGTGCGGAGTTAAAAAATGGTGTAATTGAAGTGCCGGCATTTAATTCCTTGGAGGTTATACAATGATTTTATCCTCCTTGAGTCAATATTATGATCGTCTTGTAAACAGTAAAACAGGGGGGAAAGTACCTCTATATGGTTTTAGTGAGGAAAAAATTGGCTATATTCTAGTGCTGTCTGAAAAGGGCGAATTGCTAGATGTTGTACCAAATTTGACCGATGATAAAAAACCAAAAGCAAAACTAATGAACGTTCCGCGCCCTGAAAAAAGAACGTCAGGAATCAATCCTAATTTTTTGTGGGATAAAACGTCATACGTTTTAGGTGTCATGCTGTCGAAAGGCAAAAAAAGTGACTCGACGTTTGAACTATCACTTTCAACGTTCGAAGCTTTTAAAGGCTATCATTGTAAATTGTTAGAGGATCAAGCAGATAAGGGCTTAAAAGCCTTGTTTTTATTTTTACAAAGTTGGCAGCCTGAGCATTTTAAATCTTCAATTCTGCCATTAGAACTATTAGATGCGAATATCGTTTTTCAACTCGATAGAGTAAGATAATATATTCATGAATCAAGTGCGGCAAAAGAAATTTGGAATCGTGTACTTAAGACTGAAGGAGCAAAAGAAAAAATGTGCTTGATCACAGGCGAACAGGCATCAATTGCCAGATTGCATCCGGCAATCAAAGGCGTGTCAGGTGGTCAAAGCTCAGGTGTATCAATCGTTTCTTTCAATAAAGAATCATTTACATCCTTTGGCAAGGATCAGGGGAATAACTCGCCTGTCTCTGAGCAGGCTGCCTTTGCCTACACAACGGTCTTAAATTATCTATTGCGCTATGAGAATCATCAGCTGATTCGTTTGGGTGATACCAGTGTTGTTTTTTGGGCATTAGCTGAAAATGAAGAGCAAGCAAAAAAGGCGGAGGCTTTGTTTATGCTTGGGGTTAACCCATCATCAGCGACAGATGATAGCGAAGCTGTGCAGCTAGGTGTTGTGTTAGACCAGATTGCCAAAGGACGACCTTGGATAGAAATTGATCCTAAACTAGATCCAAATACTGAGTTTTATATTTTAGGCTTCTCACCAAACGCATCACGCCTTTCTATTCGCTTGTGGTTGCAGACCAGTTTTGGTCAGATTCAGCAAAGGCTTGCTGAGCATTATCAAGATTTAGCATTAGTACCATCACCTTGGAAAACGCCACCGTCTGTTTGGCGTCTTTTACTGCAATTGGCTCCATATAGAGATGGTCAGAAAAGTAAGATAGAAGATGCCCCAGCACATTTATCTGGAGAGTTAATGCGTTCGATTTTAACAGGACAGTGTTATCCAAAAGCAGTTTTGACACAGTTATTATCTCGTTTTAGAGCGGATGGTCATATTAACGATTTACGTGTTGCTATGGTCAAAGCAGTATTACAAAGAGAGTTTAGAAAACAATTAATACAAGAGGAGATACCGATGAGTTTGGATGAGTCAAACCGTAATCAGGGCTATTTGCTTGGTAGGCTTTTTGCTGTATTAGAGAGCATACAGAAAAAAGCACTGGGTGATAAAATAAATGCAACGATTGTAGATAAATATTATGCGTCAGCTTCAACCGTGCCGTATTCGGTTTATCCGCGGTTATTGTCCGGAAGTAAGCATCATTTATCTAAAATTCGTAAAGATGAATCAGGGCTTGCACATCATTTTGAAAGTAAGCTTGGACAAATTATGGTGCTATTACCAACAGAGTTTCCACGCCATTTTTCTATTGAAGAGCAAGGACGTTTTGCAATTGGTTATTATCAGCAAAAATTTACACCTGCGAAAGGAAAAGAAGATAAAATTAAATCTATTGATGAATCACAAGGAGTAGAGTAAATGACTATCCATAATCGTTATGAATTTGTTTATTTTTTCGATGTTACTAATGGTAACCCAAACGGCGATCCTGATGCTGGCAATATGCCGCGCCTTGATCCCGAGTCGAGTAAAGGATTAGTTACGGATGTAAGCTTAAAGCGTAAAATTCGTAATTATATTCAATTGAGTCAAGATAACGTGTCAGGCTTTAATATTTATGTGCAAGAGAAGAGCGTATTAAACCAGCAGAATCAGAAAGCTTATGATGCTTTAGAAATCAAGGCAGAACCCAAAAAGTTACCAAAAGATCAGGAGAAAGCAAAAGCTATTACTGATTGGATGTGTACAAACTTCTTTGACGTTCGTGCTTTTGGTGCAGTCATGACAACTGAGATCAATTCAGGTCAGGTGCGTGGTCCCGTTCAATTAGCATTTGCTAAATCAATTGATCCAATTATTCCTTTGGAGGTTTCTATTACGCGCATGGCAGTAACAAATGAGAAGGATTTAGAAAAAGAGCGCACAATTGGACGAAAACATATCGTGCCTTATGGTTTATATCGTGTACATGGATTTATTTCAGCAAAATTAGCAGAAAAAACAGGGTTTTCTGAAAATGATTTGGATAAGATCTGGAAAGCGTTGGAAATGATGTTTGAACACGATCATTCTGCTGCTCGAGGTGAGATGTCAGCACGTAAGTTAATTGTTTTTAAACATCAGGACTCACTAGGAAATGCTCCAGCACATAAGTTGTTTGACCGTGTTACTGTTGAACGTGTGAAAGGTGAAGTAGGTGCGCCAGCCAGTGCATTTGATGATTATACAATTCGTTTAGATGTAGCAGGCTTAGATACCTTTGGGGTCGAAGCTAGAGAGATATTTTAATCTGTATTATGTCAGATAGCTTTTTGATCCCACTTTCTGCCCTTCAGCATTATGCCTTTTGTCCGCGTCAATGCGCTCTTATTCACAATGAGCAGGCGTGGTCAGAGAATTGGTTAACTGCACAAGGTCAGCAGTTGCATCAGCGCGTTGATAGTGGTGAACCTGAGACGCGTAAAGGGATTCGCTATGAGCGAGGCGTACATGTGTCTGCCCCAAAGCTTGGTTTAGTTGGAAAGCTTGATCTTGTAGAAGTCAATATTAAAACAGGTAGTTGTTTCCCGGTTGAGTACAAACGTGGTAAGCCTAAAAAAGATAATATTGATCTTGTGCAGTTATGTGCTCAGGTGTTATGCCTTGAAGAAATGTTAAATACAAGTATTAAGTGTGCTGCAATGTGGTATTGGCAAATTCGTCATCGAGTAGATGTTGAACTAACACAAGCTTTGCGTGATGAAACATTACAAGCCATTGAAAAAACGCGTACTTTGTTGAAAAGCTCAACAACACCTAAAGCAAAATATGAAAAAAAGTGTCAGGCTTGTTCTTTATATGATTTATGTAATCCTAAGCTTACGTATAAAGACAGCAGCCAATCGTATATTTATGCACTTTTTCAGGAGGAATAAGCATTGAAAAAACTACAAAACACTCTTTATATTACCAAGCAAGGAGCCTATCTGCACAAAGAGCGTGAAACACTTGTTGTTGAGGTTGAAAAGAAAAAAGTAATGCAGTTACCTATTCATGCGATCCAGTCAATTTATTGCTTTGGTAACGTAATGGTTTCGCCTTTTTTACTAGGATTCTGCGGTGAGAATAACGTTCATTTAGCTTTTTTTACTGAATACGGACGTTTCCTTGGGCGGCTGCACGGTAAGCAAAGTGGGAATGTTTTTCTTCGTAAAGCTCAATATAAAATGGCTGAAGCTAATCCTGTGCCAATTGCTCGGAATATCATTGCTGCTAAGCTCAATTCATCAAGAGCAGTCCTATATCGAAGAATTCGAAATCATGGTCAAAACAATGAAGTTGAGAATGCTATTGAACAAATAAGCTATGTCATTCGTCGTTTACAAAAGGCTGAAACGTTAGAAGCAATTTTAGGATTAGAAGGAGAGGCAGCATCATACTATTTTAAGGTTTTTAATCAGTTGATTTTGCCAGTGGCACAGCAAGACTTTCAATTTAGTACCCGTAGTCGTAGACCTCCATTGGATCCAGTCAATGCGATGCTATCTTTTTTGTATAGCGTTGTTGGAAATGATATTAGTGCGGCCTTACAGGGTGTTGGATTGGATTCGCAAATGGGTTTTCTTCATCAACTGCGATCTGGTCGAGATAGTTTAGCTCAAGATATTTTAGAGGAATTTCGTGCTTGGTTTGTAGAACGGATGGTTTTAAGTTTAATTAATCGACGACAAGTCAAGCCGCAAGATTTTGAAGTTGAAATTGGCGGTGCTGTCAAGCTGAAGGACGATACTAGAAAATTGTTACTGACAACTTTGCAAACGCGCAAACAAGAAACAATCCATCATTCATTTTTGGGTGAAGAGGTACAAATTGGTCTTGTGCCACACATTCAGGCATTTCTATTGGCGCGACATCTAAGAGGCGACTTAGACGCTTATCCGCCGTTTGTACCTAAATAGGGGGCATCTCATGCTTATTTTAATTACTTATGACGTCTCTTTGAAAGATAAAACAGGAGTTACTCGTTTAAGAAAAATTTCTGAAGCCTGTCAAAACTATGGGATTAGAGTGCAAAATTCTGTATTTGAGTGTGACGTCAGCCCTGATCAGTGGTGTGTATTAAAAGCAAAACTTTTAGAGATTTATAATCCTAAAGCGGATAGTTTACGATTTTATAAGTTGGGTAAATCTGGGCGAGATAAAGTGGAGCATTATGGTGCTAAGGAAGCAACAGATGTGTTTAAATCGATATTGCTATTATAAAATTTTTTGAATCTAATAGTTCTGATGTTTAACAATTAAAGATATGCGCTAACCTTTAGTTCTCATGATTTTGCTAGGGGTTTAGCGGAGATGGTTTTACTTGTGTTTGCTTGCCAATGTGCTATCTTGCTAGGCGCACGGTCGAATTAGCTTGAGAGGTTAGCGAATTTACTAGCGCAAACCTTATAAAATCAAGCATTATTTGCTATGCTGTCGCACCCCATGCGGGTGCGTGGATTGAAACTTGCTTAAGATGACGGACAAGGTTTTGACCAATAGTCGCACCCCATGCGGGTGCGTGGATTGAAACCTTTATCACTTTGTTCGAAAATTTGGTGTTTAGGAGTCGCACCCCATGCGGGTGCGTGGATTGAAACGGCGTATACTTTAGCATCATCACCAAAATTATCGGTCGCACCCCATGCGGGTGCGTGAGTAGAATGCTCCATATATAAAATGGATTGAAAGTGTTTGCTATTCAGCCTTCAGCGATCTTGTTAGCAAATCTTTTGCCGTAGTGCGCATATCTTGTCCCTTATGTAGAATACTGTAAACGGCTTCAACGATGGGCATAGAAACATGATGTTTTTGTGCGATTTTATATACAGCATTCGCAGAAGCAATGCCTTCAACAACTTGTTTTACTTCATTGCAAGCCTCGTTAATTGTTTTGCCTTGACCAACGAGCACCCCAAAACGACGATTACGCGATTGATTATCCGTGCAAGTTAATAACAGATCGCCAAGTCCACTTAAGCCGTAAAAGGTTTCAAGTTTGCCGCCTAAGGCGATGCCTAATTGGGTCAATTCACTGAGGCCTCGGGTAATAAGACCCGCTCGGGCATTAGCGCCAAAGCCAAGACCATCTGAGATGCCACACGCAATAGCAAGTGCGTTTTTAACAGCTCCGCCAATCTCGGCACCAGTGACATCCGTTGAGGTATAACAGCGAAAATTATCACTATTAAAAAGCATTTGAATATGTTTAGCATAATCATTGTTTCGTGCAGCAGCTACAACGGCAGTAGGTAAGCCTTTGGCAACTTCTTTGGCAAAACTGGGTCCCGTGATTAAACCAAAGGGATTGTCTTTTAGGATATCTTCAGCCATTTGATCTAATAGTTGATAGCTATGGTGACAAAATCCTTTTGTCGCTGAGATCACCCCTTGTGTGCTGTTTAAATGAGGCTTGATTGCTTCTAGTGTGCTCACAAAACCAACGCTCGGTGTCGCCATTAAAATATCATCACATTGATGGATAACACTTTCCCAATCATTTACAGCAATTAAGTTTGTTGGAAAAGTAACATCAGGTAAATAGTTGTGATTATGTTTATCATGAATCATCTGTTTATTGTGTGTATCTTTCCATGAATGTATATAAACCATATGTCCAACGCGTGCTAGTTGTAACGCAAGCGCTGTGCCCCATGAACCGGCACCCATGACAAGAATTGTATTCTTCATAAAAAATTAACTCCAATTGTTTACGCTAATGGTTTGATGCCAAGTAAGCGATCACTTTCTTGATACGCTTTATCAGCAAATTCGCCCATCCATTCTTTCACATCATTAAACTGCTTACTAAATTCAAGTTTTCCATTGCTTGATTTTAATTGTTCGACTTGTTTTAAAATCAATTGGGCATAATCTTGAATGCTATTTAATCGATCATTATCTGACGCAATGATATTGGCGTATAAGTCGGCATCTTGGCTAAACAAGCGTCCAATAATATTAAGCTCCATTTTATAAACAGGACTTGAGATTGCCATCAGTTCTTCCAAATGGATATTATGTTGCTTTAAGAACATTCCCATGCAAAATACCGAGAAATGCTCGATGCCTTGGATAAATGTCATTGCTTGGTCATGCGCGCTTGCGGTCATGTTTTTAAGTGTAAATCCTAGGGTGATCAGGTCGTTAATAAACCATTGATAATGTTGAGGGTCGCGACCATCACAATAAACAATCACTTGCTTGTTGGAGCTGGTGACACTTGGTCCAAAAATGGGGTGAAGTCCAACAACAGCGCCACTATGTGCGTTGAGCATTTTGGTCATTGGTGCTGATTTAACGCTTGTTAAGTCCGCTAATATGGTCTTTGAGCTGATATAACGAGAAGCTTTTTCGATGATTGCATCAGTCAACCCAATCGGTGTGCTGATAATCACCATATCTTGATTTTGAAGAAGTGTGTCTGCATGCTGCCAATCATATTCACCCAAAAGGGTGATTTCATAATGCGCAAGTTGCTCAAGAAAAAAAGCTAGGCATTGCCCCATAGCACCGTGACCACCAATAATGCATAGACGGCGTGTTTGTTCTTTTGTTGTTTTTGTTGTCTTCGTCATGCTTTTATACCTTTAACCATAATGTAATCGGTCCATCATTTGTGAGTGATACTTGCATATTAGCACCAAATTGACCTTGTTGAATGCGTGCGTATTTTTGCGAGATTTCAGCATGAAACTCAGCAAATTTTACTTTGGCAATCTGTGGTGGGCATGCTGCCGAAAAGCTAGGGCGTAATCCGCGATCAGTATCAGCAGCCAGTGTGAATTGCGGCACAACTAACAACTCACCATTGATATCAATAAGGCTCTTGTTAAGCTTGCCATTATCATCTTCAAAAATGCGTTGATTTAAAAGCTTATGTGCCATTTTATCATATTCTTTTTGTCCATCTTTTTCTTCGATACAGATAAGTGCCATAATACCTTGGGCGATATGAGCAATTTTATCATTGTTGACGGTAACAGAAGCGTGAGTAACACGCTGTATAAGGCTTAGCATATTGCTTAAGTGATGCTGGCTTGAGTTAAATTAGATTAATCCAGCTTTTTTGACAATATCGCGCTCGTGGCGAAGCTCATCAAGTGTGTTCTCAAAAGCTTTTTGACCAAATGCATCTTGCTTAATGCCTTCAACAACTTTGATTTCACCATTTTTCACAACACAAGGCATAGCAAAGATAAGTCCTTTATCAACGCCATATTCACCATTTGATACTTTGGCAATGGAGACTGTTTCACCTTCAGGCGTGTCAAAAATAATACCTCTAACACTGGTAATAACAGCATTCGCTGCAGAAGCTGCAGAAGATGCGCCACGCGCTTTAATAACTGCAGCGCCACGTTGTTGAACCGCAGGAATAAACTCTTCTTCCAACCATTTGCGATCAGTAATGACATCAGTTGCAGGCTTGCCAGCGATTTCAGTATGGGCAAAATCAGGGAATTGTGTTGCTGAGTGGTTGCCCCAAATAGTCATTTTCTTGACTTCAGTAACATCAACACCGGCTTTGATCGCAAGTTGCTTACGCGCGCGATTCTCATCAAGTGAAATCATTGCAAAGAAGCGATCATTAGGGACATTGGCAGCATTCATCATGGTAATCAATGCATTCGTATTACAAGGGTTACCAACGGCTAAAACGCGGACATCTTTAGCAGCGTGCTTGCTGATCGCTTCACCCATTGGTTTGAAAATCTTACCATTAACACCTAATAAATCAGAGCGTTCCATACCCGCTTTGCGAGGCACCGCACCAATCATCAGTACCCAGTTCGCATCTTTAACGGCTTCATTGACATTCGCGGTACAGGTGACACTCTTTAGCAATGGGAATGCGCAGTCATCAAGCTCCATTTTAACACCTTGTAATGTTGGCAATGTTTGCTCTAACTCCAATAGGTTAAGGTGTACATTGACATCCTTACCAAACATTTCACCTGAAGCGATTCTGAAAATGACGGCATAACCAATGTTGCCAGCAGCTCCGGTTACGGTAACGCGTACACTTTTATTTGAACTATTTGACATGAATTATTTCTCCTTATGATTTAACGAGTAGATTTCGTAGTATTTTCACCCGCAAGATGATAACAACTTTGCTATGAAACGAATAGAGGCATTAGCATTATTTGTGGTATAAATTAAATTTATTTACTCTCGTTGCTTTGTTTGTAAAATTGATACACGCGAACGCCTGTTGTCCATAACACTAAAAGCGTGAAAACAATACCAATGATCATGGCAAATTGGTTAAAGATGATCATTGCGATAAAAAAGATAAACGCCTCGGCACGTTCCATCAGCCCTGGGCTATAATAAAAGCTTTTCTCAGATTGTTTTTCTGAAAAAATACCGACTAATAGAAAGCTGCTAACACAGACAAGCATTGACATCATCATCAGTAGACACACAAAGGCCAAAATGGGATCACGAATAAAAAGGGCGATCACGATAAATGATTCAACCAGTCGATCACTGATAATATCAAGCACGGTGCCAAAATGTGTGCTGTTGTTTTGTATACGAGCAACCGAGCCATCAAGGATATCTAGGTAACCTGAAATCAGTAGCAACAAAATAGCCATGAAGTTAAATTCAGCACTTAAAAAGCAAGCGCTAATGAAGCCTGTGATCAAGGAAGCGATGGTAATAGCGTTAGCAGGTAGGTGGCGCACACCCATATGCATAAGTGGTTTAATAAATATCTTTTGAAATAATGGTCGCAGACCAGATTCGATCATCGTTATTATTCCCTGTGTGGTTTGCCTTTTAGCTTACTTAGCTCACTGCTGCCTTTAAGTTTTTTATAAATAATCGGTACTAAAGACAGTAATGCTAAAGCACAAATAGGCAATAATATTTGCGGTGAGAAAATGACTTTAAGATTAAGTGCATGTCCTTGCTCAAGCGCAAAACCCAAGCCACTTCCAACCCAAGCATAAATAAAGGTGCCAGGAATGATACCAAGGAGAGTGCCTGCAAAAAAATGACGTAAGCTCACACCTAAGACACCAGCGGCAATGTTGATTATAAAAAATGGGAAAATGGGTAGGAGTCTTAAAAACAGCAAGTAATTGAATTCATTTTGTTGAAAGCCATCACGCATTTTGGCAATACTGCCTGATGCCTTGTTTTTCAAGCTTTGAGCAAATGCCATACGTACTGCTAAGTAGGTAATCGTTGCACCAATAGTAGCAGCAAGGACCGTCCAAATGCTGCCGAAAAACACACCAAAAAGAAATCCGCCTAACAGCGTCATTATCGTGGCTCCTGGGATTGAGAACGCCACGATGATGATGTAGCTGAACATAAAGATAAGGACACTCAATAAATAGTGTTGTTGAGTAAATGCTTGTAAGTTTTGATAATGCATTGTCAAAGTTTCCAGTGACAAGTAATGCTCGCCACCTAAAGCAAAAAATATAATTAAACCGATAATTAAAATAATAATAGGAACTAAACGCTTTAAGGACATTTGCAATCACTTTCCATGTCATCGTCTAAAGATGTGTAAAGGATAGCAGATAATAATCAAGTTCAATATAAGTTAATGGCACATCTCAAGAAGTAGCTTGTAAATATAGGCTTTGCAACGAAGTTAAATTAACCATCCCTGACAAAATGGATTGCCACGCATCCATGCTCGCAATGACACCTTCTGACTTGTCATCCGTAAGGCAAGATGGCGTGAGGATCCAATGCGAAGCTGCCATGGATGGTTAGTGATTCTCCTAAAGGTAGTGCCATTCATTTGCTGTGCTAGCGTTTAGATTTTCTTGAAAACAAGCGTGCCATTAGTGCCGCCAAAACCAAATGAGTTGGACATGGCAATGTCAATTTTCATTGGCTTTGCTTGATGGGCTGCATAATCTAAGTTGCAACCTTCATCAACATTATCAAGGTTGATCGTCGGTGGTGCAACCTGATCACGAATCGCTAACAGTGAGAAGATGGCTTCAATCGCACCAGCAGCACCTAACATGTGCCCAGTCATTGATTTGGTTGAGCTCATGACAATGTTCTTAGCGTGATTACCCATAAGCTTTTCAGCTGCTTGGCTTTCTTTAACATCACCTGCCGGTGTTGATGTGCCATGGGCATTGATATATTGTACTTGATCGGCATTAACACCAGCGTCTTCAAGGGCTAGTTGCATACACTCATAACCACCTTCACCACTTGGGCTTGTGATGTGGAAAGCATCAGCATTCATGGCATAACCAATCAGTTCTCCATAGATTTTAGCACCTCGCTTTTTAGCATGCTCATATTCCTCTAGCACAACAGCAGCGGCACCATTAGATAGTACAAAGCCGTCACGATCTTTATCCCAAGGGCGTGATGCGCCTTTTGGATCATGATTGCGTTCAGATAATGCGCGTGCTGCCGCAAATCCACCGATGCCAATAGCCGTATTGGCCTTGTCAGCACCGCCGGCAATCATCACATCAGCATCACCATAAGCAATCATACGTGCTGCCATACCGATATTGTGCGCGCCCGTTGTACAAGCAGTAACGATTGCGGTATTGGGGCCTCTTAGATTGTGCTTAATCGAAAAGTTGCCAGAGATAAGATTAATAATTGTTGCCGGAATACAAAAAGGCGACATTCTCTTGGGACCTTTAGTGTCAATAATAACACGTGTGGCCTCAAGCTCACCAAGTCCACCAATGCCTGAAGACATTGATACACCGATGCGGCGACAGTTCTCATCGGTTACCGTGATACCGGCGTCTTGCCATGCTTCTTCAGCAGCCACAAGACCATATTGCATAAATGGATCGTACTTTTTGATTTCTTTCTTGTCGAAATGTTGTAAAGGATCGAAGTTTTTAATGGTGCCGCCAATAGTGACTTTAAACTCAGAGATAGAAGGTCCATGTACAAGGTCAAACTCAGGTAATTGATCAATGCCACTTTGCCCTTTTAAAATAGCATCCCATGTGCTTTTGACATCACTACCAAGCGGGCTTAATGCACCAAGTCCAGTAACGACAACGCGTCTTGCTGATTTCATGATTTCATTATCCAAATGTTTTATACCGTTCGCAAACCATTCAAAAATATTAAAAACTTCTTCGATATTAAACACCGCAAAACGATTTGCGAGCGGTATAGTTATACAAATAAAAAATCAGCATTAACCTTACGACTAATGCTGATTTCTCATAAATTCATCAGTTACTTTAAAAGCAATGAGTGATTAGCTGTTGTGTGCTTCGATGTAAGTATAAACGTCTTGCACAGTCTTGATTTTTTCAGCTTCTTCATCTGGAATCTCAGTGTCAAACTCTTCCTCTAAAGCCATTACCAATTCAACAGTGTCAAGAGAGTCAGCGCCTAGATCATCGATAAAAGATGCTTCTGCTTTGACATCTTCAGGCTTAACACCTAATTGTTCAACGATGATAGCGTTTACTTTTTCTTGAATTGCGCTCATTTTGTTTCCTTAAGTTTTTACTTATTAATATTGATAAAACTGTCTTTAAATTTATGGCATCCGCCAATCGAGTAGACATTGTAGTGAAATGTGCCTTATTTGCAATAAACTTACAACAAAATTCTGCTAAAACTGATGGGTCTTGCTATTTATTGAGCAGATACTCCTATTAGTTACCAACTTCGTCGTTATCGTTATCATCTAAGAATAAAGGATATTGCTTTGTATCATCGCTAAGTAACTTATATAAATAAGTTGCAGTAACTAGTGCCACTTCACTTGTGGGATTGCCCGTGCAGCTTAAGCTGCACGGGTGAGGGGGAAGATTAAAACGCAACTTCTTCTTGATTCATTGTTAACTGTGATTTCTGCGGCACAGCACAAAAAATAGTTTGTGATGGTAACGGCATTACCTTTCATCTCTGCTTAAAGGCTTATTATTGCTTACATTGATATCCAAGAATGCGAGTAACTCATTCGGGGTCATCTTGACGGTGTTTTTGTTAAGTTTTGATATTACCTTAGTCAATGCGACCCTTTCAAATACTGCGCTCTACCGCATTTTGCTGTAACGTGTAGTAAATAATATAACCAATTAATTTTTTAATGGACTAATGTCATCACCTCATTACCATACCACTTGCGGTTGATTTACCTCGGTCTATACTCTCCTTAATAAAGGAATAACAATTATGGATCTCAAGTGCGATGCTGGATGTAAACGAAATATTGATTGTTGATGATGAGCCGATTATTTGTGAATTGATTGAAAGTATTTTGCAGTCTAAGGGCTATATGACTCATAGTGCCTATAATGGTAAAGCGATGCTTGAGTATTTGAGTCAGAAAATCCCAACTTTAATTATTTTGGATTATCAATTACCTGATTTAACAGGACATAGTTTATGTCAGAAAGTGCGCCAACAATCAGAAGTCCCGATCTTGATGGTAACAGCACATGATAGCCAAGCTAACCTTATTCGCGGATTTGAGCTTGGAATAGATGATTTTCTAGCAAAGCCTTTTGACCCTAAAGAGCTGCTATTGCGTATTGAGGCGATCTTACGTCGTAGTCGAAAGACACAAATGGCATTGTCTCAATCAACACAAGAAGATCAGATAAACTATCAGTTTGATCACTGGTACTTTGAACCATCGGCACTTAATCTGGTCGATAAAAACAATATTAGCAAAAAGCTCAATCTGACTGAGTATGAAGTGAAGTTGCTAAGTCTATTTTGTGCTAATGCCGAACGAATCATCACGCGTGAGCAGATTCACAAAGCCTTGGAGAGTCATGCTGATGATGCATCATTACAAGCGATTAATGTTTATGTCTATCGCTTACGCAATAAGATTGGTAAAGACCTAATTCAATCCATTCGTTATAAAGGGTATAAATTTTTGGCGGATGTTCAGGTGGTTGCATCATGAGCTTATTACCCCAATAATCGTATAGGGTTCAAGTCTGTGTTATAAATTTACTTAACGCCAAGCTCCATCAGACGTTCATCCAGAAAAGCATCAGCAGTTTTATATTTCTCAGATAAATAAACATCAGCTTTAGCATGCATAAAGCAAGGGGTTGACATGCGATCAACGCCTTGTGCTTCACCTTCAGGTTTAACCACGCGATGCTTGGTGGCAATGTATTCAAAGTTGGTCATTTCTTGCAGCATATCACCGATATTAATAATGATAGATTGCGGTTTGCAGGGCACTTCATACCATTTATCTTCTTTATGTGAGTACACCTCTAAGCCAGGTGAGGAGGCAACTGGTAAAAGGGTGATTAGGTTGATGTCTTCATGAGCCGCAGCACGAATGGCGCCTGGTTCTTCATCCCCTTTGATGGCAGGGTAGTGCAGCACACGAAACAATGTACGATCAAATGACAAGGCTTCCACTAATGGCATATGCAGTTTCTTGGAGGTCTCAGGATCCATATGATCATCAATCCACTGGAGTAATGTTTTCCCCAATTCAAAAAGCTGATCAAAAAGCTCACGCGCTTTGTTAGAGACTTCTTTAGGATAGCGACCATTTGGGAAATATAAATGGAAATAGTGCTTGATGTCACGTGCTGTTTCACCTTTGGCAGTTTCTGAGATATCCATCGGAAAGTAACCATCTTGGGTTGCTTTATCGTAATAATAGTTGTGTGCGGCTGTTGAGTTAATAAACCCACGCCATTCGCTATAAACATCTTCGATAAGCTGCCAATCGATAGGGTGTGTCTCCAATACCCCAAAGCCTGTTTGCTTCAAAGAATCGGTAAAGCGCTTTGCCGCGTTATCGGCATGATAATCAACACTTAAAATTTCCATTAAAAATACCTGCTTTATTTGGTTTAAATGACGTTGGCATGCTAAATACTAAAGACATGCCTGTCAAGGTTGAAATTGTGGGCAATTTATTTGTTTGTTCATTTGTTCATTTGCGATAAAAGCAGTACACTGTCGACTTCAAAAACTTGAGCCATTGAAAATAACCTTAAAAGGATAAAAAATGATTCCAACACCTCATATTGAAGCAAAAAATAAAGATGACTTTGCCAAAACTGTCATCATGCCAGGAGACCCGTTGCGCGCTAAGCTGATTGCTGAAACATATCTTAAGGATGTTAAGCAGGTCAATAGTGTGCGTAATATGCTCGGGTTTACTGGGACTTATAAAGGCAAGAAATTAACGATTATGGCGCATGGTATGGGGATCCCAAGTGCGGGGATATATACCGCAGAATTGTTTAATAGCTATGATGTGGATCAGATTATTCGTATCGGTTCGTGTGGCTCGTATGTGCCTGAGATTAAGGTATATGATGTGCTATTAGTTACCGACAGCTATTGTGAATCTGACTATATTGAAATTGTAACCGATGAAAAAACAAGAGTAGTACGTCCAGATGGTGAATTAACAGCACATATTGCGAAAACAGCAGAAAAGTTAAAGCTGCCTATAACGCAAGCAAAAGTACATTGTACCGATGTCTTTTATCGCAAAAACTTTGATGATTATATCAAGCTGCATACTGAGCATGGTTGTAAAGCAGTTGAGATGGAGACTGTGGCAATTTTTGCAAATGCTAAAGCCTATGGTAAAAAAGCAGCTTGTCTTTTAACGGTTTCTGATTCCTTGGTGACAAAGGAGGTTACAAGTAGTCAAGAACGCCAAAACTCATTTACTAAAATGATTGAAATTGCGTTAGCAAGTGTATAGTGTAATTGCGTTACCTTTATGAGTGTCATTAACCATCCATGGCAGCTTCGCATTCGATCCTCACGCCATCCTGGCTCAGGATGACAAGTCAGAGGTTGTCATTGCGAGCATGGATGCGTGACAATCGATTTTATCAGACTGATATAGTGCCATTAGTTTATAGCTAAATTTTCTTTCTCGCATTTTCTAAAAAAATAACTATTCTTACTTGTGCAGGTTCGCATATATCAAAACAAGGAGAATAGTAATGAAGTGTTGTAAGCAATCAGGGTCTATTGTTGGTTGTCTAATCATAGGCATTATATTAGTTGTATTAAGTATTGTGCTGATTATTGGTGCCTTTAGTTGGTTCCCACCAGTGCATAGTCTTTATGATCTCAGTGAGTCTGTTGTCACAGGAATGTTAGGATGCGCAAGCTTAATTATCGGTGCAATCTTTATAGTTGTGGGGATTGTACTTAATAAAGTTGAGAAAAATGACCAGTAATTTTTATTCATTGTTTGTTATGCCGACATAGCTCAGTTGGTAGAGCAATTGATTCGTAACCAATAGGTCAGCAGTTCAATTCTGCTTGTCGGCACCATTTTTTCTACATTTATCCAAAAACTTCTTGAGCTTCTTTTTATAAACGATTATGTTATAGTGTATTAATACGTTGTGAAGTGTAAATGGTATTTTATGGTTAATATCAAACAGGCTCAGCAAGCTGATATTGATGCGCTTTTTCATGCATTATCATTGCTAGAAAGTAGTGAGGAGGTTGCGAAACTTTTCGAGGATTTATGCACACCTGCCGAGATTTCAGCAATGGCAGATCGTTGGCGTGCGGTTCAAGAGATCAAAAATGATAAATCCTATCGTCAGATTTATGCTGAAACCGGTGTGAGTGTGACAACCGTGGCTAGAATTGCGCGCTGCATTAGCCATGGCACTGGTGGGTATAATTTGATGTATAACAAAGTGAAAAGGTCAGTTGAATGAGTGATAAACAAAACAAGCGATTACGCATTGCAGTACAAAAGAAAGGGCGTCTTAATACGGATTCTATGGCGCTTTTTGAGAAAGTGGGTATTAAAGTGCAATTATCAAAAAGCGGGCTTTATTGTCATGCGATTGATGCGCCTGTTGATTTTCTATTTGTGCGCGATGATGATATCCCAACTTTAGTCAATGATGGCTTTTGCGATGTTGGTATTATTGGACAAAATGTATTGGATGAGTTTTGTTTAACACTGAACGAGAAAAAACAAAGCAATAATATCACCATAGACAAAGCACTTGGCTTTGGGTTTTGTCGCTTATCGATTGCTATTGCCAGTAGTAAAGCATATGACAATATCAATAGTCTAAAAGCAATGAAAGTTGCGACCTCATACCCTGAGCTCTTAATGGAGTTTTCACGCAAGAATAATCTTGATTTATCGATTTTAAATATTTCAGGCTCGGTTGAGATTGCACCTAATCTTGGTATGGCTGATGCGATATGTGATCTGGTGTCAACAGGACGCACATTGGAGGAGAATAATCTCAAAGAAGTCGTTGAAATTATGCAATCACAGGCATTGTTGATTCGTAATAGTCATACACTTGAACCTGAGTTGGAAGCATTTTATCAACGGTTGATCGACCGGATTAATGGAGTGATGCAAGCCAAAGAAAGTAAATATGTGATGTTTCATGCGCCTAAGTCATCGCTTAATGCCATTAATGATATTCTGCCAGGTCATGAAGGGCAGACGGTTATCCCTATCTCAGGGGTTGAGGATAAGGTGGCTGTGCATATTGTGACGACAGAAGGTGTTTTTTGGAATACCTTAGAGCGTTTAAAGCAGGCAGGTGCCAGTGCGATTTTAGTGTTGCCAATTGAAAAAATGCTCGCGTGAGGGGATATCATGATTAAAACTTACCACATTAATATTGATGATAAATCGACTTGGCAGCTTCTTCTTAAACGTGCGCCGCAAGTCAATAGTGATGACTTAAATAAGCACGTTGAAGCGATTATTAATGAAGTAAAACGCAATAAAGACCAAGCGTTATTTGACTATACTGCGCGCTTTGATCATTGGACACTTGATGATTTATCTGTGGCAAAAGCTGAAATCAAAGAAGCGTATGAGCTAGTTAGCCATAAAGACATTGAGTTAATCAAAAGTATTATTGCCAGAGTGAAAAATTATCATGAAATCAATAAGCCTAAAAATACGCTAGTTGATAGCAAGGATGGTGTGTGTTGTCATAAAGTTTTTAGTGCTATTGAGAGTGTTGGTTTATATGTGCCAGGCGGGAGTGCACCTTTGATCTCAACACTCATTATGTTAGCCGTTCCGGCAAAAGTAGCAGGGTGTAGGCAAGTGAATGTTTGCACACCAGTCAATGTAGCAGGCAAAATTCACCCATTATTATTAGTCGCCGCTGACTTATGTGGTATTGATGTCATCTATAAAGTAGGTGGCGCGCAAGCTATTGCGGCGATGGCGTATGGCACGGAATCAGTGACTAAAGTCAATAAGATCTATGGACCCGGTAACAGTTGGGTGACCAAAGCGAAAATGCTCGTTGCTGATGATATTGACGGAGCAGCCATTGATATGCCAGCGGGTCCTTCTGAAGTCTTGATCATTGCAGATGAGAAGGCGAATGCTCAATTTGTTGCGGCAGATTTATTGGCACAAGCTGAACACGGCGCTGATTCCCAGTCAATATTGATAACAACCAGTAGTGCGTTAGCCAATGAGGTAATAGCTGTTATTAACCAACAATTAAGTAGATTAACGCGTCAAGAGATTATCAAAGAAGCGCTCATACATAGTCGGATTTTAGTGGTTAATACTTTAGAGGATGCTTTGACCCTTGCCAATGATTATGCGCCTGAGCATTTGATTTTACAGGTGAAAGATCCTGAAAGACATATTGCTCAAATTCATAATGCTGGCGCGGTATTTGTCGGGCAATGGGCAGCTGAAGCATTAGGGGATTATGTCACTGGATCAAATCATGTATTGCCAACCTATGGTTATGCTAAGTCTTTTAGTGGTTTATCAACAGTTGATTTTATGAAAGCAATGAGTGTGCAATATGTCGATGAAAAAGGGCTCTTATCTATAGGTGATTTAGCGGTACAATTGGCAGATATTGAGGGCTTAACAGCGCATAAATTAGCAGTTGATTTGCGTCTTAAAGCGCTTAAAAACACAGCGGAGGTGACATGTTTGAGAAATTGATTCGCAAAGATTTATATAAGTTTAATGCATACTCTTCGGCGCGATCGTTAAAGCTTGAAGGTGATATTTGGCTTAATGCCAATGAACTGCCTTATGATTTATCTGAACAAGGGTTGAATCGCTATCCTGAACCACAACCAAACGAATTGGTGCGTGCTTTAGCAACGCTTTACCAAGTTGATCAAAATGAATTATTGGTAACACGCGGTAGTGATGAAGGCATTGATTTATTAGTCCGATTGTTTTGCACCTATCAACAAGATGCCATTATGGCGTTTAAACCAACCTTTGGTATGTATCAGGTCAGCGCGCGCTTACAAGGGGTAGAGTATTTTGAATATGCACTTGACCCCATAAATGAATTTGCACTAGATATTGATGATTTATTAAAAGAGATAAATAAAAAACCAAATGTTAAGTTGCTGTTTGTTTGTTCGCCGAATAATCCTACCGGAAATTCAATTGCGCGAGAGGATATTGAAAGCTTATGTCTTTCATTAGCCGATAAAACAATGATTGTTGTTGATGAGGCTTATATTGAGTTTAGTGGCATGCAAAGTGCGACGAGTTTAATTAAGAGATATGATAATTTAGTTGTTCTTAGAACCTTATCCAAAGCGCATGGTTTGGCAGCAGAACGTGTTGGCTCTGTGGTTGCTAATGCCCGTTTAATTGGTTTGATCAAAAAGGTGATAGCACCTTATCCAATCGCACTTTCGGTAGCGCAAAATGCACTAGCTGCATTAAAGCCTGAGCGTTTGGCATTGGTTGACAGTAAAATTCATGAAGCGATGATTGAACGGGCGCGTTTATTTCAATACCTGCAATCATCAAACTTGGTTAATAAAGTATATCCCTCACAAGCTAACTTTTTATTGGTGCAGTTTAAAGTAAATATATTTGATCAATTATGTCAGGCAGGCATTGTGGTCAGATCAATGGCAAAGGTATTTAACGATGAAACAATGTTGCGTATTAGCATAGGCACTGTTGAGGAAGTAAATAAGCTTATTAACGCATTAGATAATATAGTAATGATATATAAGTAAGTTGCCTCAGCTAGTACCTCTCCCCTTGCGGGATTGCTCGTGTAGCTTAAGCTTCACGGGTGAGGGGGAGTTATAACGCAACTTATTCTTGATTCGTTACATAAAAACAAGAGCTATGGGTGCTAACAATGAAACAGCATAAATATTTATTTATAGATCGCGATGGCACAATCATTATCGAGCCAGAAGATAAACAAATTGATCGTATCGACAAGCTTGATTTTTTGCCGGGTGTATTTGATGCACTCACTACCTTGCAACAAGTGGGATTTAAGCTCGTTATGGTTAGTAATCAAGATGGTCTAGGTACATCTTCTTTTCCAGAGTGTGATTTTAATGCACCACATGAATTAATGCTTAAAGTCCTTAAATCGCAAGGGATTATCTTTGAAGATATTCTAATTTGTCCGCATTTTGATAATGATCATTGCGATTGTCGCAAGCCGAAAGTGGGATTGCTCATGTCCTATTTGCGTGATCAGCGTATCAATCGTGATCACAGTTATGTCATAGGTGACAGGCTAACCGATCTTCAGTTGGCGGATAATCTAGGGGTTAAAGGTCTTCAAATTGCAAATGAGCAATATCCTGATTGGTTAACGATTAAAAACCATATTCTTTACACGCCAAGAGTAGCAACGATTACACGTAAAACACAAGAAACCGACATCACCGTGTCAGTTAACTTGGATCAAGCAGGCAAAATTAACATTCATACGGGTATTCATTTTTTAGATCATATGCTTGAACAAGTGGCAAAGCATTCAGGTATTAGCATGGATATTCAAGCGCAAGGAGATTTGCATATTGATGATCATCATACGGTTGAAGATATTGCCATTACTTTGGGGCAAGCATTATCTCAAGCCTTGGCTGATAAAGTTGGCATACAGCGCTATGGGTTTCTACTACCGATGGATGAAGCAAGTGCTCTGATCGCTTTAGATTTAAGTGGACGGTTTTATTGTTTATTTGAGGCGGGCTTTAACCGTGATAAAGTTGGAGATCTATCGGTTGAGTTGGTGAGTCACTTCTTTTACTCACTGGCAGAGAGCTTAAAGGCAACCTTACACATTAAACTTAAAGGTCACAATACACATCATATGATCGAGGCGTCATTTAAGGCATTAGGTAAAGTCTTAAAGCAGGCGGTGGCAAAGAACTCATTAGATATGCCAAGTACCAAGGGGGTGTTATGATCGCAATTATTGATTGCTGTGGCAGCAACTTTGCCTCAATCCAATATGCATTTGAGCGTTTGGGACAAACGGTCGTATTAACGCATGATCATGAGGTTATTCAAACAGCGGATTATGTGATCTTGCCAGGTGTTGGACATGCCAAAACAGCGATGGAAGCATTAAAGTCACACCAATTAGATCAGCTGATTCCGACACTGACCCAGCCAGTATTAGGCATTTGTCTAGGAATGCAGTTGTTACATGAATCCTCAGAAGAAGGCATGGTCGATTGCTTGAAAATCATACCCGGTAGCGTTAAAAAATTTCAGTCAACAGATACTTTAATCCCGCATATGGGATGGAGTCATTTATTGGTGGATGAGAAGATACGCAATAACAATCCCTTATTTTCTGGGGTTAATCCTGATGATTATGTTTATTATGTGCACAGTTTTTATGCTGAACCTACAGCATTTACTGTGGCATATAATGACTATATCAACCGCTTTAGTGCCGTAGTAAACAAAGATAATTTCTACGGTATGCAGTTTCATCCAGAGAAATCAGGTAAGGTGGGCGAGCAATTATTGAGAAATTTTATTACGAAAACCTAAAGGTTAAAAAGTTGAAAAGCTAAAAAGTTTTGGATATTAGTTATCAGTAGTCTAAAATGATACTAGGTATTACCTAGTGTTATAAGGAGCATATTATGGCAACATCACTAAAAATTTCAGATGATTTAAAAGGGCGCATTCAGCAGCTTGCTCGGTTACAAGATAGAACACCACATTGGATTATGATGCGGGCAATTAATGAGTATGTTTCAAAAGAAGAAAAGAAAGAACAATTTAAGCAAGAAGCGTTGGCTTCATGGCAGTCTTTTCAAGAAACAGGCTTACATATTACTGGAGATGAGGCCATTCGCTGGTTGCAAACTTGGGGGACTGACAGTGAGGAGCCTGCACCTAAATGTCACAAATAAAAATTACAGAAGTTGCTTTACAAGGGATTCAGCGTTGCCAATTTTTTCTTGAGTCCAGAAATACTCTAGCAAGTCAACGCGCAGCAAATGAAATCGCTAAGTATATTCAATTACTTAAAGAGACGCCAGAAATGGGAAGACCATTGTCTGACAATCTTCGAGAGTTGATTATTCCATTTGGTGATTCTGGCTATGTGATTTTATACAGATATGAAGCTGTGACTGATATTTGTCATGTTTTGGCATTTAAACATCAGAAAGAAGCAGGTTATTAAAAGAGGAAATAAATGAACATTATCCCCGCAATAGACTTAATCAATGGTCAGTGTGTGCGCCTGCAAAAAGGTGATTTTAATGCCATTACCCAATACACGGTGACACCTGAAGACATGGCAATGAATTATCAACAAAGTGGTGCCAATTATCTACATGTCGTAGATCTGGATGGTGCAAAACAGGGTAAGCTTAAGCAGCTTGATGTGATCAAATGTATTCGTAATAGTACGACATCAATTATGCAGGTTGGTGGTGGCATTAAGGGTGAAGAAACGGTTGATGATTTATTATCCATCGGTGTTGATCGTGTGGTTTTAGGTAGCATTGCTGTCAAAGATTATAAGCAAACAGTACGCTTTATTGAGCGCTTTGGCGCGGACAAAATCATATTGGCGCTTGATGTCAACATCGTTAACGATACACCGATGGTGGCAACACATGGTTGGCTTAATACCAGTGATCAAAGTCTATATGACGTCATCGAATATTATTTGGGGTATGGTTTAGCGCATGTGCTATGTACGGATATTAGTAAAGATGGCATGTTACAAGGCGCTAATACGCAGCTTTATCAGGACTTAGTTGCTAAATATCCAACAATTTCATTTCAGGCGTCAGGCGGTATTGGTGCATTGGCTGATTTGCACAATCTTAAAAAGACTAAAGTGCAAAATGTAATTATAGGGCGCGCGCTTTATGAGGATAAATTGAGTCTAAGTGAGGCACTAGCATGCTGACAAAACGTATTATTCCATGCTTGGATGTATTAAATGACCAAGTGGTTAAGGGCGTGAAATTTCAAAATCATCGCATTGTCGGTGATATTGTGACGTTAGCCACACACTATAGTTCGCAAGGTGCTGATGAGCTGGTGTTTTATGATATTGCTGCCAGTACACGTCAGCAAGGCGTGTCACCACAGTGGGTAACAGATATTGCCAAAGCGATAAATATTCCTTTTTGTGTGGCAGGTGGTATTCGTAGTGTTGATCAAGCGCGTACAATCTTAAATGCCGGAGCCGATAAAATATCGATTAACTCACCTGCGTTAGAGCGACCTGCGCTCATTGATGAATTAGTCGATGCTTTTGGTCAACAGTGCGTTGTGGTCGGTGTCGATAGCAACTATATCGATAATGAATATGTTGTCTGTCAATACACAGGCGATGTTGAAAAAACGCTAAAAACTAAGCGTCAAACAGAAGATTGGGTAAAGGAGATCGCCAAACGAGGTGCCGGTGAGATTGTGATCAATTGCATGCAACAAGATGGGGTCAAAAATGGCTATGATATTGCGCATTTAGCGGCAATGTCACAAGTGGTGAATATTCCTGTTATTGCATCAGGTGGCGCTGGAGAGATGATGCATTTTAATGAGGTCTTTCAAAAAACGCGGGTATCTGGTGCATTAGCAGCAAGCGTATTTCATAATGGCAGTATTCAAATGAGTGAGCTTAAAGCATATCTCAGAACACATGATCACAATATTAGAATGTCGAATTAAGGATAAATGTGGATAAACTGATTTTAAACAAAATTGATTGGCAAAAAATGAATCACTTAGTGCCTGTGGTTGTGCAATGTCGCACCTCTGGCAAGGTACTTATGCTAGGATTCATGAATGAAGAGGCCTTATCACAGACAATGATTACTGGCTTTGTGACCTTTTACAGTCGCAGTAAACAAAGACTTTGGCAAAAGGGTGAAACAAGTGGCAATGTTTTGAAACTTGTTGATATTGCTGTAGATTGTGATGGCGATAGTCTTGTCGCTCTAGTTGATGCGGTGGGACCGACATGTCATAAGGGCACCGAGAGCTGCTTTGACAAAACCTATGATAACCCTTATGGCATATTGACTCGATTAGAGAACACCATTAAACAACGTAAAAAGGATAAACCGCAAAATAGTTATGTCACGAGCCTTTTTGCCAGTGGTGTGTCGCGTATGGCACAAAAAGTCGGTGAAGAAGGTGTTGAAACCGTGATTGCGGCGATGAAAGATGATCTAGATGAGCTTAAAAATGAAAGTGCAGATTTGATCTTTCATTTGTTGGTATTACTAAGAGAAAAAGATTTATCTTTGCAGGATGTGATCAGTGTTTTGCAAGTAAGAGAAAATAAGCATTAATTTAAGGTTTATGAGATGAAGTTAATGGATTATAAGTATATTGATAGCTTTAAAAGCCTTAAGTTATATCAAATTTTACTACCATTTAGATTTGGGGGTAAATTGGTCAAAGTTATTTTTGTCTTATGGGTGCTTGGTATGTTAGGGCTAATAATCAGTATATTTGTAAACAATTCATGGCTGAAGGTCACTTTGTTAGTAAGCTTTATGGCTTTAACGGTGGTATATATACACTATTTGGATAGAGCTATTATTCGTTACTACAATCTAAATGATACAATGCGATTACTATATAAAAGAGAGAAGCTATATTGGCGTAGTACAAAATATTTAATGTTTTATGAGAAGCATCCTGATTTACTCGATAACCCAGAATATTTAATCGAACTTGCCAATAGAATCACAAAGGAAGCAGAGTATAAAAAACTTCAAATATTGCAACACCCAGTTCTTTCAGTTGTGGCTGCTATATTTTTTGTGACCTTAGGAGCCTTTTTTGACAAATTAACTTTTAATATGATTTTACAAGCTCTGATTTTTCTAACGATATGTTTGTACTTTCTGTGGCTATGGGTAGGTTCATTTAGAACTGAAGAAGCAAAACTCAACGACTTCAAACTTATATTACTTTGGGGTGAGCAAAATGCAAAAGAGCTAAAAGAGCTTTTTGGAAAAATGGAGAAGAGAAACAAGAAAAAACCAAACCATTAAGTTTGAGTTAAGTTTAAAGCACTACACTCAATAACAGCTGGTCGAAGATGTTTTTCCTCTCCTCAACTGTTTTTCATATTTCGATCAGCAATATTTCAAAATTTTATCATTAATTCTAAAATCACTCTTCATTTATCTTTTTTTTGATCTATATTTTGCCTTGAGCGGGCAAAATTTCAGGGGCGATGATGCAGAGTTATCAGCGAAATACAGCGTTATTGACGCTAATACAAACAGCGAGTTTATATCAAGTGGCGTTAGATCCAAAAACGATTTTTCATCAGTTTGCTGTCGATGGTGTATTTGAACATACGGCATTAATGCGCGCGCTTAAAGCCAATGGCTTTCATGCGAAAGAAATCAGTTGTGATATGACAAGTATCAAATCATCTGCGTTACCTGCGATTATTATTGGCAAAGAGGATTATTTTGTTTTGGTCGGCATTAATGATCAACAAGAATATCTTGTGATTTTAGCCAATAGTAATGAGCTGACTCATTTGACATCTACTGAATTTAATCGACTGTTTAATGGCAAAGTTATTTATCTGAATCCTAAAAATAGCAACTCAAAAGATAAGGCATTTAATATCAAATGGTTTATTCCGGCATTGTGGAAATATAAACACGTCTTTCGTGATGTGCTGATTGCATCATTTTTCTTGCAGTTATTTGCACTTGTGACACCCCTGTTTTTTCAAGTGGTGATGGATAAAGTCGTTGTCCATCAAGCTTTAACGACACTGGAGATATTAGCCATAGGCTTTGTCGCTGTGAGTATATTTGAAGTGATCTTAGGTGCGATTCGCACGTATTTATTTGCGCATACGACAAGTCGCGTTGATGTTGAGCTGGGCACTAAACTTTATCAGCATTTGTTAAGTTTACCGCTTGCCTATTTTGAAGCGCGTCAAGTGGGTTTAAGTGTGGCACGTGTTAAAGAGCTTGATAGTATTCGTGAGTTTTTAACCAGTAGCGCATTGACATTGATTATTGATCTTGGGTTTACCTTTATCTTTTTTGCGGTGATGTGGTTTTATTCAGCCAAGCTCACACTTATCGTATTGGCAACGATTCCTTGTTATATCGTATTGTCACTTTTAATCACACCAATACTAAAAGCGCGCCTTGATCAGGCATTTAAAGAAGGTGCCAAAAATCAAGCCTTTCTCACTGAGTCATTAACTGGGATTCAAACGGTGAAATCCTCAGCGATTGAGCCACAAATGCAACATAAATGGGAAGATAATCTGGCAAGTTATGTACGTACCAATTTTCGTGCACGCAACCTAAGTAATATCACCTCGCAAATCGCACAATTCATTAGCAAGATCACAACACTTTTGATCATTTTTCTAGGGGTTAATCTCGTTATTTCAGGTGATTTAACGATTGGGCAGTTGATTGCTTTTAATATGCTTGCAGGACGTGTTACCAGTCCTATTTTAAAAGTGGTGCAACTGTGGCAGGACTTCCAGCAAGCACGCATTTCATTAAAACGTTTGGGTGATATCCTCAATACAACAGCCGAAGGATCTACACTAAGCAATAATCAGCAGTTAGCTGAACTCTCTGGAAATATTGAGTTTAAGCATCTGACCTTTCATTATGGTATGAATACACCTGCGGTATTAAAAGAGATTAGTTTCAACGTGCCGGCTAATCAATCTATTGGCATTGTCGGGCGTTCAGGCTCGGGTAAGAGCACATTAGCAAAACTGTTACAAAAGCTTTATGTGCCACAATCCGGTAGTATCTTATTAGATGGCGCCGATATCTCAGCATTAAGTGCCGTGTGGTTAAGGCAGCAAATTGGTGTGGTATCACAAGAGAGCTTTTTATTTAATCGCAGTATTCGTGAGAATATTGCATTAACCTGCCCCGGAGCCTCTCTTGATGTGGTTATCAATGCTGCCAAATTATCAGGAGCGGATGAGTTTATTGTCAAATTAAAACATGGTTATGATACGGTGGTAGAAGAACAAGGTGCCAATTTCTCCGGTGGTCAGAAGCAGCGTATTGCCATCGCCAGAGCATTGATCAATGAACCTAAAATTCTCATTTTTGATGAGGCGACTTCAGCGCTAGACTATGAATCAGAGCGCATGATTCAACAAAATATGCGTGAAATCACCCGCAATCGTACCGTGTTTATTATTGCGCATAGATTATCAACGGTGATGCATTGCGATAAAATTATTTATCTTGAGTCAGGGAAGGTGGTTGAAGAGGGTAATCACAATGAACTATTAGCATTAGAAGGTCACTATGCCAAGCTCTATCACACTCAATTTACAAGTACATAGGGGGAGGTATGAGAAACTTAGGTCGTAAAATAATTGATCTGTACTATAAAGTAATACAATGGCAAGACAGGCGCAATCAGCAAAAGGATGAGCTTAGTTTCCTGCCTTTGGCACTTGAAATTGAGCAAAAACCACCACATCCCTTAGCACGTATTATGATGTGGCTTTTGGTTATCTTAATTGTGATTGCTGTACTATGGGCGTGTTTTGGCAAAATGGATGTTGTGGTTACAGCACAGGGCAAAGTCGTCCCTGAGGCGCAAATCAAATCGATTCAACCGCTGGAGAAGGGTGTTATTAAAACGATTTTAATCAAAGATGGTCAGTTAGTAACAAAAGGACAATTGTTAATTGAATTAGATCAGCGTGTTACCCAAACCGATATTGATAACCTTACGCAACAGCGCAAGGTCGCCTATTTTATGTTGAAAGAGTATCAAAGCCTCTATCAATTACTGTTGCAACCAACTAAGGATAGCTTGGTAAAAAGCGATATTGACAAGCAAGTGTTAATAAAGGAGCTAACACCATCAGAAAGAGCAGCTTTAATCGAGCTGATATGGCGTAAATGGCAAGCTTATGTTGCCGATATTGATTATCTTTTAGCTGAGATCAATGCTGCCAAAGCTGAGAAAGAAGCACTACAGATGCAACTTGAGATGCTTAACAAAACACTGCCGATTATTACCGAGCAAAACCGTATGTACCAAACCTTGCATCAAAATGATTACGGTTCAAAAGCCGATATGTTACAAAGTCAAAAAGCCGTGATTGAGACCGAGCAAGCGTTGGCGCAACACAAAGCAACAGTGGCACAATTAAGTGCAAACATCAGCAGCAAAACCAGTGCGTTGATGCGTGCTAAAGCAGACTATTTGGCACAAGTGTTAGAACAGATTGAGTTAAATCAAAAGGACTTCAAAAGTCTTAATAATGAACTTGAGAAATATCGATTGGTTAAAAAAGCACAAAGCTTAACAGCACCACTGACTGGGTTTGTTCAGAATTTATCTGTACATACGGTGGGTGCAGTAGTTACACCAGCTCAAGTATTGATGCAGATTGTCCCCAAAGACAGTCCACTAGAAGTCAGTGCAATGGTTTCAAATAAAGATATTGGCTATGTCCATGAAGGGCAACAAGTCCAAGTAAAGGTCGATACGTACCCCTTTACCGAATATGGCTTATTAATCGGTGAGATTATTGAGATAAGTGATGATGCGATTGAAGATCAGAATCTAGGATTGGTCTTTAAAGTGATCACAAGGCTTGATGGCACAACATTACACAAGCAAGGAAAAGCATTTTCCATTCGTTCAGGTATGAGCGTATCAATCGAGGTAAAAACCGGTGAAAGACGCATTATTGAGTATTTCTTAAGTCCGTTAACCAAGGCGTTTAAAGAGAGTTTGCATGAAAGATGATATGGGTGTGGGAGTAAAATTTGATCTTTAAAAATAATGGTCTAGGCTTAATCCGAGGCAACTCTATGCAGGTAACGGTAATAATATGATTACCACAGGTAGCGGCAATGATCTTACCGAGGTTCAATCCGGTCAAAATACTATTCGCTCTGGTGCTGGCGATGATGTTATTACTGTTGAGAGTAGCGCCAGCCATGAGGTTCCTAACATACTTTATCCCGGTCAAGTCATAGATGAACATTTGTTGACTCTAAATGATTTACAAGTATCAATGAGTAATCAGATATATGCCGGTGCTGGAGATGATACTGTTTATAGTGGCGATGGGAGTGATTTGATCTATGCAGGTAAAGGTGATGATGTCATTTATGCAGGAGGCGGTGATGATCAGCTTTATGCACAATGGGGTGATAATATCTTATATGGAGATGCAGGAGACGATACCTTATAGTGCAGGCAATGATGGTGCGGATCAGCTTTTTGGTGGTACTGGTGATGATATCCTTCGAGCTAAAAAAGGTGATGACTATTTAAATGGAGAACAAGGAGATGATAGGCTTATCGCGCATGGTGATAACAACACATTAGTTGGAGGCGATGGCAGCGATTATTATCAAGTAAACTTCAAGAATGCTAATAATACAATTATTCATAATTATGATAACGATAACAGTAGTGACTTTATGAAGCTCAATGGCGTTAAAACAACGGATCTAAGATTTTATCGAGAAGTAAGTAATTTAATGATTAAAAATTTGGCAGACAAAAATAAGCCTAAAGAGATCATTGTAACTGACTGGTTTGAATCTGAAGATCATCAAATTGATGAGATTGAGGTTGGTAAATTTGTACTAAGCAACAAACAAATTGATGTGATTATTCAAACATTGGCAAGCTTTAATGTTGAAACCGGTGTTGGTGAAGATCTATTGAACAAAGACCAACAAGATGAGATCAAAAGTACACTGGCAAAAGCTTGGATGCCAAAATCAGCTTAGTTATTGGCAATAATCTGTAATAACCACTTTTTATTTCTATTTAATAACTCATACTCACTCAGTGGTTGTTGATAAGCTACACCCATATATTGCAAAGAATGCTTAGCAATACTGGCAAAAACAGGTGCTGCTGATACGCCACCGAATTGATAAAAGTGGCTACCTTTAGGATTGTTGATCCAAACGACAATTGAAAGCCTTGGATTTTTAACAGGTGCGACACCTGCAAAAATGGCGTTATATTCATTAATGAATTTGCCATTGGCAACGCGATGTGAAGTTCCTGTTTTGCCAGCCACATCAAACCCCGGGATATTAGCAAGCACACCCGTGCCATGAATACTGACGACGGTTTGCAGCATAGCCAATACCTCTTTGGCAATGTCTTTAGGCAATACTTGACGGCAGTTGATTTTATCTGGATGCTTTGGTTTAATCAAACGCATTGGACAGAGTTTACCATCATTGCCAAAAATCGTATAAGCATGTGCTAATTGTAAGGCTGAGCTCGTTAACGCATAACCAAATGAAAGGGTGGCAAACTCAAACTCGCTTAAGGAGCTTAAAGGTGGCAAATAGCCATTGGTTGCACGCGGGAAATCAATGGTTGAAGGTTGTCCAAAGCCTAAGCTTGACAAGAAGTTATAAACTTTTTCTTTATCCAATGTTAAGGTGACTTTGCTGACACCAACATTACTCGATTTCTCAAGAATTTGAGTCAATGTGATATCACCAAAGTTCGCATCATCACGGATGCGATGCCCGTGCAAGAAATAATAACCAGGATTGGTATCAATCATACTATCTGGTGTGTATTTACCTGAAAGAAGTGCTTGAGAGATGAAAAATGGCTTAATAGTTGATCCCGGTTCAAAGGTCTCAATAACCGGTTGCAAGGCAACGGGCTTACCAGTATGCTCATTGAAGTTATTAGGATTAAAACTTGGATAACTGGCAAGTGCTAGAATCTCACCATTTTGCGGGTCAACAACAACAGCAGCGCCTGAGTCGGCATTGGTGTCAATGACCCCTTTTTTAAGCGCTTGATAGGCAAAGCTTTGGATATTACTATCAATGGTTAAATCAATACTTTTACCTAAGTGATAATGTTGCGGCTGATCATTAAAATTTATCGCATGTCCTTTACCATCCAACGTGCTAGATAGTGCGCCTTTCTCTGCATGCAGCTTATTTTGGTAGGTCATCATCAAGCCGTCTTGTCCTTTATTGGCAATGTTGGTAAAACCAATAAGAGGAGCTATTTCATTGGCTTTAGGATAGTAGGTTCTATTTTGATCCTCAATCTCAATTCCTGGGATATGTAATGCTTTTAAATCATCGATTTTTGAGGGTTCAACAAATTGTGCAGCGATATAATATTGTTTATTGGGATACTTACTGATGAGTGCTTGAATGTCACTTAATGAAAGACCGTCAATCTTTGCTTCATCGATCTTTTGATATTTTTCAGGATAATCTTTTAAAACTTTGATATCTAAAATAACCTTATACAAATTGGTGCTCACTGCCAATGGAATGCCGTTGCGATCATAGATAATGCCGCGTGTTGCATCTAGATCAATGGTGCGATGACTCTCACTTTGCCCGTGATCAGATAGGAAATTATGATCTTTGGTCTCCAGATAAAACAAGCGATAAACCAGCACAAGAAAGACGGAAATAATTAGGAAGAATGTAAAGAAAAAGCGCCACTTATGTTTTGGGGAATACTTAGGTTTATGATCGGAAGCTTTAGTCTTGTTCGGTTGCTTATTATGGTACTGTTTCATGCATAAAAATATCGTGGTCACTGTCACAGTTCGTGAGTGTACCGGAAAATGCAGTGTTAAGACAACAGCTAGCATCAGAATTGCCAATAATTGTCCTTGGTAATTGCGTTTTGTGGCTAATATTGGTATACATAGAGGCAGTTTGAGGGTTATCAAAAATGACAGAAAATAAAAAAAGTAAAAGTAAAAGAAGGTAAATAGATCGCTATGCATAACATTGAAGAAACGTTAAGTGTGATTAAGCGTGGTGCCGAAGAGGTGCTTTTAGAAGAAGATTTGATTGCAAAGTTAAAAAAGAAAAAGCCACTTATTGTCAAGTTTGGCTGTGATCCGACGGCACCTGATATCCATTTAGGGCATACTGTGGTGATCAATAAGTTGCGCCAGTTACAAGATTTAGGGCATGAAATTCATTTTTTAATTGGTAACTTTACCGCACAAATTGGTGACCCAACGGGGAAAAATGCCACGCGCCCACCGTTGTCAGAAGCAGAAGTGGAAGAGAATGCTAAGACCTATCAAAAACAAATTTTCAAAATTTTAGATCAAGAAAAAACGGTCGTTAAGCGCAATGGTGATTGGTTTGATCAGATGACTGCAAGTGATATGATTAAGCTTGCATCAAAACAAACCGTTGCCAGAATGCTTGAACGTGATGATTTCTCTAAGCGCTACAAATCTGGACAAGGCATTGCGATTCATGAGTTCTTATATCCATTAGTACAAGGCTATGACTCGGTGGCTATGGTTGCAGATATTGAGTTAGGAGGGACAGATCAGAAGTTTAACTTATTAATGGGACGTGAGTTACAAAAGCAAGCAGGGCAAGCGCCACAAGTGATTATTACTATGCCATTATTAGAAGGTCTTGATGGTGTCAAAAAAATGTCTAAATCAGCCAATAACTATATTGGTATTGAAGAGCCTGCAGATGAGATGTTTGGTAAAATCATGTCGATTTCGGATGAGCTGATGTGGCGTTATTATGAGTTATTAAGCTTTAAACCAATGACTGAAATTGAAAGCTTAAAAGAAGCGGTTAATAATGGTCAAAATCCGCGTGATGTGAAGATTGATTTAGCTAAAGAGATTATTGCGCGCTTTCATGATGAGGCGGCAGCACAAAAAGCACATCAAAACTTCATCGATCGCTTCCAAAAGAATCAGATCCCTGAGGATATGCCTGAGGAAACGATTACATTAGCAGAAGATAACATGCCGATTGCGAATGTTTTAAAGCTAGCGGGTTTGGTCTCAAGTACTTCTGAAGCGATTCGTATGATTAAGCAAGGCGCGGTCAAAATAAACGGTGATAAGGTTGCAGATACGCAACTTGCATTGAAGCAGAAAACCTCAGACGTTTATCAAGTTGGCAAAAGAAAGTTTGCTAAGATTACACTGGTATAGTAATGATGAAAATAAGTTGCATCAGCCATTACCTCTCTCTTTGATGGATCGCTCGTGCAGCTTGCGCTGCGCGGGTGAGGGGGATAATTAAAACGCAACTTATTTCTTAATCATTACATAGAGAATAGCAAAAGCAGTAAAAAGTAATAAAAAAGCAAAAGGAAATAAAAATGGAAAAATTTATTCAGGAAGTCTTGGTTATTTTTGTGATATTAACGGCATTAGTGGTGCTTTATCATGTGTTTATCTTTTTATTTTGGATCTTGTTAGTTGCCATTGGTGTTGCAATTGTCTATCGCGTAATTAAATTTATTGTATCTTTGTTCTCATCAAAGAAAAGCAATACCGTTGAACATGAAGACTTATAATTAATTGGTGCCGTGTGAAGCAACTAAAGGCGTTAATCTTAAGTGTGATGTTGGTGGTACTGACTGCCTGTGGTAGTCATGATAAAGGATCCTTAAGTAAGTCTGATCTTGAGACAGGTGAATATGCAGATGAACTCAAATCACATTTAGATGTGCGTCAAGCGCAATTAAATGAGCTTTTTGCCAATAGTCGTATCACCCAAATGCTCGTGCACGCCAATAAGCGTTTAGCTGAGGAAACGCCATTACCGGAAGCGCGTTATCAGGCAATTGACCAGAATATGCAAAAAATGCGCGATACTTATAATGTTCAGCTTTTGCTTTATAATGCCTGTGCGGTTAAATTAAAGCAGTTTCAGGCAGAGCATCCTGCATTTGTTGAGATTTTTGTTACTGATTTATCTGGCATGAATATTTGCCAAACCAATATGACGACGGATTTTTATCAAGCAGATGAAAAATGGTGGAAAACTGCTTATAATAACGGGTTGGGTAAGCTTTATTATGGTGAAATTGAGTATGATGATAGTGCATCAGAAGTTGTTGCACCAATCTATATGCCAATTTACGCGCATAAAAAATTAATTGGCATTGCCAAAGCATTAATAGCAATTGAGGATATTAAACTAAGTGAATTTAATTGATGCGATCAGATGATTTTATATAGCACTTAGCTGCATAGACAATTGCATAAGTAATTGGAATCGCCAATATACAGAAAATGGCTTTGGAGCCAAATGATCCAAGAATTAAAGTGGTTTTGTTAGGAAATGTCCAAAAGACGATAGAAATAAAAATCACGGAATCAATCAATTGACCTAAAATGCTTGAAAAAGCTGAACGCAACCATAAAAAGCGCCCTTTAGATAGGTCTTTGATTGTCTGAAAGATAAAAACATCAAGGAACTGTGAAATAACAAAGCCAATAACAGTGCCCAAAATTACAAGGTTACTTTTGGCTAAGACATGAGCATACATACTTTGGTCGTGCCAACCAGTGGTATGTGGCATAATGACCGAAAGCTCAATAATCACTACAAAAATCACCTGACTGATAACCCCGAGGATTGAGATAAAATAAGCTTTCTTTTTACCATACAATTCGCAAACTGCATCAATGATAGGAAAAGTGAAAAGGGCGAAAATAATATTTGAAAAAGGAAAGCTTAGCCCTAAATCAATGGGCTTTGTGGCGGTGATTGCTGATGAAGTCATTGCGCAAATAACGATCATTGACAGGGTTAACAAAATAATAACATGTTTATTGACGCGCTTATCATTTTGTAAAAAATGTTGTTTTGTTGCTGTTGTCATGATGCCTCCCTCATTTTTTGTAACAGACAATAGTAAAACCCATCTCCACCATTTTGGGTGGGTAAAATCTGGTAACCATGGATTTGTTTGAGTCTGTTATCCATCATTGGAATATCAATAACAGTAAACTCACAATGTGTTTGCAGGAAATTTGCTATTTGTTTGTCATTTTCTTCAGGCAAAATAGAGCAAGTAGCATAAAGAAGTAAGCCATTAGGTTTGAGATAACTCACAAGATTATCTAAAATGCGCTGTTGTATTTGGACAATCTCTTTGACTTCCTCAGGCGTGCGTAGCACTTTGATATCTGGGTTGCGCCGAATCACACCAGTGGCACTACACGGTGCGTCAATTAATATCTTATCAAATGAAATACTCTCTTTAAGTGGTGCTGTGGCGTCATGAATTGCAAGGTGAATATTAAGCTCATGTAACTGTGTGCGCGCAAGGTTCTCGTTAATGCGTTCAAAGCGCTTGGCATTATTGTCCATAATCGTTAATTCAATGTCAGGGCAGAGTTCCAACAGATGCGCGCTTTTGCCACCGGGAGCCGCACAAGCATCAAGAATTTTCTCTTGTGTTTGTGGTGCTAAGATATGTGCGGCCAATTGAGCTGAGTGATCCTGTACACTAAAGAAACCTTGAGAAAATAAAGGTAAATCATTGATATTTTGTGCTTCATTTAGTTGAAGACAGTTGTCAATTGTTGTTGTTTTATAACCAATGTTATTGTCTTCTAGTGCCTTTAGAAATTGTTCCGGACTTTGCTGTTGATTAAGACGCAGAAAAACCGGCGGCTGAATATTACTATTGGTAATGATATTGTCAAGTTCATTGGCGTAGTGTTTTTTAAGCTTGCCATACAACCAATCAGGTAATTCTTTGAAATGATGATTACTTGGCAAGGATGCTTTATCGATCTGGCGTAATAATGCATTAATAAATGATTTGGCACTACCAATATTAAGCTCAGCACAGGCATTGACGGTTTCATTAATAGATGCATGCAGTGGTTTATGCATAAAGATAATCTGATATAAACCAATCATTGCTAATAGTCGCACTTTTGGTTTGGTTTTGCCTTGTGCTTGTAAATTAAAAATATGCTCAAGGTAAAAAAAATGGCGAAATACGCCATAACATAACAAGTAGACTAAGCGGCGATTTTGCTCCGTCAGTGGATAGTGTTGAAGTGTTATATCTAAAGACGCTAAGCTGTCTTTATGCTGAGTTATTTGATGAATAATAGAACATGCGATAGCACGTGGATTGGTTAATTTTTTCATTGTGTAGATTTAGGTTAAGCTTTTTCAGCAGGTACCAAATGGGGGGTCAAAAACTTGGTCAGTTTGGCGACGATGCGCGGATTGCCGCCAATTAGTCGTCCGTCATCTAGGTAACTGACGCCACCATCTAAACCACAAAGCATACCACCGGCTTCTTTAATCATAAGTGCTGCCCCCGCCGTATCCCAAATTTTGGCATCTCGTGATGTCCAAACAGCATCTAAGTAGCCCGCGGCAACATAACACATATCAAGTGCTAATGAGCCAGAGTAGCGAAGACCTGAGATCTCTTTATGTAGATCAAGCACGGCTTCAGGGTAACTGTGTGCAAAGACTTTTTTGCTGAATTTCAAAGCGCCAGAAAACAAGCAACCTGAGAATTCTTTGCGATTAGCAACACGGATACGTTGACCATTAAGTTGTGCGCCTGAGCCTTTAGTTGCCGTAAATAATTGATCTAAGTAAGGGTTGTAAATGACCGCAAGCTCTGTTTTACCACGAAACTGCATCGCAATCGAGACACAATGATGCGGGATGCCATGAATAAAGTTATTCGTGCCATCAATTGGATCAATAATCCATGTGTGGTCACTCTCTTCATTACCAAATTCGCCGGATTCTTCAGTAATATAATACTGATCAGGAAACGCGCGTTGCAAAATATCAATAATTGCTTTTTCAACGTCAATATCGACATTAGTAACATAGTTATTAGGTGCTTTTGTTTCAATCTTAACGTTTTGCATGTTTTCACTTGCGTTTAAGATCATACGACCTGCTTTGCGTGCAGCTTTAACTGCAACATTCATCATTGGATGCATGAAAAATACCTTTAGCTTTTACCCGAATAAAAAATTAGTTGTGTATAATACCTGATTTAGTATTAAGGTGATAGTTTCTATTTTAAAGATGTTAAATAAAATTCGAATCATTCTCGTTGAGACCTCACATCCGGGTAATATTGGCTCAAGCGCTCGTGCCATGCTTAATATGCAACTAACTGAGCTTTATTTGGTGAATCCCAAACAGCTGCCAGATGAGCAGACAATGGCGACAGCCGCTCATGCCACTGATGTTGTTAATAATGCCAAGATTGTACCAACGCTGATTGAAGCACTTGAAGGTGTCAATCTGGTAATTGGCACCAGTGCCAGAACACGGCGTATGGATTTGCCGATGCTTAGTGTTGAAGATGCAGCACAACAGGCAATGGTACATGTGAGTAAAGGCCTTAATGTAGCGATTATTTTTGGGCGTGAACGTACGGGACTTTTTAATGAAGAGCTTTTGATGTGTCACTATCATGCATTTATTCCAAGCAATGAAGGGTATACCTCATTAAACTTGGCACAAGCCGTGCAAATTGTTGCTTATGAGGTATTTAAACAATATTTATCGCATAATGAGGTGGAAGTCTTACCAACACAAAACCATGTCCGCGAAAAAGCTTCCGCTAAAGAAGTCCAAAGCTTTTATGATGAACTAACACATAAAATGCAAGTTGTTGGCTTTTTAAATCCTGATAAGCCAGGACATGTTGTTGATAAATTAAAGCGGCTATTTCAACGAGCACAACTTGAGTCACAAGAGATTAATATTTTGCGTGGTTTTTTGAGTGAAATTAAAAATGAAGATAAAGGCTAGTTAAATGATAATTGTTGGTGTCGATGAAGCAGGGCGTGGACCATTAGTCGGTTCAGTCGTTGCCGCAGCTGTGATTTTAGATCCAGATAAACCGATTACGGGATTGATGGATTCAAAAAAGCTCACTGAGAAAAAACGTGAAGTACTTTTCACTGAAATTACGGATAAAGCAAAGGCTTATGCAATTGCTGAGTGTAGTGCACAAGAGATCGATCAGTATAATATTTTGCAAGCAAGCTTGTTAGCTATGCATCGCGCGGTTGCTATGCTTGATATTGACTTTGATAAAGTGCTTGTAGATGGTAACCGCCTGCCGATTTGGAATTTTAATTCAGAAGCAATTGTAAAAGGAGACAGTAAAGTACAAGAGATAAGTGCGGCATCGATTCTCGCTAAAGTCTATCGAGACCGTCAGATGGTTGAATTAGATTATGAATATCCAGAATATCAATTTGCCAAACACAAAGGCTATCCGACTAAAGTGCATCTGGAATTACTTGAAAAGTATGGTGTTTTGGATATGTATCGCAAGAGTTTTGCGCCGGTGGCAAGATGTATTGATAGAGAAAGTGTTGATGAAATTGTAAATGAGAAACAAATTCAATTATCCTAACCTGCTCAGCCTTTCCTACAAGATGCTAGATGAGCGATAAGCTGACTAATTACTGGGTTGTATTAATACTGATCGCGCACACGTGCTTGCAAATCACAAAATGACACATATGCTGTTAATGCTCTTTTCCAAGTTGGGGTCTTTGCAGTTTTAGTGTTTTTATATAAATTGTGCATGATGTTCTCCTTGTTGAGAGTTTATTGTGGGGGACAAATGCAGTATAGACAAAGATTTATAAATAGACAGTTTCAGCGGGGTAACGCTGTGTAACAAAATTGATACGTGATTAACTTTAAAGCATATGTAACAAACAAAACAGGGTAGAAAATTACAGCAAGTGTTAATGCACACTGTTAATGTAATTTAGGTTTTTTATTAAATTGCCAAAAATAACATCTTAATTGAAACAACCAAAAGCAAAACAAGAAAAATTACTTTAAGCACTTTAGGTGGCGTTTTACTTGAGAGCTTAGCGCCTACTTTTGAGAAAATCATGCTACTAGGTACAACGCAAAGGATTGCCGGTAGGTATAAATAACCTAGACTCCAACTAAGTTCAATATGATCCATTAAGCCCGTTACGATAAAGGTAATGCTACCTGTTATTGCAATGATGAGTGTAAAAAGACTCGATGTGCCAATAGCAATACGAATTGAGTAACCTAATGAATTGATATAAGGAATGGTGATAATGCCACCACCAATACCAAAGAATCCTGATTTAATGCCAACGACACTGCCCCAAAAGGCACTTTTGCGTTTACCACTGCGTTTTGGCTTTTCAATAGCATGGCTTGATTGAAAAAGCATGCGTAAAAACATAGATAGCATCAATAAGGCAAATAACAGACCCAAAAGGCGTGAATTAAGAAAATGGGCAATAACCGCACCGATAATATTCATGCTGATAATCCAAGGTAGCATTTTGATGGTAATATCAAAACTTACTTCGCGGGCGCGGAGTTTGTGCGGTACTGAAGAAAGAGCTGTAAAAATCATAATACCTAACGAGGTACCCGCAGCAAACTGCATATAGGCACTTGTGGTTTCAGGCAGTTGATGAAATACAAAGGCCAGTACAGGGACGATAATAATCCCACCACCAATTCCTAAAAGACCAGCGAGCATGCCAGTTATAGAGCCGGAAAATATCAATAATAAAATGAGATATGTCATGTTGGATTTACGTTGATTTGTCGGTTAAATGGGTTGAATAATTATAACAAATGAAAGAGAATAACCCAGTTCATTTAACCAGAAAAATATATAATTAAGGGTAAGTATGCTTTCTAATATTAAAGTCGGCAAAGATGCACCAAATGATGTCAATGTCGTGATCGAAATTCCAGCGCACAATGAGCCGGTGAAATATGAATTCGACAAAGATGCGAATATGCTAATCGTTGATCGATTTATGTCAACAACGATGCAGTATCCATGCAACTATGGCTTTATTCCAAACACATTATCAGAAGATGGTGATCCGGCAGACGTATTAGTTGTGTCTCCTGTGGCATTGCGCCCAGGGGTTATTATTAATTGTCGCCCAGTTGGTGTACTTAAGATGACGGATGAATCAGGTGTTGATGCCAAGATCATTGCTGTGCCCACGAGCAAATTAACCAAGATCTATGATGATGTGAAAGAGATTGATGATCTACCAAAGTTGTTGTTAGATCAAATTAAGCATTTCTTCGAACATTATAAAGATCTTGAGCCAAGCAAGTGGGTTAAAGTTGATGGCTTTGCTGGGGCTGAGGCAGCTAAAGCGGATATTCAAGCAAGTATCGAGCGTTATAAGGCGTAATCATATCTTCATCGTTATCTTTTTATTTTCGCAGCGATTTAAACCATTTATAACGAAATGTATTTAGACTTGCGTCGATCAAAAAGAAAATCACAGCAAGCTCGGGGGACAGCATATCTCCGGTGACAGCGTACAAAAATACGGCAAAAATCAAAATAAATATAACGGAACGTACTGCCGCTTTAGCACCATTTAGTTTGAACAATTCTTTATGTGTCATATTGCTTTGACGTTCAATCTCTTTTTCTTTATCTGTCATATCTGATTAGAAATTTTCTTAAACAAGTTGCGAGCATCTTAGCATAAGCCTTTAAGCGTTGTCGATTATGTCGTTGGCATTGAGGTTCTTCTGATATTGAGAAGAACGATCGATAATAAACTGGCAACAATCAGTGTCAGCCACAAAGCAAATAACATAAAGTGATAGGTGGAAAAATGGCTGTGTGCTTGTACATATGTCCATGCAGAAATAGTAAAGGTCACCGCAAATGAAATGGTGGCCGCAGCTGAGCCATGGGCTTTTTGTATATACTGCATAGCAGAACCTGTTGACAATGGCACTAAGAATCCAGCGCAAAAGCATAGCAGCGTGATACATATTAGGGTATTCAATACTGTGAAAGGTAAAGCACTAAATAAAATAGTCATGAGCGCAAAAAAGCATAAAGTACCAATACGATACTGCGCACGATGTGTCAGGTGGGCCAAACGGCGAAAACACAAAATGCCCAAGATATAACAGGCAGTAATCAATACTAAAATAATGTTATAGCTAACGGTACTAACGCCAAGATTTAGGGTGAGTAGTGGCTTGATATTGGCCATGATGACTTGAATATAAAAGGCAAAGCACAGTGATAAGACAGGTAAATTGAGTAAGTAAGTTCTTGAGCGGAAAATATAAGCAAAATTATGCAAGATCTTTTGCCAGCTAATCAGCTGTTGCGTGGTTTTATCATTTCTTAGCATTGAGCGCATCAACCAAAATACACTAAATTCGATGATATACATCATAAAATATGCCAGACGCCATGTCGCAAGAAGTGCAATTTGCGCAATAAAAGCACTTAATAAAGGCGCGATAACCAGTGATATAGATAATAAGGCATAGGCTTTTTTTAGTTCGATATTGTTGCTGGCATAGCGCGAGATAAAGGCGCGTGCAATAGATGCATAAGGACCCGTGCCAATGCCAGTAAGCAAGAAGCCAAGATAAAGCATGAGCTCATTTTGGGCAATCGTTATGAGTAATAACCCAAGCATAGAAATGCACTGAGCAGTGGTTAATACCTTTGCGGAGCCTAACACATCTGAAGCGCTCGCTAATAAAATGGCAGAGATACTATAAGATAAAAAGAGAAAGCTTAATGCTTGCAAAACTTCAGCAACACTAAGCTTAATACCTATGGCAATATGAGGGACTAAGGATAGCGAAAGAGTCAGTGTCGTATAACCGACAAGGCATAAAATATACGATCTAATATTGATCGCTTTATGATTTTTTGTCATTTATTTCTTGCACCAAAATCCAAGGTTTAACCACTGAAGTCCATAACGTTGTATTGTTTTCAAACCAACGTTTGGCATCATCATCATTGACATACTCAATGTGATTTTTGGTCATGTAATCCGTAATTTGTGCTTGATCGTTTTGTGCCAAGGCATAAGCAACATCGATTAAATCAAGAGTGTCACTGACTTTGATGACTTTGCCTTGTGCAAAAAAACGCTGAAGCTCTAGCCAAGAAATGCGTGCTGTCTCACTAAGGATTTTAGCCTTGAGTAATTCGTTAGACTCATTAGGATTGCTCATACTGCGCCTCAAGCTCGGAGAGGTTTTCCCACTGCTGATATTTATCATTTAACAGTGCTTGTTTTTGCTCAAGTGCTTGTAAGGTTTCTTGAACGATATCTTTGCCTTGTTGGTAAAACTCAGGTGTAGCAATTTCTTGTTGCAAGTTTTCAATTTCGGCTTCTAATTGTTCAATCTCGTTAGGTAAATCAGCAAGCTGTTTTTTCTGTGCAAAGCTTAATTTTTGTTTTTTAGTGCTATTATTATTTGCTTTGCTAGAAGATGGTTTTTGTAGTGATTGCGGTGCTTGATCTGCAGGTTTGGCGGTCGAGCTTTTTTGGCGCAGCCAGTCTTCATAACCGCCGACATACTCTTGCAATTGACCATCGCCTTCAAAGACAATTGTGCTTGTAGCAACATTATCGATAAAACTTCTATCATGACTGACAATAAGTACTGTTCCTTGATAGTTGAGAATAAGCTCTTCAAGCACTTCAAGTGTTTCAACGTCAAGGTCATTGGTTGGTTCATCAAGGATCAATACATTACTTGGCTTAGCAAAAAGCTTGGCTAATAATAAGCGATTACGCTCGCCACCTGAGAGTGAGGACGCTGGACTTTGCATGCGTTTTGGATCAAATAGAAAGTTCTGAAGATAACCAATGATATGTACTTTCTGTCCATTAATATCCAAGTAATCAGAATCTTCGGTGACATTATCAACAAGCGAAAGCTTAGGATCAATTTGATCACGCAGTTGATCAAAGTAGGCGACTTGTAAATTCTCACCGTGAGTCACATTACCTGATTGCGGTGTTAATTTTTGTAGTAAAACTTGCAATAAAGTACTCTTACCACAGCCATTTTTGCCTAAGATCGCAATCTTGTCACCACGTTGTATCTCACATGAGAAGTTATTAAAGATCGGTTTATTATCATAATTAAAGCTAATATCTGAAGCCTTGATCACCATTTTGCCGGATTTATTCGCTTGAGATGCACTTAAGCTAACATTGCCTTGTTTGTCACGTCGGGCTTTACGCTCTTGACGCAATGCTTTTAATGCGCGCACGCGTCCTTCGTTGCGCGTGCGTCGTGCCTTGATTCCTTGACGAATCCAAGTTTCTTCTTGTTTCAACTTTTTATCAAAGTTGGCATTTTGTACTTCCTCAGCATGGAGATATGCCTCTTTTTGCGTTAGGAATTTATCGTAATTGCCAGGAAAGCTTAAGACGTTGCCACGATCTAGCTCAATAATATCAGTAGCAATATTTTGCAAAAACTTGCGATCATGCGTGATAAATAAAATGCTGCCCTTAAACTGTGGTAAAAAACGTTCTAAAAACTCTATTGATTCAATATCTAGATGGTTGGTAGGTTCATCTAAAAGCAAGAGATCAGGTGAAGTAACCAATGCCTTGGCAAGTAGCACACGACGCTTTAATCCACCAGATAGATCATCAAATAATGCATTGCCATCAAGAGATAGGGCAGAGAGTACTTTCTCTGCCTCCATTTGTAGATCCCATGCATGAGCATTATCGATTTGCTGTTGTAAATCATTTAAGTGATCAAGATTGTGTGTTTGTGTTAAATCAGTTGTTAATAGTTTTTGGTATTCAATAATCAGTTGACCTGAACCACCAAAACCAGAAAGTACAATATTAAATACTGAGCCTTTGGTATTTTGTGGCACTTCTTGTTCAAGCCAAGCAATCTTAGCATTGTCATGGACGATGCGTTCACCGTGATCAGGGATAATTTGCCCTTGAAGGACTTTAAAAAGAGAGGATTTGCCAGCGCCATTGCGACCGATTAAACAGATACGTTTATTGGTATCAATATCCAAAGAAACATTATCTAGCAGTTTATGGTGTCCAAAGGCAAGCTCAGCATTGCGAAGAGAAATAATTGGCATAGTGTTGTGGATCGTTAAGTTAAATGATTTTGTTAAGTTCAGCAAGGTTGCGTGATGCAAGATCATGCCCAATTTGTGCGCCAAGACGTTTAGCAATAAAGCTTGCTGAAATAATGCCACGAATGATATCTTTACCAGACTTATTTTGTTCTTGGATAAGCAAATGATCAATATGTTGGTCATGCATTAAGCGTGCAATATGTCCTACTAAAGTATCTTTCAATACCGTATAGTCAAGCATTGGTAAACTCCCAATTTTTGCCATCAACATACCAACAGTTACTTCTTTATGGTGAATATCTTCGCTTTGTGCAACTTGTGTACGGTATACCCCTTGCAATCTGCGCGTATTGATCAAACCGACAACTTCATCATCATTGTTGGTTACTAATAGTGCGTGTACTTCTACTTTTTGCATCATTTGTAATGCATCATCGGCCCGAGTCTTTACGTGGATAACATAAGGCTTTACCGTATGAAAGTCAGTAAAAACGTGTAAAGCAGGTGTCTCAAGAGAGATAACATCCATCGTTTCAGGGTGGTAATAAGGGACGCTTTGCTCTTTTGTGTGAGTGGTGGTTTCTAGTAATTTGTATTCTTTGTATGCCATAAGTCAGTCCTTGTGATGATTATTCCTCGTAAGTCTAATCATCATTTCGCTGCTTTGCAAACGCAATAAGCTTAGAAATCGTAGAAAGCAGAGTAATCAAGGTAATCAAGGTAATCAAGGTAAGATGACTATTTGATGCTTAGCTAAGCTTTTGGGAACATGCGTACTGATGCCACAATATAATGCTTTTTCAATAATTGCATCAGTTGTTGGCTCGATATTCCATTTTTTTGAAATATTTTCAGTAAGCACTCGTGAAACATTACCTCTGGAAATTCCTAAGAAGCTGGCAACATCACGTTGACTCATGCCGTGCGCAAGTAAATAGACAATCTCAAGCTCTCTGGGGGAAAGTAAAGCAAAAATCTTTAATGATTCAACATTAGGGTCTGGGTTTAGACCTTTAATATAATGATAAGGGTTAACATTATCCAGCAGACGACCTGTTGTTAATGTGCCGATAACGACATTATTTAAGTCGATTACCGGAAACACACTGCATTGATATATATGATGTGATAGGCATTGATCAATTAAACAATTGGTTGAAAAATTTATATAACGAATTATTTGACGCTTTACGGCTACTTCACCACGTATATTGTTGAGTACCTCATATTCTGTTTTATTAATAATTCCAAGATCGAAAAGTGTGGTGCCAATTAGGTGTTTGGCTTCTGTATTTGCGATGATTTTGGCAGTTTGTTCATTTAAAAATCGTATTTTCCCCGCTAGGTCATGCACAATAAAGTTGACTCCCATATCATTATAGTGATTTAAAAAAGGGATAAAATAGTTTTCTAAGAATGTTGTATCCTGCATCGATCGTTTTGCTCCATGGATGAGTTGACTAAAAGCTGACTGCAATTTATATAATTTATCTTAAGGCAAACTGAAAAAAAATATAAAAACTGACAATTTCCTGCCATTTGGCTGCTGGTTGTCATGTTTATCTTAGGCTACAATTCTACGCCTTTATTTTTTAATAAATAGCTAGGCGTATATCGCGCGTGAGTCATATTGCGATGTTTAATATCGAAGAAGTTGATACTTATGTGAAATGGATAGATAACAATGGAGTAATTAAATTAATGTTCACATTAAAACAGATGGAAGTGTTTGATACGTTTGCAAAAACCTTGAGCATTACCGAAGCCGCAAATAAGTGCTATATCAGCGTGCCAGGTGCGTGGAAGCATTTGGATAATCTGCAAAAACTATGTAACACAGCCCTCTATCAAAAAGAGGGAAAATATATGTGGTTAACTGCTGAAGGGAAAAGTTTGCATGCTCAGATCATTAGATTATTAGAGCAAAGGCAAAATGTGGCAGGTTATATTTATGAGCTTCAGCAAAAAAAAGAAGTAATCAAAATCGCGATTCCTGAAAATCTTGTGGAGATTTTTTTGGGTATGATCAGTGCTTTTAAGTCAAAAAATTTAGAGATAGAGCTTAGCATGAAATTGATAGGCAGTTTTGAGGAAATGCAAAAAGTCATTAAAGAAAAGCAGTATGATGTCATTTTCACACTTTATCCATTTATATCACCGAATGATTATGATATGACGATATTAGGTAGTTACAAGATGTTGCTATGTAGCAGTAAAGTTCATTTTCCAAGGTTAAATGCTCTTAAAGATTTATCATCATTAACTTCAACGAGGATATTTATGCCTCAGTATTTTTATGCAACAACAAGCTATTTTATCCAGCATCTGGAGGTGTTTAACTCAAGGCCTGATATTGAGTATTTAGATAAGGTAACCACAATTAAAAAATTTATTGATCATGGTATGGGGCATGGTGTTATACCATCTTTTTGTCTTTCAGCATGTAACGATAGCTTGCAAATACTACTGAAATATAATGAGCCGCAGTCTATATATGCATACACTTTGCAGGGAGTAAGAAATAGTAATGCGATAAAGGAATTGCTTAATTATGGGCTGTTGGCAGAAGGATCGGCAATGAGTTTTGATACATTACTTAGCCATTAATGATATTTTTTATAAGGTGATATATTTATCAGTTTTTCCATAATGATTGAGCGTATCATTTGAATTGCGTCAAGGCATAACTCATGCCCTGTTTCATAGCTGTGCCATGTAACATTATAACCATGTTGAATCAGCATATCTTTAGCTGCTGCGCCAAGCTTTACTGGAACAATTGCATCTTGTGTGCCATGCACACAGATGTAGTTAGTATGCTGATGGGGTATTTGAGTGTTTTCCGCAAAGAGTGACCACTCAGGTAAATACCCTGATATGATCATGCTTGCAGCAAGTGTATGTTTTGTGGTTAATGACGATAGTCCTGCAATAAGTGCGCCTTGAGAAAAACCTATAAGCATGATGTTATGAGGTGGAATGCCAAGTTTTATCTGTTGATTAATAATGCTATGAATGTAAGCACATGAATGCATTGCTGATGTAATATTAATTTCTCTTGCCATGGTGTCATTGCAAACAGATTTAATATCATACCAAGAGTGTATGGTCTCAGATTTATTAATCGTTAGCGAGTTCATCTCTGCAAATGGGAAAATAAAGCGAATACTATGATTAATAGGTAAGTCAAACTCAGGAACTAACTTTGAAAAATCACGTCTTGCACCAAGACCATGCAACCATATAACGCATGATCTGGCTTGAGTTATTGGCTCAATAATAATACTTTTTTTACGCATGAGTTAAATTTAAACATAAGCTATTGATGACTTCTAACAGTATCTCCAGAATGGATGCTTTGTAAATTAATTTATAGTTAAAATATCTTAAATATTAATTAATTCACATATTGATCTCATATTTATACACTTTATTAGAAAGTTAGCTATAGCTAAATCGTGTTGTTCAAAAAAATAAATCATTTAGGAGTGATTGTGAAAAAAAAGATAATATTGCTTATATCAGCTACTTTGACTTTATCGGCTGTAAGTTATGCAGCAAATCCAACCAGTGACTGTAATGATTCATCTGGTTTTGTAACCTTTTGCCACGGAGGGGGTGTTGTTCGTTCATGGAGTCCTTGTGGTATGTATGGTGTTGGGACAGGTGATGCATGGGATACCAGGCTTCCGGTTCCAGGAATCTGTAGAACAGATATGACGGACTGGTATTGTGAACATAAGGCAGGTACTTGGGTTAAGCAGGCAACTAATAATTTGAAATGCAGCTATCCTGAATATAAATTTGACATTCATAATCAAACAGCTTATGCGCTAGATCAATACAAATTCACTGGTTACTATCTGGGAATAGGTATGCCGGATGTTAGTGATAATGAACCTGTTCCAAGTGGTGAAAGTATCACAACGAAGCCAATAGATGCTGATATTGACTATGCAATGCTTGTTAGTCCTACTGAACCTTACAATGGTAACCAAGCGGGCGAGTTTGATCTATATGGTGGAGTTGATCATAAGCTTGTGAGTGCCAGTGATGTAATGATAGAAAGTCAGGATAAACATGCACATTTATATGATAGAGTAAGTTTGAGAAATCAATCCAGTAGTGGAGATAATGACGTTTTGGCGTGCATCATCCCTGTGCAAGGTGACGGTCAGTGGAGTTTGCCAGTGTCTTATGATTCAACAACTAATGGCGTTTTATATTTGTATCCAAATATTTTGGAAGCCAAGGTTAACTTGTGTGTCAACCTGCCAACGCCTGCGATTTCAGACATCGCTTATCAATTTAAATTAGATGACTTTTCCAATTTGGAGCAAGATGATATAACACTATATCCTGCAATTGGTACACAAACCACAATTACTCAGCATATTGGACCTGATTCAGATCTGGGAGTGATTAACTTTACAGCGGGAGAATCTGGAACTCATTGTGTAGCTAAAGCATTTTACTTTAAAACAAAGCAAAAAGTTGATTGCGAGAACTTGATAAATAATAGAAATGAAACAGGAATTAACGGTGCAAATATTAGCATTAGTATGAGTGATCCAAAGGGGCAAACACATCGCATGACGCTAAAACCAAGTTCAAATATTGCTCAAACAAAAGATCGAGTTGATGCTTTGTATAAGTTAAAGTTAATTAGTCAAGAGGATGCTTTTGAAATCACTCCTGGTGATGGTGGTGATAAAAATACTTCGCTTTGTCCAGAGGGCGTTTGTAGTGATGAAACGATAACTTTTAATCCATCATAAGGAGTATTGTATGTTAAGAAAAAATATATTATCAGCCTCGATTTTGACGTTGTTAATAACTAGTACAACGTATTTAAATGCATATTGTCAGTTAATTACTCAAAAGGAAACAAAGACAGCGGCAAGTGCTAAATCTGTAGATGTAAATAATTTCAATCAGAGAGTAGCTAACAATGGCATGATTAAAATCATGCCACAAGTAACCAATGGCTTTGGTGAGAATCAAAAGCTAACCTATAAATTGCAGGATAAAGGGGGATTGCTTAAAAGCCAAGGTGTGTTGGCGATTGGGCAGATAACAACGATCGCAAATCTTGAGATTGGCGCAAAAGGAAGTAGCTATCAGCTTGAGATTAGTCCGCAGTCACTAAAAGATCACAGTGGGGTGCATCGTTTAATAGGAACATATACTAAAAATATCGAGCTTACTGTCACATCACCTGAAGCAGATGTCTCTTTGTTGTATAGAAACACAAATGATACGGATCGCCATATTATGCTGGGATACTTCATGCCGCTTATTCCGAGTGTAAATTATTATGAGCTTGCTGCAGAGCATGGTTATAACGTGGCAATCAATGCATTTGTTAAAATACAGTGCGAAACAGATAGTAGCTGCGTGCTTACAGATCAATATGGACAGCAAGCTGTAGATATTGCACATAAAGTCGATGCCGCTAAAGAAAAATATCCTCAGTTTAAATACGCAATGCTTTCAGTTACTTGGCAAGGGCTAGATAATTTTAATGTCGGATCAGCTTCTGTTGATCATATTAAGCTTTTGGCACAAACGATGGTTGATTATTTAAATCAAGCGCATTTGGATGGTATTGACTTTGACCTTGAGGCAGCACTTTCGCTCAAGCATTGGGATGGAAATGCATTAGACCAACTCATCAAACAAATACGGGAAGATAAACCTAATGTTATTGTTACGGCTGCACCCCAATTATTCAAAAATATAGATGGTAAGTATATTTTGGTAACTCAAGGGTTGAATCAAGATTATGATGTGGCAATAGAAAATGGTGATTTTGATTATGTGGTAATACAAGAAGCTTTGAGCCTGCCTGAAGAAGCTAATCCTAATATTATTTCTGAGAGCATTAAACAGCTTGAAGGTGCAGATTCTGCCGTGAAAATACCAGCAAAAACCAAACTTTTGCCAGATGTGTTATCAGGACCTAATGTTAATCCAAGCAATCCTAATAGTGTGTGGTATGCATGTGCAAACTCAAAAACGCCTGATTGTACGACTGTTTTTAAAGCATTAGCCGAACAATATCAAAGCTTGATTGATAATCCACAATTTGGTGGCGCAGCGACTTGGAGTATCAATCAGGATCAAAGTAATACAGCAGCTAAATCAAATCCATGGCAGTGGGCAACGACTATTGGTAATGTTATTTAATATCTGAGGTTGTGTGTGTTGTCTCAATTTTTCCTTAAGGTATTTTGGCGAAAAATATGAATTTTGACCACATCCTGCTGTTTGGCTGCTTTTGAGCGAATGATCGCTGATCTATAGTTATGACTATTATTTAAAAAACTTTGATATGGGTTAAAGGATATACGCTAGGGGGCGTCATTTGATAAGTGGATATTGATCACTATATTAAGCGAATATAAATAGGAGAATAGGCATGCGCTTAAATAAACAAATCACATTTATAGCATCATTGAGTGCATTGGCATATATTGGTGGTTATGGTTTTTAGGCTAACAGTTCAGCATTATACAAAGTGATGCACCAATGCATCAGTTTGCGCAAAAGGCGTATGTTTAAATACTACCATTACATTTAATCCAAATAATTGAAGATAAGGTTTTGTATGAAGTATAAATTTAAGTTAAGCCTGATAAGCTGCCTTTTTTTGTCAGCTATTAGTTATGGGGTGAGTGCAGAGAATGCATCGACACCAGTTGATGTGCATAAGATTAAAAGGTCACTTACAAGTCTAAAGAATGCATCATCTCAAGATAATGAAAAATCAAATTACAAAGGTTCACAGGCGGATAATAAAACGATTAAAAGTTTAAGTGAGAGTGTCAATCCGGCAACCGGTGCATTGAGTGTTTCATTACCATTATTATCGGTTAAGGGCTTTATTCCTTTAGATGTTAGTGTGAGCTTTAGTGCAGGCAGCTCTGGCATGTTAGGACTTCCTAATGGTTGGCAATTTAATATTGACTCTGTGGTGCCAGGTAAATCAGTGACATTTAATGGTAGAACCTATGTGATTGATTTTAATTGGAGCGATAGTACGGGTTATCAATCAGGGCTTAAATATTTGAATCAACATGGTGTATTGTTTAAAGATATGATCACTAATACACCGTTGCCTGCAAGTTTCACTGATTCAAGAGCTTATCGTTATCGCTTGAGTATGCCAGATGGTTCGGCGGACTACTTTGATGCTACGGGCAAGCTGATTGCCAAGGGGGATCGTTTCGGTAATCATATTCGCTATGACTATAATGATCCAGAGATGGGTGCCCAGCATAACTATCTAAAATCAATCACCGATAGCCTAGGGCAAGTATTTAATTTTAGTTATAGCGCAAGTGCAATAAGTGTTAGCTATAGTGATAGTCAAAATAGATCACATACGCAAAGCTTGGCTTTCAATCAAAATGGCATACTGTTATACACCGATGCGTTAGGCTTTATCACACAGTTAAATTATCAGACACGTAATGGCGTCCCAGTCGTTAACCAGATTATTTATCCTAATGGGCTAGAAACAGATATCACCTACCAAGATCTACACTTTAAAACGGCTGATGGTAAGGTGGGTGCCTTAAATGCGGTAGCAACAATTAACCATATTGATCATGCTAATGCTGATCAGGTCTTGGCAGAAGCAGACTATGGTTTTAGTGAGAGTAACTTCACAGGCTATCCAAATTATCCGTTATCAGATGATAAAGACAGTTTAATGGAAAGTAATAATCCAGATTATCGCTATACGGTAACGGTTACTGAGCATAGCTCAACGGCGAGTAATGCGATGGGTGTTCGTAAAATACAGACGATTTATAACGCGATGAGTGAGCCGGTTGAGCAGGATGTGTATTTGCCTGGAGATAGCGAGAACACACCGACATATAAAACAACGAGTAGCTATCAGTTGATTCCGGATAAACATGCACAAACGGTGAATTATAATAAACCGATAGCAGAGACGAGTGCTATTTATGATGCTGCTACTAAAGTATATACAACGCTAAGTAAGACCAACTATACCTATGATAATTATGGCAATGCCTTAACAACAGATACTTTCAAATATAATCCGCTGATACAAAAACTAGTTGAGTCAACTAAGTCAATAAATACCTATGATCCAACTTTTAATCAAACATTGACAACGATTAACATGACATGGAATCCGCTGAATAATACATTTGATACAAAATCTGTACAAAACACCTTGTCAAATGATCACAAGAATGTGCTTCAAAGCACACTGTATGATGGGGATATTAATGCTACTAACGGCTGGAAAAGTACCGATTATAACTATGACAGCCATGGCGATGTCATACAAACTACGGTGAAGTGGAGCCAATCAGGTCATGCTGGGGTGACATCAAGTACGGTTAAAGATAACTTTAGCTATGATCCAAACAAACGTTTGGAAACAATAACGCATACTGATGCCTTAGGCAGTGTGACCACGAAGATAAGTGATAGCATAACAGGCGATCTGTTGAGTCAAACTTCAGCACTGGGTAATATCGTAACATCTAGTTATGATTTAGATGGAAGAGTCTTGAAAAAGACACTGCCAGCAGGGCAAAGCATTACCTATCAATATGAGGATTACCAAAAAGATAAACAAAATAGCGTAACGGAGATCTCTCCATTGGGCGCTAAGACCACAACACAATATGACGCCTCAAATCACAAAATAACAACGTATAGCAACACGGATCCCAATAATGTTAACGACATGGTACTGCAAGAAAGTGATCGCTATAATGCCTACGGTGAACTAGTACAGAAAAAGGATGTCTTGGGTAATGTAACAAGTTATAGCTATAATGCATTGTCCTTACCAACGGCTCAAACCGATAGCGATGGTAATGTAACGACGATGCAATATGATTTTGCACATTTAAGTCAAACAAGCTTTGTTAATGGCATCAAAACTAAGATAGTTATTTATAACGCCGATAAAAAACCGCTAAAGACAATGAGTTATCCAAACAGTCATAATCCACTGCAACCACATTATCATTTGGAAGAAATATCGACCTTAGATGGTAATAATCAAGTATTGCAAACAATACATAACAAAGTAGATGATAATACCGGGGCGGTGACCGTTCTTAATACGCTAACCAGTAGCTATACGCCTGATGGTAAAACCCAAAGTCAAATCTTGCAAAGTGGGCAGTCTAAAGAAACGATAACAGCAGAGTATGATCTATTAGATGACGTGCTAGATAAAACAAAAACACTTGATTTTAGTGACAGCACGGGGAGTCATCATGATGTTACGCAGCGTGATCATTTTAGCTATGATGCGACAGGCGAGCTGATCGCTGAAACCAATCAAGCAGGTCAATCGATTAACTATAGCTATGATCAAGATGGCAATAAAGTCACTGAGACACGTCTTGATGGTACGGTTGTGCATTTTACTTATGATAAAGATGGAAACCTTACTACTAAAACATATACCGATAATAGTGGTAAACATAGTTACAACTACAGCTATGATCCCGATGGCAATAAAACTTATGAAAGTCTCGATGGTCAAGGCATTAAGATAAGCTATACACTCTCAGGATTACAAACGGCAACTAGCTACCCCGATGGTAAAGTGGCAACTGCAACTTATAATAAATATGGGCAACTTCTATCAAGCACCGATGTGAATGGTCAACAAACCACAATGACGTATCTTAAAGATGGCAAGCTTGATACGGTGAGTAATAATCAAGATAAAGTAACCTACCTATATAGTACCCAAGATAAACCCAATGAGAATAATCAATATGGCGCACTTATTGCTAAGGATTATCAGGGGATTTATACACAGCAGTTTACAGCAGATGCATTTGGTCAAGAGCATGAACTAAAGCAAATTGATAGCTTAGGCACAACACTCCTTGATGTCGTTAATACCTTTGACGCAAAGGGCATGTTAACTGATGTTACGGCAACTTCAGATAAGGCGCCAAATGATCCCAATGTTAACTATGTCAAACACTATACTTATGATGAGTTGAATCAATTGATTAAGGAGAAAACTGATAACTTACAGCACCAACCGCTAACAAGTACTGAATTTATTTATGATGGCAATGGTAATATTCTCAGTAAAGTTAAAGATGCTAAGACGACAACCTATCAATACAACAACCTTGATCAACTGGTTTCTTATACCGAAGATGGTAGTACATACACGCCCAAGTATAATGCCAATGGTGATGAGGTTGATGATGGCAAAGGCACAAGCTATCAGTTTAATGGCATAAGTCAGCTAATTGGTGTGCAAAATCAAGCGACGCATCTTGCGTATGATTACTATGCCAATGGCTTAAGAGCAGATCGTATAAACTCGACCGGTGATCATCATCGTTATTACTATACTGGAGATACCATCAGTGCCGTCAATGATTTAACACATCCAGATAATGTTAGCTTTTTCCTTGATGGCAAAAATCGTATTCATGCTTATAGCGTGAGCTAGTTTCGTTGTGTATAACTTTTGATCTTTATAAGGACGATGCTAAATGAATAAAAAACGATATCAAAAAGCTGCGGTAATAACGAACTGTATACTAGCAATGCTAACTGCTCAGATCAGTTTTGCACAAGAGTTGTTAACATCAGGCAAAAGTAATATTTATTATGCGAATGATGGCAAAAGCAATAGTTTAACTTTGGATAAGCCAATCAATAGTAATGCAGCTGCTGCTATAGAAGGCACAACAGATTATCAAGCCTATGGCGTGCATTTAAATGGGCTCAAAACCAATGTAGCAACTAACTTTAGCTACAATGGTGAGTATCAGGATCCTGCTTCTGATTTAGTTTATTTAAGAGCGCGTGACTATGATGCGGGAACACAACGATTTATCGCACAAGATAGTGCCAATGTTTGGAATAAATATAATTTTGCCGATAGCAACCCGATTATGAATATTGATCCAAGTGGGCATATGCCAGCATGGCTTAACTACACCTTAAACGGGTTAGGAATTGCTGGTGCAATTGTCGCAGGTGTTGCTAGTGGCGGTGCAGCAGTGCCATTGATCGCGGCAGGTTTAGGGGGCGCTTCAGGTGTTGCAGGTATTGTTGCTCAAGCAGCTGGGAATAATACAGACTTGCAGACAGCATCATTGGTGCTAGGGCTTGCAAGTATGGGATTTGATGTCGCTTCTGGGATTTCTTCAGCAGCTGGAAGAGCTGGTGGAGCTGGTGAAATCAGAGCACCTCAATTGTTTGATGGTGAAGTTCAAGAATCTACTGTTGCTCATTTATCATCTGTAAGGTCTGCTGAAGTGACATCACATATACCTGTATCTTATAATTATTCACCTCAACGATTAAATGATACTAACCTTGCGCGATTAAACGAATTTTTAAATCATCAAAACATCTCCGAAGAAGGTTGGTCGAATATTGTTGAGTCAAACTACGGCACCTATAATGTATACGATTATAATCAAGTTGTACCATCGATTAGAGAGACAATGACTCATGTAGATAATTGGCTTACGAATAATATGGGTGCATTATCTGGTGAACAAATTGTTATGCTGGAATGTCGCAAGACTAAGAATTCGTTGCTATATGATTTTACTGAACAGGCATTTCTTCGTAAATGGATTCAATATCATGTAGACAGACAGACACAATTCATTGAAATTTGCGCATTCAATTCTGCTAAGTCATTCCCTCAATTGAGAGCCTTAGTACTTGGTTATGAAAATCCTCTAAACTATTCTTTGATCGATTTCGATTATATATCATTAGATGGTGCTGTATGATGTGTAAGAAGCTTTTAGAGTTGAGTGCCTATTTCTTTTTGATTGGAATGACACAGATCAGTTTTGCACAAGAGTTGTTAGCAACAGGCACAAATGATATTTATTATGTGAATAATGGCAAAAGTAATAGTTTAACCTTGGATAAACCAACTAATAGTAATGCAGTAGTTGCCATTCAAAGCACGACAGATTATCAAGCCTATGGTGTGCATTCTGATACGCTTAACACCAATGTAGCAACGAACTTTAGCTATAATGGGGAATATCAGGATCCGAGTTCTGATTTGGTGTATTTAAGAGCACGTGATTATGATGCGGGAACACAACGATTTATCACGCAAGATAATGCCAATGTTTGGAATAAGTATAACTTTGCTGATAGCAATCCGATTATGAATATTGATCCAAGTGGGCATTTTTCTATGTCCAATGTATGGCATCATGCAACAAGTGGATTATTTATGACACTGATCATGTCTGGCGTTATATTCACTGGAGGATATCTGGGTATTGCTGAGCTTGCTGCCTTAGGTGCTGAGAGTGTTGCGACTTCAGAGGTAGCAGGAGTTGCCACAGAGGGGCTTGAAGCTGGTGCTACTGCTACTGCAGAGGCAACTGATGTAGCGGAAGGATCATCTGCAGCATTAACGCAATCTGCAAATGATGATGTTCAAGCGTCTGAAGCGGGAGTTGATGCTCAAGCAGGTGATAGTCAACTAAATGAAGGTATATACCCGCGTGCGACTGCCGAAGCTACTAACCCAAATGAAGCAAAGTTTTTTTCATGTGTATCACGCAAAACCGAGTTGCGTTTTGGCTTATTAGGTGAAGCAGCAAGTGCTGTTAGTGTGACTGGCACCTATGGCAGTCATTTTTCACCATTCTTAAAAAAATACGAATCAATATGGACCGTCTTAGACTATGTTGGCGGTGGCGCTGCATTTGGATTGATTAAAGGGTTGAAGTTCGCAGACTATGTTGAAAATGCAGCTCAGACATCAAATTATCTTCTGCGCGGCGCAAATGGCCTCAATCAACTTATGTTATCTGGGGTTCGTTGTTTTTCTAGCCGTATTGCTGAAACTAATTTTATGCGCTCAGCCACGGCAGGATTCTCATATGTGATTGTGAAAATGCCACTTCTTTTAGGGGCGTACTCAGCGACTGATGCTGTTTATAATGCGACTAACCATGGAGAGGAGTTACCTGATGGCTTTTAAAGATCCATTTGCATAGTGCGGTAAGCAAGTTATTGCTGAAAGCATCAATAGAACTGACGTTTACGGTTGAAGGTATGAATAAACAGCGGATTATTTTTGTAAGTATTGGTATCTGTCTTATAGCATTATTAACAAAACAAATAAGTTATGCTCACACAGCAAGACCTAGCATCAGACTTTATTATCTTGCTAACGGCAAAAGCAACAGTTTGACTTTGGCTAAGCCAGCTAATAATGCGGCAGTTGCTATCCAAGGCACGATAGATTATCAAGCCTATGGCGTGCACCCTAATACGCTCAATACCAATGTAGCAACAAATTTTAGCTACAATAGTGAGTATCAAGATCCTGCTTCTGATTTATTATATTTAAGGGCACGTGATTATGATGCCAATACACAGCGGTTTATCGCCCAAGATAGTGCCAATGTCTGGAATAAATATAACTTTGTTGATAGCAATCCGGTTATGAATGTTGATCCAAGTGGCCATATGAGTTTAAACACTATTGGGCTGTTAATGACAGTTGTTGTATCCTTAGCTAGCGTTCCTGTTACAAATGGAACTTCTTTGATTGTGTTAGCTGAAACAGGAGCAAGTGTTTCTAATATTTTGTTTGGTATTAATGACATAATTCACCATAGCTACTATGCTGCAGCTGGTGATTTCGCTATGGCTATAGGCGGTATGATCGGTGTCTATTCAGCCCAGGATAGTATATTTCCATTAGGGAGAAAAGCTTTGCTATCTAGACAAGCTAGACAATTATCTGAGGATGAGGAAACAGTTATAGATATTGATAGTGAAGAGTTAAACGCTGCTAAGGTGACTAGAAGTAGTGCGGGATCAAATATTTTATTGGGTGTTGGTTCAGGGTTGAAAACATATCAAGACAATGATGGGAATCATTTTAACTTGAGTGACTTTGCAAGATTTACATTAATCAATGGTGCGGCAGGATTTACAGGTGGTCGAGTTTATGGATGGGTGAGTGGTAGAATGGGTAAGGCTAATGGCATGTTTAAAAAAGTTGTCTATGGTGCATTAAGAACAACACTTAATGGTGCGGTTGCTATGACAGGCAATATGATTAATAGTGCAATTAGTAATGATATTAACTGGAAAAATACAGCGGTTAATATTGCTGCGGCACCACTTATGGGTGCATATTCTGGATTCTCACAAACTTACTTAGGTAATTACCCCAATAGTAGGTTAGCAAGAGCGATGAGATTTACTTATCTTAATTTAAAGACACCAATATTTGGTGCTTTGCTTAGTGGAGATATATCTGAGTTATGATTGAAATATATGGCAACCACCCAGCAGCATGATTAATAAACAAAATTGCTTATATTTAAATCTGTTTTCCTGTGCGTTTTTAGACCTGCTAGTGCCACATATTCAAGATACGCGAATACTTTAGAAATGGGGTAATGCGCCATAAAATATGGGATTTACAGCTGGAGTTACAAGTAAACTCAAGTAATCGCGTGTTTAAAAGTTGTAGCACTAGGCAGTTACAATATATGTTTATTTTGTCTATATAAATTTAGATATAAGCGCGTAATCTCGTGACTGGGATAGATAGCATGTTTGAATAAATGTGAAACAAATCAAATTAAATTAAAAATGTTTCATATTGAGTGAGTGAGGTAGATTATGAAGTTTAAAATTCAGCTTATAAGAAATAAATTGATGATTAGTGGCGCTTTGTCAGTTTGGTTACCATTTCTTATTATTTTATGTATTGTTGCTAGTGTTGAAAGTTCATTTGCTAAAGAGGCTTGGGTTGACAATAATACTGCAGCCAACTTGTATTATATCAATAATGGCAAAAGCAATAGTTTAACTTTGGTTAAGCCAACTCATAGCAATGCAGCCGTTGCTATAGAAGGCACGACAGATTATCAAGCCTATGGTGTGCATTCTGATACCCTAAAAATAAATGTAGCAACCAGCTTTAGCTACGATGGTGAGTATCAGGATCCAACTTCTGATTTGGTGTATTTAAGGGCACGTGATTATGATCCAACTACACAACGATTTATTACGCAAGATAGTGCCAATGTTTGGAATAAATATAACTTTGCCGATAGCAATCCGATTATGAATATTGATCCAAGTGGTCACCTAAGTAAAGAAGCAGTAAATACGATACTTGGTATATCTTTGATACTAGCAGGTATTGCTACGCCTTGGTTGCTAGGTGCTTTTGCTCCAGCGGCAGAAGCTGCGGTTGCGGAGGGTGAAGCTGCTGAATCTATTGCAGATGGTGTTGTGACTGCTAATGAAGCTGATTCTAGTGTTCCAATTGATAGTTCTAGTGTGCCAACTGATAACGCAGAAAAGGTATTTGAAGAGCAATCAACGCGTTATGGACTGAAGTCTTATCCGGTTACTTTTGTCGGCAATGGAATGCAGGCGCTTATTCAGAAAAAGACAATGACGCCAATTGCATATCTACAAATGGGGCTTGAGGATATTGGTGGTGCATTCGGTACCTTAGGTATGATAAATCCTAGTAGGGCTAATTTTTTTGGTTTATTAGATAACGGACTTGAGGGAGTGGCAACGGCATTATCTGCTGAGACTGTTGGTGGCTCATCAATGCTTGCAGGGATAGCTGGTGGATTTGGGTCAGGGGGAGTAAGCGGATGGATGGGAGGTTTTTTTGTTAAGGATATGTGGCAGCTTTTTTTAAAGTATAATTTAAGCGCAGGCACGAAGTTTCTTGGCTCTATTGGCATATTTGCGGCACGGGGTGCAACAATGGAGACAGCAAGAGAAGGGGTAATGTCAGCAGTGTCAGGGAGAAATGAAATGTCTGTTAAAAATATCTTAATGTCCTCAGGGGTTACAGCAGTGGAAGGTGGGATGTTTACTGTGGCAGAACTAAATTTTCGTAGCTTGCAAACTGTACGTAGTTATGCATTTTCTTATAATATAGGCGGGGCAGTTTTTCAGGTAGGTATTCCGTTTTTAATCTAAATAAATAAAGCAACCATCAGATACGTGTAGGTAAAATGAAATCATATCTAACAAATACAATAATAGTAAGCACCCTTGCATTTTTAACCTTAGCTGGAAGTGTGAAAAATAGTTTTTCCCAAGAGGTTTTCATAAAGAATGATGGTCACACTAACTTGTATTATGCGAATAATGGCAAAAGCAATAGTTTAACCTTGACTAAGTCTAATAATGATGTAGCAGTTGCTATCCAAGGCACGACAGACTATCAAGCGTATGGTGTGCATCCAAATACACTCAACACTAATGTGGCAACTAACTTTAGCTACAATGATGAGTATCAGGATTCAAGCTCTAATTTGGTGTATTTAAGAGCGCGTGATTATGATGCAAATACACAGCGTTTTATCGCCCAAGATAGTGCCAATGTTTGGAACAAGTATAACTTTGCTGATAGCAATCCGATTATGAATATTGATCCAAGTGGGCATATGCCAGCATGGCTTAATTATACCTTAAATAGTTTGGGAGTAATTGTTGGAATTGCAGGTGCTGTAATGAGTGGAGGGTCTAGCCTAGAAGGTGCTGCTCTTGCTGCAGCCAACATGGCTAGAGTATCAGGGATCATGGGGGCGGCTTCGGGAGCGTTTGGTATAGCAGGGCAAGTTGTGGCAGATACAAAAGCAGATGGAGAAGGTACAGCAAATATTCTAAACAATATTTCATTTGGACTTGGCGTGATTAGCATGGTTGCTGATGCTGTGAGTATTGTTAGTGTTGCTAATATAAACGATACTAATGATTCAGAGTCATTGTTAGAAGGAGAAGATATTACTGCAAAATTATCTTCTATTAACCCAACTGAAGGATATATCTATCGTGATAAGAGTGGCTTACATAAAATGTTAGCATTTGAACATATCAATGACGAAAGAAAATTATTAGTAGCAAACTATAAGAGAGCATTCCGAATAAATGGATTCATAAATAGAAATCTAAAAGCAAACACATCGATGTTTGAAGTTAAGTATATGGATAAAAATTATATACTTGCAAGAATGGATCCTATAAAAAAATTAAACTATGACGAAGTAATAAATGTGAAAAACAACATTAACTATATATTCATCAACAATTTAAGACCACCTCCTTTGAGAATAGTTCTGCCGTCAAGAAGTGAACTTAATTGTTGGCAAGCTACTGATAGGTTGATAAAGCAAAGTGGAGATTTTAGATGGAGATAAGTGATGTTTAAGGTTTTTGGGTATTTTATTAGTGTCAGCGTGAAGCAGTGCAAAAATATCGTCAGGAAATGATCTTAAAAAAATTATTGGTTGAAGGTTTCCTCATTTTTGTCCGAGCTGAGACTTGTAAACAGGATGTTAAATACGGTTACAAACTTCGTGGTATCAACATTTGTATATGTATCGCAAGATATTGTAATCTAAAGCGTAGATTCTATTGGAGTGTTTTAATGCTTAGAAAAATTTTACTATACGCTTGCTCGATTATCGTTAGCACTTTGGCAGTGTATGCACAAAAGGTTGATGTTAACACAACTAAAACAACTGAAAAATCAATGCCGCCATTAACAGCTGAAGCATCATTATCGCAGCCTTGGTTTGGTTTTGTGTCACTTTCAGATGATGCTCATGAAGCGGTTTATATAGAGAAAAAAGGTCAAAAAGACAAAAAAACGGGTAAGTGGCAGTGGCGTTATCAGCTTTTTTACGTCAAGCATATTAATGCTAAGTCTATGATAGACGCGCAAAAGCTTTTTGATTTTAATGTGCTTAATGTTAGTTGGTTCCCGGATGGGCGCAAGTTACTTTTATTAAAAGAAGAGCATGATCAACTAAGTCTATGTGTTTATGATCTTAAACGTCATAAGTTATATCCATTAAAAACACCTACGCAAGGGTTGGAAAGCTATCAGATTTCACCCAATGGGCAAATGATTGCAATGAGTATTCATGAGGATAAGCGTGATAAACTGGCAGTACTTGATCCATCGACAATGTATGCAGGCACGAGACTCTATTTGTTAACTCTTTCAAAAGATAAAACGCATGTTCAAAGCATTAAAGCTTTAAGCCTGTCACATGATTATGTGATGGATGGTCATTTGGCGTGGTTAAAAGATAGTAGCGGTATTCTCTTTGTTAGTGCGCATTCATTGGTGCCAGAGCGCTCAAGAAAGCGCGAGATTAAGCGTGTTGATTTAGCAGGGCATGTGATGAATTTAACAAAAAGTGAGGGGTATTATGATCAACCAGTTTTATCACATGATGGTAAAAAACTAGCTTATTTTTATAATCAATTGCCAGATGGCTATCAGTATGCGGATTATGTTCTAAGATATAGCAAAAGGCTGTGTGTTTTGAATTTAAATGATCATCAACAGCGATGTTTGGAGCCTTTGTTTGAAGGGAGCGCTCAGTTACTCTCATGGGATCAAAAAGATGAGAATCTGTTGATGGTACAAGACGATCATTTAACGAAGCGTCTTGTTAAGATAAATATTAACACATCAAAAATTGTGTCATTAACCCATGACGTATCAGTTGTTAGCCCTGTTATTAACAATCAAGCAACAGCTATTGGCTATATGCAAATGAGTAGCAATAAAGCACCTGAAGCCGTCGTCAGCCTTTTAGATGAATTTTCACCGCAAGTGATTAACTCGCAAAGAAAACTGCCCTATACATTAGGGCACACAGAAATAATACATTGGGTTGGTAGTAATAAAGAAAATGTTGAAGGTTTTTTGACGTATCCACCAAACTATAAAAAAGGGCAGAAATATCCACTAGTTGTTGCCGTCCATGGTGGGCCTGCTAACCATTGGTGGGGCAGTTTTATTGGCTCGCCTCATACTTTGGATACACCTTTTTGTGTGGGGTGTATGGCAGCAGAAGGTTATGTGATCTTGAGACCAAACGTGCATGGTAGTACGGGCTATGGCGTGCCATTTATGGCATCTAACTATCAGAAAATTGGACAAATTGACTTAGAAGATATTACCCTTGGTGTTAAGCATTTAATCGCTCAGGGTATTGTTGATCCCAAACGTGTTGGTATCTGGGGCTGGAGCTATGGCGGTTTTTTAGCGGCAATAGCAATGCAACACTCTGATTTATTTAAAACAGCAGTTGATGGCGCTGGTGTCAATGATTTGGTCAGCCTTGAAGGTACATCAGACTATCATACGCTTACTTACCTTATGGGAGTGTCTTTTTGGCAAGATGCTAAACCCTGGGTAAATATATCACCGGTTCTACATGTGGGTTTAAATCATGGCAGCATGCTGATTCAAGCAGGTGATGAGGATAATGAGGTGCCAGTAAGTCAATCATTAGAGCTATACTATGCGCTAAAGCAAGCCGATAAAAAGGTGTCACTAAAAATCTATCGTGATCAAGGACATGAGTTTTCAGATCCTAATCAGTTGTTATTAGGGATGAAAGACACGGCAAATTGGTTTAGGCAAAGCCTCTATACCCATCGTAAATCATTTTGCGGTGTTTAGTTGCAAAGCAGTTTATGAGGATTTTACAAAGTTGGATTGCAGGTAATAGCTAGGACTATTGCCAAAATTATCCTAAGACATAGGGATATGATTAGCAATCGCCTGACCCATGCTGATTTTGCTGTTTATATGTTCTTGCCATATGATCTTTTCATCAGGGAAAAGCGTGATAATGGTTGAACCGAAATTAAATAAACCAATCTCATCACCTTTATTAAAGTGCATGTTGTGCTTAGAGTAATCGAAGTGTGTAACTTTGCTGTAATAGTTGGGCGCAACTAATTTATGCCAAACGGTTTCAATCCCTGCAACAAGCATTGCACCAACAAAAATGACGGCAATTTCGCCAACTACTGTTTCAAAATAACAAATCAGGCGCTCATTCTTGGCAAAGAGTCCATCAATATTCTCTGCAGTTAGTTCATTAACTGAAAAAAGTTTACCTGGAATATAAGTCATACGCGTCAACTTACCATCCATTGGCATATGCACACGATGATAATCCGAAGGGGACAAATAAATCACCGAAAAATCAGTGTATGCCTCTTTTGCTGTATCTGCGGTAAGTGCTTTTAATGAGAAATATTTGCCTTTGGCTTGAATGAGCTTGCCTTCTGTGATTTTGCCTGCTTGTGTAATTTTACCATCGGCGGGTGAGATAATGCTTTTACTATTTTGATCAATAGGGCGTGCTTCAGGTTTTAATCTGCGCGTAAAAAAATCATTAAAGCTTGCAAAGTCAGTGGGATCTTCGATTAATGCATCGTTTAAGTCGATATTAAAACGCTTCATCGCAAGATGGATTAGTTTGTTTTTTATCGTTATATTTTCACAGTTTGCCAACTTGCCAGCAAGACGTGATAAACAGGCTTGCGGCAATATTTTTTGAAGCGTCAAAAATAAGGTATCTTTAAACATGCAGTAATAAGGGATATATTTTTGGTTGGCATTGTAAATTATTTTACATCTGCCAGCCACTGATTTATTGTAAGCAGGTTTTTTTAGAGGTAAATGGGCTTTAAGGGTGAGTTTATGAATATTAGTATTTTTGATTTATTTTCGATTGGCGTGGGACCGTCATCATCACACACAGTGGGACCCATGCGCGCAGCCTTTCGGTTTTTACAAAAACATGAAGACTCTTTGACAAAGACAAGACGTTTCACGATTGAGTTATTTGGATCACTGGCATTAACAGGAAGGGGGCATAAAACAGATTATGCCTGTATTTTGGGCTCTGCAGGCTTTGAGCCTCATAGTATTGATATTAATGCGGCAGCGCTTTGTTATGATCAGATCCTTAAAACTAAAAAGATGAAGTTATTGGAATCTTATGAGATTGATTTTGATTATACGGCAGATTTAATATTTCACTATAACGAGGCGCTACCTGAGCATGCCAATGGCATGTTGTTTACGCTATGGGGTGATCAAGGTGAAAAATTGAATGAATTGAAGTATTTTTCAGTCGGTGGTGGATTTATCTTAGATGAACATGAAATGCACAGTCATAATGATCCTGCTCCTGTTGATGGGCATGCCGTACCTTATCCATTTGCAACAGCTAAAGAGCTGTTAGACATGTGTGAAAACAATCAAATGAGCATTGCTGATTTAATGATGGCAAATGAATGTGCTGTCCGTGATAAAAAGGAAGTCGAAGAAGGGGTGCTTGCAATCTGGCAAGTGATGGATCAGTCAATTGAAAACGGATTGCAAACAGATGGCGAGCTACCAGGTGGTTTATCTGTTAAACGTCGCGCGTATAAACTTAAAAAACGTTTAGAAGAGTCACGTTTAGATATCAAGGATCTTAATTGGCTCAATGTTTTTGCCATTGCTGTTAATGAAGAAAATGCCGCAGGCGGTAAAGTGGTTACAGCGCCAACAAATGGTGCTGCAGGGGTGATCCCCGCGGTATTAAAGCACCATATATTAAACCATCCATTTACCACAAACAAAGAGATCATTGATTATTTGCTAACGACGGCAGCCATTGGCGTTTTATTTAAAAAAGGTGCCTCAATTTCTGCCGCTGAAGTCGGCTGCCAAGGTGAGGTTGGTGTCGCATGTTCGATGGCTGCAGCGGGGCTTTGCGCACTTATTGGTGGTAATGTTGAACAAGTTGAAAATGCTGCTGAAATGGGCATGGAGCATAACCTTGGTTTGACCTGTGATCCGATTGGTGGCTTGGTGCAAATCCCGTGCATTGAACGCAATGCTATGGGTGCGGTACAAGCAGTTAATGCCGCTAAGCTTTCGCTACTTGGCGATGGTGAGCATCATGTGAGCTTAGACCAAGTGATTCAGACAATGAAAGAAACCGGTAAAGATATGTCAACCAAATATAAAGAAACATCATTAGGTGGCTTAGCTGTGAATTTGCCCGCATGTTAGTGATATAAAAAACTCAAAATACAAAAATTCTGACATAGGAAGCGTCAATGTCTGCTATACAAAGGGTTTAACTTTGTTTATTCTAACAGTCAACATCTTTGGAGAAAAATTACATATAGGGAGAATATCATGCAAATACTATCGACGAATGTCTATATTGGACCAAATATCTATGCCAACTTTCCAGTTATTAGGCATGTAATTGATTTAGGTATACTAGAAGAGTGGCCATCGGCAAAGCTTGGTGCTGATTTTATTGATGCCTTAGTTGAAGCGCTTCCAGGGCTGAAAGAACATGGTTGTTCCTATCGTGAAGCAGGTGGCTTTATAAGGCGCATGCGTGAGGGTGAAGGCACATGGGTGGGGCATATTTGGGAACATGTCGCGATTGAACTTCAGGATGTTGCGGGTAGCAATGTAAGCTTTGGTAAAACACGTAGTACCGGTGAGCCAAGACAATACAATATGGTGTTTGAGTATAAGCAAAAAGATGTTGGTTTGCAGGCGAGCTTCTTAGCGCGTGATTTATTGATCTCGCTTTTACCTCAAGAGCTACAACAAGCGCTTAATGTCGATCTTAAAGATTTTGACTTTGAAAATGAGAAGATTCGCTTTATTAAGTTTGCCCAAAGTAAAGAGTTTGGCCCAAGTACTGGATCATTAGTGGAAGCAGCAACAAAGCGCGACATCCCATATATTCGATTAAATGAACATTCTTTGGTGCAGTTTGGTCATGGCAAGTATCAAAACCGTATTCAAGCGACGATTACCGGTGAAACCAAACATATTGCTGTTGAGATATCATGTGATAAAGAGCAAACCAATACGATTTTAAATGGTTTGGGGCTCCCTGTGCCAAAACAACGCAGTGTGCGCTATGAAAGTGATGCATTATCCGTTGCCCGCCACTTAGGTTATCCACTAGTGGTTAAACCATTAAATGGTAACCATGGTCGTGGCATAAGCATTAATATTCAAAGTGATGAAAGTTTGAAACAAGCATTTGCAGTGGCAAAAGAGCATGGTCGTTGGGTTATTTTAGAGCAATACATCGAAGGTTTTGATCATCGTATGCTAGTAGTCAATGGCAAATTAGTGGCGGTAGCAAAGCGCGTACCTGGACATGTTGTTGGTGACGGTAAGCATACGATTGCTGAGCTTATTGATATTGTCAATGAAGACCCAAGGCGTGGTGTCGGGCACGAAAAGGTATTAACACGTCTTGAGCTTGATCATCAAGCGCTAACACTTTTAGAAAAAGCCGGATTCACGCCAGAGAGTATTTTAGCCAGTGGTGAGATTTGTTATTTGCGTAAAACGGCGAATCTCTCAACCGGTGGTACGGCTATTGATTTAACCGATGTGGTGCATCCGGATAATCGCGAGATGGCAGAGCGCGCAGTTACTGCCATTGGTTTGGATGTTGGTGGCGTTGATTTCTTATCTCCTGATATTACCCAATCATATCAAGAAGTCGGTGGTGGGATTTGTGAGGTTAATGCAGCACCCGGCTTTAGAATGCATGTATCACCAAGTGAAGGCTATCCTCGCGATGTGGCAGGGGCGGTGATGGATATGTTATTTCCTGATACAGAGCGTGCACGTATTCCAATTGCAGCCATTACTGGCACCAATGGTAAAACAACAACAACGCGTATGGTTGCCCATATGTGGAAAATCGCTGGTAAATGTGTGGGCTTTACCACAACCGATGGCGTTTATGTCAATGGTAAATTAAGTGTCGCAGGAGACATGACAGGACCTAAGTCCGCACAAATGGTGTTGCGTGATCCGAATGTTGATGTGGCTGTATTTGAAACGGCACGTGGTGGTCTGCTTAGAAGTGGTCTTGGCTATGATTATTGCAATGTTGGTGCTTGTATTAATATTGCTGAGGATCATATGGGACTTAAAGGTATTAATACCTTAGAAGAATTAGCAGAAGTTAAACGTATTGTGACGGATGCCGCTCGCGATGTCGCCGTTTTAAATGCTGATGATCCGCATTGCTTAAGATTATCAGCTTACACGCAAGCTGAGCATATTATGTATGTAACGATGAATCCAGAACACGCTTTGGTCAAAGAACATATTCGTGCAGGGGGTAAGGCCGTTGTTATTGAAAAAGGTGTTAACGGAGATATGATCACCATCTTTGATAATCATATTCACATGCCGGTATTATGGACGCATTTAATCCCCGCAACGATGGAAGGGCGAGCTGTTCACAATGTACAAAATGCGATGTTTGCCGTGGCGATTGCCTATAGTATGAATATGAGTCTAGATGATATCAAAAATGGTCTAAGAACCTTTACAACCTCGTTTTATCAAGCGCCAGGACGCATGAACTGGTTTGATGAGCATCCATTTAAGGTCTTAATGGACTATGGTCATAACCCAGCTGCCGTATTAGCGATGGGTAAGTTGGTTGAGCAGATTGATGCTAAGGGCATTAAAACCTGCGTGATTGCAGCTCCAGGGGATAGACGAGATCAGGATATTGCCAATATTGCCAAAGCGGTAGCGCCTTATTTTGATCAGTTTATCTGTAAGCAAGATGATGGTTTAAGAGGACGCAAATCTGGTGAAATTCCACGTAAATTAAAAGAAGCATTGCTAGAAGCTGGAGTTTCTGAAAATAACATTCAGATTATTGAAAGCGAACAAGAAGCGGTTGATCATGCGTTAGAGCATGCGAATGTTGGTGATCTTCTTGTCGTATTTGCGGATAATATCAAACGTACTTGGAAGCAAATTATTCACTTTAACAGAGAAGGTGAAGCATCTGAAAGCACGAAGACCATAAAATCTAATACGACCATTGAACTGAGTAAAAACCATGGATTAGCACAAGAGATTGTACAGATGATGCAAGATGGTATTATCGCTGATGAACGAGGTGTGCGCCTTGTAGCAACTGTTGAAGAAGATGCTGATTAAGTAGGTGTAATGATGCGTGAAATTCCTGAAGGCTACTCAAGACGCTTAGTCGGGCCTAACTTGTTTTTTAATGAAACGGGTGTTGTACTAGATGTTCCGCTTAAAACCGAGCAAGAAGAACTTGTTAAAATATGGCAAACTAACTGTGAACGGCTGCTACCGTTACTTGGGCTTAGTGAATATAAGCTAGCGCATAAGATATATAGCGAGGGTTTGCGTTTAGCATTTACCGCACCTTGTGATATCTTGCTTGCCAGCTGTGATGTTATTGATTACACATGGCAAGCAGCAAGCTATGAATTTTTAAATAATGGCGTTTTGGCATTGGATGAATCTCAAAAGGCAAATTTACTTGACGCAATTCAAGAAGAGCAAAATCTTGCCTATCGTATACTTTATGCTAATGCCAAGTCACATGGTTTAAATATCTTTAGAGAAAAAGATCACGCTTATGTTGGCTCTGGGGTTGGTCGCTATAAGTTATCGTTATTAACTGATGATTATTTATCGCTACCATGGCAGGATATTTATGATATTCCACAGGTGATTGTTACTGGAACAAATGGTAAAACAACAACAGTGCGTTTGACGAATTTTATCTGTCAACATGCTGGTAAAGTAAGTGGTTATGCTTCAACGGATTGGGTTGCGATTAATGGTGAGATTATTGATCGCGGTGATTACTCAGGACCCACGGGACATCAGTTTGTACTCACCAATGCAGAGGTTGAAGTAGCTGTATTGGAATCAGCGCGTGGCGGATTGTTAAAACGTGGTTTGATAGAAACACAAGTTTCGGCTGCGACGGTGACCAATGTCTCTTATGATCATATGGGTGAGGATGGTGTTGAAACTTTAAATGATTTATTTGATGCTAAATGTATTGTCTATCGTGCGTTAGCCAAAGAAAACAGTTTTGCAATTATTAATCTTGATGATTTACTTTTACAGCAACTAGTTGTCGAGCTATCAGCACCCAAAATTATTGTCAGTCAATCAGAAATCACATCTAAGATATTAAATCAGTTAACCGCAAATGATTATGCCTGTTATGTTGCAGAGAATAGTTTTATTTGGTGGCACCAAGGCAAAGCAAAATCCTTAGTTAGGCTCAATGATGTACCGCTGACGATGAATGGTCATGCAAAACATAATATTGAAAATACTTTGCATGCGATAGCCTTGGCTTTTTGTTTAGGCATTTCTTTTGAAAAAATAATAGCTGCGTTATGTGTTTATCAGAATACAGATAAAGAAAATCAGGGGCGCGCTAATATTTACACATTGAAGTCGGGGGCTAAAGTTATTATTGATTTTGCGCATAATCCAGCAGGATTTGAGGCGATTTTGTCCTTGGCTCAAGCGTATCAAACAAAAGAAGGAAAGCTTAGTTTGTTATTTGGAACAACGGGCGACAGAATCAATTTGATTGATGCGAGCTCAAAAATCATTGCTAAGTACATGCCGCATGAGATTTTGATCAAAGAGCTTAAGAAATATTTGCGTGGCGCCAATGAGGGAGAAATTCCTATGCAAATTGCAGCATCATTAGTTCGTTTCGGTCAGGAAAAAGATACAATACGTTTAGTTGAAGATGAATTATCCGGAGCAAAGTCGGTACTGCCGCAATTACAACAAGGTGATGTGTGCGTGCTGTGTTGTCATGATCATATTGCTGAGATTGGTGCTCTAGTGAAGACATATTGTAATTGACGGTTTGATGAATATATTACTAATTTCTAACGCCACAGTAATAATTCCTTTACTTTGTAATAGTAGAGGGTATATATCGAAGCGTAAGATGTTAGACATTTAGGAAAAAAAGAGGAGTGAGCATGCCCGCACCAACAGTTTCAGGTATTAAAAGAGGATATATTATCCCAATTGGTGGACGTGAAGATAAATTGGTTTCACCCAAGGTTTTGCAGCGATTTGTTGAACTAGCAGGTAATAAAGATGCCTATATTGTTATTATTCCAACGGCATCTAAGTTGTCAGATACCGGCAGCGAATATGTCAAAATTTTTAAGTCGCTAGGTGTTAAAAATGCGGTAAGCCTTGAGATTCAAGCGCGTGCTGATACCGAGAATAAGGATTATTTGGCACACCTTGAAAAAGCAAGCGGTATCTTTATGACCGGTGGTAATCAGCTACTATTGTCAACCGTGCTTGGTGGCACTAAAGTGGCACAAATGATTCGTCGCTGTAATGCCAAGGGTGTGCATGTGGCAGGCACCTCGGCAGGAGCTGCTTTTATCTCTGAGCATATGATTGTTGGAGGTGCTACGGGTTTTATGCCACGCTACAATATGGTCAATATGGCGCCAGGCTTGGGGTTAACTAATAAAATACTTGTTGATCAACATTTCTCGCAACGAGATCGTTTGGGACGTTTATTAACGGCATTGTCTTATAATCCCTTTGTAACCGGTGTTGGTATCGATGAAGACACAGGCGCCTTTCTCGCTGATGATGGCGTAATTGAGGTTGTCGGCAGTGGCGCATTAACGATTATTGATATGTCACATATTGAGCATTCATCGATGCCGCACGCGCGCGATGATGATCCCATTAGTTTGGTTGGCATTCGCATGCATCTCTTACTTGAAGGCAGTAAATACGATACAAATGCGCATGAAGTTGAGGTTGTTAATTAATCGTAAGGACGTGGTTGGAAATGCAAAAAATTATTATTCATGGCGGCTGTGGTGCCAGAGAGGATAAAAATACTCAGTTTAGCGAATATCACGTACATCTATTAACGATTGTTGAGGAAGCATATGCCTTTCTTACGACCTATGATGATGCGTTAAAAACTGCTGTTTTTGCAGCGAAATTATTAGAGGATGATCCACTATTTAATGCCGGTACGGGATCACGCTTGCAGCAAGATGGACAGGTAAGGATGTCAGCTTCGATTATGGATGGTACAAAAGCCAAATTTGCAGGCGTGATTAATATTCAAAATATCCAATATCCCAGTGAAGTGGCTTTGGCACTTTTAAATGAACATCACAGTGTGCGCGCAGCTCATGAGGCAACGCGTTTTGCACATGAGACATTAAAAATGCCAGAATATAATCCCATTACCGAACATCGTTATCAAGAGTACCTTGAGCTTAAGAAAGGCTTAACAGGAACTATTGGTGTGGTTGTATTAGATAATGCCGGTAACATTGCTGCTTTAACCTCAACCGGAGGCGCTGGATTTGAGGTGCCGGGGCGCGTGGGGGATAGTCCAACCGTTGCTGGTAACTATGCATCAAATATTATGGGGATATCATGCACTGGTATTGGTGAGCATATTGTTAATCAAGCCGTTGCAGCAAAAGTACATACTCGTGTTAAAGATGGCATGGCTTTAAATGACGCCGTTAACAAAAGTATCCAAGAAAGTGATGCTTTGGATGACTATGTTGGTTTGATTGCACTAGATCAAAAGGGTAATATTACCACAGGCTCAACCAAGATTGCGCAAACGTTATTTGCTTATCATGATAGCGAGAAAGCTAAAACGTTTTATGAGTAAATAATCAGTTAAAAGGGAGATTGGAATGATTAAACAAATCGGTTTAACAGTATTATTAGCAACAATAAGTGCTAGTGCATTTGCAAAAAGTGCACCGCTCTATCAATATGGAACGATTACAGCATTGATGTCCGGAAATTATCATTCAGTGATAAATGTTAAATCTGCAAAAGCATCCGGTAATGATTTTGGTCTCGGTGCAGGTGAAGGGTTGGGTGAAGTTATCGTGTTGGATGGTAAGTATTATTTAGCCAATATGGATGGTAAGCTGACACAAATGAAGCCAGAAAGTGGACTGTCTTATCTAACGGCTATTGATTTCAAGCCACTGAAAAAACTTAGTTTTGACGTTAATAAATCTATCGAATTGACTACATTTCAGCAGCAATTATTAGCAAAGCTAGCAAATAATCAGTTAACTTATGCGGTTAAGTTAACTGGAACATTTAAGGAAATCCTAGCGCGTAGTGAGAAAATTGATAAATCAACTAATAAACCATTGGTGGAGTGGTTGAAAGAGCATGAACATCGCTTTAATTATCATAATGTACAAGGGACGATGGTTATGTTTTTTTCACCTAAATACACGCAAGGGTTTGGCGTACCTGGGTTTCATACTCATTTTGTTGCTGCAGATAAGAAAAGTGGTGGGCATGTATTAAGTGCTGAGATTGAAAAGGTCAAGGTTGAGGTGATGCCGATTGATGCCATTAATCTAAGAGTTGGTGATGTGAAAAGCACAGCAACAGAAGCAGACTTAACACAGCTGCACAAAATCGAAAATGCACAATAAGCTAAAAATATTCAAAGTTGCATAATTTCAATCATGTGATATATTCTTAATATATCAGTTATGACAAGGTGGTGCTATGCAACAGGGTAATCAAAGTGATTTTTGGGATGCTGTTGGTATTCCATCACGTGGTGAGCGTCTCTATCAGGCAATTCATGAGGGGTTTAGCTGTGAGGTTTTTAGCAAATTGGCTGATATTTCTGGAATTGAGAAAAATCAACTTGCCAAAATTACAACAATAGCGCCAGCTTCACTTAATAGAAGATACAAATCAGGTTTTTTTACTGAGGCTGAAAGTGATAGATTATATCGCTATGCAGAAGTCTATAAATCAGCGTTAAATTTATTTGAAGGACATCACCAAAAAGCAATGCACTGGCTGATGTCACCGGTTAATGGGCTTGGTGGCAGAAAACCAATTCAAATGCTAAGGACATCAGCCGAGACAAAAGCAGTACTTGATTTAATCGGTAGACTTGAGCATGGCGTTTTCGTATGAGCAAAGTATTTGCCTATAGATTGGTGAAAAGCAAATTTGCGCAGGATGCATTTACTGGTGATGGAGCCAGAATATATGGGGGAAGATGGAATAATAAAGGGAATCCTTGCGTATATTGCGCAGGCTCAGAATCTCTCGCAATATTAGAAATATTTGTCCATTTAGAGGACTATGCTATTTTGCCAAATTACACACTTTTTCAAATTGAGTTGTCAAAATCAGAGATTAACTATTTAGAGCCTGAGCGATTGCCACATTCATGGCAAGATCAGCCAGCACCGCCTGAAACGGCAGATATTGGTGATCAATGGCTCAAGCGTTGTGAGTCTTTAATATTGGCTGTACCAAGCGTTATAGTCCCAAGAGAGTATAATTATATTATAAATCCACTTCATAAAGGATTTGCAAAGGCGGTCAAAAAAACCAAGGTACTAGACTTTAACTTTGATGTGCGATTAACAAAGTAAGCATCCCTTCATAAAACAACCATGTCTGAATTTCAATCACATTTGAAGCTCATATGAAATATGGCTTGATAGATGGATTTCCTAGGTGTAATAAAAAATATGCTTTTCATCATTGACTTATATATGAGAGTGGTTATCATTACGATTGTTATCGCAAATGACAATAATTATCATTTAAATCAGAGGGGTTTTTATGGAAACAAATAAAATTGAAACGGCACTAAGAGCAAGACAATTAACCAAACAGAAGCTATATGGTGTATTAGCAACACAATCTGTAGCAATGCCAGGTTATCCTTTTGGCTCATTGGTAGCGTATGCATTTGATACTGATGGTGAGGTGCTTGTTTATATTAGTAAGCTTGCCCAGCATACACGCAATGTTGCCAAAGATGACAAAGTGTCATTAACGATTATTGAAGATGAAAAAGAAGACATTCAGCAGGCAGGACGTGTTACCATTTTAGGGCGATTAAATCGTTTGGAAGATGAAGAAAGGGCGGCAAGTGTTTACACGCGTTTCTTCCCGGAATCAAAAGACTATCAAGATAAAACCCATGATTTTCATTTCTATAAATTACATATTGAGAAAGTACGCTTTATCGGTGGCTTTGGTGATATTAATTGGGTTAGCAAAGAGAATTTCTGTATTGAGCAGGTATTTAAAGACGACGAGATTAATGGTGCTATCAAGCATATGAATGAAGATCATAAAGATGCATTGTCACTTTATTGTCAATGTGCGGGTATTGCATTAACAGAAGATAGCTCGCTTGAGATGGTCTACTTTGATCAAGAAGGAATGTGGTTGCAGAGTAAATATAAAAATCACTATATTCCATTTGATCATGATGTGACAAATCTCTCGATGTTAAGAGCAGTACTTGCGGCGATGTCAAAAAAGGCAAGACAGCAAATGGCTAGTAACGAAGAAGCATTAATGGAAAAGGCAGTCTAATTATTATGGAACATTTTTTTAGTCAATTTGGTTTAGTCAGCTACGCTATGTTGACGGTGAGCTTTTTGATCGTTGCGATTTGTATCGAGCGTATGATTACTTTTATCAGTTTACCAAAGCTTAATTTAGGTAAGATAGAATGTTTGATCAATGCAGTTCATCGTGACGATAAGAAAACGCTTAACGTAAGACTAAACGCATTGGCTAAGCCCATATTAAGATATATTTCGCCGTTGATCACTGAGCCTAAAGAGCTTGCTGAAAGTGAAGTTTGCTTGTTAATGCGTAAACAACGCCAACGTATGCAACGCCCATTAATCTGGCTTAATTTATTCGCTGTTGTTTCACCAATGCTTGGGCTTTTGGGTACGATTTGGAGCATGAGCCATTCATTTGCTGCATTAGCTGAGTCCTTAAGTGGCAATGGTTTGCAGAATATGATTATGTACTTATCTGAGGCAATGTATGCTACGGCATTTGGTATTGTACTGGCTTTGGTGAGTTTGTTAGCATTTTATTGTTTTCGACAGTTTAGTGAGCGCTATTTAGGTAATGCGGAAGAGGCATTAAACCAGTTGATTCTGAGCCTAGATCGGCAAAAAGCACGTAAAAAAGAGCAAGAAAAGCAAGAACAGCAAAAAGAAATTGATGAAATAAATAAAATAAGTAAAGTAAATAACAAAACCAATATGGTGAATTTGCGTGAACAGGCTCTGTTATGATCAGTAGTTTAAATCATCATGAGCATAATAGTTTGGAAGTGGATGAACCTAACTTGATTCCATTGTTAGACTTTATGTTGGTGCTTTTGGTTATGTTTGTATTATTAGCTGGTCCCATTCAGCATTTGCTTAAACTGCCTTTGCCTGATGTTAAGGGGACAAGTGTTACCCAAAGCAAATCTGCTCAAACAACACTTTATATAAAGGCGCATGATTATGTGATCAATGGTGAATATTTTACGAGCATTGATGCGCTTAAAAGTTATTTATTATCACAAAAAGATACGACATCAATGTCGCAAATTACCTTGGCAGCGGATAAAAATATTCCGTTACAAACAATGCTACAGGTGTTTGCTGTGCTAAAAGAAACAGGTTTAACTGCAGCAGATATACAAGTTAATCATTAGCAATGACAACCAAATTTAGTTATGACATTACTTTTGTACATTACTATTGCGTAAGCGTTGGCTGAGTGTGAGTCGAAGCCTTTATGAGTATGATTTTTTAGATAGACCCTTTGATTGATGCTTAGGGAGCAGGAACCGCTTGCAGATGAAAATTCAGATATCACCAATAACTTGGGAGAGAGTATTAAAAATGAAAACAAAATTATTAAGTGTGCTTGTGTTAACAGCGATTGCTCAACTTATGTATGCAAATGAAAAATCAGCAAATACGCAAGCGCTAGATTTGGGTGAGGTTCAAGTGGTTGCTGTTAAGAAAGCCTTGCCAAACATGCCTGAGAAACAAAATAGAATAAGTCAAATCAATGTGGCGCCTGAAACGGGTAGCGCTTTGCCTAATGTTTCAGTACAGAAAGGAGGAGGTGCGAATCTAACTCAATCAACGGCTATGCAATTGAATGAAATGGCAGGTGTACAAATGGTTGGTGGTAATCGACCAACAACACAAAGCATTAGCTTGGGTGGTTTGTCGGATAATCGCGTTTTTGTTGGGATTGATGGTATTAATAATAATTTGGCATCGTTTGGGCATAATCAGTCACGTCAGTTGTTAAGCTCAGCGCTTTATAAAGAGGTCTCAGCGAGTCAACCTGGTAGTAATATTGCTTATGGTAATGGCAACTTAGGCGGTGCTGTTAATTTTGAAACGTTAGACCCAAGTGATTTATTGGGTAAAGATAAAACTGTTGGCGGGCAAGTTGGATTAGGTGGTGCGACAGGCGATTATAGTGGTGATGCCAATGCTGCCGTTGCTTTTAAAACTGGGGATGTTAGTTATTTGATTGATGTCGTTGGTGGGCGTAGTAATAATGTGCGTTTAGGCAATGGTCAAACCTTACCAGATTCTGCCAGTAATAATTTACAATATTTACTTAAAACAGTTTGGGATATTTCAAAAGCGCAAACATTAAAAGCATCATTTTTGTCAATGCAGAATGTTGGTCTTTATCCAGCAACGGTAAACAAGGAAACTTCCTCAACGAATCCAAGTTCAAATTTTAATTTCTTCCAAACGCAAAGCATGCTGAATTATCATTTGAATCCGGATAATCCGTATATCGATCTTAAAGCCAAACTATATTACAACGAAAATCATTTGGGCTCATCGCCGACCAGTAATGGTGGAGGTTTTGCCTTGCCGCAAGATGTGCATGTTAATACAACAGGTATGCAGTTATCGAATGTGACGACAGTTTACAAGCAACGTTTATATTATGGGGCAGAGTATAGCTATATCAATGGTTATGATGGTTATAGCAGTAAAACAAGTTCCAATTTTCCAACAGCAAATCAACAGCTTTATAGTGCATTCTTGCAAGACAGTTGGGATATTTTGCCAAGATTAAATGTAACTATTGGTGGGCGCTTTAATGGTTACCAAAGCACAAGTGGCAATATGAATAATGATGACTCATTCTTTACCAAACAAGCGAGTATTAGCTATAAGGTGGTTGATCCATTAAAGGTTTACCTAGGTTATACCGAAGGCTATCGCATCCCATCATTGCAAGATCTCTATTTAGGAGGCAATCACCCTTATTCACACCATGTGTTTTTACGATTTATACCAAACCCAAATCTCAAACCTGAAATAGGGCATAATAAAACCATTGGTTTTATCTTTGATCAAAATTTGCCAGATAAACAGAAAATACGTGTTGCAGGAAATGTTTTCTTAAATGATGTGGATGATTATATCTTAAATAGTAATATAGGTAATGATGGTCCTCCATCTTATACTGCTGTAAATCAAAATATTAATATTTCCAAAGCACAACTATATGGTTATAACGTCTCTGCACAATACCAAAATCATTGGTTTGAAGTAATGACGAACTTTACCTATACGCGTGGGAAAACAAAATCGGCATATCGTAATGAAGATGGCAATACCATTCCTGCAGGTAGTGCCTTACCGATCCCTAGAGCCAAAGGGGTGGTGGCATTCGCTGTGCCGATTAGAGTTGTTGATAGTACGGTACAAACACGATTTGATTATGCTTTAGCACAAAATCATGTGCCAAATAATACACCTAAAGTCCCAGGATACGCGCTTTTAAGCTTGGCATATCAATGGCAGCCAAGCTTTGTTAAAGGTTTCACAATGAGTGCAGGGGTTGATAATCTATTTGATCAATATTATCAAGATTATGATGGTAGCACTTTGGTACCGTCTATGGGGCGAAGCATTTATTTACAGCTTAACTATCGTTTTTAGGTGAGATTGAATGTTGCAAAGCGTATTTAAAATTGCTATTGCCATCACGGGGTCTATTGCGATTAATTTCTCAATTTGGGCAGCATTAAACAGTACACCAAAAACAATGTGGCATTTGGGGCAAACTGATTTAAGGGCAGAGACCGTTGAGTCTTTAATGCAGGCTTTACAGCTTACAGAAACCACAGCAGCTTCAAGCATTACACCTGTTGCTAAAGACTTAAAAACTGCCAATGTTGCTGTGGAGAAAAAAGAGAAAAAAGAGAAAAAAGAGAAAAAGCCACAAAAGGTCGTCAAACCAAAAGAGCGTAAAGCTGAAGTTCATAAGAGGGTCGTGAAAACTCAAGCCAAAGAAGTAAAAGAAATACTAAGGCAGAATGTTAAAAAGCAGCAAGCCGTTGCCAAAATCACACAAGCGCCAAAATTGGCGTTTACTCCGCCTCAATTAACGTACCCTAGTTCAGCGATTAAAAATAATGAAGAGGGTAAGGTTAAAGTTAAGGCTGTTATTAATGCACAAGGGCAGGTTGACGATGTCAAAATTATTCAATCCAGTGGCTTTGGTGTGCTAGATGAGGCAGCAATTGCATGGTTTAAGCAGTTGCATTTTAAGCCTGCACAAAGTGGCAAAACGCCAGTAGTTGCAAGTGTGGTGCAAGTTATTTCATTTAACTTACAGGAGCAAAAAAGTGCGTAAAATTATGATGTTTATCATGTCAGTTGTGATGTTAATGGGGTGCATGAGTTTATCCTTGGCACAAACCGTGGTTACACTTGGACCAAGTGCTAGTTCCATTGTTAGTGCGCTAGGTGTTGATGTGGCGGCAAGTGATACTGAGAGCGTTAAATTGCTAGAGAAAGCAGAAAATAAGCAAAATAAGCAAAATAAGCAAGTAAAGGATGTGGGCTATATGCGTGCATTGACGATTGAAAGCTTATTGAGTGTAAAGCCAAATATTGTGATTGCGGATGCCTCTATTTCACCCTTGTCCGTGTTAACACGTTTACAGGCGTTTGATGTAGAAACAATGCTATTGACTGAAGTCAAAAGTTTAAGTGATGTTGAAAAAAATATTAAAGAAATTGCCAATAAGCTAGGTATGCAAAAAGAGGGGCTGAAGTTAATCACAACGCTACAAACACAAACTAAAAAAGTCGATAAGATTGTCAATGCATATGCTAAAAATAATAATGACAAGCCAAAACAAGTATTGATGCTTTTGCAAATTTCTGCCAATGGTGCTTATATGCTCGGTAACGATACGCAATCAGATCGTTGGCTACAGCTTATTAAAGCACGTAATATTTTATCATTTAGTGGTATGCGCCCATTGTCAAAAGAAGGACTGATGAGTTTGAAGCCACAGGTGATTGTTATTGCGCAGGCTGCAGCAAACATGCTCAAGCCTTATCCCCAGGTTTTAGACTATTTGAGTGAAAAATATCATACCAAAGTTGTAACGATTGACGCGTCACGCATTGATAATTTTGGTGCTGAGTTTGGAGAGACTGAACTGTTGTTAGCTCAGAAAGTTTATTTATAAAAAATGAAATAGACACTCGTCAAATCGTGCTGATCGTACCCTGAGCGAAGTCGAAGGGTGATATGGTAATAATCTAAAAATAAGCTATATCAGCTACCTATCCCCTTGAGGGATTGCTCGTGCAGCTTAAGCTGCGCGGGTGAGGGGGTAATTTAAGATCAACTTACGATTTATCCATTACCTATCTATAATGGCTTCGACTTACGCTCAGCCAACGCTTACATAGTGAAGATGGTCAGGAATATACTTGTAGTCAAAAAAAGAGACAAAAAATGCAAACACATACTATAGCTGCTAAATCTTTATTTACCTTACAACGCCAGAAATACTGTTTTTGGTTTTGTGTGTTTATGGTTTTGTTGATTGCAGCTTGTTTATTATCGCTTTTATTTGGCGCATTAAATTTGCAGCTTTCACAATTATTTGTTGATGGCAGTTTTATGCAAAAAGTGGCATTAGAGCTTAGATTGCCGCGTCTAATTGCAACCGTGGTTGTTGGTAGTTCACTTGCTGTTGCCGGTGTTGTTATGCAAGGGCTTTTTCGTAATCCTTTGGCAGATCCAGCATTATTGGGGATGACCAGTGGTGCGTCATTATTTGCTATTTTGTTTTTACTATTTAGTGCAAGCTTAGTGCAAACCAGCTTTTTAATCACCTGGGGATTGGGCTTAAGTGCGTTTGTCGGCAGTCTGGTGATTACTTTTTTGACATATTTATTATCGATCACTAAGGGGCGTAGTAATTTAGGTATTTTGGTGTTAGCAGGGGTTGCGATTAATGCATTGTGTGGTGCGTTGATTGGTGTAATGACTTATCTCTCAAACGACAGTATTTTAAGAAGTATTACTTTTTGGAGTATGGGTAGTTTTGCTAATATTACGTGGGGGCAAGTGTTGTTTCTATTGCCATGCATTCTCATAGCATTTATGTTGTTAATGAATACCGCAAAGTATCTTAATGCGATGATCGCTGGTGAGCAGTATGCACGGATGCTTGGTGTTAATATTCATCGCCAAAAATTAAAAAGCATTATTGCTATTGCCTTACTTGTTGGCGCTAGTACCGCAGTTGCCGGTCCTGTGGCTTTTATCGGCTTGGTTGTACCACACATTATCCGTTTTCTCATAGGTAATGAACATCGTCATTTGCTGCTTTTCTCATGTATCTTTGGCGGCTTGTTACTGACTGTTGCTGATGTTGTTGCAAGAGTGATATTAGCGCCTGCTGAGTTACCCATCGGTTTAATGACAGCATTAATTGGTGCGCCTTATTTTGTTTATTTATTGTTTAGTCAAAAACTACAACGGGGTGTCTAAGATGATAACGCTTGAGAATATTAGTTTACAGTTGTCGCAAAAGATCTTGCTTAATAATGTTTCAATGACAGTAAAAAAAGGGCAAATAACCGGTATTCTAGGAGCAAATGGTGCGGGTAAATCGACATTAATGAAAGTGATTTCAGGTGAGCATTTACATTATACTGGACAGGTGAAATTAGATGAACAGGATATAAAAGCGATCTGCCCAGTGACAAAAAGCATGCAAATGGCTTATGTCACCCAACATGAGGAAATTTATACAGACATTAACGTTATTGATTATGTACTCTTAGGCGCACTGTCTTATTGTAAAGGCAACTTTTCACAAAAAGAGTATCAAAAAGCCTTGTGTGCTTTGTCCTTATTAAAAGCTGAGCATTTTAGTCAAAAGAAATATCAGCAATTATCCGGTGGTGAGCGCCAACGTGTGCAATTAGCGCGTGCATTACTGCAGTTAAACCAACATGATGACAGTTATCAAGGTTATTTGCTGTTAGATGAATATAGCGCACATATGGACGTTTACTATCAGCGTCAAACCTTGCAGATCTTAAGTGAGCTTGTCCAACAACATGATTTGGCAGTGCTCGTCATTGGGCATGATTTAAATATTGCACTTAGTTACTATCATCAAAGCCTTCTTTTGAAAAATGGGCAAATGTTAGGCTTCGATCAAACGGAAAAGGTATTAACGCTCGAGCATATTTATACGGCATTCCAAGTTGAAGCGGATATTATTCATCGACCTCAACATAATAAAAAAGTAATTGTATTTGCTTAATTTACTGGAGTTATTCAGTTACTTTACTACTTGCGAGCAATCTGCAGATAGATAGTAGTGATCAATATAGGTATTAAGGTCGCAGCAATCGCCTTCTTCAAGTTTTGATTGTGCGGCAAGTGAAGCTTGCGCTTCATGCACAAACGCTTTGTGTTCTTTGTCATCTAATATGAACTTTTGCAAATGCTCTGTATTTGATGCAGATAAATTAAGTATCGTCTCCAAATAGCCATTTTTAACGGCATTCATAAACTGACCGGAAAGCGTTGCTGTTGGATCAGTTAGTTTTTTGAGTTGTTTATTCACGGCTTTTTCATATTGCTCACCCATGTTTTTTGCTGTGTGGGCAATACGCTCAAGAAGCTCTATGCCTAAAGCTTGTAGTAACTGCGGTTTATCTTGACTATTAATCAATTGCAATTGAGGGTTACGCCCTTGTGTCACAACCTGTGAGAAGTTTAGTTTGTTGCGTGCGATATTGTTTTTTGAATAATGCTTGGTTGGCAGCATCAAACAGGTCATTAATAAAGCCTCAATAAAATGTGCTGTTTCTTTATCAATGCCAAGTGGCGAGAATGGATTAACATCCAATACACGAACCTCAAGATAAGCCACGCCGCGATTAAGCAACGCGCAAGCTGGGCGTTCACAGCGCTTAGCAATCTGCTTAGGTCGAATGCTACTGTAATATTCATTTTCAATCTGTAGAATGCTGCTATTAAGCTGTTGACGCAAATCATTAGCATCAAATAAACCAATTTTCTCAAATGCGGGGTAAGGGGCTTTAGTGGCATTGACTAAGTCATAGACATAATTTTGCACGTTTTCATAGGAGATAAATAGGTTATCTTGTGCTGCACTTTGATAACCTAAATTACTCATTCTGAGACTCGTAGCATACTCTCCAATATAAAATTCATCATCAAATGATGTAAGGTAGTCGGGTTTGTGCTTCACAGAAGTTTTAGCACAAATGGGCGAGGCGCCAAATAAGTAGGGTATCAACCACATAAACTCAAAGTAATGATTAATCGCTGAGAAGTAGAGCGCGTCACTGGTCATTCTTCGTGTTTGAGTGAGTTCATGCATAAGATTAACATTATATGAGAAATTATAATGTATACCTGAAATTGCCTGCATGATTTTACCATAACGCTTAGCAAGTCCTCGACGATAAACTTCTTTCATTTTACCCGAATTAGAGCTGCCAAAATTAGCAATTTTAATCTCTTGTTCTGTGGTTGTTAATGGCATACTGGTCGCCAAAATTAACTCATTTTTTGCTAAGTTTTGCGTGGCAAAAGCCAAGATATGTTCTAAGCGCGTGAATGTCTGATCAATAGAGTCATACGGCTCGGTGATAAGTTCAAGTAAGCCTTCTGAGAAGTCAACAGTGATGTTGCTATTGGTAAGCTTTGAGCCAAGAGCTTTAGGGTGATCTGAGGCCGCTGTTTTGCCTGAGCATAATACACGTAATGTCTCGCGTTCAATACCGCGCTTATGCTGATATTGATTTAAGTTTGAAAGTAGATTCATCGGGTCACTAGCTAAGTGGAAACTTCCTGCAGTTTACGGCAAAAGTACACCACTTTCTAGGTTATCTGAACTATATGGAGTAATATTTTTGGTATTAAGCTTAACCGCGCTTCATAATATTAAAGAATTCTTCATTGGTTTGTGTCTTTTTCAAACGATCTGTTAAGAACTCCATTGCTTGCGTATCTTCCATTTCATGAAGAATCTTACGTAATACCCATAGTTTTTGTAGTTCTTCTTGCGTGGTTAATAGCTCCTCGCGACGTGTGCCAGAGCGTCCAAAACTAATTGCAGGATAAACACGTTTTTCAGCAATCTTACGATCCAAATGAAGCTCCATGTTACCGGTTCCTTTAAATTCTTCAAAGATGACCTCATCCATTTTAGAGCCCGTTTCAACAAGGGCTGTGGCAATAATTGTCAAGCTTCCTCCTTCTGCGGTGTTACGAGCTGCACCGAAGAAGCGCTTTGGTTTTTGTAAAGCATTGGCTTCAACACCACCGGATAATACACGACCTGAAGCAGGAGATACGGTATTATAGGCACGTGCCAGTCGCGTAATAGAATCTAGCAAGATGACAACATCTTGCTTATGCTCAACCAAACGTTTTGCTTTTTCAATGACGATTTCAGCCAATTGCACGTGACGCGCTGCCGGTTCATCAAAGGTACTGGCAACCACTTCACCACGCACAGAGCGCTGCATTTCAGTTACTTCTTCAGGACGCTCATCAATCAAAAGAACGATGAGGTAACACTCAGGGTATTTCTTGGCAATGGACGAGGCGATATTTTGCATCATGATCGTTTTACCCGTTTTAGGAGGTGCCACGATCAAACCACGTTGTCCTTTACCAAAAGGTGCCGCTAAATCAATAATTCGTGCAGTGATATCCTCACTTGAACCATTACCTAATTCCATCGATAAACGTTCTTTGGCATATTCTGGTGTTAAGTTCTCAAACAACACCTTAGTGCGTGCCAACTCAGGTGAGTCAAAGTTTACACTATCAATATGCTTTACTGCAAAATAACGCTCGTTATCTTTGGGTGGGCGAATTTTACCGATAATGCTATCACCCGTACGTAAGTTTAATTTACGGATAAAGGTTGGCGAGACGTAGATATCATCTGGGGAAGCAAAATATGATGTGTCAGAGGAGCGCAAGAAGCCGTAGCCATCTTGTAATACTTCAAGGACACCTTCACCATAAATGTCCTCACCTTTATCAGCGTGCTCTTTTAAGATATTAAAAATAATCTCTTGCTTACGCGCACGGCCTGTGGCTTCAAGGCCAAGCGAGCGTGAAAGCTCCATTAATTCAGGGATAGATCGGTTTTTTAAGTCGGTTAAATTCATTGAAAATTCTCACGAATGTTGAAGAAGGGGAACCCCTTCGGGTTGAACGAAAAGTTAATTTTTATTTTATATTTGAAATTAAATATGCTTGTCAAGGATTTGAATCAATTGTGATTTCTGTACTGCACCCACTTTGGTTTCAACGTTCTCACCGTCTTTGAAAACCATTAGCGTTGGAATGCCACGCACACCAAATTTAGCAGGAGTATCTTGATTGTCATCAACGTTAATTTTAACAATTTTAATTTTCTCACCATAGTGCTCAGCAACTTGGTCTAAGATCGGTGCGATCATCTTGCAAGGTCCACACCACGGCGCCCAAAAATCAACTAAAACAGGTTGCTCGCTGTTAACAACAGCTGATTCAAATTCACCATCAGTAATATTAATGCATTGTGACATAATTAAATTCCTTTAATGTTTAAGTTTGTCAAAAAAGATTGTTTCGGATTCTAGCAGAAAAGGCGCTTCAGGTGAATGCACTTTCATGCCAATTTATAAAGGTTGAAGGTAAGTGGGTTATTCTTGCTCTGTTGAGGTCAAGTTAACAACATAATCACACTCTTCATTAGGGCAAACTTTTTGCTCGCCATCCTTTTTAGTGGTCTTATGCAAAAGTATGGGTGAGTGACATTTTGGGCATTCCTCGGCAATCGGTGGATACCAGAATGAGTTTTTACATTTAGGGAAACCAGCGCAAGCATAGAATACTTTTCCTTTACGGGATTTTTTCTCAACAAAGTTGTTTTTCTTGCATTTTGGACATTCAATACCCGTATCTTTTGGCTTTTCTAATGGTTCCATATGTTTGCATTTTGGATAATTAGAACAACCAATAAATTTACCATAGCGACCTTGTTTGATTAAAAGGTCTGATTCGCATTCTGGACATTTGCGATCTGCGACTACTTCAGGCTCTACTTTTTCTTGAGGCTCTTCACCATCTTTGACGATCGCGCGCGTATAGGTACAAGCCGGATAATTCGTACAACCGATAAAGCGACCACTGCGACCTAAACGAATAGAAAGCTTGTGCCCACACTCAGGGCAGTCCTCATCCATTTCTTCATGTGTCACATCACTTTTTTTGACTGTGGCATCAATCTCAGTAATTTGCTTGATAAATGGCTGCCAGAACTTCTCTAACACTGGCACCCACTCAATCTTACCCTCGGCAATATTATCGAGCTCATCCTCAAGTTTTGCTGTGAAGTTATATTCAACATAACGATGAAAGTAGTCAGTTAAAAAGCTATTAACAATACGACCAACATCCGTTGGTTTAAAACGTTTTTTCTCTAAAAGCGCATAATCACGTTGCTGCAGTGTCGAGATAATCGTCGCATAAGTTGATGGGCGACCAATACCGTATTCTTCAAGGGCTTTCACAAGAGATGCTTCCGTATAACGCGGTGGTGGCTCAGTAAAATGTTGCTTACCAATAATATCAACAACCGGTACTTTTTCACCTTCTTTGAACTCAGGCAGGATCAAGCCCTCACTATCATCAGTTGCAGCATCTTCATCCTTGGCTTCTTGATAAACTGCTAAGAAACCAGGCTTGGCAACAACAGATCCTGTTGCTTTAAAAGTATGTGCTTTATTGTCTGTTATAAAATCAATTGCAACCGTATCCATTAAAGCATGAATCATCTGGCAAGCTACGGTACGCTTCCATATCAGATCATATAATTTAAATTGATCATTGGATAAAAATGCTCTGACATCTTGCGGTTTGCGATAAGCTGAAGTGGGGCGAATGGCCTCATGCGCTTCTTGGGCATTTTGATTTTTGGTCTTATAAACACGTGCACTTGTCGGAAGATGATCTTGACCATATTCCTGAGCAATAAAGCTGCGTAGCTCATTTAACGCATCTTGCGATAGATTGGTTGAATCGGTACGCATGTAGGTAATCAAACCAACAGCGCCTTCACTGCCGATCTCAATACCTTCATATAGTTGCTGTGCTAACATCATCGTTTTCTTGGTGGTAAACCCAAGTTTACGCACAGCATCTTGCTGAAGTGTTGAGGTGATAAAAGGTGGCAGTGGGTTGCGACGCTTTTGTTTCTTTTCAATACCATGAACGATTAATTCGCCATTGGCATCTTTTTTAATAAGCTCAAGTGCATTTGTCGCATCGGTTTCATTGGTAAAGCTAAATTGTTCACACTTTTGATGATTAAAAATGGAGAGCTTCGCCATAAATTTTTTGCGCTTTTTAAGCTCGGCAGTAATGCTCCAATACTCTTTAGATTCAAATGCTTCGATCTCAAGCTCGCGCTCAACAATCATTCTAAGTGCTGGACTTTGCACACGACCTGCGGAAAGTCCTCTGCGAACTTTTTTCCACAGAAGTGGTGAGAGTTTAAAGCCCACCAGAAAATCCAAAGCGCGTCTTGCTTGTTGCGCATTAACAAGATCCATCGCCAACTCCCGTGGATTAGCAACTGCTGCATTCACCGCTGATTTGGTAATCTCATTAAACGCAATCCGGTGAACGGGCTTATCTTTAATGAGTTTGGCACTATTTAGAAGCTCATAAATGTGCCAAGAAATCGCTTCACCTTCACGATCCGGATCCGTTGCCAGATAAATCTCATCAGCCGATTTGGCAGCCTTTTTAATGGCATCAATGTGACGCTTATTGCGTTCAATCAGTTGATATTTCATTTTGAAATGATCTTCAACATCAACTGAAGACTCTTTCGGTTCAAGGTCACGCACATGTCCATAAGAGGCAAGGATTTCAAAATCATTGCCTAAGTATTTTTTAATTGTCTTGGATTTTGCAGGTGACTCCACAATTACAAGGTTTTTTGCCATAGTTCTTTCTTAATTTCTTAATTTCTTAAATTGTATTTTATGTTTTATTCATTCTACGGGCTGAAATGTAAGGCGCAGTCCCATAAGCTTAAAATTAATCTAACCAGTTAGCGGTTACTTGCCAACTATTTTGTGCGTAAAAGTGCAGCTGCTGCGGTAAAGCCAGAGCCAAACGCGCATAATGCGACAGTTTTATCAGCTGCTTGAGCATCTAATGTTTCGCCCAAAGCAATCGGAATAGTGCACGATGAGGTATTACCAAAACGTGCAATATTACTATAAAGCGTACCTGGATGCATTTTTAAACGCTTCTCAACCGCATTAGAAATACGTTGATTTGCCTGATGTGGGATGACTAAATCAACGCTATTTAAGGCAATATTTGCTTGCTGACAGCACTTATGCATAATCATTGACATAGTCTTGACTGCGAAAGTAAAAAGCTTCTTGCCTTGTAGTTGTGTGAATTTCGCCTCATCGGTTGGAATATTAAGTACATCACCATTTTCGGCAATTGCCGTTAATGAAATTTCATCAATAATAGCCTTAGAGTCCGCTTGATGCTGATCACCATTGACAATAGTCGCCGTTGCCGCATCACCAAATAAAAATGCCGTATCAAAGTCTTTTTGATTCATGCGTTTAGTCATATACTCGGCACTAATTAATAACACACGCTTATTGGGCCGTGTTTGCAGATAGTCACGCGCGTTTTGCAAACCATATAAATAACCACTGCATGCCGCATTAATATCATACGCCGGTATGTTGTGTTCACCATAGGTTTGATAAAGCTTTTCTAATATTAAGCAAGCCATAGAAGGCGAGATAAATTGATCGGGTGTCGTTGTTGTGCAAATGAGCATATCGATATCAGAGAGTTTCAGATTGCCTCGAGTGAGCGCATCTTTAGCAACTTCTGTCGCTAGATCAACGATGTTTTCATTATCAGCAAGCCAGAAGCGTGACTCAATTCCTGTGCGATCAATAATGTCGCGTGAGGTATGCTCTGGAAAATACTGTAAGAGCTCATCATTGGTTACCAGTCTTGAACCAGTTTTGAATGACGGCGTGCTAATACCGACAGGATAAATGCTATGTTGTTTATTTTGATTGGCGATTTCTTGTTGAATTTTGCGTGTTAAAATAGGGCGCTTTTGGATTTTTTGCTTATCTTGAGCACCAGCTGGTAGGCGTAACTTTAATAAGTTCTCACCAACGGTTGCACGCTGTGATTCTTCGACATAAATTTCTTCAATTGTACCGTTACTTGGTGATAGAATTTCACCAGCTGATTTACTGGCTTCAAGATCAACCAGTTTATCACCAACCTTAATTTCATCGCCGACTTTAACGTGTAACTCGGTAATGAGAACACTCTCATCAGAGGGGCTAGCACCAATGACTTCAACATTATAAAACCCAGCATCATTGCGATTTTTAATCTCCCATTCAAGGGACAGATCAAGTAATTCTGCAGCTCCTGTTAAAATACGCTCATAGGAGGGCAAAACCTCCATTTGATTGTCAAAATTGCAGGGCACATAAGTATCAGCACGCGTTATACGCTTGACTTTAACAGCTCTTTTAGCATGTTCAACCACTGAGGCAATGAGATCACCGCCAACACCACAGGTATGATTGTCTTCGTGCGTGACAATTAAATGCCCTGTTTTCTCTACTGAGGCAAGAACTGTTTCAAGGTCATATGGTTTAATGGTTCTTAAATCAATAATTTCACTATCAATACCAACTGTTTCTAAGGTTTCAGCGGCTTCTTGGCATAATGAGACGGTATTTCCCCAACCAACAAAGGTAATATCAGAACCTGCTTTAACAATACGTGCTTTACCAACAGGTATGATTTGTTTTTCAACATCCGTTGATGTGGTATCAGCAATACCTGCATTATTAAGTAATTTTTTAGGATATAAAAAAACACTAGGACGATTAGACTCAAAAGCAGCATTGAGCATACCTGCGGCATCAGCTGCATTTGATGGCATATAAACATCGATGCCGGGGATGTGGGCAAAAGTGCCTTCGTTGGTCTGTGCATGAAAGGGTCCTAAGCCTGGACGGTAACCACCACAAGCAGCAAAGACGATAACTGGACATTCCCAGTCGCCATTGGAGCGCCAGTACATGGTAGCCAATTCGGTAAATAATAAGTTATACGCCGGCGGCATAAAATCAGCAAACTGAATAAAGGCAACAGGGCGCCTGCCAGTTAATGCCATACCAATCGACACACCCATAATGGTTGCTTCAGCTAAAGGACTATTGACAACACGTCCTGGGAATTGGGTTGATAAGCCTTTAGTCACACCAAAGACATCACCTTTATCATCTTCGATATCTTCACCTAATAGGCACACTCTATCATCATTTAATAAACGTTGGCGAAATACCTCGCGCATGGCAGCGCCCATGCCAAGGCGTGTTTCTTGTGAGAAGTCACCACGATACTCAGCTGCCGTTGGTAATAAATGATGAGGTAAGGGTGCTTCAGCATCAAAAGAAGACTTGGGTGTTGTGCCTTTTAAGGCAAGCTCCATCGCTTCTCTCACAGCTTGTGATGTCTTAGCTTCAATGCCTTGTAGGAAGCTTTCTTTAACACCGGCGTTTAGCAAAAATGCACGACTTAACAAAACAGGGTCATTTTGTGCGATAGTATTTAATTCATCATTGCTGCGATAGATTCGATGATCATCCGCATTACTGTGACTGTTTAAGCGCTCTACTTTAAAGATAATGATATGTGGCGCACGATTTTGACGCATATCACTAATGATTTTGCCAACTTTTTCATGCGAAGCAAATGGATTGGTGCCATCAATATAAGTGATTGGAATATCATAAAACTGATCAGGTTGTGAGTGATCAGGTAATGAGAAAAAGGTATTACCCTTGGTTTGTGTGGAAATCGCATAATCATTATCCTGCACAACAAATAGTACAGGTAACGTGCGACGTTTCGCTTCAGCAAAGGCCTCTAATACTTCACCTTGTTGTGTCGTACCATCGCCCATGCCACAATATACAATTGGGTTATCTACATCATCTTTAACACTTTGTGCGATACCAACAGCAGGTAAAGCTTGATTGCCGACAGGCGTAATAATGCTGACAATGTTGAGCTTGCGTTCACTGACACCAATCACCATTTGGCGACCATTGGAAGTGCCTTCTGCTTTGCACAAAGAGCTATAGAAAAACATTTTTGCTTCCATTCCTCGGGCATGCATTAAAGGCTTGTCACGATAATGACAATGTAACCAATCTTGAGGCTTTAAGTATTCCGCAAAAATAGCCGCTCCCTCATGCCCCTTGGATGAGGCTAGAAAGTTGGCAGTGCCACTATTAACCATTTCGGCTTCGGTATTATCAATTTGACGAATGCTATACATTTTTTGATAGCAGTTTATTAACATATCTAAGTTCGCAGCTGTTGCGTTCATTAAATTCGGTTCCTTAAAAAAAGTATCCACAATATTGATGATCTGGATTTTAGTGTGGTAAATATTGGTAAAGTTCGCCCTTAATGTCAAACACAAATCACGCAAATCAAGCAAATATGAAAAAAGCAGCAAGAAATAGGGCTATGACCATAACCACTATAAACTATATTCTTTTAAAAGTGCTTGCATTACCTCTTTACAAACCTGACGCACCCAGCGGTTTTTTTTGTCATGCTTTAAGCGCTCAGGGTAAGATAGTTTAAACGGAAGACCCGGTAAATCAAAAGGTAACGGTAAATGCTTTTTATTAAATATACGTGCCAATATTGTTGAAGCGGTCATTACATATTTATCTTGCAAGAGCTCAGTGGCTGCGCGCAAACTGCTGATTTGTAAACATAGATTGCGTGGGTCAGGATGCCCTAAAATATCTAGTAGCAATTGATTGCTACTACCTTGAGAAAAAACGATATGAGGTAATTGCAGATATTCATCGTAAGAAATGGATTTTTTAGAATCATCAAAGAACGTATCAAACATCAAAACACCTGTCTCATAGCTATAAATTTCATCATTAAACCCTTCAATGTGTGTAGGGATACCAATAACTGCATCAGTGTTTTTTAATGTTTGATCATGTGCTTGAAGTGATATGTAAGATAATGTGGTAATACTAATTTTGTGTTGCTCATTATATTTTAAAAAAGCATCTATAAGTGCTTTGGTGCTTGTTTCAGAAACAGCTTCAGTAATCTGTAATTTGATATGTGTCGGTGTCGTATAGGGGTCAAAATCGTGAACTGGCATTAAACTTAGCATTTCATCGGTGATTCTAATGATTGGATTCACCATGTCTTCAGCTTTTGGTGTTAGTTTCATCTTGTTACCATCACGTATCAAAATATCATCTTTAAACATGCCTCTTAATTTGCCCAAACGCATCGTAATAGCCGGCTGCGAGACATTCATTAATTTAGCAGTTACACTGATATTCTTTTCAATAAGAAGGTGTCGCAAAATCATTAAATCACTGCTGTCCATAGATTATCACCTTAAATATGTTTGATATACACTTTATGATTCATAAATAAACAATAGCAAATATTCTCCATAAGTCCATTTTATAACCTGTTTATAATAATAGTTATTATGACAAGCGTTCGATATGGCTAAACCGTTGTGAAATAAAAAAAGATGTAAAAATTATATTGAGCGCATAAACAATCTACTCTAAGCTTGAACCCCAAGGAATTGAGCACTAAAAAAGGTTGAAAAGTAAAAGATGTCTGAATATAAGCCAGCTAAATTTGCAATGTTGTTTGCACCAATTCTGAGTATGTGTATTTTAACCATCGGTAATACTTTTTATACGACCTATACCACGCTTGAGCTTGAGCGGATGGGGCAGAGTAATTTTATTGTCGGTTTAATTTCTGCAGCTTATTTCACAGGTATGGTGTTAGGGTCTTATTTTACTCAACGACTAATTTTGCGCATTGGTTATATTCGTGGGTATGCATTATTTGCAAGCTTAATGGCAGTAGGTGCGATGTCACAAGGCATTTTTTATGATGTTAGTGTTTGGGCGGTGGCGCGCCTTGTCTGTGGTTATGCATTAGCTGGGCTATTTATTGTTGTTGAAGCATGGTGTTTGGAAGGAGCAGGCAGTAAACACAAAGGTTTGGTGCTGTCAATTTATCTATTTGTCTATTATTTTATACAAGCATCTGGACAGTTTTTACTAAATATTCCTTTTGAAACAGTGCTCTTAGCGTTCTGTATCATTTCGATTTTGGCCACTTTATCGATTATTCCAGTTTGTCTGACACGATTTGAAGCACCAAGGCAAGAGCACGTTGAACTATTATCTCCTTTTGTTCTATTTAAAAAGGCACCACTTGGTATCTGGACAGCAATGACTGCGGGTATGATTCTGGGGAGTATTTACACTATTTACCCATTGTTTCTAAAACAAACTGATGTCCCTGTGCATATCATTTCCTATATGATGTTCGCTATTATTATCGGTGGCATGTTGCTACAACTACCCATTGGCAAAATATCAGATATTATTGATCGTCGTCTCGTTTTATTAATCATGTTAATAGCGTCAGTAGTGGTATCAATTGTGATTTGTATATTACATGACAGCTTTTGGCAATTAGCTATTTTGTCTTTTGTGTTGGGTGGATTGACCTTTACCTTTTATCCATTATCTATCAGTCATTCGAGTGATTATTTGGATGCAGATCAATTGGTGGGAATTGTCGGTATTTTAGCACTATCTTATGGTGTTGGCTCAATGGTGGGACCGTTGTTAACAACATGGCTTATGTCTATTTTTGGTCCTTATGGGTTCTTTACTTTTGTCGGATTTGTTTGCTTCTTATTAGCAGTCTATACGCTATGGCGCTTACGTGCGCGTGAGGCACCTAAAGAAGATGAAAAGGTTGCTTTCCAAACGGTCGCTGCCGAAGCATCCATTGCCACAGAAGCAGTGGTCGAACAACAGTTGATTGATGAAAAAGAGAGTAATGATCAGAAATAATGTGGTTAAGCTGCTATAAAAAAGCACGTATCTCTAGTTAGTTACAAATTGTCTGTTACAATGCTGAACTATCTATAATAAGCAATCGAGTTTACAATGAGTTATACAAAATCGTTGTCTTTGGTTAATGTCAATAAGATATACAAAGGTGGCTTTCATGCAGTAAAAGATGTCAGTTTTGACGTATATCCGGGGGATTTTTTTGCCTTATTAGGGCCTAATGGTGCAGGCAAGTCAACTACACTGGGGATGATCTCAGCACTTGTCAACAAAACCAGTGGCAGCATTGAAGTTTGTGGCTATGATACGCTGAAGTCACCCTTTATGGCGCGCAAGCATTTGGGGGTTATGCCACAAGAGGTGAATTTAAATATCTTTGAAACACCGATGCAAATTTTATTAACACAAGCAGGCTACTTTGGGCTTAATCGCAAGATAACCAAACCTTATGCCGAAAAACTCTTAAAAGATATGGCATTGTGGGATAAAAAGGATGAGCAAGTACGCTTCTTATCCGGTGGTATGAAACGCCGTTTGATGGTGGCGCGTGCACTTATTCATAAGCCTAAAGTATTGATCTTGGATGAGCCAACGGCAGGGGTTGATGTCGAGTTACGTCAATCGCTATGGGAGCAAATGCGTGCATTAAACAAAGAAGGATTAACGATTATCTTAACCACACATTATCTTGAAGAAGCCGAGAGCATGTGTAATCGCATTGCGTTGATTCATCAAGGTAAATTGCACACAAGCTCTGATATGAAAACACTCTTAAGATCAGTCGAAAAAGAGACATATATTTTTGATCTAAAAGAACCACTAACACAAGCTCAGATGCAATGCACCTATGGGCAATGCCAGTTAGTTGATTCAAATACTTTGGAAATTGAAGTGGATAAAAGTGTGACATTAAATCAATTATTTGCTGATTTAAGTCAACAGAATATTGATGTATTAAGTGTTAAGACAAAAACAAATAAACTGGAAAAGCTGTTTATTGATGTTGCAAGAAGTAGGGCATAGGTGGGGAAAATGACATTCAAAGAATACTGGGTTATTTATTACACAATACTAAGAAAAGAAGTGGTGCGTGTACTACGCATTTGGCCGCAAACCTTATTGCCTTCGGCGATTACTATTAGTTTGTATTTTCTAATTTTTGGGAAAGTCGTTGGTGCACGCGTTGGCACGATGGATGGTTTTGGTTATATGCACTTTATCACACCTGGTCTTGTGATTATGGCAGTTATTAATAACTCTTACGCCAATGTCGTGGGCTCATTTTATGGTGCGCGCTTTAATCACTCGATTCAAGAACTCCTAGTATCTCCAGCAACCAATCATTTGATTATTCTGGGCTATGTCTCAGGCGGTGTTGCACGTGGCTTTTTTGTTGGGGTGATGGTGACAATTGTCGCTGGCTTGTTTGGCGGTATTTCAGTTGGATTTAATGGATTGTTGTTAATTTTATTATCGTTTATTTTATGTGGCACTTTGTTTTCGTTAGGTGGACTGTTAAATGGTATTTTCTCGCAAAGCTTTGATGATACAACCATTTTTCCGACTTTTGTATTAACACCATTGATTTATCTTGGTGGCGTGTTTTATGGATTAAGTGCATTACCTCCTTTTTGGCAACATATCGCGCAATATAATCCGTTATTCTATATTGTTGATTTTGTGCGTTACGCATTTATTGGCTACTCATCTGTCAATCCGGTTGTTGCTTTAGTTGCTATCGTGTTATTAATCGCTATTCTTTATAGCTTGGCATGGTATTTGCTATCACGCGGTATTCGCTTAAAGTCTTAAGGGAATAAAAAGAATAAAGGAAGTAAAAGGATATAAATGAAAATTTCAGTCGTTCAATTAAATTACACCATTGCTGATTTCACGCATAACTTTGAAAAAATCTCGCGCGCGATGCATGAGCATAAAGCAGCGGATTTAATCGTTTTCTCTGAGCTTTGTATCACCGGTTATTATCCTTATGATCTATTAACTTACCATGAGGTAATTGATAGACAAAATCAGATCATTGATGAGATTAAAACGCTTACAAAAACGCTTAATACAGCGGTGATAATAGGTGCAGCAACAGCAATAACAGGGCTTAAAAAATTTCACAATAGTGCACTTGTCATTGCCGAAGGTGAGATTATTCATTGTTATCACAAACAGCTTATTCCAAGCTATGGTGTCTTTGATGAGACAAGGCATTTTATTGCCGGACAAAATAAAAAGCTCGATTTCAATTTTAAAGGTCAACGCTTAGCAATTTTGATCTGTGAAGATATTTGGTATGACAATCATCAAGGGTATTTAACAAACCCTATTGATGACTTACCTCTAAACTTGGATGCTTTGATTGTATTAAATGCTTCTCCTTCGATGTGTGGTAAGTTTGGGCAGCGTTTACAGATTGCGAAAAATATCACCAGAAAAATCAAAGCGCCAGTGATCTATAGCTCACAAGTCGGTGGTTATGATGAGCTGATATACGATGGTGCAAGTTTCGCCTGCAATGCCAACTCAGCGCTGATTGCGTTAGCAGAGAGCTTTAAAGAGGGGAGTTTTAGCATTGATCTTAAGCACTTGCCACAAGCAATACTTAAAGCACCATATCAAGACAACCCGCAGGCATTTGTTTTACAACAATTAATATGTGGATTAAAGGATTATGTGCATAAATGTGGATTTAAGGGTGTGGTTGTTGGTTCATCTGGTGGCATTGATAGCGCATTGACTTTGGCTATTGCTACTTTGAGTTTAGGTAAAGATAATGTTAGAGCAATTACAATGCCTTCGGTGTATTCCACTCAAGGTTCGGTGAGCGATTCCGTTGAATTATGTCAAAACTTGAGCGTTGAACTTTTCACACGTGAAATCAAAGAGGAGTTTTTACTCACCTGCAGGAACTTTAGCAAAACGTTTGGAACTGAGCCTAAAAAATTGACCAAAGAGAATATGCAAGCACGTATTCGTGGGCGAATTGTCATGGAATACTCAAATGACACAGGACTTTTAATGCTGACAACGGGGAATAAAAGTGAGCTTGCCGTGGGTTATGCGACACTTTATGGCGACATGTGTGGTGCGCTTAACTGTATTGGTGATTTATATAAGAATGATGTTTATGCTTTATCAAATTATATTAATCAAACATATGGTCAGTTGATCCCGCAAAGCATTATGGATAAAGCGCCATCAGCTGAATTATCAGAAGGGCAGAAAGATTCTGATAGCTTGCCGGATTATTATCACCTTGATGCGATGCTCAAGCTTTATCTTGAGCGTGATTTATTGGCAAATGATGAAATAAAGCGCTTGGAGCAAATTGTTTCTGAAGTAAATTTAACAGAACAGAAAAGAATTTATCGATTAGTTGAATTGACTGAGTTCAAACGCAAACAAGCGCCACAGATTTTATGTATTCAACGCCGTCCGTTTGGTATTGGTCGACGCATGCCAACAACAGCTAAGTTTAATAAGTGATGCCAAGAGGTTTTTCCTCTATGAATTTATAGAAATACAGGAGATTAATGCGCATGAATATTAATGCATATAGTCATCTAAAAGAAATGCTTGGGGAGCGCTTAACATTAGCTATGGCAGTGCGATCTATTAGAGAAACAGATAATATCAGTCAAGGTGATATGGCTAAACAACTAAATGTTACACAGGCATATCTTTCAGATATAGAAAATCGTAGAAAAATGGTCAGCCCTAAAAAGGCAGCAGAAATAGCCGGTCTACTTGGTCAGTCTCAAAAACAGTTTATAAGGCTTGCAATTCAAGACTTACTTGATAGAGACGGATTACACTATGATGTTGATCTTCATGATGTTGCGTAATAACTGGCTTTTATAAAATTGTCTCAGCAGCGAAGTCTTCAGCTTTAGGCGTTACCTTTAGTAGGGTGACTAACCATCCATGGCAGCTCCGCATTGGATCCTCACGCCATCCTGGCTCAGGATGACAAGTAAGAGGCTGTCATTGCGAGCATGGATGCGTGGCAATCCATTTTTATCAGGGATGATTGATTTAACGTCGTTGCAAAGCCTATATTTACAAGCTGCTTCTGGATATTAATTTAACATAATATATATTATGCGAAATATTATTGGAAATAGTGGGAATGACTACTATGCGCATTTATGCTTGTGTTCATCTTGTTAATTAAGGTAAAAACAACTATCATCTTTCATTATGAAAACTGATATGACCATTTATTATCATGGATAAATCCAAAGCGCTTATTGCAATTTTACTTTGTACACCAATATTTGGAATTGGCATTGATCTTTATACGCCATCTTTGCCGCATATGAGTGCTTACTTTAATAGCACGGCAGCAGCAACTAAGTTAAGCATTAGTTTGTTTATGCTTGGTGCATTTATTGGCATGATTGTTTTTGGTACGATTGCTGACGCTTTGGGAAGGCGCAAAATTGTCTTATGGAGTTTGGCGCTTAATGTCATATTTAATATCGCTATTGCATTATCACCTTCCATGTCATGGGTTATTTTTTTCCGTTTTATCACGGGTATTTGTGCAGGAAGTGTGTCATCGATGAATCGCGCGCAAGCCACAGATATCTTTAGCGCACAAGAGATGAAAAAAGTCTCCTCATCGATGACGATTGCTTGGGGGCTTGGACCGATTTTGGCACCCTTTATTGGCGGTTTGTTACAAGAATATATTTCATGGAAAGCAAGCTTTGTGTTTCTCGCTTTTTATTCCTTTATTCTCATGGCATTTGTTTATCGTTATGTGCCCGAAACCCACATACATAAGCATAAATTAAGCTTATCCAAGGTGTTTACTAATTATAAGTTAGTGCTAAGCTGCCAACAATTTCTAGGTGCTATTTTACAAAGTGGCGTGTTGTATATGCTGCTGCTTTATTTTGGGATTATTGGCAGTTTTTATATTCAAGAAATATTACATTATTCTGCCGCAAGTTTCGGTTATATTTCGTTATTTATCGGTATCGCTTATTTTGTCGGGACGATCGTCAGACGCCTATTAAGCTTTGTTGATGATAAAATTCTAATGAATATCTCATTTGTTATTTTGCTTATGAGTAATGTTGTATTCCTTATCATGAGTTTTGCGTTTAGCCAAAGTCTTAGCATATTACTTATTAATATCTTTATCGCCTGCTTTCTTACCGGTATTTTATATCCTATTTACTTAAGTAAAACCTTAAGCTTATTTCCGCAATTAGGAGGTACTGCAGGCGCTATGGCAGGAGCTTCAGTGATGTTAATTATCAGCTTAATGACCTCCATTGCCAGTCTTTTTCGTATCCATACGTTAACAGAGTTTTTTGTGCTTTATCTTGTGACTGTCGTTATTGTAATTATTATTCAAATGCTAACAACCACAAAAAAAGCTTAAAAATGCCGTTGGTGTCGTTTCAAAAAAACCATTGACAACAATAATGTAAATAATTATTTAAGATATCTCATATTTTGTGTTTTGATTTTAAATAGATGAGCTTTTGCGCAATTTTACTCTCAAGTCCCCTATCCGTTGGATAGTAATATTGGTGAGTTACACCTTCCGGTAGATAACGCTGATTAACATATGCATCTGGAAAATCATGTGGGTATTTATAGCTTTGCCCTATTACCTCTCCGGCAGGTTTTACATTACGCAAATGCATTGGCACACTGACATCTGAATGATTTTTTAAATCACTAAAAACATTCTTATATGCCATGTATGAGGCATTACTTTTAGGCGCTGAAGCTAAATAAATCGCTGCTTGAATTAATGGCAAGCGCCCTTCTGGTAAACCTAAACGTTCATACGATTGCCATGCATCTAATGCAACGTTTAGCGCACGTGGATCGGCATTACCAATATCTTCTGAGGCAATACACAGCATACGCCGTGCAATCACTAAAGGATCAGCACCACTTTCGATCATATTAGCAAGCCAGAAAATAGCCGCATCAGGATCAGAGCCGCGCACTGACTTGTGAAATGCCGATAACTGGTCGTAGAAATAATCACCTTGCTTATCGAGCTTATGCGCGTTTTCACCCAGTGCAATGTTTAGCAATTCATCATTTAATTCAATCGGTTTTTCTTGACTGGTATCTGCCATTAAAAAGAGCATTTCAAGAACATTAAGTGCTTGCCTACAATCTCCTTTGGCATAATGATATATTTTATCAATGACTGTATCGGGTAATGTTAGTTCGTGTGCTGATAGTGTTTCATCGTAGATAAGCACATATTGCAAAAGCTCACTGATATCTTCAAGAGACAATGGCTTTAAGCGCAGCACCGTTAAACGCGATAATAATGCATTATTAACTGAAAAAAATGGATTCTCTGTGGTCGCACCAATTAAAATTAAATCACCACTTTCAACATGAGGTAATAATGCATCTTGCTGCGATTTATTAAAGCGATGAATCTCATCTAAAAATAAAATAGTTGCCTGTTTATGCTCAGCAAAATGCATTTTTGCGGATTCCACGGCAAGCTTAATATCTTTAACTCCTGCACTTACCGCCGATAATTCTATAAATTGATAGGAAAGCTCATGAGCTAAGACTTTGGCCAAAGTGGTTTTGCCCACCCCAGGATCACCATAGAAGATCATCGATACGATATGTGACTTATCAAGCATCCGTGTTAGTATCTTTTGCTCACCTAACAAATGTCGCTGACCAACATAGTGCTTGATGTTTTTAGGGCGCATTCGATAGGCTAATGGTGCTTGAGCATAAGACATGGCTAATCCTTATTGTTTTGATAATTATTGACGATTTCGTATAACATGCCTTCACGCAATGCGCCATCTGATTTCAACATGTTTTTAATCGATAAACGATTAAACAGTGCATAGAGTACACAAAACCCACCCGCTAAGATGTTTTCGCGATCTGTCCTTAGACCATTGAAGTGAATATTAGCAACCACCTTCTTTTGTAATAACTCAGCAGCTAAATTTTCTAGCACTTCACGCGTAATACTGCCATCTGACCAGTTATTTGCTAATGCTAAATCCGCAATCGAGCGAATAGTACCAGAGGATCCCAACACAACTTCCCAACCCTTTTGAATATATTCTGTGGCAATTGGTTCAATCAACGTGTGTGCATAGGTAATCGCCTGCGTCATATTGGAGAGACTTAGTAAACCATCATTAAAAAATTGATTTTGCATGCTGACACAACCCATTTCAAGACTAACTAACGCCTTTAGATTCTGTCCTTTGCCAATGACTAGTTCTGTTGAACCACCACCAATATCAATAATCAAGGCTTGTTTCTTTTTGGCTTGAGTTACAGATGAAGCACCTACATAGACAAGACGCGCTTCTTCTTCACCTGAGATAACTTCAATCTTTGTTTTTAAGATATGCCGAGCTTCTGTTAAAAAGTCTTGAATATTATTTTTTGCCTTACGCAATGTATATGTGCCAACGACTTTTACCTCATCTACTTGATAATGGTCAATCGATAAGCCAAAGTTTTGCAGGCATTCCAAAGCACGTGCTTTGGCTTCATCAGTAAGCCCCATGTCATCGGTAAGTCCTGCCCTTAATTGCACTTTGCTTTTACCACGATATAGCTCTTTGATATCACCCTCAGTCGTCACCTCAGAGATAAGCATATGAAAACTATTAGAACCCAAATCGATTGTCGCCACTTTTTTACTCGACATAATGTATTATTTTTCCCAATTTTTTCTATCCATTGGCATCATAGCATAGCAACCAGTAATGCCAAAGGTATTCATTTATTGACTCAACAACTCCCAAGCTTGTTCTTTGTATGAACAAGCTGCTGATCTAGGATTATTTGCTCCGTAGATCCCTCTGCCCACAATAATAATATCTGCTTTCTTCTGCATGATGACATGTTCTGGCGTATTATAGTTTTGTCCTAGATTATCCCCTTTAGATTCAAAGTTAACCCCAGGCGTCATCGTGATTAAATCATTATCTTGACTTAATTTTTCTTGCGCAATAAAACCCATGACAAAGTCTTTGTGATTTTCTGCTTCAAACACTGTTGTTTGCATGTATTCATCACTAAATAAATTACCTTTACTACTCATTTGTGCCAAAAGGAGCAAACCAATATCATGCCCTTTACACCCTTCTTTTAACCCATCAATAATGCCAACACCAGGCAAAAGGTGGGCATTGATAATATCTGCCCATTGGGCAATATGATAAATCCCATCACGCACTTGGTGACAAACAGTGTTACCAATATCGGCAAATTTACGATCTTCAAAGATAAGAAAACCTGCTTCATCTGCAATTTGGCGTAATTCTTTTGTTAATTGTGGTGTGAAGTCAGACACAATATCAATATGGGTTTTCAAAATAGCAATATGATCCGCTGTTTGCTCAACAAGCTTTAAAAGTGATTTACTATCAGTAACATCAGCTGAAAGTGCTAAATTAGTTTTTTTGTTTTGTACAATTTTGTGTAATTTTTGTGTGACCGGATGCGTTGATTGAGCATAAGGAACTAGCATATATTTCAAACCTAACTGGATAAGTGATTTGAGCGCAAACTATAACATAGGCACCCTTAAGCGTCTATGAATGACATTGAATATTTTAATGATTTTAATTATTTAATCGACTGCATCAAATAACGAATAATCTGATCATCGGCATCAACTGTTGGTGATTGGTAACTTACGGGAATAAGCTTAGGTGCTATCAAATACCCTTCTTTAGCAATTTTATGCAGGTTATCAAGATACTTAAGACTGGTCTTACCAGTAAATAACAGATTAATATCCATCTTTTGATGCGCGTCAATGACTTCACGTAAGCCGCTGAGATATAAAAAGTCTTTGCTAAAGCCACCACCACGATAAGCACGCGCGACCAAACGAAAACAAGCATGTGACTCAAGCCCGCTAATCGAGCGCAAATAATGATAGGTTTTAGAAAACTGCATGTGTTTTATCATATGTTCAACAGCAATAACACGAAGTGCTAATTCATGCAGGCGCTTAATCGTGAGGTTTCCAGATAAATACTCACTAAAAATTGCCAAACCTTCTTGCGTATGCGTATTATTTGGCAAGCCTAAACGCAGTAAGGACAAAGGCTGAGCCTCAGCATTAATCGTTGTTAATGCATGCACACCGACCTCATGATGGATCAACGCTTGTAATTCTTTATGATTGAATTTGGCATTTTTATTAATCACCACTTCTTTTTTGCCATTATCAACCATTGCTTTGGCAATAATCTGATCGGAAAGTTTGATTTTAAAGTCAATTTGATAATTCTGAATGACCTCTTCAAAGGCACTGATAAGCTCATCACCTTCATAACTTAATTTGCATGGTTTAGTGATATCCGGTGCATGCAGTAAAAAGTTGGCATTAGCAATATCACGGTTACTCGGTTCACCATAAATACGTAAACTATTATAGAAAAATTCATCTTTGCCAACACTTGTTAAAAGATCGACATTTAAAGCAATCGAGTCGATCACCTCGCAATATAACTGCCTTAATGCAGGAGATTCAACATCATGCAAAGGTAAATGATAAAGCTTCTCTCTAAATTCAAAAGGGTTGATTCTTAACTGGCGATAATGAAACTTCGGCTCATAATCACCACGCTTTTGAAAAAATTTCTTCTTCTCGGTGTAAAAATTCACAGGGTTAACATAATTAAGCACATCGATTTTGTGCGATAATTGAAAAAGTCGTTTATCAAAAGCAAGTAACCCTTTATCGAGCAAAGGTTTTTTATGACGAACTTGACGAGGCGTCTTACTAAACCCTTCCATTGTTTTATAAACTGCACTTTGTAAGCCTTGGGCAATCGCCTCAATGACCAGAGGATAACTCTCACTACTTAACTCATCCATATAGATTTTTTTGACTTCTAAGGGTATGAGTAAGGTGTTTTTAAAATGTGTATGGATAAACTCAGCCTGATAAGCGCGTCCATAAAACACCAGATCCTGCTCAACAGTCGTTTCAATATTTGGGATAGCCATTTCAGTTAACAGTGCTAGGCTGAATTTTTTAAGTGTATTATGCCATTTACGCTTATTGATAAAATGTGTGCCAATGTTAAACACCGGTGTGATTTTATCCTTAATACGTTGATAATTATAACTGTGTACATCGATAACACAGCATTTTTGATGAGTGCTTTCAATTGCAGTCACAAGCGCTGAAAGCACCTCATAATAACTTGTATGCTTAGCAAGTATTGCATTCGTTACTTTACTGGCAAGTGGCGTGTGCCAAACGGCTTTACCCCAGGCAGTATAATAAATACATGAATCTGGTGTGCGATTGAGATCATACGCATAACGCGAATCATGGGCAATTAATGTTATTGGCAGTCCAGTAATAAAATGATCAGTAAATGGATCTTCTTCAAAATAGCGCTCAGTTTCAGTGAGCTTACAGTGAGATTTAAGCGCGCTATCAAAGTTGCTACCCGCATGAATAGCGGTAGCAATAAATGGCGCATAATCACGAATGGAAATACTAAATCCACCATGATCAACCGTTGCCTCAAAGCATTCATGAGATTTTATTTTATCAATAATTTCATTGGTCGTTAGCGTTAGCATCATCAATCACCTTGGTTAATAACTTCTTATGTTTGATCAAATTTTTGCGTGTGACTACAATATTCTCCAAGAAATCAATGACTTTTTCTTGTAGTTTGACTTTGTTTAACATGTTTATCCGTGAGATACCACCTGGACTTTGGACATTAACTTCAATCAACTTGCCATTGATGATATCAACTCCAACAAAATAAAGTCCATCTTCTACTAATTTAGGACCAATAAACTTGCATAGTGCTTTTTCTTGCTTTGTTAAACTATGTTTTTGTACATGCCCTCCCGCGTGAATGTTTGAGCGAATATCATCTTTAGCAGGTACACGCTTCATTGCGCCAATGGGCTCACCATTGAGCATGAGAATTCGTACATCGCCCTCTTCAGCACCATCAACATACTCTTGCAAAATAACATAATTGCCTTTGGAGTTTTTATCCCCTATATAGAAATCAAGTAATGATTTGAAGTTTGATGAAGCTTTCTTTTCAACCACAATCACACCTTCACCACCAAAACCATTTAAGGGTTTTAAAATCATCTTTTCGCCGGGTGATTCCTCAAGTACACGCTGTAGATACTCACGGTTTTTTGAAGCGTGTGTTACTGGAATAAACTGATTTTCATGATCATTAAAGCCTGCAGTATAAAGCTTATTATTAGCGATTCTAAGCCCATTTAAGCTATTCATAATAAAGGTATCTGAATGAATTGAATCAAGGAAATTTAATGCCAAATTATCCAACGGTGGATTATCACGCATAAAGATCACATCAAAACCTGATAATGGCAATTGGCAACGTTTAAACTTAGCATTATTATAAAAGGACACAAAACTTGAGCTTATCTTTGTTTCTTTGGTAAAAACATCCGCATAGGCCTGTGCAACGCTATCACGAATCGTGAGGTTACTAGGTGTTGCAATCGCAACCATATGCCCTCTTTTAACACATTCGTGAATCAAACGCAGGGTTGAATCCATCTTTGGTTCAACACGCTCCCAAGGGTACATAATAAAGCATATTCTCATGTGTATTTCCTATTTTCTTATGCCAATTTGGCAATCCATGCGCATCTTAATCACAAATAAGTGTAGTGTAAAATAAAAAATATGTCGTGCATGAAGAAGGATATTTGATGGAAAGATGATTCCATCGGAGAAATTGACTTGTTATTCGCTTTCAGCTGGTAGGTTTTTGTCAACACTATGAGCGACAGTGCAACCGGCAACTACTGCAGTAAAAGCTGTTGCTAACCAGAATATATAAAAGCTTTCAAATACATAGGACAACACCAAAGCGGCAATGCCAATAATCCATAAAATTAACTTCATTTTAAAACCTCTTAGTTTTCTTAATATAACTCATGTGAGCGTTGTTCAACTTCTTGTGCGGTCATTTTTGCATCTCTGCCCCACATTTTCTTGTAAACAAAGGTCGTGTAGATAAAAATGATTGGCAACATGATCACTGCCACAACCAATATGCCAATTAACGAAGTCAATGAACTACTTGAGTTCCAAAGCACCATACTTTGCATAGGTTCAATGCTTGATGGCATGATAAATGGAAATAAACTAAATCCTAGTGTGAACACGGCACCAAAACATGCAATGACACTGCCTGAAAACGCAAGTAATGGCTTAGGTTTTTTGGCAAAGCTTAACACCATAATTGCACCAACGAAGCCAAGGATAGGCGCGATTAGCATCCAAATATGGTTGCCGTAATTAGTCCACCAACCGCCTTGTGTTACCGTTACAACACCACCAGTTAATGGGTGATTGATTGCTTGTGAATACGTGCTTAAGTCGCCTGCTAACTGCCAATGAAAGCCAGGAAGAAAGATAAGCCAAATACCACCAATAGCAAATAGGATGATAAAAAGCCACGCAGTCACTTTCTGAATTTTAACAAAACGATCTAATAACACGCCACTGGTGCGCATTGCACAATAGGATGCGCCATGCATAATCGACATAACCACAGCAAAGATGCCAATTAATAATGCAAAAGGTCTTAGTAAGCCAATCAGTGAGATAAAGGCAGGTTCTTGCACCAATGCTTTGGTTTCACCATAGTAAAAACGCAAAGAATGTGGGTCAAATTGAAATGGTAAGCCTAAGAATAAATTGCCAATAGCCACACCAATAATCAAGATGGGAATCAAGCTACCTAAGCATAGCATCCAATCCCAGAAACCTGCCCACTTGGTATTTTCAATTTTATGGCGATACTCAAAGGCAACAGGACGTAAAAACAAGCCCCAAAGCACAACCAAAACACCTAAATACATGCCTGAGAATGATCCGGCATAGACACGTGGCCAAATGGCAAATAACCCAGCACCTGCGGTGATTAACCAGACTTGGTTGCCATCCCATGTTGGTGCAACAATATTGATAATCGCACGTTTTTCATTGTCATTTTTACCAACAAAACGCGCAAGAATGCCCGCACCAAAGTCAAAGCACATCGTTGCGGCCGTCAAGAACATGATAAGACCAACCGCTAACCAGCTTAATAACTGAATAACACTATATAAATCGATCATTATTACTTCTCCTTCGTGATTGCTGGTGCTTTATTAAGAACTTTGCTTGGTCCTAAACGTGCAAACTTAAACATCAAATACATTTCAACAGCAAACAATAAGGCGTAGAACAGGCAGAATACGGCTAGCGTAAACAAAATATCCCAGCCATTAATCATTGATGAGCTTACGGTTGTTGGCAATATATCATACACTGTCCATGGTTGGCGTCCGTGTTCGGTAACGATCCAGCCACACAAGCAAGCAATCCAAGGTAATGGAATCATATAAAGCATCGTTCGTAAAACCCAACGCTTCTCCCATAAAGTTTTTCTAAAGAGCAAGATCAAACCGCCAACCATAACTAAGAACATAAAGACACCAATGCCAACCATAATTCTGAATGTCCAGAATATGGTTGAAACATTTGGCACTGTATCTAAGGCTGCAGCACGAATTTGTTGAGAAGTCGCTTGAGTTAATGGTTCACCGACTGGTAAATAACGCAACAGCAACATGCCATACCCCAGATCTTGGTGATATTCGTTATAAGTAGCGTAGTCACTTTTTGCTGCCGAGCCATCGCGCATTTTCATCATTGCCTCATAGGCTTTCGCGCCATTGGCAATGCGTGTGGTAACTGCTGGAATCTCTTTGCCGGTTATCACATCAGTGTAGCCATCAAACAATATGGTGTTGACGCCATAAATCTTCTGATCAAATGAATGCGTTGCTAATAGACCTAATAATTTAGGTACTTGAATTGAGAAATCATTCTTGCGTTCAGATTGGTTAGGGAATGCTATAACATTAAAATTCGCAGGAGGCGTTTGCGTGCCCCATTCTGCTTCAATCGCCGCCAGTTTCATAGGCTGATATTTATACGCCAAAATACCCTGCTCATCACCCATCACCATCACCATTAATGAAGCGATTAAACCAAAGCCTAGACCAACACCCATGGAGCGCTTAGCAAAGGCAATATCACTTTTACTTTTCTTGCGCAGCAAGTAAAAAGCGCTAATACCAATGACAAAAACAGACGATGTTATGTAACCAGCAATTACCGTATGAGCAAAGCCAATTTGAGCTATTGGATTAATAAATAAATCCCATAAATGCGTTGTTTCCATACGCATCGTTTGCCAAACAAACTCGCCACCGGCAGGGACTTGCATAAAGCCATTAGCAACGAGAATTAACAATGCAGATAAATTTGAACCAATTGCCAAGCAGAATGTTACACATAGATGCTGTTTCTTAGAAAGCTTGTTCCAACCTAAGAAGAACATACCAACAAAGGTTGACTCAAGCATAAAGGCAACTAAGCCTTCAATTGCCAATGGTGTTCCAAAAATATCACCAACAAATTGTGAATAATATGCCCAATTTAAACCAAATGAAAACTCCATCGTTAAACCTGACAAAACACCTACTGCAAAGTTAATTCCAAGGAGTTTTCCCCAGAACTTGGTCATGTCTTTATAGACTTGTTTGCCAGTAATGACATACATAAGCTCCATCGTGAAAATAATCCACGTAAGCCCCAGTGTCAATGGTACAAAAATAAAGTGAAAGCAGGCGACAAAGGCAAATTGCCAACGCGCAAGCTCCACCGATAATAGACTTGGTATCATTTATACTACCCTTCATTATGATTGAACGTTTTTATCGACACCATGCCTATAGCAAAGCATCTTAGTGCCATTGTAGTTTGAGTTATTAGCAAGCTAAACTATCAAAGATAAATCAATGAAGTAAGCTTGCTGTTTATTGACATAAATCAAGTTTTTGGCACAATGATTGATATCTCTTTTTAGAATAAGAAACAAATTCATGGTGATACGCCCAATACATAAATCAACTGATCGCCCTAAAACTTGTCATTTTTGTGATTGCCGTGATTTATGTAGTGCACTTAATATTAATCCGTTTGATGATGACAAAACACTAACTAAGGTGAAGTCTATTGTGGTTAATGTTAAAAAAGGCGATGCGTTATATACAATCAATCGTAATCTAACTGCCTTTTATAGTGTGCGCGCTGGTAGCTTTAAACTGGTGAATGCTCATGAACATATCGTTGATTTTTGTCTACAAGGTGACGCGTTTGGATTTGATGGCATTGAGGCAAGTACGCATCAATTAAATGCAATTGCCTTAGAGGATAGTACGGTATGTGGTTTTGATTACCATAGTTTTGTACAAGCCATTTCAAATGATACGCTATCTAATTTAGATTTTTTGCAATTAATGAGTAAAAAATTTAACGCTGCCATTCATCTTGTTGATGCAAACTGTGAGGCGCATATTAAATTAGCACAGTTTATTTATCGATTAAGCACCCATCAAAAACGCTGTGGTTACTCCAACACATTCTTTACTTTACCGATGAAGCACTTAGAAATTGCCAATCATCTCAACCTAAGTATTGAGACAATTTCGCGCGCCTTTAAAACACTTGCCAAAGATGGTATCGTTCAAGCTAAGCACAAGGAGATTACGATATTAGATAAGGTGAAACTTAAAGCGCTCGTATCATAAACTTTTCACACTTAATTCAAACTAGACGAATTGTCGCAACCAATACGCTATGCTACACTACGCGTCATTATGCATAGTTAGCTAGAGTGTTTATTTATGTCTAAAGATATTCAAACCGTCAAAGTGTCCAGTGGACAAAGAATCTGTTGCCCTATTCCTGAACACGCTTCTTGGAACCAACATCCACGCGTATATATAGACCTACATGATCAAAACGAAGGCGTCTGTCCCTACTGCAGTACGCGCTTTGTTGTCGTTGATAATGACCAAACTGTCTCTGATGCGTAAATATCTTATTATTGCGCCTAGTTGGGTTGGTGATATGGTGATGTCGCAATCGCTTTATCGCTTTCTCAAATCACAAGATCTCAATTGTATTATCGATATCGCAGCGCCCAAACATTGTTGTGACCTAGCGCAGTTTATGCCTGAAATTAATGAAGCCTTTGAGCTTGAATTTAAGCATGGTCAATTTAGCTTTAGTGCACGTAAACAAAAAGCCCTTGAATTTAAAGGCAAAGATTATAGTGATGCCATTGTATTACCCAATTCATGGAAATCGGCACTCATTCCTTTTTTTGCCCACATTAAAAAACGCACAGGTTGGCATGGTGAAATGCGTTTTGTGCTGTTAAATGACCGCCGTAAACTCAATAAAACAAAATATCCCTTAATGATTGAGCGTTTTTGCGCATTAGGCATTGCTAAAAAAGAACACTTACCCACAAAGCTGCCCTACCCTAAGTTTAATGTTGATAGTAACCTCGTTGAAACGACACTGGCTAAGTATCGTTTAAGCAAAGATAAAGCGATTATCGCGCTGTGCCCGGGGGCTGAGTTTGGTCCTGCTAAAAAATGGCCAAGTGCTTATTATACTGAGCTTGCGCAATATCTTTTAGATCAGAATTATCAAGTGCTTTTATTAGGTGGGACTAAAGATCAGCAAACCACATCAGATATTAGCAAAGGCTGCAATCATCACGCCCATTTATTTAATTTAGCAGGAAAAACCACTCTATCAGAAGCCGTTTATCTGTTAGCAAGTTGCCAAAGGGTCATCAGTAATGATTCAGGGTTAATGCATATCGCTTGTGCGCTTAATATTCCAACCTTAGTTATTTATGGCTCAACTTCTGATAAGTTCACTCCACCATTAAATACATTGGCGAAAAGTGTTTATCTTGAGGATCTTGACTGTCGTCCTTGTTTTAAACGTGAATGCCCATTAGAGCACATGGATTGTATGAATAAATTGCTCCCACAAAAGATTATTGCTGAGCTTGAGAAATTGCCACTAAGCTTGCCAACATCATATTCACATAATCCGGACTACTAGGTACCCCTTGAACTTTATTCATTGCTTGTTTAAATGCTTTTGAACTTATTGCTAATGAGCAGCGCTTAAGCGATGGCAATGCCTCTTTAATCGCAGGATAAAGTGATTTATCAACACTACTTATCGTCGCTCTTAATTTCGTTAGATCTAAATCTTTATGATCAAAGCTTTTAGGATCAGAGATCCATTTGTCTAGCCAATATTGTTCAATAAACTTTGACATATCCATTTGTAATTGACTAAACATTAAGGTTGGATAAAGTGGCAAACCCTCCTTCTTAGCAATTGCTTGAACGTTTTGTAACACCTTTATCTCACGCGCTGGTGCGTAAATATTTGTTTTATCTGAGTATTTATCAGCAGCGACTAATTGCATCACTTCAGCCCGTTTTGCAATTAAATTAAATGCATTGGTGAGTTTGCTGCTATCACAATCAGAGGCATGCGCCACACTGGTTAATACTACTGCCATAAAACATACCTTTGTTACTTTATTGATTATTTTTAACATTATTTCCTTCTCATGATAAAGCCGTAAAATCAATAATATTAAGCTATATCAAATCGTTAGTTTCAATGCTTTTATGCAAAAAACATTAATTTATCCAAGTCTTTGCCATTTCATGCGCCACTTCTCGCACCAATTTAGGAACAAGATAGCCTGAGGTTAATGATTTAAGCCTGGTATGTATTTCTTTGGCTGTTATCTCATCAACATCAAAGTGCGCTGCCCCTTTGACTTTATCCAACACATGTAAATAATATGGTATTACACCAGTAGCAAAAAGTGCTTCAGATAAAGCTTTTAATATATGTGCATTATCATTAACGCCTTTAAGTAACGTTGATTGATTGAGTAAAGTAAACTGTGACTGATTCTTAAGTGCTGCCAAAGCAGTCGTGACATCGTCATTAATTTCATTGGCATGATTGGCGTGAATGACCATAATTTTTTGTAATTGCGTTTCTTTAAACACATCAATCAACTCAGGAGTGATTCGCTCAGGCAATACTATAGGTATTCTTGTATGAATGCGCAAACGTTTGATATGTGGAATATCCTCTATTTGCGCCAAAAACCATTTCAATAACAGATCATTATGCATGAGTGGATCGCCGCCGGATAAAATGACTTCGTCAAGCTCTATGTTTTTGCGAATATACTCAAAAGCATCAAGCCACAATGCTTTTGATTGTGTTTGCGCTTGATAATCATACTCTCGACGAAAGCAATAACGACAATGGACGGCACACGCTGGATGAAGTATTAATAATGTGCGATTTTTATACTTATGCAAAACGCCTTTTGTCGGATTAAAATCCGCTTCTTGTAAGGGATCATCAATATAGCCATTGGGCAACTCAAACTCTTTTGCTGAAGGTAAGACTTGCAATAATAATGGGTCATTGATGTTACCCTTTTGCATACGTGACGCAAAGCTTAATGGAATACGCATTGGAAATGATTGAAGTGTCGGAATATCATAAGACACCGGATCAATTTCCAAAAATTGCGCCAAAGCTTGCCAATGTGCAAAACCTGTTGCCAATGCATGCTTCCAATCTGCATTTTTGCTATGCGCTTTATTCTGTTGCTTGACGTGTTTTTCGTGTATCATGTTCGACGTTTTGAAATAAAGTAGCGCTAATATACTAAAGAGGAAAAAGATGGCAAGTTTTAGTACAAACGAATTCAAAAATGGTTTGAAGCTTTTACTCGATGGCAATCCAATGGTTATCGTTGAAAACGAGTTTGTGAAGCCAGGTAAAGGTCAAGCATTTAATCGTGTCAAGTTACGTAATCTAAAAAATGGGCGCGTGATTGAGAAGACATTTAAATCAGGTGAATCCGTTGATGCAGCAGATGTTCTAGAAGTAGCAGCAAGCTATTCATACTTTGATGGTGAGTTTTATGTTTTCATGCATGATGAAACATTTGAGCAATACAATGTTACTGAAATAGCATTAGCTGATAGTAAAAAATGGATCAAAGAGCAAGATCAATGTGCTATCACTTTGTTCAATGGCGAACCCATTAGTGTGACACCGCCAAATTTTGTGCAACTTAAAATTGTTGAAACAGACCCAGGATTAAAGGGAGATACCGCGGGCACAGGTGGTAAACCGGCAACACTTGAAACAGGTGCTGTGGTTAAAGTGCCTTTATTTGTTCAAATTGACGAGATCGTCAAAGTTGATACACGTACCGGTGAGTACGTTTCACGCGCTAAGGACTAAGGTTGTGAGCGACGTGGCACAAACAAAAAGCAACCTTATTTGGCTTGACCTTGAGATGACAGGTCTTGAGATAGACTCTTGTCATATTATTGAAATCGCTGCGATTATCACTGATCCAGATTTGAATATCTTGGCTGAATCGCCTGCTATTGCCATTCATCAAAATGAAAACGTGTTAAAAAATATGAATTCATGGTGTGTTAAAACGCATGGTCAATCAGGCTTAACGGAACGTGTCAGACAAAGTGACATTGGTTTAAACGAAGCAGAACAATTGATTTTGGATTTCATTAAGCCGTATGTCAAAAAAGGTCAATCCCCCTTATGTGGTAACTCTGTTTGGCAAGATCGCAAATTTTTAGCAAAATATATGCCCACTTTAGAGGACTATTTCCATTACCGCCTGTTTGATGTAAGTTCTTTTAAAATTGCAGCCTCCTTCTGGCGACCAGAGCTATTGCAGCAATTCAATAAAGAAAGCACCCATTTGGCTTTAGATGATATTAAAGAGTCCATAGATGAGATGAAGTTTTATCAGACAAACTTATTAAATCTAGATGCATAGCCAACTTATATTCACTTTGGGGGGTATTATAGTCTTGTAGAGTGGCTTACTTTCGATCAAAAATTTTGTAGACCTCATCATCGTTTCTTTTTCCAACCACAGTTATATAAAGTATTTCACTATCTGTTTTATAGATTATTCGGTACTCACCTATATCTTTACGAAAAAAGTCATCAGACCCTTTTAGTTTTATAATGTCTTGTTGTTCAGGGTTTTTAGCTAGTCTAAAAAGTTCTTTTACAATTTGTTTAAATTGTTTTGGTGGTAACTTATCAAGAAATTTATCAGATTCTTTACTTAGATTGATCAAGAGCATTTTTTAGCTTACCCATACTTTGCTCAACACCAATATACCCATCTTTTTCAGATTGTAATGCTTGATTAAGCCAATATAAATCTTCAATAGATTGCAATCTATCATATTCCTTTTTACTAATAAGGACGGCTTCATTTGATCGACGTTTCACAAAAACAGCTTTGTGCATTGCTTCTGTTAAATACTCACCTAAATGTGTTTTAAACTCTGTACTGGTTATCATGATTAAATAAACCCATTTGATTAATTTAATCAAATTATAGGATGAATCACTCGATAGATCAAGATGTAAAATTTTCCCCCCATTTTTCTTTGCTATATAGCACCCTAATTGACCCAGCTAAATCATTAGCTAGCGATTGCTTACTAGATATTTCCTTTTTAAAACAACTTTTTCTTTAAGATATAAACTCAATTCAAAGACATCATTTAGTTTAACCTCACCAACACCTTCGGGTGTGCCTGTCATCACAATATCATGATCATTCAAGCTGAAATACGTCTGAATATATTGAACTAAAGACTCTGGTTTATAAAGCATATGCTCATACAAGCCATGCTGTTTAACACAGCCATTAATCATTAGTTTAAATGATAAATCAGCTAAATCCTTGATATTCTCTAAGGGAATAAATGCACTAAAAACCGCAGCGCCATCAAATCCTTTGGCTTTCTCCCATGGTAGCCCTTTTTGTTTAAGCTTGCTTTGCAGATTGCGATCGGTTAAGTCAAGCCCCAAGCCAACCCCTGCTATTTTTTGTGATTCTACCAGCAGACATAACTCTGCTTCATAGTGCAGTGCGCGCGCGGAATCAATAACTAAAACTTCACTAATTGCTGAAATAGGCTTTATAAAAAGCACAGGCTCTTCGGGCATCTCATTATTAAGCTCTTTGATGTGATTTAAGTAATTACGTCCAACACAGACGATTTTTGAAGGGAAAACAATTTTATTATTAAAAGCAATGCTATGCATATAAGCTCTATCACTCTAACTTAAGTAAAACAAGGCTAACAGTTTTTAAATCTTCTGTAATGATTAATATAAGCAAAATCATAAAATTAACCGATTGAGCGTTTGCGTGAATTACAAATTTTTCTTATGATAGCCGCCGCTCTTAACCGATTAATGGAAGTTATAACAAATATGTTTAATAAAAGTCTTATGACAAATCTCGTTGCCCTAATCATCAGTATTTTAGGGGTAGTATTTGCTAATGCCCAACTTAAAGCCGTTGGTTTCTATGCCCTTTCTGGTGCTATCACCAATTGGCTGGCGATTGTGATGCTTTTTGACAAAATCCCCTTTGTCTATGGCTCAGGCGTTATTCCACGCCAATTTGAAGGCTTTAAACGCGCTATTAAAAGTATGTTGTTAAAGCAGTTTTTCAAGACTGAATACCTTGAGCGCTTTTTGTTAAGTGCTTTTTCTGATGAGAAAAACAGCTTTAAAGACACTATTGCCAAAAAGGTTGATTATGACTTGCTATTTGACAGTTTTGTTGAAGCAATCATGGAGAGTCAGTTTGGTAGCATGATCGAGTCTTTTCTTGGCGGAAAAGATGCTATTGAGCCGATGCGCGACTCTTTCAAAGCCAAGATGGAAAAATCAATTATAACGATGCTAAGTAACGCTGATAGCAATGGCAGTTTTCAATTTGATCAGTTAAATGCACACCATATTGCTGAAAAGCTTGAATCTATGATTGATGCGCGTCTAGAAGAACTCACACCTAAAATGGTGAAAAACATCATTCAAGAGATGATTAGAAAGCACCTTGGCTGGCTCGTGGTTTGGGGTGGCGTTTTTGGCGCTATTATTGGGCTTGTTGCCAGTTTTTTCTGAATTAACCATCTAAAATAAGATCTCTGTTTACAGCAGATATTCTCGGACTTGCTCAGAGAATTAAAAGAATAACTATGTTTGTATGACTACTTAATATGCTCTTGGCATAACTGCTCAGCAATTCCGATATAATTAGCAGGTGTCATTGCTTTTAGACTTTCCTTAACGTCATGTGGTAAAGCTAATCCATCGATAAAGACGGATAAATCATTGAGTGAAATACGTTTGCCACGTGTTAACTCTTTGAGTTTCTCATATGGCTTTTCAATACCATAACGACGCATCACGGTTTGCACGGCCTCACCTAAAACTTCGACATTATTTTTTAAATCTTCTAAAATAGGCTCTCGATTAAGCTCAAGTTTTTTCATGCCCTTTAGCATCGCCTGATAAGCAATCAAGCTATAGGCTAAGCCAACACCAATATTGCGTAGCACCGTCGAATCCGTCAAATCGCGTTGCCAGCGTGAAATAGGCAATTTAGCCGATAAGTGATTCATTAACGCATTGGCAAGACCCAAGTTACCTTCAGCATTTTCAAAATCAATTGGGTTAACTTTGTGTGGCATGGTTGATGAGCCAATCTCACCGGCAATCGTTTTTTGTTTGAAGTAATTTAAAGAAATATAACCCCAAATATCACGATTAAAGTCGATACAAATAGTATTAATACGACATAAACAATCAAAACATTCAGCCACATAGTCATGTGGTTCGATCTGTGTTGTTAATGGGTTATAGCTTAACCCTAAGCTGCCGACAAATGACTTAGCCAATTTCTGCCAATCAATATCAGGGTATGCTGCAATATGTGCATTAAAGTTACCCACCGCACCATTGATTTTACCCAAATACTCAATTTGTGCTAACTGCTTGGTTTGACGCGATAAACGATAAGCAACATTAATGAGCTCTTTGCCAAGCGTTGTCGGTGACGCAGGCTGACCATGAGTGCGCGATAACATCGGTTGATCAGCAAAATCATTTGCTAATTTTTGAATAAAGTCTTGAACGTGTTTAACCTCGGGTAATACGACTTTTTCAATTGCATTTTTCAACATCAAAGCATAAGAAAGATTATTGATATCCTCAGAGGTGCAGGCAAAATGAATAAACTCGCTGATATTAGCAAGCTCGGCATGCTCTGCAATTTTATTTTTAATGAAGTATTCAACGGCTTTGACATCGTGATTGGTTGTTTTTTCAATCTCTTTAACCGCCAGCGCATCTTTTTCACTAAAGTTATTGATAATGCCATCTAAGACATTTAAAGCATCATGAGATAACTTTGGCACTTCATTAATTTCAGGCGTATTAGCAAGATGCTTTAGCCATTTGATTTCAACTAGCGCGCGATAATAAATCAGACCATACTCACTTAAAAAGGGACGTAATTCAGATGCTTTATCAGCATAACGACCATCAACAGGTGATAAACACAATACGGAATCCATAAGACTAAGACTCAACATTCAAAAACAAAGGTAGCCCGATTGTAACAAAAACTATTTAGCAGCCTCAAACGCTATTTATAAGTTTTAATGAATTATTTGTTTTTACTGTCAACAAATATCTTTAGAGATCAATCACAAATGATAGTTATCAAGATCCATCAGATTTTGATGCTGTTTACTGAGATGATTAACTTCATATTCAAAAATGTTATTAAGCGTATCGTTATCATTTGCTTTGTCTACGCGATCTGTAATTATAGAGATAACTCCTTTAAGATTGCTCCTTTTTGGAAAGTTTTTGGCTAAATAGTCTCCTACATACGTTAGCTCTTGATCTGTATCTAATAATTCATTTAAGTATTTATCCTCCAATTTAGCTAGTTCAAGCATGTTTTCTATGGTCAAAGGACGTTCTTGTGCAAGTTTCATTTCTTCGGTTGGATTATCTACAATGCTGTTCATAATGGATGAACCCAATCCACATTTGTTAAAAGAATACTGCACAGCCTTTTGCATGTGTAAACACGTTAGGTCTTTTTTTTGCGTTTCAAACAATCCTAAACCTGGTGTTTCGATGTCTTTGAAAAGCATATTTCTGTAAGCATTGTAAGCAACATAGGCAACCATAACCTTTTTGGCTGTTTTCATTTATTAACCTTTCCTGTTTTATTGGTTTGTAACACTACCAATCATTTTGTACTTAAATGTAGTTGAGAATGAATGGCATAATTAGACTATCACGATAGTCAGTGTTTATATTCAGGGATTCAATAGCATATTTAAACTCTACTAAAATCTATTTTGATATATTTTTTGTTCATAATTGGATTTAACTATTCTCAATGTTGATTATTGATATTGTAATTAAAGAGAATTAATTACATTTTAAGGAATGCTTTACTTTGGGCATTAAATCCGCTATTTTCCTTAGCATTGTGACTAGGCTTTTATGTTGATTTTATGGCGTATTATATTTATGAAGATATTGAAATGATTCGCGTATTTGGCGCGGACTGCGTGAAGTTCTTACAAGGACAACTTACCAACGATGTGACATTGCTTAATGCTAAGAACCCGATACAGCTAAATGCGCTATGCAACCAAAAGGGACGTATTATCGCCCTATTCTTTATGCGTTTTGTTGCTGAGAATGATTTGTTGTTAGCGTTACCTAGAAACTTGGCTGACCAAGTATTACAAGCCCTTAGAAAATATGCTGTATTTTCAAAGATTAAGTTTGAAGCTTGTGATCAATATCAACTGGTATATAGCCAAGATGATGAAAAAAGCTTTTTGCTGCAACATGCCATTGTTGATGTTTCTCAACAGCTTGTTAGCTCATTAAATTTTGACGAAGTACAAAAAGAGAATATTTGCCAACAATTGCCGATGATTGATATTCATAATAGCGAATCCTTTTTACCGGCAGAGCTTAACCTTGATCGCCTAGATGTCGTTAGCTATCAAAAAGGCTGCTTTATGGGGCAAGAGATCATTGCACGCATGAAATATCGCGGTAATTTAAAGAAATCCTTGTTAAGCATTGAAACCGATAAGGCATTGCCTTTTGCCGAGAAACTGCAAAACGTTGAAGGAAAAAATATCGCTGACATTGTCAATCAAGTGAATATTAATGATAAAAGCTTTGTGCTTGCCGTGTTTAATCACGCCATTGAAAACGCACCGATTATCTTACAAGGCGATATTGATGCCAAAATTATTGCTTAAACTAAAATGCGTCAATTAAATCCAGAGCAACAACAAGCGGTTGAATATATCAGTGGTCCACTATTAGTACTGGCGGGTGCCGGAAGTGGTAAAACCAGTGTCATTACTGAGAAAATTGCCTATCTCATTCAAAAGTGTCATTACAAAGCGCATAGTATCTTAGCGGTTACCTTTACCAATAAAGCCGCCAAAGAGATGAAGTCACGTGTGCAATCTCGTCTTGAAGGCGAGAACACTAGAGGCTTGCGTATCTCAACTTTTCACAATCTTGGTTTAACCTTATTACGTAAGCATCATACTTTGCTTGGCTATAAAGCTAATTTCACTCTATTTGATGAGCAAGATGCCATTACCCTAATTCACGAGATTGCTTATAGTGCTTTTCAATCAACCAAACAAGCAGCGGCTGAATTTAAGCAACAGATTTCATTGTGGAAAAATGCATTACTCACCCCAGCTGATGTCATGCTCACTGGCAATGATCATTTAAAACAGGCGCATGAAGTATATATTCAATATCAGAAATATCTTAAAGCCTATAATGCGGTAGACTTTGATGATTTGATTTTCATTCCAGTGCAATTATTGAAAAAACATCCTGAGGTTAAAGAGTATTGGCAACAACGCTTTCATTATGTATTAATTGATGAGTATCAAGACACCAACGAAAGCCAATATAAATTAATGCAATTATTAGTTTCTCAGCGCCAGCAATTTACCGTGGTCGGTGACGATGATCAGTCAATTTATGCTTGGCGTGGTGCGCGTCCTGAGAATTTATCTCTCTTGCAACAAGATTATCCAAAGCTTAAAGTCATTAAGTTGGAACAAAATTATCGCTCAAGTGGGCGTATTTTGCATGCGGCGAATACATTAATTGATAACAACCCTCACCTATTTACCAAGAAACTGTGGTCAGCTCATCATTATGGTGAACCAATTCGTGTACTTATAACCAAAAGTGAAGAAGATGAAGCGCAACGCATTGCCAGTGAAATCATGACGCACAAAGTCAATAATAATACGCATTTTAAAGATTATGCCGTGCTTATTCGTGGCAATCATCAATCTTTTTTGATCGAGCGCTATTTTCAGTTATATAAAATCCCCTATGCCATTAGTGGTGGCAGTTCATTTTTTGCTAAAACAGAAATCAAAGATGCGCTGGCTTATTTTAAGCTTTTGGTCAATAATCAAGATGACTGCGCATTTTTACGCGTGATCAATACCCCAAGGCGCGAAATCGGTCCATCAACACTTGAGAAGCTCGGTGAATATGCAACATCACGACATATCTCATTATTCGATGCCATCGATGAAATGGGGTTAACACAAGTATTAAAACCTATTGCAATTGAAAAGCTGAAAGTTTTTAAACAATTTATTTATGACTATCAGCGTAAAATTAAGGATGTACATCATTTAGCAATGCATCTGATCCATATGATGGAAGCAATCAATTACCATACTTGGCTGGTTGATAATGCGAATTCGTTAGCGCAAGCGGAAAAACGCTATAAAAACGTACTGGATTTAATTGGTTGGATTTGTGAGAAAAAAGAAGATAACGATATAGCTGATGTAGAGAAAACAACAGAAGCGGAAAATACGGAAAATGCAGAAAGCTCAAAAAACCAATCCGTAGCGATAAATTTTGCAGAAACGATCAATCGCATGCTGTTATTAGATATTATTGATCGAGAACAAGAGCAAAAAGAGGATGAAAAAGTGCAGATCCTCACAGTGCATGCCTCAAAAGGTCTAGAATATCCACATGTTTATGTAATGGGCGTTGAGGAAGGTTTATTACCACATCAGCAAAGCATTGATGATAATTTTGTCGAAGAAGAGCGCCGTTTGGCTTATGTGGCCATCACGCGTGCCAAACATACCTTAACCCTGACCTTGACAAAAATGCGTAAAAGATTTGGTGAAACAATCCCTTCAAAACCCAGTCGTTTTATCGATGAGCTGCCACAAGATGACCTTACTTGGAGTGGCAAATCAGAAACCACTCAAGCCGAGAGAAAGACACTTGCTAAGAGTAATTTAAGCTTATTAAAGGGGCGTTTTAGCTAGTTGTCGTAAACAAAAACGCATTTTCATGAGCTAAGTATTTGGCTTTGATTTTAAATGCTTCTCTAAACTTATCATCAAGTATTACTTTTTTGGGCTCATCCATTTTAAGCAATCTGCCATTATCCATTAAGAGCATTTGATCACAAAATTGAGCGGCTAAATTTAAATCATGCATCACCATAATGACACCCAGATTATGGCGCTTTAATAACTCATCTAAAATTTCAAAAACCAGTGCTTGCTGATAAAGATCTAATCCAGCAGCATGCTCATCTAATAGCAGCCATTTTTCTTCATTATTATTGCCAGCAATAATTTGTAATACCACACGCGCTAAATGAACACGCTGTTTTTGTCCGCCTGAAAGCGTATGAAAAGGCATGTTTTTTTGTTTAGTTACCCTTAACATTTCGCACACTTGATTGATTAGATTCTCTTTACGATTGGAGTTTAAATCATATGGGTAAAGCCCCATACCGATAATATCATTAACAGTGTAATTAAATAAAACCTGTGTATTTTGCGCAAGAAAAGCAAATCTTTGGGCGCGCTTTTTTGGATTGAATTTAGCTATATTTTTACCGCCAAGCAGAACCTCCCCCGTAACCTGTTTATTGGAAAGCTTGGCTGATATTATGTCTAACAGCGATGTTTTACCGGCACCATTGATGCCGATGATTGCGTATTTTTTACCAGACTCAAATGATACGTTCACGTCAAAAATCCTAGCATCAATATTGATATTTCTTAACTCAAGCATGCGCCTTGCTCAATCCAACCAACAAGGGCATCACTATAAAGAAAAGCCCTTAACATCGCAATAAAGAATCATTTGCATATTTATGCATCTTAACATTCAAATACCCGAACATTCATATATTTAAATATTCAGATATACAGATATTTGAAAAATCAGGTATTTATATATGCCTTTATGCATATATTGTTTGACTGCCCTGCCCTCATCGGTAAAAATAGATGTAATTTAAGATCATCAAGGGATATTTATATGTCGATATTAAAAAACTTAGGCTCAACTTATCAGACAGAACTGTGTTTAAAGGCATTTAAAGCACTGGCTAATCCCGATAGATTTAATATTGCCCTATGGTTATTAGAGCCTAAAAAAAATTTTTTCTCTGAGAAAATTGATATTGAAAAAGAAGGTGTCACCATTAATATGATTATGCAAAAATTAGACCTCTCTCAATCGGTCACCTCACAACACATTCAACAACTTCAAGAAGCTGGCATTATTAGTTGTGAACGCAAGGCGCAATTTAGAATGTGCAAATTAAATAAAACCTACACACGCCAAATGTTTGAATCCATTGCCGATATGTTTCAGTAACCTGCCCTTTTATTCATAGCGTATAAAATTTCTTTTTATTATCAATTGTCACCTAATAAAAACCGATGGTTTTAGTTATTTCTAAACTTTATGATTTTATTCATTTAATCTAAACAAACATCGCTATGTTATTGATGGTTTCTATTTTAATCCAACTAAAATCATATTGACAAAATGACATGTATCCCTCGTAAAGATAGCTCTTGCTAGTTTATAATATCAATCTACTTTTCATAAAGAGACAGATAAAATATGCAACATTTTGATTTGATTTGTATTGGTGGTGGCAGTGGCGGCATTGCCGCAGGTGTTCAGGCTGCACGCTTGGGGAAAAAAGTCGCTATTGTTGAAGCCAAAGACCTAGGTGGCACTTGTGTTAATCGCGGATGCGTGCCTAAAAAAGCCATGTGGTACGCAGCTAATCTTGGCTCTCGTTTAAAACATGATTATCAAGGCTATGGCTTTGATTTGGATGTCAAAGGCTTTGATTGGCAAACACTTAAAAACAAACGTGACACCTATATTTCTAACATTCACCAGTTTTATAATAAACTATTTGATAGCCAAAAAATCACCCACTTTAAGGGATGGGGAAAATTTAAAGACAGTAATACTATCATCATTAATAACGAAAATAATATCACTGAAATTAGTGCTGATTATATCTATGTTTGTCCAGGAGCCTACCCTTTGATTCCAGAGAATATTCTTGGTGCTGAGCATGGTATTACATCGGATGATTTTTTTGAGCTTGACACACAACCGCAAAAATCAGTCATTGTCGGTGGTGGTTATATTGGTGTTGAAATTGCCGGTGTTTTTCATGAGTTGGGTACTGAGACACACCTTCTTATTCGTCGTGATAAACCACTTAAAGAATTTGATGAGATGTTAAGTGATGAATTACTTAATAGCATGCAAATGCTAAAGATGGATGTAAGAACCAATACCACTATTACTAAAGTGGTTAAAAAATCCAATGACCTACTTGATATTCATTTAAATAATGGTGATGCGCTTTATGATGTTGATTGTCTCGTTTGGGCAACTGGACGCGCGCCACTCACCGCTAATTTGGGATTGGAAAATACAGACATTAAACTCAATGCCAATGGCACGATTATTGTTGATGAATATCAAACGACAACGGTTTCTCATATTTTCGCCATTGGTGATGCTACGGGGGCTGCACAACTAACTCCAGTTGCAATTGCCGCCGGCAGACGTTTATCCAGACGGTTATTCAATGATGAAACTAAACTTAAATTAGACGCACATTTGATTCCTACGGTTGTCTTCTCGCATCCTGCAATCGGTACTGTTGGTTTATCAGAAAAAGAAGCCAATGATCAGTATGGCAAAGATAATATCAAAGTTTATCAAAGTAAATTCACTCCACTTTTTGCTGCGATCTCAGGCTTTAGATTGCCTACTGTGATGAAGCTTATTGTTGCAGGTGTTGATGAAAAAGTGGTAGGTTGCCACTTGATTGGTTTAGATGCCGATGAGATATTGCAAGGCTTTGCAGTTGCTATCCAAATGGGGGCGACAAAGCAAGATCTTGATAATACCATTGCTATTCATCCAACCAGTGCCGAAGAACTGGTTACGATGCGTTAATTTCTAAAAGGATTAATATATGGCAGATGATGTTCGTTTAGATAAGTGGCTGTGGGCAGCGCGTTTTTTTAAAACGCGGCAACTTGCCAAAGAAGCCATTGAAGGCGGTAAGGTGCACTATAATGGTGCGCGCTCCAAAGTCAGTAAAAAGGTTGAGATTGGTGCAAAACTTACCATTCGTCAAGGGTATGCTGAAAAAGTTGTTATCATTGTGGCTTTATCAGATAAACGCGGCGCGGCAAGCATTGCGCAAACGCTTTACAATGAAACCACTGCTAGCATAGAAAAACGTGAACACGAAACAATGCTTAGGAAACTAAATAAAGCCACCCTGCCCAATCCAACAAAACCAAATAAAAAAGAGCGTCGCCAGATTATCTCTTTTAAACATCAACAAGATAGTGGTGATTGAGAAGTTATAACCGCAATATTTTCTTTAACAATATCTTCATCGGTTACGTTATAACTTAGTGAACTTTTGCTAAAAACACTTTCACTTTTCACATTACTTTTGTTACTCGCCGCTGAGAAATGCACGGCATCGACGCCAGTTTCCTTAAATTGTGGAATATTATCTTTATTAACACCACCACCTGCCATAATTTCAATTTGACCATGATATCTTTGCACTATTTTGGCAATATCATCTAGCCCCATATATGCTTTACTTTTACCACCGGATGTTAAAATGCGATCAATACCTAGATCAATACATAGCTGCACACTGTCAAGGTAATCAGGCACCATATCAATCGCACGATGAAAAGTCACTTCTAATTGATAAGACTTAGCAAGCTCTGTTAAATATTTCGTTGCTGCGATATTAATATGACTATGTTTGTCAAGCACGCCTAGAACGATACCATCAGCCCCAGACTCATACATAAGTTTTATCTCTTGCGCCATCATCTTAATTTCAGCCTCGTTATAACACAAATCCCCCGCGCGTGGACGGATCATCGTATGGCGACAAGCCACTGATTTCTCTTTAGCATATTGTACTAAATACGGTGAGGGGGTTAAACCATCTAAACTCAGTGCGTTACAGATCTCCAAACGAGTTATCTCGGGGAATTTTGCTACCACATCAATGGATTCAATATTATCCACGCAAATTTCAATATTCATGTTTAACTGTTTCCCCCCACTTTTTGCTTTTAATATCTGTTATAGACTTTCTTGATTTGCTATTTTCACTATTTTTTTATCTTTTCATTTTTTCATTTTTTTATCATGTGCTAAAAGACAAATCATGTCACAAGCAACATGTGCCGCAGCAATTGCCGTAATTTCAGCATGATCATAAGCCGGAGCCACTTCAACCACATCAGCACCAATTAAATTTAAACCGGTTAACCCACGCAAAATAGCTAAACCTTGCGCTGAGCTTAATCCACCTGCTACAGGGGTGCCCGTACCTGGTGCAAATGCTGGATCCAAACAATCAATATCAAAGGTAATATACGTTGGTCTATCCCCAACAATCTGCTTTACGCGTTCAATTACTGTTTTAACACCATGCTCATGGACAAAAGGAGCATCTAATACATTCATGCCCATAAAGTCTTGATTCCATGTACGAATACCAATTTGTGCCGAATGCTTTGGATCGACAATGCCATTTTTAATCGCTTTATAAAACATTGTCCCGTGATTTAACGAATCTTCATCATCATCACGCCACGTATCACAATGCGCATCAAAATGAATGACTGATAAGCCTTTGCCATATTTTTGAGCCATCGCTTTTAAAATAGGATAAGTAATATAATGATCACCACCAAAGGTCAGTGGAAAAACGCTGTGATTAAGTAAATGCGCGATATGTGCTTGTATGGCATTCGGTGTCGTCAGCGGATTATGTGGATCTAAAAAACAATCACCATAATCAATTACTGCCAATTCATCAAAAGGGTTAAAGCCCCATGGAAACGTAGTAAGCTCTGCCAATTGCACTGATGCTGCGCGTATTGCCCTTGGACCCAAACGCGCGCCTGAGCGATAAGTAACTGCCAAATCAAAAGGCACACCGCTCACGGCAACATCAACATTGGTCAGATCTTTGGTGTAATTGCGACGCATAAAGCTTGTTACCCCACCATACGTCATCTCAAACTGTGATCCTTTTAACGCTTTGCGCGCAATAGCTGCATCAACTAATTCACTCATTTATGATCATTCCTTTTATTGATTAATTTGTGTGTAAATACGATTAGCCCAAGGCAACATCTGCTCGTATTGAACAACCTCCGCATGATAGCGTGAAAACTGCAAACGATAGTAATCCAAACTGTTATCAATCACATGTAACTCGTCAAACAAAGCATGATGATTGATTAAATTAGTAACTGATTCATCATAACGTTTGATAATAAGATCTGTTTCAATATTGTGTCCACCCTTTTTAACTCGATCAGCAACACGCTCAATATTCAGCTCAACGCGCTCTAAGCCCATAAAATAACATACAGTGCGATAACCTTGCTGTTTAGCGCGCAAGATACGACTTAAAATACTTTTGCCTGAGAACGTGCTTTCCATACAAGTGTTTAAGCTATTATCAAGTGCGGTTTTATACAGAGCAATGGCTTGCTTTGATGCAAAGATCAACGGGTTGTCTTTATTTTTTAACGTCGCAATACGATTAAGCGCGTCAGGATCAATATTCGTTTGAATATTTGATAAGTCCAAATAGGCACGTAATGAGCTTTTGCCCGAACCATTTGCCCCTAATAAAAAAATAGCAACAGGCTCACTCTCAGAGCTAACCTGAATGGATTGCGTTACAAAATGATTAATCGTTGTATTCATCGCATTTTTCTTTTTTAGTGATTAGGTGTAATCCGTGTCTAATCGGCAATATTAAATTATCCACTTCTGGATGACCACAAATATATTGATTAAAATCATCTAAGGCCTTGGCGCGCTTATCCACAGGATCAAGCACCTCACCACGCCATAAAACATCATCAACAACAATCATCCCCTTTGCACTTAACTTCGGCAGTAGCAAGTCAAAATAGCGATGCGTTTGCATCTTATCAGCGTCAATAAAAGCAAAGTCAATACCATCAGGAAGTGAATTAATTGCATCAATCCCTTCTTGAATAAGCATTTTAATTTTATAACCCACATCGCTTTCTTCAATATATTTACAAGCCAATTCATGACCGGATTGATGTTCTCGATCAATCGTATATATTAGCGTATCATCATCAGCTGCTTCCGCCATTGCTAGTGCTGACAATCCACTAAAGGTGCCTAAATCAACGCATATTTTAGGGTTTTGCATTTTGATAAAGAATTGCAAAAGCTTAGTGACAATGGTTTCTGATAACATTTGTGCGCCATGTACTGAACTTTCAGTGTCAGCCTTTAATGCTTGTAAAAGCGGTGAGTTTGGCTTGGTATGGTCAAGACAATACTGCCATATGTTTTGTTCTGTAAATTGGTTTTGTTTCATGTGATAATCTCCCAGTAACCACCTTTAGCTGAACCAATCCGCTTGATAACACCTTGCTTTTTAAGACGGCTAATTATTTTCTCTACACCTGAGGTACTTAACCCTGTTTCTTCTGCAATAGCTACTATGCTTATATTATTGCTATATGAAATCAATGCCAAAACTTTGCTTTCATTTTCACCCCACTTTTCACCCCACTTTTCACCCCACTTTTCACCCCACTTTTCACCCCACTTTTCACCCCACTTTTTCACCGGCGTTTTCACGCTTTTGTCGAAATCTTTTTCTTCCAACGAGTCGAAATAATCACGATCATAAGGAAAAGCAACCTCCATAAAATTTTCACTGAAATGGAAAACACGTTTTGAATAAGCTTGTAAAATACGATTCATGCCAGAGCCTAACTGCTCAACCAAATCAAGGTCTCGGTATACTCGCATCAACTCACGATTACGAATCATTGAGCGACCTTTGAAAAACTCTGCTTTACTTAAGCCTGACACCAGCCCACCGTAAGAAGTAATTGTTAAACGATCAGCATAAATTTCAACAACAGGTGTCACCTCGCGGGTATAATCATTGTGCACCATAGCATTAATCAATGCCTCTCGAAGAGCCGTTTTATCGATCATATTCTTTTGCAATCGACGTGCTGCACCGGTAACCTTAGTAAAGGTTTTATTCTCAACTACAAGCTTATCTAATACTCGCTCTGTCGCTTTAATCAGTGAGCAATAGCCATACTCTTCATTTTCAATCAAATCAACTTTATTGCTCCCAGCATACTTTGCAACTTTGATTGATACACTGTTTTGATCTGCCAGTAGATATGCGACATAATTAAACTCACCATGTGATGTGTATAGATCCAGATTCTCCAAGAAGGCATCATTTACCGTAAAACCTTTCTCGTCATAATAAATTTTAAGCTGATGAAAGCTTAAGTTTTTGCGCGGTGAGGGAATGTTACGCAATGAATCACGCGCACGTGTGGCGTAAAGCCTTTCAATCATTTCAGTCGTCAGCGGCTGAGCTGCCGTACCAACCCGAATATATGCACCTGCTGGAGACATGCCGTATTTTTTCAGGTAATAAGGCTTCTCAGTACCGCGCGTCACGATGACTTTAATCACCGATTTACCATCAAATGTTTGCGTCACCACATCGAAAAACCCCAAAGTAGTCGGTAAAATATTATTTTTAATCCGATCAATAATGGCTAATTGTAGTTTATCAGGATGCTTTACACCGATAATAGTCCCGTCATCTTCAACCCCAATGTAAATATCACCACCTTTTGCAGAGTTTAAAAAAGCAACTACTTCCTTTTCCAGTCTATCGGTGAGTTCACGCTTAAATTCAGTGGTTTCGTCTTCGTAAGGATGAAAGGTGGTCATTTTTGCTGCTTCCTCAAACTGACAATTTTATTGTTAATAATTGGAGATTTAGACAATGTTTTTATCAAGATCATCATTTATGCTATTTAAATATCGAATGCAGCTTAAGTTTATGCGCATTATCACATGCTAAAGTAATTCCGACAACCTGATCGCTTATAGAAAAGCTACATGCGCCAAAATCTTTACTATAATTTATTAGAAACATCAACAAGGACTGTGATATGAAACCAAAATTCAATTTAGAACAATGTGATTCGTTAAAAGCTTTATGTGAAAAAGAGCTTCGAAGAACACACAAAGCGCCACCACAAAAATTTAGCCTAATGCTGCCATCTATTGAGGCTCTTTTGTATTTAGTTGGTATTATTTTTTCCATTTTTTTATTTTCGATGGCGCTTTTGGCAATACCATTTTTTCAAGAAATTAATGAACATATTCGTCCCACTTTCTCGATTACCCCTACCATATTTATTGGTATTATTGCAGCGATCATTGCAATCTGTACTTTCGTGCTAGAATATACGAACTCAGATAAAAAAAACGGCAGAGCATTAGTTGCTAACAGCTATTTTTATGCTCTTTTTATTACCTATATGACAACCTTATTTTTCATATTGCAGTCTCATCTTTTTAACAATTATTTGTTTCCTATTTTTGGTTTTATAGTAATCTATCTTTGGCTTATATTTGCTTTTCATAAAACTGTAATATTTATTATATTCTCAGCTAAAAGAAATCAATTGATTGACAAATTTTATATTTCACTATTTGATCAAGCTTATGCGGAAGCTTATATCTATGATGAAATAAAAAATTTTGCTGATCAACAACTTATATCACTAGAGTTGCTTGATTATAAATTTTTTGGTCAAAATAACCCAAACTATAAGTACATTCGAGCCAATCAAAATGGCTTTGTGTTAGACATATCTCTAAAAGCACTGATCCAATTTGCCAAACAATTAAACTCTCCCATATATCTATACCCTACCATATCCAGAAAAGTAAAAATGGGTGATGCATTAATTGCCATTCCAAACACTGATAACTTAGATTTAGGTGAATTTAATAGTCTTATCAACATATTTACCATCTCAGATCATTTATTATTTCTAAATGAATTTGATGAACTTGAGGTGAGCACAATTGAATCCATGAAAAATGAAAACAAAACTAATATCCAAAAAAACTTCGATCTATACAAAAAATTGATTCTACATTTTTATAAGCTTGAAAAACCTCTCACTCGAAAACAAGCATACTGTGTGATGCAGAATAATATGCTTGATCCATTTATGTGCCTTGTTCCTTTTAGATCGTTGGAAAGGAGCATCTATCCATGGTGTTTTAAACAAATAGATACCTTAAATTTTCCTTTGCTATGGCAATTCCACAAAGACGTCCTCTTTTTAGCTATCCGCAATCAAGATTATTATTTCTTTAATATGCAAATTCAATATTTTCAAATACCATTTTATAGTGCAGTTAAAGATGTCACAGACCCAACTATAGGTAAATCTGAAGCATGGGATTTTTTGCGGCGTATTTTTATGTATCAGATCAGTGATGTTATTAATAGCAATCCTGAGAGGTATAAAGAGTATGTCATATGTATACTACAAGCTTTTCAACAATTATTTAAACTAGCATTTGATGCTAATAAAGATAATGATTTTCGTGAAATGTTGCAAAGCTATTTAAATTTATTTGTTGATCAAACGTATAGTTCTGAATCCGATCAAAGTACTAAAGCGCTATTTGAATTTCGCCAGCAAGTTAGATCCTGTATATTGTTTGAATTTATGGCGTATTTACTTCATGTGGCAAACAATAATTCAAAATGGGGAGAGCGCTGCAAAAATTTCTTTAGCATTTTTATGGAAAATAAAACTCCCTTAAACTGGAATTCCTTTTCTTCGCTTAGCAATATTTATCTTAATGCTAAGCCTTATGAATATCAAAGCTACTGGGCAAAATGGTGTATGGAATCTTCAAGTGGGGGTGCTTTTGAACTTGAGCAGGTTGAGACATTTCGTAGACTTTATGTAGTATTACTCCTTAAGTTGGATATAAAACCATTAAGACTATCAGGAGTTGGTAGTTTCGAGGATAAAAACAATGCCTTAAAGCAAGAGAAAACCCAATTAATTGAAGACTTGAAATCTATTGAAATGTGGGCAAGTTTTTTGGATATGACCCAAACTCAAGCAGATGAGCTTATTCAAAAGATAGAAAGTAGCCCATTTTTTAATCCACAAACCACATCATAAACTAGCACCACCCTTCTCAATCTCCAACAACTTCGCCTTATTATCCAATCCCCCACCAAAACCGGTTAAATTGCCATTGCTGCCTATGACTCGGTGACATGGCACAATAATTGAAATCGGGTTTAAGCCATTGGCAAGTCCAACGGCGCGTGCTTTGTTTTTATCACCCAAGCGTCTTGCTTGCTCACCATAGCTTATGGTTTCGCCATAGGGTATCTGACGAAGCTCCTGCCAAACACTTAGCTGAAAGTCTGTGCCATGCGGGCATAATGGAATATCAAATACTTGACGTTTGCCTTTGAAATATTCAGTCAATTGAGTTTTTGCTTTAACAATTATCGGATGATCAGCATCTTGCTTAAATGATTGAATACCCACCTGAAAAGCTTCTAACTGTGCTTCGTGTTCCCAAAAGACATGATGAAGTCCTTTATTCGATGCAAAAAAAATAAGCTCGCCAACAGGTGAACTGATCTTATCATAGACCGTTTGATCAGGTAAAATTTTAAAAAATTTTTGAATTCTTTTCATGGTTTTCCCTTTCGTTTTACGATGTAATGAGCCAAGGATAAGTTGAGTTTTAATTTACCCCCTCACCCGTGCAGCTTAAGCTACACGACCTCTCCCACAAGGGGCGAGGTGAATACCCATCACAAAGAAGTTATTTATACCTCATTACTATCTCACAATTTTATCATTTTACAATTTCAAAATCAGGTAAATTCTCCAAAAGTGCTTTGCCATAAAATTTGGTTCTTAAGCGCTTATCTAGAATAATCACCTCGCCAATATCGGATTCTGTACGCACTAGACGCCCTACCATTTGTGTTAACTTTAGTGATGCTTGTGGCAGTGATATATCCATAAAGGGCTTGCGCTTAATCGACTCTAACCACTCCGAGCGTGTTTTGTCAATCGGATTCGTTGGTACAGAAAATGGTAATTTATGAATAATCAGTCGTGTTAAATAAGCGCCTGGTAAATCAACGCCTTCAGAAAAGCTGTCAACACCAAAAATAATCGACGGTTTAAATTGATCAACGCGCTTTTTATGAATGGCAATCATTGCCTGCTTTGAGCGATCACCCTGAATCAACGTGATTTTCTTAAGGACACTGTTTAAGCGCATATAGACCTTTTCCATCGCATGGATACTGGTAAAGAGCATTAAAGCGCCTTCATGCAAATCCTTAAAATAGACTTCATTAAGTAACTTGGCTGTTTCTTCAATATGTTTATCTTGTTGCGCTGGCTCATACTGCATATCAGCAATAACAAGCTTTGATTTGGAGTAATTTAATGGCGATGACAACAGTAAGGTTTTGGCTTCTTTTTTAAGTGCCGTGGCATTTAAAAAACGATCAAACTTACCCAGTGAGCGCACTGTGGCTGAACACATCACCACTCCGTGTTGTACATTTTGCCAAAAGACTTGTTTTAATAATGACGCCGCTTCAATCGGTGAGGCGTGAATATCATAATCTTGAAAATTAGTTGCCAACATATCCGTTTGCACTTCTTCCTGCTTGACTTTCTTTTCATGCGGAATAACCCATTTGGCAATTGGCGGCATCGTTGCTTGGTTGATCATCAATGACCACACGCTATAAAGATTTTTTGACCGCTCTAACAAAAAACCGATTTGCGTGAATTGTTTCTCTAAGCTACTGGCTGAATGAATTTGACTTTTTTCGGCAAAATCATCAAGTTTTGTTTTGAGCTTATCACACTGATTCATATAAAAGGCAGCACCCTCTTTGATGGACGTGGCAAGCGTCAACATCTCTTCATCAATGTGTGTCATACGCCAAACATTTTCTTCTTTTAATGCCTTATTATAGATTGGATCAATCAATTGTTGCATTTGGGTTAGCTGCTGAATGAGATTTTTACGCACCTCTTTCCAGTTCTCACGCATGGTTCGATCAGCCAATTCAGAAGGTAAGGCATTTAACAGTTTATCAACATCATTAATCCATGTTTGTGAGCCTAATAGTGAGGCAAAACCAGAAAGTGACCTTAATGCCCGATCAGGTAAGTGATGACACTCATCGATAATATAAAGACTGTCTTCAAATTTAGGTAAAATCGCGCCATCTCCTAGATCCAAGTGCGACAGTAATAAACTATGGTTGACGACAATAATATCAACCTTACGCAAGCCTTGGCGCGCGTTAAAAAAAGGACATTCACGATAACACTCACAGCGGCTAAATGAACATGAACTGCTGGTGTTATAAATCTCACTCATCAATGCTTTAGAAACAGGCTTCTCCAATAGATCAAAATCACCATCCCAATCTTTGCTCAAACGCTGATCTAGCATTTCAGCTTCTTTTTGCAAGTCACTGTCAGCACTGTCAAAGTGATGCAATTTACGTGGGCATAAATAGCGTGAACGCCCTTTTGCCAATTGATAACTAAACTCAATTTTATGGTGTTGCATAAGCTTATGAATAAACGGCAAATCTTTATCAATCAGCTGTTCTTGCAACGCCACCGTTGCTGTTGATACGATAATCGATAGCTTTTCTTCGCCCTTCGCTGCTCGCGCCTCATTGGCTAAAAGAGCACCCAAAAGATAGGCAAAGCTTTTACCGGTTGCCGTTGGTGCTTCAATAACAATTTTTTGATTATTGATTAGTGTCTCTTTAACCGCTTCAATCATTTGTAATTGCGCATCACGCACATATAAACCGGCTTCTTCAAACAATTTTTTGATATTGAATTCTGTATGATTGATGCTTTGTTTAGCCATAATACTTACCTTTAACATATTAATGGCGTCAAGTGCGCAATCTTAAGGCTAACATAAGTACTGCCATTAAAATGCTCTTTAGATAAACGGTACGCTACTTGAACTTCATCACCGACTTTAAGGTCTGTGTGATTTAAATATTCATCGGCAAAAAACCAGATACTTTTAAGTGTTTTACCATAAATGGTGAGCATTAATTGTAAATGTTGGCTTTCTTTACCCACCCATTTGAAGCTATGAACACTTGCCTTATTACAAAATATAGGTGCTTCAAACTCGCGACCATAAGGCTCAAGCAAAGCGAATTTTTCAACATGTTTAAGCGTGAACTCCTCAGCAGTTAACTCACCATCACAATAAATAATTGGCGTGGCAGCAATATTTTTTTTAAGAATCGCTTTTTGACAATAATCATTAAATACTCGAGAAAATTCTACAAACTTTTCTTTATAAATAGTTAATCCAGCAGCTCCTGTATGTCCACCGTATTTGATCAGAATATCTGTTGTATTGTGATGAATAAGGTCTAAAACCGCTTTAATATTTAAGCCATCGATGCTGCGCGCCGATCCTGTGATAATATCATTCTCACCTTGCTTGGGCGAAAATAAAATCGTCGGCAAGCCAAAACTATCTTTAATGCGACTAGCAGAAATCCCATGCACCCCAGCATGCCCATCGTCAAGATAGACACAAATACTTGATGTGCCTTTTGCATATTGTTTTGAGGCTTCCATCATCGCTTTGGCAGTCATTTCTTTTTGAATTGCTTTGCGATGATTATTTTGTTGTTGTAAGAACTCAACCCATCGTTTGGTTTTTTGATGATCATCATTTAATAAGAAACTTACCGAGCTTAATGCATCGGACATTCGTCCATCGCTATTTAATAATGGTGCAATTACAAATCCCAAAAATTCACTATCGACCTTATGGTGAAAATAATCACTAAAGCTACTCCAACAGCTACGTGTTAACTGTGAAATCTTGCGCATCCCATAAAAAGCCACAACGCGATTATTAATACTCTTTGCCATAGACACACAGTCAGCGACGGTGCCAACAGCAACGAAGTCTAATAAATCCGTTAACTGATAGTCATTATTGATCGGTTTTCCTTCAAGCAATAGTAGCCTTCTGACTTCAGCCACCAATAACCAAGCAACCATACATCCGGCAATAAAGGGATCATTATACTCACAGCCCTTTTGTGTGGGGTTCAACACCGCATAAGCGCTTTGCGGCACACCTTCTTCAGGAATCGCGTGATGATCAGTAACAATCACATCAATGTCTTGTGATTTTAATAACGCAATACGCGCTTCATCAGTAGAGCCATTATCGGCAGTGATTACAAGATTAGGGCGTATGTCATCATCTAAAATACGTTGCGCAAGTTTATCAGATAAACCATAACCTTCCTCCATTCTATGCCCGATATAAGATCGGACTTTATCTAGTGGATGGTTAAAAATCTTGGTTAATGCAACATGTAAAATCGCATGTGATGTTTGCCCATCACAATCATGATCGGTTTCAAGCCCAATAATTTCGCCGGCTTCTAGTGTTTGAATAATACGTTTTGCAGCTTTGGTCGCATCTTTTAATAAATGTGGAGAAGTTAAAAATTTAAGCTTTAAGTTGACAAACTTTAAGGCGTGCTCTGGATCATCAATGCGTCGCGCGATAATGCTTGCGATAAAACTATCGACCTTATTTTCAAGCAACACTTGGTGTACTTTACGATGAAATGGACGCAGTTTAATGATGATCTCTGGACGTTTTAATTTTGGTGCAGCAATTGTTTCAGCCATTAGGCTTCCTTTGGTTTTTTGTTATTAATATTGCGTCGTGTCCACATTTTCACACCTGAGTTTATGAGTGCTGCCAATGGAATCGCAAAGAACAAACCCCAAAAGCCCCATATACCACCAAAGATAAGCACTGCGGCAATGACTGCTACCGGATGAAGGCTCAGTGCCTCAGAGTATAATAGTGGCACCAATAGATTGCCATCCAAACCTTGAATGATCAAATAAACCAAAAGCATATAGAAAAGCTCGGAGCTAAAGCCAAACTGACTAATGCCAATAAGCACAACGGGGATCGTAACAATCACCATCCCAATATAAGGGATAAATACTGAAAGCCCGACACAAATGGCTAATAGTAACGAGTAATTTAAGCCAAAAACAATAAAGCCAATATAAGTAACGACGGTAACAATTAAACATTCAATGGTTTTACCTTTGACATAGTTACCCAACTGTGGGCGCACATCTGCCCATACTTCCTCTAATGCACCACGCTCTTTAGGCAACATATTAACAAACCACTTACCAATACGTTCTTTGTCTTTTAAAAAGAAAAATGCTAATAATGGCACAATAAATAAATAGACCAACCAAGTAAATAGACTTGATAACGAGGCAAGCGAAAACTTCAATAAATACTGACCAATACCTGCAATTTTATCCATTTTAATATTTGAGATGGTGCTAATCGCGTCCTTAATCTGCTCAGGTGTGATAACTGTTGGGTATTTCTTCGACAACTCCAATAAACTTGCATGGAGATTATTCATTTGCTGAGGAATACTTTGCACAAACTGCCCTGCTTGGTGCATCAGTGCAGGTAGCACAAATAGCAATAACATAATCACTAACGCAATAAAAATTAAAAACACAATGTAAACCGCTATGTTACGATTAAGCTTTAATACTTTAGATAGAAAAGAAACAACTGCTTCCAATAAATAAGCAATGATCACACCCGCTAAAATCGGTGCTAAAAGGTCACCAAAAAAGTTAATAATCAGTACCGCAACAACCGTTACGACTATAAAAACGGCAGGCTCATTGCTATCAAATTTTTTCTGATACCACTGCCTTAAATACTTAATCAAAGGAATTACCTATTTGTAAGATTCAATGACAAATGATTGTATACAAATTATTATGTTTTTTATAGTGTTTCATGATCGCAAATTGCGCGGAATTTTTGAGTGTTAGAGTGTAATTGACTGGTAACAACCTAAGTTCTTCAAAAACGACGTTTTCTTTAAAATCGCTAATAAAGCAGCTTGCACATTATGCTCTTCTTCATGCCCTTCAAAATCCACAAAAAAGCTATAATCCCAAGCACGCGAGCGTGATGGTCTAGATTCAATCTTACACATATTGATATTGTGCTCTGATAAACAAGCAAGTACTTGTACTAATGCATTAGGTTTATGCAATGTTGTAAAGATAATTGATGATTTATACAATTGATCTTTTTCATAGGGTATATTTAGCTCATCACGTCCCAATAAGAAAAATCGTGTGAAGTTAAACGGCTCATCTTCAAAGTGCTCTTTGATGACCTTTAACGAATAGGTTTGCGCGGCTAACTTACTAGCAATCGCCGCCTGCGTTAAAATCTCTTTTTCGGCAATGTATTTGGCAGCACCCGCGGTATCAACAAAACTCTTAGGTGATAAACCCATGCGCTCAATATTGTTCTGGCACTGTGCCAAAGCTTGTGGATGTGAACGCACTAGCTCAATGTTATCGATATCTGCATCAGGGTGAATCATCAAACAATGCTCAACCTTTAAAATAACCTCATGCTGAATACGCAGATTGTATTTAATCAACTCATCATAGGCAGGAATGACACTACCAGCAATCGAGTTTTCCACTGGAATCATCGCAAAATCGGCCTTTTTTTCAGCAACCATCTCAAGCGCTTCGGCAAATGATGCACATGCTAAGGTTTCAATTTGATCTTGCCTATTTTGCTTATTTTGCGCTTGATAAAACTTATGAATCGCCTGTTCTGAATAAGCACCTTTTTCCCCTTGAAACGATATGACTAAAAGCAAATTAACCCCCTTTTTTACTATCTTTTACTATATAGAAACAGCTTCAATGATTAACAACAATAACGACTTGAGGTTTCAAATCGAAAATTCTTGGCAACATAATCTGACACTCATGTGTTATTTAATAAATCTAGCGGATAAACTATTATCAATTAACTGTTGGATTTCTGCAGTACCTAACTGTAAACCTTCAATCAGTTCAATATAGTTTTGATTAACATAACCACCAAAATACGCCGGATCATCGGAGTTAATCGTCACTTTGATGCCTTTATCTAACAAAATTTGCGCCGGATGATCGATCAAGTTTGGGACTACTTTTAAAGCTTTATTTGATAATGGGCACATCGTGAGCGCGATATTATCTTTGGCAATACGTTTCATCAATACATCATCAGTTAAGATTGCATTACCATGATCAATACGTTCAACCCCTAGAATATCCAACGCCTGCCAAACATAATCGTCAGGTCCCTCTTCACCAGCATGCGCAACGAGATGTAACTTTTCTTTACGCGCTAATTCAAAGAGGTTTTTAAATTTCTCGGGTGGATTGCCAAGCTCAGAGCTATCCAAACCAATGCCAATAAAGTTATCGCGATAATCCATTAATTGATCAAAGGTGTTTAAAGCATCTTTTTCCGATAAATGACGTAAGAAACACATAATTAATTGTGTATCTATGTTTAGTTCAGCTTGCGCTTGTTTAACCGCACGATTGACACCATCAAAAAGTATATAAAGTGAAATGCCACGTGATAAATGCGCTTGTGGATCGATAAAAATCTCAGTATGTGTTACATGATCTTGTTGTGATTTGAGTAGATAAGCATAAGTTAAATCATAAAAATCATCCGCAGTTTGAAGCACTGACATGCCTTGATAATATAAATCTAAAAACTCTTGCAGATTGTTAAAGTTATAGGCTTTTTTAACCTCTGCTAAATTTTTGTACTTTAGTTTGACGCCATTTTTTTGCGCCAAGTTCAGCATCATCTCAGGCTCAAGACTGCCTTCAAGATGCATATGTAATTCAGCTTTAGGTTGTTGCAATAAGGTTTTGATATTGTATGACATGGTTTTGTTTTCACCTATTTTTTGTGTTTTTTCTTTGACTTATTTTTATTTACCAAAAATCTGCTTAAGCATACGCGCACTATGCGCTTGTAGGTTAGGATACTTTACCAGTTGTTCTTTTAACTGGTTTTGCCAAGGGGTGTGCGCAATATTGGCAACGACAGAATATACAATATGATCCAACAAACTGGGAGAATCATCAAAGAAATAGTTGTTGTGACCTAAAAAATTAGATAATGCCCACAAGTCTTCATCTGCTTTTTGATAAATTTGCGCTTTGGTCAAGCGCCCTAATCCTTGTTCATATGTTTGCTTTGTCGCATTTTTTGTCATGACTTTAAAGATCATACCAAACAATAACTTAGGCAACTTAGTGCCCTCTTGAACTACCTTGCGCCAGTTATTATCAGCGGAAACATCAACCCAACGACTATAGACCAACGCCCAATACAAATGCTCCTCACATAATCTCTGATAAGCCAAGGTTTGTGATTTTTCTAAATCAGTTAAGTTTTGCTGCATTGGTTCAACACATTCTTTCTCAAGCAAATCAATAATTAAACTACTGTCGCTATAAAACTTATCTTGTTTCCTAATATATGGCATTTTCCCCGTTGGGGAGCGACGCAAATCCGCACTATAAAAGTTTTGATACGGCACTTTTTGTGCAATCAAATAGCTTTCTAATTTCATGCAAAAAGGACTGGAATTTGGCACATTACCTAATTTAGGAAATTGATGTAATTCAATCATCAGCTCACTACTCCTTGTCATTATCTTTATTGGGCGGTTTTTTATCTTCTGTGCGATAAGCACTTAAGTCGATAATATTATTTGTGTATGTCTGTTTATTATAAGTTGTGTTTTCGCCTTGTATCTCTTTGAAGTCTATCTTTTGATCATTCGATATAACCTGCAAAAATTGATTACCATTAAACTGCAACAAAGCCTTATAACGATCAATACCATCATAGCTATACTCAAATGCATATTCGCGAAATAAGCACATGCTACCGATATTGCTTTGGCGCGATAAGCGCATTTTGGTCAAACACACCGTATCATCTAATAGCTGAACATCCCATTGCTTTGCTATTTTAACTGCCATATAAACCGCATGCTCTCTTGCTTTCATTGAGCTGCGCCAGATCAAGATCGCGATAACGATAATAATGATGGCACTTACTACGCCAATACTCATGCTAAACCTACTTATTGTTTAAGTTATTTAAAATGACCGTTGCTCTTTGTCCGGTATTTGGCACAGTCACCAAACCATTTTTGGTATCATAAAGCACTTTATCTCCGGAGAAGCGATTACCTGCGCGGTCAACATAAGCTTTATCTTGTATGGTCAACGTGCTATTGAGCAAATTAAAGTTCATCTGTCTGCCTTCAGCATACATAGTTTGTTGATCTGAGTCAGGCTCTTTCTGTTTAGATTGTTTTGGAAACGGCAAAGAATAAAATTTAGCAATATATGGTGCTGTAGAAGTCAAAACCACATCTTTGACTTGCTTATTTTGATCATCAAATAAAACCGTTAGCATTTGCCCCGTTAAAAAACGGCAGCCATTTTGCTTTTTACAAATGTTCTTGGCATAGTCTAATGCCGCTTGTTGCACTTTGGTATAGTCCACTTTGCCATCGGCTTCTTTTGGGTCAGGGAATTGATATACCGGCCACTTACTATTTTCATTAGGCACACTATAACCGCCACATTGAATATTGGCATCTTTGGTTTGCATCACAAGCACATTGCCCTGATAAATCATCTTATGCGCATCCTGACTATAAGATAAACTGTCACTACAAATGGTAATTTGTCCATCACTGCTGGCGTTTTTACCAAACATGCCAGCAGCATCCATTGAACCACCTTGTTCAGCGGCAAAAGCATGCTGTAACATAAATAAAGAAGCCGCGCCAAATAATGCATACTTTAGCAATCTATGTTTTATTTCATGTTCATTTTTTTTACTTTTTTTACTTTGTTTGCTTCTTTTGTCTCTTTTACTGTCCTGCATAATAACTTCTTACATCCTTCAATAACTTAAAATCACCTTTTTTAGGTGATCCATTCATGCCTGTACCAATCGTATTATTTAGTGTACCTGGTTGACTTATCGTAACTTTTTTATCTGTATCCATATAGTCTTTGTCATCATCGTAATTGACCGAATCAGTCGTAATTTTAATCGCAGGTGAGTTTTTGCCATTGGCATGACGCAACATCACCACATTGCCATATAAATGCATATTATTGTTGTTATTGGTAATATCGGCATAATGTGCACTGATATTCCAAGGTTTATCTTTTTTGTCTTTTGAATATAGCGTAGCGTTAACCGTTGTAAGCTTTGAATCTTGATTATAAAAACGTGTTGCATCAACTGCGGTTGCTGTATATTCTAGCCAACCTTTTGTGTTATATTTTTCATAGGTGATAGCCTTTGCGGTGTTCTCAACAAAATGCGCTGGCAGGTCCCCATGGCTAATTTGCTCTTGCGCTGATTTAACCACCAACCAACCGCTAGTACCAATCACAACGACAAGTCCAACGGTTGTGAAGAAAACGCGCTTACTAAAAAACATTAAACTTTAACCTCACCAACAGTGATATAATCATCAATGATTTTATCTAATAACCCTTTACTTTCTAATATCAGATCACAGACTTCGCGCACTGCACCGCAGCCGCCTTGTTGTGATGTTACGTAATCAACACGCATTTTAACAGCACTTAACGCGTCAGCTGGTGCAAAGGATACTGCTGATTTCAGCATCAAAGTCAAATCAGGTAAATCATCTCCCATATAGGCGACATTTCTCTCGATTATTTGATGTTTTGTTAATAAATCTTCGTAAGCTTGAATTTTATTTTTTTGTCCTTGGTAGATGTCATTAACACCCAAAGCAGTTAATCGATCATGAACAATTTGTGAACTTTTTCCTGTAATAACAGCCAGTTTAATGCCAAATTTTTGCAGTAAAAGGATCCCTAAACCATCTTTTACATCAAAGTGTTTAGTTTCATTACCATCATTGCTTAAAATAATTTTACCATCACTTAAAACCCCGTCTACATCCAGTATCAATAACTGAATATTTGCCATTTTCTCTTTTAAACTTTTGTTAATCATTATGTGATATAAACTCTATTTAGAAACTTGGCTTAGTATATACCGCTCGCAAATCATTTTACAGTGTTTCTCTAGCTATAATCAACGCGATTTAAAAACTTCAACTCTCTGCATGACATTTAAATTATGGCGTATTAGTATGCTTAAGCTTATTAATAAATAGTAATAAAAAAGGAAACTAAATGTTAAGTTATAAGGACATGCCCAAAGGTGTCTTAAATATTAATTTAATTCAAATCTTTTCAACCGTTGGCTATGCGGTACTCATGGGACTCTTAAATTTCTATCTTAGTCGTCAAGCAGGCATGAGCAAGATCGAAGCAAATACGCTAACTGCTAGCTTTTTTGCACTAAACTTTTTGTTTCACTTTCTAGGAGGGGCTGTCGGTGGACGGTATGTAAGCTTTAGAGGTCTATTCTGTGCAAGTTTAGTGTTACAGTTTATGGGATTATTTCTTATTGCCGTACATGTACATATGATTATTTTAATCGGCATGGCAGTTTTTATCACGGGTTCTGGCCTTAATGTTAGTTGCATTAATATGATGCTCACGCAATTATTTAATCAAGATGACAAACGCCGCCGCATCGCATTTTCAATTAACTATAGCTGCATGAACATAGGCTTTGTTTTAAGCTTCTTTGTGGCTGGAATTTTGCAAGGAAATAACCTTTACAGTGCTGCTTTTATCTTTGCCGCAGTGTGTTTATTTATCGCATTTGTACTTCATCTTGTGAATTGGAAAAATGTTAATGACAAAGATACGTATTACGTTACTTCATTTGCCTTCAATACAAAGCGTTTTTATATTGCGCCTTTAATTGTCATTGCCTGTTTACTGTTTGCTTATTACTTGATGCATCACCCTGATGTTGGTTCAATACTTATTTATATTGCCTTTATTGCAGCATTGATTTACATGATCTATTTTGCACTAAAACAGCAAAGCAATTATCGCACAAGAATTTATGCCTATCTTATTTTAAGCTCGGCGAGTATGGCGTTTGCGTTTGTTCAAGGCTTACAATCAACAGCTTTAGAAAACTTTGTTGAATTCAATACCTCAAAATCTCTTTTTGGTATTCCGATGCAACCTGCTACTGTCAATCTTTTTGAAAGCCTTGGGGTTATTATCTTTGGCTTTATCTTAGCAGGCATGATGAAAAAACGTCAGCAAGCAAATAATCCTTATCAACCCGGCTCATTAGTAGCGCGCGGCTTAAGCATGTATGTTATCGCTTTTTTAATGATCCCTTTAGGCATATTTCTTGCAGATAAAGCGCATTTAGTTAATGTCTTATTCCCTATCCTGCTGCTTTTAATCGTTTCAGCGGGTGAAATTCATGTTAATGCTGTGAATTATGCTATGGCAGGAGAGATGATTGAGCCCAAGCATCAAGGTTTATTCACGGGTTATTTATTTATCAATATCGCCTTTGGGATTAACTTAGCAGGTCCTGTGTCAAACTTTGCGTTAAGTGGTACTGAGCACGCGCAAAACATTACTGCTGCTGCAACCAACCCAATGTACGCCAAGATATTCTTAGTCATGACAGCAGTTGCTTTTATTGTTGCGATCATTTTCTCACTGATGATGAAAAAACTAAACAGTATGCTTAACGCCAATAGAATACAACCCGTTTTACAAAGCGAGTTAGAATAATCTAAGAATTAGTATCAACCTCAACGGTTGCTGATGCGCCAACGCGCAGACTCGGCACTTTGTTAACTTCACTCTGATTAAGGACAACTTTTACAGGAAAGCGCTGTATTACTTTGACCCAGTTACCTGATGCATTCTCAGGAGGCAATAAAGAAAATACACTGCCACTTCCTTCACTAATACTTTGAATCGTGCCATGTAATGTCACATTCGGATACATATCAAGGATGACGGATGCTTTTTGTCCGACTTTCATCCGTGACATTTGCGTTTCTTTGAAGTTAGCATCCAACCAATAGGATTCATTACTCACTAGCACAAATAGATTTTGATTTTGTGTGATCAGTGAGCCTGGACGCAACGTAAAGTTCGTCACAAATCCTGATGCTGGCGCATAAACCTTAGTATAACTTAAGTTTAATGACGCCGTTGATACATCTGCTTTAGCTGCAGCAATTTTTGATTTTTGCAATGTTAATTGTTTTTGCTCTTGGGCAATGCTAGCTAATGCGGCATTAACATTGGCATTGGCCACTTCAAGATCACCTTTAGCCTCATCGGCATCTTCTTTTGAAACCATTGCTTGAACAGCAAGCTTGGCAATGCGTGCTTCTTTTTGTTCTGCGACAAATTTTTGTGCTTGTGCCTGTTTTAGCTTGGCTTCTTGTAGGTTAATCGAGTCTTTAATCGCAGCAACTTCCACTTCTGCCAATGTCAAATCTGCTTTGGCTTTAGCAAGCTCATACTCAAAGCTTTGCGGCTCAATTGTAAATAACAGCTCACCCTTTTTCACCGCTTGGTTATTACTGATATATAACTTATCAAGCTTACCTGTGACTTGCGCTGACATATGAATAACATCGGCATTGACATAAGCATCATCGGTTGATGGATAAATTTCGGTATATTTTACATAAGCATAAAATCCGATCACACAAAGCAAAATAACAACACCTAAAATAACATACTTCTTCCATGCTTTTGCCCCTGCATTTTTTGATGTTGGTATTTTATTTTGACTATCTGTTTCGGTTTTATTTGAAATTTCTGTTGTTTGTTCAATCATTGACAATAGCTCCAGTCGTAAAAAACCTAAAAAACCTAAAAATCATAACCCAATGATTTAAGCGCGCGATCATCATCTGACCAACCTTCTTTAACTTTAACCCATAGTTGTAAAAACACTTTTTTTCCAAGCATAAACTCCATATCTTGACGAGCTTCACTACCGATCTTTTTGAGTTTCTGCCCTTTAGCACCAATGACCATTGCTTTTTGACCAGAGCGCTCAACAAAGATTGTTGCGTAAACGTCCATAATTTGCCGTGCTTCATCAAATTTGCTTTTGTTAATCTCAACGGTTAATTGATATGGTACCTCTTGACCCAGTGTACGCATTAATTTCTCACGAATAATTTCCGCCATCATAAATCGCTCAGTGCGATCAGTAACCTGATCTTCAGCATAAAAAAAGTGCTCACTTTCCGGCAAGTAACTTTCAATTTTAGCTTCTAGTTCATTGATTAAATGCCCCTGTTTGGCAGAAATAAGAAAACTTGCGGCAAAGGGATATTTCTGCTTGATTTCATCAGTAAACTCGACTGCTTCTTGACGGTTATTTAATTGATCAACCTTGTTAATCACTAAGATTACGGGTACTTTGACCGACTCAATTTTTTGTAATATCCACTCTTCAGCCGTTGTCCATTTACCAACCTCAACGACAAATAAAATGACATCAACATCATTAATTACACTACTTGCTTGTTTATTCATCATACGATTAATCGCACGTGGCTCATCTTGATGAAGTCCAGGTGTATCGACATAGATAAATTGTGTGTTTTCAATGGTTTTAATGCCGGTAATTTGATGGCGTGTTGTTTGTGGTTTACGACTTGTGATACTGATTTTATATTTTAGGATATGATTTAAAAGCGTTGATTTTCCAACATTCGGTCGCCCAATAATGGCGACAAATCCACATTTTTTCATCTTATGATCGTCTTACTGTTTCCTTATGAAATTGTAGATATTGTAGTGAGCACCACGCTTATTGTCGAATGAAATCATGACTTTATATTGCAATGCAATACTTCATTTTTTATTGTGTTATGCGTAGCACCCTGTCAACACTACTAAGCAACGTGTCGTTATGCGTAATGATGATCACCGTTTTATCTTTAAACACTGCTTGTAAGTTATCAATCACCTTTCTTTCAATGACCTTATCTAAACCTTCTGTCGGTTCATCCAAAATCAAAATAGGTGTTTGAGATAATACCGCACGCGCTAATGATAAACGCTTTTGCTGACCCTTTGAAAGATGCTTGCCATACTCCCCGGTCCAGCTGTCTAACTGACATGGCAACGCCAAGGCAAAGTTTTTTAAATCAACAACATGTAAGGCATGCCACAACATCTCATCAGTTGCCTGAGGATTTGCGATTAACAGATTATCACGGATACTACCATTAAAAATATGTGCATGCTGACCGATAATCGTTATTTGCTCACGCAGTTGTGACTCGGTAAATTGTGCAATATTAACACCACCTATTAATATGTTGCCTGCTGATGGCGCATAAAACCTTGCCAACAAGGAAACAATCGTTGACTTACCACAACCTGTAGCGCCTACAATAGCAAGCTTTTCATTGGCTGCAATCTCAAGATTAAAATGCTCATAGACAAGCTTATTGCGTCCTGGATAACTAAATGAAATATCTTCAAAAGAAATGTTATTCAGTTTTGGACTATTTAGTTGCTCACTGTTGTCAGCATTAACAAATAATTTTGCCGGTTTTTGCTCAATAATATTTAATAGTCTCTTAGCTGAAGACAGCGTACGCCCCAAATACTGATAAGCCACAGGTAAAGGCATAATCGCCTCAAATAAGCCCATAATACCTAAAGCAACTAGGGCAATAAAAGCACCACTTATAACACCTTGATGAACAAGTCCGACCATTAGCCACACACCACACCACAGTGTCGCACCCAAGAACAAGGTCATAAGGGCAGCATTAAGCCCCGTATAGTGACTCATTTTTTGTTGCGTTGTAATAAGCGCTTTATTTTGCATATTAATTATCTCTGCATGTTTATCTTCTGCGGCAAAGACTTTAAGCTCTGCTAAATATTGCACATGCTCAGTTATTGATGTTTTTAAATCTGCAGACTCTTGTGCTAGCGTTTTTGCGGTATGAGCAGATAATTTGCCACCCACGACAGGGATACAAAACCCTGCAACAAAAGCAAAGCCCATGGTCATTAATGCTAAAGGAATACTTAAAAAGCTAAAAAATACACCAATCAGTAATATCGATAAAAACAGCACACAACTTGGCGAGATAATCCGAATATATAGGTTATCCAGACTATTGACATCATTCACTAAGCGATTTAGTAAGTCACCACTTTTATATTGTGCTAAATGTGTTGGCGCCAAGGGCACAAGCCTGTTATAAACCCATACCCTAATATCGGTTAGTAGCTTAAACGTTGCCTCATGTGTGACAACACGCTCACCATAGCGCGTTAAAATACGCATCAATGAAAAGGCACGCACGCCAGCGGAAGGATAAAAATAATTAAATTGACTGGCAATTGCGTAACTTGAAATAGCCACAAATCCTGTTGATGAAATAAACCAACCAGATAAAGACAATAAACCGATACTGGCTAAAATCGCTAAAAATGCAAGAAATGTACCAATAAACATCCATTTTGCTTGATGCTTAAAAATACTTAAAAAAGGAATTAATGCGCGCATGCAACTTCTCCTTCTAAGATTTGGTGACGATATAACGCATAAAAGTAACTTGACTGATCTTGCAACAATTTCTCCAAGCACCCTTGTTGTACGATGTGTCCTTCATCCATGACGATAATATGATCCATTTCACTCAAGAACTGTAAGCGATGCGTCAACATGATCACCGTTTTATTTTGCCAATTATTTAATAAGCTGTGCATGATAAGACGCTCATTTTCTTTATCTAAACTTGCTGTAGGCTCATCTAACAAGAGTAACTCACAAGGCTTAAGATAGGCGCGCGCTAATGCCAAACGCTGTGCCTGCCCTCCGGATAAGCCTATGCTTTGCTCACCGATTTCAGTTGCTAATTTATCGGGGAATGCATTCACTTCTTGATCTAATTGTGCCAATTTTAACGCATGCCATAATGACTCATCTTGAGCATTAGCATCTGCAAGTTGTAAATTATAGCGAATGCTGCCTTTAAAGAGACCTGCATTTTGTCCAAGCCAACTAATTCTACTAAGCCAAAGCTTTTCATCAATGCGATTAAGTGGTAAATCATGATTGATCATAATGCCTTCATCTTTTGCATGCATAAATTGCATAAGCAAATTTAAAATAGTCGTTTTACCGGCACCACTGGCGCCTACAATTGCAACTTTTTGCTTATGCTTAATTTCAAAGCATATATTTGTCAGTGCATTTTTATGTTTATTGGCATAACAAAAACTTAAATTATTAAATTGAATTGAATCAATCATTGGTAAGTCTTGTATCAAGCTGACTTGATTAATCTTTCCATCTTCTTTAGCTTGCTCACCATTCTCGCCTTGTACATCTTCATGTTTTGATAAAGCAAATATTTTTTGCAATTCAAGAGCGGCCCCCATCGCTTCGGTTTTTGCATGATAATGCGTGCTTAACTCACGAAGAGGCAAGAAAAATTCAGGTGCCAATAGCAAAATAAACAAACCACCTTGCAAGGTCATATTTTCAAAAGACCACCACACTGTATGTACATTGGCACTGTTGATAAAACCCATACCCAGATAAATAGCTACTAGTGCAATTGATGCGGCGGAAAACACCTCAAGGACTGCCGATGACAAAAAGGCAATACGCAATACTTTCATCGTTTTGATGCGATAATCATCAGAGTATTCAAAGATTTTTTGCGCGTGACTCGACGCTCGATTAAATAAACGTAAAGTCGTTAAACCATGCAGTGTGTCTAAAAAGGCACTACTCATTCGCGCTAAGGTTTGAAAATGTTTTTGGTTTTCACTTTCAGCGCCCCAACCAACCAGCATCATAAAAAGTGGGATTAACGGTGCGCACACCAATAAAATAATGCCACAAACAATACTTTGTGGAAAAATAAAGATTAAAATCGCCAGTGGCATAAGTCCTGCTAAGGTCATTTGTGGCAAAAAATACATTAAGAAATTATTTAAGCCTTCCACTTGCTCCATTGCTGCACTGATTAAATCACCACTACTTAGCTCACCTGATTTCACAGGACCTAATTGATTAATATGTGCAATAATATCGTCTCTTAATTGCTCTTTTACTTTAGCCGTAGCCTTAAAGCTCACGATCTCCTTAAGCCACGACAAACCTGCCCGCATAAACACAATAGCAATAATAGCAACAAAGTAGCTAATCAATTCAATGTTTGAGAGTTTCTCAATATAGGCGGCATAACAAATATGCGCCAACAGATAAAGTTGTCCAATAAGTAACAAGCCACTTAAGAAACTCACTAGAATGGTGAGTTGTACCCATTTTTTAGCAGGATGAGCACGAGATTTTAACCAAGCACGCGCTGACTTGCGTTCTGAAGCTGTATTTGCTTGCATAAAGGTGAAATAAATCGATCTAAAACAGTGGTGGCATTATAACAGCACCACGCTGACATGTAAGTGAATATAGACAGTTTGCGAGTTTATTGTAGGATAAATTGGCTATAACCATATTCCTGCCCACTTTGATTGTGTAAGCGTTGGCTGAGCGTAAGTCGAAGCCTCTATGAAGTGTGACTTTTCCAAGCTTACCCACTTCGACTGATGCTCAGTGCATCGCTTCGACTTACGCTCAAGGTAAGGTAAGTACTTGTGGGTGAACATTTAGTCTTAGGCGATAAATCAATCTGAAAATGGTGCAGAAGAATGATGTAAGACAATTTTTAGCTGACCATTTGGCATTTTAACGTAAGCGAAGGTATATTCAACGGTTGTTACTTTACCCTCATCATCGGTAAAGTCATACGTACCCATCGCAATCGCCATATCACCATGGAAATACATCTCATCATTGTGGAAAATCACTTTTGTCCATGGCTGAAGCGCAAAGCCTTTATCTTCTTTAAATTTTTTGTTGCCACCAACAAAGTAAGAAAGTGCGGATTCCTTCGTTGGTCTAAACGGAATATCCTTTGCTTTAGTCGGTTTAAACATCACCACACCTTTTTCATAATTATAAGCATAGAGCTTATTGATTATTTTTCGCGCCACTTTCTTGTAGTTTTTTTTGTTGGTATAAGCCTCTCCTATTGCGACAATTCCTGCTGCCCATTGAGATTGTGCTTTTTCAACTTCTTCAACGGTAATACTATTAGTGCTTTGCGTGAGTGTTGTTAATGCTTTACTGTCAGTTGTAGTTGGTGCCGCTGCTGCATTTATTTTTTGCGTGGCAGCAATCCCAAGCACAAGAAACAAACTCAATACAACAGGTGTAATACGCCCTTTTAAATCCAATGACTTCACTTTTTCAGACTGAAATTTTAGTGATTTTTTATCGCTATCCATAAACCATCTCCTTTGTTAATAGCTTGTATCAATATGTATACCTTGGTGAGTTAAGCATCAAATTGCTAAATTTGCAATTTTTTTACATTTTGTGCTAGCCAATCGCTAAGAATTTATATTAAAGTAACTGGCAACTAATAAGCACCATGTTCAATTTTAGCTTATTTACCGAAGCAGGATGCTTAATTAGGACACGTGAATTGTAATATTTTGTTAAGTCGCAATGACAAAACAAATATAAGGACGAACGCATAGGGAGAAAATTAATGAAGAAAATCACCGTTGAAGAAAAAATTACTAACCTTTATCACTGCTCGATTTTAGAGTTTTTTCAACAGTGCATGCAACGTAAAATGGAAACCCATGATATAGCCAAATTACTCGATTGTAGTGTCAGTAATTTACGCCGTATCGCTCGTAAGTATAACTTTCATTTTCACCACCCCGAGCCAACACCGATGTTGGCGCAAAATCAAAATTTTCTGAAAAAGAAGCTTAATATCGATAATTTCCTCTCGCGTCGCTGGCGAATTGGGCAGTATGCTTAGAAAAAATACCTCTTTGTTGAAAATTGCCCACTTGGGTCGTCAATCGTTAAAGAGAAGCCTTTGTTTCGATCAAAACTGTTAGCAGCTAATTGCCATTGATTATTGCCTTGTCGAATAAGGTGTCTATTTTGTGGAATGCCTTGTTTGTCTACATAATGAATAATCACATAAGCACGCTCTTGTATAGCATTAAGCTTGATATGAAACGCCCCATTAGACTGATTAATAATTGCCAATAAGCTAAAGTGTTCTTCATCTATCTCAATACGTTGATCGACATTATGATTGCTGTTGTTAGAGGAGTCACTTGCAGATTCTGTTGTATCCGTTGCTGAGTCCACTTTCAATGGCGCTAATGAATACTCAGAAGAGCTAAATTGCCCAACATGCATATCGTGTACGGTAAACTGCACTGATTTCATCACGTCAATATTGCTACCCTGCCAAGTCCATTGATAACCATCTGTATGTAGCCGACGGTCATGTCAGCAAAATGTGGGTATTGATAACCTGAATTGCGTTGTAGTATTTTGCCCTGCCATTCATGCGAATAAACACGTGGCTCTTGTGGATAGCCAATCTCTAACCCTTTGGCATTTGTTTTGACACTTAATGGATGCGGAAACATCGCCTCTGAAAACATGTTTTGATTATTAAAACTCCAAATCAGTGACGACCACCAATCCGTTGTTGGGTAGGGTGAGCTCAATTGTGATGAGACCTTAGGTACTGCATTTAATGCAGTAAATGGTTTGCCACTGATGATATCTACTCTATTATGCAAACTATCGGTATAACTACCCTTTTCAAGCTGTAAGATATCAGCAAATGTTGGTGACAAACAAAATAATGAGCCAAAGCCTAAATATCGCGATAGGTGTGACACTTTAAAAAACTTAACAGGCAATAACAACTTATTTGTATTCATAATATGCTCCTCTTAAAGTGAAAAGAATATGTGCACATTTAGTATACAAATGAATAAAGAATCACAGGTGTTATTCTTGATGACTAAAGATGACTAGAAATAACTCATGCGACAAACAATCGCAAATTCACAATACTGACAACTAGCCGCTGAAGGCGTTAGCATCGACTCACCTGCGACAAAACTCGACATTTGTTCATCAAGTTGGACTTGCCAATAGTGCTTTAATGCCGTGTAATTTTGTGGTGCATCATCAGCTATTTTATTGCCTTTTTTCGCTGGATAAGCTTTAGGTTCGCCTTCTTGTATCCAATCGTCAATGCTTGAGATACTTTGCAAACCAATCTTCGCACCATTTACCGTCGCAACTGCCACGGCATCAGCATTTTCATAGATGGCATATAATGGCAGTTGAGATTCGGTAATCGGTGATTTGAGCAAATCACTAATTTGGTAACTTTTAGAGGTTTTATAATCAATGACTACCGTATGATTATCCAACAATCTATCGATTCGATCTAACCGTAGCTTAAGTGTCACGCCTGCAATCATGCATTTGAGTTCTTTCTCAAGTGCTAAGACCTCAAATGGCGCTTGTCGTGATTTCTCATAGTCAAGCCACTGTAAAATTACCTCTTGCAGACGCACAATCTCAACTTCTTTGATAAGTTGCGGCAGCATATTGATTAATGCCACATGCCTATTTAATGCTGATTGAACATGTTGCGCTACTTTTTCAATCAGCGTCTCTTTTGGCATATTAATTAAGTTGTCAGATGTTTTTAATTCGCGCCAAATCTGCTCTAGTACATGATGGATAATCACACCCTTCTCAAGCGCTGATAATATTGGCTTATGAGCTTTATCAGCATCTAGATGCAAACGATGAATCAATGCTGCGCGATACGGACATTCCGCAAAGTTTTTAAAAAATTGCGAACCACCCTTGAGTGTTTGACAGTCGTTAGCTGTCATAGCTTGTAATGCATTATCTTCAAATAGTGTAAATTGCACTTCATTACTCTTTTTGCAATCAAACTTTGTGTGATCATAATCAATTGTAGCTAGCCCCATCAGTAAAGGTGAGCACATTTGTATTTTTTCATCATTTAATAATGCATAGCTAAAATGAATATGTTTCGCCTGCTTTGTTAAACGCTTGGTAATGGTTTTGGCAAATTGAAGCTCACGCTCAACACTGGAATGCGGCATCGATTGTGATCTTTGCAATGACAAAGGCAAATAAGGATTCATATTGGCAAGACTTGGCCAGTTACTATCATTCATGCGTATCACAAACAAGTGATCAAAGTAAACTTCGGTTGCCTCAAGCATCCCTAGAATATGCACGCGTGGATTCGTTGTCGTTTCAGTTTGAAAAAGTGTGTTACTGGCTAAGGTTTGTAGCTCAACCAACCACTGATTAAATTCAAGCTTAATCTCTAAACGCGTTAATATGATAAGCTTATTAAGTAGCTTATAAAACTGTGTCAACGTCTGGTGTTCTATACTGGTAAGCTTGCAATGATCAAGATACCCAAGTATTGCGAGTGCTTCTTTTAACTTCTCAATAAAAGTAAAAGCCGTGATTTTACCCTCTTGCCTATGCGATTTATGAAAATGCAACATCTGTGTGATCACTTCCAATAAAATTGGATCACAATCATCAATAAATAACTTAAGCTTAATCAACTTAGCAAATTCAATGGATTCAGGTACTTTCGATTTAAGTACCTGTAGCTTTTGATATCTTTGTGCTTTGTAATCGCCATGCCCTTTAAGATAGCTCGAGCTTAACATCAACTTAATCTCATCATAGCTTAGCGTTTTACTCATCTTAAGCCATAGCATCAGCTGATAAACAATGCCTTGACACAATAAGCTTTCGCCACCTGATATGGTATATTCACGAGAACTGTTATCTAAAAGTGGGTTTGGCTTTTGTTCATCTGCAATAAAATACTGATCAAAGGCATCAGTCAAAGTATCAAATTGTGTCTGTAAATCTGGCACAATTACGCCAATTGTTGCTTGTGGCTCTCTTTGACTTAATTCAAAAACAGCTTTGGCAACTTTTTGAATCTCTAGTTGTTCCTCAAGGTATTCGGTTATGTTAACCTTGGTTTTTGTATCCGCTAAAGTCCAGTCATCTATAATAATATTAAGCTCAGAGGTGCAATGCGCAAAAAAGACGTCCATTTGCGGTGTCACAGTATCAAAACCGACAAGCATAATTTTATGATAATCTAAATACGCAAACGTCTTAGCTAATATCTCATGCTTTGCCAAAAGCGCTGTAATCAGGCGTGACTTATCTATCCAGTTATTTTCAGTTAAGGTGTTTTGATAGCGCTCGATCCATCTTAAAAATAAACGAACATTCTTATTATATGTTTCACTCTCAAGCGCTTCTGTCGTCAAATTCCATTGCTGTAACAATTGCCACGCACTAAGTACAAGCTTCGCCTGTTGCGCATTAGGCATAAAGACATCTGTATCTTCCTTAAGAAAGCTTAATAACAAAAATCGTGCTTCATCATCGCTGATCAGATTTGGTAATGAGGGATCTATCATTTGTGCATTAGCATATAGCGCATCCACAAATCCATCAAAGCTCATAAAAACATCACGCAACACAACATATTGCTGCTGATTGCGTGCATAGTCTAAATACATTGTCGTTAGATGATCTTTTAAGCGAGTATTAGCCGTAATAACGATTGTTTTGTTATCGATTTGATTTAATAAACTAAGGTAATGACTTATATCTTTATCGCCATTTAATTGACTTTGTGCATTTTTTGCATCAAGCATTTTTCAGAATGACCACATCACACGGTGCATTATTAGAGATCTTACTTGCCACTGAGCCCATGCGCCCAAAAACGCCATGGTGATGTCCATTGAGAATCAAAAGATCAATGTTTTGTTTTTCAATATATTCAATAATGCCATCTGCCACAGAATCCGCATCAATCACTTTGCAGATCACATGATCGTGTTTGGCAATATTTGCGGTAACTTCAGTAAACTTCTGTGTTAAGCGATCCTTGATTAATTGATTAGGTGTCTTCTCTGAAATGCCCGCGCCATAGCCATAATCAAACACTGTTTTGTGCACAGTAACAACATGCAAGTTGGCTTTTTTGGTTTTAGCATAATCAACCAAATGATCTAATACTTTTGCTACATCATCATTGACATCAATTGCATAAATAATATTTTGGTATTCAAACATTCATATCTCCTTTTTTATCTCTTTTTTACCTGATCAAAGTCACCTATTTTCATCCCTCTATACTCTATTGTGATCTTGGGATTAAGGTCAAGCGAATACTTTGCAGGAATGAACCTTTTTACTTCAATTTAATTTTAGCTACAATATCCTTGTTTTGTATTTTCAATAAAAGATCAATAAAGGACAAGTTATGGATAAGGATTTGAGTTTTTTATGCAATATGCCATTAGCGCCCCATGCCAGTGCTATCAAGCAATTGTTTACTAGCAAATTATCACCTCAAGAAAAATGGCAGCAACTAACACAATGCTATTTAACAGCCGATATTCCTTTTGATATTCATTATAAGCTATATCACCTTTGTTATGCTGAAACCGAATTTAAACCCATTTGGCTACCTGATAATGAGACAGTGAACAATAGCTATCTCGGCAAATGGCTTGAGAAGCTTAATTTTTCAGATGTTTCTCAATTTTATCAATACAGCATTGACTGCCCTGAATCTTTCTGGGGACAAGCGATTACTGACCTAAACTTATCCTTTAGCAACAAGCCAACAGCAAGCTTTGATATGTCATTATTCCCCTACACGCCAACATGGTTGCCGAGTGCTTCTTTTAATATTGCTGATTGCTGTATTGAGGTTGAAGAGGATCTTGCCATGAAGCCTGCGATTATTTATAAAGGGATGCGTTATGGTAAATGTGTTGAACAAACAATAAATTATGCCGAGTTCAAAAACTTGGTACTTACAATTGCTAGAGGACTTAAGCATCATTATCAATTAAGCCCCAAAGATACCGTAGCCATTATTATGCCGATGAATATCGAGGTAGTGGCAACTTACTTGGCCGTTATCTATCTTGGCGCGAGTGTTGTCTCAATTGCCGATAGCTTTTCTGAGAGTGAAATCAATAAACGACTTAAGATAAGTAACTGCAAACTCGTGGTAACACAAGATGTGATCACTCGTGGCAATAAAACATTGGATCTTTATCAAAAAATCATAAATTGTCAGGTTTCATCAATTATCTGTTTAAACACCAAACATCAAGGCATCAACTTACGCGCTAATGACATGTCCTTTGATGATCTATTGACGCCAAACAATATAAATATAACACCCGCCCCTTATCTACAGAGTGCACAAGGTGTTATCAACATTTTATTCTCATCAGGCACAACAGGCACACCAAAAGCCATTATTTGGGAGCAAAGTACGGCACTTAAAGTAGCAACCGATGCTAAGCTGTATATGGATACGAACAAAGAAGATATCTGGGCGTGGCCCACAAATCTTGGCTGGATGATGGGACCCTGGCTTGTATTTGCGGTTTTTTTAAATCGTGCAACGATGGTATTAACTGAAGATTTACCTACTTCGCTTGAATTCGCCCAGTTTATTGAAAAAACTCAAGTAACCAAACTGGGTGTGATTCCAAGTATTGTTAATGCTTGGCGCACTAATGCTGTGCTTGAGAAAGTTAATTGGCAGCATATGAAGCTCTTTGCCAGCACTGGTGAATCCTCTAATGTTGAAGATATGTTTTATCTATCATTACATGCCGGCTATAGACCGATTATTGAATATTGCGGTGGCACCGAGATTGGTGGTGCTTATATCAGCTCAACACTGTTGCAGGCGAATGTCCCCTCTCAATTCTCACAAGTTTGTTTTGGTATTGAGCTTAAGCTTTTGGATGAGAAGCATCATATTTTGTCACAAAACACTGTGTGCATTGGCGAAGCTGCGTTAAGTTCTTGTGCATTAGGCTTGTCCAACCGCTTATTAAATGCCGATAACAGTGATATATATTATCGTGATATGCCACCTTATAATAATACACCATTACGTCGACATGGCGATTTATTAAAGCGCTCAACTAATGGCTATTATCGCTCATTAGGGCGCGCTGATAACACCATGAATTTAGGTGGAATTAAAACCTCAAGTGCTGAGATTGAACAAGTGCTTTTAAATTTAGAACATATCTATGAGCTTGCGGCAGTGGCAGTGAATGATGAAATTGAAGGAATATCTAAACTCGTTATTTATGTCGTACCAACAGCACAAATGGATCTTTGTCAGTTAAAATCACAAATGCAAACATTGCTTAAATCGCGTTTAAATCCATTATTTAAAATAAGCGATGTTATTTTAATTGAAAAACTGCCCAGAACAGCAAGCAACAAGGTGATACATCGTCAATTAAAATCGCATTATGCACAATATTGTCAAAACAGTCCGTGTTGTTAAAAATTTATCAGGGATATAGGGATATTAAGTACCTATGTAATAATTCAAAAATAAGTTGAGCTTTAATTACTCCCCCTCACCCGTGCAGCTTAAGCTGCACGACCTCTCCCGCAAGGGGAGAGGTAATAGTTGACGCAACTTATTCTTGATTCATTACTATGCAAATATTATCAGGTATTTTTTTAGATTCTCAAGGAGCTATTGTTTAGGTGCTTAATTGCTATCTGGATTAGCTTTACGCGCTAAAGTTTGCCCTTCGGTTAAACTATTTTGGTTAGATTGAGTCTGTGTTTTTACTTGACGAATCGTATTATAACGTTCTGTCGTCACATCAACATCAAAGCCGGTTGCGATAATCGTAATATCAACAGTGTCACCCATATCTTCTTTGATAGAGGTTCCGATAATAACGGGCGCATCAGCAGAGGCAATCTCTGCCACTTTATCACCTAGCTCAGTAAATTCGCCTAAAGAAATATCATTGCTTGAAGTAACACACACCAATAAACCTTTGGCATCTTTAAGTTCAATATCTTCTAACAAATCACAAGAAACCGCCTTATCAACGGCTTTTAAAATACGATCTTCACCACCGGCGTGCCCTGTCCCGATCACTGCCAAACCAGGGGACGCCATAACTGTTTTCACATCGGCAAAGTCAACGTTGATGTGTCCAGGGGTTCGAATAATCCCAGTCATTGATGACATCGCATTAAAAAGTACATCATTGGCAGCATGAAATGCTTCCATTAGGGTTGTTCTGTCCCCCAATGATTTACGTAATTTATCATTAGGAATAACGATCAAGGAATTGACATGCTCTTGAAGCGCTGAAATACCTTGTCTGGCAACAACTTCACGACGACGCCCTTCAAATGAAAAAGGTGTCGTTACCACGCCGACCGTCACAATACCTTTACGCTTTGCAACTTCGGCAATAACACCTGCGGCCCCTGTACCGGTACCACCACCCATACCCGCAGTAATGAATAACATATCACAATCAGCAATAGCTTCCTCAATATGATGCATGCTTTCTTGCGCGGCTTTAAGACCAACCTCAGGATTGGCTCCAGCACCTAGTCCTTTGGAAATAAACTCACCAATTTGTACTTTGTGTGGTGCGGCATTCTTATCAAGTGCCTGCTTATCGGTATTCATCGCATAAATTTGCGCACCTTGTAAGCCTTTCTCGACCATGTAACCTACCGCGTTACCTCCGCCGCCGCCAACACCGATTACTTTAATGCGACCATGTTCAAAACCACTTGAATGTTTTTCTTGCTCTAAACTTGCCATCGTTTCTCCTAAAACTTTTCCCTTAACTAAAAACGCTTATAGTATATACGTAAATACGCTAAAATAACGATATTTCTGCGCTATCATGCAAAAATCTTTCGTAAATAAAAGAAATTGGCTAAGACTAAATGCTCACCCACAAGTGCTCACCGTACCCTGAGCGTAAGTCGAAGGGTAGCTTGTGAAAATCATACTTCATAAAGGCTTCGACTTACGCTCAGCCAACGCTTACACAATCAAAGTGGGCAGGAATATGGTCATAGCCAAGAAATTTAGCATAAATTATTTTTTGCATCGTGTATTTGCTTTTCGCATATATTGATATTGGGTGATTTATGTTACACTGCGATTCAAGCAAGTTTTCTAGATAATGGGAATTTTTTCATGGAGAAGCAATACGACAAAAACGAAGTTAGGCTCATTAAGAAGTATCCTAATAGGCGCTTATATGATACACAGGACAGCTGCTACATTACGGCAGAAGGTGTACATAAGCTCATTATTGAGCATGAAAATGTTGTTGTAGTTGAAAATAAAAGTGGCAAAGATATTACCCGAAGTGTATTGATGCAGATTATTAATGATCTTGAGGAGACCAGTCCAAGACAAATGTTTAGTAATGAGTTTTTAGCTCAAGTGATTAAATCCTATGGCACAGATATGCAAAATACATTGGTGATGTGCTTTAATAAAACATTGGATTTATATCTAGGACAAAAGCACGCCACCGCAGCCATTACTAAAAAACCAAATGCGGCAATCACACCAAGTGATTATTTCAATACCACCGCAAGAGACAATATTCACCGTTGGCAAAAATCATGGGATAATTTAAAAAGCTCTAAGAAGTCATAGTATTTATTTTGAGTTCAAGAAACGTTCAATCCGCTGATATAATACCTCACATTCTTGTGGCACCAATTTGCCAAAATTAATAAACCCGTGAATCATATTATCAAAATGATAATGATGTGTATCAACCCCTTTTTCCATCAAGCTTTGTGCAAAGAGCAAACCCTCATCTCTTAAAGGATCAAACCCTGCAGTAAACACCATAGTGCGTGGCATTTTTTCAAGATCGGTAATGTACAGCGGAGATATCTCGGGCTCAGTACCATTCATATCTTTAGGGCGATACTGTGAGTTATACCAATTAACTTGACGTGACTCTAACAAATACCCTTGACTAAACTCACGCATTGATTCTGTATTATGTGTTAAATCAGTTGTCGGATAGATGAGCACCTGATTGCTAACTATAAATTCACCTGTTTGAATGGATTTCTCAACACAAAGCGCGGTGTAGTTGCCTCCCGAGCTATCACCAATCATCGTAAAATCGTTATGATCTGCCTTAATATCAGCAGCATGCTCATACGCCCATTTAGCTACCTGATAAACATCATTAAACCCAGCTGGATATGGACTTTCAGGTGCTAAACGATAATCAATGGCTAACACCACACGATGGGTTGTATGAGACAGGTGCCTGCATGGTGTGTCAAATGAGTCCAGCGTTCCGGATACAAAGCCGCCACCATGAATATAAATCACAATAGGTAAATGTTCTTTAGGATTTGGATGGTACAAACGCACATTAACCTCACGCCCATCGACCTTCACTGCGAAATCACGCACAGAGGCAATATCAACCTCGCTACCGGCATATAACATAAGTGATGCTGCCGATTTGCGTACGCCTTCGATGGATAAGGTCTCATCTTTTTTATACTTATTGACGAAATCTAATAAGTTTTGCAGTTTTTCTGGTACCGCTTTTTGTCCATGATAAAGGGTTACTTCTCGAATACGCTCAGCAGCTGCTTTGGAAACAACAACTTCACTATTAGATTTTGCTAACACATTAAACCAGCTTTGTTGGCGCGGCGTCATTCTATCGCCCATGCCACTGATAGAGCTTGCAATACCTTGATCACTACAATCATTTTGTGAAAATTCGGTTAATTTTTCACCAACCCAGTGAATTAAAGCCACAGCCTTAGCATGGTTATCAAAGCGGGTTTGCAATATGCAGTCGTTATTATCAATATCATCCGACCACGGTACGTAATCAACAATAAAGTTACAAGGTAGATAATGAAGTCCCGCCTCGCGTGCTAAGGCAAATTCAGGAAAGGCAGTCATCCCAATAACCCCTCCGCCCATTGCTTGATAACATTTAGCATCAATCATTGTTGGAAATTGCGGACCTTCAATACATACACAAATTTGCCCAAAATGAATTGGAAAATCAAAGTTTGCCTTTTGTTTTTTAATAATATCAGCAGCTTTTTCACTGATTGGATGGGTTAATGATACATAGGCCAAAATGCCATCATCACAAAAAGTCGATTCGCGCAAACCCTTAGTGCGATCAATATACTGGTAGGGAATTGCCATATCACCAGGTTTTAATACCGTTTGCAAACTACGCACAGATGACAAGGCTAAAATAGCGGTTGCACCATATTTTTTAAGGGCATAAATGTTCGCGCGATAATTAATTTTACTCGGTAAAATATTTTCAGATTGTCCGGTGCGACACAGAAATAACATTTCTCTATTGCCAACTTTAATACGATAAAAGCCATTGGAGCATAGCCCAAATGGTGTCTCGCGTGGCAATGTTTCTACTATCTCAAACTCATCAAACTCTTCAAAGCCACTGCTACCGATAATTGCCCACATAACGCTTCCTTATAATGCTTGTGAATGATTAGCATAAGTATCCCAATCAGGCACATAGTTTTCTGATTGATTTCCCCATACTACCCAACTCTCTCGTGAACCTCTAGCAAAAAGCTCTAAATAAGGACCTGGACTACATGCTTCAATTAATTCATATTGCTCATCTGGTTTTCGGCTATGCTCACGCTTTCTAGATAGAAGAATATTTTCCTGACTTCGACCTGGTTGTAATGTTCTTGCGTTTTTGCCTCTTATTCCAAATAGGATTATCTCTGTTACATTTCTAAAATAGAATCCGACACCTCTTCGATCTGGGCCACCATCTTTACGAATTTTATACCAGACTAAATTTGTTTTATAAGTAAAGCCCCAAGATTTCATAACGTCAAGGCCTTCAGCTAGTAGTGCATTAGGAACCCATAAGTATAAATGAGATGTATCATCGGATACATCAGCTATAGGCAATTGTTTAATTTCATCTAGCGTTAACGTTGGATAACGGTTTAATCTTTTATGCTCAGGAGCGACCTTTCCAGTTCTATTTTGAAATTGCCATGGTGGATCTGCTAAAATTGTTTTAAATTTTTTGCCACCTAACTCATTGATAAAGTCTTCTTTAGCCCCCATTTAAACATCCTCTTCAAATAAACTTTTCTTAATCCCAAAAACAAGTAAAGGGCAACCAGCACCTCCGCCTCCACTTATTCTCGGTAATAACTTGCCAATGTGCGTTGTGGATGCGCCATAAGATGATCCTCGTCCAAGCTCATTAAAGAGTTCTTGTAACTCATCTGAGCGAGTAATAATAACCCCAACACTTATGGCTTTTAAATCAAATAGCAGTCTAAAATTATTAAGATCCCTATCATAAAAAGGGTCTTTATTATTCCATTCGATCTCTAACGCTACTCTATTTTTGAAGCAATCAACCTTATGTGTTGGGGAGTCATAATTCACACTATCTATAACTACTTGGGTGTTAAATTGTTTCTCAACCCAACCACGTTTGTACAAATATGTATCAATATATTCAGACACTTTTGATTTGCGCCCACCTGAGTTTACAATCCAACTTTTTTTTAGTTTAAAATCACTTAGCAAAGCAAGGAGCTCTGACCATTCTTCAGGAAAGTCTTCCTTTAAAATGGCACAAGCATGTTTATATTCATAAACCTCATAGTGTGAACGAACATAATCAGACAATACTTCAATTCCCATTGTTTACACCTCAAAACTTGCCGTAATATCCTTCTTTTAAAGCGTCATAAAGATTCGCTGCGGTGTGTTCTTCACCATCATATTCAATCATTTCATTGCCCTTTAGCTCAAGCACTGAGCCATCATCAAGGGTAAAACGATACTTGGTTTTCTCAAGATCTTCATCTTTAACCAATACACCTTGAAAGACTTCAGGATTAAACCTAAAGGTTGTACAGCCCTTTAAGCCTTGATGATAAGCATAAAGATATATGTCTTTAAAATCAGCAAATGGGAAATCCGTCGGCACATTAGCTGTTTTTGAAATACTCGAATCAACCCATTTTTGCGCTGCTGCTTGAATATCAACGTGCTCTTTTGGTTTAACATTATCGGCACTAATAAAATATTCAGGTAACTTTTGTGCTGGTTCCTTGGTAAAAGGCATTGCTTCTTTATTGATTAATTGGCGATATGCCAATAGCTCATAAGAGAATACATCGACTTTTTCTTTGGATTTTTTGCCCGCACGAATGACATTACGTGCATAGTGATGAGCAAAGCTTGGCTCAATGCCATTACTGACATTATTCGCTAATGATAAAGAAATCGTGCCAGTGGGGGCAATCGATGTATGATGGGTAAAGCGACAACCATGCTCACAAATAGCGTCAATAATCGAGATATCTTCTTTAGAAATGCGCTGCATATAGCGGCTATATTTGGCATGTAACATCCGCCCTTTTATCACATCACCCACTTTAATCCCATCTGCAGCCATCTCAGGACGCAAGCGCAAAAATTCTTCAGTGACGGTATAGTCTTTTTCAAGCACTGGCGCACTACCCTTTTCTTTGGCAAGTTTAACGCCTTCACGCCAGCCTTCTAGCGCCATTTGTTTGGCAACTTCTTCGGTAAATGCTACCGAGTCTTTGCTGCCATATTTCATCTTAAGCATGGTAATAGCAGATCCCAAACCTAAAAAGCCCATGCCATGGCGGCGCTTGGATTCGATTTCATGACGTTGCTCTTTTAATGGTAAACCATTGATTTCAACGACATTATCAAGCATACGCGTGAAAATACGCACGACTTTACGGTATTTATCCCAATCAAAACGTGCTTCTTTGGTAAATGGTGCTTCGATAAATTTAGTCAAATTAACCGAACCCAACAAACAAGAGCCATAAGGTGGTAATGGTTGTTCACCACATGGGTTCGTTGCACGGATCGTCTCACAAAACCAGTTGTTATTATCTTCATTAACCTTGTCGATCAAAATAAATCCAGGCTCAGCATAATCATAGGTTGATGACATGATCATGTCCCACAAACGACGCGCCTTGATCGTGTTATAAATCTTGCAAGCAACAAGACCTGAATCATCACTAATATAATCATCTTTAACTGGCCAATCACGCCATAATACTTGTGTTTTATCCTGCAAATCAATGTTATGTGCCTTTTGTTCAGCCTCAGTCATCGGGAAAGCCAAATGCCATTGACCATCATGCTCAACAGCATCCATGAAATCTTTAGTAATGAGTAATGACAGATTAAATTGGCGCAAACGCCCATCTTCGCGTTTGGCACGAATAAAATCAAACACATCTGGATGACCAACATCGAATGTGCCCATTTGTGCACCGCGCCTACCACCTGCTGATGCCACGGTAAAGCACATCTTGTCATAAATATCCATAAATGACATGGGGCCCGAGGTGTGCGCACCGGCTCCAGCAACAAACGCGCCTTTAGGACGTAATGTCGAGAACTCATAACCGATTCCACATCCGGCTTTAAGTGTTAACCCTGACTCATGTACTTTTTGCAAAATATCATCCATTGAGTCATGGATCGTGCCTGAAACCGTACAGTTAATCGTAGAAGTCGCCGGCTTATGTTCAAGCGCGCCGGCATTAGAGACGATTCTTCCGGCGGGAATGGCACCATTTCTTAGTGCCCACAAGAATTCTTCATAATGTTTTTGTTGCAACTTTTTGGTTGTCTCAACCTCTGATAATGCTTTAGCAACACGTTGATAAGTTGCATCAATATCTTGATCAACTGGCTCACCTACACGTGTTTTTAAACGATATTTACTGTCCCAAATATCCAAGGATGCTGCCTGGAAATCGATTGTTGGTATTGCTTCTGTCAATGACATGACGGGCTCCTCATAAGCTAAAAATAACAAAATACATTCGCTATTCTAGCGATATTTTTCACGAAAGGCGGCAACTTTTTCCTTGAATATTTCCGTAATATGACTTGACTCACTCTCCGTAATTAGATCTTGTGATAAAAATAAAACCTTTTGATGGCATGTATAAGAGCAAGATCTAAAAGACGCGATTAAAAATCATAAATTACATTTGCTTTCAGTCACTTTTTCTTTACAGTTATCAATCATAAGCAAAGCAATCAAGTTTAGTTATGTCCTTAAAAAAAACCATTATCATTACTGGTGGCAGTCAAGGAATCGGCAAGGCGTGCTGCGCTCTGTTTCGTGCCAATAATTATCAAGTGATTAATCTAGATATAGCCCAAAATGAACTTCAAGGCGTTGATTATATTCAAACGGATTTAAGTCAAGTTGCGGCAATCAATGAGTCTTTTAAGCAAGTTAAAGAAAAATATCCACGTATCGATGCGCTTATCTCTAATGCCGGCATTCACTTTTCAGCTAGTATTGAAAACACCACAGAGGCGGACTATTTTCGTGTATTAAACACTAATCTGACTTCTTGCTTTTTTGTGCTTAAGGAAACAATACAATTAATGAAGCACAACCCAAACGGTGGACGTATTGTTACGATCGGTTCGGATCAGTCTTTTGTTGCTAAGAACAACTCGGCAGTTTATGGCTTAACAAAAGCTGCAATTGCTCAATTGACCAAAAACATCGCCCTTGATTACGCTAAATATAATATTACTGCCAACTGTGTTTGTCCCGGCACCATTGAAACACCACTTTATTGGCAGGCAATAAAAAACTACTGTCAACAATCAGGTGCTGATATTGATACCATTCATAAAGAAGAACAATTACTACAACCGGCAAAACGCTTAGGACAACCAGAAGAAGTCGCCAGCTTGATCTATTATTTGATTGATCAAGCTGGCAGTTTCTTATTGGGTAGCGATATTGCCATTGATGGCGGCTATACTGCGCAATAATCGGCATCTTTTCTGGTATATGTTAAGGGAGTTCGATAAAATAATGCCACCGAATATTCTAGATTTAACTTTACCATGCAGATTCTGCCAAAAGCGACACGCAACATTTATGCCAATGCCATTCCTACGGCGCTATCGCTTGCTTTAAATGAATATATCTTAAACCATGATCAGCAGCCTCATTTGCTGGTATGTGAGAGCGCACAAGTCGCATTACAACTGTATGATGAACTATGCTTTTTACTGCCACAAAAAAACATTTTACATTTTGCTGATCTTGAGATTTTGCCTTTTGATTATTTCTCCGCGAGTGAAGATGTTATTTCCTCGCGCTTGAATACATTAAATCAGATTCTAAACAATCCTAATAGTATAATTATCGTCAGCGTTAATACTCTGACTAAATATTTGCCTCCAACATCCTTTTTACATACTAATGCTTTCATGATCAAAAAAGGTGACAGACTTGATCTGACTGAGAAAATGCGTCAATTACAGACGGATGGTTATCAGAAAGTCACCCAAGTGATTAGTCGAGGCGAATTTAGTGTGCGTGGTAGTATCTTGGATATCTTCCCAATGGGGTCAGATGACGCTTATCGTATTGATTTGTTTGACGATGAGGTTGATAGTATCCGTTGTATTGATGTCGAGACGCAACGTTCACACACCGCGATTGATGAAGTTAATATTTTACCGACACAAGAGTTTATACTGGATAAAAAAACACTCGATCAATTTGCGCTAAATTGGTATGAGCTAATACCGCACGCAGATACTCAAAATCAAATTTACCAAAGTATTATCAAAGGGCAAATGATCAGTGGTATTGAATTTTATCTGCCACTTTTTTTTGAGCGTGTTAACACCCTCTTTGACTATTTACAACAAGATACAATCATTCATAGCATTTATAACTGTCAATTGTCATTGGAGAAATATCACACTGATATTTTGACACGGCATGACCAGTTAGCGCATGATCGCGAGCGCCCTATTTTAAAACCTGAGCAGGTTTTTCTATCACCTGCTGCATTTAATGGTTTAATTAAAAACTTCTCACATATTAAATGGTTGCATCAGGATAAAACCAAAGCAAATAACCTTGAGGTTAACGCACTTCCTGATATTCATGTGCATTATCAGTATAAAGAGCCCTATCAAAAACTTCTGGATTTATTAACAAATACAAGCTTTAACAAAGTTATTTTTTGTGCTGAAAGTCCCGGTAGAAAAGCGCTTATGTATGAAAACTTAAGTAAATTGGGCTTAAAGCTTGATACCTATGTGAATTTTAGCGACGCACTTGAATCCACTTCAACACACTCGATCACGGTTGCGCCCTTTACCCAAGGTATTATTACGGAGGACGAAAAGAATAATAGGATATTGATTGTTACTGAGTTTGATCTGTTTGCAAATCACAGTGCCATCAATTTACGCACGCGTATTAAACAAAAAGATGAAAGTATACCCACTGTTGCCCTCAAAGATTTATCGGAATTAAGCTTAGGCAGTCCGGTGGTACATATTGAACATGGCATTGCTCGCTTTGATGGCTTGACTAAACTGGATTTCGGTGCTCAAGACACCGAGTTTCTAACGCTTAAATTTAAAAATGATGAAAAACTCTATGTACCCATTTATGCACTACATCTAGTCAGTCGCTATAGCGGCACTGAGCTTGAACACGCACCTATTAGTAAACTCGGTACCGACACTTGGCAAAAAGAAAAAGAAAAAGCCGCTAAAAAAATCAATGATGTTGCCGCTGATCTTTTGGCAATTTATGCAGAACGCGCACTTAAAGAAGGCTATGGCAATATCTTTCACGAGAAAGATTATCTGGCATTTTGTGAAGGCTTTCCCTTTGAAGAAACCCCTGATCAAGCCATTGCCATCAATGATGTCATTAAAGATATGCTCTCAAATAAACCAATGGATCGACTCGTGTGTGGCGATGTTGGCTTTGGTAAAACAGAAGTGGCAATGCGTGCGGCATTTATTGCCGCGAGTAACAATAAACAAGTCGCCGTTTTAGCGCCTACGACCTTATTGGCACAGCAACACTTTGATAACTTTAGTGACCGCTTTAGTGAAATGGGCGCGACAGTTGAGGTGCTATCACGCTTTAAAACAACCAAAGAGCAAAATGCGGCTATTAAACAAATCAACGATGGCAGTATTGATATCGTTATCGGCACACATAAACTATTATCTGAAAAGATTAACTTTCATAATCTGGGATTATTAATTATTGATGAGGAGCACCGCTTTGGTGTGACACACAAAGAAAAAATGAAAGCAATGCGTGCTAATATTGATATTCTAACAATGACAGCCACCCCTATTCCACGCACCTTGAATATGGCATTTTCGAATATTCGTGACTTGTCAGTCATTGCCACGGCTCCGGCAAAACGTCTATCGGTTAAAACTTTTGTCAGACAATATAATAACAGCACTGTTAAAGAAGCCGTGATGCGTGAGGCATTAAGAGGTGGACAAGTCTACTATCTTTATAATAGTGTTAGCACAATTTATCATAAGGCTGAGGAGTTACAGAAACTCTTTCCTGATATTAAAATTGCAGTAGCTCATGGTCAAATGCGCGAACGTGAACTTGAAAAAATCATGTTTGAGTTCCAACAAAATCGCTATCAAATTTTAGTATGTACCACGATTATTGAAACCGGTATCGATATTGCTAACGCCAATACCATTGTTATTGAACGCGCTGATAATTTTGGCTTAGCGCAATTACATCAATTGCGTGGACGTGTTGGGCGTTCACATCATCAAGCTTATGCTTATTTACTGACACCTCCTGAAACATCATTAGCAAAAGACGCTAAAAAGCGTCTTGAAGCTATCTTAGAAACTGAGTCTCTAGGTGGTGGCTATATGCTTGCCAATCATGATCTTGAGATCCGAGGCGCCGGTGAGATGCTTGGCAAAGAGCAAAGTGGTAACATGCAAGGTATTGGCTTTAACCTGTATATGGACTTACTGCAAAAAACCATTTCTGCCTTACAAAAAGGTGAAACCTTTGATGCAACCAAGATCAATCAATCATTTCAGCTAGATGCTCAGATTGAGCTGCGGATACCAACACTTTTCCCTGAAGAGTATATCTATGATGTGCACACGCGCCTTGGACTTTACAAGCGTATATCCAGTGCAGAGACACATGATGAACTCGATAGAGTTAAAGTTGAAGTGATTGATCGCTTTGGTTTATTACCCGAACATGCGCAATATTTATTTGACATTACTCATTTGAAATTAAGTGCAACACACCTTGGTATTCATAAAATCGAAATGCACTCATCAGGTGGTAAGATCAGCTTCAACACACCGCTTGAGTTTGATCCTATTCACCTTATCACGCTAGTGCAAATGCAGCCGCAAGATTTCCAATTAAGCCAAGATCAGAAATTGATGATTAAAAAAGCTTTACCTCAAGCCCAAGAGCGAATTGCATTTATTAGTGCGTTTATCGATAAGTTACAGTCAAAAATAAAACACACTATTAACATGTAGGGGCGTATCGCATACGCCCTGCCATGCTCGAGATTATAAAACAGATAAATCAGCTACTTGACGAAATAATTGGGATATTTTTTGTAAGATTGCCAAACGATTATTTTTGATCTTTTCATCTTCAGCAATAACCATGATGTGTTCAAAAAACTCGGCAATCGGTTCATCCAATGTCGACAAAACCAGTAAAGCCTCTTGGTATTTTTTGTCACTTATTAACAGAGATAATTTACTTTCAACAGAATGTAATGCTTCAAACAAACTGATTTCTTCAGCTTCTTGCAGTATGCTTTGATCAACACTCAACACATCATTGACAGCATTTTTTGCCAGAATATTAGCAACACGCTTGTTGCTTTGCGCCAAGCGTGCGCACGCTGCATGCGACTTAAAGCTAATCAAGGCATTAATACGCGCATCAAAGTCAGCAACATCGGCGTGATCAACGGCTTTCACTGCTTCAAATATTTCTGCAGTAACCCCCTCTTCTTTATAAATTACCTTTAAGCGATCAATAAAGAATTGCCTCAAGCTATTCTTTAAATCTGCTCGTGCTGTTAATTGCCCCGCTTGGAAGGTGTTGATCGATAACTCGATCAATGTTGATAAAGAGATCGCTAAATGATGCTCTTTTAATATACGTAGCACACCAATCGCTGCACGTCTTAAAGCAAAGGGATCCTTGTCCCCTGTTGGCTTTTGTCCAATGCCAAATATGCCAACTAACGTATCCATTTTCTCAGCAATAGCTAACGCTTGTGCTATTTTACTTTCAGGCAATTTATCGCCTGCATATTTTGGCCAATACTGCTGTTCAATTGCCTGACACACTTCACTGTCTTCGCCATGTGCTTTGGCATAATATTTACCGATAATGCCTTGTAAATCAGTAAACTCATAAACCATATCGGTCATTAGATCCGCCTTACTTAAGTATCCTGCACGATGCGCAAGCTTCTCATCAGCGCCAATGACCTTAGCAATCGCTTGCGCTAATAAAGCGATACGTTCAGTGCGATCAAATACAGAGCCTAATTCCTTTTGGAATGTCACAATCTTTAACTTCTCAACATACGCTTCTAATGGCTTTTTAACATCGGTATCATAAAAAAATGCGGCATCTGATAAGCGTGCTGCCATTACTTTGTTGTTACCTTTAATCACGGTTTGTGGGTTTGAACTATCGATATTACTCATGGTGATAAAATGATTGATCATCTTATTGTTGTCATCCATTAAGGCAAAACACTTTTGATGCTCCTCCATTGCCGATATTAATGCCTCTTGTGGCACACGCAAAAAGTTTTGATCAAAGTCACATAATAAAGCATGTGGATACTCGACAATGGCTGTAACCTCTTCAACTAAGTCATCATTTAATACCACATGAGCATGGTGCGTTTTAGCTAAGGCTTTGGCAGAAGTGACCACTTTGTCTTTACGCACTTGCCAATCAATCAATACATGTGCCGCCTCTAATTTACGTACATACTCACTAGCATCATTGATGTGTATTGCATCCGGCGCGTGAAAACGATGACCATAAGTAATATGTGAGGTTTTGCAGCCATAAAAGTGAGCATCAACTAGCTCATCACCAAGAAGCAGTACCGCCCAGTGCACAGGACGCACAAACTGATACTCCTCATCGCCCCAACGCATCATTTTTGGAATCGGTAGTTTCTTCAGTGCACTATCAATAATATCAGCAATGATCTCTTTGGTTTGTTGTCCCTTTTGCTCAATTTGATAAAAAAGTCGTGTACCTTTACTGTGTTCAATAGTGGTAAGTTGATCAAAATTCACACCGCAAGATCTTGCAAACCCTAAAGCCGCTTTAGTTGGCTTACCATCCTCGTCATATGCTTTATCGATAAACGGACCTTCTTTATCGATCAATTTATCTTTTTGCGTTATTTGTAATTGCTCAATCACAAAAGCCAGACGTCTTGGTGAAGCATAGAATATTTTGCCTTGATAGCCAATATCTAACTCATCTAATACTTTACAGACATTTTCTAACAGTTTTTGTGCCATATTTTTTAAGGCTTTCGGTGGCAGCTCCTCCGTGCCTAATTCAAATAATAAATCAGCAGTATTCAACATAAATTAATTTCGTTAATTTCATCACTTGCAATGGGGCTGTATTTTAACGTTAATAATAAGCAAAAGTAAGCAAAAGCAGTAAAAACCTAAAACTCTAATGGAAAAATACTATTTTCACCCTGCTTTAAGTATACTTTGCATCATTTTCTTCTACACTGTCCTTGAGCATATACCGCTCGTAAATCATTTTGCGGTGTTCGATGTCAAAGAAGTTTTTGATGATTTTGAGTGATTGTATTACAGGTAATAGCTAGGACTATTGGCAAAATACAATCACTCAAAAGTGCAGGAAGTTCGACGGCAGAAATATTGTAAAATGGTTTGTGAGCGGTATATAAGACATGCTCCCCAACTTAAAAGGAAATTAAAGGAGAAGACAATGAAGCGATGGAAGTTAATAATCAGTGTTTTGATGTTAGTGATCACACCCTATCTCTTTGCTGCTAAGATCAAAGTGATGACGTATAATGTGAATTTATTACCCAACATTCCTACCCCATTAACCACAAATTTAAATAAACCTTATCAACGTGCTTATTATATCCCTAAAGAAATTGCCAAACATAATATCGATGTTGTCGCACTGCAAGAAGCGATTGCGCCGATTTCTTTTTATATTTTGGATAAACGCATGAAAGCTTTCGGCTATAAGTATCGTACAGATGTTGTCGGTCAGCCAAGTCTCGCGCATCTAAATCTACTTAATGGTGGCGTTGTCATTTACAGTAGATATCCAATTGTTGGTCAACCTCAATATGTGATTTTCCCACGTTCCTATGGACTTGAGAGCATTTCCAATAAAGGGGCTGTATTTGCTGCCATTGAAAAAGATCATCAAATCTATCATTTTATTTCACTACATGCGCAAAGCTTCAGCGGCACTATCGATGATAATGAGTTTAACGTATGGAAAAGACAGATGGGCGCTCTGCAAGAAGCTATTTCAAATCAACATTTCACAAGCAATGACAAAGTTATATTAATGGGCGACTTTAACGCAGATAGCGGTTATTCAAGTGCTACAGAACCTACTACTGGTAATATCGTCTATCGAACATTGCTTAATATGCTGCATTTAAAGTCAAGCGCGCCTTTTGCTCAAAACACACTGCCCTTTAGCTATGATAAATTAACCAATAGCATGGCAGTCAGTGATGAAAGAACGACACTTGATCACATGCTTTGTATTGATGGCGCTATCTGCCCAAGTGACACACAATCAACCATAGAAATTGTTGCACTTAAAAACAAGCATCTAGGTGATATGCCAGATTTATCTGATCATTATGCAATGATTGGCAGCTTGGTTTATCCTTAGTCTTTCTTAAGTCTTATCTTTTTGCGTGGACAAAAAGGTAAGCGAAAAATCCAGCGCAGAAAGTTTTTAAATGGCACTTACGCCGCAGTTTTTAAAACTCGTTACACTCAAACAGTTAAAAACCTTATTGCCCCTTAAGCGCCTAAAACTTCTCATCTGCACCGAACTCTGAAGGTTTTTGTCATTCTTTTCGACTCAACTTTAAATTATCACAAAGCAACTATTAAGCATGATGAATTCTCGTTTTAAATGCATTGCACCATCTGACATCACTATTTAAAATGCCTTTGCTTTACATAAAAAACACGATTAAATTAATGCTGCAATTCTTGATATATCCGATTCACATCTTTGAGACTCAACTCCGTAATTTCAGCCACATCCTCAATTGTGTAACCTTTCGACAGCATGTTTTGAGCAACTACTACGGTTTTGTCACGCATACCTTGTTGCATACCTTGCTGCATTCCTTGTTGCATTCCTTGTTGCATACCATCTTGCTTTGCTGCTGCTTCTCTTCTTTGTAGGTAGTTCATAAATTCACCTTCTGTATTGTCATTAATTACCGCAATCAACCGATCAATAATCACTTCATTGGCACCAGGCCTGCTTTCTATGTATGAGAATATCTGATTTAACAGGTTTTTTCCAGCCTGTAAAAAATATATGGCTTGATTGGGATGCACTAATAACCACTCAATCAATGATTGCACTAATCGCTCGCGACTATGTTTGAGCATATACTCAAACATTAAATCTGGATCAAACTTTGCAAGTGCTTCATCACTCATTGTTGTCAAATCAATCAATTCAAACTGTCCCAGCTTAAGCTTGCCTGCTAACTCAGCATCCTCAAAACAATCATCCAGCGCTGTGCTATACGGATATGGAGAAACCTCACCATGATAAAGCACAATTGGTACCACCAAAGGCAACTGTTTATTGCCTTGATCTAAATGCCGCTGTATGATTTGCACCGAGTACGAAAGCATTCTAAAAGCCATCAAGCTTTCTGCTTTAGATTGATGTTCCCACAAAAAATAAAGATAGGCATCTTTATCATTAATCTTTGCTGCATATAGCACGTCAGAAACCACTTTACGTAAGTTATGTTGAATAAACTCCGTAGGTTGTTTGACTAAGCTTTTAAAATCAACCTTAGCCACTAAATACTCTGGCAGATGTTGCTTAATCAGCTTTACCACTTTAAGCTTTTCCGAGAGATTCGCCTTAAAAAAAGCATCATGCGCAGTTAATACCTCTTTATTCTTTTTCGGCTTTTGTTGATGTGTTTGATCATTTTGTTTGGTTTGCCCACTATCCTTAGCCTGATCAATGTCTTTGTTTTTTGTCATAAACATACACAGCTTTACTTCAATACAACCATTGTTGTTGATTCACGCAACTAGATCAACTGTATTCTGTTGTCAATTTGATGGGAAAAATACTTCACCGCTGCAAGCGGCTTGTGTGACTTACTTTTTTGCGTGGACAAAAAGTAAGCGAAAAATCCAACGCGGAAAGTTTTCAAACGACACTTACGCCGCAGTTTTTAAAACTCGTTCACTCAAACAGTTAAAAATCTTATTGCGCCTTAAGCGCCTAAAACTTCCCATGCGCACCGAGCTTGTATGGCTTCTGCTTGCATCAAACGCTAACTGCTGCGATAGCTAAAAGCCCATTCAAGTTTTTAGCCCAAGAAAATGGTACAGATTTTTGCTTGCCAATCTCTGTCCTCTGTCATCTGAATGGGCAAATACTTATCAATATGCCATCAAACCGCATAATGGATATTAGTCCAACTCTGTCATTTTTGGTGTCTGTGGCGAATGTTAGCCCTGCCCCGTCATTTTTCAAGATAAAGCTTTATAATACATTAACGATTTATGCTTAAGTCTTATCTTTTTGTGATATTGGCTGCATTACTTGCCCTAAGCGAAATTTTTTATTGCCCAATATCGCCTGATTATAGACCACCATATTGCGCAAAATATTCTTAACGTATTTACGCGTCTCACCAAACGGGATGATTTCAATCCATTGATCCGCATCTAGTTGTTGTGCTGGTAACCAGTTTGCCGCATTACCTTGCCCTGCATTATATGCTGCCATACCGATAATCAAATTATTGTTAAACAATTGATCCATAAAGTTCAAATTAGCAGCACCCAGCATGATGACTTTATTAGGTTTGTATAAATCATCATCTTCATAGCTTAAGCGGTATTTTTTTGCCAGAAATGCGGCTGTCGTTGGCAAAAGCTGCATTAATCCTGTAGCACTTGCAGAAGAAGTCCCATGTACACGAAAAGCAGACTCTTGACGCATCATTGATATGATCACATCTGGTTTAATATGAAACTCTTTGCCCGCCTTTTGCACATCTGACCAAAATGCTAGCGGATATAGTCCTGTTAGATTATTCCAACTTCCCGCATTAGCATAAGCACTGGTTGAGATCTGATAAATCTGTTGTTGTCCAGCAAGTTGCGCAATGGCTAACTGTTCCTCGTTGGTAAAGCCATTTCGACTAAAGCGCCATAAAGCAAATGACAAACCATATTCTTTAATCTGATATAAATCAAAGATCTGTAAAACGGTCTGATTACTTGCCATCTCGTCTAAGGTTTTTTGATCAACCTTGACGGTTTTATTATTTAACACATAAGGTAGACCTAGGTTATCGGCAGCTAAAAAGCCATAATAACTCGTATCTTTTGCCAATGCTGTTAAAATCGCTTTAGCTTTACTCTCTTGCTTTAAAGCTTGATAACTTTTCGCCTGCCAATAACGCCAACCATCTGCTGATTTGAGCGATTTCGGTAATTCACTATACCAATTTAAATAGTCATCATAATCATTCCAATAAATTGCTGTACGTAAACGCCACTGCCATAAGAGAGTTGATGCATATTTATTTTCGACATCTTTGAGCCATTTCAGCGCTTTTTTATTATGCGCTCTGGCATAATCAATCGCAATTTCAGCACTGATCAAATTAATGGTTTTATTATCAAGCAAATGCTTTTGTTTAAAGGCAAGCCAAAAATCCTCGGCATAATGTGTATCTTTAGACGATAGATTGGCCATGACACTGATAACAGCAGATGAGAACCCATTGATATGATGATATTGAACCGTCCAATCATCCATATATTTTTTAGGGTTTTGCGTAGACTTTAACCATAAGCCATAAAAGCCTTGAAGTTCTTTATTTTTTGTCTTATTAATCCACTTGAATGCTTCTTTAACGCGACCAGAAGTAGCTAAAGCATATGCTTTTAACCTGATTTGACGCTCACTTAAATTGACATGTTTCTCCCAAGTAGATTCAAAATCATCACAAGCTCGCGGCAAATTGGCACGCGATAGCCACAGATTAGTAAAATCATTAATCGCTTTATCTTTATCACCAACGCTATACTCGGCAACAACGGCATAACACTTGCCATTAAAGCCTAAGTTATTGTCATAATAATGTAAAAACTTCTGCCAATCTTTTTGCTTAAGATAGTAATTTGCTAAATCCTGCTTCAATTGACTTGCCCAAAAACTCCCTTGATTTTGCTTTAAATAAGCATCGATGGTTTCTTGCTTAAATGAATCAGGGTCAACAGTGATCTCTTGGTATTGTAGAAAGGGGTACAATGGCGTTTTAGTGAGCTTTGCTTTGACTTGATAATAGTCTTTATAATTTTTTGCCTGTAACAAACTTTCCGCTTTATTGAAATTAGCTAAGTCTGTTTTATTCATTGCAAAGCTTGTTGATAGCATCAAAATGGGTGCAGTTAATAGCAGTAATTTTTTAAAGTGCATGAAGCGGTTAATCCTAAGAAGCTGTAATAACACCTCATTTAATAAAAAATGTGGCATAAATACAATAATTGCACTCACATTTGTATGCGTTTGTATAAAAAAATCTTACAATAAGTCACTACAATACATGCCTTACCAAAGGATGATTATTTTATACTCCGCATTAGTCGGATTTTTTGCAAGCTGCTTATCCAGCATCTTTGGTGGTGGTTTTGGTCTACTTTCAGTACCTGCCATTTTCTGGATTATTAGCCATTTCTATGCTGACATGCCCCAAGCGATGCAAATGACTATTGCCACTGGCTCATTATGTTCAATTCCTTTAGGCATTATTGCCAGTTATAAGCAAATCGTAAAATACAAAAATTTTGATGCTGCTCTTTACAAAAAAAGTATCATTTTCATGACAGCAGGTGCATTAATTGGCGCCTTTATTGCCTCAATCATTCATAGCGATCAGATCAGGTATACCTTTGCTATTGTGGTATTAATCGCGGCTGTTTGGTTGTTGTTTTTCAACAAAGAAAAAGATACTGAACACCACGCCCCTCAATCGTTATATCGAGTATTATCAGGCTTTGTTGGCGGTATCTCGACACTCACAGGTGTCTCAGTATTTACCGTACCCTTTTTCGTACTATGTGGCATTAAAATCAAAAAAGCCATTGGTACATCAACCGTTATTGTATTTACCTATTCGTCCATTGCTGGCATTTGGCTTATTTGTCTTGGCATTCCCTCTATGGGCATTAGCTGGCATAACTTTGGTTACGCCAATTTAGTAATCTTTGCCTCAGCATTAATTCCCTGCTTAATTGGCGGATTGATCGGTGCCAAACTTGTCCACATACTACCGAGTCAATTTCTACGTAAAATTTTTATTTTAATGATGTTTGTCGTTGCGATTTCTATGCTTGTTTAGCATTTTATCAACTTTACATTATACTTAACCTTCAAAAGGACCTGATATCTAATTGATGGAAAAAGCATGACAAGCCAATTTACACAAAAAGTAAACACACACTTCACAACACTTTTTCTAAAGAACTATATCAGCTTCCCAAAACTGATTAGCATTATGCTGATTCTAGTTATTCTCAATAGCTTTTTTATTACGGCTATTCACTTGCACTATCACGCAAAATATGAGGATTCATTAGTGCAAAACTCGCTGTTTAGTTTACTACGCATTCGTAATCAATACTTAACCCAAGCTAATGTTGAGCCGCGCTTTGTGCACTTTCAAACAGAAGTGCATCAAAGTACGCAGCTCAATCAATTTAATATTATCTTTCAAAAAGTTGCTGGCGCCTATGAAGTGAATAATACCTTTGTTAGCAACGAACTATTTGATCAAATGCATCACGACCTACTGGCTAACCACCAATTGTTTATTACCAGTGCTATTGATGATGATAAAGACCATAAGGTTATTACTTTTTATGTTTTCCTTAATCCTGATAATGACCTTCCTTATCTTTTAAGTAGCAGCATTAGTATTAGTATTGCTATTATTTTATTACTTTTTTTCATGTGGTATCTAGCACGGTTTATTCTTCCGAAATTATTACTCAACTCAGCAACCAATGATAAACAAACAAATCAATTGCCAAAATATCTCAACAAAGACGTCTCAATCCTAAAGCAGCAAATACATTTATTGCTACAAGAAAAAACCATTATGTTGTCATCAATGTCACATGATATGAAAAACTCACTGACTAAATTAAAACTCTTGAAATATATTATTGATAATGACAAAGCGCAATCCATATTAAGTCAAGAAATCGATGAGATGCAAATGATTATCGACTCATCTTTGGCCTTTGCAGAACGTGGTAGCAATAATGCAAAAGTGAATTTTGATCTATGTGCATTTCTTGACAACGTATATCAACAGCTCTGCCAACGTGGTTATGCATTTACTTTTACCAATGAGCTAAAAGCGCATACTTTTTTCTTGGGGTACCCTAATTTATTAAAGCGTGCGTTACTCAATATCATTAATAATGCTGTCAAGTATGCACCTAATTACACGTTGAACGCCTACATTAAAAATGATCATATTGTCATTGACATTAAGGATAACGGTCCTGGTATATCAGAAAGCGACTTAAAGAATATTTCTCAAGCATTTACACGCGCACAACACGACGAACATCAAAACATCGATGGTCATGGTTTAGGGCTTGCCATTACTCGAGTTGCCATTGAGTTTAACGCTGGAGAGCTTAGTTTTGAAAACTTAAAACCCAATGGACTGCTTGTTCGCATACGTTTAGCAATCAGTGAAAGCTAAACAGTACGAAAGGATTCAGGTCAAGACCAAATATTCATCCATAAGTACTCACCACACTCTGAGCGTAAGTCGAAGCGATGCACTGGGCATCAGTCGAAGTGGGTAAGCTTAAGAAAATCACACTTCATAGAGGCTTCGACTTACGCTCAGCCAACGCTTACACAATCAAAGGGGAAGCATATGGTCATAGCCAGAATTCACAGCCATACGCAATACTTTATATACGGTATACATCACAGTAAATAGTACATATTTATTGAAAATAAACTACATAAGATGTATTTTATAGCTACTTTTGATTTGGCTAAACATTGTAAAACGTTAGTAACTTCGTTAGTACAAAGCAAATAACATTACGATATAGCTGTTTCATTTATGCTTTACGTATTTTAGTTTCTATATATACTTGAGTGCATGATAATATTGCAGTTAATAGCTTGTTCTATTAGCAATAATATCATCATATAAAAGTCCCAAGTAGATGGCGAAAATTGTGCAGAGAGTATAGATGGGGTGGCGATAAATACAATGGGGGATAAAACAATGATAATGAGGGATAAACAATGGGATTAACATTATATGCGCCTGTTAATGGGTTTATTGTTGAATTAGATCAAGTGCCAGATCCGGTATTTGCAGAAAAAATGGTTGGTAATGGCTTTGCAATTGAACCTTTGGATCAAAATATATACTCACCAGTAAAGGGTGTTGTTAAAAATATTGCTAAAACCAAACATGCCATCACCATTGCTACTGAATCAGGCTATGATGTACTGATTCATTTAGGACTCGAGAGTGTTGCACTTAATGGGCAAGGGATTGATGTACATGTATCAATCAACGATCAAGTTGATATCAATACTCTATTGCTTAACTTTGACTTAGCCGTCATCAGCAAAAAGATTAAATCCTTAATTACACCGGTGATTATTACTGATTATCAAGAAGATGACTTTTTATTAAAAATCAAAGGCAGATGTGCCGCCCAAACACCAGTCATTACATTGGATGGCACAATACATAATGATGGCAATAAGCCATCATCAAAGTCAGAAGATCAAATTTTTGTCACTCGCAGCATCATGATCAAAAACCCACATGGCTTGCATGCTCGCCCTGCGGCATTATTAGCGCATACCTTAAAATCATACGATGCTACTGCAATAATCTACAAAGGCGATGCTAGTGCTGATGTTAAAAGTCTTGTTGCATTAATGGGACTAAATATACAACTCAATGACAAAATCACACTAACTGTCAGTGGTCAAGATGCTGAAAAGGCAGCTTGCGCATTAGAACATGCACTCATTAACTTTGTCGACGATCACATAGCCGAAGCGCAACCGGCAAAATCTGAACTTAATCAGAATAAAATTAACGGTAATCAATACTTAGGTGTCTCTGCTGCTAAGGGGCTTGTTATCGGTCAATTACAACGAATTAATGAGGAAAGCTTTAACTATGCCGATGAGACCAATGTGCCAGAAGCACAAGAGCTTGAGCGCTTTACATTAGCCAAAGAACAGCATGAGAAGCAACTATCAGCACAAATGTCTACGTATGCACATGATAAGGCAAAACATGCAATGCTTGATGCACATTTAGCACTTTTAAATGATGTAAATATCAACAACAGCGTCACTCAATTTCTCGCACAAGGCAAAACAGCAGAATATGCATGGGATCATGCAATTTTAGAATCAATTACTACTCTTGAAAAGACACAAAATACCCTATTGCAAGAGCGAGTTGCTGATTTAAAAGACATTCGCAAACAAGTGCTATACCTATTAACCAATAGCACACCAGCAAAAACACATTACACCAAGCCAACCATTTTGATCGCTGACGAGTTTACCTTGTCGGATATTTTAGAGGCGGATCAAAATATTGTAGGCTTTATCTCAATAAAAGGCGGACGCACATCTCATGTTGCGATTATTGCCAACAATAATAACTTGCCTTTATTAATCCAAGTAGATAGCAATTTATTTAATCACTGTGCTCAACAAGTTATCTTAAATGCGACAGATGGTTATGCCATTATTAATCCTGATCTTGATACGATAACGCAATACCAAGCTAAAATTGCTACTTTAAATGATGCCTTAGCACTAATACGTGCTAAAGCAACAGAACCTGCTAAAACAAAGGATGATCATACAATCCATTGTTATATGAATATCAAATCACCTGAAGGATGTTTTAGTTTTGCGCAATCGGGTGCTGAAGGTGTTGGGCTATTTAGAAGCGAATTTATTTTCTATGATCGCGTAACAGCACCCACTGAAGATGAGCAACTTAGCATTTATAATGAAGTATTAGATGCAACCAATGATACACCAATTATTATCCGTACTTTAGATGCCGGTGGTGACAAGCAAATCGATTATTTAAATATGCCACATGAAATGAATCCTTTTTTAGGGGTTCGCGGTATTCGTTTATGTTTGAAGCACCCTGAGATTTTACGCACACAATTGCGCGCAATTATTCGTACACAAAACCCTAATGCGCAGATTATGCTGCCAATGATTACGCATATTGATGAATTTCGTCAGGTCAAAGCCATCTATGAAGAAGAGCGCCTAAAACTCGGTATTAACATCAAACAACCATTAGGCATTATGGTTGAAGTCCCTAGTGTTGTTTTTCAAGCGGAGCTTTTTGCCAAAGAAGTTGACTTTATGTCAATTGGCACCAATGATTTGACACAATACTTGTTGGCAATGGATCGTGAGCATGATGTGCTTGCCGCTGATATTGACCACTTACACCCTGCGGTTATTCAAGCCATTAACATGGTCAACATTGCCGCACAAAAGCATAACACTAAGCTCTCTGTTTGTGGATTAATGGCTGCAGATCAAGAGGCATTAGCAATACTCATCGGCTTAGGTATTAAGCATTTATCAATGCGCAGCAATATGCTTGCTGAGAACAAAGCTTTGATTCGTGGACTTAGTTTGCTTGATTGCCAAAAACTGGCACAACAAGCTTTAACACTTGAATCAGCCGAAGCCGTGAGAATACTTGTACGTCAACAAATTAGTTTTAATGAGGGAGGAAACTAATGGCTAAAAAATTTAACTTTCAAAATTTACAACAACTTGGTCGAGCATTAATGCTACCAATTGCAGTATTGCCCGTTGCTGGTATTTTACTGCGTTTTGGTCAACCCGATCTACTTAATATCAAAGCGGTTGCTGATGCTGGCAATGCCATCTTTGCTCACTTACCACTCTTATTTGCTGTGGGTGTAGCCTTGGGCTTTGCTAAGAAGAACCATGGAGCTGCTGCTCTTGCCGCTGTTGTTGGTTTCTTTATTATGAATAGTGTCATCAACACCATTGATACCGGCGTTAATACGGGTGTACTTGGTGGTATTGTCATCGGTATTATTGCAGGCATGCTTTATAACCGTTTTTATGAAATTAAACTACCCGAATATCTGGCATTTTTTGGTGGCAAACGCTTTGTGCCCATTATTACAGGGCTTACCGCTGTATTGCTTGGCTTTCTCTTTGGGTTTATTTGGCCACCCATTCAAGATGGCATTAATGCCTTTGGTACCTGGTTGATTGGCTCAGGTTCAATTGGCTTGTTTCTATATGGTGTCTTTAACCGTATTTTATTGATGTTTGGTTTACATCACATCCTAAACAATCTTGTCTGGTTTCAATTTGGCTCATTTCATGGTGCAGCAGGTGTTGTTCATGGGGATATTGCACGCTTTATGGCGGGTGATCCAACGGCTGGTGCATTTATGGCAGGCTTCTTCCCCATTATGATGTTTGGCTTACCTGCAGCTTGTTTTGCGATGTATCGCCATGCCCATAGCCATAAACAAAAAGCGGTTGCCGGCATGTTATTTTCCATTGCATTAACTGCCTTTTTAACCGGAGTTACTGAACCAATTGAATATAGCTTTATGTTTCTTGCTCCTGTTCTATACCTTATACACGCTGTACTTACTGGTATTTCAATGGTCGTTATGTATGTGCTAGGTGTTAAGCTTGGATTTACTTTCTCAGCAGGCTTAATCGATTATGCACTCTTTTTTAAGATGGATACACATCCGTGGCTATTGCTACCTGTCGGTGCCGTGACTGCTGTTGTTTATTACTTCTTATTTAGTTTCTTTATTAAGAAGTTTAACCTGCTAACTATCGGTCGCGAAGTCGATGAAGTCGTTGAAGAAGATGAAAAGGACGCTCCACAGTTGACCGAGTCACGTGCACTTAACTTTATTGGTGCTTTAGGTGGTAAAAACAACTTAGATAATATTGACGCTTGTACAACGCGCTTACGCTTGCAAGTCAAAGACAGTGACAACATCAATCAAACACTACTTAAAAAGCTTGGTGCGCGCGGCATTGTGATACCTGATAGCAAAACCGTTCAAGTCATCCTAGGACCTGAAGCAGATCTCATTGCAGGTGAGATGAATGAAGCCCTGCCATACGCAGCTGATATATCATTTGGTAATATATCTGAAAATAAAGCAAGCATTCAACCTAAGGTGACTTCAAAAGCAGTTGCGTCGAACGCCAAACATTATGACATTGACGCGATTATTCATGCGCTTGGTGGTAGTGATAATATTATCAATGCCAACATGTGCTCATTAACGCGTATTGATGTGGAACTTCAAAGTGTGCATCAGTTAAATTTAACTAAGCTATATGAGCTTGGTGTTGATGGTTATACTATGTTGAATGACACCACGATACAGTTGTTGGTCATGGATAATGCCAGTGCAATGGCAAATGATTTAAAGACAACAAGTGTTAGTTGCGAATAAGGCTCGGAATAATCTACATCAAAAAACTAACACAAATTCAAAAAAGCACTTACCAAGTGACTCAATAACATTTATGATTTGTATATGATCAAGCTTTCGCTTTATGATGATAACTAATTACTATATTGTTGCGGATTTGCATTTAAATGAATCACGCCCACAAACTATTGATTTATTTAAGATATTTTTAAATAACATTAGCCACGTGGGTAATGCACTTTTTATCTTAGGTGATTTTTTTGATTACTGGGTTGGCGATGATGTAATAAGCCATATGCAAGAAGATATTATCGAAGCACTTTTTAATGCCCATCATAAGGGGTTAACTATTTATTTCATGCACGGCAACCGTGATTTTTTAATTGGCAAAACCTTTGTACAAAAAACGCAAGTAATCCTTATTGATGATCCATATCTTTTGCAATTAAAGCACAAAAATATTGTGCTAATGCATGGTGACTTATTATGCACTAATGATAGAAGCTATCAAATATTTCGCTGCATTGTCCGTAATCTACTGGTTAAAAAACTTTACCTATCACTATCAGCAAAAACACGCCAACGTATTGCACAAAAAATCCGCGCTAAAAGCAAACAGAAAAACAAAAAATACAAAATAATTGATGTCACATCCAAAGGAGTTAAACGATATTTAGGTGATAATAAATTATTAATTCATGGTCATACCCATTTGTTCAATACGCATTATGAAACAAGCTATACACGCTATGTTTTAGGTGATTGGTTTAATACAGGCAGTTATATTCATATTGATCATGATGAAAATATTAAGCTTTTAAAGCTAGATGCAGTTTGAAAAATAGCAAGACTTTGCCATACTTACAGTGTCATAAATATTTCAAAAAATGGAGCTTAACATACGATGAGTCAGGAAAATATTACTAGCATTACCACGCAAACGACAACGCTCTCAAGTGATCCACATGCCATTTTAGGCATGGGCATTGCACTACTTATTATGATCGTTGTTTTCTATATTTTTTCAATCGCCTTTTCATGGAGCGTTTATAAATTATTAAAATGCATTGATCAAGACAAACAAGTCACCAAACCATGGTTTGCCTGGCTTTTCCTTATTCCGATCGTCGGTTATATTTTCCAATGGATTGTATTGCCCTTTGGCGTTGGTAATGCACTTAAAAAATATCAATATATGACCATTAAACTGCGCGGTGATACTCTATTCATTCTAGGATTAGCTTTGGTTATATTGCCAATTATTACCTTTATTCCGATCATATCACCGTTTGCATCAGTCGCTTGTATGGTGATCTATATTATCTATTGGGTCAAAATTGTTAAAGTGCGTAAACTACTTGAGGCATCAAATCTTAATACAAATGAAGCTTAATAGACACTTATTCTCTACTACTGCGTAAGCGTTGGCTGAGCGTAAGTCGAAGCCTTTATAATTCCCCCTCACCCGCGCAGCTTATGCTGCACGAGGGATCCCACAAGAGGCGAGGTGGAAAAATAACACAACTTTATTTCTATCATTACTAAGCATCTTGCCCCCAAACGTGCCCTTCGACTGATGCTCAGGGTACGTGCTTTTGAGTAAATATTTAATGCAGTCAATACAGGCTACTTTTCTTCTTCTCAACTCTGTTAAGCACGTGGATGATGTTCCTTATATAAATTCATTAATCGCACTTGTGATATATGCGTATAAATCGTCGTCGTTGATACACTGCTATGCCCTAACAGCATCTGTACTGAACGCAAATCAGCGCCATGGGTTAATAGATGTGTCGCAAAGGCGTGACGCAATGTATGCGGTGAAATCTCTTTTTTGATGCCGACAAGCTCAACATAAAACTTAATACGATGCCAGAACGTCTGGCGCGTAATCCCCTTTCGATGATGTGATACAAATAACTTATCAAGCTTCAATCCCTGCAGCCAGCCATCACGTACTTCATTAATATACTTATTTAAATACTCCAAAGCATATTCACCGGTTGGCACTAAACGTTCCTTTGAGCCTTTACCCATAACACGCACGACACCTTGACGTAAATTAACATCGTCTAAGGTTAAATTAACCAATTCACTCACGCGTAAGCCCGTGGCATAGATTAGCTCTAACAATGCCTTATCGCGAATGCCAATCTCTGTCGTTAAATCAGGTGCATCTAGCAACTTCTCGACATCTTCTTCAGATAGGTCTTTAGGTAAACTTTTAGGTAATTTGGGTAATATTAACTTCTGTGTTGGATCTGTTGTAATCTTTTGCTGTGCGTAACACCAACCGTAAAATTTATGCAAGGTTGAAATCATTCGTGCATTAGATCGAGCACTGTAACCTTCACTTAAGCGTTTGGCTAAAAAGGCTTGTAACTCTAAAAGTTGAAGATTAACTAAATCATGCTTTTGATAGAATTTAAGCAGATGATTTAAATCCGTTTTATAAGAGGATAAAGTGTTTTGGCTTAAACCTTCACTTAGCCAGATATCATCGATAAATTGATTAATAACTTCAGAATAATTATGCATTTTTAGCCGCAATTAAATTTTCTATGCTTTCAAGCCATTCATTAAAGAGAAAACATTTTTCTCTTATGCAAGGTATGCCTATTTTCATTGCAATAGCTATCCCCGTTGTTGTCTTGGCAAACTTACCTGTTGCAGTAAATCCATCAAGTCTTTTAGAAGGCGCTGTCTCTCTAGAGTTATTAATTGCTTCAGGTGTAGAAAACGCTTCAACTATCTTAGTTATTTTATGTTCATCAATATTTAAGGATTGTGCCAGAATGCTACTGTCGCTAAATAACAACGCCTCGAATTCATGCATTACCATATAAGGGATAAATCGTGCTGTGATGTGTAACTGAGGTAAGTCTTCACATAGTGTACTAATCGTTCGCTCATTAAGGTGTTTTGAAATGTCTTGTATTGAGTAATTTTGTGATATATCTGCAATACCAGGCCATTCTTTAATCCCGTAGTAATCAATCATGGTTGTTACATAAATATCAGAACGTTGCTTTAGATGTATGGCTATATCTTGCTTAACTCTTTCAAATCGAACATCACCACCTTTTTGTCCAGGTTTTGAAACTTGAGTTGCCCGTATAAATATATTCTTAGGCGCAAGATACGGCTGCACTACTTTTTCAATAAACGTCTGCTCTGTTCTACCTTCGACTATAGTCATAACCTCAATATAATTACTCATACTGAGGTCCTCCAGCAATAACATTTTTAGCCCATAACTCGCCAACTGAGTAATTTTCAAGCCATTGTGAAAAATCTTTTTCACTTAAACGCTCAAAAGTCGATGCTCCTTCTTTGCGATTAACGACAATAATATCTTCAACTGCAAATTGATCGATCAATTCCGGAGATTGTGTCGCTACAATTACTTGCGTTCTTTGAGCTGCTTGCTGAATTAGCTCTGCCAAGATAACAATAGCTGCTGGATGAAGCCCTAACTCTGGTTCATCAATAATAATTGTTGATGGTGGTTCAGGTTGTAATAAGGCAGTTGCTAGACAAATAAAACGAATTGATCCGTCGGATAAATGATATGGTTGCATTGGGTAATCTGAGCCTTTTTGTAACCAATCAAGCTTTACTGTTTGCTCTTGTCCAGATACTTTAATATCTAATATAAAATCATCAAAAAATGGCATAACCAATCTAATCGCATTAAGAATTTCTATATAGGAATCATGAAAATTATTTCTTAAATTTAATAGAAATGATGCAATATTTTTTGCATCACCATAAAGCTTCTTATTATTCTCAACAATATCTGATCGACGCATCGGTGAGTTAGCACTTGTATCATGAAAGTGATATACAACCCAGTTAGATATCGAACGATGCACAAAATATCCAATGCCATTATATTTGCCATCTGCAGACCTCTCACTTTTTAACTCCGAAATTCTGCTCTCTCTACTGGGCAGTCCATAGCTACGCCATGTATCTTTTGATGGCCATGACCACCCTTCATTTTCTGTATGCAACTTTGAATCCATTTCGTCAATCTCAAATTCCAAACCCATGAAAGGGTTCTTTTGAAATGCTCTACTTTCTTCAATTAGAAAATCCTCTTCTACTGTTGGCACTAGCTCAAGAGCATAGTAATTTCTCGCTTCCATATTGTTTGTTGACTGGAACTCAAAAGAAACTTTTATTCTTTCCGTAATTTTGGGGCCATTATAAAGGAAGTTATCAGCCCTACCACGACTACTAATAAATGATGTGAAGTTACCCTCACTCATTGCCATCAGCATTCGAAAAATTTGAATAAAATTACTTTTTCCTGCACCATTGGCACCAATTAAAATATTTAAACTTCCAAGCTCTAGACTATCTAAATCAGCAATAGATTTAAACCCACTAACTTTCATTCGCGTTAAATAACCTTTCATATTATTCCTTGAGATCACTCAAAACTCTGAAGTTGTCTAAGTACATTAGGGCTATTTTAATCAATATTTCGGATAACGTTAACCAATATTTTGGATCAAAAAATCATGACAACGAACGCTTAAATGACATGAGACAAACTTACTTTAACAAAAAAATCGAATGGTTAATTTTAAGTAAGTCATAAAAACAAAAAAGGTTGGCGATGCCAACCTTGAAAATTATACTTTTTCTTTGATTCTTGCGGCCTTACCAGTCAAGCCACGCATGTAGTAAAGCTTAGCGCGACGAACTTTAGCACGTCTTTCGACAACAACGCTGTCAATAATTGGGCTATGTGTTTGAAACGTACGCTCCACACCTTCACCAGATGACATTTTACGTACAGTAAATGCTGAGTTGATACCACGATTCTTGATCGCAAGTACGAAGCCTTTAAACGCCTGAATACGCGCTTTATCACCTTCTTTTACCCATACATTAACTGTTACTGAATCACCAGGGTGAAATGTTGGCAAATCAGTGCGTAGTTGTGAATTCTCAACCATTTCTAAGTATTTATTCTTCATTTCTTTCTCCTAATTGTGCATTCTCTATCACATTTATTGTTTTTCATCTTGGGCTAACTGCTCAAGATATTGCTTATCTTCATTCGATAGACATAGGCACTCAATCAATTCTTTACGTCGTAGAAAAGTACGTTTTAACTTTTGCTGATACCGCCATTGTTGAATCTTCTGATGATCTCCAGATAACAATACCGTCGGCACATCACCTGCATCAACATGTGTTGCAGGTCGCGTATAATGCGGACAATCTAACAAACCATCATAAAATGAATCTTCAACAGCTGATGCTTGATCATTTAACACACCCGGCAGTAAGCGCACGATGCTATCAATCAATGTCATCGCCGGTAGCTCGCCACCGCTTAAGACATAATCACCTATTGAAATTTCTTCATCAACATGACGCTCAATCAAACGCTCATCGATACCTTCATAACGACCACAAAGCAAGATTAAAGCATCTTCACAAGCAAATTCTTTAACTACGTTTTGAGTTAAGGGTTTTCCTTGCGGCGACAAGTATACAACTTTAGCGGGTTTGTTCAATCTTTTTTTGGCTTCAACAATGGCTTTTTGCAAAGGGTCATACATCATCACCATCCCAGGTCCACCACCAAAGGGACGATCATCAATTGTCTGATAACGATTCATTGCAAACTGGCGCGGATTAATGGTCATAAGCCTTGCTTTTTCAAGCTGAAATGCGCGTGCTGAAACACCGTATTGAGTAATCGCATCAAACATTTCAGGAAATATCGTAATCGCTGCAAAGTTAATCATTATACTTTCTCTTAATAGTCGTATTGCCAATTAACAGTTATTATCTTTTGATTCTTGTTAACGTCAATCACATAGTCGTTCACAAAAGGTATCAAATACGATTGATCTTTATGTTTGCAACAAAGCACCTCATTGGCACCTGTATCTAAAATATCATCAACCCTGCCAAATGACTGCCCTTCTTTGTTAACAACCTGCATACCGATTAAGTCTACCCAATAGTATTCATCTTCTGCTGTTTCTTTTAACACCGACCTTGGCACAGCGAGTAAGGCATTGGTATATTTCGCTGCAATTTCTTTGACATCGGCATCAGCAAACTGAATCACAAGCTTATCACCGACGCGACTGACAGATTCTCCTGTTAACACTGACCACGTGCGATCACTTGCTTTTTTGATATACCATTGACCATAAGACAGCGCTGTTTCAATCGAATCACTTAAGACATATAGCTTTAATTCACCTTTTAAACGATATGTTGCACCCACTTTGGCAATGACGATCATTTCATCATTTTGCACATTATCTTGTTGTGACATGTTAACAACCTTATTCTGCAATCAATTAAAATAAAATTAAACACATAAAACAAAAACGCCAATCAACGATATAAGCGTGATTGGCGTTTCTTAAAAACTTAAAAACTCAACATAAGCACTTAGCGTGCTTTGTGCTTTTATTTTATTTAAGCTTGCGCTGTTGCTTTACGCGCTTCTTTAACAATAGAAGTCACACGATCAGACATCTTAGCACCTGTACCTAACCAGTAGTCTACACGCTCAAGATCAACACGCACTTTTTCTTCATGTTCTTTTGCCAATGGATTAAAGAAACCCACACGTTCGATAGGACGACCATCACGCGCTTTACGGCTATCTGTTACTACGATTCTATAAAAAGGACGCTTCTTAGCGCCACCTCTAGCCATACGAATTACGACCATAATATTCTCCAAATTTTCTATATTAATTATTGTTGCTCTAGAATCTGTGCTAAACACAAAAACGGGCGCATTTTAGCGTATTTTTGACATAAGCACCAGTGGTTTTCGAGTTTAGTTTTTATTTTTATGTAAATTAATTTATGGCTTATCTGATCATTTTATTGGGCGCTTTGACAGCGAGTCTTCTCCCAGTATTTTTCCCAGTGGATCATAAACTCACAGCGACATACCATAAAGAAACAGCAAAATGAGTTTGCTTTAATTACAAAATAAGGAGAGCTTTTTATGAGTATTGCTACAGTTCATGGGGTACCTAGCAATTCGAGCGTGGATACAGAAGAAAATATTGAGGATTTTTGTTACAAACTAAATATCGTTGCTGTTTGCTATAACGACGTCGGCAAACTCGTTAAGACCACAGCAAACTTTGACCTAATAAACCTACCATTAAATGAATTTCACAACTTAGTCTCATTTGAGAGTCTATCGCGTTTAGGCACTCAGTACATAACGCATGAAACAACCAACCAAGTGATCACATTGCGCTTAAATATTATTTACCAATCTAAAAACCACTATTGGATAGGTGTTAATATTGCCGAACTTATGAAGCTGCCTAAATCCTATCGGCAAATTTTAAAAGATTTTTCCAAGCAAATCCCTATTGCCAATTATGTGAAAGATGCAAAAGGTATTTATATGTACGGTAATGATTATCTACGCCGTCTTACAAATGTGAAAAGCATCAATAATAAAACTGATCATGATCTCATCTGGCATAATCATGCCGAGCACCTTATCCAAAATGATTACAAGGTTATGAGCGATATTGCACCAAATTATTTTTTTGAAACCGTTACTGTTGAAGATAAATCAACAACATTCTTATCAATCAAAACAAGTGATGGCTCAGATCTTTACGGTTCATCAATCAATCTTAGCTTTATTCATACAAAACTTTTACAACAAATGGAACAAATTCCAATTGATGTCAATGATACATCACTTTCAGCACAGGAATTTGAATGCGCTTATTGGATGTCTCAAGGCAAAAGTGCCTGGGAAATTGCACAATTAACGCATCGCTCACAAAAAACAGTTGAATGGTATCTGGCAAAACTTAGAAAAAAGTTGCACTGTAAAAAAGCATCAAGCCTTGCATTTTTATTAGGGAAATATCACACCAACTTTGTTAAACATTAATATCTTGTGTAACGCCATGATCAATAAAGCAACTACCACACAGTGTTATATCGACTTTTGCCAAAATATGCAAATCCCTCTTATCGTATGTCGACATGATTTTTCTGTGGCATATTATAATCTTTATATCCCGCCTATTTTTGGTGACTCATTACAACGAGAATTAAACCTAAACGCTACGCATATCCAATCACTCGCGAAAGGTGAGACTTTCTATAGTATGATTACCAACAAAACATATGATTTCAAATTGCGCTGGGACTTGCTTAGTAGTGATCATGAATATTATTGCTTTAGCATTCGTATCGTTACTAAATATTTGAAAAATACACACAAAGAACTTACTAATTTATTTGACACACTTCCCATTTCAAGCTTTATGAAAACAGCCCAAGGTATCTACGTGCATAGTAATGCATGCCATAATCAATTAGCCGGATTTGACTCTCTTGTTGGGCGCTCACATTATGATGCTTTTGGTGAGGTGGATGGCAACAAAGTAGCACAGAATGATTTAAAGCTTTTGCAAACCAAATCCAGCCTTTTCGTATATGAACATGTACATAATGCGCTTGTGCTCACCATGAAATTTTATACTGTTATTGATGGTCAAGAGTATATTTATGGTGCAGCCCTTAACATGTCCAAAGCGCACAAAGCACTACTGACATCTGAGGTTGCGCAGGCTGATGCCCCTGACATTGATATTAACTTAACAGAATCTGAAATTCGTTGTGTCAACTTCATGGTTAAAGGTCACACTGCATCGACCATTGCCCGTCAATTAAATATATCCCATAAGACCGTTGAGTTTCATTTGGATAATGCTAAGCGCAAACTGAATTGTTACAAAACCAGTAAGTTGGCATTTATGATTGGCAAATATCATGCCCACTTTATAAAATAATAAAAGTGATCAAACTTTAGAATATTTACCACAACGATAATTTTTATAACCATCTATTAACTGTTCTTGAACACTTATTTTAGCAAGCCTTTTACGTGTTTTTATGCAAATTTTACAGCGTGTTTTTTTACCCCTATAATCCGCCTAAAATATCACTTACATACTTAATTTATGGACACTCGACAGACTATTATTTCGTTCTGTGACAATATGCATATTCCGTTAATTATTAGCACACCAAACTTAAACATTACGTTTTATAATGACTACGCCAAGATACTGTTAGATTTACCAATCAACTTACGTCATGCTGTTGATAATATTGAAAAGCTACTAATACATTCCCAAAATGAGCTTACAAGTTATCATAATACAACGAATAAAACACTCACATTAAGATGGTATCAACATCATCAAGGTGTCAGCGAACGTTATATTAGTATTAAAGTCGTGAAGCGTGAAAAGCGTAACCATGATGACAGACCAACGATAAAGCAACTGATTGCACACCTACCTGCTTCAGTACTTATTAAGGATCAGTCTGGCAACTATCTATATGCCAACAACCATCATACACAAGCAGCCAGAGCAACAAGCATTGTGGGACGCAAAGATGTTGATTTACCATGGTGTGAATCAGCACATAAGTTTCGTGCGCATGACAGAATTTGTTTTACCAAGGATGAAAATGAACCCTACTATTTTATTGAGCAGCAAGCATATCGCAATGATAATAATCAACTCATTCACAACACCATGCTTTGTGCAACGCACCATAAAAACAATCAGCTTTATGGCTTTTCAATGAATCTACGCGATATTCACCAAAGTCTTTTTGTAAAATATGCACAAACAACGGGTACTACTGATGCCAATATCGACTTATCAACGCGTGAGATGGAATGTATCAATTGGCTTGTCGAGGGAAAATCAAGCAGTGAAATCGCCACGATCTTAGGGATATCACGCAAAACCGTTGAATGGCATATCGCCAATATTAAACAAAAATTTGGCTGCTATAAATTAACAAAGCTTGCCTTTTTAATCGGCAAGTTTCATGGGTATTTTATTGAGAGGGATTTTGCAGGCTGAAAAATTATTATACGTCAGTTTCCAAGAATCTAGTTGCCCCTTGAACTCTAGCAACTGTTCCTCGAACTCCAGAAATATAATCTGTTATAGAGTTTTCAATTCTCTGCATAAAATAACGAGGGATCTCACGATCTCCAAATAATGGGTTATTCATACTTCTGGACACAGACTGATAACTTACATTCCCTGCTTGGTCAAGTTCTACGGAAAAGCCCGCAAACACATCATCATTTGGTCTCTCAATATATTTTTTAAACACTTCATGTGATGAATAAGCTTCTGAATTTCCAGTCCTTGCATCATATACTTCAGTTATTCTCGGCAAAAATTCAAGTTCTTTTTGAACTAATTCCATATAAGTACGGCGCCTACTAAATCTTTGTATTAAACGTTCATCATTTGGTGGGTCATAAGGTGCTCTCAAACCCACTAAGCTATAGTACTTATTCATATGAGCATTTCCATCTAATGAATTTGTCATCTTCCAAACATACTGTTGATAGCCTGGAAAAAGATGTATATCCCCATTTCTCATATTAATTAAGCCGACAAGTGGAAACCCTTGAGCAAAAGGTCTATCAATCATTCGCGTAGAATCTCTTGTTAGTTGAACAGTATTTGGCAAAGGCACCCCTCTGTTTGCACGACGAACTGGATGTGGGTCATGACGATTAAATCTTAACATATTTACTCCTTGGTCTATTTTCTTATTTATTTTTTGATTTAGATCCACTTTCAGTTATATTCGCAAGCGAACTAGCCCTAGCCAAATGGATTATGTCTGCTATTTCTTTAATTCCTCTATCGTTAGGCATGCAAACTATCTCCAATATACTTTTTCAGGGAAAATCCATATAAGTAAAATTATAAATTCTGATCAAATAAAAACAGCTAGTAAAAACACCAATCAAATGAAGTGTATCAACACCAATCTACAACCTAAAAACATTAGGAAAATCACTAGTTATTATAAAACCAACAAATAAGTAGCATATTCAGTCTAGCTACCATCACTCAACACCATGAAAGCATTTGTTTACACGTAAATTTTGAGGTTCTTTATGCCATTTAATTATAAAAAGATACCATCTGAATGGTTATGTTACACCAAAAATAAAAAAGTAAGTGATGATTATTATTATCATATTACTCGTTTATCGACATTTAGAGAATTCATAGAACATTCTGGACTTACTACGTCATACAATCGCACTTTCAAGCTTCATGAAAATAAACATGGCGCGTTAGCTGAAGGTAGAGATAAACGAATTCAGGAAAGCTATAATCAATTATTGCAAAAAGCCAGTAAAATGTTTATAAATTCAGATGTTATAACAAGTAAGCTAAACTATAAAATATGCGAATTTATTGATAACTCCATATTTGAAAAGATTGCTAAAAACTATGACGCTTATGACTTAAATCTACAAAACTTAGCAAAAGATGGGCTCTATTGCTCAGACTATATCACTGAACTTTTTAATACATTTGAATATGATATTCAACAAACCATTATAAATAAACAACCAGCTAAACAAAACAAAGTAAGACCACTTGATTTAACGCTTTTTTGTCAGCTTCCTACTGAGTCAATTGAACATTTTCAATTAGCATTTGACACCCTTCCCGCATTTAAAAAAAATAAAATTAAAAATGCTCGCATCAGCCTCATGAGGCTGTATGACATGGTGAAAGAAAATAAACAACGCCAAAGTATATTACAGACCTTAATATATGATAACCCTAATTCTACCTTTGCTTTAGCCTGTATGGTGTTGGCTAAGTTAAAATGGAATGCCGAAGCTTATATGTGCGCTACACACATATATTTCTTTGATCTATATGGATTAAAAGATAATTTTTTGACTTATGCCACAAAACATCTTCAAGGCAGTGATGTTGTACTTATACGTGTTAAGAAAAAAGATACGCTTGTTATTCCTGATCCTCAACAGTCAGATGCATTTATCTCAAGTCAAAACTTACCATCTTGCTTACTTGAATATTGTATTTTTAGGGGACAAAATATAGGTAATGACATTGCCAATAATATCCAATGGATTAATACTGCAGCAAGATTAAATAGTGTAAACATGGATTTTGGTGAGGAGCCATCTTATGAACAAGCTCAATTAATTTATAGCCAAATGAAGAAAACTAATAATGATATAAACCCTGTTTTAAAATTTTATCATCAATTCACGCTTAATAAAGCGCGATTCCGACTAATTTAAAGATTCTCATTAAAACAAATCCATCACATCAAAACCAAAATGATCATTGATTTTTTGGTGCGCATTTTTAGCATGATGCCATTTAAGCTTGCTTTGGCTCCATTGTTGAACCTTCTGCTGGTTTGGTTTGCCAAAACAAAATTATTATTACTTGGATCGCAATACATAGCCAGATAAAAGGCTAACGAGCCTTCTTGCTTAGCATTAGGCAGGTATGGATAAAAAGCTTGGTAGGCATTCTCGAGTTATTTAACCCCAATCTGGTGCATTACATACTGATAAAGCGCTTTTTGTACCTGATACGTTGGATGAACATGATCCCAGAAAGCATAGCGCCATGGGTCATTACACATTTGTCCACTGGTTGAAGCCATAATCGTTGCTTTGATATCAGCAGATAATGGCACTTTATTAATGTACTCTAGATTATTTTCACCCGTTACATTTTTCATCAGCAACATTCGATAAAAAGCATTTGGATCCTCAGATTCGGCATTTAAATGTGTTGCAAAATATCCACCTTGCCAACAAGATTGCCCTATGACCTTGGGATCTAGTCGCGTGTGATAGGTTTGGTTAAACTGCTCTGGGTCTTTTAACATTGATTCAAACATCTCATCAATACCAATAAATTTAACATTGCTTTGAGAAGCTGCAAACTGCTTTAACAAGGTGTTGTGTAGATTACTGATATAACTTAACACAGCCTCATTACCCAACTCTTTTGATTCAATGGTTAATGCTAAATTTGGTAGTCCAATAATGAGTGCATTATCTGCACCAACTTCACCAATTGATGAAATAATCTTGCCAACAACCTGATTAACCGCATGATCCATTGCCTCTTTGCTCATTGATTTATCAGCTGTGAGGTAGTCATTGGCACCAATAAAGAAGATTGCCAGTTTATTTTCACCTTGCGGCCAGCTTTGTTTATCTAACTGATACATTTTAACCTCTGCCGCTAGATTATAAGGCAAGCCCCGACTCGCCCAGCTTGGTGACAACACAACCGTGGCGCCACCAACCGAGTAGTTGCTCACTTCAACGCCATAAGGCTTGAGCATATTTTTAAGCTGCACTGCCCATACATTGCCATTGGAGAACATGCCACTATAGTAAGGGGTGGATTTAGGAATTAATCCGCCTGAGAAATTATAAATATTGCCTTGATCACTTAAACTATCGCCAAAAATTAAGACACGATTGACATGTTCAAGCGCACTGCCCTTGATGCTTAATGCGCTTCGGCAAGCTGAAACAGTAAAGCTTGGAATATTATAGTTACCTGACAAGGTATAGCTATGCCATGATTTTTGATAATCCTGAGCGAGATTTCCATGTTCAACCTCAATCTCACCATTTAGCTTCTTAAATGTTGCATTATTACTTGTCCAACCATTATTTAATAGATATTGCACACTGCCTGATGGCTCCTTATCATCTGTAGAAGACGCAAAAGATATACGAATATCTGAGGTGGTATGACTAAATTTATTACTATTGGTATATCTTCCTGCTAGGTAATATTGATTGGGTGAAACTTCTGTACTGAAACTTGATCCGGCATTATCGCCATCTAGCTTAAAAGTCACTGGATAAGGGCAATTATTCTCTAAGATCAATTCTGATCTAGCATCAGCATTACTTAGCGTAGCACACCCCATTAAAGATAATGCGATAACCATTGATAGTGATTTTTTATTTGTACTAAACATATATGACTCTTTCCTATATTTTAACAAACATTGATACGTACTTTAGGTGTACCACTTGGACGGTTCCACCAAGTTGATGTCTCATTAAGATTCTCCGTCCACCAATTATAAACAGACATCGTCAGTGCCCCTTGTAAAGGAGCAACATACATGGTATTAGTCCACAGCCCTGGCGTTAATGTTAAGCTGATTTTGCCAATGATATTTACAATAGAATCCCCTGATTCTTTGACCGTAATTTCTTCATTTAACGGTGGTGAGTTATAGCTTGCTGTTGCAATTTGCCCTAATGACACCTCAGCATCTTGCGCAATAACTTTTTTTAAGTGTGTTTCCTTCGCTGTAATCTCAATCGGGTTAACACAATTGTTTTTAACCGTGACATCAATACCAACATTTGCCAAGGCTGCCACAGGTAACAAACAGCCCAAACTATATATATGTTTTATCTTCATTTTGCTCTCCTTAACTGACGATATGTTCGATAATATCCTGATAGTCACTATTGTTCTTGATGTAATGATAATTAAATGACAGCAACCCTCCATACCCATAAGTATTATAAGGATCCCATAAATAAACCGTAGCACTCTTTGTTGGAAGACCATTTATACCTAAACTGGGTGCCTCAAATTGCAAACCGTCTTTTGATAACTGATCAAAGGTTAAATAGTAATAATGACCATTGAAATTAAACTCATCTGCATTCTGTGCATAGAAGTATTCATTATCATAACGTTTGCCAAGCTTAGCAACAGGCGCAATCCCTTGATAAATATAATTACTCTGTGTGCCAAAATCTCCGGATAGTAACACACGTTTTTGAGCACTTGCACCTGCTTGATCAACAGAGTTTTTCACTGCCACAATCCAACTTTGATTACTCGGCAGCAATGATGTCCATGGATAGAGCGCGTATTGTTTGAAGTTATTTTTTAACACACCAACATGCTTAAATAACTCTAGTGCACTAAGTGATGACTTATCATAAGATGCAAGCTTTACATCGGCATTACAATGGTCAAAACCTGACTCACCCATACATTGATTTAAATTGCGTTCAATCGTAGTCATATTACTTTTGGCAGTATCTTTAAAATGGGTCAATATGCGACGCAGGTCACTACCATCCTCTGTGAGACTTGATAAACTTTGTGCCGCTGAATAAATACTTGCCTGCGCATTGTATAAATCAAAGAGTTTTTTTGATTTCTCATCAAAATACTCTGGTGCTTTCGCATCTTCAACAATACTACTACCTCATCCTTTAAATAAGTAAATATTATGTCGCCTGTAGAACTCTCCCCTTATATGTCCATTTAAATGGCTTAGCCAATACATCATTAAAGTACCCAATAAATGCCGTTATTTTATCTTTAAGCTCAACTGTTGACTTCGTAGATAAACGTTTAAGTAATCGCTTAACCAAAATGCTAAACCATATCTCAACTTGATTAAGCCATGAAGCATGTTTCGGTGTATATACAAACCGAATACGATGTGAACTATCTTCAAGAAACGCTTTACGTGTTTGCATGTTTTTCAACACGCCATGTTTGCCTTTTTCACCAATATCCACCCCAGTAATACCACACAAATTAAGCACTAGCAAAACCAACGCTTCAGACATGTGCGTATTTAATTGATCAACAACGAAAACCCAATTAGCCTTAGGCTTCGTTTGCACTGTTTGCTCGACATGATTCTTGAAATCTTCTTCCGTTCTGGTATCACCTATGGTTGGAGCAATTATTTTACCTGAAGCAATATCAAAATTTGCAATTAAACATTGTGTGCCATGGCGTTCATAGCTGTTATCAACGCGTTCACAATGATCCAGATTCATTGGAGTGATTTGACGCTCCAATGCCTGTATCCCTGTTTTCTCATCACAACTGACCACTTGAAGCATGTCATTGTCCTTTTCATCATATGCTTTTTGATAGGTGTTGCACACTTGCGCTACTTCATGATCAAATGTGGCTTGATCCTCAATGGGTGTGTGTATCCACTGTTTTACCTTATGGGGCTTTATATCTGCCTGATTTTAAAAAAACATGTAGTTGGGAAATTGAAATGCTGTCCACTATTTGTCGTTTAACTAACTCTGCAGCCAAACTTGGTAAACTCCAATGACTTAAAGGAAGCCCTGATTTTTCTGGTGCTTCGCAAGCAACGCTTATAATTTTACAAATTTGCTCTGCGCTAAACTTTGCAGGTGTTCCTTCTCTAGGTAGATCATCAAGTATTTCGCATATAGCTCGCTCATACTCAATACCTTTTATTTCTTCTCGTTCAAGGCATGCAAGTTTTTCTGAAGCATTATTCCAACGATCACGCCATTTGCCTACCGTGCTAGCTACTATATTCAACTCAGAAAGTGTATCTTTTGTGCGTCTATGATCTGCGCTGTCAAGAATAATCTTGGCTCTTAGTTTATAGCGATATTGTCCCGTATTTGATGTATGCAGTTTTGACAGAATATGTCTTTGTTTTTCAGTCAGAATAATTGCTTGTTTAGCCTTTGCCATTGTCGCTTTAATAGTCAGTCATTTATAAGGATTTATTATACTACATTTTGTCTTTGTTTATTTAGAATATGCAGCACTACTGCTATCAATCTCTGAAGGTAGTCCGATATTAACCGCACCCGCTGATTTTAATTGTGAATACGTTTTTGCTTTGTCAATTTGCTGTAACTGATACGAATAACCCGTGGTTGTTTTATCATCAGCAATATACTCCATAATTGCATTGGCAACACCAATACACTTATCCATGTTATCGGCATTACAATATAAAAATCCGTCTTTAACGTCCTCTTTATTTAGAATTGAATTAATTGATGATGGATTGCCGCCAACTTGCTTAATCGTAATGCTGATACTTGTCTTAAGACCAAGATTCTTTGATGCGGCTTTAACACTCATCAATGCATCAACGAAGGTAGCATAGCTGATATTAAGTTGCGACTTAAACTCACTCATAGCAACGGATGACTCCATATCAATATTAATTGAAGCTAACAAATATGAACCTAATGATTGCCCAACAACAATGCTACTACCGCAACGTTTTGCAAATAACTGTGGTGTCTGGCGATACATCTGGCCATCTTGATTGAGTTTCACACGTGAATTTAAACGCACTTTGCGATAAGTTTTTGATAAAAAGGTAAGCCTTAATGCATTACTTTTATTTTGCTGTGAGCTCAGATAAGAAGCCTGCAAACTGCCAGATAGTAGTCCATAATTACCTTTAATTGTTGAGTTGATATTAAGCTCTTGGGCAAGCTCTTGCTGTTCTTTGATAAACTTCAAGCTCAGACTCCCTTCTGAAGCACCAAAAGAAACCTCATCATCTTTGGGTAGTTCTATACAATTAACCGCCGCTAATGCATTATCTAGCGGCATTACACCAACGCCAAGTTCAGCATAGTCAATCACCGCCAGTGGGCTACCTACAAGTGATTTTAGTTGTATGTTATTAGTTTGATCACCGTCTATATGATGACGAATCGTTTGATATTGTTTAATCAGCTCAGTTGCACTGCCAACACTGACACCTGAGATGATTGCTAATGTAATTAATGCCATATTCCTTATCATTTCTACTCTCCTTTTATAACGATATCTTATTTACTATTACCCCTATTGCTCTCTCCTGAGAAATTTCTTCTATTAAGTACCTAAGCAATGGTTTGTAATAATTCAAAAATAAGTTGAGCTTCAATTACTCCCCTCACCCGTGCAGCTTAAGCTGCACGACCTCTCCCGCAAGGGGAGAGGTACTAACTGACGCAACTTATTCTTGATTCATTACTTTACTGGTAATCATGGATATTCGGGTCAAGCCCGAACATGACGACTTGTAGTCACTCTCGGACTTGATCCGAGAATCCAAAAAACACCTGATAATATTTGCATAGTTACTTATTTCGATACTAAGTAAATTATAAAATTATTAATAAATAATCTGGCTTTCTAATGCGAAATGATCCGATAAATCAAGCATCCCATAAGGTGCATAAGGCACTTTAAGTCCACCATCATACATAGCATTCTCATCTGGCGCCCTTAGCACCAAAATTTGTGAGGTTTGTGTTATTGGTTGCGCGTAATCTTTCATAGCTAAAACATAATCCAACATTTCACGTGAATCATCGGTGTTCATCTTATTCTTAGTGAAATCAGATGAATAAGGTACTAATGTTTGGTTAATCCAATGCGGTGCTTGTAATACATGCGGCATGATATTGCGATTATACTGTACTCTATCTTTTTCCCACCAATTGATATTTAAATCCCCTGCCAATAATACTGGCTCAGTATTTGGAATATTTCTGCTTTGAATAAAGCTATATATTTGTTGAAATTGTCGATCTCTTGCTGCAATCGCCTTTTCATCATTCCATGCTTGAGTATGCGTACCAAAGATATTGTAAAGCTTGCCTTTTTTATCGATTTTAACCCACTGAATCGCCTTGTGTGCACCACAATCTGAACCTGCACAATCACGATAGATTAGTGCATCACTTTGCACAATAGGCCAACGACTAAATATGACTACACCACTGGTTAACCTTGGATCAATTTCACTAGGACAAACTGGACCATAGTGATAAGGATAAGATTTGTTCATTCCGGCAATAAAGTGCTCACGATGAGATTTATCAAATAACTCTTCAGCAATAACAACGTCATAATTCTGGATTTTAGTAGGTATGATCTTTGCTCTTTCACTCGCCATATTCATACGCGTATTCCCTACGGCAAAGTAAAAAGGATTTAACTGCACATTATAGGTTAGCACATTTAATACATTAGCCTCTTCATTGACCTTAGATGCCAATGATGGCTGTGGCGCATCAAGCACAAAGAAAATATCATCGGTACTTTGCACACTAGCGCCGTGATGTACAATGCCTACATATAAATTAAAGACTTGTCCATCATGTGTAAATATCTCTTTTTTGCTAATAAGCTGAGTATTATAAGGAAAGCTTCCTGGTGTTGGTTTGCGATCAAAAAGTGTTATTTTGCTACGCCCATCATTCGTGTGTACTTCACTATCTGAAGACATAACACTAGAGCCAACCCAATCCCCTCTAATACATAGATTAAAATCAATGCGATTAAATGCTTTTTGATGACTTAGATCTGCTAATGTACTGACAAAGCAATATGTCTGACCATTTTTAATCCCTTCGTTATAGTTAATATCAAACAAAGGCGCATATCCATAAGGTGAGACATCATGATCATATCCCTTGTATGCACTAGTAGAAATTGCTTGTGACGATGCGCCTGCATTGAAAGAGGACTGCGCTTTCACTGCCTTATTTGTATTATTAATAAACTCAATATGATATTCCCCATATGACAAACCGCTACATAATAAACTGAGCACCCAGATAGATTTTCTCATCATTGCTTCCTGTTATCCTTTTTTATTTTTAACCCATCATTGGTTTAATAAAATTCTAATCACTTAAAAAATTTTAAATAACTAGTAAAAGTACTCAATAGTTATATCTTAGGTTTTTTCCCTCTTAATCACAAAATGACAAAACCTGAAATAAAAGTAATCTGGACTATTGGTGGTATCTGTACCATATCTGTTATGGCAATTTCAGCCGTTGCTATTTTTTTATTGTAAAAATCTGCGTTTCAGCGCAGCTAATCAAAATCTAAATGTAACTCTATTACTCTGTAATTGATATGGACAATGCTTTACCACTATTATCACTATCGCTAGAGTTGGCTTTGATATCAAAATCACCTAATGGCCCAATACCATGAATAGTAATAGAACCCCTTCGCTGATAAGCCCACGCATAAATTCCACCTACTATTGTATAACGCACGTAGTGACTAGGTATGACATAGCTAAATGAAATATTCCCTCCTTCTGACGAACAAAAATTCTGCTGCGCCCGAAATGAGTACGACTTTAAGGTTTTTTTATCAATAACATTAAATGACATATCAGGTCCCCAAGTTAACGAAGCCTCTCCAACCAATTTGGTTTCATTACATGTAATAATATATCCATGATTTTCATATCTATTATTACAATCAATTTTGAAACTAGGGTCATCCATCCATACTTCTAAATAATTACAAGGTCGAGAATCAGCCAATACTAACTGACTAACTAATAATAAAATAACCCCAAATCTTAGGCGCAATCTAAAATTCATGTATGTTATAAACATTTTTACTCCATTAAGGTAATTTAATATTTAATGAACACCGTTGCTCTGGCACCACCACAACGCCTGAATTCAAGCAATCTCCTGTTATATATGGCTTTATAGCTTCGGGTATCTGCATGCTCAAGTTTTTAATGGATGCATCACCTGTATTTTTAATCCACAACGTTCGACTTTCATTTGGTTTTAATGCGATCGAGCTAATTTCTTGGTCTGCTTGATTAACATAAATTATATGTCCAGATAGCTTTATAGTGAAAGGTATTGCCAACGCGACATCTTTTACCCATGCTGATGAGTCCGCCACTAAATAAATTGTACCTTTATACACCTGACCAGCTATTAGCTCCTCCGATGTATCAATAAGTTTAAGTTCAATTCGCGAGTATTCACCACCTGCATTTACTTGTGGCTTTATGGATTCTAATGGATGACCAGCATTGCTCATAGAAAAAGTAGCTTTCACGCCATTATTCAATCTAATTTCCACCAAAGATTTGCCCTGAGCTTCAATCCAACTGGTTTCGTCTGGACCTAACAACATCGAGCTGTATGCTTTATTCACTATATATCCAACTCTCTTACCTGGACCAGGCCAAAATTTAGATAAGTTGTTCAAAATTGAATCCATACTAACATAATAGTCCTGATTTAAATGTGTAATTGCCACCTCAGGGATATCAATAGGTAATACTTTAGTTGAGGTTGCCAAGCTAACAGCTTGCCCATCTTGATATGATAAAGTGGCTTCAAGCTTTGCATCCACTTCTCTCTGTGGCGAATACATTCCTTCAATAACACACATATCTTTGGGAGCTATATTACTCCATATGCAACTGTTTTTCGTGACTTTAAACTCATCTGTAAAGTTAGTACCTAACTGCAGGTTGTTTGCTTGGTACTGCGAGCTATTATTAGTAAATGTAAATTCAACTGGATATGGTACTTTATATTGCATTTTTTGTGGCAGAGGTTTTGTCACTTCCCCAGTAATAAAATTTGCTTTTTCTCTATTGATATGAAGGTTAACTGTGTTTGTTCTAAAACCTTCTATATCAAGAGCATATATAGGAATATCAAAGCTCAATCCTTTAACCTCTTCAATAAATGATATCTTAAGAGGCCACCCCCCATCAGTTTTAAACAAAGAGTTACCTATCACAAAACGACTAATTGCTCGAGCAGTTTTACCCTCTTTTCCTGAATATGACAGTGGGACATTAAACTCTTTTGCTCCATATGCAATGGTAATAGTATTTTGGGAAAGCTTAAGCACAGGTATTCTATCAGGATCTGCTATAACCGTATATGTCACGGTCGTAGGTTTACTTCTCGCACCAGCGTTATCCTCAACCTCTACAGACACACTATAGTTATTAGACTTATTAGCACTATAAGCTGGCGCAGTAAACACTGGATTATAGACATTGCCTGCACTTAAACAATTACCACAACTCGCACTCCAGTAGTAATTATTACTTGGAATACTACGCCCTTTTCCAGCTGTTGCTTGCGCATTTAGGCGTATACTCTGACCTTCAAGAATCTCTTGATCTGTGCCTAAAGTGACACTTGGTGCTAGTACTGCATCTGGCTTAACTTCTACTGAATGCTGCGCATTTGCTTTAAAACCTTCACTATCGGTCACCTCTACAGAAATGTTAGCAGTTTGCCCTGCTGATTTATATTGAGGTGCTTTAATAGTAACTTGTACTTGATTAGCACCACTAATAATTTGCCAAGATGCCGGAACATGCCAAGTATAATTGCTTATACTTCGCCCGCCATTGGCTTGCGCATCAGCAGTTAAGGCAAACTCAGAGGATTCTACAATAGAGGTTACTCCATTGATACTAACTGTTGGTAAAAAATCATTATTAGGCGTTACTTGATAGGTCACCTGACCAGTTGATGATTTGCCGTAAGCATTCGTCACCGTTAAAGTGAAAGTATATTGATTGTTTCCATTAGCACGATAGGCTGGCGCATCAAAGCTTGCATTTAACTGATTCGCATTATTAATTACAATATGAGAATCTGATACCTGCCAGTGATAGCTAAGTGTTTGATCTGGTGCACTTGTATCACCCTGCACAATGGCGTTTAAAGCTTTATTAGTTTGCTCAGTGATATTACCATTATCTGGCATTGTAATGCTTGGAGCCTTGTATATTATGACAGTTAAAGCCACATCGTATAGCAATTGGTAACCAGAATCAGGGCTTTTGACACTTATTAACACATTTCCAGTATAACGACCTGCGTGTGCTTGATCATAAGCGGCTGTTTTCACCAACTGAAAAACCATTTGGTTTTTATCTAACATTTGATCAATTAATCTATTTAATGGAAACCAACGATAGCCATCGATAAGACTTCTATACCCCTTAAAATTAAAGCTTACAACTTTGCCTTGCGCATTTTTAAGCTCTGCGCTAAAAGCCGTGTGATCAGGATTGCCAGTCGCTTCTTTATCAGTCAACTTACTTGGCAAACCAGACACTTCTGTATTTGCAGTTGCTTGCAGATCAGCTACATTTACATAAGCAAGCAGCTGAGCATTGGTATTGATAAACTTATCTTTGTAATCCAAAGTAGCACCGGAAAAACGGCTATCATCTTCTTTTGCAAAGTCCCAATGTAGAGCTTTAACTTCGGTAGCTATGGTGCTTCCAGCACTAGCTACCATCTGCGCTTTATTTGTATAAACTACTTTTATCGTGGGCGTATACGCACCTTTAGTCGTTGTTTCAAATACAGCATTAATCTCACACGAGTCACCGACGCCTAAGTTTTCAGAGCACGTAAGACTACTTTGCTGCAAGCCATTAGAGAAAATAAGGTTACCTAAGCCTTTGGCAATTCGATTGCCTTGATTTATCACGCGAAATTTTACGTTATAAGGCTGATTAATCATAATATTTTCAGGTAATGGTTTTGTCGCTACAATCTGTAATTGAACATTTTCAATCACATTAATTATTATCGATTGCTCCGTCTGCACCCCAGTATTATCGGTAACGGTTAATTTAAGCGCATAGCTATTTGAACCATCTTGATTGAACATAGGTGCAGTAAACTCTTTATGCGTATTATCTCCTGTTATATGTGCCACAGCAGATCCAGACCACTGATAGTCTTCAATACTTCTTCCGGCGCCTGCATTTACTATTGCGTGAATATCTATTTTCTGTCCTTCAACAACACTATGGTTTCCGCCTAATACCACCGTTGGCGCTAGAGCACTGTCCGCGTCAACAGATATAGTTAACATCGCTTGATCACTTCGTGTTCCTGTGCTATCAACAACAGTTAATGCAACCTCACCTTCTTGGCCTAACCTACTATACGCTGGTGCTTTTAAGGTAATATGTTTCCCTTCTTTATCTCCTACAACCTCCCAACCCTTAGGAATTATCCAATGATAATTATTCTCTGGAATATTGCGCCCACCTTTGGCTTGCGCATCAGCACTTAAGGTGATCTCTTGACTTTCTGTAACTTGTGTACCGCCTTGGATTGTTACCGTCGGCTTTAGAGCGCTATTAGCTTCTACAATATACTTAAGTGCTTTTGTTGAGGTTTGTCCCGTTGAATCAGTCACTGTCAGCTCCAGCTGATATTCATTACCATTTAACTGATAAACTGGCGCTGTAAAACTAGGACTTAAAGTGTTTGAGCCATTTAACTGAATACCACCATTAGCTACCCACTTGTAGCTTGTAATTTGACGCTGTCCTTCTGCTTGTACCGTAATATTATCAACATTTACTAGCTCACCTTCCGTTACTTTTCTTACAGGATTAACCATGATAATCTCAGGTTTAAGCTTTGAGTCAGGCATAACAATAATAGTGTGACTGACTGGCGCACTTGACTGTTGCGTGTCATCTGTGACAAATACACTCACCTCAAGCTCATCTTCAGATGATCCACTATAAGCAGGGGCTTGTAAATGAAGCTCATGCTCATCACTTGCCCCATCTATTTTCCATGCCTTATTTTTTATTAGCCAATGATAGCCATTTGTAGGAATACTTCTGCCATTACCAGCTTGCGCATGCGTTACTAAGATAATGTCATCACCTTCAATTACCTCACCATTCTTATTATCACTAATACTATTTATAATAGGGTCTTTACTGCTATCAGAGGTTACGATGATATTAATAGATGCAGGCTTACTTTGAATTCCAGTATTATCAATTGCAATCACTTGCAATTGATATTTATCCTCATTTCCCTCAAACCTTGGTGCTGTAAAGATCCTTTCTTGATCATGACCTTTTAAATGCGCGACGGCTGAACCAGAGAACTGATATCTACTAATTGATCGACCATTACCTGCTTGGGCAATTGCATTAATAGTAATGCTTTGCCCTTCAATCACCGTACGATCACTACCTATACTCACCGTTGGCTTTAAATCTTCATCTGGCATGATTTCAATGCTATGCTCTGCTTGAGCACTCTTGACACCTACGCTATCAACCACTGAAACTTTAAAGCTTCCTTTAACACCTACTGTTGTATATTTAGGCACTTTTACTGTTAATTGTTTATGATTGCGATTGCCTATAATCTCCCAACCTTCGGGCACCAGCCAATGGTAGTTATCCTCCGGAATATTGCGCCCACCTTTAGCTTGTGCATCAGCACTTAAGGTGATCTCTTGACTTTCTGTAACTTGTGTACCGCCTTGGATTGTTACCGTCGGCTTTAGAGCGCTATTAGCTTCTACAATATACTTAAGTGCTTTTGTTGAGGTTTGTCCCGTTGAATCAGTCACTGTCAGCTCCAGCTGATATTCATTACCATTTAACTGATAAACTGGCGCTGTAAAACTAGGACTTAAGGTGTTTGAGCCATTTAACTGAATACCACCACTAGCTACCCACTTGTAGCTTGTAATTTGACGCTGTCCTTCTGCTTGTACCGTAATATTATCAACATTTACTAGCTCACCTTCCGTTACTTTTCTTACAGGATTAACCATCGTAATCTCAGGTTTAAGCTTTGAGTCAGGCATAACAATAATAGTGTGACTGACTGGCGCACTTGATTGTTGCGTGTCATCGGTGACAAATACACTCACCTCAAGCTCATCTTCAGATGATCCACTATAAGCAGGGGCTTGTAAATGAAGCTCATGCTCATCACTTGCCCCATCTATTTTCCATGCCTTATTTTTTATTAGCCAATGATAGCCATTTATAGGAATACTTCTGCCATTACCAGCTTGCGCATGCGCTACTAAGATAATGTCGTCACCTTCAATTACCTCACCATTCTTATTATCACTAATACTATTTATAATAGGGTCTTTACTGTTATCAGAGGTTACGATGATATTAATAGATGCAGGCTTACTTTGAATTCCAGTATTATCAATTGCAATCACTTGCAATTGATATTTATCCTCATTTCCCTCAAACCTTGGTGCTGTAAAGATCCTTTCTTGATCATGACCTTTTAAATGCGCGACGGCTGAACCAGAGAACTGATATCTACTAATTGATCGACCATTACCTGCTTGGGCAATTGCATTAATAGTAATGCTTTGCCCTTCAATCACCGTACGATCACTACCTATACTCACCGTTGGCTTTAAATCTTTATCTGGCATGATTTCAATGCTATGCTCTGCTTGAGCACTCTTGACGCCTACGCTATCAATCACCGAAACTTTAAAGCTTCCTTTAACACCTACTGTTGTATATTTAGGCACTTTTACTGTTAATTGTTTATGATTGCGATTGCCTATAACCTCCCAACCTTCGGGTACTAGCCAGTGGTAGTTATCCTCAGGGATACTGCGCCCACCTTTGGCAGTTGCTTTTGCTGCTAATGTTATCTTTTGCCCCTCTACAGCCTGTGTATCCGCTGTAATTTCAACACTTGGTTCTAATAGCGCATCTGGCGTTACCGTATAAATAACACTACTAGACTCACTAACAATACCTGCATTATCCGTCACACTCAACGTTAGTTCATACTTATCTTGCAAACCTCCCTTATAAGAAGGTGCTGTAAAAACTGGTTTTAATATATTAGGGTCACCTAAATAGCTTGCACCATTGCCACTCCAATGGTACGAAGTGATAGATCTACCTTCTCCAGCAATTGCACTAGCAAGTACTTGATGGATTTTACCTTCTTCTACTGACTGAGCTAACCCCGCATTTGCTGTTGGTTGCTTTTTACTATCGGGGAGCACCTCAAGCGAGGAGAAAACGGTTTGTTTATTGCCCTTATTATCGGCAACAACTAATTTAAAGTCATAGGTATTATGATCTTTATTGTATGCAGGCGCTGTCATCTGTACTGTTTTTTGCGCACTGTCTACAATATGAACACATTTTGCAAAGACCCACTGGTAGTGTAGACTTTTACCCTCTGGAAAAATAACCGGTGTCAGTGAGTCATTTTGCCCTTCTTGCAATGTTATTTTTTGCGGCAAATAGATTGCATAATCTTGTGTTGAGATGACACTTTTTTTCACTGATTGCATAAATGCAGGATTGCTACTCAAAGACATCAGCACTTTATTATTCTTATCCTTTTCTTCTTGAGCTGGTGATAATTGTCTAATATCATAGGTTTCACCATGATTTTTAGTGCTATAATAAACCCCTTGATCTGCTAGCGTCATATGCTGGTAATTGCTGGAGCTTTGATAAAGTGCTTTAATATTTTCACCTGCTGTGAAATAAAGTAAATATTCGCCAGATTGAGAACGTAAATTACTGATATAAAACGCATCACCAGTGCCAGTAATTGCACTTAACAATCCATATGGCAGAGTGTTATCGACTTCAATTGAGCGCGGTGTTAACTTGACCTTTTCTGATAATTGATACCATGTCAACTGCCCCACCAAATTAACGAGAACATTAATCAATCCATTTTGATATGATAGCGCCATAATATAGTGCGGACTATCGAATAAATGTACCAGTGGCTCTATACGCGTTTTGCTTGCATCCTTTGCTATAATAACATATCTCACCCCACTGTTATTTGGTGTGTTAATCGCAAGTAACGCCTGTTCTTTACCAACTAAAACCAATGATTGAATAGACCCTGCGAAACTCGCAACTTTAGTAACGCTACTGAAGTCACTTGCAATCTGATAAACACTATTTAGCTTAGTCACAGGGTTATAACTTGTCACGAGTATTGCCTGCATACTATCAACATAAAGTAAGTGTTGCAGAAATTGTGGATAGGTTTGAGAGAGTGTTAATGGAAATAGTTGCTCATTACTATACTTAAATAACGTATTACTTATGTCATCACTTGCAAAATAAATATCTCCATGCTCATCTGCTATGGCGCTATGTATTGATTTGATCATAGGATCTAGTTTAGCAACATCTATCGTCTGACTGTCTTGAGAGTCTTGTGATAGCAATATATGAATTTGACTACCCATATTTGCCAAAACACCATGTATAGGGAAAATATAATCTTTGGTGTTAAATAAGTTATTTTTAATATCTAAGGTTGCCGGCTCACCTCCTGCTTCCACCTTAAACTGACACACCTCATGACTTGCTAAAGTAACTTTTTGATTTATAAACTCACAGGCATGCCTTTTTAGCTGACTACTAACATCAACACCCTTACTCAGTATCTCGGTGCTAACAGTCGTGTCACTGCCATTATAAAGCGTGTACAAATAATCAGTATCATTTATTTTATGATAAAAACGCCAAAACTTTTGCCCTACAGGTTTAACATAAATAGGAATCTCGGTATCAGCTTGTAAATTGCTATCAAGTGCATTAATTTTTAAGTAATAGGGCTCACTATCTTGTTGTTCTTTGAGCGGTGGCACATAACGATAATATATCTTACAAGCTTCGTTTGGTTTAAGTGATGTCAGATGCAAGCAATCCTGTGGCTGGGGGAGATAGGAAAAACGCTGATCTTTAGCAAACTCATTATCATCAAAATTGACTTGGGAAAATCCCTGCCAAGCAAATGGCGAATCATTATGTATTGTGAAATAGTACGACTTACTATTGCCTGTAAATATTGGCACGTCCGTTTGTAACTTTATTGGCGCCACCATAATTTTACCCGTATACACTTCAATTTGCTTATCAAACTGCCCTGTTATACTAACATAGCCTGAACCAAAGCTATCTGCATCAGCAATAAGCCATAGACTATAACGTTGATTCGCTTGCAAGATGCCACCAACGAATAAAGGGTTATCGCCATCGATTTTTACACCTTTTGGCAACACAATATCCACAGAACTTATTTTTAAGTCATGCTTAGGTACGATCGTCATTTCATAGCGTTGGTTTGGTTGGCTAATATATACATTATTAAACGAAAATGCCTGACTGTTATACGTTTTCAGCTGAATATCATTACGCATGTTTGAAGCGCTAATCGTATATACACCTTGGTTTAATGACGAGGTCAAATAATCTGTATTAAGCGAAATATCCGCAGTAGCTAACGCGGGGATTACCTGCTGCCTTGAGACAACTTTATTATTATAAGACAACGCAACATTATTTAAAGGAATAACACTTGGATTAAATAGTGTCACACTATTTGTATCATGACTCAGAAAAATATCATTATTATTTGTAGATAAAAAATTAAGTATCGGCTCATCCAATAGTGCATTACCTTGCGGCTTAACCGTTGTCGAAAAATGTTTATAAAATACCTGGTTTGTTGTCGTGCTCACAGTGACATCAAAATTAAGCGCACCTAACTGACTTGCCGTAACATAAAGAGGGATTGTACATTCATCTGCAAAACTTCTAAAAATGCCCTGATTATTAAAGCAGGTTTCCGCACCTGCTAAATCTTTGGCTAAACTGACGTTTTTATTGTTGATAAAAATATTTGTGATTTTAACGTTATGATTTACATCCGAATGATTGCCAATAATTAAGGGATCCCCCTTATCATTGAAGAGTTTCAGGACTAATACAGCCTTACTATGCTCTTTTATGTAATGTGGCAGACTAATATCGGTGCCAATGGATATTCTAGCTTCATCAGCTCCGTCACCTTTTGCGCCACACCCAGCAATAAGTAAAAGATATACTGCAAAGCATAAATATCGCACATAGTTAAAACAAAGCATGTTAAAGACCACCCCATCATATTTGTTTTTTTAATCAAATAGTTTCTTCAAACAGATTATATCGGGCTAAATATTTGATCATACCTAGGGTTTTTACTAATGAAGCAATCACGAGAACCCGTCTGTTGGAACATTAACCAACGACATTAATGCTATAAAATGGCTTGTAAGTAGCTAAGCCATAGTTTATTGGTAATCATGGATATTTGGGTCAAACGCAAATATGACGATTCATGGTCATTCCCAGACTTGATCCAAGAATCAAAAAACACCTGATCATATTTTCATAACTGCTGAAGATTGTGAGGGGATAAATGTTAAGATCTTGAGAAGGGGGAATGTTTTAGATTAATAATATGATACTTTTATTCACTATCTGAGTTCATCATCGCTATACTTGGTGTGTTTTTGGCAGGTTGAACAAGGCTATGTTTATATGCTTTGTTTGAGTTTGGAACATAATCAGTCCCTGCATAAGCTGCTGCTAAATTACCTGCTAAGAAAATACCGATAAACATCAGTGCAATCGCTTTAAAAAATTTGTTCTTTTTCATTTTAAGTGCTCCTTTAATAATTTTACGTTTCTATCGGGGAGTGTTATAACACCTGTTCATCATCGATAATCAAAATTAATAAAAGCTTAAGATGTCACAGCAAATAAAATAGTTTTAAAAAAGCAAATTCAATAGCTAAATTTCAATAATAACTTCGGTTGAAGCAGCACGAAACTTTTTTGGTAAATCCATGGCACTATAACCAAATGCACACATCACACCTGAGAAATCAAAATCATCAAAATTAATTTGTTTATATTCATCAAGGACTTTCTTAACATTTTCAGCTTCAAAACCCTCGATAGGACAACTGCTAATACCTAAAGATTGTGCGGCATTGAGTAGGTTCGTTAGCGCAATATAACACTGTCTTTTTGCCCAGGCATCCGTATCTTCAACACTGAGATAGTTTTGCACTAAACCTAAATATGTATCCTGCATTTCTGGTGGTAAATTTCGTCGTGAAACCTTTTGACGAACATAATCACTCTTACCACGGAAATTATGCGCTTTGCGGCTTAAGATGATTACAATAAAGCTTGAATCCGTAATTTGACTTTGATTCCAGCATGCAGGTTTTAATTTCTCACGCAATTTATCATCTTGGATCACGACAAACTGCCATGGTTCCAAACCAAACGATGATGGCGACAGACGCCCTGCTTCTAAAATAAATGCTTTATCTTTAGCAGAAATTTTGCGTGTTGGGTCAAATTTCTTGCAAGCAAAGCGCTGTTCTAATAGTTCAATATAATTCATCATGATCCTCTTTATAATGCTTCGATATGCGTTGTTGTTTGTTTAACATAATCGACCAAACGTCCCATGGCATCTGTTAAAACACTGAGATCATCAGCACAGCTAAGGCGTAGATAACCTGATGCACCAAACGCGGAACCTGGCATAACCGCTAAATGCTTGGTTTCTAACAAATGCAAACAAAAACTTAAGTCATCTTTAAAGCCTAATGCATCAATAATTGGTTGCACATAAGGGAATAAGTAAAAGGTTGTCTCTGGTAATAGACAATCTATCTCTGACACGTTTTGTAAGGCGTCATAACAAAAATTGACACGTTCTTGATATGTTGCTAGCTGTTCAAATAGTGCTGATCTAGGTAAGTTAAGCGCTTCTATCGCCGCATATTGTGAGATAGAGCACGCACATGACATCGATTGTGACTGATAACGCTTTAGCATATTGATCATATCCTCGGGTGCGATGATATAGCCAATACGCCACCCTGCCATCGCATAGCTTTTGGATACGCCATTAACAATGGCATAACGCGATTTTAACTCAGGAGCCACTTCAATCAATGTCAGTGGACGATCTCCCCAGTAAAGCATATCATAAATATCATCACTAATAACCCAAACATCAGGGTAATCATTTAATACGCGAGCGATCATATTCAATGTTTCTTTGTGATATATCGCACCGGTTGGATTGTGTGGAATATTAAGGACTAGCGCTTTTGTTTTGGTACTAAGCTTTGCTCTTAAGTCATGCTCCGTTGGTTGGAAATCATTGTGATGCGTTGTCTCAACGACTACCGGGTTACCATGCGCAAGCTTAATCATATCAGGATAAGATGTCCAAAAGGGTGAGAAGAAAAGTACTTCATCACCCGCATTTAAAATACAATTAAAGATGTTATATAGACTGTGCTTGGCGCCTGTCGTTACACATACTTCATTATTTTGGAAACTAAGCTGATAATCGCGGCTGTAGCGTTTAATAATTGCCTCTTTTAATTCAACAATTCCATCAACTGGCGTGTATTGCGTGCGATTTTCATCAATCGCTTTTTTAGCCGCCTCTTTAACCTCATTGGGTGAATGAAACCCTGGCTCACCAACTGCCAAAGAAATCACATCTTGATGCCCTGCTTTAATAAGACTTGCTGCCCGCGCTGCCATTTCAGCGGCTTTTGAACCTTCAACATTCAGTATGCGCTGACTAAAACGTTTTTCTTGATCTAACATGTAGATTTCGCTCCTTAACATGGTTAATTCATTTTAGCAATGAATCAAAAAATAAGTTGAGTTTTAATTACACCCCTCACCCGTGGAGCTTAAGCTGTATGACCTCTCCCACAAGGCGAGAGGTACTAGATAATGCAACTTATTTATACATCATTACTTATTCTTATTTGTTTTATTGATTATATTGATGATACGCATCTATTGTTTTATCACAAACCGTTATAAATTGCTCATACTTCTCTAGCACAATGGCATCAATCGTATAATTATTATGTTGTAATGCTTTTTCGAGGTTTGCCAATTTATTTTTAAGCACGGGCACTCCACAGTAACTAGCACCTCCGTGAAGCTTATGCACTAAATCTCTCAAGTGTTTGCCCTCATTATTTTCATAAGCGGTTATAATTTCTTTAATGGCATCGCTTAAAGAGCTCATAAATGCTGACAACATCTCCTTAGCAAAAGCAATATTGCCTCCAGCCAAGCTTGAAGCTAGCTCAATATCAATATATTTTTTGCTTTCACCTGCATCATTATTTTGAATTATCTCATTTGTTATTTGCTGATCTTGATTCATTTGAGCATATTGGTCATTTATAGCATTTCCAACTTGTATCGGGATATCGCTATTGCCTAAGTAATGTATCAACAGTTCAGATAAGGCAGTATCATCAATCGGCTTAATTTGTATGGCATCAAAACCCTCTTTTAATAAACTTTCACCTTGTCCTTCAACAACATCTGCTGTCACAGCGATGATGGGCACATCACGATAGCGATCAACTTGACGCAATGCATGGCATAATTCAACACCGTCCATTTCAGGCATATGTACATCGGTTAAGACCATTATAAAATTTTGCTTTTCTATTAGTGACAAGGCTTCTTTTGCACTAAAGGCATCGACTGGGGAGTAGCCTTTTGTTTTCAATAAAATATGCAAAAGCTTTAAATTAATAGGATTATCATCAACGATGAGTATCGATTTTTCTGCTTGAAGATTAGGTATGTCATCTATAGTGACAACCTCTTTTGTTTCACTCAACTCAAGCGAATTCTCTAAAAAAGAAGCCAGTTTATTAGGCTTATATGGGTAATTTAAACAATTCTTAAGACCTAACTGGCGCGTATAATCAAATAACTCATTTAATGGCATATTAGCAATAAGAAAGATATCTGCTTGCGTAAATGACTGTAAATCGATGATTAAAGATTGTTTTAATTTCTGCATATCAGGCAAAGTATTATAAATTAACACGATATCAACGGCATCTTGCTCAACAACAGTATCAATCAATGTGGTTTCACTGTCACAATAAATAAATTCAATATCAAGTAGTGAAATGTGTGCAAGAAACATCTCTCCAGCATATTGACTCTGGCTATAAACAATAAGCTTCTTAACGCTTATCGACTTTGTTTCTTTAATGGTTGGAGCAGAGACTTTATCAAAGAACACATTAAAACTAAAACATGCGCCATGATCTAATTCACTTTTAACCTTGATTTCCCCATGCATCTTTTCAATCAATGTTTTACTAATAGTCAGTCCCAGTCCAGTGCCTCCATATTTGCGACTGGTTGATAAATCTGCTTGAGTAAATGCATGAAAAAGTTTATCAATTTGCGCTTGAGACAAGCCAATACCTGTATCCTCAACTTTGATATATATTTCAACTTGGTGTTGATGAGTTGCTTTTAATTCAACATTGACACAGACACTTCCTTGCTCTGTAAACTTCAGTGAATTGCCGACAAGATTAGTTAAAATTTGGCAGAATCTTAACGCATCACCCATAACCATCTGTGGCAATTGCGGGTCTAGTAATACACCAAAGTCAATCTGCTGTTCAATGATTTTGGGTTTAAACAGCATCATACAATTAGTGATTTCTTCGCGTAGGTCAAAAGGTTGGTATTCAAGAATCAAGTTGCCCGATTCAATCTTTGAGAAATCTAAAATATCGTTAATAATGCTCAATAGATTATTAGAAGATAATATAATTGTTTCTAAATACTCACGTTGCAAAGAACTCAGATTACTTTTTGCTAATAAGTCTAAAAAACCTAATACACCATTCATGGGTGTGCGGATCTCATGGCTCATATTTGCCAAGAATTTACTTTTTATCTCGCTAGCTTCAATCGCTTCTTTTCGCGCTTGATCTAATTGAATATTTTGGCGCTCAATTGTGTTCAGCGTGTGCCTTAACTCCCTTGTCGCTTGTTTGATATTACGCGTCATTTCTTGATGGGCATTATTAAGAGATAGTGCCATACTGTTGACACCCTCTTCAAGATTCTTAAGCTCACCGGGTGGATTGCCGTCAAGCTTAGTATCTAACGCGCCTTCTTTAATACGTTTCACTGCATTAATAATATCAAACAGTGGATTAATCAAATCACCACTTAAGCGTAGCCCAAATAAGATACTCACTGTTAGTCCAATAAGCACAATCAACAATGTCGCAATAATCGCCTGATACTGATTCATAATGGTATTTTCGCGACTTAGGGTAATAACGACCCAACCGATACGCTGGTCTTTCTCAGTATAAAGCTTATCAACACTCTTTTCTTTTGGATTAACCGTACGTGAAATAACAGGTGCCAAAAACTGAATATTTTTATGCCCTTCTTGCATAAAGATTTTTTTACTCATTAAGTCTGCATTGTCTTTGAAAAAATCAGGGTTTACTTGTGGAATTCTACCCGTGAATGTTAATAAATCACCATTACTATCATAAATCGCAGCCATGCGTACATCAGGATAACTTAAAATATTATCTGTAACGTTTTGTAAGATAATCTTGCTATCAAAGTACAGTCCATACTCAGAGGCAGCAACAAGTTCTGTGGTAACTGCCTCACCACGAATATATAAATTACGATCCAAATCAGAAAAGCGCATGCTGATAAAATAAAAACCAAGTAATGCTGACACCGTCAGTGTAGGTAATAAGGTTAATAAAATCATCCGACCGCGGATGCCAACATTTTTAAGCATAAGATGTGCTTTTGATTTAGCGCGTTTAATGATGAATTATATCACCCATAAATCATTTTGCAGTGGGAAACTGCCATCTTAAAAATTGAAGTTGCAAATATTTTTGAACTAATACCCATATTGGGTTGAATCATTTATTGTTGCCATCTATAATTCTCAACATGAGCAATGTCTGCCCCCTGCTATGAGTTGGTTAACGATTGTTAAACAAATGGTTAAAAATCATAAATCAAATCAGTCAAAGAGGTAAGATATGAGCTTTGATTTTAAAACAAGTTTGCTACAAAGCGCTAAAGAGGCACTTCAAATTAGCAAAGGCGAGCTATCAGCAGTCAAGTCACATCAAATTTTCATTCCTGAGGATATTGATGTCAAGGAAATCCGATTAAGGTTGAATGTTACTCGTGGTGAATTTTGTGAAAAATATGGTTTTAAATTACGCACACTTGAAAAATGGGAACAAAAGATCACCAAACCTGACTCTGCAACAAGAGCTTACTTGACCGTTATATCCTGTAACCCTGAAATCGTTCATCAATCATTGCAGCAACATCGACTGTAAAAAGTAACCTTATTCTCACCCTTTGAAAAATTTACGAAACCAAGAAAATCGATGTCCATAAGGTGGATAAAGCCATAAAGCACTATTGAGTCTACCGCGCTGACAAATTGATTTGGCATTAGAAAATGTTTTAAACCCTTCAAAACCGTGATAACGCCCCATGCCTGAATTGCCAACGCCGCCAAAAGGCAAATCATGCTGAGCAATATGATTTAACACATCATTAATACACATCCCACCACTGATAATATTTCTATTAATATATTCTTGCTCAGTGCGATCATAACTCAAAAGATAAGCGGCTAATGGTTGATGCTTTTGATTAATATAACTTATCACCTCTTCAATCGATTGATAGCTTAACACGGGCAACAATGGACCAAAGATCTCATCTTGCATCACCTGTAAATCAAGCTTTGGATTTAATAGCAGTGTAATAGGTATTTTTCGATTGTGGTCATTCTTTGCTTCACATTCATCTAACGCAATAACCTTAACGCCCCGCCCTTTTGCCTCCTCAATATATTCTTGTAAGCGATTAAATTGAACCTTATTAATCACGCTACTGTAGTCATCATTACGCATATATTGCGGATACATCTCCTTAAATGCCGCGCTCATTTCAACAACAAATGCCTCAAGTTTTTGCGCATGAACAAATACATAATCTGGTGCAATACATGTTTGTCCAGCATTTAAACCTTTGGCAAAAGTAATCATTTTAGCCGCTTTTTTTAAAGGAAAATTTTGACTGATAATTAACGGTGATTTCCCACCTAACTCAAGTGTTACAGGTGTTAAATTTTTAGCTGCAGCCTGCATTATTTTCTTACCAATAGTCGTTGATCCAGTAAAAAACAAATGATCAAAAGGTAATTCACTAAAACTTTGCGCGACCTCAACACCACCTGTGACAATCGCCACTTCATCAATATTAAAAGTGCGTTTGCAAATGTCCATCATCACGCGATTGGTTTTAGGTGTATGCTCTGAGAGTTTAATGCACACTCGATTTCCCGCAGCCAATGCATAGATAAGCGGAGATAAGCTCAACAAAATGGGATAATTCCATGGCACCATAATACCAACAACACCGACGGGCTGATAATAAACGTAGTTTTTAGCGGGTTTAAAAATCATACTGGTATGACGTTTCTCTTTAGTCATCCAACTGCGTAAAGATTTAAGGACATACTTAATGGTACTGGTAACTTGAAAAATCTCACTCAACCAAGTCTCATTCGCACTGCGATGACCAAAGTCATCACTTACTGCATCAATCAATGCTTTTTCATATTTTAATAATACAGAATATAAACGCTTAATTTTATCTTTACGCAATGTATAATCAGGATATTGATCAAGTGAAAAAGATTTTTTCTGTAGTGACAACAGTTTTAATAAATGCGTTTTGTCGATACTTTCCATTGATCTGGCTATTCCTTTGCTTTAAGTAATAAGTATAAATAAATTGCATCAGCTCATACCTCTCCCCTTGCGGGATCGCTCGTGCAGCTAGCTGCACGGGTGAGGGGTAATTGATTGATCTACTTATTATTAACGACTCTTATTCGCCAAACGATCTCTTTCGCGCTTTTGCTGTTTTTGCGCTTTACGGATTAACCCTACTTGTTTTGCCTCTTCACCGATATGAAACTCTCCTCGTTCACGCGCTAATTGACTTTGTTTTTCACGCTCTAAGAAACGCTTTCTTTGTTCAGAGGTATGGTTACCCTTACAATGATGACAAGAGACTCCTTGCTCATACTCAGGCTTTAGCTTGTCTTCTTCAGTAATTGGACGACGACAAGCATAACATTGATCATATTGCCCCTTGGTCAAATCATGCGTCACAGCAACACGTGAATCAAAGACAAAGCATTCGCCTTGCCATAGACTTTCCTCTTTAGGCACTTCTTCAAGATATTTTAAAATACCACCTTCTAAATGATAGACTTCATCAAAACCTTGTTCTTTCAAAAAGGCAGTTGATTTTTCACAACGAATGCCTCCGGTGCAAAACATCGCTACTTTTTTGTGCTTTGTCTTATCTAAATGCTTTTCAACATATTCAGGAAACTCACGAAACGTCTCCGTATGCGGGTTAACCGCATTTTTAAAAGTACCAATGTCAATCTCGTAATCATTGCGTGTATCAATTAATAAAACTTCAGGATCAGAAATTAGGGCATTCCAATCTTTTGGCTGAACATAAGTACCGCAAACTTTAAGAGGATCTAGTCCTTCAACACCTAAGGTCACAATTTCTTTTTTTAGCTTCACTTTCGTGCGATTAAAAGGAATATGCTCATCAAATGATTCTTTATGTACCAAATCAGTCAAACGTATATCCGATTTTAAAAACTTAAGTACCGCTTCAATGCCTGTTGCAGTGCCTGCTATCGTGCCATTGATACCTTCTTTGGCTAACAATAACGTACCACGCACCATGTTATCTTCCATTGTTTTTAACAATGGCGCTCTTATTGCTTCATAATCTTCCAATGTGACAAACTTATACAGTGCTGAAACCACGTACTTTGACATGCTATACCCTTTATACCTTTTTATTTCTACTATTTATCATTTGTATGATTCGATTTTAAACAGACAACCGCAATCAAAATATGATTGATGGTGGGTGCCGAGTGAACGCATTATACACCATTTCACCTAAAAAACCATTTCAATAAGACTCAATAGTGGTGAGTTTTGCGCATAGACATAATAACTTTGCACATTAGAGGGGGTCTCAGATATCTGCTCGTTTATATTCAGAAGCATCTCCTTTTCTTGAGCGGCTAACAAGGCTGTTGGTAAAAAGCCATAACCAATGCCTTGGGTAATTGCATGCAATATGGTCGTATAAGAGGAAAAATAAAGCGCATTTTTAATCTGTAACGTATCTTTTAATTGTCTTTGCAATATACATTTTAGTGCGTGCAGTTGCTGTGTAATATCATCAAAACGCTTTGCCAAATCACATGAAATATAAGCATCAAAGACAATATTAGTATAGAGTTTGACTTCAAACCCATGATCTTTAAGCATATTTTTTTCGCCTTCATTGAGTACAACCAAGGCTACATCTACCTGATGTTTAAATAACAACTCAATATGCTTTGTTTTATTTTCAACAACAAGGTCATAATCAAATGATTGATCACTCTTCATAATCTGGCTAATTTTGCAAAACAAACTTTGCTCAAATATTTGCGATAAGGCAATTTTAAGCGTTGGCTTTTTTTGCTTTAAAAAAGGCAACTCCAACTGATTGATGCGATCAAACTCAAGTAGCATGGGTTTAATCATCGTGTAAAAAGCATGCCCTTTGTTATTAGCAATTAATTTATTATTGGTTCGTTCAAATAATTGAAAACCCACAATATCCTCCAAGTTTTGCAGCTGTTTAGTCAAAGCTGGAGGCGTTAAAAACATCACTTCTGCACTTTGGCGTAAGCTTTTTAACTCATAGATGGACATAAAGATGCGCAACTGTTGCAAGGTATAGTTCATTTATCTTCTCACTCAATATCGTTCATAATAAGTTAATACTATATTAAATATTATTCAATTTTAATTAACATTGAAAACTGTATACTGCTAACAAATTCAAAAACCTAAGGTAATTATCATGAATCAACACAACTTAACAATCGTTCGTAACTTCTTAAATCATCAAAAAAATGCACAAGCTGAGCAAGCTCTGGCACTTATCGCTGAAGATGCTGTGTGGCATAGTGACAGTATTGGCGCACCATGGAGTGGCGACTTTCACGGCAAAGCTGAAATTATCCGTCACTTTGCCAATATTCGTCAATCAGTGACAAGCTTTAGCAAAACACCAATGGATATCATTGCTAGTAATAACACCAGTTTTGTTTATGAATATGGCTATCTTGAATGCACCTTTAAGCATAATAATGAATTCTTCGCCACTTATATCGTGTCTATTTATGAAGTTACAGAAAATCAGATCATTTCTTATCGTGCTTTAGAAGACTCCAACACGCTATATCACACCTATCATAAAAAATCCCACATCAAGGAAACATTATGAATACACGTATAAAATCACTGATTTATTTACTTGCTTTACTGTCTATATTAACCGTAAACATCTATGTTCCAGCCATTCCAACATTACAACAAACTTTTGCTACTACCAAAGCACATATAAGTCTTACCGTAAGTTTTTATATGCTTGGCTTAGCAATTGGTATCCCTTTATATGGTGCCATCGCCGATCATATTAAAACTTCTAAGGTACTTATTTTCGGACTGACGCTTTATATTGTTGCTAATTTAATTGCGATATTTTCACCCAATATATCCACCTTTATCTTTGCGCGTTTTGTCGAGGGCTTAAGTGCCGCGAGTGCCCTTTGTTTATGGCAGGTGTTGAGCTTTACCTACTTTGAGGACAAAGCAAAACACATGATTAACTCAGGATTTATCATCATTGGCTCGATGCCAGCATTAGCACCGATGTTTGGTGGATTAATCCTATCCTTTAGCCATTGGCAAGCGCTTTTTGTTACACTAACTATTCTGGCAATTATTCTCATTGCGCTGACTTTGAGTTTACCCGCAGCAAGCGCTGCATCACAAATCCAAAAGCCACAACATCAACTAGAGCAAACTCATATCGTCTTATCAATTTTAAGACAATATAAGCACTTAGTTGTTGATGCGCAATTTATGATACTTGCCTTTGCCAGTGCTACGATCTACATGTCGGTATATGTTTACTTATCACAGGTTCCTTTCTTGCTAACAAAACTTCATTTTGCGACAAAAAGTTTTAGTCTGTTCTTTATACCGATTTCAGTGGCGTTTATTTTGGGTGGACTTTTTTCTAAATTTTTATTGAAAAAAGGCATTTCATTTAAACATATGTTCATGTTACCTGTGGCAGTTACGACCATTGTTTTTATCTTAGTTGTTATTGCTGAACTAGCTGGTGTTACTCTATCGGCATGGTTGTTAGCAGTCCCCTTTTTCATCTTTACCATTGGCGCAGGCATTGGGATGCCCAATTTAGTGAGTCAAGCATTGTCTCTTCACCCACATCGCCGCGGAACTGCAGCATCCGCCATTGGGTTGGTGAAAAATCTGTTTGCTTTTGCCTTTAGTAGTCTTGGTGCTTATCTTACCCGCTTTGGCTACGAGGGTCTGGTTGTTTCTTATGCGCTTATGACTGGTTTGCTGATATTATGGTTTGGCATATATCTTTTTATATGCCATCGCAAAAAATCATTCCTTGAGACTTGCCCTACCGCTTAACTTAAACAATTGATTCAACTAACTGAATAATACCCTCTACTGAAATCCCTACTTCTGCCAGTAAAGCATTTTTATCCCCATGATCCTGATAATGATCAGGCAATCCGATGTTACGCACTTTGATTTTACTCAATAGATCATTAGCTATCAGATATTCATTCACGGCAGATCCAGCGCCACCCATAATCACATTTTCTTCTAATGTAATAATAACCTCATGAGAACCGGCTAGCTCTTTAATTATTTGCATATCTAAAGGTTTAACAAAACGCATATCTATTACGGTAGCATTAAGCTGTTCGGCTGCCTTAAGCGCTATGGGGAGCAATGTTCCAAAATTTAAAATTGCCACTTTTTGACCTTCGCGCACGCATTTTGATTTTCCCATTTCCAAATCAAAATCTTTGGTAATCTCGACACCTGTGCCCGTACCACGAGGGTAGCGAACCATTGCAGGTCCTTGGTGTTTAAAGCCAAGATTTAACATATGGTAACATTCATTTTCATCACTTGGCGTCATGACAACCGTATTAGGAATGCAACGCATAAAGCTTAGATCAAAAATACCTGCATGCGTTGCGCCATCCGCACCGACGATTCCTGCACGATCCACAGCATACAGAATATCTAAATTCTGTATGCTGACATCATGAATCACCTGATCATAAGCACGCTGTAAAAAAGTTGAATAAATTGCCACCACGGGCTTATAACCCTCACAGGCAAGGCCTGCGGCAAAAGTCACTGCATGCTGTTCAGCAATTGCTACATCATAATAACGTTTAGGGTATTCCTTTGAAAAACGAATTAAATCTGACCCTTCACGCATTGCAGGTGTGATACCCATAAGCTTGTCATCTTTGGCTGCCATATCGCAGATCCATTGCCCAAAGATATTAGAATAGCTTAACTTTGCAGTAGATGAACTTATGGTGCTATTGCTATGGTTTGAATTAAACTGAGGATTGACATGATGAAACTTAATGGGATCTGCTTCTGCCTTTTCATAGCCTTTACCTTTTTTGGTTAATATATGCAAAAGCTTAGGTCCTTCGTGATGTTTAATGGTTTTTAAAGCTTCAACTAAAGCCTCAATATCATGTCCATCAATTGGCCCCACATAGTAAAAGTTAAGTGCTTCAAATAAATTAGCCGGTACAAACATCCCCTTGGCTTGGGTTTCCAAGCGTTTTGCCAACTCAAACGCACCAGGCAGTTTTTTAAGAAACTTTTTACCGGTTTCACGAATATTGTTATAGGTTGAACCAGAAAGAATTTTGGTCAAATGACTTGTAAGTGCACCAACATTCTCAGAAATAGACATTTCATTGTCATTTAATACAACCAAAACATCCGAGTGCATGCCTCCTGCATGGTTTAACGCCTCAAATGCCATACCTGCTGTTAGTGCGCCATCACCAATAATAGCAACGGATTTAGCAGATGATCCTTTCAATTTATCCGCTTCAGCCATACCTAAAGCCGCACCAATGGATGTACTTGAGTGCCCGACACCAAAGCTGTCATAAACACTTTCGCTGCGCTTAGGAAAGCCTGAAATGCCACCGGGCTTTTTAATCGTAATCAACTCATCCGCTCGCCCTGTTATAATCTTGTGTACATAGGTCTGATGCCCGACATCCCATACTAAGTGATCAATCGGTGTGTCATAGACATAATGCAAAGCAATAGTAAGCTCTAATGCTCCCAAGCTACTAGCGAAATGCCCACCTGAGACATCTAAAGTCTCAACAAGAAACGTCCGTATTTCACTAGCAAGACTATTTAATTGATGAATCGAGAGCTTGCGCAAATCGTAAGGCGAATTGATTTTGGATAACAATGGATAATTGGCACGATTTGTTTTTGACATAACAACAAGCAATGTGTCTATTTTAGTTCTGAGGCATAGTATCCTTTACTATGGCAGCTTTCTCAAGCAAAACCCTTAATATTCTTTGCTTTTAATGTTATTAATTCCATAGTCAATCGTGCCTCATGAGCCCCTAGATAGATCACTTAGGCTTCGACTCACGCTCAGCCAACGCAGCACCCCTCACCCGTGCAGCGTAAGCTGCACGAGCAATCCCACAAGGGGCGAGGTAACAAATTCGTGGGCGCATTGAAGCTTATTACAACTAAGTCCCCAAAAAGTTACTTGCCGTTCCCTGAGCGAAGTCGAAGGGAATGTAAAAAAAGTAAAGATATAAATTGGCTTCGACTCACGCTCAGCCAACGTTTGTAATCAATCACATTATTATCGTTCCCTGAGCTGAGTCGAAGGGAAAATAAAAATAAATGCCGTCTTGCCATTTGCACTAAAGCACTCTAATATCACCAGCTGTTAGGTGCGTGTGTTATAAAACACACGTTAAAAGGGAAATTGGTGTAAATCCAATACTGTACCCGCAACGGTAAACCACGGTGTTTTTGAGTATTCAAAATACCGCTTGCAATCATTCACTGGGCAACTGGGAAGAAGCATTTAGGTCAAGTCCGGAAACCTGCCTAATAATAATTCGTTTACGGGGATATAAACAGCAAAGAGGGCTCCATGCAACCATACCGTTTTCGCACATTAAGTGCCATCATACTATTTGCCATCGTTGGGCAACCAATATTTGCTGATCAGACAACTCAAAATGATCATCAAAATGCAAATGATGGTTCAGTGACTCAGTATACATTACCAACTATTGTTATCGACTACAGCAACCACTTAAAAAGTAACCAGCGCAAAACACCAAACACGGCTAACCATACGCTTAGCTCAACCATTAGCGTGTCTCTTATGCCAAATTATGCCAATCAAAGCATTGATCACACCATTGAGCAAAACGCTTGGGTTAACAGCAATAATAATAGTGCGGCAAATCCAAGTTTTTATTTGAAGGGGCAACGCGCTAGTGTGTTATTAAATGGCATCCCTCTGAATCAATTTAACTCACAAGCGCAAAATATTTCGTTAATTCCACAAAACAGCATTAAAAGCATAGAAATCAACCCAACGGCCAGTAGTGTGCTCTACGGCGGCATGGGTCTAGGCGGCACAATCGATATTGAACAGAAATTTATCGCCCAGAACCAATACACTATTGATTTATCTGGTAGCTACCCATTTGGCGTTGGCATTAATGTCTTTATTAATCAGCTATTGAATGATGACAAAACATGGAGTTTGCAGCTTGGCAACAGTAGTCAAAGCATTGATGGTTATCGCGATTACTCACGTAATAACAGCAATAGTGCCTATATTGCGTTAATGCATCAAACCAATACGCAAAAATTCACACTGAACTTTAGTGATAGTTACCAATATTTGCATTTCCCTGGCGCACTAAATCAACAGCAAAGTGATGATAATCCATGGCAAGCAAGTGGTGGCAAGGAAAAATATATTAACCACACCGTTAATACACAGCTTAATTTTGAACAAACACTTGATAAAGAATGGCAGTTTAGCGTCAAATCGCAATATCAACAGCAATGGGCTAACGCTATTTTTGCTGATTCAAACTATTCCTCTAAACAAGGCAGTAGCTTATTTTATTTACGCCCAAGTCTCATATTTGATAATGACTTTGTAAAAAACACATTCGGTAGCGAGTTTAATTATCAAACCTTTAGACAAAGTGCTACCATCGATAATGCGACACAAACCAATATTGCACTTTTTAATCAAAGTGACTTTACATTCAATCGCTATTGGCAAAGCGGTATCGGTGGACGTTTTGAGCATAGCTATACGAAAGGTGACTTTATCTCTAGTAATAACTCTGGTTCACAGGTGATTAATATTGGCGCAGGTGATATTTATCTGCAATACAATTGGAATAAATACTTTAATTCACGCGCTTCAGTTTCATATGCTTACCAGCTACCCTTTATCGATCAGTCTAATCTAACGCCAGGAGCAACACCAAGCTTTGGCTTAAATCCGCAAACGGCATGGATTTATCAGCTTGATAATACCTATAAAAACAATAAGTTGACTCTTAAGAATAGCAGTTACTGGATACTAATTAATAATCAGATTGATTATGATCCAAGTTTCAAAAGTGATAGCACACCTTTTGGAGCAAATATTAATCTACCGCCCACGCAAACGATTGGTAATTTATTCGCGCTTGATTACGCGTGGCTGTCGAGCTTAAGACTTGGCGGTAGTTTTGCTTTTAATTTAAATACGTTTAGATCCGGTTTTTTTGAGGATAGCAATAAAATTAACGTTGATATTAGCAACAATCAAGTCCCAGGACAGCCGCCTGTTACCGCTGAAATACACACACATTGGCAACTCAATGACAAGCTTTCATTTTGGCTACAAGAACAATATTATAGTAAAAGCTATGCTTATGGTGATTACACCAATACCCTTGCCAAGCAAAGTGGTTATTTCCTTACTAATCTTGGTGCCAAATATCAATTAACGCATTGGCAGTTTAATTTTAATATTTACAACCTATTTAATAAGTTCTATTACAATTATGTCTCAACCTATAATTTAAAAGATCTTAGCTATTATCCGGCTGACGGCATTGTGGCAATGCTTAATATTCAATATCAGTTTTAATTCCTTATGATGAAGCGTGCAACCCTGCTTTCATTGTTTTTGCATATAAGTGTTATCTTATTCATTGCTCTTTTATGCACGCTTGCCAAATATATTAACAACATACCTCAAAAGACGATTGATATTGCACTCACTAAAGAGAGTATCCCCGCACATATTGTTTATCTTAGCCAAAGCAAAGTAAGTGCTAACATTCCAAATAGTGTAACGAATATTAAACCAGCAACCGCTCAAATGAACATTTCAAAATCAACATCAAAAACAGCTTATACGCCGCTGACAACACATAACGCAAAACTTAAAATTGACAATAACCCACCAAAACAAATACAACCACTACATCGCGAAAACAAGAAGATTGAATCAACCAACTCATCAACTCAGTCGAGTAATAAAGATCATCATGTCATTGAGCTAAATACAACCTCAGCCACCTCTGCTTTTAGTAGCGCCGAAGAAATAAACAATATCATGTCAGAATTGCAAACTGCTTTAAGTAACTATCTTGCCAAACAACCAGCACCTGATCAATCCATCAGCGTGGTGATCACACTAACAATTAATGATAAAGGTACATTAGAAAAAATAAGTTTTTCCCCACCAGCACCTAAAGTTTTGCAAAATCTTTTAATTAATTTCTTGCAATCGCAAAATTATACACACAAACTTTTATTACCTCATAGTATTGATATTAATATTCCTTTGGAATTAATCGCTGCGTCTTCCAATTAAATATCAATCATTCCCTGAGAAAATAAGAACTCTTTTCAAATTATTGACCGTTCCCTGAGCCTGTCGAAGGGAGTATAAAGAAGATAAAGACTAAAATTGGCTTCGACTAACGCTCAGCCAGCGCTTGTAGCCACTCAGATTATCCACCGTTCCCTGAGCTTGTCGAAGGGAATATCAAACATAAAGAGGCAGCAAATTCGTAGGGGCGTATTGCATACGCCCTTTAGATTAAACCGCGCCCCACTCAGTTATTTTCGCTATTTAACAAATCATTTAACAGCGCCAAGGCATTAGCAACTCTTGGGAAACCCACAAAGGGAATCGCTAGCAGCAGGGACTCAACAATCATTGACTGACTTGCACCACAATTTATAGCAGCTTCGGCGTGTACAGCCACCTGTCTATCACAATCTCCCATCGCAACAAGCAGCATAAGTGATATTAACTCTTTGCTTAACATGCTAAGCTCACTTTGACGCGCAAAAATCTGACCGAATGCAAAATCATACGTCAACGCGATAAAATCAGGGCAAATATTATTCAGTTCATTTGCAAAGGCTTCCCCTGCATGTTCACCATGTAACTGTTTAAAGATTTTCTCGCCTTCTTTTGCATAGCCAATTTCATCAAAGCAAAGCTTAAAGGGTGCATTGCTTTTAGTGGGATTAAAATGCTTTATGTCATATGATGCTAGCTTTTCAATATAAAATGGATCATTCTCAACAAGATCTTTTCGCTCTTTCTCTGTTAACTCTCGAGTCAAAATAAAACCACCTGTTCGCGGTTCATAGGGACCTGAAGCATATATTAAACCTCTGTCATAATATTGTTGCAAATGCGCAATGTGTGCCTCCCTGTAATCATCAATTTCAGCTAATGATTTGATATATGTGATACTGATTAACGTTAGCATTTGATTTCCTTTTAAGTTTATTGTCTATCAACAAAAACAATCTTACACTGACGCTAGATTTACGATAATACCCATTTTTTGAATATGACTGATTTAAAAATAAGATCAAATAAACTTAGTATTATGCATTATCAGATTTTTGATACACTCGCCCAGTTAAACAACTTTAGACTGACTGCCAAGCACTGCAATACCACATTATCTAAAGTTTCAAATGCTATCAAAGAACTTGAGCGTCATTACAATGCCACTTTATTTTATCGCAATACAAGGAATGTGAGCATCACCCCAGAAGGGCAAAAAATATGGCGTGCAATTAAAGAGTTGCTTGCTATTGAAAACAACCTCAACGCTCAAATTCATAGCATGGAAAACAATTTACATGGGTTACTTAAAATTGGGGTGCCACAAAGTATTTTTAGCGAGGTCTGCATTACATCACTTAAATTTCTAAGCATAGAACATCCGCAACTACAGCTAGATTGGCATATTGGCAATTATCTTGCCAATATTATTGCAGATAACTTTGATGCCATTATTTTTTGTGGCATATTACCTCCTCAACTTGACTATTATGCAGCATACATCGGCACGTGGACTAAAATCACTTGTGCCACACAAAACTATCTTGATCATCATGCTGATATTAAAACACCATCGGATTTAGCCCACCACAAGTGCATTGATCATAGTTACAATTTTAAAGGAACATGGGAATTTACGGTCAATGATAAATTAACTCATATTGCAATAGCAGGACAGTACAGAAGCTCCTCAAGCAAATCATTATTGGAGATGGCTTTAAATGATCTAGGCATTGCTTATCTACCCTCTTTTACGGTGCAATCAGCCATAAAACACAAAAAGCTTATTCCGATATTGCAAGATTTTCAACCACCAACCTTAAACTGTTACTTGATCACTAAAAAAACGCTTAAAGACGATCTAAAATTGCAAGCTTTATTCAATGCCATAAAAGACCATTGGCTTTAAAACGCCCAACAATTGGCTTCGACTGACGCTCAGCCAACGTAGTCCCCCTCACCCGTGCTGCTTACGCCGCACGACTCCGGCAAGGGGAGAGGTAATAAAATTACAGGGTGCATTGAAACTTATTACGACTATGCGCTTCCCCTCAAATTATTCACCGTTCCCTGAGCCTGTCGAAGGGAGATAAAGATAATAATTGGCTTCGACTAACGCTCAGCCAACGTAGTCACTCCTCACCCGCGCAGCTATGCTGCACGACCTCTCCCACAAGGGGCGAGGTGAGATTCGTAGGGGCGTATTGCATACGCCCTTTAAGCATCAAAAGGACGTTTAACAATAAACCGACTTAAGCCCACCCATAAATAAAGATACGTAAAGAAACTTAACCAACCAGCAAAGCTACCAAAGCGATATAGCCAACTAACTTGTGATAACAAATGATTAATATCAGCATTTGCTTGATGCATTAACACCTGCTGCATATAAGGAATGGCAAGACTACTAAATAAAACAACCACACTAAAAAGCACTAATAAAACAGCTGCAACAATAAGCGTTTTGCGTACGTTTGGGCGCGTTAGTTGAATGATTTTCTGAGGGAAAAAATACAACAACACAGCAAACTCGCTGATATAAGAGATGAGCGTTAAAGCAAAGCGCCAACTAAGGTCACTATTAACCTCAGGTAAGCGCACAATAAACCAACTTATAACCGAAATAGTAAGCAATAATGCTGCCCATTTATTCTTAAGAAAAAAACCTAGATAAATACAAAAAGCAAGATAGAAAAAGGCATAAATCATGATTGATTTATCCGCACTTAGAATAACCGCAATTCAAGCAAGTTAAGCAATTATCCATGCGCACCATCGCTTTGGTACTGCATTTGGTGCACAGTTGTGATTCAGGTGGAAAATTATTACTGGCATCATTACTGGGTTGTTGACGTTGGTCAAGCTCTTGACGCTTTGCAGCAATATATTGCTTTTGCTCTTCATCTAGCTCATCATCTGGCAGCATGCCGATTTTCTTTAAATGCTTTTCAATCACATCACCAATTTCAGAAACCAATGAGGGAATATACTTACCACCACGCTTTAAATAACCACCATTAGGATCAAACACGGATCTTAGCTCTTCAACCAAAAAGATAATATCCCCGCCTTTGCGAAAAACTGCTGAGATAATCAAGGTCAACGCAATTGTCCATTGGAAGTGCTCCATATTTTTTGAGCTTAGAAAAATCTCGAATGGACGACGCATTTCGTGCTCTGTGCCTTCATTTAAAACAATATCATTAATCGTCACATACAACGCATGCTCAGCTTGCGGTGGCTTGATCTTATACGTTTCACCAAGGAGTGATTCTGGACGCTTGATATTTTCACTCATCTGCTGATGTGATTTTTCTTTTTTTGTTGGCTTGACTGCAACATTGCTTGCCCCATCATCGGGTTTAACAATATTAAATCCTGTGATTTTTTTCTCTATCTTAACTGCCATCTTTATTCTTTTAGCTCTTTTTTCTTTTTTTCTAAAGGGTTAATAACAAATACTTGTGATAAATCGTGCATCAAAAGTTGTCTTATTTTGCCTGATCACGCTTATGAATACAATCGATAATTCAAGGATATATATGAATAGCACAGTATTTTAAATAATTTTGCAGATCAGGGTTGCGATTAAGCGGTTTATTGGTAAAGATATTACATATTCCACAATTAAGTACAGTTTTTAATCTTATGAAATATCTTCCTGCTAATAGTGCATCAAGCTACGCCTCTCGAGTCACTAATGTTAAGCATGAGTATTTCCATCAACTGGTTAAAAGTATTGATCTCAATCAACCTATTGAGACATTGGAAAACAACAAACAGCATTTTATCTTAATTGGCTTTTGTTGTGATGAAGGGGTTAAACGTAACCAAGGTGTTATTGGTGCCAAAGAAGGTCCTGAATATTTTAGACATGCGTTTTTTAATTCAGCGGTACATCTCAATAACAACATCATGCTTTATGATGCAGGTAATGTTTATTGCGACAGTCAAGATCTTGAATTAGCTCAACAATTATTAGCAGAATATGTAGCTAAAGTCATAAAACTCAAAGCCATACCGATTGTTATTGGTGGCGGACATGAAACAGCTTGGGGACACTTACAAGGGATTTACAAACAAAATCTTAATCCCGTCATTGTGAATTTTGATGCGCATTTTGATTTGCGTGAAACTTTAACAGGTGAGCTTGGCAGCTCAGGCACCCCTTTTTATCAGGCATCGCGCTATTTACAAAATCATCAGTTAGATTTTAATTACTACTGCATGGGTATACAACCACTTGCTAATACCAATAGTTTATTTAATTACGCTCATGCGGCCAATACACACTATTTACTTGCTGAGCACATCAACAATAACCCGCAAGATTTGTCATTTATTGACAAAGTCATAGCAAAACATGATCGCATTTATGTCACGCTGTGCCTTGATGTTTTCCAAGCTGCTATTGCACCAGGGGTTAGTGCACCACAAGCATTAGGCATTGGCAGCCCTTTTGTCATTAATGCTTTACGCAAGCTCAAACAATGCAATAAAGTCATCGCTTTGGATATCGTTGAGCTTAATCCAACAAAAGATATTGATAATAGAACCGCAAAGCTTGCCGCAGCACTTCTTGCCAATTTTTTGCAAGCTTAAACAACACTCATAGGAGGGATTTATAACATGTCACGAACAGTCAAAGCCGCAACTGGCACCAAACTCACTGCCAAATCTTGGCTAACCGAAGCACCTTTGCGCATGCTGATGAATAATTTAGACCCTGATATCGCTGAGCATCCTCAGGATCTTGTTGTTTATGGCGGCATTGGTAAAGCAGCACGTAACTGGGAGTGCTTTGATAAGATCGTTGAGTCTCTAGAGAAGCTTGAAGATGATGAAACATTACTTGTGCAATCAGGAAAACCAGTAGGTGTTTTCAAAACACATGCCGATGCACCACGTGTGCTCATTGCTAACTCAAACCTTGTTCCACATTGGGCAGATTGGCAACACTTTAATGAGCTTGATAAAAAAGGCTTAATGATGTACGGACAAATGACTGCTGGTTCTTGGATATATATCGGCTCACAAGGTATTGTCCAAGGCACCTACGAAACATTTGTTGAGATGGGACGTCAGTATTATAACGGCGACTTATCGGGCAAGTGGATTCTAACTGCAGGATTAGGTGGTATGGGTGGCGCGCAAACACTCGCTGGCGTTTTAGCCGGTGCCTGTGTTTTAGCCATTGAGTGTGATGAAAGCCGTATTGATTTTAGGTTACGCACCAAATACGTTGATTACAAAGCCAAAACATTAGATGAGGCAATGGCTATTCTCAACAAAGCCTGCGCTGAGAAACGTGCTATTTCTGTGGGTCTGTTAGGAAATGCTGCTGAGATTTTACCTGAAATGATCAAGCGCAGCATCAAGCCTGATGCGGTAACGGATCAAACCAGCGCACATGATCCATTAAACGGCTATCTACCGATTGGTTGGAGTTTGGAAAAGGCTAAAAAAGAGCGTCAAAGCAATCCTGAATTAGTTGTAGCAGAAGCCAAAAAATCAATGAAAATTCACGTAAAGGCAATGCTTGAATTTGCCAAACAAGGCATTCCAACTTTTGACTATGGTAATAATATTCGCCAAGTTGCCTTTGATGAGGGCTTGCAAAATGCGTTTGATTTCCCAGGTTTTGTTCCGGCATTTATCCGTCCACTCTTTTGTCAAGGCATTGGACCGTTTAGATGGGTTGCTTTATCCGGTGATCCTGAGGATATCTATAAAACGGATCAGAAAGTTAAAGAACTTATGCCGCATGACAAACACCTACATAATTGGTTAGATATGGCAAAAGAGCGTATCGCCTTTCAAGGTCTGCCGGCACGCATTTGTTGGGTTGGCTTGGGCGATCGTGCGCGCCTTGGCTTGGCATTTAACGAAATGGTTAAAAATGGTGAGCTTAAAGGTCCTATTGTTATTGGTCGTGATCACTTAGATTCAGGATCTGTCGCAAGTCCTAATCGCGAAACAGAAAGCATGAAAGATGGTTCAGATGCGGTATCTGATTGGCCGCTTTTAAATGCATTACTCAATACCGCAGGTGGAGCTACGTGGGTAAGTTTACATCATGGAGGTGGCGTTGGCATGGGCTTCTCTCAACACGCCGGTGTTGTTATCGTTGCCGATGGTACTGAAGCTGCGGCAAAACGTTTGCAACGCGTGTTAACGAATGATCCAGGTACTGGGGTTATGCGTCATGCTGATGCCGGTTATGACATCGCAATTCAATGTGCTAAAGACAAAGGACTCAATTTACCCATGGTTAATGCAGATACAAAAGATACTACCTGTGCTACAGCCAAAAATGAGGCGTTAATATGAGTGAAGTCATGAATAAAACAAATACAACCAATAAAAAAGCGCATAACCCGCAAAGCTTTTGCTTAATCCCGGGTGAGCTTAGTCTTCAGGATATCGAACTATTACTTAATAGTGCATGCCCCATTCATTTGGATGATAGCGCATACGCTAAAGTGGCAACATCACGCAGCATTGTTGAGGAAGTGCTTAAAGAAGGCAAAACAGTTTATGGGATTAACACGGGCTTTGGCTTACTGGCAAATAAAAAAATCCCAACCACAGAGCTTAAAGAACTACAACGCCGCATTGTGCTTTCTCATGCTACCGGCGTGGGTAAAGCGCTAGATAATGACACTGTTAAGCTTATTATGCTACTGAAAATCAACAGTCTTGCACAAGGCTACTCAGGTGTCACACAACAAACCCTAGATGCACTCATCGCCTTTTATAATCATGGCATTTATCCTGTAATTCCTGAGCAAGGTTCAGTTGGTGCATCGGGCGATTTAGCACCTTTAGCGCACATGAGCATGCCACTGATTGGTGAGGGTGAGGTTGATTATCAAGGTCAGCGCATCGATGCAGTCGAGGCTTTAAAGAAAGCAGGATTAAGTGCTATTGAGCTTCAAGAAAAGGAAGGCTTAGCACTGCTTAATGGCACCCAAGCATCAACTGCCATTGCTTTAATGGGGTTGATTAAAGTCGAACGCAATTTCAGTATTGCTGCTATTGCTGGCGCTTTAAGTATTGAAGCAACCTTTGGCAGTATGAAGCCCTTTGATCCAGTTATTTCCAAGATCAAACGCGTTGAGGGTCAAATCCTTTTCTCACAAGTCATGCGCAACTTATTGGAAAACAGTGAGATTATGCACGCGCATGATCACTGTAGCAAAGTACAAGACCCTTACTCATTACGTTGCCAACCACAGGTAATGGGAGCCGCTTGGCAAGTGATCAATGACGCTAAGCGCAATTTATTAAATGAAGCTAATGGTGTCTCTGATAACCCGCTAATCTTGCCAGAAACCAAAGAGATTATATCCGGCGGCAACTTCCACGCTGAGATGGTGGCAATGAGTGCAGATATGTTAAGCATCGCTTGCGCTGAAATTGGGGCTATTTCTGAGCGTCGTATTGCCCTTTTGATCGATAAACATTTAAGTGGCTTACCTGCATTTTTAATTGAAAATGCTGGTCTTAATTCGGGCTTCATGTTGGCACATGTGACCGCATCCTCGTTAGCCAGTGAAAATAAAACACTGGCGCATCCGGCATCTGTTGATAGTCTACCAACTTCTGCTAATCAAGAAGATCATGTCAGTATGGCAACTTTTGCCGCACGCAAATTAAACACAATTGCTCAAAATGTATTATCTATATTAAGTATTGAAGTGCTTGCTGCTTGCCAAGGTGTCTCAATACGAGCACCACTTAAAACATCAAACATATTGGATAATAAGTATCGCCAAATTCGCGCCAAAGTGCCTTATTATGATGAGGATCGCTATTTTGCACGTGATATTGAAAATGCCACCGATATTATCAAACAACATACGTTTTATAGCGATGTGCATGCACAGCTTTTCCAAGTGTAAAGGAGTAAAACATAAGTTGTATCAGCGCCTACCTCCCCCCTTGCGGGAGAGGTCGTTCAGCTTAAGCTGAACGGGTGAGGGGAATATTTAAATCTCAACTTACTTTTATTCCGGATAAAAGAATAAAAAAATAAAAACGTAATAACATAGGAATAACAAAAGGTAAAAGTATGTATGATCTTATCATCCTAAATGCGCAGCTTGTAACCTTCGATCAAGACGACCGTATTTTGGATAATGCCAGTTTAGTCATTGATCAAGGCAAGATTATTGATATCCTGCTCAAAGATTCCATCTTACCCAAGGCGCGAGAAATCATCGATCACAATGGGCAACTTATAACACCGGGACTTATTGATTGTCACACGCATCTTGTCTATGGCGGCAATCGCGCAGATGAGTTTGAAATGCGTTTAAATGGTGCCTCATATGAGGAGATTGCCAAACAAGGTGGTGGCATTCGCTCAACCGTTGCCGCAACACGTAACGCTTCCTTTGAGGAGCTTTATCACAGCGCCAATAAACGTCTTAAACAAATGAGGCAATATGGCACAACCACCTGTGAAATTAAATCAGGGTATGGCTTAGATCTCGATAGTGAAATGAAAATGCTGAAAGTTGCTCGCCAACTTAATGAGTCTAAGGGTATTGATATTATCCCCACCTTCTTAGGTGCACATGCCCTGCCGCCTGAGTTTGATAATAAAGACAAGTATATTGACTTTATCATTGATGAAGTTTTACCCGTGTTGCAAAAAGAAAATTTGGCACACGTTGTCGATGGATTCTGTGAAAATATTGGCTTTTCACATAGTCAAATGAAGCGCCTTTTTACTGCAGCAACAAAAAATCATGGGTTTCAATTAAAACTGCATGCCGAGCAACTATCCGATCAAAAAGGTGCAGCTCTTGCCGCTCAATTTAACGCCCTATCAGCTGATCATTTAGAGTATCTTGCGATTGAGGACATTACTAAAATGCGCGATGCTAATACCGTGGCTGTTTTACTACCTGGTGCCTATTATTTCTTACGTGAAACCAAGTTGCCACCTGTTGCTGATCTGTTAAAACAAAAGGTGAAAATAGCCATTGCCACTGATGCCAATCCCGGCTCATCACCTTTTTTATCGTTGCCACTGATGATGAATATGGCATGCACCCTATTTCGCATGACACCTTATCAGGCATTTCAAGCAACAACGATCAATGCCGCTTATGCACTTGGAATACAAAGCCAAAAAGGAAGTATTGAAATCGGTAAATGCGCTGATTTGATCCTATGGGATTGTGAACATTACAATCAAATCATCTATGACTCAACTTTAAATTATCGCAAAGCAACTATTAAGAATGGTGAGTTAATCGTTTAAGGTGCACTGCACCCATCTGCTATCACTAGTCAAAATGCCTTTGTTTTGCATATAAAAACAATCAAATTAATGCTGCAATCCTTGTTGTTGATTCATGCCATTAGATCAAGTTTATTTTAAGGCTTCATCCCCTAGCTGTTTCATTCAATGCAACTCGCTTTGCGAAGCGCCTATGCTACCGAAGCTTACGGTTTTACATTGTGTTAATTGAGATCTGACTCTCACAAATTACCTCTTTTATGTTTAATATATTTCACCGCTGCAAGCAGCTCAAGTGACTTACCTTTTTGCGTGGTCAAAAAGGTAAGCGAAAAATCCCATTTTACTGACGTCAACAAAACTTGCAGGGCGAGCTTTTTGGTTACTTTTTTGCGGGAAAAAAGTAACTGCCTAAAGCAACGTTAGTTGCGGGCAAGATTTCATCACGACTGAAATTACGCATTTTTTCTATTTCAACACCTCGCCTCGCAAGTGCACCTAACTGTTTATACAACCCATCAAAAGCCCCATTACTCATAATGACGTAATGGGTAAAACGTTCGGGTTGTAATTGCTTAAAATGCGCAACAATATCGGCAACCTCATCAAATACTATAAAGTTTTCTTTAGCGTAAGATGCCGCCTGCCACTGCATCGCACTGTTTTGATAAAACCAGACTTCATCAGCAATAGTAAGCGCATTAATTAATGCCTGCTCTTGCGTACCCATTTTCATCGTATTTGAGCGCGGCTCTAGAATAGCTACTGCTGCATATTCTAAATAAACAAAGACAAAATGTAGTATAATAAATCCTTATAAATGACTGACTATTAAAGCGACAATGGCAAAGGCTAAACAAGCAATTATTCTGACTGAAAAACAAAGACATATTCTGTCAAAACTGCATACATCAAATACGGGACAATATCGCTATAAACTAAGAGCCAAGATTATTCTTGACAGCGCAGATCATAGACGCACAAAAGATACACTTTCTGAGTTGAATATAGTAGCTAGCACGGTAGGCAAATGGCGTGATCGTTGGAATAATGCTTCAGAAAAACTTGCATGCCTTGAACGAGAAGAAATAAAAGGTATTGAGTATGAGCGAGCTATATGCGAAATACTTGATGATCTACCTAGAGAAGGAACACCTGCAAAGTTTAGCGCAGAGCAAATTTGTAAAATTATAAGCGTTGCTTGCGAAGCACCAGAAAAATCAGGGCTTCCTTTAAGTCATTGGAGTTTACCAAGTTTGGCTGCAGAGTTAGTTAAACGACAAATAGTGGACAGCATTTCAATTTCCCAACTACATGTTTTTTTAAAATCAGGCAGATATAAAGCCCCATAAGGTAAAACAGTGGATACACACACCCATTGAGGATCAAGCCACATTTGATCATGAAGTAGCGCAAGTGTGCAACACCTATCAAAAAGCATATGATGAAAAGGACAATGACATGCTTCAAGTGGTCAGTTGTGATGAGAAAACAGGGATACAGGCATTGGAGCGTCAAATCACTCCAATGAATCTGGATCATTGTGAACGCGTTGATAACAGCTATGAACGCCATGGCACACAATGTTTAATTGCAAATTTTGATATTGCTTCAGGTAAAATAATTGCTCCAACCATAGGTGATACCAGAACGGAAGAAGATTTCAAGAATCATGTCGAGCAAACAGTGCAAACGAAGCCTAAGGCTAATTGGGTTTTCGTTGTTGATCAATTAAATACGCACATGTCTGAAGCGTTGGTTTTGCTAGTGCTTAATTTGTGTGGTATTACTGGGGTGGATATTGGTGAAAAAGGCAAACATGGCGTGTTGAAAAACATGCAAACACGTAAAGCGTTTCTTGAAGATAGTTCACATCGTATTCGGTTTGTATATACACCGAAACATGCTTCATGGCTTAATCAAGTTGAGATATGGTTTAGCATTTTGGTTAAGCGATTACTTAAACGTTTATCTACGAAGTCAACAGTTGAGCTTAAAGATAAAATAACGGCATTTATTGGGTACTTTAATGATGTATTGGCTAAGCCATTTAAATGGACATATAAGGGGAGAGTTCTACAGGCGACATAATATTTACTTATTTAAAGGATGAGGTACTACTACCCTTTCTTTTTCACCGGCACGTGCTTTAATTGCCTTAAGCGTTTCTGCTACCGCCGTTGGATGATGGGCAAAATCATCATAAATGGCATAGTGATCGTTTTGGATAATGCATTCAAGGCGGCGCTTGACACCTTTAAAATTTTTAAAACTCTCTGTCACTTTATCCAATGAAACACCTAGTGTTTTTAAAACTGCATAAGCTGATAACGCATTTTTGGCATTATGCTCACCTAATAGCGCCCAGTTAATTTTAAGTGTTTTATTGTGGTCTATGATCTCAAACTGGCTATAGTCTTCAAGTATAGGCTTGATATCAAGCCCACGCTCAGCTTGCAGAGGGCAACATTGAGACCAACAGCCCATCGCTAGTAGCTTATGAATGTGGGTATCTAGCTTAGGATAAATAACCGTCGACTTTCCAGGTAACAGCCGCATAAGATGGTGAAATTGTCGATAAATATCGTCAATCGAATTGAAAATATCAGCATGATCAAACTCAAGATTATTAATTACTAACACATCTGGATGGTAATGCATAAACTTCGAGCGCTTATCAAAAAATGCCGTATCATATTCATCGGCTTCAATCACAAAGTACTCAGAATCCGTTAAGCGCGATGACACCCCAAAGTCTTGAGTAATACCACCGACCAGAAAGCTTGGATTTAATCCTGCATCATCCATCAATTTAATGACCATCGATGTGGTAGTTGTTTTACCATGTGTTCCGGCAATGGCAATGACCGTTTTACCTTTAAGAACTTCTTGATAAAGCCACTTGGGACCTGAAAAATACTCAAGATCACTATTTAATAAGTGCTCAACAATTGGCATACCACGGCGCATCGTATTGCCAACAATCACCTGATCAGGTCTAAATGATTCAATATCATAATCATAACCAGATATAAGCTTAATGCCTTGAGACTCAAGGTAGCTGCTCATCGGTGGGTAAACATTTTGATCACTGCCTGTGACCTTGTAACCTTTCTCACGCGCTAATAGCGCTAAAGCACCCATAAAGGTGCCGCAAATGCCTAATATATGAATGTGTTTCATGACCTACTTTTGATTTTTTATTTTTTCAATAATCGATGTACTCGAATGACTGGGCTTTAAGGTAATGGTTTTGACCTCACCACCTGCAGCTAACACTTCTTTAGCGCCCGCAATTTGTGAAACTTCATAATCGGCACCCTTAACCAGAATATCCGGTAATAGTTCACTAATAATTCGCTGTGGCGTATCTTCTTCAAATGCTACTACCCAGTCAACACAGCCTAATGCCGAAAGCACTTCCATCCGCGATTGCAAGTTAACATATGGTCGAGATGTCCCTTTTAAGCGCTTAACCGACTCATCGGTATTAACAGCGACAATCAAGCGATCACCCAAAGCGCGCGCTTTTTGTAAATACTCAACATGTCCGGCATGCAAAATATCAAAGCAGCCATTGGTCATCACGACTTTTTCACCTTGAAGATGGACCTCACTCATTGCTTTTTTGAGCTCAGTTTGACTTAAAACACCTTTGTGTACTCTAGCTTGTGCATGGAGTGAATCATGCAACTCTTGAGCATTCAGTGTTGCCGTGCCAACTTTACCAACAACAACACCTGCTGCGGCATTAGCAAGACGCATCGCTGAGGTGTAATCATAGCCACACGAAACTGCCATTGCCATGACGGCAATGACGGTGTCACCTGCACCAGTCACATCAAAGACCTCTTTGGCAACGGTAGGAATCGTTGTCACTTCACCGTTTTTTAACACCAACGTCATACCTTCCTCACTTCGAGTAATTAGCAGTCCACCTAAATGACAATTGGCTATTAATTGATGCGCTTTAGTAATTAACTCATCTTCAGTATGGCACTTTCCAACAACTGCTTCAAATTCCTTGCGATTGGGGGTAATTAACGTTGCACCTTGATAGATACTAAAGTCATTACCTTTAGGGTCAACGAGTGTTGCAATATTTTGTTTATTTGCCAATTCAATCAGTTTTTGCACATCGTGTAGTGTCCCCTTACCATAGTCCGATAATACCATGACATTATAGTTTTGAAGCACTGCCTCAACATTGCTGAAAAGCACACCTTCATCAACTTGCACAAAACCTTCTTCAAAATCAAGACGCAATAATTGTTGTTTTTGAGATAACACACGCAACTTCGTAATCGTTGGCAAATGTGTTTCAATCAAATGACTATGAATTGATTGTTCAACTAAAAAGTTTTTTAGAATGTGTGCCGGCTCATCCTGACCAATCATCGCACAAATTCCCGCCTTCCCTGCGAGTGAGGTAATATTTAAGGCGACATTGCCAGCACCACCTGCACGATCTTGAATATTCTTAACATGCACCACAGGAACCGGTGCTTCAGGTGAGATACGCTCTGTCGAACCGTAGTAATAGCGATCTAACATCACGTCACCTACGACTAAAACACGTGCTTTTTGTAAGTTACTTTGCATTATTTATTTAGACACTAATAGCAGTAGGCGTAATACTACACTAAAGCCTAATAAAATTACAGTTTGTCGTTGATGCTATTTGCTAAGATTTAGAGAGAGTATAAATTAATGGGAACGCGCCAAATCGCTTAAACTTCTAAAAGCAATATTGACTGATTCAAAGTTTGGTTCATCCGTACGCATATCTTCAATAAGTCCATTCCAACGTGCTAAATAACTGCTGTTGATACTCAACCAATACTCAACTTTGTCATTAACATCATCGATATCTTTGGTAAACTCAATAACACGTCTGACCAAGCGATATTGCAATTTATCCAAATCATCACGCAAAGCAGACGTTGATAACGTACCCCAGTAAGATTGTTTACCGCCTAAGTGATTAATGCAACTTCTAAACCAAGATAACCATAGCTTTTGATTAAGCAATATAGCAATCTTTTCAAATGACTCACTTTCTTTAGAGATCTCTATACTATGGGCTAAGTCCATCACTGAAGTTGCCATCTTAAATGATAACACCTCATCAACAATCGTTTTTGGCACCCCGGCATTAATTAAAGCCGTCGCTTTATCCTCAATTTTTTGTTTTTCTGATGGAATCAAAAGCCTTGGAAATACCTTTAATGCAATAGGTGCTGTATGTCGATACTTAGCAATCACCTCAGCAATTGGGAAGCCTTTAGGCTCATTGCGTAAAATCCAACGACAATTGCGACGCACAAATCTAAATAAGATCTGTAAACACTTTTGAATGCTTTCAGCGTTTACTTTCCCACTTAACTTCTCTGACTTTTGCCATAGTTTATCCAAAGAGAAAATCTCAACCACAGCAATAAACGCTTTGATAATATCAGCAACTGACGCCCCTGTTTCATCATATAGACGTTGAATAAAAGTGACCCCCATGTGTAAAGTAACCGCATTAGTAATCTGTGTTGCGATAATTTCACGCTTTAACTTATGTCCTTGCATTAAATCAGCGTATTTCTCACGTAGTACCGTTGGAAATTCCCACAATAAGAAAAAGTTAAAGTGAGGATCGTCTGGTAAGTCAGATTTTAAAATCTGCTGCTTAATCATCGTTTTGGTATATGCCATAATCACAGAGAACTCCGGCGCTGTTAAGCTTTTCCCTGATAATGCACGTGATTGTAGCATCTTGTCTGTTGGTAAATACTCAACTTCACGATCAAGCTGCATCTTACGCTCAAGCTCACGCATCAAACGTGCATATGACTCGACAAAATAGCGCTCTTGTGATTGCAATTCATTAGCGATTGTGCGGTTTTGACCATAGTTATTCTGTAGCACCAAATGTGCGACATCACCAGACATCTCAGCCAATAATTTGTTACGACCACTTTCCGATAACTCGCCATTTTCAATCGCCATATTCAGTAAGATTTTGATGTTTACTTCATGATCTGAACAGTCAACACCCGCAGCATTATCAATCGCATCAGTATTGATTGAACCACCTTTTAAGGCATATTCAATACGCCCTAACTGTGTGCAACCTAAGTTACCACCCTCGCCAACAACTAAGCAGTTTAAATCACGCCCATTAATGCGCACTGGATCATTGGCGCGATCGCCAACGGCTTCATTAGTTTCAGTGTGTGCTTTGACATAAGTCCCAATACCACCATTCCACAGTAATTCATAATCCGCTTTCAATAATAACTGAATTAACTTGTTTGGTTCCAATTCATTAGCATCAGTCTTTAACAGTGCTTTCATTTCTGGACTTAATTGAATACTCTTCAATTGACGGCTAAATATACCACCACCCTGTGAGATAAGCTTTTGGTTGTAATCTTCCCAGCTTGAACGCGGCAAATCAAACATGCGCTTTCTTTCTTTATAGCTTGAAGCTGCATCTGGATTAGGGTCAATAAAGATATGCATATGGTTAAACGCACCCACTAAGCGAATATGCTTGGATAATAGCATACCATTACCAAATACATCACCTGCCATATCCCCTATACCAACGACCGTAAATTCTTCAGTTTGGGTATCTTTACCTCTTTCTCTAAAGTGACGTTTCACCGACTCCCAAGCACCGCGCGCGGTAATACCCATCTTCTTGTGATCATAACCATTTGAACCACCTGAAGCAAAAGCATCTCCTAACCAGAAATCATATTCCATCGCCACACTATTAGCGATATCAGAGAAGGTGGCCGTACCTTTATCCGCCGCAACCACTAAATACGGATCATCTTCATCATAGCAAACGACATTCTGCGGCTTAATGATTTCATTATTTTTAATGTTATCGGTAATATCTAGCAACGAGCTAATGAACATGCGATAGCAGCTAATCGCTTCTTCCATCACCGCTTCACGCCCTTCTAGAATTGGTAATCTTTTTGGTAAAAATCCACCTTTGGCACCCAATGGCACAATGACCGCATTTTTAACTTGTTGTGCCTTAACCAAGCCTAATACTTCGGTGCGATAATCTTCTTTTCTATCTGACCATCTTAATCCACCACGCGCAACTTTAGCACCACGCAAGTGAACCCCTTCAACACGTGGAGAGTACATAAAGATCTCAAACATTGGTACAGGCTTTGGCATTTCAGAAATTTTTGATGGAATCAATTTAAATGATATATATTCCTTATGCTGATTATGTGTGTCTTTTTGGTAGAAGTTCGTTCTTTGTGTTGCTTCAATTACCTCTTGTAAACGACGCAATAATTTATCTTGATCAAGACTTGCCACATTAATAAGTTTTGCTTTAAGCTTTTCACGAATGTCGCTTACTATAGTCTCACGATTTTTTTGTTCACAGACTGGATTAAAGCGTGCATCAAATAATGATACCATCAGGCGAACGATCTCGGCATACTCAATATAAGTATCTTCGATATACTGCTGACTCAAACGCACGCCAATTTGTGTCATATAACGCGTATAAGCACGCACAATTGCTACTTCACGCCAATCAAGACCCGCATAAACAATCAATGAATTAAATCGATCATTCTCAGCAACCCCTGCCCAAGTAACCGCAAAAGCTTCTTTTAATTTATCGGTTACTTCAGCAATTTCAACTGGCTTACTGGTTAATAAGGCAAAATCCGACAACCAGACAAAACCACCTGATTTAGGTTTGACCTTATAAGGACGCTCTTCAGCAACGGATAAACCGAAGTTTTCTAAAATAGGCATAATCTGACTTAGCTGCACCATCTGATCTTTTAGGAACAATTTAAAGTGTAAACGGTCACCAGATTCTTCAAGCACTTGATATAAACTCATCGATAAACGATTTTTGCGCGCCTGTTCAAAGTGCACGATATCAGACACTGCCTTGCGTGGAATATAATCATCTTTATAAGCTAAAGAAAAGGCATGTGCATATTCTTGGGCGTAAGATCGACCTTTGTTCTCGCCAAACTCTTCAATTAGATCATCAAATAGATAATCGCTCCACTGACGCTCAACGCTCTTGATTTTATCTTCCAATAATTCTAAATCAACTTGCTCCACTGGTTCGTTACCATCAAGATAAACAGTAAAGTCAATTCGGCATAATACACTTTCTAAGAAGTTTGTTTTAAAAGTCGTACGTTGACCATTCAATGTTTTTAACAAAATGCGCTCAACACGTTCTCTGACTTCTGAGTTATAACGATCTCTGGGCATGTACAACATACAGAAATAGTAACGGCTAAACTGATCCTTGCGTACAAACAACTTCATGACTTGACGTTCACGGATATGGTAGATACCTAATGCGGTATTAAACAACTCCTCATCTGAGCTTAAAAATAGCTCATCACGCGGATAGGTATCGATAATATTACTCAACGCCTTATAAGCATGCCCAAACTTTCTGAAGCCTGACTGTTTTAATACCATTTCTTTACGCAAACGCAAAAAAGGAATATGTTGTGGCGATGAGTGGTATGCCGTTGATGTATATAGACCTAATAAGCGTTTATAACCAGTAATTTCACCTTTTTTGTTATAAATTGCGACTGAGATAATATCCATATACGCAGGACGGTGAATCGGAGAAACCTCATCAGATTTAGCAACCGTTAAAATGGCATCAACATTTTTATTGATATTTAGATTTTTTTCATAGATATCACTTAAGGCAGTAATATAATCATCATTCACTGAGAACAAACCTAATGCTGAGGATTTCTCAGCCACAAATGCCTTCTCGCCTTTAAGCATTTTCGCATCAAAAGCGCAATAGCCTAAAAAGATAAAATGATCTTTCTTTAAGAACTCTAAAAAATCAATCGCTTCTTCATAGTAGTTTTGTGCCACTTTATCTTTAGGTTGGTGCACCTCTTTGATCATTGTTTGCAACTCTGCCTTCATCGGCTCAAAATCGCGAACAATTGCTTGGAGTTTTTTATAATTTTCAGTAATTTTTTGCTCAATCGCCTTAAGTGCAACTTTATCATCTGTTTGACGATCCACTTCCATGATCACCAAACAGGTTTTATCGTTATTGACCGCACCCTTCTCATCTGCCACATTATCCGTCAATGCAATCAAATTGCCTTTGGCATCACGCTTTAAATCAATGCCGCCAATATTCATCATAAAATGAATACCAAGTCCCATTGATGACATCAACATCATTAAGGTATCTACTATAAATGGAGAATCCTGACAGCTTAGCTCAATAACCGTATGACGTGATACCCAGCCATTTTGCTCATATACCGGATTATATACGCGAATCAGCGCCTTTCCTTCAGGGTTTTTGTAGATAAATTTCCAAAAAGAAATAATTGAACCATATAAATCCAATAGCTCACGCTGATGAAGCTCATCTTCTGATATTACGCGTATATAAGCTTTTAATAGGGATTCGAGTATTGAAGCATCCTGTGACGAAAATTTCTCCTTGAACATGCTTGTTAACTTCTGAATAACCGCTTGCGTTCTCTCGTTGTAGTGCATTTTTAACCTACTGTTTTGTTTTGACAAAAGACGCATGCATGATAAGCCAGTTTTGCCTGTCCCTCAACAGTAAGTTCTGCCTAAAATAGAGTTTTTTTACCTATCTGTTGTATATCCCCATCACAAACCATTTTACAGAATTTTTTGCTTTGTATTTTGCGTGCTTTTTGCAAGTTAAATTTTGATAATAATCCTAGCTATTACCTACAATTTAACTTGCAAAAATCTTCACAAACTACCTTACAACCAAACACCGCAAAATGATTTACGATGGGTATATTTTAAATTTATTTGACTGTCAGGGAAAATTCAGGACAAAGATAAGCCGAACACAAATTAACTATAATATTTCTCCAAATCATCGGCACCACCAATATGTTGCCCATCAATATAGATTTGCGGCACGGTTTGGCGATTTGTTAATGCTTTAACGGTTCGCATTGACGCTCCATGACCTAGCACAACTTCTTCATAGCCTTGGTTATGATCATTAAGTAACTTTTTGGCGCGTTTACAATGTGGGCATCCAGGCTTAGTGAAAATTGTCACTTCTTTTGGCAACTGCGCATTAGGTGCAACAAACTCAAGCATCGTATCCGCATCAGAGACTTCAAATGGGTCACCTGCTTTATTTGGCTCAATAAACATCTTGGCAATCACACCATCTTTTACAAGCATTGAATAACGCCATGAGCGCTTACCAAAACCTAAAGTCTCTTTATCAACCAAAAGCCCCATTTTTTCGGTAAACTCACCATTACCATCGGGGATAAACTCGATATTTTCAGCTTTTTGTTCTTTTTTCCAAGCATTCATCACAAAGGTATCATTGACTGACATGCAAACAATGCGATCAATACCATGCTTTTTAAACACTGGAAACAACTCATTAAAACGCGGCACATGTGCAGATGAACATGTTGGCGTGAAAGCACCCGGTAATGAAAAAACAATGACATTTTTACCTTTAAAAATATCATTGCTTGTCACATCTTGCCACTGACCATCTTGCATGGTTCTAAACGTGACATTTGGAACGTGTTGGTTTTCTAAATTTGGGAACATCTATTGACTCCTGTTTTATTGATTGTTTCGTTATTCATTAATATTAATTGACGCATTTAAACTATGCATTTGTGTCTTGTGCACTTGTTTCGCCATGGTTGATGTTGCATAAAAATCTGTGCCTGCTAAAGCAAGATTGCTACCTAACAACATAACACTGATTGTGATATTTATAATCTTTTTCATGCTCTTTATTCCTTTTTGCTGTTTCGATGTCAACACTATAGCAAACGTTCAAGCATGTGATAAATATATTATATTTTAATTATTGATCAATTTTATTTATTGTAAATTAAGCCTACAACAACCTAAATCAGCAAGCGCTTTATTACATTCATAAAAATATCCACACCATGATTACTTGTGATACTCTCTGGGTGAAACTGTACTCCGCTTACCTGAAAATGCTTATGTTTGATTGCCATAATACAATCATCGTCCAATGATCTTGCCAAAATATCTAGATTTTCATGAGGAAAAGATGAATCTTCAGCTGCTAATGAGTGGTAGCGTGTCACCTCAAAAACAGAGGGCATACCAGCAAAATATGCGTCTGAATTATGTTTAATTTTACTGACTTTTCCATGCCTAACGTTTTTTGATCTTACCACCTTACCATCAAATACTTCAACCATAGCCTGCATACCTAAACAAACGCCAAATAAAGGGATTTTTCCACTAAACTCCTTTATTAGAGGGATATATCCACTATCTTTTGGGCTACCAGGACCTGGACCAAATATAATTAAATCATATTGGGCTTGCCTTATACTGTCAGCCGTAACACGATCATTTCTGATAACGTCTGCACTCACTCCTTCTAGTGAGACACAATATTGATAAATGATATGCACGAAACTATCATAGGCATCAATTAATAAAAGCTTCATTTCTTAACTCCTTTGCTGTAATTGCATAATACGTTGAGCTTAACTTACTAATAGTTTCATTCCACTCTCCTTCCGGAGTTGAGTCATAAACAATACCGCCTGATGCTCTAATCGTATATGTTCCAGACTGGTAAGTGGCAGTGCGGATACAAAGCGCTGTTTCAACCACACCAGAAAAATCTATAAAACCAATACAACCAGCATAAAGACCTCTTCGCGAATTTTCCGTTTCCTCAATAATTTCCATTGCTCTAACTTTAGGAGCCCCAGTCATTGTCCCTGCGGGAAATGTTGCTGCTATCACATCATACTTATCATAACTTGCTTCTTTTTGTCCAATGACATTGGAAACTATGTGTGATACATGAGAGTATTTCTCAACGACCATCAATTCATCTGTTTTTAAAGTTCTCTTAGCACAGACTCGACCTATATCATTACGACATAAATCCACCAACATAATGTGCTCTGCTCTTTCCTTTTCATCATTCAACATAGCTTGCTGCAAAATTCTATCTTCTTCTGCATTTTTTCCAGCCCTAATAGTTCCTGCGATTGGTCTCATCGTTAGCTTATTATTCTTATCAATTCTTAAAAATAGTTCAGGACTAGCTCCGATGATATGCATGCCCCCCAACTGCGTATAGTACATATAGGGAGAAGGATTAATTTTACGTAACCTTTTATATACAGAGTAGGGTTTTATCTCACTATCTATAGTTATTTCATGTCCTAACTGAATCTGATAAATATTGCCTTGCACAATATGATCTAAAGCCTTATAAACCCAATTAAAATATGTCATTTTATCAACAGAATCCTTGATCTTCTTAGGGATTAAAACTTTACTATCTGAGCAAAAATCTAACTGCTGTTCATCATAAATTTCTTCACTAACAATATTCATAACAGCTTTCTTAACAGAGCTTTTAGGAGTATTTTCAAGTTCATTAGTAATTAAAAAATTCTGACCATTTTTTAAATCCATATTAATTAATGTACTATAAATACTCAGATCAATAATGTATGTCTGGTCTTTTTGATGTATACAATATGGCAAGCTTTCTATTATTCGGACACTGTCATAGCCAAAGTAACCAAAAAAACCAAAAGCTAGTGAAGTACTATCACCAACATAATCTAAAGAAAAAATCGACTCTATTTTTCTTAATATCTCCCATACTTTATTTAAATTTTTAATTTCATACTCACATTCTTTAACTTTGCTTAACTCATCAAAAGAATCTAAAGCAGCATTCACTGAAGCTAAAACTACACTTATTCCAGATGTTTTTATCATTGTTAAGCTAACCTTTATATTAAACAAAGGCTCTATACCAATTAAAGCTTGGTTCATATCTTTATTTGGTCCGGACAAGGATTCAAGTAAAAATAACTGATCATCCATATACACTTTTCTTAAGCTATTGAAAAGACTAAAACTATCAGCATTAGTTGGTAAACTTTCACAATAGCTTCTAACTTTTAACATATTCATTTTTATACCTTCATTTTTGAATTATTTTCAACCGCTACTCGTTCATTCTGAATCAAACATAACTCATCTGTTCTTTGAAGATTCATAGAAATAGCCAACGAATATAATCGTTCCATTAATTGATTGATTGCCGACACACCTTCTTCATCATCCCAAATACCCCCTGACTCTCCACCATGTACCAAGGCTGGATAACCAGAACCAGGAACAATCATTCTATTTAATAAAAAATTATTTAATAACTGATCATGTACATTTCCTAAATTATACCTTCTCCCTACAACAACACAGCCTCCAAGCTTATCAGCTAAAGGTCTGTTAAACCTCAAATAACCAACACCAGCTCTTTCCAAAAAAATTTGCATTTTATGCGCCATTCCAAAAGCATGCACAGGCGCCACATAAATTATAATGTTAGAATCAACTAAATAATCAACAATAGAGGTGACATCATCATCTAAACTGCAAGGAGAAGAACGATAATTACAATCTCCACAACTACCACAAGGCAATATTTCCTTCTCAGATAAGAAAATACTATGTACCAAACAACCAACATTTTGAAAGTAACCATCTAAATAACTTACTACAGAATCACTATTACCTCCTCGCCTTTCTGAGCCAGATATAATTGTAACAACTATTTTTTTCATTTATTTAAATCTCCTAAAACTATATATCCCAAAAATCACCAATAAAATCCCAATTAATTCCATATAGCTAATACTATCATCTAATATAACTACTGATATCACAAGTGTAATAATTGGCCCTAAATTATTCATTAGCGCACTTGGAACTACCCCTATTCGTTTCATGCCTAACACCATAAAAATTGATGGAATAACAGTAGAAAAAACAGCCATGAATAATGCTAATATATAAACCTGCCAAGTCTGCTCTAACAATAAGCCTACTTGATTATAACTAGAAAAATATTGCATTAATGCGTAAAATCCAGCAAAGAGCATTGACCATGAGTTAAAAAGTATAGGATTTGTCTTTTTTAGTGACTTTTCACATACGATAAAATAAACGGCATAAAAGATAGCACTCCCAAAAATTAATAAAACTCCCACCAAATCATTACTCATCCCATCGCCAACTCCAGAGTTTGCAAAAAAATATATTGCTAAACCACTGTAGCTAATAGCAAATGGAGTAATAACCATTTTTGAATATGTTTTTTTAAAAAACATAATTGAGAAGAACACGACAAAGCATGGAAAAGTAAATAAAATCATCCTTTCTACCATAACCGATACATAAAACAGTCCATACATATCAGTTAAAGTAGTTAAATAATAACAAAGAGAGGCAATAATTATTAGCTTTAGGCTAACTAATTTCGTTTCACCAAGCTTAATTTTGCTATAAAACCCAATAAATAATATTACCAACATAAATAAAGGTATAGATAGACACATTCTCAAGGTTAAAAGTGTTACTGGTTGAACATTGTAACTATATGCTAGTTTAATGAATATAGATTTAATAGAAAAGCCAACAACACTGATAAGAACATAAAAATATCCGAGCAAGTATTCATTTTTAAGTAATTTAATCATGTCAGATAAGAACATTAACAAATAAGATTTATATTTTTGTAACGATACACGAATACAAATAGACTGTCTATATATTTTAAACTAATAAAAACAAATGACTTATGCAAAATCAATGATACTCACACCTTGAACCCATGATGATCTGTCTATGACCTTTTAGAAAGTAAGCATTAACACAAATTAGAGTTACAAATCTTCAGTTTTAAACTCACTATAACCTTCATAGTAGTAGCTAATATCGATACCTTTGATAAATAAAGCCCTATCGTTTATTTGCTTGGTTAATGCTTCTTTAAGTAATACTTTGATTTCTATGTCTTTAACCACACTGCGCTCCATTGCTGATAAATACTCATCCTTATCGACTTGATTCCAATCAATTACATGCTGAATTTCTTTTTTTAGGATCAAATCCAACCAAATGCGTGTTGCACGCCCATTGCCCTCTCTAAATGGGTGAGCAACATTCATTTCAACATATTTTTCAATAATCTCATCAAAACTGGTTTGTGGCATGCCATCGATATATTTTAATGATTGCTCAAGATACATCAAAGGAGCAAAACGAAAATTACCTTTGGCTATATTCACATCACGAATTTTTCCGGCGAAATCATAAATATCTGCAAAAAGATAAGCATGGATATATGACAATCCTGAAAACTTGCCGACTTCAACCTCATCGATATCACCGCTGATAAATAGCTGTTTTGCCTTTTGCTTACTGATTTTCTCTTGCGCTTTAGCCAGTTCTAATTGATTGGTAATATTTAGTTTGTTTGCCAAAATCATTTTTGAGTTTCTCCAAGTTAATCACGTCAGTCCAAGCATCCAGTTAAACTACTTTTCCTATAAGATAACTTAAATCCTTACCATTAAGAATACTTGCGACAGCTAGCATCTTTTTGCCGGGGAATTGCAACGAACCAATATTGATCAAACCATCTTGCACCTGAACTTTAAGTCCTTTTTTATCGACACCAATAATGGTGCCTACCGCGGAACTAGTCATTTCATGAATAATTTCAATATCAGCGAACTTGACTGCTTCACCATCAAGCATCATATAAGCACTTGGCCAAGGGCTAAAGGCACGGATTTTGCAATCAATTACCTTGCAAGGGTTATTAAAGTCAATCAACCCTTCTTCTTTAGTCAGCTTATGTGCATAGGTCGCACCTTCAGATTGTACTTGAGGATTTAATCTATTCTCTGCCATCTCTTTCAAAACAGTACATACGGCAGGCACTGATAACTCTGCCAAGCGATTATGTAAACTTAAACTGGTGTCATTATCTAAAATAGGGGTTTCAAGCACATGTAAGATGTCACCAGTATCTAGGCCTTCATCCATCTGCATAATGGTAATACCCGTCTTTTGATCTCCCGCTTCAATCGCGCGTTGTATGGGAGCTGCTCCTCGCCATTTTGGTAAAAGGGATACGTGAATATTAATACAGCCCTGTTTAGGGGTTTCTAGCACCATTTTTGGCAGTAATAAGCCATAAGCAATAACTACCATTACATCGGCATTTAAATCTGCTAATTGCTTGACTGCCTCAGGTTCTTTTTTGAAAGATAGCGGCTGAAACACTGGAATATTATGCGCCAAAGCACAAGTTTTAACTGGTGAGCATTCCAATTTTTTACCGCGCCCTTTGGCACGATCTGGTTGTGTAAAAACACCAAGAATGTTGTAATTTTCTTCAAGCAAGGCGCTTAGCACATGCGCTGAGATATCTGGCGTACCAGCAAAAACGATACGTAACGATTTAGGATTATTTGACATATAGGTACCTAAACAATAGTTTATTGATAATCATAGATATTTGGATTAAATCCAAATATGACGGTTCGCTGTCATTCTTGGACTTGATCCGAAAATCCAGAAAACACCTATTGACATTTGCATAGCCACTTATAGCTACTTATTTTAAAAAGATTCAATAGATTAACGATATGCGTAAGCGTAAAGATTGGCACCATCCAACGGTCCAGTATTGCCCGAAGCCACGCAATTGCCAATGACTTTGGTCGCACCATATTGTGCTGCCACTTCTTTGGCTTTTTGTACATTTTGCTCGCATGCCGCTTGGATTTCTTTTTTGCTCGTATAATGCGTATCAACACGGATAATACCAATAGGTGATTCATTAAACCCGTTAACCACAGGCACGGCTTTTCTTAAATTCATATCTTCTGATGCATAAAACTGTACACTCTGAAGCTTCACCGGCGAGTAGACTTCTTTGGTCTGCGGCAAATATACGGCATGTGGTTCATATTTTGTTTTAGGGACGATCGCCCAAAAAAAACCAATCACGGCAATTAAAATTCCTGCATAAATAATATTTTGTTGAAAACGACTCATAGCAATCAATAAATCAATACTCTGGTTTTGGTTAGCGCGTATCATAGCATAGTCGGCTTACGATAAGCTATACCACTTACCGCGCTATTTTCCTGCCAGTGCACGAATCACTAAAAATATTAAAAATGGTGCGCCTATTAATGAGGTGATAATGCCCACTGGAATAATCATTGGATAAAGTAATGTTTGCGATAAAAACTGGCTGATTAGCATTAAAATCGCACCACATAAAAAGCTGCTTATCAGCAAATACTTCATTTTATTTGTACCAATACACATTCTTGCGATATGAGGTGCAACGAGCCCTAAAAAGGCAATGGGGCCAGCAATCGAGACAATGGCGGCAATCAAGAATGCCAATAACACAACCAACTGAATCAGTAATCTTTTAACATCAAGCCCCATCATCATTGCTTCAGATTCACCAAGACTCAATAAATCAAATGCCTGATGTTTACGATAGGCAAAACTGCAAAAAATCAAGGTGATAACGGTTAATAATATCACCTGTTGCCAAGTGACATTGACAAAGCCGCCAAACTGCCACAAGGTGATTTGCTGCAAGGTTTGTGCTTGACTAAAACTCATAATCAATGCCGTTAATGCGCTAAAAATAGCTGAAACACCGACACCAAGTAAAATCACCACAGCGATATTAGCAAGGCGATCCTGCAAACTAATCACTAGTAAAAACACAATAAGCACAACAAATGCGCCAAACACACACGCAAGGAAAAAGAGTAAATACGAATGATGCGTCAGTGTTATAAAATAAGCAGGCAAGATAAATAACAACATCAATCCAACAAACTGACTTCCCGAGGAGACACCTAAAATACTAGCATCGGCTAATGGATTACGCAATACCAACTGCAAAATAGCGCCACTAACACCCAAGCCACCACCGACAAGCGTTGCTGCAACCCAGATGATTAACTGATATTGCCAAAACAACTGACTCGCCAACGAGCTATTTAAATGCGCATTGTGAGTATACGACAATGAACTCACGATGATAAACAGTATGAGCCACAATAAGCCCAACATCATATTGAAGCCAACAACTCCAGTTGTTTTTTTTGCTTTTTTTATTTTTTTTACTTTTCTGACTTTATTTATCTGTGTTTGCAACTTTTTCGCCCTTTCACCATAATTTATCACCTAAAGGCATAATTAGCCTTGCCAATTATCATGATATTCGTTATAAAATCGATATATTTTAACGATACAATGCAATAGTGCATTTTCGCTACCATTATTGGTAAAGTGCGACAAAATAACAAGGGAAACAAAATGCCGGCAGCTTTTCAAATCAAGGGAAGTCTCTTCACGTTAAGCGTATTACAAGTATTGAGTACCGATCTTGATGACATTGAAAAACAAATCACAACCAAAATAAAACAAGCGCCGCAATTCTTTAATAACACCCCGATGGTCATTGAATTAACCGCCATAAAGAGCGGATTAACGATTGAGTTTGTCGAAAGCTTAACTGAAATGTTAAGAAAACACACATTACTTACTGTGGGCTTTAGATTACCCGATCAAACGCTGACCGATGCCTTACAAACCAAAGGTTTTCCAATATTCAAGGAAGGCAAAAATATTCCCGCACCGACGGTTTCGGTGAATAAAGTCTCAACGTCACAACACAAAATTATCAGCTCGCGCGTGCGCTCGGGGCAACAAGTAATCTCACAAAATGGTGATTTGATTATATTATCCTCCGTCAGCTCAGGCGCTGAGCTGTTAGCCAGTGGCAATATTCACGTATATGGCACATTGCGTGGACGTGCAGTTGCCGGATTGGATGGTGACACCAATGCGCGAATTTTTTGTCACAAATTAGAAGCAGATCTTGTATCAATTGCTGGCCAGTATAAAATTTTTGAAGAGCCTGTTGAGGCACTTGGAAATGACAATAATGGCTATCAAATACAGCTAAAAGACGGTACAATCATGATCAGCCAAATTTAGGCTCTCCCATTTTTTAAGAAAATAACAATTGAATCAAGGATTAAATACTGTGAGCACAGATTCCAAACAAACCAAAAAGAATGCCAAGCCGCGCGCCACGACCGTGGTCATCACCTCAGGTAAAGGTGGTGTTGGCAAAACCACAACAAGTGCCGCGATATCATTAGCATTGGCCATGAAAGGCTTTAAAACCGTTGTTATTGATTTTGATGTTGGTCTTAGAAACCTCGATCTTGTCATGGGGTGCGAACGCCGCGTTGTCTATGATCTAATTAGCTTGATCAATAAAGAAGCGAACATCAATCAAACATTAATTAAAGATAAGCGCTCTGAGAATCTTTATATTCTCCCTGCTTCACAAACGCGCGATAAAGATGCGTTAACCGAAGCCGGCTTAGAAGGCATTATGCAAGAACTAAAAGAAAGTTTTGACTACATTATTTGTGACTCGCCTGCAGGTATTGAAAAAGGCGCATTAATGGCAATGCTCCATGCTGATAAAGCGATTGTTGTGACGAATCCTGAGGTTTCCTCTGTGCGTGATTCCGATCGCATTATTGGTGTGCTTTCCAGTAAAACACGTAAAGCCAAAGAACATGATGAAGGCGTTGATGCAAAGCTTCTAATTACACGCTACGACCCGACACGCGTTGTACAAGGTGAAATGCTATCGCTTGATGATGTCAAAGATGTATTATCTATCCCGCTATTAGGTGTTATTCCAGAATCAAAAATGGTGTTACAGGCATCAAACTCAGGCGTCCCAGTAACTGCTTATCAAGACAGTGAAGCCGGTCAAGCCTATATTGATGCCGTCGAACGCTTCTTAGGTCATGATAAACCATTACGCTTTATCACTGCAGAAAAACCTAGTCTTTTAAAGCGACTATTTGGAGGAAAGTAACATGGGATTGTTTAATTTTTTTAAAAAGCCTGTCGCGAAAAATAGCGCACATATTGCTAAAGAGCGCTTGCAAATCATCGTATCACACCAACGAAATGAAGCTCACTCTGGGGTTAAAAAACCAGATTTCATTAATAGGTTACAAGATGACATTCTTGAAGTTGTTAAAAAATATGTCAACATTGGTCACAATGACATCAAAATTGACATCGATAGCCAAGGAGACAGATCCGTCCTCGAGCTTAATGTCACTATTCCTGAAGAGTCAAACCAAGCTAAGCAAGCATTAAACGCCTAATGTCTTACGATCACCTTGCTGTAAGTTTTGATAAAGTAGTCTTTTTCCGTGGTGAAAAATGCATTTATAAAAACTTAACATGCAGCATCCCTAAGGGAAAAATCACCGCAATACTAGGCCCATCGGGCACTGGTAAAACCACGCTTTTGCATCTCATTGGTCGCCTGATAAAAGCTAAAAACGGTGATATTCGTGTACTTGATCATGAGCTTCATTCACTAGATAAAAAAGCATTACTCGCTTTACGCAAGAAAATGGGCGTTTTATTCCAATCTGGCGCCCTTTTCACGCAATTATCAGTATTTGACAACGTTGCCTTCCCACTGCGTCAAAATAGCAACCTAAGTGAGCGCCTAATTCATAACTTAGTATTAATGAAGCTGCAATCTGTTGGACTGCGTGGCACAGCCGATATGATGCCTAGTGAACTATCAGGCGGCATGGCTCGACGCGCCGCCCTTGCACGCGCCATTGCATTAGATCCTGAGCTTATGCTTTATGATGAACCCTTTACTGGTCAGGATCCTATTTCTTTAAAGGTGATTTTAACCTTAATCAAAGCACTCAATGATGCACTACATATGACCTCAGTCATTGTTTCGCATGATATTGATGAGGTAATGAGCATTGCCGATCATGTCATTATCATTGCCAATCAACAAGTAATGCTCGAAGGTTCTCCTGAATTCATCAAAAATAGTAAAGATCCATTTGTCTCGCAGTTTCTATCCGGTAGCGCAGACGGTCCGGTGGCATTTGATTATCCTGCGCCTAACTTCTTAAGCACATTGCAATAAATGAGGAAGTGATTCATGCTAAAAACCATCCAAATGCTTGGTCGCAACACCTTAAATACAATAACCAATCTCGGTGAATCAATATTACTAGCACTTGAGATGATATTTGGTCGCTGCAATCCGCGCGGCATTATTACGCAAACCTACCACGTTGGCATCAACTCGGTTTTGATCATTTTGGTTTCAGGCTTATTCATTGGTTTTGTCTTAGCATTACAAGGTTTTTATACACTTGCTAAATTTAGCGCTGAATCAGCTTTAGGTCCAATGGTTGCCTTAAGCATTATTCGTGAGCTTGGACCGGTGGTCACTGCTTTGTTGTTTGCTGGACGCGCTGGCAGTGCACTAACCTCTGAAGTGGGATTAATGAAAGCAACTGAACAACTAGCTAGTCTTAATATGATGGGCGTTGACCCAGTGCGTTTCATCTTAGCACCAAGATTTTGGGCATGTGTTTTAAGTGTGCCTATTTTAAATTTGTTTTTCTCGAGCATCTCAATTTGGGGCGGATACCTTATTGGCGTCAAATTGCTAGGGCTTTTTAGTGGCACATTCTGGGGTAACATGCAAGCTTCAGTATTATTTTATGACGATGTGATGAATGGTATTTTAAAAAGTTTAGTCTTTGGCATTGCTGTGGCGATTGTCTCGCTTTATCAAGGTTATAATTGTCGCGCTAATTCCGCAGGTATTGCACAAGCGACGACAAAGACTGTCGTCTATTCCTCTTTAGCAATTTTAGGTCTAGACTTTCTAATGACCGCCTTAATGTTCAAAGGAGTTTAAAAAATGTATAAAAAATCTTACGAGCTATTAGTAGGTGTTTTTGTCCTTCTTGGCATTGTTGCACTTATCTTTATGGCATTAAAAGTTAGTGGACTGTCACTTGCTGGCTTTGATAATAGCTCTTATCAAGTCAAAGCGCAGTTTCAAAATATCGGTAGCTTACGCCCAGGAGCTGCTGTACGGATTGCTGGTGTTGAAATTGGTAAAGTTGATAGTATTACACTAACACCAAACTACAATGGCTTTATTGCTGACGTTACTTTAAACATTAATAAACGCTATAACAACATTCCAAGCAGCTATGGCGCTGCCATTGATACAAGTGGTATTTTGGGTGATAGCTTTATTGCACTGCACCCATCAGATATCGACATACCCGGATTATATAACAGTAAATACTTAGAAAATGGCAGCACAATAGAGTTGTCAAACACCTCTTCAGCCATTAACCTTAACTCACTGATTAACACCTTTGTATCAGGTTCTGGAGATAAAAAATGATCGATAAAACAAAGAAAATAACGACATTTGCAAGCGCCACTTTAATGCTTGCCAGCATGCAGATAAGCTTTGCAGCCAACACTAAACCTGCAACAACTGTAACAACCACAACTTCTGCAGGTACCAAACCAACTGTTGAGACTAGCAAATCATTAGCAGGTACTGATCCGGTAACTTTATTGCAAAAATCTATTGTTGAAACACAAAAAACCTTGATTCAGTCAAAGAAACAATTAAGTCAAAACCCTAAAAAACTTATCCAGTTAATTAACACGCATGTAATGCCACTTTTAGCGACAAATATCATTGCGCAACTATTGGTTGGCAAGGAACGCTGGCAAGCTGCTGCTAAGGCTGAAAAAGAGAAATTTATCACTGAAATTACCCAAATGTTGGCATATTCATATGCTGAGAATATTGCTCAGGCCGGTAATTATGATATTCAAATTTTTCCTTTTAGTAATGATTCATGGCAAGGACAACGTCTAATAGTTGTAACAGGCAAAATCATTAATTTGCAGAATCAATCCTCTTCTGATTTGAGTATTAAAATGCTTAATGAAGCAAGCAAAGATACCAAGCAGGCAAAATGGAAAATTTATGATCTAGCCGTTGCCGGCGTCAGCATATTAGATAACTTCAAAGCACAGTTCAAAGACTATAAAACCCTTAAAGATATTAACCTTGCCATTGAGAAAAAGAACAATGAGCTTATCAATAAAAAATCCAAATAGTTTTAGCCTAAACGGCGATCTTAATTTTAGCAACGCTTCAAGCATTGAAAAAGAACTAGATCATGCGCTTAAATCTGTAGCATCAACACTAGAAATTGATCTTAACAATACTCAAGAGATTGATAGTGCCGGCATCGCACTTCTTATGCACATTATCCATCACTGTCAAAGCAATAACATTGATCTGCAATTTACAGGTCTTGTTTCAGAAAATGCTAAATCCTTGATTAACATCCACGGTTTGGATAATCTATTTTCACCTTTTGTAAAACAATAACAAATAAGAGATCATAAATCATGAATACAGTCGAGTTAAAAACTTTAATCGAAAACAGACTGGGGGATAACACCACTGCCTTAATTGAAAGTGATGATAATGTGCATTTCAATGCAACGATTATCAGTGATGCTTTTAACGGAGTACTTAGTAAAGTTAAACAACAACAAATGGTCTATGCCGCAATTAACGAGCACATTGCATCAGGTGAGTTACATGCTATTGCCATGAAAACATATACACCGGAAAAATGGCAAGCACTCGCTAAATAAACTTAATAATTGGAGTATCACAATGTCAACAACGGCTTGGTCAATACCGATTATTGTGATGATGATTCTTACCATTGTCAGCGTTTTTATTACCCTGTTTAATCGTATTCAGGCCATTCGCAAAGGAAAAATCACGTTGAGCGATTTACGGACAATGGATTTTTGTAAGAAAGAGCATCCTTGGCTTGAAATCACATCAAGACATCTTGATAACTTATTTCAAATGCCAGTACTTTTTTATATTTGCTTCATTATCATCTTGCTCAATCCAGAGCTGATGCAGATCAGTTATTTACTCATCCTTGGTTGGCTATTTGTCAGCTTTAGAATCATTAACTCAATGATTCATTTAACAACAAACAACTTAAGCTTAAGACTCTGCTCGTTTCTATTATCAACTGCTTTTTTATTTACGATAATTTTAATGCTACTGATTGAGTTGATTAAGCTGCATTAATCATCAAACTTAATTTTTTCTGTCAACCGTAAAGTATTGGTGATCAATAGACCAAGAACGGTACAGTACATTATATGTATTGACGGAAACAGCATTAAGGCTTGACTGATAAAGCGTTTCATAAGCTTTTGCCGCATTACCATCTGTAGGACCTAACAACTCAATATTGTATTTACGACACCATTTACGCACAGTGGTGGTTTTAAACCCAAACTTACCCGCAACGTCCTCATAACTTAAGCCTTCGCTTGAGTAACTCTTTAGTACTTCCTCTGCCGGTCTTCCATATTTCTTTGACAGAATGATTTCAAAGCTCTGAGAATATTGATTTGCCATTATTTTACTACTCCTTCCTCCATCTAAACATCGTGTTCATTCTTAGCTTCATGCTGTTAGTCACCTTAAGACGTTTAAATTTCTGTTTACTTCTGTTTATTTTCGTTTTAATTACTTTATGTAACCTAACCTCGCGCTATCATTGATAACCAATGTTAAGGCATCCGTCAAGCATTTCACGCAAATAATCATTAACACACCCTTAATTTGCTCAATAAACACGCAACCCCTTGGACACCAGCATGATTCCCAAGATGGGCTGGCATAATTTTCACTTCTTTATAAAAAGGTAATACTTTCTCATGAAAGCGCTGCCTTAATGCGTCGATAAAAAATGATTCCTCCGAAATCGCGCCACCAATAATAATCAACTCCGGCGCTAATATATGCGTCAATGAAATGAGCCCGACAACAACCTGATGTAAATACGCTTCAAAGACCTTTAATGCAATAGGTTTTTTATTAAATAACTGTTCTTTAAAATACGCTATACTTACTTCTTCACTTTGTGTTGCAGCGCAATATTTTTCTAATAAAGTTTTGGCTGAAGCATAACCTTCCCAAGCACCTGGTAACATGCTTTTTATTTTTTGATTGTTTTGTTGATTATCTTGCGCATTTGTCAGCATATAACCAAACTCACCTGCCGCATTATTAAATCCACGATACAATTGACCATTAATAATAATCGCGCCACCAATACTGGTGCCTAAAGTTAAAAAGAGATAATTCTGGCAGTGATGACTCTGCCAATAGGTTGATTCACCAATAGCTGCTGCATTAACGTCATTTTCAATCACTACAAGCTCAACACCTGCTTCTTGTTTAAAACGCTCGACTAGCGGATAATTTTCTAGCGCTTTGACATAAGGTGAGCCAAAGGCAATACAGCCCCTTTGGATATCAACAATTCCATGACACGAAAAGCCAACACCCACGATCTGATATGTCTTCTTTAATTCTACAAAACGCAGCATAAATTGCTGAAGCAGCGCCTCGGGGTCAATGATTTTTCCTGTGTGATATTTATCTGATACAACGATGTTTCCCGCTAAATCAATCAATGCATATTTGGTATAGGTACCCCCTAGGTCAAAACATAGATAACTCTTCATACTGTATTAATGATCTTTAGTTAAGAATTTATGGCATTAGCATATACCGCTTCAACTATTTCATCTAATGAAAAGCAGAGGAAGTATTTAACTTTTGAATTTTTTGCATAAAACAGTAACAACTGATTGAAAACGTCAAGACAATCCTTTAAAATCTTGCCACCTTTTATTTAGGCTGAGTTTATGCAGTTTTCCAGTGAATGCAGTAAACTCAATGTATAACTAACCACTGGCTTAAGATATATTGGAACTAAACCATGACTGAAAATTTTAAAGACCTCTTTGAAGCTTCACTAAAAGAAACTGAAATGCGTGTTGGCAAGATCATCAAAGCAACTATTGTTGCTATTGATCGTGAATTTGCTTGGATTGACGCAGGTTTAAAATCAGAATCTATTGTTTCTCTTGATCAATTCAGAAATGATCAAGGCGAAATTGAAGTTCAAATTGGTGACCAAGTAGATGTTGTACTTGACGCATTAGACAACAGCAACGGTGAAACACGTCTATCACGCGAAAAAGCAAAACGCATCGAAGTTTGGGGCGCGCTTGAGAAAGCATGTGATGACCAAGAGACTGTATTAGGTCGTATTACAAACCATGTTCGCGGCGGCTATACAGTTGAAGTTAAAGGCCTGCGTGCGTTCTTACCTGGATCTCTTGTTGACGTTCGTCCATTGCGTGATATCTCTCACTTAGAAGACAAAGACATCGAACTTAAGATCGTTAAACTTGATACTAAGCGCAACAATATCGTTGTTTCTCGTCGCGCGGTTATCGAAGCTGAAACGCAAGAAGATCGTGAAGCATTATTCGAGAAGTTGAGCGAAGGTTCAGTTGTTAAAGGTGTTGTTAAAAACATTACTGACTTTGGTGCATTTATTGATCTTGGCGGCGTTGATGGTTTATTACACATCACTGATATGTCTTGGAGCCGCATTAAGCATCCGAGTGATATGTTAGCACTTGGCGATGAGATCGATGTTAAGATCATCAAATTTGATAATGACAAAGGTCGTATTTCTCTTGGTATCAAGCAGTTGGGCGAAGATCCTTGGGCGAGTGTTGCCGAAGAGCTTGCTGTTGGTACTAAGCTTATGGGCAAAATCACTAACATTACTGACTACGGTTGTTTTGTTAAGCTTAAAGAAGGCATTGAAGGTCTTGTTCATACATCTGAAATGGATTGGACAAACAAAAATGCTAACCCACACAAGTTAGTTTCTTTAGGTCAAGAAGTTGAAGTAATGGTTCTTGAAGTTGATGCGTCACGTCACCGTATTTCGCTTGGCATGAAGCAATGCATTATCAATCCATGGCAAGCATTCGCTGATGCACATAAGCCAGGTGATAAAGTCAATGGTAAGATCCGTTCTATCACCGACTTTGGTATCTTCATCGGTTTAGATGGTAACATCGATGGTCTTGTGCATATTTCTGACGTTGCTTGGAACAAAGCAGAAGATGTTGTAAGCCAATTGAAGAAAGGTGAAGAAATTGAAGCAGTGATGCTTTCTGTTGATATCGAGCGTGAACGTATCGCCCTTGGTATTAAACAGCTTTCTAATGATCCATTTACACAATACACCGCTGCAAATGACAAAGGTGCTAAAGTTACTGGTGTTATTACAGCGGTTCAACAAAACGGTGCTAACGTTGAGCTTGCACCTGAAGTAGAAGGCTTCATTCGCGTTGCTGATATTTCACGTGAACACACTGAAGATGCACGTCATGTCCTTAAAGTAGGTCAGGAAATTGAAGCGCGCGTTAGCAATATTGACACTAAACGTCGCAGCATCAACCTTTCTATCAAAGGCCTAGATGAAGATATGGAAAAAACAGCTAAAACGAATTACAAAGCTGAGCAAATGGCGCCAACAACCATTGGTGACTTAATTAAAGAAAAACTAAATAAATAAAAACAAGTAATACGTTAAGGCAATGATCACGTTGCCTTTTTTGAATTTGCTTGATTTATCTTTATATTAAATTAAAGGATTTAATTTATTTTGCGAATCATATTGACACTTTTACCCAAAAAACTTTCAACACCTAGAAAAGCGTCAAGATGGTTTGTGTTACTTCCTGCTTTTTTTATTTTGTTAATTACTACATTATCATTGAGCGCTTGTACGCATCACTCCTGTGAAGAAAATGACAACTCTACACGCTCTATTTCAGTACTATTAAATCAATACATTAACAACAACTATTTTGAGTTGTTAGAAAAAATTCGTCATAAAAAAGGCATTACAGCAATCTATTTTGCCTCACGCGAAAGAGTTACCCTCCCGTCACAAACAAAAATTCAACAATGCTGGGTCTCAACAAATAATTCAAGGCATTCGCAACCCGCTTTTAAAACAATGTCTGATAATTCATTTTACACCTTAAGCAATAACAGTAATGCCCCCTGCTATTTAAATATGGTTATTGACTACAATCCTTCAAACAAGCTATGGGATGTTCACATTTATAACTTCAACCCTGATCAATTACCGTTTTCTTGGGTGTACAAACAGGTTCTAGGCAATATTGAAGTTGGTTTATATAACCTAACCGTTTAATTTCAACTTCACTATATCACTAAATTCCTCTACTATAGGGCGATTGTAAATTTCCTTTTCTGCATTAATGACCCAATTTACCATACCACTTGATGAGCACGGCTTTTTAAAAGACCACACACAGTGGTCAACTGATATCGCTTATGCTTTTGCCAAAGAAGAGAATATTACACTAACCGATGAACATTGGCAGGTTATTTATTTTTTACGCGAATACTACAAGACACATAACGCAGCACCAGCGATTCGCCTTTTGGTTAAATCACTCAAAGAGCAATATGGCAATGACATTGGCAATAGCCTTTATCTACAAACCCTATTCCCTGTCTCCCCTGCGCGGCAAGCTGCCAAAATTGCAGGATTACCTAAACCCAAAAGATGCATTTAATGATGTTAATAGCACAAGCTAAAAAACTACTTAACAACGAGATTTTAGTCAAATCTCTGGGCACTATGTTTGTACAAGGCTTAGGACAAATGACTGCCTTTGCTTCTGCCATTTTACTGGCACACTATCTAACTATTTCTGAATATGGACAATATATGTTTGGTGTGACCATTGCCACTATTTCTGCAGTGATTGCTACCCTTGGTGCTGATGGCATCTTAGCTCGTAGCTGGGGCTGGTCTAGCAACAGTGGGGGTAGACGTACAAAAGAAGTTTTCCAACTACACAATTGGTTTTGGCGCCGCGGGATAATCATTCTTGCACTTGCCTGCATTGGCTGTTTTAGCTATATCTATTTATTTGATCCCAATGCCAGTTTTATTGAAGTTTTTGCTTTCTTATTTGCGCTACCTTTTTTTATTGCTAATCTTCTGCAGTCTTTTTATGTCGCCAATAGAAAAGTGATTTATGCAAACTTAATTCAATTTATCATGCGTCTGATTATGCTACTGATCATTGGCATCTATATTGTAATCAAAATTCATAATGCCCCGCTACTTGTGGGCTCAATGTTTGCCGCGATTACCCTTTACATGCTTATATTATGGTTAAAAGTCAGCATCAAATACGGATTTAAAAGTCATAAGCCACACGGCAGTAATCTCGCTTTTATGTTATTAAAATGGGGTAATTTATTGCTAAGTCAAATTGACATTGTCTTACTGAAAATATTCTCTAGTAATGAAAGTATTGCTTATTATGCCGTGGCACTTCAACTAAGTGCTTTAGTTGTCTTTGTTTTAAATGCAGTTAGCGCCAATATTATGGCACAAGTGGCTAATGATTATAAAATGTTAGCACATGATGCATTCCAAGCCAAAATCACTGAATATACACGTATTATTTGCGGGTTATCCACTCTTGGCATGGTAACTTTAGTTATTGCTGGCTACTGGATTACTATGCTTTATGGTCAAGCATATACACAAGCCTATTCGCTGTTTTGTGTGTTAATGATTGGTCAAGCGGTTAACGTCCTATGTGGTAGTGTCTTTACGATCTTAAATATGGCAGGATTTGAAAAAACAACGTGTCGTGTTTTTTACATCGCACTTGTTATCAACATTATCCTCGGCATTGCACTTATTCCAAGTTTACATGCCTTTGGTGTCGCAATTGCTTCAGCAATTGCGATGATTTTCTGGAATCTGGTATTAACTTATTTTGTGATCAATAAACTTGGCATTAACCCAACTATCTTTACCTTTTTCCACAAACAAAACTAACCTTATAAATATAAATGTGACTGTGCTTGCAATGAACAAAACTTGATATATTCTTTTTTGATTTTTTGCCAAGTTGATGCTTTTTGTTGTGTCTGTTTTGTTATGATCATTTTCTGCTCCTATTACTCAAATTTCAAACTATTATTTCTAACGATCACGCGATCGAATTGATTGCATTATATTTAGAAAAATGTGAAGAAACCGTTTCAAGAGGGTATTGCCATGTAAAAAAATTGTTACATTATTGTTTTCACTCTCTTAAGTTATCACTTTATAGCAATTACCCTGCTAAAATCAAAACAGTGCAATTGGCAGGAGAATATAGATGTACCCGCGTAATATTAGCATAGGCTTTATCTTAATAAGTATAGGAGTTATTGCAATGGCAACTGATTACCAACATTTTAATGCCGATATAAAAAAGCAGAAACTTAGTACACTATCAACGCTGCAATACCAAGTCACTCAAGAAGAGGCAACAGAAAAGCCCTTTGATAATAGCTATTGGAATAATAAAAGCGAAGGTATTTATGTTGATATAGTTTCTGGCGAACCACTGTTTAGCTCGACTGACAAGTTTGACTCAGGCACAGGTTGGCCAAGCTTTACAAAACCAATAGATACAAAATATATTCAGGAAAAAGAAGATCGTAAATTCTTCTTTCTTGTACGCACAGAAGTTAGATCTCTGGTAGCTGACTCACATTTAGGACATGTTTTTAATGATGGACCAAAGCCAACAGGACTTCGCTACTGTGTTAACTCAGCAGCACTTCAATTTATTCCTAAAGACGAGATGCTAAGTAAAGGCTATGGTGATTACCTTTATCTGTTTGATAAAAATAACCCATCGAAATAAACTATGCGCGTTATCTTTAAAAAAACCTTACTCATCGTCATTGTCATCATTCTATTTGCACTGGCCTTGCTGGGTGCGGTTTTGCCCATCATTCCGGGGTTTGTATTCTTTTTCGCAGGAATCATTGTGCTTTCATGGCTTGTCCCACCAATACGAAAATGGCTTCACAAACTATTGCATCGCTTTCCAAGATTAGAGAAACATGTATTAAAAGCAGAAAATAAATTGAAGAAATGGTTTGGACATTCTTAATAGCTGCCCTTTAAAATAATTACCCCTCAAATGCACCAAAAGACATTAATTTGTCATAGCGTTTTGCCAAGCGATCATCATTAGATAGTGCACTTAAATCACCTAACAAACGCTCTAAAGTCAGCTTGATTTCCTTTGCGGCTTCAGTAATATTGCGATGCGCACCACCCAAAGGCTCTTTGATGACCTCATCAACAATGTTATGCTCTTTTAAACGCTTAGCAGTAATACCCATAATCTCAGCGGCATCGGCGGCTTTTTCGGCTGTTTTCCATAAAATTGAAGCACACCCTTCTGGTGAAATTGTGGCAAAATAGCTGTACTCGAGCATCACCAGCTTGTCACCCACACCAATACCCAACGCTCCTCCTGAGCAACCTTCACCAATCACCATGCAAATAATTGGCACATTAAGCTTAGACATTTCAAGCAAATTGCGCGCAATCGCCTCACTTTGCCCGCGTTCTTCGGCTTTAACACCGGGATAAGCACCTGGTGTATCAATAAATGTAATCACAGGCACATTAAACTTTTCAGCCAATTTCATTAAGCGGAGTGCTTTACGATAACCTTCTGGATGCATCATGCCAAAATTATGACGCAGTTTATCTTTTGTTTTGCGCCCCTTTTCCTGACCAATCACCATCACTGCTTGATCGCCCAATTTGGCTAACCCGCCAACAACTGCTTTATCATCTGCAAAAGCGCGATCACCGTGCAGCTCTTGGAAATCAGTAAAAACTTTATTAAGCAAATCTAAAAAATATGGGCGCTCAGGATGACGCGCCAATTGAATTATCTGCCAATCGCTTAATGAATTATAAATCTTCTTCATTAAATCGGTCGTTTTACCTTGTAATTTCTCGATTTCCTGTTGAACATCTTCACTATGTGCATTGGATTTAGCCAACGCTTCAATCTTTGCTTCTAATTCAGCAATTGGTTTTTCAAATTCAAGAAATTGCATATTTTCCCTTACTTAGTCCACTTGACGCTTACAATACGTCTCTTTAATGAATAAAGCAAATATAATACTAATGATAAAGCCAATTAGCAAAATCCCCATACCAAAATTAAGCCCAGGGGCTGCCATATCATCCAAACCTTTACTGTGATTAAACCATGTTGTCATCACGCCAAATAATGGCATAGCGATTACGCCACCCCATAATAATGAATTCATCGACACAATACTTGTTGCAATGGCATTATTTTTCATCGGGTTGGTTTCACCAACAAATGGATAAGCAACGGTTTGCGCACTCGTAACAAACCCTAGTAAGAAAAATAATACTGATAATTGTGCAACACTCACTGTGCAAAACATAATAATGGCAATGATGATCACTGATGTTACACCGCCAAGAATCAGTGGCTGTTTACGGCGACGCATACGTTCAGTCAACCAACCCCAAAACGGATAAGCAAAGATCATACCTAAAAATATATACCCCGTAATCGAACGCGCTTCTAGCATGCTAACATCATGCGTTTTCATCAAATATTCATTTGACCACATGCCACCCAACATCCATGTGCCAATATTGATCAAGCCGACATAAAGACCAGCGTACCAGTTTTGTGGCTTGGATAACACAAGCTTTAAGGTTGCTAAGATAGACTCAGATCGCAAAGCTTTAGTTTGCATTGTACGCGCTGCTACTAATTCTTTTGGGGCATTACGCACAACAATAAAAATAAGGATTGCTAACACTAAACCAAACAAGCTAATTATGCGTAAGGTCTGGGCTAAACCAAAAGCGTCAAGCAAATAGCCAACAGGCGCTTGTGCTGCATAACCACCTAGCATACCAATCGCAATAATAATACCAATGACAAAACCTAAGCGATTTGCTGGGAACCAGTTTGTTGCGATGCGAATACAACCGACAAGACTAAAACTCGCGCCCATACCCATAAATAGGCGAGAAATACCCATCACATATATACTTGTTGTCAATGTCATTGCAAAAATACTCAATGCACAGACGAGTAAAGCGATTGATATAGCTAAACGCGGTGAGAATCTATCTAGAATATATGCTGCAGGAATTAAACACGCGATATTCGTATAAAAATATAAACTGGCAATAAAACTCACACTTACTGGGGTCAAATCTGGATAAGCGTTTAAAATAGCAGGTGTTAATGTATTAAAAGCATTACCTAAGCCAAATTCAAAGAAAAAGAAAAATGAAATTAAAATTACCACTGCCCAAGATTTTGCCAATGGCATTTGAGCTAGTTTTTCCTGATACGAGGTGGAAGTCATAACACTCCGAATTGTGAACTGTATTTTCAAGGGCGACAAATATAACAAAAAAATAATTTTTTTACAGTAAATTTTTAATTACTGGCATCAACACGAATGTGATATTAACTGCTTTACATCACTGACCTTTTCATCTAAATTGTATAAATTATTTTTTATATAAAAATTTATGGATTTATGATGAGTGATGTAGATGAACTTATTTTGACGAGAATTGCTGATGTGTGTCAGATCATGGGTGATGCCAATCGTATGCGCATTTTATTCTTATGCGCAAAAGAGGCAACGCCGGTTAATCACTTTGTCGAAAAACTTAGAGTCTCTCAGCCTCTGGTTAGTCATCATTTAAAGCTAATGAAACAACAACGTCTGATTAAAGGTGAGCGTCAGGGTAAACAAGTACTCTATTCCTTATACGACGAGCATGTGTATTGTATTTTACAAGATATGTATAAACACTGGTCGGATGAAACCCATTAATCAAACAAAGGGGAAAAAGGTGAAGCAAAATGTTTGAATATAAAATTTATGGCATGGACTGTTTAGATGAAGTTTCTGTAGTAAAACGAGAGCTTCTGCCTTATGTCAAAGATGAAAGCCTTTTACAGTTTAACCTATTGAAAGGCAAGCTTATGATCCACAATCAAACACAACAATTTACACAAGCTGAAATTGAAAAAAGGCTCAAAGCGACAGGCTACCAATTTATCAGTTGGCAACAATATGAAATCAAACAACAAACCAATAGCGAAAGCTTTTGGCAAAAGCACATGCGCAGCCTATTAACACCGATTTGTGCACTGTTTTTAATCATAGGTTTTGCCATCCATGGCAGCTATCATGGATTTTTAGATGCCCTTATTGGTGAGCATGGTGCAGCAACTGCTCAACCTGTTAGCTCGATTGTTTTTTATGTTTTGGCGTTAATCGTTGGTGGCTTTTTTATTTATCCTAAAGCATGGGCAGCGTTAAAACGTATGCGACCTGATATTAATCTTTTAATGACCATTGCTGTTATTGGTGCGGTATGTTTAGGACAATGGCTAGAAGCTGGCATGATTGTCTTTTTATTCTCGATCGCTTCACTATTAGAATCTTGGAGTGTTGGTAAGGCTCGAAAAGCGATTCAATCATTACTAGAAATAGCGCCTGAAACTGCTAATGTTTATTGCTCACACCATAAAAATATCGATGTTAAGAAGGTTGAAGAAGTTAACATTGGTGCAACAATCGTCATTAAACCCGGTGAACGTGTTCCTTTGGATGGTGTTGTTAAAGAAGGTGAGAGCTTTATTAATCAAGCACCAATCACTGGAGAGTCATTACCTGTTGAAAAAAAATCAGGTGATCCTGTCTTTGCCGGCAGTTTAAATGAAGATGGTCTCTTATACGTCCAAGTTACAAAACTTGCCACTGAATCAACGCTGTCAAACATTATCCGTCAAGTGGAATTAGCGCAAGCGAATAAGGCAAAATCCGAGATGTGGGTTGAGCAATTTGCCAAATACTACACTCCTTTGATGATGCTATTTGCCCTGCTAGTCGCGATTACCCCACCATTATTATTTGGTGGCAGTTGGTACAACTGGATTTATGAAGCCCTAGTTATTCTCGTCATCGCCTGTCCTTGCGCTTTAGTTATTTCGACACCTGTGAGTATTGTTTCAGGCTTAAGTGCCGCTGCTAACCTTGGTATTTTAATCAAAGGGGGCAGTTTTCTTGAGTTACCCGCAAAGCTTAAAGCGATTGCTTTTGACAAGACAGGGACGATTACCCAAGGAAAACCGGTTATTCAGTCAATTATTAATATCTCAAAAGAGTATAGTGATAATGAATTACTACAACTTGCTGCTGCACTTGAAGAAGGCAATAATCACCCCTTAGCACATGCTATCTTTAATAAAATGGCGGCGCTTAAATTAGAAAAAACCTTTAATGCTTCTAATATTCAAATTATTAAAGGTAAAGCGATTACCGGACAAATTAATGATCACAATTACTGGATAGGAAGCCATAAATATCTACATGAAAAAACAGAAATCACAACAAGCCTAAGCGCTTTTCATGACCAAATTCTTGCATTAGAGAAAACAGGACATTCATTATTAATCTTCGCTAACAGCAATCATATTCTAGGGCTTTTTGCCGTTGCTGACAGCATCAAAGATAATGCAAAAGAAACCCTAACTAAACTCAATGCTCTTGGTATTAAAACCGCGCTATTAACCGGTGACAATAAGGGAGCTGCACAGTTTATTGCAGAGCAAGCCGGACTTGATGAGGTTTACTCTGAGCTTTTACCCGAAGATAAAGTAGCCAAAATCAAAGCGCTACAAGCACAATATCAAACAGTTGCAATGGTTGGTGATGGTATTAATGATGCCCCTGCTTTGGCAACGGCTGACTTAAGTCTTGCTATGGGGGATGCCGGCAGTGACGTTGCGATTGAAACAGCTGATATTGCATTGATGTCCGATGATTTAGCTAAATTGCCATGGTTAATCAAACATGCCAAACGTGTTAAAACCATTATTCAGCAAAACATCACCTTTGCTTTGGGACTTAAAGTCATCTTTATGGCACTAGCACTTCTTGAACTTGCTAATATCTGGATGGCTATTGGTGCTGATATGGGGGCATCTTTACTCGTAGTCTTTAACAGTTTGCGTTTATTAAAAAGCAAAAGTCAGAATTGATTTTGTAACAAAACTGAAACGTCGGTTTCTTTTGACTTCATCGGTTTTTTATGCGCTTGAATCCTTACGCCAATTGTCATTTTACACCATAATCTAAACAGTGAGTTTGGCGTTGTTTATCGCGGAATGCCTTATGGTATTAGCAATGAAATACCTCATAAATAAGCGCAAATCGCTATAAAGCCATGAGGGGATATGCTACACTTTGACTCCGTTAATGCCACCGAATCGATGATGGCATAAATCTAAAATGGAGCATCTTATGGAAAACTTTATCTATTACAACCCAACTCGTATTTACTTCGGTCAAGGGCAAATTGCACAATTAAGTCATGCCATTGCCAAAGATCAAAAAGTACTATTAATCTACGGTGGTGGCAGCATTAAACAAAATGGTGTTTATGACCAAGTAAAAAAAGCGTTAGCTGACCATCAAGTAACTGAATTCTCAGGTATTGAACCAAACCCTGAATATGAAACCTGCCTTAAAGCAGTTGAACTCATCAAACAAAATAATATTGATTTTGTATTAGCTGTTGGTGGCGGTTCGGTTATTGACGCTACTAAATTTATAGTTGCAGCTGCTAAATTCAAAGGTGATCCATGGGATATTTTAGCTAAACATGCTGATATTACTGAGGCTGTACCTTTTGGCTGTGTGTTAACACTGCCTGCGACAGGTTCTGAAATGAACTCAGGATCAGTTATCTCGCGCCGAGCGTTGAATAAAAAACTTGCCTTTATGCATGAAAAAGTATTCCCTGTTTTTTCAATTCTTGATCCCGAGACAACTTACACCCTGCCGGCAAGACAAGTTGCCAACGGTGTTGTTGATGCCTTTGTCCATGTGATGGAGCAATATTTAACTTATCCGCAAAATGCTCAATTACAAGATCGTTTTGCTGAAGGCATTCTCAGCACGTTAATTGAAGAAGGTGAAAAAGTACTGACTCAACCTAATGACTATGATGTGCGTGCTAACATTATGTGGGCAGCTACTTTAGCACTGAACACGCTCATCGCTCAGGGTGTAAAAACCGATTGGGCAACACATATGATTGGGCATGAATTAACAGCCTTTTACGGCTTGGATCATGCGCAAACCCTTGCGATTATTCTACCAAGCATCATGGAGTATAAGAAGGATAAAAAACAAGCCAAATTAATTCAATACGCTGAACGTGTATGGCAGGTTGATAAAGCGCTTGATGATGAAACAAAAGTGCAAATCGCTATTGAGAAAACACGCGCCTTTTTTGAGCAAATGGGCAACCCAACCAAAATTAGTGCTTATCAATTAGCTCAGGATAAATTTGACGACATTATTAATAACCTGAAAGATAATGGTCTTATTGCATTGGGAGAGCATGCTGACATCACCCCTGAGGACAGTTTAAAAATTTTGCAAATGAGTTACTAAATAATAGTGACAAACCTTCACCTCTCCCCTTGCGGGGCCGCTCGTGCAGCATAGGCTCTACGGGTGAGGGGTAATTGAATTTATTCTCTTTCACTTATTAAGACATCCTGATAAAATTCACCCACTAATATCATACTTATTTATCAAAAAATGAAAAAATCTAAACTCATCAACATAACCTTGCCAATATTTGTTGCAACAACAGCTTTGGCAATAAGCGCTTGCTCATCAAATACTGGATTAGGCAATTACAACATCAATCAAGCGATGAGCTCAATGCCTACAAAGGTAAAAACGCAAACAAGTGATTTTAAATTTTACTTCGGCAAAAACTCAGCTCCCGCAGGCGCTAAAGACTTAGGTGAGATTACAACAAGCCGTCGTTCTAATGCTTTTGCTAAAGATCCTGTCGCTTCTTGTAACTGGGTATTCTATTCAGCACTGCTAAGCTTAGAAAACCAAGCCAAAGAAATGGGTGGCAATGGCGTTGCTAATATTCAATCGAATTGGAAAAATAACACGACATCAAGCACAGATACTTATGTGTGTGAAAATGGTTTATGGATGTCAGGCGTGGCATTAAAAGGTAATGTAATAGCGTCAAGAGTTTAACAGCTTTAGATTAATACCATTTCTTTAGCTATACTCAACAGCATATTAATAAGATTAAGGATTAATCAATGAACACATCAAACAAACCAGTTAGAGCTCGTCGTTATTATAAGCTTATCATTGCAATATTATTAATCTTAACTTTATCAAGTTGCGCAAAGCTGATCTCCTACCCTGATAAGTCTATTGAGAACATATCCAAAGCCCAATCAATAATTGAACAAGCTATTATGGAGCAACCTGAAAAATTTAAACCTGCAGCAGTCTATTTTAACGATGATTACATATTACTATCTTATGGTTTAGCGACCGCCTCCAGTGGAAGAGGTTATAGCTCCGCAACTCCAATATTAAACTCCACTACTGTCATAGCTGGAGGAAGCAGTTCATCATCTTCATTGACATATGAGAAACATAAACGTATTTACTATACTTCAATCTCTAAAGTTAAACTTTACAAGAAAAATAGTTATTTCATTATCAACATTATTAACACATCAAATCGTGCGCTGTATAAGATCTATATCTACGATAAGATTCAGGCATTTGATGTTGCAAATGCTTTAAATTTATTAGCTTCAAAATCAAGCAGTAAAAAATAGCAATCTTTAGCGCTTTCTGACACAAATAAACCGATGTGGCATCTCTTTTTGATCCTCTAATACATCAAATCCTGCTTCAATAAATAATTCATGTAAATCCAACTGATGAAATGCTTTAACAAAGGGTTCATTTAATTTGCGTGCTAATATTTTGAAATAAACACCTGTTACCCCATGGCTTTTACATAATTGCCATATTTTATCTTGATACTGCACTGGTGATGGTTCAGCAATGACAAATAACCCACCCTTTTTAAGCACACGTGAAGCTTCCGCGATGAGTTGTTTGATGTATTTTGGTGGAATTTCATGTAACACATAGCATGCACTTAATCCATCAAAGCGCTCATCAGCAAATGGCAATGCCTCAGCAACACCTTGAATAAATTTTATATGTGGGTAGTCTAAAGCAGCATGCTTTAGTAAATAGGGACTAGGATCAATCCCCCAAGTATCGTAAGCGCCTTCTTGATAAATTACATTGGCAGTTTTTCCACCACCACAACCGATATCCAAAACTGCATGACAATCTTTAAGATACTGTGATATTTTTTTGCGTATGGAATCAACTTGATTAAGCATCGCAATATCAAAGCCTTTGATATAACCACGAGTTAATAGCTTTGAATAGTTTCCACAAGGAATATTATGAAACTCCTGTAAAACATACTTAGGAATAGGCATTGCCTGCAATAATTCCTCATCTACACATACCGTTTTATGCTTTGGATAAAAAATAGCTTTTATTAGCTTAGCCCATGCAACAGGTGATTTAAAATTTAACTCATCAACCCAGCTTTTAGGTAAATCCAATTCATCCCAATTTTGGATTTTAGGATCTTGGGAAGTCTTATTATCAACTTGCTGCATGATTGAAAATCATACCTTTAACAAATTATAAAGGATCGCTTGACGCATAAATACGCCATTTTTAGCCTGCTGGAAATACCACGCGTATTGAGTGCTATCAACCGAATTGCAAATCTCTTGCACACGTGGTAGTGGGTGCATAACAATTAAATCATCATGCGCACCATTGATTAACATATCCGCCGTAAGCACATAATCCATCGTATGCCCATCTTCTTCGGAAAAACGCTCTTTTTGCAAACGCGTCATATATAATACATCAACCACACCAATGACATCAGCTAAGCTTTCAACACAATGCACCGTTATGTTTTTCTTTTTAAGTTGAGTTAAAATTTCTTCCGGGATTTGTAATGCCTGAGGTGCCACATAATAAATAGTAATATCTCGATAATTCAATAACGCATAGCTTAATGAATGCACGGTGCGACCATAACGCAAATCCCCAATCATCGCGATTTTAACACCATCAATCTTTCCAAACTTTTGTTCTATCGTAAAGAGATCAAGCAAGGTTTGCGAAGGATGTTCATTAGCACCATCACCAGCATTAACCACAGGAATATGCGAGACATTTGCAGCAATTTCAGCACTCCCTGCTTCAAAGTGACGCATAACAATCGCATCCGCATAGCCATTAAGCATTTGGATGGTATCGCTTAAGCTCTCGCCTTTCTGACCAAAAGAGGTATTATGCGCATCAGCAAAACCAATGACTTTAGCACCTAAGCGATGAATCGCTGCTTCAAAGGATAAACGTGTGCGTGTCGATGCTTCAAAAAAACAGCTGGCAATAATCTTATCACTCAAACTATTTATGAGTTTACCGTGCTCGGCATCATGCGCAAGTTTCATCAGTCGATCAAAATCATCACGTTTTAAATCTTTGATACTGACAAGGTGCTTTGTTGTGTTCTTGGCGGTAGATAATATCGTCTCAGGCATATTGTGTCCCTTAAGGTGTTAATTACTTTAATTACTCTATGCATATCAGGTAAACAGCGCTATCCTATCAAGAAAAAATAACAAGGTATATTAAAACATGTTTCCCGTTGCATTGACTGGCGGTATTGGTAGCGGTAAAACAACAGTTGCTAATCTTTTTCATGAGCTGCATAACATTGATATTATCTGTGCGGATCAAGTTGCTAGAGAAGTTATCCTCTTATCTGAAGTCATTGAAGCGATTATTAATGAGTTTGGCGATACAGTCATAACTAACGGTATGATTGATAGAAAAGTCTTACGCAGCATTATCAGTCAAGATACATCAGCACGCACTTGGTTAAACAATCTTATGCATCCGATTATTCGCCAACAGATCGAATTAAAACTCTCAAAAAGCCAATCCATCTATACGATCATCGATATCCCACTTTTAACAACGGCAACACTTGCTAACTATCCTTATCTTAAGAAAATCATCTCGATATGCGCCTGTATGGAAACCAAACTTGATCGCATTATAAAACGCGATAACCAAACAAAATCACAAGCTTTATTAATGATTCAAAGCCAAATTAGTGATGATGAACGCCACACATTTAGTGATTTTGTAATTAAAAACGATGGTGATATTTCTGATCTTATACCACAGATTAATGCTACTCATCACAGTATATTGTCATTCTTAAACGGCACTTCTTGATAGGCAATAATATCTAATTCTCGTGGATAACCCACTTCAATTAAGTACAAACCTTGAGGAGGTGCTGTAATACCTGCTTGCGTGCGATCTTTTGCATTGGTCAATTCTTTGATCCAATCGGGTGATTTTTTGCCTAAACCCACCTCTAGCATTGATCCGACAATATTTCTGACCATATGATGCAAAAATGCATTTCCTTGAATATCAAAAATAATAAACTGTCCATGCTGAATAAAGTGCGCATGATGGATATTACGCTTGGCACTAATTGATTGACATTGTGATGAACGAAAGGAGCTGAAGTCCTGCTCACCAAGCAAATACGCGCAAGCTGTATTCATTTTGCTTATATCCAATGACTGATTAATCCAAGTTACTCGCTCATGCCATAATGCACTGGCAGTTTTATTCTGATAAATCACATATTGATAGCGTCGATATAATGCACTAAAGCGCGCACTAAACTCCGCATTAACCTCATAGACAGCAGAGACATTAATATCATTAGGCAAATGCGCATTAACACCCAATACCCATGCCTTTTCTTGCCTGATTGCTGAGCTAGAAAAATTTATCACTTGTGCTGTAGCATGCACACCGGTATCCGTTCTACCGGCGCAGACCACTTCAATCGGTTCATTGGCAATAATGGATAATGCTTTTTCTAAGCGCGCTTGTACACTATCGCTATGATTTTGGCGCTGCCAGCCACAGTAATTGGTGCCTGCATATTCAAGTATCAACGCATAATGTTTTAACATACTTTAATGGTTTAAAATCGGTATTCACTAAGATCGTGAATCATAGCACAACTTAAGATGTTTTATAACACCAATGCCAAGGTTCATAAATAAACCCATAAACATTGTCTCGTGGATAGCTTAAAGTGAATTGAAACTCATGGGCATGCATTGACAGCCATTTAAAGGCTTTGGTTTGCTCAAAACTTTCTGTTAGCACTTCACACTCCTCATCTGAGGTGAAATCCAAAGCGCAGCCCGTATGATGTTCACTAAACCCAGGCAAAGCAGAAACTTTTAAAATATGTTCTAGCAATAAGCCTTTATTTAACTTATTTAAAATAATATTGGCTTGATACAAGTAACTACGAAATGCTGAAACAACCATCAAGTTAACACCTTCTTGCAAAGCGCTTTGCTGCATTTTTTGCCATGCATGATATGCCTCATGCTGCATATAATAATCTCGATCAAAAACATCTTTACCGCCACAAATGAGTCTCGACTCTGGACACTCTTTAAAAAATGGTTGATTTGTATTATCTGCAAATGCTATTGGCAAAATTGCATAAGCACTATCAAGTTTGTGATTATTACTAGGCATCAGCTGGCTTTCCTTGCATAAATAAATTCTCGGCAATTGCAGTTAATGGTTCATGCAATAACTCAAGCGGTGTTTTCTCAAAGCCTGGCATTTTTGAGCTTGTGCTGTTAATATGCACTTCATCAATGAGTTGGTTCGTTCTTAGATCATATATTTTAATACTTAACTCAACTTGATCGGCAACACCGGTTAATAATGTATAACTTTCTGTCCATTTACTGATTCTAGGCAAAATAAAGTAGTCATATTTTTTATTCCGCGCGGCTAAGTATTCAAACTGTGCCGATTGGAAATGTGATGCAAGCGTCAAGGTTTTAAAGTGATCTTTTAGTGCATCATTCAAAATTAACAGTGTTTCCTTGGCACTTTCAGGATAACTGCGTAAATCATCATAACCATTATTGGGATATGCCATATATGCCGTAGCATCCTTAGGTAACTTTACTAACCCATCACGAAAATGGATATCATTACTTTGAGCTGCAACTGTCTTTTGCATCGAGTTAGCAACGATTTCATGCGTGCTCGCACAACCTGTCATTAAAAAGCAGAGACCTAAAAAAAGCTTTTTCATTGTTGTTAAAAATAAAACTTACGATACAAATATTATACAGACTATAATGCTTAGACCAAGTAAACGCAGCGCTTTTTTTTAACTTTTCTTACAGCCCTGAAATCAGTGACATCAATTCACTGCGACTTTTCTCATCTTTTCTAAAAATTCCACGCATACAACTTGTGACTGTAGAGGTTTCAGACTTGTGTACCCCGCGTGTTGTCATGCACTGATGCATTGAATCAATAATCACTGCAACACCTTTGGGCGCTAATGCTTTTTCAATTGCCAAGGCAATTTGCATTGTCAAACGCTCTTGTGTTTGTAAGCGTTTGGCAAACACATCTAACACACGCGCTATTTTGCTAATGCCTACGACTTTGCCGTTAGGCAGATAAGCAACATGTGCTTTACCGATAATTGGCACCATATGATGCTCACAGTAGGACTCTAAGCGCATATTTTTTAAAAGTACAATTTCATCATAGCCTTCAACATCTTCAAATGTCTTTGATAAGATTTCATCTGGTTCTTCCTCGTACCCCTTGAAAAACTCAGCATATGACTTAATAACACGCTTTGGTGTTTCAATTAACCCTTCACGATTAGGGTCTTCACCGATGTATTCTAATAAAGTTTTTATTGCTTCTTCAGCTTGTTTAGCGTTTGGTTTTTTTATCATGATTTGTACTTCATTATTTATTTTTATCAAATGCTATTTTAATGCCTTGCAATACCAAGTCTGGCACAATGGCATCAAATAATCCTGGAACATTAAATAATTGTGAAAAACCGCCGGTTGCAATCGTTATAACCGCATTTAGGTCTGTTTTTAATTCCTGAATCATTGCTGATTTAAGCTCTTTTAATGCACCCAAATGCCCATAGTAAATACCTGATTGCAGATTAGTATCAGTATCTTTACCTATTGCCATCATTGGCTTGACAATACTCACTGACGAAAGCTGGGCAGCATTACTACTTAACGCTTCTAGAGAAATACGTACTCCTGGCAAAATAGCACCACTTAAATAGGCTTTATCTTTACGCACGACATCAAAAACTGTCGCTGTACCCAAATCAATCACCAAAATATCTTTGTTAGCAAATAACTCAACAGCGGCAATGCACCCTGCAATTCGATCAGCACCAACATCTTTGGGTGTCGCTACTTGCATCTTTAAGCCTGTTTTGACACCAGGTTGCAAGAAAAATGGTTCAAAATCAAAATACTTTAAAATGGCAGAACGCAGTGAATAATTAATTGCCGGCACCACAGAGGCAATAGCAACACCCTTTATTTTATTTGGATCAAGACTATTTTCACTCAATGCTTGCCTTAGAAAAATACCTATTTGATCTGAGCTACCATGTGCTGATGCCGTAGTATAACGAAACTGTAATATCAATTCATCATGGTCAAAAACACCCGCATGAATATGAGAGTTGCCAACATCTAAAGTAAGTAACATTTATCTTTTTCTGTCTTTTAAATATTTCTGCTTAGTTTAAGTCGCAGTATATACACATCATTCATTCATTTACAGCATTAATCCATGTTTTTTCAGTGTCTGAGGCTATTATTTTTTATGGTTTGCGTTATGATGGCGGCAAGTTTATTCAACCCTAGTTATTGAAGTATAAACATGGCTAATTTTGATCGTCATTTTTATCGCATTTTATTGCTTATTATTTTGCTCACTGCCGCAGGGCAAATGACCAATACCATTTACGTACCTGCATTAACGCAAATGGCACATGAGTTTTCCGTTAGCGTTGGGCGCATGCAAGCGGTCATCGCTTGTTACCTATTTCCTTATGGTTTATTGCAATTCTTTTATGGTCCTTATTCCGATCGCTTTGGTCGCAAACCAATGATTTTGATTGGTGTTTTCTTTTTTGCACTGGGATCTATCTTAGCTGTTTTTGCAACGCACTTTGCCACACTGTTAATGGCAAGCTTCCTACAAGGAAGCGGTATTGCTGTTGCGGGTGTCATGGCGCGAACTGTAATGCGTGATCTATATTCTGGTACGAAACTTCATAGCGCCAATAGCATTATGGCAATTGCACTTATTTTTGCACCATTACTTGCCCCATTACTAGGGGGGATTTTTACTGATCTTCATAGTTGGCGCGCTATCTTTATCTTTCTTACGATTTATGGCATTCTGCTGCTTATCATTCAATGGCTTTTTTTTCCTGAAACTAATAAGCAGAAATCAAGCAAAGGCAATCTTTTAGCTAAATATAAAACCGTATTAACCAATGGTAACTTTATCATCAATCTTATTTTACTGATCGTTGCCAATGCTGGCATTGCTGTATTTGAAGTTAGCTCAGGTGCTTTGTTTACCTCTGTTTTAAAACTTTCTCCGGCAGTTGCTAGCTTGTTGTTTATTATCCCTTTGCCTTGTTATATGTTTGGAAGCTTCCTCTCAGCGCACCTGGCACGACGCTATAGCCTTGATTATCTATTGCTCAGTGGTTGTTTTACCCTTTTGATTAGCGGTATTGCACTTGGTTTGTCCTATTATATATTTGGCGTAACAAGCTTAAGCATTATTCTGCCAGGCTGTTTGTATTTCTTAGGGTGCGGTCTGATTTTCCCTACTGCGACGACCAAAGCGTTAGAAGAATTCCCAAGCATTGCCGGAACAGCAGGAGCTGTTTTGGGTGGTGTACAAAACTTCGGTGCTGGATTATTAACGGCATTAGCTGCCTTTATTCCTTTAAAGAACCAGTTGCCTTTAGCTATTATTTTATCGGTATTATCTGTATGTGCACTAGTGAGCGTGATGATGAGTCAGCGCTCACGTATTGTGAAAGTAAGTTAAATTAAAAGTTTAAATGCATCTTTTGCAGTTCACTAACGGGCACTTTCTTGACTTCTTTTTGCATTTTGCCATCTTTGCCTAACCACTCTCTGGTTACTGTCGCAGTTTTGCCGTCTTGATTGGTTTGAATGCTTACGGCATTAAATGAACGCTGCATCTGATTAGCATTGGCATTCGGACTGGCATTTGATACTACCGTTTTTTGTGCAGGCTGAGCTGCTGCTTGCGTTGGTACATTTTGTGACTGTGCTTGACCCATTTGCTGCTTCAGCTGCTGCATTTGCTGTTGAAGCTTATGTGCTGCTTGTTGATATCTTTGCTCAAATGCTTGACGTTCAGCATTTAACTGTTTTTGCTGCATATTAAGTGCATTGACTGCTTGTTGGTATTGTGTTTGCATTTGCGCATGCTTAACTTGTGCCGTATTCACCCAGCCCACTTGTCCTGTTTTTGTATCGGCAACTTTAATCCAATCACCTTTTTGGAAGAATTGAATATATTGATTTTGATTCTGATCGGTGAGCTCAGACACCACTTTAGCATTAGTAGTTGGCTCATTGTAAACTTGATATGTAGCGGCAAAAGCGGCACTAGAGACGGCAATTAAACCCAAAGATAATAATAATTTTTTCATGCTAATTCCTTAAGTGTTAAGTTAATTTAAATCACCAATCAAAAGATTGATTATGCTTAAAACATAACAAAATTAAAAGGGAAATCTTAACGAAAACTTAAGGAAACAAGCACTAGATATAAAAGATTGAAATGCATTCTAAGTAATAATGCAAAAATAAGTTGAGCTTCAATTGCACCCCTCACCCGTGCAACTTAAGCTGCACGACCTCTCTCACAAGGGGAGAGGTACTAGCTGACGCAAATTATTATTGATTCATTACTAAGCAGCACGTCCATTTTGTGACTTAGCAAATTTAGCTGATGAATATGCCATCACACGCCATACTTTGCGTTCAGTTTTGAATTGACGCTTTAATTCCTTATAGCGCTCTTTAAGTTGAATAATTTGTGTTGAAGACAGTTTATCCTTTTTTGCTTGTAGACAAGCTTGCTTGGCTTTTGCCCAATCTTTGATGCTATCAAAAAGTAACTTGTATTGCGTCTCTAGACGCTGCTCAAAATCAACAACCAATTTAATATAACGCTTATCTTTAAGTTTGTTTTGTGCTTGTTTTAATTGCATCGACGCGCGAGCTGCTTCAATCACGGGTTTTGGTGTGGTTTTCAGATCATATGCCCAGCCAATTTTTGACGCGCTAAAAATAATCCATTTTGAAGGATCAAAGTCATACCATTTAACACCATTACGATAGTCACCAGCGTATTTGTGATGATAGTTATGATAGCCTTCGCCATAAGTTACTAATGACAAAATAGGATTATCTCGCGCAGTATTCTCATCTGAGTATTTTTGTTTACCCCAAACGTGCGCCAACGAATTAATAAAGAATGTAAAATGATGATTAAGCACTAAGCGCAGTAAGCCTGCCAACAACAAACAACCTCCGATACTACCATAGGTCGCACCGATAAGCATTGGCAGCAATACACACATAAAGATAGCTAATGGCACATAATATTTATGTTGGAAAGCAACAATTTTATCTTTCTCAAGATCATTAACGTTTTCGATTTTGCCTACTTTCTTTGGTAATTCTCTTAACATCCAAGTGAAATGACTATACCAAAAGCCCTTCGTTGCTGCATAAGGGTCTAGTTCTTTATCATCAACATGGCGGTGATGCTTACGATGGTCTGATGACCATTTGATAATACTGTTTTGTAAAGCTGCCGCACCAAATAGCATAAAAAAGATCTTAAGGGGTGCTTTTGCCTTATAAGCGCGATGCGACCATAAGCGATGATAGCCTGCAGTAATCGACAAACCGGTTGCTATCATAAAAAAGGCAAACCAAAGCCAATCAGCTAACGAAAAGCCATAAGTGACGGCATAATAGGGAATGAATATTAATGCCGCAATCGGTGTTAATGTTAAAACCGACACACTGACAATGTCTAGTGGTCGTTTTTCTGTATTGTTTTGCATATATCTCCTTTTTTAAGTTAATTCAGCAAAAAAAATGTGAAAGCGTAGAAAAAAATAATCAAAAAGCTTCACTACCCATCTTATCGCAAATATCTAAAAATACTAGGATTATTTTTCGCACAACGATAAGGCAAAAGCGCTCGCCCCTTTAATACCAACATCAGTATCCATCACAACAAAAACCGGAATCTCTTTCATTAAGCCTGTCATACGTCCTTTGTCATGAAAGTTTTTCATAAAGCGACCATCTTGCATTTGTGTAATAAGCTTTGGCGCAATGCCACCGACAATATAAAGCCCACGTTTTGGCAAAGTGGCAAGCGCCATATTCCCAGCAACTGCACCATAAACCCGAATAAAGATATCCACAGCCCTTAATGACATCGGATCACCCTTTTCAACAGCATATTGCGTGATTAATTGCGCTTGATCGCCACCTTTGTGCATATCACGCCTTAACTCAGGTGACTCCGGCTGATTGTATAAAGGGTTAGCAACCACATATTTATAGATGTTAACAAGACCAGGGCCGCAGCAAATACGCTCAATTGAGACGCGATGAAGTTTCTTCTTTAAAAATTGAAACAAACCAATTTGTTCATCGTCTACAGGGGCAAAGTCTTGATGTCCTCCTTCACTTGGGTAAACAAAAGTCTTGTTGTCATGTTTAGTGACGATTCCCATACCAATGCCCGTGCCAGCACCAACCATCGCAATAGGTGCATTTTGATCAATTGGTGTTTCTTGTAAACAGATCAAATCTTTAGCTTCTAGCGAATCTAGACCATAGCCAATCGAGGCAAAATCATTGATCAATTTAACCTTACTAATATCTAGGGTTAATACTTCAGCTAATTCAGTTTCCGTGAGCCCCCACGGTAGGTTGGTAAACTCAATCGCACCATCTTTAACAGGGCCTGCCACTGCAATGCAAGCGGCTTTAATCAGCACTTTATCAACTTTAGATTCAGCAAGAAACTTCTCAATAATGGCAGATAAACTTTTAAAATCAACCGCCAAATATTTTTTAGCAAATAATACTTTTGACTTTTTATTGTTACACTCAGTCAATTGCAAGCGTGTATTGGTTCCACCAACATCACCAGCTAATACGATCATCTTGTTTATCCTTGTTATTTAATATGGTTAATAATTCACTACAGCGGATGTAGTAAGTCAAATATTTTTTCAGCAAGCATCTTTTGTGCTTTTGTTGTTGGATGCACATAGTCCCAAAACAAGTGTGTTTGTGGATCATGCTCAATGGGAATGTCTGTTTGGATTTCACCATTAGCATCAACACCACCAAAGCTTTTAATACAGGCTTCAGTTGCATTATCAAAACCAAATGCCATTGGTGTTTCTAACGCTTCGTGCAATAAGGTATAAGCATCAAATAAATAAATCTGTACGAAAGGGTATTTTTCTTTAAGCTTATTGACACCGCTTTCAAGCTGCTTATTTTGCTTAACAATATTGCGCTTGATGTATTTCTTAAGCCAAACAACTATCGGTTTTGGAAAGGGGGTCACCTCATAAGCGGGTGCGACAGTCACATCCGGCACATTCCAAACAACAATCCTCTTAGCCCCTAGCTTAATAACGCGATCAATGCTAGAAAGTAAATCACTGGCAACGCGATAGACTGCGGGCAGGTTTAAAAAAGGCTTTTCATTATGCACGGCAAATAAGAAATTATTGCCACCTCCATTTAGCATAATAAGTGCGTCATCAGCAAAGCGCCCTTGTTGTGCAACATAGCGATCAATCTGATTTTGCACTGAAAAAGCATGCACTGTTAATAGTGATTTTGGATTTTTACCTGAGGTGCATGCGCCACCTATAGCATAGTTATTTACGTTAATATCCGCTATTGTTTGCTGCTTTTCTTTGAGCATCTTGCCAAGATACTCACAGGCGACCAATCCATCACTAAAGCGACCACGATCATAAGGCTCGCCCGGAATTTCCAGTGTTTTAATTATATTGCCATTATCTTGTAGGCTATCGCCAAATACTACAATACTACCAACAGTCATCATCAGCTCCTTCAAAAAAATTAACCATCCATTGCGCAACTACCCTACCGTGATCACGCATTCTCAAGCTATCTATACCTGACTCAAAGCAATGTGATAATGCTTCTTTTTGCTCTTTTATTAATAAATGATTATGCGCACGCAACATTTCAGGATGAGCTTGCATTCCCCATACCAAATTATCAATGATAAACATCTGTACAGGACAAAAGGTGTTTGTGGCAATTAAAGTGGCACTTTTTGGCAGCTCAACCACTTGATCTTGATGATAGAAAGCCAAGCTTAGATGATCGTTAAACGGACACATCCAAGTTTGTCTTTCAAGTATTTTAATACACTGTACACCAATACCCCAACCTTTCACAGAGCGCTCAACGCGTCCACCTAAGGCCTGTGCTAGGATTTGATGACCAAAGCAAATACCAATCATCTTTTTGTGTAAACTAAAAAGCTGCTTTATATAATCCTCTAGCACACAAATCCATGGCAGGCGTTCAAATGATGTCGCTTTACTACCCGTAATAATAAACTTATCATAATGATTAATATCTTTTGGGTAATTACCAACGGTCACATCAAAAACATCAATATCGACAATGGTTGAGACTTTCAAAAAAAGATTGGCAAACATATCAGGGTAATTTCCCCCTGAAACACAGTGGCGATATTCCGGAATATGATCCGCTTGCAGTAAGGCTATTTTCATTAAGATCTCTTTGAACCTCAACTCGTTAAATCATCTCTTTGAGCTGCATCAAAGCCGCTTTTGATAACTTGAACGTATAGAGTTTACTGGCATGTTCTTTATCTGCTTTAAAACCAATTAAGCCATCATCTAAATTCAAGATTTCCTCAATCTGAATGGAGCTTTCTTTATTGTCAAGCTTTTCTTGTTTCTTATACCATGTTTCTTTAGCACGCTTGATCGCTTGACGATAAGCGCCATGAATTTTATTCTCTCGCACTTTTTGCACAAATTGATTGGCAACTTGCGGTAATTCATCTTCAAGCTTTTTCAATTCATACAATGTACGGACATCATCGATCAAACCATCCTGACTTAACAGGCGAATTGCTTGTGACGATTTGGCAAGTTTTAAGCGCATCGATACCCAACTTGGTTCACGCCCTAAAGACTCAGCAACTTCTGCTTTATTCACTTTACGCTTCATCACCAGCTCAGTCAAAGCGTCCGCTTCTTCAAAGGGAGAAACTTTTTCACGTTGCTCATTCTCAAGCAGTTGGATAATTAAAATATCATTGTCCGCTTCATCACGTAAAATGCATGGCACACTTTCAAGCTTGAGCTCTTTTGCCGCTCTAAACCTACGCTCACCGGCAATGATATGATAAAAACCATCATCTTTTTTAGGTGTTACAATAATCGGTTGGATAATACCCTTTTGCGCGATACTCTGCGCTAAAGTGTCAATATTTCTAAAGATTTTACGCGGCTGATTGGGATCTGGCATTAATTCATTTAAATTGATATTAAGCAATCCACCTGATTGTGCTGCATGCTCATTTAAGGTTTTAAGCTTAAGCGCCAGTAGCGCTTCCTTTTTATTATCAGCACTGCCATCAACACTGCCTAATTCATGCACCCTTTTTCTATTGGCTAAGGATATTTTGGCACTCATGCAGTCACCCTTAAGAATGAGGCCACGATTTCCTTGGCTAATCTTCTGACCTGAACATGTACATTGCTCTCAGGCGCGTAATCACCGATATACATGCCAGAGGCCTCAGCTTCAACAAACTTAACACTTTGTGGAATAAACGTACTAAAAGATTTACCCTCTTCTGCAAGCACATTAAGCAAACTGCGTGACATATTCGACCCTTTAACAACGCGATTAGCAAGTAGCTTATAAGGGCGATCAGCAGTTAAAGCTAAATCCTTTGCTTCCAGAAGTCCAGATAAGTCCATACCACTAGGGGCTGCTGGAATAATTACTAAATCAGCTAATAAAGCAGCCTTTAAGGCAGCTGTTTGGAAATTCGGTGGTGTATCAATAACGATATAATCCACCTTTGATTTGACTTCTGCAATTGCCTCTCTGGCGTGCTTTTCATCCACTTGAATAACATTATCAGCCGAATCTTCATTTTTAGCCGCCCACGACCAAGCATCTGGCTTGTCTTTATCCATATCAACAACTAATACAGAATGACCTAATTCCTTAAGTCCACCATAAATATTCATTGCGGTTGTTGTCTTACCAGAGCCCCCTTTTTGCTGTAAAAGGGCAATTACTTTTGCTGTCTTCATCTTCAACTGATTAAGTTACGTTTAATGCTTGTGTCAGTATATAACACTCATCAAGCATTTTACAGACTTTCTGCCATGGCTTTTTTGCTTTATTGTTCATGTAACTTAGTGTTTATTTTGATTCGCTTGCTAAGTTTAACTATACTCTCCAGCATCTTTCAAAAAATGATAAATAACAAGGATGCATTATGCATAACAAAGCCTCAAGCAAAGCCACTAAATTTGATTCAAATAAAGCCAACGAGCTCGATGATCTGCTTCTTAATTTATATCCGGAGCCTGCCGATGATTTTGATAAAGATGAGCATATTTTTTCTTTATCCATGTTAGATGGGTATCTGACAGCTGTATTGCTTTGCCCTGACATGATAGATCATGAAGATTGGTTAGAAGGTGTTTGGCAAGAAGACGCACTACCTCAATTTAAATCTGAGACAGAAAAAGAAAAGCTAATTAAACTGTTAATTGCTGAACACAGTCGTCTGAAAAAAGCATTTGCCAATGAACTAACTGAGTTTGAACCACTTGTTTATCACGAGATGCATAGTGATCAAGCATTACCTGCAATTGATTTATGGCTTGATGGTTTTGAACGTGGCTTTGAGTACTTCGTAGATGCTTGGATATTAAACCCGCAAATTGAAGCCGTTATTGATGATATTTTAGGGTTTGATGATGATTGCGATTTCGAGCATCTGTCATTAGATCAACGTAATAAATCATTAGAGAGACTCACTGATTTGATCATTCAGTTATATGCATTAATTTGCAGCAACCCGAGCGCAAAATAAGACAAAATAAAATAGGACTATTTCTGTATGATGAAAAAAGACCTCGCTAAAACATCTTTTTGTCTTTTGTTGGCGCTTTCTTCGCTTGCATACTCTGACATCCATACCGCAAACAACAATACCAAGATAATCTCAGAAACTGACAATAGCAAAACGAAACAACTGAATACTGAATACAAAGCATTCAAACCAGAAGCGTATCCTTTTGGCATTGGCTTTGGTGGTATTTTCTCGCCAAACCCTTACAAAAACACCTCGCCAACCATCTTACCCATCCCCGTCATTAGCTATCAAGGTGAAGATCTCTCGATCAATGGTCCATATATTGCTTACCGGTTTTTAAATACTAAGCACACTAAAACACAGGCACAGTTATTTCTATATCCTGAGACATTTAGAGCTAACCAAAGTGATGATCCGCAGTTACAACAGCTTGATAATCGCAACTACCTTGTGATGTTGGGACTAACGCAAGGCTTCAAAAGCACTTATGGTGACTTAGCATTCGCTGCTAATATTGATGTCACAACGCGCACCAATGGTTATTTGCTAAGCGCTGAATATCGTAAGCGCCTAATATTGCCAGTAAATAAAAATTTGCTTTTCTTTGTCACTCCTTCAATTGGTTTAAGTTATAGCAGCAAGGCAATCACCGATTATTACTACGGGATTACAGCATCTCAGTCACAACGATCAGGTTTGCCACAATATACAACAAATGGCGCACTTAGCCCTTATGTTGGTTTGATGACAGCAGTAAACTTCTCAAAACATTGGAATCTTTTCATTGCCACCAGACTAAATCGCTTATCGAATGACATTTACAATAGCCCAATGGTTAGCAATCAATATATTTTTACAACGGTTGTTTCGTTTACTTATAACTTTGCTCTATAACATCTACTAATTACTCAACAACTGTGCCTTGATACATATTCATCTGGCAACTAAAGTAATAAACTCCTTTGGGGGAGCTTATGACAGCCAAAACCAATACACTACAAACATGGCGACAATGATTAATAGAACATTCACAATAACCGTAATCATGCTGCTTCTCCTTGAACTGTATTATTGTTTTCAATTCTTTTAACTTTAAAAAATCGTAAACGGTTGGCGTTGGTTACGACTGTTAACGATGATGCAGCCATTGCCGCTGCTGCAATCATCGGACTTAAAAGCACACCAAAAATAGGAAATAACACGCCAGCTGCCACTGGAATACTTAAGCCATTATAAATAAAAGCGCCAAATAAATTTTGTTTGATATTCTTCATCGTAGCGCGTGAGACTAAAATAGCATCAACAACACCTATAAGAGAGCTGCGCATCAAGGTAATATCTGCACTTTCTATCGCAATATCCGTACCATTACCAATGGCAAAACCCACATCGGCTTGTGCTAATGCTGGCGCGTCATTAATCCCATCGCCAACCATGGCAATAATCACTTCATTTTTCTGTTGTAAGGTTTTGATATGCATGAGTTTATCCTCAGGCATACTTTCGGCTAAGACATTATCTATACCAAGTGTTTTAGCAATTGCTTGTGCGGTTTGTTTATTATCCCCTGTGATCATCGTAATTTGGATATTATTGCGTTTAAATGTATCAATAGCTTCTTTAGCATCTGCTTTAATAGGGTCAGCAACGGCGATAATGCCAATTAATACCTTGTTAATTGCTACATACATTACCGTTTGACCTTCATAGCTTTTAGTTGTGGCAAGTGCTTTTAACTTGAGATTTTCAAGTCCATGATTTGCCATAAGTTTATGATTACCAATAATAACAGGCTCATTATTAACCTCGCCTGTCACACCAAGTCCGGTATGACTCTGGAAATTATTGACGGGTAATAACTCTGCTGAGTTTAACACTTTTTTGACAATTGCCTCAGCCAATGGATGCTCAGAATGTGCCTCTAAACTTGCCGCTATTTTTAATAAATCCTGTTCACTCATGCCATCTACACAAGTTACACTAACAACCTCAGGTTGCCCTTTCGTAATCGTACCGGTTTTATCTAATAGCACATGGGTGATTTTACTTGCAGTTTGTAAGGCTTCACCATTCTTGATTAAAATACCCAATTGTGCGGCTTTACCCATACCAACAATAATGGAAATTGGCGTTGCCAAACCTAGTGCGCATGGACAGGCAATCACAAGTACCGTAATGCCTGTCACGAGCACAAAACCTATGCCAAATCCTAAATTAAACCAAACAAGTGCTGCTGCAATTGCACACAATATGACAAAAGGGACAAAATAACCTGATACCGTATCGGCAAAGCGTGCAATAGATGGCTTGGTATTTTGTGCTTGTTTCACCAAAGCAATGATTTGCGAAAGTACCGTATCTTTAGTCAGTTTGGTCACACGATAGCTAAAACTACCTGTTTTGTTAATAGTACCTGAGAATACGTTGTCTGCTGTGGATTTTGCAACGGCGACAGGTTCACCGGTTAACATCGATTCATCAACATAAGAGCTGCCCTCGACAACTTCACCATCTAATGCAATTTTAGATCCTGGCTTAACACGGATTAGATCACCCAGTTTCAATTGATCAATAGCAACCTTTTCTTCTTGTCCATCAGCATTAATACGATAGGCAAATTTGGGTTTCAAATCAATAAGTTGTTTAATCGCTTCGGATGTTTTGCCACGCGCTTTTTGCTCTAACCAAGCACCAAGATTAACCAGTGCTATGATAATGAGTGCTGCCTCAAGATAATTATGTCTGGCATTTTCAGGAATCATCTCTGGCAGCATAATCACAATCATTGAATAAATCCACGCAGCTAATGTGCCTAGGCTGATAAGTGTATCCATTGTTGCATGATGCTGCAAAAAGGCTTTATAGGCTGATTTATATATGTGTCCTGCTGCCGTTACCATAATAACGACTGTTATCAAAGACATAATCAGCCAAAATATATTGATACTATGCGGCATAATTGCTGGTGAGTATGGGCTCATACCATAGAACATTAAAAATAAGCCAAAAATGCCAGGGATAATTACCTTTTGCCATAGCTTAGGTTTTTCAGCTAATGTGTCTTTCTCTGAGTCCTCTGTAATTTGTTCGGCAATATAACCTGATTGCTTTAGGCATTGAATAATATCTAGTGCTTTAAGGCTGGTCTTAACATGCAGGGTTCTCTCAGCAAAATTAACACGCCCTTCTGTGATTTCTGGTGTTTTAATAAGAGCCGATTCAATCTTACCAACACAGCTCATACATGAGACATTTTTCAATGCAAACGCATACTGATTTATTCTTGCATCACTCATTATTAGCTTGCTCCTTTTTACTTCTTGTTGTTCCTTGCAGCTTTTTCCCATTTTTTTGATTTTGATAAAGGTCTTTTAAAATTGGACAGTCTTTGCTTTCTGCCTTGCCGTCACAAGACTGCTCAAGCTTTGTAAGATGCTGCTTTAACTTTGTCAATAATGTGATTTTCTCATTAACATCTTCTAGTTTTTGTCCGACTCTTTGCTTAATTTCAGCACTTGATAGGTTTTTACCCTCCATGGCAAATAACTCAGAAATTTCTGCCAAACTAAAGCCTATATATTTGGCATTTTCAATAAATTTTATTTTATCAATGGTTGATTCATCATACTGACGGTAGCCACTGGTACTACGCTTGGGTTTTAATAAGCCAATCTTTTCATAATGCCTTAAAGTGACCGTTGTAATCCCTAATTGCTGCGAAAGCTCACCAATATTCATAACATCTCCAGATGATTTACGATGGGTATAATATAAGATTAACCTTAGGGTTAAGGTCAATGAATTAGTTTGAAATTATTTAAGAAATTTAAGTTAAGCAAAAAATAGTACACTTTAAAGTGATGAAAATAACCAATAAGGTAATGAGTACTTAATAAATATATCTATGCAGTTTAACCTTCCGCATTTTCCTGCATCAATTTTTTATACTTTTTCTCAATCATCTTGCGCTTAAGTGCCGATAAGTGATCAAAGTAAGTAATTCCATCTAAATGATCAATCTCATGCTGAATGCAACGCCCATGATAGCCATCACATTCCATTTCATATGCTTCACCAAACTCATTTAAGGCGCGCATTTTAACCCATTCGGCACGCTTAACCTTAGCTGAGACGCCAGGAAATGATAAACACCCTTCCTCGTCATCAATTTCACCCTTGCGTTCAATGATTTCAGGGTTAATGGCTACAATTTTTTGATCTTTATTCTCAGAGCCATCCATAATAAACAAACGCATATTGAGTCCCACTTGTGTGGCAGCTAAGCCACCGCCATGCTCGACATACATCGTTTCAAACATATCAGCAATCGTTTGACGCAAATCATCATTAATCGCATCAATAGTAACAGGATCTGCCTTTTTCTTTAGAAAGGGATGTGGATATTTTAATACAGTTAATCGTGCCATGTTGATAAAGCTTCATTTATAACAGTTTGTAATTGCTAGTTAGTCTAACATAAATTGCTTTTGAGCTTAACCACTTGCCTTACACTTTCCAATCAATTGGCAATAAACCATGCGCTAATAAGTAATTATTTGTTTGTGAAAAATGTTTTGAGCCAAAAAAGCCACGATGTGCTGATAAGGGTGACGGATGAGGGGATCTTAAAATAAAATGCTTATTGTGATCGATTAACTGCGCTTTTTTTTGTGCCGGCGCGCCCCACAATAAAAAAACAACATGACTTTTATGTCGACTAATCTGACGAATGACATGATCGGTAAATTGCTCCCACCCTTTATTAGCGTGCGAATGCGCTTGGTGCGCCTCCACAGTTAAAACGGTATTGAGTAAAAACACACCTTGTTTTGCCCAAGCACTTAAATCACCTGATGATGTAACTTCAATACCAAGATCATTCTGTAATTCTTTATAAATATTCATAAGCGACGGCGGTAGCTTAACACCTTCTTGTACTGAGAATGCTAAACCATGTGCTTGATTGATATTGTGATATGGATCCTGCCCCAAGATAACGACTTTGAGCGATTCAAATGGACATAATTTAAATGCGTTGAAGGTATCTTCCTTTTGCGGAAAAATTTGTTTTCCTTGTTGTCGCGCATTATCAACAAAAGCCAATGTTTCTTTAAATTCAATGCTTTTTTTATAATCAGTTAAAACATCTGACCATGAGAGCAATGAGAGATCTGCTTTCATTTTAGTTATGCTCTGATGACATTAAGCTCACTGGCCATACGAAACCACTCAGCAGCCATTGCATAATCACCGCTATTATATGCATGCAAGCCTCGCAGCATCGGTGATTTATTATAGGTATTACGTTGTACACCAATATAATACCAAAGACTGGCTGTCTTCATATCCTTGACAACACCACAGCCAAACTCATACATATAGCCAATCACTAAACTCGCATTAGTATCAGCACTTCGCGCAAAAGGCAAAAGCTGTTGGTAAGCAAGAGGGCAATTGCCCTGCTCAAAGTTGTGATAGCCCAACTGATAGTTTTGCGGCTCATCATTTGTCAATTTAATTGACGACAATAAGGCATTTGCATCAGCTTGAACCTGACGCTGCGAGGTATTTAAAGTTAACTTACTTTCATAACGACTATGCAAAGCATCTACCATAATGCCAGCAAAGATAAACAATAAAATGACCAGAATAACCCACTGCATGGGTTTTGACTTTTTTAATTTCAAAACAATCTCCTAGTTTAATAGTTTAGGTTTTCTGCCAATAGTTCACGGCGCTGACGCACGACCTCATACATAGCAACGCCTGCCGCAACTGAGACATTCAGACTCGATACCTGACCTTGCATTGGCAATTTTGCTAGATAGTCACACATCTTACGCGTACCAAAGCGAAGACCTGAACCCTCAGCACCCATCACCAAAGCTATCGCACCGCTAAAATCGCTATCATAAATCAGACTCTCTGCTTCACCTGCTAACCCAGTAATCCATATACCTTCATCTTTTAAGACACCAATAGCACGCGCAAGATTAGTGACCGAGACAAGCTTCATGCTACTTACCGCACCACTGGCAACCTTCTCAACCGTTGCATTGATGGTTGCACTGTTATCTTTTGGGAAAACAATAAAATCAACCCCAGCGGCTTCCGCGCTTCTAATGCATGCACCCAAATTATGCGGGTCTTGAACGCCATCAAGAATTAAAATAAAAGGCGTTTTTGAGCAGGCAGCTACCAGATCAGATAAATCACTCTCTTCATATAACTTAATATCGCTTTGGCAAACTGCCAATACATTTTGATGTACCACACCTTCAAGTGCGTGAGATTGCAATAATGATTGAAACTTTTCTTTATTGACAAGCTCAAACTCAATATTTTTCTTAGCCATCAATGATTTTAATTCACCCAACCTTGGGGATGTGTCTTTACCTTTAAGACAATAGATGACTTTAATACCATCGGCATGTAGTTTAAGACGCGCCTTGATCGCGTGTATTCCATAAAGTAGTGACATAATTAATTAAAAACTCTCTTTTCTTTGACTTTTTGGCGCACGTAAATATAAATGGCCAATAGGAATTCCTTCAACCTGTAACCCATGGGTAATCCGGTCGACGATTTCTTGGCATTTTTCTTTACACTCCTCACCACGAAACCCTTTGGTTACCAACCAATCCGCAATTTCATTCAAAAACATTTTAAGCTCAGATAATAATTTTTTATTACGCTCGTTCGGACTATAGCGAAAGCGATTAAAATCAAGTGGTTGACTCCACTGGCGATACAAATTACTTAGCTCAAATACCACATCAGTGACCATTTGCTCAATCGCAAGCTCAAGTTTCCCCTCAGGCATAATATGCATTTCACGCATCGATTGAATCTGCTCACGTCGGACATCTGCAATGGTTCTAACAGGCTCATTTTGCAGCTCACTTAAACGCTTCCTGTTCGATAAAGTGACTTTATTCTTGGACATAATTATTTAGCTTATGAAGATATATGCCAAGCATTATATACTTATCACTTTATTTTTTGCAGCGTTTTCTTGGCGTTTTACACTATCCCTTAAACAACGATTTAGCACTTGAATAATATTTAAATAAATCAGCAAAATTTATAATGATTTTTATCCAGAGACTGATACGATATTGACGTCTAGGGTATAAAATTTTAGGGAGATTACTTAAGTGCAAGCACACAAAATAGGATTATTTTCAGCCATCGCCATTCCGGTAACGTCAATGGTTGGCTCTGGCTGGCTTTTTAGCGCACAGCTCAATGCACAATTAGCAGGAAACTACGCATTTATCGCATGGATAGGAGCGGCTTTTATCGCCATTATTGTTGGGCTATGTTTTGCAAAACTTTGCGCATTATTTCCTGAACGTGGTTTAAATGCCAAGTGTGTATCATTAAGCCACGGCAAAGATTTTGGCATGGTCTTTGCTTTTGCTATCTGGTTTGGATTGTTGGCAATGATTCCAACCGAGGCGCAAGCAACCGTGCAATACTTAAGTCCCTTTATCAAGTTTACGACTTTATATCATGGTGAAAGCCTGACTTGGTCAGGCAAGCTATTTGCCATTATTATCTTAGCGGTCTATTTTATTGTGAATTACTTTGGCATTAAGCTATTAGCCTATGTCAATAACATCTCTACCGTCTTTAAAATCAGCATCCCAACGCTAACCATTATCGTTTTATTAGCTGCACACTTTGATACAACAAATCTTAATCTTGCGGTTAATCACTACACAGCAAGCTCAATTCAAACGGCACTTATTGGTGCTGGTCTTGTCTATGCTTTTAATGGCTTTCAGGTGGTTGCTTCCTTCGCTAGTGAGATTAAAAACCCAAAGCGCAATATTCCATTGGCTATTGTTATTTCCGTAGCCATCACGCTTGCTTTATATATGCTACTGCAATTTACCTTCATGACGGCAATGCCGCACGATGTTGCTGCTAAAGGTTGGGCTGCTCTTAATTTCTCAAGCCCTTTGGTCAACTTAACCATGCTACTTGGTTTAAACTTTCTAACCATTTTATTAATTGCTGATTCGATTGTCAGCCCATCAATTACTGGCTTAACCTATATGGGATCTTGTTCAAGAATGCTTTTTGCGATGGCTGAAAAAGGACAAATGCCACGTTGGATTGCCAAACTTTGTCCAGTACATCATTTATCTAAGCGTTCTTTGTTTTTAAACTTCATCATTGGCATTATTATCCTACTAAATTCAGCAAGTTGGGCATCGTTAATGGTAATCACCACCGCCTTTAACGTGCTAGGTTATATGGGTGCGCCACTTTCGCTAGCTGTATTAGGTAGTCGCAAGCTATCGACAAAACTGATGACTTTATTTGTGTTTATCATATTGGCACTGCTACTAGCAACCTTACCAGAAAAGGACTTTTTACTGAGTAATCTTGCTGTCACTGTGATGATGGCAATTTATGCTGTGCTACAAATAAAACAAGGTGGATTTAACTGGTTCGCAGTGAGCTTTGTCATATTCTTATGGATTTTGATGTTAGTAGCAAGCTCAGCCATTGCCACTATTATTTTGGCAATTGTTTTCTTTTTAATGGTTACTAGTCAACGTTTTGTGACCAAACTGGGGCATTCACTGAATAAATAAAGATAGATATTTATAAGAACCTACTTTGGATAAAGTGGTGTTAATACTTCTTGATCCTTATCACCTTTTCTCTTGTATGACTTGATATGTTGATATAACGCATCATATTCATCAAACTTGCCATTAGCATATAACGCTTTATTGACTAAGATAAGCATTTCCTTAAACTCTTCATCATCAATAACAGAAGCAATATCCATTGCACTGTAAAAGTTTTGACTGAATAAGGCATTACCCCAAGAGACAATTGCATTATTGACGGTAACTAAACCCTTATTGTCACACGCCTGTTTAATATCTTTAAGCGCCTGATTAATATCCGGCTTTGCAGGTGATGTTTGTTTATGTGACGTGGGCAATACTTTCTGAGTTTTAAACTTTCTCACAACAATAAGCAATAAAATCAATGTTACTAACCATAAGATCGCAAAGATAATGGCTGACACCATCCATAGTTTGCTATGCACCACTTTAATGACTGTCTTTGCAGGCTGTGCTACGGGTGTTGCATTTACCGCACTAGTTTGCACAGGTGTTACCACTTTACCTGGTAATACTTTAAAGGTTTGGGCTGGCAAAATGGCAGTTTGCTCTGTTTGTGATTTGACGTCAAACCAATGCACTTTGATCTGTGGAAACTCAACAATACCTTTCTGTGTTGGGATATAGGCTACCTTAAAAACTTTACTTGCCGCTGGCAGATTATTCTCCACATAATCTTTGCTTTGTGCTTTATCTGGATAGGCATTGATGCTATCGGCATGCGGAAAGGTTAAATTAGGCAAGCTAGCTGCTTGTACACCTGTTGCTGTTAATACGATCGTGCGCGTCACCGGCTCACCAACAGTTAGTTCATTTGAATCACTAGACCAACTGTCCTTTAACGTCACCGAGTTGGCAGGCAACCAATCATTGATATCAATATTTTGTGGAATGGGTTTCACATGCAGCGTTAATGGGTTTGACTTCACCAATATTGGTTTGGCACTTTGCATCGCAAAAAATGAATTGGGATTGTTTTGTAAAACCGCTGCCTGAATAATGCTTTGTGGAATACTAATCTCACCAGCTTGATTGGCTGTAATTAAAAACTGCTGCTCAACCACATGATAGGTTTTGCCATTTTGTTGTGCTTGATATTGACTATTTTTGCCAAAAGGCTCAATACTTGCATTGGCTAATTGCAACGGCTGCATACTTAAATTAGATAATGGCTCTGCATAATACAGCTTTAAGGTATATAACACAGGTGTGTTAACATAAGCACTATCACTTGAGAGAGATGCATCTAAAAAGACATTTGCTGTTTGTTTACCCTGAGTTCCTTGTGCTGCCTTTGTTACCGTAATTGTCAATGGCTTAGTTTGCTCACTCCCAACAGTTAACGCTGGAATAGTGATGTTTCCAACTCTTTTAGGCAATAAAGTCACAATGTACGAAATATCTGAAGTGCTTTTACCATTGATAACACTAGTCTGACTACTGGTACTGGTACCATAAACATCAAAATCTTTCTTCAATGGTGCCAAATCAGGCTGCTCATTCATATCATCAAGCTTAATCGTCAATGTCAAACTCTCACCATCAGCTATCTGTGTACGATCAACTGACGCAGAAACCGTGGCATACAACGACTGTACCATGAAAATAAGTAAAGCAGGTGCAAGCACAAGAATATTTACTATTGTCTTTGTCTTACTTGTTTTTCCTATTTTGCGTATTTTGCGAGTAAACCTAATCATTATTCCCTCCATTTTGCGATGTTTGACGTCGCTCATAGTCTCTTAAGAATTTCTGCTTTAATAAGCCACCTGGATCATCTGGAATCTGTGACAAAATCGCATCAACCTTCTTCTGACGCAGTGCATCTTCACGCGCTTGAGCACTTGAAATTTCGACCTTTTGCGGCAGATCCTTAGATTCATTTTTGTCTACTTCATTCTCTTTTGCTAATGTCTGCGAATGTTTGTCTTTTTGATTTTTATCAGTTTCATTGTTTTTCTCACTTTGAACACTTTGATCATTTGGAGTGTTTTCAGTTGAGGATTTATTATCTTGTTGCCCTTTTTGTTGATTCATATTCTGTTGATTGTTGCTTGGATCACTTTGACTCTGATCATTTTGCTTATTTTGCTTATTTTGCTTATTTTGCTCATTTTTCTTATTTCTTTGACTACCTTTATCGCTCTGTTGTTGATTAGCATGTGATTGATTTTGTTGATTTGACCTATTCTGTTGATTCTGATTATTTTTATTACTTTGTTTATTTGACTTACTTTGCTCATCTTGCTGATTTTTCTGATCACTATTTTGTTGATCATGCTGACTCTGCTGATCTTGATCTTTTTGATCCTTTTGATCTTGCTTATTATTTTTTTGATTGTTTTGCGTATTCTGCTGTTTATTCTGCTGATCTTTATTCTCTTCATTTTGAGATTTTTTCTGATCCTGCTTTTGTTGATTTTTTTGTTGATTTTTTTGCTGATTCTTTTGCTGTTGCTGCTGTTTTAATAAATTCTCAACATACTCAAGATTGGTCTTGGCGTCAGCAAAATCGCTATCTTTGGCTAATGCCGCTTTATACGCATCTATTGCTTTTTGATACTCATGCAATTGTGCTAAAGCATTGCCTTGGTTATACAGACCCACTGCTGAATCATCTTTTTCAAAAGCACTCAACGCCGCTTTATAATCTTTAGCACGATATAATGCAGCGCCTTGCCAACGACTATCACGAAACATCGCTGCTGCTTCTTTGTTTTTATGCTCATTAAATAAATTCGCAGCTTGTTGATTTTCATTCAACCACAGATCTTGCCATGTATTTGCCCATAATAACGTTGGCAACAACAATACAAGTCCGCTAATACGTTTTATCGACATACTCTCTCCAACCAGCCTTTTCGTGCAATCAATGCCATCAGAATAATCAATAACCAAATAAGCCAATGTCCTTGATCTTTCCACAATGCATTGGCTTTTTGTGCTTCTGTTTTTTGCGTCTTAGCATCACCATCATGGCTTAATATTTTTGTGACATCTTGATCATTATCGGTAATCAAGCTAAATTGCCCATCGCCTGAGCTTGCAAGTTTTTGTAATTCAGCAGCATTCATATTAGCAAATACAATTTGTCCCTTTTTATCAGTAACAAAACCGCCATCGCTATTTTTGATCGGTCCACCTTGTGCCGTCCCAATCGCTAATACAGAGGTTTTAATACCTTCTTTTGCTAAATTTTTGGCTTCCGTCAATGCCACAGGTGATGGTGTACTATCAGTAACTAAAACAATCTGACCGTGAGTAAATCCCGCTTGTTTGATGAGTTTGGCTGATTCTACTAATGCTTTTTGGATATTGTCACCGGCAACGGGTACAACGCTTGAATCTAACGAGGGCACCATATTGGCAATGGTATTGCTATCAGCCGTCAGTGGTGACACCACAAAGGGTTCACTCGAAAATACGATCATTCCTGTTTGCCCTTCTTTAATAGATTTAAGTAAATCCAGCACCTTAAAGCGTGCCCGTTCTAAACGTGTAGGAGGGACATCATTGGCATTCATCGTTTGCGAAACATCCAAGGCAATCACACGTGCTGCTACCTTTTGATAAACCGGTTGTGGGTATTGTGACCAAGTCGGTCCTGCCAATGCGACAATTCCAATACACCACAATGAGAAAATCATCACTGGCAACATACGACGCTTACGCGCTTGCCGACCTACTAATAAATGTTTTAATAAATGTGGATCACAATGCATGCTCCAATTATTAGCAGATGTTTTTACCCTTAAAATCATAATGAGCAAAACAATTGCAGGTATGATCAGTAAAAACCACCACGGACGTAAGAAGTGAAATGAGTGAAATAAGTGAAAATCACTAAAGCTCATATGAAACTCCTTTGACTTGTTTTAATCCATAACAACGCCAGAATAAAGCTTAAGATCATAGCTACACCCAAAGTCCATGGATAAAAAGGTGTCACCGGACGAATGGTAATCTTATCGGATTTGACAGGCTCTAATTGATTGATCTTATTGTAGATTGCTTGCAACTCTTTACCATCTTCAGCGCGGAAAAACTCGCCACCCGTCATTTGTGCAATTTTTTTTAAACCATCAATATCTAAATCACTCGATGGATTGACGATCTGTGGACCAAACATCGTCTGCACTGTCATCTGCTTTGCCCCTAAACCAATAGTATAAATCTTTATATGCTCATCTTTGGCAAGCTTTGCTGCTGTTTCAGGATCAATAACACCGGCGTTATTGCCGCCATCAGTTAAGAGAATAAGCGCGCGTGATTGTTTGGGATAATGCATCAACTGCTTAATCGCAAGACCAATCGCATCACCTATCGCCGTTTGAATACCCGCAATACCGACGGTTGCATCATTAAGCATTTGTCCAACCGTTTTGCGATCAAAAGTCAAAGGAGTTTGTAAGTACGGTTTAGATCCAAATAAAATAAGTCCCAAACGATCGCCTTCGCGCTTTTGGATAAATTCATTAGCAACGGTTTTTACCAGATCAATTCTTGATTCTGCTTTGCCATTAACCATCATATCAGGTGTACGCATACTGCCTGAGAGATCAACTGCCAACATCAAATCACGCCCTGTTTGTGGCAAAGTTAAAGGCGCACCTAACCATTGTAGACCCGCGCCTGAAATTACTAATAAAAGCCAAATAATCAACAATATATATTTAAACCATGACAAATGTTGCGTGCGTTTTGCTTCACCTTCAGCCATTGTTTGTTGCAATGAGGCATAAAACGGAATCTTAAGTCCTTGTTTTGCATCACTATTGTTTACTTTTGGCAAGACATAACGAAAGATGATGGGAAGCAATAATAAAACGAAAACCCAAGGGTAAGCAATTGTTATCATAACACTTTCCTTAACCATTTTTTCGATAATGCAATGAGTGCTTGACGCTCATCAGCACTTACTTCTTTTGACGTATAGCTATCTAATAACAAACGTCCATCACCTTGACTAAAATCATCTGTTTTAAGCTGTTGATCTAGGAACTTCAACCAATTCTCACCAAAGTGTAAATGTACATTGTCAACTTTAAGCTTTTGCATAGCTACCTGCTTTAAAAAAATAGAAACCTCTGATATCAATGCTTGTGGATTTTCTGTCTGAGCAGTTTGTATCGTTTTATCAAACATCCTTATTATTGCTTGCTTGTGGCGATATCCTTTAATCTTTTTGACTAAGAGCCATATCATCAGCACAATCACAAATAAGACAATAACAGCCACAATATACCATCCCATTGCCAGAGGCCAAATCGATACCGCAGGCGGAAGATGAATATCCTTTAACCCTGCTAATACATCAGTAGCCATAACGCATTACTCCATGATTTAAGGTTTTAACCACATCATCATTCGTTGCCAATGCAACAAATTGCATATTGTGTTTGCTTGACAATCCTTTGATCCTATCTAGTCGCTTATTAAATGGCTCGGCATAGCGCTTATGCACCTCTTTATCCGCGGCATTTAACTCCAAGAAATGCAACTGCCCATCACTAAAGCAGTACTGTCCTCTATCAGGTAAGCTTGCTTCTAATGCGTCATAAGTAAATACTTGGATGATCTCACTCTTGCGATTAATTAATTTCAAATATTGCTCCGCTTCATCATCAAAATTCACAAAGTCACTGATCACAATCACAACGCTGCCACTTTTAAGCGTTTTGGATAAATTCTTCAGTGTCATAGCCATTGAATGGCTATTTGATGGTTTTAGCATATTATCTGGGTCACTTAAGCATTTAAAGAATTTCAGCAAGTGTGTGCGGCTACGCGCTGGTGTTAACTGATATAAACCATCGTCTGAAAATACTACACCACCAACTTGTTCATGATGATTCAGTGCTGCCCAGCCTAATAATGCACAGACCTTAGCCGCTAACACACTTTTAAAACAAACGCGCGTTCCAAATTGCATCGATGCAGTTTGGTCGACAATAAAATAAATAGCACGTTCTCGTTCTTCTTTATATACCTTGGTGTATGGCTTTCCAAGACGCGCGGTTAGTGGCCAATGCATTAAACGAATATCATCTCCTGGCTGATAATGTCTAACCTCTTCAAAGTCCATTCCCCGCCCTCTAGCGCGTGAGACATGCTGACCAACCTGATTGGTATTAACACGTTGACGATTAAAAAATTGAATATTTTGCGCATAAAAGCGCAAACTCAATAATTCATTAATGTCTGCCGTTATCCCTTGTTGATCACTTGTGTTTTTTGAACTCATTAGCGTATTCTCCTTTTCCACTTATGGAATCGGCACGGCTTTTAAGAGTGCATCAATCACATCATCACTGGTAATATTATCAACTTCAGCTTCAAAGCTTAAGAGTATTCTATGCCTTAACACCTCATGGATCACTGCATGCACATCATGTGGTGAAACATAATCCTGCTGATTCAACCAAGCATGCGCGCGTGCCGCGCGCTCAAGTGCAATCGTACCACGTGGACTTGCACCAAAGCGGATCCATTTGCCAAGATCTTCACTGTATTTCACTGCATCGCGCGTGGCTAATACCAATTGAATCATGTACTCCTCAACGGCACTAGAAACATGCAGATCCAATACTTGCTGCTGCGCTGTGAAAATTTGCTGTTGTGTGATCAGCGGTGGTTTTTGTAAGTTCACAGAACGATTGCCACGATTTAATGCCAAAATTTCTTTTTCCATTGCCGCATCTGGGTAACCAATTTTAACATGCAGCATAAAGCGATCTAATTGCGCTTCAGGTAGCGGATAAGTCCCCTCTTGCTCAATTGGGTTTTGTGTCGCCATCACTAAAAATAAATCAGGTAGTGAATACGTTTGTTTACCAATGGTAATCTGCTTTTCACCCATGGCTTCTAAAAGTGCAGATTGCACTTTGGCAGGTGCGCGATTAATCTCATCGGCTAATAATAAATTATGAAATAAAGGACCGGTTTGAAATTCAAAGCTTTGACGCTCAGGAATATAGATCTCAGTACCTGTTAAATCAGCAGGCAACAAATCAGGTGTGAATTGAATCCGATGATAAGAACACTCAATACATTCAGCTAATGTTTTAATTGCTGTGGTTTTAGCAAGACCGGGCGCGCCCTCAACCAACAAATGCCCTGATGATAATAAGGCAATCAACAGACGCTTTGTTAAAGCACGCTGCCCAACAATACGTGCATCTAAATACGCTAATAAACTTTCAAAATCCTGATATACCGACATAAACCCTCCTAAGGTTTTAAAGACTTTATATAAGGCTCATAGATCAGCTTATAATACCTCCATCATCGAATACTTCGATACTAAGCACTATAAAATGATTTTTCTGAGCTGCACATAGTTTTAATGGTCTTTATTTTATAAATCCATTCATGAATTTCAAGCCTCGTTCTGCTGAATTTTCTTTACAAGACGTATTTTCTAAACATAGTAATGACAAGTGGGATAACGCTCCAAAGCACTAGCCAAATGACACAATAAGTGAAAGATAAAGGTGCCTCACCCACACCATAAAATTGCTGTATTGATTGTGGAGCAATACTTAATATCCCCTGTATTCTAAACAAATCTATCGGGCTAAGTAGCAATAAAAAACTAATGCTTTGCGAACTTATAACACCATTAAAAGTTACAACCAATAACACAAACAATAAATCAAAAAGAAAAATAAAAAACAACCAAATAATGATTGTCAATGCAATCGTATAGGTGCGGTTTTGGGAAACCGTTGATATAAATAACCCAATTGAAATAAAGCTTGTACTTAATAAAATACAACTCAATATGAGATTCAAAAAGACAGACATCGTCACAGCAAAAGGACTCAACACGTATAGTGATATTATAAATGCTATTATGATACTGATGATTAATGTGACTGACTGCCCTAACCATTTACCCAAAATAAATAGACATGAGGATACCGGATAGGTCAATAACAATTCAAATGTTTTCAATTCACGTTCTTTTAAAACCGTGTCATAAGATAAAATCATTGCAAACAGCGGAATAATATACATATAAATGTGCAGTAATGACAATAAAGTAACCGCTTGGTTATTGCTCATATTTTCTGCTGAAAAATTACCGCTAAAGTGAATCATTGTAAAATTAATCAGCAAAAATAACAGTGTTACGATAGCCGTCCAACCATTTTTTAATAATGCAAGGTACTCTCTTTTGGCAATATGATAAATTAGTTTAAACTTCATGTGCATGTGACCGTAATTCGTTTTCAATTTCTAAAGAGTCGACTTGGATATCTGCAATCGCATAACCGTATGTTTGCAATAGACCAATTAGTTGCTCAACCTCAACAGGTCTCAAAAGCGTATTAAACGTATATTCATCCAAATAATTTATTGATGCTGTGATTTTTGATATTTGACCTTTTATAGACTGATCAAGCGTTTTAGGTACTCTCACCCAAAGTCGCTTATTGATCGCATTGGTATCATTGATATTAACATGTCCAAACTTAGCATTGAATTGACGTATAATTTTCCCTCGGCTCATTAATAAGATATTATCCGTATTATCCCAAAGCTCAGAAAACAAATGTGAGGTAATTAAAACTGCAGCTCCCTTTTTTGCAAGTGATTTGATCACAGTGTAAAACAACTGCACCCCTTTGTAGTCAAAACCATTTGAAGGCTCGTCAAAAATAGCAACCTTAGGTTGATGAATGATTGCTTGAGCCAAGTTTAGGCGCTGTCGTAACCCTTTAGATAGCGCAGATACTTTTTTATCTTTATGCTTTAAAAGTCCAACCTGATCAAGGGTCTTTAAGATTATTTCTTTGGAAGGTCGGCACTGGCGAAGATATGCAAAAAAACTTAGCACATGATGTACTTTCTCATTAGGATACATATTCAAATCTTCAGGCATATAGCCAAGTACCTTATGATAATCATTAATATTCTTTTGAGTTAAGCATTGACCATCATAAAAAATACCACCTGACTGAGGGGGTAAAACACCTGTAATCAGCTTAATTAATGTCGTTTTACCACAACCATTTTCACCAACAAGTGCTGTAATTTTCCCTGAATTTAAAGTTAAGCTAACATCTTTCAAAATACTTTGTTTTCTATGATAAGCAAAGCTTACATTTTCTAGTTTTAATCCGTTACACATCACGAGAAACTCGTTTGGTTAGTGGGTACTTATCGATAAGTGAGTTACTTTGTAATACTGGGAACATATTTTCAATACCTTGTAAAACTTTCATAATAGGGCTATCAAATATCACATGCAAAATAGGGTAAGAAAAACTAAGCCATTGCGCTAAATTATTAACATAATAAGGACTTGGGCCTGTTGCGCCACGACAATTACCATAACAGCGATAACTTGACCAATAATTACCACGCCCCTTATATCCCCAATAAGTATTTTTAAAATTACCGTATTTGACCTCTAAGCGATTATTAATAAAATTATTGTTATAGACACGATTATTAACACTGCCGAAGCTTATGATTGCACCATAAGTATTATTGATGATCTCATTATTATGAATCACATTATCATGACTTGCACTTAACACAATCCCATCTTCGTTTGTATCCGCAAGATTATCAAAAAAGGTTGACTGACTAATTTCACGCAACACATATCCATGTATATTGTTATGCTTAGCGATGTTGTTTTTTATCATTAAACGTTTTGAATACATTAAATTCATCGCAACCGAAGCATTATAAATGGCATTGTTGTCTATAGTAAGATTTTGACTATTCATTACATGGAAACCAAAGCGTGCATGGTGAATCGTGTTATTATTCAGATGAACATTGTAAGAATCTTCGATATAAATGGCATCTCCGCCATAACTTAAAAGATTATCTTCAATCGAGCTATCATGTGTTGATAGTATTTTAACAACCTCTCCTCTTAAGGATAAATTTGATCTATCATCCGCAATAAAAACATTGTTTTTAATCCAATTGTCCCAAGTATTTTTCAGTACCATACCAACAGAGCAATCTCTAAGTGCGTTATTGAAAAAAGTAATACTACCATCCTTAACATCAATACAGCTATTGTTTGTATTGCTATTGAGTTTACCGATAAATTCAACACCATGTATTTTAAATGTTGCATTGTGAATGCTAAGAATTGGCTTATCCTCAATTGCACTTATCATCGGCATATTTTTACCAACTAAATCAATTGATTTAGTCAATGTAAAGTTGCCTTCATATTTCCCACCATTAAGCACAATTACGTCGCCATTTTGAGCTTTTTTAAGTGCTATTTCTAGCCCCTTATCATCACTTTTATCAACGTGAAATGTGTCAGCATAAATACGATGAATACATAACAAACTTAACATAAGCGCTATGAGCAATAGATAGTAAAATTTCCTACAAAGCCCATACCTGTTAACAAGAATCATCTTGTACACTTTTTGTCTTTTACTAATTATTTTTATGTTTTTTGTGCATCATTGGACCATATCGTTGTGGATCACTTTGCATCAGATCAATTGAATTTTGCACAACTTGCTGTGTAATATCTTTAAACTGAACAATCTTTCCGCCATGTTTTTGCTCGAATATCTTCGCATTATCAAGTGATTTAAATGGAACATAACTGATACCCATCGCACTGCGCTGTTTACTATCAATGACAAAATAAAGGTCTTTTACAAGCATCCACTCATCATCGTAACTAGCCCACGCTTTATCATCAAAGTTTTGTACATAAATAGCTGCCATACGCTCTCTATCTGGTTTGTTCAAGATAATAGACATTGCTTCAAATAAATCACAATAGAAGGTGTGCTTACCATCTTTCCAAACAATTTGCACATGCGGTCCTGAATAGTTAAGTATCACCATACCGCATAAACTACATATATCCGCTTTCGTTAGATCTTGAGGTTGAGTTTCACTCTGCCTACCACAACCAGATAATGCCGCAGCAAATAATATCACAACACTAAATAACATAATAACAGCACAATATTTTCTTTTGAAAATGCTCATCACTTAAATACCCGTCATCCATTTTTCGTATATGGGTTAAAGCGGATTAGTCTACTTGATGTCGACAATATTATAAACTGGTAACTACCAAAATTTTTATCTAACCCTTATCCCAATAAACTTTTAAGGATCATTTATCCAATCCGCATCTGAGATTTGCAGGGACAGCAATATCCATATACTTTGGATTGGGTAGATTTAAATTTGCCATTAAATCGGCATACTCAGAGGCACTACTAACCTGTAATCTTGGATTGAAACGTTTTTCCTCATAAATACTGCTTGAAGTGCGACCGCTATAGTCGTGACCTGGATAAACGATTGTGTGCTCATCTAAACTCAATAATTTGTTTTTAATGCTGTCATATTGTGCATAAGCATCGCCATTTTGAAAGTCAGTTCGCCCTGTTCCACGAATAAGGAGGGTGTCCCCTGTAAAAACAAAGCCATCTAAAACAAAACTATAAGAGTCATCGGTGTGCCCTGGTGTGTATATGGCTTTGAGTTTAAGTCCATCAAAATTAACGGTCTCATCTTCTTTAATTTTAATCGACACGCAATCAGCTTTTGATTGCTCACCCATTATGCTTTGACAGGTTAACCGCTCACGAAGCGTTCCAATTGCGGTAATATGATCAGCATGCACATGAGTATCAATAGCAGCAATTAATTTCAAATCTAATTCATTAATCAGTCTTTCGTACTCATGCTCATGACCTTTCACTGGATCGATGATAACGCCCTCGCGCCCAATACCTGATGCAAGTAAATAGGTATACGTATAAGTATCAAAATCGAATAACTGTTTTAAAATCATGATCATTATTCCTTGTTTTTTGTTTTGTTAAACGGTAGAAACATTAATACGTTTGCAAGTGCGCAAGTACCAGATAGTCCTGCAAATAATAATCCCGCACCAAAAAAAGCGCTCAAGATATTGAACCATGGTGAGATGATATAGGACAGAACAATACCTAGTACAACCATAAAACCAACAATAATTTGCACCTGACGCATAATAGGAAAGGGAGCTTTAGCATTAATAACCGTTTGTAAATTTGCTTTTTTCCATGCACTCATTCCTCCTTTTAGAATATATACTTTTTTGATAGGGAGCTTTGAAAAAAAGCCTTCTGCTTGACGCGTTCTATGACCAGACTGGCAATGAAACACAATAATCCCATCTTCTGAAAAAACATGCGAATTTAACTCGTTTAGCGTTTTGTTAATGGCGCCTTTTATGTGCTCTTTTTCATACTCCTCTGGTGCTCTGATATCAATTAACTTGACGCATTGATTCTGACAAAGCTCATTATATTCATCGATTGAGATAGTTTGGCAGTGACTCATTATTTTCTCCTTGCTTTGTAGGTTATTCTAAATTAGCAAACTCTAATATTTTGGCGAAATTTTTTATTTATTTTTTATTTACAGTAAATCTCGTAAAGTGTGCTTATAATTTTTTTTACATTTTGGTCTTCAAGCTGATAATAAACCGTTTGCGCTTCTTTTCTTGTGGTAACAAGTTTCTGTTTGCGTAGTACAGATAAATGTTGTGAAAATGCAGATTGACTTAGATTTGAATATTCTGCAAGCTCACCAACAGAAAGCTCACCTTGTGTTAAAAGACACAGAATCATTAATCTTGACTCATGTGAAATAGCTTTTAACAATTTGGCAGCTTTTTGTGCATTCTCACGCATCACGATTAAATCACTCATGCTATAATCCTTCGGACAAATTGTACACCCAAAAATATTAGCACATACTACATTAGATTTAAATAATATACTATGATGTTTTTAGCTTATTTATGAATTTCAAGCCCCACGATTGGGATATGGTTGATATAAATAAATTGAAATAAAGCTTTTACTCAACAAAATATAACTCAATATGAGATTTAAAACATAGGGAGTACTATATTATCTACCCCTTATCCCAATAAACTTTAATGCCTGCAACCACATTTTGTGGAATACCAACATAATCAAGTTTCTGAGCGATCTTGTCACCTTGCGCAGAATAGGCAAAAGTAAAGAATTGCTTAATATCTTGATTGATGCCTTGCTTTGCTTTCTCAGGTAACAAAACAAATGTCGTTGCCACAATTGGCCAACTATCATTTCCTGGCTGATTAACCAATAATAAATTGTAGTTATTCTTCGCTTGCCATGATGCATATTTTGCAGCACTTGCAAAACTATTTAAATCCGCAGTCACCGTTTGACCACTTTGATTGATTAGTTTAACCGTTGGAATATTCGCAGTTTTGGCATAGGCATATTCAACATAGCCAATACTATCACTGACTTGTTGTACTTGTGCTGCCACTCCCTGATTGCCTTTAGCACCAATACCTACCGGCCACTGCACTGAGGTATCAACACCGACTTGCTGTTGCCATATAGGATTAACCGATGCTAAATATTGCGTAAAGTTATAGGTTGTACCTGAGCCATCGGCACGATGTACCGTAATAATCGCATTGTGTGGTAACTTAAGCTTTGGATTTAACGCAGCAATCGCTGGATCATCCCAATATTGGATCTTACCCAAATAAATATCTGCTAATACTTTACCGCTTAAGACAAGCTCATTCGTTTTAATACCTTGCACATTAATCACCGGCACAATACCGCCAACGATTGCAGGAAATTGTAATAAATTGTACTTGCTAAGCTCAGTATTGCTTAATGGTTGATCTGATGCTGCAAAGTTAACAGTCCCTGCAAAAATCTGACGTTGCCCGCCACCTGAGCCAATTGGCTGATAATTAATTTTTACACCTGTTTGATTATAATATTCATTTGCCCAACGTGACATCGCAGGATAGATAAAACTTGAACCTGAGCCCATAATAACTGATTGGCTTGATGCCGCCTTGCCATCACTTTCATGCGCTTTTTCACTGCATCCTGATAATATTAATAAAGCACTACCCGTCAAAGCACCAATCAATATAGTTTTCTTAAATTTTGCTCGTTTCATTCATTTATCCTTATGTTTTAAGTTTAAACCGTTATTCATTATGAATATAATCAACCGTTCGTGGATCCTTAGGTGCGTTAAAGAATACATCAGTTGAGGCATACTCGACAAGCTCGCCATTAATCATAAACATCGTACTGTCTGATAAGCGCTCAGCTTGTTTTAAATTATGCGTCACCATTACAATTGTATATTGAGCCTTTAACTCTGTGAGCAACCCTTCTATTTTCTTTGTGGAAATAGGATCAAGCGCTGATGTTGGCTCATCTAATAATAAAATCTTAGGTTTTACCGCCAGTGTACGCGCAATACAAAGTCGCTGCTGTTGTCCACCTGAGAGGCGTGTACCTTGCTGTTGCAGCTTATCTTTAACCTCATCCCATAAAGCGGCTTGTTTTAATGCCTCTTCAACGCGCAGTTGCAATTCAGCCTTGGGTAACTTCTCATGCAACTTAATAGCAAAGGCAATATTATCAAAAATACTCATCGGAAAAGGCGTTGGCTTTTGAAAGACCATCCCAATTTCTTTGCGCAGTTGATTCAAATCAATGTTTTTTTCTAAGACATTTTGCCCTTGTAACAAAATCTGCCCTGTGGCTTTTTGCTTAGGATATAGCTCATAGATGCGATTTAACGTTCTAAGCAAAGTTGATTTTCCAGATCCAGACGGACCGATTAGTGCGGTAATTTTATTTTGCGCGAAGCTTGCGTTAATATCATGCAATGTCTTGCTGTCACCATAATAAAAGTTCAGATTTTTTACTGATAAGTACTGCTGATTTGGCAAATTTAACACCCTCCCTTGTGGCTCAAGTTGACTATCATCAGTTTGCGCCTGTGCTTTATTTTCTATGCTTTTTGTGTTTTCTAAGTTTTTAAAATCTGTCGATTGTTGCATGATCATCTCTTATTCTTTACTTTATTACCAGTTATTTATCTTTTGCAATCCAACGAGCCGTTAGATTCATCATCAATACTAATGCGGTAACGATAAGTGCTGCTGTCCAAGCCACTTGCTGAAACTCAGGATATGGTTGCATCGCATTTTCAAAAATCATCACCGGTAAGCTCTCAATCGCTTGCCCCATATTGAAACTTAAAAAGCTGTTTTTTGCTGAGGTAAATAATAATGGTGCGCTTTCGCCCATCACTCTTGCGGTAGCTAGTACCACCGCAGTAATCAGCCCTGTCTTTGCTGAGCGAAAGCCAATCATCACAATCACACGCCACTTTGGCACACCTAGTGCAATAGCTGACTCCTTTAACATCGGAGAGACAAGGTATAATACATCCTCCGCTGCACGCGTAATCATCGGCATCGCAATAACTGCGAGAGCAATGATTCCGGCATATCCTGAAAAACTGGTATTAACAACAATAAGCGTATAGATAAACAAACCAACAATGACTGATGGCGTGCTTAACATCATGTCATTGATAAAGCGTAAGACTTTAATCGTGCGTCTGAACTGTCGAAACTCGACAAAGAAAGTCGCCGTTAAAATCGAAATCGGTGTCGCGATCACGATGGCACCAATCGTTAACATCAGTGAGCCAACTATCGCATTTCTAAGTCCAAGCTCTCTGGTGTCATGTGTAAAAAGATAAGTGCTAAAGCTAGGCATACCACGCACCACCAATTCATATAAAATACTGCACAAGAAAAGTATGCTAATAATCGCACTAAGCCAACACAGTGAGACAAAAATATTTGATTTAATACGGCGCTTAAGCGCGACTTGTCCAATCATACTCATTATGCCACCCCTACTTTGTAGCGCTTTAAGATCCAACGTGATATCAATAAAACCACTAAGGTAATTAAGAACAATATCAAGCCCGTTTCAACCAATGCGGCAGGATACAATGTGCCTAATGCTTCATTAAACTCATTGGCAATGGCTGATGAGATAGTCGCACTTGGCATAAACAAACCTTGCAAACTATGGACATTACCAATCACAAAGGTCACCGCCATTGTCTCACCTAGCGCGCGTCCAAAACCTAAAATAATCGCACCCATCATGCCCGGTAACGCATAGGGGAAAATAACATTTTTGGTCACCTCCCACTTAGTCGCGCCAATACCAAATGCTGCTTCTTTCGTCACTTGTGGAATCGCACTAATCACATCACGCATCACCGATGATATTAAAGGAACCACCATAATGGCTAAGATAATACTGGCGGCAAAGATACTACTTCCCGTTGGTAAGCTTTTGATAAAGAACATTATTAATGGTTCAAAATGCGCCCAAAATGAGCCACTTTCAGCAAGAGCCGAAAACTTAGCCTGCCATGATAGCGATAAAGGCATTAATTTTAATTGCAATGATTTCACCCACGGCAAAAGCACAAAAAGCCCCCAAATACCATAAACGATACTGGGTATTCCTGCCATTAACTCAATTAAACGCGCAAAGATTCTACCTATACGTCTTGGTAATAACTCATCGATTAAAAGTGCCACTCCCAAACTAAAAGGCACAGCAATTACAAGCGCCAAAATGGATGTAACCAGCGTACCAATGATGACTGAATAGGCACCAAATTGCTCAGTCACAGGATTCCATGCATCACTCCACAAAAAAGAAATGCCATACTGGCGAATGCTTGGCCAACTAAATACAATAAGACTCATTAATAGCAACACGAAAATAATCAGTGTTAGCGATGCCAGAGCTATTAATAACTTCAAGAAGTTTTTATCCCCACTTTGCCTCAAAACCTATCCTTCCTACTTAATTAAGTCATTGCTAAGCATAAATATCAATTGTTACAGTTATGTTACAATTGATGGCGATGGTTGTTTTAAATTGAATTTCTCATATTTCTCACTATTATTCCATATGAACATAAGACTAAACATTAAGGAATATTTATGTTTCACATTTCAGAACGTAGAAAATGGTATATTGGATTTGGGATTGTCTTACTCATTATTCTTGCTTTTTTAGCTTTGTTGCACAGTGAGATTACGATGAGTATAGTGATCATTGCGCTTATTATTGTTGCCATTTACGATGTAACACAAAAAAAGCATACTATACTGCGCAACTTCCCTATCCTTGGGCATATGCGCTTTATCTTGGAGTTCTTTCGTCCTGAGATCCAACAATACTTTGTTGCGACAGATCAAAGTGAACGACCATTTGATCGACAAACTCGCTCTTTAGTTTATCAGCGCGCTAAAGGCATTGAAGACACACTTCCTTTTGGTACCGAGCGAAATATTAATCAACCAGGTTATGAGTGGGTTTTGCATTCACTAGCACCGATTCACCCAAAAGATGTTAACCCTAAAATTCAAATAGGCAATCATCAATGCACAAAACCTTATATCTCATCACGCTTAAATATTTCGGCCATGAGTTATGGTGCTTTATCTAAAAATGCAATTATGGCACTTAATAAAGGTGCTAAGCTTGGTGGGTTCTGTCATAACACAGGTGAAGGTGGCTTAACAGAGTTTCATCGCCAAGGGGGTGATATATGTCTGCAGATTGGGACAGGGTATTTTGGTTTTAGAACCAAAGATGGACGCTTTGACGCAGAAAAATTTGCTATTCAAGCACAGTATGATGATATTAAAATGATTGAGATTAAACTATCACAAGGAGCAAAACCAGCGCATGGCGGTGTTTTACCTAAGGAGAAACTCACCCCTGAGATTGCCAAGATTCGTGATGTACCGATGGGTGAGGATGTTTTATCACCTCCCGCTCATACTGCTTTTTCAACACCTGTTGAACTATGTCAATTTGTGCAGAAGCTGCGAGAGCTCTCAGGTGGCAAGCCCATTGGTTTTAAACTGTGCATAGGTCGCAAAACCGAGTTTTTCGCCATTTGCAAAGCCATGTTGAAAACACAAATTTTCCCTGATTTTATTACCATTGATGGTGCTGAAGGTGGTACAGGAGCCGCCCCTGAAGAATACGTCAATCATATTGGTGTACCACTTGAAGATGCTTTAGCGTTTGTCCATAATGCATTGGTTGGTTGTGGCATTCGCGAGCATATCTGCATTATTGCCAGCGGTAAAACTGCTACAGGCTTTGACATGGTCAAGCGTATTGCCTTAGGTGCTGATGTGATCAATAGCGCCAGAGCCATGATGCTATCCTTGGGATGCATTCAATCCAAACAATGCAATCGTAATACCTGTCCAACAGGCGTTGCCACGCAAAACCCACGATTGTACAAAGCACTCGATATTGATGATAAGAAGCAACGAGTTTACCGATTTCATGATGCAACAGTGAAAAGTTTTACTGAACTAGTTGGTGCCATGGGACTTAAAAACCCAAGCGAGCTTTCAGCGTCACGTGTTATGCGTCGTATTGATCAAAAAACCGTGCAATCACTAGATGAAGTCTATCAATACCTTAAAAAAGGTAGCTTACTAGATGATACTAACTTACCAATTCAATATGCAAAATACTGGCAACAGGCTTTAGCTGATCAGTTTTAAAAACAAGCTTTAGATTATGAGCGAAACCTCCTTTATAATGGCTTCTTCCTAAAAAGTACTTGCAAGTGAGCAACTAAAGATTGTAAGGTATCCACCGATGAATTATTGCTAACATTTTTGCTATTTATTGCGTTTTGCGTTAAGCAATAGGCTTCAATTTTAGTTCACCAAAAGCGTAATCATACAAGAAACTGATTTAAAATTTTAAATAACTGAATAAGCAGGAGGTAAAATGCACAAAACAATAAGTTTTATTAAAACCGAATATGGCGTTATTTTACCGATTACCCTCTTTATTCTATTGAATATGGTTTTTTCAAGTCTGGATCCATATAACATTAGTCATTTTGCAACTGCAGCAATAACCTTTGTTATCTTTGCAGTGATGCTTGTTTGCGCCTTTAATGTAGTCAAACATGCTGATTGGTTAGCAGAAAAATTTGGTGAGCCTTATGGCACCTTGATTCTAACACTTTCTGTTATCTCAATTGAAGTGGCACTTATTATTACGATGATGCTTATTGGCAAAGGTGACCCAACGCTTGCCAGAGATACGATGTTTGCTGTGATTATGATTGCTGTTAATGGTTTTGCTGGACTTAGTCTATTAACAGGCGGCATTAAACATAACACGCAAATGTATAATACCGAAGGTGCAAACATCTATATCTCCTTGCTTATTCTTTTATTAACCGTTTGCTTAATACTTCCTAATTATACGGTTGCGACTGATGCCGGCACTTTTAACTTAAGTCAATCCATTGTCGTCATTATTGTTTGTGTGATCCTTTATGCTGTTTTCTTGATTAAACAAACCGTAACACATAAAGATTATTTTCAGTATCGGCATGAAGACGATGCTGATGAGGAACACCACAACCCAATGGGCTCAGTACTTTATCATGTCATTATGTTACTACTTGGTCTTGTCGTGATGATTGCTCTATCCAAAAATCTCGCAAGCTTTCTTGAGTTCAGTATTCAAGAGGCAGGTCTTCCTAGTAAGCTAGGTGGTTTTATTATTGCGCTTTTAGTGCTAACCCCTGAGGGTGTGAGCGCCATTCAATCCGCATACAAGAACCAACTACAGCGCTCTATCAATCTATGCATGGGCTCCGCCGTTGCTACTATTTGTCTTACCGTGCCGTCGGTACTTGTAATAAGCCTTGTCCTTGGTCAACCATTAGTTCTTGGATTGAATAGTACATCGATTGTTATTATGGTACTAACCTTTTTAATTGCTTTGGTTACCTTTACCTCACGACGCACCAGTGTTTTTAATGGCATGGTACTTCTGAGTGTCTTTATTATTTACTTTGCGTTGATTTTCGATGTTGCTCAGCCTTTATCGCAATTATAAACTTACCTAAAAAAGCAACTATTTAGCAAAATTTAAAATAGCCTTCTAAAAGAAATTTGCAAATTGCAACAATTTGCTCTAACCTTTCCACATGAGACAAACTTTGGAGTATTACCATGGGATTTATATCAGTCAGACTTCCTGAAGAATTTGTTAATGAAACGAAAGGTTTTGCAGAAAAAGGTTATCGCACAGTACCGCAACAAATTCTATATTGGGCAGAACTTGGTAGACAGCAAGAGCTACGAAACTGGCAAGTTGAGAAAATGAGACTCGGCTTGCAACAAGCAAAAAATGCTCAGATTGCCACAGAACACGATGTTTCACGAGTATTTAGTAAATGCAAAAAATAAACTGGTCACTTGAGGCACTTAACGACTTTGAAGACTATGTTGATTGGTATTTAAAATATGCTGATGAAATTGTGGCTATGCGCTTCATGGACAGTATTGAAAGTGCTTTAAAGTATATTTCATTAAATCAACATGCCTCACGTATGGTAGGTGAGATTCCCGAGTTAAGGGAATATATTGTGTATGACTTTCCTTTTTTAATTTCTTATTGGATTAAAAATCAAGACGAAATCATCATTACTTCTTTTCTACATCAAAAAATGAAAAAGTAAAAAAGTAAGCTACTGTATATTTTCCTAGGTGATATACTGTTGACATTAATTAGCACGACACCTTTATTTGTTAATGTCAAAAAACAAACATAGCAAAAGTAGCAAGCGCTGGCTTGATGAACATCATAATGATCATTATGTTAGCCAATCTAAAAAAGATGGTCTAAGATCACGCGCAGCTTACAAACTCATGGAATTACAGCAAAAAGATAAACTCTTCAAATCAGGCATGACCGTTGTTGACTTAGGTGCTGCTCCTGGTGGTTGGTCACAGGTTTTAACGGATTTCGTTGGTTCTAAAGGCAAGGTATTTGCCCTAGATATTTTGCAGATGGATCCTTTGCCTGATGTAACCTTTATTCAAGGAGATTTTACTGAAGACGAGCCTTATGAGGCTTTAATGCAATTAACAAAAGGCGAGTCTATTGATTGGGTGATCTCTGATATGGCACCAAATATGAGTGGCAATCGTAATACTGATCAAGCCGGATCGATGTATCTGGTTGAATTGGCACTTGATTTTGCCGATAATACACTAAAATCACATGGCAATTTCTTAGCTAAAGTTTTCCAAGGTGAAGGCTTTGCCCCCTTTCTAAAAGCCGTTCAAGAACGTTTTCAAAAAGTCGTTATTCGTAAGCCAGATGCATCTCGTGCTCGCTCACGTGAGGTCTATGTGATTGGGTTTAATAAACGTTAAGGATACTATTCATGGGTTATAGGCTATCAAAAATTTACACCAAAACCGGAGACAAAGGCACCACTGCCCTTTCAGACAATATTCGCATTGATAAATGTGCGCCGATTATTGAAACCATTGGGCAGATTGATGAATTAAATGCTGCTATTGGTGTCATTGTCGCTTTTTCAAACAATTTTGAGATCAATAGACAATTACAAAATATCCAACATCATTTATTTAATATTGGTGGCGAGCTATCTTTCCCTCAATTTAGTCAGCTAACAGATCATGCCATTGTGGTGCTTGAAGCCCAGATTGACCAATGGAATGAAACCTTACCACCGTTAAAAGAGTTTATTTTACCCGGTGGATCGAAGTGTGCAGCTTTAAGCCATCAGGCGCGCACCATAGCACGTAAAGCCGAACGCCACTATGTTGCCTTGACTCAAGATCAGGCAAAAGCGTATAACCCACTTATTTTAAGTTTTTTAAATCGATTATCTGATTATTTATTTGTGTTGGCACGTTTTTTTAATCAGCTAGATCAGCATGATGAAGTGTTATGGAAGAGTCACAAAAGTCATAAAACGCAGGAAAAATTATGAAAATCATCATTTTAGGTGCCGGACAAGTCGGCAGTTCATTGGCTAAGAATTTACAAAAAGATCACAACATTAGTGTCGTTGATGAAAAAGCTGAACGACTAAGACATATTCAAAATCACTTTGATGTCAAAACGATCTGTGGCTCGGCATCACACCCCAACATTCTTGAAGAAGCAGGCGCAAATGATGCGGATATGATTATTGCGGTAACAAATAACGATGAGGTTAATATTGTTGCTTGCCAGATTGCGTATAGCCTCTTTAAAATCCCAACGAAAATCGCACGTTTACGTAATAAAAACTACGCACGCTATCCGCAAATTTTTAATAATGATAATATTCCGATTGACCTTATTATTAACCCATCCGAGTTAGTTACTCAACGCTTAGTGCGTTTAGTTGAGCATCCTGGCAGCTTCCAGATTGTTGATTTTGCCAATGGTCGCTTGCAACTAGCAGGGAGTGAAATTGCCGAGGACTCACCACTTCATGGCATGAGTATTCGTGAATTTCGACAAGAGCTTCCTGATATTGATGCGCGTGTCGTTGCCATCTATCGCAAGAAGCAAAACCTGCTTATATCCGCTGATACGGTTTTACAAAAAGCAGATGAAGTGTTTTTTATTGCTGAACGCATTAATATCCCTGCCATTTTACGCGAATTCCAACCGCAACAAACCGCGTTCCGTAAACTATTTATTGCAGGTGGTGGCAATATTGGTATGGGGCTTGCCAAGAAACTTGAGAATGATTACTTAGTTAAAATCGTTGAACGCAATTATGAAAACTGTCATTTAGCCGCTGAAACATTAAACAATACCACCGTGCTTTCAGGTGATGCCTCAGATGCAGAGTTATTAAATGCTGAGAGCATTGATGATACCGACCTTTTTTGCGCGGTGACCAATGATGACGAGGCCAACATCATGTCTGCGATGTTAGCTAAAAAAATGGGTGCTAAAAGCACTATCGCTCTGGTTAATAGTCTAAGCTATGCGGCTTTAGTTGATGAAACACATACCATTGATCGCGCGATTTCACCACAGAGAATCACCATTGGTGTGATTCAAACTTATTTACGCAAAGGCGATATGCTAAATATCTACTCCCTATATGGAGGGCATGCGGAGGCTTGCGAAATTGTGGTGCATGGAACTGCTGATAGCTCACCCATTGTCGGTAAAAAGATCAGTGAACTGAACTTACCTAAAGCAATTATTATTGGCGCTATCGTTCGCGATGACACTATATTAGTCGCACATGATCACTACGTGATTGAATCAGGGGATCACGTCATTGTGACGATTACTGACCTTGACCATGTTTATACGATTGAAAAACTCTTTCAGGTATTACCTGTTTTCTTGTAATTTTCTCACACGATCTGACACATAGCGTTACCGAAGCACGGTCATATGATTTGTAGTGCTTAAACAATGTATGCTTTGTTGGTTGAAGTAGATACTTAACTAAGCTAGCTTACTATGCTGACTATCCCTAATGGGTGTTGAATGAGGATCATTAAACAAGTCATCAATTTTAATTTCTAAATACTGCGTTATGCTATAGATTGTCAACAAGTTAGGCATGCATTTTCCATTTACAATCTTACTTACTGTGCCGGTAGAAATGCCTAAGTTGTTGTGTAGCTCCACACTATTGACGCCTTTACTCAACATATACCTTCTGAGATTAAAGCCAACAAGCTTAAGCTGTCTTTCACACTCTGTGTTGTCAGTATTGGTATAGGTTAAGTCGTGATCAAGCTTTCCCATATTTCCGATCCTAATGACCTACTTCATAAGTAAAAATTATAACTAAACGCTAAAAAATAGCAAGTTATTCTTGCCATATAACTAAAAACCCGTTACGATAATAGCGGGTCATAGTTAAGCCCCCATCTTGACTGCGTTAACCCCCATAAAACTAGAAGGAACTAGATAAAACGCAAGGATTATGACCCAAACGCCTCAAATCTTCCACAAAGAAGATAATACACTTTTCCTAAGCTAATGCAATAGCATATTGATATAAATTTTAATTATATTCCACTTTAGTCAAAATGTACTCTTCTGTAGATTCCTATATAGTCTCTACCACCTGAAACCAAAGATTTCTTAGCAAGATTGACATTTTTATTACTGAGTTATTAGTAACCAATGGTATTATATATTTTGCTTATAAGTATTGATGCGTGGGGTAATCGATTTGTTGCAAGAATACATGTAATCAAAATAATTTAAATGTAATAACAACATCATGGTTATCTGACCATTTCATTTATAAGCTTTACTTATTACTAATGGCTTGACATTAATCGATTGGCAAGTGGTTTGTGATAAGTCATTAACTTTATTCAATATCCATAATAACTAAAGGGGAACTAGTTATGAAAAACAAACAAGTATCAATCAACAATACCTATTGGTCTGATTATTTAAAAGACTGCACACAAAATGATATTGTCAAATATCGTCATGCTATTGAAGATAAAGAAGTAAAAAAAAAAAGGAAATGCATTTAGTTTCAATTAATACAGTTAAATACTCTGATTATTTAAGGTCAAACAACATAAAGCCATTTATCTTTTTTAGTGGCATCGTTGCCACATTTATGCAAAGATGCTTTTCTTTAAAAGAAAATATCATCTCCTATCCTAAGACCAACCAAAAAGTCACCAACTTTTATCCACTTAAAGTAAAATTGTCATCTTCACTGACCTTTATTGAGCTGCTAAGCAACATTGCCAAGCAATATCAACAGGATTGTGCTCATCAGAGAACGACTCAAAAGATCGCAATGGATTTCTACCCTAATGTATCGATGATTGATAAAAAAACATGGGATGTTCATACGGAAAGCATTGAGCTCACATCAAATATATTGACCTTTATCTATGATCTCGATGCGCAAGCTTATTATATCTATTGTGATAGTGACTATATCCCTGCGTATTTTGTCGAATATTTTGAGCGATTAATTGATTCTGTCGTATCTAAAGCAAACAGCAATCTAAGTGATTATGCATTGATATCTCAAAATGAGCGACACAAAATGCTGTATGACTGGAACAACACTGATAAGCCTTATCCAACAGACATAACAATACATGAGTTATTTCAACAGCAAGCAAAAAAGACACCAGATAATATTGCTGTGGTGCATCATGACCAGCAGTTAACCTATCAACAATTAAATGAGCAATCTAATCAACTGGCTCGATATATTAGAAAGAAATATTGTCAAAAGAAAAATAAGTCACTTATGCCAGATACGCTTATTGCAATCTATATGGAAAAAAGCATTGATATGATTGTTGCAATATTAGGTATCTTAAAAGCAGGAGGCGCATATGTACCGATTGATCCGTCTTATCCAAAGGATCGTGTTCATTATATTTTACAAAACACAAAATTCTCAATGATACTTACACAATCAGACATTAAGAGTCAATTAATTCAACTTATTAAAGGTTTAAGCTTAATGCCTACTCTATTATCGCTAGATCAGCAGACTTACTTTGAGGACTCTCGTTTAGACCTAAACACCTATTACAGTCGCTCAGATTCACTGGCTTATGTGATGTATACATCAGGGACAACAGGAAATCCTAAAGGCGTAATGATTGAGCATATGGGTATCCATTCATTACTATTTAATCAAGACCTCATTAGCATAAAAGAGCCTCAAAATACTTTGTTTTTATCAAATTCAGCATTTGATGCTTCTACCTTTGAAATTTATACTAGTTTGTTAAGTGGAGGCAAATTATTTATTCCTAATTACCAAAGAATATTAATTTCAAGCCCATATAGATTAGAGCAAGCTTTAAATGCTCATGATATTAAAACACTGTGGTTAACTAAAACTTTATTTGATTATTTATATATTAACAAGCCCGATATGTTTCAAAAACTGAATGCTTTGGTTATTGGAGGAGAGGCATTAAATGCAAATTTAATTTCGCAATTAATCAATAGTAGTTATACCCCAAAAGTAGTTCTCAATGGCTACGGTCCAACAGAATCAACTACTTTTACAACAGTGTTCCCATGCAAAGAAGATTTTATTGAAAATGTGCCAATAGGCAAACCTCTTTCCAATAGGAGAGTTTATGTATTAGATTCTAGGAAAAATATAGTTCCTACAGGAGTAGTCGGAGAGCTTTATATCGGTGGTTTAGGTGTCGCGCGGGGGTACTTGAGACAGTCTAAGCTAACCGATAAATCATTTATTCTTAACCCATTTGCCAGTCAAAGTGATATCGAAAAAGGTTATACACGTTTATATAAAACGGGAGATTTAGTTCGATGGTTACCTGATGGCAACTTAGAATATATTGGGCGTAATGATGCTCAGGTAAAAATTCGAGGATATCGCATTGAGCTTGATGAAATTGCATCCAGACTCATCAAAGTTAAAGATATTCAACAAAGTGCAGTTATGGTTCAATCTAAAAATTATAAGAATGAATACAAAGATGTCTTAATTGCATATTATGTTAGCCTTACCCCTCTTTGCCATCGATTTTTAAGAAAAGCTCTATCAAATAAGTTACCGCCTTATATGTTACCTCAAAAATTTATTCACTTAGACAAGTTTCCACTAACTATAAATGGCAAGCTAGACAGTAGCGCACTACAACAAATGTATACTCATCAAAACGGGACATCTGATACTGTCAAAGCCCCCCAATACTATCAAAGGAAATACAGAACTGTTGCTCATTATGTTGGATAATTTTGCAAAAAACACCCTAAACAAAAGCTTCATAATAGATTTTTGGTTACGTATAATATTTAAAAACATAAGGATAGCTATCAATGGATAACGTGAATCATCTAAAGTATGAACAGCTAAACAATCAGTTGGAGCAAAGTGAAAACAGGGTGAAACAGCTTGAAGAACAGATCATAATGTTTCAAGAAGTTCTTGATTCTTTAAACTCCCCTATATACTGGAAAAATCTAAATGGAATATATATGGGATGCAATGCACAAATGCTCGCACTGTATGGCAAGAAATCAATGGATGAAATTATAGGACATAACGACTTTGATTTAACAACAGAAGATATGGCAAATTTGCATCGCAAAAATGATCAAGAGGTAATAGAAACTGGTATTCCGTTGTCTATTGATGAAGACACTATAACGGCAAAGAATGAAAAATTGCACTTTATCTCCACGAAAAGCCCACTTCTTTTAAATCAAAAAATATTAGGTACCATTGGTGTTTCTATCAATATTACCGAGCGTAAAAAACTTGAACTCGAGCTACGAGATAAAAAAAACCAGCTTGAGAAGCGACTTGCTTTTCAAAAGCACTATATTAAGTCATATGGCTATGATTATATTAGTGCACTTAAGCTAATTTCCGAGTCGATAGAGAACATTGAAGCGCGATTAATGCAGTTAGATATTCCTCAAACTGTGCGTAGTGATCTAAACGATGAGTTTTATCAAGTAAATGAAAGCTTATCAGAAATTTATACGCTATATCAGAAGATTAATACCGCCATTTTGCAGCAAGATGAACGTCAGAAAATCGTAACCGTTGAGTCAACTTTGGAAGAAATAATTGAGAATGAAGTTAGCCTTGCCAACACTTTTATCAGCAGTGATTTAAAAACCAAAGTTGTGTATCAGATTGCACCATTAGCACGTCAAAAACTATTAATTGATTATGCTAAGCTGCGTCATATTGTTCGCACCTTTCTATCTAACTTCACAAACTCCGTAAGTGCAAAAAATAATCATGATATCAATTTAACCGTTACTGCCAAAGCGAGCTTTAAAAGCGATACCTTGTATGTCACTTTTTCTTTTGGTGGTGGAACGCCTTTTTTAGAGATTGAGGGGGATACGATTCGTGCCGAGCATTTGATTAATCACTCACTTAATCATATCCCAGGCAGTAAGCATAGTTTGGCTTATGAGCTAGCATTAGCAAATTCTTACATCGAGCTACTATGTGATGGAGAAGAATTAAATGATGCTATACTTGATCAGCAGCAGTTGTCATTTACCTTACCCTTTAAAAAAGTGTACTATGAGGACAAAGCACCAAAGCTCACAGCAATCATTAACGAGGTCAGCGATTAAATTTAATTAAGCTAGAGGGGTTATGGATGAAGCTAGCAAATAATAACCAATATTTACAACAAACATTCAAAGAGACTCAACAGACAATGGCTCCATTTGAACAACAGTTGCTTGATGGTGGAAATATAGCTTATGAATTACAGCAAGTTATTGATTGTCTTGATGCTCATATTTATTGGAAGGGACTGGATGGTGACTATTTAGCCTGCAATCAAGCAGTTGCTCAGTTTCATGATAAGCAGAGTATTCATGAAATTTTAGGAGCTACAGATAGTCAACTTTTTCCTAAACATATTGCAGAAATTGTCATCGATCACGATTCTCAAATTAAAATATCTAAACAAACAAGCTTATATGACGAATACGAAAGTGACAAAAAGTTGCATTTTTTATCAAGAAAAAGTCCCCTCTTTAATAAAAATAGGGAGGTAATTGGTATTGTTGGTGTGTCTGTTGACATTACCGAGCGCAAAAAGCTGGAACTCGAGTTGCAAAAAAACAAGGAAGGACTTTTTACTTTTGATCAGGATATCGAAGTCGTTGCAGACAGCGATTTTCTGCGTCCAGATTTGCATAAAAAATCGCAATACCTAAAAAATGGCTCTGCTATTAACTTAACTGTTGAGGCACAAAAGTTTTATCGCGATGTTGTCGATGCATTATCGGTAAAACAGTTGGATGTGCTTTATCTGACTTTGTCGGGCTATAAAATGAAAATGATTGCTTATCACATGAACGTTGGTATTGAAACGGTTAAAACCTATATCAAGCAAATCAGATTTAGATTAAATTACCACTGTACAACAACGATGATTGAGGATTGTTTCAAGCACCGAGTTAAATATCAATTTGAGCGATCACAAGCGCTCATGAATAAGTTTCACCGCTAATGTTTATATTCCAATGTAATGAAAGAATAAGTTGTACCACTTATTATGTTGCGTGAATGAGGGGTAATTAAAACACGACTAATTTGGCTAAGACTAAATATTCACCCACAAGTGTTCATCGTACCCTGAGCGTAAGTCGAAGCGATGCACTGAGCATCAGTCGAAGCGGTGCACTGAGCAACAGTCGAAGTGTGGGAAAGCTTGAGGAAAATCACACTCCATAGAGGCTTCGACTTACGCTCAGCCAGCGCTTACACAATCAAAGTGGGCTCGAATATAGTCATAGCCACTAATTTTTATTGATTACTATTTTTTAAGTATAACGCTAACTTATACATATGATTTATAGAAGTGAATACGGTAATATATATCGTGTGTGAATAGGTTAAGGAAAAACTATGGGCAAATTTGTTAACTTTGGATGTCTTGATAGCTCTTTCAGCTCAAATCAACAAGAACAAGCCTTGATCTTAGATATGATTCCAGGTGTGTTGTATTGGAAAGATAAAAAAGGAAATTATTTAAAAACTAATGAATTCAATCTAGCTAGCGGTATAAACCCTCATGAGATCGTAGGAAAAAATGACCTTGATATATGGCCGGAAAAAGCGGAGCAACTAAAAGAAAATGATCAAAGTGTTATTACTACTAGAAGGACTTTAGTACTAGAAGAAACAACAGTAGAAAAAGGTTTGACAAGACACTACCTTGCTCAGAAAGCACCCTATTTTGACCATGATAATAATGTCATTGGGATTGTTGGGCTATCTATTGATATTACTGAGCGCAAAAATCTGGAACTCGAGTTGCAAAAAAACAAGGAAGGACTTTTCACCTTTGATCAGGATATCGAAGTCGTTGCAGACAGCGATTTTCTGCGTCCAGATTTGCATAAAAAATCGCAATACCTAACAAATGGCTCTGCTATTAGCTTAACTGTTGAGGCACAAAAGTTTTATCACGATGTTGTCGATGCATTATCGGTAAAACAGTTGGATGTGCTTTATCTGACTTTGTCGGGCTATAAAATGAAAATGATTGCCTATCACATGAATATTGGTATTGAAACGGTTAAAACCTATATCAAGCAAATCAGATTCAGATTAAATTACCACTGTACAACAACGATGATTGAGGATTGTTTCAAGCACCGAGTTAAATATCAATTTGAGCGATCACAAGCGCTCATGAATAAGTTTCACCGCTAATGTTTATTTGCTCATTTTCTGTTTGAAGTTTTTCCTTTTTTGAAAGTTCCCTACTTTTTAGGGATATTGTTACATTTTGATACAAGTTACAATGCTTTAGCGCTTTAGGTGTCATCTATGAGGGGTAATGGAGAGTATATGGAAAGTGGTATAAAACATTATAAAACAGAGGTGACCATTCCAACATGCTATGGAGATGTAGAGTTTTGCACTTTCAGCGACCTATCAGGTAATACTGAGGAGTTTGCGTTAATCTTCAATAGAAACTTAATACTATGCGGTTTACATGACTCACTGAGTTTTACTGTAAAGGAACCCATATTATGGAATTGAAGAAAAAACGGCGTGCCATCATTATCGCTGATTTGGTGACATGTCCACATTATACTATTGATAGATTTAAGGCTTTTAATATTAATGTTGTGGTATTGACTATTAGCACTTATAGCGTTCCATTCTATCAATATGAAAAATTACCGATTCTGGTGCTCCATTCCAAGCAGGATGTTGATGCCGATGTTGCTACAATTAATGCACTCAAACATGAATTTGACTTTATTGGTGGGATTTATGGACATGATGGTGAAGCGACAGTAACCCATGCAGATAAGGTATTTAATCAGTTATTTCCCTTGAGCGCTAACAGCGAAAGTACTAGCCCGCTTCGCTATGATAAGCACGCACTCAATCACAAACTATCACTATTTGGTGCAGGTCTTGCGGCGATCACATTTAAAGCTGCAACAGTTAATAAAAAAGTTTTACAGGATTTTTATGCGCAACACCATGGTTCAGTGGTATTAAAGCCGACTAAAAATTCATCTTCTGGCAAAAACGTTTTAATCAAACCCAGTGAACAAGCGTTACTGACCTGTATTGAGCAATGTCCAGAGCAAACTTTTTTATTGCAAGCATATATTGATGGTGAAGAATACTATATCGATACGGTTTCTTTTAATAATCGCCATAAAGTGGTTTCCATTGGTCGCTATGAAAAAAACATCATCAATCATAAACCCGTCTATCTTTATTCTGAAAACATCGGTAAAAAATCGAGTGATGCCAAAAAACTTGCCGAGTTTGCGATATGGATATTGGAACAATCTGGATTTAGTACCGGTCTGGCTCATATAGAAGTTAAGATGAAAGGAGCCATCATTGAATTAATTGAACTCAATGCTAGGATGTCTGGTATTTATGGTGGATTGAATGAGATGCAACTTGCCAGAGACAACCACGATCAAATATCTGAGTTTCTACATTTAGCGGCTTACGAGCAAGCAGTACCGATTAAAAAGAATTTGCTTTATAGAATGGTTAATCTAAAGAATAAAAGAGCTGAGTTCAGCATACCCGATCTCAAACCAATTTATGATTTAGAAACCGTCTATAAAGTAAATGTTATCCATAACGATCACACGACAACTAACCACAGAATATTGGCTGTTGTCATGCAGATCTTTATGTGTAGCGATTGTCACCAAGCATTAGATGTCGATAATAAGTGTTTATTAACGATGTTTAATCAGTTTAATATTTAAAGAAGGAATAGAGTAATGAATGATCAAGAAAATAATTTGAATAGTATGTTAGATATGATCAATGAACTGAAAAGTGCCATGACGGAAGAGCAAGCCCAGTTAGCTGCTCAAGCGGCAACGTGGTAAGCTTTGATGCCGATTATCAACTGGAGCTTCGGTAAAACTGAAGCTCAACCTCAGGCATGGCGTTTTAATTTTAGTGATGAGCAATCTTCATTTTATGCCGTTATTGTATTTCTAAAGGCATTAGGTCAAGAAACCAAAAATAGTGCATTTAAAGCTGATATTACTACGCAAATTGCTAAGATTAATAAAATCGTTAATGCAGAATCCAGTGACCATGCTCTGGGCCATACTGCTATCAACAGTTCTTCGGTGGCTTTCGCTGTGATTCGGCGGATCAGTCGTGAGAGTGTTTTTACGGCTGATATTATTGATAGTACCGCTCGGTTAATTTTGTTACTTATTGAAAATGTAGAACAGCATGATATTCACCTTTACTCGTTTTGCCGAATAGATAGACCATCAATCAAAGTTTTTACGCGTGTTATCGTTTTGGGGGGAGGATCAAAGGCATGGCAATGGATCTTCACACACGATCCATTTAAAAATGATGAACAACAACTTTTTAATAAATCGAGACGACTATTATTCTCCAGGATACTTGATTATATAAAACCGTCTGTCGATTTTAATAATAACCAAGCGGTTACATTACCTAAGCTTAACAAAAAATCGTTATCTATCGTTAATGCATCTGCTGAACTCGTTATACAAAATTATGATTATTGTATATTAATTTTAGATAGTATTTTAAGTCAGAATAAGAAAGATTATAAAGCGTTAAAGTTATTGGCTTTGGCCTATGTCAATATGGGGCTATATGATGAATCACTTGTGATTTTACAAGATGCGCTCGCCTATTGTGATGACCCGATCTTCAAAGCTTCACTTTATTATGCAAAGGGGCTGATTTTGCAAAAGCGAAAAAGACAATCTTTAGCCGCAGTCGCTGCCTATGATGCAGGCTTAAATGGCTTAAGGTCTTTTGAAATCAACAATGAGACCGATAGCCATCATTATCATTTGGAACAAGCTTGGCTAAATAACGGTCTTTGTTTGTATAAAGCGCTTAAATTAAAAGAAAATGACGATGAAGTGTTGTTTTATGAGATCTATAACACCCTGTGCCATTCACTTTCTAGTTTGTCCAATAATTATAATAACAATGCTATTTATTTAAAGTCGAATTTGATTTCCAATGCCAGTTTTCTCATGGAAATGAGGAAGCAATATAGTGATTCGTTTAATTTATTATCTACTTACTACCAAGGCATTGCCGATTTAAACAAATATGACTTAAGAAGTTGTCATATTAATTATCGTTTAGGTGTTTTACAACTTAAAATGCAGCACTATAGTCAAGCATTAACGTTTTTGAAGATGAGCTTAGCGGCACTAAACGATTTAGCGCAACCATTTTTAGAAGAAAAGTTATGCAGAGTGATTGCCATTGCCTATCTGGGGTTGAAAAAAACTGAGCAAGCAAGAATTTATCTTAAAAAAGGGTTGGCTATTTGTGTGAGTCAATGTGCTACTAATGGTATTCAATATTACGAAACGAAACTACAAGCACCACATCTAACTATAGATTTCAACAGTATCTCGCCGAAATTACCGGCTTATATTCCTGAAATTGATTTAGAAGACATCCCAGCCGTTAATTTGAATGAGTATTTAGGAAAATGAATATCTTAGTTGTGGGATGTGGTCAAATTGGCTCTCAAATAGTAAATACATTAGCCAAGGATCATCAAGTGACCGTGCTCGATAAATCGCCACCGTCGAATTTACTTCACTATTTTCGAGGTAAACGCTCCATCAATTTAATAAAACTCGATATTACTAATCGTGAAGCCGTTAACACCGTCATTAAAAATACCCAACCGAAAATGGTCATCTTAACGACAGGCATTAATGCCGAAACGGTCGATCGTGATCGATCGTTAGGGCAACGCCATTTATACGATGAACCAACACAATTCATTAAGAATATTAGCAAGACGACTATCGAGCGTTTAATTTATATGAGTAGTTTTTCTGTTTATGGTATGTACGCAACGGAAAATGGATTTACTGAATGTAATGAACTCACCCCAGTCAACCCAACCACTCCCTATGGAGAAATTAAATATAAATGTGAACAGTATCTCGTTAATGAATGGAAGAAAGACTATTTAATTTTAAGACCAACGGGCATATTTGGGCAATCAAACCCCGAAGGGGGCAGCTATGGAACGAAAATGATCGATCAATTATTCCATTCACTGCTAAATGGGCACTATTTTGAAATCGATTATTATGGGTTAGAAGATGTAATGTACAATAAAACGCTAGCGAAGTTGCTCTGTGATTTATCATTAAATGAGCAAGTTAGCCATGAGATTATCAATATGAGTTTATTTAATCGCATGGGTTGTAAGCCATTGCGCCATTTTTTTGCTAGTTTGCTTAACAATCCTTCCATCAAACTAAAGACTAAAGATAAACCGAGTGTCGATTGGCCCTTAATTAATAATGATAAAATGTTGTCATTGCTAACGGGCGAATACGCATTTTCTCTATTAAACGATTTTAAGGATTACTACCACCATGCCTTTTGATATTTTATTAATTAGTACCAGTATGAAGAAAACAAAATCATTGTCTCGAGAATTAATGACACATAGTCAGACCTTATTGGAAAAATTTATGTCGGTAAAAGCTATTGATCTCTCTATGCTTCCTATACCCTTATTTGAGGGTAAAGCATTGAACGATTATTTACCTCAGTTACAATACGAGATTGATCACGCCAAAAAGCTTATGCTGTTCTTAACCGGTTATTGGGGTGGGTTATCGGGAGCAAGCAAAAATTTTCTCGATTTATTGGGAGGTGTTAATTATAATGATACAACCCAAACCAATGAATATTATCAACAAAAAGACACCAGTATTGTCGTGGTGGGCTCAGATACCACTGCGACTGAAAATGCCGCCAAGCAAGCTGAAACCAGTGCCCATTTACTCGGATTTAATTTGATTGATAGCCCGTGTCAATTTAACAACTTTAGGAATGCCAACAATCCTGATGTTAAATCATCTTATCTTAGTCTTTATGGGCAAATACAAACACTTTTTCAGGTTGGTAACGCTAATGTATAGTTATTTACAGACAATTAATGAGCTAGCTTGTAAGATACTCTCTCACCCCATAAAACACCTTGATTATGAACAATTAGAAGTCATCGAGAGGCATATAAAAAAAACATATACGATTTCATCAACAACCATTACTCAATTAATGGGGAGATTACTCTTTAGTTTAGCGGCATTAACAAATGCTAGAAAAATACTGGTATTAGGATCATATGAAGGCATTGCGGCTTCTTATCTCATACATGATACTAGCAATATTGACATTACTTGTGTTGATATTGACGCAGAGAATATCGATAGGAACAAATATAATTTCACCGTGTACCCGTCCATTAGCAAGACTTTCAAAACGATGGATGCTGGTGACTACCTAGTCTCTCCAATAGAGGCCGATTTAATCTTTTATGATGTCGAAGATAAGGATAAAGGCAAGCATCTGTATGTTGATTTGTATCAACGGGCAAAAGTGAACAATCGTCACAAGTCTTGTTTACATCTTTTTCATGATGTTTGTGTACCAAAATTCAAAGCGACCTTTGATGAACTAAGCGCCATAAATAATGATTATATTGATGTACCGATTGATCATTCGGGGATTAGAGTGTTAAAGGAAGGGGCGATCTATGCTAATTAATTTAGGTTTAGGCGCTATACATAGCAATAATATCGATATGACGCTTTCAAATTATCCAAACAATACTATCAACTTAAGGTTATTAGAATGGTTGTCTGAACAATATCATGTCGAAATCAAGCCTGAGAATTTCTTATTCGTGCCGGGGGCAACCTACGCATTGTTGCTTATTTTATTGGATTTACAGCATAAAAACATCTATCTTCCCGATTTTTGTTATGGTGGGTATCTCTGCTTGCTGCGAGAGTTAGTGTTTAAGCTGAATGACTACGACTATCAAAATCCATATGATGTTGAGTGTCATCCAGAGAGTGTCTTCATTTGGAATTATCCTAATAATCCTACTGGCTTTTTAGTGAAAGAGGCTAACATTGGTCAATGGAGTGAAGATATTACTGTGATCAGTGATGATGTTTATATTACGCCGGAGACGTATACGGCATCATTATTATCTGAAAATAGTATTGCGAAGCATAATTTATATACTATCGGCAGTGCTTCTAAGCTCTTTGGATTAGCTGGTATTAGGTTGGGTTGGGTGATTTCTTCTAGCGATAATATTACCGCATTGAAAAGGCGTTTACATGCATTATCGTTAGGGGTGCCGACGTCATCGCTTCTAGAATTGGAGAACATCAATTTTAGCGTTCAATTTGAAAGCATCATGCAGCTACTGAAAAAAAATAGGGACTTATGTCATTCATTTTGCGTACAGCATGGCATTTATCATTTGCCCTTGACAGAAACGTCTTATTATTTATTACTGGATGTGAGTCAATTTGGGATTGAAAGTTGCCTGATAAAAGATTTGCTTTTAGCTAAGTATAGTGTTGTAGTAATAGACTTAAGTTATCAAGATAAAGCGTTTTTAAGGATAAATTTAGGCGTGCAAACGGACATACTTGCAGCAGGTCTGAGTAAAATTAATATGGCATTGGCATTGTTGAGGAATATACAATGAAAAATTTATTACTTGTTAATGGTTCCTTGGGTGAATCATCTTATTGTGAAGCGATCATTAATGCGATTAAAGTTATGAAGAATAATCCGGTAGCCGTTGCAGATTTTAGGCAGCTTAATTTACCATTTGAATTACCGCAATATCACAAAGCACCAGAACAATTCCCTGATAATAATGTACAGGTTTGGCTAGATATGATCAAGCATGCTCACTCATTAATATTGGTTAGTCCTTTATACCATGGCAGCATATCGGGGGTATTGAAGAACGCTTTAGATTTATTGGCTTACGATCAGCTTCGCGGCAAAAAAGTGGGTGTCATTATCCAATGTGGGAATGTTAGAGCTGGGGCAACTGCATGTGTGCATATTAGAAGTATTATTCGCACGCTTTATGGCACCAACATTCAAACTCATATTATTACCGGCGCACAGGATTTCACCTTGATTGAGAATCAAAAAAACTTACAGGACGAGGAAATCACCTTGAGGCTAAGTGATATGCTTGAACAATTGGAAATGTGATATGTTGCTAGTGATCATGTTGTTCAATATGATGTTAGCGTTCATGGCCTCTGACATGTATTTACCGGCCATACCAGTCATGGGCAAACTGTATGGCGTGACGATTACTTATATTCAATTTACCATCACCTTATATTTTATTGGCATGGTGATCGCCAATATATTGACCGGTTGCATTTCGGATGGCATTGGTCGCAAAAAAGCATTGATGATGTCTCATATAATATTTTTCATGGGCAATGCACTGTGCATCTGCTTTAACCATTTTACTTTATTTTTACTAGGAAGATTACTGCAAGGTATTGGCTCGGGTGGATTGATGGGATTAAGTCGGGTGATCATTTCAGAATCGTATCCACAAGATGAATTGAAGAAAATATTTTCTATCTTTGCCTTAATGTTCGGCGTATTGCCGGCAATTGCGCCACTTTCAGGTGCGTTGATTATGGAAGCAACGCATTGGCAAGCGATTTTCTACAGCTTGCTTTTCACGCAAATCATCTGTTTTTTAGTAACACAAACAATGGTGCAGGAAACCCATTATGATCGTCAGTCAATCAACATTGTTCATGGGCTTTACTATCATTTTAAGCATTCATCGGTATTGCTGAAAAATGCGATGGGAGCAGCGGTTGTTTTTATGGGAGCGATGGCGATGACCGCGATTGGCCCCATATACTTTGAAAAGTTGAATCATTTTACTTTTAAAAAATATGGATTAACGGTTTTACTTATAGTCTTATTGGGGCAGCTAGGTAAAATCGTCAATATTGTTTTTGCAAACAAGGTGGATCATTATTTGTTTCGATTAGGCTTGTTTTTATTGCTAATGACCGCTTTGTTATTAGCGAATGTCTATCTGCATGTAACAAAAGTTTTTCTCTTTTGTCTCGCATTTGTCTTATATATCAATAGTATGGGCTTATTACTACCGATTTTTGTTAGTAAAGCAATGAACAGCATTACCGATTATAAAGGCAGTGCCAGTTCCATCTATGGTACTTGTTTATTTTTGGGTGGGGCGTTAGGCACGTTTGCCATCATTTTGTTTACGAGGTAAATTTATGAAAAAGAAAGCTAATAAAACACAACGTATGGTGTTTCAAAAACTACGTCAAGCGTCGGAATTAATTGTGTCCTTTAAAACCGATGCGATTTCGGTGGATTTAGTCGGTGGTATTGTATTAAAAACAAGCATAACAGAAGATACCCTTTATGTACAAAATAGCCCCCATCATTTCCATGTGGATTGGTCACGACTAACTCAGGTGACTTATGACAATGACAATCAATATCATGAAGGCTGTTTGACATTTATGGATGATGAGGCGATTATCTTCAAAGTTTTTAATCCAAGCGGCGATTTTAATGCTGAGATAATGCATCTATTTGAGAATAACACCACGATTGAATTGGTGTATTAGAGCAGCAAAACTCAATGATCTTGTTTTTATAACTACAAGGAAACATAATACTACGCGGTTTACATGAGGGGATATCGTGTCATAGGGGATAATATATAAATATTTTATGGGAGATCGGCTGCAAAGCAAAAATGGATACTAAAGAAAGTTCCTAAGTTTACCGTTATGGTTAAAGCATTTAAAGTATCTATAGTCATTTTAATACATATTATGCCTCGCAAAAATATTACCGATTTACCATTGCAACTGATAGGAACGCCATTTCAAAAAAATATATGGCAAATGTTGCAGAACATTCCTTTTGGAGAAACAGTAAGTTATCAAGATTTAGCCAACAATGCCAGCAGTCCAAAGGCAGCTCGCGCAATAGGCTCAGTTAACGCTAAAAATCCTATTGTTATTATCATACCTTGTCATAGAGTTATTAAATCAGGTGGTCAAATTGGTGGATATGCTGGCGGTATTGCCTGCAAGCGCCAATTACTTAAGCTGGAAGGGAGTAGTCCATGCAAAAAGATCCCTACTTTTTAGGGATATTTTTATCAACTGGTATCAACTACAATCTTTGAATATTCCAATATACGACTCTGCTTGGGGCGAGGGGCAGATCGACACAGTTTAAAAATAGGTATTGAGAAATTGTATCAATTGATCAATATCGTTCCCCTTTTTAGACTGTGTCGGATAATTACTCAAGAGCTCAGAAAGCATCTAAGCTCTTGTAAGTTTTAGGCGATAACAACGTCTAAATTTCAGTCATTAACAAATTTTAGGTTTTAACGCTGCTTCATCAAATATTTTTTTGTCAACCTTAAGATAGGCTGCACCCTCTTCTAAACAGACCATTGCCTCTTCAACGCCTGGTAAATTAACAATGCTTTGTTGCAATGCCTTAGCATCAATAGACTGAGTTTTATTGATACTATATAGTTTAGAGCTTAATTGTTTTGGCTTTTGCATCGTTGCTGCAATGACAATCCACAACACACCTAACAGACCATTAAAAATAAAAATACCTTGTATACCAAAGTGATGCATTATTAAGCCACCTACTACACCACCAAAAAAGATCCCAAAGAACTGCGCACTAGAGTAAACCCCCATTGCGGTACCTTTGCTGCTAATTGGTGCCATTTTTGAAATAAGCGATGGCAAAGCCGCTTCAAGTAAGGTAAAGCTTGCAAAATATAATACCAATAAAAGACTCATCACAATGACATGATGATCGAACTCATATAATAAAAACTGCATCGCCGTAAGAATGATGATTGCGCCAACAAAAACGGGCTTCATCAAATTTTTAGTCTCAGCAATAATGATAAATGGCACCATAAGCAAGAATGAAATAAATAGCACGGGTAAATAAATAATCCACTGTTTATCAACACTCACGCCAATATAGTCAATTAAAATAACCGGAATAGCGAGAAACAATGCCGTTAGCATCGCATGCAAGCTAAAGATACCATAGTTTAAACGCAATAATTCAGGCTTTTTCAATACACTCTTGATTTGACTAGGTGTCGTTTCAGATCCTTTATGAAAAATAACTTTAGTCGGTGTAGGCACACCATAAACTAGAATAACAATACCAATAGCACCCAAAATAGCTGTCAGCCAAAAAATACCTGATAAACCAATCCATGTATTTAAAATGGGACCTAACACCATCGCCCCAATAAATGATAAACCAATCGTCATGCCAATGACTGACATCGCTTTCATACGATTCTCTTCCTTGGTCGTATCAGCAACTAACGCTGTAAGGGTACTACCTATCGCACCGGCTCCTTGCAAAGCGCGACCAATGATAATACCATAGATCGTATGCGACATCGCAGCAACAATGCTACCAATAATAAATATCACAAGACCAAACAATATAACTGGCTTTCGCCCATACTTATCGGATAACACACCCAAAACGATCTGTAATAACGCTTGCGTTAAGCCATAAATACCCAATGCCACACCAATTAATGTCGGTGTCGCATCAATGATTTTATCAGCATAAAGACTAAATATAGGCAAAATAATAAAAAGACCCAGCATTCTAAAAGCATAAATACTAGCAATACTTAACGTCGATTTCTTTTCTGATTTTAACAACATAGTTAAACCTCGATATGACTAAATATTAACGGATATCCCCAAGTCTCCAAAAAGCACAAAGAGTAATTTATAAGCAATAAAGCTCATGACAATGCAGCATGGTAAGGTTAATAGCCAAGCCGTCGCCATCGTCCGCACCACACGCCAATTCACTCCACCACTTTCAGGATAGCCCGCCCCCATAATTGAGCCTGAAGCGGCTTGCGTGGTACTAACTGGTAATCCTAAATGTGAAGCCCCAAGAATCAATAGACCAGAGCTCATCTCAGCGGCAAAACCATTAGCTGGACCAATCTTAGCAACGCGTGTTGTCAATGTCTTAATAATACGCATACCGCCAGATAAAGTGCCAAGAGCCATGGTTAATGCACACAAACAAATCACCCATACAGGAATATGCGAAACGGTTGAAACCATACCAAAACTAAACAATGCCAGAGTGATAATCGACATGGTTTTCTGTGCATCGTTTGAACCATGGCTTAATGCTAATAGGCTACTAGAGATCACTTGCATCTCACGAATACGTGCATTTGATTTGCGTGGTGTTTTACGCTTACTTAGAATTCTAAATACAATCACAACCAAGATAAGTGCCAAGAAGAATGCTAATATTGGTGATAGCACCATCGGCACAATGATTTTACCAACCAAAATCCCATAATGAATGGTATGCACATTACTGGCAGCTATGGCGGCACCAACAAGCGACCCAATAAGGGCGTGTGATGAGCTAGATGGAATACCAAAATACCAAGTAAACAGATTCCAGCCAATGGCAGCAAATAGCGCCGCTATTAACACTAAATGCGTAATCACATTGGCATCAACCAAACCTTTACTGATCGTTGTTGCTACTGCCGTCCCAATAAAGGCACCAACAAAGTTAAAGATTGCAGCAATAATAATCGCCTGATATGGCGATAATGACTTTGAAGCAATCGGTGTTGCCACAACATTGGCAACATCATGAAAGCCATTAATAAATTCAAAAAAAAGTGCAATGATGATAATACTAATAAGAACTATCATCGTTAGATTTCCTTGACGTAAATACGCATCACCGAATCACATAAAGTGGCACTGGTATCAACCGCTGACTCTACTGCCTTGAATACTTCCTTTAATTTAATCGTTGTCAATGTGTCATAATCAGCCTTTTTAATCTGATCAATCGCATCACCTAAATCCTCAACCACGTTCTCATCAAGCTCTGTTGCGCGTTGTGAGGCAAGTTTTAACTTGTCACCATCCTTGTCTTTAAAGGCAACCAATAAATCACACAATGATTTTGTGATTTCCTGCAACGTCACAGCACTGCGTATTAAACAATCATCAACCTTACTATCAATCGCATAGATTTGCATTTTTTTGTTGATCTTAATAATGCGTTTAGTCAGTTTCAACATAATGCCAGATAAATGAAAAATATCGCCACGATCAATCGGTGTGATGAATTGCTCATTTAACTCAACAATAATTTTTTTATTAATATCTACCGCATTTTGACGTTGCTGACGCAACTTGGCCATTAGCTCAGTGGCTTTATAAGCATTTTCTTCATTAACGATATCTACTAAGAGCGATGCTGAGAAATGCACATTTTGTGCAGCCTCAACAAATAGATCAAAAAAAACTTCCCCGCGTGACGGAATCAACGACTTGATAATTTTTCGCAACATAAGCGCATTTTCTTAAAACCTTTCAGGTATCGCCATGATAATCGTATTGACGTAAAACACAACCTTAAACTTTATTTTAATAAATCTACCAACGCCGTCTCAATATGCGAATACTGAAATACAAGCCCTTTTTCTTGCAAACGTTTCGACGCAATATTATGCGATGATAATAACAGCTCTTTACCCATTTGCCCAAACATTAATCTCACCAACCATTGCGGCAAAATCAAATAACATGGTTTGTTAAGCACTTTGGCTAAAGCTTTTATAAATACTTTCTGGCTACAAACATTGCCTGAAGTGATATTATATTCGCCATCTGTTACGTTATTTTGAATTATAAAAACAAGCGCTTGACACAGGTCATCCATATGCACCCATGACATCATTTGTTGACCATTGCCAATCATTGCACCTAACCCCTTTTTAGCCGTTGGCAAAAGCTTGTTTAGCATACCACCCTTACCAAGCACTACTCCAAAGCGCACAATGGTTTTGCGACGCAAGCGCGCACGCTGCACAACTGCTTCCCATTGATTGACAATATATTGACAAAAACCGCTATTTTCTTTTGTTCTTTGCACATTATATGTTTCATCTTGTTCTTTCATAGAGAAAGGATAAAAACCAATGGCACTGGCATTAATCAACCATACATCATAGTCACCAATCAGTTTAATCAGACGTTCTGTTGGTTCAATACGACTATTAACAATTTTCTCTTTAACCGCGCTTGACCAACGTTTTTCACCAATACCAAATCCACATAAGTTAATAACCACATCGAACTGTGCCACTTTTGCCATCGTGATGTCCTGCCACGTAATGCACTCATCAAAGCCATCAATTATTTGCATTTGACGACTTAACAATGACACCCAATAACCTTTTTGCTTAAGATGACGGACAAGGTTTTGACCAATAAACCCAGAACCACCAGCTATTAATATCTTTAGCATAACACGCTCCTTGCTAATTGTTGTTATTTACCTAAGTTACGCATTCGCTATTAAACGGCATTTATAGCCAGCAAACTTACACATATTCATTACCCCTGTATCCAAGATAATATATTGCCCTTTGATGCCCAATAACGTACCTTCAACGAGTGGGCTCTTATCAAGGTTATGTGAACTAACTTTCTGCGGATATGAAAGCACAGGATAATGAATATCAATGACTTCATTATTCATCAACTCAATCGCTTGCGTGCCATATTTTGCCTTAAGTGATTCAATAAAATCCTGCTCTGCTAAAAGCACTTCGTTTTTTATTGACAGTAAATCAATCGCATCAGGCGGCCCCTTTAGCATCGCCTGCCAATTGGTTTTATCCGCTAAGTGTTTCGTAAGTTTTGTTTCAATCAGCCCCGATAACAAACGTTCACTGACCTTAATAATCGGTAAAGCTTGTACCGCACCTTGATCAATCCAACGTGAAGGCGTATTCTTCTGACGCGTGATACCGACCTTTGCCTTGGCAGTGTTTGCCAGATAGATAAAATGTGGCTTAATGCAGTGCTCACTTCCCCAGCTGCTATCACGGCATGTCCCTTCATGAAAGTGACATAACTCTGGCTTGATAATACAAGTATCGCACTCAGGTAAGCTACGCATGCAAGGGAAACAATAGCCCTGACTAAAGCTTTTTTTGGTCAAGCGACCACAGGCAACACAATTTATCTCATTTAAAAACGTTAGTTTAATTGTTTTACCCAGTAAATCATTCATGTTGATATCCTGCAATTGATAGCACGCATTATTATCACCATCAAGTGAGGTTTTCATTTTTCGCAGATGCAAAGTATATTCAGCCATTCAATACTCTTTTTGTTTTTTTTGTTTTTTTGTTTTTTTTGTTTTTTTGTTTTTTATATTTTACTCAAGCAACTTATCCATCACTTGCACTATCCACCGTTGGCTGAGCGTCAGTCGAAGCCACCTTAGCGTTGACTGAGCATCGTCGAAGCCATTGCAAAACACAAAAGGCATACACCCTTCGACTTCGCCTGAGTAATAAAGAAGTATAAATTAAGCCTTAACTCCCCCTCACCCGTGCAGCTTAAGCTGCACGACCTCTCCCGCAAGGGGAGAGGTACTAGCGGTTGATAGCTTAATTATATATCATTACTAAAGCACGATAGCTATACCCATTACTCGCACTATCCACCGTTGGCTGAGCGTTTGTCAAAGCCATTGCAAAACACAAAAGGCATGCACCCTTCGACTTCGCCTGAGTAATAAAGAAGTATAAATTAAGACTTAACTACCCCTCACCCGTGCAGCTTAAGCTGCACGACCTCTCCCGCAAGGGGAGAGGTACTAGCGGTTGATAGCTTAATTATATATCATTACTAAAGCACGATAGCTATATCCATTACTCGCACTATCCACCGTTGGCTGAGCATCGTCGAAGCCATTGCAAAACACAAAAGGCATACACCCTTCGACTTCGCTCAGGGTACGGTGGATTATTTAAACTTCTTGCTTTTTAAATTCAGTAAGCGTTTTTTCGACATGCGTTTTCACTGTTTGCCAATTAACAGGACCTAATTCATCAGCATAAACCGCTGGATCTTTTAATCCTAGATTTAAGAATGCTTCAATACGCCCAATGGATGAAGCTGATTTATAATCACTATAAATCGTATTATCATGCTCCACGGGAATATAAGAGGTGAATGTCATTGCATAGACCTCTTCATACTTTAATCCCAATGACTCACAAGCACACATGCCATCGCGTAACACATCAGTCTTGCTGCTATTAATATAAGGCAAATAATACGTCACTTTCTCAGCATCCCAATTCCCTGCGATAAAGGCATCATAATCTTTATCTCGAAATAACTGTCGGCAATCAGGATAGGTTGCATGATCTCCACCATGAACACCCATCGCAATAATCACATCGGTATTTTGCGCCTCAGCAATCGATAGTGCTGCCGCTTGAATGATTGAGCTAAATATCTTATTGCGATTAGGTACAACGGTTAGACGCATATTACGCTCGTGATAATGTCCAGTTGGTACATCCTCGCCACCACTGATAAGTGCTGAATGTAATAATTGCGATAAACCATCTATGCTAATAACATGATGTTTAACCTTGAGCCCTTGCTGCTTTAAGTAATCAGTAAGACTCATCGCTTTTTCTAGCTCTACTTTATGTTTTTGACCATAATCAAACGAAATCGCTGTTACTTCATAACCATCAGCAAGTAAACGCAACATCAATGAAGATGAATCCATACCGCCTGAAAGCGACAATACTGCATATTTATTTTGTGTATTCTTTTTTATTTCGTCATTCATTCTATTCTCCAAATCATTCCCTAATTTCAACGCAAAAGTTTATAAAACCATTGGTAAATGGTATAGTGCTGAAAAAATTCAAAGTATCATACCATAATGATTTATCGAGTTGAAAAATATCTTGATGGCTTTTCCACTTGCTTTCGCCAGTGGAATGCTGAGCACTCACACTGCCGCTTTTTGCATGGTTATGCCATTTCCTTTCGCTTACATTTTGCTGCCAAATCACTCGATCAGCATAACTGGGTCTGGGACTTTGGCTGGCTTAAAGACAAAAATCACACCATTGACGGCATGACCGCTAAAGAATGGTTTCATTATATGTTTGATCACACCGTTGTTCTGTCACAAAAAGATCCTGCCCTTGGAACATTTAAAGCACTCGAGCAACAAGGTTTATTGCAGTTACGAACCTTGCCGTATTTTAGTTGTGAGGGCATTGCCGAGTTTGTATTAAACACCTTAAACCCTTTAGTGCAGAAGCATAGCAATAATCGCGTAACCTTATTTCGTGTCGATGTCATGGAAAATAACAAAAACCTCGGCGCCGTTGAGATTGATTATGCGCATTAATGATTATCATAAAACACTGCCTGTTATTGAACTTTATCCTTGTTTGCAAGGTGAGGGATCACGTCGTGGACACCCCTCATTTGCAATTCGCACCACGGGTTGTACACATCGTTGCCATTTTGGTGAACATGGTGGTTGGTGTGATACATGGTACTCAAGCATTCACGCGGATAAAGGCAAATTTTGTTTTAACGATATTATCGACATGATCAAAGCCCATCCTGACATCAAAGAAATTATGCTCACCGGAGGTGCGCCAACCATGCATCCGAAACTGATTAATGAAATTATGCATCTGTCACATGAGTATAAGCTATTTGTAACACTAGAAACCGAAGGATCCCATTTTATAAAAACCGATTATCCGATTAATCTTCTGAGCTTATCGCCTAAGTTTACTAACAGTATTCCAAAGCTTGGTATAAAAACACCTAAAGGCACTACTGTTGATCAAAAGCTAATTGATCAACATAATAAATATCGCTTAAATTTGACTGCAATGCGTCAGATGATTGATTATCACCATGATTACCAGTTAAAGCCTGTTTGCGATGGCAGTGATGAGAATCTAGCAGAAATAAAGTATTTGATTAAGGCACTTAATATCCCAAAGCATAAGGTTTATTTAATGCCCGCGGGAAGCACTCGCCAAGAAATGGTTAAAGCATATCCCAAAATTATTAATCTAGCCCTTATGCACGGTTTTAACTTCACCGGTCGCGATCATATTATTGCCTTTGATGACAAAATTGGTGTTTAATTACCCCTCAACCCGTTGAGCTTATAAGAGGATCACTAACCATCCATGGCAGCTTCGCACTGGATCCTCACGCCATCCTGGCTCAGGATGACAAGTCATAGGATGTCATTGCGAGCATGGATGCGTGGCAATCCATTTTGTCAGGGATGGTAGATTTAAGTTCGTTGCAAAGCCTATATTTAAAGGCTACTTCTTAAGGTAATGCCATTAATCCATGATTCCCCTTAAACCATTGCTTAGATACTTATAAATGATCAAGCATTTGTTGGTGACGTTGATAAATGGCATCACTTGGCGCTTTACTTAAGATACTTCCTAAATAGATCGCAATACAGGCAAAGATAAAGCCAGGAAGCAATTCATACAACTCAAAAACACCACCCAAAGTCTTCAAATAAGGCCAAATAATGACGGTTAATGCACCAACAACGATACCACAAAAAGCACCTGTTAAATTCATACGTTTCCAGAAAAGTGATAGCACAATAATTGGACCAAATGATGCTCCCAGTCCAGCCCAAGCATAACCAACAAGGTTTAAAATCGAGCTCTTCGGATCAAGTGCCAATAGCACCGCAACAACCGCAATCACGGTTACAATGATACGACTAATGATGAGCATTTCATTGGCTTTGGCATTTGGTCGAATAAATTTGTGATAAAAGTCTTCAACCACCGCACTTGACGACGCCAGAAGCTGCGCTGAAGCGGTACTCATCGTTGCTGATAAAACTGCCGCTAATAACACGCCTGCCACCCATGGATTAAATAATGTTTCTGCTAACACAATAAAAACCGTTTCTGGGTTTTTAAGCGTATGTGGTGCGTAATATGCAATACCAAACAGCCCAGTAAATACCGCACCAATGAGCGCCACACACATCCACGTCATACAGATAAATTGTGCTTGCGGAATGGTTTTGGCACTTTTAGTTGCCATAAAGCGTACCAAAATATGCGGCTGACCAAAATAACCTAACCCCCAAGCAAAGAGTGATAATATACCAATAATACTTGTGCCTTTAAATGCATTTAAATACACAGGAGACTGCTGAGAGACTGTATGCAACGCTTCAGATAAACTGCCAACATGCACCCAAACAGTAACTGGCACGATAATTAAGGCAATAAACATCAAAGCACCTTGGAAAAAATCAATCCATGAGATTGCTAAAAAACCACCCACACAGGTGTAAACCAAAATAATCAATGCAGTGATATATAGTCCTGTGGTGTAATCAATTTTAAAGGTTGAGCCAAATAACAAGCCACCGGCAACAAATGCTGATGCGGTATAAAAAGTAAAAAAGATTAAAATCACTAGCGCACTGAGCAGACGCAACAGCCCACTTTTTTCCATAAAGCGATTTTCAAAATACGATGGAATCGTAATTGAATCATTGGCAACTTCAGTGTAAACACGCAAACGCTTAGCGACAAACTGCCAGTTTAAGTAAGCACCCAAAGATAGGCCAAGTGGTAACCAAATCTGGTTTAAACCATTGAGCATCACCGCTCCGGGTAACGCAAGTAAAAGCCATGAGCTCATATCTGAAGCGCCAGCACCTAGAGCGGCAATTGGTCCGCTTAATGAGCGTCCACCTAACATATAATCATGCAGATTTTTTGTGTAAAAATATGAACAAATACCTAACCCTAAAATAATGCTGATATACAACACAAATACAATAACTAGAACTGTCATCCCCTACCCCTTTTTAATTACTTAAACAATATATCGACCAAATAACCTAGAAGTATGAATTCCTTACTTCTACCCCTTGTTTTAATGTTCTTTTACTCTACTGTCTAAGGTTTATTTTTAATATAATTTGCCAAAGACAAACCAACAATTACAACCAACGGCACAAACATAACTACCCACGAACCAAAAGATCCCATAATTCCCTCCAAAAAAGTTAAAGTTTTCTATGCAATAAATTGTATTTTCAACTTATCTACTTACATTTCTGAGATTTATCTACATAAACCAGAGCGAGGATACTCAAAAGTTTTACAAATTGCAAATACCAAGACAAGCTTGCCTCAAGAAAATTAATAGCAGAATAATTTGTGGGTGGCATGTACTTGAATATGCTTACCTTTTCAGGCATTATCACCTTACTTTTACGTCCTGATAGTTCAACGGATAGAATAAGCCCCTCCTAAGGGCTAGATGCAGGTTCGATTCCTGCTCGGGACACCATGCTAACAAGCACCCCTGATTTAATCACAGAAATTACAGCCAACTTGCGTTTTTTTTGTTAGAATTGCCGTCGTTTTAACACATGGAGCAAATCAATGATTATTGTTACAGGTGGCGCCGGATTCATTGGTGCGAATATTATCAAGCAGCTTAACCTACGTGGGCATGAAGATATTCTCGTTGTTGACAACCTCAAAGACGGGCATAAATTTGTCAATTTGGTTGATTATGAAATTGCAGATTATTGTGATCAAACACCTTTTTTGCAAGCGATTGAGTCTGATTTAGCTTATCACACACCAAACGCTGGCTTGAAACTTAATCCTAATGATATTACTGCAATCATCCATCAAGGGGCTTGCTCGGCGACGACCGAGTGGAATGGTCAATATGTAATGGATAATAATTACGAATACAGTAAGATCCTTTTGCATTTCGCGATGCGCCACAAAATTCCATTTATTTATGCCTCAAGTGCAGCCACTTACGGCAATAACACGACTTTTATTGAAGAGCGTCAATATGAAAAACCCGTGAATGTTTATGGGTACTCTAAGTTTTTATTTGACCAATACGTTCGCAAGTTTTTGCCGCATGCGCAAAGCCAAATTGTTGGCTTAAAATACTTCAATGTTTATGGGCCACACGAAATGCACAAAGGCTCGATGGCAAGTGTTGCCTTTCACCATTACAATCAGTTTAAAACACATAAAAAAGTTAAACTGTTTGATGCCTATGACGGTTTTGCAGCAGGGCAGCAAATGCGTGATTTCATTTATGTTGAAGATGCTGCCAAGGTTAATCTATGGTTTTTAGATCATCCACAAGTCTCTGGGATCTTTAACTGTGGCACAGGTAAAGCTGAACCTTTTAATAACATCGCTCATGCTGTCATTGATTTTTACAAAGAAGGTCATATCGAATATATCGAGTTTCCAGAGCATCTCAAAGGACATTATCAAAGCTACACAGAAGCTAATTTAGACAAATTGCGTGAGGTAGGCTGTGATGTGAGCTTTAGGGATGTTACAACAGGGGTGACTGATTACTTACAATGGCTTGAAAAACATAAGATATGATCTACACACTCATTCGTTTTATTTACAGCCTATTATTTTGTTTAGGCTTACCATTTATCACTATTAAAAAATTAATTCGTAGTCGCAAAAATAAAGGCTATCGCCAAAGAGTGCATGAGCGCTTTGGCTTTACACGCTTTAAGGTAAATGAAAGTATTTGGATTCACTCTGTTTCCATGGGTGAGAGTATTGCCATTGCACCTTTAGTGAAAAAACTCGCCTTAAGCTACCCACATCAAACCTTTGTGGTCACGACCATGACGCCAACAGGTAGCAATCAAGTGCAAAAGCTTTATAAAGACTTTAGCAATATCAAACACAGCTATATCCCCTATGATATCCCTTGTTTGTTAAGGCGCTTTATTAAACGCACTAATCCTAAACTCTGCATTATCATGGAGACAGAGATTTGGCCTAACTTACTTGCAGAGTGCGAAAAACACCATATTCCAAGTATTTTGATCAATGCACGTTTATCACAAAAATCAGCCACAGGTTACGCCAAGATTGGCTTTATTATGCGTCACATGCTCAAACAAATCAGTCATATCAGCGCGCAATCTGATGATGATGCAATGCGTTTTATAGCGCTTGGCATGCCCAAAGATAAAATAACTGTTGATGGCAATATCAAATATGACTTTCCGATTGCTGATAATCTTCTTGAAAATGCCCAAAGGTTACGTCAACGTTTTGCAAAGCAGCATATCTGGATTGCTGCAAGTACGCATCAAGGTGAAGATGAGATTATTCTTGAAACGCATCGCAAGTTATTACAAACAACACCTGATGTGCTATTGATTTTAGTGCCAAGGCATCCTGAGCGCTTTGATCAAGTCGCTGAATTAATTAAAGCACACAAGTTTAGCTACAGTCGCAGAAGTCAAGATCAATATGACCGTAATAATGATGTCTACCTTGGAGACACCATGGGCGAGCTGATGCTGTTATATGCAGCAAGTGATATTGCTTTTGTTGGTGGTAGTTTTGTCAATAATGGTGGGCATAATATGCTCGAGCCCGCAGCTCTTGCTAAACCTATTTTATCTGGTCCATCGGTTTTTAATTTCGCTTTAGTTGCCGAAAAGCTACAAGCCAAGCAAGCTGTAACCTTAGTCAACAACAGGGATGAATTAGCTAAGCAATTACAGACACTTTTTAACGACCTGCAATTAGCAACATCTCAAGGCAATGCGGCATTAACGGTTTTCCAACAAAACAAAGGCGCACTTAACAAACAGCTCTCAATCATTAAAGGTTTTTTATGCTAAGTAAATTCACACAAATAAAAGATGACTTTGAAGACTTTGCCAAGGACTATTTCTTAGAACAATCCATTCAAAGCTCACGTCTGAAAAAAGCAATGGCATATAGCTTTCTTAATGGTGGCAAGCGTATTCGTGCCATATTAAGCTTGCTAAGTGGCACCTGTTTTAATTGTAATCCTGACAACATCAAGTATATTGCTTTAGCCCTAGAGGCAATTCACGCCTACTCATTGATTCATGATGACCTACCGGCAATGGATGATGATGATTTGCGTCGTGGTAAACCGACATGCCATATTCAATTTGATGAAGCCACTGCCATTTTAGCAGGTGATGCGTTGCAGACACTCGCATTTCAGGCTTTGAGTGAGCTCAAAAATATCAATATTACGCAATTACAAAAAGCGCTTCACCTGTTAGCAACACACGCAGGCAGCCAAGGTATGGTGGATGGACAACAGTTAGATATTGATGCTGAGGGTCAAATACAAGATATTGAAAGCATTGAAACAATACATCGCTTAAAAACCGGTAAGCTATTAACTGCTGCCATTGTATTACCCTTTATTGTTTCACCTTATTACACGGATGAAACAATTGAAAAACACCTTATTGCATTTAGCCAACACATTGGCTTAGCCTTTCAAGTCAAAGACGATTTGCTTGAAGTGACTTCGGACACGGCGACTTTAGGCAAGAATAACACGAGTGATATTAAACTCAACAAATCAACCTATCCTTCTTTGTTAGGTATTGAAAAGACACAACAATTATTGGATGAGTTATTTGCACAATCAATGACGCATTTGCAACAAGTCAAAGGACACGATACGACATCATTAGTCCAATTGGCTGAATATATTATTAGACGCACGCATTAGTTATCTATTAAACACCACCTATTACCTCGCCCCTTGAGGGAGAGGTCGTGCAGCTTAAGCTGCGCGGGTGAGGGGATAATTGAAACCCAATTTATTCCTCATTGATTGTGTTATGCCACGACTTCCACTTACGCTCAGTCAGCATCCTTTACTCTATATAGCTCGTAATAATCCGCGCTAAACTAATCAGTTGATTCTTATTCTGACAATTAAGCTTCTCACACAAACTCGCAATACTCCCCTGTACCGATCGATAGGAACGCCCAGCATGCATTGCAATCTCTTTAGCGGTGGCACCGGTGGCGATAAAGCGCAGATACTCGACATTTAAATCTGTCAGTTTCAAGCGCTGCTGTAAATCATCAGGCAAGCGCACAATCTCAGGCATAACCGCACTATCATTAAAGTCTTTAATCTCGATCAATGTATGAAATCGCACCACACTCATCAATAGATCAATACAATCTGTTAGGCACTGATAAAGCTTAGTTTTATCTTCAAATGTTAGCTGATTAAAGTAATCGGCATTGATATCAAAGGAAAAATGATCCGTATACTGGTGATAACATTTCACAATATACAGCACCATATTGTGCACATCTTGAGTGATAAGCTTATGCTTCATCTGATCACTGATTAACTCATCATAGGTAAACACTTTAAACACATTGGTCTGCTTAGGAATAATCGATGGGTCATAACGCCATAAACCAAGCTCAAGATAGGGCTTAATCAACCCTTTAGTAAAGCTTGTAATCATCGCATATTGATTTGTCTCAAAACGCCGCACCCACGTTAAGGTGCTTATCGTATCCTCACGAATAATATCTAAAATTTGCGTGATAATCGATGCATTACTCATACTATCATAAAGCATGGCTTTAAGATCTAATTCTTGTATCTTCAACAATGACGAAATGGCATGTTTTTTCATAAACTGAAATTCATTTTCAGTGGCAGTGAAATTAAGTATAGCGCATTGGAAACTAATGTCAGCTTGCTTTTACGCGACTTTGTCGCTTAAACAGGCTTAATATTGGCTCAACAGCAATAGATAATAAAATCAATAAGCAAGCAAATACCATATTGATACTAATATGATCGCCCATAATAATCACACCCAACAAACTGCCAAACAATGGCACTAGATAATTCGATAAAGAGCAAAACCCAGCACCCGCACGTTTAATTAAGCTCACATAAAGCACATAAACCAACCCCGAACAAAATACACCTAATATAATTGAGGCGATAAAGGGATATAAAGCAAAGTGCATACCTTGCAACGAGCCATTACCAAGGTTTATGCCAAGCATAGTGATTGTACCGATAATAAATGCATCACGTGATAGCAAAAAGGCATCTTCATTGGGTAGGCTTCTGATAATGATTAATGCACCTGCAAATGATAACGCCCCAAGCATAATCGCTAATTGCGGTAATAACGCGCTTGATAGACCTGTGCTTATCAAATCAGGTGCAAACAAAATCAGTAAGCCAATAAAGCCAATAAACATACCCATAAATTTAGCGCTTGTCGCCCGCTCAACACCTGTCAAGAGAACTAGGATAATTGTAAAAAATGGGATGGTGCCCATTAAGATCGATGCCATGCTCCCTGAGACAGATTGTTGTCCCCATATGACTAAAGTAAATGGAATCACCACTTCAAGCACGCCAATTGCTGCGACTTTAAACCATGTTTTAAAGTCTCTTTTATAGCGCTTTCTTTTAGCAACCAAACAAAAGACAATCAAAAAAACTGCGGCATAAAATGTTCTTAATAAAGCAAGCTGTTCAGGCGTGTAACTGACTAAAGAGAAGTCAATTAAAACAAACTGACTACCCCAGATAATACCGATAAATAAAAGTAAGATATAATTCATTATTAACGATTACACCTTATCGATATTCTACCGTCACGATTTCATAATCAACCACACCAGAAGGAGTTGCGATACTCGCTTCATCACCCTCTTCTTTGCCAATGAGTCCACGTGCTAGTGGTGAGCTTAATGAGATCTTATTGCGCTTGATATCTGCCTCATCCTCGCCGACGATTTGATAAGTTATCTCTTCATCGGTGTCGACATTTAACAAGGTCACCGTTGCCCCGAAAATTACCTTGCCACTATTGCTCATACTCGCAACATCAATTACTTGCGCATTACCCAACTTTGCTTCAAGCTCTTGAATACGACCCTCAATAAAGCTCTGTTGCTCACGGGCTGCATGATACTCGGCATTTTCTTTTAAATCTCCATGCTCGCGCGCTTCAGAGATTGCCGCAATCACTTTGGGACGCTGAACACTTTTTAGATCTTGTAACTCTGCTTTTAACGCCGCTTCACCGGCAACAGTCATTGGAATTCGTACTGCCATTTTTTATCCTTAATGTTTTTAGATTTTTTGGTCTTTTTGGTCTTTTTGACCTTTATTTTAAATTTAAATAATAAAAAACGCCCAGCATGCGACATGCTAGGCATCATTAAAAACTTTTCACACACTGAGGTGCATTATACCGAAGCGTACTTTGTTTGCAATTTCAGATTTCTATTGCAATAGAAGTTTCGCCGTATTTATGTTTAAAAGACTTTTCAGATCAGTATAATAACTGCATTGAAATGTCATATAAGTTTAAACATCAACATAACAGGTAATAACATGTTTACGATTAAAAAAATCTCTTTAATTACAGCGTCTTCTATCGCTTTATTAGGTACTCAATTTACTTTTGCGCAAGATACAGTAACAAAGGCAGCAACAGCAGAAAAAACAAAAACGACACAAGTAGCACAAGCCACAACACAAAATGAACCCGATACTTATGGTGCGACTTCAGTTAATTATATGGGTGTACCACTTAATGCGTATGGCGCAGTATCGTCAAGTGCCAATGTACCCCTAGAAGTGCAAGTGCCAAAAGCACCTGCAAACTTAGTATTACCAAAGATTACACCGGCAACTAAAGTTTGGCATAATCAAGTAGTCACGCCACCGATGCTAAACGTTAAAAGCTATATGCTCATAGATGCTAAAACAGGCAATGTACTGGCTGAAAAAAATGCCAACATGCGCATTGCGCCTGCCTCGTTAACTAAAATGATGTTGCTTTATATCGTTGAGCAAAAGCTAGCAGCTGGCAGTATTAAGCTTGATCAAAAAGTAAAAGTCCCTGCTATTGCTTGGCATACCGCAGGCTCAAGCATGCACTTAAAAGCAGGTCAAGAAGTGACGATTCAAGACCTACTGGAAGGAACCATTGTCGCCTCAGGTAATGATGCTGCAGTCACCTTAGCGGTGACACTGGCCGGTACGCAAGAAGGTTTTGTCAACATTATGAACTTTACCGCGAAAAAGTTAGGTATGACTAACACGCATTTTAGTGATGTTATGGGTTTGCCAGCACCTAATTTGTACACTACAGCACGTGATTTATCTGTTCTTGCGCAACACATTATTTACGACTATCCGCAAAACTATCACTACTACAAGATGCCGAGTGTCAGCATGAATGGCTTTGTTACCCGCAATTACAACAAATTATTGGATATTTATCCTTATGCTGATGGCATCAAAACAGGCTCAACTGATTCGGCGGGTTACTCACTTGTTTCTTCTGCCGTTAAGCCAGATCACGACCGCTTAATTGCAATTGTTATCGGATCAACCAGTCTTTTGCAAAGTGCGCGTGATAGCCAAACGTTACTAGAATATGGTTTTTCTAATTTCCAGACTAAAACCTTTTATCCAGCAAACTACGCCTTAGGTAATATCCGCATTTACAAAGGTGAAAGTGATACGGTGGATATTGGCGTACAAAAGCCCCTAGCGATCAGCTTCCCAAGTTATATCGATGCCAAGGATATTCAGTTTGTGCTACACAAAAATCCTAAAGGGCTTGTTGCACCTGTGACAGCTGGCACTGAAGCAGGTTCTGTTGACATGGTCTACAAAGGCAAAACCATTGAGACATTCCCAGTCGTTGCGCTAAAAGATGATGCAACCGGTTCATTATGGCAACGTATCAAAGGCACTGTTGCCTTGTGGTTTGCTTAAGCTTACCCACTTCGACTGATGCTCAGTGCATCGCTTCGACTTACGCCTAGGGTACGATAAGCACTTGTGCAAATATTTAGTCTTAGCCTCCCTTTCTATCCTTTAAACACGCACACTGCCATTACTCATCACCTGATATTTAAAAGTGGTTAATTGTTTGATGCCAACAGGTCCCCGGGCGTGGAGCTTGCCTGTTGAGATTCCAATCTCAGCGCCCATGCCAAATTCTCCACCATCTGAGAACTGTGTTGAAGTATTGTGCATCACGACGGCACTATCGACATTCTGCATGAAAAATTGCGCAGCTGTTTGATCTTCCGTTAAAATCGCATCGGTGTGATGTGAGCCGTAATGATTAATATGCATAGTCGCTGCAGTAACATCATCAACATACTTGATTGACACAATACTATCTAAATACTCTGTTGACCAATCCGCTTCTACTGCTTCTTCATATTGCGAGAACTGCTGCCATAAATCCTGATCAAGACGCAGCGCGCAACCTGCTTTATTAAGTGCAGCTAATAGTGCTTCAATATGTGTTGTTGGAAGTTGTCGATCCAATAAAATCGTCTCTGTCGCACCACAAATCCCAGGGCGGCGCATCTTGGCATTGACACACACATTAACTACTTTGCTCAAATCTACCGCATGATGGACATAAGTGTGACAGATACCATCTAAATGTTTAAACAACGGTACTTTACTGTGTTTTGTTAAATACTCAATGAGCGCACGCCCGCCACGCGGCACAACCACATCAAGATATTGATCTTGAGAAACCAAATACTCGATCGCTTCTCTATCTTGCGTTGGCAGCATTTGCACCGCATCACTGGTAATCTCTGACTTTGCCAATCCCATCTGTATTGCGCGCATAATCGCTTGATTTGAGTAAAAACTCTCACTGCCGCCTCTTAAAATTGCTGCATTGCCCGATTTTAAACACAAACCAGTTGCATCAATCGTGACATTCGGACGTGATTCATAAATGACTGCAATGACACCCAGTGGCACACTAACTGCTTTGATATCAAGCCCTGTTGGTCTTTGGATATGTGACAATATACAGTTAAGAGGATCGGGTTGTTCGGCAATCTCACGTAAACCATTACTCATTGCGACAATACGCTCATGTGTTAACAATAAGCGATCAAGCATGGCTTTACTTAAGCCTTTTGCCGTTGCATTTTCAATATCCTTGTCATTACCTTTTAGAATATTATCGGCATTATTCACGATCTCATCGGCGATTAATAACAATGCCTGATTACGCATATCATTAGTGCTTGATGCCAAATGGTATGTTGCCTGTTTGGCTTGTTTACATAATGTTTCTATCGCATGATATTTATTCATTTCTTGCTACCATCTAAAATTCACTCTCAAACCAGCACCATATTATTGCGGTGAACAATTACTTTTGTCTCTGACGTATAGCTTTTATCTAATAGTACCTGCTTTAATATTTCAGCATGCAACATTGCTACACCAACTGCCATCGTATTGCCTTGTTCATCTTTTATCGTAACCACATCATCGACTTTAAAATTACCCACACATTCCATCACACCCACACTTAACAAACTCTTGCCTAAACGCAGTGCACGTATTGCCCCCTCATTAATGATAAGACTACCGCTATGTTTAACGTGATTTGCTAGCCAGCGCTTTTTGGCACTTTGACCAATCTTTTTTGCCTTAAACAGCGTAAAACGTCTATCTTTTTGCAAGCTTGTTAATGGCTTGAGTGCCTTGCCATTACAAATTAGCATATTACAACCATTATTAACTGCAATCTCAGCAGCTAGAATTTTAGTAATCATGCCACCTGAGCTAATCTTAGTATGACTCTCTCCCGCCATTGCCTTAATCTCATCACTAATCAAATCAACTTCAGTGATGAATTGCGCGGTTTTATTTATATTCGGATTGGCAGTATATAACCCATCGATATCTGAAAATAAAATCAACAAATCAGCATTAACGGTTTGCGCAACACGTGCCGCTAAACGATCATTATCACCATAGCTAATCTCAGTCGTTGCCACCGTATCATTCTCATTAATAATTGGAATCACGCGAAATTTAAGCAGCGTTTCCAAGGTGTTTTGCGCATTGACATAGCGTTGACGGGTTTCAATATCGTCAATACTCAACAACACCTGCGCACTGTTGATGCCAAAGGCTATAAACTGTGATTGATAAACTTGTGAGAGCTTAATTTGCCCAATGGCAGATGCTGCTTGTTTTTCTGCTAAGGTACACTTACGCCCCATGCAGTTAAGCACCTTGCGACCCAATGCCACGGCACCCGATGACACAATAATTATCTCAATGTCTTGTTTATAGAGCACCTGAATATCAGCAATCAAACTTTCAAGCCACTTTATTTTAATTTCATACTGATCATCAACTAACAGCGATGATCCGATTTTAATCACAATGCGTTTATAATCACTTAGGTTCATAGATAATAAGCTCTTGCGCTCTTAAGTTGCTAAGGTATTCTTACTTAGGCAATATTTATGTTAAAAGAATGCTTATTATTCTGCCACGGCTTAGAGATTTTACCTAAACCAATTTGCCGTCATTTTTGTTGGCGCAATGTTCGTTGCAGGGATTGAAACCGTTTGGCATCAATTAGTTGCTCCGAACTATTACAGCAAAATTAGCATGGGTCAGGCGATTGCTAATCATATCTAAAAAGATTTAGCATTTATTTACAGTAACAAATACCTGCAAATCAAAATTTTTTATCTATACTCAAACTTGTCAAAACCAAATACAAGGAGTTTGTGATGAAACCATTTGACGGATTATTAATCGCTGATTTTACCCATGTACTATCAGGACCATTTTGTACCATGCTATTATGTGATCTAGGCGCACGAGTAATCAAGATTGAACGCCCAGAAGTCGGTGAAGACTCACGCCAATTTGGTCCCTTTATTGATGGTATTTCAATGTATTTTGAAACAGTTAATCGAGGTAAGGAAAGTATTGGCGTTAATCTTAAAGACCCCAACGATTTAGCACTTGTTAAAAATATTATCAAACAAGCCGATGTTGTTGTTGAGAATTTCCGCCCTGGCACCATGGCAAAGCTTGGATTAGATTACAATTCCCTTTGCAAGCTCAACCCAAAAGTGATTTTTGCCTCCATCTCAGGTTTTGGTCAGTCTGGCTCAATGTCACAGCTGCCTGCCTATGATGAGCTGATTCAAGCAATGAGTGGCTTTATGAGTGTGACAGGTGAGCCAGATGGACCTCCAATTAAAGCAGGTCCTTCAGTTTCTGATATGCTCGCAGGTGTGTATTGTTTTTCTGCCATTGCCACAGCGCTTTATCAACGTGAGAAAACAGGCAAAGGGTGCCAAATCGATATTGCCATGTTTGATGCGATGTTGTCATTTTTAGAAAGTGATGTTGTCTCTGATAAAATGTTGCATAAAATCCCAAGCCGGATTGGTAACAAACACCCCAATATCTCCCCTTTTAGCACATTCAAATGTAAAGATGATGATATTGTAATTTGCGCGGCAACCGATAAGCTGTTTGCTAGTGCTTGTGATGTCATGGGGCTTGAGCAACTGAAAAATGACCCCAAATGCAAAACCAATAAAGATCGTTTAGCACATAATGACCTGATTAAAGCTACCTTTGAAAAATCATTAGGTAATGACACTGTTGCTAACTGGTATGATAAATTCGTCAAGGCAGGTGTCCCCGCAGGACCAATTAATAATGTTAATCAAGCACTTGATCTTAAAGTTGTTAAAGAACGTGATATGATTGTCAAAGCTGGAAAATATCAGCTACCAGGATGTCCATTAAAATTCTCAACGAATATAGAAACCGGCACAAGAAAGGAGGCGCCTAAAGTAGATGCTGACGGTGCTAAAATTAAAAAAGAATTTAAATAATCGCTTTCATCATGCTGCTAACTAATACACTATCCTTCCGCCTTTGGCGTATACTTTCTTTTTGCTTCTCTTTTGTACTGATATTTGTTTGTTTTTCGCACTTGTCATCTGCGCAAGCCCAAAGCAGAGAGCATCAAACCATTATGGCAGCACACTATGATACTTTACTTACAAGTTTTAATACTGATTTACATATCACACAAACGCTTTTACAAGATATCCACATTAGAATTTATCAACCGGATATTAGCCAAAGACAATATGCATTTTTTGCTAAACAACTAGACTTCGTTCTTGAGAAATTTCATCAATACCAAATACAACTCGTCAGTGAAAGGCATAAAATAAGCCATGAACTCACTTATTTTGAAGAAACCAGTCAACCTGGCTCTATTCATGATTTAAGTAATGGCATAGCATTATTTAAACGCGTCCACGACGGCATCAACAAACTCAAACAGGCAGAACAAGAAGCGCAAGCCATTATAAAATCCACCAATCATCTTCTTTTGAAGCTCTCAGATCACGAACGCTTAATTGATGATATTAAAGAGCTGCGTCCCACACCATTTCTCATCTCACCCCATTCATTTATGACATCATTTAAAGAGCTCAAGGCTTATTTCACTCATACAAACTTTGAAAAACATCCACTTTTTTTGCCAACGAGCAAGCAAATTCTATCCGCTGTCTTATTGTTGTTATTACTGCTGATCAATATAACATACCGTCGACATTTACAAGCTAGACTAAGTCTTTATCTACGCCATTATGTCTATCGATATATTTATTTGCGCGTATTTTCTGTTTACTTTAACGAAATCAGTTATTTACTCAGTCGCAGCATTTTTCCTGCATGTTTGCTTTATCTCATTTATTGCGCCATTTTTATTGATCAAGATCCATTAAATATTATTAATCTCATGGTTAATGCTTTTGTGCTAAGTCTGATTTTTTATGTGTTATTTAGCACTGCAATCAAGAGCTTACTGCACCTTAACCGATCTCAAAATAAACAAAGTCACCGATATGTTCGCCCTTTAGCATTTGTCAGCTCAATGATTATTTTCATAGAACACATCAATCCCATTGCTTTTGGATTTAATATCGAGCCCTTCTTAATTGATTATGCCTATGCACGCGTCCTCTGTATGCTTATCCTTGGCATTATTCAGCTTATCCTACTGCTGAAGTTATATCTTCTTTACGCTAGAACACATCATTTTCATTCAAGCCGTTATGGTTTGTTCGTATTGCATCTTCTTATTGTACTTTATGGCTTATACGTGATTATGGTGTTAATAGGCTTTGGCAATCTGGCATCCATCGGTTTTTATAAATTACTGCAAACCTTATGGGTGTTATATATTGCGCATCAACTAACACGCTTAATTGCTTTTTTACTAACCCCTCTAAGCGCCCTTAAGCTTCAGCATATCACCCCACGCAAAAAGCACACCAAGGCGCATGCCATCGTTGTCTATCACTGGTTAAAGCTCATAGGTACTATTATCAGCTCTATGTCTGCTATACTTCTTATTACCTTATTGTGGGGTGTTGAAGCCAATGAATTAAACGCCATGCTTGTTTATCTTTTTACCACACCTTTTCCAATTAGTGATAATCAAATCTTTACAGTCATGCACATTGTAAACTCTCTGACTATTTTTATTACTTGCTATGCGGCTTTATTGATTATCAAGCTTATGATTCAGCGCCTGATTATCCATTATTTAACGATTGAAGCGGGCACAAAATACGCGCTTGATAAATGCATTAATTATCTGGTATTTATTTTTGCAATCGTCATTTTGATCTATGCAATGGGGGTGAGCACACATGCGCTAACCTTTATTATTAGCGGTCTATCCATCGGTATTGGCTTTGCCTTACAAGATGTGATTAAAAACTTTTTCTCAGGGTTTATTCTACTGATTGAACGCCCTATTAAAGTGGGGGATATGGTACACTGCGGCAATGACCTGGGGTTTGTCAAGCACATTAATATTCGCACGACCATTATCGAAACATTTGATAAAAACACCTTAGTCATCCCCAACAGCCTACTGATTAATAATAAATTGAGCAATGAAACCATCAATCCTTTAAGTCGCGCTAGCATAAGCATTGGCGTTGGCTATAACAGCGATCCTGCACAAGTCAAAAATATCCTGCTACAGGTCGCTGAAAATAACGTCTACGTCTTTGATGACCCTAAGCCATCGGTTAAATTTAATGACTTTGGTGATTCGGCTCTTATTTTTGTACTTAAAGCCTTTGTCAATAAACTAGAGCAAAGCAAGGCTGAAGATAGTTTGCGACATGAAATTTTTGCCGCATTTAAAACCCATAATATCGATATTCCTTTTCCTCAGTTGGATATCCAACTAAAAAATACTTTGATGCATTAAATTAGTCTGTATTCACCCCCAAAACCCAAGCTTATTTAAGGTGTCAATCATCGCTGTCACCACCCTTTTAATCACTGGATTTTTATAGGATTCACTATTGACCAATAAGTATGTGGTGAATGGCTTGCTTGATATTTCAGGCAAAACATTGATTAGTGTTTGTCCATCAGACTTAACCACAGACTCTGGGATTAAGCTTACGCCATAACCTAGTTTTGTTAACTTGTGCTGCATAATTACTGCATCACAACCAATACTCTGCTCAAAGGTTAAAGCATGTTCTTTTTGTTCCATTTGCCCCTTTTGCCCCTTTTTCTCCTCCTGCAACAACCAGGATTTGCTTGGCAATAAATTATTATAAATACAAATATGTTTTCTTAAATCCTGTGGATCATTGATTGTTGGATGCTTTTCAAGATACTGTTCACTAGCGTAAAGCTTATGCGTTGTTTGTAAGCGCATTTTAACAATCCATTCGTCATCATTAATCAAATGGATAAGTGCATCATGTATAAAGATCACATCAAATTGATCAAAGAGTGACTTCGAAACTGAACCAAAATTAAGCATCTGATAATAGGTATAACTGGTCATCTCAATGGAAATATCAGGACTTGTTGTCAACAATGACTTCAGACACTCATCAATAAAGAAGTAATATATGCCAATATTATTAAAAAAACGAACTTGCAGCTTCTGTGTTTCTTGCTTTTTAACCAGTTGTGAAAAGCTTCGATCCATATGCTCCACCATCGCTTGTAATCTTGGCACTAACTCAGCCCCATAAGTAGTGAGTTCAACACGTCCACTTTTTGTTGTAATTATCGTATTTTTTAAATGGAATTCCAAACGCTGAATACGTCGTGAGATGGTTGTACGGTGCTCACCTTTAGCATCTGATAAACCGGCAATTGAGCCTATTTTAATGATATCCAGTAAGGTGGTTACATCAGTAAAAAAATCGGTATACATAACATTCCTTCGCTACTAACAAGTCAATTAACTTGTTCTCAACTATAGCCCAAAACGTTTATAAGTAAAGAACAAACGCTATCCCACCTGTCCTCTGTCCTCTGTCTTCTGTCTTCTGTTTTCTGTCCTCTGTCCTCTGTCCTCTGAACAGTGTACACAAAACGCAACAATCGGTGCAGCATATGACCTGTCTCTAACCACTCATTCTGTTCATAATGCGACCACACAAGGTGATCACCAATTGTCATCTTGCGATGTTCAACAACTTTCGAGGAAAACATTATGAAGAAGATCACAAAACTTAACAAACTCTATACTCTTTGTGCACTATCTCTTGGCAGTATCTCATTAACTGCTTGCGGTGGCGGCGGAGGTAGTTCTGCAGAAGATACTCCAACAACACAAACAAAAATCAATGCAGCGGTAACGCTTGATACACCTGATAATGTCATCAATGGTGAAAAAGCATTATACAACACACAACTCACCGCAGAGGTTGCTACACTTGGCATGAGTGCAGAACCTGCGCAAATCACTAAAAAATACTTCTCGCCACAATTAACCACAGTGCAAGCCAATGCGCTTGAGAGCAATAGCGGCTGTTATGAAGGATTACAGCTAAGTGCTGGCGAGCAATGCCAAGATCATTATGAAGTTACATCAACAGCTGATAATGCAAGTTATCATGGTAGCCTTATCTATGAAACGACAACAGGTACCGTAACAACACCAATCGATATCAACTTTAAAGCGGATAGTGATGCACTATTTAATCATTCTGATATTCAAGTAATGAGTGTAGGTTCATTCTCACCTGGACTACAAACATCGATTGATATCGTCAACACATCACAAAAAGTACTACAGCACCCGCAAATGGTTTTTCCAGAATCTGTGCGTGCATACATCCATGCTTTAAATAGCATTTCAACTCTAGAGAGTGGGCAAACAGCAACCTTAAAATTTGAGCTAGATAATTCTGCTGAAGCACTTGCTGCACTGAAAGCCTGGAAAAATGAATTAGATCAAGCATTAGTAGAAAGCTTATTACATGTTAAAACCAACGAACAAAAAGCACAAAAAGTAGAGCTGACGCCCTCTTTTAATTTGTCTACTTTATCTGCTGAAAATAGTCAGAACAATTTTGTACGTAATGCTAATGGCGACTTAGAAAAAATGATTACGCTTAAAAACGTAACCACTGATACCATCAATAGCATTGATGCACAATTTTCTCCCATTGTTGATGGCGTAAGTGCTGATTTTTCAGGTTGTAGTTTGCCGCTTGCTGCGGGTGAGAGCTGCCAAATTAAACTTATTGTTAGTCCTGAAGTCAGTAATACAGGTATTTCAAACTTTGAAACGGCAGTCACCTTTGTTACCGACTCGATGTATCACCTTGATGATTTAACGACAAATTTGGCAATGGATACCACGGTTATGCTAAGCATTGATCCATTAAGTGTTTTAATTGATCAGCATGATAGCATGATTAAATTGGTAAATAATGGCAACGTTAATTTTAAACCATCAACGCTTACAGATGATTATAAAATTTATGATGCAACTGGCAAAGACATTAGTAATCAAATGAGTCTTTTAGAAAGCTCATCATGCTTAACAGGTAATGTTGTTGCCCCTGGCATGAGCTGCTCTGTTGTGATCAACCCATCTGTTGCCATTTCACAAGTTGTTCAACCGCTTAAATTAGTCATCAATAACAGCAATACAACTACCGAAGTCACCTTGCCAAACTATAGCGATAACGGAATCTTTATTGATGCAACACGCACACCAAATGCGTTTGTCTCAGGTAAAGATGCCTCAATCTATGTGGTACTTTCACCAGTGGAGGCAAAGAAGCTATACGGTTTTGAACTGCCATTTAACATGCCTTATACTTTAGATACCAGTGTTGAAAACAGCTGTCAAATCGGTAGCATTATCAGCTCACCTTGCGTTGCAAAGATTGATATTTCAGGTGTGGATTTAGCCAATAAAAGCCTTCTTAACCATTTGGTTATTCAATGGGATGATGCAAGTACAGATACTGAAACACTCAATATCAATGTCGTTGATATCAACGATCCTGAGGCAAATATTAGCGGGCTTGTCGATCTCAATGTACTATCACAGTTAAGTAGTAATACCGTGACGGTTGATACAGAAGGCTTACATCTAACCTTAACAAATAATGCAACACAAGCATTGCAATACCTAAGTGTTACAGCACCTCAATGGTTAAGCGACATCGTTGACTTTAAGATGCTTGATACATTAGTAATGCTTGGCGTCAATCAATCACAATCACTTACCTTACCATTATTGGAGGGTAAAACCATTGCTGATTTGCAACAGGCAATGATGACACATCAAGCAGAAGTTATTGCCAATAATGATGCTAACGCAACGCTGGATAAGGTCTTTGGCTTTGCTGCTAATAATGCTGCAACCTTATTTTACCCAAGCATCACAAATGCACTTTATCCAAGTTTTGATGATGGTGCATTTACGCAAGAAGTTGTCTTTACTGAACCTGGTGTACGTTACATCCCAATGACTAATAATACAAGCGTAGCCCAAGTAATAAGCTTTGAGCAAAACCTACCAACGGGTGTTACCCTATCTTCACAAGCTTCATCACCAGAGATGACCTTGTGTGAAGATGCGATGACATTAGCCAGTGGTATGACTTGTTATATGGCTTTTCATGCTGCTGCTAACGCTAATGAACAACCAGGAAATCACTTTAATCTCACACTAACACCTAGCGTTGAATCCGGATTATTAGCGACAACCTTACAAATGACTTTCAAAACAAACTTTGTCAATGAAATAAGCTTTAGCGCTCCACAAGCAGCGATCAATGTACCATTAACTGGCGTTAAGCACTATGATTTGAAAATCATCAATAATGAGGTATATGTTGCTTGGTTACCATCAACGGACATTGCGAATTATCATCTTACCGGTGAAACACTAAGTGGTTTACAATTGAGCGATCCAACCCTTAGTCCAAGCTGCTTAAGTGGTGCTGCCGTTGTCAGTGGCGCTTATTGCTACGTAGGTTTAGATATTTCTGATAACAGCACACCGGCAGAGTATGGATTGGTGCTAGATATGGGAGACAATAGTAACTTGGCACAAAATGATCTGAATATTGGCACGGTTAATATTATTGATCACGGTATTGCCTCAGCTGAGCTTATTGCTAATGGTCAAAATATCACAGGTGTTGTCGCTGGTTTAGGTTTTGATGTTGTGATTCACGCCCCTGAAAGCTGGTTTAATGAAACAACAACAGATCAAAGCTTCACGATTAGTTCAAGCTCACCAGAGATATTAATCAATGGCGCTCAAAGTGACAGCTGTACATTATCACAATCTGCACAAAGCTTAACTTGTCAAGTGCATGTCACAACAACTGAGGCACTTGCTGTTGGCAGCTATGAGTTAACTGTTACCGCAAATGATACGATGGAGATTAGTAACCCTGTCATAAGCTTTAATATCCAAAGTTATGCGTGGAAAGCGTTATCTAAAGTCTCAACAAGTTGGGATGATGGCTCTTGCGGTATTGGACATGATCACAAAGCCTATTGTTGGGGAAGTGTCAGCAATTGGAGATTAGGGACAGGGGGAACTCCTCTTTCTGATCATCAACGTAGACCCGTTGCTGTAACACAAGGGCAAATGCCAGAAGATGTCGTGCTTGATACGATTGTCTCAAGTAGAGACACAACGTGTGCTTTGGATAATAATGGACAAGCCTATTGCTGGGGATATAATGCTTATGGACTAACGGGTACAGCTTCTAGCACAACTATGGTTTACGAGCCCACCAAAGTTGCACAAAATGGAATCGCGTTTAAGAGCATTGTTGGCGGACAGTTCCATTTTTGTGCGATCTCAACTAATGAGGAATTATATTGCTGGGGTTCAAACCATCATAATCAACTGGCAACCGCCATTCCAGTGGGTACTGTAGTTGATCATCCAGTTGCAATCCCTAGAGGAGATATCCCAGTGACAGAGACAATTAAGCAGGTGACTGTCAGCACTTATGAAACATGTGCGCTTGCTAGTAATGGCTGGGTATATTGCACCGCTGAAGATGGTTCTGCTAAATTAAACGCCATTGCACAAGGCGCCTTACCACAAGGGGCTTACTACACCAAAATCCAATCTGGTTATGATTACTTCTGCGGGTTAGCCAGTGATAATCATGCGTACTGTTGGGGAGATAATAGGCGTGGTCAATTAGGTGATAACACAACGATTGATCGCACGACACCGGTACAAGTCAAAGCGGGCGCGATCCCTGCCAATGCAACATTGCAGGATATCTCAGCTAACTTTAAAAGTACGTGTTTACTTGCGGATAATAAAGCCTATTGCTTCGGTGATAACCAAAACTATGACTTAGGTAATGGCAATAAAACTAATACTAGCGTGCCAGTAGCAGTTGCTCAAGGCGAGTTAGCGGCAGATGAGACAGTAAAATCGCTTGCTGGTAATAACTGCTTCATTAGCAATAAAGACAAAGCATACTGCTGGGGAAGTAATCGCGATTATAAAACAGGGACTAATGTAACCTCTGCCTACGTGACAACCCCAAAAGTGGTTTATCCTTATAACAACTAATCTCTCGCCTAACGCATACTAACCATACCCTAAGCCCGCTATTGCGGGCTTTTTGCTTTGCGCTTTTCCTATGTAACCCCTATTTAACCTGCACACATTGCGCACAGATCAACGCATGATCTGTCGTTTTTCCAATCAATTTACTGCTTTATCATCAGCCACATGAAAAAGTTTAATTCACTTTAAGGAAACTTGTAATGAAATATAAAACACTTATTAAGCTATTACCTTCAGTGCTAAGCACTTCTTTAATCAGCGCCTGTGGCGGTGGCGCGCGAGCCCCATCACCAGATCCAGTCATAAGTAGCACTAGACTTACCAATGAAACGATATTAGCGCCTGCCTCTAGCATTAAAGCACAAGGGATTGGTATCAATAAGCAACGTCTAAGCACAGAAACCACTTATCATCTTATGGCTGGTTTAAATGATCCACCGCAGGATAACGTTAAAATAATAGGCGCACATATCGATCCACAAATTGATGGGCTATCACTAAAATATGTGGCTGATAAATCAGAAAAAAGCTGCCTTATTACCAATGAAGATGGTTCTGTGACACAAACTATATTAAGTGCTAATGACAGCTGTGTGCTTAATATTGAAACAACATATACTGGCTCACGAACACTTCTTGAGCAAGAGCTTAACTTAGTCATTGAAGTCGAAAATGTTGATAATAAAGTATTGCATTATCAAGGCAATTTTATTAAAGAAGAAGATATCGCAACGGCAGAATCATTAGCTAAAGCAAATGTCACACCGATTACCATTCATAGCGATGGTCAGATGAATGTTGTTTTCAAAAATATCTCAGATAAAGCAATTAATCGTGTGCTGTTAAATATCGCCGAAAATGATGACAGCAAATGGTTTATCGATTTATTAGATGAAGCGACACGAAATGAACTAAATGCAAACAACCAAATCATTGATGATGAGAAAAACATTTTGCCTGGCGAGGAAGGTGTTATCACTTTACAGCTTGATCCGATTAAACTCAAAGCTGCCCTTGACGATAAAACCCATCAAGCACAACTTTTAGATAATATTAACAATGGTCATCTTCTTAACATTGATGCCAGTAATATTGTAAAAACCAATATTGCATTAGCCTATGATGATCGTGTACTTATTACTGATCACGCTAATGTACATTTTAAACAAGCAGACATGAATGAAAATATTACCTTAACGAATACATCAAACAGCCCCATTACCATTAATCACATCGACATTATTGGTGAGATTGACGGTATTAATCTGAATGCTAACTCACAGGAGATTGCACCACTGTCAAGTACAACGATCACCCTTAATGCATCAGCATCGGCAAAAGGTCAAGGTGAGTTGGTTATTGAATATCAACACGATCATGGCATAACTGAGACAGTCAATATTCCAATGAGCGTTGCCAATACCAATATCACGCTATCAGCAATCAATGATAACAATCCTTTTGAGAAAAGTGAGCAAAGCATTGAAGTAGCAACGCTTATCACCAATAATGGCAGTTTTAACTGGTATCCAGCAGCAATATCAACACAAGGTGCGTATCAAGTGCAACGAGTTGGTGGAGACAATATTGTTTATTCTTCATCTAACTCAACGAATTGTCTTTCATTAAGCGGAACGGGTTTAGCACCTAACCAAAGCTGTGAGATGCCCATTATGACCATTGATTCAAATACACAGGCAGGCACCTATGAATTTAATCTATATGCTAAAGCTCAAGATGGTACTGTTTACACCAATCTTGATGATAATCATACAGCGATATTTTCAGTCATTGAAACTGAGAAAGGACAAGCACAATTTCAATCAGAAAATGGTATGCCATTAACAGAACTTGCACTAAACAGCATTGATAATCAGGCAGTGATTGTCATTAAAAACATTGGCAAAGGAAATCTTAAAAACGTAAGCTTTAGCAGTGATCAAGCTGATGTGATCCGCATTAACCATCAAGCTTGTCAATCAACCTTAAATGCAGATCAATCATGTGAAATAATCATTAGTGCCGATTATAATCTAGATGATCCTCTTTCTGCCAAAATTACCGTGTCTGCTGATAATATGAGTGAAACAACTGCTGAAGTTCCTGTTAGTATCACCAAAGCAACCACGCGTTTTATTTTTACAACCGCACAAAACTATAGTGGCAATTTAGGTGGAATTGAAGGGGCTAACAGCAAATGCCAACTTGAAGCAAATGCCCTTGGATTGAGTGGTGAATATAAGGCCTTACTTCCTGCTAATGAACGTAGTATTAAAGATAATATTGGTTATGATCAAAAGGCATATTATCTTAATGTGAATCATGAAGTTATCGCCTCACCCGATACGCTCTTCTCCGGCAATTTAGAACATGCCATTGCCAAGGACACTGAGACCTATGTTTGGAGTGGGTTTGCCTTATATGATGATGTGTTTGGCTTAAGTAGTAATTGCAACAACTGGACAAATGATGGCACTTCAAACAACCCACAATATTTTGCCAATGTTGCTAATCCTTTGGCAATGGATAATTCATGGGCTGCAGCTTTTGATCATGACAAACAAACTTTGCAAATGGCAAGCTGTAACACACCAAACAAACTCTATTGCGCACAAAAAGCCTAATTATCCAACTCAACAGTAACAAGGAACATTCATTATGATTATTAAAAAATTGAGTAAAAAAATCGCTTATTTTGGTTTACTTAGCCTAAGTCTTATTAGCAGCAGTTTTGCTAACTCTACCGTGTCGATTTATGTTGACCCAGCAGTAGAAGATCTTGATGCAACGCAAACACAATTTATTGTCGCGAGTGCATATCCTGAAGTAACACCTCCAACGCTAATTGTTGATACTGATAGGGTTACTATTGATATTGGATATAATATTGCGTTAGAAAATGGTGATATTGCTAATTGGCTTAAAAATATCCGCGGCACATGTGATAGTGATGATACTAATTGCAAAGCAATTGGTAGCAAAATGAGCAATAGTACGGCAGGTCTTGGCTTATACGGTGATCTTATTTTCACTTCCAAAGATCACCAACATCACTATGTTTGTAAAGACGTTGTATTAGGTGCTGTTAAACTTAGCTATTTCACAGCGACTTGGTCACTTGGCGCTAAGTCAAGCCTACCAAGAAAATATAATGAAGCAAGCAAAGACTGGGAAATTACTTTAAATTGTGAGGGTGCAAAACAAGAAATTAAGCATATTACGCTTCAAGGTGGAGGCAGTTCATTTACAGTATCTAAAGTAGATGAATAGACACTAAGATGGATCCGTTACTCCCTGCCAGCATGCATCAAAAGTATCATCGCTATCCTTAGATGGTTGTATTAGCAGTAAGCCTTTACCCTGCTGTCCCCCGTCGCTACAAACACATTCTAGAGCAACTGAGTTATAATAATGTCCATTGCAATATGTAGTGAACTTATCAATATAATCATGTTGGTCTTGAGTAACAGCGTTCATGGTAAAACCGATATAATTATCGGTACTTTCAAGTGACCATTGTGAAATCCACCAAGTGTTTGACTCATGCAAAGCATAGTCAATTTCTTGAGAGAAGTCTTTTGCTAAATTTTTGATCAAAGCCACTGTGGATGGCTTCCATTCTGTGCCATCGGTTAAGCTAAATGTTAGCGCTGCACATCCTGCTTCAACACCATCTGTAATCCACTGAGTTGCAGAAACTGGCTTTACGGTATCAGAACCTTGTTGTCCTAAAATAACAGACCCACACGTACAACCAGCAATGTCAAGATTTAAAGAGACTACAAAATTTGCCTCACCAGGTCCTCCATTTACCAAAGTGCCAGAGTTCGGATCCTTTTGAAGTGCAGCAATGTTTGTATTTAAAAGTGTTGCCCCAGAAACTCCCCATTGACTAAGAGCTTGCAAAGTTGCCCCCATAGCTGAAGAATCTGACCTTCCAGCCTCTATCGTAATTGAATTTCCTCTCCAATTAACACTGCTAAATTCAATTGCATCAACAGTTCCTGATGGTGCTAAAAAATTTCCAGCACAAGATGAATCTCCTTCACCGCTAGTCGCTACACCTGCATAAGATGGACAACTATTTGATGGTTCACAACTATTGTTACACTGCGCATTTTGCACTCCTTCTTGGATATTTGGATCGGCAACAACATTACTAAAGAGTCCACCTGTTTGATTATTATTAAAATTGATCTGATTTGAATCTGCGTATGCATATATAACACTGAATTGCGTAAGGATAAATAACTTTGAGAAGTTTGAGAGAATAGTCATATCTTGGCTCCTTATAAATCGATTATAGTCATGGTAGAAGAGTCACTGCCTACATAAAGCTGCTTTTCATTTTCTGAAAATGCTATCGCATTAATAGAACGTAACGACAATGCTGGAGTAGTTTGAGTATTATAGAATTTGATAGCTATAAGATTATTTTGATCGTCTACCTTTGCAACCATCACCCCTTTATCCATTGTCGCAGCTGCTAGCATAGTGCCATCGTGATTAAAAGTAATAGCATTGTATTTATTCGAGAGGATATTTGTGTCATTTTTATTGTAAGTAGTAACCGTGATAAAAGTATTAACATCAGTTAATCTACCAAGATACAATCCAAATGAAGTTGCAACTGCTACGGTTCCTTTGGGACTAATCGCAACACCATGCACATCATTAGAAAATTTGCTATTTCCAGGTTGAGAGTAAGTAATGTGACTCAGATTATGGTTATCGTCAATAGATGCAACACCAAGACCTCCACCACGTGTTGCAAAAGCAATTTTTTTCTTATCCATAGTAAGCGCTATTGATTTAACAGGTTGATACATCATGGTATCAACCGTATGCTGGTTGTATGGCTTTACTGATAATAGTTGATGAGACTTTAGATCAACTTTTGCAACTAATAAGCCACCATGATAGTTTGCTATGTATAGTATATCATCAACTAAAATAAGATCGATTACTGTAATATGTTCCATTTTAGGTATAGTATTTTGCGTATATACCGTACATTGTTTTAAAAGCATACCGCTATTAATAGAACAAACACTCAAGCCTTTATTACTACCAATAGCGATAAGATCACCTGATTTAGCAATAGCTTTAACTGTTTGCCCTACGATAGATGGTATTGTTTTTTGATTGTAAATTTTTGTAAACTCAATACCTGTATCTGTAATATCACCCAATGCTAATCCACCAGTGATACCGACATACTCTTTTTTAGCTCCAGCAGACTCAAATGCATAAATTTTTGTACTTGTCGGCAATTTGATTTTTTCTTGTGCATTTACTGAGTGGCAGAAAGTTAAAAATATAATGATTAAAGAAAACACCAAAGTGTAATACCTTGATAAATATATATTAAACATTTTATTCTCCATTTTTGTTTACATTCCTTAGAAAAATATAGATAAAAAGTTCCAGCTTTGCAATTTTGATTAAATATCAACCTGCCATATTTAATAATTTAGCCTTAGTTAAACTCATCCCTTATTTTATTTGTTGACGCACCCAGTGCCTCTGGGGTATTGAGTTTATTTAAATCACTACTTGAATTAATCTTCATTGGATTGCCTGGCACAATATAATCTCCAGCATTAACCAGCATATTACGTGCTTTTATCTGTGGCAGCTCACAGGCTTCTTTAATGTTATTCACAATACCATTTGGAATACCTGCGTCAGTTAAGATCTTTTGCCATTCTACCGTCGTCTTTTGCCTAAAAAGTGGCTGTACAAGAGCTTGTAAATCAGCACGGTTTTTAATGCGATCAGGTCCCGTTTTAAACTTAGGATTATCATGCCACTCCATCTTATCCATTGCCTGACAAAAACTTAACCAAAGCTTTTCTCCTAAAACAGCCACAATAACGGCACCATCTTTTGTACGTATAGCACCAAAAGGAGCCGCTGCCGGATCAATATTACCACTACAATGTTCAATTTCATTGAGTTTAGTATAAGCCACCACTTCAGCAGGCATCATTGCAAACAAACCATCGAGCATTGAGACATCAACATAGGCACCTTTTCCACTACGTAGACGTCCACAATATGCTGTCATTGTTGCCATATAGCCCCACATCCCCGCACTGACATCGCCCACTGGAAAACCAATGCGTCCAGTGTCCTTATCTAAATCACCATTGATTGACATCATGCCTGAGTAACCTTGACCCACCAAATCAAAGCCTGGCGCATGCGCCATTGGCCCTGTTGTGCCAAATCCCGAAATTGAGGTATATACGATTGTAGGATTCAATTTCTTTACCTCTTCATAACCTAAGCCTAATTTCTCCATCACGCCAGGTCTGAAGTTCTCCACCAGAATATCTGCCTTTTGAATAATTTTTTTAATCAATGCGATATCTTCTGGATTTTTCAAATTGAGCGCACAGCTTTCTTTATTGGCATTAGCTGACGCCCAAAATACTGAAGTACCCTCTTTAGTAAAGGGTGCAGCTGAGCGCAACATATCACCATCACCCGGTCGCTCAATCTTAATGACGCGCGCGCCATTGTAAGCTAAAAGCATTGTACAATAGGGACCAGCTAGTGCTTGGGTAAAATCCAATACCAATATACCATCTAATACTCTTGACATTTTTCTCTCCTTGAATCTTTAATTTTTATGATGAATTTTCGCGATCAGCGCTTCTACACGCTTTGTAAATTGTGGGCTATTTAAAATCTTATGTCGCGATTCTTCAATTAAAACCGCTTCATCATAATTAATCGTAACATCATTCGCTAATACATTAAGCTGTAACTTACTATTGGCAACGCCTTCAGCACAACAACTTATAATCGCCTGACACACTTCATCAATGCGTGTTTTAAGTGCTGCCTTATCACTAAAAACCGTGTTGAAAATTCCTGCGTGATAAGCATCCATGGCATCAATACTACTGGCAGTAAAAAAGAGTTCTTTGGCTTTATGAATGCTCATCACTGACAACCAATTTTGGTAATTTCGCAGTGAAAAAGGAACACCCATTTTATTGGCTGTAATAATCACTTTGCTATCATTGGTGGCATAGACCATGTCGCAAACCATAAGCATATGCAACGCTCCAGCATAGACTGCTCCCTCTACTTGGGCAATGATTGGCAAAGGTGACGCAGTCATTGCATCAAACATTTCAAACATCGGATCATTGGTGATCTCATCGACTGATGTCAGTTCATTTAAGTCATGTCCTGCTGAGAATATCCCATGTGAAATATTGGCTTTAAGCACAATTACACGCTGTTTTTTACGTTGTGCCTCGTGAATAGATTGCGTAACTGCTTTTGACATCTCACTATCAAAAGCATTGCGCTTGTCACTGTTGTTAATCGTAATTGTTGTGATCTTATCACCGTGTTGACATAGTATCTTATCCATTAAACTGTCTCCTTGTATTTTACTTAATCCAAACGCGTTGCGCCGGTACCTTCTAGTATAGCCAGAGATTATTAAAACGAGCACGAATTTACTAAAGTAACGCGCTTCTCAATCAGGGCTGCATAAATTGCGCGCACTACTGTTCTAAATATGTACTTACAGTTGATTGGGCATTTTGCAATTATTTGTTCTGCTTATGTTATGAACTATTAAGGAGAAGCACATGAAATTATCCCAACTTTATTTTCTCACATTAACTGCTTTTATTATAAGTGCTTGCGGTGGTAGCTCTGATGGCGCAAGCAATGAAACATCACCGACATCAACACCACCGTCTGAGTCAGACTACCAAACCTTACCATCATCTGAAAACACAACGATAGGAAACACGGAAAACACCGATTCTGAAGTACCTGAAACCGAGGTTGAACCGACACCAATACCATCAATTAATATCGTGCAATTTATAGCAAATGGTATTCCTGAAACAGCCGATGGCACGGTCAATTTTATTAAACCAAATCAAGAGGTTATCAGCTATAGTTTAAAGGTTCTGGGATCACAAACGAACAAAAGCAATCGATTCTTGATCAATACTTACAATATGATGATGCTACCAACTATGTAGAGCTTATTAAAGTCGTGCGTCAAAAGCTTGATAATTTGAGTAATATAACGGGTAAAACCTATCATTTAAGTATTGCAATCAATCAGGCACCTGAAAATATCGCCCTTAACCATTATAGTGAAATGCTGCCTTATCTTGATTCTATCAACATCATGTCCTATGATGCAGCAGGAACTTGGGACAGCATAACAGGGCATCAATCTCCCTTATCTGCTACTGAAGGAGCTGATGCTCCAAATTATGTAACCACCAAAGGGCAATGGAATTTAATCAGCAGTGTTGCCGCCCTTAACGCTAATGGCATCCCTAACCCAAAAATCGTTGCCGGCATTCCACTATATGGTCGCCAATGGATAGAGGTAGGTGAAGGACAAGCGCATATTCCAGGCGTTTATCAGTCAGGTGTCACAGGACCTGGTGAATGGGAAAATGGTAGCTTAGGATATAATTGCCTCATGGGTGATAGCTTTTCTAACATCAAAGACAATCAGGTTTGTTCAGGCTTTGCTAACTCAGCGTCTGATTATACCTATATCCTTGTGCGCGATAATAATAATAGCTTGAGAAGTGTTGGTAACTTTGGCAAGATCAGCATGAATGGTTACACCGTATCAGGCGTCACGTATCCATTTGATCGAATCGTTGAAAGCTATTATTACAATCCTATATCACGCATGTTTATCACCTATGATTCTGCGACAATGGTCGAAATCAAAGCACATTGGATAAAACAACAAGGTTTAAAAGGGGCAATGTTTTGGGATACTTCAGGTGATGCCCCAAACCCTGAGACTAATCCAGATCCATCATTGATTGATACTTTATCCAATACATTTAATTAATGACATCAAAGTTAGCATTGTCACAAAGACATCTGTTAGCAATCAATTGACACTTTCTCACTATCAAATATCTCAAAATGTCTTGAGTCATTTTTAGTCATTTGTAATTGAACTCAGCATTGGTTAAATTAACATCAAGCAGCAAAGCATACTGCTTAACCAAATCGCAACATTAATATATTGAGGAGTTCATTTTATGAAAAAACTAACCACTGCTATCACACTTCTAGCTTCACTTGGATTGATTAGCTTTGCAAATGCAAACCAAGTTTCACCATATGCTTATGCATATAGTGTTTATGGTGGTGCTTTAGTCGCTGGCGCTACATTAACAAAGGTAACAGCTGACACGCCAAATACTGCCTTTAGTCTTCCTCAAGGCGGTTTACCTGCAGCATTATCACAAGATGATAAAAACGCAGGGTTAGTAACCTTTTACTCAATAAACTCGAAACAAAAGGATATTAAAATTAGTTTAACTTATATGGTAAACACTACAGGTGGCGGTGCTCAAACCTGTACTGTTAATGTTGAATCAACGAATATTTTTGATAAAGGACAACCATTAAATGCTCAATTAACAACGCCAATCTGTGGTGCCTTATTCCACCCTGTCTACAGCACAAATACAAAAGATGGTGATCAGGTTGTAACAACTAACTGGAAAGTTGAATAATTTATAAAAACCGCATCGATAAATCAATTGCTTGAATGTTTTTAGTCAATGCACCAATCGAGATAAAATCAACACCGGTTTGTGCAACAGTATAAATCATATCAAGAGACATATTACCAGAGGCCTCAAGTTGCGCTTTTCCTTTAGCGATGCTTACGGCCTTTTTCATATCCTCTAAAGAAAAATTATCAAGCATAATCACATCAGCATGTGCTTTAAGTGCCTCATTGAGCTCATCAAAGTTCTCAACCTCGACCTCAACCATTTTCTGTGGCGCGATTTCTCGCGCTTTTTCAATCGCCTTGGTAATGGAGTGATCACAAGCTGCAATATGATTCTCTTTAATTAAAAAGGCATCAAATAAACCAATGCGATGATTCATCCCCCCGCCACAGGTGACGGCATATTTTTGTGCCAAACGAAACCCTGGAATCGTTTTGCGTGTATCAAGTATTGCGCACTTTGCATCTTTAATCGCCTTGACATATTCACGCGTTTTTGTGGCAACGGCTGAAAGCATTTGCAAGAAATTAAGCGCATTGCGCTCAGCGGACAAGATACTGCGTGCTAAACCCTCAACTTCAAAAAGTGTTTTATTAGCAAGCACCTCATCACCATCATGATGATACCAATGAATCTTTAGACTGGGATCAACCTGTCTAAAGACTTCATTAACCCAATCATAGCCACACATCACCATCGGCTCACGTGTTATCACACGTGCACAAGCTTGTTCATGTTCATTGATCAATAAAGCGTTAATATCACCTTGATCAATATCCTCAGCTGAAGCTTGAGTTACCATGGTTGCCACAAGATCTTTAGGAATTTCGGTAATTTGCTCGGTCTTTAAATGCATAAAATCTCTCACTCTACATTTTTTTAAACTTCATTTTTAATATTGGGTATCTCTTACCAGTACCGTCTACTTCCTGACGTGATAAAACACAGAACCCTCTTTTCAAATAAAACTGTACTGCTTTGGTATTTTGCTCATTGACATCAACTTGATAAATAGACAGTTTATTGATACAAAAATCAACCAATGTGCAACCAATCCCTTGCCCAAAAAATTTTGGATCAATAAATAACATCTCTAATTTATCATCACTAACACCGATGAAACCAACGATCTGCCCATTTAGCATATATTTATATATTTTGACTTGTGGAAAATAGGACGATACTATTTTTGAACTAAAAAATTCAAAGTCCTTTTGTTCTAAAAAATCATGTGTTTCTTTTACGGCAGCTTGCCAAATTTGAAGCAATCTAGGGTAGTCACCTTCATTTGCAGCTAATATGTCGCTATTCATTAATATAATTCACCTAATTATTAAACGCCACCATCCGTGTTAATGGTACCATTGCACGCTCACGTACATCATCTGGCACCAGAATTTCGTTATCACCCTTCGCTAACACCTCAGCAAGGTTCTTTAAGGTATTCATCCCCATCCACGGACAATGAGCGCAAGACTTGCACGTCGCGCTATTGCCCATGGTTGGCGCTTCAATAAATACCTTATGAGGCGAGGCTTGCTTCATCTTATAGAAAATACCGGCTTCTGTTGCTACAATAAAAATAGGATTTGCTAAGTTTTTTGATGCTTCCAACAACTGCGAAGTAGAACCCACCGCATCAGCCAGTGCAACAATCTCTTGAGGTGACTCAGGATGCACTAATACCGCAGCTTCTGGATATTGCGTTTTTAAATCTAATAATGCGCGTGCCTTAAACTCTTCATGGACAACGCATGCTCCATTGTAATGTACCATATCCGCACCGGTTTGCTTCTCAATCCAACGTCCTAAATACTTATCTGGCGCCCATAGAATTTTCTCACCTTGTTGATCTAAATATTCACAAACTTGTAAGGCATTTGACGAGGTGACTGTCCAATCAGCCAACGCTTTAATACGTGCTGAAGTATTCACATAAACCACCACCGTACGATCAGGATGCTCAGCAATGAATGCTTTAAATTCTTCCTCTTGACAGCTCACATCAAGTGAACACTCGGCTTCTAATGTTGGCATAATCACCTTTTTATGCGGAGATAAAATCTTAGCACTCTCACCCATAAAACGTACACCGGCAACGACAAGGGTTTTCGCTGGATGATCTTTACCAAAGCGTGCCATGGATAATGAATCACCTAACATGCCACCGCTTTCTTCTGCTAATGCTTGGATATCGGCATCGACATAGTAATGGGCAATTAAACAGGCATTTTTTTCTTTCAATAATCGTTTTATTTTCTCACGATAAAATATTTTTTCTTTTTCATCTGTTACCTGAAGACTTTTGGCTTTTGGCCAAGCTTTGGCAACACGTGATTGAAACTCAACATCACTGATCATAATTGATATGGCTTTAATCTAATACTAAAAAGTTTTTGGAGTGTACCACAGACCGTTAAAAATAAGAAAAAGTAGCAGCATTTTTCTTGTTCTTTATCGCTTTCTCACGCCATTGAGATGTTCAACTTCTTTTTCCAATGTAACTGCCTATTTATTCATATAAGCAATAATGACACTGCCTTTAGAAGGAGTACATGCAATTTTGAACAAAAGCATTTGGTAAAGAATACTTAACTGATATATGATAATTAACAACTTTTAGTGACAAAAAACCAACCAATTAACAATATGTTGTAAATCATTATGCGACGCTTATGTTGTAAAGTGGTTTTTGAAAATTTTATGGTTTAAAAAATTAAGGACAATCTATACAGCATGGGTTTTATTTTTAAGAAAATCGCCATCATTGGCACGCATGATAATCCAGCGGTTTCTGAGACTGTTGAATATCTAGCACATACATTGATTGAGCACTCGGCACGCATTTATCTTGAATCTGAGACGGCAGAGAGCTTAGATCATCGCTTTGGTGAAGGTTATGACTTAAAAGCCATTGCCAAACACTGCGATGTGGCAGTAGTCGTTGGCGGGGACGGTAATTTTTTAAATGCTGCAAGAAGCTTATCTCTACTAAGCAGCATTCCCATTGTCGGGATTAACCGTGGTAAACTGGGCTTTTTAACTGATATTAATCCGGATGAATTAAGCACACGTTTGTTTGATGTGCTTGAAGGGAATTATCAACAAGAACAACGCTTTATGCTACAAGCATCGATTAAAAGCGATATCTGCCCACCTGAAAAAACCGTTGCATTAAATGATATTGTTATTGCCGCAGGTCAACATAGTCGTTTATTCCAAATGCATGTCCACATCGATGGTCGCTACGCTTTTGACCAACGTGCTGACGGTATGATTATTGCAACGCCTACCGGCTCAACTGCGCATGCATTATCTGCAGGAGGTCCTATTATGCATCCAGGGCTTGATGCGATCGTCATGGTGCCAATGTTCTCGCACTCCTTAAATAGCCGCCCTATTGTCTTAAATGCCAATTGTGATATTCAAATAACCGTTGGAGAATATAACAATCCAGAACCCAGTTTAAGTTTTGATGGACATATGAAGTTACAACTCTCGCCAGGAGATACTATTAAGCTTAGTCGCTGCCCAAAATCAGTGACGATTTTGCACCCTCTTGATTATGACTATTTTCACTCATTACGTTCAAAACTTCATTGGGGCAAAATGCTCTTCCCCTAAGCCCTAATCAACGCTACAACTAAGTATTCGCCCAAAATACTCATTCATACCCTGAGCGTAAGTCAAAGAGTACGCTTGTAAACACCATGTAATGAATCAAGAATAAGTTGCGTCAGTTAGCACCTCTCCCCTTGCGGGAGAGGTCGTGCAGCTTAAGCTGCACGGGTGAGGGGAGTAATTGAAGCTCAACTTATTTTTGAATTATTACTATGCTTAAAAAGGCTTCGACTTACGCTTAGCCAACACTTACACAAGGGTTGTGGGCAGGAGTAAAATCATCACCACAATCAATGTCTTTGTTTGCCAGTAAAACTATTGGTATTTAGGCTTTGATCGGGCATAATAACGGCTTAAATTTGACAGAAAATAATAGGATTAAACATGGAAAACACACAAAACGATCAACCTAACTTTGTTGTTCAAAAAATTTACACAAAAGACATTTCATTTGAAGCGCCAAGTACGCCTGACGTTTTTAAAGCACAATGGCAGCCTGAAGCTAATGTTAACGTCGATACAACGTCATCAAAGCTTGATAATGATGTATATGAAGTTGAATTAAGCTTAACTGTCACCGTTAAAAATAATGACAACAATGCTTATTTAATCGAAGTTTCACAAGCAGGCATTTTCACATTACAAAATATGCCAGAAGATCAAATTGCACCAATGCTAGGTGCTTTCTGCCCAACCACACTATTCCCATATGCCAAAGAAACCATTGATAGCCTAATTAATCGTGGTGGATTCCCACAGATTAATCTAGCACCAATTAACTTTGATGCACTTTATATGCAAAGACTTGCACAACAGCAATCAGGTGAGCAAACACAGCACTAATACGCTTGTGCTTGCTATGCAACATATCACTCGTGAAGCCTTACGTCGACAACGGCAAGCAATTCCTAAGACAAAAAAAGCAGCATATGCTAAAGCGCTTCACAGGAATTTTTTTGACTATTACGAATATTTATTAACGTCAAGTCCGAAAAAAATAGCCAGCTACTATGCATCTGCTGAGGAAATCTCACCACGATGGGTTGATGGAATATTAGGTAAAACTCATGAGCTTTACTATCCCGCATTACATCCATTTAAAAAGCGTCAACTTTTTTTTGCGAAGCGAACAAAGAACAAACGACTGAACAAATATTACCTAAAAGAGCCATTATTTATCGCTGAAAATATTTTAGCACCATGGGAGCTTGATCTGATTATCGTGCCATTGGTTGGGTTTGACTCACATAAAAATCGCATTGGCATGGGTGGTGGATTTTATGATAGCTCATTAGCATTATGCAAAGCTTTTAATAATACTGAGTTTGTTGGCATTGCTTTTGATGAACAACAATTTGACGAATTTGAACATAAGCCCATTGCAATGAATGATTGGGATATTAAAATGCATACCATTATCACACCAACGCGCATTATTCGCTGATTATATGAATACACTATATAAAGAGATCATTCACAAGCTTGAAAAAGCGTTCTCGCCCTCTACATTAGAGCTTATTGACGAAACGCATAAACACCAAAAACACAAACAGTTTCAAGCAGGGAAATCGCATTTTAAATTACGCATTGCCAGTGAACAGCTTACTTCACTTAGCACATTAAAGGCACATCAAGCAATCTATGCTTGTTTAGGTGAGCTCATGCAAACCCAAATTCATGCCCTATCAATTGAGATTGATAAAAGCTAAATGAATGGTTTACGAGTAATATGACTTATTGGCTAAGACTAAATATTCACCCACAAGTGCTCACCATACCCTGAGCATAAATCGAAGCGATGCACTGAGAATCAGTCGAAGTGGATACGCTTAGGAAAATCACACTTCATGGAGGCTTCGACTTACGCTCAGCCAACGTTTACGCAATCAAAGTGGGCGGGCATATGGTCATAGCCGGCTTATTTTTTACGAAAATATGCATGAGACAATTTAAACACTACCGGACTCAACAATAACAAAGCGATCAAGTTAGGTAGCGCCATTTAAGCCTTATTGACTATACCCATCGTAAATCATTTTGCGGTGTTTAGTTGCAAAGCAGTTTGTGAGGGTTTTGACAAGTTGGGTTGCAGGTAATAGCTAGGACTATTGCCAAAACTCAACTTGGTAAAAACGTGGGAAATGCAAAGCAAGAAATTCTGTAAAATGGTTTGCGGTGGGTATATAGCAATAAAACATGTGTTTGCATTACAATATTGTGCATGATTTGTAAATAACACTTAACTTTATGCTTACAGATAGTCATTGCCACCTTGATTTCCCTTGTTTTGATCGCATGCGCAACAATCTTTTAGATCATTGTGTTGAGCAAAATATTACTCACTTCATTAATCCGACTGTAGCGTTTAGTAACTGGCAAAGAGTAATTGATTTAAGTTTACAATATCCATCAATCACCCCAGCATTGGGCTTACATCCATGTTATGTTGAAAAACATCAGAACGAACACCTTGAAACGCTCAAACCTTGGCTTCTAGCGCACCATATTCCACTGGTTGGTGAGATTGGTTTAGATAAGCGCTTTATTGATAGTTTTGATCGGCAAATATTCTTCTTTAATGAACAACTAGCTATTGCTCAAGACTTACAAAAGCCGGTGATTATTCACAGTGTTAAAGCACATAATGAAGTGATTGCCACATTAAACGATCATGATTTTAAGCATGGTGGCATTATTCATGCATTCTCAGGTAGCTTCAATATTGCTAAAGCCTACTGTGATCTTGGTTTTAAACTCGGTGTTGGCAGTATTCTGCATTACCCTAATAGCAAATTACCCAATGTTTTAAAACGCATTGGCATTGAAAATATCTTACTTGAAACCGACTCGCCTGATATGCCTATCCCAAATAGTGTTAACGAAATAAACACACCATTATCTCTACTGCAAACCCGTGATCTGCTTATTGACATTTTTAAACTATCAAAAGACGATATACATCAAGCCCTAGCACAAAATTCGAGAATATTTAGAATACAACGTCACTGATCAACCTCAATATTTTGCTGTTTTTATCTGTCAAACACCAATAATCCACTACAGTGACACCAAGCTTTGTGATATATTGCCACCCAATGTTTTGATCAAAACGAACAATAGATATGGCTGAACAACTGGATAATAATGAGTTAGATAAAGTAAAACTTTTATGGAAAAAATATGGCTCGAAGCTAGTGACACTAATTTGCGTTATTTTAATAATAATCGTCGCTTGGCAATATTGGCAAAAAAGAAAGCTTGAAAACAATGTTCAAGCGGCTGAGCTTTACCAAAAGTTAGCCCTTATTGCCGATAATGCATCAAGCAATTCAGAAGCGATTTTAAACCAAGCGCAAAACCTTATAAACCTTTATCCTGAATCAGTTTATGCGGACTTTGCGCGTTTAGAAATCGCCAAACAATCCGTTTTAAAAAATCAATTAGACCAAGCAGCCGCAAGCCTTAAGCAGGTTGCTGATAGTAGTGTTAATCCAAATCTGCAAGCCATTGCCAAACTTCGTCTTGCTCGCGTTGAATTAGCGCAAAACAAAATAACTGATGCCATTGCCACACTTAATAGCATCACATTGGCAGGCTTTAGTCTTTCAAGCAACATGCTATTGGGTGATGCTTATTTCGCCAATAAAGACTATGCCAAGGCCAAAACATATTGGCAAAGCGCCCTATCTGAAGCTGACAAGCCAGAGTTAGCAAATATTAAAAGCTTATTACAAATGAAAATCGATAATCTTGCTGCATTAAGCAAATGAAGCAAATGATAACGGATAAACATATGACAAAATTAACAATCAAAAATACCAAGAAAATTATGCTAAGCACGGCATTGATTGCTGTATTTGGTGGCGCTTTAGTCGCTTGTGGCAACAAAAGTAATGACACGCCACCTAAACCACTTGTTGAGTTTAAATCAAACTTAGATGCTAAGTATGTCTGGGATACCAACATTGGCAATGGCAATGATGGACAAATCGATTTGACGTTAACGCCTGCTATTGAAAACGGTGTGATTTATACGTCAAGCTATGATGGTTATATTTCAGCGGTAAATGCAACAACAGGCAAACGCCTATGGTCAACCGACACCAAGCTTCAGTTAAGCTCTGCTGTTGCTGTTAGTGGCAATATTGTTGTTGCCGGTAGCTTACGTGGCACATTAGTGGCAGTTGATACTAGCTCTGGCAAAGTACTGTGGCAAAGCGCATTACCGAGCAGCTTATTTTCAGCGCCCACTATTGTTGACAATGTCATCTACACACAAACACATGACGGCAGTATCTCAGCATATAACCTCAAAGACGGTAAGCAAATATGGACTCAAAGCATTGCCACGCCTGATTTAATGTTAATTGGTAATAGTTCGCCTATCGTATACCAAGGTTTGGTAATTGTTGGCACTTCATCTGGTAGCTTATGGGGCTTAAAAACAGCCTCGGGTGAAAAACAATGGGATAACCCGATTGCTTTACCACAATCAGGATCACCTGCGCAACAGATGGTTGATATTACTGCCACACCACTTATTCATAATGACACGCTTTATGTAGCAACATTCCAAGGCAACTTGATTAGTTTCAATACAAAACTAGGTAGCATGAACTGGCAGAAAAAAGCGTCTGTTTATCGCAATATAGCATTAGGGCAAAAGGCGATTTTCACCACTGACACTAAAGGTGATGTTACAGCTTATAATCTCAAAACAGGTGATAAGCTCTGGCAAGCTACTGAGCTTGAAGGGCGTAAACCATCAGCACCTTTATATATTAATGGCATGATTGCCGTGGGCGATTACGAAGGCTATGTACACATTTTCAATGCCGAAACTGGTAAATATCTCACTCGTGTTGAAATTGGCGGTGATGGTATTAATGCAACACCTATCGCTGCGGGCAAATCGATTATTGTCCAAACCAACCGTGGCACACTTGCTGCTATCCAATTATAAAAACACATTGTAAATGTCTAGCGCTAACACTTCACAGAAAATTGCGGCATTTATTGCCCCTTCTTTGTTTATTCTGGTGCTGATGATTTCAGTGGGTCCTTTTGGTGACACGATCTATGCACCCTCTTTGCCTAGTATTGCTCGAGCTTTTAATACCCCTTATCATAATGTCCAATTAACCATTACCTTTTATCTATTGGGTTACTCTATCAGTCAGATATTGTATGGTCCTTTTTCTGATCGATTTGGACGTAAACCAATTATGATTATCGGTGCGGTTATTTTTCTAATTGGTTCGATTGTTTGCTTGATTAGCCCTAATATCACCATCCTGATTTTTGCACGTTTTTTACAAGGCTTTGGCGCATGTGCAGGGGCAGTTATCTCTAGTGCCGCAGTACGCGATGCCTTTTCGCTAAAGGATCAAGGCAAAGTTTTTGCTAAGATGAATGCAGCTTTTGCCATAGCTCCTGGAGCTGGTGCGATTGTTGGCACCTTTATCTCATGGCAAACGAACTTTATCGTGCTATTGATATTAGCAATTGTTTTACTTATTTCGGTTATTTTTCTCTTTCCTGAGACACTGCGCCAAAAGAACTATGGTGCAACACGTCCCAAGAAATTGCTTACTAACTATTTCAAGCTATATCAAGCGCGCGGCTACTTTGTTTATCTATGCTTATTGGGGCTTAATATCGGCATGGTTTATGCCTGCTTGGTGGAAGCGCCAGGCATTGTCATCAACATACTACATTTAGACAAAATCTGGTTTATCGTCATTGCTGCAGGGATTGTACTGGCGTTTATGATTGGTTCGGTATTATGCACTTATTTGGTACATAAGATCAGTCAAAATGGGATTTTACTGATTGGTATGCTGATAAGCCTTTTAGGTGCAATTATGCTCTTGTGTTTTATGTCACTAAACATTGTGCATTTATATAGCTTATTAACACCTGTTATCATTCTTTTTACTGGGATATCATTTGTGATTCCAATCGCTACCGCAAAGGCACTTGCTCCTTTTACCCTAACCGCAGGCTCTGCTTCTGCAATGATGGGCTTTTTTCAAATGGGTGCGGCATCACTTATCACCGCAATTGTGACGGTATTACCCTTTAGCGATACACTGTCAATGCCGATTGCTTTCACCTTTCTATCTAGCTTAAGTATTGTGATTTTGATCATTTATATGCTTTGGCTAAGGCAGGCTGAACCAAAAAACTAGCGTGGTAGACGCTCAACAATGACAAAACAAATCAAAGCCAAAACAACTCCAACCATGCCCGTTACACCAAGCTCATAAACCGTATCCAAAATATGCCAAGCGCCTAGTGCAGTAAATACAAATCCGCCAATAATTTGAATGAAGCTAAATATCGCGATTGATGTGCCTTTATACTCTGGATAAACCGATGTAGCAATTGCCATCATATTGGGGTAAACCCACAGATAGACAAGCCAAAAAGCCGATAAGCAAATAATATCTGTAATATAGGTACTGGTATTGGATGATAACGTCACACCCACCATACTGATAAACATAACAATCAATGCCGCTTTTACCAACGTCATCATCGCGCACTTCTTAAGAAGCATACCATTTAACCATGCACCAATCAGCATGCATAATATAACCAGCGCAACAACCCAACCAAAAGCAGCAACTGGCATATTGTATTCTTGAACAAAAATATAAGGATAGGTTAAAAGCACACTTGCAACGACACCATACACAAAAAACATCACTAAAGTCGCACATAAAAAACGTAGATTAAACATAATTTTTAGTACTTGAGCGATATTTATTTTTATATGTGAAGTATTTGATTTAATGGTGTTTCTACCAACAATCAAACCAAAACCTACGATTAATGCAATCATCAAAGCATACCAAAACATAAAACTAACGACACTATGCCATCCCTGATATTGCATTAAGTAACCCGAGATCACTGGAGAAATTGACACGGTAAATACTGAAAAAGCAATCAATAAGGCATAGATTTTTGAGAAAGCCTTGCCCTGAAAAGAATCAGCGACAATGACACGCGCTAAAACCGCAGCCATACCAGAACCTATACCTTGTAAAACACGTCCAACGAGCATCCATTCTATCGTATGTTCAACATGGCACACTGCACTGCCTAGCATGGTAATCAGCAAGCCTAAAATTAAGATGCGTACACGTCCAAAACGATCAGATAACACCCCTGAAATAAGTTGTGAAATCGCACTACCCAACAGAAATAGTGCCACCGTATACTGTACCATTTCTCTTGAGGTATTTAATGCTTTATCCAAAAATGGCAACACCGGCAAATAAATATCCATCATCGCTTGCGGATAGGCTAAGACAAATCCTGCAGCAATAAATAGAATGATTAATATTAGTTTGCTGGGTCTGGTGACTATTGACGGTTTCTTTATTTCCATGGTCTTTTAGTATCCATTTTTTGTCATTATATTGTCAGACATTAGTATAGATTAAATTTCAAAAAAAGCAGCTTTCTTTTTCAACTTTCTAACGTTAAATCTCAATGGGTGAAGCCCTTCTATTAATTGATTTAGTACTGAAGCTTGATGCCCATTAACCATTAACTGACTTAATAGTTTAGCGCCATATATCATTGAACATAATCCTTTTGAGCCGAAGCCTGTTAATAAGTAAAGTCCTGATAGATACTCTGCTTGAGGCATCGCCTTTAAAACAACGCCCTTTTGTAAACGTTGATAATACTGCTCAATAAAATTGACGTTATCAGCAACTGCGCCAACCATCGGCACATGATCAGACGTTACACATCGTAGGGATACGCGTTGTGCGCTAATTTGCGCATTTGTTTGACTACCAATGATATTGTTTATTTGCATTAAATTAATATGATCATCACTATTGCGCACTTCAGCAATTAAATCATCGTTATCACGAAATGTAGCGCCTAGTAGTTGCTTGCCATCAACACTTGGCAAAATATAACCTTTATCCATCAGGATTGTTTTATTATTTAATACCTTTTGCACTTGGGTGATTTGTCCGTATGAAGGATAAATCTCTATATGTTTAAATGCCTCAAGATCTTTTATAAGCGAAGCGTTACCCGCAAAAACCACCACATCATATGCTAATATTTTTTGATTATTTTTGTTATCAGTGAAGCTCAACTGCCAAGTATTACCTAATCTAATAAACGCATCTAAACGATGCAATAAAAACAAATTCACACTTTTGCTATTTTTTCTATTTTTGCTATTACGAATAAGACTCTGACATAACGAATAAGGATTAACCATCATTGCCGTTGGATAATAAGCGCAAGTTGATGAAACATCACAGCCTGCTATTTTCGAGGCTGTTTCTCTATCCACGATTTGTAACAAATCCTCAAGAGAGGCGCGCTTTTTGATAATATTGTCAAAACGTTGTCGTGTTTTATTATCACTCAATAACTCCAAAGCACCACATTCATTAAAATCAATCTCGCTTTTATGTTTAAGAATGTAATCTCTGGTATGCACAAACCCTTGAGTATGAAAGCTATCAGAGATATTACCATCAGCAGTCATGTAAGGCTTCAGTATGCCATAAGGGTTGCCAGATGCACCCTGGGCAATATCATCACATTGATCAAATAAATCCACCTCAAAACCCATTTGACTTAGTTCATAGGTTAACGCGCATCCTGCCATACCAGCACCGATAATTGCAATTTTATGAGTTTTGTTAAGAGTCCATTGCGGCTTGGCAAAATACGGTTTAATTTTAGTTTTTGCTAATTTTTGTGTGTCTTTAACAACAGCACAAATCATTTCACGTTTATGGCCAAAGCCTTTTTGTTTTCTGATTTCAAAACCTTGAGTCTCCAATGCACGCTTCACAAAACCCGCTGCGGTGAAGGTTGATAAAGTCGTCTGCCCATAACTTAAACGATAGATCTCTTTAAATAAATCATCCGACCACATATCAGGGTTTTTAGTCGGCGCAAAACCATCTAAAAACCAAGCGTCAATACTAAGATCAATTGCTGCTAACATCTTAGCTGCATCATCAACCAATAGAGTTAAATGAACATTTTCTGAAATATTTAGAGATGTTGAGCCACTGTAAAAACTCGTTGGATAAACCTGAAGTAATTGATCAGCTTGAGGTTTGATCTCGTGCCATATCGATAATGCTTTCTCTAAATCACTATAAGTTAATGGATATTTCTCACAACTGATAAAGCTTAATTTAGCAGTTCCCGGTGCGTATTGCGCCCAAAGCTTTAAGGTTGCTAAAAAGTTTAATCCCGTACCAAAACCCGTTTCAGCAATCACAAAATGCGTATCTTGATCAAGCTTTTCAAACCGTTTTTGTAGTTGATTACCTGCTAAAAACACATATTCACTCTCGGCAAGTCCATTGTGCCTTGAGAAATAAACATCAGCAAACTCATCCGAAAATGGCTCTCCTGTGTCTTGCCATTTAAGTTTTGCATATTGCAATTTATCGATCCTTGACAGCCATCGTTAAACGATTGATCGATATCAAACGACCCTTTTCATCAATAATTTCAATTGCCCATACATGGGTTGTCCGTCCAATATGATGTGCATAGGCTTTAGCCGTTAGCACACCTTCTGTTGCCGGACGAATATGATTAGTATTAATATCCAATCCAACACAATACTGCTTTGTCAGATCAACGGCATAATTCGCAGCAGTACTACCGACGGTTTCAGCAATACCACAAGAAACCCCGCCATTCATAATCCCTAAGGGTTGCTTGTGTTTTTTCTGCAAAGGCATTTCTGCCAATAAATAATCATCACCAATTTCCGTAAAACGAATACCTAAAGTATCAGAGAATAAATCAGCTCCGCGCTCATTCATTTGTTCTAGTGTTACGGGTGTTTTCCAAATGCTCATGTTTTTCTCCAACGTTTAGTTTCTAATTTTCAAAAGTCTATAGTCGCTTATACAATGTACGGGTACATTTACTATCGATATTTATCGATGGGGTTACCATCACCATCTTTCCATAAAGTCCAACCATTTGAAGACTTAAACCCGATGTTGTAAGCCGCCGTAGATGGTGAATACCACTCCTCGTCATCCAATTTTATTTTACCTCTTCCTTTGTCAAATATAGCTTCAACCCTAACTCTTTCTCGATTGCGAGGCTTGCTATTAACATAGACCGTTATTAACTGATCGTTTTTATTGTCCTTTATATCAATTGGTTCTCTTGGATTTTTGGTCATTTCTTTGTTCGTTTTTACGTCAGCATCCAGCGTATTAATTTCCTGCAAAATATCAAATAACTTTTTAAAATGCATAAAATCATCTTTTTGAAATGATTTACTCATTTGGCTAAGGTTTCTTTTAGCATTGTTTGTTACATTTTTAGATATTGCATCAATAGAGAAACCTTCATATTTTTGCTCATTTACAGCTTTGATATAAGCTTCTTTATATCTGTCACAATCAAACATGTTTTCAATGGTAAAATCATCATGATTATATCCTGATTTTTTGGGCAATAATAAACCAATAAAGTTATTAGAAGCTCCTTTATCAACTCCATTTGGGTTCAAAGTAGCATAATCACTTTTATCAACCTTCTTATATTTTTTCTTAGTAAAATTACTCCTTCCAGCTTCGTCATTATCAAAGATGGCTATATATTTTTTATTATTTATCTTGGCTTCTCTTAGTCCAATAAGCATAGGTGTTAAATTAGACTCTCCACCAATGTCAAATACATCAAAGTCTAATCCTTGATAGTCATTTTTATAATACTGCCAAGCATTTAAAATATGCTCCTTATCATGCTTCCCCTCAACCAACAAAATCATCTTTTTTTCACTCGATAAAAAAACAGTTTGCTGCTGAGCGCTCCAAAACTCACCAACCAAATAATCGATGTCTTTTACCATTGATGAATTAATAGTTTTACCATTTTTTAATATATGCAAAGATTGGTCGCAATTACCCATGCTTTTAATGCATTGCGTTAACGTCGGGGAATGTGTTGTTAATATAATTTGACGGTTGTGCTTGTATTTATCAATTAATTCAATCAGCTGTTGCTTTCTGTCTAAATGAATATGTGCATCAGGCTCATCAAGTAAAAATAAGCTATCTTCTTGCGCTGCAAACTCAAAGGCTGCTTTCAATAGCAACAGCTTCTTTTCTCCCTCACTTAAATCATTTAATGTAAGATTATCGGCATTAAAAACTATCTGTATATCCGCAATCATATTTGATATCAGCGCATTATAGAGGTAATTATAAATATCTATTTCATTGTAATACTCTTTTAGTAATGCTTTGAGTTCCTCTAAACTATATTGCTCTTTGTAATCAATGAGATCAATAAAGGCCTTTGTTGTGCTGTAATCAAAGGTTTTATACCTTTTATTATTAAAAGAAAATTTAATTTGATTGACGTGCTTTATCCCTAAAACGTCATGAATAAAACCCTGATTATCATTTGATAATAGTAATGACAATAATGAGATGCCCCAATGCTCTTTATTTAGCATTAACATATCCAAAGCGTTACTAATAACCCCGTTTTTTATGTTATTCTTAAAACCTCTAAATACTTGCTGATAACAACCCTCATTCAATCTTTCCTCTTCACCACTATAAATAGATATAATTTTTTTGGGCAACGAACTGATATCGTGAAGATTCGAATCTATATCTTCACCCTTCTTTTTAATCCGAAATTTATTGCTATCAAACTCATACTCCACAACAAAATCAAACGCTATTTTTTTGGCTTTTTGCTTGAAGCTGTTAATACCACTGATATAAAAATCTTTAAAGATATAGCTAAGTGCTTCTAATATATTGCTTTTGCCACTACCATTTAAGCCAATAAACGTTAAGATGCCTTGATCATTACTAATATCAATATCTACATTTTTATAGCCTTTAATTTTAAGTCTAGTGAGTATCATTTGTAAAAATCTCCGCTTCAAAATCCTTTATGGCAGATTCTCTATAATCTTGTGCTTGTTGTTTTAATCTTTGAATGTATGCTTTTACATTTCTAATACGGTGAGCAATATGTTTTTGTGTTTTAAGAGATGGCAATGGTATTTCATAATTTGCAATCATGCCTGCATTTAAGTTTGGCTGAGCGCTACCAAAAGCCATAGACTTTAAGTCTTTTTTCCGTAGCTGCAAATAAAACCATAAATAATCATCATATATTAACTCACTCTTTACATTATAAATTACCGCACATGCTTGATTAGTGGTTGCTTCGACACCTAATTTTGCTGTTTTTCCAATAGTAGCACCGTACATAGCTATAACTATACTACCTATTGGATATAATTTAGCACTACTATTTTCTAACCCTAAGCTTGTTATATTTTCCTCAGTAGAAAACACTACTTGCTCCATTAACTCTCCAGTTTTTACCCATGGGATTTCACCATTATAATACTCACTCTTACTTCTGCTAGGGGTGCCTCCACTACTAATATCACAAATTTCCTTCAATTTTATAAGTTCATATTTATTGCATAGAGTCTTGTTATTTAATATTTGACTGCTCCAATCACCATTAAAGTTTTGATACTTTACAAATGTAAGCAAATTTTTTCTAAGACTTTCTTTTTTCGGCTTGAATATTCCTAATTTAACATATAGATAGTTTTCTATTTTTTTTTCTAAGTTGCTTGCTCTACTGTCTAATCGCTTAGCTAATTCTAATTTATCATTATAAGACTGCACCATTACCCTCTGTAGTTTCAGTGGTGGCAATGGTATTTTTTGATTCAAAAAGAGATCAATATCAACCCTTTGCCTATTAGTGGTTCCACTGCTACAACTTTTTATAAAATTAACAAATTGAGTTGTTGTCGTCACTAATACTAAAAAATTAGAATCAATCAATGACATAACATCAAACACAGGAAAATCACTAGTAACAATAGCATTCTGAAGTTCTTTAGTAACTAGTCCAAAAGCACCATTTCTTGCATCTATTTTTGATAATAAAAACTGACCTTCACTAACTATAAATTGTTTTTTAGTACCTATATTTTTCCCCAGATCTTTATCTCTCAAGAAAACGCCACCATTATTTAATTTTATAGTAACTCTTTTATATATTTTATCATCTTTAATTATTTCTACGGTTTTATTCCTTGTAAGCAACTGCCGTATCTTTACTAACTTAAAATCATTATTATAAACAGCATGTTCACCTAAAAGATATTTAACACTCCAGTTTTGCAAATTCGTTAAATCAATAAAGTTTAATAATTGATTACTTATCATGCTTATTATATTCCTCTACCAAATTCCATTTTCTTGTGCATAAACTCTAAACTCTTGTAAGAGCTCTGGCAATTGATTTTCAATTTCAGCCCCTGTGGTGCTCACACCTGCTTTTTCAATTTCAGCGATAGGTATTTGATAGTCAAATTTTTGTTTAATTCGCTGTATTATATCTTTTTGCTGCTGCTCCTCGAGCTCTTTAATATCCCGTTTGATCTTCTTTAACTCGGCTTTATAGATATCTTGTTCTTTAAGTAACGCATTTAAATCATCTTGTAATTGATCCTTGTTAATGGTACTTTTCTTTTTTAGCTCGCGCCTTAAGTGGGTTATGTCTTTTTTTCTTATTTTTTCTTCGTCAATACGATTGGTTAATACTGATAATTTTGGTACATATTCTTTTTCAACTTCTTTTTGCGCTTGAGTTTTTACTAAGTTATATAGCTTTTGCTCTTGGTTTGTGAATTTCTTCAAGAACACTAAGCTTGTTTTAACCGTTGCACCAGAGCTAACAAACAAATCTTGTGGTAATGAGACGATCAATAAAATTTTGGCTCGGCTTTCAAAATACTCGCGCGCCTTCTGCAAGTTCGAGCTATTTAAAACACCTTCAGGCAGCACAATACCCATTCGCCCACCTGGTTTAAGCAAATCTAGACATCGCTCAACAAACAATACTTCTGTAGCTCCTGAGAATTCACCTGTGTGATATAGTCCTCTGATGGGGGCATTAAAATTATCGGTCACTTGTGTTAATTCATCCTCATACACCTTACCATACTCTTCGATATAGTGCTTAATCATTGCCTCGTCCGTGTATTTATCTTCGCTTGACACTTTAGGACTATCTTTACCAAGGTTAGTACCAAATGGTGGATTAGTTAAAATAACATCAAAACGGTTTCTAAATATGCCATTGACATTCAATAAGCCATCATTATGGTGAATGCCATTGTGTCCATCGCCATGCATGATCATATTCATTTTTGACACTCTTGCCATTCTGGGATTTGCGTCTGTACCAAATATCGCTTTTTTTGAGAGCTTTGCTATCTCACTCTCTTGCTCTTTATTTAGCTTTGCCTCTATTGCTTTATATTTCTCATTTAGAGCTTCATCGTCTATCTTTTCTAGTTTCTCACCAAATATTGCTTTTTGTTTGATTAACTTTTGCCTTATATATTGCTCTTCAATTTTAGCTCTTACAACGTCAAATGCTCTAATTAAAAAGCCTCCACTGCCAGCACAAGGATCACAAATCAGTTCATTGGGTTGTATATCCAAAGCATCAACCATAAATTCCACAACCTTTCTAGGGGTAAAGAACTGCCCTAACTCCCCTCGAAATGTTCGACCTAAAAAGGTTTCAAAAGCTATGCCTTTAACATCCGCACCTGTTTTTGTGAGATTATATTTTTGCAGCTTAACTACAATCTCTTCAAAGCTAGATTCTCTAATACGGATTTCATCATTACTTTCAAAAATATGGTCTTGCTCAAACTCTTTTTTAACCGCTGTAAAAAGGCTTTGCATATATGATGGTGCAGATGCTTTTTCTAGTTGATCTATTTCTTTCTGAACTTTATCTGCTTCATCATGTTGACCCGCCCTAATAAGCTTCTTTTTATGTTTTTCATTCCACTCAATAGCGCTCTTATTCTCTGTATAAAAGTTTGTAACAAACTCATTTTTCAGTTTTTTAAATTGATTCTCTGAAAAAATCGCCCCATTATCTGGGTTTCTTTCATACATGATCTTGATAAATAGAACTTTGCTTATCTCGTCAAAAGCCGCTTCAGGTGATAACTTATCATTATTTCTAATAATGTTGTGACAAGTACGCAACACATCGGCAAATTCATCACCTTTAAACTTTGCCGTTTGATTCAATGATTTTTCGAGTAAGTCTTCGTTTTTAATAATATCTGCTTTAGGGATTTCACTAACAGGCACTAAGCTCAAGGGTAATTCAGTTTCAACCACTTTATATACTTGAACTTCTTTTCCATTAGAAATCGTAAATAGTTTTGCTCTTGCCCAACTAGCATAATTATAGCCTTGATAACAATCAGGAGCACTTAATTTGACATTTTCAGCTTTAAACTCTAATGCCATAAAAGCAGTTCTATTGTTTTTTTTAGCTTCTTCATCTACCCAAACCACTAAGTCAGCACTGGCTCGTCCTGTCCCTCTTTTTGATTTAGTCAATTTTACTTCCTGTTTCATTTGTTTAAGTGAATAACCATAGTCATTTACCAGATTACAAATAAACTGTTGTCTTACCTTTTCTTCGGGTTTAGCTTCCAGCCATTTACCTCTACCATTATTTGCTAAAGGTGCAAAAATTTTGCCTTCTGAATTATATTCAACTTTCATTGCCATTAATCGATATGATATTTCATTGGATCCTTGTAAAATATTACTACATCTACCATCTACTGACTATCTAAATTCTCCTTGAGACATTGCATTCATTGATATTCAATCACTCAATATAATGTAACCAGCTCAATTTGTGAGAAAGCTTCTCACAAATATCAATGTCTTGCGTTTTCAATACGCCTAGGCGTATTAATATAATTCGAGACGCAATGCGTCTCATTTTGGTTAATTGTGCGACGATGTCGCACAATTTGGATATGACATATAAAATTGGCGCATTCGATTTAAATTACTTCAACTAAACCCTTGAACATGAAGTAACGTTAAGTCATCTGAAAGTGCTTCTAGCAATACTTTGCCATATGACCTTGCTGCTCATACATTTTTGTCACCTTTAAGCTGATTGAGCTTTATCAGTGCTTGTGTCCGCTCACGCTCAAGTTCTCTTATCAGCTCTTCCTCAGTAGGTAGGTAAGGCAAATATTTTGCGGCAAATAACTGCTTTTGATCTGATAATATTGAGTATTTAACAACTGCTTCACTTTTTTCACTGCACAACACTAAACCAATCGTTGGGTTGTCGTCTTGGCTTTTCTTCTGTTCATCATACAAACGCACATAAGTATCCATCTGTCCAATATCTTGATGCTTAAGTTTACCTAGCTTTAAATCAACCAATAAAAAGCATTTAAGCTTAAAGTTGTAAAACACCAAATCAATATAAAAATCTTCATCTTCAAAGCGAATACGTTGCTGACGTTCTACAAATGCAAAGCCTTTACCTAACTCCAATAAGAATTGTTGTAAATTACTAATAATAGCTTCTTCAAGGTCACTTTCTTGATAGGTTTTGTCTTGAAGGTTAAGAAAATCTAAAATATAAGGATCTCGCAAAAAGTCTTTGGCGTTTTCAACCAGAGGTTTTGTTGCTTTCTGAGCTTCTGATTCCACCAGTTTTTTGTCTTTGCTTGATAATAATCGCTCATAATATAACTTACTAATCTGGCGTTCTAATGCTCGGGCACTCCAGTTGTGCATAATTGCTTCTTGCAAATACCACTCGCGAGCAACCAAACTATCTATGCGCATAAGAATACGATAATGTGTCCAACTCAATTCACTACGCACTGCGTAGCGAATTGGAAAAGTAATATAAAATTGGCGCATATTACGTAAGTTACCTGCATCAAACCCCTTCCCCAAGCGTTTGGTAAGTTCTTTGGAAAGTAACTGTAACTGCTGCTTACCATAAGCGGCTCGACTTTCTCCGTTTTGCTCATGCTCAACTATTAGCCGACCAATCTCCCAATAGCTTTGAACCATGGCATGATTAACTGTTTGGCGTACTTGTTGCCTACTGCTTTCAATAATAATAGCAATATCATTAATCAAGCTCACAAATTGAGTATCTTTAGAAAGGCTCATCTACTTGTCTCTCAATATCTATAACGACACCCATTTTTTGTAATAATCCTACAAAAAAATATTTAATGCTTAACTGTAGCTCATCACAGCTTGCCCATAATGATGAATATAATTGAGATTTTTTAATTGCCATCTTTACTCTCTTTTAAGCCCCAAACAACTTCAAGCCATCTTTTTTACGTTTCTCTTCCGCGCGAATTCTTCTGGCATCTTTAGGGTCAATTGTAAGCGCTCGATAGATTTCAATGCGATCATCCGGATTTACCATATGATCAAGTGCAACAATTTCACTATAAATACCGACTGTTTGTGTTGATAAATCAATCTCTGGGAAATCACTCAATACACCACTTTGTATAATCACATCTTGGACAGAACTATTTTCATCACACTCAATTTGATATAGTTTTTGCTCTTGGGGATTGGCATACACAACTTCTACTTTCATACAGCTTCTGCTCCATACACTGTTTTAGCACGCTTACAAAAGGCATCAAGCATTGTATTAGCCAGTGTATTAAAGACAACACCTAATGCTAATGCCATGACTTTAGAAGAAAATTCAAACTCTAAATCAAGTGTTACTTTACAGGCTTTATCATTTAGAGGAATAAAATGCCACACACCCAGTAAACGCTTAAAAGGGCCTTTAATTAATCGGATTTTAATCTCTTTGCCTGAGATCATGTCATTGTGTGTACCAAAATCAATTTTGACACCGCCTTTGGCAATTTTAAGTGTCGCTTCGGCTTCTGTTTCAGTATGCATATGCACCTCTACTGCTTGGCACATGGGTAAAAACTCAGGATATTTATCAATATCATTTACAAGGTCATACATCTCTTTAGCACTGTACTCAACCAATGCTGTTCGATGAATTGTTGTCATAGTGTTTCTCTTATGTCATAAGTTCATGTTAGAATCTTGGCTATTGTAACGCTTATGCACTATTTTGCAAAACAATGGCAAAGACAAAAAATACAAAATCGAAGTCAACGGCAACCAATAGTACCATTGCCAAAAATAAAAAAGCTTTTCATGAATATTTGATTGAAGAGCGCTTTGAAGCCGGTATTGTGCTTCAAGGTTGGGAAATCAAAAGCATTCGTGCTGGACGCGTGCAACTAACCGATAGTCACATTCATGTTAAGAATAATGAAGCTTGGCTTTTTAATGCACTCATTACCCCTTTACATTCCGCATCCACGCATGTCGTACCTGTTCCTGCAGGCACACGCAAATTGTTATTACACCGTAGAGAAATCAATAAGCTCTTAGGTAAAGTTGATATCAAAGGCTATACCATTGTGCCACTTGCTATGTACTGGAAAGGTTCTCGTGTCAAAATTGAGATCGCAATTGCTAAAGGCAAGCAATTGCATGATAAACGTCAAGCCTCTAAAGAACATGATTGGAAACGTGAAAAAGAGCGTTTATTCAAAAAGAGCCTATAACCACCATGACGCAAACAGAAAAGAAACTTCATTTCTATATTACCAAAGCAATTGCCGATTATAAGATGCTAAAAAAAGGTGACAAGGTGATGATTTGCTTATCCGGTGGCAAGGACTCTTTCACACTGGTTAAAGTGATACATGACTTGGTAACTAATGGTACTTACGACCTTGATTTGATCGTTTACACCTTAGATCAAACCCAACCGGGTTGGGATGACGCCGGATTAAGACAATATCTTGACAATCATCATATCAACTATATTATCGAAAAGCGTGATACTTACTCTGTTGTTGTTGATAAAATACCTGAAAATAAAACCTATTGCTCGTTATGCTCGCGCCTACGTCGTGGTAATATTTATCGCTTTGCGCGCGATAACAACGTTGATAAGATTATGTTGGGGCATCATAAAGATGATGTGATTGAGTCGGCATTAATGTCGATGTTTTATCAAGGCAAGATTAAGTCAATGCCTGCCAAGCTATTAACTGAAGACAAAAAAAACGTGGTGATCAGACCCATGATTTACTGCCAAGAGCGTGATATTGCACGCTTTGCTAAAGAACAAAGCTTTCCCATCATTCCATGCAACCTATGCGGCACACAGGAAAATCTAAAACGCCAACAGGTTAAAGCACTTATTCATGATTTGGCTAAGCAAAACCCAATCATTCCTCAAAACATTTTTGCCTCGCTTAGCAATGTCGTACCAACTCATTTATATGATCAAGAGCTATTTGATATTCGTGAATGTGATCAACATCGCATCGATGCTACCACCGCTTAATAAAACGACAAAATTACAATAAAAAAATTAAGTTGACTTCCGCTACCAACTGATACAATTTATTACATTAAGTTGCAGTAACTGGAAAAAGCTATGCGTTTATTTAAACACCTGTATGCACAAGTTATTTTAGGGATTATTATCGGCATTATTTTAGGCGCATTGTCTCCTCAATTTGCCGTGAGTTTAAAGCCATTTGCCGATATTTTCATCAAATTAATTAAAGTTTTAATCGCACCGATTATATTTTTGACCATCGTTTCAGGTATTGCAGCTATGAAAAGCTTGAAATCGGTTGGCAAAATAGGCGGCGCTGCACTCATTTACTTTCTGATTACCACAACCTTAGCATTAACTATTGGCTTAATTGTTGCGAACCTTATCCCAATGGGTTCAGGGATGCATATTAATGCCAATACATTAGATATGCACGCAGCATCAGCCTATATCGGTAAGGCTGAACAAATGGATAGTATATCTGGTTTTATTTTAAATATTATCCCCCACACTTTTGTCAGTGCATTTAGTGATGGTGAGATTTTACAAGTCTTATTTGTTGCCATTTTATTCGCCACAGGGTTGTTAATGTATGGTGAAAAAGGTCAACCAATATTAGAAGGCATCCAGCACTTGTCTAAAGTATTTTTCAAGATCATCCATAGCATTATGTACTATGCACCACTTGCCGCATGTGCGGCAATGGCATTTACAATCGGCAAATATGGACTTCATACATTAGCCGGTCTTATTGGCTTACTGCTTTGTTTTTATCTAACGTGTATTATCTTTCTTGTCGTCATTCTTGGTTTAATCTTACGCATCTATTGCAAGATTAGTATATTTAGTGTGATTCGCTATATAAAAACAGAAATTCTGATCGTCCTTGGTACTTCATCATCAGAAACCGTTCTGCCTAACTTGATTGAAAAGCTTGGGAAATTAGGTTGTGATAAAAGTGTTGTTGGGCTTGTTATCCCCACTGGGTACTCCTTTAATTTAGATGGAACAGCTATTTACCTTTCTTTAGCGGCTATTTTTATTGCCCAAGCATTAGATGTTCCATTAACACTCGAGCAACAACTGTTTATGCTTGGGGTGATGCTTATTAGCTCTAAGGATGCAGCAGGTGTCACCGGCAGCGGCTTTGTGATCTTAGCAAGTACATTAGCTGCGGTTGGTACAGTGCCTGTCGCTGGCATTGTTATTATTCTGGGCATTGATCGTTTTATGTCTGAAGGACGTGCAATTACCAATATGATTGGCAATACTGTTGCTACTCTTATTATCGCCAAATGGCAAAAGAAATTAGATTTATCCGTCATGGCAAAGCATTTACAAAAGACAACGTAATCTTTAACATTTATTACAAGAGTGTTATTACAATTTCACTACAAAATTCATCCGAATCTAGCTAGCACAACAAATAGTTTTACTTTATACTGAACCATCGTTCATTTTATAAAACCACAATATACATTTTTTGGGCAAAATTCATGTTACATATTAAAGCATCTACATCGGCTAAGGTTATTTTCGTTTTTATTATTATGGTCACCTCGATGCTGGGTATTTTTGTCTCTGATATTTATGTCCCGTCGTTACCGAGTATTAGTGAGGATTTTGGCACGGGAGCCCACTTATTAGCATTTAGTGTTACCTACTACTTTATTGTTTTTGCCTGCGCCCAGCTTATTTATGGCCCTTTATCAGAGCGCTTTGGGCGACGCAAAATCTTTCTCACGGGACTTGCTATTAGTATTATTGGTACGCTGATTACCGTGTTTAGCTTAAACTTTAGCATATTAATGGTCGGACGCACACTCGAGGCCATTGGTATGGCAGCACCGATGTCATTGGGGCGCGTGATTTTACGTGATGTTATTCCTGATAAAGTCAAATATGCGCGCTTTATGTCATTTATGGGTATTGGCACCTTAATGGCACCTGTGATTGCACCAATTGTTGGCGCATTTCTAGCGCATGTTTATCATTGGCGTGCCGATTTTATTTTCATCTTAATTTTAAGTGTACTCTGTTATATTGGCGCTTATATTTATTTGGTTGAAACATTGCTAAACCCGAAAAAGCGTCTTTCGGCTAAACTATCCGTTAAAACCTATTTATGGGTTATGAAAAACAAAACATTTATTAAAAACATGATCATATCGAGCACCATTATGGGCGCTATCATTGCCTACTTATCAATAAGTGCCTTCTTATTTCAACAATACTTTGGCTTAAGCGAGATACATTACGCTATCGTTTTTGGTATCGGTGAAGCTTTCATTGCTGTAGGGATGTTTGCCAATGGCATGGCGCTTAAATATATTTCCATTGAGCGATCTCAAGTCATTGCTGTGACGCTTTTTTTACTTTCAGGAATACTCATCACGATTCAATCTGTGTTCTTTAGCCATAGCCTTGAATTTATCATGCTCGCGGTCATTATCTTTAACTTCGCTGCAGGTGTCATTTTTCCAACCAGTAGCACCTTGGCTATTGTAACATTCAAAGCACGCTTAGGTGCCGTGGGTAGCCTATATGGCTGCATTAGTATGCTTGCTGCAGGTCTAATCAGTGGCTTTGCTTTATCTCTACCTTTAGAACCAAATCTACTGATCGCTTTATTGATCCTTGTGATGTCATTAGTTGCCGCGATCGTATTATTTGGCATTAAAGACAAAGCATGATTTCAAATGGTCATTGACCATCCCCGTTGCCTGCATAAAGGCATAACATATCGTTGGTCCGACAAAGCTAAAACCTTGTGATTTAAGCCATTTACTCATCTTTTTTGATTCTTCAGTAAATGCCGGAATTGCTTCATGCTCTGTATAAACAATCGCTTGCTTAGGGGCAAATTGCCAAAGTGTGTCAACCATCGATTGTGTTTTAGATAACTTAAGCCAAGCTTTTGCATTGTTAATCACACTTTTGATCTTAAGACGATTACGAATAATACCTGTATTTTGCATTAAAGTTTCAACCTCATCCGCTGTCATGTGGGCAACTTTATCAATCTGAAAATCATAAAAAGCTCGACGATAATTTTCACGCCGCTTTAAAATTGTCTGCCAACTTAAGCCTGCTTGTGCTCCTTCTAAACATAAGAACTCAAACAGCTTTTGCTCATCATACAGTGGCACGCCCCATTCATGATCATGATAGTCTTGCATCTGAAGACTTGAGTTTGCCCAAGGACAGCGCAACAAACTCATGATTTGAATTGGGCAACAAAAACTGGCTTACCATAGATATTGCCATTATCATCCATTTTGGCAATCGCGATGCTATCAACCATTACGCTATAGCTTTTGTGATTGAGTAACTTATTTGCTTTGGCAGCTAACTCACTATTACCTTTGTTATAAACCACCGTGATATGGGAATGATTACTGCCTGGGATATTATAATCACGCCAAGCGCTGCCGCTTTGCATTTGCGTAAGATCAGCATGCCCTTTTTCAATAGCAACAATCGTTTGATGTGTTGGTGCATTGGGGTGCGTTTTAGCCGTTAACTCTGCATTAAGCTCGTTCAAAAAAGCATTATCTCCTGCAACATCCAAGGATAGAGTATCTCCTGCCACGCTGAATTTTTTGGCTAAAGTAACCTCTTGCGCTTTGGTATGTTTTGCCAATTGAGTAACCGCTGCAACTAGCTCTTGATAGTTTTTGCCTTTAAATACACCTTGAATAACACTGATATGCGGCGTTGTCATAACCCTTGTTGCCATATCAGGATATGCCAACGCATTGACTTCTGTTAACAGTGTCAATAATGGCTTATTACCTTTAACAGGAATATATACTGCATATTCTCCCTTATATACATTAGCATGTCCTTTTAAGTTATCTTTGGCAGGCACTTGAAGCACAGGCTTGTATAGAGGGTTCGTATGCGCATTGTGTAATATAAATAACGCTTTTGTCTGATTGGGACCATGATAATTTGTCATTGCAACCGCTGATGACATCAAACCTACACTTAACAATGGCAACGATAATGTTTTAATAATTTTGTTCATAAGCTAATTTCTCACCTTTCTTTTTCTCTATTTTCCATGTGTTAACATTCACAGATCAGCTTAACAAAGTTTTTATTTAAGTGAAGAATATTTTATAGCAAATAACCTTTATGCCTTTTGCGTCCCTTGCAATGCCAAGCGAATAAGACTCTCAACACTATCCGCGTCATTTTTGACTTTTTGAACGTATTTTTCCGCTTCTTTGCGCTTATAACCAAGTGCTTCCAACGCATCAACTGCTTGATGCACCATTGAGCTTACCTGATAATTCGTGCTTACCGAATCAATAGGGCTTGGATTCTCTTGTACGCTATATGGCATATTCTGCGTTAAAGCATCTAACTCAAGGACTAATTTCGTTATCTTATCCTTCATCTCAATGATAATACGCTCAGCTGTTTTTTTTCCTACACCTGGAATGGTACATAACAACCCATGATCTTGTGATTCAATACACCGAACGAAAGTCACCCCATCCATACCCGATAAGATTGCTAGCGCCATCTTAGCACCAATGCCATTGATCTTAATAAGCTCTTGGAATAATCTGCGATCTGACTTAGTGGCAAAACCATAGAGTTGTTGCGCATCTTCGCGCACGACAAAATGGGTGTGCAATATCACTTCCTGCCCAATATCACCAAGCTTATAAATCGAGCTCATTGGCACCCATATCTCATAGCCGACACCAGCGGCTTCAACCAATATCAATGGCAGTTGCTTCTCAATAAGCTCGCCCTTTATTCTTCCAATCATCGTAATCGTCCTCGTACAACTTTGTTAGCCCCCGGAATAAACTGCAAACTATTGCGACTGTGAAAATGGCAAATTGCGATGGCTAAAGCATCTGCAGCATCGGCTTGTGGCTTGCTACTTAGTTGCAAAAAAGATTGCACCATATGCTGCACTTGAAACTTTGTTGCATTACCATTTCCAACAACAGCTTGTTTGACCTGCTTAGCTGAGTATTCATTAACTGTGAGATCTTGATTTGCCAAAGCGCACATGGCGACACCGCGTGCTTGTCCAAGTTTTAATGCTGCTCCCGGGTTTTGAAACATAAAAATTTGCTCAATTGCCGCTTCCGTTGGTTGAAAAGCGGCAACAATGTCATTGATGCCATCTTGAATTTGCTTTAAGCGCTCAGCAGTTGATTCTTTCGTAATACGGATACAGCCACTGGTGACATACAAACATTCTTTTGCTTGCACTTTGATTACACCAAATCCAGTAATACGCGAACCTGGATCAATGCCTAAAATGATCACGAATTAAGTGCATCCATAACGCTTTCGTCAAACTGGGCATTGCTATAAACGCTTTGTACATCATCCAAGTCTTCTAACCGATCGATCATATTCATAATTTTTTGTGCGACTTCGGCATCATCAATATTGGTTTTAACATCCGCATCCATCGTTACTTCAGCTGAAATTGGCTTTAGCCCCTTGGCTTCTAGCGCATCATTGACTTCTGAGAAAGTATTTGGATCAGTAATCACATCAATTGCACCATCATCAAAGCTCACTACATCTTCAGCGCCCGCTTCAAGAGCGACTTCCATTACCATATCTTCATCTAAGCCTGTGTCAAAGCTGATAATACCTTTTTTATGAAACATATACGCCACTGAACCATCCGTACCCAAATTGCCACCGGCTTTAGTAAAGGCATGGCGCACTTCAGCCACCGTACGATTGCGATTATCGGTCATGCACTCAACAATAAATGCAACACCCGCAGGCCCATAACCTTCATAACGAATTTCTTCTAAGTTGCTTCCCTCTTCGCCACCGGCACCTTTCTTAATTGCGCGCTCGATCGTATCTTTGGTCATATTATTCGACAATGCGGTTGCCACTGCTGCACGCAAACGTGGATTTGAGTCTTTGTCTCCTCCACCTAGGCGAGCTGAGACGGTTATCTCACGAATAAGCTTAGTAAACACCTTACCGCGTTTTGCATCTTCTTTTGCTTTCTTATGTTTAATGTTTGCCCATTTACTGTGACCTGCCATATTAAAACCTCTGTTAAATCTTTGATTTTTTTGATATTCAGCTTAATAAAACGCGGCAATTGTATCATAAAACATGACAAAACAATGCTGTGATTAGTGTGTTTGATATGATTTTTGTAAATTAGATAATCTTAGCTATGCTTAACATTACAGGGAATATCAGGCAAGGATGATTTTAGTATGCAAGTTGATAGCTTAATCCAACCAATCAAAGCAATGCGTCTGCGTTATTTGCCACTTTTGATGATTTATTTCGCTTATGGTTGCAGCATCTTCTCAGGCATTGGCGAGTCATTTTTTGTTAAAGAACAATTAAACTTATCTGCTGAAAGCCTGATTGTTATCGGTGTATGGTTAAGCTTGCCATGGAATATCAAAATGGTTTTTGGGCAATTTGTTGACAGCTTGCCCTTATTTGGCTCACAGCGCAAAGCCTATATCTATCTTGCTGCGATCTTAATGGTTTGTGGCTCACTATTGATGGCAGGGTTAGCAGGACGCTGGTCGTTTGTCGTGGCTTTAGCACCTGATAATACCCTTTTCTTTATATCATCACTTCTAACAGTCCTTGGTGTTGTGTTACAGGATGTCGTAGCTGATGCCATGAGTGTTGAAGTGGTTGAGCGCAAGGGGCGACCTCAAGAAGATATCGATAAAGACTTGGCAATGGTTCAACTCTTAGGACGCTTAAGTTTAAGCTTAGGTATGTTTTTGGTTGCTGGTCTTGGTGGCTGGCTTGCACAAGTGATGAGTTATCAAAATCTATTTCTACTGACCTTAGTGATTCCATTGATTAGTATTACGGGTATTTTATGTATCCGCTTGGATAAAGTCCCAAGAAAACCGATCAACAAAACCGTGCTTATTGGTGGGCTGATATACGCTGTTTTTATTATTGTCATCGGCTTAAGTAATATTCCTTTTGCGCAAGAGATTGTTTTTGTTGTGTCGTTAATGATTATTATTTATTTACTCAAATCAATTACTAAAGAATTACCGCGAGATTTATTGCGCGCTATTTTTGTCGCCGCCCTTATGATCTTTATCTTTCGCGCCTCGCCTACGGCTGGCCCCGGTGCACAATGGTTTATGATCGATGTACTTGGATTTGATAAAGCTTTTTTTGGCACACTATCACAAATTGGTGCCTTTATGTCGATTGTCGGCATGTGGTTTTTCGCGCGTCTAATTACTGAAAAATCAATTGCCTGGGTGCTGTTATGGCTGACTGTTGCAGGCTTTTTATTAGAATTACCACTTATCGCACTTTATTATGGTCTGCATGAGTGGACCATGGTTTATTTTGGTTTTGGTGCTCGCACCATTGTGCTGATTGATAGCGCAATTGCCTCACCTTTTGCTCAATTGGCAATGATTCCAATGTTAGCCCTTATCGCGCGTTACGCACCTAAGGGCAATGCTGCGACTTGGTTTGCTTTAATGGCGAGCTTTATGAATTTAGCCCTAACCGCTGGATCACTCTTAAGCAAATACCTTAACCAAATCTTTGTCATCACACGTGAGGTTGTGAATCACACCAACAACACCATTACCACACCGGCGAATTATAGTGAACTAGGCTTGCTTTTAATCACCGTCTCAGTTATTGGTTTATTAGCGCCATTAATTGGCATTGTTGTCTATGCCCGATTTGCACAGAGATCAAAATCATCAAAATGTATAAAATAATCCCTGTTGTTACTTGCCTTTATCTGAGTCATTACCTACAATAACAAACCTCACTGGGGGCGAATATGGCTTCGACGGGAATGTCAATGTCTTACGGTGCATGCCGAGGGTGTATCTACCTCGTAAAACACGTTACAATTTGCTAATAACTGGCAAAAATAAAGCAAACCGCGTTGTAGCTAACGATGCAGCTTTCGCTGCTCGTAAAGCTGCTTAATCTAGCTTAAGAACCTAGATACGCACGAACCGATAGTATTTGCTTGTGGATCTATCTTATGTTCGTTCATCTCTTTCACAAGATCGCCAAAGTGTCTGTCTAAACACTGCGGTTAAATCGTAAGACTCGCTTAAATGTTACCCTGATTTATCGGGTAGATTTAAGTTAAAGATAATAGATAAATCTAAGCATGTAGATCTGAAGATGGCGAGTTTGCGGACGCGGGTTCAACTCCCGCCGCCTCCACCAAATCAACTTTTAACACCACCCCGTTTCACTCCAAAACCCATATAAATATAGTATTTCACTCACCGTGTTGGTTTTGCATCACACCGTACCACCCTGTTATATTTATTGTAAAGCCGTACCTAAAGCCGTACAATAATTATAACCAACGATAATTCAGGTACGGCTCATGAAAGACATTCAGATAAAGCAAGCAAAACCAAAGGCAGATGGCAAGGTAAACATCATTACAGACACACAAGCAGCAAGTAAGGGTTTACGACTTTTAGTGTTACAAGGTACGGGTACGAATATAGGTACGGTTTATAAGCATTTTGAATTCAGGTATGAGTTAAACAAGAAATCTTACAAGATCAGAATAGGTAGCTACCCTGCTGTTAGTTTAAGTGAAGCCAGAGCCATAGCAACCACCTACCGTTCAATGTTAGTTCAAGGCAAGAACCCCAAGGACTATAAAGATCACCAAAAAGAGCAATTGAATAACACATTCAAGCTATTAGCTCTAGAGTGGCTAGAATCTAAGAAATCACAATGGAAGACAGCTAAATCCTATCAAGATGCACAAGGTGCTTTTACCTTACATATTTTTCCTAGCATTGGAGACAGGAGCATAGCTGATTTAACAATAGCAGACATCACCCCCTTGTTGGATAAGCTACACATAGCGGGTAAAGCAAACAGACTGATAAAAGTCCGCCAAACAATAGCCCATGTGTTTGATTATGCCATTATTAAAGGACTTATTACAACCAACCCTGTAGATGTATTACGTAGAGCCACTCACTATGCCACCCCCAATGCTAATTATGCTCACCTGAGCAACAAAAAGGACATAGCAGACTTATTACATGCTATTGACCGTTATCATGGTGCCTATCAAACTAAAATGGCTTTAACACTTGCTAGCCACCTGTTCTTAAGACCTACAGAGTTGTGTGAATTAGAATGGTCAGAGGTTGATTTATCAGAATCATTAATCACCATTAAAGCAACAAGAATGAAAATGGGTAAAGCACACTTGATACCTTTAAGTAAGCAAGCTTATGCCATGTTGAGCGAATTGCATAAATTTAGTGGTGATGGCAAATATGTTTTCCCCTCTCCTTTGAGCAAGTCAAAACCTCTAACATGTGAGACACTTTCTAAAGCATTACGTGTAACATTAGGATTTAATGGCAAAGACAAGCCTAAGCACGTGACTCATGGCTTTAGGCATTTAGCCAGTACCGCATTGCATGAGAATAGCCATATTCACGGTGTTGGCAGTGATGCCATAGAGAGGCAGTTAGCTCATGTAGATGGTAACAAAATCAAAGGCACTTACAATAAAGCTGAATATATCAACGAGCGTGTAAGGTTGATGCAATGGTGGAGTGATTACCTAGACAATTTAAAGCACCCTAATAATTTAGTAGAGTTTAAGCAGGCTTGAGCTCTCATAAACAAATTAAAGAACCAACAATAACCGGATACGGAGAGCTCATGAGCAATATACAAAAACAACTAGAAAATGGCAAGTTAGAAGAATATTTAACCTTGAATGATTTTGCAGAAAATGAAGAAATATCTACTGATAGACTATTAGAAATTGATAAATATAAAACTTTACCACTAAGATTTCACCCCAATCTATCACAACACCCATGTTGGTTTATTATTAAGGACACCTCGATCCCTGATGACTATGATCAAGATGAACAATTACCCAATATTTATGAATATATTCATGCAATGTCATACAATGCAAACTGCAATATAGCACACGAAAACGCACACCCAACAACAGTGACTAATGATTATGTAGATGCGCATCTCATGTTTCTTCGCATACTGGATGAATACAATTTAAGTCAAACCATTGAGCTGGTAACATTGGACAAGCTTTCAGATTGTAATTATAAAATAACCCCCTATGGTTTACAGCTTTTAACCTATAAAAATGAAAATCTTTGCAAAACAAACTTTGCATCTAATTTCCCAGTCGAGTCAACGACTGTTAAAGTAGAGTTTCCTGTGCTATTAAAGGAGTATGTAAACCAGATAATTATATTCATAGATGAATTAGACGCTTGGAAAAATGACACTTCGGAAGAATTCACTAAACTATGTAAAGATTTTGAGCAGTCTCCAATATATAAGCAATATGGTAAGCAAGTCCAACAAACCGCCTTGGAAAAATGGATTATGGAGCAAGGATTTACAAGAAATGATGCTAGGGAATTAAAAGCCAGACTATCTAAAAGATTCGGCATCGCTACTCTAAGAAACAAGTAGCTAACCCTTATTCTATATAGCTTTATTTCCGCCGCGGAACATGGCGTAAACGGCACATTTTCAAACACTGAGCTACTAAATATCATTACTCTCGCACACCAGATAAACAACACGATAAGGAGTGGTAAATGCAAGTGCAAAGAATGATGAACCTAAGAGAAGTAGCAGCTTATGTTGGCATTGGTGCTAACACGGTTTATAAATACATGAAACAGGATGGTTTTCCCACACAAATAAAACTCACAGAGAAAACGGCAAGATGGGACAAAAAAGAGGTTGATGCTTGGTTAGATAGTAGACCTAAATTTCAAGGGGTTAAGTAATGAGATACTCTATTAGTGTTGGTCAAGGTGCCAACAGCACAGCTTGTGAGATCAAGTATTTAACCTTTGACGAGCTTAAAGACACCCTATTAAAAAAACCAACAAGGATTAGTGATTCTGCTAAAAATACCCAGTACTGGTTTATAGGGGGTGAATGTCACGGTGAACGTAATAATGATGCCGTAAAAAGCCGTAGCATGCTTACCTTTGACATTGACAAAGGATTTAATACAATCGACGAGTGTGTTATTAAGATCCCTGCTATAGTCAATTATATGGCATATAGCACATTCTCTAACAATATAGCTGGTAAGAATAGCTACCGTGTAATTATACCGCTAACTGAGCCGATAACAGACAAAGAAATCTACAAAGCCGTTATTAAACACCTAAACACGTGTTGGTTTAATGGTAATGCAGACCCTGCAAGTGAAGTATGGGCTCAAATTATGTTCTATGGAAATATGAGCCATATGAGCACATTTGAGAATAGCTATAACGACAAAGGGGAACCGTTCAACTGGCGAGCTTTAGACTTACCTAAAGAGCCAACTGAACAGCGCATGCCTATTATACCTGAAAGCAGCACTTTAAGTAATCAAAATTTACTTGAGTTGGTCAAGGTATGCACTACATATATTAAAGATGATGATTATCAAACATGGATTAGTGTCGGTATGGCATGTAAGCACTTGCTAGGTGATAATGGCTACGATATATGGCTTAACTGGTCAATGCAACAAGCCACATTTAAAGACATACACGAATGTAAAGCTAAATGGTTAAGCTTTAGTGATGATGAGAAAGGCTACGGCAAGCCGTACCTTGTTAATACCGCCTTTGGCGAGCTCATATTAAATAAAGATGGATTATCTCATTTAAACAAAGAGAACAAACTTCATACATTAATGCTAGAGACGATCAACTGTAGGTACGTTATTAATGAGAATAAAATATATGACCTGAAATCTAGGGAATCGCTCAATACCAGTCACTGGAATGAGATGCTGCAAGTATCAGTAGATACACTAAAGAAAAAACCCACCGCAGTATTGGGATTATTGCCTTATTTCAGTGTTTCTGGGTTTAAATATAATCCATTACAACAAGAAAGTGTGTTTTGTGATAATGGCAAGCAGTGGATAAACGAATATTATGACACTCGTGTTAAGTCTAACAATAATCAAAAAGTAATTGATGCTATCAACCAACATGTTAGCTTTATATTTAATGGCAAAAATGAAACTATATTCAAACAGTTCCTTGCTCATAATTATAAACATATCGGTAAGCAGTTAGGATTCTACTTGTTCATAGCTGACATTTGTGGTGGTGTGGGTAAGAGCTTGATTATTAATGCTGTATGTAATGCCATTGGTTTAGCAAATGCTAAGGTAAAGACATCAAAGGATTTGCTTAAAGACAACTTTAACAGTGACATTCTAAAATCCACCCTCGTGTTCGTTGATGAGCTCGGCATGTCCGACAAAGACAGACGTAAGGAAACCGACAAGCTTAAAACGCTCACCAATGGTTTACAGAGTGCTCGAGGAATGCACAAGGAAGCGACTACAGTAAAAACTTATTATAACACGCTTATGAGTGCTAACAGCTACGATGCCATGCTATTTGATGACAATGACAGGCGTTGTGCAGTAATTGAAACCTGTTGGACTAACAGAGAAGAATTTAAGAAAGAACTTTTCACTACCTTTGGTAAAGCACCTGACGAATATTTTAAGTGGTTAGCTGATGAGATATTAAGTGACCTTGAAGGTGTTGCAGCTTGGCTGGAGTCTATTACATTAGCTGACGCTATAATTTACTCACACGAACAGGTGTTAGCTACTGAAGCAAGAAAAAGAGTGATTGAAAATGGACGCTCACCAGTAAACACTGCTATTGAATCTGTGCTCAATAATCTTAACAACCCCCTATTTGTTGAAAGTAAGGAATTTTTAGAGTCCGTTGAGGAGGAGTTAGATGAAGACTATAGCAATGGTAAGCTACGTTCACTTGTTAGTTCAATATTAAAACGTGACTTCAAATTTATACACATCTTTAGTGGAAATGATCGTATAAGATTTGATGGTGAAAAATTAACCTTTTACGCTAGCGCTACTTTTGCAACTAAAGAAGATGCCAGAACACATATCAAAGAACACTATAAAAAAGACTAGGTAATTTTATTTAATGCTACTGGTAAATTTATTAATTTCGGTAAATATCCTACCAATACATATACAACACCCACAAGAGAAAAAAGTTGAAAAACATGAGGCTCTCAGGGCGGACACCACGCTACGCCTCTTGCAGCAATGAGTTTGCAGAGCCCTCAACTTTTAAAACCTTAGGGCTACATGAGGGCTTTTGAGGGCTAAAAGCCCTATATTTAGCTGATAGCGCCAAGAGCTGAGATAATAAAAGATATAAATTTAGTAATAAAATTACTGTACAACAATTAATATGAAATAAACAAACTTACAATATAAGGCACCAAAACATGAATATTGAACGTCACGAATACCTTAAACAATTTAGAACCGACATCTACGGTAAAGCTATTGTAGTGGGTTACAAGGGGGATTTAGATAAACTTAGAGATGATATTCCCGAAGTATGCAAAGAACTACTTGAGGTACGTAGTGCTTTTAAGAAAGTCCAACACAGATGTGGGGTGTCAACAGGAGAAAGGAAAAAAGAACATGCCATGAATATGAGCCTACTATGTAAACAAGCAATACAAATAGCCAAAGATAACGGCTTCTTTCTTGATATTGGTAAATTCTTTGGCTTTAAAGGGAATGGGGTCACACAATACATACCTGAGGAGTTAAAATAATGAAACTGACCAATCTATTATTAAGCCTGATTTTTATTGTCATATCGTTAGACACTGCATTTATGGCAGGCTATTTTCATGTGTTTAATTGATAATCACCGTTATAACCTCAGGCACTGGAAAATACGACCACATTTAAAAATATTATAATACTTTACTTTCAATTTACACTTAGTATCATACCGCATAAATGCAAGGGTAAAAATCAAGCCATGTTTACTGAAATCAATTATGATGATCTAAACGCTCGTCAAAAAGAAATATATAATTTCCAAATGGTTGCAGCCAAGCTTAATAAATATGGGTTTAATTGCATTAAATTAGCTGATGATTGGAACGGTGCAGATTTTCTTGCCAATCATTTGTTGAATGATACTTTCCTAAAAGTTCAGCTTAAAGCAAGACTGACAATCCATAAAAAGTATTTGGGTAAAGACCTATGGATCGCTTTTCCATATAAAAATGATTGGTATATAGTTAATCATGATGAATTGATTACTGAGCTAACTCACAATGATAAATGGGTAAACACTCCATCGTGGATAGGTGGCGGCAGCTATAGCTCAGTTTCATTTCCAAGAGGATTGGAAGAATATTTGAGTAAATGTAAATTATAATTTAAACAAAAAGAGAGAATAAAAGAGAAATGTCATCATTAAAACAAGGTTTAGTAATCTCAACCTTAGCCCTAACTACAATTTCTTATGCTTCAATGCTTAGTCGTCCAGCTCGTATCTACCCTGTAATTAAAGATACGTTAGTTAACGAACAATTATGTAAGGTTACTATTGAGTCTATGGAAACTACTTTAGATGGTTTTAAACACAGAGCTTTTGCTACTTGTAATAAGTCTGACGATAATTGCTTTGCTAAAATAGAAAGAGAAGCCTCAAAAATTAATAATGAGATATGGCAAGCTAATATGAATACACCCTTAAACAAAGACCAACTTGCTGACTGTATGGCAATGATTGACTAATAAACTAGAGGAAAAGAGAAAATGAAAAATGTAGTCATATTAATAATTTCAACAATCGTTATGATAATAGCCTTAGCTACCATGACGCACTTCATTAACAGCGTATCATTTATTGGTAGTTTTTTAGATTTTGGAACCAATAACTTTGGACAAATAACAATAAATAATATTGATGCAAATATTTATAGTGCCAAACTTGCAGCAAGTTTCTATGCAGCAATATGTGGAATTATTTTTACTGTATCCGTGGGCTATGTGTTCATATATGGTTACACTGTTATTATAGCTGGCAGAAATCGGATACGAGAAGCTGACAAAAAACTTATTGAACAAAACAATAACCAATAAAATCACCTTATGAAACGTGAGCTAAATATACAAAACCTCACACTCAAATATGAAGCTATTAAATGCTTTGTTATAGCGACTTGCTTAACCAAAAGCTCCAGTGTATTTAAAGATGGGTCATTGAGGAATGTGGCACAACACTCTTGTTATACCTACACAGGGCAAATGCGGATATTAAAGCAAGTGGTTGATAAAATGTTGTTTGTTAGTGGGGGTGACACATTGCAGCAACCTGTGCCAGTATACTGGGATATGGGTAGCAGGTATCGTAAAGGTGAGCTTTTATTGCCATTAGATATAATAAAAAGGTTTCTGCAAGTAGCCTGTATAGAAAGGATTATTGAAGCTTGCAGAGTAAGTAATATTAAGCTTTATATGATTGCCAATGGCAAAATGGCATTAGAAGCATTAAGTCTAGTGGTCATTAACAAGATCGCCCAATACATTATTGATATTTACCGTGGTAAGTATGCGTATTGGGAATATAAGCCAAGGAAAAGGAATGGTAAGCTTAATAAAGCTCTACAAAGGGAAAAATTCTATGCTACTAACAAGGGTGTGAATATTGCAGTTAATAACATGAATAATATACCAACACGCAGTGGTGTTTCTTCATCTCAGCAGAGAATGGTTAGAATAAAGCAAATATGTAGGCTCTAATAAATAGTATTAAACTCGCGTTTAAAGGACACTCTAAGGATCACTGTTAAACGATCGTGTTATTAACCTGAAATGGTACGATTGTTTTAAATTCTAACATGTGGTGGTGTGTTAGTTCTTTAATACAAGGTTATTATTTAATCTATTTTAATTTATAAAATCATTTATATTTTTATAACTATTATTATATAGCCCTTATATAGCCCTCTAACAGCCCTCTACTTTTTTTAATCTAAGGGCTAAAAAATATATATATATAAAACATATATAGAACAAGGATTTCAACATCACAGTATTTATCATAGCCCTCATGCCCTCAGCTTTTCACTCATTCTCACATGAGAGATTATATATAGGTATAAAAAATAACCTATCAAAACAATAGAAAAAATCTAAAATTTTCTATTAGAGGTAGCCCCTTACCATAAGGAAGAAAGCTTTAAAATTAGGCATGACGCTCTTTAGAGATTCATAACCTACCCCGTTAGGGTAGGCATGCCTAACGAGCTTGCGAGTTAGCTCAACACTACCACGTGTTAGTCTGAGTGTAGCTTGTGATATTTATCATAAATCGTGGGATACTTTTTCTAATCAGTACCTAAAACCGTACCTAACTTTAAAATTAAACTAAATACAACTCATTTAAAAAGAGACTTTCACATACATAGTTTGTAGTTCGCCGCCTCCACCAAATCAAAAACCAATCAATATACTAATAACCTTATAATAACGCTTTTAACCGCTAAAGTTGAACTCGCGGGACGTGGGGTGAGCTAGGGCACAAAAAGTGATTAGCTTTTTGCTGGCGAACGCCTGAAGCATGGATTGCAAAAGGCCGGCTTGCAAACTTGGCAGGAAGCCAAGTGCAGCAAGAACTCCCGCCGCCTCCACCAAAAATAAGCACTATCAAAACCTTATAAATAAAATCATTTCGCAGTATATCTGTATGAGCGATGTGATTTATCTAAATATTGCTTTCCATCCTTACCCATCAGCCAAGTATTGCTGACTTGATTGATGGATATTGGTAAATATGAGTCAAAATTAATTTTGCGTGCCGTATTTATGTTGGCTTTCTCTTTTGATCGCCATTTTTTATGCCAAAGCTTTTTATCTTGCTTCTCACTTTGACAAGTTGTATAGCCAATAATAGGATTTTTGCGATAGCTGTTACTCATAATCAAATAACCTATCTAGCAAAGTGTAAATGAGGCTTGTAACCCATAATAGAAGATATTTGAGCTATGGTAGATACTGTTAAATTAGCCTCCCCTTTAATTATTTTAGATAATTGTGATGGACTTTTACCTAGCTTTGAAACCATGTCATTAAAGCCTATATTGTTATCAGACATATAGTGTATCACTGCCTGTGACACTTCATTTTGCAATGCTTGCAGCGCATCAAATTCAATTTTAGCTGCTTGTTCAATTTCTTTAATTTCTTCTTTATCAAGCCTTTTTTCAAGATGCTCTGAAAAACTTTTAATTTTCATAAATGAATCTCCTTTAATAATTTTTTAGCTCTCTTTATATCTTTTTGTTGAGATGTTTTGTCACCCGCATGCAATAACAAAACTACACAATCCTTTTCAAATTTATAATATATTCTATAGCCAAATTTTCTTTTCCTTAGCTCAAACAATCCGCCACCAAGTGTTTTACTGTGTGGGAGTTTAAGTTTGTTACCACACATCTCCAACAGCTTAAGTTCCTTGGCAACTGATTTATATTGGGGAATAGTTAGTACATCTAGCCATTTTTCTACTATTTCAAGATACTTTATTTCCCACATATCTAAAACTTTTTCTCTTTTAGTTCCTTTTATAGTAGTACGATAAAAAGTATTAATCAAGATGTTATAAAACAATAGTTACCCCCACCGTTATTCCCTGCTAAGACTCTGACCTAGGACTATAGCATCTATTGCATAAGATCTATAAGACCATCAAAAGTATACCTAATTTACAAGATAAGTTACTCACCTACAAAATATTTGCCTTTAATGCGATGTAAATTTCATAAGACTGCCCTGACACAGTATATCTAATCTCGATCCCCTTGACTGCCTTATACCAAAGCTCACGATCATTAGGCGCACCATCAACTTCTTCCCAAACGCCATTGGCATAGTAGAGAATTTGCAAATCATCCACATTATCAATAAGCTCTTGTGAACTTCCTGCATTATCAATATTAATCATAAGACTTTTAACGCCGCTTTGTTCGCGTAGATATAAAATATAGACATGGTATTGTGCCAAAAAACTGTCTTGGGCATAGCTGCGCGCTGGCCCCTCTTCAACAGGCACAGATCCGCCTGATGCATCTGCCGTTGCCTTCATTACTTGATAGCCTGCTCCATCTGCAAGCAATATATAGTCATTATTGCCAATATCTAACCCCGTTGTGATATTCATCGGTGAGGCACTGGCTGAAATCGCCCCCGATAATTCACTAGAAACAACCCCCTGCAACATTAAAAAGTCAGTTCCCGGAGCATGATTGCTTGGCGCAAAGAAGCTCAGCGAACTTGCAGCATAAACCGGTGGATAAGATAACGGATTAAAGGTGGAGCTTGTCACACGTAAGTCAACCTGCTGCCATGGCCATAAACCATAAGGCGATGGCGAGGTTGATTGATCCACAAGATTACGAAAGGTTTGAGCAACAACACTTGCCTTAGTATTATCCACCAATTGTGTGACTGTGCGAGTATAACTATGACGCACGGTGTAATACATCTCACCTGCCATCACCAAAACAAAAGCAGCAACAGCAATACCGATCAATACTTGAATTAAACTGGCTCCTTTTTCTTTTGTATTCATTCAATCACCTATCATCCTTAGCTATCCAGAATCACTGTGTAAGTACGTTGTTGCTCAACGTTTAACAAAGTATTACGTCCTGTTAATTGCGTTGTTCCTTGAGTAAAGACAATATTCCCCTCAGGCGCAAGCTCAATTGCTTCTCCGGTAATCCATGATCGTTCAATTCGGTTATCCAATAGAATATCGATGTCAACCTCATTATTTGTGCGACTTGCCACAGTGGCTGATCGCAGCATCACTGCCATAAATGAGGTAAAGACAAAGACTAATATAGTCAATGCGATTAAAGACTCAATCAAACCAAACCCGGCTTGTTTGCGTGACTTATAATAACGTTTATTACGTATCTGCTTTGTGTATTTCTTATATTTTCTATTACATACCATAGCCGCTTCCTTGATTGTCTCAATGATACATGCTTATCATAGACTTAATAAAAGTATAGCCTGAGAAATATTTTTTTGCAGCTTAGCAATCGATTCAAAAGTTCTTTTTACGCATTGATTCCATTAAACAAGCACTTAGTATTTTCTTTTGTTGCGTGACAAAAGCGCTCAAAGTCCTCACCACGCAATTTGGCTAAGCACTCCGCAACATAATAAACATAAGCTGGATAATTGGGTTTACCGCGATATGGCACGGGTGTTAAGTATGGCGCATCGGTTTCGATAAGTAGTCGATCTAGCGGAATTTTCTGCGCCATCGATTGCACATCTTGCGCATTTTTAAAGGTCACAATGCCTGAGATTGAAATATACATTCCCATATCAAGCGCTTTTTTTGCCATCTCCCAATCTTCGGTAAAGCAATGCAGCACGCCGCCACACTGGTCAATGCCATGCGTTTTTAAAATAGCTAATGTATCTTCTTTAGCGCCACGCGTGTGTACAATAACAGGTTTTTTTAGTATTTTTGCCGCTTCAATGTGGGCAATAAACTTCTGTTGTTGCAGTGAGTGTGTCTCTTGATCATTATAATAATAATCAAGCCCTGTCTCGCCAATTGCGATACATTTATCATGGTCGATATAATCGATAATAGTTTGTGCATCAAGCGGTTGAACGCCCTCAACTTCACTGGGATGCACACCAACAGAGTAATAAACTTCGGGAAAATCTAAAGCAATGGATTTAATTGCCTTGACATCTTCTAACGTAGTCGCAATAGAGATGATTTTTTCAACGCCTTTCGCTTTGGCTTCAGTGACAATTTCCTGAAGTGTCGGCTGCCCTTCTTTTTGTAAATAGTTGAGGTGACAATGAGAATCAATAATCATAAGAATAATAACAAAAGAGTGATTAAATCATGTGTTTAGCATCAACAGCACGAATCTCTGGCACATTGCGCATATAACCGTGATAATCCAAACCAAATCCAAATAAAAATTCATTTTCGACTTCAAGACCAGAGTAATTTGCTTTAATCAACCCCCCTTTATCCCTTGGCGCTTTTTTATCAAGCATCACCGCTGTTAAGACGTTTAAAGCACCACGATCTTCATAATAACGCTTAACTTCAGATAAAGTTAAACCACCATCCAAGATATCATCAAACAAAATAACCGTGCGACCTTGTGGATTAATATTGGGTGTTTTAACCCAATTTAGCATATTGGCACCCGTATACTCATTGCCATAGCGACTCGCATGAATATAATCAACCTGTAATGGAAAACGCAAGCGTTTAACAATTTCTGAGGTAATAAACAAGCCACCATTCATCACGCACACAGCAATCGGATTATCTTTGATGTGATTTTGTGTAATCTCAGTCGCTACTTTTTCAAATGATGCTTCTAAAGTTTGCTGAGGCACAATAACACGTGAAGCATCAAAGACTTCTTTAATGAAAGTAGGTGTAATTTTTGACATGGATTTTGACGTTTCGCTTTATGGAAATTTCAAGCTATTCTATCCGATTTCCTAATGAATGCGAACTAAAAAATTTAAGAAATAGATAACAATCAGGAACAAAGCAACCTTGACAAAACAAGGCTGCTTGTAATTCAAACAAAAATAATTACTGAGCCTTTAAAGGAACAGGAATACTTGCTTCAACACGTTGGTTGATTGACTGATTAGCTTTTGTTGTATTTGGCACTAATGGACGTGTATAACCATAACCAACCACTTCGATATTGCTAGCATCAACACCTTTAGAGATCATGTACGATTTAACAGCTTGTGCGCGATTTACTGATAACTGTTGGTTGTATTGTGCAAATGCTGGACCTTTTTTACCTTGTGAAGCAAAGCCTTGTAATACCACTTTCTTGATATCATACTCGTTCATAAAATTGATTAGGTTTTCAATTGCCGCTTTAGCTTTTGCGTTTAATGCGTAGCTGCTATAGGCAAACTTAGCATCTAAATGCATTGTTACTTTATCGCCATCAACCGTGTAGCAGCCGATAGATTCACGTGTCATACTCGAAGTACCTGCGTGGCATTCCATGACATTTTTTGGCAATGCATAAGCTGCGTGATATTCATTTTCACGCGCTTGTTGATCAGCTGCCACAGAACCCATGGCGCCATAAGCAGATGTATTATTCGCACCGCCAAAGTACAACCCAAGACCAATACTAATCATACTACCATTTGGTGTCTTAGAGCCAAAGGATTGAAGATAACGGTAGTCGGCTGACACATAAGCATTCGGAGCAAAGTCATACTTAACACCTAGACCTGCATCAAGACCAAATGAATTGGTTGTCATATCCATGTAACCGCCACCAATGGCAACATATGGTGTAAATTTAGTATTATTAGCAAAATTCCAAATACCTTCTGCTAAAACAGTTTTTTGGTTATTGCCCATGTAGCTCACACTTGCTTGTGCCGCAAGATTTTTGTTAAAGCCATAACCAACAGTGCCTGATACAGCAGGACCACTTTCAGAGTAGCTGTGATTGACATAACCGCCTAAGCCAAACTGTCCATATAATTGATTGCTATGATCATTTGCTGCAAAAGCTGCTGAACACAAACCCGCCGCTAGTAGACCAACAATGATTTTTTTCTTCATGTTTCTTCCTCATTTTTTTGGGTTATAAAAATAGTTTATCCATAACAGGACATTGCGGGAGCCTCACAATAAGAAGCTAATCCTTTTAATTAAACCGTGGTTAGTATAGTTAACTTTTTAGCAGACTGGGAGTGTTGTTAGCGCTTTTTCAATGAAAAAATTTAAATTTTATTGTCTATAGCAACTATCTACGATTAAATAACCATAACTTATGAAATAAGCAATAAGGAAAATTTCATGCTGGAGATCTCCACAAAAATTCAAACACTACGTCAATTAATGCAGCAAAAACAATATGATTTTTATCTAGCCCCTTCAACAGATGCACATAATAACGAGTATTTACCCAAAGCTTGGCAGCGCCGTCCTTGGATAAGCGCGTTTGATGGCAGTGCCGGTGAGGCGTTAATTGGTCAAGATAATGCCTTTCTTTGGACCGATGGGCGTTATTTTTTACAAGCTGAAGCGCAGCTTGATAGCAGTATTTATAGCTTACAAAAACAACAAGGTTTTGCTTCCGAATTAGAGAATTGGCTAAGAGACAATGCCTATGGCAAAAGCATCGCTATTGACCCAACTACCGTATCGATTAAACGCGCTAAACAGCTTGAGGAAGTTATGCACTCACTTGAAGGTAAGTGCATCTTTGATCAAGAAAATTTAATCGATCAAGCTCGCGTCACCCTAAAAGATCAAAGCACATTGCCACATAGCAATGTGTTTTTACAAAAAGATCATTTCAGTGGCAAAGATACCACGACGAAGCTTAAAGAAATGCGTGCACTTATGCACAAGAACAAAGTTGATGCGCTAGTTGTTAGCATGCTTGACGAAATTGCATGGTTACTCAATATTCGTGGCAATGATATTGATTTTAACCCGCTAGTGATTAGTTACGTGATCCTTTATAAAGATCGCTGTGAGTTTTTTGTTGATGAAACCAAATTGAGTAATGAGGTTAAGTCTATTCTTGAGACTCAAGGAGTTAGTATCATGCGTTATGATGCGTTTTATCCGCAATTATCAAAGCTTCAAGGCAAAATCTGGATTGACCCCAACACGGCAAATTATGCCATCTTACAAAACTTAAATATCGAATGTAACGATCATCTTGCGCATTTTGCACCATCACCTATCGCACTTGCAAAGGCATGTAAAAACATCACTGAAATTGATGGCAGCAAGTATGCGCATAAAAAAGATGCTATTGCGATGATCGAATTTATTCATTGGCTTGAAAATCACTGGCATGAAGGCGTTGATGAGCTTAAAGCGCAAGATATGCTATTGAAATTCCGTCAAAAACAGCCTAATTTCAAAGGTGCGAGTTTTGATACCATTAGCGGCTTTGCCTCAAATGGCGCAATTATCCACTATCGCTCATCTGCTCAGACTTCTAAAGTCATTGATAATAACAACCTTTACTTACTAGATTCAGGTGGACAGTATTTGGAAGGTACAACAGATATCACTCGTGTATTCCATCTAGGCAACCCAACATCGGAACATAAATACTATTACACATTAGTGCTTAAGGGACACTTGGCAATCCAAAATGCAAGCTTTCCTAAAGGCACGCGTGGCGAGCAGCTAGACACACTTGCCCGCCAGCCATTATGGCAACAACAGTTAAACTATGGACATGGTACAGGTCACGGTGTTGGCAGCTTCCTATGTGTGCATGAAGGACCACAGCGTATTTCTCCAGCCTTTAGCAATCAACCACTTGAATCTGGCATGATTGTAAGTAATGAGCCAGGAGTTTATTTCCCTCATCAATTTGGTATTCGTATTGAAAACTTATGTTTTGTTAAACCGATGCGCGAGCAAGCACACCATGATTTTGGCGATTTTTATTGCTTTGAAGATCTAACACTCGTGCCTTATGCGCGCAATTTGATTGACACTGCACTTTTGACTAATGATGAGATTAAGCAGATCAACAGTTACCACTTGCGTGTGGAAAAAGAAATTCTGCCAATGATCAGTGATGAGGCGATTAAAGCATGGTTAATTGCCCAAACTAAGGCATTATAACTTTGACAACTTTGCCATATTGGCAAGTAATACCTTTTTGCCACCTCCAGCTTGAAAATCGATGTGATAACATAGATCATCACCCTGCCCTTCAGTTTTTAGAACAACGCCTATACCAAACTTTGGATGAACAACACAATCACCTGATTTAAAGGCATTGGTATTTACACTTTGAATTTGCATAAACTCAAAAGGCGACATGCCAAAACTTGTTTTTTTAGTTTTTTTAATTTTTTTAGTTTTTTCCATTTTTGACGATTGTATATTTTTCATCTGCTGTCGGACATACTGAATATACTCATCTGGAATCTCATCCAAAAACCGCGACTTAATCTGATAATTAACATCCCCATATTGATGGCGCACTTTACTAAAGCTTAAAGTAAGATAACGCATTGCGCGCGTGATACCAACATAACAAAGTCGCCTTTCTTCAGCTAATTTCTCACGCACCTCAATCGAGCGCGATGATGGGAACAAGCCATCTTCAAGCCCGGTCATAAATACATAAGGGAACTCAAGACCTTTTGCCGTATGCAGCGTCATTAATTGTACTGCATCCATATTATCTTCAGCTTGCATCTCCCCAGACTCAAGCACGGCAAAACTTAAAAACTCAACCAGTAAATCCTCATCAGCAACATCCTCCACAGGCGGAATAAACTCATTAGCTGCATTGACTAACTCTTTTAAGTTTTCATGCTTTTGTTGTGCCTTCTCAGCTTTTGATTCCTGATGCATTAACATTAAACCACTGGCATCAAGCACGTGATGCATTAACTGCCCTAAAGTCAATGCATCTTTCAATGCAGACATATCTTCAATCAAATCAATAAATCGCTGTAGTGCTTGAGAGGCGCGGCTACTAAACGCTTTTATTTCAATCATCTGTAATGTCGCGTGCCATAATGACAAATCATTTGCTCTGGCATATTCACGGATACTTTCTAAGGTTTTATTACCAATGCCGCGCGTTGGTAGATTAATCACCCGCTCAAAGGCTAAGTTATCGGCGCGCAAAGCAATTAAACGCATGTAAGACAGTGCATCTTTGATCTCTGCGCGATCAAAAAAGCGCAAGCCCCCATAAATGCGATATGACAATCCACGCTTAAGTAATGCCTCCTCGATCACACGTGATTGCGCATTAGAGCGATACAATATAGCAATATCAGCCAAGGGAATGGATTGATTATGATGCAAATCATCAATTTTATCGGCAATATAATCCGCCTCATCACGCTCATTAAACGCCTCATAAAGTGCTATCGGCTCACCTTTTTCAGCTTCAGACCACAACATCTTGCCCATGCGTTTGTTATTATTGGCAATAACGGCATTAGCCGCATCTAAAATCAGCTGTGTGGAGCGATAATTTTGCTCCAAACGCACGACTTTGACGGGTGATAAATCTGCTAAATAATGTTCGATGTTTTCAACTTTTGCACCGCGCCAACCATAAATGGATTGATCATCATCACCAACCGCCATAAAAACGTTATTGTCTGATTTAAGACACATCAACCATTTATATTGCACACTATTGGTATCTTGAAACTCATCAACCAATACGTACTGAAAGCGCTTTTGATAATAGCTGCGAAGCACTTCATTGTGTTTAAACAACTCATACGCGTATAGTAGCAAATCAGCAAAATCTAACGCATTATCTGCCTTTAAACGTGCTTCATAAGCTTGGTATATTTTAACCACTTCGCTATCAAACTCAGCTGTTGGCAAATCAATCGCGCGCATTCCTTCATCTTTTTTACCATTAATAAAACCCTGAAAATACTTAGGTGGATAATATTTCTCATCTAAATTTAAACTTTGAATGACTTTTTTAATGACTTGTAATTGATCATCTTGATCGAGTACTTTAAAGCGTCGATCAAATCCAATCTCTTGTGCGTGTTGGCGCAATAATCTGTGTGCTATGCCGTGAAATGTACCAATCCACATACCAACCGTTGAAAAACCCAGAAGCTCTTCAACCCTACCGCGCATCTCACGCGCCGCTTTATTAGTAAAGGTCACAGCCAATATATTCAAAGGCGAGATATTTCTCTCTTGACACAAATAGGCAATGCGATGCGTTAACACACGCGTCTTACCACTGCCAGCGCCGGCTAAAATCAATGCATTTTCATTTGCTAAAAGTACGGCTTCTTGCTGCGCTTTATTCAGCATTTTGATCATATCAAGCATCACTGTCATCACATTACACACCGTGATAATGATGTTTTTCGACAATGATCGTACGCGGTTGATAGGCAATCGCTAAAATTAAGCAAATCAACCAGACAATAAAAGTAAAACCAAGTAATAAGTTAACAATAAAGATGATAATGGCGCTCGGATGCTGCTTTTTAAAAGCAATATAGCTTGGTAAAAAGTAAAGCATCAATAGCAATACGCCAAGTAACACAAGCATTGAAAGCGGAAAAAAGAACAAAACAGCAATAACGACTGCAACAACAAACAGCAAATTAAGAAAAATACGCATGAACAGATTCCAGAGTTAGTCTTTTTTTATCTGACAAAATCATAACAAAGATTGCTTGTAAAAACCAAAGCAATCGTATTTTTATCTACTTATTACTGTCTTTTTGGCTTAATCTTGTTATGCTTACTGCCAATCTAAAGTAACACGTTTACTGCAATGACAATAACCCCACCGCTTCGTTGGAAGTTACGGTTTGAGAACTTCTCTAAAGCCTATCATGTATTACAAAGACGAGTAACTGAATATCAGCAACATCAAGATTCAGAAGCCTATCAAATGGCTCTAATTCAAGGTTTTGAAATCATTATAGAGCTATCGTGGAAAGTATTAAAAGATTATCTTGAGAATGAAGGTTTTCAGGAAGTTAGCACACCAAAGACGGTGATACGTCAAGCGTATCAGTCAAACATCATCGATCAAGGAGAGCTTTGGCTTGAAGCGCTTCAGCTTAGAAACTTAGCAAGTCATACTTATGATGAAACAACCACGAAGATAATGCTTACATTTATTGTTGATAAGTATCTAAAGCTCGTCACACAACTTTATCAAACCTTAGAGTCACAGCAATGACAAAATGCGGGTTAAGCAAAGATCAAATGCGCAGTATTCATGTTATTTTATCCTCATTCCCTGAGGTTAAAACAGCCGTTTTATTTGGCTCACGCGCTATGGGCAATTATAAAGAGGCATCAGATATTGATATCGCTCTTCTTGGTAAAGAAATTAACTTCAAAGTATTGATCAACCTTAAAGATCAATTTGAAAATAGTAATATTCCCTATTTCGTTGATCTTGTTGATTATCAAACAATTGCTTCGGAAGCACTATTAAAGCATATCAATGATGTAGGAATTACTATCTATTCCGTCCCTAGATAAGGTTGGTGACGGCACACTATTCGTACTTAAACAGCTATACCAAAAGTCGATGACTATGAAATCAAGTCATCACTCATCTCATATTTCCTTTAATGTTTGTTGCTGATAACTATAAACGGCTTGATCTGAGTTTGTAGATTGCAAATACGGATTACCACTAAGAATATTGTCCAACAGACTTTGCTCATGCTCAGTTAACTCTTCCGTTAAATGGAAGTGAGCCAAACGTTGTAATCTTGAGCTTAATTGCAATGGGTTATGACCATACTGACACAACAGCGCATGATAATCTTCAGCCTGCTCAACATGTAATAAACAGTTATCATAACTATCAAAATCGATTTCAACGGATGTTGTACGCCCTATAATATTGTGCTTGCTACTGAGCATATCCTGATAAGCGCCAACAAACATAAAGGCAAGATCATTAATCTCAGTGCATGGCAAGTTAATATAATCATTGCCTTCTTTGCCTTTAAAAACACCATCAGCATCACATGAGATATCAAATAACTGGCAGTCGATAGTTTGCGCTTCTGAGTAGTGTGTTACTGGTAATAGTGGGAAATGCTGTCCAATCCCCCAGTGATCTGGCAAGGACTGAAACAACGAAAAGTTAAGCCATAGTTTTTGCGCATTGTGATCACCCAAATAGCTAACACTTGAGCTGTCAACTAAATCAGCTAAATCAATTTCACCATTTAACCAACCTACTTGTAAAGCGTCATCATAGCTTGTTTGAGTAACGATTTCATTTTCTGCTTTTTGATAAAGAGGTGAAACGATTAACACACTTGACATCGCACTGACCGCTCTGCCTGACTCAGTAATAATCGTCGGATGTGGTAGTTGAAAAAGATCGATAAAATAGCTAAACGTTCTAACAATCGTTTCAGCATAATATGGCAATTGAAAACGTGGATTTTGGGTGTCTTCATAATCAATACCTAAGCCACCACCTAAATCAATCATAGTGAGATTTGCACAGTCATTTAATAGATTGCCATATAAGCAAACCATCATATTAATATGCTTCTCAACCTGACTTAATTGCTTAAGCTGTGAACCGATATGTCCATGCAGCAACACTACTTTGTCATTAAGATTAAGTGCTTTTAGCTCATTATTGACAGAATGAATATCTTTTAAGCTAAGACCAAATTTAACACTATGCAAATCCTCATGAAAGGGTTTTGTGCGATAGCCCAACTTAAAGTAAATCACCGATTCATAGCTTAGCGATTTAACAACTGCTAACTCATCAACATTTTCCAACACCATAATGACCGTGTAACCTAGCTTGCCAGCTAAATTGGCAAGCTCATAAAACGCTTTGTCTTTAAAGCCATTGCAAATGATATTATTTTCCTTCGCGGCAAGTGCTAACACACTTAATAACTCAGACTTGCTACCAACCTCAAAGTTAAAAGGTAAATCATGTTTATAAGCGCACTCTTTTAAGGTTTCCATCACCACGGCATTAGGGTTTACTTTGATGGGATACGCTAACTGATAAGCACCTTGATAACGGTAATTTGCCATTGCATTTGCAAAGCTTTGATAAAGGCTTAACATCCTATCTTCGGTGATATGTTTAAAGTTTAGCACGCAAGGCTTATTGCCGCCCTTTTCTAGTACTTTATCAATGATTTCTGTCAATGGTTTCGACTGTGTGAAGCTCTGACCATAATGAACACACAACTGATTGTTTTGATCATAACTGAAGTAAGGCTGAAATGTGTTACGTGTGTTAAATGAAAATATATTGCTCATAGAAAATCTCCTTCTATGAAAATTTTTTGGTAAACCAAAAAGGTCATATTAACAGTTCATTGCGTGATTAATCGCACAATGCATCAATAACGTACTGTGGTAATGCAAATGCGCCAAGATGAAGCTCAGGCGTATAATAACGCGTTTTAATACCACTTTCGTCAAAACGTTTCGTCAATGTTTCAAATGTCTGCATTCGATGGTTTAACTCATCAGTCCCCCAACCGAATGCCATATCTCCACCAACATATGTGGGCACTGCTGCCTTATAAAAGGTATAGTCTTGGTATAATTTTTCAAAACTTTGCTTGGTATTTCGCAATTGCTCAAGTTGAAAATACATCACACCATTTTGAGTAACCATAATCCCTTTATCATTTAAAGCTGCTTTACATGCACTATAAAATGGTGTCTGGAATAAAACTTCAGCACACCCCATAGGGTCCGTGCTATCACAAATAATCAAGTCATATTTCTGTATTGTTTGCTCGATAAATTTAGCGCCATCGTCAATGACTATATTCACACGTTTATCATCAAAAGCACCCTGTGAATGCATAGGGAAGTAGCATTGACACATCTCAATCACTGCTTGATCAATCTCAACCAATGTTATGGATTCAACAGTTTTATGATGCAATACTTCACGCAACATGCCACCATCACCGCCACCGATAATTAAGACACGCTTAATCCCACCATGCGCAAACATGGGCACATGTACGAGCATTTCATGATAAATAAATTCATCTGCTTCAGTTGTTTGCACGACACCATCTAATGTCATTACACGCCCAAACAGAGGATTGTTAAAAATCATTAGATGTTGATGCGATGTATTATGCTCAAACAATACATTTTGTACCTCTAAACTTTGTCCATAGCCTTTATGTAAGGTCTCTTGAAATACATGAGACATCAGATCAATCCCTCATTGCCACGCTGTAACTCATCAACCAAAACATTTTGCGGATTAAATGCTGATTTAAGCACTTTAATCGCCTCATGGGGTTTGGCATCACCACACATAAAAATATCAAATGCCGCAAAGCCAAACTCAGGCCATGTGTGCACACTAATATGTGACTCTGCTAAAACCGCAACACCTGAAACACCTCCATTAGGCGTAAAATGATGCAGATGAATATGCAATAAAGTTGCACCTGCTGCAATCACTGCATCGCGCATTGCTTGCTCCATTAAATCAAGATCATTGATTCTACTGCATCCCCAAAAATCAGCAATCAAATGATAGCCTGCAAAGCGCATACCATCTTTGGTAATAAAATGATCTTTGGGAAGTGCATCTTGAGCGGTTTGATGCTTTGGCAAATTGCCGGCTGCCAGATTTGGCAACTCAGTAGACTGGGTTGTCTCTATAAACATAAGGTTTCTCCTGTATATTTCTAAAGCGCACGCTAAGTAATCAACTCATGTGCGCCTTACTCACTAAAGGCCATGTAAACTCCCGTTTTGTGCCAATTAAACAATGTCTGACCTTCGTCAGACGTATTTAATTTCAAGCGCTGAATTCATGTTTGAATCAGTGTTTGAAATCAAGACTGCTAAAAATTTTGCATAAAGTAACAGCAAGTTATTTCACTGTAAATAAATATTTTTGCTAAAAAAATAAAAAGATTATTTGCAAGATACTATTTCACACAGGTTGTGCTCATACTGCATTTTTTATAAACCCAATAAACAACCATTGGCAACAATACCGCAGGCACCCCAAAATAAAAGGCGGGTCTTAATTCTTCAGGGTGACAGAAAGTGCGAATATTAGAACCAATTTTTTACGGGTCAATCAAAAAATAAAGGGTAAAAAATATTTTTTTCATCAATGGTTTTTCATCCATTTTCACTACGGATTACTCAACCTAATTGTTGGCGCATTTTATCAATAACTTCCTTATAGTTTTGCCCATTAAAAATAGCAGATCCAGCGACAAATGCCTTGGCACCACAACGCGCGATTTTGGCAATATTATCGACTTTTACGCCACCATCAACTTCTAGCAAAATATCGCTTTTATATTCTTTAATCCATTTTGCTGTTGTGCTGATCTTATCATACATCGCGTCGATAAAACTTTGTCCGCCAAACCCTGGATTCACCGTCATGATCAGTAGTCTATCAATCTTTTCAAGCACATGTTCACACACATTGACAGACGTTGCCGGATTTAAAGCAAGACCTGCATCAATACCAAAGGACTTGATCAAACCAAGACTTCTATCGATATGCTTTGATGCCTCAGGGTGAAAGACAATACTCGTTGCGCCTGCTTTGGCAAAATCCTCAATCATCGAATCAACGGGCTCAACCATTAGATGCACATCCATGCCAGCATTGATACCATCATCGCGCAATGCCTTTAATACCATTGAACCAAATGTTAAGTTAGGGACATAATGATTATCCATCACATCAAAATGAATATTATCAGCGCCTGCTTTTAGTACTTTTCTAACATCATCACTTAAATGCGCAAGGTTTGCTGATAAAATAGATGGATTAATTTGAAAATGCATTTTAATAATTACTCCTTATAACAACGCAATAATGAGTAAGATTGTACCTCAAAGCATCGCAAAATACTTACGCTTTATTTGAAGCAATTTGCGTGTTGAATCAATGAGATTTTACAATAGTATGTTTTGTATTTCATGTTACAATAGCGCGCTTGGGAATCAAGCTTTAATCCGTTATGAATTTTTTACATTTTTTACGCCGTTATTTTGAGTTTACTAAATATAACACCACACTACGCACTGAGCTTATCGCGGGTGTCACAACTTTCTTAGCAATGCTTTACATTATTGTCGTTAATGCCAAAATTCTCTCACAAGCAGGTATGCCTGAAAATGCTTTAGTAACAAGCACCGTCATCATCTCAGCCTTTGCCTCTATTGCCATGGGCATTTACGCGAGAAATCCTTATGCACTAGCTCCGGCGATGGGTATGAACGTATTTTTTACCTATACCATTGTTAAAGCGTGGGGCATCCCTTGGCAAGTGGCATTAGGTGCTGTGTTTTGGTCGGGGGTTATCTTTGCTCTTTTGGCTCTTTTTAATATCCGCACCAAAATTCTTGCAGGGATCCCTGATGGAGTGAAGCACGGCATTGGCGCTGGTATCGGCATTTTTATTGCTTTGGTTGGTTTTTATAATGCAGGCTTTATCCATCAAGCACCTTCAGGTTTATTGGAAATCGCACCATTAACCGCTGAAACGCTCATATTCTTAATCTGTTTTTTTGCACTTCTTATCTTTTTAGCATATCGCTTTAAAGCGGCTATTTTACTTATGATCATTTTAGGATGTATTATCTCTTTTCCTGTGGGACGTCTCTTTGGTGATCACATTATCATGCATACGCCTGATCACATATTTTCACTGCCTGACTTCTCGCTATTTTTCTCAATTGATTGGTTGGGTAGCTTTAAAGTTGCTATTATTCCGGCGGTTTTCACCTTCTTGTTTATTAATATTTTTGATAGTACGGGAACGTTAATTGGCTTAGCACAAGCATCTAACTGGTTTGATAAAGACGGTCAACCCATTCGTATTAAAAGATCACTAATCGTAGACTCTTTTGCTTCAGCCTCTTCTGGTCTTTTGGGTAGCTCACCCACTTCTGTTTATGTTGAATCAATCACAGGCATCTCTGTAGGTGGTCGCACCGGACTAGTCGCGGTCGTGGTCGGCATATTATTTTTGCCTTTCCTCTTCTTAGCGCCTTTAGTCATGATGGTACCAATCTTTGTTGTCGCCCCTGCCCTTGTGATTGTCGGGAGCTTTATGCTGTGTTCTGTTAAACAGATTCATTGGGATGATTTAACACAAGCCATTCCTGCTTTTATGACGATTATTCTTATGCCACTGACTTTGTCAATATCAGAAGGTATTGTTTGGGGTATGGTTAGCTGGTTTGTGATCGTACTTGTTCAAGATCGTAAACAACTAAAGCCAATGCCAGTAATAATCACCTTCTGTTGTTTTTTAATCATGCTTAATTCACTAAAAGTGATCTAAGTTAGGTATTCGTCTCATCAAGGCTTAACACGCCAAGTGCCGCATCATATTCAATAATCTCAGCATAACGTGCCCAACCAATAAATGTATTAAATACGCGTGCTGCTTCATCATCACTCAAATGATCCTCAAGCTCTGATAAGAAGCGTGATTCAGGCGCTTTCTTATTGGGCCGCTCTTTTAATACTTTAACGACATGGCGCGCTAATGGGATGTGCTGCACTAGCAATTTAGAAAATACCACTTTACGCTCTTCAATATCAGCATTCATAAACTGCTTACCTAAAGCTGTCATGGTGATATCTCCGTCAGAAACACTCGCCAAATGCAGTACAGATAGCGTTTCAATAATCGGGAATAAATCATCAATATCCAAACGCACATGATCTGCCAAGTCTGGTAAGTCAATTGATCCTCTGGCTTGAAGATCATCCATCTCAGTTAAAAGACCTGTTAATTCAGAGACTTCAGCATCCGGTAAGCGATAACCAATATTAAGGGCTTTGCGCTTATTCATACGCTCTGTTAACTCACGTGTTTCTGCCGTTGTCATCATTCGATAAACTTCATCAATCAAATCTCCAACCGCCTCATCATTTGAGTTGCGCGGATGAGGTAAGTCAACCTTCAACTCACCACGAATAAAGCCAGGATTACTCCCAAAAATAATAATCCTATCCGCTGTTAATACCGCTTCTTCAATGTTATGTGTGACATATAAAATGCCCTTCATCGCATCATTTTTTTCCCATAGTTCAAGCAAATCCTCACGCAAGTTCTCAGCAGTCAACACATCAAGTGCTGAAAAAGGTTCATCCATCAATAAAAGATCAGGTTGTAACACTAAAGCACGTGCAAAACCAACACGTTGACGCATACCGCCTGAAAGCTCTTTAGGATAGGCATTTTCAAATCCATCTAAACCAATCATATCAATCGCTTTTAGCGCTTTTTCCTTGCGCTCTTTAGCATTTATATCGCGTGCTTCAAGCCCTAGCTCTACATTTTGCAAAACAGTCAACCACGGCATGAGTGCGAAACTTTGAAAGACCATCGAGATATCAGGTACCGGTCCTGAGACTTTTTTCTCGCGATATGCCACCTCACCTGTTGTTGGTGCTGTTAATCCGGCAATAATCCTAAGAAGTGTTGATTTACCTGAACCTGATTTTCCCAAAAGGGCGACAATCTCGCCCTCTTTCATCGAAAAATCAACATGATCCAGTACGACCAAATCTTGGCGATCTGCTTTTTTAAATGCTTTAGAAACTTTGCCAACATTTAAAATAATTTTATTTGTGGTTGGTTTTATATTACTGATTGCTTCAATTGCCATTAAAATTACCCACCGTTTTTATTTTTTCAATTTTTTGTTTTTTGTTCTTTTATCTTTTTAATTTATTCTGTTTTTGTTTTTAAGCTTGATAATATTTGCATAATGACTCACATATTCATGCTAAAGCGCTTCTCAGCATAGTTATATAATCTACGCCAAAAGAGCTTATTGGTCAGCACAACTAAAATACACATCACAACCACACCAAGGGCAATATTAGCGGTGTGATCTCCTGGCGCGTTATATTGCTCAGAAATATAAGCACCAATACCTGAGGCCATAATCACTGAGTCTTTGCCCCAGTTGATATACTCACAAACAATACTCGCGTTCCAAGCACCACCCGCGGCAGTAATCGCGCCTGTCACATAAAATGGCATCACAGCAGGAAATAAAAACTTAAACCATTTTACCATACCTTTCAACTGCATATTTTTAGCTGCCATTTTAAGCTCATAAGGTATCGCAGAAGCACCGGCAATCACATTAAATAAGATATACCATTGCGTACCTAATGCCATAAGCAAGACACACCAGATATTAAAATTCAAATTAAACGCAATAACAACTGTTCCAAATAACCCATATAGCACATTCACAGGGAAAGCAGCGAAAATCTGCGCATAAGGCTGCACTTTCTCAGCAACTTTTGGCCTTAAACCAATCCAAATCCCAATTGGCACCCAGATAATTGAAGCTAATATAATAAGCACAAAAACTCTCAAAGCGGTTAATGCACCATAGCCAAAGACTTTAGCAGTCTCAGCAAAGGTGATGGGGTCTTCTTTATTACCATAAATAAATTGCCAAGATAAATACAAAAACAAAGCAACACTTAATGCCACACACAGCTGCCAAATGGCCGCTTGTAATCGCGAGTTTTCACGCTCATTCTTTTGATGATCGACTTGATTATAGTTTTTACTTAGGTCTTTTTTAAGATAGGAAATGTTGACCAATCGATTAGCTTGTACTGCCATAAAATGACTAAAACTTTGCAGGATTGTTGAGCGTTGTAATAACGTTAAAAACCATGAATTGGACCCTGTTTCTTGCTGCATATCACTAACGACAAACTTCTCAGACCATTTAACAATCGGACGAAAGATCAGTTGATCATAAAGCACAATCACAATCAGCATGACAACAATAGCGGCTATCACTGCCGTGAAATTCCTTTCATTATTTGCCTGATCGATAAAAGTACCAATTCCCGGTAAGTTAATTGCAGCTGACGTTGTTGCTGAGAAATTAACGACAATACTTTCCGATGCCACAATCATAAACCAACTCGCCGACATCGACATCATCGTATTCCAGATAAGACCAGGCATTGAAAAGGGTACTTCAAGCTTCCAGAAACGCTGCCAGCCTGATAATTGATACATATCAGCCGCTTCACGCAACTCTTTAGGAATGGTTTTAAGTGATTGATAAAAGCTTAACATCATATTCCAAGCTTGAGCGGTAAAAAGTCCAAAGATTACTGCTAATTGTGCACCCCATAACGAATACGGAAAAATAGCTAAAAATCCAGTGATGGTAATGGCTAAAAAGCCCAAAATAGGAATTGATTGAAAAATATCAATAATTGGAATAATCACGCTCTCAGCGCGCTTGCTTTTAGCGGCCCATGCACCGATAACAAAGCTAAAGATAAATGAGCAAAACAATGCAATAAACATACGCACCGTGGTATCAGCTGCGTATCTTGGTAGGTTCCACAGATCCATTGAGATATGCTCGTATTGTGTCACACTAGTAAGATTACGGTAATCAACATTACCACCTAGCGAGCTACATACCCAAGCAACAACAAACACCATTGAAAGTACAAAAAATAAAGAGAAAATATCCCACTTGCTTGGCAAAAGCCGTGTGGCAGGAATGTTGTAGAATGATTTTTTCATTGTTATTAGGTCTTAGCCTTCCATCATGGGATGAGATTCTACCTGAAGCGCTTTACAAAGGAAACAATCAGCCATTAGATATATTCCCGAAAATGCACCCAATCAAATCCACTACCTGGATCTGTTTTGCGCGTTGGCGCAATATCACTATGACCAACAATATTACCTTTAATTGCAGGGTATCTTTTAATAATTGCTTTTGTAAGCTCAATTAAGCTTATGTATTGCCCTTTAGTAAAAACTGTCTTATCAGTGCCTTGCAGCTCAATACCGATCGAGAAGTCATTGCAATTACTTTTACCTTTATAAGTACTCGCTCCGGCATGCCACGCGCGATTTTCAGTTGCTACAAACTGGATAATATCACCCTGCCTTGTGAGATAAAAATGACTTGACACTTTAAGGTTTCTAAGATCTTTAAAGCTTGGATCTAAGTTACAATCCAAATCATTTAAAAAAAGTGATTCAACATAATGGTTATCATACTGCCCTTCTGGCAATGAAATACAATGAATCACCAGTAAATCAATGTCTATATTATCTGGGCGCACATTATAATTAGGTGATTTGATAATCTTGGCTTTATTTAGCCAGCCACTGGTATCTAATTGCAACATTGTTATTACCTTATCAAAGTGGGTATATGCATGTATAGGGCGTATGCAATACGCCCCTACATTATTGTTTTTTATAATGACAAATATGCCTCTAACTCATCAAGTAAGTATAACTGCTCTTCAGTAAGCTCACTTTCACGCAGTTTTTGGATACGTTCATAAACTTCAGGAATTGAGACTTTACGCCCGCCTTTAAAGTCAACAGGCATATTTTCAGCTTCAAAGCTGGCAATTTTCTCTAAATATTCCTGAAATTCACCTTGCATCTCAGCTGTTAGTTTATCTGGCGCCATTCTCCCGATAACACGCAATGCGCGCTCATACATCCCACGGTTCATTTCACGCATTAACTTAACTTTGTCAACAACTGCTTTTTGATGAAAATGCTCACACAATGCCTGCTCAGCATAATTCATAAATCCTGCCGTATAAAGTGAGGCATCAACATCAATATGCTCAATCTCAGGATATTTAAAATCCAAAGCAGATTCTTTAATGTCTATAAATAAGCTTGGGTTTTGCATTAAGAACGCTTTATTGCGTTTAATAAGCGCTATACGCTCTGCTGATAAATGCGCTAAAAAGCGCTTTTTCGCAGGCAACACCAACGGCAAATCACCCCATTTTTTGTTCACTGTTAAAAAATGCTCTGACAAGTTTTCTAAATTCACATCAGTGAGTTCAGCATAATCAAGACGTAAAAAGCACCATTGGTTCTTATAATGCCAATGCTGCCCTAAATTAAGCACTGGTAGCATAAATCGCTCATTGTAGCCAAAGCGCCCTGAAACCATTAAAGCTTGTTGGTAATCCTCACCATTGATATGTAGACCAATATCCAATTGTGACAAAACCTTTTGATCTTCAGTTTTATTAAAGCGTGCTGTTAAATAATCCCACATTTTCGGTTGATATGATCTTAATTTACGCGCCAATTCTAAAGTCACCAATACATCGGTTAACGCATCATGCGCGCGCCCTTCAGTATAAAGACCATTTTGCGCATTGATATCTTCCAATTTCAATGACACTTTTTCCTCATCATTAATAGGCCAACTAAGTACGTCATTGGCAAATAAATAAAAGGAAGCAACCATTGGATATAAATCCATGCGTGAGCAATTATTTTTATACTGATGATCATACGCTGGAAACAAGTTCTTAAAAAAAGCAAAGCGCAAAAATTCATCATCAAAACTTAACGTATTATAGCCTAAGCTCACTGTTTCAGGCGTGTTGAACAAGGCATAAATTTTTTTAATCGCTTCATATTCAAACAACCCCGTATTGGCTTGTTCAATCGAGATATGATGGGTAATTGACGCCTCAGGGTTTGGGATCGTATCGGGGTTTAATTTGATTAAAAACTCATAACGCTCAATTTCATTTAGCGCCTCATCTGTGCGCACTGCTGCAAATTGAATGATTTGATCAAAACATTTATTAATGCCTGTTGTTTCCAAATCATAAAAAAGAAAAGTTTTTGCCATGAGTTTTTTTATTCCTTACTATCAATTGATACAGTGTAATCACTTTGCCGTTGGATGTCAGTGCTCATTCAAAATAAAATCAATCAAAGGTTCATCCATTTGTTGATAAATGGTTTTTCTTAAACTATTTAGCGCCTGATTGCGATCATCTTGAAGTGACAAAAAACAATGCATATTTTGATAAAAATCATTTAGCCTTTCTTGTGATAAATCACAACTTAAAACGTATTTTTGTTCTTGAGTAATGCTAACATATTGATGCTTTACTAATGTGACAAGAAGCGAATCCAACACTTTCAAGTCAGCATGCGGCAAATGTTTAGCGCACATCTCTTTATCAACCGCACATTTGCTTTTTTGTTTGATATACAAAAGACGCAACACATCAATCGCTAAGCTAAATTGTGGTGTTTTTTGCGTCACGCGTAACGCCGGTGGCACACTTAACATCCGCACCACAATAGCTCCTAATAAAAACAGCTGCCACGAAATTGCAATCCACAAAATAAACAATGGAATAATCGCTAATGTACCATAAAGCATCTCATAGGTTGGTAAGTTTAGCGCATACCATGCAAACACTTTTTTTGCTAAATCAAACACGATTGCCATCATTAAGCCACCCAATAGCGCATGCTTGAATTTGACACGCGTATAGGGCACGACTTGGTAAATAAACGTAAAAGCAATAAGGTTAAAAATAAAAGGTAAAATCTGTAAGAAGCTTATCAATTGACTAAAACCATCATTCAACCAATGCCATGATAATAAATAAGAGCTCAAGCCTAAGCTTGCCCCAACGAGCAAAGGTCCCAAGCTTAATACCGCCCAATATAATAAAAAAGCCTGTGATAAGGGTCGCTCTTTTTTGACCTGCCAGATATCATTGAGCACTTTCTCAAGCGCGCGCATCATCATAATGCTAATGAAAAAAAGTACAACAACCGCCGTAATCGGTAATCCTGCACGATTCTTCATAAAGAGCTTTAAATACTCATTTACAGCTTCGCCTGAACTTGGCAGCATATTGTGCAAAATAAACTGTTGAAACTCACCTTGGATACTTTTAAACGCCGGCAACATGCTTAAGATTGAGATTGACACCATAAGAAGTGGCACTAAAGCAAAAAGACTAGTCAACGCTAAGCTTGATGCTTTCGTTAAACAGTTTTGTTGCAAATATTCTCTAAACACCGATACCCAGAAACGGCTAAATCGCTTACTATAGTTTTGTGTTAACTTAGTCATAAGGATCCTTTTTATGCAAAACATCTTGATACTTTATTATAGTCAAGGCGGTTCAACAAAAGCAATGGCAGAGAAAATTGCGCAAGGCGTCGAACTTGGCGGCTTAGAAGCCATCGTTAGAACCGTACCAAATATCTCAGCCAATTGCGAAAAAACCGAAAGTGACATTCCCGATAGTGGTGCCATATATGTTACTAAAGAAGATCTTGTAAACTGCTCAGGTATTATCATGGGCAGCCCAACCCGCTTTGGTAATATGGCAGCACCGCTTAAATACTTTATCGATACGACCAGTGACTTATGGTTTAAAGGCGCATTAATCAACAAACCAGCCGCTGTTTTCACCTCCACAGCGAGCTTGCATGGCGGTCAGGAAACAACGCTTCTTTCAATGATGTTGCCACTTTTACACCATGGCGCAATGATCGTTGGTATCCCCTACAGTGAACCCTCGCTACAAAACACACAAACAGGTGGCACGCCTTATGGCTTAAGCCATTACAATGGCATCAATTCTGATAAACCATTGTCGCAAGATGAGATTATCTTAGCAAAAGCCTTAGGTAAACGAGTCGCTGAAATCGCCAAACAAAAATGATAACTCTTCTCAATTACATTGACTTAAAGAAAACGCCTGTTTATAATCAGGCATCCGCTGATTGATATACCTACTCTTATGAATATCAAAACAAAACAAACTTATAAAATCCTTGGGTTTAATGATAATTGTCCACGCAATTATATGCAAAAGCTTTTGTCATTAGGCTTTATTCCTGGTGAGACTTTTTATATCGCTAAGAAAGCACTGTTTGGTAACCCTTATCACATTTCGATTAAAAACTTCTCTGTGTCATTACGTAAATCAGAAATCCTTTACATGCAGGTACAAACCTTATGAAATATGCAATTATTGGGAATCCGAATTGTGGTAAAACAACACTTTTTAATGCATTAACGGGTCTTAAACAAAAGGTTGGCAACTGGAGTGGCGTGACCGTTGATAAAAAAGTTGGCAAGGTTGATTTCAATAATCAGCGCTTAGAAATTGTTGATTTGCCGGGTATTTATACCTTAACCGCCAGTGATGAGTCATCTATTGACGAGCAAATTGCCGCACGCTTTATCGTTGAAGATAAGCCTGACGCAATTATCAATGTCATTGATGCTTCAAATCTTGAGCGCAATTTATATCTAACCACACAATTAATGGAAACGGGTATCCCGTTGATTCTCGTCATTAACATGATCGATGTTGCTAGCAAAAAAGGTATTGTTATTGATTATCATAAGCTTGAACAAACTTTGGGATGCACCGTTATCCCCGTCATTGGACGCAAAAAGGTCGGCATCAGTCAGTTAAAAACTGCATTATTCAAACCTCAAAGCACCTCAAGTTATGATCTAAGTCATTACTACCCTGAAGCAATTAATAAGCTTGCCAGCCAAATTACTGAAGCTAAGTATAGTTATCCTAGTTTATGGCTAAGCACTTCAATTGCCGAAGATAATTATCTACTTAAACATTTGCTGTCATCCACTGATTTTAACCGCTTACAAGCATTAAAAAACGAACTAAAGCTTGATCATACAGCGGATATCACCTTATCAAGCTCGCGTTACCAAGCCATCGCTGACATCGTTAATAAAAGCACACAAAAAAGCCAAATTTCGCAGCATAAAACAACTGAAATGATTGATAAATTATGCATGAATAAGTACTTAGGCATACCAGTATTTTTATTTGTTATGTATCTGATGTTTGAATTCTCAATCACCATTGGTGGTGCGCTGCAACCACTATTTGACAACACATCAAGTGTGATATTTGTTGAAGGCATGACGCATTTAGGCGTTTATCTTGGTTTACCCCTGTGGCTTGTCGCTGTCATTGCCCAAGGTGTTGGTTTAGGCATTAATACCGTTTTGACCTTTATTCCACAAATTGGCTGCATGTTTTTATTCTTATCCTTTTTGGAAGACTCAGGCTATATGGCACGTGCTGCTTATGTTATGGATCGCTTTATGCAAGCGATTGGACTGCCTGGTAAAGCCTTTGTGCCCTTGATTGTTGGCTTTGGTTGTAATGTTCCATCCGTCATGGCAACAAGAACATTAGAAACTCGTCGCGATCGCTTAATGACCATCATGATGGCACCTTTTATGTCTTGTGGTGCGCGCTTGGCAATCTTTGCTGTATTTGCTGCTGCCTTTTTTCCACAAAATAGTGCGTTGATTGTATTTAGTTTATATATTGCTGGTATCTTAGGTGCTATTATCACAGGTTATGTTGTTAAGTTTGCCTTATTAACCGGCAAGAGTGCTCCATTTGTGATGGAGTTACCCGTTTATCACTTACCTAACTTTAAAACCATTGGCTTAAATAGTTGGAGCCGTTTAAAGCGCTTTATTTTTAGAGCAGGTAAAGTCATTGTCCCAATTTGTGTTTTAGTTGGGACTTTAAATAGTATCCAAACCAATGGAGCTGTCGTTGCCGGTGGCTCACCGGATTCAATTCTGGCGCAAACTGGACGCACGATTACCCCAGTATTGAAACCAATGGGGGTGACTGAAGACAACTGGCAGGCAACCGTTGGTCTTTTAACTGGCACATTAGCAAAAGAAGTTGTTGTTGGGACTTTAAATACACTTTACACACAAGAAAAGCCACAAAGTTTAGCCGATGCTGCGAGTGAGAAATTTGATTTTTGGGGTGGAATTGCCGCTTCTTGGCATGATACTGTTGATGGCTTTAAAAACATGAGCTTAAGCGCATTTATCAACCCATTTGCTGCGAATGAGGCGGATGCCAATATAGATAAAACTGCCATGGGCTCAATGGTTGTTGCTTTTGGTTCATTAGCTGCGGCATTTGCGTATATGTTGTTTGTCCTTTTATATGTTCCTTGCGCCTCTGTCATTGGTGCAATGGCACGTGAGGCAACGCGTGGCTGGGCATGGATGTCGGTACTTTGGAGCACCTCAATTGCCTATGTTGCTGCGGTTATTGTCTATCAATTAGCACAACTAGCAACTACGCCACTTCATGCACTGAGTTGGATTATCGGAGTTATTATTTATATGATTCTATTGGTACTTGCGATGAAATATTCTTCACAAAAATTCCGCTTTGAATTAGAATTAAACCAAGGCTGTGGCAAAGGATGTGCTGTAACGGTTAATAGTAAAGAATCAGGTTGTCACTAGATAATAAGTTATTTCATTTGAACTAATAAAAGTGCGTAACTTCAATTATTTTCTGCCCTTGGTATTGGATTCGCAATTTATTTTTGCCAATTGTAGTAATGGGCATCATCAGAATGTGTGTGAGCAAATGCTAGAAATTCTGTCATCAGTAATGATTGAACTTTAGACTTATGTGCTACCCAATACCATTCGTGAAATAATGGGAACCCTTTAACAGATAAAGTTTCAATCAACCCCAGGCCTAATTCAAACTCTATACTTTGCATAGATACAATGGAAATACCCATATCAGCCATAATGATTTGCTTAATAGATTCATTATTCCCCACTTCCATAACAATATTCGGTTTTATCTCATTTTCATCAAATAACTTTTGCATTACTATTCTTGTACCTGAACCTTCTTCACGTATCACCCAGTTCTGACTCGCTAATTCATCCAAGCACCAATTTTGTTTCTTTAACAAATCACTTTTAGACGACACGGCAACAACCAATTGATCTTCAAAAAAATCCTTGATTAACAATCCCTTGTCTTTAGGAGGTTGACTCATGATAACAAAGTCATCTAAATTTTCATTGAGTCTTTCTATTATTTCCTTTCGATTACAAACTTTGAGTTCAATGTCAAAATTTTCAGTGTGATTTTTTTTGAACGCACCTAACAATCTAGGGATGAAGTACTTTGCTGTCGATACGGCAGAGACTTTTAGTTTGCCACTGATTTGCCCATTAATATTTTTAATTTCAGTTTCTGTATTGACTAATGTTTCTTGTATTTGTGTTGCAGAATCATAAAGTTTTTGACCAGAAGGTGTTATGAACACTTTCTTACCAATTAACTCAATTAACCTACAACCATAATAATTTTCAAGTGCTTTCAAAATATTTGATACCGCTGGTTGAGTCATATGGAGTGCTTTTGCTGCAGCAGTAATACCTGATTTTTCAACGATTTTTTTGAATACTACTAATTGGTGAACTGATATCTTCATAATTAACCATCATTTTTTTATTATGTTTTACATAAAAATTTAGAATTTTACAAATGAATATTGTGTTTTATAATCCTACTTAAATTTAACAATAGGCGATCTTGTGAATAATAGTATCATTTCAGACTCCAGAGCAATCAATTTAACTCTAATTATAACAAAATACGCTAACAGCTTGCTCCTTATTATTGGTTCTCTCTTTGTGACCTAAAGATATATTAACTGCTCTCAAGTATGTTCAAGCAACTAAATTTTCTAAAACAACAGGTCTAAAAATATGAATATCTTATTATTAACTCTTATCGCAGTGTCAAGCATTTTGAGCTTTAGTGCCAAAGGTGATCAAAAAAAATTTTTTTCACTTAGTAGGCTCATTTTACTAGCTGTATTTATTATTTCACTTTTTTTACTCATTAGCCCAGTAATATCGCTCGGCGCAACAACAATTAATGTTCTTAAATATGCATCGCTACAACTAGAAATCTCATTCAAACTAGACACTTTAGCTGCTTTAATGCTTTCTGTCGTCACTTTAATTAGCTTGATCATCTATCAATATGCTGTGCGTTATCTTGAAAGTGATTTAACCAGAGCACGATTTTTAGGTCAACTTGGATTAATTACCCTCAGTGTCAGTATTCTTGTGCTTGCTAATAACTTATTCACCGCTTTTATCGGCTGGCAGTTTATTGGACTGTCGCTTTACATTACCCTAAACCATTACCATTACGATGTCTTCGCAAACCGCTCAGCCAAGAAAAAATTCGTTATTAATCGTGTTGGTGATCTGTCTTTTTTAACTGCTGTTGTATTGTGCTACCAACTTTACGGTACATCTAGTTTTGATGTCATATTGAACCAAAGCAATAATGCACTTATCGGATTCTTAGTTTTTATTGCAATTATGACCAAGTCTGCACAATTCCCATTTCATATTTGGTTGCCCGATACAATGGAAGCACCAACACCGGTTTCTGCTTTAATGCATGCAGGAGTCATTAATGCAGGTGGATATCTACTTGCATGTCTAGCGCCAATGTATCTTGAAAATACTAGCTTATTACTATTTGTTTTCACTATCGGATTAATTACGGCAATTTTAGGAAGTTTGTTTGCATTTTCCCAATACGATACTAAGAAAAAACTAGCATATTCGACCATGTCTCAAATGGGCTATATGATTTTACAATGTGGAACAGGTGCATTTTTATCAGCAGTCTATCATTTAATTGCTCACGGCTTTTTTAAAGCCAGTTTATTTCTAAATGCAGGCAGTACACTCAAATTGAGCGAAGAACCTGAGAAGGAAAACACCTCATGCAGACCAATAGTAAGCATCATTTTATCGACAGTATATCTATATGTTGCCTATAGTATTCTAAAACTATTTACGATTGACTTTCCATTTGTTATTTGGGGTTTTATATTTATCACGCTGTTACAACTCAACTATAAAATATTCAGTGCCAAACACTCGGCTAGATCCATTTTTTTATCATCTGGCTTTGTGCTTATCACACTGATAATTTATACAATAATCATTAGTTCTTTGAACTTTCTAATTCCTAACCTTGAAAGTTCAAATAGTTATTTTCAAATATTTCAAGTGAATGTAGTATTTATAGCAATATGCCTACAAATTTCAAGTTGGTTTATTCCATCCATCAAATCACCTACAAGCAACAATCAGCTGATAGAACAATTATTTATGCGCAAACTTTACATTGAAGAACTATATAGAGGGTCAGTATTACAGATTATTCGCCGACTTGGGGATTATTTTACCAGACGCAAGCTATCAACTAATAACACAAGTTACGCACATGCAATACTTATTATTAGTGTGTTAATATTTGCTTCAGGGTTATTTTTTTCATCAACAGGTCAAAATCAAACACAGATTGTTAATCTGATGGTCACTGGCGTATTCGCGTTAATTTTAATACTTACATCGATTTCGGCAAACAGAGCAAACACATTGCCTTGTATTTTTTACTGGCTAGGTATATTTGAATTGACATTTATTGGCTTAGCCCTTTTTACTGATAGTATTGCTATACAAAAAGTTGCATTATACCATTTGATAAATATATTGCCTTTAATGTTAATGACTTTTGCTTTAGCTAAAATGGCGTCACACCGTAAATCGGTTAAGGCTAACTTAAACAAACTAAGTTGGCATAAATTATATATAGGGATATTACTCATACTCATGCTTGGCGTCCCAGGAACAGCAACTTTTATTACTGAAATATACATATTAAACGGGTTAATTATTATGAATCCAATGTTAGGATTTATCTTCGCTCTAGGTGTTATTCTACTGAGTATCAGTATATTGCATTGTTTACAGCTGTATATATTTGATCGCAATGCGGTAACAAATCATAGTCCACAACCAAAACTCATCACACACATACTATGTTGGACCGTTATTTTATTAAATGTGTTTAGTGGATTTTTCCCGAACTTTATCCTCTCAATATTCAGTAATATTTAAGGCAATTAACTATGCAAAATACGATTAAAAACGCAATTTTTGAGGCATCTAAATACGTTTCTACCTATTGGCCACTACAGGCGTTTATTACAGTAAATCCTTTATGGGATATGACAGATAAACCATTTGCCACTGTGATAAAACAAATCAATGACCGCTCAGCAACTATGCCACACAATTTTTATCTTGAAAAGTATGCATCAGGTGAAATTAATGATGCTAATCTTAACAAATCATTAAAATTTCACGGTTTGCATAAAACCATCGAAGATGAGCAGCTGAAACAAAGCTTATTTAACGAAATAGCAGAAAACAATATCAACCTTACATTATATGCTCAACAGGTTGAATCATTTAACTATTATCAATCGCTTACTTGGGTTCAGGAACAATGTAACCATTGGCTTTTACAGTATTTTGGTAGACTTGCTCAAAACAACATTAGTAAAACGAATCAACAAAGCTTAGAAAGTTTCTGGAAGGGATATGTTATAAATGAGCACAAAACCTTGGGGCAAATTTTTAATGCCAGCGTTAATACATTTGAACTGATTGAAGAAATGTTAACTGACATAGGCGTACCTGAGTCACAATTGACGACATATTTTAAAGAAATATTTTTTCAGCAATATGGATGGAGTAGTCTCATAAAATGGGTTCGCTCTCGCCCAGATAATCCTTGGCTAAACACCACAACTTCACTTGATTCAATTCTGTTAATGTGGGTAAGTTACGAGTGGATTATTTTTAAGAGCAATAAAAGTGTATATAAGCAAACTGAAATGACTTCACATGAGGAATTACCAATATTAAGCATTTGGCAAAGTGCCTATGAATATAATCTACATAATCAATTACTACAAAAGCTCAAAGATAAGACTATTAATGAGAAAATCACAGATTCTCCACCCAGCGCCCAATGGGTGTTCTGTATTGATACCCGCTCTGAAGGAATAAGACGCCATATAGAATCACTTTCAAATCACCAAACCTTTGGTTTTGCAGGTTTTTTTGGTTTTGCTTTTAAATTTAAAGAGGGTAATAACAGCCGTTACCAATCACCTGCAATACTTGACCCATCAGAGGTTATCGCAGTTAAAAGGAGAAATAAGTCTTTAGCAATTTCAACTAAAGACTTAACCAACAAAGCCATTAATGACAGTAAAAATCATTTAAGCTCTCCTTTTGCCTTATTTGAGATAATGGGTATTTTCAAGCTTTTTAAACTGTTGAAAAAGACATTTATTCACACCTCTAAAGCAAGATATGCGCATCAATTATATGATGTTTCACAAATTGATGACGCTGTAGCAGCTAACTCTGCACTAGGTTTCTTAAAAACCATTGGATTAACAGATGATTTTGCAAGTGAAGTCATTATCTGTAGCCATCAATCTGTTAGCGATAATAACCCTTATGCTGCTGCTTTAGATTGTGGTGCTTGCGGCGGTAATTCTGGTATACCTAATGCCATTATTGCCGTTGAATTGCTAAATAAAAAAGCAGTTCGTAAAAAATTAGCAGAAAATGGCATTGTGATTCCTGATAACACAAAATTCTTTGCTGCTTGTCATTTTACCACCTATGACAATATTACCTTTTTAAATGATCAACCGAGTGACCAAACAATAGAAGTTGCTAAAGCTGCATCTCAACAATTAAGAATTGAGAAATCACGAGGTCTGATTTATCAAGAAAATGCTGACATGTTACGCAAAGAAAGTGACTGGGCTGACCTTATTCCAGAAACAGGTCTTGCCAATAATTATGCGCTTATTATTGGTCCAAGAAAATTAAGTAAACATGCTAATCTTGAAAGACGCACTTTTCTACATTCTTATGAGCCAGAAAATGACCCAACAGGAGAGATATTGACTGGGATTATTGCTGCTCCAGTAATTGTTGCCCATTGGATTAATAGCCAATATTATTTTTCTACCGTCAACCAACAACAATTTGGTGCTGGTAATAAAGCCATTCATAATGTCATACCTGGCATTGGTGTCATGGAAGGTAACCTGAGCGATTTAAAAATTGGTTTACCACAACAAAGTATTAGCTATCAACAGCAATTTATCCATGAGCCCAGGAAGTTATTAGTCATTATTTATGGTAACAAATCAATAATACAAAATACGGTTGCACAAAATGAAAAAGTGAGCCAGTTAATTTCCGGTGGGTGGTTGACGCTTGAAGTTATAGATATAAGTACATAATATTGAAAAAAACTCTCACGTATCCTGCTTCTTATTCAAATATAAGTAAGTCTTAGCAATTATATGTGCGCTAATAGGGTTGGTAATCCCAATGAACAAAATTAATAGGATCACTTCAGTGATAATATGCATATCTCTTGCATAAAGTGCTACACCCAACAAAACCAAACCACTTCCTAAAGTGCCTGCCTTAGTTGCAGCATGCATCTTTAAATAAAGATCTTGAAAACGATACAAGCCAATGGCTGCAATTACAATAAATAATGCGCCTAAAAATATACTTAGGCTGCCAATCAATGCTAACATATTCATTATACCCTCTTGTTTGTAAGTAATTGACAATAAGCGACAGTGCTTAAAAACATGATTAAAGACAGAGCAATACAAATATCAAGCAACAAATAAAAATCTATTTTCAAAGCCCACAAACCAACACCGCCTATAAATAGGTTAACTAGCATTTCCAGACATATGAGCTTAACAAAAACACAACGATCCTTTAACACAGTCGCTAAGACGAGAATAAAAGCTATCGCTAAAAATATTACACTGATCGCGTTTAAAGTATTAATCAGTAACTGCATATCTAAACACCTTCATAACTTTTGGTTCCAGTTGTTGCTTTATAAACTTTCTTACCTCTTCAGGCTGTTGACCAAACATCACATGAAGCTTCAATTGATGCTTATTCTTAGTAATATCAATTGATAAAGTCCCTGGTGTTAATGAAATTAGATTTGCCAACAGCGTAACCTCAATATCTAGCTGACAATCTAAATCAATATCTATGATAATAGGCGTATGATATTTCTTAGGTGTGATAACATCCCAAGCGACTATAATGCTTGATTTAAACAGCTCTTTTATACAAAAAAATAGCAGTAATAATAATGCCCATAAGCGAATTTGATAACTTATGTCATCATGCTTTGGAATGACAAAATGGCATATCAAAGCAACAACAAAACCTAATAAGATATTCAAAGGCATGAAGTTATTACTAAACCCACACCAAATAAATGTCAAAAAAATAATCATCAAGGTATCATTTCTCATCATCATTCTCTACCTGTAAAGATCAAGCGGTTGAATATGTGTTAGTTGCGAGGCGATTGGTGTTAACAATTGCAACAGACTATCTGGAAAAAGTCCAATGATAAGCATGATCACAAACAATGGCAAAATAGCCAGATTCAAACTCAATGAGAAAGGAATGACTTTTTGTGGCTTAGACTGTGGCAATTTTGGTGTTTGTGAAAAAACATAACGCCATATTTTGATCATTGAATACAGCGTTAACAAACTAACAATTATGGCAATCGCCGCACTGATATAAAAACCGTGAATAATCGCAACTTTCAACAAAATAAACTTAGCCCAAAAACCAGATAGTGGAGGGAAGCCAGCTAACGACATTGCGGCAATGAAAAAAACAAATGCCAGCCATTTGTGATGTTTAAGCATACTTCCTAGCTTCTTGAAGTCATCTGTGCCAATGTGCTGCTGAATAATTCCTGCAATCATGAACAAAATTGTTTTTACCAGTATATTGTGCACAATGAAGTAAATTGCAGCAATCACCGCCATAGGAAAAGGTAATACAATTGCCAATACAATGTAACCAATTTGACTAATAATATGAAAGGCTAAGATATCCTTAAATCGAAATTGACTAGCTGCCCCAATCACACCAAAAAACATGGTTGCTAAAGCAACACAAAGCAGACTATTTAAAAAGAATTTGTGCTGCAATATTGGCCATAGCCAAACGAATCTTAATAGAATGATCATAACTACCTTTGTCACCAAGGAAGATAATAACATTGTTGAACTAACACTGGTTTTTGGATAGGATCTCGGTAGCCAGAAATATAAAGGAAATAGTGCTCCTTTGACGCCAAGGGAAAAGATAAACAAACAGAGTATCGGCAGTATGCGTGATGTATCTTGTGTTAAATAATGAGAAATTTCATCATAGCTTAATGCCCCATTCAGCCCATAAATCAAAGCAATAGATAATAACATCAACAAAGTTCCAACAATATTCATCATCGCATAATTAAACAGGGCATGAAGTTTAGGATGGCGCGTAGTGCTTAATAAGATCAAGGAACTAACTAAAATCACTTCAAACCACACATACAGGTTGAAGATATCACGCGTCAACAACGCACCAGATATCCCTAATAATAACAGCCAAAATCCCGCATAAAATATTGGGCGTTTAGCACTTAATATGTCTTTATCCGAGTAACTATAAAAGTTGATGCAAAAAGCGACCAAAGCAAATATAGCAAGCATAAAGCTACTGAGTTTATCAACAACGATCGTAATCCCAAAAGGTGGCGCCCAATCACCTAGTCTTATGAAAATTGACTGCTTTAATTGCAAGAGTAGCAATACACTAACAACCAGCCACAAGAATACTAAGCAAAGTTGTAATCGATTGCTAAAGCGAGTATGTGCTTTGGCAATCATAAGATGAATAAAAGCGCCAAATAACGGAATGACAATAACACTTGAAGTAAGGTACTCAATCATCTTGCTTGTCCATAATTGATTTTATTAATGCGCATAAAAATGCTAACAAGCCAAAACCAATGACAATAGCCGTTAAAACAAGTGCCTGCGTTAAAGGGTTTGACAGAGCATGCTGCTTGTCGTTAATAAAAGCAGGCATTGTATTACCAAGTCTGCCACAAATCAAAATAATAATATTGGTCGTGCTACCTAAAAGAATGATGCCAAATACACGTCGAATAATATTTCTGTCCAAAAATAAATAGATACTTATGCTAATCAGTACACCACAGGCAAAAACAATCATATTTCTTTCCCCTCTAAGTTGATAATTAACCATGACAAGCTGCCTGTAATTGTAAAATAAACACCCAAATCAAAGATCAATGGAGAACCTAATTTAATCTCACTGCCGAACACTGACCAAGTTAACCATAATCCAGTGAGCATGGGTTTACCAAAAAATAGTGGCAAACAAATACTTAACAGCAAAAAAAACAATCCTAAAGTCATTAATTTACTTGTCCAATGCCTAAGACCATCGACACTGATCTCATGCGCTAATGCATATAGCGTGATCGCCAAACTGGCACAAAGAGCACCAATAAAGCCGCCTCCAGAATAATTATGCCCTCTTAAGACCAGAAGTACAGAAAGAAGCAACATAATCTGTGTAAGCAATCGTGTCGTTGTTTTAAGTAAAATAGACATCACACATTTTTTTCCTTTTTACACAATGATTTCATAGTGATAATGAGATAAACAGCCAAAGCTGTGCCTAAAATAACAATCACCTCACCAAAGGTATCAAATGCTCTGAAATCAACCAAAATAACATTAACGACATTGCGCCCATAAGCAGCAATAGAACTGTTCTCGATAAAGAAATCACTCAGCTTTGTATTCATTGGCATATTGGTTACTATCAATAACATTGCTGTAATCATCGCACCAAAAATAATTGCAATTGTAGCATTAATTATTTTGCTTCTACTTGTCGTTTTGAGTGTCGGTAACGTCGATTTACGCAGGGCGATTGCTAAAATAATGGTACTTAATATCTCAACCAATAATTGTGTCATGGCTAGATCAGGTGCTCCTTGCAATACAAAAAACGCACTAATTGCAAATCCTAGTAAAGCAAAGCCAATCATATTGATCACTATTTTGCGACTTACAAGAAAACTTACCACAATAGCAATTAACAATAAACTAACGGTATCATTAATACCAATACTAAATGATCCAATGATACTCGTGCTTAAAGGTTTGAATATCACCCAAAAAGCAATAAGCAACCACAGGATCAAGCTTGAAAGTATGATCACTAATTGCTGTGATAATGGTTGTCTTTGGGTTAAATAAGTAATAATGCGTCCAAGGTAAAGAAACCGCTCAAAAAGATATTCAAATAATTGATTGAAATTAATATGAAAGCGTAGTTGTGGTAGATGATCTTTGAGTGCTTTGACCAAAATAAAAATAACCATTCCGCCAACCACTGTGATTAAAGTCAATAACGTTGCCATCTGTGAATATATGGGTTCCAAGGCAAAACGATTACCAACGATACTGTCGATGGCATTGGCTATAACATGATCTAAATAATAGCCCAAGCCACTGAGCGCGACAATAAACAAACTCAACACCAAGGCATAACCAATACCTGTTGCATTTGCGTTATCTGGGTATACGTTGGAGCGCCCTTTGAATAAATAAAATAGGCATTTAAAACTCGTTGCCGCAATCAACATACTACTGAGTATACTTAAAAACATAAGCAGATAAGATACTGAGCCTGAAGCTAATTTCGCCTCATAAATCATTTCTTTAACAACAAAGCCGAAAAATGGTGGTAGGCCTGCCATCGCTGAAAAACAGATAATAGCGACCAATGCGCCCAATATCCATTTTTTTGCAATGCCTCTTAAACTATAAATATCACCTGTGTGATAACGCTTATCAATGGCACCAACTAGCATAAAAGCCGATGCCTTGTATACGCCATGAAAAATTAAAAAAATGATAAATGCTTCAATAGCTTGCCATTTAGGACTTGCCAAAAGATAAACCATAGAACCTAACGCAAAAAGAGTTGTATAGGCTAAAATAGCTTTTAAATCTTTTTGAAATAGACTTAGTATTGCCGCTAAAGTCATGGTGCTCATACCAAAAAAAGCTAATACAGGATACCAATAATCAAAGGAACTAAACAAAGGGTGAAAGCGTGCTAACAGATAAATACCTGCATTGACCATTGTTGCTGAATGCAAATAAGCACTTACTGGTGTTGGTGCTTTCATTGCTTGTGGCAGCCAGAAATGAAAAGGAAATTGAGCTGATTTTGTCACCACACCGAGCATGATTAATATAAAGACACTTAACAGCGAGCCTCCATCATTGAGATAAACGGCATTTTGTAGTGACCAATTGCCTGTTTTCTGATACAAGAGAATGAAACCTGCAAGCATCACGAGTCCACCTAACACTGAAATAAACATGGCATTGAATGCTGCTTGATTAGCACTTGCATCTGTTGTATTAAACTGTATCAACAGATAGGAGCTTATAGTGGTCAACTCCCAAGCAAGAAATAGTACGATCATATCGTCAGTAACAACCATGGCTAACATACTGATGGCAAAGATTTGCAACAGTGATAATAATTTAGCTTTTTTAAAACGATTTGACTGCATGTAATTTGCAGCATATAAAAAAACGCAAATACCGATCCCGCTAATGAGCATAACAAAAACATTGCTTAATCCATCACAATGCCAACTAAATGATATATCAAGAAGCTTTGACCAGTGCATACTGTGAAAGCTAAAAGGTTCGATAATTTTTAGTGACCATAAAAAAGTCAATAACCAGTATATCGACTGGATTAATCGCCACCATTTATTCGGTTGTATATACAATGGTAGCGCCAAAAGGAAACCAAAAAGTAAGAAAAGTGTAAAATCCATTTTGTTTTATATTGTATAAATCATCAGCTTAGTAATTTACTATATCCGTATCTGTAAAACATGCAAATAAAAAATACGGATAACATCCAATTTATAAATATGAAGATACTTTTTCTTTACGTCATATGTCAAAATATCAAAAACATGTTCACACAAAATCGGCTATATTCTTCTATGAATTTTCCATAAATCATAGATACTATCAATAATAAAAATACTAACTGATAGAGCTAAATATATGCTATTAAGTAGTCTGACTGTCGTTATCAGTTTGATAGTAGTTATCTATAGCGCCGAGAGACTCGTGCATCACGCTGCTGAAATTGCAAACTATTTCAAGGTATCACCATTGATTATTGGGATGGTTATCTTAGGTTTTGGTACATCAAGTCCTGAAATAGTGATTGCCATTGTTGCTTCTTTAAATGATCAAAGCACATTAGCAATTGGTAATGCGATTGGTTCTAATATTGCTAACATTGGTTTAATTCTAGGATGCGTACTATTGCTTAAACCAATTAAAGCACCTGAAGAAAATACTTTTTTACACGAGTCAGTGACTTTATTAATCATTACGCTCTTTTTATCGATCATGACTTATAATTTATATTTATCGAGATTTGACGGTATCATGCTTTTGATGATTCTACTATTATTATTTGGTATAAAAATATTTAACAAAAAACACCTATCTGATGACACAGTAACAGCAAAAACACATCATACCTCCCACCCCTTAAAATCAGGCTTATGGATTATCTTTAGTTTACTATTACTTATTCTTGGCTCAAAACTACTTGTGTTTGCGGCAACTAATGTGGGTAAATTTCTGGGAATGTCGGATTTTATTATTGGACTTATTATTGTAGCAATTGGGACATCAATACCTGAGCTAGCTGCCTCTGTTGCTGCAGTTTTCAAAAACCAAGGCGGTCTTGCTATTGGCAATGTCATTGGTTCTAATATATTTAACACACTTGCTGTAACTGGTGTTGCAACGATTATTACTCCCACTGCAGTAAGTCGTACGATCATTTATCGAGATCTCTCTTATATGGTCTTATTGACTGCTTTTTTAACTTACCTACTTCTTATGAGAAAAGGTAAACTAATAACACGAGCATATGGTGCTGCTCTGATTATATCTTATGTCATTTATATCTGCGTGACTGGCTTATTATAGTGACTAGCAGACAACGAAAACTGTATAGAAAATATTGGGAGGGGGGGAACTATTTAGTACGAACTAAAGGTGACACAAAGCCGTCTGGTTTTATCGCCATAATAGAGCACTCAAGTTGATTAATTATGGCTTCAGCAGTATTACCCATAACAAAACCATGAGGCCCACTGCGCGCTAGAGTCCCCATAATAACCAGATCAATCTTATGCTCAACGGTAAATTCACTAATTGCTTTGACAGGCTCACCATAAATTAAGTGCGTTTGGCAATTAGTCAACCTGTCTGCAAATTCCTGTTGTAACGTTTGATATGCTTTTGCCACTTCGACTTTTTTATTCATTTTAAGCTGATTAATGACATGCTCTGGCGTACGAATAAAGGGACTTTTAAGTGTACTTTCTTCGGGCAAATTCCACGCACAAACCATATGACATTCAGCCATTTCATATCGAGCAAAGGAAGTACCAATTTCTATTAACTTAGTATTTAAGGTTTTTTTGTTAATATCCTCAGCACATGGGTCAACACAAATAAGAATACGTTTGTAGTGGTTTCCTTGAATGGGTCTCGTAACCCATATAGGGCAAGGCGCTTTGCGCATTAAAGACATAGATAAAGAGCCGAAAAAGAATCGCTTCATTCCTTTAGCGTTATCAGCAGCTAATATCGCTAAATCTATTTTATTGGCATGGCAGTAGGTTGTGATTTCAACCACAGGATGTCCTGTCAAAAAAACCATATCATACTTAACCAATAATTGTTGTTTTAATGTATTATCAATATGCTTTTGATCTGAATCAGAGAGTTTGCTTCGATGAGCACAGATGACGATTAAATTAGCATCATTAGTCGTTGTAATTGATGCGGCATATTCAATGGTCTGGGCATTATTTTGATCTAATTGTAATATTAGGGCAATTTTATTGAATCGTTGCATAGTTATTTTGTATCCTTACGATTAAGATGAGTAGCTTCGAGTATAGCCGAGCTTATCTCATTTTTCTATTTCCTTAGCTAATAAATAATGACCGTATCAATCTCTTCTTAAACGATCTGAAACAGCAATCGGACTTGGGTAAGTTAAAACGACAATATAAGACGATACAATAAAGCTTAAAATAGCCACCGCTTCGACGATAATCTCAGAGCTTACGGTGGCAATGCCAGCGGTATTTGCTAATGCGATTAACATCAATGAGAACTCACTACCCTGCCCTAAACGCATACCAATCTCAAAAGACTCTTTTGGCGTTTCACGCACTAACCATAGCGTGGCAAAGTGAACGACAGGCTTTAGCACTAGGATTAAAATAGTTAACGCTAACACAACGCCCCATACCGAAGGCAACATTCCAATTTGAAAGCCTGCGCCAACGGAAAAGAAGAATAATATCAAAAAGAAATCACGCAGTGGTTTGAGGTTCTCATAAATATATTTAGCAATTGGTGAACTTGCAACGGTGACACCTGCAATAAAAGCACCGATTTCATTGGATAGTCCAAAAACAATCGCTAACTGCGCCATACCAAGACACCAACCAATCGATAATAGGAATATATACTCTTGGAAGCGGCTAAACTTTCTAAACAGTTTAAAGAGAAAATAACGTTGTGCTAAAAAGCCAACACCACCTAAAACCGGTAGTGCCAGTATTAATTTAACTAATGAAAACAAATGGAAGCTTTCGGTTTGTGATGACCATAAGCTTATAAAGGTGAGCATTAAAATCGCAATTAAATCTTGAATCAATAAAATAGCAATCACTAACTCACCAATACGCTTATGATGTAATGCCGTTGTTGGTAAAAGCTTCAAAGAGATAATCGTACTTGAGAAGATTAATGCAGCCCCAATAATCAACCCTTGTGCGCCAATACCAAAAAAATGACAAATCAGTACGGTAGCGGCAATAAACACCACACTACTGGTGATGCAAACAAACATCGCCTTACCGAGCATTTTTATCATGCTTTTGATTTCTAAATTGAGTCCCAATAAGAACAGCAGAAACATAATACCGATATCCGATATCTCATGTACCGTTGTGGTATCAGCAATAAACCCTAAACAATGCGGACCAACGATAACACCCAAAGCAATATAAGCAACAATGATAGCCTGTCGTGTATAAAGTGCTAGTGTCGCAAAGACTGAAGCCCCAAAAAACACTAAAAAGAACACAAATACCAAGCTATGCATACCCACATCATCCTTATTTTTTACTCATTATATTGAGAAACCTGATAAATAAAAAATAGCGATTGATCTAAAGCAATTACGCACACACTTTAGTGCATATACGCATCTCTATTATTAATTACTACCAAACAGCTTCACATTAGTTGATCCAACACCATTGATCTGGAAACGCTCCACATCAATTAACTGCAATATTTCCAGCTCCTTAGCCGGCGCCAGTAAGTATAACTCAATCCGTTTAGGATAGTAATAAACAAACATCTCAATTTGACATAAATCAACGTTTTGATGCTTTTCGTCAATGTAAGTTGCTAATTGTTGCAAGATCTCTTTACGCGCTGGCGGCATATCTTGAGGGTTAACAATTTCCTCAGGGTGCTCAGCAACATCGACATGGACTGTAATATCTTTAATATTGTCAATTGCTAAGGTCAGAGCACCGCGAACATGTTCCGCAATATAATGCCCTTCTGATGCCGTGATATGCGAATCAACCAAAATATGCACATCAAGTACCACTTGTCCTGCCATTTGACGCGTGCGTAAGCAGTGATGATGTTTAACACCATCAACATTTCTAATAATCTCTTCAATTTGATGCAATAATTCATCATCCACACCGGTATCTACCAACTCAGATAGTGCTTTATAACACCACTTAACACCCATCTTACCAATCATAATCGACACAATCATTGCTGCTAATGCATCCATCCACATCAAACCAAGCATACTACCGATTAAGCCGATAAGTACGACAACAGATGACCACATATCTGATCGACTATGCCAAGCATTAGCACGTAAAAGATCAGAATCAATGCGATTAGCTGTGACCATCGTATAACGAAAAAGTCCTTCATTGGCTAAAATCGAGAAAATAGCAGCATAAATGGTCCATTGATCGGGAATCACTAATTCTCCCGTAAACCAATTAGCTAACGCATGATAAGTAATGAGTAATGCCACCAGGATTAAAATGATTGATAAGATAACGGTTGCTAAAGTCTCAATGCGCTCATGTCCATACGGGTGATTGCTATCAGCGCCTTTATTGGCATGTTTTGCGGCAAACAATACCATAATATCACTTAATAAATCCGAAAATGAATGCACGCCATCGGCGAATAATGCAGGCGAGCCACCGACTAGACCAATCAACATTTTTAATAGCGCCAGAATGGTATTAACAAACATCCCAACAATGGTGACTTTTTTACTTGCTTGATAGCGTTCTAATTCAGAAACAGCCATATTTAAACTATCTTATGCTAGATCAATTGATAGTGCCTAGCATACTGAAGTTTCTTGATTTGTATATCAAAATTATTGATATAGCACCAATTTAGTGCTAATCAATAATCATTCTCAGACGTTGGTAGTAATAGTATTGCCCAACCATAATAAATAGTAAGCTTAAAATCACAATAGGACTGATAATACTCGGCAGTGGCCAACCAAAGCTTAATGCAGATATTTCATCACAAACCAGTGCTAACACGTTTAATACTAGAAAAATTAAGCTAAACCCTGTGGCATTTTTCTCTTTGATATTTTTTATAATTTGCGGCAGCCAATAAACCGCATAGCAAAACATACTGATAAAGCCGATGTTTTCTAACATTGTATTGTTTAAGTTATGTAAACTGACCAAAGCAATACCAACAGCAATAATAAGCAAGCATATAATATGAAAGTTATAATTTTTAGCGTTTATATTTGCTCCTTGATTTGAATGTTTGCTATCACGGTATATTTGCCACTGTTGGAATAACAAACATGCCAAAGTCAACATCGTGACGGCACGGTATTGCCATTGCAAATCAAAACCATAAATCAGATCCAAAACATTAGCAACAACCATCAACAAATGCGTGCCATGACTAATATGTCCTGCTTGGTGTTTTAATTGGTTATGAATAATCTGTGGCAAAAAATAAATGCAATAAATAACAAATGATATGTTAATGCTAATATGACCGATCACGCTTTGATTTTCCCCTTGGCTTGGCTTTACATATGCACAGGAAGATAGAAAAATAATGCACGACACACACTTTAGCAACTTCCTACGCTAGGATTAACTAGTTCAGGTACAAAGGGTTAGGTAAAACCTTCTCAGCAAAATGCACCCCTGTTGTTGGCATCATTCTAGTATGTATTTTTGACCTAAACAAGCCTGAGATTAGCTTATACCGCCCATAAACCATTTTACAGCATTTCTGTCATTGAATTTTATGCCCTTTTGGGTGATGCAATTTTGCCAATAGTCTCAGCTATTGTCTGCAGTTCCATCACCCAAAAACATCAAAAACCTCTTCGACATCTAACACCGCAAAATGATTTACGAGCGGTATATATTAACAGAAACAACCGCCTCTAGTTCTTTTATTTTTTCTCTTAAACTTAAAATAATTGAAATGCCCGATGGATTAACACCTAAATCACGCATTAAACGCATCGCTGATTTAGCGCGTGCAATATCATATGCTGAAACATAATAACTATCCGCTTGCACTTTAGCACTTACCACATCATGCTCAATCCATTCGATAATAATAGTTTGTGGCACACATAACATTTCGGATAACTCAACAATGCTAATATAGTCACTTTTTATAATCATCTCCGTCATCTTTATGCTCCTAATAGATCTTTACGCGGATCAAACGCCATCTCAGTGGCCATGTTTTGATAAAATGCTTTTTGTGCTGCTGATACCGCAGGCGGCAATATAACATCTAGCACCACATAAAAATCACCACCTGCCAAGCCTTTACCTTTTAAGCGCATTTTTTTACCACTTTGGGTATGCTCTGGCACCTTAAGCTTTATCTGACCATGTGGTGTTGGTAAATTAATCTCAGCACCTAACGCCGCCTCCCAAGGCGCTATGGGGATATGACTATAAATATCATTACCAACTACTTTGTATTGTTTATCAGACTGAACAATGATCTCAAGATATAAATTACCACTTAAGCCACCGCCAACACCTGCTTCTCCTTGGCCTTTTAGACGGATTTGTTGATGATTGCCAACGGCTTTAGGAATTTTAACTTTTAGACGTTTCGTTTTCTCAACAACTAGTCCCTCGTCATTAACTGCCTGATAAGCAAAATGCAGCTCACGCTCAACACCTGCTAAAGCATCGTTTACGCTAATTTCAACCTTGGTATGCAAATCCTGACCGTTCATTGCAAAACCTTGTTTACGCCCTTGACGCTGGTTATGCTGTTGGCGGAAAAATTCACCAAAGATATCCTCATAACCACTAAAATCACCTTCTTGGTAAAAGTGTTGTTGGCGATTGCCATGCCCTTGATGCGTATTTCCACTTTGATGAAAACCTCCCTGTTTGGCATGCTGCCAATTAGCGCCATATTGATCGTATAGCTTGCGCTTTTCACTATCTTTCAGTACTTCATAAGCATCTTGCACTTCTTTGAATTTCTCTTCGGCATTGGCTTCTGTACTGACATCAGGATGATACTTTTTAGCTAAACGACGATAGGCTTTTTTAATCTCAGCATCGGTGGCTGTTTTGGCTACACCTAACAGCTGATAGTAATCTTTTTCCATAGATCAATTTCCTTTTACTTAGTTTTTATTTTGTCAATACCGCTTAATAATTTAAGTTAATAACATATCTCTTTTTGTTGCTCTTTAAAGTAACGAGCAATGCCGCCTTCATAGTTATAGACGTTTTCAAAGCCAAGCTCAATAAGCTTTTGTGCAGCCTTTTGACTTCTAACGCCAAGTTTGCAAATCACTATAATTTTTTGTGCTTTACTTATACCTTCTGGCACAACACCTTGCAACACTTGCGCCAACGGCAGATGTTCTGCTTTAACGTCTAAGGCAGCAATATCAAGCTCCCATGCTTCGCGCACATCAATAATCAATGCCTCTGGATCAAGCTGATATGCCTTTTGTACTTCGATTACTGTATTATTGTTTTGCTCAAGACCAAAATCATGTGTTACACAACCCTTGCAATTTGGATTGCGTCTAAACCCATAATTTTGCCAAGTCAATGCATCACTATCAAATATCATTAGATGCTGCTTAATCTCTTTGCCTAAAAAGAAATTCACTGCCATATTTGCTGCCATCGTGCCAACGACACCGACACTTGCGCCCAACACCCCTGCTTCTGAGCAATTTGGCACTAAGTGAGCCGGAGGTGGCGATGGATATAAACAACGATAGCAAGACTTTGTGGGATCAAAAAAACTTAATTGCGCCTGTGATTTAAGCACACTGGCACTAATAAAGGGTTTATTAAACTTGCAACATGCGTCATTTACTGCATAACGCGTTTGAAAATTATCACTGCCATCGATGATTAAATCATAGTTTGTAAAAAGCTCGCACGCACGCTCAAAATCTAAGCGCTCATTATATTCGATCAACTCAATATCACTATTAATTGCTGATAAATGATTTACTGCAGTCGTTGATTTTGCAACGCCCAAATCATTTTCGGTAAATAAGATTTGTCGTTGCAAATTAGATAATTCAACCACATCAAAATCAACAAGTCCTAAAACACCAACACCAGCTGCTGCCAAATACATCGACACAGGAGAGCCAATGCCACCACAACCGATAATACAAACGCGCGCATTTTGTAATTTTTGCTGTCCTTCAATCCCCATAACCGGAAAATGACGTTGATAACGTTTATAATTCATAAGATATATTCATCAAACTCTATATGATGTCATCAATTATAACCGCTCTAAGCAAGCTATCAATTCAACAACTAGCACTTTCGATCTAAAAACCTTGTAATATTGTTGTTACGAGCAGGCAAACTAAATAGTTATAATAGCTAATCCAATTTTTCACAAACATTATTTTGTAACTGAAAATGTGCAAACTCAATATTATTCAGCAAACTTTGTAAATGCTCTAATTTAATTGCTGTCATAATAATTTGTGCATTAATATGCATCAACTTATTAAGCACTTTTTGTAAATGCATTTGATCTAGCTCTGAGTGCAGGTCATCCACAAGATAAATACAACCGGTTTGATGTTCTTTTGAAAATATCTCACCTTGTGCTAGTTTCAACGCTGATATTAAAATCTTCTGCTGACCACGTGAAAGAATATCTTGCGCTGGATGACCTTTGACCTTAAAGCGTAAATCCGCGCGATGCACACCATGACTGGTAACACCTGATTTTGCATCACTGGCATAACTTGAAGTTAATACATCTCTTAAGCTTTTATCTTGCGACCAACCACGATAATAGCTCATGTCAATAACAAGTTCACTGTTAAATTCTTTGAGAATTGACATGACTTTAGGCATTAAAATCTCAAAGTATTCAAGTCGTGCCTGATCTAAACTTTCTGATTTAGCAACAAGCTCTTGATCCAAAATTTCTATATAGCTTAATGGATAACCTTGCTTTAATGCCGCATTACGCTGCTTAATCAAACGTTTTGATTGCTGCCATAATGTTAAAAATTGGGGCTTATGATAAAAAGCCCCCCAATCTAGAAGTTTAGAGCGTTGTTGCGCGCCACTATTTATTAAGCTAAAGCTCTCAGGATTAAACAGTTGTACAGGCAATGCACGTGTTAACTGTGCTTGCGATTGTGCATCTTCAGCATTTAATTTCACGATACTTTTACTGTGTTTGTCACGCATGCTAGCAAGCGTTTTTTCTTTTAAATCATTCGCTCCATAACCACTATAAAATTTAGCAAACAGTTGAAAATTATCTTTTTCATGCTCGATGATTCGCGCAAGCTGTGAGCTTCTAAAAGAACGCCCCATCGATAAAAAGTATATAGCTTCTAAAATAGAGGTTTTGCCACTGCCATTTTGCCCACAAACAACATTCACTCGCGGATGCAATGCCAATGAGGTATTGGCTAAATTACGAAACTGAAAGATATTAAGTGCGCTGATATACATAAACGAGAAAAGCTTAAACTGGTTTAAAAATGCTTTGCACAGATGACGAGGTTAAACGATTATGTAGCTCAATCGCATAGCGATCAGTCATGCTTGCTATAAAATCACTGATGACTCGCGCACGATTAATCTGATCATCTGGGTCAAAGGCATAAAAAATCTCACCAATATCTTCAGGCAAAAGGGATGTCTCTATCTGTGAGTTAATTAATATATCAAATAATGAAGAGATAATCTTACGCCCTTGATAACGCACAACATTCATCTTGGGTGAGCTAATCACCATAAAGTAGACAAAAAGCTTTAATACTTCGACTTGTTTGTAAACGTCTGACTCAAGAGAAACTGAGGATAATACTGGACAAGTCTCATCATAATTAAGGGATACATGTGAAATACAATAATGCACAAGGTTTGAAGTGAATTTTGTGCGTAAATAGCTTGAAGTAGCCAGTTTTTTTGCCTGCTGATAAATATCGTCAAATTTAGCATCAAAATCGATAATCCCTTCAAATATTGATTTTAAAATCGCTTTAATCTCTGTGATTGATAAATAAAGCCCATCAAGCTCAGCTTGCTGCTGTACTTTTATAAGTACTTTTTCTTCGGCATTAACCATTGATAATGGATCTAAAAAACCACCCTTGAAAGCGTCCTCAATATCATAAGTCGAATACGCAATATCATCTGCCAAATCCATAATTGAGCATTCTATTGTCTTAAACTTGCGCCCTTGCAAAATATCATCAGGATAACCAAAAAGCACATGTTGTTTAATTTTCTCAACCATTGCCTTTTCGCTGGCATAGTACCCTTTTATCGGTCGATCACTCGAGCTAATAATATAACTAGGAATCTCTTTGTCATATTTGAGTGTTGCCGCCAAGGTACGATGTGTTAAATTCAAGCCAAAACGATTATCCTTACCTGAATGAATAGGTCCCTCGCCTTTAAACACTTTTTTCTCGGTTTTTGCTAATAACCTTAACGTTTGCGCATTGCCCTCAAAACCACCAAATTCACGCATTTTAGCATGTAATGCTTTCTCGCCATTATGGCCAAAGGGTGGGTGTCCAATATCATGACACAATGCTGCTGTCTCGACTAAGTCAGTATCCAAGTCTAAGTCAAAGCGTGAGTTTAATCCTGTTGCAATGGATTTGGCAACTTGCGCCACTTCCAGCGAATGCGTTAATCTGTTTCTAAAAAATTCACTTTCAGAACAAGGAAAAATCTGTGTTTTGCCTTGCAGACGCCTAAAAGATGCTGAGTGAATGACACGTGCATAATCACGACGAAAGGCAGAAAAATGCTCTTTTGGATGTGATTCATACACACCACGATAATAATCTTTTTCCTGATAAAGTGATCTTTTTAGCTTGCTTGACATAACTGTCAATATTTCCTGTTGTTAACTTAATTTCTAACACAACAGCAGTGTAACTGATTGTTTGTGCTTTTCACAGCGCTTCGTGCACTGTCAGGCATAGTATTGACGTTTTTTTGTTTGTCATTACTTTACAGAGTTAATAAATCTACGTAATAATAAGCGCGTTGTTGCATAAGCTGTTATTAGCCGAGCATCAGCAAATTAGGTTTGATAAATCCTTAAGGAAAATAATAAGAATACACAAAGGAGCATAATTTATGAAGAAAGTTTTAGTTGCAGTATTCACAGTAGGTGCGTTGTTATCGATTTCAGCTTTTGCTAAAGAGGCAGGCAAATCTGAAGTTGTTGTTGAAGCAAAAAGCATTCTTGGTGATCTTAGCATGAACCAAAAGATTGTTATTTCAGCTGCTGACGTTGCTGCAGGCAAAGACAAAACTTTTGATTTGGCCGAGTTCTGCACATATACCAATGATAAAAATGGCAAAGTAACGGTTGATGTTTCAAATAATGAGAAGAAATTTGCAGTTGTCGGTACCAAAGGTGAAGGTCAGCTACCTTACACGCTTGTGATCAATAAAACGCCTGTCAAATATGGTAAAAATGAACTGGTTGTTGATGCTAATGATTTACCATCAGGCTGTAAAACCAAAGAAGCGGTTTCTATGACATTTAAAGGTGCTGATATTCGCAATGCAAAAGCTGGGACATATAATGCCTCTTTGAATTTAAGTGTTGCTTAACAACACGTATTCAATTAAATTTTTCAGTACATAAGTAAAACCATAAGGGATATCTTTTTAGAGAGTCCCTTTTGTTATTTATAAGGAATAAAGCCATGAAATTAATGCGTATATTCGCAGGTCTTTTGTTACTGACCATTAGTACATCTTCTCTTTTTGCTGGTGCGGTACTTGATGTTGTTAAACCTGATGTTGTCATCAACCAAAAAGTTAAACGTGATTATATTCCACTGACTAACATTGGTAATAGCAAGGGTACCTTTATTGTACAAGTTAAGAATGTAACGGATCCTAAAAACATTATCACTTATAGCAATAAAGAACTTAAAAATCTACCTGTTATTATCAGCCCGATATTAATTCGTAATTTAGGCGCTGGCAATAATAAGCGTATTTCAGTGCGTGCAAAGGGTAAAGTCACTAAACCTATGAAACTACAGTTAGTGATTAGTGAATATAAAAAGTCAGCTGATGACAAAACGGCAGTTGCCGACGATGCAGCAGGTATTGATGTGCAAGGATCTATCCATTATATTGCCAACATTGCAATTGGTTAATAATCGATACTAAATCATGGGAGGCTAAATGACAGCATCAAGCAAACGTCTTGCTTTTATTTTTTTTCTTGCTGCCTTTATCCCTGCAACCCTAACGGCTTATCAGTTCAAGAACAACTCAAAATACTATGAGCGCCCAACTAAAAAAGAACAAGAAAACCCACGTTTCGTGGTTGGCAATCTGACACTCAATGAAAAAATCGTTATTAGTGCAGATATGATCACCAAAGGTCGGGATCAAATTATTCCTATAGGCACTTTCTGCGCTTATCACAAGGGTAATAAAAGCTTTCCTTTACGCGTTACCACAAATGAAGGTAAATTCATTGCTAAAGGTTTAAACAATCAAGGCAATCTACCTTATCGTATTTTAATTAACAAGATACCAATGCCTTACAACCAGATTCAGGCCATTCAAACAAATAATCACAACGTTAATGAATGTCAACTTTATGAAACCATTGCCATTAAATTCTCCAAACATGCGATTCAAAATGCCAAAGCTGGACGTTACCAGCTGTCATTAATTCTGCAAAGCAGATAAGTCATGCCTATTATTTATCAGCTCTTTTGCAAGAATAAGGTCAAGCAAATTGCTATCTATTTGAGCATCGCGCTATGCCACTGTTTATTTTTTGGCATGACACCTAAAATTTCTGCCGCCTCCGATTTACCACCGGGCTTTGAAGACTTTATTGAAGATGATGAAACAAGCCTTGTTACTATTGTTTTTGGTAAAGAAAAACTACTAGAGACAACAGCCACTTTTAATGATGATGAAATTACTTTTGATGAACCTGATCTTATATTACAAAAACTTAAACCCTATATTGCAAAAACTGCCCAACATTTACTATTGCAGGAAATATCAACACCACAAAAAACCAATGGCGAACGTAATTGCAGCAATGGTCTCAATTGTGGCTTTATTCGTCCACAAACATTGGGCGTTATTTTTGATCGCAATAATTATCGTGCGCAACTGTTTATTAATCCCAAATATCTTTTGGCACAAGATGCCGTTCCTGCTAAATTTCTGAAAGATTCAACCGCAGGCTTTGGCATGCTTAATCTATTCCAACTGGGTCTATCAGGTAATAATGATCAGAACCACTCGATGGCTTTAAATCACAATGGTTATTTAGGCTATGGTAACTGGCATTTCGATTATAAGGATAACTTCACCTATTCCGTCACCCCTGGGCAGCCACCAATTAAGCAATTTCAGTTTCGTGACTTTGATCTAAATTGGCGCCATAAACAGTATCACCTATCAATAGGCTTACAAGATACAGTAGGCACAATGATCATCCCAAGTTTACAAATTATCGGCGCCAGCGTGCAAACCAATCTTGAACTTTTGACTAACTTAAATGAGCAAATTGCCACACCAGTTGAAGTCAATATCATTGTGCCTAGCTATGTTGATGTTTATCGTGGTAATACCTTAATTGATACCCAGTATTTCCCACCAGGGAATCATTTTCTTGATACACGTAGTTTTCCCTCAGGTGCTTATATGCTACGCCTTGAAACACGCACATTGACCAATCAAACCTCTAATAAACAAGTTTATTTTATTAAGACCAACGCATTACCACTTTTGACGTTACCTAATTATTACATAAGCTATGGGCGTTTGGCTGAACTTGTTTCAGGGACGACTTTTCCTACCCTAACCGATCTTAATGTACTGACGTTTGAAGCTAAACAGCGCTTAAGTAAATCTTTTGGTATTGGTGAGCATATAACCATGTTTAATCAACAAGAAGCCATTGGTGAGTTTATGTTCATGATGGAGTTGTCACATTTAAGTTTGTATAACTCACTTGCTGTGAGTAATTTTGGTGATCTTGGTCTTGCTTTTTCTATTGCGGGTAACGTATCAGGCGTGACATTGAATACTTTTTTCCGACAAACCTGGGTTAAAGAAAATAGTAGTAGCTATATCAATCAGTATTTTGAAGACACACAAACCAGTAATACAAATATTGGCACATCATTGTCCTTTAATTGGCATGACATTAACTTCACAACTTCATTAAGCTATGCCTATATCGATAATAACTTCCAACACGATATTGGTTTTGGTATTGCTAAAACGCTAAGCTTCGGAGACAACAATGACTTAACACTCTCGTTATCTTTAGATCACTCAAAAAGCAACAAAAGCGCCTTCTTACAATTAACATGGAGCTTTGCCACACAAAATGGCTGGTATATGGCAGCAGGTCTTGAAGGTCAAGTAAGTCAACAAAGTGAGAAAGAAGTACAAAGAGAGGAAAACATTAAACTCAATATTGGCAAAGAGTTTGCAGGTAGTGACTATCAAAATGATGTAGGTGTCAGCACTGAAGTCAATCACAACACCCAATACTATTCACAATATGCAAGCACTAGCAATCGCTACTTTAATTCACTACAACAGCTTAATTTGGCACAATCAAAACATGATAAATCTGTCATTAGCTACAACATTCAAACATCAAGCTCACTTGCCTACACACCAATAACCAACTGGGGAATTAGTGGCTCAGATAATCGCAGTGGTGTACTTATTTATGTTAATGCAGATATTCCTAGTAAATATACCATCTATGTTGATGGCAAAGAAAATGCAATCATCGATAGTAATGAGAGTTACTTTGTACCAATGTCAGTATATAAAGAGCATAACGTACAAGTTCAAGCGCATGAAGTCACCTTAAGCGTTCCTAACAATGACCGCGATATTATCCTTTATCCAGGTAATGTTGAAACGATTGAGCTTAATGCTAAACCTGCTGTTTTAATCATGGGCAACTTTGTGAATAGACAAGGGGAAATACTCAGTTATGCCAAAATAACTGGTGGATTAGAGCCCAGTGAAACTGATGCCGATGGCTTTGCACAAATTGATGTCATACTAGGAGATAAACTTACCCTTGGGACCAAGGATGGACAAACTTGCACAGTCAACGCTAATGATTTAGAGGCAGAAGATGGCATTGCTTTCCAAGATGAAATCATTTGTGAGTAATCAACTACTTCTTATGCTTAAGCGCATTTTTTAATTGATCAAAGCTAATCATTGATTCATGATCGGTTTCTTTTCTTGCAATCAGTTCATTACCTTTATAGCCATAGCCATAAAACACTTCATAACTTAGCGACAACCCGAGTTTTTCCAGTCGCTGACAAAAACTTTGCCAACGAACTTTACCCGTCAAGGTTTTACGCATTTTGGTATCAGCTAAAGGCTCATTTAATGCGCGAATATCAGAAAATAAGGTGTCGATCGTTTCATATTCGAGTTTTAATGTTTCAGCATCCATTACTACACTTTGATATTGCTCTTTTTTTAGCACATCACCAATATCATGCATATCTAACATTTGATTGATATGTACCATACCATCAATAAGCTGCCAAGCTTTTTTGATCTCTTGCAAACTGCTACTTCCAAAACTGGTAAAAACCAAGACCCCTTGCGACTTTAACTGCTTATACCAGCTTCTTAATTGTGCATTGATATTTGCTGCCTGTTGAATTTTACACTGTGAAATAATCACATCATAAGCTATCTCTGAATTTAGCGTGTGATGTATTGTTGCATTCGGATAAAGCTTTTTAATTTCTGACAAATGCAAGTCTAATCCTTCAATAAAAACATAGTTAGGGTTTAATTTAATAAAGCTTAATTTATCTAATAAGCGCTCAGCAATTTCATTTTTTATAAAGCTATCATTAACAAAACGCCGCTCATATTGTTGATGTTTTTTTTGGAATAATGATTGATCAAACATATTTATTAAAACCTATAGCAATTACATTTATTTTTTAACTTCCACCCTCCGACTTCGCTCAGGGTCGACTATCAAAACTGTTGAACGAATATTTGACTTAATCTATTTCTGTTCACGCAACTTATCTAAATAGCGCAATGACAGCATATGATAAATGGGTTCTTTACAGATCACGCGTGAAGAAGCCGTACCTAGAAGAGCTGCCAACATAATGGGTAATAGCATCCCACTTGAGACATTTTGTGTCATCTCAGACACGATGATAAAGCAAGTAATTGGACTTTGCACGACACCAGAGAAATAAGCAACGGTTCCAATTAAGATAATTGCTCCAGCATATTTAGGATCAAAAAAACTACTCATCATGTGTCCAAATCCAGCCCCTGCTGATAAAGATGGCGCAAAAATCCCCCCTGGAATACCACTAACAAACGACAATAAAGTGGCAATCATTTTCCACAAGCCAAAGAAAATAGATACATGGACATCATGACCATTTAATAGTGCTACCGCTGTTTCTTTACCACTACCGTAAATAACGCCACTCGTGCACACACCAATTACCGCAATAACAAAACCGATGCTCCCTGCGAATAACACCGGATGCTTGCGAATAATTCCAACGACCGCGGCTGATACAAATAACAGCATCCGACTAAATAATCCACCCAAAAAACCACAAACAACAGCAACAATAATAAGCACGATCCAGCCACCGCCTAAAATATCTAAGGTTGCAGAACTTGCGCCAAAGTAGGCGTAATTGCCCATAATCTCTAAAGATACAAAACCACACAATACGACGGTGGTAATCATCGTACCGGTAATGCCTTTATCAAACGACCCTGCTAACTCTTCGATCGCAAAAACAACCCCTGCCAAAGGTGCGTTAAAGGCCGCAGCAATCCCAGCAGCTCCTCCGGCTAATAATAAACCTTTTTCCGTGTCTTCACGGTTAAACTTCTCTAATCGCCCTAGAAAGTGCATAACTGATGCACTTAATTGAATCGTCGGTCCCTCACGCCCAATCGAGGCGCCACTTAAAAAGCCTAATGCGGTTAATAAAAATTTGCCCAATGCAATACGCATTGACACCATCTTGCTACGTCGTTGCATATTTTTAACTTTGAGGGCTGTCATCACTTGGGGAATACCACTACCTTCAGCTCCATCAAAATAGGTTTTAAGCAAATAAATAATCACCATAAAGCCAATTGGCATAATAAATAAAGGCCAATAAGGATGATCTTGACTTAACTCATTAAAACTGTCGTTGAGATTGTCACATAGATAAGCAAACAATACACATATCAATCCAACAAGAATCGCCCCACCCCAGAAGATCAAACGCCTTCGCCAAAGTGATAGAGACATGAGTTTGCGTGATTCAGTGAAAATCTTATCTTTTTTTAACGCTTTTAAATCAAAATATTTCATGAAAACTGTCTTTACCACTCTAAGCAAAATTGCTGATGCTATTTTACGCTTTAGTTTCTTGAAAAAAAAGTACAAACAGCTTAATAACTATGACAAAATTAACCACACATCATGTTAACTCAAGTGAAATCGATGAAACAAACGCATATTATTACCATCACCTATACTTCACCTGCTGAAGTTATAGACCAAGTGAGAGCAAAACATCGCACGTTCTTAGATCGCGGTTATGAAAAAGGGCTATTTATAGCCTCAGGACCTAATAGTTCACGCAATGGTGGCGTGATATTAGCCTCAGGCGATTTAGATGAAATCAAAGCATTACTGCAGGAAGACCCCTTTATTACTGAAAAGGTAGCAAGTTACAGCTATCATAGTTTTGATCCTGTTAAGCATGCAGAAGCCTTTAAGGCCTTTATTTAAACTAAGTGTTTAATATACCCCTCAAGACTATCAAGATAACTCTCAATCGTTGATTCATCGCGATTTAATAAAGTAATGAGCTCCTTGACAAATCCTTCGATAAGTAGGCTTGTTGCTTGATCTTTATTAATACCACGTGATTGCAGATAAAATAGCGCCTGCTGATCAAGCTGACCAATCGTGGCGCCATGACTACAAACCACATCATCGGAATAAATTTCAAGCTCAGGTTTGGTATTGATTTCTGCAGTATTTGTTAGCTGAATGTTGCGATTATTTTGTAATGCTTTGATGCTGTGTAAACCTTTAGCAACATATGCCTTTGCATTAAAGGTTGCCGATGCCTTACCACCAACAACACCACGAAACGCGACATCACTTTGCGTATTTGATGCATTATGTTTGACATTAATGTGATAATCGGTTTTTGCATTATGCGTTAAAGCGTAGATACCCTTTGCATTAAAAACAGCGCCTTCACTTTGCAAATCCACATCAAACTCAATGCGCTTAAGGGCGGCATAAGCTGCCATTTGAAATGTTTCATAATAGGCATTTTTAGCTATTGAGAGTTTTAGTTTATGCGTCACCAATAACTGCTCCAGACTTTTGTTTGCCAAGGCATCATAGCAGCACTTCGCACCCTCTTTCAGATTGATATTGCTACAGATATTGGCTGCTGAATAGGTGTCACTTAATGCGATAAAATTCTCACAAATCATACACTCTGCATATTCATCAATCATCAAAGTATGTTGATAGTTAACCAACATCTTCTGACTATTATCGGTATGTAAATACGTCATGACAATAGGTTTGGTTAAACACGTATTTTTCTTAACCTGAATCGTCACACCGCCTAAATATGAGGCGATGTTTAGATTAGACAGTGCATCATTATTTTCACGCTTAGGCTCTAGTGACAAACTATCATTAATAATTACACCATCAATGTCATCAACATAAGCAAGCTGACCATCAACAAAAACAATATTATGCATATCCGTATTTAGATTAATCATTGACAATGTTTCGTCAATATTTGTATTAACCTCAAGCTTAACTTGAGTAATACCATACTTTCTATACAAAGCAGTTAAATCGGTATAGCGCCACTGTTCATTTTTTTTATTTGGAAAGCCTTGATCAATAAATGCCTGCCATGCACTTTCACGCTGTTTAATCGCACCATCTGGCAGATTAAGCTTAGAAATTGGCTGTTCTAATTGCAACATATTGCGCTCCTTAGTCATTAATCCAAGCATAACCTTTATCTTCAAGCTCAAGTGCGAGCTCTCGACCACCTGATTTAACAATTTTGCCATCTGCTAAAACATGAACGAAATCAGGTGCAATATAGTTCAATAAACGCTGATAATGGGTAATGACAATAAAGCCACGCTCACCATTGCGCATATGGTTCGCACCTTTTGATACCACCTGCAACGCATCGATATCAAGCCCTGAATCTGTCTCATCTAGAATACAGACTTTAGGCTCAAGCATCATCATTTGCAGCATTTCATTACGCTTTTTCTCGCCACCTGAGAATCCTTCATTTACACCACGCTTCATATATTTTTGATCCATTTCGAGGATATCCATATTCGCACGTAGTTTTTTCATAAAGCTCATTGCATCAAGCTCGCTTTGCCCTTTGGCTTTGCGTGTACTATTGACGGCTGTTTTTAGAAATTGCGTGTTACTCACCCCAGGGATTTCAACTGGATATTGAAAACTTAGAAACACACCAGCATGCGCACGTTCTGAAGCATCCAATTCAAAGATATTCTGACCATTTAATAATACTTCACCTTCAGTGACTTCATAACCTGATTTACCCGAAAGCACATTACCCAATGTACTTTTACCTGCACCATTTGGTCCCATAATTGCGTGGACTTCACCTGGTTTAATCTCAAGATTAATTCCCTTTAGCAGTACTTTATCTTCTACTCTGGCATGTAAATTTTTAATCTCTAACAACATATCGTTACTTCGCTTTTTCTTAATTTACTTTTCTACTTACTGAGGTTACGCATTTCATTTATTCCAACACCCGCCTCACAAGCTCGGGCCCCTCTTTGCAAGAGGGGCGGCAGCCGTAGGCTGACGGGGTGTTTTAAAAACATGGTTTTTCTAAAACACGTAACTTCAATTATTTACTTTTATTCTTGCACCTCTGAAAGCTTTTACACTTTCTTTTATTTCACTACCCTATTGCGCCCTCTAGGCTAACTTCCATCAATTTTTGTGCTTCAACCGCAAACTCAAGGGGTAGTTTTTTAAAGACATCTTTACAAAAGCCATTAACTATCATCGCCACGGCATCTTCTTCTGACATGCCCCGTTGTCGACAGTAAAAAAGTTGCTCATCAGAGATCTTTGATGTCGTGGCTTCATGTTCAATTTGCGCTGATTTTGATTTGTTTTCAATATACGGATAAGTATGCGCACCACACTCATGCCCGATCAATAAAGAGTCACATTGTGAGAAATTGCGTGCATTATCCGCTGTTGGCAGCATACGCACTAACCCACGATACGCATTTTGCGCGCGTCCCGCGGAAATACCTTTTGAAATGATCGTGCTTTTGGTATTTTTGCCCATATGAATCATTTTGGTGCCGGTATCTGCTTGTTGCGCATGACGCGTTAAGGCCACAGAGTAAAACTCACCGACACTGTTATCCCCGCGCAAAATTACCGATGGATATTTCCAAGTAATAGATGAACCGGTTTCCACTTGTGTCCATGAGATCTTAGCATTACTTCCCATACACACTCCACGCTTAGTCACAAAGTTATAAATGCCACCTTTACCGTCTTTATCACCAGGATACCAGTTTTGCACAGTGGAATATTTAATTTCAGCATCTTTTAATGCGACTAACTCAACCACTGCTGCATGCAACTGATTTTCATCACGCATAGGGGCCGTGCACCCTTCTAAATAACTGACATAACTGCCCTCATCAGCAATAATTAAGGTACGTTCAAATTGTCCCGTATTTGAGGCATTAATCCGAAAATAAGTTGATAACTCCATCGGGCAACGCACGCCTTTGGGAATATACACAAATGAGCCATCGCTAAATACAGCAGAGTTTAATGCTGCAAAATAATTATCCGTTTGCGGTACCACTGAACCAATATATTTTTCAATAAGCTCAGGATATTTCTGTAATGCCTCTGAAATTGGGCAAAATATTACACCCGCTTCAGCGAGCTTTTCTTTAAAAGTGGTCACCACAGAGACAGAATCAAATACCGCATCTACAGCAACACCGGCAAGCATTTCTTGTTCATGCAAAGGAATACCTAATTTGTTATAAGTCTCAATTAATTCTGGATCTACTTCATCTAAACTTTTCGGCTTATCAGCTGCTGACTTGGGTGCCGCATAGTAACTAATCGCTTGATAATCAATTGGCTCATAATCAACATGCGCCCATGTTGGCTCTTTCATTTCTAGCCATTTATGATATGCCTGCAGGCGCCATTTAAGCATAAATTCAGGCTCATTTTTGCGCTTGGAAATCTGTCGAATGATATCCTCATCCAAGCCGTCACGAAAACGCTCTTGTTCAACCTCAGTCACAAAGCCGTGCTTGTATTCTTGGTCAAGCATTTTATTTATTTTTTCATCCGTCATGTCGCATGATCTCTTTACTGGTTTATTACTTAATTTCTTTTACTTAGTTTGTTTTATATTATTTACTTTGTTTGATACTTTTAATTCATCCGCTGACGTATTCATTAACTCTAGCACCTTAAAGCCATTTAATGTCTCACGCACTTTTTTATTAATCACATGCCAATAGCCACCCATATGACAATCATTGACAGAACATGACACAAATCCTGCACTGCAACACTCGGTAAATGCCAACCTCCCATCGATCGCTTCAACAATGTCAAGTACTGAAATTTCACTCACTTCAGAAGCCAGAGTATAACCACCTTCAGCGCCACGCTTGGCAAGCAATATGCCTTTTAGGCTTAGCAATTTAAGCACCTTGCGCACAGTCGGCAGATTTAGTCCTGTGAGACTAATAAGGTCAGTGGCACTATATAATCCTTGCGGATTTTGTGCAAATTTAAGCACGATCATCACAGCATAATCAGCAAGTTTACTGACTTTTAACATCAAAATAGTACTGACTTGGTATCATATGCGCAAAGGTTAATGGGTTTTGGTGTTTGTGTCAACGGATTAAGGGTTTGTTTTCCGGCAATGACAATATCCCAATCCACTTTGACTCTATAAGCGTTGGCTGAGCGTAAGTCGAAGCCTCTATTAAGTGTGACTTTCCTAAACTTACCTACTTCGACTGATGCTCAGTGCATCGCTTTGACTTACGCTCAGGGTACGATGAGCCCTTTTGGGCAAATATTTAGTCTTATCCCGTTTTCCTTTTTCCTTTAGCCGTATTGACAAGAATGAATGGATACAAAAAATATTTTGCATTTTGTTTTTTTCAAGGTAGTCTATCTTCCTAATCACTGATCTTTCGGGCAAGAAAAACTTAAATGCAGCACAATAAATATCTAAACACACAGTTATCTAGCTCAAATGACTGTGCTGCTATTTTTCATCCTATTTGTTGTTGTCGATGTATTAAGCCTAATTAAGTTTTGCTGCACTTCTAGTTACTCTATTGTTAATCATGTTCAGCTTATCTTTAATTAGGCATCTTAATTTTTGATATTTTAAACGTAGAAACATAACCAATAAACAGGACAACCTAACTTATGTTTAAATCAGTATTTTTATTTATTTTAGCCGCACTGTTTCTTTTTTTTGAAATGGCACTTCAAGTCTCACCTGGCATTATGACCGAAAATCTAATGAGTAGTCTACATATTGACATATTCTGGCTTGGCGTCACCTCTGGCGCTTACTTTATTACCTATACTTTAATGCAGATTCCGGCAGGTCTTATCTATGATCGATTCTCTGCACGCAATGTGATTATGTTGCCCCTTTTGATTTGCGTCATTGGCGGATTTCTTTTTGGATTAGCACCAAATTTTTATCTTGCGGCTTGTGCACGCATTTTCATGGGCTTTGGCTCAGCCTTTGCTTTTATTGGCGTGCTTGTCGTTGCTAGCCATGTCTTTAGCAGGCGCTATTTCACTCTAATTGCCGGTGTTACGCAAATGCTTGCAGCATTGGGTGCCATGTGTGGCGCTTTGCCACTGATCCCACTGATTGATCACTTTGGCTGGCGTGCAACGATGATGATTATCAGCAGCTTTGGTTTGATTCTCTTGATTATCATGTTTTTCTATTTAAAGCTTCCTAATAAACACCTAACAACAAAACCCGTGACAAGTTCATGGCTTGCTTTTAAGTCTGTTGCGCGCCAGTCCCAAACGTGGATGATTGCAATCTATGCTTGTTTACTATGGATGCCAATGGCAGTTGTTGCCTCACTTTATGGCATTCCTTTTGTTGAGCAATACTTTAATGTTCCTTTTTCAGTCGCTGCAACCATTGTCACTTTTATGTGGATTGGTATTGCCGTTGGCAGTCCTTTGTTTGGGTTTCTTGCCGACAAAACAGAGCATATCAAACGTGTGCTTATACTTTGCGCACTACTTGGTGTCATTTCTTTTGGGTTTATTACACTAGCACCAATTAATAGCGTCATAATCCTTGTCATATTGTTTTTTGCCGCGGGCGCTGCATGTGCGGGACAAGCATTAAGCTTTTCTTTGGTTTCACGCAATAATCAACTAGAGCATCGAGCCACTGCCATTGGTTTTAATAATATGGCTGTTGTTATTTCTGGCTTTATTTTTCAGCCATTTGTTGGCTATGTCATCCGTGCAAGTCAGTTACAACCCACAACAAACTACCTATATGATGGTTCAAGCTACCATAATGGTATGATGGTTGTGTTATTTTCCTATTTTATTGCTACTGTTGCAGTTATCTTCCTTATCAAACAAAAAGCTTAATATGTGACAGGCGATATTTTGACACTTTCGATATCCAAAAGCCCGCCAAGGCTATCATTGGCACCTGTCTCTACAATTCTAAACTCTTTAGTTGTACTGTTATCTAAATTATCAAGATCAATTGAAATTGTTTGCCATTGTTTATTAAAGTCACATTGATTTCTCAATTTAAAAAGCGCTTTGATGGGCTTCTTTATGGAAGAAATCAATATCTGACGTCGCAGAGCGTGCAAACTTGGTACGCTTACGCCATTTGTAACCAAGATACAAAATAATAAATAAAATCACACCACTATATGTCGCAAAGAAAGCGCCCCACGTCGCAGTGCCTGATAGCATCTGCTCAACTTGCGCACCAAACATCATAATCACCAAAGCAACAATCGAAATAATAGGTCCATATGGATAAAATTTTGATTTATAAACCAAGTCATCAAGTGACTTCCCCTGTTTGATATACGCGCGGCGAAAACGCAAATGGCTAATTGAAATACTTAACCAACCAATATATCCAGATAAACTAATTAAATTAACGAGCCAATTGAAAATTGCGCCATTGCCAATAAAAGACGCTAAGAAAAACGTCGCTCCCAAGATCGATGTCACTAATACACCAATCACCGGCACACCACGACGGTTCGTTTTCGATAAGACTTTAGGCGCTTGTTTTGATTTAGATAAATACCATAACGTACGTGATGAAGTATAAATACATGAATTTGCAGCTGATAATACTGCCGTAACTAACACAATATTAACAAGCGTTGCAGCATAGGTGAATCCCGTACTTTGAAATACCATCGTAAATGGACTCATGGCCACATTAGATTCAGGGTTTGCTAACCAACTTGCCGTATATGGCACCAAAAAGCCGATAATGCCTAATGCGCATACATAAAATAAAGTCAAACGCCAAAATGTACTACGAATGGCTTTGGGTATTGCTTTTCTTGGGTCTTTTGCCTCGCCTGCGGCAACACCAACAATTTCCGTTCCTTGGAATGAATAACCGGCAATCAAAAACACACCGAGTATCGTGAATAACCCACCATTAAATGGCGCATCCGCAACATGCCAATTACTAAAGCCAACAGCATGACCATTCTCACTAATACCAAAAATAGCCAATGCGCCAACCAAAATAAAAATAATAACAAATGATACCTTTATAAATGATAACCAATATTCTGACTCGCCATACATTGAAACTGAGAACAGGTTTACTGCCAGAATAATAACAAAGAAAATCGCGCTCCACATCACGACAGGGGTACCCGGAAACCAAAACTGCATCAAGAGTCCAGCTCCTAATAAGTCAGCAGAAATAGTCATTGCCCAGTTAAACCAATAATTCCAACCCATGGCAAATCCAAGTGCTGGATCAACAAATTTTTCTGAGTACTTATTAAAAGACCCTGTACATGGTGCGTATGTTGACATCTCACCTAGACTAGTGCTGCATATTCTAAATAAACAAAGACAAAATGTAGTATAATAAATCCTTATAAATGACTGACTATTAAAGCGACAATGGCAAAGGCTAAACAAGCAATTATTCTGACTGAAAAACAAAGACATATTCTGTCAAAACTGCATACATCAAATACGGGACAATATCGCTATAAACTAAGAGCCAAGATTATTCTTGACAGCGCAGATCATAGACGCACAAAAGATACACTTTCTGAGTTGAATATAGTAGCTAGCACGGTAGGCAAATGGCGTGATCGTTGGAATAATGCTTCAGAAAAACTTGCATGCCTTGAACGAGAAGAAATAAAAGGTATTGAGTATGAGCGAGCTATATGCGAAATACTTGATGATCTACCTAGAGAAGGAACACCTGCAAAGTTTAGCGCAGAGCAAATTTGTAAAATTATAAGCGTTGCTTGCGAAGCACCAGAAAAATCAGGGCTTCCTTTAAGTCATTGGAGTTTACCAAGTTTGGCTGCAGAGTTAGTTAAACGACAAATAGTGGACAGCATTTCAATTTCCCAACTACATGTTTTTTTAAAATCAGGCAGATATAAAGCCCCATAAGGTAAAACAGTGGATACACACACCCATTGAGGATCAAGCCACATTTGATCATGAAGTAGCGCAAGTGTGCAACACCTATCAAAAAGCATATGATGAAAAGGACAATGACATGCTTCAAGTGGTCAGTTGTGATGAGAAAACAGGGATACAGGCATTGGAGCGTCAAATCACTCCAATGAATCTGGATCATTGTGAACGCGTTGATAACAGCTATGAACGCCATGGCACACAATGTTTAATTGCAAATTTTGATATTGCTTCAGGTAAAATAATTGCTCCAACCATAGGTGATACCAGAACGGAAGAAGATTTCAAGAATCATGTCGAGCAAACAGTGCAAACGAAGCCTAAGGCTAATTGGGTTTTCGTTGTTGATCAATTAAATACGCACATGTCTGAAGCGTTGGTTTTGCTAGTGCTTAATTTGTGTGGTATTACTGGGGTGGATATTGGTGAAAAAGGCAAACATGGCGTGTTGAAAAACATGCAAACACGTAAAGCGTTTCTTGAAGATAGTTCACATCGTATTCGGTTTGTATATACACCGAAACATGCTTCATGGCTTAATCAAGTTGAGATATGGTTTAGCATTTTGGTTAAGCGATTACTTAAACGTTTATCTACGAAGTCAACAGTTGAGCTTAAAGATAAAATAACGGCATTTATTGGGTACTTTAATGATGTATTGGCTAAGCCATTTAAATGGACATATAAGGGGAGAGTTCTACAGGCGACATAATATTTACTTATTTAAAGGATGAGGTACTAGTCATTAGCATATATACCACAATCGCAACTAATGCATAACCTATTAACGCGCCACCTGGTCCTGCCTGTGAAATGGCTGAACCACTGGCAAGAAACAATCCCGTGCCAACAGTACCACCTAACGCAATCATCGTTAAATGGCGCGTTTTTAAATCACGTTTCAATTTAGTTGATTTCATACCTTCCCCTTTTTAATGTAACACACTCGAATTTAAGTGTACTTGATAACATTCATCAATATCCTATTAATTATCCTTATAGTAATTTACCGAAAAAAATGAGCATGTGCGATAGAAAATATCTTAAATTTTATAAAATTTATCTAAAAAAATAAAAATACATGATTAAAGAAGGAAATAAACCAACAATAATCAAAATAAGGCATATTTTATAATGAAACTAAACTGCTGACATCATTATAGGTTAACTATTTACAGATCAAACTGAATATCTGCTACTTTTGAGGTTGTTAACATTTGCTCCAATGTTAAAATATTTTCTTGCAAAACAGGCATATCAGGATTAATGCAATTAGCGACCCAACCAATATAGGGTATGTGTTGCTGCTTAAGATAGTGCTCGGTTAACAAAGCATGATTAATACAGCCAAGCTTCATACCAACGACTAAAAGCACTGGAATATCCAAAGCTTTTAAATAGTCCGCCCAGGTTTCATTATAGTTTAATGGTGTTAGTAGTCCGCCTGCGCCTTCGATAAAAGTAATATCACTGTTAATTTGCGCTAAAGAATGCTTGGTTTGCTCAACCAATTTTTCAACAGTTAATGATTTATTTGCCTGCTCTGCAGCAATATGCGGGGCAATGGCAGGTTCAAAAACATTAGGGTTTACTAATTCATAAGAAAGTGACACAGAGGATGCTTCTTGTAAAGCCAATGCATCCTCATTAACTAAGTGACCATCTTTAATAAAAGCGCCTGATGCCATTGGTTTTAATCCAGCAACTGTTAAGCCCTGATTTTTTAATTGATTCATCAAGTGAACACAAACGTAAGTTTTGCCCACTTCAGTATCTGTGCCGATAATGGCAATTTGCTTATGTTTTGTTAATGAAGTTATACTCATCTATTTTCCTTATTAATTATTTTTAAAAGGCATTTCATAAAGGGCGTATGCAATACGCCCCTACGAAGGTCTTGTACGGGCAATTCACGAATTGCCCGACATATACCACACGCCACCGTAGGGGCAATTCACGAATTGCCTGATATACACCACACGCCACCGTAGAGACAATTCACGAATTGCCTGATATATTTGCCACCGTAACAGGGGTAATTCATGAATTACCCCTACGGAAATTGTTTGGCAATCACATATATTCCAATCTCATAACTTAACGTTGTCATTTGATCATTATCATCACGCAAATACCCCAAAAGCATTCTCATCTGCGGTCTTTCACACCCCAAATAACTATTCACACCGGTACTTTTCAAATGTTTGAGCTGTGTCTTCCTATTTAAAAACTCTAATTGAATGCTTTGCTTATCAATATTTATACATTGCCAATCAAACATCTTAAAAAGCGCTTTGACTTTATCATGACTTATAAACTGATTAATACGCACCACATTTTTAAGCTCATCAAAAGTATCATTAAGTGGAATGGAAAATGCCAACACACCATGTATAGATAATATTTGATTGATGCGCTTAAGTAACGTCAACAAACAATCAGACCACTGTAACGCCATATTGCTATAGATAAGGTCATATTTTTTTTGAGGTAATGCTTGCCAGAATTGTGACTGATTAAAATCACCCTGTATAAAGTTAAAGCCCCCCTTTATGGGCAAATGATCAATTTGAATTTCTTTGGCTTTATCAATTAAAATATCAGCAATATCAACTGCATCATAAGACAATGGCATTAGTCGTTTTGCGATATCCATACTAGCAACACCATCACCGCAGCCTAACTCTAATATATGCTTTATATTTCGATTAGTTTGCTCAAGATGCTTAAATACCATGTTTTTTAAATTTTGATCGACCTTGCGTTGCACTTGATCGTGCTGATGATAGCTATCTTTAGCGGCACTAAAGCTTATGCGTGGTGATTTTAGCATGCGCTTACTTCACTCTTGGCAAGATGCAATAAGCCTAGGTGGCTTTGATTCTTTGTCAGCTTACCATTAAGTAACTTTGCCAAAGATGTACTATCAACAATCGCATCTTTTTCTGCCAAAAATACCTTAACGCCAGTTTTATCACACAAAGCAAGTGCATCCGTTACTGGCATCATTTGAGCAAAGTCAAACATCCACTTTAAATAGTTTAATTGACTGTGATATTGTGCTTCATCTGTTAAAAGGCAATACGACTCTACATCTTTAAGCCTATCAACCTCTGGAAAAGCAACAAGCTTTAAAAACTTTTGTGCCAATCTATTTGGATTTAATTGATATTGCCTTATAAACGCTTGTTTTTTCTCATCACTGGCAAACTGCCATAATAATGGCAACCCATAGCAGTAAATACTTTTATCTTTGACATTCAGCTTATTTTGTTGAATGAGTCTCAAAACCCACAAACCACTATGTGACCATGCGTGAATAACTTCAGCTTTGGCTAATTTCACTGATAATTCTTGTAATATTTGCTCTTCGTTTGCACTCTTAAAACAAGGCATATCTATACACTGCGTTGATGATATCTCAGGATAAAATACTTGCCATAGACTCGCCTTAAATCCCCAGCCTGATAGAAATAAATGATTTTGAATACTCATAACACACGCACCAATTGATCCAATAATGCGTTTATATCACGTGTATCATGTAGTGCGCTTAGTGATATGCGTAATCGTGCACTATTTTGTGGTACTGTTGGTGGACGAATGCATGAAACATAAAAACCTTTATCTTTAAGCAGATTTTGTACGTTTTGTGTTTGTTGATTATCGCCAATGATAATACTGCGAATTGGCGTCAAATCATCTGACACAACATTAAGCCCAAGCTTTTCTGCATATTGGTTAAAAAAGGTAATATTCTCAAACAGCTTTTCACGTAAATAATCACCATTCATAATCAGCTTTAAACTGGCATTTAAAGCAGCAACAATGGGAATGGCAAGTGCTGTGCTGTAGATATAGCTACGTGCTGTTTGTATTAACAGCTCAATAAACTCATCACTTGCACAAACAAATGCACCCATAGCACCGAATGCTTTACCGCATGGCACGATCATGACAGGCACATCATTAAAAGTTAAATCCGCATAGTCTACCGCACCTCTACCTGATTGACCTAACACACCAAAACCATGCGCATCATCAACAATAAGTTTAGTATGGTCAACATTGGCAAGTCTTCTCAAAGGTGAGATATCACCATCCATGCTAAATATACCTTCAGTTATGACATATCTAGCTTCTGGGTGCTTCTGCAAGATAGCATGTAGACTGCTAATATTCTGATGAGGATAGCGCTTAAGTTTGGCACCAGATAGTGCAATACCATCCAAAATAGAGGCATGAACTAATTTATCCGCAACTATTGCCTGAGCATCTTTTGCCCCTTTACCTTGCATTGCCAACAAACTCATTACGGCTAAATTGGCATGGTAACCAGAGTTAAACAGCAAAGCACGTGGATAGCCTACAAACGCCGCCATATTATGCTCTAGCGACTCAATGAGATAATGACTTCCTGAAACAATCGCTGATGACGTGCTACCAACACCATAACATTCAATTGCTTGTTGCGCCTTTTTTTTAACCTCTATATGTTGCGATAATCCCAAATAATCATTACCACTAAAATTGATCAAAGCATGCTGATCAATATGAATAAGCTTATCTTTTATTTGGGTAAATACGCGTTGTCGATAACGCCCGTTTTGTTTAATTGCCGTTAAATAATCACTGTAACGCGCATCATTGGCTAACAAGCTCATGATGCTCCTCACTGTTTTTTGTTACTTTAAAGCCAAGCGTATTAAGCAGTTTTAGATCATGATTCTCTGAAGGATTCTCTGCAGTTAATAGCTTATCACCATAAAAGATAGAGTTCGCTCCCGCTAGAAATGCTAAAGCCTGCATTTCATCACTCATTTGCGAACGACCTGCTGAAAGCCTGATTTTTGAGCTTGGCATTAAGATTCTTGCCACTGCAATCGTACGTATAAAATCAAAAGTATCAATTTGTGCTTTGTTTAATTGATTGCCCAGCGGTGTTCCTGGCACTGGAATCAATTGATTGATTGGCACACTCGCAGGTGGTGTTTTTAAATTCGCCAATGTTACCAACATTTGCAAGCGATCATCAATCGTCTCTCCCATTCCAAGAATGCCGCCACAACAAACTTTCATGCCGGCATTTGACACTTCCTCTAGCGTATCTAAGCGTGATTGATAATCTCTGGTGCTAATAATCTCTTGATAAAACGCCTCTGAAGTATCCAAATTGTGATTGTAATAATCAAGGCCTGCATCAGCTAATTCTGTAGCTTGTGCTTTGGATAACATCCCTAAAGTCATACAAGTCTCTAATCCTAGTGACTTAACCGATTGGATAATTTCAATTAATTGTGGCATCGCTTTCTCCGGTGGATTGCGCCACGCAGCACCCATACAAAAACGCTTGGCACCAAGCTCTTTGGCTCTTTGGGCTTGTAACACAATACTCTCTACATCCATGAGCTTTTCTTTTTGAACACCAGCATTATAATGACCACTTTGCGGGCAATATTTACAGTCTTCAGGGCAGCTTCCTGTTTTAATACTCAGTAATACACATAACTCAACCTCATTGGCAAAATTCGCACGATGCACTGTTTGTGCTTTGAATAGCAATTCATTAAATGGTTTTTGATATAAGCTTTGTGCATAATTTAAATCAATCATTGGCATTATTATCCTTTATCCTTTGTTTTTCACATTGCGATACTTTTACATCGGCAACAATCTAGATATACTTGCCACTTTAGTCAACTTATAATTTAATTAAGGTTTACAAAAAGATGTATTCGACCAATCTTTGGCACCCTTGCTCACAGATGAAGGATTATGAAACCTTCTCGCCACTTAATATCACCAAAGCCAAAGGTAGTTTCATCTACCACAACGACAAACCAATCATTGATGCGATCTCAAGTTGGTGGTGTAAGTCATTGGGGCACAGCCACCCAGATTTGCAGCAAGCCTTAACACAACAACTAGGCACACTTGAACATACGATTTTAGCGAATACCACCAATACAACCATTGAGCAATTAACGCAAAAGCTCTGTCATCTTACCCATACTGATAAGGTACTCTTTGCCAGTGACGGTTCATGCGCTGTTGAAATTGCGATGAAAATGAGTATTCATGCGCGCGTTATCAAAGGACAGACAAACAAAACCCATTTTGCCGCACTGCAAAATGGTTATCATGGCGAAACTTGTGCCACCTTAAGCGTCAGTGATTTAGGTCTCTATAAGCGAGCGTATCAATCGCTGTTATTTGATTGCACTTTCTTACAAGATATCCCCTATGTCGCCGGTATTAACGACCCACTTTGGCATAATGCACACAGCGCTTGGCAAAAATCACAACAACAATTAGAGATGATCAAAGATAAGTTAAATGCGGTCATTATTGAGCCACTGATTCAAGGCGCTGGAGGTATGCTAATTTACAGTAAAGATTATCTAAAGAGACTCGCCAAATGGTGCAAAGAAAATGATGTTTACTTAATTGCCGATGAGATTATGACAGGCATTGGACGCACAGGCAAAATGCTCGCCTGTGAACATGCTGATATTACGCCTGACTTTATCTGCTTATCTAAAGGCATTACTTCGGGCATGTTGCCTTTGAGTATTTGCTTAACACATAATGAAATTTATGCGTTGTTTTATGATGATTATGCAACACAAAAAGGTTTTATGCACTCACATACGCATAGTGGTAATACGTTGGCCTCAAGAGTTGCTTTAGAAACGCTACATATTTTTGAACGTGAGCACACACTTGACTATGTTAATAAAACGTTAGCGCCAACGATGTATAATATGATGCTGGAAATTGCTCAAAACACTCAAAAATTGCATAACGTTCGCAGTCTAGGCGGCGTGGTTGCCGCTGATCTAAAAACCACAGAAGCACGCGCGGGTTATAAACTCTATCAAAAAGCCATTGAATTAGGTGCACTAATGCGTCCATTGGGGAATACTATTTATTGGTTGCCGCCATTAAACACTGATATTAAAACAATCGAAAAACTAGGGGAAATATTGCTTAAAGCACTATAAAATATTCCCCTGCTTTTTGGGTTTCCTTTTTAGATAAAAAAGTAAAATCGAAATCATAATACCAATAAAAATTGACTCCATTGTAAATTGTCCCACGCTTAACAGCGCATTCATAAATGGCAAGTTATTATGAAGCATAAATACAACAAATGTCACCAACCCTTGATTCAGCACCAAGATAGCAAAAGTCACTTTAATACACTGCCAAATAAAGCTAGAATTTGTACTCCATATTAAATATGCAACTATAAAACATGCAATAACAGGCTCGATATAAAAAATGGAAGTTATCACAGTTGTTGTAAAATTATACGGTGAAGGAATAATATTGGCAGGGTTTGGCGGTGTAAGCAATGGTAACAGTTTAGCGCATAACCCAGTAAGCAATGGCATTAAAATTACTACAGATAGGATTGCGTAAATAACAATTACTACTAGCTTCACAATAATATATTTGAGTTGACTATCTTGCTTTTTATTACTCAATAGCAACACGACTATTACCGATACTAACAACCATATAAGTTTGGGTAAATAGGCAGCTACCCACGTGAATAAAAATGCCTGACCGTTAACATAACCTGCCGTTAATGGCAATCTAAGTAATAACTCCATCATAGCTGCCATAATTAAGAATACAGCCGCTGTTTTTTTTACCACTCCCCAACCACTATATATACTAGCTACCTTTCCAGACAACCAATATAAGCCAAACAGCTGAACAATAACTTTAAGAGCATCATACCATTTAGGCACTAAAAAATGCTCTCCAGGATAGGGAACACCTGATTTTAGCATCTGGATATGAATATTTACTGCCAAAATGCTAATAATAAATAAATACAGTACAATCCCAACTTTTTCTCTCATTATAAAGCCTTAATAAACTGACGTATTTTCTCTGCTGCTATCTTTGTGTCATTTAAATGTTGCTCAATTAATGACGTAAAATAACTGCCAACAATCGCCGCATTGCCACCTGCTTGCCATACCGCTTTGACATGTTCTGGTTTTGAAATACCAAACCCTACTACCATTGGTTGATCAATTAACGCTCTTACCTGCTTAATTCGTGCGATGGTTTGAGGCGCAATCTCACTTTTAACACCGGTCGTACCGAAACCACTTAAGACATAATTAAATGCACTGCTGCAATTAGCCAGTTGTTTGACCCGTTCATCGCTTGAGTTTGGCGCAACCATTTGTACTGCGCCAATATTATACTTCTTAAGTAAGGTCTCATGTTCTTTTGATTCTTCTAACGGTAAATCTGCACAAACAACAGCATCCACACCAACACTTTGTAGCTTTTGATACGCGCTTTCACCTTGCTTAAACAAAAGGTTGTAATAAATTAATAAGCCAATGGCAATATCTGGATACTTTTGACGAATAATACTCAGCATCTCAATACAGCGATTAAAAGTCATGCCTGACTTTAATGCTCTTTCCATCGAGCGTTGATTGGTTGGACCATCGGCAATTGGATCAGAAAATGGGAAGCCAAGCTCAATTGCCTGAACGCCTGCATCAATTGCTGTGCTAATGATATGTAGGCTTTCATCAAAATTAGGATCACCTAAGGTGAAAAATGGCATAAATACTTTTTTGTCATGATTGTTAAATAATTTGTCGAATCGATTACTCATCAGAAAGTCCTTTATATCTAAAATAACTCTGTAGATCTTTATCACCACGCCCTGATAAATTGACTAAAATAGTTTTACCTTTTAATTGTGACTGCGCTAATTGAAATGCCAATGCCAATGCGTGCGCTGATTCAAATGCTGGAATAATACCTTCTTTCTTTGAAAGCTCTTCAAATGCAGCAATGGCTTCATTATCGGTAATGGTAAGATAAGTCACACGCTTTGTCTCTTGCAAATAAACATGCTCAGGGCCAATACCTGGATAATCCAATCCGGCTGAAATCGAATAAGGCTCTTTAATCTGACCATCTTTGTCTTGTAAGAACAGTGATTGCATCCCATGAAATACACCTATTTCACCTTTATTCATCGTCGCTGCATGCTCACCGGTTTCTAGTCCTTTGCCGGCAGGTTCCGCACCATAAATAGCCACCTTAGCATCGCTTAGAAAACCACTAAATATGCCAATCGCATTACTACCCCCGCCAATACACGCAATCACAGCATCGGGTAAGGAATTATTTGCTTTAAGCATTTGCGCACGTGCTTCTTTACCTATAACCTCTTGAAAGTAACGCACCAATGCCGGAAATGGATGCGGCCCTGCTGCAGTGCCAAAACAATAATAAGTATCTTCAGCATTACTAATCCAATCACGCATTGCATCATTGATCGCGTCTTTTAACGTCGCACTACCCGATGACACGCTATGAACCTTGGCTCCAAATAATTTCATACGCTCAACATTAGGCTTTTGTCGGGCGATATCAACTGCACCCATATAAATCTCAACTTCAAGTCCAAGCATAGCACCTGTCATTGCAGTTGCCACCCCATGTTGACCGGCACCCGTCTCAGCAATCACGCGTTTTTTACCAAGGTGTTTGGCCAAGAGCATCTGCCCAATGGTGTTATTGGTTTTATGCGCACCACCATGCAACAAATCCTCGCGTTTAAGATAAATATTAGCGCCATATTTATCTGATAAGTTACGTATATAGGTAATTGGTGTTTCGCGCCCTGCATAGTTTTTTATTAGCCGTTTAAACTCCAACTGAAAAGATTCATCTTGTTGAATGGCGATAAACCCTTTCTCAATCTCTGTCAAAATTGGCATCAAGCTCTCTGGCGCATAACAGCCCCCGAATTGTCCGTAACGTGTATTTAATTGCATAAATTAACACTTAAATTAAGCATAAGTGCAGCTACGATAACATGCTTTTTATCAACGTACAAAAGAATTTTGCAATCACGTATCGATACACAGATGCAAAGCTATAGTAATCAACTATTTTTTAGCTGGACTATTGGTCATTTTTTCAAACAAAGCATACTCATTTTTTAATAGATCAAAAAACATTGCTAATTTCTGACGACAAAAACGCTTTAATTTCTGATTGCTTTGACGGTCATCTAGTAGCAATAAAGCACGATAAACAAACATAAGCTCACGCATCGTTGACAGCAGTACTTTAATGATATTAATTTGCGCCTTATTAAGTTCTGTTTTGGTATTGATAAAATTTTCAACAGCATGTTTTTCCTGCAATGCTAGCTCATCTACAAGAAGTCTTAACATCCCCTTATCTAGCACTTGATCAAAATCATTACCCTGATCATTAGATACTTTTTCTTGCTCTACTGTTTGCATTAAAAACATTTCAATAATCTGCTTATGCGTAAGATAAACCGATGAAAACTCCACATAAAATTTTTCTCTTAAATTACTTTGTCTTAACACCCTGCTGATTAGCAGAATGACTAATGCCCCTATTGCAATATCCAATATGCGAGCAATAAGTAACGACATATCCCAAAAAGATAAGGTGCCAATAAACATCACCACAAAAATACTGCTAAAGAAAACACCTACGGCATAATGCACCACACTAAAATAAAGCGTGTACAGCGCCAACACCAAAATCACGGTGATAATGACATAAAATGGGACATATAGATTTAATATATAATACGCAACTGTCCCAGCAAAACAGCCTAAAATCGTATTGATAACAACAGCTTTGGAGCGAAATAAGACTTCTCTTGCATGCACGCTAATGCTGATAGACACAATGGCTAAAACACTCCAATAATTACGTTGTAAACCAATAGCCTCAGTGAGAATAATGGCAATTAAACAAGCGCTTGCCACTCTAATGGCTAAAAGCTTATACGCAGGTAATGCATTTAACCAATTAGCGAATCTCATCTGCGGCCTCTCTCAATGACAACGCTGTACTATGCAAACTCTCAAGAAGAAGTAATATCTCAAAAATAAGCACTTGACAGCCTTTCAACGTAGATGCGGTTAACACCTCTTCTTTAAAGTGATCACTGTATGCTTTAAACTGATTTAGTTGACGTTCAAAGTCCTCATTTTCATTTATCAAAAATACCCAAACTGCAAGTTTAGTTGACATATAGATGATATCTTTAAGTGCGGTTTTTTTAATAACCCTTTCCGCGATATCTGACTTTCTTTTGGATAAAGTATAATAGAAAAAAAGTAAACGAAAGGTGTTTTGCACTAAGCTATGATAGTGACCATAGCATTTATGCCAAGCGATTTTTCGCTTTGGCAGAATAATCCAACTTGCACCTTTACTATGCAGTGTCATCAAACGTGCACTGACTTCTTTATTGGTTTTATCTATATCAAAAGCATCAGTATGTACATCAAATACCATGTGTAAGATGTAGCGCGTTTCATTTTGCAACAAAATCGCATGCATCTGTAAAGTACGTAATAACTGCCTTGGGGTGTCCCATGGTCGCAACATTAATACCAACACAAAGAAAGCAGTGCCAACACACAGTAGGCTTATATATAATTGGGTCAAATCCTGTTTAAGCACTGGCAATTGAATCGATGATATTGCCAATACAATCACTAAATAACCAGGAAACTGATTAAATATAGGGTCATATTTTCTCACCCAAAAAGCATAATACGCACAAATAATTAACAAAGTGAAACTTAACAACTTATAGGGATGCAACCAATAAGATACGGTTAATGCCAGAGCAAAGCCTACTAAAAACCAGATAAAAATTTTGCGTCGTGAATATATATCCCCGACTGCACAGACGATGGCAGCAAATGCCAGAAAATAAAATACCCAAATAATGACTTCATAGACAAAACCAAGGCGCCATGCAATCAGAAAATAGATAAGCATAATCGCACCAACTTTGATCACCATCGACAGCACATGTGCCCCAGGATCATTCTTTGATAGGTTGTATATAAAATGTTTTAGCATTTTTACTGTGATCCATGTTTATTATCTACACGCCATGCTATAATGCGTCCAATTTTTTTATGGTTATAAGCAAAACTTAATGACTCTGCAGATTATAGCGCTTAAAAGCTAAAAATGCAGTGACACCGCTGCAACTTAGGGGTACAAAATCGTGAGACATGATGAAACAATGTTAGAAAAACTTCAAAATGGGGAGTTTAAATTAAGAAAATCTGAGCAAAAAGTTGCGAATTGGATTATTGACAACAGCTATGAAGCAACTTCTTTAAACATTACTACCATTGCACACAACATCGGTGTCAGTGAACCAACCATTGTCCGCTTTTGTCGCGCAGTTGGCTGCAAAGGTTTTCAAGAATTTAAGATTCGCTTTGCCGAGGAATTAGCTCTTGGCAAAATCAGTGAATCCATCGATATTCGACTTGATGATTCTACGGCAGTTGTTAAAGACAAAGTTGCTCAATACGCGCGCGCTGCTATTGCTAATGTTGACCGTGAAATTGATGATGAGCAGCTTGAATTAGCAACACATATTTTGATTGACTCTAATAAAGTTGTTGTTTGCGGCTTTGGCGCATCAAACTGTACTGCGTTTGATAGCTTCCATAAACTCTTTAGAATGATGCCAAAAGTTGGCTATTATCCTGATATGCACATGTCAGCAATGGCAATTGGTTCTTTAGAGCCGGGGGATGCAATTATTGCTATTTCTAATAGCGGTAAATCTGAAGCCTTAATTAGTTTGTGTAAACTAGCACGCAGTAATGGCGCTAAGGTGATCACCATCACTGATCCTGGCTCACCGGTTGATCAAACAGCCACCGTGCGTTTAAACATTAAAAAACAAGTAGATACAGGATTATTTGTGCCCATAGCACATCGTTTAAAACAGTTAACAATTATTGACTTTTTGGTATATAACTATGCCAGATTGAACGAACAACGTGCCGCACAACGCTTAAAGAAAACAAAAACGGCGTTAACCAACCTAAAACAGCAACACAGTATTATTTGATATTTACTACTGGAGTTACTCCCATTCAATCGTACCTGGTGGCTTCCCAGTCACGTCATAAACCACACGAGAGATACCTTTAACTTCATTTACAATACGATTGGAAATCTGTCCGATTAACTCATAAGGCAAATGCGCCCAACGTGCCGTCATAAAATCAATCGTTTCAACCGCTCTTAAGGCAACCACATAATCATATTTACGTTGATCACCCATGACACCAACTGATTTTACTGGTAAGAATACAGCAAACGCCTGACTGACTTTATCGTAATAACCACTTTTCTCTAACTCTTGCATATATATCGCATCGGCTTGACGCAAGATATCAGCATAATCTTTTTTAACCTCACCCAAGATACGCACCCCAAGACCCGGTCCTGGGAAGGGATGACGATAAACCATGCGATATGGCAAGCCTAATTCAACGCCCACTTTACGTACTTCATCTTTGAAAAGCTCTCTTAACGGCTCAACCAGTCCAAGCTTCATATCTTCAGGCAATCCACCAACATTGTGATGTGACTTAATGACATGTGCTTTACCAGTACTGCTACCTGCTGATTCGATAACATCAGGATAAATCGTGCCTTGCGCTAACCATTTAGCATTTTTAAGTTTGGCTGATTCTTCATCAAAAATATCAACAAACAGATTGCCAATAATTTTACGCTTTTTCTCAGGATCATTAACGCCCTCAAGCTTAGCGAGGAACCTTTCTTCAGCATTCACACGCACAACATTGACATGCATATTCTCAGCAAATGTTTGCATGACCTGATCACCTTCGTGCAAGCGCAATAACCCCGTATCGACAAATACACAGGTTAATTGTTCACCAATGGCTTTATGCAGTAAGGCTGCAACGACAGATGAATCAACACCACCAGATAAGCCTAAAACCACCTCATCAGACCCAACTTGTGCTTTGATTTTTTGTACGGCATCTTCAATAATGCTCGCAGGATTCCACAATGCTTCACAACCACAGATCTTAAACGCAAAGTTCTCAAGTAACTCTTTGCCATAAGCAGAATGTGTCACCTCTGGATGATATTGTACACCGTAATATGGCTTTGTTTTATGTGCCATCGCCGCAATCGGCGCGTTTTCAGAAGATGCAATGACCTCAAAGTCATCACCCAAAACAACCACTTTATCACCATGACTCATCCATACATCTTGAGTTTGTGGTACGGATTCGTATAAAGGGTTTGCTTTGCTTACTTCAATCTTGGCATAACCAAATTCGCGCTTATCCGATGAGGCAACCTCACCACCAAACTGATGCGCCATGGTCTGCATACCATAGCAAATACCTAATATAGGCACATTTAACTCAAATACACATTGAGGCGCTCTGACATGTGCTGATTCATTGACTGACTCAGGTCCGCCTGAAAGGATAATGCCACTGGCAGCAAAATCTTTAATAAAACTGACATCAACATCATAAGGGTAAATCTCACAATACACACCAATTTCACGCACACGACGCGCAATCAGCTGCGTATATTGCGAACCAAAATCTAAAATCAACAGTCTATGCTTATGTATATCTTGCATACAGGAAGTACTCATCACCACGTTAAAAACTGCCAGCGATTATATCATGCCAATAAAACATTGCATCCATTTGCTTGAAATTGACAATAAAAAGGCTAAGAACAAAATCTATTTTATTAATCCAGACAAAAATACTACACCTCATTAATGCACTCTAAACATACACGCTCACATAACTTTCTTAACCAGGCACTCTGGATGTTATGTTTTAGTCGCCTTGGATAAGATAAAGTCACTGAAGCCTTCTCTGTTTTAAAGGGTAAAGGGATTATCTTCAACCCTTTAAACAAAGCATATTTTGCTAATAGATTAGCAACATATCGATCTTGTAACAAAGGAATAATCCGATCTATCATTGCACACCTTAATTTAATATTTCTTGGGTCTGGATTGCCCAGATACGTTTGAATAAATAAATTATTTTCACTATTAAGGCTATGAACAACATGTGGTAGTTTTATATAAGTTTCATAATCAATAGACTGACTGGTTAGCGGGTAACGGTCATAAGCAAGCACAATGTCATCCTCTGCAATAACTTTTGTATTAAAGTTAGGTATATTCTCATAAAATCCAATGATAATATCTGCTTTGTCAAATCGATGTAAATACTCATGATTGTATACAGTTTGAAATACATGCAATGAAATCACATGCTCACTGTTATAACTTTGAATTTCATTAATTAGTCGATCTGCAATCATAGCATGTCCAAATTCACTCATATGTATGGTGAATTGACATGGTGTTTTATAAGGATCAAATTGCTCTAAATTGGGCAAAATAGCTGAAAATTCCTGATTTATCTGCTGCAGGGTTGATAATATTGCATGTGCTTTTGCAGTAACTTCCATATTATGACCATTGCGCACTAAAATCTGATCTTTAAGTTCATTACGCATCTTATTTAAACGTAAAGTAACTGTTGGTTGCGACATATTCATAAGCTTAGCAGTTCTACTGATACTGCGCTCAGTAATTAAGGTTTGCAAAATATTATAGTCTTTGACATCCATGCAGATTATGCCTCCAGTCTTAGTTTAAGCAATTGTGCTTTAGCACGAATGACTCTGGCACATAGGTTACGTATCCAACGATTTTTAGCATCAATTTGCAAAAAGTTTGGATACGAAAAGGCAATGGGCAACTGTGGTGTTGTAAATGGTAAAGGTGAATAAAAAAAACCACGTTCTCTAGCAAAAGAAGAGCCCATAGTTGCAACACATCTGCCTTTTGCAATACTCTCAGAGGCAACATCAATACTGTTCGTACGCAATTTAATATTTCGCGGATCAGGTGTTGATAGATATTCCAAGAAGATATTACTTTCATCATCCTTGGCAAAAACCACATGTGCCAACTTCAAATATTGCTGCATTGTAATCTTCTTATCAGTTTTTAACACATCCATTTGATGGATCAATTGATATTGATCCCAAGCTATTATCTCTTGTGTGTAACCTTTGATCGGGTAAAGCGTACCAATAATAATATCGGCATTTTGAAAATTATATCTCCCTTCAATTCCTTGCTCTAAAGGAAATACTGTGATCCGTACCTCATGCCGGTCATTGATTGCATAAATGGCATTAATATATTCTTCAAAACAAAAGTGGCAATGCCCATCTGATAAATATAAATTAATGATTGTCGGTGTGTTTTTAGCATCAAAATGCTCGATAGGATAAAGACTTTCAATGTTTTCATGTAAACGAGTTATTGCATTAGTAAGCGAAAGCGCTTTGGCTGTTAGCACCATCTCCTTGCCATCTCTCACTAATAACGGATCATCAAAGTACTTCCTAAGTTTATTGATTCGTGCGGTTACCGCAGGTTGTGATAGATTAATTTTCTCGCCAACCTCAGTCACCTTGGCTCCCTCAAGCAGCAAGTACAAAATCCGCACATCTTCATTGTCCATCTTATATCATCCTTCATATCAATGACTATACAGAGTATAGATGGCAATCATTAAATTAACAGCGAAACGATAAACAATTAAATATTTTCATTACTAAACGATAAACTATCCTAATACAAGAATTGTGATCTACAGCAGAGTTGTGGTAGTGCCACATATCTAAGATACGCGAATACATCTATAGTATTTCACCTTCCAAAAAGTGCACTGCGCATTTACTGACTCGGCATTTTAACGGCGACAGGGATTGATGAATTATTGGTTGTGCCATCGCCTAATTGCCCTCTATAGTTTGCACCCCAACAGTAGACTTGATCATTACTAGCAATTGCACAACTATGCCGAGATCCTACCGCCAATTTAACGAATACAACACCATCAGGCAACCTCACCATACTTGGTTGTGTTTTATAATCTATAGTACTTCCGTCACCTAATTGACCATCGAGATTCGACCCCCAGCAATATGTATTGCTATCATCACCCAATGCACAAGTGAAGCTTATTCCAGCAGATATGGAAGTAAATTTAACACCTTCAGGTGATTTTACCTGAGTTGGCATTGACTTATCTATGGTAGTTCCATCACCTAATTCACCATATTTATTCTTTCCCCAACAGTACGCATTATTATCATGAGCTATTACACAGCCATGTTCGAATCCAAGATCAAAAGAATGGACACCTATACTATTAGGCATTTTTAAAAGCATAGGTAATGCGCTAATGAAGGTGTTCCAACAATAAAGATCATTTTTATCACTCAATGCGCAAATATTATTTGGCTTGTTAGCAGCAATAGAAATGAATTTTACACCACTAGGTACCTTCATTGTTACTGGAACTAAATAATCATTATAATCATATCCCCAGTAGTATAATGTAGAATCTGTAGCTATAGCAGAGCTCTTATTTACTCCAAGACCAATTGAGGAAAACCCCATCCCAAACCTAGGCATTTTTACCAAGGTTGGTAATCTTTGGTCTATTGTAGTGCCATTACCTAACTGCCCATCAGAATTGCTCCCCCAGCAATATATATTATTATCACTCCCTAATGCGCAATTATGATCACTTCCTGGGGTATTTCCTGAGTAAATAGAAGAAATTCTTATATTGTTAGGCAGTTTCACCATGCTAGGCTTTAATCCATTTTCCTCAGCACTAAAACCATTGCCTGCATTCTCTCCCCAACAATACCCGTCTCCTGTAAGAGACATACCACATGAACCGCTTGCTCCACTCGAAATTTGCTGAAAACTTAAAAATTCTGCCACACGCAAAGCTTTAGTCACAATAGTCTCAGGCAAGGGTAAACTTGTCGTTGGATTTGGGGCAACCATTATTTCATATTCGCCAACCGCTATATCACCTGCAATCTGTACTTCAACCCTACATGCTGCTTCTGGCTGAGATCTTAATAAGGTACACTGATTGCCCTTAGGAAAAGTAATACCACTATTATTTGCTGTGACGGTATAGCTTTGATCAACCATCACCTGGTCCTGCCAACCTTGTGGAGGTCTAATGACTACTTCCACACTACTGTTTGGCGTTACTTTACTAATTGCTTGGGCATTTCTCTCGACACTGACGCTTGCTAGACCATGATCAACAATCGCCACATAATCGATCTTGATATTATCTACTGCCAGATTACTCTGTCCCATTTTTAAAATTAAATCATAATCATCCTTTGCTATCGCCGTGTCGTTAACGGCTAAACCAATATAGCAATATTCATTGGTTGCAACCGGAGCACCATCAAGACAGCTTGGTGTTTTCTCGGGAGTGGTTATTGTTAAACCCGCAGCGCCCTCTGTATGTGCGATCACATAGTCTGATACGTCTGTTGATGGTAACCAGTGAATATGTATTTCATCATTATATAACTGCAAATCATACTGTTTATTGCCCACATAGGGAATTTCCATTGCTTGTTCGCTTGGTTCATAGCTTACAAAATAAACATAATCAATTTGTGGCTTAATATGGAGCTTTGTCTGTCTTGTGATTGATGAGTTTACCGGTGTCATCATAACATCTAGGTAATTACCCGGTACGTTATAGGCGTCAAGCTTGGCTTCTACCATGAGCGCACAACTCTCGCCCGCAAATAAGGTAGTAAACTCACTACAGTTCGCAAGACCATTCACACCGCCAGTAGCTACACGTACGATCGTCTCTCCTGGCAATGATTGATCAAAGCTTATATTGTATTGATCACTGGTTGGATTATTGATAACAATATGCTGGGTACTTGGTTTACCAAATACCATGACCTGACTTAAGCTTTGTCTGACTGTTTCGTTAGATGGCGTCACAATATGCGGAAAAGTGTCAACGATCACTTTTGGTCGATAGTTATTGACTGAGTTACTTGCGGTAAAACGCACAACTTTGCCACCATTAGCATCAACTTGAGCATTATTCGCTAAATCAGTCATATTACTCTCTAACACAGCTAATAAATCATTTGCCGTTTTACCCGGCTTTAATGGTAATGTAATTGTCGCATTTTGATGATCAACCAGTGTCATTGGTGTAAATGATGAGACATCTATTAATTCATTAAACCAACTTGGCAAAATCTCGACCTGTAAATTAGATAAGACTTTCCCCGTTGTGTTTTTAATGTAAATCACAATATTATCTACATTGACATCAACATAATTAAACGTCGCATCTAGCTGATAGAGATCGGCTAAACCACTAACATCCTCACCTGGCTGAGTAGGATCAACCACCTTGATATCAATATCAGCAGTTGTCTGCGTACTATCCTGCCAATGGATAATAAGCTCTGGATTAAAATATGGCGTATTTACTTCATCACCTGAGATATCAAGCTTTAACTGGCAAGGGCTATTAGCACTTGCTAAGGTGCCGCTGATACAACTATCAGGATAAGTTAGATCTTGCGTGACCTTACTGACACCAACCAGTTCAAAACCAACAAAAGTCTTACTAATCGGTGGCGCGATCGTAAAATAAAGCGATAAATCTTTATTTTTAACGACTGTATTAGGATTTAAACCCAGGCTTGGATAGACACCACTACTGTTATAACTGGGCAATGTGATATTGCGCGTTTGATTCGCGTTGGTATTTAATAACTTTAAAAATAAGCTATTGCCTGTTTCATCTGCCAATGGCTTGACACCTAAATAACAACTTTGCCCCTTAGCTAGAGAAGTTACAGTCAAACATGATGACTCTTTGATACCACCACTTAACTCAAATCGTGATGTCACATCATTACCTGCTTCATCAACAATTCGATAATCCTCAATATTTTTTGAGGCAATCCAGTTGATAAAACCCGTATTTGATAAAGCAAGTTGATTGTTATAATTAGCAAGCAAGGTGCTTTCTACTGATAATGCCACTTCAGTTTTGCTATCAATATGAATCGCTAAAGTCGTGTTATCACGATAAATAACATCAGGTGAGCTAAGCGTAATATTAAAATGCTGTTGTGTTAGCTCACTTTTAGCAATGTCAGGATCAATGATAACTTTCAGTAAACAGCTATTATTTGCAGATAGTGGAAAACTACAACTACTTGTATCCACTGTAATCGCATTATCCTCTGGTGATATGGTTGTATCAATGCTTGCAATATCCTGACCACTGACATTTAATGCTGAAACAGTCGCCTCAAATTTACCATTCATCTCACTAAACTTGCTTAACGCATTAACTGCCAAAGATAAAGAACCTAAATGAATAACAGGCTGCAACTGATAAGCTTGTACTGGAAAACGCGCACTTCGATACTCAATACTTGAGCCCGCTTTATGAACACTCATATCACTTTGCCATTGTTTCAAGGCATCAAGCGCTGCTTGTGAGTCCTCTATGTCAAAGCTTATTTTGGCACTTTGACCACTTTTTATCTCAGTCGGTGCTGCCATATTTTTCACATAGCTTTGAATAACAGCTGGCAAGAGAATCTCAGGATTGTTAATTGAGCGCGCTGTTGCATTACTAATCGTCACATGACTTTTCATCCCCGTACCGATAGGTGAGATATCCGTAATATGAAATTTATCCAAATTAAACTCAGGATCATCGGGTGATTTAAATGTTAATTTAATCTGTGATTCTGCTTTTCCCACATTGGTATTGTAGATAATCTTACCCTCAAACTGATCAACATCTTTAGTCGTTGATGCCTGCCATGTATCAGTACATGACTCACCCATTGCCATTTCTTTATTGATCACACAACTGCTATTATCTACGGCTGTTATCGCAACACCACTATCATCTAAGCTGGTTTTGACGACTTCTTTACTTAGAATCTTTAAATGTGTGCTTTGATTTGCTGCTTTAACTTGCAAATCATTAACATCCTCAACCATAAATTGCATCTCAAGCATGGCATGACTATCACTCATATAGCTTTCTGACATACTGCTGGCTATAGCAAGTTTTGGTTGCACACCAACCACTGGATCAGGTGTTGGTGTCGGATCTGACGATCCGCCACCGCCACCACCGCCCCCGCAGGCACTTAAAACTGTTGCTAATGAGATAAGGTATAAACTTTTATAATTAAATGTTGACATGGTATCCTCCAATTGTGGATCTCAAAAAATTTAAGCTAAATAGCATTCTTTTGTAAGGTGAAATATGATCTAAATGACGGACTTGGTAAAATCAATTCTACTAATGGAATTATTTAAGGATTTGATAATGAATGTTCTAGTCTTGTTGCACGATCGGATAATAATATTGAAGCCCCAACTCTGATATCTGATAGCCCTCGCTAAAATTAGCTGATTCATAGCTTAACTCAGTCCATTGTTTGTCAACATATTCAAAAATGGATAACTTATTTGAATGCAGCGCTTGTTTTTTAACTTCTTCACCAATTAAAAGCAACTTGCCGTCAATTAGCTTCAGCGTTTTTGCGCTGGCCGCTGCAGCTGGAATTTCACTGAGTTCACGACAATGTAAATCATCACCAAAATGTCCATGCGTATAATCAATATCACACTGAGCAATTTCTTTTTTGCTGTGTCCTGCATCAACAAGCGCATAAAAAGACATTAATTCTGGAATTGCATGTACTGAGTAAATTTCTTTGTAATGACTTGGCAATAAATACGAAGCATCCGGATGATTAATAATTTTGTTATCATTTCTTTCAACTGGTCTACTTTGGTAGTTAAAGAAGTTAATGCTATGCGAACCATCTTTTTGTGCATCAATCACTGCCATATAATCATCTTGCGCAAAAGACAGACTATGCTTTAGCATACCATTTGATACATATAACTCTACCTCATCAGTACTAGGTTTAATTTTTATAAACTCATTAATTTCAGAATGAATTGTGTAACTATTGCTATGTTGATCCATTAAAAATTTCACATCATCAGAGGGTTGTATCTTAGCCTCTTTTATTAGATCCTCATGCCATGTATAACCTGACTTTGTTGGCTCTCCTACTATTTTGATGAATTTTTCTAAATCATTATCTCCAACAAAGATTTGAATTTCACCAGCTGTATTAAATATTACTCTAGCGCCAATGTACATATAACGGTTACTAGGAAAGCCAAGATTAACCCAAACACCACTGATGTTTTTTAATAACTCAATCGTTCTTCTATCTTGTTGCGACTTATCAATAACGACGACAGCAAGGGTATTATGATTTGGATCATTATCAAGCCAATAAAGCTGTTCAATAGTACCTGGTGTATGTAAATACTTAGCAATCTCATCACGATGAGCACTCATATGATCTACTAGATGGTAAAGTTCATAAGAAGTGGCATTAACCTTTGGCATATCTACATATAAAACAGTATTTTTTTCTAAGTTGAATCGATAGTCTTGACCCAGTGCATTGATCGTTAGCTGTGCTTGAGTAGTGTTCACGTCATTTGGACTATATAAATACATTTGACAAGACGCCCCTATTGCAAGATTAAATGCCTCATCATTTACCTCGCAGTAATTTGGGCAAAGCTCAGCAGTACACCATGTTGTGCTGTAGCTTGAAGTACCATTACTTCCATTATAAAACACCACATTCTCAGGCAATAAATTACGATCTAGCTGAATATCTTTAATGCTAACTTCACCATTATTAGTGAGTTTGATTGATCCCATATTTGATTGAGGTGAACCATCATTGATCTCGACAACAATACTGGCATCGGCAGCGTTTATATAAAATGACTGATTAACGTCTGAAATCATGTTATTTGCTTGATCGATATGCAATACATAGCCATCTGCTGTGACCTCTTCAGAGGCATGTATTTTGACCTGACATGATTCACCTACTGCAAGCGCAGTATTGAAACAATTCGACATTGGGTCAAGCGTTAAACCAGATATATTCTTATTTTCTTGCATAATGTTGAAATATGACATCGCAGGCAGATCTGCAGTAAATGGACCATCATTGGTAACATTAATCTCAAAAGTCTCGCCCTGCTTAGCATGAACATCATTTTCTATAGACAAACTCACTGGGTCGATATCGATATTATTTTGAGAACTTAACTGATCACCACTCTCTGTTGTATAGTTAAAAATAATTTGAGCAGGTTTTGTGTAATCGTCTAGCTTAGCATGCTCACCTGCTTTTAACATCGTCCGACAAGATGCATGCGCTGCTAGTGTCTCTTGACAAGTATTATCTTCGATAACAACACTGTCAGCTGTAATATTTTTAAGTGTGACCGAGTCAATCTTTAAATTCGCATCAGTGTTATTAGTATAAGTGACTGTTTGTATCTCAGGTTTTTGAAATACAATATCATTACTATCGACAATCGAAATCGAAACTTCTAAATCAAGTGCATGCGTATCTTTAGCATTTGCTGCCTCAATCATAATATCGACTGTATCATCTTGATGCAGCTTAAGTGCATCTATGGTTTTTTGATCCACTGCTAAACTGAAACTAAAACTAAAATTTTCACCCGCATGCAATTCATCTACTTGAGCAGTTGAAACATTTAAAGCAATGTCACTTAACCACTTTGGCAATTGCATATTTAGGGCGTTAATGGTTGCTGATGAGTTATTTCGTACATCAACATTAACCACTGAACCTGGCTTAAGATAACGACTTGTTGTGATTGAATCCGATAGATCGATTAAGCGTGTATCATTTTGAGAGACAAACTTAAGTGATTTATTAATCACTAAATCTTCTGCATTATCTGATGTTCTTACGGCTAAAGTTAAGTGCTTATCTGTTTCTTGACCAACCGCTTCATTAAGTTTGGCTAAAAAAGCAATATCACATTGATCACCTGCTGGTAATATTTTACCTTTGCCTGTTTCATCAAAGCAGGTATTTTGTGGTAAGCTCAAATCATACCTTAATTCAACACCATCCGTTACTAGCACATTAAAACTCTGAATTTCTACAGCAGCATTATTGCTTCTTTTACCAATCGCACCAATCTTTACCTGCTCTACAACAGGATTCGTCACGGTATAGGATAAAACCGTTGTTTTACCCGATTGAATAACAACTGGTGCTTTAATTGCTTCTTTAGCTTTTAACTGCGACTTTACTGGTGCTGGGATTGGCATCTCACCACCGCTGCCACCGCCACCGCAGCCAATAAGTGCTAATGAAAACAATAATGATGTATGCTTTAGATTAAATTTCATAGTTTCTCCTAATGTGATTGGGTAATGAGATAATAGTAATGTTTTTGCAGATCAAAATATGAACCACAATGAAGATTGAGTAAAATTAGATTTCCTAATAGTTTTATTTGAATTATTGATAAATGCTAATCTGAGAATACTTGTGACAGACCATTAATGAGTGCATGAGAGACAAAGTATTTATCAAGTGCCATATAAAGTTGAGCATAATAATATTCCTTACGAAAGCTTTTTAGTAAAATTTAAAAGTTGATTTAATTCGTGAGGTTTACTGTCGGCAATTTTCCAACGACAGGGGTGAGACTATTGTTAAGCGTACCATTACCAAGCTGACCGTTTGTATTTCGACCCCAACAATAGTTATAGCCCTTACTCAGAATACATGTATGTGAACTTCCCGCAGCCATTGAGCTAATAAGTCCCCCCTCTGGAATATCTCCTTGCACAATCGCAATGGGTTTATTTTCATAACTACCCACTTCAACCCCGTTGCCAAGAAGACCATCACGATTTAATCCCCAGCAGTAAACTTTATGATCACTTGCAACAGCGCAGCTATGAGCATTGCCCAATGTCATTGATTCTATATATTCACCTTCAGGCATTGACCCGCTTTCTAATTGTTTAGGTATTGACTCTCCTAAAGATGGCAGAACACCAGTGCCCAACTGCCCGTTATCATTATTACCCCAGCAATAGGCTTTATTCTGATCACTCAAACCACAGGTATGATAATGCCCAGTATATATATTTTTAAAGATTACACCTGCTAGATCTACTTTAACTGGCGTATTTGATGTATTTACTGGCAATTGAGTCCCCAGTTGCCCACTGTAATTACTGCCCCAACAAAACACTTCTTTTGTATCTGTTAATAAACAAGCATGATTATTACCAAGCGAAATGGATTCAATCTCAGCACTTAACGGTATATTGCGTACATCAACTTTGACAGGCACGTTGCTATTTGAGTCTGTACTTCCAGCACCTAACACACCATTTTGATTATCACCCCAACAATAGACATTCTTATCTGTTCCTATGGCACAAGAAAATGAAGCACCTGATTTAATGTCTGTCAGTTTCACACCCACCGGAATATCTCCTTGCGCAAGGGCACGAGGCACATTACTTTCTTGGAAGCTCCCATTTCCAAGCTCTCCTTTATAATTAGCCCCCCAACAATACACGTCTCCTAACTGGTTAAGTGCACAGGTATGATAAAATCCAGCAGCAATATTCTGCCACTTATTTCCTGCTGGTGCTTCTCCCAAAGTAACCGGTTGTGGCTCTAAAGAATACTCATAATTCTCTCCGATACCCAATTGACCATTGAAATTACGCCCCCAGCAATAAGCATTGTCTTTATCATCTAGCGCGCAGACGTGACTATTAAAACTAGAAATTAACGTATATTTTACTGAGGAAACACCTAAATCTAATTGCGACAGATTAAGCAGTAGCATCGTTTGCGCCTCAGGTGTTATCGTCAAGTGATAATTACCACTCTCCAACGCTTGGTCAATTTGAACAGAAACTTTACATTCAGTACTTGGTGTAGTCTGTGAAAGCGTACAGATATTACCTTGAGGAAAGCTAATGGATGGATGATTTGCACTCACACTAAATGACTGATCATCATCTACAGCAACATGCCAGTTCTCAGGTGGTGTAATTACGATATCAACGATTTCTCCTGAACGAATGACACTACCAATGCTATGACCATTCTGTGCTAGCTGAACACTTGCCCTGCCATACTCAACAAGCGATACTTGTCCTACATCTAGCACATCAAGTGCCAGATTACTTTCGCCCATTTTAAGGCTTAATTGATAATTTGACTGTGTTAAAGCGCTATCATTGACATCTAACCCAATGTAACAATAAGCATCTGTCGCAACAGCAGCTCCATCCATACAACTTGGCATGTTGGTTGGCGTAGTGATGCTAAGACCTGTCACGCCTTGATCATGACTGAGCATATAATCTGCAGTATTAGTTGATGGAACCCATTGTATGCCTTGTTCATTATTAACTAATTTTAAGTTATATAGTTTATTACCGGATAATGGTATTGCAATTGCTCCACCTTCTGTTTGGTAAGCAATATCATACACATAATTCACTTTAAAATTCATTTGTAGTGTTGTTGTGCTTGTCACATCACCTTCAGCGGGTGTCATGATCAAATCAAAATGATCTCCTGCAGCAACATTGGCATCTGGTGCTGCCATGAATGCTACAGCACATTTCTCACCTGTAAGCAAGACGGGGAACTCACTGCAATTTGTTAAACCATTTACTGTACCTGACATCACGCGTGTAATACCACTAGGTAAGCTATCTGTGAAGCTTATGTCATAACGGTAATCGGTTGGATTTTTGACCTCGATATACTGTTGATTAGGCTGACCAAACACCATCGTATAAGCGAGCGTTTGCTTATTCTTTTCATCATTAAAGCCTTCAGTATCAAAGTAGGGAATGGTATCCACTTTAATCTTTGGAAAATAGTCATCTAATGCATTGCTGCTTGTAAAACGTATTACCTGACCACCCGTTTCATCTTGATGATCATTATGTGTAATCTCATCAAGATGCGCTCTTAACGCAGCACTTAGATCATTCGCTGATTTATCTGTTTTAAGCGGAATATTGACAATAGTCTCTTGATCTGGAGTAAGTGTTATCATCTGCAACTGGCTTAAATCAGCTAAATCATTTAGCCATTGCGTTAGCATTTGTATGTTTAAAGCAGATAATACTTTACCCGTTGTATTCTTAATAAAGATCTGTATGCCATTTTGATTGATATCAACATAATTCGTTTGTGACTGTAAAAGTTTAATATCAGACAATCCACTGACATCCTCGCCTGATTGAGTAGGATCAACAATATCAATATTCAGCTCAACAGTTGATTGTGTACCATCCTGCCAGAGCACGACTAATTGCGGCTTAAAACTCTCACCATCAATATCCTCTCCAGCAATATCGATTTTGAGTTGACAAGAGTTATCACTACTAACCACATCGCCTTGTTTACAGCTGTTTGGATAGCTCGTATCTTGTATGGCAGATGCTATGCCAACGAGTTCAAAACCCTTAAATGTTTTTGCTGATGGTGGTGCTATCGTAAAGTAGATGGATAAATCACGCCCTTTAACTACGGTTGAAGGCGTTAACGCATTATTACCACTCATCCCATTAGCGCTATAATCTGGTAACAAGAGGGCTGCACTTTGCACATTTGAATGATCCAAATGTAATTTAAGTTGTTTCCCTGTTTGATCAGTACTTGGCAGAACAGTGATATAGCATCCTGTATTTTTAGCTACGCTATTTACAGTTAAGCAATCGGGTGACTTAATTCCACTGTCTATTATAAACTCTGAAGTGATATCATTCATCGCTTCATCAATTATTTTATAGTCTTGTATATCATGCGATGGAATCCATTCAATTAAGCTATTATTTTGTAAATATATTTGATTCTCATGCTGTGCAGTTAACGTACTTTGAAGACCAATAGCAACGTTAGCATTCATATCTAACGAAAAGCTTATTGAACTTGGTTCTCGATTACTTTGCTCATTCACCTTAAAGCTTATGTCAAAAATTTGATCGGCAGCATAGGCATTTGAAATAGCTGGATCAACAATAATGGTGACAATACAGCTATTATTTTTTTGTAATGGCAAATGGCATTTTGAGTGATCTACTGTAATATATTCACTGCCTTTGATAATATCCGTTGTTAGCTTTGTCATACTATCTTGACTGACATTAAGTATTGAAATATCCATCGCCATCTTGCCGTCTATTTCACGGAAATTTTGAGCATTTGGTTTTTGAATAACTAAATCACTCAAATAAATTGTTGGTTGTAATGGATAGATCTGTGTGGAAAAACGCGCACTTGAGTACTTTAGGCGTACATCATCTTTATTCGCATTAAGATCATCTTGCCATGATTTTAGTGCCTGTTGTGCTTCTTTACTATCAACGACCTTAAAACTCATAATGGCTGATTGACCGCTTTTAATCTCTGTCACCGTTGAAACGTCAGTGATAAATGGCTTAAGCTCTTTAGGAAACTCAATGACTGGATGGTTAATCGCATGTTGAGTGCTATTGCTTAAACTGATTCTTGTGGTTTCACCCACGGCAATTGGCGTCATTGAACTAATCGTAAAACGATCTCTTTGAAAAACCGGATCAGTTGGTGATTTGAAAACAATCTGAATCGGCGCTTGAATACTACCAAGATTTGTACTATAGATAACCTTGCCTTGATATTGATCTTCTTGATTAACAGTGCTTACTTTCCACTGATCGACACAGCTCTCTGTCGGTAATAGCCGTTTTTTTGTTAAACATGCTTGATCAGAGCTTATTTCCTCAAAATCTATTGCATGGCTTGATTGGCTGATACTCACAAATTCTCTTGAATATATTTCTAACTGAGTCTTATTATCAGCAGCTTGCAGCAGCATTTGATTGATACCTTTTACTTCAAGAGACATCTCAAGTATTGCTTCTTTATCACTCATGTATGGATGAGATACATCTGTCATAAGCTTGGCATTGGCGGCTATTGTTGGTGTATCAGGTGTCACCGATGAACCGCCACCGCCACCGCCACCGCAAGCAGTTAGTGAAGCGATAGATAATAGATACAATAATTTATGCTTTTTGCTAATCATATTTTTATTCCTCTGGATCGGGTTAAAATAATTTATTTAGTACGAAATATGATCCAAATAAACAATTACGTAAAATCAATTATTTAAATAGCAATATTATATTTTTCGATTTTTGGCTTAGTCTTAAGATATGCCCTTAACAATATTCCTGTTCACCTTGGCAACAAAGAACAATAAAAATAATGCGCCTCGGACAGCTGATTGCTATGATAGCTATGAGATAAATTTAACACCTACTAACTTATAATGGATCTTAGCTTTACACTTATTCTTTTGGCGATTTTAATTTTATGCTCTGCCTTTTTCTCAGGCTCAGAAACTGCAATGATGTCGTTAAATAAATACAAATTGCGTCACATGGCAAAACGTAAAAACAAAGCAGCTAAGCGCAGTTTAAATCTTATTAAGCGCCCTGATCGCTTATTAGGCATGATTCTTGTTGGGAATACCTTTGCTAATATCATTGCCTCAGCCATTTTAACTAGCTATGCCGAGCAACATTTTGGTCACATTGGTATGATTATCTCAACGGTTATATTAACCATTGTTATCTTGTTATTTGCCGAAATCATCCCTAAGACATTGGCAGCCCTCTTTCCTCAACAACTAGCGTTTCCTGCATCTTTTTTATTGCTCATTTTGTTGATTTTGTTTTATCCACTGGTGTGGCTATTAAATGGTTTTGCTAATCTTTTATTTCGCTTAGCTGGACTCAAAATAAAGCACAAAGAAACCGCTGAACCATTAAGCAGTGATGAGATTCATTCGGTAGTACACGACTCCAAAAGCAAACTAGGTCCCAGAAACAAAAATATGCTCTTAGGCGTATTAGAGCTTGATCAGATCAAAGTATCTGATGTGATGATCCCACACCACAAAGTTGAATATCTCAACTTAAGCCTTGATATTGAGAAAATCATTCATCAAATCATTCATGCTAAGCACTCTATTTTGATTGCCTGCTATGAAAACATTGAGAACATAGCTGGCATCATTCTTACACGTGAGGCATTAAAGTTTATTGCCACCGATGATACCCCTACCTACGAAGAAGTTTTGGCACTTCTCAAAGAACCTTATTATATTCCTGATCATATTTCTATTAAACTTCAGTTAATTAATTTCCAACAAAAAGGCATGCGTTTTTCCACTGTGGTGAATGAATATGGTGAAATTGAAGGCATTATTACCGTTGAAGATATTATTGAAGAAATCGTTGGCGAATTTGCCGATACATATAATCTTGAAACGCATATCAAAACCGGCAAAGACAACACTTATAGCACCACTGGAGATACCACTATCCGTGAGATTAACCGCCATTTACACTTACATTTACCAACCCAAGGCGCTAAAACCATCTCTGGATTTATTATAGATGAATTACGTGAAATCCCGATTGGCAATTGCTGCCTTAAAATCAATGGGTTTATTATTGAGGTGAAGAAAGTTGAAAACAATATGATTAAGCTTGTCAAAATTCATAAGATTAACTAGCGACATTTTCTAGGCGATTGCTCTACGCGATAATTGCAGATATATACAGTCAAATAACCAGTTATAGACAAAAGCATAGACCAAGAAAAATACGACAAAACCAATATCAACAATAAATGCTTGCCATAATGTCATATCAAGCCAATAAGCAACCAGTGGAATGGTGACGACGAGAAGCCCTAACTCAAATACTAATGCGTGTATTGTCCGTGTAATGACACTTCGCTTAAAACGGTCTTTGCCAAGCTTTGCCTCATAATGATCAAACGCCCAATTGTAGATAAAATTCCACAGCATTGCCATCAATGAAATAATTACACCTAACACACCCACTTCAACAATGCTCTTATTTAATACCAATGCTGCTACAGGAGCAAAAATAATAATCGCAAATGATTCAAAACCAATCATATGAATAATGCGTGTTGTCAAACTAAATCCATTACTCTGCTGCATAACAAACTCTCTTTGTTTTAATTACTGTTGAAATTGATCATTAGTTTAGTTAAATCTCTGTCATTTTAAAACACGTACTGAATACGTACTTTGCCATATTGTTATCGTCAAATTCGCACATAAGAAAAAGTTATTACCCATTGTTTAAGTCATGAGTTATTACTACGCTAAAAAGCAGATCAAATCAGACCTCAGTTAACAGGGAGTTGCCATGTTCAAAGCCATCATTTGCTATAGCAGTTTGCTCATAACAAGCCTTATATATGCTGGTGAAACAGTTCCAACAATCAACACGCATGACAAATCAAATAGTACATATGCCTCTTTATTTCCCATACAAAAGGCTTCACTATCGAGTCCGATGACAGGTGTTATTCAGAAAATCAACTTTCACCCAGGAGATCAATTCAAACAAGGTGATGTACTTGTACAGTTTGATTGTGAAGAAGTTGATTTAAAAAGCAAACGTGCTCAAGCCGAGCTTGATGCAGCTCGAGCACAACTAGATAGTACAACTGAGCTTATGCGCTTAAACTCAGCAAGCAAAATTGAGCTTGCTAAAGCAAAAAGCCAGTTTGAAATTGCCAAGGCAGATCTGAACATCATGAAATTCCAACAAAAACAATGTCAGGTTTTAGCACCCTATCACGGCGAAGTTGTCCATCAATCTGCTCAAGAAAACGAGACGGTTAAGACAGATGATCCCTTAATTGATATCATCGATAATCGTGAGCTTGAGATTAAAATGTATATCCCATCAACCTGGCTACAACATGTCAACGTGCATACGCCTTTTACCTTACATTTAGATGAACTCCCTAACAAATATTTTCAAGCCACAGTAACAAAGATCGTTGGTCAAATTGACCCAGCAAGTCAGTCCATATTAATCTATGGTAAGCTCATGCCTGTAGACTCAACTGACAAGCTCAAGCCACAAATGCTTTTCTCTGGCATGAGTGGTATTGCCTATTTTACGACAAACACACAAGCAATGATGAGTAAGGAGTAGGCAACATGAAAGATACTTTAGCTAACTTACTTTCCTTGCAACAAGAGTTAAGAGAAATTAACAAGCTCAATGAACTTGCATTTTTCATCGCCCACCAAAGTAAGGTTGTGATTGATTATCAACGCGCATTGGTATGGAGCTCTTGGCAAAATAAACATATTCAAATCAAGAGTGTGTCTGGCATTACTCGTTTGAACAAAACAAGCCCTTATCAAATATCAGCCATTCAGTTTATTGACAAACTCATTACTTATTATGCACAAAATTCTGATATACAAACTATTGATAGTGAGACGTCAGTTGAAGCAGTGAATAAAATATGGTTAGAACCCTTGTCCAAATATGCAACCTTTTATTTTTTTCGTAATAGTCACAAAGAAATTATTGGAGGTGTGCTGCTATTAAACAATGCATTACCTGAGGAAAATGAGTTTAAACAATTTGATTGGATCGCACACTCATACAAACAAGCATGGCTTCATTTAAGCAAACCTCGCACTATCTTAGGTCGTTTTGCTTATTACTTTAAAAGTCGTAAGCGTCGTATTATTTGGATGATAGTGATAGCTGCATTTCTGGCAATGTTTATACGTGTACCCCAAAGTGTATTAGCACCCGCTACCATTATTGCCAAGGACCCTACGATTATTACTGTACCGATGGAAGGCGTGATTGAAACCGTTTTTGTAAAGCCTGAGCAACATGTTACGCAAGGTGAGGTTTTATTTGATATGGATAAACGAGATCTTATTAATGCCAATGAATTGGCACGAAAAGAGCTTGCCACAGCTACAGCTAAATATAAAACAGCAGTTCAAAGCAGTTATCAGGACATTGAAAAGCGCGCTGAAATTCAAGTTTTGCAAGCGCTCATGCAAGAAAAGAAACTTGAGGTTGACTACACTGCACATCTGATAAGTGAATCCGATGTCAAAAGCCCCATTAATGGGATTGCCATTATTGATACACCTAACCAATGGTTTGGCAAACCCGTTGTAACCGGTGAAAATGTCATGCAAGTGGCAACACCTGGACAGGTTGAGATAGAAATATGGTTGCCTGTTGCTGATGCCATTAACTTTAACAAAGGTGATAAGGTAAAACTGTTCTTAAATGCTGACCCACTCAACCCTGTCTATGGTATCGTTGATTATGCAAGCTTTGAAGCAACGATTACCCCATCACAAATCTTAGCCTATCAGGTCATTGCACGTATTAACGTAGATCAAGATACACCTAAGATTGGCAGTCAAGGAACCGCCAAATTAATGGGTAATAATGTTAGTTTGTTTTATTATCTGTTTCGCAAACCAATCACAACCTTACGACAATTTTTTGGGTGGTAAATTATGCAAATGCCAATGAAATCAGAATTACCAGACATTCTGCCACCATTGCGTGAAGGGGTTACCCTGCAAAAAGGAGGCATGGACTTTAATAACAGCCCGACATGGGTTATTCAAGATCTTTTAAACAATCGTTTTTTTCATCTTGGTTGGCGCGAGCACGAGATACTACGCTTCTGGCAGGATATTTCCCCTGATGCATTAATCAATGCGGTTAAATCAAACTCACTTGTACAAGTTAGCAAGGATGATATCACGCAAATATTGCAGTTCTTGTCACAAAACTGTCTGATTGAGCAGACTTACAGCACCATGAAAACCATTAATGAAACACAAACACCTAAAAAAATGAACTGGTTTTTATGGCTTGCCAAAAACTATTTATTCTTTCGTATTCCCTTAGTGAAACCCAATCGTTTTTTAAATGCTATTTATCCTTATATGCGTTTTGCACTTGGTAAAGGCTTTGCACTTAGTATGATACTATTAGGGATTATTGCCATTATCTTTACATTGAGACAATGGGATCAATTTACGCATACATTTTTCGCACTTTTCTCCGTACAATATATCATACTTTATGGTATCGCATTAATCCTTGCTAAAAGTTGCCATGAGTTAGGACATGCACTAATGTGCAAGAAATACGCACTGAATGTGCCAACCATGGGGGTCGCTTTTCTGGTGATGTTTCCAATGCTTTACACTGACACGGGTGAAAGCTGGAAGATCAATGATCCTAAAGAGCGCGTTACCATTGCATTAGCGGGCGTTATCACTGAGACATATATTGCGATCTTTGCGTTGTGCGCGTGGTTACTCATGCCAGAAGGCGCACTCAAAAGTATTTGCTTTTTTCTCGCAACTTATAGCTTAATGACAACCTATATTATCAACATCAGCCCCTTTTTGCGCTTTGATGGCTACCATGTACTTTCTGATATTTTAAGTATGCGTAATTTGCAAACACGCGCCTTTGCACTAACTAAATGGAAATTGCGTGAAATATTATTTGGGCTTAACGCGCCTGCACCTGAGCAGTTTTCTAAAGCGCGTCAACGTGTTTTAATTACTTATGCTATATTGACTTGGATCTATCGCTTTGTCCTTTTCTTAGGGATAGCGATCATGGTCTATTACTTATTTTTTAAGGCGTTAGGCATTATCTTATTTGTCATTGAAATTGTTTACTTTATTTTACACCCCATTTATCGCGAACTAAAAATCTGGTGGAGTATGAAAGCTAATATATCACTTAATAAAAATACCTTAATTTTATCGATTATTCTCTTGATTCTGATTGGTTTATTTTTTATTCCATGGCAGTCACAAGTTTCATTGCCCGCAACTTTGTCTTATCAAACCAAGCCAATTTATACCGAGATCGCGGCACGCGTGATATCTGTCAATGTTAAAAAAGGAGATAGCGTTAAAAAAGGGCAGCTCTTAGCACAACTAACATCTGATCAACTTGATTTTCAGATTGCACAAGCCAATGAAAAACTTAAACAACTGATTTGGCAGCAAAGAAATAGCGTCCATTTTCAAACCAAATTGGATCAACAGCAAGTACTGCAAACACAAATTAATCACACTAAAACCCAATTAACTCAACTACAAAAGCAACAAGACAAGTTAAGGTTTATCGCGCCTTTTGATGGTATTGTTGAATCGTTGTCTGAAGATTTGCAGCCCGATGCCTGGCTTAAAGCAAAGCAAGCATTAATGCTGATTGTCAATAATCAAAATTTGCAACTACTACCTCATCCTTTAAATAAGTAAATATTATGTCGCCTGTAGAACTCTCCCCTTATATGTCCATTTAAATGGCTTAGCCAATACATCATTAAAGTACCCAATAAATGCCGTTATTTTATCTTTAAGCTCAACTGTTGACTTCGTAGATAAACGTTTAAGTAATCGCTTAACCAAAATGCTAAACCATATCTCAACTTGATTAAGCCATGAAGCATGTTTCGGTGTATATACAAACCGAATACGATGTGAACTATCTTCAAGAAACGCTTTACGTGTTTGCATGTTTTTCAACACGCCATGTTTGCCTTTTTCACCAATATCCACCCCAGTAATACCACACAAATTAAGCACTAGCAAAACCAACGCTTCAGACATGTGCGTATTTAATTGATCAACAACGAAAACCCAATTAGCCTTAGGCTTCGTTTGCACTGTTTGCTCGACATGATTCTTGAAATCTTCTTCCGTTCTGGTATCACCTATGGTTGGAGCAATTATTTTACCTGAAGCAATATCAAAATTTGCAATTAAACATTGTGTGCCATGGCGTTCATAGCTGTTATCAACGCGTTCACAATGATCCAGATTCATTGGAGTGATTTGACGCTCCAATGCCTGTATCCCTGTTTTCTCATCACAACTGACCACTTGAAGCATGTCATTGTCCTTTTCATCATATGCTTTTTGATAGGTGTTGCACACTTGCGCTACTTCATGATCAAATGTGGCTTGATCCTCAATGGGTGTGTGTATCCACTGTTTTACCTTATGGGGCTTTATATCTGCCTGATTTTAAAAAAACATGTAGTTGGGAAATTGAAATGCTGTCCACTATTTGTCGTTTAACTAACTCTGCAGCCAAACTTGGTAAACTCCAATGACTTAAAGGAAGCCCTGATTTTTCTGGTGCTTCGCAAGCAACGCTTATAATTTTACAAATTTGCTCTGCGCTAAACTTTGCAGGTGTTCCTTCTCTAGGTAGATCATCAAGTATTTCGCATATAGCTCGCTCATACTCAATACCTTTTATTTCTTCTCGTTCAAGGCATGCAAGTTTTTCTGAAGCATTATTCCAACGATCACGCCATTTGCCTACCGTGCTAGCTACTATATTCAACTCAGAAAGTGTATCTTTTGTGCGTCTATGATCTGCGCTGTCAAGAATAATCTTGGCTCTTAGTTTATAGCGATATTGTCCCGTATTTGATGTATGCAGTTTTGACAGAATATGTCTTTGTTTTTCAGTCAGAATAATTGCTTGTTTAGCCTTTGCCATTGTCGCTTTAATAGTCAGTCATTTATAAGGATTTATTATACTACATTTTGTCTTTGTTTATTTAGAATATGCAGCACTACGTGCTTATACAACGGCGGATGATCAGGATCAATTAAAGCTTAATCAAAAGGGTTATTTTGTCCCTGAGAATATTGATCTTGCTAAAATACCCGTTGAGATTAGATATATTGTGAGCTCACAATCAAGTGTTTTCAAAAGTCAGAATGAAAACAAAGCAAACTTAAGCTATATCCATGAAGCCGCTCCATTAAGTGCATATCACGCATCAAATTTTGGTGGTAGTATTGCAGTTAATCCTGATAAAGAAGGGAAGCTCACACCGCAGGAGAATGTTTTTTTAATTTTATTAAGCCTTAATTCTCCACTTCCTTATAAATTACCGCATGTTGTCAGAGGCAAGGTATTTATTGATATTGAGCGAAAGTCACTTGCCGCACGTTTATGGCAACAAGTCCTTATCCTTTGGGTGAAAGAGTCCGGATTCTAAGCTATATTTGCACATGTTGGCTGAACGTTAGTCGAAGCCATCTGCTGCCTTTCCCCTTCGACCTCGCTCAGGGGACGGTCTAATTAATTGCATCAATTAATGCTTTAAAGTAACTTGGCAATACGCCACGGTCATACCAACACAGTGAAATCTCATGATCATAAAACCAATTACCGTTAAGAATGGCTACTTTAGTCTGATCACAATACTGCTCAAAAAACTGCTTTGTAACGACCGTATAACCAAGCTCAAAGCCAACCAATTGCGCTAATTGGTCAGGGGAGTTGATAAAGTGTCGATCTTTGCGTGCAAACTGCAATAAGTCATACTTTGCCAAATAGGAAAACGTAATATCATCACTACCGTCAAAATCAATAATATTTTCATTAAGAACAACGTCTTTAATTGCGCGTTTTTTCCACGCCTTAGGCACGATAAAAACATAACGCTCTGGAGATAACTCTTTTGTACACATCTCTTTTGAAACCTGTTGATTGTTAACAATCGCCAGATCAACTTGCCCTGTTTTCAACAACTCATGTCGCGCTTCAATATCTTGAATTTGTAAATGCAGCCTTAATTGCGGGTATAACTTAGCAATCGCGGTCACTACTTTCACAATCCGTGTTTTCATTAATGTCGAGGAAGATACAAGTTTTAAGGCAATAATATGATTACTGTCGCTCATATTTAAGCTATGCAAATAGCTGTTTTCTAAATTTTGCATATCATGACAATACCTAAGCAGTACTTGCCCTTCTTCGGTCAATTGCATCCCCTTTCGTGAACGAATAAAAAGCGATGCGCCAAGCTTCTCTTCAAGCTGCTTTATTCTTTGTGTAACTGCAGTTTGCGTTAAAAACAAGGCGTCAGCGGCAGCATGTACCGTTTTGTTTTTTTCAACACTTAGAAAAGCCTGTAATAAAGGGCTTAGGCGAATCATGGTTTTTACTCCAACGTTTTTTAGGGCGTATACAATACGCCCCTACATATATTGCGTATTCGTGGGCGTATTCAATACGCCCCTACGGGGTTTGCATTAACTTTGAGTATTTGCAATACGCCCCTACGGTAAATTACGTGTTTGCTTGAAAATCTCATTAATCCCTTTTTTACCCAAAGCAAGCATTTGTGCAAAATCTTCCTCTGAAAAAGGTGTGCCTTCAGCCGTCCCTTGAATCTCGATAATACCTCCATCATGCGTCATTACGATATTCATATCAGTATCAGCATCTGAATCTTCAGCATAGTCTAAATCAAGCACTGGCGTTTCTTTATAGACACCGACGGAAATAGCAGCAACATGTGCTTGAATCGGCTTGGCATCTTCTTTGACTAAACCATTTGCTTGCATATAGTTCACTGCATCTTCAATGGCAAGACTAGCCCCAGTAATCGCCGCCGTTCTTGTGCCTCCATCGGCTTGCAAGACATCACAATCTACTTTTATTGTAATCCCTGGAAACGCATTCAAGTTTACTGCAGCACGTAAAGCACGACCGATTAAGCGTTGGATTTCTTGGGTTCTACCTGATTGTTTACCTCTTGCCGCCTCTCTATCCATTCTTGAGTGCGTTGAACGTGGCAACATACCATATTCAGCAGTTAACCAACCTTGATTAGCATCTTTTAAAAACTTAGGGACTTCTTTCAATACCGAGGCATTACATAATACTTTGGTATCTCCAAAAGATACTAACACTGAGCCTTCCGCATGTTTGGTAAATTGATGAATTACCGTTAATTTTCTCATTTCATTCGTTTGACGTTGACTTGGACGCATTGTTTTTTCCTTTTATTCTTTTATTTAATTGAATGCTCATCACAAACCAGAATACAATCAAATGCTGCAAAATGATTTACGATGAATGTATTTACCGTAGGGGCGTATTGAATACGCCCTAAAATCTGATTATTCTCACTTTATACATTTATCTTATAATAATCTTACCAACGATAAAATAAGTGTTGCTGATTGCTTGGCTGCTTCTTCAACAAATTGCGGGAAGTCTTCCACTGCCTGACCATCTGCTGTATCTGAGATGGCGCGCAATATCACGCAAGGTACATTAAACTCATGACACACTAGATTAACACTCGCGCCCTCCATTTCAATGGCTTGTGCATTGAAGTGCTTCACAATCCTCTCTTTAGTTTCTTTACTATGAATAAACTGATCCCCCGTCGCAATAACACCTTCTTTTAAAGCAATGCCATGCGTATTTGCCGCTTCTTTTAGCTTTGATGTTAAACTCGGGCAGGTTTCGATAAATACTTTGCTACCTGGAATTTCACCCTTTTGGCGACCAAATGCAGTGATATCAATATCATGTTGCACCGTTTGTGTAGCAACGACGATATCCCCCACTTGCACATCCGCCGAACCGCCACCAGCAACGCCAGAAAAGAACAAAACTTCTGCAGCAAAATGCTCTATCATCACGGTTGCGGTCAATGTTGAAAACACCTTACCGATTTTGCTATAGGCGATAATTAGCTCATGTCCATAATAGTGCCCTAGGTAATAGGTATTATTAGCATATTCCTTGGTTTCATAAGTGTCTAATTCAGCAAGAATTGGCGTAATTTCTTCGGGCATTGCCCCCATAATTGCAATTTTCATATTGTTTTTTTGATTTTTATTGGTCATGATCAATGGCAGATACTATACGCAAAACATTATTCGTTGACCATAAATAACTGGAATTACACACCTGTGATTAACTAAAATTTTGCATCATAATCAAATGCCGGATGTTTTGATAAGTCTATCACGCGATGCGGTGAAGGCTTGCCTTGTTTGCCAGTCGATGTCCCACCATCATACACTCTAGGAATACCCCACTTACCACTCCATACTAAACCATCGTGATTATGCCCAAATAACAGCATATCAATTTTATGCACTTTTAATATCTTGCCTAAATCATCTGAATCTTTTAAATGATGGAATGGTCGTGGTGAAAAGGGATGATGATGCAGATAGATCACACGATACTCTGCATTTTTAATATCCACATCATGACTTAAATAACCATCCAAACGCTGTAATTGAGCTTCACCCAACTGCCCTTCAGCAAACAATCGATCATACCAGTGCAGCTCCTCTGCCATTGAGTCCAGTCCCAAAAAAGCAATATTATCAATTACCGTTTTAATTGGATACTGCACATCAATACTGCCATAAAAAGCCTGTTTGAATGCGGCAACATAACCACTATAACCAATGGAGCCTGTGCCATAGTCATGATTGCCCGGAATAACAAGCACATGAAATCCGGCGCGTTTTAAGCGATTAATTTGCGCTAATGCCTCATCATAAGCACCATCCTTTGTTGCATCTTCAACGATATCACCCGTGATAACAATAATATAATCACTCGCCTTCTCCTTGGTAAAGATAATACGTGTGACTAAATCACGCATAACTGAGGATAGGTTTTCATAGCCTAAATGGGTATCGGTTAAGTGGATGATCCTTTTCATCATTAGATTCTCGCAACTTAAATTATCAATTGATTAAGTATAGCAAAATAATTCAATGCATAAATTACTGAAAACTCCGGATTTTTTATTAACTCCTTGTAGATCGCCATTCTAACAAGCTAGATTATCGAACCCCCTATCATAATGGCAATGTCTTTGCCACAGGATGCATGCAATCCATTGCAATAGATGTTGACCTTAGCAGATCTAAGCTACTAATTTTGGAGGGGTTCTCATTAATCCAGATTGTCATATAAATTATCGAATTTTTAATATAAAAATAATATAACTAGCTACGTAAAATTTTCATTGATAGAATATTACAACCTTAGTGTTCAATATGGATCTTTAATAATCTATGCTTAACAAAAATCAACGTAAAATTCTATTATTATCAAGCTTAGGCGGCATGCTTGAATTTTATGATTTTATTATCTATGCGCTACTTGCTAGCTATATATCACAACTTTTCTTTCCAACGCATTCAGCGATTAACTCACTCTTAATCGCCTTTAGTGCTTATGCTGTTGGCTATTTTGCACGCCCATTTGGTGGCATTATCTTTGGACATTTTGGCGATAAATATGGGCGCAAGAAAACCTTTACCATTTCAATTTTGGTAATGGCACTATCAACATTTGTCATTGGTATTTTACCTACTTATCAAAGCGTTGGTATGTTAGCCCCGACTTTATTAGTCATTTGCCGTATTGCACAAGGCTTCTCTGTTGGAGGAGAAATCCCAGGAGCTATTACCTATGTCAGTGAATCAGCACCTGATAAAAAAGCCTTTATGACTGGCTTTGTTTTTTGCTTTTTAATTTCTGGTGTTGCCATTGGTTTTATCGTTGAAGCACTATTGTTGCAGTTTTTTAGCCATGAGCAAATGCTTATGCATGTTTGGCGTATACCCTTTATTTTAGGAGGTATCTTTGGCTTTATTGCTTATTATCTACGTAAACAGTTAATGGATATTGAGGACTTTCAACCCTTTATCCAAAAAGAATACACTTTCCCAATTACCAAAGTCTTGCACACCCATGGTTGGAACTTAGTCTACACCACAATTATTGTTTCATTTGGTGCATTATGCTTTGTGACATTATTCTTATTACTTCCAGCATACTTTGGCACCATCTTAAACTTACACTTAAAAAACTTTGTCTGGATTAATAGCTTAGGGGTGATCATTCTGTCGATTTTGTGCATTATCGTTGGATTTTTTGCAGATAAGATCAATCGTCAATTGATTCTATTACTGACCACTATTATCACTATAATTAGCAGTTTTTTCATTTATCACATCTACACACAGAATCAAGATATTTACTTTATTGCCATCATCGTCAGTGCGATTGTTTGTGCGTTATGTTGGGGTAATATCCCCGCAATGCTTATTGATGCTTTCAAACAAGATGTGCGTTACAGTGGTATTGGCTTTGCTTACAACTTAGGCTTTGCTGTTTTTGGTGGCTTAACACCAACCATTGTTATTACCGCAATTAAAGTCAGTGGTAACTTACTAGCACCTGCTTATGTATTAAGCATTGGAGCTTTAATCACCCTTGTTGCTATGTTTGCTAATCACATGATTAAAAAATAAGATTTATGACATATGACAATTGTTCGTGTTCTAGTGCATGGTCCCTTTACGGAGGGGCTTGATTACCTGTACCCTTTGCCAGCAATAGCAATACCTTTTACGCGTGTCATCGTGCCACTTGGCACTCGAAAGGTGATTGGTGTGATTAGTGAAATCAATCCCAAAGTGAGTTTGCCCAAGGAGAAGCTCAAACCGATCATTAAAACCCTTGATAATAAGCCACTGTTATCAACACAAGCTATTGATCTTATTAAGTGGCTTGCTAATTACTATCAATGTACCTTGTATCAAAGCTTAAGGTTATCACTACCAAAACACTATTTACAAAAAGAACAGCCAGAGTGCACCAAGCAAATCATTTACACACTAAACAATGCAGATAGTAATGATTTTAAGCCTGCTAAGAATGCACATAAGCAGAATAAAGCACTAGCATTATTGCGTGAACATGACAGTGTCTCACATGATACCTTTATCAGTCATGAGATAACATTGGCAACGATTAGATCGCTCATCAACAAAAATATCATCACACAATCAAAGCATAGGCTCCTTCCAAGAGCTCACGCCACAACAGCAATAACACCACGCACACTTAACACTGCACAACAAAGCGCTGTTGATGCTGTTCTTAAGCATCTTCATCACTTTAAAACCTTTTTGCTTTTTGGCGTCACCGGAAGTGGCAAAACGGAAATTTATATTGAAGCCATTAAGCCCGTGATTCTAAGCGGTAAACAAGTATTGATGTTAGTGCCTGAAATCAACCTCACCCCACAAACATTGATGCGCTTTGAACAAAACTTCAATGAGCCTATTGCGGCTATTCATTCGCAGCTGACTGATCAAACACGCTTTGAGCTATTTGTTAGAGTGCAAAATGCTGAGATTAATATTATCATCGCGACACGCTCTGGTCTTTTATTTGATACCCCAAATCTTGGCATGATTATCGTTGATGAGGAGCATGATGCCTCCTACAAGCAACAAAACATACCTACCTATCATGCACGTGATATCGCGATTGTCAAAGCGCAAAAATATAATATTCCAATTATCCTAGGCAGTGGCACGCCATCTTTAGAAAGTTACTATCATGCGTTAAGTGGCAAATATCATTTATTAACCTTAAAAAATCGCGCATTGAATCAAGTCAATAATCAAGTATATATTATTAACCTACAGAAAAGTAAAACACAAGCAGGCTTAAGCCCCATTTTGATTGATAAAATCAAACAAACGATTGCTAACGATGAACAAGTGCTATTATTTATCAATCGTCGCGGTTTTGCCCATAGCTTAATCTGCCAAGATTGCGGTTGGTGTGCCAACTGTAATCAATGTGAAAAGCCATATACTTTACACACTAAACCTCAGCATCTGGCATGCCATTTTTGTGGCAAAGCGCGTGAGATTATTCTGCAATGCCCTAATTGCCAATCACACAATTTATCTGACATTGGGCAGGGTACTGAAAAACTAGAAGATGAATTAACTCTGCTATTCCCAACTGCTCATATCGCGCGCCTAGATCGCAGCTCAACGCAGAAAAAAGGCTTCCTTGAAAATGTGCTTAATGACATCAAATCACAACATATTGATATTATCGTTGGCACACAGATGATTGCCAAAGGTCATGACTTTCAAAATGTCAGCCTTGTCGGCATTATCAATGCCGATGCTGGCTTCTATAGCCAGGATTTTCATGCCGTTGAGAAAACAGCACAATTGATTATCCAAGTCGCAGGCAGAACAGGACGTGGCAATAAGCCTGGGGATGTTTATATTCAAACCTATCAGCCAGATAACCCTGTATTGCAGCTGATTCTACAGGCTGATTATAAGAAATTTTTAGAACATAGCCTTGAAACACGTAAGCTTCTCAACTATCCACCCTTCTCTTATCAGGCATATATTTACGCCCAAGCAAGCAAGACACAAACTTGCACGCACGCATTACAGCAACTAAATCATGCACTTGTAAACTCTAATGAACTAACGAAATTACACTGTCAAATTTCGCATGTATTACCCGCAATTAATATCAAACAAGCCGGACATTATCGCTTTATGTTGATGTTGACAGCAAGTACACGCAAACAGCTGCAACAACTGTTAAATGCTGTTAGTAATGACATTAAGTTTGCGCGTAAAAAAGTGAAAATCACAATTGATATTGATCCAGTGGATATTAAATAAAACCCCACGGGCTCACGCCCATGGGGTTTTATTCTATTTGTTCCCTGATTTAAGTCAAAATTAAACCAAGGCGTCAGACTTTGGGCCGTATTGCTCATACTTTTTGCCTAAGTCATTATTAGTAAACTTCTTGAAGTTGTTGACAAACATCTCAGCAAGCTGTTGATATTGAGCATCATAAGCCGCTTTATCTGTCCAAGTGTTGCGTGGATTTAGAATATTACTGTCAACATCATGCAAAGCTTGTGGAATCTCAAACCCAAATACTTCATCTTTGTGCAATGGCGCATGATCAATCGAACCGTCAAGTACCGCATCAATAATTGCACGTGTATCTTTGATTGAAATGCGATGCCCTTTGCCATAACCACCACCGGTCCAGCCGGTATTAACCAAATAGGCACTGGCGCCATGCTCAAGCATTTTCTTACCTAGAATTTCAGCATACTTTGTTGGGTGGAGCAATAAAAACGGCTGCCCAAAACATGATGAGAATACCGCTGTTGGCTCTTTAACACCTAGCTCAGTACCCGCAACTTTTGCTGTATAACCGGATAAGAACTGATACATTGCTTGCTCAATCGATAGCTTTGACACAGGAGGTAGCACACCATAAGCATCACAGGTTAAGAAAATAATTTTAGTTGGGTGTCCGGCTTTAGATACTGGCTTAACAATATTATCAATATGATAGATTGGGTACGAAACACGCGTGTTTTCAGTTTTAGCATTTGATGCAAAATCAATGGTTTTATCATCGTTTAAAACCACATTTTCAAGTAATGCATCACGACGAATCGCATGATAAATATCTGGCTCATTTTCTTTAGATAGATTAATAGTTTTAGCATAACAACCACCTTCTAAGTTGAAGATACCATCATGATCCCAACCATGCTCATCATCACCGATAAGCTCACGTTTTGGATCAGCTGAAAGCGTTGTTTTACCTGTGCCTGATAACCCAAAGAATAAGGCTGAGTCGCCCGCCTTACCGACATTTGCAGAACAATGGAAAGAACCGATTTCTTGCAATGGTAAGAAGTAATTCATCATCGAAAAAATACCTTTTTTGATCTCACCACCATACCATGTGCCACCGATTAACGTCATACGTTCAGCAATATTAAATGCAACAAAAGTCTCTGAATTTAAACCCCATTTTTGATAATCTTCACATTTTGTTTTACACGCATTTAAAATCGTCCAATCTGGGGTGAAATTTTTAAGCTCATCTGCCGTTGGACGAATAAACATATTTTTAAAGAAGTGTGCCATCCATGCAACCTCAGTCACCAAGCGCACAGATAATCGTGTTTCAGGGTTCGCACCACAAAAGCCATCCATCACATAAAGTTTCTTATCCTTAAGCTGTGTTGTTGCTAATGATTTTAAATGCTGCCAGCTTTCAATAGACAATGGCTTATTGTCTGAGCCATCTTTTGCCCACCAAACATTTTTCTTAGCCTCAGCCGTTTCAACGATAAACTTATCTTTTGGTGAACGTCCGGTATATTTACCAGTATCTACAGCAACAGCACCAGTGGCCGTTTCAACACCTTTTTCATACCCTTGAGTAGTTGCTGACGTTTCGTGATCATACAAGGCTTCATAAGAAATATTGTGAAATATTTCTTTTGTTTCATTAATTCCGCATTTTTTCAACTGATCAAGTAGCATTTTTGTAAATTCTCCATTGTTTTGTACATAAATATAATAATATGCCAAAGATAAATGAACAACCCACTCTAACCAACTTTATCAAAATTTTATTCGCTTTACTAAGCTTGCTATTGAGCTCACTGATAAAGCACTTTACAATAGCGCGGTTAACTAAAAATAAACTCGAGTAAATAATGTCTGAAACTGCACACAAGACCAATTTTATACGTAATATTATTGATACAGATCTTGCTGACAATAAAACGCATGGCAAGGTAATCACACGCTTCCCACCAGAACCCAATGGCTACTTACATATTGGACATGCCAAATCGATTTGTCTTAACTTTGGTTTGGCACAAGATTACCAAAGAGGACCTTGCCACTTACGATTTGATGATACTAACCCCGCTAATGAAGAAGCAGAATTTGTTGCGGCAATCAAAGAAGATGTCAAATGGCTTGGCTTTGATTGGGGAGATTATCTTTTCTATGCCTCTGACTATTTTGAAACACTTTACGCGCTAGCAGTTAAGCTAATTAAAGATGGTAATGCTTATGTTTGTGATTTAACGGTCGAAGAGGTGCGCGCTCACCGGGGTACCCTAACTGAAACGGGTAAAGATAGTCCATATCGCCAACGTAATGTTGAAGAAAATTTACAAAAGTTTGAACAAATGCGTCAAGGTCTCTTTGATGAAGGCACTTGTACATTACGTGCTAAAATTGACATGAGTGCCGGCAACATCAATATGCGTGATCCTGCACTTTATCGCATTAAGAAAGTAACGCACCCACATACTGGCGAGCTTTGGCGTATTTATCCTATGTATGATTTCGCGCATGCTGCCTCTGATGCTATTGAGAAAATCACTCACTCACTGTGTACCCTTGAGTTTCAAGATCACCGTCCACTGTATGACTGGGTTGTTGAAAAGTGTGGATTTGAGAATAAACCACAGCAAATTGAGTTCTCACGCTTGAATTTAAACTACACCATCACCAGCAAACGCAAATTAAAATATCTTGTTGAGCATAAGCTTGTTTCTGGCTGGGATGACCCGAGAATGCCTACCATTCGCGGATTACGCCGTCGCGGTGTGACACCTGCTGCCATTCGTCGTTTGATTGATCTTGTAGGTATTTCAAAACAAGATTCGATTACTGATTACGGCTTATTTGAAGAGGTCATTCGCAATGATCTAAACAAAACGGCTGAGCGTCGCAATGCCGTGTTGAGGCCGTTATTAGTTGAGATCGATGACCTAAACAACGAAGTACTCAATGTACCAAATCACCCACAGAACCCGGATTTTGGACGCAGAGATATTACTATTTCAAAGCATATTTATATTGAACAAGATGACTTCATAGAACAGTTAGAAAAGGGTCATAAAAAGCTCTCTTTAAATGGACGTGCGCGTTTATTAAACGCATATGTGATCGAATGCTATGATCTTGAAAAAGATGACTCAGGTCACATCACTAAGTTAAAATGTCGCTATTTACCAGAAACGCTAGGTGGTAAAAAACCAAACGATGGTATCAAACCACAAGGGATGCTCCATTGGGTGGATGCTAATAATTGCATCAATGCCGAAATCAGACAATATGACCGCCTATTCAACTGTGAAAGCCCCGCCGCCTTAGACAATTTAGAGCAAGGCTTAAACCCCCACTCTTTAGTGGTTATCAACGATGCCAAGCTTGAAGCCTCATTAGCACAAGCTGAAGCCGAAATACGTTTTCAGTTCAACCGTTTAGGCTATTTTTGTGCTGATCAAATTGAACATAGCGCTAACAATATTGTCTTTAATCAAATTGTTAACCTTAGAGATACTTGGGCAAATTAATTTATTTTGGCAACTAATGGCATGACCTTGGAAAATCCCTAACCATCCATGGCAGCTTCGCATTGGATCCTCACGCCCTCCTGGCTCAGGATGACGAGTCACAGGGTGTCATTGCGAGCATGGATGCGTGGCAATCCATTTTATCAGGGATGATAGATTTAAAGTGGGTTGAAATGTTGTCATCTAATATCAGCGCTCACAGCATCTTTCGTAATACAATTACATAAAAACGCAACAGCAACACTAAGAGTTATCATACAAAATGTATCAAAGCCATCAATCAACCACAAATTGAAGTAAATTTACAGTCGTTTACTTATTTTCGGTTGCTTTTAATGATAAAAGGATTTATAAATAACTCCAGAGCGGAAGAAGGTCAAAACATATAACCTAGAGAATTACTATGCATCATGATTAGTTGTTATGCATGGCAATTTTATTAGCGTTTTATATAACTTCTGACTCTAAATGTTATCAAAAATACGGGAGAAACTACATGTCAAATGAGGTTATTGCCTCTAGAGGTCTGCCTAAACCATTTTGGGTGATCTGGGGAATTGAATTATGGGAACGTTTTGGTTATTACGCAACCCAAGCCATTTTAGCACTTTACTTTGTCAGTCACTTAGGCTTTAGCCAAGAGTTAAGTATTTATACTTTTGGTTCTTTCTCCGCTTTTGTTTATGGCTTTGTTTGGGTGGGTGGTTACGTTGGTGATAAATACTTAGGCGCAAAACGCACAGTTGCTCTTGGTGCGATTGTTTTATTTATTTCATATTTAGCATTAGCAATGTCGACTAAAGGCACTATTTTTTATGCGCTTGGTGGGATTATCGTCGGTAATGCACTATTCAAAGCAAATCCATCTTCACTTATCTCAAAGCTATATGAAAAAGGCGATCCAGCCTTAGATGGCGCGATGACCTTATACTATATGGCAATTAATTTAGGCTCTTTCGTTTCTATGCTTATTGCCCCAATTGCAGCACAAGCCTATGGTTGGGAAGCTGCGTTTTGGATTAGTGCTTTTGGTTTATTACTTGGTCTTTTAAATTACTTTGTGTTTTATAAAGTTTTAGGCTCTATATCAACTGAAGCAGGCGCAAAGCCAATGATTTTTGGTCGCTTGATCACCATTATTGTTGCCTCAATTGTTGCTGTTATTGTGTTTGGTAAACTACTTCCTCATACCACTGTCTGCTATACAATCGTTTACATTGTAGTTGCCGGCGGTTTTTTATATTTCTTAAAAACGGCATTGAGCTTAAAAGGCTCTGATCGCATTCGCATGCTTATTGCATTTTTATTAATTCTTGAAGGAATTGTCTTCTTTGTCCTTTATAACCAGATGCCAACTTCACTCACATTCTTTGCCGTTCATAACATTGATAATAATTTCTTTGGTTGGACTATTCCTGCAGCTTCTTATCAGGTATTAAACCCATTAGTGATCATCATTGCATCACCTATTCTGGCTGTAATTTATCGAAAACTACCTGGCACACATGTCACTAAGTTTTGCTTTGGTATGACTTTGTGTGGGCTTGCCTTTTTAGTGCTTTACTTGCCACGCTTTACCGCAGCTGAAACCGGTCTTGCTTCACCTTGGTGGATGGTGTTGACTTATACTTTACAATCTACGGGTGAGTTATTAGTTTCTGGCTTAGGTGTTGCCATGGTTGCTGAGCTTTGCCCACGCGCTATGTCTGGTTTTGTTATGGGCATTTGGTTCTTAACCTCAATGCTTGCGGGCCCTCTAGGTGCCTTTGTAGGGAACATGACCTCGCCACCGACTGGCGTGACCTTAAGCACACTAGAAAGTCTTCATGTATACACTGGTGTATTTGCACAAATCGGTATTGTTACCTTGATTATTGCCGCAATCATGTGGCTATCACGCCCCATTTTGAATAAATACATTCATGATAAAAAAGATATCACCAGTGACCATCAAATCAATGAAGTAGTTAACTAAGCATCTATTTACTTTTATACTTATTTATATTTTAATGGCACTACCTTTAGCAGGATCACTAACCATCCATGGCAGCTTCGCATTGGATCCTCACGCCATCCTAGCTCAGGATGACGAGTCAGAAGGTGTCATTGCGAGCATGGATGCGCGGCAATCCATTTTTGTCAGGGATGATAGGTTTAAGTTCGTTGCAAGCCTATATTTATAAGCTAATTCTTAAGGTAGTGCCATTAATTTATATTTCTACTTGCACTATTTACTAATTTCTGTAACTTTAACTTCATCAATTAATCTTTATATAAAGGACATAATTAATGGAGTTTTACACACAGAATATTAACCAATACTTTCAATGGATTATAACCCTTATCTTAGAACACCTACCAAGCATCGTTCTTGCTTTAATCATTCTTATTATTGGTCTTATTGTTGCCCGAATTATTCGTTCAACCACACAAAAGTTACTGTTTAAAACCAAGCTAGATAAAGCGGTAACGATGTTTTTAATGCAGATATTACATATCTTTTTGGTTATTTTTGTCATTTTAATCGCACTAAGTGAAATGGGCATATCCACTACCCCAGTGACTGCCGCGATTACCGCCCTTATTGTTGGTATTGGTATGTCACTTAGAACTTCTGCTAATATCATTGTTTCAGGGATTATGATTGTCTCGACACGCCCGTTTAAAATTGGGGAGTTTGTCGACATGGGTGGCACCTCTGGCACGGTTGAAGAAATCAATTTTGTCTTTTGCACACTGCGTACCAGTGATGGGCGTCAAGTTAAAGTACCTAATAGCTTAGTAACCTCACGTATTATTACTAATTTTTCTAACAACGAATTCAGACGCAATGATTTTATTATTGGTATTGGTTACAGCAGCGATTTACAACAAGCAAAGTCATTACTACAAGCACTTGTAAACAATAATGAGAACATTATTAAAGAAGAAGGCAAGGCACCTATTATACGCGTTGATGAATTGGCTGATAGTAGCGTGAATCTGTTGGTTCGCTATTGGACAAAGCGTGCTGACTTCCTCGAAACAAAGTGGGCGTTAACCGAGCAAACAAAACTTTGTTTTGATGAACATCATATTGAAATTCCTTTCCCTCAGAGAGCTATGCATATTGAAAATAATTCAACTCAACTCAGTGTCGACAAAAAATAATTGGCAAGCACCAGATCTTCTGATGTAGTGACTTTAATATTACGCTTATCGCCATCAATAAGAATAGGCTGATGATCAAGCGCTTCAACGGCTGATGCTTCATCAGTTACAGCGATATTATTGTGCAAGCAAAAATAATATCCCATCAATAAAGTGCGATAACAAAACACCTGCGGCGTTTGCGCAAGATAAATCTTTGTTCTATCGAGCGTTTTTACGATATTAAACGCCTCATCTATTGCTTTAACGGTATCACAGGCTGCCGTTGCTAAAATGCCACCTATGGCATTTTCGACACGAATAGCTGCATAAAGCCTTCTAACATCATCTAAACGCACACAAGGCCTTGCTGCATCATGCACAAAAACCCAATCGTTATCACTGGCTACATTTTTTAATGCCATCAAAGCATTACGCACACTATCACTGCGTTCTTTGCCACCAGCGCATATCTTAATGCGTGCATTACTGATATGAATTGAGTTTTTCCAGTAACGGTCTTTTGAATTAAGTGCCACCACAACCAAATCAAAAAAAGGCTCACTTAACAGGCGTGAAATTGTCGTATCAAGAATCGTCAACCCATTATCCAATTTGATATATTGTTTAGGAATATCTTGATTCATGCGGCTACCAACCCCGCTTGCCGGAATCACCAGAATTCTTTTCATTAATTATCTTCCTGCAATGAAACTCTTTTATCCTGCGGTGTGACGATTTGATAGAAAACCTCACCATTTTTTATAAAACCAAGATTAACGCGTGCCATGCCTTCAAGTACTGAGTCATTTTGACGCAAAGAGACAATCTCTGCATACCAATGCATATTACGCGCTAGAAGTTCATTATTTTTTTGCTGCTTGACACTTACCTGTTCCTCCAGCTCATGCGTGGCAAAAAAACCTGTTTTGCTCCACCAAAAATCGTATTGCAAGGCAATAATGCCAATAAATAGTACGGTAATAAACAGGGTGTAGCGTGAGATCATTATACTTTTATTTTTTTTTTGGTTTTTGATATTTGCTTATGCTTTTGGCTCGACTTCTGCTTCCGTACCACTATCAACCGACTCAGCTTTTTTAATTTCTTTGTCCTCTTTAACCTGTGCATCATCTACTAAAACTTCCGTTTTTTCAACGATGTGTTCCTTAACCTCGGTGGTATGATTTTTTTGATCTTCAACAATGACTATCGTCTCTTCAACAACTGTATTTGTTTGTGCAGCCTCTGTTTCTGTAACCACATCTGCTTGGGCACTTTGCTCACGAGCCGTTTCATCAGCACCAACATCGTCACTAAAATTAAATGTCTTAAGTCCCGGATAAATTGCGTTATCTGCCAAATCTTCCTCAATACGTAATAACTGATTGTATTTAGAAACACGATCTGAGCGGCATAGTGAACCTGTTTTGATTTGTCCTGCACCCGTTGCCACGGCTAAATCAGCAATCGTTGTATCAGATGTCTCACCTGAACGATGCGAAATAACACAAGTGTATCCAGCCTCTGCTGCCATTGCCATGGCTTCAAATGTCTCACTTAATGTACCGATTTGATTGAGTTTAACTAAGATCGAATTAGCAACGCCCTTGTCAATTCCCTCACGCAATATTTTGCTGTTAGTCACAAATAAATCATCGCCAACCAATTGTACTTTTTTGCCTAAACGCTCAGTTAACAACTTCCAGCCATCCCAGTCATTCTCAGCCATGCCATCTTCAATAGAAATAATCGGATAGCGATTAACCCAATCTTCTAGATAATCAACAAACTCTGCTGAGCTTAGTGATTTATTCTCAGATGCCAATACATATTTGCCCTCTTTGTAAAATTCACTACTGGCTAGATCTAGTGCGATATAAACCTCTTCACCGGCTTTGTAACCCGCCTCTTCAATTGCTTTTAAAATCATTTCAATCGCCACAGCATTTGATGGTAAATTAGGAGCGTATCCTCCCTCGTCCCCTACACCGGCAACGCTAAAGCCCTCATTTGCTAGCACTTTTTTCAAGGTGTGGAAAATTTCAGCACCACAACGAAGTGCATCAGAAAATTTATCAAAGCCAACCGGCATAATCATAAACTCTTGCATATCGACATTATTATCAGCATGCTCACCACCATTAATGACATTCATCATCGGCACCGGCATAATATACTCTTTAGAGTTCATCAAATAACGATAAAAAGGCTTTCTAAGGTGAGAAGCTGCCGCTTTTGCAGATGCTAAAGATACTGCTAGAATCGCATTAGCACCTAATTTTTCTTTATTCTCGGTACCATCAAGATCAATCATCGTCTGATCAATCAAACGTTGATCTAAAGCATCTAAGCCAACAACCGCTTTTTTAATCGATTTATTGACATTATTCACTGCTTTTTGCACGCTTTTACCAAGATAGTTCTTCTTATCACCATCGCGTAATTCCAGTGCTTCTCTCGTACCCGTTGACGCACCTGAAGGTGCAGCCGCGCGGCCAAAAGCACCTGATTCTAAGATAACATCGGCTTCAATGGTTGGATTACCGCGAGAGTCTAAAATTTGTCTTGCAACAACATTACTAATTTTTGCGTTCATTGTTTTACCTTTAATTTGTTTATTCCATTCCTAAAAACTGGCATAAGGATACCAATATTTACTCTAAATGCCTAGCAGATTAAGCGTTAGATTGAGTCACCAATCTCAAAGGAACAACAATGTGCGGATTAACTTTTTCGCCACGCAAGAATTTAATCGCCGCTTCAACACCAAGCTCACCCATTAAATACGGTTGTTGAGCAATAGTTGCAGCCATTTTACCGGCTTTAACTGCATTGATACCCTCTTTTGTGCCATCAAAGCCTATAAGGATAATATGCTTTTTGCCTGCATCTTCAATCGCACGCATTGCTCCTAATGCCATTTCATCATTTTGCGCAAAAACACCATTAATATCAGGGTTAGATTGCAATAAGTTTTGCGTGACATTCAAGCCTTGTGTGCGATCAAAATTCGCTGGCTGTTTAGCTACAATTTTGATATCTGATGTTGCCATTTTAGTATCAAAACCTTGACCACGCTCTTTAGACGCTGAAGCACCTGGGATCCCTTGAAGCTCAATAATTTTGCCGTTGTTATTCAAGCGATCAATCATATATTGCGCTGCCATTTTACCACCCGCCACATTATTTGATTCAATATGTGATAATACCTTGCCTAAATCAGCTGTGCGATCTAAAGTAATGATTTCAACACCATGTTTATTGGCATATTTCACCGCATTAGAAACGGCTTGTGAATCGGTTGGATTGATAATAATCACTTTAATGTTTTTTGTGATCAAGTCTTGAACATTAGATAATTCTCTTGCCGGATCATTACGTGAGTCAAGCGTAACAACTTTATACCCTTCTGCTTTGGCGGTTTCTTCAGCCCCGTTTTTCATGCTAACGAAAAACGGATTATCTAAAGTTGATACCACAAACCCAACCGTTTTATCATTATCATTTGAGCTACCACAGCCTGCCACTACCAGCATTGCGACAACACCAACAATCGCTGTAATTACTTTAAAAATACGCATTTTCATTTTAATTTCTTCTCCATGAGGTTAGTTACACTAGGTTTTCACTTTAAAATCAAATAATACCGCAATCAATATGACCAGCGCCTTGACGATCATCTGATAATACGAGGAAACGTCCATTAAGTTAAGCGCGTTACTTAATAAACCGATAATAAGCGCACCCATCAATGTGCCCATAATTTTACCTTTACCACCAAAAAGGCTCGTCCCGCCTAAAACTACTGCAGCAATTGCATCAAGCTCGTAACCTGTACCTGCTGTAGGTTGTGCTGATGAAAGCCGTGATGTAATAATCATTGCCGCGATTGCTGATAAAGCGCCTGAAATGGCATAAACAGCAAATTTAATACGATTAACACGAATACCGGCAAGCTTTGTTGCCTCTTCATTGCCACCTGTGGCATAGACATATCGCCCAAAACGCGTATATTTCAATACATAAAAAGACACCGCAAAAACCACTGCCATAATGTATACAGGAAAAGGAATGCCCAACAAACTCCCTGTACCTATAAAAGCAAAAGCGTCAGAGCTTGTTGCCACCGGATAACCATCACTCAACACCATCGTTAATCCACGAAACAAGGTCATGGTAATCAATGTCGCAATAAATGGTTGCACCGCACCTTTGGTTACAATCGTACCACTGACACCGCCAAAGATAACACCGGCTAAAATCGTCAACGGAATCACCAAATAAATCGGCACCATCCACTGCAATAAAAACGCACAAATCACACCACAAAGTGCTAATACAGATCCAACGGACAGATCAATGCCTTTGGTTAAAATAACAAAAGTCATACCCACTGCAATCACGGCATTAACAGATGTTTGTTGCAAAATCACTAAGATATTATTCCACGTCAGAAAGTACTGATTCAAACATGACATCACGACAATCATAACAACAAGCGCCAATGCTGCTTTATGCTCAATTAAAAATTGTTTATTAACCTTATTCATCACGCTATTTTTTAGCATTACTCACCCCTTAAATCATTTAAGCAATTGCCAATTTCATTACCGCTTCTTGCGAGATATCATCTGACATCAGCTCACCCTTTATCTCACCTTCACGCATCACCAACATGCGATCACTCAAGCCAATCACCTCAGGCATTTCTGAGGAAATAAATAAAATCGCCAAACCCTGTGCTTTAAGTGTATGAATCAAGCGATATATCTCGCGTTTTGCTGCCACATCAATTCCGCGCGTTGGCTCATCTAAAATTAACAGCTTAGGTTGACATAATAAGCCCTTAGCAATCGCAATTTTCTGTTGATTACCACCGCTTAGATTACTGACCAGCTGCTGTTGATTAGGTGTTTTAATTTTAAGTTGATCTATATACTTAGAAACCACTTCTTTTTCTTGTGATCGGTTAATATGCCCCAATGCATTTGCAAGGTTTTTAAGTGATGCTAGCGTCATATTCTCTTTAACACTAGCACCCAAGACAAGTCCATCAACCTTGCGATCTTCTGAGATATAAACAATTCCATAAGCCAAAGCTTGCGTTGGATTGTTTACACGAATCACCTCACCTGCCAATGTCATTTGTCCCTCTTTAATCGGATAACAACCATAAATGCTGCGCGCAAGCTCCGTTCGTCCGGCACCAATTAACCCATATACACCAAGCACTTCACCTTGATGAATAACGAGACTTGCTGGCTTGATTTTGTCATTACTAATATTTTCTGCTTTAAATAATTGCTGCATCGGCTGCTCTGAGATCTGAGTGTGCTCTGTTGATGAGAATGCCGTCATCTTACGACCAACCATTTTCTCAATGATTTGTTCATGCGTTAATGCATCTGTTTTACGCTCAATAATAAACTGACCATCACGCATAATCGTAATATCATCACAAATCTCAAAAATTTCTTCCATGCGATGCGAGATATAAATAATACATTTGCCTTGTTCACAAAGCTTTTTAATGATTTCAAACAAGCGTCTGACTTCTTTCTCGGTTAAGGCGTCTGTAGGTTCATCCATGACAATGATTTGCGCATCTAATGATAAAGCTTTAGCAAGCTCCAGAAGCTTTTGATCGCCAATACTTAAATTATTTGCCAAGCTTGCTGCCTTTTGTTGCATGTGCAACCTAGCGAGTATTTGATCAACTTTTTGATAAGTTGCCTTCCAATCGATACTTAAGCGATTGCGCATAATCTCGCGACCCAAGAGAACATTCTCAGCAATCGTCAGATCTGGCAATATATGCGGCTCTTGATGCACCATAGCAATGCCTGCTGCTTGCGCTTTGGCAATACCATCAAATTCAACCTTTTCACCAAAACAATAAATATCACCTTCATATTTTTGGTAAATACCATTTAACACTTTCATTAACGTTGATTTACCAGCACCATTCTCACCCAAAAGCCCCATTACTTTGCCACGATATGCTGTTAAGCTGACACCGTCTAATGCTTTAGTCCCTGGAAAACTTTTATGGATATTTTCTAAGCGTAATACACATTGATCTTCATGCCTTTGCACAATCTTCCCCCTCTTAAGATTTAGCCGCTAGATACTTTCCAAATCAACAAATGGCAGATTATACCATTGATCAAGCTTATGTTTTAACTTATCCAATCCCATTTTGCTTTGCGCCGAAAACAATTGAAAACTAATATTATCAGGTGCGCGCACTTGCTTTAAATAGTCTCTCAATAAGCGTTCCGCTTTGGCTCTTTCTGAATTATTGAGCTTATCCGCCTTGGTTAATAAAACATGCAAATTCAAATCATTCTGCACTGCGGCTTCAATCATCATACAATCAAAGCTTTTAATGGGATGACGAGAATCTACGAGCAACACGATCCCCTTTAAACAGGCTCTGGTTGTCAGATACATCTCTAGTGTTTTCTGCCAACTTGCTTTGATCTTTTCCGACACTTTGGCATAACCATAACCAGGTAAATCAACCAAACGCTTATGTTCTTCCAACTCAAATAAATTGATCAGTTGCGTCCGCCCAGGTGTTTTACTGACACGTGCTAACTTGGTCTGCTCGGTTAATGCATTTAAGGCACTGGATTTACCCGCATTAGAACGCCCCGCAAACGCCACTTCAATGCCATAGTCGGCAGGAAGCTGCTCAACTAACGCAGCCCCCATTACATATGTTGCTTGACGATAATTCATCGGCTTTATTGATGGTGTATCATTTGGCTTAGCTTCCACTATCTGTGATTGTCTTAGTTCAGGTGTCTCTTTCACGTCGTTTACACCTTGTACATCTTTTACATCTTTTACTTTTTTGATTCTTTTATCACTCATAAAAATATCTTCTATCTATTGCTACATAATTCATGCTTAATAATAAGGGCATATGCAATATGCCCCTACTTTACCTTTAATTCACCTTTTAACACTTCTAGTAAATTTCTGCATGCCGTGTCAATCATCAAATACACTTGGTCAAATCCATCATTATAGTATGGATCAGGCACATTATTTATTGCCAAAGTAGGCGCATATTGCAGTAATTTTGTCACCTTTTGCATGTTGCTATTTGGCGCAATCATCTGCATATCTTTAAGGTTTTTATCATCCATGGCAATCAGATAATCATAGTGCTTAAAATCTTCTGCCACTAACTGCCTTGAACGTAGGTCACGAATATCACAACCATATTTCAACGCTGTTGCTACCGTTCTTGGGTCAGAGGCATCACCTTTGTGCCACTGATTAGAGTGTGTGCCAGATGACTCAATCTCAAAATGTGACTGTAAATGCCCTTCAGCAACCAATTGACGGAAAACACCATGCGCCGTTGGTGAGCGACAAATATTGCCCATACAGACAAACATGACTTTAATCTTCTTCATATGCTTGGTGATAACCACAAGGTTAATCATTACTCCTAGGCGTTAGTGTATTACATTTGACTAGAAGATTGACAGCACTATTTATACGCATTGTGCATCAGCTCATACTATTTTTACTACATTCTTCTTAAATTAATGGCAAAAGAATAAATTTTAATCTACTTTAAACAATGACTCAATCAACTTTTAGAGGTGACATCATGATGAAGGTAAAAAAACTTGAAAAAGAAATCGCTGAAAGCATCGATAACCCAAAAGATAAAACCATTAATGCCAAATCGGCTAATTTATTTATCAGCAAATTCAAACCAATTGCTTATGGTTTTGTGCTACCGATGAAAACGCTTAAACACTAGAAGTGTTATACCGCTCGTAAATCATTTTGCGGTGTTAGATGTCGAAGAAGTTTTTGATGTTTTTGGGTGATGGAACTGCAGGCAATAGCTGGGACTATTGGCAAAATTGCATCACCCAAAAGGGCGCAAAATTCAATGACAAAAATGCTGTAAAATGGTTTATGGGCGGTATAAATATTCACAACCCATTTTTGCACAACTGTGAACAATTCAATTATTTCCATTTTTACCCCCACTTTATTTCTAAGCTGCCTATGCGGCAGTGAACTCAATTTATACTTGATCCCCAAGATCTTGCTTGCGTGATTTTTTGTCCCTAAGTTAAATGATTTATGTGTTAAGCAGCTTGACTTAACTTCCGCTTTTTTCTGGCTTCTTGCTTGCGTCGTTTTTTCTGCACAATTTCACCAATGCGTTGAACATTGCAAGATAAAACAGCCAAAGCCACATAACAATAAAAACCTTCTTTGCCCTTATCTGGGCAGCGATCAAGTCCATGTTGCTCCAAACAGTTGATTGCTGACTCAACGGCTGAATGCTGATGTCTGGTTTTGACAAATTTAGGATCGCTTTCTTGAATCTTTTCTAACTGGTTTAACTTGCCTTTTTTGGGCATAACAACCTTATCAATAAGCTTTTTAGCCTCTGCAAGATTCACCGCCGAGTAAAAACCTTTATCAAAACTACAGCCTTGCAAACGATCATAATCACAATCAAGATTTAAACGCATAACGCCAAGCACATTAGCATTTTTTGAGACCTTTTTTGTGTCTCTAACTATGGTCTAAAATATGGGGAGTATTATACTATTGGCAATGTGATTTCAAATGTCACCGCGCCAGACGTATTATCAAGTGTTATACGCCCATGATGCGCTTCAACAATACGCCAGACAATTGCTAACCCGAGTCCGCTACTTTGTTTTGATTGTGAATTAAATGGCTGATTTAAGACATCCTCAAGATCAAACAAAAATCCCTCACCATTATCTGTAATTTTAATCACCGCATCGTTATCAAAAATGCTAATCGATACATTGATTATATCACCGCCATATTTATAGGCATTAATCAGTAGATTATTTAATACTTTTTGTATTGCAAATTTATCTAACAAAACCATTATATTCGGATGATCACAAGTAAAGTGCCATGCTTTATCTGGATAAGTAGTACGATGAATTGTAACGATTTTTTCAACCATTGTCGGAAGTAATACTTTATCTAAATTCAATGGTAATTTTACATAACTATATTTTGAATAATCTAGCTGCTGATTAATCAAATGATCTATTTGTATAATATCTTCTTTGATTGATAAGATATGCTTTGCGCGCGCTTCGTTTGTTTTAGCGCTTTCTAACAACCGTAAGGTGAAATGGACTTGCGCTAATGGCGTTTTAATCTCATGTGCGACCATATTAGCAAAAGTCGTTTGTCGTTTTATCAGCGATTGAATGCTGTTTCCCATATCCTTAAGCGTCTGATAAACCGACCATAATACCGATTTAGTCGATAGTTGGATGTCCTTATCAAATGCATTATTGCCATAATTCTGTGCTAAAGACTTTAATTTAATCAAATCCCGATAAAGTGGGTAGGAAATAATAAGTGTCAAAAACACCAATAAAATAGCATCAATGATTAACGCATAAATGTGTGGGTGCAGCTTAACCCAATTATCTCGATAAGGGCCAATAATAATGACTTTATTCGGATTTGGTGATAAGAATTGAATATACCCTTCAACACCATGAAAGGGTTGTGTCGGGAAATAACCCCACTTTTTAATGTCTTGCTGCTCTTGTTGTGTATAAGTTGATAAATTTTTCACCTCAACACCAACTTGATAGACATTCTCTATATATTGAATCACTGAACTCCACTGAGACTCTGGTGTGTTTTTAAATTTACTATAAGCCAATTGATGAATCCACGCATTATTCTTCTGATACTCTATGATTTCAGGCGCACGTTTTTGCAGTGCAAAAAACAAATCACTCTTTAAAACCCGTTGATAAATCATGCTTGGCTTAAACATATCAAAGTTACTTGTGTAGTCATGATTATTATAATCAAAAAGCATCTCACCGGCGTATAACGCTTCTTTTTGTGAACGTATATCTTCTGGTAACTGATCAAAATGAAGTAAATGTAATGGTCTTGTATGCAGGCTTTTTAGTTTATCAATAATAAAAGACCACTTACTTTCTGGCTCGTTCTGAAACCGAGCTTCCAAAGCTCTGAAAACACCAGCAGCATTCATTTCTGCATTTTGCTGGTTGACTTTAAAACCAATATAAGTACTCGATGAAACAACAAAAATGGTCAATATCACTAGCACAGACAGATAGATTAATAACTGACGCGCAATAAATTTAAGCATACTCATTCCCAAGCACCTTGACAAAAAATATACCCTTTACCCCAAATTGTTTTAATTTTGGTCGGATTTTTGGCGTCATCCTCCAAATGCTGGCGTAACTTTGACACCATCACATCAATAAACCGATCAACACCATCATACCCAACACCTTTAATCATCAAATAAAGATACTCTCGCTTTAACAACCTATCAGGATTAAGCGCAAAAATTTTCATTAATTCAAACTCTTTGCTCGTTAACTCAACTGGCTTATCTTTATAGCGCACTTCATAGTTTTTCACATCAACCGCTAATGTCCCATAGCTTAACACATCAGGAACAACATCATTAACAGTCCGCGATGTTAATATCTTGTTAACACGCAACAGTAAAGCCTCGGGTGATACCGGTTTTTTAAGATAGTCATCAGCGCCTAGTCTCAAGCCCTTTAACTCATCGTCAGGATCAGTATGACACGTTAAGAATAAAATCACGCCTTGATAGTCTGCTCGCAACAACTGACAAACTTCATAGCCTGACAAATCAGGCATTTCAACATCTAAGATAATCAAATCAGGGGCAAAGCTCTTAGCAAAAAAAATTCCTTCTTCACCATCATGTGCTGAGCGAACAGTAAAACCATTATCAGCTAAAAAATTGCTAATGAGCTTATTAAGCTTTACATTGTCGTCTATCACTAAGATCTTCTTATCCTGCATGATCCACTCTACTGCACGATATCTCCATAAATAAAGCATAGACAAAAATATTTAAACTGCAATATAACCATTTTTATACTTATAACCACCGACTATAAGCTTTGCAAGTTATCAATAATTTTCTAACGCATCCTTGGCATTTTATTAGAGGAATTATTTTGAGTATAGTTCTCCATAACTTTTGGTTGATCTGGAGTTCGTTTACGTTTTAGTTGATCTGGAATTTGATTATGTTTTAGCTTTTCTGTAACATCCTTGCATTGACGTTCTAGATATTCTATAACAAGCGACTGTTTATTTTTCAGATGTTCTGCACCAAGATTTTTTATATTTTCTTGATATTTTGCAAGATCTTGTTTGTTTTCTAGAAATGTTGTAACGGACAAAGGTGGATAATTAATACACTCTTTCTTCTGATTATTAATGGTTCGACAGGCTAACCAATGATAAACGGTTACTTCGTTCTTAGGCGCGTTGTGGCATAATTCAGACAATCTTTGATAGGACTGATAACTAGCGCTAAATCTACACATCGTTTTCCCTACCTTCCTAAAGTTTTCTATTAACCCTTGGTATTGTCCCTCATACATGTCAGAATGAAAACCGTTAATATAGCCTAAAAAGTGCTCAGGAATTACACTTCCTGGTTCACTTAAAGTAACAAGATTTATACCTTTATTATCCGATAGATCCGATAGATAAGCAGGGGTAATTTTTGTATAACCTATTGCCCCACCTAAAACTAATTTTGAATATAAAGAGTTCCTAAATTCTTTAAATCCTTCAAATGTGAATTTTTTATCCCCATAATCCCTAATTTCGTTAGATATCAAATGCTTGTATGAAGCTGTGATACCAACGTTTAATGGAGAGTAAAACACAACATAAACATTGCCAGGTAACTCAAAGCTTTTATCTTCCTTTATTTCCCCATGACCTAATAAAAAAGATTGTGACGCTTGAGTTTCAACAGACCTGTTTATCTCTTTGCCAGATTGTTTATTTTTATTTGCATTTTGTTTTATAATCATTCAAACTAAATCCTTAATTTTTTACTTATTCTTCTTACATTTTACTCTACGACAACTCCTGTTTAACAGGCTGTAATTGCGTCATTTTGACACATTAAACCAAATCAAGGTTAAGTTTTTTATTCTGACAAATTTTCTCATCATCAATCCAACGCTCAACCAGATCAATTAAATACATTACTAAAATCAGATTTTGCGCTTCATCCTCCGCAAACAACACTTCCTCTGAGCATAAGGCATCTTCTTTGCGTACGAAATTCACTGCAGGTTTTCGATTAAACACATATTTATAATTTCCCTCAACACAGTGAATCATTCGTGGCAAAAAGCCATCTGTTGCCAATACCTCATCAAGCGTATAACCATTGTCTTTATAGCAAAAAGTAATATCTGAATGATACGTCATAAAATACTGACATAATATATTGCAAACACTCATCGTCGACCCACTCCATAAACTTTAGTAATTTGCGATAATTTTTCATACACTTCATCCATCGATTGACATGGGCTATATTTCAAAGCGGTAACCTGTGTTAGCTGACCTAGCAGGCGTTTTTGAATAGCACTAATTTTCGTTGGATGAATACCCTGTTGCAAAGCAAAGTAATGCGTCATACGCATAATCTTTTCTGCCGAAACGGGCGCATCGTTAAAATCAGCATGCAACACATCATAATACGCACTATCTAAACGTCTACTTAATGGGATATTGCGATATAAAGTATCATTAACCTCATGTTGTCCATGCGCATTAATAAACGTTGCACTCTTTTGTAGCTCAGTCAATAGTTGTGCCATATTATCAACTAATAACTGTTCATTTTGCGCCAATGAATCATGACTTTGCTGCACCAATGCCTTTTGATCTATTTCCTGATCTTCTGTCATTTTATGAAACAGCTCTTTGAGTGAATCGCCTAGCTCATGGCGGAGAGTGATGTCATTATCCATCGAAGGAGAGTAGCTTAATATAGCTTTTAGCTGCTGGATTTTATCTTGCGTTAAAGGGGGTACTTTAATAAATCGATTGACTTTAATCTCATCGGTTTGTTTGGGGTTAGCATAAAACATGCGACTACGAATAATCTGTGATCTAAAGAAAATATGGGCATCGCCTTCTCGTTGATCTTTCAAATCCATCAGATCAACACGACTGCGCTTTTCAACAGCTGCCGTTCTCGTATCTCTATAACCTAAAGCATCACCTTGATCTCCCATATTAAATTCTTTGACCGCTGTCAGATAAGCCTCTCCTGCAGTCTTATTAAAAAACTCCCACGTCTCTTGCGGATCCTCAAGTTTCATACAGATCTTAATGTTGGTATTGGCACAAATGGAAGCGGCCTCTTCCTTTGAGGCTTTCTGAAAAGCTGGTAAGTCTTGACCGGCAAAAATCACTGAAAATCCCAATGATCGAGCTTGCGCTGGTACCACAGCGAACCCCTTAACCGCATAATAACCATATTCATCCAATACACAGAGAAATGGCGTATCTGAATTAGAAGGTTTGGCATCTAATACTTCGCGTCGGTGCCCATCAATCTTATTCCCTAAACCTGAGGCAAGCATCGCTTTGAGTGAAGCAATAATTAATTTACCCAAGTTTGCTAATTCATCGGGTGATTTCTCGAGTGCTGGTAACAATACCACCAAAATACGGCGATTTAACACCACATCCTGAAAGTCAACCTCAGCAAGCTCTGTCTTCATAATATGTGCATAGACATCAGCAAGTGAACCAAAAACACGTGTCAACTGCATCGTAATGTAGCCATGTTGCTCATAGGTTTTGTCCGATTGTCCACCGACATTCTTTACCTGATATCCCGGTAAGGTTGCCAAATAATTATGCATCGGATCTGTCACGGCTAAAGGGATATTGCCTTCAAAGACAATACTTTTACCTTCGTGATTAATCAGTTGTTTGTTATAAAGAAAATTTTCGACAACGTCTAATACAAAATAACGTCTAATCAAACTTGCTTCTAATAATAAATAACCTTGATCTCTTAAATACACCAGCATGCGCATTAATGCTTCAACAAATGAAATGGCACGCCCTTTCCACATATCTCCATCACCACCACCTGAAGACTCTGAGGACATCATACTGACCACTAACTGTGACAGCATATCTGATGAACCAATCGCAAAGGGGTTTAAGGTATTTGATAATTTTTCTTCTTTATTTTCTGATGTACTGATATCTTTAGCACCCGTCATAAAATTGATGACCAACACATCATCTTCTCGCCCTAAATAGCGTGCCATCGAATAAATCTTGGCATACAGTGCATTATCCCCCTTACCATCGACATAAATAAAGCCACTACCTTGAACAAGTGCATTGTATGCCAGTGAAACGAGTGTTTCTGTCTTACCACTTCCGGTTGAGCCAAAAATAAGCGCATGTGTGCGCATATCCTCATTGCTAAACCAAAGCTCATGATTACTTTCCTTTTCATTACCAAAAAAGTAAATGCCCTTAGCTTTGCCTGGCTTTGTCTGTCCAGGAAGCGCATTATTATAATCTTTATAACGTGCACCGATGGGCAGTTTAAAGGGTAACTTAGGTGACTGCGTTAACACAACGATTGATAATATTAACGGCAGCCAAATCAACACAATCAATAATTGAGGAACAATTAAAATCACCATCAGTAAACAAAGCATAATAGCAACACTATTGATTGGCTCTAAGACAAAGCTTATGAGTCGCTTTGTTAATGAGCGTGTATCACGAATCGTCGATGCGGCATTCGTTTCTTGTGATTTGGTGACTCCTCTAAAATGCGTCATTGCTAATTACCTTTTTATTGCCAACGAGTAAACTTCGGAACTTTAAACAAAGCCCGATTGGCGAATACTTAAAGAGCTCACACAACAAAAAAAATACGCCACATATAACACTAATGGCAATCGTCCATTGACAAAAATGTACAGCCATTAGCAATAACGGCAAGGCCATATAGGCATTGATAAATAGTAGCTTTGGCGTTAATGCGCTATTGCGCCAATGATAATTGTTATTTGCCATTTTTAAATTTCCTTAATCGCCTTAAAATTTTGTTGATAATAGTGCCAATCCTCTTGGGTTAATTCTCCACGTTGATAATAAGCCATCATTTTCTCCAAAGGCGATGCTTTAGCATCAAGGTGCTGACGTAGATAGCCGATGCCGTCATGCATTGATAACTCAAACAACGCAACTCTCAACGCATGATCAAAAATCACTGTCTGCTGTATCGGCACTAACGTGCCATCAATCAACTGAATAAGCATTTGCCAAACAATAACAGATAGACTACTAATCAACTGGCGATAGTACGCCTCCCTTTGTGCCACGGGCACCATTAACAACATACGATAAAAAACATCAGCCGCATTATTGGCATGTACCGTTGTAATACAAGCATGCCCTGTTAATGCTGCTTCAATTAAGGCATTTAATGTTTCAAAATCGCGTGTCTCACCCAACATAATCACATCGGGAAAGCGACGCATGGCATTAAATACCGCATAACGATAATCCGGTAAGATATCAGGAATTTGCGTTTGACTGACAACTGCTTCACCTGCCTGACTACCAAAAGTATATTCGATCGGTGATTCATAGGTTAATATTTTATGGACATAGGGTAACGCCTGTTGTGCTTTTAAAATACTTGCAATCAAGGTGCTTTTACCACTGCCTGTTGCCCCTGAGATAATTGTTAAGCCTTGTAAATGTATTAATTTCTCAACAACTTCAGCTTGTAAATTTAGTGCTTGAAGCGGCAGGATCTTGTCTTTTATTAATCGCAATGAAATGCTAATACCAAACTGGCTCTGTTGCTGACAAACGGTCATATTGACACGCCAACGCATAGCGGCTGATCTGACGATATAATTGGTATCAATATCATTGCCAGCATGCAAGTGCGCAATGGCATTAGCACCATAAATAAGTTGCGCAATATCTTCTATTTCCTGCACAGATAATTGACGCATACCTTGATAAAGGCGCTTCTTATGTCGCAAAACCAATATGGGTGTATTGGTTTGTAACGTGATATCAGTAGTCTCAGCTGCAGCACATGTCAATAGCAACTGATTGAACTGTTGCTCATTGAGATAGTGATCATCTAGTTTCAATACGTGCATTGGTTTGTTACCTCTGTCATTCAATGGTTTTGCATAAGCGTTGGCTGAGCGTTGGCTGAGCGTTGGCTGAGCGTTAGTCGAAGCCATCATTGCCTTGCCTCGTTGATTTCGACCCTTCGACTTCGCTCAGGGTACGCTTTATACCGTTGGCTGAGCGTTAGTCGAAGCCATCATTGCCTTGCCTCTTTGATTTACCCCCCCCGACTTCGCTCAGGGAACGGGCAATATACATAATTCCAGTTATTTAGTGTTTTCATTTTGTTGCTTTTTGTTGCTTTGCTTTCATCAAAGGCGCCCATAATTTAAAGGCTTTTTCAAATTGCGGATCAGCTTTGATTTGCCAACTATGATCATTGATAATCAGATTATTTTTATCCCCAGTAATACCATGGTTTTGCTTTTGAACATAAGGCAAGCTCACCATATGTTGCAATAATAATTGATGAAACAATACCATTCCCACGTAATCTTGCGTCAATTGATTGAGATTACTTTGGAATATCACGCGTGCCTGATGAATCCCTAAATGCCAGCCCTTAGTAACCGCATCATCCCACTGCTTCTTCTCCTCTTTGGTCTGTGGCAACAAACTTTTATCAGGCACATCCGGTTTAGGGTAATCCATATAAAGATACGTGCGCCAATTAGGTGCCGCTGTTGAAAAGTACGCATTTTTAATGATTCGATAACGCTGACTACCAAAGCGAATCACATTATCACTAATATTGACAAGATTATTTTCTTGCGTGATGACCGGTGGCACAACATAATCATTAAGCATCAAACTAGAAAAGTTATAGATCATATTCAATTTATTTTTTAGTGCATTCTCCTGATCATCAATTGCTTGTGATGCCCAGTATAAACCAGATTGAATGCCCAAGTTCTTTGCTGCATCCAACATTGCTTTCTGACGAATCGTGAGATCTGGCAAGTGACTGACATAGGCACTAGGCGCATACATATTATCTAGTAGCTGTGCATTAGTTACCATTGCCATTACTGATACCTCAAGCTGATAATTTTCTCTTTGGCATTAACATATATACTGGCGCCACCTTTGCTCTGCACATCAATACTTCTTAAGGTATCCAGTATAGTCTGCCAGTCATTGGCTTGATTAAGCACAATCACAATCGGAATGGCAGGTGGGTTGCCGTACACTTGAACAGTAAAGCCTGCAATTTTTGCTAATTTCTCAATCACTGGCTGAATCGGTCCATTCCACACTAAGGTGACTTTTTGCGCTAGTACGTCATCAGGGACTTGTGCTAATGGTAGATCAACCTTTGGAAAGCGCATCGCATTATAGCTGTTTAAGGTATTGACACTTTGACTAATGGTTTGTGCTGATTGATCAAGCGATTTGAGCATAAAGCCATTTATCTCCAACTGCTCAGCTTGTAAGTCAATACTTTGAGGCGTACTGGCACAACCTGATAACATCGCAACCCCTAATAGGGCAATTATATTTTTATTGATCATTGTGTTTCATCATTAATTGTTGTTCAAAGCATTGCTATCAACACTAAAAGTACTGATTGGTTTTGAAGTATCTCCTGCATTATTATCAATAGAGACTTGGAACATCTGGATAAAAGCAACGACACTGATCAGAATAACGCCTATCACAATATGACCAAACGCTTGTTTTAATATATCTTGCTGTGCGCCTTGTGGTGTCAGTGATTTGCGTAATTGTAATAATCCCAAAATCAAATACCACATGCCAATTAATAAGCAAATAAACACCAAAAAGGTTTTGATTTGCTCAAATAGTGTGACAATTCCTGCTGCCCACGACTTAAATCCTTTCACCTCATCGGCAAAGCTCATATTGATTAATAAAACATTAATCAAACCTGCCAAGAGGATATGCTTTAGATTGTGATATAAATTTCTCATTATTATGCTCCTTATTAAAATAAATTGATTAAACTCACAACATTAATGGCATTAACAGCAACCGCGCCAGCAATAATATGTGTCAACACCCTGCCCACTGAACCATCCTGTCCTTCACCTAATTTCACCGCCAAGATAAACCCACGCAAAATAGCGACAATACCAATTACAACCATACACGCAAAAAACAGCTGACTGATGCTACCCCATAACGGATCGTTATTAATCGTAATCGGTTGGTAGTTGAAAACATTATCTGGCTGCCAATTATCATTAAAAAAACTTTTGACTAATAGTTGAATAATCGCTTGAAGACTTAATAAAAATGATCCTGAAAACAGATACATCACAGTTGCCCACGGCGAGTAATGGCGCATCATATGATGCGGTTTACAGTGCATTCTTAAGCGATTAACAAAAACACATAACAATATAAAGCCAATCACACTCGATAGCATAAATAACAGGCTAAACTGATCACTGTTTTGTGGTAATACCAGCACACGTAAATTATCCAGTAAATGCTGTAGGATCGCAGTTAATGACTGATTCATATTATTCATCGTTTTACTTCACTTAAGCTATTGGTGATCAAGGTTACGATTTGCCTATGATTATAATCATGGCAAATTGCACTTGAGAAACACTTCAAAATTTGTTTTGACACGTTTTAGATAAAAACGAAATGTAAACCATTGTATATTAACGTTTTATATTGATACATTTTATAGCTGATTGATATGACTGCTAAATGCTTGAGATTGAATGTTGCCACTATTAATCCAACCACAGGCACTTTGATTATCACCTGCCATCCCAATACTGCTGCTACCGCTACAGGCAAAAATAAATTTTGGCTCATAATAATTAGATTGGTAACTGCAACTCATCGGCGCATATTGGACTGGCTTAACTGAGGTAATACTTGATAAATCATCACTCATATACACCTTACAAAATGGCTGTTGATTATACGATGCCTCAAAATACAACTGAGGTGTTGATGTGCCATCCTTTGCATAATCTTGCTCTGATTTTTGCTGCCAACTAACCATACCATTATTATGAGCAAAACCTAGTAAATATTCCTTAGCACTGCCCATAAAAAGATTGGCTATGTTGATCGTTACAAAATACATTCGATATCTCTTATTATCACTTGGATTAGTCATACACTCGGGTGTGTCATAAGTAATATTATTAGGCCACAACTTATAGCAAGCATTAAATTGATGCAAATCACCCTCTGGCATAAAGCTATTATTATCCTGCCACTGCCCATGTATCACTGGTTTAACCGTTTCATAAATATTCAATGTCATATGTTTTAATAAACTATTATCAATATAATATCTTCCGCTGTAGGACTTAAATTGATGGTTGCCATCTGGTTGATTAATGGATTTTTTCTGTGAATTCCAGATGCCTAACATCCAATCGTAGGTTGCATCATTAGAATAATCATCATAAAAAGGATTTAAATAAAACACAAATTGACCATTATCCTTTAGTTTCAACGTCACTTTGTACTCACTATCTTTTTGATTGCTATTCCATAATAAATAATGATGCTGATATTGATCCGTTGAAACATCATCCAAATTACCATCTTTAACTGCTTCAAAATTAATCGCTTTAATCTCTCTTTGCGACTGAGCATCCATAGTAAACTTTACTTCAAACACTTGTCGCCCACTGCCATCGTCTGCATAGCTTGTCTGAATAAATATCACGATTGAAATCAATAATGCCAAAAATATCCGCTTCATTTCTTCCTCATTCTTTTATCACTTGATTTCGTTATTAATCTCTTTAACCAGTTCTTGCATAAATTTCTCAATAACCGGTTGCGGTAAATGCTCTGCCTTAAGTCGCCTTTCCGCTTCAGAGTCTACCATATACGCAGGATAGGTAACTTTCTCCACATCCTGATTTTTGTAAATCTCTTCATTATTAATTTGTCTTATGACTTTCTCTTGAAATTTCGCTTGTTCCATTTGCTTGTTCTTTAAGATGTCATTTTGCGCTTTGTCTCCTTTGATTTGCACACCCGAAATATCAACACCCTGTTCAATTAATTGATCTAAAACACTTGTCAATTCATTATCTTTTAAGTTTTTTAATGTGCCATGTGGTTGATAGCCTGCTTCTAACATAATTGCTTCAGCCAACGCTTTTGTATGAAACTTTCCATGTTCAAAGCGTAGTGAAAACCCGCCTGCGTGATGGTCATCGCGATACATTTGAAACTGCTGATTTTCGCCTAGTGCCAACTGATATGTATCCTGTCCTCGAGTGTTTATCACTAAAAAATTATGACGCTCATTTTGGTGGTACTCAAACTTGTCAATATAACCGTGCTTATCTTGCGCCTTATAGGCGCTTACTCTTAGGCTTTTAGCAACCTGCTTTAATTTAGCTTGCTCTGCTGCATTTAATAGTTTTTTATCTTTTGCATTATGATTAACCAACGCTTCACTAATCAGATAAGCAAATTTATTTAAGAATTGCGGTGAACGATATTCCTCCAAGGGCACAGAAGCCAAACGTTTACTTTTAAAAAATGCGGTAATATCACTATCTAACTTACCTCTTAAACGATCCAATGATGCATTTGACTGTAAGCTATAGTCTTGTTTGCTTAAAATTTCACGTACTTTTTTTTCCAGTTCAGTTAGAGGCTTAATCTCTTGCTCATACACTGCCGAATCGTCTACATTGCGATTTTTATCCGTTATATCCTCCTGCTTAATGCGCTGATTATTATCTTGGTTCACGTGATTTAATGTATCATTAGTTTTTTGACCTTCTTTAGCCATAACTTTATTTACTCCTCAATTAATCCTTTTGTTCAAAGACATCATTTTTACCATTTTTACGATCATGTTTTTCTTTGCGATCAGCGTAATCAGTTGCTAACTTAGCATTACTATCTCCGCCTAAAGCACCTGACGCTGCCTCACCAACACCGGATATTGCTTTGCCGGACTCCATAACATGTCCTTTACGTGTTGATAGACCTTCCTCTGCACTTTTTTGTCCGGCTTGACTTGCTTGTTGCGCGCCACCTTCTGTGCTTGATTTAATTTGCTGAAACTCCTGCTCGCCAGCTCGCTCGCCACCTGAATGCCCGACCCATTGCAACACTTTATCAGGTAGTAAATAGATAATTGAAAAGCATTTGTTAAAAGCAATTGCCAAAAAGCTCACAAATACAAAAATGGTAAATAAAGCAATAACACCGGATGAAATATTATTGGTCGCAGTATAGTCAACAGCAATTAAATTCATACTACTAACAATACCATGGAAAGCTTGCACCGAGTACTTGACGACAACATAGGTCAATATAACAGAAGTCACTAAGCCAATAATCATCAATACCGGTCGGAAGAATAAATTCACTGCCATTTGAATCCCTGGTTGTGATTTACCAAACACTTGATGTCCCTCAGGATATACCATTCCTAAGGCGACAAAAGGGGCAGCAATAAAGGCTTCAATAACCAATAATAGCCATGCAATTTTACCCGCCCAAAAGAAGAAAAAAGGCGCTAACGGTAAAACTAATGAGAACATAATACCATTAATAAAAACCAAACTTAAAATAACAAATAAAATCGGTAAATACATCATTTGTAACATCAACTTATAGAGGCTCATCACTGAAATAGCGGTTTGTGCCTGCATCGTTAAATGTGCCGTCCCTTGCAGTAATTTACCCGTTCCCTGCAGCGCCATTCCGACAAATCCAGGCTCATTATTAAAAATGGCAAATGCCGAGGTTGCAACGCCTGCAGTACCAAGTGCTAGAGCACCGGCATTTAAGCCAAATGACGCCCATGCTGCATTTTTTTGAGCCACTTGCAGGTTATTAAATTGTGACGCAAAGTAGGTATAGGTATTTTGATAGGCATTAAGTGCACGATTAATCATATCACGCCCTAAATTTTGCAACTGCTGAATATATGAGCTTTGGGTATATCCACCGTTATCCTTACTCTGACCAAACTTATAAATCTCATCGAGAATACTGGTCACATCATCTTTTGCTTGATTTGATGAGGCATTCTGATTTTGGAACAACTTATTTAAAATCGCAGTCACTGCATCTTTGGCTATGTCAGAGGTGTTATCACTCATACTATTGTTGCTTTGAATAAAACTGACACCATTGATATCAAAGTACGTCATCAGATTAATTAAATTATTTAATAAGTTTTGCGCCTCTGTTTGATTTTGTTTATATAGCGGTTCGGCAATACTCATAATCATTTGAATATAAGATTGGGCTTTAGCCGATAAACCATTGTTGATAGACTGCTTAGCCAATATATATTGATCAGAAGACTGACCAAATACTTTAGCAATAAAAGCTAAGGTCGATTGCATTGATCCGGCTTGCAGCTGCCCACTGGCAACTAACTTCCAAAGATCGGGGGCATTTTCTTCTGTGACATTTGCCGTCCCTTTTAATACATCTCTATTTTCTGTAATTGACCGTGGCAATTGCTGTGAACCATTAATGTTATATACACCGTTGCTATCCGGCTGAAGTCCTGTATTGCTAAAAATAGTTTGTGCAGACACTTTCTGTAGATAAATATTAGATATAACATTGGTAATTTGTGTGTCACTTGATGCTACTTGCATTTTTTGACTAATCTGACTAAATGCTTGCTGCAATGCTTGAATATTGTCGCTAAGCATTTGATCCAAAAACAGATATTTTTGATCAGCATCCCACCAGGTACTTTCTAGCTTATCGCTAGACCGCTTGGGAATTTTCTGGTGATTTATTGCATATATGGTATTACCACTATAGCTAGATAATAGCTGTGCATCGGTTGAATTAGGTGTGAAAATATCCATTTTAGCAAAGGGGTTGTTATCCCTTGTAAGGTTTTTTAACTGTGTATTAAACTGAGCTTGAGATGGAATCTTTAGATGAGTTTTTTCTATTTCATCTCGGTACGTATCTAAATATTGAGTCTGACTATTAGCTCTAAGTAAATAATCAGCATTTACTGTCATATTGCCCAACCCCAGCTGATAATAGGTTAGTTTACCGTTATTATCATTAAGCATGACGCCACATATGCTATTACCCAACTGTATGCATTGACTGAAATTATTGGTCAGAAAATTACTCACCCCGCCACTATCTTGTGGTAAGAAAGTTGCCAAATTAAGACTTGACTGTTGATCTGGCTGCCATATATCAAGCAGTTGATTGATATTGGATTGATTAACCCCTTTGAGTGATACATCATAGCTAAATTGACATTTTTTCAATTCCTGACTATTGTTACTTGCTGTTAATGTCATCTGTAATGTTTTATCGATATCCGAATTGCAGTTAATAACCTTATCATTTTGTGCTGCGGCATAAGCATTAATCACAAAACCATGCAACAAAAAATAGGCATTTTGATCAATAATCTGTTGTGATAGCCCACTGGGAATAACTGCCTGTGAGCCATGAGCGGCAGCAGTATACGCATCATGCCAAATATGATCCGCAAAACCCACCCCCATGCTGACTAAATTAAATATTGCCCATTGCGCCATACAATAGCCTGATTTCGTTGGAATCACAGCAATGGCACCAAATACCGTTCTCAATGGTAACCAATAGCTATCCCAATCTTTGCCTAAAAACACACCATCGCGTGCTGAATGAATGGTGCCTGCAAATAGGATATAGCCAAACAACACCATACCAATGGCTAACATACCAATATTAAAGCCATAGATAACTTGCTGAAAAAGTGTCACTGAGGCATCATGCAATGAAAATGGCATGCCGCCGGTTAAAAATTGTTGCAGAATGCTTATTGATGTATCCTTACTTGCTGGTGCCCACATACTCATAATTAAACGCCCTTTTAGCTTTGCTGATTTTTGTCATTTTTTCTATTATCTGCACAGTTCTTATCATGCTGATGATTATTGATAGAGGAATTGCCTCTCAATAGTTGAAAATATCCAGCTAAAGAAAGTCGCTTTAGTTTGTGCTTTGCTTGTGTTGACCACATGTGGTAACGAAAGACATATAAAAATAAAATCACGTTGATCATCAACATCATTAACGCTGATTGCCAAATCGCATGGCTTTCAACCAACAAATACAGAAAGTATCCCGTGCCGAAAATAAATAATATAAGAAAAAAATACAAACGATACTTTAACGCTGTTAAGCACTGATGATAAAGCGTATCATCCGCTAGCATTTGATCGACTTTTTGCGCATCTACACTGTGTTGATTGATCTTTGCTATCGTTTTAAATGGTGCTTTCAAAATATCTTTTAGCACACTATGCTGCTGTTTGATAGCATCCACCATAAATGCACTACGTACCAATTTTTTCGTTCGCTTAAATGTAAACATACTTACTTACCATTGAACTGACTCATCCTGATACAAAATGATAATAACAAATACAGATTACACACTTTCTTTTATGCCGCAAAATGACATCTTCATATTACCTAGACAACATAAATGGTTAGGCTATTTAACCTCTTTTTAATGACACAAAGTTTACGCTTTCCTACATATACCCATCACAAAGTAATGAATCAAGAATAAGTTGCGTCAGCTAATACCTCTCCCCTTGCGGGAGAGGTCGTGCAGCTTAAGCTGCACGGGTGAGGGGGGTAATTAAAGCCCAACTTATTTTTGAATTATTACAAACCAATTTACAGCATTTCTGCTATTGAATTTCTTGCACTTTTGAATGATTGGTTTTTGCTAATAGTCCTAGCTATTATCTGCAACCCAATCACCCAAAAGCATCAAAAACTTCTTCAACATTAAACACCACAGAATGATTTACGATGGGTATACCCCTCAAAAATTGAGGTGATTTCAAAATAAATCTGTCGATAAAATATACTCACCCCTAGCATATACCGCTTGCAAAAATTTTGTAACCGGTACGACCTATCATCAATTATTTTCTGTAATGACTAATTGATTGATGACGGCTATCAACAAATGGCAAAACAACAAGAAACAAAAAGGATTTAAAATGAAGCAGCACATTGTCTTTATCGGTAATAATGATCTTAAAAACAGTGACCTATATCTCAAAATGCAGGCACTTAATCACTGGAATTTATTTGTTGCTAAAACGCCAAAAGATATCAATCGCATGCATATGCAAGGATCACTCTGCTTAATTCATGCTGCGTATTTTTTACAAACTGACGTTGCCACATGGCGCACACTAAAAGCGCGACATAATTTATGTTATATCGTCTATGATTTCACGCAAGAGAATGAGTTTACCAGTTTAAAAAATGGTGCTGATGATTATATTGCACTGCACAATCCCTTTGATTATTTGATTAACCGTGTCAGCTCCAGACTAGACTATGTATCTGTCAAATCGACTATACCACTAGCACAAAAAGCACAAAATATCGTGCGCTTTAATCAGTGGCATTTTGATCTGATTTCACTGTCGCTTTACTTTGAAGGTAACGAGATTCACTTAACCCAAAAAGAAAAGCTGTTAATGAATATCTTTATGCAGCATGACTTTGAAATTTTATCGCGCGAGAAATTACATGCCATTTTATATGGTGAAACCGATAACCCAGAGTTTTTGCGTCGCATTGATCTGCTGGTCTCAAGACTCAAACGTCGCTTAGAGTCGTATGCAGACGATCATCAGTATTTCCAAGCCATCCGCCATAAAGGTTATATTTTCTGTATCCCAACACGTTGGTAGTTTTTTTACGTACAATTTCCATACAATTTTAGCATTCTGACAACAGCTTATAGATGATAGATTATTGCCACCTAGATTATTGAATAGATGACTAACGATCATATGAAATCAAAGCAACAAAACACACAGTCAAATGCACATGAGTTATTACAACCAAGCATTCAATTGCAAACATTCATGACATCGATACACCGACATTTGCAAACGCACAATCTTAGTCTAAGTGAGATCAATCTGATATTTACTGACAAAAAATCACAGGAACAAGTCAAACAAGTCAAAGCATTTGCCAATTTATCCTATGCCAAAAGATACTATCAGGCAAAGGTCTTTGATATTGATCCGAGCTTTTTGACGGATACAACGTTTAATGATAAAAGCTATAGCTGGCAAACGGTCTTCTCGCAACAACTAATTGGGCATTATTTTCAATCGTTGCAATACCCAAATATCCCTTATCGCCTTGTGACACAAACAACCATTGATCATATGACGTTGATACTACACTATGATTACCCCATGGAGGTTTTATTGTCACTGAATCAACAGAATTACTTGATGGAAGCAAGTAAAATTGCATCAGACTATGTACTTACAAACTATGCTAATAAACTCAAACAACTCGAAAAATTTGCCTACGCATATACTTCAAGCCTTAAAGATTCATTCAATATGCATCAAAGTTTAGCCCCTTATAAAAGTGATCAATTAATTGCGTTTTATAATGCATTACATCAAGAACATCAATTGTTACCCTTGTCACAAAAACAAAAACAAATTGCCAAACTTGCTTATGAAGGCTGTACCACTAAAGAAATCGCCTATAAGCTTAATATTGCCAGTTCAACAGCCATTGATTATCTGAATACCATCAAAGCAAAACTAGGCACTGACAGCAAAAGTGCATTAATCCAACTATTACATCATTGTCCGTTTTTATTTGCCGCTTAATCGTTTCCTAAATCATTTACTAGCATATTACCGATCATATCTACTCCTTAAAGCTTGTTGTTTTTTAAATTCGCCCCTTCGACTTTGCTCAGGAGACGATTGATATTGTTGAACAATGTTTACCTCTCCCCTTGCGGGATGCTCGCATAGCTTGCTATGCGGGTGAGGGGTGTTGCGACAAAATTTAACTCCACCCCTGTCACCTTAGTTTTCCTTCACCGCTGTTTCACAGCTGATGTGACCTACTTTTGGCATTGCCCCAAAAGTAGGCAAAAACGCTAGCCTCACAAATTTCTTAACGCTTTTAAAACAGGTGCTTTGCAAACTCGTTTCACTCAAACAGTGCAATGCATTTATCTGTTTTAAAACCTAAAATTTGCTATGGCAATATTACCGATCCCCCCACGCGCTGGCTGAGCGTTAATTACCTCTCCCCTTGCGGGAGAGGTCGCATAGCTTGCTATGCGGGTGAGGGGTGCTTAAATTAAACTCAACTCATTCTTGATCCATTGACTGACTTAATGCCCATTAACTTTTTGCGCCCAATCCCATGGGATTGGCATTAACAAAACGTGTAGGGCGAGCTTTTTGGTGACACAGTTGAGTGAACAGTCTCGCCACGCCAGTGGCAGGCATCATCAAAAAGTTTCAATTATTCGCTGCTCACGCATTAACTTCAACTTGAGGTTGATTAACCATCTCATTATACGCTTGGATTAAATGATCCGTTTCTTTCTTGGTTGTAGAAGTCATCTGCCCTAAGAATGACGTTCGGTTTTTATATAACTCGCCTTTATCTTCAATGCTAATAGATTTGCCATGCGCTAACTTATCAATGACTTTATCAATCTCAGCAATTTTCTTATAGCCTGGCTCTAGGCGGTAGATTTCATCGTCAATTGCCTTATTAATTTCTTTAGCTGCACTACTTTTCAAGCGATCATCACTTTTAGCATATCTAGATTCAATTTTTTTCACTGCCTGCGATAAGTTTTGAAATGATGTTGTTACACCATTATGCATCCCAAAAAAACCACCTCCTCTGTGCACATTCACATTATATTTTTTTAATTGTGCATCTGTACTTTTAATCAACTCGTCCATAAACTCGCTACTAAATTTACCACTCTCTGGTTTATAGCTAAGAGCAACTTTCATATCTTTAAGACCTCTTAAGCGACTGTCTAAATGCGAATTATTATGATCATTTCGTCTATCTTGAATCTCCTGAAGTATACGTTCTTTTTGTGATGTCAGTTTCTTAATTAAACCACCTGTTAAATCAACTGAATAAGTATTAAATCGCTCGATTGGTTTTTTTAATTTACTCTGTTGGGTTTGACTTAACTCTATGTCATTAGCAATGTCCTCATCAATGTTAACCTTTTCGTTGCTGCCAATTTTCTTGGCTAATTTGCACAGTGACATACCTGGTATATCATTTTTAGCAAAGCTATTATCACTTGAATTATCTGAACCAAAATTAGAACTCCTTGCATCGTTATTATTTTTATTCACATTTACAGCCGAGAGATTTTGATCAAAATGATCTTGTATGACTTCAGTGTAGATTGACTTAATCGTATTTAAAGCCTCTTTTTGGTATGAATTATAGTTCTTGTCCTTGCTATCAATAGTATTAAAATCAAAACCTTCTTCGTGCTTAGCTAAAAGATCAAACGTTGTTTTCACTTGATAGTCTTTAGTATATTGGTACAGTGCATTATAACTCTCGGCGTTGATACCAAAATTTTTACCAAGACCTGTATTTTCTTTTAATGTTTTCAAGTCACCTATCTGAAGAAGTCTCTTTTCTTTAATGCTTTCAAATATCGAAAACATCGCATTTAATTTATTTTGCCTTTCACTAGCTAGATCATTATTTTTATCAAGCGTACTAGAGGCTTTATACTCAATCAATGCAACTCGATCAAACTCTTTTATTAATGCATTGATAAAACCTTTGTTATGATCTGTCGCATCGGTATCTCGATAGTCTATTATCGTGTAAAGCTTCTTTCGATTTGCACCTTCATTTGAATTGTTGATTTCAACTTCACTCGAATTGTTGATTTTAACTTCACTATTCGCGTAATTTTGCGCTTTTTTTACTGCATTAAGCTTAATATCTTGCCCTTTAGCTTCAATTTGCGCAACTACCACGTTATACTGAGGATATTTTGCTGCTAAGTCTTTTATTTCTTTTTCCTCATTTTCTATTTGTCTTTGATGCACATCATCTGCGCTTATAATATTGCCATTATCACCCTTAAACGGCGCAAAGCCAGTACCACTTAAGGATAATGTTTTATCTTCTTTTACAGGTTGAGATGTTTTACCATGTTGGAAAATGGCATTAATTAACTTATCGGGTCTTTGGGCAATACTTGGGTCTTCTGGAAGGTTAGTAATTATCGCACTTATCTCGTCTTGAGTAAAACGATTAGCAAGTAAATCATTAACCGCGATAAATTCTTCACTTGTATATATTGCTTGAACAAAGTTTTTCACATGCTTTTGACCACTCTCTGTCAATGTGCCATCTTTACAAAATGCTTGTTGAAACATTTGAGTAAAATGCTCTTTATGCTTTAGCTGGTAAGGTTTTTCTGTGTTATTCTTCCCAAAAAAATAGTTAAATCCCTGTTTTAAATAACTCTGTGATGATCCCATTTGCACCATCATTTCATTAAAAATTTTATCATTTAGCACTTTATATGCTTCTTTGTATTGATCTTCAGTCACACCTTCCTTGAAATGCTGATCAAACTCGTAATCCTGATGCTTAACGCTATTTTTAAAGTAATAAATCGTCGTCTTCTCATCATCTATATAATAAGTACTTGGATGATCATCACCGTGTGATTTTTCAAGGTTATGGTAGTTTATGACTTCCTTTTGATTACATAGATCATTGACATCCTTGCCAGACTCAGTTTTATTTGTCAGGTTATCGTACTCTCTTAGAAACTCTGTGCGATTTTCGATAAGCTTAAGCATTTTATCATCTAAATAACTATCAACTACTGATTCATTATTGTTCTTTTTAACGATTTTAAACGCTAGATCTTTAACAAAAACATCAGGCAAACCCGCTTTAAACGGTTGTTGATTAATCTCCAAGCCTTCTGAGCGTTTCTTAAAGGTTAATTGTAAATTATCAATAGCCTCTGGTGACACTTCAATGCGATAGCCTGCTTCTTTAAGTGCAGATTTAAAAGAATCCCAGTTCTGCTGATCAGCAAAGTTAATATTAAAATCACCACCGATAATATCACCTTCTTTTGCTTGAGTTAGCACAGTTGACAATTGCTCGAAAGCTTTTTTATTATCAGAATCAAAATGTACCGCGATCATATTACCTTGACGTGTGGCTTTAGATTCGCCTTTTTTGTCAGTTAGTAAAGTTTCTTCAGCAGTATCATCCTTTGAATTCATAACTTTAACGTCATTAAAATTTACTAAATTATTCAAAAAGCCATTAGACTCTAGTGCAATAAACAATTCCGCCTTATCTAAATCTTCTAAATCATTTTCAGCTTTATAAGACTCAATATCTATGAGTAGTCTTTTAGCTGTTATATTATCTTTAAGTTTCTTAAGCTTCTCCTTAAGTAATTCAAGTAACGTCATCCCACCATAAATTTTCTTATCGCTAAATAATTGCTCTGGGGTTAGTTTAGCCATTTGTTATTCTCCTATTCGTTATCTTAGGTTAAGTTTTTGCACCCTTGCTATTGAATCAAAAAACGTCACAGAAATCAGTTATTGACACTGCTTGAGATATATCATCAAGATCCTGATAAAATGGCGCCTTGCCGCTAGATAAAAGTCTACTTTAATGTCTTTTTCGTCGCAAAAAGTATCAATGTTTACGATTAAAGATACATCTAAATTATCAAATAACCGCTGTCATCCATGATACAACTGGATTGCCACGCGTCCTGCTCGCAATGACCAAAGGTGATTACTTGTTATAGTTCTGTCCATTCGAATAACTAGCATACTGCTCAAAGGCACTATGATAAATAGACTTTAGCCTATGCGCCATACCAAAGGTTTTAGCTTGCGCGCGATCAATTTCAAATATAATTGCCTTTTTTGTTGCTTCAATATTTTGTAATGTGCCATCTTCTGAAATATATTGAGCTAAATAATCAAAGCAAGCAGTACTACCGGTTGCGTTGTGATTCTTATGATTTATTTTTAGCTCAGACATAATATATTGAATTGTCTGACACTTTAACTCACCAGAAATCTCATGAGTTGCGATCACATGCTTTAGATCGTTTAATAGCGCAATGCGCACACTCTTTGATTCTGGTTTTACCTTTTGTTTGTATAGGTTTGCTGTATTGCCAAGCACTAGTGGATCTTGCTTTAAAATCGAGTACACTTGTTTATCTAACTTCGAAGCATTAACAAAGCCTTCGATCGCTTTTCTCAAGCAAGGACTATATATAAATTGTTCGAGCTTATCATAACTCAAAAGCAATTCAAGCACTTGATCATTATCAATGATGTTACTGACAAAATCATCAAGTTTATTTTGCCAATAAACCATACCTGATTTATTTTCTTGTATAGAGGACAATGTGCCTACCAAAACCCTTTGCTTTTCATCGGGCAATAGTCGATCAGTTTGTGCAATTAAAGTAACATATCTTTTGATGCCTTCCATTTGACCTACAGCCATGTTCGCATTAATAGAAGAAATATTTTCTTCGCCTAAATTGATATTGGCAATCAATAATGTCTCTTTTGCTCTATTTGACAAACTACTGTTTAATATGTGCGACACATACAAAGCAATCGCATCATGATTACCCCGTTGCAGTATAGGATATAATACAGGAAGTCCTTTATCCGTTTTTGCCAATAGCAACTCAACTTTCCAGTCTTCTGGTAATTGACTATTCAAAATGCTCGAAATATATTTATCTGCAGAGAGCAGCTCACCTCGGCAAAGCACATAGTACAAAACAGGAATACCACTGGCTCTACCATGCAACATATCAATATCTTTGCGTTCTGCAAGCCCCATATTTATAGTTCTTTCTATAAAATTCAAATATAAGCTTAACGTCTTATCAATGATTTCAATCTGACCATTTTGCATAGCCATAGCAAGCCTATTATTATTTGAGCAATACGAATCACGCCAATCTGCGCTTTCGTAGCTTAGTAATGATTGAATTTGATGACATTTATTTCGCGCATAGGATTGAACTTCAATCAGCGACTTTCCCTGAGCGTCATCATCCAATGAATGCATTGAGTTAATAATATTTTGCATCAACTCATCAGTTAGCGCCTCTTCTTTTTGCATTATGTCATGATTGATAAAATACCATTGATCAGCATAATAGCCAACAAACACCATATGATCATCACAAGCCAATGTCATCGCTAACGACTGCTTATTTGCGCTATGCTCAACTACATCAGTTATATATTTTCTTAACGTCTTTGCATCAAACCAGGCGATATCAATCGTCTGTGGATAATGCTTTTCGTCATCAGCAAATAACGCTTGGGTTTGTAAATAATTTTGACCGGTAATTTGTGATAGCAAATTTTGTTTTACATCCTCGTCCGTTTTGTCCAAGGCTTTATCGCCAAAGTATAACGAAATACTATCAAAATAGGGTTTAATCAATAATGCTGTTTGCTCTTCTGCTGATTGCTTAAGCAATAGTTCATCATCTGGAAATAAATCAATCGCTTCTATTACTTTTTCATTGTTGTGCTGAGCTATATATTGTGTATATTGACATAGGGACTTAATCTGATCAATGTCGTTATTTTGAATAAAATTGCTTACTTTCAAATATTGGTCTAAGCGATTGTCTAATGTTGCCTCCACGGCTGTATGTGCAATGCCATAGCATACGCCTTGTTTATTTGAAGAGTATCCTAATGCTTGCATTGTTTCAATAATTGTATTTTTAGGCATATCTATTCTCCTGTAATATTTTTTATTAACTTAACTGCCCTTTTGTCATTCTGTAACCCTGTTTTCATCCATGATACATCTAGATTGCCACGCACTTATCTTTATTTAAAAACTAAAATTTGTTATGGCAATATTCCAGTCAACATCCGTTGGCTAAGTTTTAGTTACCTCTCCCCTTGCGGGAGAGGTCGCGTAGCTTGCTATGCGAGTGAGGGGTAATTAAACTCAACTTATTCTTGTTTCATTGTATGACTTAATGCCCATTAAAGTTTTGCATCATAGTCCATTGAGCTGTTTTTGTACTCCTCAATGGTTTCAACAGAAGGATTTACAGAACGATTTGTTGAATCTGCAGTGGATGAGTTGTTTATTTCTAAGTCTATTTTATTTGCTTTATTTGATGCTATTTTTTCTAACTGGGACTTTGCCTTGGCATATTCCAAACAAAATATTTCTTCTAATGCTTGGTGCTTTTCTATAGCGCCCATGTCATCATATGCATTAGCGGTTGCATAGTCTCGCAATGCTCGATAAGGAACATAGGTGACATCACCTGCGTCGTTTGTTGTCACCCCTAAACATCCTTTAAATAAATTGCGATAGCCCTGATCAGCATTGATCAATGCTTTTATTTGCGCCCCTGTTGTTGTCGTTTTCCCGCTGAAATAATGATTACTACGTTTGGCTAAGGCAACCATCAATAAATCCTCTAAGCCCTTTTTATCGAAATCTAGAACATTTGATGCTTTTTCTTTGAAGCGGTTTAGATCCAAAATCTTTTGACATAATGACGCCTTGGTTGCCTGAAACATTTTTTCGATGCTGATCTTATTGGTGACGACAGACAATACCTCAATAGGTGGCTTTATTGTTAGCTGTTTACCAGTATGCGATTGGTATATATTTCTTGCATATAAATTAGATTCATTCTTCAAGTCATCTAATAGCGCTTTTAAACGCAATTTATCTTGGAGCACTTCGTATATTTTAGCTTTATCTACTGGCGAAGTTTGTGTTGATTCAGCTAAATGTTGCTTAATACTTAATACTTTCTTATAGTCAGCTAACAAAGTCGCAACATATCCATCTTTATCTTTGCCTGATTGAACAATTTCGGTAAATTTCTTATCATCAACTGTGATATTTTGCATTTTTAAATTACGATAAAACTCAAGCTGCATAAAACGCGCATGATGTTTAATCGTCTTATAAAGATTCTTAGCATATGTACCTGCATCAGGTAATCCAGATATGCCGGTATGTTGCGTTATCTTTGCGCATAATTCTTCTGAGTTATCCGTAATACTCTGTATAAGTTGAGCCTGTTTCTTAATGAAAGCCTCTTTGAAGTCGTCATTCAGATTAAGTGAAAAAGGATGCGCATATACCCCCATCATCAACCCATTAATCGGTTGATAATAGCGTCGCACTACTTGTTTATACATCTGACCATAGAGTGGCTCTTTCCTATCAACAACACTCCATTTATTCAGATACGAATCGTGTAACTCGCCGTTTGCTGATACCAGTTTATCAAATTGACCTTGTTCAAAGTAACTATAGTTATCAGGATCTTGCACATTAAATTCTTCCATCAATGATTGAAGATAACCGAAATCTCTTAAGCCGGCACCTTGATCACGGCTGATAAATTTTTTTGTTTCAGTATTGATTGCCACATTGCCACTATGATTACTGTAATTATAAACAAGCTGTGGGTAGAATAATGCTTCAGATAACCCAGTATAAGCTTCTTTACTTTTTTCAAGAATAAATGTTTCATAGACCTTGGGATTCCACCATTCATAAGGCATGTATCGCTCTTTGTTTTTGCTTGTCCCTAAATGCTTATGTAAGTCTTGCGATACCGAATCATAAGGTTGAATAACGCCTTGCAGTCCTTCTTTGATCGTCACTAAATCAGCGATAATCACTGTTTGTTGATCAGCATTAGTATGCTGCATTATCTGTGACATTGCCTGACCACTTACGACTTCAGTAAATAGCTCAACAGCTTTTTTTGGTGTTTTAACAAAAAAAACCTTGCCTCTAAACTCTTCACCTTGAGCACTATTTAAAAATTGATGCCAACTTGCCCTATTTCTATTCTCTGCTGAATAGTTTTGGTGATATGCTTTAATCACGTCATCTGTTGCATAAATACCTGAATAATTGATTTTCGTGGGGTCTAAGCCCTGATTGTTTTTACCACCGACTGAATCAAACACCTTAGTCAATTCTATTCCTTGATAGTTAAATGATAGCGCATCTTTTGCTGTCTCCAATATCGCCTTGTGACTGCCTAAATCATTAGTATCACTTATTGAATAAAATCGTGTATTTCTACGAGATTCAATACTATCCAAAGACTTTTCATACGCACCAAAAATATCTTGGTATTCTTTTTCTGTATTATTTTTTTGATCATCTTGACCCTCTTTATTCATCAGAATCTTCAGCTCAGATAGCTTGGCATCCAAAAGGTTAAAAGACTTATTTATCGCTTCACCCAAAGCAGAAAACGCCTCAAAGCCACTGTTACTTTTTGAGGTATTGTTTTTATCATAAGCAGATTTTACTTGTTGAATATAATCATTAATTACACCAACCTCTTTTTTAGCTTCAATGACCATAGCAGATACTTTAGTGAAGTCTATCTCTAAATCTTTTACAACCTTATCAGTACTTAGAAGTGCTGTCAGACAAGTCATTTTATCCAATAACGGGATGATATGGCGAAGTACCGCTTGAATCTGGTGATCATCTTGTCCATACACTGGTGGCGTCTTGGCGTTGTATGTTAGTTGAGAAACATCATCTGCTTCTATCATATAATGATATTTATCCTTAAACGATCGATAGTTAAGTCCATTATTGGTTACCGCCTGTGAATCCTGAATTAATTGCATCATAGGATTTGCATGCGCTGTTTTATTATCCTTGATTTTATCTAGTATACGCTCATAAGTTTTACCGTTTTCATAATGATAAACCCATGCTGAAATCTCTGAGTTATAGATCTTATCAGGCGCCAACATAAAAGCACTTAACACGGTTTGAACCTGTCTTGTTGCTTCCGTTGAAATCGATTTAATATCCGCAAGCAAAGCAACAGAGCCCTCATTGACAAATTCATGCTTTAATAATGACTGAGCTGATGACAGCGCTTCTTTAAGTCGATTTATTTGACCTTTCAATACTTGATCACTTGAATTATTTTTATCTTTGAGTAGCTTATCCTCATAGCCCTCCAAGAAATGAAGAAGCTCTCCAATTGCAGCTGCATATGACTGATCAGTGGCATCAGCATAGACTAAATTATGCATGATATAGTCACATATTTTTGCCCATAACAACCACATCGGGTGATCACTAGGGTAATGAGAAAATCGCGCATTAATTGACTCAACATAGCCATTATCTTGGCTCATATGACTCGGATTGAGTTTTATAAAAATGCTTTCAATGGCTGACAGGGCATGACCTAAATGCATCATATACCCTTGCAGACGCAATTTGTGATGCGTATTATTTCTTTCAGTACTTTTCAGTGCTTGAGAAATAACGTTGTTTTCCATTACATCATCTATTTGCTTGACTTTGTGCTGATTAGTGTCTTTAACAAATGGCAGCTCGAAAGATGGACATTTACGCGCTATATCAGCCAAAAATTTATCTGAAGGCTCAATCATCGATGGGCGAAAATTACTCTTAATATTGATTAAGGTGGATATATAATGTTGATAATTGGTATCAGATACTACACCCTTATCCTGCTGATATTTCACCCACAAGGCATAGGCAGAATATAGCCCATAGCTTTTCACAAGCATGCTTGATTGTGAATCAAAAGTTCTCAGTACATTAATTGCCATACCTAACTGAGTATGCCACTGTGATATTTGTTCTGGACTCATCATTTTCTCCTTATTTATACATTCAACGAGGCTATCTACTTCATAACCAGTTTAATGATTAAAATAAGGAGGTATTGACTTTAGTTATTGCTAGAATGATACAAAAAAATACTTTATTATCGCCACCACGAAGCGGCGTAGTTATAGACATTACCCGCGGCAGTTGACGCTGCACCAACATAACCTTGATGATCTAATTGATAGTCAACATCATTCAAAGAGAATACATCTTGTAACATGTATCCTAGTTTATGGTTAGTCGATGGTCGATAGGCTTTACTTGATAGCTTTAATGATTGACCAACATGCTTAAACCCTTGACGTCCTAGCGGAACAGCTGATACCGGGTCTTTATAACGCCACAGACGAATGATGTCCTGCTGATAGCGCTCATTGATTTTCTGTGCTGTTTGATGATCAAAAACACGCGGTGAATTAAAAGTGATAAGGCTCACACTAATCCGCCCCCCATCAGCATACATTTTTTTAATCTCATCAACTTTATCAATAAATGCCAATGTTGCTGTGGCAGCACCCAAACTGTGTCCGGTGAAAATGACTTTTATCTTTTTCCCTTGCTGCAATAAACTGGTAATCGCTGTTTGCAGCTGCGTCCACAACTCATTTTTACTATTTTCATAATGTTGTTTAAACCCTCTATGGGTCTTGGCATTTTGAAACTTCCCTATCTCAACGCTATCCATAAAAAATTTCATGTCTTGTATGACATCAGCACCATACTGTGTCCCATGAAATGCGATAATAATTTCAGCGGTTTTGCTTTGTGCTTGATTGTTAAGGATCAATATGCCATCACGTTTTTCTTCATGCTTTTGCGCACCATAATAAAAGTGAGGATTGGAATAACCAAAATATTTAACGTCATAACCATAAATATCGGTTAATACATGGTGGTAAGTGTCTGGGTCGACCTTGAGACCTTGTGCATATTGATCTTCGATACACTGCTTTGCATTATTTTCCGTAACGCAATGATGCAACGATTGCCCTACATATATTTCCTTATCTGATGTTGTTAGGTTATATCCATCATAACCCTGATCAGCATACTTAATTTTGTCAATTTTATAAGATGCATCAGCAACTAAGGCTGCGTTTTTTATATCATTAAGTTTTGAATTTCCTTGTTGTTGATAATTAATTTGTGCATATGATAACGACTGTAATCCAGTCGTTATTAACACCACTAATGATAGTTTACCAATGCTTGACTTGAGCTTCATATATCCTCCTTACTGGATAAGTTCAATTAAACACACAAAGGCTAGCCTACCTGTAGAACAGATAACTTATCTTGACAAATTCTTGAGATAAAACTACGTGTTATGATTACAAGAGGTTGCGCCCTGCTGATGCATGATGCACTGCACCATGCAGTAAAAATATTAAATAAAACCCCCTCCATAAAACATTCACACAGTGTATCATTGTGTATTTTAGATACATTTTAATGAATCAAGAACAAGTTGAGCTTAATTTAATTTAATTACCCCTCATCCGTGCAGCTTAAGCTGCACGACCTCTCCCGCAAGGGGAGAGGTAAGTATTGTTCCACAATATCAATCGCTCCCTGAGCGAAGTCGAAGGGAATGATGAATACAACTTATGGCTTCGACTGACGCTCAGCCAACGGGTGTTGACTGTTGTCATTGCGAGCAGGATGCGTGGCAATCTAGTTTTGTCATGGATGACAACTGTCACCTAAGCAATAAGTGATATAGACAACACAAAGCATTACCGAATGATTGAAACTTGTTTATGATACCCGCCACTGACGTGGCTGATGGCAGTGACTTTTTTCCCGCAAAAAAGTCACCAAAAAGCTCGCCCGACACGTTTTGTTATCGCCAACTCCATGGGGTTTTTGCAAACTCGTTGCACTCAAACAGTGCAAAAACCACACCCATGGCATTGGACGCAAAACGTTAATGGGCATAAAGCCAGTCGATCAATGATATTCATTTAAGCTCTTTGCAGAGTGAAAAAAAAACTGGACAAAGGGAAGGACATAATCAAAGATAATAGGTATAGTCATCGCCTTTATGACTATACTTTGCTAAACTCTCATACAAATTTCGGTGATTGGTACGAATAAATGACAATACAGCGCAAGCGCCTGCCCATTGGTGACTCGACCCTCACTCAAATCAGAGCGAGAAATGCAATCTATATTGATAAGACACAACACTTATTGCAAATGATTAACTCTGGGCGATATTTCTTTTTATCACGCCCTAGGCGCTTTGGCAAAAGCTTAACCATTGACACATTAAAACAGCTATTTCTAGGCAATAAAGCATTATTTAAAGACACCTTTGCCGAAAGTAACTGGGATTGGGAGGTTACCTATCCTGTTATTCATTTAAGCTTTGGTAGCTCGAGTGCTTTTGAGTCAGAAGAGACACTTATTGAGATTATACATAACCAAATCACTGAAACAGCTAAAATGTATGCGGTTGACGTCAGTGGAAAAAGTATCGCTGTGCGCTTTCACAATCTGATATGGCAAATAAAAGAAAAATACAAAACACAAATTATCCTCTTAACAGACGAATACGATAAACCGATTTTAGATGTGATCACTGATGAGCACAAAGCAACACGCAATCGTGAGATATTAAAAGGACTTTATAGTGTCATCAAAGACAATGATGAGTGCTTGAAGTTTGTTTTCCTTACGGGGGTGACGCGCTTTTCTAAAGTCAGCTTATTCTCTGGTCTTAATAATCTCGAGGATATCAGCTTAACGCAAACCTATGCTGATGTTTGTGGCTATACGCAAAATGACCTTGAATCATCATTTCAAGAGCACTTAATCGATGTTGATAAAGATAAGCTTCAAAAATGGTATAACGGTTATAACTTTGCCGGTCTTGAACATCAAAGGGTTTATAACCCTTATGACATATTATTATTTATCCGCAATCAATATAAATACCGAGATTACTGGTTTCAAACCGGCACACCCACGTTTTTAATCCAGCTGTTACAAAAGAATCGCTACCGAGTGCCTGAATTTGAAAACTATCAAGTACAAGCGCGCTTTATCGATAACATTGACGTTAAAAGTATCCCACTTGAAGCGTTGCTATTTCAAGCCGGATACTTAACCATCAAAGAAGAGATTTCGATTGGTACGCAAGTTGGCTATCGTCTGAAATACCCGAATCTAGAAGTTAAAGCCGCTTTTAATAGCTGTGTCTCATTAATTGGTACCAACTCACATGCTAATGCCGTCAATACGACGCGCCTAAGTGACAGCTTGCTTTCTGATGACTGGCAAGTGTTTTATGATTGTATCGTTGCCTTATATGCATCGATCCCCAATGAATGGTATCGCAATAACCCCATTCAAGATTATGAAGGCTTTTATTGCACGGTTATCTATAGTTACTTAACTGGACTTGGTTATGATGTCATCGCTGAAGATTCAACTGCCATTGGTCGCATTGATATATCGATTGTAATTCCTGATTACAAAGTCATTATTCTTGAGCTAAAAGTCGCTAATGACAAAGATGTCTCCAAAGAAGCCTTGCAACAAATTATTGAGAGAAAATACGCCGATAAATTTTTAAATCTAGGCTTACCAATTTATCAAGTCGGTATTTCCTTTGACCAAAATACACGAGCAGTGAATGGCTTTGAAGTTAAGTTGTTTAGCTGAAGGGGAATATATACCCGCCACTGACGCTCAGACGACGGGTATTTATTGGAATATTGCCATAACAAATTTTAGTTTTTAAAACAGATAAGTGCATTGCACTGTTTGAGTGCAACGAGTTTGCAAAGCACCTGTTTTAAAAACGTAAAGAAATTTGTGAGGCTAGCGTTTTTGCCTACTTTTGGGGCAATGCCAAAAGGTTGAGCAGGATTAAAAAAACTGCTACTGCAAGTTTTTTCTGCGAAACGCCCGTAACACGGACTGTGCAGGGCCGCTTTTCAAAAAGGTATGGAACCTTTTGCAGAAAAGTCACATCAGCTGTGAAACAGCGGTGAAGGAAAACTAAAGCAAGTGACGGGGTCAGGGCTAATTTTCGTGGCTCAACCAACAGTGCCAATCGTTCCCTGAGCGAAGTCGAAGGGAGAGTAAAACAAATTGCTAACTTGTTTGAACATAACAAGCTTTTGCTACTTCATTGGCGTAAAGTTTAACAGCAGCTATAAATGTTTGCTCATCTGCTGGAATTGAGGTCAGATCTATATTAGGATCTAAAAGATCGATTGGTTGATCTCCAGCATCTAAAGCCTGACGCAAAGTATCAGCAGAGGCGGTGTTCAGTAAACTATGTATCGTGATAATTTTATCCACGCCCACATTATCAGGATCAATAAACGGAGCACCGCTTATTTGATCAAGAATCGACATAATCGTACTATTATCAGGCGTTGTATATGTAGTAATCAACTCTCTTAAACGATCAATATTCTCAGGTCCTGACCAGGTTGAAACATGTGCATTAACTTGTGTGTGTTGAGTAATGGGTGCTTGCCCTTGCTCTAGTAAGGTTAACAGCCCATCGAGGACTTGCCCTGGCTCGCCCAAACCACTGGTAACCCCATCGGCAATTAAAGGGTGATATTTCACCGTTACATTATAGCCATCGTGAGTAGACACTAATGATCCGCCTAGCTTTTGTTGAGCGACAAAATAAACCAAGGAATTGCCACAACGCATTGCCATCGCCAGTGGTGTATAGGTTTGATCAGCATTATAGGTATTAATCAAAGGTACATTAAATGGGTAGATAAATCCTTCGTAATAAATTATTGAAGTGCCTGGGACTTGACGAGGGACAATCCAAGTACTACGATTATCTTCTCCACTAATATTTGCAGTATGATAAGCATTCTTCCCCATCAAAGTTACAGCAAAATTTCCACCCGTTGCTGGTGACACTTGCGTGATCGCTGGCGCACTCAGCAATGATACAGGAATGGTCTTAGTCAATTTTTGCCCTGTGGTTGTATTAACGGCTTCAATAGTTACACTCATTTTTTCAGGCTGATAATGATTGCTACTATCTGGCATGGGTATAGCTACATTATTCGCTTCGACACTAAATTGACATGTCGCACCATAATGCAGCGTAATGCCATGGCAAGTATCGTTAACAATAGTTAAACTCGCCGGTGGATTGATATCAACACTATAACCATCACCCCCAGTCTCCATAACTCCTGATCTACGAATATCTAAAGGTATAGGTATTTTGATTAAGATTAGGTGCTAACAATGCCTTTTGATTATTAGGATCAGTCGCAATATGGATGGTTGTTGCAGTCGCTGGATTAGCACTTCCACCACCGCCACAAGCACTTAATAGTGTCAGCGGTACAATCACCGCGGATAAGCGTTTAAATCTAGATTTTAAGATTGACATTATAATCTCTCCATTGTGTTGGTTTTTCAAAAAAATTAAAACTAGGCTATTTTACTTACTTATGGCAAGTACCCAAATGCCTGCAAAACGGTAATAGCAAATTGTTCATTTATCATCGTACGCCATCCATTATTTTTTAATAACTCGTACTTAGGTTGATTAGGAAATGTGAAATAATTAAGGTTTCTAGGCTTTTGGATAGTTTCTCCGTCAAGTTCAAATTGATCAGGTAATCCATTATCAATAACATTTTTATCATCTGTTGTAGAAATATCCACATAATGCTCTTCCGCCAAATATTGGGAATAATTCGCCAAATAACTCTGAACCCTCAAATACTCATCTTTTATGGCACCATCACCTAGCGTATATAAAATAAAATCTAGGCTTCTATCTTTTATTGCACTTGATTCTTTTTGAGCCATATCCTTTTTCAACAAATTCACTAGTCTTTTTTTATAACCATCCCCATAGAATTTATTTAATTTTTTAATTATCCGATTATTATCAACTTTACGTGTCATACCCCCATAATGCATTTCGTTAGGTGGCTTTGCTAAACTGAGCGCTAAATAAGCTTTTTTCAAGAATGTATTACGTATATAAGTCGGTCTTTCTATAAGTACCCTCTCCCAATCTTCTAGTGTCGAAACAAAAAGCCCATCTTCTTGTTTTAAATAATCTGGATCTAGCTCTAAAAAATCGTCCTCCTCAAAGTTGTTGAGCCACTCCATTCTATCTTTGAAATAAATTTGCTCTATCTGCCCCCCTGTGGCTAACATTAGAGAATTATAATCATAATCAGCTATTTTATAAACATATTTATTTTCTAGCGTGATCAGATGCTCTTGCTTACCATCTAGGCAACGGGTATTGTTAACAATGATATAATCAGCTAAAACACCCTCAGCATGATCTTTTCCCTTATCTTTCTCAATTTTTTGATATAGATGCTTTAGGCGAAAATAAATATTTTTACGCATTTGATTAAAGCAATTACCTTCAATCAATGTTAGTCCATATTGGCAACCACAAATGTCATATGGAACGTCTTGAATATCCTTAGCTAATAATATCATTGGATCAAAGAATTTTTCTATCAAATTATTTGCAGAACGATTATCAAGCTGACTGTATTCATGTTCAAGCTGTTTGATAAAATCAAAATCAAATGAGTCTAAAAGTGAATTTATGAAAGGATTATATTTTACCTGCTGTTGATTGACATCATTATTTACTTGGATCGGTTTCCAAATTTTTAGGTGATCGCTTGTTTCATCATTAGAATCTATTGTCTCTTTCCTTTTGATCCTCGCCTCAATTATCACCTTTTTCAGATTATCAATTCTTGATTTCCTTTTTTGCTGCAATAAATCCTGCAGCAACTGCGACTTCAAATGTTCATCAGTGGCATTCACATAAACTGCAAAGAAATTTTTGAATTCTTGAGAGTTTTCAACAAGGCTTATCAGTATATTCTCTGGCATAGGGTTTTGATCTGTCTGAAATGGGTACATCTCTATCAATTTGACTTGACCAAAAACCTCAAGTAATTTTTGTGCATAATTAATTTGAGCGCATGTATCATTGCTAGCTTTCCGAATGACATGATCTATAAAGCCTTTTTTCAGCTGTGGAGAAAGGGCATCGTTACTTTCTGGTTCAAAAATTTTTAACGCCATGAAACGTTTTTCAAACAGATCTAAATAAGCGACTGCTAGCTCAGTAGACAAACTATAGTCGGTCTTGTATTCTTTTACTTTTTTAGCCTGTTGCCATAAATTTGATAATCGCTTTATAGGTGAATTCATATTCATAGAAGATGCTAATAATTGTTGTCTTTCTTCAACGTTATTAAAACTCGCTTCTATTTTCTGTAATTGCACTGGTTGCAGTTCAAGTTTATTGTCTTGATTAACTAAATCACAAGCAATAGCAAAAATCTCATTAAATCCATTGACGCTTGGTGATGTATCAGTAATATCATAAACTTTTCGAAAAGGATAATAATATTGATTATCTTGACTATGTATTGCAAACTTTACCATGTTTACTAGCATTCTAAGCGTTGGGTTATTAATATTTTCTGCCACTGGCATCGTATTATGCGAATCACTTTGCTCATTCACATTGCCCATTGTTGAACTATTAGGATTATTATTGCTTATCTCTTGCGGTCTGTTAATCAGAGAATCACTTCGACCTTCACCCCTTGCACCTGTATTTTGATCATTATTGGTATCTTCTTCTATCGTTGACATCGTATTAAGTGAATGACTACTGTGATTGACATGACTCGATGTCCTGTTTTGAATAAGACTATTATTCCCTGTCATTCTCACTTGGTTATGCGAATTAAGATTCTGATTTACAGTGCTTGATGTTGTATTTTGCGTAAGGTTATTACTACCCGTCGTTGTCACCCGATTAGGCAAACGACTACTTTGATTCACCTGATTTGTTGTTGTATTTTGCGTAGGGTTATTGCTACCCGTCGTTGTCACTCGATTAGGCACACGGCTACTTTGATTCACCTGATTCGTTGTTGTGTTTTGCATAGGGTTATTGCTACCCGTCGTTGTCACCCGACTAGGCAAACGACTACTTTGATTCACCTGATTTGTTGTTGTATTTTGCGTAGGGTTATTGCTACCCGTCGTTGTCACTCGATTAGGCACACGGCTACTTTGATTGACCTGATTTGTTGTTGTATTTTGCGTAAGGTTATTACTACCCGTCGTTGTCACCCGATTAGGCAAACGATTACTTTGATTGACCTGATTTGTTGTTGTATTTTGCGTAAGGTTATTACTACCCGTCGTTGTCACCCGATTAGGCAAACGATTACTTTGATTGACCTGATTCGTTATTGTATTTTGTATTGGATGAGTATTCGTTGGCATATTTGTCATTGGCGAGCGTAAAGGTGAATTAGGCATTGGTGTTGTAATATTTTGCTGATCTGCCGCCATATTATAGGTTAAAAATAGCTTGTTATAAGCCGTTGCAGCCTCTTTAAATACCTGTGGAATAGCGCGATCTTGCAACAAACGTTTAACATCTAAGGTATAGGGGAAATTCGCACCTGACATATTCGATGCAATACACCGACTTAATGCACTATAATCGGCAGCATTAAGGAGCACATTGACACTGACTATCTTTTTATGACCATTACTGATATTACTGATATTACTCAATTTACTCACAATATAACTGCTTTCTGACGCGAACAACTTGTCCTTTATGTGACTATTATTTTCAGCTGGTGACCAAGCACCATCATGTGGACGAATTAATATCGGATGCGATGTTGATCCACCAACGGATAAATCACCCGTTATATTGAGTTCCCTCATCGGTGCTACACCATCAGAAAATAGCGCATGATGCTTGATGATAGTATTGAAACTCTCATCGTTAGGGTCAAGAGCCCCCACTTCATAATAAATTTCGTGTGCTTCAGGCTTATATTGCACTACAAAAAATAGCTCATCCCCATTTTCTGTATACGTCTTAATAGCAAGCTGGTTAGCAAACAGCGCGTTGACAGGGTTATATGTTTGCACCAAAGGTACGTTAAATGGAAAAACAAATTGCTGCCCATGCATACGAGGTCTTGAGTCTATCCAAGCATCTTGACGAAATTGCGATATATTAGCTGAGCTGAAAACCAAGCCATGATCAATGTTGTACCTTAGGTCATTTAGTGAGTTAGCAGCAAGTGCATAGCCAAAATAACCTTGAATTGCATCACGACGAACACGCTCAGGTACACTTAATGAACGGTTAAGCGGACGATAACCACCTAATTGAACCGCCTCTGACAATCTATGAGTTCGTTGACTGTCTATAGCATAAACAAAAAGTGTGGGCTCATGAACGAAGGTACTATTATCCTGAGGTGCATATCTAACACGAAGGCGATAGCGATGGCCATCGACTGTGCTGCTAATAACGCTAAATGAATTAGCACCTCTACCTGAAATTTCATGACTGAAAGTATAATCAATCAGATTATCGCTTTGTGAATCTCTTCGTAACTCAAAAACATATTCATGCGTGTTATCATCTGGATTATCTGATTCAATAAAATGATTATTACGTGGATTTATATTAACAACACGATGTGCAAGACGCTCTCTAAGCGGGATTTCAGTGCTTGAAATATCTGAATAAATCGGTGTGCTAACGCTAGTATATTCGGGAATCCGTCTCACAGGATCAATTGCAGGAACCCGTTCAGGCAAATTAACCACTGGCGTATACACACTGCTATCAGTAAGCTCTCTCTGCTCAACAGGTCGATGGCTCTCTGGCCTTTCAGTAGATTCACCACCACCGCCACCTCCGCCGCATGCGCTTAGCATCATCGCTGCCATTGTTTTTAAGCCTAACTTGCTCACGCTGTTTATATTTTTACTCATTTTATACTCTACCTTAAAGTGGATAATATTTTGGTTTTGTTACTATAATCTACTGATTGCGAATTAACGTAGCCCCATGTACTGCCAAAATGACATAATTCGTTAGTACATCACGCTGATTGAAAACTTACTACAAGTAATAACTGTCCCATGACATAGATCCCCTCGGTAAACCTAGGGTTCTTGAGCGGCAAAGCCGCTAGAAAACTTCATTATGCGGTTGGCACTTCACGCTAAGAAGTGCCCAAAATTAAATACTCAATTTAGTTTTGGTACTCTCATTCAGCGACGGATATCACCCGTAGTGCTCTGTCTACGAGCGCGTGGGACTACACAACCAAAAATCATAGAATCCCCATCATTACTAAGTGTCTTTTGACCGCTTTGACATTACATAAATAGGCATTCTTTTCTTTCTTGGCATGTGGTCTATGCAAAGAAACGAAGCCCACTTCCTTTTTATCTTGGACATTGTATGTAAAATATATTTTACTACCTGTGCTTTTCGAACAATTAGTTACCTCAATGCCATCTATTTTTTCAGCCAGTTTTAGCAGCTCCATGTAATTTACATTTTTTGATCCCATTAACTCTTTCATTTTAATTTTATGCTTATTTTGCTTATTTTGTTCATTATTATTATTTTGTTCATTCTGCTTCTTTTGCTTCTTTTGCTTCTTTTGCTTCTTTTGCTTCTTTTGTTCATTCTGCTTATTCTGCTTATTCTGCTTATTCTGCTTAGTAAACTCACTATCATAATGAACGGGATATACTCTAGTATCTTTCTTTATTGTTTCAGTGTCTGGATATTTCATTTCAACTAAGTCAACTATATCACTGCTAATCGACGACACTTCGCTCTCTTTAATTTTCTCTGCTGTTGAGTGATGATTACTACCATCTTTATCAACTGTGTATAGTTCATCACCATGTGATAATTCATTTATAGTAGAATTGAAATCCGAATAACCAATGGTTGTAACTTGATTAACTCTTTTTACTTTTTGATGCTCGGCTATCTGATTAATCAACTCAGACGCCTTACTAATACCCAAACTCAAATGCTTTAAGAGCTTTTCATATACATCAGCTGCTGTTTGTTCCAAAAAAGTATTAATTCTAAGATTAGCTATAATATTGACAAAATTTTCTTTACAATATTCTTTATCAAGTTTCTTTAAAATTTCGTCGACTTCACTTTTCAGAGAATTATGATTTATCATCACTTTTTGTAGAGCCCGCTGTATATCGTAACGAACCGCTTGCACAACTGATATTCTTTTTTTTGTCATTTTATGGTCATCAAAGAAAGCTTCTCTTTCCCACTGTTTCTGGTAAAGTGCCCCTATAGTAGGATAATTAAATAATTCTTGTAAATGTAAAACTTTTTCTAAAAGTTCCTCATCAAAATCATACAGATTACTGTAATATAAAGGCTGAGGCTTTTGTTCAAAGATGTTTTCAAAAAAATAAAATTTCCCATACAAATCCAACAATTCAAATCTGAGTTTTACAATAAGACTACTCTCCTCATAATTTTCTGTATCAACTTCTTGATAAAAAAGTGAAGACGTTTGTGTTATTTGTAACATCTTATCTCTTATATCAATCAATATGCTCGCAAATTTTTGTTTTTGCTCACGCTCAAAATTTACTGTTTTTGATATTCTAATAACTGCATTTATTGCAGCTTCGCCAGATTTATAGGAATGTTCAGCCAATTGAGCGATTATTTCTGATTCTTTATTGAAACTAAGATTATTCGTCTCTATACGAAATCTTTTTACCATTGCATCTAGCACAATATTAGGTGCAACGGAATAATGAATCTCGTGATCCTTCTCATCTAATATTTTTTTGAAATAATCAATATAGTTAACAGTTACGGCTTCACTACGTACTTTACTTTTATTATTCTCTATAGCTCTCAAAAATTCCGTGTCTTGCAAATTACGCAATGAAACTAGATCATAACCGATATATAGAGGCACACCAAAGTGCCGATGAAGATCTACATTATTTTGATAATAGGCTTCAGTCATTCCTAAAACGAAAAAAATATGTTTTATCTCTTCAATAACATAGAATTCGTATGTACCCTCTTTTTTTGTATAGTAAGTATCGTGGTTACCACCAAGCAATCTCGCAAGGTTATCAATAGAAAGCTGCAGACCCAACTCAGCACTTTCTCTAAATACAAGATTTGCATATTCTACAAGTTCTTCGTTGTGACGATACAAGTATGCCAAGTTATAAATTGCTTTAGGGTCGTAAGTCTTAAGTGACAGCTCTAAGAAATTGAGCATAGAATCCACTAAATCATTAGTTGATTTAGCCTTTACAAACTCTTTTCTTAATTCGACAGCTTTTTTGTAGGATTCATCGGCTCTAGCATTACCATATCCAATAACCTTGGTTAACGTTTCATTGCCCGCATAACAAACAGCGCCCACCAACAACCACCATAAACAAGACATTATAGTACAAATAATTTTAATTCTGTTATACAAAAACATTTAGGAATCCTTAATTCTCAACGTTGTAACTGATTGGTAGGCATATGATCGAAGATTTTTAACCAGACATAAATGCTCTACATGTATCAAAATTAAACGGAATACAGCTTTGTTATTACAAGCTATCAGTCATCTAGTTTTACATCTGAAAGTGGATTGAAGAGAGCTGCAGTAACATGCAGATACATTTTGATATTTTTTAAGCATATAAGCTTGCCGGCTCTGCTAGGTATGATGTCCACACCTAGCAATCAGACTCAAGGCAAATATAAAACTATGTTCATCAATACCTCTATCAAGCAATATATCAATACACTCATCGCATTAATGTTATCAATTATCACGTTTAATTCATATGCGGCAATCGCTGTTGATTCACTGTATGACGTTTGGGGCCCCGAAAAAGAGTCATTTGTTAAAACCATATACAACGACAGCAATGACAAAACGGCATATGTCAAACTCGAGCTAAGCCACGTTGAGATTGATGCTAAAGGAGACAAAACCGAACATCTACTTAATGCTAAAGAGATGTCACAATCGGTTTTCATGACACCAACAAGACTAATTATTCCGCCGAAACAAAGCCGTTATGTGCGCTTTCGCCTGCCACAAGGTCGTAGTGATCAAAAGGCTGAGCTGTATAAGATAGCGATCACGCCTGTGACACCTGAAAAAGGTGACGGTTTTGGATTGTCAGACAAACAACTAGACGAGGTCAAAGAGATAATATCCGCTGGTGTCACCATCAACATTGCCTATGTCAGTCAATTGGTGGTTCAACCGACAAACTCAACATTTAATACACAAATATTCGACCATAAAGATCAGGTTGTGATTGCAAACTATGGCAATGATCTGATCAAGGTAGAGATGCAGCAAAGCTGTAAAGCAGATGCTGATCCCAAGGCTAGTGGCTGCACCAATGGGCAAAAGCGCCAAGAATTACGCATTATGCCTAATGATCGACGCGAAATTGATAAGGCACACGCCACAGAGATAACGTTTGATATTATCGAAAATAATCATAAATCCTTTAGTCGAACCATCAAGGTGTGATTTTGGGCAAGGTTAAGCACCCCTCCTTAAACATAAATAAAATTAATAACTGTAGTTGTGTGTTTTTAGAGAAAATCAACCTTTTAAAAACTCCCCGTCAGTCTGCGACTGCCACCCCTTGCCAAGAGGGGTGCTTAAGCTTGTGAGGTGGGGTGTTGAACTCGCAAGTAAATAAAAATACAAAAAGCACGAAAAACAATAAAAACAAGAAAACATCAGTCTCAGGAGGTTACATGAGGAGGTATTAGCATCAAATTAAATCAAAAAACAAATTAAATTTAATCAACATTAATCAACATTAATAAAAATGGAGAAAATACATGAAAAAACTAACCAAAAAAATCTTAACTGGATTGACTGCTGCTTCAATTGCAGGAGTTGCTTTGTTGCCGACTTCAGCCACTGCCCATGACTTTGATTTACAATTAACAACAACTATTGCGCAGGTAGGGTTATTTAGTACAAATGGTGGTCAATTTAATATAGCTGCAAATCCTGCTCCAATAACTCTTACGTATAATCCCGCCAACAATCGAATAGATGCTGTGAACAATCTGGTTGTTGATTTTCTACAGAATAATTACACAGCTGCACGTGATGTCGATATTCAGTTAACCACCCCTTCAGTTTTGACTCACCTGGCTAATAATACGGATAATATACCGATTGAATTAGTTGTTAATGGTCAAGTGCTTACAAATACAGGTGCTACGACACTAAACATCGCAGCAGGCGCTAGGCATAATCTCGAGCTAAATCAAGTTGATACAACAGGCAAACCTGCTGGAACTTATACTGGTAATATCACCATCCAGATTACCGAGACTCCATAAACCTTAGTCTATTGGGAGCATAATCCATCAGATCACTGTCACTGATAATGTTATTATTAGTCTAATGGCACTACCTTTAGGAGGATTACTAACCATCCATGGCAGCTTCGCATTGGATCCTCACGCCATCCTGGCTCAGGATGACAAGTCAGAGGGTGTCATTGCGAGCTAATGCTTAAGGTAGTGCCATTAATTATTAGTCTGGTATCCACTCTGATGGTCATTCTCCCAAATTCAATTCGGTGTTTAGTTAGATGGAGTACGCGTCTTCTGTAGTGCTAGCGTATAAATAGCCTGCAAAATTTTCACCTCTCTCCTTGTGGGAGAGGTCGTGCAGCTTATGCTGCGCGGGTGAGGGGTAATTAAAACTCAACTTATTCCTGATTGATTATATAGCCTCTGACTTCAGCTAAGCAAATATCGCAACCTCGCTCCATGTAACCAACTAAAACAAAAGGTAAACAATTAAAGTGAAAACACGTTATCAACTCCTAACCCTTGCTCTATGGCAATTGTTTGCACTTGAGTCAAGTGCGGCTAACAATGCCAAGCAACAAGTTCAACCCGTTAGCGGTAGTCACGGCTATCACACGATACCTGATGAATTTAAAGCTGCACTTTCAGAGCAGTTTGAAGTCAACTTGAGTATCAGTGGCATCAAGTTGGGACAATTTGCCATTGCCTATCGCGATGAGCGCATCTTCTTTGATATCGATGATATATTGGGTAATAAAAAGATTCACTTAAAATCAGAAACCATTGCTATTTTGCGTCAACTGTTTAGTGATGGATTTGACCCACATCATGTGATTTCATGCTCGGATATCATGCAATCTCAAGGCTTGTGTCAGGCGGATCAGCCGTTTTTAAGTGCGCATATTAACTTTGAGCAAATGACATTGTCGCTGCTGTTAGCGCAAGATGCCTTTGAGTATAGTGCCGGACAAAATGGGGTTTACTTAAGTAACCCTTCAAGCAACACGCTAAGCTCGTTATTCGGCTACCAGTTGAACTTTAACTATAGTGATGATCGCAATACCGATTACTACCTTGAGCTTAATAATGTCACAGGTTTAGGGCGCAATCATTTAAACAGCAGTCTTTATTTTCAGCAAAGTGGTTCACAAAAAAAAACGCGCGTCAATAATGTCTATTGGCAAAATGACCAGCGTAATTTATACCTGCGCGCGGGTTATTTTAACAATGTCAATTTTTATGATGGTCAGACAGGTTACCGTTTAAGTTATGGCTTTAATGGCAAAGGTATACTCACCGAGCTTGGCAGCTCAGACAACTTGGCAATTGTTAATAATAAACCTGCCCTTGTGCCTATCCCGCTCTTTTTAGATGCCAACTCAACGGTGAATGTCTATAAAGATGGGCGGTTGATTTCGGTGCAAAACTTCACCGCGGGCAATCATTATCTACAAACCGAGAGTTTCCCTTCTGGCATTTATCCGATTGATATTGAGATTACCCAAGGCAGCAGTGTCATTCAAAAACAAACGGCAATTGTTAATAAACCATCTACCATAAGCAAGTTGCATGGTGATAACAAAGCCTATCGTGCATGGCTTGGTGTGGTTAGTAAAGATCAAGACAGTAGTATCAAAGCACCCTACTTGGGCGGTAACTACGCGCTTGCCGTGACTAAAAATGCGGTGATTAATGGTGGCGGCTATGTTGCCAATAATTTGGCGTTAACTGAGATTGACAGTGAAATTTATTTACCTTTTAACAGTCAATTCACGCCCAATCTAGCCATTGATTCGACTGCCAATTATGGCGTCAGTTTACAGTTAAGCACACCGTGGAGCAGTTATTTCACAACAAATCTATGGTATAACACCAATAGCAAAAGTGATAATGCTTATAGTCCATTTAAAACAAGAAGTAATCGCACGGGATTGTCAACTTATGTCGATTTGCAAAAGCTTTATATTGGCTCGATTTCAACAACCTATAGTTATAACTTACGCGATAAATCTGACAGCATTTCGCTTAATCTTTATCGCACGCTTTATAATCGTCATGGGTTTAATGTCAGCTTATCTGCCAGTTACAACGACTACTTTAGTAACTCAACGACGACAACTGATAAAGGTTACGCGCTTAGTCTTAACTTCTCTTACTTCTTCGGTGATGGTAGTTCGATGAATAATCGCATGCGTTACCAACAACAAAACAATCAGGTTTCTAATAACTTCACCTTCTCACCGAAAGTCGATAGCTCATATCTACGCAATGTTAATGCCAATATTGACTATCATAGCCATTATTATAATGCCATGGCAGGTGTTGGCTTAACCTCAGAGTGGATGGAAGGCGACATATCAACGACTTCAATTGGACGCGGTAGTGATCACGATTACAGTGCCACAGGAAATCTCAAAGGTAATGTTATTTTAGGGTCTGATCATATGAAACTACACAAAGATAAAACTGCCAAATCAGGAGTGATGCTCAATATGCAGATGCCTGATGATAGTTATCAAATGTCGGCACAAATCAATGGCGCCAAATATCCTTTAAAAAATGGTAAAAACTTTATTCCTTTGCGGCACTATAAACAATACGAAATTGCAGTACATGAGCATGCTGATGAGGCAAGAGCGGTATATTTCAAAGACAATATTGAACGCGCAAACCTCTATCCTGGCTCGATTTATCAAATAGACAAAGTGATATTCCCCGTGGTTGAAGTGATCGCTCAGTTGGTTGATCACTCAGGCAACGCGATACCTCATACACGCATTATCAGTGGTGATGATCAATTTGCCAAAACTTATACGGATGACATGGGTTATTTTGTGATTAAGGTTAGTCAAACAGATCCCAAACTCTATGCGCTGATCAACGATCACAGCCAACCACTACAACTCAATCAAACAGCCATCAAGCACGCTAAATCAGGTGCTTGGATTGGTACACTAACGGTTTAATCAAGGGGGAAAAATGACAAGGCAAATAAAAGTGATCGCGCAATGTTGTGCTTTTTTAGTGAGCTGTTTTTGTGGTGGCGAAGCGGTAGCGAATATTAACGACTACACAACGGAAGTCACACTTGATCTAATAGAACGATCAGTAACAGATAAGAGCAATAAAGTGTCATCTGTTAATATAGATTCAGATAATTTGGTTATTCCCCTGCCAGAGGTTAAAATAGCTAATAGAACAAGCGCAAAATATAAGCTTAAGAACAATCTTAATCATACTATTTCACTTACGTTAGATTGTGAAAATAACAAACAAGTTGCAGCTAACCTCAATTTTAATACAGCTACCGTAAAAGCTAAAGGTAACTCTGGAAATTATTCATTGAGGGCATCTCCCACTTTGAAATTGGATCATAGTTTAATTAATAAAACGGGAATCAAAAAATGCACACTAACCAACAAACCATTAGCTTTAAATAAGCTCATTAGTTATGGTGGAAATGATACATTTAATATTGGGGTAACCCTTAATATAGCCCCCTATATTCACATCAATAATAAAACAATTGATGCTAAACTTAGCAAACAACAAAGCGGTGATTACACCAAACAGGTCGAAATTCCTGTAGAAACAAATGCCAATAATATTAAATTAACCTTATCCTCTTGCACATATTCCGATGGCAATACCTGTCAACTAAAGCATGAAGATATTAACCATAAAGTACCGATTTATATTAATGATGGGAATAGTGAAATCAAGATTAATGAACATATATCTAAATCAGGTTTTACAAACATCAATAACACATTTTTTTTAGATCTTAAAACCAATAAAGATGATATAAATGATGCTAAAGCAGGAAAATATGCAGGAAAAATCAATTTGAAATTAGAAGCATCTTTTTAAAAAAACATGGTAAAGGTAACAACAAATGATTAGAAATTATGTAAAAATGCTTTTGGGTTTCCCCATTTTATTGTTTGCAGGTAACTGCTGTTCGGGTGCTCAAATTGAAGATGTCGAGATTAATGCGCACCTTACTGTTGACGAGCAAATCAGTCTGACAACGCCAGATACCAATATCACTCTTTCGCGCGAATCTAGTGGAAGCGCTTATGGTATCAATAACATTGAATATGCTGGTTTGTCTGGCGAGTTTATCTTAAGCTCAAACATCCATAACCCGCAATATAAGATTCAGTGCACAGCTGCAAAAATAGATACTCAAAGTGGTCGCAAACAAAACTATCAAAGCTATATTTATCAAAATGGAGCTGCTAACACCGCAAACGATATCATGCAGCAGAAAGTAGTAATTAGACATGATAGTAATGACGCCTCTAATACGGCAAAATTCCAATTGCTTTTTGTGTTACCTAATAATGTTAACTATCAAACGGGAAGTCATTCAAGCACGACTACCTGTACTATTTCATCAACTTAAGTCACACTTTCTAGCAAGTGGCTTCGACTGACGCTCAGCCAACGGGTGCTGACTGGTGTCATTGCGAGCAGGATGCGTGGCAATCCAGTTGTGTCATGGATGACAACTGTCACCTAAGTAATAAGTGATCATGCCCGCCACTGACCTGGTTGATGACAGTGACTTTTTCCCGCAAAAAAGTCACCAAAAAGCCAAAAAACTCACCCTACACCTTTTCCTATCAGCCAATTCGATCGAATTTTTGCAAACTCGTTGCACTCAAACAGTGTAAAAATCACATCCATGGTATTCGGCGCAAAACGTTAATGGACATCAAGTTTGCCAATGAATTAAGAATAAGTTTAATTTAATCTATTGCATGATTTTGGACATGAATTCACATCAAAAATTGCTTTGAGCGCCTTTAAATTATTGATATAGCCATGCTTTGAATGACATATATTATGCAGTCACAATATTCAATTTTTGTTTATTTTTTTGCTCTAATAACAAAGAAGCTTAATCCTACCACTTAAGCGGAAATTTAATAATCAGGAGCTTAATTATGACAACAAAAAACACCTCTAAAAAATCAAGGAAGCACGCTATAAAAAGCATACTATTATTAACATTAGGCATGTCAGGTTGTGGTGGCGGTGGCAGCGAAGGAGTTACACCTACCACAGAAAATGAGCGTAAATCATATAACATGGTTTCCACCAGTTTAAGCAACATCATGAAAATCATTCCTTTTGAGTATGAGGATCAAGTTGATGTTGTGGTTAAGTCTAGTCAACGTATTGGCGTTGCCGCTTTATCAACACCATGGCAATATCATGTAACAGGTGATATTACGGCTGTTTCAATCACCAAAGATGGCAATAAATTGCGTATAAAAAACACCAACACAACTGGAGCTAACCAGCAATTCCGTATTGGCATCAACGTTGCCGGCGAAGAAGTCAGCTCGTTTAAGTTTATCTCATTAGCTGATAAACCTTATGATTATCTGATTAAATCCAGCGATGGAGATGCCAATTATTTTCTCGTTGTAGATCCTTTGTATCAGTTACAAGAAGATCAACAATACTCATTAGAAAAATCGCTTTATCTAGGCATTGCATCAACGCTTAAACAAACCAGTCAAACAAATCAGAGTCCTCTGCATCACGCTATTGATGCGTACCTTACGACACAACACTTTACAAGTTTTGTTGACTTTGATGACAATGCAAGCAAACAGCAAAGACATCAATTGATTCAATATCTTGCTAATGAGGCTAGCATTGCTAACATTTCAATTGAGCTTGATACCTTTATGAATCATTATGCAATACGCTATAAGACCTTGAAGTTCACAATTAATGCGCCACTTAGGTTAGATAGAACCTTTCATCGTGATATATATTTTAGTGATCAGCTGACTGTAACAACGGATATTTCGCATCAATCGCCTGACTTGATCATCGGCACATATGAGCATAATAGCAACCCAACTAAGTATTTTTTAATCCAGCCACATGATAGTAATAACATGGTGTTGGAAGACGTAATTGAGCATTATAAAGACAGCAGTAATCATGACGTCACTTCGCATAACTCATCTTTGACTGAAGCTTCTTATATTACCTCAAGTATTAATCATCAACCAAATATTAACGCGAATCAAAATAATATTACCAATACATCTAACACCCCTACCAATACATCTAACACCCCTACCAATACATCTAACACCCCTACCAATACATCTAACACCCCTACCAATACATCTAACACCCCTACCAATATACCTAACATCCCTACCAATATACCTAATATCCCTAATATACCTAACATCCCTAATATACCTAATATCCCTAATATCCCTAATATACCTAATATCCAAAATACTGCTAATATTAGCCACTCTAGAGCTAATCTCAGCAACAATAATCAACCGGTCAATATTGTTTCTGATGCGGTTATTGAGATCATATTACAAGGCGGTAACCATGGTTTTATTAAAAAGCCAACAGGAATTTATACAAACGATACCGTTAAATTAAATCAAATATTAGAGTTTGCTTTTTTGCAGTGTTTACAGGATGCTTTATCTCACACATCAACTGCTGATGTGCCTATCACAAAATCAGTCTATAACAAGATGATTGAGAAACTTAAATTAGGCGAGCTAAACAGCTTTGATAATACACGTCTATTCGATAAATTGGTTGATGCTTATATATCTTTATATAAAGACAGCTCGAGCACACTGCCACGCATGTCAGAAGTCAGCAGTAATAACACCGTTGACTTATCCAGCTATTATGGTGTCGCTAACATGGTTCTTAGCATATATAAAAATTTTAGAGATAGTGTTGACAACGCAATTACCGATTTAGGTGGCATTAATACGCTAGCATTTTATCATGATTCAGAGATTGCAGACTATAGACGCTATGTTTTGATGCACATCATTAATAAATTGGCACCCACTAGAGTGGGAAGTATGGGCATCAAAATGGATGTCTCAGAGGCTAACCAAAATGATCGCTTATTTAATCAAGAACTCATTAAGTTCATCCATGCCTTAAATGACAGCGCATATCTGAACTCCTTAACATTAAGAGCACAAGAAAATCGAGCAAACCAAGCAAACCAAGAGCGTCAAATTATCGCAGATGTCACGCATAAAGCAGACACTCTGAAACATTATTTACAGATTAATTTTCTTGATAATATTAACGATCCTGATTTAAATAATCATTGGAAAAATCAACTATTTGGCGCAATTGATATGCAGATCAATGATGCAGTTAAACGCCAAAATTTATTGATCTTAATTGATCGAAACCTAAAACAAGGTCAAGAAAACCATGCTAATATCTTCGATTTTATTAAAGAGACAATGGAGAAAAGCAAACAGGCATCACAAATCTATCAACTTCGCAACCAGCTTGATGCAAACAGCCCGTTTCATGACTTAGTGAAAAACTTCATACAAGAGTACATTGATCAAAAGCGAAGTGTTTCAGCTGAGAATCTCAAAAGAGGTACGGTTAAGGTAGTGACTGAGGAAATTATTGAGAGACAATTGCAATTGTTAGATAACAACTAAATATCCTCCAAAAAGCGGTGTATAGTGTAAGTTATAATTTAGATACACCCGCTTAAGACACAATAAAAATACATTTCCATTACAACCATTCAGGCTGAGGCTTAAAGGTTATATCAAAGTCGCCATTTACATTCTTTGCATCAAATGAATGATTATAGCCATTTTTTTGTCGCAACGAATACAAAAAATTTCCTTCTACAGTATATATATCCTTCAGTTGTTTGATAACACTATCTGAAATAAATTTATCCACTTTATTATCCACCAAATGCTTTAGACAATCTTCAAGGGTAACTGACTTGCTCTTATTTTGTTTATAAAATGTATGAATTTCAGTTATTATATGATCAATATATTCATAAATCCAGTCAGCTAAAACTAACGAAACTCTGTTTCCAATAACATTCATTTTTACAATCAAGGATCCAAGATTATCATTTTTATTCTCAAGACTATCATTTTTATTATTCTTTTTATACTTCTCTGCTTTTTCAACAATACTTCTTACTACTTGATGATCAGCACCAAGTTCGATGAGAGAAGGATTACGACTAATGATCTGCATAATTTTTGTAAGCGACGTACACTTAGCGTGAAGAATCATATTTTGTTTTATATATATATTCGAATCCCATATTCCCTCCTCTTGCAATAACATCTTATCAAACCAATTTAAAAAATCCTCACCACCCTTATCTTTCACAAGCCGTTGTAGCAGCCATTGAAAACCGCTATTTCCACGACCATAAATTTCTCGCCCATAATTTCTTAGCTGATGTATATTTTCTATACCGTACTGCCCGTAATCTAACAAAACTGTTTTACCAATAATACTGCCAGTTGCTCTAAAAATAAGATGTCTCAATAGATTGTTTGCAAAATAATCTACTATACTTTGATATTCACGCGTCGTTTTATTAAAAACAAAACCTGTGTAACCAATCTCGTGAAAGCTATTAACATAATTACCAAACTCAGGGTATTGATTCCCTTTAATATCTTTAAATGCATATGAGCCACCATTCGATGTACCATCAAAAAGCTCCCTACACCAACTATTTCTATCATCATCATTGCGTTTCATTGTGTAACCCGTAACTGGAAAGAATACACTCAAAAACAAACTTCCTAAACCCCATGCAAAAATAATTTTTTTCATTTAAAATTATACCTTATAAATTATTAACTCGATGGTTCACATTCTATCTCATATACCTTAGCACTTAATATTCCCCCACTCGAATCAATTAGTAAATAACATGCATCCGTATGTATCAAAATTGGTTCTCCTGCAATAAATGTCGAGGTCTCAAACGCTTGCTATTTCTAGCCTGTCACCTAGCATCAGCTATTATTGATCGACTAAAGAGTAATGCGTATGAAGTTATATTAACGGGCAAAAGTTATCGCCAAACAAAATCACAGAACAAAAATATAGAAAAAGATAAAGCATAATAAGCTCGCATACCAAGTTGTCTGTGTCATTGCGAGCATGGATGCGTGGCAATCCATTTTATCAGGGATAGTTGATTTAACTTTGTTGCTATTTCTAAACACCCTATTCTTTGCTACACTTTGCAATCATTACACTTTTATCTAAAGCGCTGTGATTTGATGAAAAAATTACCAATAGGCTACTCCAGTCTGGCTGAAATGATTAATGGCAATACCATTTATGTTGATAAGACAAAACACATCTACGACATTGCCAATAATGGCAAATACTACTTTCTATCTCGCCCGCGACGTTTTGGCAAAAGTCTGACGATTGATACGTTAAAGCAGTTATTTCTTGGTAAACGCGCGCTTTTTAAAGGTTTATATATCGAAGACAAATGGGATTTTGATGAGACATTTCCTGTAATACATCTAAGCTTTGGGCGCTCTAAATCGGTATTTTCTGAAACATCATTGCTGCAATGGATCACGCGCCAGTTAAGTGACAATGCCAAACTTTACGATATTGAGCTAGATACCAACGCGCACTACGACCTGCAACTTGACCAACTGATTAAAGCACTCTATCAAAAACATAAACAACGCGTGGTATTTCTAGTTGATGAATATGACAAACCGATCCTTGATATAATTAGTGACTCTAAGCAAGCCACTAGAAACCGTGAAATATTAAAAGGGCTTTATAGTGTGATCAAAGACAATGATCACTGTTTACATTTTGTGTTCTTAACGGGTGTCTCAAAATTTTCAAAGGTCAGTCTATTTAGCGGCTTAAACAACTTAAAAGATATCTCATTTCATTATCGCTATGCAGATTTATGTGGTTATACCCAACAGGAGCTTGAGACAAACTTTGGTGATTATCTCAAAGATGTCGATCTGGTTAAGCTAAAAACCTGGTATAACGGCTACAACTTTGCAGGTAGTGAATCACAAAAAGTGTATAATCCGTTTGATATTTTGCTTTTTTTTGACAATGCCAACAAATATCAAAGCTATTGGTTTGAAACAGGCACCCCCAGTTTCTTGGTAAAATTAATTAGCGAACGCCGCGATATTATTCCTGATCTTGAGCACTATGAGGCAACGCCTGATGCCTTAAATAGCATTGATGTCAACAACATGCCCATTGCTGCATTGATGTTACAAAGCGGCTATTTAACGATTAAAGAGCAATTCTACTTCGGTCAAGATCTTTGGTATCGCTTGGATTACCCTAACTTTGAAGTCAAGACCGCTTTAAATAGACAACTTACCAAAATCGGTATCACACAAGAAGATGCTACCGCTAATCAACTTGCCATTAATCGCGCCTTATTAACAGATGATTGGCAGCAATTTAAAAAAGCGATTCAAAGCTTTTATAGCAGCATTCCCTATGATTATTACGCCAAGACACCACTGAGCCGTTACGAGGGCTATTATTGCGCGATTATTTACAGCTATTTCGCAGCCCTTGGCTATGAGGTCAAACTCGAAGATCACACCTCTGAAGGACGTATTGATATGTCGATTATCATTCCAAATAATAAGGTGATTATCTTTGAGTTTAAAGTTAGCAATCGCGAAGATCTTGCGCAAAAAGCGCTGCAGCAAATTATTGATAAAAATTACGCTATTAAATTCATTCATCTTAGGCTGCCGATATATCAAGTGGGTATTTCATTTGATCATAACAAGCGCACAATCAATGGTTTTGAGGTGGCTGAGCACTATGTGTAATCAAGCCGTCTCACAACACTACTCAAACCGTCACGCTTAGATAAAGTGCTATACACATTTTTATTGTGTATACGTACAGGTGTTTTTTGATAACATGAATTAAAAATACTATCTCCACTGCTTTTGATATCACTGTTTAAGGTCATTAGCTGTTGAGGCGATTGTTGTAGTAACTGCTCAATATTATCTCTGTATTCAATCTCTTTATAGGCAAATGCTTGTAACTCATCTTGATAGACTTGTTTTGTCATGCTCAGTTCATTTTTTAATGAAGCAATGTCACTTTCAAATTGGTGATTTTTAGCTAAGACAGTTTCAAGCTTTTCCTGAATGATTTTATTAAATTCAACTACTTTTTCATAACTGTGTTGCAACTCAGTATAGTTGTTTCTAACATTTTCTAACTGGTGATGATTCATTTCAGCCATCTGCTCATTATCGCTAAGATTGATGGATAAATTAGCAACATGCGCCATTAGCTCATTATTAAGATGCTTATACTCACGATTTTCTTGTTTTAATTTTTCATTTTCACCACTGATTTGCTGCTGTTTTTGTATATATATACTCTTTTCAAATGCCAGCATATTTAACTTGTTATTTAACTCAATAATATAGTCATCGGTTGTCTGTACTTGAACATCGGTCATCTCAACTTGAATTTGCTGTTGAAACTCTCTTTCATCAACATAAGACACTTGGGTGTTTAGATCACTCGCAAAACTACTATTGGGTGATGATAAGTTGTCAATATACTCAATAGGGTCGCTTGCGGAATTATGATTTTGCTGGATATACTGATAAAACACCTTAAGCTCATCAATTATCTTTGTACGTAAGTCATTTAGCTGCGATGGTGTCTCCGTCACAAAGTGCTCTGATAAATGTGTTATTGGTAATCGCTCTTGCGATTGACTGTTCTCTAAACTGCTTAATTGAAAATATAACTCAATCATTCTTAATATCTTATCTGCAAGCTCTTTAATATTAATATTTTCAATCATTGCCTGATCTATCGTCTGATCGTTGGGTACAAATAGCAATTGTGATTGCTGCAATAACTGTTCTTGCTTGCGTTGCAACTGACGATCCATTTCAAGAATTTCATTCCTTTTAACAGTTGTTTGATTATCAAGTTCATCGAGCCTATTATGTTTAAGCGCTATGCTGCTATCATACTCCGACAGCAATTCTGTTCTTTGAATTAATAACTGACTCTGCGAATGAATATTATCATTTACGCTAGATAGTTCATGCTGTTTTGAATTAAGCTCGTCATTTACGCGGTGTAATGTCTGTTGCTTTGTATCAATCTCTCTAATTATATTAGCTAGACTTGCTTGGCGTTGAATTAACTGATTATTTTTTTGCCGAAGCTCCTGCTGCTTCAGACGAATCTGATCCACTATCGTTTGTAAGCTTTGTTGTTTTGTATCAATTTCGAGCATAACATTCGCAAGATTTAGTGCATATTGGTTTAACTGATTAACTTTGTCTTCAAGCAAACTTTGCTTTGAATCGATTTGAGCGATTATTGCTTGTAATGTCTGCTGTTTTTGTTCTATTTGCGTGGTGTTGTTGTCCAAATTTTGCTGTTGTGCGCGTAAATTGGTTTGTTGTGTACTTAACTGATTGTGCGTATCCTCAAGTTGATCGCTGCATGCCAATAGCGACTCTTCTTTTTGTTGCAAGTCGACATTTAAACGATCTAATGCCATACTTTTCAGATTTAAGTGAACATGCTGTTGTTGGGCTAGTTGATCAAGTATTTCTAATTGTGACTGTTTGTGATGCATTTGTTCGTCAATTGCATTGAGTCTGGTATAAGCTGCTGCAATCTCATGTTCAACATGCTGAAGTTCACGTTCTTTTTTTGTCAATGACTGATTATTACTGACCTGAGGCTCAGGGGTAAAATCAATACCATTATCAGAAGACTTACAACCTAATAGCAATGGTGCTAATATCATTATGATCCATAGCTTAAAAATAATAACATTGCTGAATGACAGTTTATTTATGGCGGTCATTGTAACCACACTTTTATATGATCTGGAATGTCCTAAACACTACTCAATTTAGGGTTTAAAAAATATAGTCACTATGTAAAACCTTGTGTCAAGCATTGTTATTTTCTAATCCTCATCTTTTGTCAGTTTAAACGGAATATCCACCCATATCTCAGTACCTTGATCAACCACACTGGTTATCCCATACGTGCCATTTAACTGATCTAGATTGCGCTTAACCATATTCAAGCCAAATCCAGTACCATGTACTTCACTTTTACGATGCCTTTCAGCGCGATAGCCCATCTTGAAAATATCATCTTTATCTTCTTTGGCAATACCAACACCTGTGTCAGCAACTTTAATTCTCAATAATATATTCTCTTTACTGCGTTCAATTATTTTCACAATGACCTCAATTTTACCCTCATGCGTATACTTAACTGAATTGGATAACAAGTTGCGTAGTATCTGCATAAGCTTGATGTAGTCACCATAAAATCGAGGAATTTTTCTCGGTGTGAAATGGTGATCAAGGACAATATTACGTTCTCCAATTGCAAGCATTGCAATATTTAATTCCTGCTCAACCATTTTTTCAATATCGATACCAATAGAACACACGCTTTGTCCTTTAGGTTCTTTGGTATAAAGATATAGCTGATCTGTCATTTGCGATACTGCATTGAGTCCCTCCAATACCAGACTTAAACTTCGATGAAATAACTCATCCTTAATCTTAGTGCTCAGCTTTTTTAACAAGGCGATATTCGATAAAGCACCTGTAATCGGCGTTCGTAAATCATGATGAAAATTATGCACAAAATCTTGAATCCACGCTTTTTGCGCCTCAAGCTCATTTTTTTGCTGTTCTAATAATCTTTCATTTTCTTTACGTTCAGTGATATCAACCGATACTCCAACTAAACCTATGACCTTTCCTTCGTTGTTTCTTATACAGCTCTTCCTTGCTAAATAAACACCAATACCTCCATCGCTTTTAGGATATTCTTCTTCAAACTCATCTTCTCTACATTCTTTTAAGACCATCAAATCATTCTTAACAATACTAGCGGCATATCCCTTAGTGAAATCTATTGTCTTGTCATCTCTTCCAATAATGTCAGATAAACCGTTTAGCCCCAAAGAATAAAGATTTTTTTGATTCATTCCCAGATAACAACAATTGCCATCTTTCCAATATATATGCGCATCCACATTATCTATAACTTGTCTTAACATTAAAACTTCTTCTTTCAATTCGGCATTTTCTTCTTCTAATTGATCAGCTCTACTTTTTATCTCATCACGTATTATCGAATTCATCTATTCACCTCATACAAAGTAGCTAATTTGACATAATGCTGATATTTAATGTACTCATCTAAACGCTTGCAATAATATACTCATCAGCACCAATGAGATAAGCCGCAATAGCAACCGCTCCTAGTACAAAGACAAGTGTCGGAATTTCTCTTTTTACTCGCTTTATCCAGTCGTATAATTTAAACCCAACCTTCGTGCTATTATGACTAAATTCAGCCTCATAGTTCGCCCAATTGTTATCAATCTTCTCCATCATATTCATATGATCTGCAGCAACCTTAATAATCTTTAAAGATTTTAGGTACTTACCGGCATTATTGTCTTTAATTTTATAGCCAAGTTGTTTTGTTGCTTTAAAAAGAATGGCTCTGGTATGTTTCAATTTCCCCGTCGGTTTACAATTTCCAATCTTTATATCATACGCTTTATTTGCCAATACTTTTTGTGCATAGTCTGGTTCAAGTTCAGCGACTTTCTGGTTAATAAACTCGTCGACAGTTTGCCCCCCTTTGTCAGGATTAAAGTGTGGGTGATATTGTAATACACGTCCATAAGGAATATGTGAATCTAAAATAATCAATCTTACATTAGTGCGCCCTTGTTGTTCAAGCCAATATGCCATCTCTAAAGCAATCAGTCCACCTAATGACCAACCAACCAAGGTTAGTTGATAGGCATTGTTGACAACCGAGTGTAATCTCAGATAACACAAATATTGCTGTGCGATTTCTGACAAGCTCTCAATTTTATTGTCATTTTCAAAGTTATAATTTTCAATGCCAACACAAAGATGTGCCGTAGAGAGTTTGTCGACTAATGTTTGATAGACCTCACAACCAGCAAAAGCAGGGTGAACAAAACAAAAGACATGTTGGCTGACTTTGGTTTGCGACAATATCTTAAGATGCTCTTTTGTAGTTGATGTACAGTCTCGCACAATATTAGCAATTGTTTTTAACCTATAAATATCTGCAACTTTTATCTCATTGTGCAAAATTTTCGACATTCTATAAGCAACAGTAATTGCTAACGCAGAATTGCCACCTAAGTTGAAAAAATCATCTTCGACACCGACTGCTTGAATATCTAATACACTTTGCCAAAGTTCACAGAGCACTTTTTCCGTATTTGATACGGGCTTGATATATTGCTGACTGACAAAATTCGGCTCTGGCAATGCACTTTGATCTATCTTACCATTGATTGTCAGCGGTATGCTATTTAACTCCATCAGTAATGATGGCACCATATAATCTGGTAAAAATTGTTTCAAATTATTTACAATATCGGCTTGGGTTAAAAGGCTATCTTGCTCTAAAACATAATACCCGACTAAAAATATTTCATTCGTTTTGTGTCGCTTTACCACAACACAGCCTTGATTAACACCATCAATTTTAGCCAGTTGATTCTCAACCTCACTTAACTCAAGTCTATGACCATGAATTTTAACTTGGAAATCTAGGCGTCCTAAAAATTGAATGTTACCGTTTGGTAAGTAACGACACATATCCCCAGTTTTATATAGAAGTCTGACCCTGCAATCAATAGCTTTTTTTTCACTACTAAAGGGATTATTAATAAATTTTTTTCGTGTAAGTTCTGGTTGATTCAAATAACCTCTTGCTAAGCACGCCCCTCCAATATATAACTCACCTATACTACCGATTGGTACCGGCTTTATATGGTGGTCTAAAATGTACATTTCTTCATTGTCTAACGGACTGCCAATTTTTACTGCATCACAATCATTAATCATTCGATTCATCGCACTCCAGATCACAGTTTCCGTAGGACCATACACATTATAAACTTGCCAGAAAGATGATCGTAATAACTGAAGAACCCTCATATTCGCAGACTCCCCCCCAACCAGACATATTTTATCTTTCAATTGGCTAGGATATCGTTGTGATAATTCATGTAGTACAACCGGCGTTTGTTGTACTAGATTAACACCAAGTAACTCATTCTCCTGCAAGGAATCTAACGACGATAGAACAACTTTACCTCCAGTCGTTAAGGGTAGTGCATATTCAAGACCAAATATATCAAACACATAGTTTGTCAGACTCAAAATATTATAAGTTTCAATTTCTTTAATTCTTGAGCCAAACCTTGTTATAAAAGCAATATAAGCATAATGTTCAATCATAACTCCCTTAGGCACACCGGTGGTACCTGAGGTGTAAATTACATAAGCAAGATTTTCTGGTTTACTATATGCTAATAAATTTTTGCTATCCCCTTGATAGCATTCATCTTGATCAACTAACACATAATGCAAACCCATCTCATTTTGGTTTAAAAGTGTCAACTTATTAAAGACTCTAGCCTGTGTAACTACTAACTGACTTTGTGTGTCTGTCAACATATATTTTATGCGTTGATGAGGCAAATTTGGGTCAATTGGGACATAAGCAGCTCCCGCCTTAAGCACCGCGAGAATAGAAACAATCATTTCGAATGAGCGCTCAAGAGATAATGCAATCAATGTATCAGGCATTAATTCGTCACCGGTCGCCAATAAAAAAGATTGTCTTATATGACGCGCTAGCTGGTTGCTTTTTATATTTAGTTCTTGATAAGTCAACTCCTCTTCCTCAAAAACAATCGCAATATTATTCGGGGTTCTCGCAACTTGATCCTCGAAAAGCTGATATATGGTTTTGTCTTTTGGAAAAGGTGCCTCTGTGCTATTCCAATCATAAACCACCTTCTGATAATCTTTAGCACTTAAAAGACTAATATCTAAAACTTTGTGATCAAGTGACTTTTCTAAGCCATCTAATAACACAGAGTAACTATCCAAAAGTGATTCAATAAAATACCGAGGATATCTGGCAGACTCAAACTCAACTCGACATAAAATCTGATCTTGCTTTAAATCTAGCTCAAAATAAAGCCCATGTTTGACATAGCCTGAATGTGAGTTATTTTGTGTTTGCCTATAGGGATAATGATATATTTCATTAGTTTCCAGATTGAACTGAACATCCGATAGCTGTAATACTTTGTCACGATCAATTGCCAGCAACTGATCATAAGGCAACGCCTGCTCGATCGATTCGATCACTTTCTTATGAGTATTGACAAGATGCTCTTTTAGCGTGTTCTTTTGGGTGAGGTTAACATCAATAATCACATTATTAATAAAGCATCCAACTACCGATTGACATTGCGGTACGTACATTCGCTCATCAACATTAGTAATCACTGCAAAATCTGATTGCTGAGATATCTTGGATAGCATTAGCGTAAACAAGCCATACAAGACTGAGTATTCACTAATCTTGAGTACATTGGCAACATGCTTGAGCTGATGCCTTACTTGCGTCCCCCAGTCACAACTTAACTGTTGCCCCTTAACATCCTCTGTCGTTTTTGAAAAACCCATATCAAGCGCTTGACATCTATCCAATTTTTGTTGCCAATACTTTATCTTTTGCTGCATATTCCGCTGATAATGGTCATTGAGCGACATTGACAATGCGGTGAAATCCACCATCGACTGTTTAACCAATGACCTTTTATCCTCTTGTAAACAAAGATACAAGTCAGGCAATATAATATTAATGAGCGATGTTGCATCCAAAAGTGCGTGAAAAAATGAAATAAATACATATTGCTTCGCGTCAACATCATCAAGTAGATAGAAGCGAATAAGCTTACCTTTTTCAATATCAAAGGGTGTCTGATCTATCTGCTTGCAAAATGACTCAAGTGTGTTTTTTTCATTCAGCTTAACATGCTGACACACGGCAGGCTGATCAAAATTTAAATGCCGATGTAACTTTCCTGCTTGCTTTTCTTCATAATAAGAACTATGTAGTAGTTCATACTTCGCCATCAGATAATCAACCGCAACTTTAAAGATCTTAAAACTAATACGTTCGACATACTCAATGGTGAAACTTTCGTTATAGATCAAAGGTGTGTTCGTTGCTAACACATGATTTAGAATACTTTTTTCAAAGTGGTGTAAATCATCTGATTGCATTTGAGTTTGTGACGGATGCTGCTTATATTGATCTTCAACATATTCTGAACACAGCAACTCCTTGATGGTTTTTCCCTTAATTAGATCTAAGGCATCAAAATGGCAACCGATCAATTGCTTCATTCGTACAACAACATCAATCGCCAAAATTGAATTACCGCCAAGCTGTAAAAAGTGATCTGTCACACCGACTTTATCGACATTCAAAACGCCTTGCCATATTTGGCAGACCTTATTTTCTCTCTCTGTTGATGGTGCAACATAGTCAGCAATATCGATACTGATCTTAGGTAATGCTTTTCTATCCAATTTACCATTTGCCGTTAGCGGAAAATGCTCAAGCTTGACAATAAAACTTGGCACCATATACTCAGGCAAAAAGCGTTTGAGGTGCTCGATTATCTGTGAATCACTCATATGACAAGCCTTATCTTGCGTATAATAGGCCAATAAAGTCTGATGCGCATTGCTCGCCACTTCAGGCTCTTTGACAATGACACAACATTGTCTAATGCCATTAACCTTAGATAAGACTTGCTCAATTTCACCCAACTCAATCCGAAAACCCCTTATCTTGACTTGCGAGTCGTTCCGCCCTAGATATTCAATCTCACCATCGGCTAACTCACGCACTAAATCACCTGTCTTGTACAGTCGATCATAGCCTAAGCTTTTTTCTATGCTGCTTACAAAAGGATTGCTCATAAAAGCCTTTTCGCTGAGGTGAGGTAAATTCAAATAGCCATAAGCAAGACCTATTCCTGATATGTATAACTCGCCGACATTTCCTTTATCACACAATCGTAATTGCTCATCTAATACATAGAGTTTTATATTATCAATGGCTTTGCCGATGGTGACTTTTTTGTCTTGCGCACAATCATGAAAACTAACATCAATCGATGCTTCAGTTGGTCCATATAAATTATGTAAACTAATAGCTAAAAGATGCTCAAAGACCTCATAAAATCGATCTTTGATAGAATCGCTTAAAGCCTCTCCACTACAGAATATTCTGCGCAATGCGTATTTTGAGAGCGTTTTATTTGCAAGCAAGTCTAAAAAAACGGATAGCATCGAAGGCACAAAATGTACGATAGTGACTTGTTCCTTAGTGATCATTTGATGAAGATAATCAACATCTTTATGGCCTTCGGGCTTTGCTATAACGGTTGTTGCACCGTACCAATTTGCCCACAAGAGTTCCCAAACAGACACATCAAAGCTATAAGGTGTCTTCTGCAACACCCTGTCGTTTGCACCAATCGGGTATTGCTTTTGCATCCATTGTATGCGGTTGACAACACCTTTGTGAGGCACCATCACACCTTTGGGATTACCCGTTGTTCCCGAGGTGTAGATAATATATGCAAGATCATCACCAGATAGGTCATTCTGAAGATTTTCGCTGCTATAGATTGCCGACTGGCTTAATTCATTCGCTTGAACCAAGCCATTATCATATCCCAATTGCTCTAGAGCTTGCGTATGCCATGTTTGTGTGAGCAACACCTTGGCGTTACTATCTTGCAGTATGTAGCGCACACGTTCATCTGGAAACGTGGGATCAATCGGAACATAGGCGCCACCTGCCTTCAATATTGCCAATATTGCAGTGACCATCTCAAATGACCGATCAAGATATAATGCTATTAACGTGCCTTTTTTAAAACTTTGACCAGCGCTATCTTCATAACATGCCCTGATTTTTCTTGCAAGTTGATTACTTCTACGATTAAGCACCTCATAACTCAAAGTCTCATCACCAAAAATCAAAGCAATTGCTTTTGGTGTTTTTTCTACTTGATGCTCAAATAATCGACTGATCACCCTGCTTTTTTCTACGACTAAATTGCTACTACGACTCTTCAGATTATTTACCAAAACGTTAACTTCCCTTAAAAAAATTGAACCTTACTATGACTTGTTATTCTTGGACGCGCATACACGATAGTATATGGCGGCAATCACAACCGTCACACACGCCACCATCCCTAGCATAAACCCTAATGCCAAAATCCAATCTTCGACTAGGAACCCATAAAGCACACAGACCAATTGAATCGCCAAAAATCCAACAAACGTCACGATGGATATATTCTCAGACGACTTGAGCTTGATGACTTTGATTGTCTGTGGCAAGAACAGTAATGCGTTAATAAATAAACTCAACGCAAACATCATTTTCACAATATAGGCATACATAATTTTTATCAGTCCTGCTGTTAGCATCCCTTGTTAACTTCACAAAAACGTTATGCCAAGCTGCGGGGGATAGGGGCAACAGGGACACTGCCCAGACTAACAACTTGGCTATTTGCATTGTCACTGGATATCAACTGAACTTATACGTTCTAAACGTATCAAAAAGCATGCGATTGATACAAAACGATGCTCAAACGAACTGTTAAGTTAATGCGGTTAACGCTAAAGTGACGATTCGGCATATAGGTGACTTTTACTGCTAGGTAAAATATAAACACATGGAGAGCAGAACAAAAATGTTAAAATCATTGACTGAATACATCAATCAAAAACGTAATTCACCACTAAAACATCTCAGCAAAAAAGAGACTCAAAATATTATCGATACTGACATGCCGGAATCAGTAAAAGTTGAGATATTGAAAAGAGCAGCCCAGTCAGATAATGATAGCATTGTGCACAAGCGTAAAAAATAGTAAAAATACGTAATTACTCAGAAAGTCTAGAAATGATCATAAAAACAGCTCAAATAGCTAGTTGCGAAAATAGTTAAATCAGCATGCTTTCAGGGACGAATTTCCGAATAACCTTATTGATATCAATAGCAAGCTCCGGTTTAATAAAAATCCAATCAATACCGCAAGTTTGATAGTTCAACTCATCCGCTTCAATAAGGTGACCGGTGTAACCATAGATAGGACAAGCAATATCGCCTTTTTGCCACTGTAGGTTTCGTATTTGCACCGCCAACTCAAAGCCATCCATTTCAGGCAAGCCGATATCAAGCACGATAATATCAAATACATTATTTTTTACAATATCCAACGCCTCTAGCGGTGTACTAGCACTCATGCATTGCCCTTTTTCTGCATCACCGATATAAGGGCAAATAGAAATCAATCGTTCAAAGCTAACCCTTGAGTTTTCATCATCTTCTACGTATAAGATGGTTAGATACTTCTCTTGGTCAACTTTCTCTTTGATCATCTGTGCAACAGACTCACGCCACGGCTTAAATACATTTTCATCAATGCTACTTATCAGGCTCTGCATAGTCAGTCTTTTTACCACTTTAGGCTCAGCCAAACTAGGATGTATCGCGCCTGAAGCTGTTTTTATGCCAAAGTAACATGTCGACGTATTCGCTGTTAGTGCTTGTATCTTTGCATCAATCATATTGGTAATAACAATTTGGTATTCTCCTTTGCCTAACGACTCAAGAACAGCACTATCTTCTAGAGCTTGTTTATGTGTCATAATGTCAAACTGAATATAGTAACTTGATTGCAAAGCAACCATCAGATCACTACCGATATCATCATATATAATGAGCGCCTTAAAAAAGAAATAGCTTGCAACATCATTTGCTTTTATCCTTTTGTAGACTCTATCCCAAAATGGTACATACTCCTTGCTTAATATCTGCGTGCTAATTGCTGCCAAGCTATCGGTGATTGCCTTAGCACCTTCAATCGCATCCATTTGTCCTAAAAAGCAATCTTCCTTCATCAGAAATTGACTATAACCTTTCAATGCATTAAGACATTCCTTCAGTTGCAAGGCTACTTTATTATTGCCTTCATTCATCTTAACCAAACAAATCAAACCAATCACTTGTCTATCACCATCAAATATCAGCATTTTATGTGACATTAATGCAATCTCTCCTAAGCGCCCACTAGGATCATAATAGCCCTCTAGCGCTGTTGTATGCTGTAACTTAGTTTGTGCCATAAACTGTAGATTGTCTTGCTCTATCTTACGATTGAAGTACAACTTAGTATCAGTAATCTTCTTACCTAACAAATCTGTTTTCTGGGCACCAATCAAATCAGCATAAGCATCGTTATAATCGACTATTTTTGCATCTTTATCAATGATATAGCAAGGATCATCAAATCCTCCCAACGCTACTTTTACCGAGGTTTTCATATTTTCTTTCATGGTATTATGTCCTTATATGTCTTGTGTGCAACGTGTATTAATTTGAATTGACATTCAACCGACATGTTAGCCCTAGATGCGCTGCATTGAATCCTATTTATTGAAACTTAATATCGCTAATTATCACATATATATACATATGATTAACTCATGATTCATCATATATCCAAACGTAATTTCAGTGGACGTTATGATATAGTTTGATGTCATTTACGCTATGTCTGTATATAGCGTTTGAATGCAAAACCTATTCTACTATAGACAAGATCAACATGATATTTGTTATAAGTTAGCTCTCATGCATAAGCACCATTTAAAATTCTGGTTTTTACCGAGTTTATTTACCTTATTTTTAGTGATTAACTTTACTTTAATCGTTATTTCATTTCTAAGTTATCGCACAACTCAGTATCATCGAACGGTTCACCTTATCACAGACTCTGCTGTTGCTTTGATTGATAGACTTGATCGATCTGAGCAACTTGATCAAAAACAACATCAGCTTTCAGATAATATTGCTGTTGATTTGTCTGCTTACCCACGTTACAGCAAGACGATCTATTTTGACCTTAATTCAATGAAGAATAATGGTGATGCCCCACTTCATAAAGCAATTCGTAAAAGCATTATGCTTAAACTATCAAAAGCTCATTTTTTAGCGCGGCATTTATCGATCTGTTATGATCATCATTTCTGTGCTAATTTCACCGTTAAAGCATCTGAAAAATTCTACTTATATCTGATGATTGCATTATTTGCAATGAGCCTCGTCATCATTATCCCTTGGTATTTTTTCTGCACACAGAAACTTATCGTACCTTTTTTGAGAATGAAAAAAATTGCAAGTGAACTTGACATTGATCCGCAGTTGATCACCTATAACAGTGCATTCAACTTCAAAAACATGGCGGAGATTATCGCCGTTGTAAGCAACAAACTCACCAAAATCAATGAGGAAAAGTTACAAATTTTTGCTGCCATTTCACATGATATTAAAACGCCTATTACCAAAGCCATACTTTACACTAGAAGCAATCTTCTACCCAAAGATCAACACGCATTACAGAAATACTTTGATGATATGGATTATCTGCTTAATCAAATACAGATTTTTGCCAAAAAAAGCTATTTTGAAGAGACATTCCACCAAGTCAATCTTAGCGACTTAATTGAGTCGATATGTCATGAGTATCAAGATGTAGGCTTTGATGTACAATGTATAACAACCGATACGAAACCTTGTATTCTAACACTTCAACGCAAAGCGTTTAAACGCGTCTTACAAAACCTTATTGATAACGCCCTGAAATACGCTGGAGATGCTCAGGTTAAACTGACTAACGCTCATGATAAAAAGATTTGCCTAGAAATTATCGATTCAGGGTCAGGAATAGCCGAGGATAAACTAGCACATATTTTTGAACCTTTTTATCGCATCGATTTAGCCAGAAATCATCGTATTCCAGGCTCAGGCTTGGGACTTGCCATTGTCAAAGAAATTATTACCAAGAACAATGCACATATTAACATTAAAAACCGCACAGATACGCATGGATTAATAGTGCGCATTTGTTGGCGACAATAACACGCCTTTTTCTATCTTCTTCTATCTTAAAGCATTGTGTGACGAAAATTAGCTCTGACCCCACTACCATGCTAACCCCACTATCATTACTAATAGCACTACCTTTAGAAGGATCAATCACCATCCATGGCAGCTTCGCATTGGATCCTCACGCCATCTTGCCTTACGGATGACAAGTCATAGGATGTCATTGCAAGCATGGATGCGTGGCAATCTATTTTATCATGGATGGTTGATTTAAGTTTGTTGCAAAGCCCATATTTAAAAACCACTTCTTAAGGTAGTGAAATTAATCGACGGTCTCATTGAGCAAGATGGCAATCTTTATGCCCATTAAAGTTTTGCACCCAATACCATGGATTAGATTTTTGCATGTTTGAGTGCAACGAGTTTGCAAAAATCCCATGGGATTGGCGTTAACAAAACTTATAGGGCGAGCTTTTTGGTGACTTTTTTGCGGGAAAAAAGTCACTGCCATCAGCCACGTCAGTGGCGGGCATATTAATGATCAGTAAAATGAGGTAAAAAGCGCGTTTTATCAAACAGTTTATTGGCTTGATCTAGGTACTTCTGGTAAAAAAGCCTAAAATAAAACGGATCACTAATATCTATACCAATGATATCCAACCAACGACCTTGACATGCTTTAAGCTCAGCATAAAAACTTTTTTTATCAATACTTGAGATATCATTGCCATATTGCAACCAATTCATAAAGTAATTTAATTTAAGTTGATTTACTTCTGGCAAATAAATAAAACAACCACTAGATGGTGAGTTTTTTGCAGAATAATCAATAAATATACTATTCAGACATGTTTGGCACAAAAAAGCTTGGGAATGATCACTTGTTGAAAAATCATAGTCCTTTGGAAAAAGCTGCAAAGTCAGTGGATATTGATTAGCATCACTTTGACATAAGGCGCATTTTTTGACGTCATATTCTGTGATCTCTTTATTAATCATCGTCAACCAAGTTTTATAGGCTTGATATTGACTGCGCTCAAATAACCATTTATGTTTCATAGTATAGCTTAAGGTGGTTTATTGTCTTAATTCATTTGGAAGAATATGTTCGTTTAATTGTCGCTGATACTTTTCGATATGATTTCTGCATTCATCTTGCTGCGATAGTAATTGATCAACCTCATCAATATTATTCTGATCAGTGTTAAGTATTTCATCTAGTAAAAACTCATAATTCTTGAGCTGATTATTACAATCCGCTATTTTTCTTTCAAGTTTGTCTTGTTGTGCTAACTTTATTGCAAGCATTGCATCTTGCTGAATTTGATGAATTTGATGAACTTGATGATTTTGCTGATTAATATATTGCCAAGCACGTAAATAATGTGTTTTTGTTGTTAAGATTTCACCACTACAAACTTTCTTAAAAACTGACTGAGCTTGTGCATCCGATATGTTATCTAGCAGAGTCTTATTAAAGACTTGTTGAAAATCGGTGGTAATATTATCAATGATCTGCCAATGCAATTTTTCAAAGTATATATTTATAACCGGAGACCCTTTCTTATTAATTTCATTTTTATAAGACAAATTTTGAGCTAAAACAACGTCTATACTCCCACCCAACTGATAATATTTACAGAAACTTTCAAACTTATCATCTGTCAATTCAGCGCCTTCGCCTTTGTAGCTTTGATCTGTTAATAGATTATATGTGCTTTTGTTATCCTTATTAATGGCGTCCATCATCAAAAGCCTAATCGGCGCATTGAATATCAACTCAATATCAATTGGATTGACATGACCATTATCACCCACCACATCACGAATAAAACTTTTTAAAGTTTGTATCGTATTAAATTTCTTATCTGGCATGCAGCTATTAAACTTCTCTAACAAAGCATTTGATAATTTACTATCGTTGTCGAGTTTATCCGTCAAAAGCCATGTAGCAATATGGCTCGATATCACATGATAACCACATTGCCCATCACCTGATACATCATACATCGTTAATTTATTGTTAATTTTCATTGTTCTTTCCTATATCTCTCAAGTTTAAAATTGTATTATTGTTGATCTTTTATTGTTTTTATCAACTGCTCAAAAAGTGGAGTCTCGACCTTAAATCCCACCGCATTTTCAGTTTGCCAATGACCAAAAGCGGCAGCCCCTTCTATAAAAGCGGCTTGTCTACCAACATTGTTCAAGGTATACCATAGGGTTCGATCCTTTGTTTTAAGCCATAAAAAGCTTGCTGTCGCGAGAATGCCTGTTGATCTGGCTTTCGCCAATAACCCACATAAAAGCGTGCGAACATAGGCATGCTTTTGGCATATTGCACTAACCTCTGGATGTTCTAATACCGATTCAGATAATGCGCTAAGCGCCTTATGATCAATAGTATTTGTCGATGCTTTCTCCAATAAGCACTGAGCTTTGGCATCTTTACCGGCAATTCTTAATGCAAATACTGTAAATAATATTTGCTCATTAATAGATAGATCGTCAAAAGCATTAAACTTTTGCCCTAGCTGCTTTACAAGCTGCTGTTCAAGCTTGTTCTCATCTAGTTGACTATCGTTACTATACAATCCATATTGTTTTATAAAATCACTACTACTTAATGCTGAAGCCCAAACACCTTCCTTAGGAGATGTTTGCTCTAAATGCTGATCTATCACCGGTGTAATATGCTTAAAATGACTCACCATTTTTTTAGCAAGTTTCGCCATATCATAATAGACATTAAATAATTTTTTAGGATGCAGTAACATCACAGCACAAATCAAAAAGCCAAGGATAATCGCAACCGGTAATCGCAGGAAAAGTCCTGCTTGATTGTTCAGAGACATTAACTCGCTAAAGGATATATGACCTGCATCAATATGCATTAATTGATTTTTGAGGGCACTTGCATTATGTGAGAAAAACCCAAAGACACTTAACTCAAAATGCATCATCTGGATATATGCCCGATTGATATAAGCGGCAAAAAAATAATATGCCACAAAACCCAAAAAGATAATGCTTCCAGCAATAAAAATATGCGTCAAACTATTGTCTTCAGACATACCTTGTTGTCTTGACATATTATTATCCTTTTTTGTTAGTTGATGATTGCTTTTTTGCTATTTATCACATCCATAACCTTTATCATTGTTCAGATAGTCTTGAATACTCATACTTGGTTTAGCACCTGCTGAATCAACTCTGTCGCCATGCTCAAGTAACAAGCTAGCTTTTTGCTGATACGCTTTATTCATATACGCGTAGGCATCATCTTCCGAGTATATCTTAGACAATCCCTGCAACCTTGATTCAAAACATTCTTCAATCCCGTTAAAGACTTCATTGGCAAGGAGCTTAATTTTAGTCTCACCTGTTATTCCTGCAGAGAAATCTTGCGTTTGCAAGCATGCAGCATAGCGATCAACCTGAGCTTGTCGCTCAGCATTTAGCTCGTTATACAGTGCATTAACTGCCACTATTTTAGGATTATCTAAGCTACCTAATTGCCCTATATTTAATTCTTTTGTTTTAGTCATTGATTATTGCCCCTAATACTGCATTACGTATCATAATAAGAGTTTATTGATCATAACCAAAATTTTGTTATGACCATTTTGACACAAAACTTTTGATTACTGCTTTGTCATTGCTAATACTTGAACGATTTCAAAACTACGCAGATCTCTTAGGTTAGGTTCAATACCTTTAATGGTTAACGTTAAAATATATTGTGTATCTTGTGTTTGATGATCTTTTTGAAAATTCAAATCAATTGGTACTTGCACCTTCCAACTTGGTTGCCCCTCCAAATACCCGGTTGCTACAATCATAGGTAGCCCTGTAACCACCGCTTTAGCGACTAATTTCTGTGATCGAATCTGTGTTAAAACCGTCTTAAAAGCATCGATATAACTCTGCCAACCCTCCTCACTAAATAAAGGGCGCATCGATTGCATTTGCACTTTGTAGTTTAAGAAGTCCAACTGATAAAGTTTTGGTGCATTGTTTGCCACCCATTGCACCAGATTGTCACTATTTAATTTTAATGTAGGTGTTGATTGCAACTGTACTACCTGACCATCTGCCATCACATAAACATATCGCAGTTCAGTACGATTATGACTAAACAATAATACACATAAAACAACAACATTAATCAGCAAACTGATGCTAAACAAATGTAAGATTTTTTGATAATGCTTGCGATAAAAACTGTTTTTCTCAATGACTTCTTGAAGGAGTTCTGACATATGAATTACCTCATTTATATAATCTATGTAATCATTCAAAAATAAGTTGAGCTTCAATTACTCCCCTCACCCGTGCAACTTAAGCTGCACGAGCAATCCCGCAAGGGGAGAGGTACTAACTGACGCAACTTATTTTTGATTCATTATAATTTACATTGTTTCTAGAATGCGCGTTAATCGCTCAACTCTTTCATCATTAAAAATACGTACCAACGTTTGTAATTTCTCAACAACGCCTGCACGCTCTAATACTGCTTTTCTTGCATGAGATGAAGGCAAACCAACCACATGATCCAAAGTTGCCTTAAAAAAAGCGCCATTATGTTTTGCTAATTGCGCTAAAAAATAAGACAAATAAGCACTGGGAAGTTGTGACAAAACATCGGTCAAAAGGTCAGCATATTGCGCTTTGAAATCCGCTTTGCACAAATGCGCCAACAAGCCTTCAAGCGTATCTCTCGTCTCCTCACTCAATGTCAGGGTTAGTGAGCTCTCATGCGCTTCTAAATTAACCAGTAAGTTATTAATCAACGGATTTTGATAGCTTTTCCAATAATCTATTTCATTATGATTCATCATCACTCTCTTTTAATATTTCTTCTTCAACCAACGGAATAAGCTCATCGATGATAAGCAATAAAATGTCATCAACGGATTGGTCATAATATTTTTGTTTATAAAGCTTAAATTTTTGCTGCAATGTCCCCTTGGGGAAAACACGTGCTAATGTTTTTAAGACAGCCAACACATCATATGTTTGCCATAAACGGTTGCGTACATACATATCTTCACTGGTGGTGGTATAGGTCCATAAATCAATTGCTGGCAATACTAAATTTAAAGCATGTCCAACAGCCCCATGTTTGGTCATAAACTTCGCTAAGAATGTCACCCCTTGTTGGCTTGGCCCATGTGCGTGAGACTTTAGCATCTGGATCTCATCTGCTGATAATTGAAAGTGTCCAAGCACTTGCTCTGAGCTATTATTCTGCATATTGCCCATGATAAACATCGAGGTGGCAAAGCTGATCATCTGTGGTGAGAAATCTTCCAGCGATTGCGATGCTAAGGCGATTTGTGTTTTATATTTTCGCGCTTCACGCATGTCACGTTGAACTTGATACTGCACTATTTTGGCACTACTTGTGCGATGAAATTCATCAAAGACAATTCTTTTGCTGGTATGAAATGACTGATCAAGCATCGTTTGATGATACGCTTGATATATATCCGGTGCATGGCGCCTATCGCTTTCATCCGGTAAATAGATATTCAAGCCAATCACATATCTTGCCAGCATATAACCAATCGTTGTTTGTTTAAAATGTTTATCTGATGCACTGCTATCCAATGATTTAAGATCCAGTGACAAGATACGCGCGACTGAAAAATCGACCTTTGATATCATCGATAAACTCGGATATTGGCGAATCGCTGCTGAAATCAGGCGATTATAATTTTGCGTATAAGTCTCATTGGTGCTGGCAATTACTTTATGATAAATGTCTTTTATCTGTGAAAATTGACAGGCACTGACGGTATCTGCCAAGGTTGGCATTGCATAAACTTGCGCTTTTTTTGCCAGTGTATGCTCACCTTGGGCAAACAGATAATCCACCACGTGCCACCAATGTGTAAAATCTTTTGCTTTCTGCTGTTTATCTAGGTACTTATCAACTGCTAAGCATCTATTTGGCATATATTGTTTAGGCTGATAATCATCACTAACTATTTGATAACTGGTATCGATAATTAATGACAACATCGCCGTCATTCCTTCCGGTAAATCATCATCTAAAGCATCCTGCAGTAAGATGGCAATAAAGTTAATCAAAAACTGCTTTTGGTGCGCGCTAGGTTTTCTCATCCCCAATGGCGTATCAAAGACATTGATTGCCATATCATCACTTAAGCTTAAACGATGATATTGAATATATGCTGCATGTTCAGGTAGCATTGCCTGTAAACGTTTCATCAAACCAAAAGATGACTCTCCAATATCAATAATCCCAATCACAGGTAAGCGCTTGGATTGTGCATACATTGCAACGGCGTCGTTTAAGGTATTTAACAGCACCGATTTGCCTGATCCACTTCTGGCATAAATCATCTCAACCCAACTGACTTGCTCACTGGAGCCGGATTGATAAGGCCAGAATTTGCGCTCTAATGTGCGAAAATGTACACCACCATCAGGGAATACACGCGCTGGCACTTGCAGTGGCAACATATACAAAGAGGCATTCATTGGCATGGCAGTGGCTGGGTTGATCGGCTCATGCGTCATTGCCATTATGCTGTCCATATAGGCTTTACAAGGATCACCATGATGTGTTTTGACTTGTGCACTGCCCCAAGCATTGACTGCTTTAACTAAAGCGTTGCGCTGTTTTTTAAGTTTTAGCTGATCTTGGTCTGTTACATACGTTGTTAAAAGCATTGTCATTTTAACAATTGCCTGTAATTGCGAACGTTCAAATTCAGCTAATACGTCACGTGCATTTAGAATCAGCTTGTTATCTGAATTGCTAAATGCTAAAAATTTTGCTAGCACTGACTTAAGCTTTAATAATGCCTGTCCACCAGGACGTATAAAATAACTGATCCGAAATGGCGCTTTCTTTGCTGTTAATTGATTAAACAATGAATAAAAACCTACCTCATCAAGTGGGAAAAGCTCGACACCAACAACGCTTGCTAACATCTCGTCACAAGCGATTACCTCTGATTTTTCAATGGTTAATGCCTCAGTTAAGAGCTGACGATCCAATGCAATATGAGCAAGTTCAGCATCGTTTGTTTTAGGATTGACTTTGATTGATAGTTTGTCACTTGCGCCTCTTGGCTGCCAATGTTCTAATTCACCATGCGGATAAAGCTGCGCTTTTATCACTTTCACAGCATCAACCCCATCAAGTTTAATCAAACTTAATTGTAACTGCTTAAAAATTTCACAAAAATCTTCAAGAAAACCGATATGTAATGCATAGAGCATATCAGCACTGTGCTTGAGATATTCAGACATTACATCCGTAACTACCTTATCCTTGATTACTGTTTTTGATTTACATTGTTTAATATCTTCTTTATCTAATAGTGTTAAGTGTGATGAAACCACAATAAAAACACGTATTTCACAACAATGCTGAGTCAAATGTTGCTGTTTTGACTGTAACAATTCATGGGCAATATCGGCTTGTAATAAGGCTAAATTATGCTGCCATGTTTGTGATATCTTTTGAGATTTTTCGATGGTCATCGTTGGTTTATAATCTATAACAAACTGTAGGCTATGACCGAGCTTTGCTAAATACGGTTGCAAGACTTGTGATAATTTATTGGATAAATGTTGTAATTGCGCTACGGAAGCAACTTGCGAGAAGCCCTCAAGCTCAAAAACACTCAGCAGCGAGCCATTTTTATTGATCAATAATGACTGCTCATCATCAATTCCATATAAATCACAATATGCAGAAAGCTCTTGCTTTAAATAATGTGACAGCCAATTAATCAATGCCTGACTGCCACCATGTAAAAATTCAAACCAGTTTTTCATATTTCCTGACTACTTTGTTTATCTTATTTAGGTTAAATACCAAAGTTCACATCTCACCTTAAGTAGGGGCAATTCATGAATTGCCCCTACATTAATTACGACCCCATGAATTACAATCCCACGAATTGCCGCCGCATGAATTGCCCTTACGGCTTTGATGGATAATATTGTCATAACCGTTATTTATTTAAAAATATAACCTGAGCTCATCAAAACTTGATTTTTCTGATCATCAATTTTGAGCACTTCACCATAGCCATCAATTTTACTGCCAAGCGTAATCGATTGCGTAACCCCTTTATTATTTTGTAACCACGCATAGTTTCCAACCACAGCAACGAGCGATAATGGGTTTTTGATTAAAGTATTTTTCATCATTAACGCATGCAACATTTCATACATCTGTTGGAGTTTTTGCGCCGTGATATCATTGCCACTTATGAGTGAATCAATCGACTTGTTTTGCCTTTGCTGTGCTTTTTGCGCTAATTGCTGTTGCTGTTTTTCTTGCATTTGCTGTTGAGTTTTAACTAGCTCAAGCAATCGCTTTTGTTGCTCAGATAACATACTGACCTGTTGCTCAAGTGCCGATATGCTCTGATTTAATACCTTTGCATGCGTGCCTGTTTGTAAAGAGGTTTCAATTTGAGTATTTGTATGGGCTTGACCTATCTTTTGTGACGCACTATCAACCTGATTGGTTAACGCATCATTGACAGGCAGATGCTTAGACGTCACTGGCGCTTGAGCATGATCAGGCACAGTATGCTTTGCGCTTGCAACCTGTTGCTTGGCATCGATTGGTGTGTCTTCGTTTAGCTTATGATCTTTTGTGACGATCGTTGAATCTGACACTGCAAGTGTACTACTGGCAACACGCTTGTAATTTTCTTTATTTTCTTTATTTTCTTTATTCTCTTTATTTATTCGATTTTCATTATCTTGATCATTGACTTTACTTCCTTTACCTTCTTTATCTATTGCTGCTGTTGACTCATGAGCATGAGTCAGCGCATTGCTTAAATGTGATGTAGTATTGGCTTTATTCACCAACATGTCCGTGTTACCGTCTTGAGCCTCTGGCGATGCTTTGGTCGCATGCGATGCCATCGACAATGTATTGCTTTGGCTATTGGTTATAAGCTTTGTATTATCACTCTTTTGGATAGGATTTGGATGTACTGCTTGAAAGTCACCAAACCCTGGGTTAACAGTTTGTGTAACCGCTTGTGGTTTATAAGGTACGATGATTCGATACCCTAAATACACACCCAACCCAATTACTGCAACGGTTCCAGCCATGAGCACATGCGCAAACTGCAAACGAAAACCGTTACCCTTTTTAACGCGTTCAAATAACGTCATCAAACGAGCGTCAATGCGTAATTGTTTTAATTTATCTAGCCCTTTTATTTTTTTTAGCTTTTCAACTATTGCTAATCGTTTTTGTTTCATCGTTTTTCCTTTCATTGTCACGCTCATGCATTTACGTCATTGGTAAATAAAATACCAACGCCAGTACCTTGATATAACTTCACGGTTGGTGGTCTGTTAAAGACTGACGCCATATTGCTACTTAATGCTGTACCCACTTGCCCCAGTCCCGAAAATGCGGCACTTTTTACTGAAGGCTGATTGTTGCTATTGACATTAAAACATGGCAATAACCCACCACTTTGACCACTTAAACAAATCTGCTGATTTTGATTTTGATTTGAAAAATAGGTTCCAAATCCTTGCAAGAATGCTGCTGCAAATAAACTGCCATAGCGCTCAATATAGTGATGATTAACATCACTGGCTAATGCAATTTGCGCGGTTGAGCCATCAACTGCATAAGCATTAATTGAAATACTGTTACTTCTGCTTGGCATGGACATTAAGTTAAATTTGACCACGATATAGTCACCCTCACGAGTAAAGCTGCCAAGGAGCTTCGAACCTTTCAAAGACCCCTCAACAATATGTGCCAATACAGGTGTCCCAATCTGATCACTATTAACAGAGGTATCAATCACCGCGAAGCCGATGTATCCTGCTTTAACCAATACGGCTTTGTTTTGATGACTAATCTGACCGTTATTTGTCATATTTGCATTATCTTTAGGCGCATCTTTGGTCTCCATGTTGGATTGATTTGACCATTTGGCAACAACCCCTTGTACATCTTTTTGGTACAGTTGTTGCGCCTGTTGATTGTCAATTGTTTGACCATAAACATCATCCAAATCTTTTTGCGCACGTTGCGCAAGCGTTGATGACTCATCTTCTGATAACGAATGCGCCAGCTTCATATGACGTGCATGCACGCTTTGTACTGATGCCAGACTATTAGAAGACACTGTTGAAGTATGTGTACCTTGACTATATTGCCCTTTTTGCTTCTCTTGCTTCTCTTTTTTCTTTTCTTTCTGTTGCCCATTCTGCTGATCAGTTAATGGATTACTTCTGTCACCACTAACATCATTGATGCGCCCATTAGGCTGTTGGAAATAACTTTTCCCAGTGATCTCTGCTTGATGATATTGATCACTATTATAGTGGTCTAACTTTTGTTGATAGTCATTTGCCGAAATCGCGCTATTGTGCTGCAAATTAAGCGGTGTATCTTCAATCGAAGAATTCATCTTTTGTCCACGATCTGTATCAGTTGTATTTGAGCAACTATTCACAGCAAAACCGACAATAAAGAAAACACACATCACACCAATAACAATACGTGATCTTGGCATACTCAATAGCTTTTTGATTACCCCTTTCATGATTGCGCCTCGCCTGTAACCTGAATACTTTGTGTCTGTCCATTTTTATCTGTTAATAAAATATAAGGTGCTTTGGGTAAACTATAGGCGTGCATATGACTCATCGTATTATAGGCTTGCGCATCAAAGCCTGGGGAGGACAAACTGGCACTTGTTAAAATAAGATATTTACCTTGATATACCCACATTTTGGCATCTGAGTCTGTTTCAATATCAAGTGATTTCGCGCCAGCTAAATGTATACCTGCCAGTAGATCTTGTAGGTATTTAGGTGCTTGCCCAAGCTTTGTCTGACTTTGTTTGCCGGCTTGTGTAGCTTGAACCTGAATATAATCTTGTGAATCATAGCTACTTTGCCCTGAAATCACATTGACCATGAGTGGAACCGCAACACCTGAGAGCATTAAAGCAATATTTGTATGGCTGTAGCCTTTAAGTGCTTGAATTAATAGCACACTTTTGCCTGATTGTTTGACATTAAAATCACCTGGATTACCCACAGTAAAAGAATCCAACGGCCAAGGTGTTCCGTTTTGATCAGTAATAACTACTGAGGTTACCATACCCTTTGTCGCAATAACCAGAGGTGTTTGGTTGCTATTCTCTGGTTTAATACTGGCGCTTAATGTGCGATTTTGTGCACTTAATGTCTCACCGGGAGACAACTCTGTTGCCTGCTGATGTGCACTAATGATGGTTTTTAACTTCTTTATTTGCGTTGGAGACATCGAAAAATCTTGTCTTAATACATTGTTAAAGACGGATTCATCACTTTGATTCTTGATCACTGATGTTGCCGCATAAAGGGTGTTTTGCCAAAAGAACATTACAATGGTGACAAAACATAGCGATCGTTGCAGTATTGCTTTTGCATTATTGAGTTTTTTAGCCATTGACTTCATCATCACTTTTGTTGAATGTGACAAATATACGCAATAAGATGCCTTGCTTGTAATAATATGTATTTTAAAATGACATATTTGCAGTGAAATAACACATTGATTTCACCAGTGCCACATTCAGATATTGATGCACTATTTATCATAGTTAATGTTACACATTGTCACTTGTCACACATACTTTTCCCATCAAAAAACACATACGATCAGCACCGTACTGTAACTTCGAAATCAAGGATATATTTATGGAAAATGTACAAAACAAGCCACTAAAAGTACTCTATGCGCTAGACATCTATGAAAAGCATACCTGTATGATCGACGAAATCAGTCTTCGACTATTTCCCCAGAATACTGAATTTCATATCGTTACCGTAATACCTAAAGTACTTGATACAACCGGTTTTTTGATTGGTATTATTAATGAACTTAATGAGGATCAGCTCAATGCTGCCAAAGCGAAACTGATACAATCAATAAATCATGTCGGCGATAATTATCATTTTACGCCTGTTGTTATCATCGACAACTCAGTCGTTCACGCAATTAAGGAATATGTTGAAGAAAACCATATCGACTGCGTTATCATTAACGGGCAGAAACATGGTTTATGGGAACGTTACATCACCGGCAATCAGGAAAAAATCATCAGCATACTTGATTGCGATGTGATTATTTCTAAAAAGTCTTACCTCAATAGAGTGAAAAAGGAAATACTCCAGACTGCTTTGTAAATGGTATAAAGCACTAAAAATCAAAAGTGATTCATTTCACTCAACTCTGAAGAAAAGTCATCGGTTAAGCTATCGGTATAGTGCACATCCGTGGTTAGAATATACCCAGTGCTGTGGACTGTTTTTACTAGCCGCGGCTGAGCCGTGTTTTGCTCTACTTTTTTACGCAAACGCCCTATGGTGATATCCACAGAACGATCCATGCCATCATAATGTCTGTTATGCATTGACTTTGTGATCTGGTCTCTTGAGACAACTCGCCGTGCATTTTCAATTAACAACATCAAAAGATCGTATTCGGCTCTGGAGAGTTCAACCGTCACCATATCACGATCAAAAAGCGTTCTTTCATAAATATCAAGTCGCCAAGGACCAAAACAAATATAACGAGAATTTATTTTTTTTGGCGTGCGTTTAATGTTAAATACACTCTTTATTTGTGCCACGAGCAAATCTGGATTAAATGGTTTGGTAATGTACTGGCATGCCCCAAACTCATAGCCTAAGATCCTCTTAATGTCACTATCAACAGCGGTTAACATGATCACAGGAATGTCGCATTGACTACGAATTTGACGACATAAATCAACACCATCACCATCTGGTAACATAATATCTAACAGTATCAAATCCGGTTTAGATTGTAATTTTTTGAGTCCTTGCTCTGCCGTTTCGGCACACTCCGTCTTATAACCATGCTTTTTTAGCAAATCTGACACAAGACTTAATATTTCTTTATCATCATCAATGATTAAAATTTTATTTGTACTTTTCATCTTATTTCCTTATGCAGTCACTTAAATACAATTTCGTATAATTTATTACAACTGGTAGCATATTTAGCCACTTTGCATCAGTCAATATGCATATAATTTTTGCTTCAAATTGATGCTTTATGATACGTTTTTAGCCATTTCTTTATAGATGACTTTATGTACTTGCTCAGTAGGATGAACATAGTCATAAAAAAGATAGTTCTCAGGGTTGCTACACACATTAAAGTATTGATAACCGTTATAAAACATATCTTTTAAATTGATTAACCCAGGTAGGGCTTGCTCACTATAAGCACTATATGCAACTTTCACCATGTCTGAATTTATCCAAGAATAACCGCCTCGATAGCAAGGACGATCGATAATATCGATCGTCGTATGATGTTGATCATTGAGTGTTGCCCTTTGCGCTTTGCCTGTAAATTTTTGAAACAAATCTGCCACATTGACTAACTTAAATGTATACTCTTGCGGGTATTGCTCATCTAGCGCTTTGACCATCTGCTGTAGTTTCTCGTTATGTAATTGTGTTAGCACTCGTGTAACAGCAGCATTTTTGTTGATGCTGATTGACGATGGTACACGTGACAAATCAGGTAAATTAACAATCAAAAACTTTTTAATACCAGAGCTCGACAAGTCATCAATCGTCGCCTTAATGTTTGCCACAACCTCCGTTGTTAATTGTTGTTGTGCTTTTTCATCTAACTTAAGAGGCTGTGTCAGATAGTCATTACCACCTATCCAGATAATTGCTAATGTGCTATCGATATCTTGCCAGTTTTCATTTAACGCATTGGCATGATACATATATGTTTGATAGGTTAAAGTATAAGGCAGATGTTCGGTATCGGCATAAGATAAAGTAGTCGCACCGCCTACTGCATAATTACTTACTTGTATACCATGCGCTGACAGCTGCCCCCTTAAAATGGCAGACCAAGTATTGCCATTAGTAAACATCCCGTTATAGTAATTGCGTGCACTTGGTACGACACCTTGTGTCATGCTAAATAAATTACCTTCATCAGATAGACTATCGCCAAAGACGATAACACGTTTCACCCCGTCAAGCAGCGCGTTTTTTGAAATTTCAAGTTGCTTTCTAGGACATAGTTGCATTGTAACACTAGGAGTGCCTATCCAGTTATGCCACGAACGACTAGGCATATCAATAGCAATATTTCCTTGATTTGACGACATGGCAGTATATTGATTATTACGCCATGAATTATGCAAGGAAATATCAACAGTTGCTAATGCGTTTTGTTTCGCGTTATCTTGATAAACAAAATACTTAACTTCGCTGTCGTATGATAAATAGCCTGTATCAATATACTCAAGGAAAGTACGTTGATAGGGCCTAATCTCTTTTATTGGCTTTGCAACGCCATCCACTTGCGATTCAATATACTGTATTTTGTCACAATGATTGTCGACATATACATTCACTCCCGCCTTGGCGTAAGTATATGATGTAACCATCGACAAACCAAAAGCATATAATATTGAGCCCCATTTATTATTCAATTGCATCATTGTATTGCTCCTTGTGATTTCTTTGTTTCTTTACAATTTAATCAGAAATCATCTTTGGCATACACAAAACAAACTGCTTAAGATATATCTACATAAACGCTTGTATTTTGAGGCTTTAAGCACTTAACAAATCAATTTTAATGTCCAATTCATTACAAACTATCTGTTTTAAAACCTAAAATTTGTTATGGCAATCTTTCTGGTCACCACTCGTTGGCTGAGCGTTAGTCGAGGCCATCACGAGTTTGCAAAAATCCCATGGGATTGGCGTTAACAAAACGTGTAGGGCGAGCTTTTTGGTGACTTTTTTGCGGGAAAAAAGTCACTGCCATCAGCCACGTCAGTGGCGGGCATAATCACTTATTATTCAGTGACAGTTATCTTCCATGACACAACTGGATTGCCACGCATCCTCCTCGTAATCACAAAAAACATCATCATGAACCTTTTTTTATTGTCATCCTGAGCCTCCTCTTTTTTGTCATCCTGAGCCAGGAAGGCGTGAGGATCCAATGTGAAGCTGCCATGGATGGGAATGATCATTAAGTTAATAGTATGTTGTAACATTAAGCTTTATAGCACCTAACAGACACTTTGTCTCTAACTGCGCTCTAAAATATGAGAGGTATTGTAATCACTATATAAATTACGCTACTTGGGATAAAATATCTGATGACTGAAATTCGGACAGGCAACTAGTCTCCTAAACTCAAAACCTAATGCATACCGCCTTTTAACTCGTCCGCTAGAGCACTTACTTCTTCAATTGATAAATCAGTCGCTTCAACTACTTTTGAAGTCTCTAAGCCCATTAAAAGTAATTTGCGAGCTGTTGCTAAGGCTTTTTCTCGTAGCCCCTCAGCTTTACCCTCAGCTTTACCTAAAAGCACTCCTTGTAACTTCGCTTCATCTTGCCAACGCTGTAAAATACTCATAAGCTCACCACCTGTTTTATTGTCTATTACTTTTATTAAACGTCCGATACTTTCAGGGTCTTTATTCTTTCTTGTCTCTACATAAGATAATACAACATTTAAAAAATCTACGCCACCACTCAAGAAGTAATAAACAAACTGGGGATGTTGCTCGATGAAGTCTATTAGCTTCTCGGCAAAGTCTTCATCACGTGCATGTCTTAGCAAATACTCAAAGTACAACGTCGGTGGTAATTTCGCTATATCGTCATCTGTCGCGATCGTTAAATCAATTAAATTAAAAGGCTTAAATGCATACTCTTTGGCAAGCTCGACATCCTCAAAACAATCCAACAAATCATTGCTAAAAGGATAAGGCGATTTTTCACCATGGTAAATCACACAAGGTAAAATGATTGGTAGCTTTTTAAACCCTGCTCAACCTTTTGGCATTGTCCCAAAAGTAAGCAAGAACGCTAGACTCACAAATTAATGGCACTACCTTAAAAAGTAGCTTGTAAATATAGGCTTTGCAACGAAGTTAAATCAATGATCCCTGATAAAATGGATTGCCACGCATCCATGCTCGCAACGCCCCCCTCTGACTTGTCATCCTGAGCCAGGAAGGCGTGAGGATCCAATGCGAAGCTGCCATGGATGGTTATTGATCCTCCTAAAGGCAGTGCCATTAGCCTCACAAATTTCTTAACGTTTTTAAAACAGGTGCTTTGCAAACTCGTTGCACTCAAACAGTGTAAGACAATTATACCCCTCACCCGTGCAGCTTAAGCCGCACGACCTCTCCCGCAAGGGGAGAGGTAAAAAATAGTGCAACTTGTTTGTTAATCATTACTCACTTATATGACCACCTTTCCGAACCTCACTATGCCGAATGCATCAAATAACCTTTGATCGGCTGACTTAATGCCCATTAACGTTTTGCGTCCAATACCATGGATTAGATTTTTGCACTGTTTGAGTGCAACGAGTTTGCAAAAATCCCATGGGATTGGCATTAACAAAACGTGTAGGGTGAGCTTTTTGGTAACTTTTGCGGGAAAAAAGTCACTGCCATCAGCCACGACAGTGGCGGGCATCATAAACAAGTTTCAATCATTCGGTAATGCTATGTGCTGTATATCATCACTTATTGCCAAATAATCATTGTCGTTCATGACACAACTGGATTGCCACGCATCCATGCTCGCAATGACGGGAAGCAGAATTTAGTTCTAATCTCATCATTTTTTTCCATATAAAATTTATACAGTTAATTGTTTTAGTTTTTTAAATCAAGTTCATTCTCTGTATTTGCACTATAAGTTTCTAAATTATTCAAATTCAATTTTGTGTTATAGGCAAAAGAATTATTAGAGAGTGACTCCATGCTAACGTTATTTAATGTTTTTTCACCTACCATCATTTTGCTTAAATTACTTTCTGTAAGCTCAGAATGTTTTAGATTACAAGCTTCTTGATATGCCAAAATCCCCTTACCCATTTCATCTAAATGGACAAGCAAAGAGTCACTTTGGTCTAATACGCCGAGCTGAATCATCTCATCTTTCATAGCTAATAAGTCATTTAGATCATTATGCATCACCTCAACACCTTTCTTATCATGAGTAACATCAATAGCTTTATCAGTAGGTGATTGACTTGCAATATTTTGAACTAATGCATAGTTATAATTCATTACCTTATTTGCCAGTTGAATACACTGCTCATAAAAAGCATTTAACGTTTCTTGTTTGTCGTTTTCACCTATTTTGTACTCTTTATCTTCATCCTTATCATCAACTTTATCTAATTCGTTGAGCTGATTTAATAGCTTTGTCTTTAAATCATTTTTTTGCTCTTGCTTCAACTTCTTATTTTTATCAAAAGCTAACAGATCGTTTTTAACCTTATCTAAACTATTTTTTAATTTATTATCGTTGCTGTCATTATGATCTTCATTTTGAGGATCATTATCTAAATTATTCAAAAAATCCAAATTGTTATCTTCATCTAGAATAGGATTGTTAAGTTCATTTAACTTAGCTTTATAATCATCATCAAGATTTTTCTGTTTTTCCTGTTTTAATTGTTCCTTATACTTCTCTTTTAGTTGATTTTGACAGTCCTTATCCGTAATAAAAATTGACATTGTTTCCAGTGCGACTTGTTTTGTAGCCGTATCTATTAGCTCATTGTTATAATCATTTTTTGGATAAGTTTTCTTATATTCGTTAACTAATAATTCTTGTAATTTAATAATAGCGCCGCTATTTCGAATTCTTGTTGCTAATTTCTGTTTTTTATTTCCATCATTTACTTCATTATCTGTTATGTGTGCTTTGTAAATAGCATATGCTTCAGCAAATAAATATTGATTAAGGGCTACCTGATTATTACCATCAGTAATATTATCATTATTGCTAAGTAAACTCGTAGAATTATCAGTCAACGTTGCCTTAAGCATACGATATTGTGCTTTTTCTTTAATATCATCGTTATAGTTATTATCTTGAAATAATGGCATTTTATTCTCCTGTGGTTGATTATTTGGTTTGATTTGGTTGGTTTGATTAATCGTTATAATGGATCGATTAAAATTTATATCGCTGTTTAATGATATGAAGCTAGCTCGATCTTGAGTGCTTCGCCTTACATCAGAATAATCATGGCTATCAAGATCATTAATTTTCATTGCAATATCATCAACGCTTTTTGTGATGTTTTCGACGTTTGCTAAAGAATATTTATCATCGTTATCTTGATCAATATTATCAATACTTTCTTGTATAACTGCTAATTCATTAACTAGCGCTTTTATAGTGTTACCTAGCGCCAAAATAGAATCACGTCTACGTTGCATTGCTTTAGCCATATATTTTTTTTGATCATCATTCTCTACAATTGAATAATTACCTATTAATGACGAATTAGCATTTAAATAGTCATTTGAATGATCAGAAAATGGGTCTAAACTATCTAACTCTGTCAAATCCTCTTGATATAATTTATCTTGTTCATTAAGTCTCTCGCTTAATAAAGCTAGCTTTTTCTTGATTAGTTCCAATTGAGCAAGCTTTTGCTGATTTTCACTATCTCGTGTTCTGTCCTCCTCTAACTTCGTTATATAATTTAAGTGCTCAGTGTTATTACTTTTGTATTGAGATTTAAATATAGATAATTGATCATCAAAATGATTTAAAACTATTACTGCCTGATTAAGACCGTCTAACTTTGTATTAATTTCTTGCAATTGATTAACTGCATTTTTAATGTGATCCCACTGCTTAGATAACTTGCTACTGATATTTTCTCGGTCATTGCTATTATTGACTTGATTATCTAAAAGTTTTCGATACTTCTTTAATAGCTCACTAATGCTCAATTCATTAAATTCATTAACTAAACTTTGCTTCTGATCACGGTAATTATTTAATGTGTTACTGATTTGCTCTATATAATTTTGCCAGTCTTTAAAATTTTTAGCTTGCGATCCTTTTAAGTGATTAGCATCGGCATAAAGTTTTGTCGCATAATAGTCTTTGTTTTTATCTTCTAGTCCGTCATTTACCTCAGCAATATTATTATCTACTGCATTTTTAATTTTATTGTAATCCTCGATTAATCCTTGTACTTCGATAGCATATTGTTCAAAGTCATCTTTACTTAAAAATACAGCTGTCTGAAAACTTTCGTTATACAACACTGAATTAGAATATCCAAAACTTAATGTATCTCTTTTGTAATTAGATGGACTTTTCAAAAGAGACGAATAATTATCAAGGTTATCATCATTGCTTTCTTCTTCAACCATGCTTGATGACGATAAAATCGTATTTTTATTATCGTCATATAATGACTCGTTTGTACTATATTGATCCAAATCAACACTTTGTTCCTTGCCCTCATTTAAAAAAAATTCTGACTCTTTCTGATTTTTTTGAAATTCAATTGAATCAATATCATCTAAATCTTGAGGCTTATGGTTACTAAAAGCGGTGTTGTTATTTGAGCTTATACTTTCATCTTGGGTAGCAAATTCAGTTTTAGAAAGCGCTTCTTGAACAGAATATTGATCATTTTGCCACTGAATGTCATCATCGACTTTATTATCGGTATCTAATAAACTGATGGTTTTGCTTTGAGGGTAGTCATTTGACTCAACTAAATACTTGGGTAAATAATCTTTATATTTACTCTTAAATTCGTCATTAAAAACTTTTGTATTAGCTACCATTGCTTGCTGTAATGCGGGTTCTCCATAGACTGCTTTATATAAAGATAACGCCTCTTGAACCGCTCTTTTAAGCTGCTTATCATTACTTTTATACTTTTCTTGGCAAAAAGTTAAGTGGGTACTTAGGTCGGGATGCTTAGGTACATCATTTTTAATTAATGAACCTAAGAAACGATAGTGTCCACCATAAAAAAATTCACTCTCGCTTTTAGTTGATTGAGAGATACCATATTGATGAACCCCAGATCCCATAACACAGTATTTCGCACTTGCTGTTAAGGTATTTGTGCTATTTAATAGATTATGAAATCCATTGTTAAGAGTCACACATTTTTTGTCTTCTGACATTATTGTGTTTAGCTGCTTACTCAAGGCTTCCCTGAGCTTCTGATTGGTTTCAATATAGTTATGATAGTTCTTAACTAAATTATAAAATTCTGTGCATAAGTTACTCATCACTATCACCATTTTCATTTTATTGCCAATGACGATAGTATCAAAGAATATGGCGCATTTAGCAAAGCATGAAATATGTCACTAAAAGCTTATAGATTAAAGGGTAAAGAGTAAGTTAAAATGATCTTAGCATGTCAAAATAGATATAATTTTGTGCATAAAAATACATTTTGATACATAAAATTAATCATTATTTTTAACTCAAACGGAAACCGTGTGATGCACACCCCATTTGATAGATCCTTCAAATACTGGATAGCCTGAGCTTAAGGAAATATTAGCAACAGTCGACAGAGTGTGTAATTTCCTACCAACAACCAATAGTCCACCATTGATGGTCAATTGACTATACAAGCTCGTGGGGCTGACAATACTCATCTTAACCCCCATGTCCTTAAACTCAAGGTAAAATGGCGAATACAACTGTAAAGTGCTTGTTGGATTAGGAACCTCTGTAATCCGCCAATGCCATCCATCTTCTCCTTGTGAATACTGAGTTGTCCATTGCCCTTTAATCTCATAGGTTAACACGATTGAGTTATCTTCTGCATTATGATAGATGTGTAATTGACAATTGTAACTATGCGTTGACGTTTGATCTTTTTGCTCAATAATCTCATAGGCGCACACTGAATCTTTTTTAGGGACAAAGAATGACATTTGATTAACCGTTAGCACATTGCCTTGGTCTTTGAGCTGTGTTTTTAATGGATAGTTTGCATAACTTACATCAACGAAGGAAAGTACTTTGATTAATCCGATCAACCCAATAACAACTATACAATAGTGTTTCATGCTTTACACTGCCTGTTTTGCGATGTCATCCTTAAGCAGAAACTTTAGCACAAACATAAAATAAAGTAGTTACACAAGATGTATCAAAGATGCACCTTATCATTAACTCTCGATAATGGGGTTAGATAACGCTCAGCCAACGAGCGGGGATCGGTAATATTGCCATAGCAAATTTTAAGTTTTAAAACAGATAAGTGCATTGCACTGTTTGAGTGCAACGAGTTTGCAAAGCACCTGTTTTAAAAACGTTAAGAAATTTGTGAGGCTAGCGTTTTTGCCTACTTTTGGGGCAATGCCAAAAGTAGGTCACATCAGCTGTGAAACAGCGGTGGAGAAACTTAGGATAATAATTAGTGAGTGGCCATAAGTGATGATGCCCGCCACTAACATGGCTGATGGCAGTGACTTTTTTCCCGCAAAAAAGTCACCAAAAAGCGCGCCCCACACGTTTTGTGAACGCTAATTCTTAAGTATATAAGAATCACTCAGCTCAAGCAGACTTTCTTGCCATGCTCTAGATAGCAAATATCACCCGCTTGTAAATGATTCGTTGTTTTTGGTGTGTTAATACGTTGATAATAATGAGCACTTGTCGGCGATTGATAAATAACTTTGACATCATCTGGTAATGATTGCTCGGGTGACACAACAATGTAACCAATATAATTATCATGCTTTTCTACAGTGTCAACTACGGCTTGTGCTGAGCCTAATACCAAGGGTGGACAAAACTCTAAGGGCGATGAGAATTGGGCTTGGGCACGTGTGCGCGTAATATAAGAAGTATCAACACCCAGTGCATTATAGAATATCGAATTGATATTTCTATCGGTTTGTTCAATGGTTGTCACATTCGTGCTATTAAGATGATTGCTATAAGTGTACAACGCAAGCAGCGACTGTGGCGTTAATTGCTTTTCTGGAAAATCTTTATTTGCTATCACCAGCAATTGTGCAAAACAACTATTAAATAGCAAGGTTACTGTAAACATTACCATTAGTACAAAGCGAAACCACTGCAAAACGAAGTATTTACCGTGCTTGAGCATTGCTTGGCAGTTATCGCCCTTATTAAAATGAGTTGGTTTGATGCTTTTTCTCATTGACTGATTACTTACGCTTTCTTCATTTGTGCTAGCATACATGAATTAATATCAATGCAGCTAAATTAAAATATCGTTTTGACATACAACCCATGCGAAAACTGACGACGCCAAGGTCGAAACAAGACATTATCACAACTGAGCTTTTCACTACGAACCGCACTTAATATATCAACAGCGTAATGCTTTGAAGGTTCATAATCACTATATAATTGGACATCAAAATAACGACACCACTTACGCACGGTGGTTTCTTTGTAGCCCGTCAGCTCAGCAACATCACGATAGGTCATATTGCGATAGGAAAAAATAGCCAATACCTCATCTATCGGTTTTTTATATCTTTTTAAAATATAATCCCTAAAACTATCCGCATATTGATTCGCCATATTAATGCTCCTATTTTATCTAACATTCCATGAATAACATAACCTGCATTTTCAACGAAATATTAATTTTGACAACGGTTTGAGATAGGTCATTTGATATAAATTCTTGTCTTTTGTTGTCACTTTTATACCTTGCACAGAATTAAAAGCACACGTTAACGACAGTAAAAGTACTGGCTGTGATAATTTAATATTTCTTCCTGTAAGACCTAGAAAACACTGCATGTACTGACACTATATGCCAGCAAATATATCATTTCATTATTTCCTTTGCTTAGATTGAAATCATTTTATTGATATCTTGGCGCCTGTCACTCAAAACAAAAAATAATTAAAGTAGAGGTTACTCAATGAATTACAATAAATCAAAAATATCACTATTGATCGCCGCCAACCTGATCACCATCGCGCCGATTTACGCGCATACTTTTAATCTAGGACAGGTCGGTGTTGATATCAGTGGTTTTGCGTCAACCGGTATGACGACAAGCACTAGCTCCACACCTTATGCTATGCCAGGACATGGCACAGTTGACAATCATCCTAATTTTGCAACACCTTCATTATTAGGTTTACAATTATCCGCTGATTTAGGCAGTGGCTTTAGTGCGGTTGGTCAAGTGGTTGCCAATGGTGATAGTACCAATGGTCATAATGCCTTTAACCTGACAACACCATGGCTTTATCTGGCTTATAAAGTCAGCTCGAATTTGCGTGTCAGTGCTGGACGTATGCAACTACCTTCTTACATGTACTCGCAACAAATCGATGTAGGTTACAGCTATCCTTATACTTTTTTACCCAATGAAGTTTATCGCATTATTCCTTTTTATTCATTCAATGGCGTCAAGGCAGATTATACGATTAATTTAAATCAAAATTGGCAGCTGACATTATCCCCTTTTTACGGTCAAAACGATTTTAAATACGATGCGATGATGCGTCTTGATCTAACCTCACAAGATAAAATCACCTTAGCTGGCAAAGCCTATAATCTCATTGGCTCAAGTGTTGATTTAAACAATGGCAGCTTTAGTCTACATGGAGCTTATCTATACAGTAAGGTTGATGTATCAGCGACTATCAAAGGTCAAACCAATAATAAAAATGGCATTAACGCCCAATTTTTAAGCTTAGGCTCTAGTTGGAATATTCACAATCTAATGCTCAGCGCTGAAGTCGCTTATCGCAAAGCAGATCCAATGGCATCTTTACTTGGTGAATATATGACTATTGGTTATAACACCGACAATTGGTTACCGTATATTAGCATTGCTAATTTACACACAACCAATAGTGACACACTGAACAACCCCAAAAATTGGCCAACTGAAATTCCAGAAAATCAAACCACTGTATCCGTTGGCTTAAATCGTTATATTGCACAGAACATTGTCTTGAAAGGCGAATATAGTTACATTATGCCACACAATGGGCAATCAGGATTATTCTACGGTATTCCTAACGGCAACGTCAGCATGCTAACACTATCTGCTAGTGTTGTATTTTAACGTGCTTTTGTATAGATTTACTTCTTTTTGTTATTTAAACAATCCTTACATTCGATATAGAGTACTGAGCTATGCTCAACAAGTTTGCCTCCTAACTCCTCTACCGCTTTAACCTGTCTGGCTTCAATCACATGATCAACAAATTCTTCTACCTTGTGGCATTTGACACAAATCATATGATCGTGATGGTCATCCGAATCAAGCTCATATACCGCTTGCTCACGCCCAAGGTTTAGGCGCTGCAACAATCCAGCTGACTCAAACTGCGCCAACACGCGATAAACGGTTGCAATTCCAATATCTTCTTCTTTTTCTTTAACGACTCTATACACATCATCGGCAGATAAATGGCGCTGCTCTGATTCTTCAAAAATACGTAATATTTTTAATCTTTGTTGCGTGATCTTTAATCCCGCCTGTTTTAGATCTTCTTTTCCTAATGACATTTGTATATAACAACTCATTAAATTCATCAATGCTCGACATTCTAACCTGATCATTTAGATAAATGAAGAATTCACTCACGTAAAATTTGTACTTGTTTATCTATTTCCAAATAAAAAACAGTTGGTTTAAGCTTTTCCCCTCACCCGTGCAGCTTATACTGCACGACCTCTCCCGCAAGGGGAGAGGTTATTTCACGTTGGCTGAGCGTAAGTCGAAGCCATTATATACCGCACCCTTCGACTGTGCTCAAGAGACGGTTAACACTTCGTACTTGTGAGAAATCAAAGCGTCACACTTGCTTTTTTGCATCTTGAATCATTACCATAAGCGTCATCTTGAGATAAATTGATAAGGCATTTATGCTGAACTACAAAGATTTACGCGAATTTTTAGATCACTTAGAGGAAATGGGTGAGCTAAAACGCATCAAACAAGAAGTATCACCTTTTCTCGAGATGACTGAGATCTCATCGCGCGTACTTCATAACAAAGGACCTGCCCTTTTATTTGAAAACCCTAAAAATCATGATATGCCAGTATTAACCAACTTATTTGGCACTGAAAAACGCATTGCATTGGCACTTGGTGCTGAGGATGTCAGCCAACTGCGCGAAATTGGTAAACTTCTCGCGTATTTAAAAGAACCCGAACCACCAAAAGGTCTTAAAGATGCTTGGGATAAAATGCCTATTTTAAAACAAGTCTTAAAGATGTCACCTAAAGTAATCAAGAATGCACCGTGTCGTGAGGTAATCATTAACAAAGATGATATCGATTTCTATCAAATGCCCATACAAACCTGTTGGCCTGGAGATATTGCTCCTCTTGTGACATGGGGCTTAACCATCACCAATAGTATTCGGAAAGAGCGCTTAAATCTAGGCATTTATCGCCAACAAGTCATTGGTAAGAATCACCTTATTATGCGTTGGCTTCATCACCGAGGTGGCGCGCTTGATTACCAAGCTTGGTGCAAAGCAAATCCCGAGAAGCCTTTCCCAGTGTGCGTTGCATTGGGAGCAGATCCTGCGACTACTTTAGGCGCAGTAACCCCCATTCCCGATACGCTCTCTGAATATGCTTTTGCCGGATTATTGCGAGGTAGCAAAACGGAACTCACCCCTTCGATCCTCCATGGTGAAGATATTATGGTACCGGCGCATGCTGAGATCATTCTTGAGGGCTTTATATATCCTAATGATATCGCCGAGGAAGGACCCTTTGGCGATCATACGGGTTATTATAATGAAGTTGAAAAATTCCCTGTATTCACAGTTGAGAAAATCACCCATCGCAAAAATCCTATTTATCACAGCACCTACACTGGACGCCCGCCAGATGAACCGGCTATTTTGGGTGTTGCCTTTAATGAGATATTCGTGCCCATCATTCAAAAGCAATTTCCTGAAATCGTGGATTTTTATCTACCACCTGAGGGCTGTTCTTATCGCTTGGCAGTTGTCAGTATCAAAAAACAATACCCAGGACACGCCAAGCGCGTAATGATGGGTGTTTGGTCATTCTTACGTCAATTCATGTATACCAAGTTTGTGATTATTGTTGATGAGGACATCAACACACGATCTTGGGAGGATGTGATCTGGGCAATTACCACACGCATGGACCCGACAAGAGACACAACACTAATTGATAATACACCGATTGATTATTTGGATTTTGCCTCGCCTGTGGCAAGCTTAGGCTCAAAAATGGGGCTGGATGCTACCAATAAACTCCCCGGTGAGACAACGCGCGAATGGGGTGAGGTGATCACCATGCGTCAAGATATTGTTGATAAAGTTGATGCTATTTGGGCGGATTTAGGATTTTAGTTCATTCACAATTTTTACAACTTTCTATCTGAAGTATTTTTTGCTAACCTATCCAGACTTTGAGTTTACTTTAAAAGTCTATGCCTATTTTTTTTCAGCGTATTTACGCATGGTTTGTACACTTATTTACCGCCAGTGGTGCTGTTTTCTCAGTACTTGCGTTAACTAGCTCAGCACAAGCTTATGCTGCTAAGTTACTAGGAAACCATCTTGATTATATCCATTATTTAAAACTTTCTTTCCTCTATGTCGTCATTGCGATTTTAATCGATGCTGCTGATGGCACGTTAGCACGTCGCGTTGACATTAAAAAGTTGGCACCTTTAGATGGTGGCTTATTAGATAATATTATCGATTTCACCAATTATGCCGTTATTCCTGCTGTATGGGTTTATATCACCGATGTGGTACCTGATGGCTTTAAAACACTCGCTCTTATTTTGATCATGCTCGCTTCATGCTATCAATTTTGTCAAATTGATGCCAAAACCAAAGATCATTTCTTTAAGGGCTTTCCAAGTTATTGGAATCTGGCAATTTACTATCTGATTTATTTCCAATTCTCAGGCACCACCAACTTTGTTATTATTATTGCGTTAACTATTTTGACCTTTGTGCCGATTAAATATATCTACCCATCACGTATGAATTATTTAAGCAAGCGTAAATCCATTATTTCATTGATGTTTATTTACACCCTAATTTGGGGCGCTGCAACGATTGCATCAGCACTTATCTGGCCAGTTTCCAATACCCTTTTGACTTGGACGATTGTTAGTTATATTTTGGTGTATTTTCTATTTAGTCTTTATCGCACGTTGAAGCCTTTGCAATAGAGTCAATAGCACTACCTTTAGGAGAATCGCTAACCATCCATGGCAGCTTCGCATTGGATCCTCACGCCATCCTGGCTCAGGATGACAAGAAAAGAGGTGGCTCAGGATGACGCCTTTTGTCATTGCGAGTAGGACGCGTGGCAATCCATTTTGTCATGGATGACAACGGTTACTGAGTAATAAGTGATGATGCCCGCCACTGTCGTGGCTGATGGCAGTGACTTTTTTCCCGCAAAAAAGTCACCAAAAAGCTCGCCCGACACGTTTTGTTAACGCCAATCCCATGGGATTTTTGCTAACTCGTTTCACTCAAACAGTGCAAAAATCTCATCCATGGTATTGGGCGCAAAACGTTAATGGGCATTAAGGTTACCATCGAAGCTTGATAGGACATGGCTACATTCCACCTCATGGATTTGACTGACGCACAGCCAACGGGTGCTGACTGGAATATTGCCATAGCAAATTTTAGGTTTTAAAACAGATAAGTGCATTGCACTGTTTGAGTGCAACGAGTTTGCAAAGCACCTGTTTTAAAAGCGTTAAGAAATTTGTGAGGCTAGCGTTTTTGCCTACTTTTGGGGCAATGCCAAAAGTAGGTCACATCAGCTGTGAAACAGCGGTGAAGAAAAATAAAATAAAATTTAAGCAACACAGAAAGTATTGGGCGTATGCAATACGCCCCTACAAAAAACAATTACTCTGATTAACCCCTATAAAATACTGCACCTGTGATATATACTCCCAGCCAATTTCAAATATCACTTTATCACTCAAGCACATGCTTAAACATAATCGAATTATTATTGCGTTATCCGGTGCCACCGGCATTGAATATGCTGTCAGAATGCTTAAAGTTCTAAAAAACCAAGGTATTGAAACGCATTTAATCGTATCAAAGCCTGCCGAGATGACGCGTGAATACGAAACAGCGTATCGCTCACAAGAAATCAAATCCTTAGCACATAGCTGTTATGCTAATGCTGATATTGGCGCCAAAATTGCCAGTGGTTCCTACCCAACGGATGGCATGATCATCATTCCATCATCCACCAAGACATTGGCTGAGATCGCCAGTGGCATTGGAGATTCGTTAATTGCGCGTGCGGCGGATGTGGTACTAAAAGAGCGTCGTAAGCTCATCATTTGCTTAAGAGAAACGCCCTTTAGCTTAATACACATTGAAAATATGCAAAAAGCAACATTAGCAGGCGCAATTATTATGCCACCTGTACCTGCTTTTTATCACAAACCGCAAACGCTTGATGACATTATCGATGACTTTGTTTATCGTACACTCGATGTTTTTGGGCTAAATTTACCACAAATGAAACAATGGCAAGGATAAAAGGATAATAAACATGCATCAAAACCTTAAATATTTTTACAGTGCTTTTTTCATCACCATCATTGGTATCATTGCTGCCATCATGCTTGAACCAACACACAAACTTTATGCACTTTATTTGATTTTGGTATTATCTCTTTTGGAGATTTCATTGAGTTTTGATAATGCCGTCGTTAATGCTAAAGTATTGGCAAAAATGCCTAAAAAATGGCAAAAGATATTTATCTGGGTTGGCTTGCCCATTGCTGTATTTGGTATGCGCTTAATATTTCCTATCCTCTTGGTCAGTGTGACGACAAGCCTCTCTTTTCTTGATGTCTTCAAACTTGCCACCAATGATCCTGCGGCTTATCAACATGCCTTAGAGCTTGGTTTCCCTACGATTTGCGCGTTTGGTGGCGGCTTTCTGATCATGGTTTTCTTAAAGTTTTTTGTCGCTGAGAAGCATGAACTGCATTGGATCACTGCAATTGAGGAGAATAAATTTATTAGCCTGATTCGTCACTACCCTGGTGGCTATATTATCTTTGCATTGATTATTGGCTTTATCGTTATTTACAATGCAGATACTAATCAAGGCGGCACACTGGCACTTGCCTTTTTAATGGGCTTAATGGTGCATGAAGCATTAGGTATTTTAAATCACGCCTTTGGTAGTAACATGACCGGAAAAGTCATGCAAAACGGTTTAATGGGCTTTTTATACCTTGAAGTGTTAGATGCATCATTTAGCTTTGATGGTGTTATTGGCGCCTTTGCCATTTCAACCAATATTTTCATTATCATGATTGGTTTGGGTATTGGTGCGATGTATGTACGCTCACTGACGATTTTCTTTGTTGAGCATCAAACGCTAACTAAATTTCGTTATCTTGAGCACGGTGCGCATTATGCCATTGGCTTTTTAGCAGTTGTGATGTTTATCAAGATCTATACCCATGTACCAGAATGGTTAACAGGAACTGTTGGGATTGGTTTGATTATTATAGCGTTCATTCACTCAAATATTGCAAACAAACGCTCGAAATAACCTCTTGGTAATGAATCAAGAATAAGTTGCACTTTAATTTCCCCCTCACCCGCGCAGCTTAATGCTGCACGACCTCTCCCACAAGGGGAGAGGTGCTAGCTGATGCAACTTATTCATACATCGTTACTTACTTTATTAACAACATTGTCCAAAGACAACATCCAACTCACGCACGGCTTTAACATCATCCACACGTTTCACCGGTTGTGTTAATGGCGCTTGTTTCATCTTCTCAGGGTTTGTTCGAGCAAGCTCACGAATACTGATCATTGCATCAACAAATTCATTCATTTGTTCACGCGTTTCAGTTTCGGTCGGCTCAATCAATAAACATTCAGGCACTAACAAAGGAAAATACATCGTTGGCGCATGCATATCATGATCCAAAAGCTGCTTAGCAAAATCATTGGCATTAACACCATAGGCTTTTTTCTCGGGAGCTAACGACACGATAAACTCATGTGAGGCACGGCGATCAGGTAACGCAATGGTGAAACCTGCTAATTTCAAACGTGCCATCATATAGTTGGCATTTAAAGTGGCTATCTCTGACGCCTTTGTTAAACCATTGCCACCTAATGTTTTAAGGTAAACATACGCGCGAATTAATACACCGATATTTCCCATAAAGGCATGCATCGCACCAATGGTTTCTGGAATGACCTCTTTGCCTTTGATACGATAAGCATCTCCTTCTTTGACAATCGTTGGTATTGGCAAATAAGGCAACAAACGTTTATTCACAGCAATTGGTCCGCCCCCTGGTCCACCACCACCATGCGGTGTCGCAAAGGTTTTATGTACATTCATATGCATCACATCAAACCCCATCTTACCAGGCTTAGCTTTACCCATAATCGCATTCAAGTTTGCTCCATCGTAATATAAAAGCCCGCCTGCCTCATGGACAAGCTTAGCCACCTGTTCGATATCACGTTCAAATACGCCCATCGTTGACGGATTGGTTAACATGATCCCTGCCGTATTAGGTCCTAGGACTTTCTTTAATGCCTCAATATCAATATCACCTGTTTTAAGTGATGTTGGGATTTCAATCACTTTGCATCCTGCCATCACCGCGGTTGCCGGATTGGTGCCATGGGCAGCATCCGGCACAATGATTTCATTGCGATGTGCTTGACCATTAGCAATATGATAGGCTCTTATCATCTGTACACCGGCAAACTCACCTTGGGCACCTGCGCAAGGCACAAGTGACACCCCATTCATTCCTGTGAGCTCTGCCAATATCTCCTGTAACTCATACAGCATCTCTAAAAGACCTTGTTGTGTTAGCTCATCTTGATATGGATGAATATTTAATATTGATGGATTAAATGCACACTTTAATGCAATACGCGGATTGTATTTCATTGTACATGAACCCAGTGGGTAGAACTGCGTATCAATTGAGAAATTTTTTTGCGATAACTTGGTGAAATGGCGTAATACTTCAAGCTCGCCCATCTCTGGTAATAACGGTTTATCATCACGCAAATGCTTTTGATCAAAAAAGATTGCATCTGAAACTGCCCATTTTTGTGAATTTGCCCTGCGATTTTCTGCTGATTTTTCAAAACTAACTGTCATTTATTATACCTCTGCCATACACATTGCTAGAACTTTTGTCAAAACCTCAACATAGCGATTTAAATCCGCTTCATTGTGCACCTCAGTGACACATACCAATAAGCTATTGGCTTGTTGAGCATCAAACTGACCCAAATCATAACCTAACTGTACGTTTTCTTTGCTTGCAAGCGCCTTCGCTTCTTTAGCTGAAATCGGTAAATCAATAACTATTTCATACATATAGTTATCAGTAAATCGAACATTAACACCTGATATTTTTGCTAGCTTTTCTATCAATCGATGTGTGTTCTGATGCGATTGTAATGCTACTTCTTTTAAGCCAACAGCACCCATCAACGTCATATAAACTGTTGCCGCCGTTACAAGTAAGCCTTGATTTGAGCAAATATTTGATGTTGCCTTAGCACGTCTGATATGCTGTTCACGTGCTTGCAGTGTCAAACAAAAAGCCTCTTTACCATCAACATCAACCGTGCGCCCCACAATACGCCCTGGCATTTGGCGCGACAACTCTTCTTTGGTGGTAATAAAACCAAAGTAAGGTCCACCACCACTTAGTGGCAATCCTAAACTTTGACCATCACCACAGGCAATATCGGCACCATCTTCGTCTTCGCCCCAATATCCCGGTGCTTTTAACAAGCCTAGCGTCATTGGGTTGACAAGACCTATTACCATCACTGAGGTCTCATGCGCCCAATCAGTTATTGCATCAAATTCAGTAATCTGACCATAGAAATTAACTTGCGGCACGATAACAGCAGCATAATCACCCACTTCAATATCCGGTAAGTCATCAATCTCAGTCTTACCAATACTTGGATTTGGCGTTAAAAACTCAAGCTCAACCCCTTGGGCATGTGTCATTGACTTAATGACATCAACATACTGCGGGAAAATCGCATCAGTAATCAGCACTTTTTTACTCTTGATTTTCTTATTGGCACGCACTGCCATCAATACGCTTTCAGCCAAAGCCGTTGCACCATCATACATCGAGGCATTAGAGATATCCATACCCGTTAATGAAGCGATCATCGTCTGATATTCATATATCACTTGCAATGTCCCTTGTGAGGCTTCCGCCTGATAAGGTGTATAGGATGTATAAAACTCACCGCGACTAATCACATCCGTGACAATCGCTGGTGTGTAATGCTGATAAGCACCCGCACCAATAAAGTTGGTTTGCGGAATATTTTTAGCGCACTTGTCATTGAACAAACGATGCATTTGACACTCATTTAAACCATCTGCCAAGTTTAAATGACTTTTACTTTTGATCGATTGGGGAATTTCATCAAACAAGTCTTCAACTTTTTTTGCTCCAATCGTATAAAGCATCATATCAATGTCACGCTCGGTATGCGGCACAAAAGGCATATAGGCTCCTTAGATAGTGATGAAAAAAATAAGTTGCATTTTAATTACCCCTCACCCGCGCAGCGCAAGCTGCACGACCTCTCCCGCAAGGGGAGAGGTAATAAGTAATTCAACTTATTTTTTCATTGTTACTATGTTTCTATCGTCTTACTTACAAGGGCGTATTCAATACGCCCCTACTTTTATTTAAAAATTTACAAACAAAAACGCCCGATGTCATTGGAGCTCACCGGGCGTCTCTTTATATGCCAAACTTAAGCATCAAGCTCATCTGCATATTCTTCTGCAGATAATAAGTCATCTAACTCGGTTGGGTCATCCATTTTAATCTTAAATAACCAACCCTCATCGTAGCAGGCATCATTAACCATTGATGGTGAATCAACTAATGCTTCATTGATTTCAATAATTGTCCCTGAAACAGGTGCGTAAACATCAGAGGCGGCTTTCACTGACTCAACAACACAGACATCGTCCCCTGCTTTCACTTCATCATCTAATTCAGGTAACTCGACAAAAACAAGCTCACCCGCACTAGATTGCGCAAAATCGTCAATCCCACAAACGGCAATATCACCTTCAACACGCACCCACTCATGTGACTTGCTATAGCGACACTCTTCTCTTATTTCTGCCATTTTTTTCTCCTTAGATTTTATATGTCATTCGTTAAAATATTAATTTTCAGTCACTGCCTTTTGGCATTCTTTATATACTTTTTCGCCTTTGCGCACAAAAGGGAACTGCACGATTTTAGCAGACACTTGCTTGTTGCGAATCTCAACAAATACGTTCTCAGCATCTTTCGGAATACGTGCTAAAGCAACACTCTCAGATAAAGTAGGTGAAAAAGTGCCACTGGTGATAACCCCTGTTTTGCTGCTTCCTTCAACTACGACTTTTTGACCATGACGCAACACTCCGCGATCCAAAAGCACTAAACCGACAAGCTTACTATCAATCACAGGCTTTTTATTAAGTAATGCCTTTTTACCGACAAAATCACGATCATCGGTTAATGACACCGTCCACATCAATGCTGATTCTACAGGTGTTGTCGTTTGATCCATATCTTGCGAATAAAGATTCATACCCGCCTCTAAGCGCAAAGTATCACGTGAAGCTAGACCACACGGTGTAACACCTTGACCAATAAGCTTATCCCAAAATTCACATGCTTCACTTGCAGGTAGTGATATTTCATAGCCATCTTCACCGGTATAACCAGTGCGCGCAATCATCCACTGACCATTTTTATGCATGGCAAATGGTTTTAAGCTTTTGACTTCTGCTGTGGCTAAATTGCTCAGTGCTGCATCGGCTTTTTGGCGTGCCGTAGGACCTTGCACAGCAATAATTGCCAGATCATCACGCACATTAATTTTTACGTCAAAATTACCTTTATGCTGATTCATCCACTCAACATCTGTTGTGCGATTTCCAGCATTAATCACCAAACGAATAAAGTCATCACTAAAATGATAGGCAATAAGATCATCAACAATGCCGGCTTCTTCATTAAGCATGCAAGAATACAATGCCTTACCTTGCGGTATTTTATTAATATCATTGGCTAATAAAAATCGAATAAAGCGCTTTGCGTCCTTGCCAACAATATCAACCGTTAGCATGTGACTGACATCAAACATACCGGCATCTTTGCGTACCGCATGATGTTCTTCAATCACGCCTTGATATTGAATAGGCATCTCCCAACCAGCAAAATCAACCATTCGCGCATTGTGTTGTAAATGCTTTTCATATAAAGGTGTTCTTAATCCCATTATGACCTCGTGTGGCTTAATCCTCTTATGTCGAGGGCTCATTATAGCCAAAACAAAATAGCGAATAAATCGCTAATTGGCAGAAAATTACAGAATTTAAATTCCCCTCACCCATGCAGCATAAGCTATGACCATATTGTTTACTTCACTAAACAAATAAGCTAAGGTAGCCGTCAGTTTTATTTACTAAGCATATTTTACGATACGATGATTCACTGGTTTCCAGGGCATATGCACAAAGCAACAAAAGAGCTTATGAAGCTTATGCCACAAATTGATATTGCGATTGAAGTTGTTGACGCGCGCGCGCCTGAGGCGAGTGCCAATCCAGTACTGCACGAAGCAGCTAAATCTAAACCTATTATTAAAATTCTTTCTAAGTCTGATTTGGCTGATCCCACAGTCACCAAACAATGGCTGCAATTTTATAATGGCAAAGCAATTGCCTTGGATATTGCACGTGATAAAAAAAGTGCGCAAAAAATTATTCAATTATGCAAAAAACAACTGCCTCATCGCGGTACACTCTTAAAACCGATACGTGCCGTTATTTTTGGTATTCCTAATGTCGGAAAGTCTACGCTTATTAATAGCCTTGCTAAACGCAAAATTGCACAAACTGGCAATGAGCCGGCAGTGACTAAAAAGCAACAAAAAATTGAAATCGAGAAACATTTTTACTTAAATGACACCCCCGGTATCATGTTTCCAAGTCCTAAAGATGAAGGCTGTGGCTTTAAGTTGGCTGCGATTGGCTCCATTCGTGATACCGCAATGGATTATCCAACCACCGCCTATTTTATGTTGCAGTTATTAAAAGAAGACTACTCTGGTGTTTTAAATGCTCGTTATAAAATCGCTGAGGATTCTGAGGATCTAGAAAAAATACTCATGAGTGTTGGTCAAACACTAGGGCAGCAGCATATGCATCATATTGCTGAAAAGATCATCCAAGATTTCCGTCAAGGCAGAATAGGAAAAATCTCCTTAGAAACACCTGAAAATTATTTAAAATTTCAGGTGACCAATAAAATGTAACAAATTTATACATTTTATCTAAATCAATCTGATCTTTGCTTCTGGTACAATCTGAAATCAGCTAATCAATGGGGTGATTCAGAAGATGGTTGTTTTCCACTTCAAAAAAAAATTCCTCAATAGGAATATCTTCCTAGGTCTGTAATTGAAGAAGAAAAATATAGATACACATGGGGCTAAGCCCGTGGTGAGCTATCTGCAGACACATAGTTTAAGCTACAGGATATATACAATGAATAATAAAAACACTAATGAAAGTGATGTTGTATCACTTGAAGATATTTTAATTTTTTTTATAAAAAATTTTAAGATTTTTATTTTGATCGGGCTATTCCTATTCTTGGTTTCGTCTACATTTTTGTTATATTTTCATAAACAGAGTAATAACATTTATATTGCCATTGACCCTCCGATGAGTACTGAAAAGGTTGCAGACAATTTAAGTTTTCATGATTTGAAAGATATCTTAAATTTAAAAGAACTAATTGTTTGGCAGCTTATTCCAAACTACATTAATAGCTTAACAGATCAAAGGGAAAAAAAATTGATTTCAAACTTAAAATTTGAAGCTAGTTTTCCAGTAGAATCCAATAGTAAAATATCAAACGATAAGCTATTAATTTTAAAAACACAAACCAAAGATCAAACTAGTGATTTAGATATAATTTTAAAGAATTTCACAAGCTATTTAGCAAATCATTTAAGTAACAAAATTATGGAGATAATTTCAGTTATTGATAAGCGTCATGCTTATGAAGAGTTTAACTACATTTTCTCTAAGCGTTTAGTTGATGAAAGGGCTCAATCAGAAGTAGAAAACTTAAGTAAACAGTATGAAATTAATGTAGAGAAGATAAAAGAAAGTTTAAAATCAAGTAAAATGCTTGAAGGAGAATTGGAACGTCAGATTGCTAAGATTGAATCTAATGGTATTAAACTTGAAAATCATGGTTATTTGTTATTGAAACAGAACTTTTTATATGAACAGCTGTATGTGCTTAATCAGAAACGGTTTCAAGAGCAAAATTCACTGAAATATATGCAGGAAGATTTACAATTTAATATTAATAAAATTAACAACCAAAAGAGGTTATCCCTTCTAGAAATTAAAGCTCAGAAAGATATAAAATTGAAGCAGTATGAATTGCGTAAAGATAGCTTAGTGAAAGCATCCCTTTCTTACTTTGTTTCTCATGATAAAAAAGGGCTCAGTGTGTTTGCTCTTTTGGGATTAAGCTTTATGTTGAGTTTACTTATTTCTGCCCTATCAACGTTTTTATTAGTACAAATAAAAAAGCTTAGAATTAGGGTTAAGAATTAACAATTATTATGGTGTGACAAGAGGTACTTGCAAAATTATTAAAATTTCAACACATTCATACTGGGTTTGAAGTAGTTAAAGACTCGTATGCACTCTGTCTTCGACCATATAGATTGAGCCTTATAGATTAGCTATATTACTTAACAATAGAAGCCTCACCTGAAGCAAATACACGCTCACTATCGCCAACCTTAAGTTTTAATTGACCCAGCGCATTAACGCCATTAGCAATACCTGTAATCACTTCTTTATTTAAAATATTTAACCCAATGCTTTTTCCTTTTAAATAATCGTACTTAGCATAATCATCAATAAAGATACTAAAATCATTATTTTCAAATCGCTCTAACGTTGAGATCAGTTTATTGCTAATGCCGATGGCTAAGTCATTGCGATCAATATAATGATTTAATTCACTTGCTAATGATGTCCAATCTTGGGTTATATCATCACTTTGCTGCATATTAACGTTAACACCTATACCGATAACAATCTGACTTTGCGCATTGGATTCTGCTTTTACCTCAATCAAAATACCCGAAAGCTTTTTGGCATTAATATAAATATCATTTGGCCATTTGATTTTAACATCTAGCATTGGATATTTATTCACTAACGCTTTCACGACACTCACTGCCACTGCCAAACTCAAGCCTGATAGCTCACTTAATTCTTTTTGTAAGCTTACTTTTAATGAGTAATATAGGTTCTCAGCAAAGGGTGAGCGCCAAATACGATCAAAACGCCCTTTGCCTTGGCGTTGCTCTTCTGCCATACAAATATGATACTCACTTTTAAGTGCTGAGTTTTGCAAGTAAGTATTGGTTGAATCAACAGTTGTTAAGCATTCAAGTTCTACATTTGCCGCCTCAACACCTGCCAAAATCTTTGTTTGATCCAGCATAATAAGTGGTGATTGTAACTTATAACCATAAACACGATGCGACTCAATCGCTATATGATAATCATTTTGCAGTTTCTGAATCGCTTTCCATACCGCAGCTCGTGTAATTCCAAGCGTGTTACCGATGGTAGTGCCATCAATATAACTCTCATGATTTAATTGCTTTAAAATCTCTAATGTTGTTGCATTCAATAATAGTTACTCCGTTTTACAACTGTGTATTTATTTACATATTAAATAATATTGACAGAGAGGAAATAAAAACATGCCCCAAAGAGCATGTCTTGATAAGATATTAAAATTTTAAAAGCTGATTTTGCCGTAATTAGAGTTATTTCTTCTTAGGCGCATAAATATCGGTTGCTGTTCCTTCATAAACTTCTGTTGCCATCATTAAGGTTTCAGACAGGGTTGGGTGTGGATGAATCGTCAACGAGATATCCTCGGCATCACAACCCATTTCGATCGCTAACGCGGCTTCTGCAATTAACTCACCGGCATTTGGACCGACAATACCAGCACCAATAATGACATGGTTCTCATCATAAAGGATTTTTGTGATTCCTTCATTGCGTCCGATGCTAAGGGATCTACCACTTGCTGCCCATGGGAAAACACCCTTGTCATACTTGATGCCTTTTTCTTTGGCTTCTTTTTCAGTCACACCAACCCAAGAAACTTCTGGATCAGTATAAGCAACCGCTGGAATGCATTTTGGCTCAAAATAATGTTTCATACCACAGATAACTTCAGCGGCAACACGCCCTTCAGGCACGGCTTTGTGTGCTAACATCGGCTGACCGACCACGTCCCCTATCGCATAAATATGTGGCACATTAGTTTTTAGCTGATTATCAACAGCGATAAAGCCACGCTCATCGACATTAACACCTGCTTTCTCAGCATCGATCAACTTACCATTTGGTGTACGCCCTACCGCCAAAAGAATGTGATCAAAGCGCTCATCTTGAGCTGGCTTTTTACCTTCCATTGAAACATAAAGACCATCTTTTTTCGCTTCAACTTTAGTCACTTTCGTCTCTAAGCGAATATCATACCGCTTAGACATCATTTTCTCATATGGCTTAACGATATCTTTATCTGCCGCACCCATAAGTTGATCCATAAACTCAACAACGGTGATCTCAGAACCTAATTCACTATAAACTTGCGCCATCTCAAGACCGATGACACCACCGCCAATAACCAGCATTTTTTTCGGCACTTCTTTCATCTCGAGCGCACCTGTTGAGTCAATAATACGTGGATCCTCTGGAATAAATGGTAATTTAATTGAGCTAGAACCCACTGCGATAATGGCATTTTCAAATGCAATTTTCTTAACGCCATCTTTTGTTTCAACAGCAATTTCATTAGCACCTGTAAACTTACCATAGCCTTGTACAATCTCAACTTTACGCTGTTTTGCCAAGCCTTTTAAGCCACCTGTTAATTGCCCAACGATCTTATCTTTATAACCTAAAATTTTATCTTTATTGAACGTTAAGTTATCAAAACTAATCAAGCCATCTTTTTCTAAGTGACGCGCTTCATTGATGACTTTAGCGACATGCAACAACGCTTTTGATGGGATACATCCAACATTTAAGCACACGCCACCAATGGAGTCATAACGCTCAACGAGTACGACCTTTTTACCTAAATCTGCCGCACGAAATGCCGCACTATAACCGCCAGGACCACTACCTAAGACAACGACTTCTGTTTTAATATTGTTTACATCACTCATTTTTTTACCCTTTGTTTATAAAAGTATTTCTCTTAAATCTGCCAAAATTGCACAATAACGCGTTAAGAACTGTGCTGCTAACGCGCCATCAATCACGCGATGATCAGTAGATAGCGATAATGGCAGCATTGTTCTTGGCGCAAACTCTTTACCATTCCATACCGGTTTAATGGCAGCCTTTGATACACCCATAATTGCCACTTCAGGCATATTAATAATTGGCGTAAATGCAGTCGTACCTAAAACGCCTAAACTTGAAATCGTAAATGTCGCACCTTGCATATCATCAGGTTTTAACTTACCATCACGTCCTTTCTTAACTAACTCCATAATCTCGCGTGAGATTTCAAAAATACCTTTTTGATCAGCGTCTTTGATGACGGGTACAACTAGCCCTTTCGGCGTATCCGCGGCAAAACCAATGTTAAAATATTTCTTAACAATTAAATTCTCACCATCATTGGATAATGAGCTGTTAAAACGTGGATATTCTTTTAATGCCACAGCAGCAGCCTTGATCAAAAATGATAACGGTGTCACTTTAACACCTGCTTTTTCAGCAGCTGGTTTTTTCGCATTTCTAAAGGCTTCAAGGTCGGTAATATCCGCATCATCATAGAAAGTCACATGTGGGATCTTCACCCAGTTGCGCGCTAAGTTCTTGGCACTTAATTTATTAATGCGTGATAAAGACTCAACTTCAATCTCACCAAATTTAGCAAAGTCAATCTGTGGATCAGGTAAAAGATCTAATCCACCACCACTTGATACATTGCCTGATTGAGCGGCTTGCACGGCTTTTTTGATATAGTTTTCACAGTCTTCTTTGGTAATACGCCCTTTGCGACCTGTTGCCACAACACGTGATAATTCAACACCTAAGATACGCGCTAAACGACGCACAGCAGGCGATGCATGGGCATTGGTGTTATGCACTTCAGTTGCTTCAAATCCAGCAGCTGACTGAGTTTGAGCGGCTGGGGCAGCAGTGATAGCTGCTGCTTTGGTTTCTGGTTGTTTTGCTGCGGGTGTAACAGTTGCTGCACCTGCAACCTCAAGTGTTAGCACCAAGTCACCTTGTGATACTTTATCACCGATTTTAATTTTAACATCAACGACCTTACCTGATTCAGGTGCTGGAATCTCCATTGACGCCTTATCGGTTTCAAGCGTTGCTAATGAATCTTCAGCATTGATCTCGTCCTCTGGCTTGACGTTGATCTCAATGACATCAACCCCTTTATAATCACCAATATCAGGAACGGTCACATTAACCACTCGTGTGTTTTGCGCTTGTGATGGAGTAACTTCTGGTGTTACCGAATCAGCTGCTTGAGGTGCTTCAAATGAAGCCGCTGCATCAGTTTCTACAGATAGAACCAATGAGCCCTCTGAGACCTTATCACCTACTTTGACATTAATCTCTTTAACAACGCCTGCAAAAGGGGCTGGCACTTCCATTGACGCTTTGTCCGTTTCTAGGGTAACTAATGAGTCTTCCGCCTCAATCACATCTCCTACGTTGACATTCACCTCAATTACATCAACATCTTTATAGTCACCAATATCTGGTACTGTGACTTTTTGTATTGCCATGCAATTTTCCTCTTGTTTTTAATTTAATTTTAAAATGCTTTTTTGGGTGTACGCAACTCCCTATTGGGCGTATGCAATACTCTCTCTTGGGCGTATTCAATACGCCCCTACTAGTGATTAATCGGGTCAAGGCGTTCTGGATCAATATTATATTTCTTAATCGCATCTTTAACCACTTTGGCAGTCACAGCACCTTCACGTAATAAGCCAGTTAATGCGGCAATAACGACATGATAACGATCTACTTCAAAGAAACTTCTTAAGTTCTCACGTGAATCAGAACGACCAAAGCCATCAGTGCCCAACGTAATATAATTTTGAGGCATAAATTCACGCAACTGCTCGGTATAAAGCTTAATATAATCCGTTGATGCAATCACTGGGCCCTTGCGGTCTTTCAAGCATTTTTCAATATGAGTTTCTTGCGCTTTTTTATCAGGATGCAACATATTCCAACGCGCTACTTTACGACTATCACGATAAAGCTCATTGGCTGAGGTCATACTCCAAATATCACTGGTTACACCAAAGTCTTTCTCTAACAATTCAGCAGCGGCTTCCACTTCACGCAAAATGGTGCCTGAACCCATTAACTGTACATGCTTTTTAGCATCGGCTTTTTTAGCACCTTTTAACAAATATAAACCTTTGATGATACCCTCTTCAGCACCTTCAGGCATCGCGCCATGCACATAGTTTTCATTCATTACCGTGACATAATAGAAAACTTGCTCACCCTCAACATACATGCGACGCATACCATCCCAAAGGATAACAGCAAGTTCATACGCATACGTTGGGTCATAAGAGATGCATGATGGAATAAGGCCTGCTTGAATATGGCTATGCCCATCTTCGTGTTGAAGTCCTTCGCCATTAAGTGTCGTGCGTCCTGCTGTACCTCCTAATAAGAAACCTTTGGCATGTGAATCCCCTGCCAACCATGCCAAATCACCAATACGTTGAAAGCCAAACATTGAGTAATAGATATAAAACGGAATCATCGGTACACGATGGACACTGTACGAAGTCGCTGCCGCTAACCATGAGCAAAAACCACCGGCTTCATTAATGCCATCTTGAATGATTTGCCCATCAACCGACTCTTTGTAATACATCACTTGCGCTTTATCTTCTGGCACATATTGCTGACCACGGTGGTTATAAATGCCTAGTTGACGGAACAAACCCTCCATACCAAACGTGCGTGACTCATCTACTGTCACTGGCACCAAACGATCTTTGAGCTCTTTATGACGTGTTAGATTAACGAACATACGTACAAATGCTGTTGTCGTTGAAAACTCACGATCACCGCTGGCTTCTAAAAATAACTTACCAAAATCCTCATAGCTTGGAATCGGCAGCGCTGTATTATCTTCAAAGCGTGCGGGGACATATCCATCTAATGCTTTACGTTGCGCATGTAAATAGGCATGCTCTTTAGAGCCTTCTTGGAATTTCACAAATTCCATGTTTTCAACTTGCTCATCCGTTGCCGGTACATCAAAGCGATCACGGATATATTTCAATGCTGCGGTATCTAGCTTTTTGACGTTATGGGCAATATTTTTGGACTCACCCCATTCGCCCAAACCATAGCCTTTAATCGTCATCGGTAAAATAACGGTTGGTTTACCCGTTGTATTATTGACTGCACGCTGATAGGCAGCATAAACCTTGATTGGGTCATGACCACCACGCATTAAGTTTTGCACGTCTTCATCGGTATAACCTTTGCCCATTTCTTCTAGTTCAGGATCACCACCGAAAATAGTCTGGCGCAAATCTTGTCCGCCATGCGAACGCGCAAACTGCATCTGACCATCATTCATTTGTGCTAAACGCTGTTGTAATTTACCGTTGGTGTCTTTGGCAAATAACGGCTCCCAATTACTACCCCATAATACTTTAATGACATTCCAACCGGCACCCGTGAAAATCTGAGCGAATTCTTCAACGATCTTGCCATTGCCATCAACTAGACCATCTAAGCGCTGAAGGTTACAGTTAATCACGAAAATCAGATTATCCAAGCCTTCACGTGCCGCGCGATTAATCGCCCCTAATGATTCAGGCTCATCCATCTCACCATCACCACAAAACGCCCATACACGCCGATCTTTGGTTTCGGCTAATTGACGCGCTTGTAGATATTTCATAAAGCGTGCTTGGTAAATTGCCTGCAAAGGACCAAGTCCCATCGAAACGGTTGGAAACTGCCAATAGCTTGGCTGTAAATATGGATGAGGATAAGACGATAAACCTTTATCACCATTGAATGCTTGTTGGCGGAAGTTCTTTAGCTGTTCTTCAGTTAAACGCCCTTCAAGATAAGAGCGCGCGTAAATCACAGGCGTTGTATGCCCTTGATAAAATACTAAATCTCCGGCTTTTGTTTCATTTGGCGCATGAAAGAAGTGATTAAAGCCGACTTCATACAGCGTCATAATGGATGCACCTGAGCCAATATGCCCACCTAACGTGCCATCTTTTTTGTTGGCTTTAGCAACCATCACCGCCGCATTCCAACGATTAAGATTCTCGATTTTTTGCTCAATTTCCAAATCCCCTGGATAACCAGTCTGATCAGCCACTTTAATCGTATTCATAAACGAAATACTCTTGGCAGGCGCATACGCGCCATCAATGCCAATTTCGCCAGCGCGATCCAATAAGCGATTTACCAGAAAACTAGCACGCTCTGCACCTTCACGCGTCACCACATCTTCTAATGCTTCTAGCCACTCTTGCGTTTCGGTTGTATCAATATCATGAAACCTTTCAGACATGTTGCCTCCATAGACGGTTAAAGCTTAATAAAGCTAAGTATTAAAAACGGCGACAATTATAAACCTAAGATACCTGAAAATATAGGCGAATTAGCATTTTAGCGGAAAAGCTTGTGACCTTTGATTAAAACACAATCACAAAGTAATATCTTTTGTTCTAACCTCTTTGAAAAAAAGTGCAATCACAAAAGACAGTAACATTAAAACAGGAATTAAAATCATCATATATTGATACGCTTGATTCAGCCCATGCGTACTTTTAAAAAACTGTAACAAGAAACCAGACAATGGCTGCAATATTGCACCACTTAATGGTAAGAACAAATTAATAAAAGCAATACCAACACCAAGTTGTTTATTCTCAACATGCCCTTTGATCATCGAAAAATTAAGCACATGCGCACTTTGCATCGCACCAAATAAAAAGCATAGTAAGTAGATGAGATATACATTTAAATCTACGTAAATAAGCAATAGCACAACGACAAATCCAATAATTGGCGCCCATATTAAGAAAACTTTGTCTTTATTTATAATTGTCGCTAATGTCCCCCAGATTGGACTTGAAATAGCAACCGAAATAAAAATTAAACTGCAAGCAAATGCCGCTTGCGCTTCAGTGATATGATGAACACTGCTTAAGTAGCTAATTCCCCATAAATCAGCAAAAACAACAGTAGTGCCATAGATGGTGAAAAAATACAGTCCGTTTAACAAAAGTTGGCGATTTTTAACCATTTTACCTAGTGCTAAAATCTGCTGCCAAACCGTCTCCTGATGAATTAAATGACGCTTTTTATCCATTGATGGATGTTTACGCATAAAAAGCGCACTCACCAAAAACAATACCAAACTGATTATTGCGACCACAAAAAACACTTGTGAAACCGTGTAATGATCCAAAAATAAAACCAAAGGCAATGCAGATAGCGCACCACCGGCATAACAGCTAAACTGAGTGAAGCCTACAAACATTGAAAACAATCGATCTGGCAACCATAATGACAATGATTTTAACGCACACAGAATGCCAAACCCACCAGCAAAGCCCGCGATGACGCGTGCCAAGATCATCACGATGGGGTTATGACTTAATGAGAACATAAACATTGCCATAGTAAACAAAAAAGTACTACAAACCATGATACGCTTAACACCAAAGCGATCTACTAATAGTCCTGCTGGGATTTGTGAGATCACATAAGATAGGTAAAATGCCGAACCTAAGATAGCAATGGTTGATGAGTCAAAACCATAGTCTTCACGTAATGACAATGCCAAGGCATTGGTTGATGAACGCACAAAATATTCAAAGCCATAAAAAAGCGCACAAATACTCCAAATAAATAGCCCCAATGCCGTGAGCTTTTTGACGGTGTTATTTACGGTATCAGAATGATTAGAATGCACGTTATCCCCTTCTAAATCTTAAATAATAAAATGATATACTTTCGTGAAATCACCCATATTTACAATCCATAGCAAGGTGGTTTTATTCGACTTAATATCAATCGGTGTCTCTTTTAATGCAATGTCTAACGTATACTTTCCTGGCTTATACTGCTGCTCAAATAGTTGAATATTATTAGGCAGTAGCAACCAACTACGCTCATCGGCTTGCGCGGTCATAAAGCTGTAAATCGATCCTGCCAACAAACCCCAGCCACCGGCTTGGTTACTCGCTTCATACGTTGCTAATGATTTTACGACCAAGCGAATCACTTCACGGGTAATAATCGCAGGATATTCTTCAGTCAATGACTTCATTGCCATTTGCGTGGTATTCACCAGCAGTGATGTCTGACCTTTATCGATGATTTTCTTATCTTGTGTGATATATAAGTCTTTTGCTGGCAACAAGGTGTATTTTGAAGGGTAATACGCCACAGCCACCTCTTGTAAACCAAGTTTGCCTAAAAACAGCGGCAGTTTAAACGCCTCTCTTGGAGTGACAAAACCTTGCTCATAAAGCACAACCAGACGACCTTTATTATTTTCATACGCACTGCCACCACTAAACCCACGCTCCATTTCTTTGTATGTTTGCACTACGTATGGATTATCTGGCAATAGACGTTTAGCATCTTTAATCGAGACAAAAGCATTATTGTAATTATTGTCAAATGCTTCATATAGGATACTTGCCAAGTAATAGCCAAAGCCATTTTCATAGGCGTTACTGGCGTCTTTCACTGCATTAAACATCTGATTAATTTCGGTTGACTTATTAAGTCCTAATTTATCTCCATTAATACCTACTTTATGCGTATCTTTTTGGTATTTACTTTGCAAATCTCCTGCCATCAATTTTTGTTGATACGTCCAATATTGTGCATTAGTCAATTGACGAATCGCCACAAGCGCGCCACTTAGGTCATTTTCAGATAAATAATTAAGTGCCTGGTATGGGTATAAGAATGTCATTGCATAATCAGGTGTTGAAAATGGCAACTCACGATCATTGGTAAGTACTGCCCCCATATTCTCAAGCACTTTAGATACTTGAATTTTCGCTGCCATTTTACTGGTTGCTACTGTTTGGATCACTGCTTGATAATCTTTCTTAGACTCGGCAACATTACCATTTAGTTGCGCTAAACGCGCTTGCTCTAATAAATATAAGTTATCAGTTGTAGGTTTGTCACCAAACGCTTCAACAAATGCCTTTTGTGCTTCGGGTATATTACCACTTGCAGCATCTGCCTTTACTTGCTTCATTTTATTTGGGTAGGACGCTGAAAAAGTCGCACATCCTGATAACATCAACGCACTAACACACAATAGACTTAATGCGCTATTTTTAATTGTTTTTTCCATTGTCTTTAATCCAAACCACTACTTTGTAGGATAAACCTGTAAACCTCTAACAACCGTATCAGCCTGACCTGAGAGCACTCTTGCTATTGCATATTTTGGCGTCACACTCGTCACTTCGAGCTCAGCAAGCTTTTTACCTTGTATTGGAATATGCTCGCCTGTGCTTGGATCAATGACCGTATCTGCTTTAGCACGCACTTCAAACTTTTGACCAACCTGTACGCGATCACCACCTTGATTAAGATAAACCTCATCACCGTGAACGGTTAATATCGTTAGTGGATAAATTAGCCCAATCACTTGATTAGCGATCTTCTGCCCTGCTTTGTCAAACAAAGACTGTGCGATCGAATTTACCGCCGTGTTTTCTGAATTTATTTCTTTTGCAACATCCGATGATGGCAAGTAAACTTTAACACTATCCGACCATTTGATTGCCATTGTTGCCGTCTCAATCACGCGATAATTGATCACAACACCCACATGCCAAGTTTTAAATTCCTCGCCATAAAATGATTTTTTAGTTTGATAAAAATCAAAGCTTGCAATATCACCAACCACCATAAAATCAGCACCAATCAACTGCTTGATACGCGCTTTTTCAGCAGGTTTTGCATGCCCTGATTCCAGTACTGCCATTTCATCTTTATATGCCCCAAAATCTTCAGCACTGCGACTAACCACATTAAACTTGCGTGACTGGACAAACTGGTTTTGCAATGCCTCTTGAATCATTGGTTTTACTTGCTCTAAACCAATTAAGCCATTAATTGACCCAGGCATAAAATGAAAAGGTGTCAAAGCAATGGAGTAAAGCTTCAGTTTCTCACGCTCATCAACACTTTGATATTCACTCATTTTGACAACAACCGTTAATTGCCATACGCCATCAACTTCTTTGCTATCAATCACGTCATAGCCATTGATTAAGCCTTTGGTTGCGGTTTTGATGCTTGATTCATAGCTTTTTGATAGCTTAACATCTGCCTTCACATCACCATAATCACTGCTTTTGGCATTAATATTCGCATCAAAAGTTTTATTAATCGACTGCTCAATTGATGACACATCAACGCCATTAACTTGTGATACCGCTTGAACTAATGCGCTTTTTAAAGCCTTGTCATAAGTTTTACCAACGCCTGTGACATTTTTTGACACTTCCGTCACTTGTGCAAATAACACAGCAGGAAGCAATGAAAGTGCTAATATCGTTTTTTTAATCATTATCCATTCTCACTTAAAACTGATGTAAATAAGGGTTGTCTTCACTCTCACTCACAATCGCTTTATTGCTTTGTCTATTTTGTTTATTTGCCACATTTGTTTTATCAGTATTGTGTTTTTGCTGTGCTTGATTATATGTATTCACATTAAAATCTTTAACACTCTGCGCCAAATGCATACTTGTGGGCGACCACGCAAGCACAACACCATAGACAGCATCATTGTTGCCTTTTTGTGTATAACGCCATGTTTTTGCTACTTGAACACCGGATAATGACGTGCTTGCTGTGTTTTTAATTTCACTATCAAGCATATTAATTAGATTATTTGTTGATTTAATGTTTTCTTTACCCGTGGTTAGATTTCTAAATACATATTCCGCACTTTCTCTACCTAATTTTGTCAACTGACTGGTGGTCATTGAGGAGTTTAAAAAATTAGCATAATTTGCTTCAGCAACAGCACGCGCTTGTGCCACTGCGATATCCAAAGAGTTGGCTGAGCCCCGACGTTGATAACCAAATTGCGCATACGACAAAATAACTGGCTCACCACGCTCATCAAATACAACACGAATTCCAAAATCATTTTTCAACACATTGGCTGATTTATTGACCACCTCATTGATATTCAAACCTTTTTGATAATGCACTGATGACTCTTTTCCTGATTTAACATCCGCCACCAAAGCCCTTATTTTCTCAGAATACAACGCAATAACTGCGACATATTGCTGATTGTCTTTACTTACGACAAATGTTTTCAACGGCAACAAGCCCGCAACTTCCAGATAGGCATTTTTATAGGCTTCAATCAACATCTTTTGAAATGCCACTTGTTTTTTAAGCATCGGATCTTGAGCAATTTTCTCAGCGTCAACACCTTGTTTTGCCAACTCTTTATCTAAATCGTTACTTTTTATCGCAATATACTTATGATACAAGGAGCTCATCGTGTTCCAAAAACCATCACCACCTCCGGGCAATTGATCATTGTCAATGTCATATTTATTCAAGCTGTCATTTTGATGGTTCTCAAATACTATTTTGGTTAAGTTTTTACTAACCACACTGTTTACCAGTTCAGCTTGCGCTTTTAACATCGCCTCTTGAAATGCAAGCTGTAAAGTTGTTGCATTCATTGTGTTATTATCATTATCACTTTTAGCCACTTTAGCGTAAGCAGAGTACACTCGCGTATCTTCATTATTAAAGTTCAACCCATTACTAGCAATATAGGCGCCCACCTTATCCATAATAACTTCTTGAGCAGTACGATCATCTTGATCAGCCCTCACTGAAATAGGTGTATCTTTAGCGACCACTTGATTTATTGTACCTTCAATGGGGATTGTTTCCGCCTTTTGCTGTGTTTTCACGCCACTTGCAGCTAAATCGGCAGTCGTTTGATTTTGCTGTGCGGCATGTACATTAACACCTGCCACCATAAACAAAGTAGCCGCAATTGTTTTTAGTTTCATAAAAGTCCTTATTTACTGGAGTTACGCACTTTTTCTATTACAACACCCCGCCTCACAAGCTCGGCACCCCTCTTGTAAAGAGGGGAATAAAATCACCTTTGCCTAATTCCCCTCTTTGCAAGAGGGGTGGCAGCCGTAGGCTGACAGGGTGTTTATAAAATCATAGTTTTTCCCAAAGTGCGTAACTCCAGTTATTTATTTTAGAAAATGCAGCACCTAAACAATAGTTATTGGCAATACTAGATATTTAGATCACATCCAAATATGACAACTCATGATCACTCCCTAGCTTGATCCGAGAGCCCAAAAAACATCTAATCAATATTTATTAATAGACTACCACCCAAAAGAGCTACGCTTTTGTACTTTGCGAATTTGTTTTTGATCTTGCCATGTAATAATGCCGGTTTTAAGATCAATCATTTTTAACGTAATTAAATAGAATAAAGATTGCTGATCACTATTCATCGACTGCATATCGGCAATGCTGCCATAAATCATATATTGTGCACCAATTTGCTGTCCCATCTTCGTTGCTGTTGCTTGATCCACCATACCAGATTGAGATTGATAATCCATCTGCTCTTTCATGTGTTTGACTTGCGACATATCGGTGAATTGAAACTTACCACTATTGATAATCTCAGTCGAAACCGTATTCGCTAGCATACCTGTATTAATATGCTCAGCTGTTTCGTTTTTAATCGTACTAAAGAATACAACCGGTTGCTTGCCGCCTGCGGTAATGCGCGCAATGGCAGGAGAGGCTAACATGCCCCCAACCATTTTTTGCGTTGTCGTTTGCAAGTCTGTTGAGTTGAAATTAATCGATGTCGTATCGACACCCTGCGGATCTACATAGCTAACATTATTGCCAGAGCTTGCACAGCCGGCTAATAAGCCAACAGATAGCAATGCCGGTAGCATATAAATTGATTTGGTTTTTAACTTTTGTTTCATATTCATTGTATTCACTCCATAGTCCTTAGAATCCAAAATTCAACCGAGATTCTATTGAAAAAAAACCTTACTTTCAAATTGTATTTATTGTGCAAACATATATATTTTACTTTTTGTTTATTAACTTTACAGCTAAGCCCTAAAATCACACAATCCATTGGCTTTCAAAGTAATCATTGAACATTGTTGCCACAACTTCTCATTGGTAATTTTTCCTGTTTTATCGGCATAAGCATAATGTCCATCCTTGGTTAAGCCACAGACCTTAGCACATTGCAATGCATCTTTTTGATCAATACGGTACCAATATTGTGTACGTCCAAATAATGAGAAACCGACATAACCACGCACATAAAGTTTCTTGCCATTTTCTTGTGTTTGAATCTTGCAACTATAGACTTTGCCACTGGATGGATCCAAGATTGAACCATCTTCATATAACGCGCCATCTGTTCCATCCTTGTCACCATCCTTGTTAAAACTCCACATCATTTTCAAGCCTTGCACTTGATTGTTTGGATAGCTTGAATAGTCAAACTTATAACCATTTTCGTCACCCTTACCACACTTTTTACAGGATACGTCAGGCACTTGTTTTTTATCATCAACAATGTTTACAAAAGGCACAATAATCTTACCCTCAAGTTTGCCATCTTTACCTTTGTAAACTTGTAAAATTGACTGTGCTTGTTTGCCATCATCGGTATACTGCAACCAATAGCCAATGGGCGAATACAGATTTTGTGCTTTATGCATTGTAGCAATTGTTTGATCATTATACGACTTCACTGAAGCTTGATCAGTGACTGCTTGTGATAGCCCGATACTGGCAGTTACAGACATTGAAGCTAATAATGCTATATATTTTCCTTTCATCTTGTTTCCTTAAGTTGTTTATTTTAAAAGAGCGTTCTGACGTGCTCATAACTACGTATTGTTTCATCCGCTGTTATTAATGTTGCGCCATAAATACTTGCAGTTGCAATAATCATACGATCAGCAGGATCCTTATGATAATCAAAATTTGGTAAAGATGTCGAAGTCATTGCTATCTCATTGGTAACGGGGACAAACTCAACACAATCTATCATCTGCACTGTTTCAAGCCATTTTCTAATATCAATACGTAGACTCAACCTCCCTTTGTTAATTAGCATACAAATTTCCCATGCTGTAATCGACGATAATAGAATTCGACTTTTCTCTTGCTGAGCCTTATTAATAACCTTTACTGCTTTAGTGCTTAGCTTATCGTTACCGTCAACCCACCAAACTAAAATATGCGTATCCAAGACAATATCCATTTATGCCAGATCCCAATCATTATCTGCCACCGGTTTAGTTGGATCCTCAAATTTCATTACTGAGTCTTTCAATACATCCAAAGGCACTTTCTTTTTTATTAATGAGACCATTAATGATGGCTTACCATGATTTGTGATAATAAATGGCTGTCCCGTTTTTTCTATTGTACGGAAACACTCTAAAGCATGTGTTTTAAAATTTGATTTAGAAATCTGCTTACTCATAAAAAATGACCACCTATAATGACTATATCCATATTTTAGCCTTAAACCTTAGTAATGCAAACATTAATAGTTAGACTCCGCGCCATAAAAGTTAAAGCATTAATAACAGTAACGCAAGATAAACACTATTGACACTAGTCGTTTCTTAAAAATTTCGCTAACATACTGGCAATTTAGTAAATACTTTTACCCGCTACTTAGAACATAAAATTGGATAATAGAATGCAACAAACTTATGATTTCACCCAATTAGAAAAACACATCCAAGCCTTCTGGCAAAATAATCAATCTTTTAAAGCTGTTAAAGATACCAGCAAAGAAAAGTTTTATAGCCTGTCAATGCTGCCTTACCCTAGCGGCACATTACATATGGGACACGTTCGTAATTATACCCTTGGTGATGTCGTTAGTCGCTATCAACGTATGCTTGGTAAAAATGTATTGCAACCAATGGGTTGGGATGCCTTTGGTTTGCCCGCTGAAAATGCGGCGATCAAACATCAAAAAGCACCCGCTGATTGGACATATAGCAATATCGCTTATATGAAAAAGCAATTACAATCTTTAGGTTTTGGCTATGACTGGGATCGCGAGCTTGCAACATGTGATGATAGTTATTACAAGTGGGAGCAATGGTTTTTTATCGAGCTTTACAACAAAGGCTTAGTCTATAGCAAAAATTCAGTAGTAAACTGGGATCCCGTGGATCAAACCGTTCTTGCCAATGAACAGGTCGTTGATGGTCGCGGTTGGCGCTCAGGCGCACTTGTTGAGAAAAAAGAGATTCCACAATGGTTTGTTAAAATCACTGACTATGCCGATGAACTTTTGCAAGATCTAGACAAACTAAAAGGTTGGCCCGATGCCGTTAAAATCATGCAAAACAATTGGATTGGAAAATCTGAAGGTACAACGGTAACCTTTGATGTCAATGGCACAAAACTTGATGTTTTTACCACACGTCCTGATACGTTAATGGGTGTTACCTATTTGGCAATTGCTGCAGAGCATCCACTGGCATTACAAGCAGCTAAAGATAATGCTGAGATTGCTGAGTTTATTAAACAATGTCAACAGACGTCAACCATGGAAGCTGACCTTGCTACCCAAGAAAAGCTTGGCATTAAAACGCCTTTTTATGCGACACATCCCATTACAGGTGACAAAGTTGAAGTGTGGATTGCTAACTTTGTCTTAATGAGCTATGGCACAGGTGCTGTGATGTCAGTTCCGGCACACGATGAACGTGACTGGGAATTTGCCCATAAGTATAACATTCCATTAAAACAAGTCATTGAGACTACTGAAGGCAATACAGATCTTAGTAAAGGTGCGATTACTGAAAAAGGCACTTTGATTAACTCAGGTCCATTTGATGGTCTTGATTTCAAGATGGCTTTCAACAAAATTGCTGAGCATTTAATTAGCAATAACACAGGCGAGATCACCACCAACTTTAGAATTCGCGATTGGGGTGTATCGCGCCAACGTTACTGGGGCTGCCCTATTCCCATGATTCATTGTGATCATTGCGGCATTGTTCCTGAAAAAGAAGAAAACTTACCTGTCAAACTACCTCAAGATGTCACATTAACCGGTGCCACCTCTCCTCTTAAGATCATGCCTGAGTTCTACCAAACAACCTGCCCGCAATGTGGCAGTAAAGCAACACGCGAGACAGATACCTTTGATACTTTTATGGAGTCTTCATGGTATTACGCACGCTACACTTGCCCAACTGCTGATAAAATGCTCGATGATGAAGCCAACTACTGGTTGCCAGTAGATCAATACATTGGCGGCATTGAGCATGCGATCATGCACTTATTATATGCCCGTTTTTTCCACAAATTGATGCGTGACGCCGGTCTTGTAACAAGCAGCGAGCCATTTACCAACCTATTAACACAAGGCATGGTACTTAAAGACGGTGCCAAAATGTCCAAGTCAAAAGGCAACACGGTTGACCCACAAACTTTGATTGAGCAATATGGCGCTGACACCGTGCGTTTATTTAGTATGTTTGCCGCTCCTCCTGAGCAATCACTTGAGTGGTCTGATTCAGGTGTGGAAGGCGCACACAGATTCTTAAAGAAAATATGGAGCTATATTCATAACAACCATGACAAGATTAACCCACAAAGCACATTAAGCCTTGATAGCTTAAGTAACGATGATAAAAAAGTGCGTTTTGAAATCTATAGCGTATTAAAACAAGCTTTATTTGACTTCGATAAAATGCAGTTTAATACGGTTGTTTCAGCGTGCATGAAGATCTTTAATAGCTTACAAAACGCCTCAGATAGCACCGTTATTACTGAAGGTGTGAGCATTTTGCTGCGTTTATTAGCGCCATTTACTCCACACATTGCACAAGCTTTGTGGTCAGAGCTTCACTTTGGCGATGACATTTTAAATGCAGGCTTCCCGCAAATTGATAACCAAGCACTTGTCAGTGACAACTTCACGCTCGTAGTACAAGTCAATGGTAAACTGCGTGCCAAGATGGATGTCTCAAGCACACTTACTGCCAAGGAGATTGAAGCGATGGTTATTGCCGATGACGTCGTGAGTAAATTTCTGGAGGGCAAGGAAATTAAAAAAGCGATTTATGTACCTAAAAAACTCATGAATATTGTTATTGGAGCTTAGTTTAATATGCGCTACCCACGTTTAAATCAACTCAATATAAAACTGCTTATCACTGCGCTCTTTGTCAGTATGCTTTACGGCTGCGGCTTTCACTTACGCGGCTGGAATGAAGGCATGCCTAAGTTTATGCAAAAAGTATATATAAGCTATAACGGCAGTGAATTTGGCTTTATTAACGCATTAAGCTCCATTGTCACCTCAACAGGTGCTGATATTGTTACTTCCGCCAAAGAAGCCAATATTATTATTCACATTAAATCTGCTGCACAAAGTAGTCGCTTAGTGGGGATCACCGGTGGCGCATCTTCAAATGACTACATCATGAGTTATACCGTGACATATGATATTTTAAATAACAAAAACCAAGTTATCCTCAAAAATCAAAACAACTCTGCACAACAAACTTATACAACAAATGCAACACAACAGCTAAGCAATAACTCACAACAGCAACAAATTTACAACAGCCTACAATCGCAAGTGGCAAGTAATATTATTGTGCAAATGCAAAGTATTACACTTGATAAATATAATGAGCCATCTAGTAATGCACCTGAAGCACAATCATCATCTTCCTCAACTAATGACAATGCACAAATTAGTAATGCAAAGATAAGTTGAGCTTCAATAAAGGCTTCGACTTACGCTCAGCCAGCGCTCACACAGTCGAAGTGGGCAAGAAAATGGTCATAACCAATGGTTTGCAATGTGAATACAATTAAAAAGAATATGCAATCGTTGTTGATGTTGTCGTATTAACGCGTTTTTTATTAGTACTTGCCCAGCTACTACCATTGACCTTAAAGCCTAATTGTAAAATCAAATTTTTGTATATTTCTGTAGATAATGTGCTATTACTTTCATAGGTTGTTGCATCATCAGCTGTCCAGTTTACTAAGAAGCTTTGTTTGAAGCTCGAGCTATCGGTAAAGTTCCAGACATAATCAAGTCCACCCTGCGCACCAAGTGCGTTGGAAAACTCACCAGTATCTTTGACTTTTTGCTGCGTTAAACTTGGACCAACCGTCGCAATTAAGCTCATGGTATTATTACTATATAATTGACGCTGATAACCTACTGACTCTGATAAAATATAAGTATACGTATCAAGTTGGTCATTCAAGTAATTGACCCGTGCATAAACACCATTATTCTTATCAAAATTCCATGAAGTTTTACCTGTTGCTTGAAACTTATTGGTTTTAACTCCTTTACCATCGGGCATATCATCACGATTATATAAGTAACTCATCACCAATGTATTTTGCCATGGAATAATTGGGCTGTAGCTAATATTGGCATTGGCATTATAATTCGTTGCCGCAGAGTTACCTGTGACAATGCTGCCACCTAAACCAAAGCTCGTTCCCTTCCAAGGATCTGCTACCGCTATATTTGGTTTTTTCTGCGACAGGGCATCATCATTGGCAATACCTTCTGGCAGATTTAAACTATTAAGTGACGACGTAGATTTCGTCTGCGATGTTGCCGTAGTATCGGCACTTGATTCAGATGCCTGCTTTGACTGAACTGCTGATTTTTTCTGCTTTTGCAATGCGTCACCCCACGAACTAAGTACTGCGTCACTGGCGACTGGGACTTTGGCATCCGCAACGGAGCTATCCATTTTTTGTGTAACTGCACTTGTTTTTGCGCTTTGTGCTTTATCACTTGGATTAGCTTTAGGACTACCCGCATCAGCAATTGCCTGATAATGTTTGGCTAAATCTTCATAGCTTTGTGCTAATGCTCGATATTTTTGCGCCATGGTCTGTGCATCATCAGAGTTCATTGCATAAACTGCTGTTACGTTAAGCGCCCCTATCAATACAGCTAAAGAAGTTAGCTTTTTTGTCATTGTTCACTCCAGTTATTTTTTATTTTCTTTACCTTTTATTCGCTTTAATTTTGCAGACCATCTGAACTCTGCTGATCTTGCTGATTCTCTGCGCCTTCTATATCTTGCTTAGTTTGTACATCATCAGCCTCCGCTTGGTCATTACTCGATGATAACGTTGTATTGTCTTGATCACTTTGCTTATTTTTATCCCTGTCATCTGTTTTATCAACTGCTTTGTTAGATGCCTTATCATTACTACTAGTATCTGTAGAATCTGCTGCTGTTGCGTTTGTTTTTGCTGCACTAGAGGCTTCAGTAGACTTTGCCGCATTAGCAGTGTCTGCCGTAGGCAAATATAAAGGTCCCATTTGCCCACAACCTACTAATAAGGTCATAGGAATAAGTAATGTAAATAGTTTTATAAATCTTTTTGTCATAATCCGCTTGGCGCTATGTAAATATTCGTTAAAATAATTCCCAACATAATAAGAAACATTATGCATGAAGCCAAATAGAATTATGGTTTTTCTGCGTTAATTTTGACATCTTTTACGAAGGAATATGTGTGATTAAAAAACTCTTACTTAGTATTGCCGCTCTTATTACGCTGTTAATTATATTAATATTGATCTGGTTGATATTTATTTTCAATCCCAATGACTATAAAAACTGGATTAATAACAAAATAAATAATGACCCCAATATCCACATTATACTTAATGGACCACTGGATTTCTCGCTAAAATCAATGCAACTTAATGCCAAAGAAGTCACCATTAATGCGCAAAATGGCACATTTAATAGTCACTGGCAAAACGCAACGATCAAGATTAATCCGCTAGACTTTTTCATTCATCCGAGCAATCCTTTTGAATCTTTGACACTACAAAACGGTGAGATTAGGGCTGCACACCAACAGTTTAAAGCCCCCCTTTTGAATATTATCGAAAAACATCAACGCTATAGCGTGAGCACGGAGTTAACGAACGATATCAAGCAGTTAAATATTCAATTAACGCTAACCCCACACCCTAACAGCACTGAAATTACCGATTTAAGCATACAAACCACGCTTAATAGATTACCCGCTTGCCTTAAAGTGCCCAGTATTTATCTAAACAATAATAATATGCTCAACAATATTGATCATATTCGCCTGAAAATCAATGATCAGCTACTAATGGGTAATATTAGCCAAATCATACTCAAACCTAAGCTTTCGTTTAAAGGACAATTTACAGCACCCTATCTTGCAGTAGCACAAATAATGAACCTTAACGGTTTCAAATTAGATTTAAATTCATTTGCACTTAATTTTACTGTCTCACGAAATGACTCAGCAGCAAAAGCAGACATTAATGTTAATGCCCAAAGTGCTAATCTTACTGGTATTAATCTTAATGCCATTGCTTCTTCAACGCACAATCTATTAAGTGCTGTTGATCAAGGTGACGGTATTGGTAGCGCCTTTCAAACATTGAAATCTCAGCTACTACCGCTTCTTGCTAAAGACAAACTCATTGCTGATCCAAAAAAAAGCACGCAATTAAAACAACTTAGCATTCAAAGCACTGTTAATAATAAGCAACTTAAGACGACGGCTATTAAGTGGCAAGCCCCCGAATTTACGGTCACAGGCTATGGCCAAATCAACTTAAGCACACATGACTTAAACTATCCACTTTCTATTCATATCAAAGGCACCCCAAGCTTGACTATCCCATACAGCCTAAACTATCAAGACAAGCAATTTAGTGCTGCCATTAATCAAACTCAACTGCAAAAAAACTTACAACCTATTATTGAAAAAGCCCTCACAAATGCCTTAAATAATAAACTCGGTTCGTTCTTTAGGTAAGTGCATGAGTATAGATCTGGCAAGCTTAAAAGGCATTGGACAATCAACATTAGCAAAGCTTAATAAAGCCAACATCCATACGCTATGGGATCTATTACTTCATTTGCCCAAAGATTATCAAGATCGACGCACCATCACACCGATTGGACGTACCATCTCAGGACAAAAACAGCAAATATCTGGCGTTATTCGCCAAGTAAATATCAACGGCTTTGGCAAGAAGCATCTCAACTGCTATTTCTCTGATGACAGCGGCATGTGCAAAATGCATTTATTTAAGTTTTATCCCAATCAAACTAAGCTACTGCAAAAGGGTAAAATTATTCGCTGCTTTGGTGAGATCAATCATACCCATCACGGCATTGAAGTCATCCATCCTGAATGGCAAATTATCAATGATACAAATGAAGCATTAACTGGCGAAATCACTGCCATTTATCCAACAATTGAAGGTATAAGCTCGACAGTTATTCATAAACTGATAAGTCAAATTAGATCATCGATATCTTTTAAAGAACTGCTGCCTACTGAGATCTTGCAAGCCCGTGGCTTTATGGATATTAATAACGCTTTAATGGAGATTCATTTCCCACAAAACAATAACTTTGAGCAGTCGATTAAGCGCGTCACACACGCACGTTATCGCTTAGCGATTGAGGAAATGCTAGCACATAATCTTAATGCTAAAAAGGTACGCTTAACCAATCAATCGACACCATTTGCAAAGATAAAGATCAAGCCTAAATTACTTGATAGGTTTATTAATCAATTGCCATTTGTCCCAACCAAAGCCCAAGAGCGTGTTATTGCTGAGATTTTTGCTGATTTGACCAAACCCAAACCATGCTCTCGCCTTATTCAAGGTGATGTCGGTTCAGGTAAAACCGTTGTTGCCGCTGCAAGCTTAATTCAAGCTGCTGCTAATAATTTACAATCAGTGATGATGGCTCCCACAGAGATTTTGGCAGAGCAACATTATCAAAACCTAAGTAGCTGGCTTAGTGCTTTTGATATTCCTGTTGTTTTTATTGCCCAAAAATTGACTGCAAAAGAACGTAAGAACACACTTGAGATAATACAGACACAGCATAATTGCATTATTGTTGGCACGCATGCAGTATTTCAGCAAAGCATTGATTATCCCAATCTTGGATTAGTGATTATTGATGAGCAACATCGTTTTGGCGTTGAACAACGTCTGGCATTAATTGATAAATCAAGAAGTAACAATTGGCAGCCCCATCAAATTGTGATGACAGCAACCCCTATTCCACGGACATTGGCAATGACCGTATATGGTGATCTTGATCTATCAATCATTGATGAGTTACCCCCTAATCGCAAACCAATCACAACCAGTGTGTTAAATCAAAATAAAAAGCAAGTGCTAATCAATAAACTTGAAGCACATATCAATGCCAATGGACAAGCCTATTGGGTGTGCCCTTTAATTGAATCATCCGAAGTGTTAGTGACATTGCAAGACGCTGAATCACTCTTTGAAACGATCAAAGAAATGCTACCAAGCGCACGCATTGGTCTTATTCACGGTAAGATGAAAGCACAAGAAAAGACACTTATTATGCAGCAGTTTAAAGCGCATGAATTAGATATATTGGTTGCAACCACTGTGATTGAAGTCGGTGTTGATGTGCCCAATGCCAATATTATGATTATCGATAATGCTGAGCGCTTAGGCTTATCACAACTGCATCAATTGCGTGGTCGCGTTGGACGCGGACACAAAGAAAGTAATTGTATTTTACTTTATCAGCCCCCTTTATCACTCACTGCCAAAAAGCGTTTAGAGCTTATGCGCCAAACTCAGGATGGCTTTATCATTGCTGAGGAGGATTTGAAACTTAGGGGCTCAGGGGATATCTTTGGCAAAAACCAAACCGGTGATATTCAATTTAAGGTAGCGGATTTAAGTCAACATCAAAATCTATTTGATGAAGTTACTACCATTGCCGATGCCCTTATAAAAAACCACCCTCAAACTATTGAGCCAATTATAGAACGGTGGCTAGCAAAGGCCGATGAGTATATCAAAGCATAAAAACATTCAGTTTTTAATTCGACTGACTAATAACAAATTTTCAAATTCAATCTGTACAATGTAAAACATGTGTCTTACAATGACACACAACATTCAAACATTTAGGTGGACCAATGAATAAAGCAGCAACAATTAATGCACGCATAGAACCAACACTTAAACATCAAGCAGAAACCATACTACATGGTGTTGGCTTATCCACAGCTGAAGCTATTCGGCTTTTCTATACACAGATATGCCTGCATAAAGGGTTACCCTTTGAGGTTAAAATTCCAAACACCACAACACTTAACGCACTCAATGAACTTGAATCAGGTAAAGGACATCACTATAACTCTATGGATGACGTATGGAGTGATATAACAGGTGCTTAAACTTGAACTATCAACGCAATTCAAAAAAGACCTAAAAAAGATAATTAAACAAGGCAGAGATAAAAGCAAGCTTAATGCTGTGATCACCTCATTACAACATGAAACGCCACTAGCTAAAAAGTTTCGTGATCATGAGTTAGTTGGCAACTGGCGAGGCTACAGAGAGTGTCATATTACGCCTGATTGGTTGTTGATTTATAAAGTGCATGATGGAAATGTTAAACTTTTAAGGCTTGCTCGGACTGGTTCGCATGCTGAGTTATTCAAAAAGTAATTATACCTATTAACGAAACGCATGCCATATATGATCCGCAAGTTTAGCGCTAATGCCTTTGACCTTTGCAATTTCATCAATGGATGCACGTGATAGCTCTTGCCAACCACCAAAATGACGTAATAGTGCTTGTCTGCGTTTACTACCAACACCTTCAATCGATTCAAGTACGGATTCAGTTTGGCGTTTTGCTAGTTTTTTGCGCTGCGCTTTGATGGCAAAATCATGTGCTGCATCACGAATTTGTCTTAACAACAAAAAGGCTAAATCATGCTCTGGCAAATGATACACTTCATCATTAAAACCTTGAAAAATATCCTCTTTACCACTGATTCGCTCAATACCCTTGCCAAGGCTCAATAGTTTAATATTATGCTGCTGATTATATTGCAACAATATGTCTTCAGCCTTTTTGATCTGCCCCTTGCCACCATCGATAATCATAACATCCGGCAGATTATTTGCTTCCATCCCTGATTCAATGCGTCTTGTGACCGCTTGCGCAATCGCCGCATAATCATCTCCAGGGGTAATACCCTCAATATTATAACGTCGATGTGCGGATTTAAGCGCGCCATTTTGATCAAAGACAACACATGAAGCAGTTGTCGCTTCACCTTGATGGTGGCTAATATCAAAGCATTCAATGCGTTTAATCTCTGGGGTATCAAGCCACTTTGCCAAAGCTTCAAAACGTTTGACAAAATGCTGCCTAGATTGCAAATTCATCTGTAATTTTTGGCGCGCGTTGATTAAAGCAAGTTTCTGCCATTTGGCATTATCAGCTATCGCTTCTGTGATCCACTTAATATGTCGTTCAGCCTTTTGTGCAATACTTATAAGTAGCGACTCTGATATATTGATCTCCTTGGGCAAAATAACCTCTTCAGGCCAAATTGTTCGTGGTTCTGCCAAATAGTAATGTGATAAGAAAGCCTCTAAAATATCCGTCAACGTGCTGCCATTTTGACTAATAAACCAATGTTTATCATCTGCTACTTTACCTTGCTCAATATTGACCAATGTAATACAAACCTTATCAGCTTCTTGTAAAATACCCAGCACATGCAAACGTTTATTATTCAATTTATCCAAAAATTGCTGCTGTTGCAGCTTGGTCAGTAGCGCTAATTGATCACGTAACTGCGCGGCAAGCTCAAAGTCTTCGTCATTGGCGGCATCTTGCATTTTTTGTGAGATTTCTTCTAACACCGAGGTAAGCTTGCCACGCATAAATTTTGCCAGAAGATCAACTTGCATTTTATAGTCTTCAATACTGATTTTATCAACACAAGGACCACTACAACGCTTAATCTGATACTGCAAGCAAGGACGTGAGCGATGGTTAAAATAACTATCTTCACATTGCCTAATGGGAAAAAGCTTTTGCAGTAAGACCAATGTTTCTTTCATTGATGATAATGAGACAAAAGGTCCAAAAAACTGCCCTGCCTTGCGCGGCTTGCCACGAAAACCAGACAATCTTGGAAATAGATGATCACTTAGATGCAGATAGGGGTAACTTTTATCATCTTTAAATAGAATATTATATTTAGGCTTGTGCTTTTTAATAAGCGCACTTTCTAATAAAAAAGCATCATAGTCACTTGGCGTCACCGTGACATCAATAAACGCTACTTGCTCAACCAAAGTCTGTGTTTTGATGTCTTTAGCACCTTTTTTAAAGTAACTATTAACACGTTTATAGAGATTTTTGGCTTTGCCAATATATAAGATCGTATGCACTTTATCATACATACGATAAACACCAGGATGCGTTGTTAAATGTTTTAAAAAGGAATCTAGATCAAATACTTGATTAGCATTTTCAGAATTATCTGGATGAAACATATAAGGATAGATAAGGGGAAATTAAAAGGGATTATTCTTTGTTACTCTCAAGGTCAATCAACTTATGCCTAATTGCCAGATGCGTTAATTCAACATCACTATCAATATCTAGCTTCTCAAATAAGCGATAGCGATAACTGTTGACCGTCTTTGGACTCAAGCATAGCTGATCTGCTACTTCATTGACTTTTTGACCACTTGTGATCATGATTAAGACTTGCATTTCCCGCTCTGATAACACATCAAATGGTGATTCATCATCATGACTTAAATGTTTTAAAGCAAGTTGTTGCGCAACTTCAGGTGATAAATAACGTCTCCCAGCATACACTGTTTTGATCGCTTGAATCATCTCATCGATGCTAACCCCTTTAGTCATATACCCAGAAGCACCTGCTTGTAATACGCGTGTTGGATAAGGTTCTTCACCATAAACAGTCACAACCAAAATTTTAATCTGCGGATAGGTCTTGGCAATACGTTTTGTTGCCTCCAAACCGCCCATACCAGGCATTTTAACATCCATCAAAATGACATCCGGTAACAGTTTAGAAGTTAACGTAATTGCCTCCTCACCACTGGCTGCTTCACCGACAATCTCAATATTATGGACATCACTGAGCAGCTTCTTAATCCCTAATCTTACCAAATCATGATCATCAACCAAAAGCACTCTTATCATTACCTTGCTCCCATGTTTTAGGTCACCTCTTAAGGAAATACGCCTATCTACTTTGTGCTTTAGCTTAAACGTTTTAAGTCAAAAGCTTAAAGCCGACATTGATTAATACGCATACTCACTTGTGAGACTTTGACCATAGTATAGCGCAAAATTCCCAATGTTGCTGTAGCAATTTGAGCTTATTTTACTTGTATTTCTGCCTTTTGTTTGTAAGATAAAGCATTTGTGAGATGACAGTCACCCTCAATGATTACAAATAGTAATGATTTACAACACATTATGCCACTACTTATGGCAGAACCAATGATTGCACTAGTACCTCATCCTTTAAATAAGTAAATATTATGTCGCCTGTAGAACTCTCCCCTTATATGTCCATTTAAATGGCTTAGCCAATACATCATTAAAGTACCCAATAAATGCCGTTATTTTATCTTTAAGCTCAACTGTTGACTTCGTAGATAAACGTTTAAGTAATCGCTTAACCAAAATGCTAAACCATATCTCAACTTGATTAAGCCATGAAGCATGTTTCGGTGTATATACAAACCGAATACGATGTGAACTATCTTCAAGAAACGCTTTACGTGTTTGCATGTTTTTCAACACGCCATGTTTGCCTTTTTCACCAATATCCACCCCAGTAATACCACACAAATTAAGCACTAGCAAAACCAACGCTTCAGACATGTGCGTATTTAATTGATCAACAACGAAAACCCAATTAGCCTTAGGCTTCGTTTGCACTGTTTGCTCGACATGATTCTTGAAATCTTCTTCCGTTCTGGTATCACCTATGGTTGGAGCAATTATTTTACCTGAAGCAATATCAAAATTTGCAATTAAACATTGTGTGCCATGGCGTTCATAGCTGTTATCAACGCGTTCACAATGATCCAGATTCATTGGAGTGATTTGACGCTCCAATGCCTGTATCCCTGTTTTCTCATCACAACTGACCACTTGAAGCATGTCATTGTCCTTTTCATCATATGCTTTTTGATAGGTGTTGCACACTTGCGCTACTTCATGATCAAATGTGGCTTGATCCTCAATGGGTGTGTGTATCCACTGTTTTACCTTATGGGGCTTTATATCTGCCTGATTTTAAAAAAACATGTAGTTGGGAAATTGAAATGCTGTCCACTATTTGTCGTTTAACTAACTCTGCAGCCAAACTTGGTAAACTCCAATGACTTAAAGGAAGCCCTGATTTTTCTGGTGCTTCGCAAGCAACGCTTATAATTTTACAAATTTGCTCTGCGCTAAACTTTGCAGGTGTTCCTTCTCTAGGTAGATCATCAAGTATTTCGCATATAGCTCGCTCATACTCAATACCTTTTATTTCTTCTCGTTCAAGGCATGCAAGTTTTTCTGAAGCATTATTCCAACGATCACGCCATTTGCCTACCGTGCTAGCTACTATATTCAACTCAGAAAGTGTATCTTTTGTGCGTCTATGATCTGCGCTGTCAAGAATAATCTTGGCTCTTAGTTTATAGCGATATTGTCCCGTATTTGATGTATGCAGTTTTGACAGAATATGTCTTTGTTTTTCAGTCAGAATAATTGCTTGTTTAGCCTTTGCCATTGTCGCTTTAATAGTCAGTCATTTATAAGGATTTATTATACTACATTTTGTCTTTGTTTATTTAGAATATGCAGCACTAGACACTGAGTTTTATTGGCGTAACACCTATTATCCTGAATTATGCCTTATTCAAATTGCCACAACCGATCATATCTATTTGATCGATGCTTTATCAGCTGACATTAACTTGCAACTACTTAATCCGTTATTTGCAAATAAACACACACTTAAAATCATGCATGCGGCTGAGAATGACATCAAGATTTTGAGACATTACTTACATTGTGAGTTTAACGGCATATTCGACACACAAGTTGCCATGGCATTTCTAGGTCATGACCATCAATTATCACTGAGTAACACGCTAACTCATTTAGGGTTTGATGATTTAAATAAGGATGAAAAAATGTCAGATTGGCGTAAGCGCCCTTTATCCAACGCGCAAATAGCCTATGCTACATCCGATGTCACCTCCTTAATTCAATGTCAAAAACTGCTCACAGATCAGCTTAAACAAACACCATGGTTGAAGGCGTTTGCAGAAGAAATGCAGTTTATTCAAAAGACGCATTTCAATAACACACAGGATGCGCCCTTAAAATTTAAGCATCACCTTGCACGCTTAAATGCATCTGCCCGCACACATTTAATCCAATTATCAATTTGGCGCGAAGCCTATGCACAAAATAGAAACTGGGTGACGCGTTATGTGCTTTCAGATCAAGAGCTTGTCAACTTAGCTAAATTCAGTCCTCCTGATATACAGACTATTATTGATAGGCATATTCTATCGCACAAGAAAGTGCAGCGCTTTGGAGATCAAATCATCCAAGTACTACAATCAACCGATATTGACTATGAGAGCAGTCTTGTCGAACGCACTCGTATAAAGATTAATAAAGATCTATTACAATTATGCTTTGAGCATCTCACTGAGGCCGCTGAAAAACAACAACTGCCAATGGCATTGATCTCATCAAAGCAAGAGTTAAAACATTTTCTTTATCAGAAGCTGATTAATCCTAAACATATAGGAGCCAATAAACTAAATAATGGATGGCGCCTACAGTTTTTTGGTCAAATGATTGCTGATTACGCATATCAGCAATGTGCAGTATTAGGACTTCCCTACAATAAAAACCTTGACGAATTAAAATGATATTCTACGCTTAGAAGTGCCCCGCGCTATTCAATGAACTAAGGAGAATATTTATGAAAAAATTAGCTTTTTTATTGTTTGTTCCAACAAGCTTTTTCTTTGCCAGTACTAGCGTTCATGCTGCCACAGAGAGCAAAGCATCCACACCTGATATTCAATTAAACTGTAATGGTTCAGCGTTAACCTTGGGGCAAAGTCAAGCCGAAATCACTAAAACCTGTGGTGAGGCTAGCTATACTAGAAACTCTAAGAAATATAATAATACAACGCTATTTTATAAAACACCTGAAGCAACTGCTTCCATCGAAAACAAAACCAAACTTAAATTTGTTAATGATAAATTAGTTGAAATTTCTTATGAGCGCGAAAACAAACAGTTTGACGATTAATCAGAGCTTATAAAATCAACCCAATACGTTTAGCAACCGTTTTATAGTGACCAATCACATCACCTAGATCTTGACGAAAACGATCTTTATCAAACACCTCTTTTGTTTCTTTATCCCACAATCGACAACCATCTGGACTGAACTCATCCCCTAATAGGATCTCATTTTTAAATCGTCCAAACTCAAGCTTATAATCAACTAGCAATAAACCTGCATCATCAAAAACGTTAGATAAAATATCATTTACTTTGAAAGTAGCTTCACGCATAAACTTAATCTCTGACGCAGTTGCCCAATTAAAGCTTAAAATATGTGATGTATTAATCATTGGATCACCCAATGCATCATCTTTTAAAAAGAATTCAAACACCGGCTTCTCAAATTTCATGCCTTTTTCCAGACCTAAGCGTTTGCAAATTCCACCGGCTGCATAATTACGCACAACACATTCAACAGGGATCATTTCAAGGCGCTTCATCAAACTTTCATTATCGTTTAACGTTTTGACAAAGTGCGTTTTAACCCCTTCTTGTTCAAGTTTTTGCATAATATAAGCATTAAAAAGATTATTAACACGCCCCTTGTCTGTTAACGCTTCTTTTTTAACACCATTAAATGCTGTGGCATCATCACGATATTCAATAATAACATGATCGGCATCATCACTTTGGTAAACAGACTTGGCCTTTCCTTGGTATATCAACTCTTTAACCATTTTCATTATCCTCTTCTTACTTTCTAGCTATTTAGGTGTTATTTAAGCGGGATGTGCGATGCAATTGCCGCTAAAATTGGCTTTGCCTTATCCACTGGAATCAACACTTGTTTGGTATCAAACAATGAAACTCTTAACTGCTGTTGCTCTTCTCTGAAGAAATTACGCCAATTACTCATATCACTAAAGATCGAGCCGTTTTGTGTGTATGGGTACAGATATAGCAAGTAGCTTTGATCTTTATTATCTTCAAATAGAATCGTCTGTTCTTTAGCATCATAAGCAACGTATTTATAGCCTGCTGCTTTTAACGCGCTTTCCAAGGTCTTTCTTGTCAGTACTTCACCACCAACAAATACAATAGAGACAACCTTATCCTTAGTATAAAGCTGGAACTTCAAACCACTCTCACTATTGATAAAGCCAAATTGGGCTTTAACCAAAGTTTCCTCTGTGACTTTTTGACCTTCTATTGATTTTTGAATTTGCTCAACGATGCTAGTTGCTTCTTTACTAACGGCTGGCTTTTCATCCATTGTGAATAAAGATAACTCAGCGCGTCTAAATTCATTTTTAACGTGCGCAATAAATACATAATAAGACTCACCAGAAGCTTTGTCTTTGATCACAAAGCGGCCATTCTCTTTATCTGTTTTTTCAATTGCCACATTAGACAGCTTATCTTTTAGTGCAGACTCTACAATCATCCATGTCACCGCATGTGGTTCGTAAATGACTAATTTAGCTTGATTGTCTTTATCATAATTTAATTTCGCTGTCACAACATAAAGCTGCTTTTGCTCAACTGCACTCACATCATAATTCGATGTGAAATTAGGTGGTAACATCGAATTTTGTGCCTGAGACAGTTGATTCTTTGTAAAGCTCGTTTGCCCTTTTGGAATAACCAATGCCGGATGGATATTAGGATCTGTTGAGACGGACTTTGGTACTTCCAGTGGTTTGTTTTGTTCAACGGGTTGACGCGCGTAATCAAAATCACGATTACGGAAAAAATGACTGGTTGACGAGCACCCCGCCAACGTGCTGATACTTAAAATTGCAAGTGTACATGCAGTGATTTTATTAAATTTCATGACTACTTTACTTGGAAAAAGGTAACGCCATTATACACAAGCAAAGCCTAAATACGCATAGGATTTTAGCGCAAAAGTTCTAGTTATTTAAAAAACTAATATCCCTATTAGAAATACTAATTTCCATGATTGATTAAAAAACGGTAAATTTCTTCCTGCAACACAAACACACGGAGAAAAAAATGAAAAAACTAAGCCTACTAATCGCAAGCTCTTTATTCATATCAACAAGCGCTTTTGCTGCAACAAATGTAACATCTGATGATGTTGCCAATGCCGTAACACATGTCAACGATGTCAGCTTTTCAGACCAAGAAGGCACTGAAAACATTCAACAGCTTAAGAAATTAGTACAAAATGCCAAAGCAAAAAACTATATTGCCTCTGTTGTCAACACAGCCAATTTAGTTTCAATCGTTGTACCACAATATCAAGCATTCACAAAATCAACAGACTTGAATGAAGCATACACCAGTTTTTTCGTTGGATTTAATGATGCGCTTCAAGATACTATTACTGCATATCCTAAACTAGATATCATGGATCAATACTTAACAGAGGCACATAAGCAATTACAGTTAACCTGGGATCACCGTGTTACTTTCTTAAACGGTGAGTCAGGCGAGCAAGAAGCTTATGCGTTTAATTATTTATTAAATTACCTGACGATCAATGGTGTTAATGTCTTACAAAAAGGTAAAAGCATTGATGAAACCAAAGCTTTTTACGTAAAACTAAACAAGCAAGGTTATAGCATTCCAATGAGTGCTTTTGATATTTACTATAAAGCACGTGATATGGCAATTGACGCGGTTTACGGCATCAATAAAGACATGGTTATTTCAGCCTTGCAAAATGTACAAAATAACGCCAAAGTTCAACAATTATCTGAAGCAACTAACGATATCAATGTCGCGATTAATGATTTCTTGAACTTAAGCTACAGCTTTAAGTTTTTAGGTAAAACCATTGAAATCAAATTAATCCCTAAACAGCTGCAGGATATGGTGAAAAGTGCATTACAAAAATCTGGTTTTAACGATACGACAAGTGCATTGAACTTCCTATTAGCGACAACAACAGACGGTCAAACAAATATTCCAGTAGCTGCAGATTATAACAACATCAAGAATGCGCAAGATGATAATATGTTTGCACGTTTAATGGTTACCTTGTCAATGATGCTTGCACAAAACATCAATGCTAATACGCAAGATCAACAGTTTCATATTACTGATGAGCAAGCTTATTATGTGATTACTTACCAACTTGCAGAATTAGTTAATAAAAATCTAGCATAAGTAAAAACATTCACTGAAAACTCAAAACATCCTTCGACATTTGATCTGTTTTTCAGTATAAATAAGCGCATAAAAAAATGCGCTAGTGATAAGCTTATGATCAAAAAACAACGCAATATACTAGCCGCTTGGATTTGTTTTCTTGGCGGCTTTTTTGTGCTTTACCAATTCCTACTGCAAGGCTCAACCAGTTTAATGGTGCCAACATTAATGCGTGATTTATGCATTAACCTCACTGAAATCGGCTTTTTATCTTCTGCGTTTTTCTATCCTTATATTCTTTTGCAAATTCCATCTGGCTTTATCATTGATAAATTCGGTCCTAAAAAAACTTTATTTATTGGTGCGCTTATCTTAGGTTTGAGCACATTAGGATTCGCTTTTTCTGAAGGCTTTGCCACTGCTAATATCTCTCGAATCATTATGGGTATTGCAAGTGCGCCAGGCGTTGCATGCGCTATGTATCTTGCTGCACGTTGGTTTCCCAAGAAATTCACTATTGTCGCAGGCTTGATTGAAATGATGGGGATGCTTGGAGGTGCTGCAGGTGATTATTTTCTTGAGCATGCGATAAATGGTTATGGCTGGCGCACCGCGATGATTATTTGCGCTATTATCGGCTTGGTTCTTGCTGCTTTGATTTTGATTTTCGTCAAGGGAAATGCCCATGAATGCTGTGAAGTTGACAAACAAAGCAACTGCCAAACACATACCTTAAAGCACTTCATGGCACTATTAAAGAATGCTGATGTATGGCGCTATAGCCTATTTGGCGGTTTGATTTTCACCATTATCAGCGCCTTTGCATCTCTTTGGAGTATTGGCTTTATCCAAGTGCTTTATCCTGAGCAAAGCAGTCAGGCATCGCATGCTACAGCACTTATTTTTATTGGTGCCGCCTTAGGTGCTGCATCTAGTGGCTGGCTTGCTAACAAAATTCGCTGTATCCATGTTATGCAGTTATTTAGCCTTATTGCCCTGAGTAGCTTTATCGTCCTTTTATATATTGCCATTCCCTTTTATCTTGGCAATATTTTGCTTTTCCTAATGGGCTTTGGTTCAGGTGCCTATATTCTGCCATTTGGCTCAATAGAGAAATTATCGCACCCTGATGCCCAAGGTATGGCAATGGGCTTTACCAATATGATTATTATTGGTCTAGGTGGTCCCATACTGCAACCTTTCATCGGTTGGATTTTAAGTTGGTATCAATCAGCTTATCAATGTAGCGCTAACACCTTAGGTGGGTTTCAAACCGCCTTACTACCTATCTTAATCGGGTTAATTATTGCCGTTGTCCTAAGCTTTATTCCGGCAAAGTCGACAAACGCTTGCAATTAGTTTCTTTGACAGTCAACAAACCAATGACAAAAGCAATGGCAAAAAACAAAGTACAGCCAATAGTAAGTGCAACTTGATAGCCATGAACACTAATACTCTCGCCATTTTTAGAAAATTGATTGAGCACAATACCGGTGACATTTTGCGCAGCCCAAGCCCCTAATAGCACAAACATATTATTAAATCCCACAGCAGTTGCCGTTAATGAGGTAGGAACATTCTCAATCATAATGGCAAAAGATAAGGTTTGTGCACCCGCTGCCACACCAAGCAAAAACATCAAGATTGAAAATATCACATAGCTATCAACAGCCAACCAATTAAGTAACAAACTAATAACCACACCAAATACAGCACACGCTAAGAGCACTTGCTTGCGTCTGCCGAGCTTATCTGATAATAGTCCGATCAATGGACTGCCCAAACCCAGACCAAGCCACACAAATGATACGGCACTTGCTGATATTGTTTGACTAAAAAAATGCTGCAGATAACCAACACCGCTCATTGAACCAATCACTTCAACTGCTGGATAAACAAAAAAAGCAAAGATTGCAATTAACCACACCTGCTTTATTTTGATCAACATCACAAGTTTTTGTTTAACTGTTAATGCACTCTTGCTACTTACTTCCGTCTTATCCTCTTGATGTTTAGACTTATCTCTAACAAATAAAAAGAAAAACAACGCCAAAATACATCCAGCAACAAATACGCCATGAAAGATTAGTCGCCAGTCATTATCCGTGACAACAAGCATGAGCACAAAAGGGGCTCCCGCTAAAATCGGTCCAATCATTCCAAGTATTTGCGTCATACCACCCATAACACCTAAATGCTGATGCGGAAACCAATCAAGAATAATTTTAAACATCATTGCAAAAGCAAAAGCAGATCCCAAACCAATGGCAAAACGCCCAACCCAAGCAATAATTGCCGTTGTCGCAAAGCTAAATAATAAAGCGCCAAGTGCGGTAACAATAATCGCAAAAGTACCCACCTTGCGCACACCAAAATGATCAATCAGTATCCCCACTGGCAATTGCATCAAGGAATATGCCAAAAAATATGCCGATGAAATACTACTGACCGTTAATGCATCTAGATGCAGATCATGGGCGAAGATCGCATTCATTGAGCCAAATGAAGCGCGACAGAAAAACTCATACAAAAAGAAAATGCCCGCTAATGAGAAAAAAAGCCAGCCTTTGAGAAGTTTACGTGAAAAAAGATTGGATTGTGCTAATGATGGCATGTGATGATTTTTTAGATTTAAAGTGTCTTTAAATTACCACAGCTAACGAGATAAAAAAATATAATTAATGGATTTAAATCTCAATCAAACGATCACCTAATAATCGCTGTAAGTTACATCCTAAGGCAAGTCAAACAGGAAATATCACGCATGAGGGAATTTGGCTTCGACTAATGCTCCGCCAACGTCTATCGTACCCTGAGCCAAGTCGAAGGGAAGATATTATACAAAAGGAACATATGGCTTCGACTAACGCTCAGCCAACGTCTATCCTACCCTGAGCCAAGTCGAAGGGAAGATATTATACAAAAGGGACATATGGCTTCGACTAACGCTCAGCCAACGTTAGTTAGTTTTAGATCAACTCTTTTGGCCAATCATCAACGATCGTACCCAATGAGTAACCATAAGAAGATAATTTTTCTTTAATCTCATTTAATGATTTACGACCAAAGTTTGGTGTTTTCATTAGCTCAGACTCAGTACGCTGCACCAATTCACCGATGTAACGAATATTCTCTGATTTTAAGCAATTTGCTGAACGCACCGTCAAATCTAGCTCCTCAACTGTTTTCAATAAGAACGGATCAATCTGTGGCTCTTCTTCAACATATAAGCGCTCTGCCAATTCGTCTTCATCAACGATATTCGACATTTGTGTTTTAATTTTTTGTGCTGCCAAACTCAACGCTTCAGACGGTGTTAAGCTACCATCTGTTTTAATCTCAAGAATCAACTTATCTAAGTCTGTCTTTTGCGCAACACGCGCGTTTTCAACATTATAGCTGCAACTTACAATAGGTGAATAAGACGCATCCAACACAAACCAGCCATCAGCAAAAGCTTCTTCTGCAGCAACATAGCCAACACCAAGTTCAATCTGTCCATCGATTGATAGTTTTTCTTTGCCTTCATATTGGCAAATATAAACATCAGGATTTAAAATCTCCACTCCTTCAGAGACTGTTAAATCTGCTGCGTAAATATCTTTCGCCTTACCTGAGAGTTTAATCGCAATCTCTGCTGATTTATGTTCAGGTGAAAGCTTAAACTCAATAGCTTGCAAGTTAAGTAAGATCTCTTCGATTGTTTCAACCGTTGGCAACTGAACAGAAAGATCATCACCATCATTGAACTTAACACGTGTTAACGCAGTCCCTGCCAATGCATTAGCTAAAATCTGCTTTAATGAGAATCCAAGCGTGTAGCCAAAGCCACGCTCTAAAGGTTCCAAAATAATCTTTGCTTCTTTGTCATTTTTCTCAAGATTATTCACTGTTGTCGGATGTAGCAAATGCTCTAGTGCCATCGTTTTATATACCCTTTTGTTTATATATTACATCTCAATGCTTTTTAATCGCCTGACTATTCAAGCATTAACTCGCACGATTTGATAAATACGGATGTCGAAATTTTGCAGCATTCTATCAAATTTTTTCTAAAAAACCTAAAAGAAATTGACATTTGATTAGATTCATCCTTAAAGCAACGCAAGAAAGACTATAAAATGGTTTATGTTGAGTATATAATTCAGTGCAGTCACAATAAATCTAGCATCAATTATAATGAATAGCTTTCAGCAACAACTTAAGCACTTACGTGAACAACAACAACTAACCGTCGACGGTGTCGCCAGCAAAATGAGCTTCACGGCACAAACCATCCAAATGCTAGAAGATACAGACGATTTATTTTCGCTTGAATTACCCACTCAATCACTTAAAAACTATTATCGCAAATATGGCGAATGCCTTGGGATGCCTGAGCGCAAGATTGTGAGTATGTTAAATAGAATTGATTATTTGGATTATAAGCGCTCACGCAAAGGCAAAATGAAGCCATTTGATTACCTTAATCGCTTGGTTATTCTTATTTTAATTGCTCTATTAGGGCACACGGTTTATGCGCTATATCAACAACAAAAAGCTAATGCACTAAAACAAAGTATTGTTACCTTGAGTGCACCTATTGTTTCTAGCTCAGCCGAACAAGAAAGTCCAATAACTTCACCTCCAGCTAATAACCAAACAAGTGATACTGTAGCAACACCAAACACAACAATACCTAATACAAGTAATGCGACAACAATTAATCCTACAAGCGAATCAGCAGCAATAAATACTGCAGCACCTACAACACCTCAACCAAGTGATGCAACACAACAGCGATCAACTGAGCAACAAAATGCACAGTAAGTCAACCACTGCTCGCTTTATTATTGGCATTGAATCAACTCAACTGACGCCTTGCGACATTAACCGCCTACAAAACAAACATGTTGTTGGCGTCATTCTATTTACTCGCAACTTTATAAATACAGATCAACTACAGAAACTAACGACAGCCATCAAATCATGTCGTAATGATCTTATTATTTGTGTCGACCAAGAAGGTGGACGTGTTCAACGCTTTAAAAGCGACCAATTCACACCACTACCCTCACTCTATGAACTTGCACAAGCAAATGATAAAACACAACTTAAACAGCATGTTGCAACACTTGCCAATGAGTTGAAATATCATGGCATTGACTTTAGCTTCACTCCGGTGGTTGACTTATATTCTCAAGCAAGCCGCGTGATTAATACACGCGCTTTTGCTAAAGATGCCGATGAAGTAACACATCATGCTACTGAATACATTGATGCCATGCATCAACACAACTTACCTAGTGTTTTAAAGCACTTCCCAGGGCATGGTAGCCTCGCGGCTGACTCCCACACAGAAAGCGTTATCGATCAGCGAACGTTGAGTGAGGTAGAGCAAACAGATTTGTTGCCATTCACCACACTTATTAACGCAAATAAGGCTGACAGCATTATGGTGGCTCACCTGTCTTATCCGCAAATAGATAGTGAAATTGCTTCACAATCAAGCTTTTGGCTTAACACTTATCTGCGCCAAAAGATTGGTTTTAATGGCATTATTTTTAGTGACGATTTCGGCATGGCTGCTGCAACTCAAACTGATAAACATCAACTATATAACTGTCAAAAATTCTTTGATGCTGGAGGAGACATCGCTTTACTATGTAATGAGTTTGCTATCATCAATGAAATACTCAATGTTTTTAATAATGATAATTATCAGGATGATAAAACCTTTAATGACCGTTGGCAGTGCTTTCAACATTTTTTTGACAACGATTTGCAACAATAGCCATCTTGAAGTTCTCAAGAATTTCCCTAAAATAACATTCATTACAAAATATTATTAAGTGATTTATGGATCCTATTACACAATATATGGATGTTAACAAAGCTTATGCTGAATATATTCATGCTGCGATTGTGATTATCGCTATTTTACTGGTTAATGTAATTATTCGTATTGTACTTGCTATTTTTGATAAGAGTCTTGCTAAAAAGTCACCTTACTTGCGCATATTTTATCAAGCCGTTAATCGCCCTGTACGTTACGTCACATGGATTATTGGGTTATGGATCATTCTAACTCAATTCATTAATTGGCAAGGTGAGCAGCCGCAAATGATCTTTGCAATCGCCAATAAAACTGTGAAAATCTTAGTCATCTTGTGCATCGCATGGATACTTTTACGATTTGCTCGCGGCATGCGCCAACTGTTCATTGACAAAAACACGCGTACCGATGGCGGTTATAATGACTTTAGCATGATTGAAACGGTCTATAAGGCTGCTCAAGCAATCATTATAATTTTACTCTTTTTCAGCGTGCTTGGTGCTCTTGATATCCCTATTGTCGCTTTAGCAGGTATGGCTACCGTAGTAACGGGTTTTTTCGCAATTACACAACAAGAACTTATCAAAAACCTTTTTGGCGGCACCGTACTGTATCTTGACCGACCTTTTGCTGTTGGTGATTGGATCTATACCGTTGATGGTAGTATTCAAGGAACGGTTGAAAAAATCAGCTTTAGACTCACCATTATTCGTGGATTTGATCGACGCCCTATTTATGTACCAAACGCCACTTTCCTAACCGCTGCTGTTGTTAATGCATCACGCATGACTAATCGTCGAATTTTGCAGTATATTGGTGTGCGTTATCAAGACTTTAGTAAAGTGCATAAGATCTTAAGTGATGCTCGTGAGATGCTAAAAAAACACCCTGCAATCGATCAAAAATGTATAACTTTGGTATGCATTGTCAATGGTAACACCAATATGGGCTCAAATACTGAAGGCGTCTTTGGTTCATATTCGATTAATTTTATGGTTTACACCTTTACCAAAACCACCAACTGGGTCAAATTTCAAGCCGCACAAGATGAAATCATGCTAAAAATTGGCGAGATCATTGAACAAAATGGTGCCCAAATTGCTTTTCCAACGACCACACTCAATATCCCTGAAGGCGCATTAGATCAAGTCACGACTGCTGGTAACAAACTATAAGAATATTATGGTAATGAATCAATAATAAGTTGCGTCAGCTATACCGCTCGTAAATCATTTTACGGTGTTAGATGTCGAAGAAGTTTTTGATGTTTTTGGGTGATGGAACTGCAGGCAATAGCTGGGACTATTGGCAAAATTGCATCACCCAAAAGGGCGCAAAATTCAATGACAAAAATGCTGTAAAATGGTTTATGGGCGGTATAGTACCTCTCCCCTTGCGGGAGAGGTCGTGCAGCTTAAGCTGCACGGGTGAGGGGAATAATTGAAGCGCAACTTATTCTTGATTCACTACTTAATAAACCTTGAAAACACTTCGGCTATCTGTACCTGAACTTCTTCAATAGTATTATTGGCATTAATCATAGCGCTCGTTTGCGGGTTATCTTTAACAAGCTTTAAAAACACCTCGCGCGCACGATTAAAAAACGCTATTTTCTCCTGCTCAATACGGTCTAATACATTTCTTGATCTGGCACGCTCAAGTCCAATTACTGGATCAATATCCAAGTAAATCGTTAAATCTGGGCGAAAGGATGATAGCAACAAATCATTTAATTGCTTAACTTTATCAAGCCCAAGCTCTCTACCACCTCCTTGGTAAGCTAAACTCGACCAATTAAAACGATCGCTCACCACCCACTTGCCACTGTTAAGTGTAGGTTTTATCAACTTTTCAACATGCTGCATACGTGTTGCGTACATAAGCAGCAACTCAGCTTCAGGGCACAACGCTTCTTCCTGATACGATGTAATTAAAATATTACGTATCTTTTCAGCTAAGAAAGTACCACCTGGTTCACGTGTGAAAACCGACTCAATTTTTTTTTGCGCCAATATTTCACGAACAAATTCAATCGCGGTGCTTTTACCCGCCCCCTCTAAGCCCTCAATGGCAATAAACTGTGCTTTTTGGTTATCTTGATTATTTTGCCTATTCTGTCTATTTTCTTTCATCTCTAATAACTGCTTGTGCTTGAATCAAAATTTAATAAATTATCCAATAAACCGCTAACGCCAAAGCGAAAATGCTTTTTATTAATATAGTGATCACCACATATTGAACGTGCTAATTGAATATATTTTAATGCTCCAACATAATCTCTAATGCCACCTGACGCTTTAAAGCCAACCAGTCGATCTGATAAAGCAATTTCCTGCAATATGATTTTAGCCGCTTCTAGCGTTGCACCAACAGCTGTTTTACCTGTTGAGGTTTTAATAAAGTCTGCTTTGGCATTAATCATATCGCGACTGATGATTTGGATAAGCTCAGGTGGTAACTCACCAGATTCTATAATCACCTTTAGCTTATGATCTTGGCATAAGTCTTTTGCCGCTTTCACTATATTTATCGCGTGTGGCGATGCGCCATTTTTAAGATACTCTGTATAGGGAATGACTAGATCAATTTCGTTAGCACCAAGTTTAATCGCATTTTTAACTTCGATGACGACAGTATCAACAGAGGCCTTGCCATGAGGAAAGTTAACCACCGTTGCAATCTCAATATCTGGATTAAGTTTGGGTTTAACATATGAAATAAACTCAGGATAAACACAAACTGCAGCTACTGTACCTAGATGATTAACGCTTTTTTGTAACAATTGATCGATATTTGCCTGAGTGTCTGCCTTATTGAGTGATGTCAGATCGATAAGAGAAACAATTTCCGCTAACTGATTGTGATCAATCAACATGTGCTATATCCGCTGACTTGAAAATCGATTGCCCGAAGCTTAAGGGCACTAACCCCATATAGTCGGCAATGCTCTGACCAATATCTGCAAAACTCATACGCTCGCCAATGCATTCAGTTGTGATATTTTTGCCCCATACCAGAAAAGGGATATGCTCACGCGTGTGATCTGTTCCCTGCCAACTTGGATCACAACCATGATCCGCTGCAATAATAACCATCGTATCATCATCTAATAGTTGATCAAGCTCGGGCAGGCGTGAGTCAAAATACTCCAATGCTTTGGCATAACCTTCAATATCACGGCGATGACCAAAGCTTGAGTCAAAATCGACAAAGTTTGTAAAAATTAGTGAGTTAGGCTCTGCATCCTGATAAGTTGCAAGTGTTACATCAAACAGCTCTGTTAATCCTGTAGCTTTAATGCTTTGTGTGATCCCTTGATGAGCGTAAATATCCGCGATTTTACCAATTGAGATCACTTCTCCACCGGCTTCTTTTAATTTATCAAGCAAGGTAGGTTCTGGCGGCAATACTGAATAATCTTTGCGATTTCCCGTGCGAACATATTCATTTGCTGATTCACCAATAAAGGGTCGCGCAATCACACGACCTACCACTAATCCCATTTCATCCAGAAGATCACGTGCAATTTTGCATATCTTAAGCAAACGCTCTAAACCAAAATACTCTTCATGGGCTGCCACCTGAAAAACACTATCTGCTGAGGTGTAGATAATCGGCTTCTCTGTCAAGCAGTGGTTAACACCATATGTTTTAAGCACTTCAGTGCCTGATGCATGACCTGCATCAATAACACCTTGTGTTAACTCACTGCGCTTTAGCCATTCATCAATAAATGCTTTAGGAAATACCGATTCACCTTCATCTTTATCTTTATCTTTATCTTCAGCATGATTACTTTCCGCAAAATAATGCCAATCAAACATTACCGGCACACCGGCAATCTCCCAATGACCACTTGGCGTATCTTTGCCCTTACTATTTTCAACACAATAACCATATTTAGCTTCTACAACAGGCTCTTCTTTGAATAAATCAATTGTGAGCTTACGCGCACGACTTAACTCTGCGGCTTTCTGCAAACCACGTCTGGCAAGATTTGGTAAATCTAATGATCTTTTATACTGCGCACGATAATCAACAATATGCCCCAAGGTATCAGAACCTTGGTCACCAAATAGCTTGGCGTCTTTAGCCTCACCAATACCAAAAGAATCCATTAATAATATGATTACTTTTTTATTATTTAACACGAATGCTTTTCCTTACAATATATTTATGAATATATACCCACCACAAATCATTTTACAGAATTTCTTGCTTTGCAACTAAACACCGTAAAATGGTTTACGATCGATATAGGCGTTTAAGCCCAAACTCGCTATGAATAAGAAGTACCGCGACCTTAGTATATTCGACTAGCTCCATATAGGCCCTTTCTTCATCTTCTTGCCCTGTGACTTCATCATCATACTGCAAACGCGACATATCGATTAAATCAGCGATTGCCTCTTGAACCTCGGCAGAGCCTTTGGTGTAGTTAATCTCCATAAGTCCAAGTCCTGACAAAAAGCCCTGACTCCACATCGCTAACGCATCAATTCGCATATGAAATTTTTCATCGTCATCTGGCAGCAACAAGTCAAAATGCATGTCCTGTGCTAAAAACTGGGCTTTTGTTAGCTGATACATTTCAGCTAATACTTTTAATGCGCCTTGCGCGACAACATCACCTGCTTCAATGGGTTCAGCCATTAGTGAATCCATCCATGCTTCAATACGCACTTCAGCTCCTCCTGTAAAAAGCGCGCACAATAAAGCATGTGCCTCAGAAGCTTCAGATAATGCATTGATTTTACGTAGTGCAGCAGTCACTTCCTGGTAATCAGGTAAAACTTGTTTTTCCGTTATTTGCATGAGTGTTTTTATCATTAAAATCAAGATGTCGCTATCGTATCATTTTTTTTACAACAAATCACTTGCACTTAGTAACATATGCTTCTATGATTTCAAGTGTAAGTTTAGTGTTGCCTGTGCTGTTAGCCAGTCCTTACATTCTTGAGCCGATGTATTTATATCGGGAGCGTAGATACTTGTTTTAGCGTGCATGCTCGGTCTGACTGAGAAGCCCAACGAACAGCAAACGCACCCACTTGGTTCTTGAGGGTTCAAGAGCCATGTAAGCAGCGGCAGATATGGGCGGCACTATAAAAATTCTGACTAGCCTATGGCTTCCAATTCAGCTTTTGATTTATGAAACTCCTGCTCTTGATGACCCTTTGAGTTACTGCGATCAGAATCGCTACTTCCAAACCCACTTTTATCATTATCATCATTTTTATAAATACTATTATCATGTATTTTCTGATGGACATCTTCTGGCAATTTATGGTCAACCCAAACTGCACCTTTGACTAACCATGGTACCAATAATGAACCCTGCCAAGCTTGTTGCTCAGTCAGTGCCTTGTTATAACTAAGGACACCAACAATTAAACTAACAACAAGCGTTGATTTAACAACGCCAAACAAAAAGCCCAATAAGCGATCTGTAACTGTCTGATGATCTTTACGAAAAACACCAAAAATAATATGTGCCACACCGCCTAAAAGCCAAACAAAGAGTACAATCGCAAAAAACGACATCCAAAACGCCACTTCAGGTGAATTAAACCACTTTGTAACAATATTCATATCAAGAGAATCTGCAAAAAAGTAGGCAGATACTGCGGCAATCAACCAAGTGAGCAAAGAGATTAATCCACGCACAAATCCTTGTGAAAAGCCAATAATTGCAAAACCAAACACGATAATAATAAAAACCCAATCAAGCCAATTTAGCAGTGACATTACTCTTCCTTATAAGCCTAAAACAGCTTTTATTGTAGCGCGCTTTTGACACTTGGCAATCATTGCGCTGAAACAATGCTTAAAAAGTTCCACATGCCCACAGCCCATATGCTACAATTTGCAGCAAATTTCAAGAAAGGCGTAAATATCATGCAATTCGATTCTTTTGATTCTTTTAACTCTTTTGACTACGATGTCATTGTCATCGGCAGTGGGCCAGGTGGTGAGGGCGCTGCAATCAAAGCGGCTAAGTCAGGTCTTAAAGTGGCAATTGTTGAATCCGAGACTATCGGTGGCAACTGCACACATAAAGGCACAATCCCAAGTAAAGCACTGCGACATGCAGTATCTCACTTTTCTTTTCATGCAAAATATCATGACTACAGTTACCCACAAATGTTAGAGAATGCTTCACGTGTTATCAATGCACAAACCGAGCTAAAAACAGGGTTTTACAAACGCAATAATGTTGACATGTTGCATGGCTTTGCACGCTTTATAGACCCACATACCATTTGTATTTGCTCAGCAGACGAAGACGAACAAACCAAGGAACAGTTCAAAGCAAAATATTTTGTTATTGCCACAGGTTCCAGACCTTATCACCCTAAAGATATTGATTTCAATCATCCTCGTATTTTGGATAGTGATAGTATTCTGCACCTTGATGACAACCCCAAGACCATATCCATTTACGGTGCGGGGGTTATTGGTTGCGAGTATGCCTCTATTTTCCGCACATTAAAAATCCGTGTCAATTTGATTAATAACCGAGAGCGCTTATTATCTTTTCTTGATAATGAAATTATTGATGCTTTGAGTTACCACTTTCGCGAGCACGGTATTCGCACGCATCATAACGAGCACTATGATACCATTGATGCCAATGATAACGAGGTAATTCTAAAATTAAAGTCAAATAAAATTATCAAATCAGACTACTTATTATTTGCCCAAGGACGTACGGGAAATACCGATCAACTAGGGCTTGATGCGATTGATATTGAGGCGAACATACGTGGATCAATCGAGGTTAATCAAAACTATCAAACGCTCAAACACCCACATATTTATGCTGTTGGCGATGTTGTTGGTTACCCCTCTCTTGCTTCTGCGGCTTTTGACCAAGGTCGCTTTGCCGCAACGCATATTGCTAAAGGCAGGTGCACCAATCATTTAATCAAAGATATTCCAACGGGTATTTATACCTTGCCTGAAATCAGCTCTGTTGGTAAAACAGAACAAGAACTCACCGAAGAAAAAATTCCTTACGAAGTGGGGCACGCGTTTTTTAAGGATCTTGCGCGCGCGCAAATCTCAGGCAAAACCGCTGGCATGCTTAAGCTTATTTTTCACCGTGAGACACTGCAGTTATTAGGAATTCATTGTTTTGGTAGTCAAGCTTCTGAGATTATTCACATCGGACAGGCGATCATGTCACAAAAAGGTAAAGCCAATACATTGATGTATTTTATCAATACAACGTTCAACTACCCTACCATGGCAGAAGCCTATCGAGTTGCCGCTTTAAATGGATTAAATAGATTGTAGATTCATTGCCAGATTTCCTTTAGCCGCGCATCACGTCCGCACTGCCAACGATAAAATGCATAACTAACGGGGTTTTTTAGATAATATTTTTGATGATACTCCTCGGCTGCCGTGAACATGGTACTCGGACGTAGTTGTGTATATATTGGCTTGTTTAGATAAGTTTTAGTTTTTTCAATCACTGTTTGCGCTATTAGCATTTGTTCATTGCTTAGATATAAAATGGCACTTTGATATTGCGCACCCAAATCACAAAATTGTCGATCTTTAACCGTTGGATCAATATGTTTAAAGAAATAATTCAAAAGTTGAGTATAACCCAGAACATCATCTTCATACCAAATTTTAACAACTTCTAAATGATCTGTTTTCCCTTGTGATACGTGTTTGTAATTTGGGTATAAGGCCGTCCCTCCATCGTAACCCACTTCAGTTTTGACAACGCCCTTAAGTTTGTCAAAATCCGCTTGGACACACCAAAAACAACCTCCAGCAAAAATTGCTATCTTTGACTCAGCATAGCTAAATTGCGTCAAAATATAAAACCCTAGCAAACTCGCAAACTTTAAATATCGCAACATTTTATCACTCCAATTTATCTATCAATCTATTAAGTTATAGATCACAAAGAAGCCAAACACAATTAAGAGTAAATTACATAAAGCACTAAAAACACTAAAAGTACAATCGATCGGTTTTTTATATTTTTTATCTGTCAACTTGCAACAAATTATGAATAATAAATCACTTTTTAAGCAGTTATGCTATAAACAACATGGAAAATCCGAAATATTTTAAATATAATTATGCTCAATAAGATCATGTGTTACTGAGTTCAATTTACTATTAACAATGATCTGGGAGATTTTTTAACCTAAAGATGATGAGAGAGACCATGAAAGAAGATAATAGTATATTATTGGTTAGCACCAATAAAGAAAACACCAAAGACCTGCAAGCGTTACTTCAACGTTACTTACACCAAACCAACGTTGCACTTTCAGGACAAGAAGCCTTGGACTTATTGGCTGCTAATAAAAATACCAGAGTAGTACTCCTTGATTTATTACTACCCGATATGTACGGCATTGAACTATGCAAAAACATTCGCGAACGCTATCCAAACATGGCAATTATCTTTGTCTCAAAAAGTACCGATGCCACCGAAATTGTATTGTGCTTTGAAGCAGGCGCTGATGACTATATTGAAATTCCTTACAACCAGCACGTTCTTATGGCGCGTATCAAGGCGAAACTACGTGATCGCAATACCACGCAATCACCATATGCTATTACAGGCTCAGTCAATATTGAGGATATAAACATTAGTGATTATAACCAAATCCAGTTTGGTAAATGGGTATACCATCCGCGTAAGTCATTAGTTACACACCCAGATAACGCAGACATTTACCTAACCGACAAAGAAGGTGCTTTACTTAAGCTGTTGCTATCTGATCCAAGTAAAACTTTTATGCGTGAAGAAATTGCCAAATATCTTAATCTAAATGTCAAAGAGAGCATGGTGCGTGATGTCAATATTCATGTTCACCGACTGCGTAATAAATTAACCCAAGGACACAACTCAAGCTCACCAATTAAAGCAGTACGTTCACAGGGTTATACATTAGATTCATATTTGACTTATGTTTATGACAATAAAGAAGTTTCTTTTTTGTAACTTCTCTTACTGAATCATTCTAAATCAGCTAAATTCCCCTTTTGCTCTAGCCAATGCTTGCGATCTAATGAACGCTTTTTAGCAAGCATCTCATCCATTTCCTCCAGATCAAAACGCTCATCAGTGGATAACGTTAACTGCACAAGGCGTCGGGTATCCATTGCCATTGTTGATTCTCTTAGTTGCATTGGGTTCATCTCACCCAACCCTTTAAAGCGCAAAACATTGGCTTTAGCTGATTTTTTATTTTGAGCTATTTTATGTAAGATCACATTCTTCTCTGCTTCATCTAACGCATAATGCACTTCTTTGCCAACGTCAATTCTAAATAACGGCGGCATAGCAACATAGATATGCCCTTTCTCAACCAATGGTTTAAAGTGACGCAAGAACAAAGCACATAGTAATGTCGCAATATGCAAACCATCTGAATCCGCATCCGCGAGAATACAGATCTTACCATATCTTAACCCTTCTATATTATCACTACCTGGATCAACGCCAATGGCCACTGCAATATCATGGATCTCTTGTGATGATAGTACTTCTGATGAATCAATTTCCCATGAGTTTAGAATTTTCCCTCTTAATGGCATTACTGCTTGAAACTCACGATCTCGCGCCTGTTTTGCCGAACCACCTGCGGAATCCCCTTCCACTAGAAATAGCTCACTATATTGCGTATCTTGCGTTACACAATCTGTGAGTTTACCAGGCAATTGTGGGCCTTGTGTTACTTTCTTACGCACAACCTTTTTCTCGGCTTTAAGGCGTTTTTGCGCCCGCGAAATAATGGCTTCAGCAATTTGATTTGCCGTCTCAATATTTTGATTTAACCACAAACTAAAGGCGTCTTTGACATGTGTGGCAATAAAGTTCACACAATCACGTGATGACAACCTCTCCTTGGTTTGCCCTGAGAATTGCGGTTCAGGCATTTTAAGTGATAATACATAACAAAGACCTGCAAAGATATCATCTGGCATAATCTTAACACCACGCGGCAAAATATTATGAAGCTCACAATATTCACGCATTGCATCTAACAGTCCCGACCTTAAGCCGTTAACATGCGTGCCACCTAAAGGCGTTGGAATTAAGTTAACATAGCTTTCTGTAATTAGGTTATCACTTTCTTGTGGCCAACAAAGCGCCCAGTCAACAACATATTGTCCATCGGTGAAAGAGCCTGAAAAGGGAACCGCTGGCAATATCTCAAGACCGTCAATTTTCTCTTGTAAATAAGCCAATAACCCACCATCGTATTGCCAAGTCATACGATCGTTTTGTTCATCGTTTTGATAGTCAACAATAAGACCTGGGCACAATACTGCTTTGGCTTTTAATAAATTTTTTAATTTACGCGTTGCGTATTTGGGGGTATCAAAATATTTAGGATCTGGCCAGAAGCGCACCGTAGTCCCTGTGTTCTTTTTTCCAACTTCAGATACTATCTTTAATTCTTCAACCTTATCACCATGCTCAAAAGCAATAAAATAACGCTTACCATCACGCTTGATAAACACCTCAACACGCAAACTTAATGCATTGACTACCGACACACCAACACCGTGAAGCCCTCCTGAATAAAGATAATTTTCTTTGGAGAATTTACCACCCGCATGCAAGCGCGTCATAATGAGCTCAACACCTGATATTCCCTCCTCTGGATGAATATCAACCGGCATCCCTCGACCATTATCTTCAACCTCAAAACTGCCATCATCATAAACTCTGATGTTAAGTTTATTGGCATGTCCTGCTAATGCCTCATCCACTGCATTATCAATCACCTCTTGTGCGACATGATTAGGGGTTTGTGTATCAGTATACATCCCTGGACGTCGTTTAACAGGGTCAAGACCTGATAGAACTTCAATGGATTGAGCAGTGTATTGATTCATAACAAAATGGTGCTTATTATTTTATGTCTAATTTTATCGTTTATTCTGGCACAAAATCGAGTAATCTTAAATCTAAATGCTGCCTCGAATGGAAAATTATGAATATCCGTGATCTAGAATACATTATTGCCGTTGCTAAACATAAAAACTTCAATAAAGCAGCACAAGAATGCTTTGTCAGCCAACCGGCACTTAGCATGCAAATCAAAAAGCTTGAGGATGAGTTAGGCATCGCTATTTTTGAACGTTTCCAAAAAAGCGTGCTTGTAACAGCCATTGGCCAACAGATTATTGACAAAGCACAATCATTATTAACCATTGCTCAAGACATCAAAGATCTCGCCGCGATGCATAACAAAACGGAAGACCTATTGTTTAAAATTGGACTATTCCCCACGCTTGCTCATTATCTGTTACCACAACTCATTCACACAAGCTTAGCGGATAAGAGCCCTATTAAGATATATCCTATTGAGGAAAAAAGCCCTATTCTAATTCAAATGCTACAATCGGGTAAAATTGATGCTGCCCTTTTAGCACATGACTCATTACCTCAAGGGTTAGAGTTTTTACCATTATTTAAAGATACATTTAAACTGGCTGTGTATGACGGGCACCCTTTAAGTCAGTTACAAGAAGTCGATATATCAAAACTTGACGATGAAGCCATGCTTTTTTTAGAAAAGGGTCACTGCCTGCGCGAGCAAGTGCTCTCTTTAAACATCAATCCCGCACAAAGCATCCAGTGCAACGCCACAGGTCTTGAGACGCTAAGGCAAATGGTCATTGCTAAACTTGGCATTACCATTATCCCTGAGATTGCCACACTTACCTCACACAATGGCATTCATTATATTGACTTTAAGGCACCGGCTCCTTTTCGTGAGATTGGTTTGGTTTATCGTCGTGGCTCAGCCATTACCAAGTGGCTGAAAGCCATCGAATCACTTGTGCGAAAAAGCGTGCCAAGTTTGGCTTCTCATTAAATTTTAAACCCGCTATAATCCACCATGTTAATAAATAAGTCTGCTCTTTGCTGATCTTGGAGCTTATGCTAAAACAAATAATAAAATTAGGAAAAACATGTCAAACCTGAGTCATTTCATCTCTCAAAACTTAATACTATGTATTATCTTTGTACTTGCCATTTTGATCTACCTTGGTTATGAAATTCGCCAAGCTAAATCAAGTCGTTTTCAACTATCAATACAAGATGCGATTAACATCACAAACCGTGACAAAGGTGTGTTTTTAGATATTCGCGATAGCAAGCTATTTAATGAAAGTCACATTGTTGGTGCGATCAATAGTAGCGTTGATGAACTTAAAGAAAACACTAAAACACTCAACAAATATAAGAACAATCCAATTGTCGTCTACTGTGCAACAGGGGCACAAAGTGCTAGTGCCTGTGATTTGTTAAAAAAGGCAGGCTTTGATAAGCTTTACACACTAAAGGGTGGCTTCAAACAATGGTTACAAGATAAATTGCCGACTGACAATAAAACCGTAGCACATAATGAAATGAATACTGACAAGAAAGATGTAAAAAATAGAAAAGATAGAAAAGACAAAAATGATAAAGGCGTATCTAAATGATTGAAATTTACACTAAGCCAACGTGCCCCTACTGCATTAATGCCAAGGGATTACTTAGCGACAAAGGTGTTATATTTACTGAATATAACATCATTAACAAACCTGAATTGCGTGATGAAATGATTGAGCGTGCCAAAGGACGCACAACGGTGCCACAAATATTCATCAACAACCAACACATTGGCGGTTGTGATGACTTGTACGCCCTTGAAGATGCCAATGAACTTGACCCATTACTTGGAAAATAACACTTAACTTAACTATATAAGGAAAGACTATGACAACTGAAACAAATACACCAGATATTCAATTTCAAATCCAAAAACTCTACACCAAAGATATTTCATTTGAAATCCCTAAAGGTGCTGACGCATTCAAGCAGGAATGGAAGCCTGAGCTCAATGTCGCTTTGAATACTAAAGTGACAGGCTTGCCTGAAGAAAACATGTATGAAGTTATACTAACGGTTGAAGCAGATGTTAAATGCGGTGATGCTGATGCGTTTAAAGCAGAAGTGCAACAAGCCGGTATCTTCCTTATTTCCAATATGGAAGAAGGGCAACTAGATCATGCGCAATATGCATTTTGCCCTAATATCTTATATCCATACGCGCGTGAAGCAATCTCTGACTTAGTCGCTAAAGGCGGCTTCCCACAGCTATGCTTGGCCCCTGTTAACTTTGATATGATCTATCAACAAAAGCAGCAAGAGCAAAAATCAAACTAACTTAAGCTAATACTAATCACTTAGCACTCAATGTAACATAAGCTATTGCTTACACCAGAAAACCTTCAAAACGTGATTATCTGGAGATTTCTGATATTGGTATACGCCTATGCATCTCAATCCATTTATCCCCATCAAAATCAGCAATATCCCCACCTACAAATAGATCTTTTTTATTATAGCTTTCTATAGAACGTGGTACGGCATCTCCATCTTTTGCCTTACACATTATTAGATAAACCTCAGCACCACTTAAAATTAACTCAATATGCTTAAGTCTCTCTTTATAACCAAGATCATCTTGCCGATCAATATACTTTTGATGATTCGTAAGACGAAAAAATAACCTTTTATCATCAAGCTTTTCTTTTTCATCTTGCCAAATGCGTAAACACACAATTCCATCATTTCTTATGCCTCCCCAAGACCATCGATTATTTTTTAGTGGAGCTTTAATTTTTTCAAACAACTTGCTTAATGACATCTTTGCCGCAATCTCCTTTGTTTTTTGATATACGTAGTAAATCTATCCTATCTATTTCTGATAGATTTTAATAATTGATAAGCCACAGGCACAATAAACAATGAAAACAATGACCCTAATAATAATCCGGCAACAATAACCATACCGATTTGTTGGCGTGCATGCTCACCAACTCCCGTGCTTAACAATAATGGAATAGCACCTAAAATCATCGTTGCTGATGTCATCAAAATTGGGCGCAGACGTGTCGCTGCCCCTTTGATCACAGCTTCATTTAATGCTACCCCTTTTGCCAATAGTTCATTGGAGAATTGCACTATCAACACGCCATGCTTAGACACCAGTCCAATCAAGGTGATTAAGCCAATATCTGTATAAATATTTAGTGTCCCTCCGATGAGTTTAAGCCCAAGCAAAGCGCCAATAACACATAAAGGTACGGTTAATAAAATAATAAATGGATCGACAAAGCTTTCAAACAATGCAGCAAGTACCAAATAAATAAATAAAAGTCCCGCAATGAAGATAATAATCATACTGTTATTACCCTCAAGCATATCTTTGGCATCTCCTTTAAACGCTAAACTAGTACCTGGTAATAGCTGCTCAGTAATCGCTTTGATTTGCTCAACCACTTGCCCCATTGAAGCATTTGGCTGCAAGTTAACACTAATCGACATGGCATGCATTTGGTTATAAGTGGTCAAATAAGGAATTTTTACCACTGGGGCAATACTTACTAAGCGCCCTAGCTGCACCCAACCACCTGAGTCAGTTTTGATATATAAGCGGTTTAATACACCAAAGCTCTTAAGATCTTTTTTGGGTAACTGCACATAGATTGGAAAGCTCTCACCACCGGTTTCATAATCACGTGATAACTGCCAACCACCAAACATAATATTTAAGATCGTTTGGATATTCGCAGGGTCAACATCTAACAAAGCAGCATTAGTATAGTTGATATCCATATCAAATTGCCCACTGTCTGAGGCGCTGCCGATGCTTGCATAGGATATACTTGGCAGTTTCTCGAGCATATTGATTAAACTTTCTGCTTTTTTATAAAGCGTTTGATAATCATCCATACTCAATAGATACATCTGAATATCGCCATCACCTGATTGATTACGTCCTGATAATGGAAATACCCAACTACTACCTTGTATGCCTTGCGTGTTTTTAATAATGCCATTTAATTCACGCGCTACTTTATAGGCATTGGTGACTTGATCCTCTTTTAAAATATTCATTGAAAAGCCTGATGTTTGTCCACTTTGTGTATCGACAAAACCAAATGAGTGATCAAACACCTTGCTCGGTAATTTACTTTGAACCTCATCGAGCTTTTGCATGATAAAATCTGAGCTTGCATTGCTTTGCCCGACGATATTCACACCTACCACACCAATGGTATCATTGGGTTGCAATGCCGTAGGCATCGAGCGAAATAAACCGACCCCTGCAATAATCAAAATGACAAAAATAGCAATGATCCAAAAACGAACTTGCAGCACAAAATAAAGTAATTTTTTATATGCTTTTTCACAGTTTGCAAACAATCTAGTGACAAACTTCTCATAGCGACTTTCTTTTGCATTACCCAAAGTATGTGCACACATAGTCGGTGATAAAGTCAACGCCACAAAACCTGAGATTAAAACACTTGCAGCCAAGGTAAAGGCAAATTCACGAAAGAAAACGGCTGACTTGTCATTCATAAACGCAATGGGGATATAGACCGCAACCAATGTAATGGTCATACCAATAATCGCAAAGCCAATTTCTTTACTGCCTAAAATTGCTGCATCAAATGCATTATAGCCTTTTTGCATGTAGCGATAGCAGTTCTCAAGAACAACAATCGCATCATCAACCACCAGCCCCACGGCTAGCACAATGGCAAGTAATGTCATCATATTGATACTAAAACCTAACGGCCAGATAATCACAAATACGCCGATCAAACATACTGGCAAAGTAACAATAGGGACAAGGGCTGCTCTAAAGCGACCTAAAAACAATAAAGAGATCAATGATACCAAGATAATTGCCTCAATAATGGTTTTAATCACTTCATATAGTGATGCTTTAAGCGAGGTTGCGACATTAAAGAGCACACTGGCTTTCATGCCCGGAGGCAATGAGCCTTGCATTTGTTTAACGGCCTTTGCAACAGCATTAGCAACATCAATCGGGTTGGCATCACTAGTTTGCGAGACATTGACGACCACACCGGGTTTACCATCGATAATACTAATTGAACCATTGGCAAGTGATAAACTCCCTAAATAAACTTTAGCTATTTGTTTTAAATAGATTAACTTGCCATTGTGTTTAGCAATAATAAGATTTTCAAACTTACTGATACTATCCAGTGCGCTATCAACATTAATCGTATAGGTATTGTTATTAGTAATCAGTTGCCCTGCGGAAACATTACGATTCAACTGCTCTAGTTTATTGACAACATCAATGGCTGAAATTTTTAAAATCGCCATGGCTTTAGGGTCAAGCTCTATACGCAGTGCTGAGCCTTCGGAGTAAACTTGCACATCACCGACTCCTGGAGTCTGTGCGAGTTGTTTAGTTATCGTATCATTGATATATGATGTCAGACTTTCCGTTGAGCGATTACTATCTTGAAAGCCAATAAGCATCACTTGCGATCCATTGCCACGCTGCCTTATCTGTGGTGTTTGCGCATTTTGTGGTAGATCAACACCTGCAATATCACGCATTACTTCAGATTGCGCGGTAATAAACTTCTCTTGATCAATATTACCAAAGTTCAATTTAATTTGACTTCGATCTTGCATAGATGTCGCTTCGATATAACTTAAATTTTCCGTCCCTGAAATTGCTGCAACAAGTTGTTGAGTGACATCTTTTTGCACTACATCAGCACTTGCCCCTGGATAATTGGTTTGAATCATCAGTACTGGTTTAAACACTGTTGGTTCAAATTGCAACTTAACATAACTAAAGCTTAACAAACCACACAATACCAATATCGCATTAAGTACAAATGACAATACCGGACGCTTAATACAGATCTCAGGCAGCTTCATTTATTTCTCCACCTTAACAGTAACACCATCAGAAATATTACCCTCGGCAGAGACAATGACTTCTTGCCCTTTACTCAAACCCTCTAAAATACTGACATAACCTTTATCGATTTGTCCGATTTGTACTGGTACCATTTTGGCTTTACCCTCAACAATAACATAAACGATAAAACCACCACTTTGCGCACTTAATGCACTTTCTGGTACCGCTAACACCATATTATTTTCTTTGATAATTTGTGAGATATAAACACTCATACCAGGGTTTAACAGATTATCCGTGTTTTTAAATACAGCACGCACAGTAAAGGTCAAATTATCATCTGAGACATCTGGTGAAATATAATCAACCTTGGCATGGAAAACCTGCCCTGGAAATGCATCAACTTTAAAATCAACCGTTTGCCCAAGCTTAATACTGCCAGCATAGGATTCCGGTAACGCATATTGTAATTGCAGATTCTCTTTATCCACTAAGGATACCAAGGTATCTCCTGCTGAAACATAACTGCCTTTAGCTAAGGTCGTTAATGTCAAATAGCCACTAAAAGGGGCAACAATTTTGGTATTGGATAACTGATACAACGCTGCATCATATTGCGCTTTTGTCTTCATATAACTTGCCTTGGCATTATCTAGCTCACTTTGTGATACGGCATTATTTTCCTTATACAAAGTGTCTGTTCGCTTATATTGCGCCTCAGATTTTGTAAAGTCTGCCAAAGTAGAACTTACATCTGCCATTTGCTTGGTATCATCCAAAGTCATCAACAGCTGCCCTTTTTTAACATACTGACCACTCGTGAAGTCAATACTATTAATAATTCCTGCAATTTGCGCTTTAAGTGTGACCGTATTTGGTGCGATCAACAATCCCGTTCCTTTGGCTGATAGTGGGATATTGCGCTCATTGACCGCTGCAACCATAACACCTGTCGGTTCAACGTGAAAACTCATCTCTTTTTTAGCGGTCGCCAGAAACAAAAAGTAAATAACAATCAACAACAAAACGGCTGTCACAATTCCAAAAATAATATGTTTTTTCATTCATTAATACCAATGATAACAATTGCTACCGCCTAAACTAGACGATCTTTTGGCACGATTCAAGAACATTAATAAATGTTGTTTAAAATAAGACGTTAATTGTCTATACCCATCGTAAATCATTTTGCGGTGTTTAGTTGCAAAGCAGTTTATGAGGATTTTACAAAGCTGGATTGCAGGTAATAGCTAGGACTATTGCCAAAATTCAACTTTGTAAAGGCGCAGCAAATGCAAAGCAAGAAATTCTGTAAAATGGTTTATGATGGGTATATCATGTACTACCAACTTAAGCCTATAGAAAAATAGAAAAATAGAAAAAGTAAAAAAACAGGAACCTATGCTATGGCACAAATTATTGATGGCAAAAAAAAAGCGCAAGAAATCAGACTAAAAATCAAATCACAAGTTAATCAACTAAAAGAACAAAACAAACGTATCCCAGGGCTTGCTGTCATTATTGTTGGCAATAATCCTGCCTCACAAATATATGTCAATAACAAACGTAAAGCCTGTGAAGAGGTGGGGTTTTTATCGCTTAATTACGATCTTAATGAAAATGTGAGCAATGACGAGTTATTAAACCTTATCGATCAGCTTAACAATGATCCAACTATTGATGGCATATTGGTACAATTACCACTTCCACAACATATCGATGCCGAGAAAGTACTTGAAGCCATTCGCCCTGATAAAGATGTTGATGGTTTTCATCCTTATAACATTGGTAAATTGATGCAGCGAAATCCGCTGTTGCGTCCCTGCACACCCAAAGGTGTTATGACATTACTTGAGTCGGTGATCGATAATTTAAAAGGCAAACACGCAGTCATCGTTGGCGCTTCTAATATCGTTGGGCGCCCCATGTTAATGGAGCTTTTATTAGCAGGCTCTACTGTCACCACCTGTCACCGTTTTACTAATGATCTCACAGAACATTTAGCGCGCGCTGACATTGTGGTTGCCGCCGTTGGCAAACCGCACTTTATCAAGGGTCACTGGCTAAAAAAAGGTGCTGTGGTCATTGATGTTGGTATTAATCGATTAGAGGATGGCAGCATTGTCGGTGATGTCGACTTTGACAAGGCTTTAGCATATGCTGCTTTTATTACACCGGTTCCAGGCGGTGTTGGTCCTATGACCATTGCTACTTTACTAGAAAATACGTTATTTGCTTGTGAGTATTTACATAGCAAGGCATAATGATTCGCGAGAAGTTTGGAGCGAATATACATGAAGCTTATTAAAAATCACCTTTCAATTTGGGTCGGTGCCATCGTTATTGTGTTGGCTATTATTCTAGGAATGACTGCACTTTACCATAATAATGCACATGCCATTATCAGTAGTAAATTAGAAAAAACAGCTAACGTTGCCAAGGATAACCCCAAAACAATTAAAAGTTCAACAAATGATGAACCCATCAATTATACACAGCTAAGTCCTAAAGCTGCCTATGATAAAGGGGTTGAGTACAGCAAACAAATCAGCAAATCAGGTGGCAACAATATAGATAAAGCGGTTGATTATATTCAATACTCAGCTGCCACAGGATATGCTGAAGCGCAATTTAAGCTTGGGCTTATGTACTTCCAAGGATTGGGCGTGCAATCAAACCCTGCGGTTGGCTTCTACTGGATTGAAAAAGCTGCTAAAAATGACTATGCCGAAGCACAAATTTATTTGGCATATATGTATAAGAAGGGCATTGGTGTATCAACCAATCTCTTTAAATCAAACTATTGGTTACGCCAAGCTCGCGCCAATGGTATTGATCTAAGCTTAGACGCATTGCCATTTTTCTAAACGTTCAAGTTTAGGTATAATGGCACTACCTTTGGAGGATCACTAACCATCCATGACAGCTTCGCACTGGATCCTCACGCCATCCTGGCTCAGGATGACAAATCAGAGGGTGTCATTGCGAGCATGGATACGTGGCAATCCATTTTATCAGGGATGGTTGATTTAACTTCGTTGCAGAGCCTATATTTACAAGATACTTCTTAAGGTAGTGCCATTAATTTTATAGTATTTCTGCCATTGAATTTATCGCACTGTTGTAATTGAGTTGTAGCAACGCCCCTAGCTATTACCTGCAATTCAGTTACCGAAAAGCATCAAACATTTCTCAAGCATTAAACACCACAAAGTGATTGATGAGTATAGAGATTTGAAAACTTTTTGTAAATATTTACAAAAAGACCTTCCCATTACGCAAAAAGCTTAGTATAGTGGCGCTCTCTTTCGACGGGTCGCTAGTATCAACTTCCTCCCTCCTTGAATAGATCTAGTGGCTCGTCGATTGTTTGTTTTTTTGTTTTTGGGCTAAGACTAAATATTCACCTAGTAATGAATCAAGAATAAGTTGCGTCAGTCAGTACCTCTCCCCTTGCGGGATTGCTCGTGCAGCTTAAGCTGCGCGGGTGAGGGGGTGTAATTGAAGCTCAACTTATTTCTGAATTATTACCTAATATACCCAAAAATGCTCACCTTACCCTGAGCATCAGTCGAAGCGATGGACTGAGCATCAGCCAAAGTGGATACACTTCATAGAGGCTTCGACTTACGCTCAGCCAACGCTTACATAATCAAAGTGGGCAGGGGAATACAGCTTGTGGAAATTTTGTAATGGCAATACTTAGTGTTCTCTTGTAGCCAGAAATTGAATATCTGGATTACGCTCTTCAGCCATTTGCAGGTTAACACGTGTTGTTGCTAAATAGGTCAAATAATCACCACCATCTAACGCCAGATTGTCTGCATATTTACTTTTAAATTGCTCCAACTTTTTCTTGTCATTGGACTCTATCCAACGAGAAGCGACAACATTGACCTGCTCATAACTGCATTTAACACCATATTCATTCTCCAAACGATGTGCGACAACATCAAACTGTAGCACACCAATCGCGCCAAGAATCAAATCATTATTGTTCAACGGTCTAAAGACTTGAGTTGCACCTTCCTCAGATAGTTGAATTAACCCTTTCAAAAGCGCCTTCATTTTCAATGGATCATTTAAACGCACACGTCTAAAAAGCTCAGGGGCAAAATTAGGGATACCCGTAAATTTAAGTATTTCGCCTTGCGTGAATGTGTCACCAATTTGAATCGTACCATGATTATGCAAACCGATAATATCTCCAGGATAAGCCTCCTCTAAGGATTCACGCTCGCCTGCCACAAAAGTCAAAGCATTAGCAATCTGCACTTGTTTATTCATGCGCACATGCTGTAACTTCATGCCTTTTGTATATTTTCCAGAGCAAATTCTAAAAAACGCCATACGATCACGATGTTGTGGATCCATATTCGCTTGAATTTTAAAAACAAAACCGGTTAATGGCTCTTCACTTGCAACGACTTCACGCACATCAGTCGTTCTTGGTGTTGGCGATGGGGCGCATTCAGTAAAGGTGTCTAACATCTCTTTAATACCAAAATTACTCAATGCCGTACCAAAAAACACGGGGGTCAGCTCGCCACGTCGATATTTCTCAAGATCAAACTCATGACTTGCCCCTTTGACAAGCTCAACCTCTTCTCTTAACTCAGCTGCCAAATAACCAATCCTATCATCTAATTCACTATTATTTAGCCCTTTGATTACTTGATAGTTATGAATATGATGCCCATGTCCTGTTTCAAATAAAATCACTTCATCATTATATAGATGATAAACCCCTTTAAATTCCTTACCCGAAGCAATTGGCCAAGTCATTGGTGCGCATTGGATATTAAGGACATCTTCAACCTCATCCATTAATTCCATTGGATCACGTGTATCACGATCAAACTTATTGATAAAGGTTATAATCGGTGTTGTTCTCAAACGGCATACTTCCATTAACTTAATGGTGCGCGCCTCAACCCCTTTAACGCCGTCAATTACCATCAAGGCCGAATCAACTGCGGTTAATGTGCGATAAGTATCTTCTGAGAAGTCCTCGTGCCCTGGGGTGTCTAATAGATTAACCACACAATCATTATAGGGAAACTGCATTACGGATGTGGTTACCGAAATACCACGCTGTTTTTCAAGCTCCATCCAGTCAGATGTTGCATGACGACCTGATTTTTTGCCTTTCACCGTGCCTGCCAATTGAATCAGATTTCCAAATAACAGCATCTTTTCCGTTAATGTGGTTTTTCCGGCATCCGGATGCGAAATAATCGCAAATGTACGTCGCTTATTTAGCGCCTGTAGAAATTCAGACATCATTTTTCCTCAAAAAAATTCAAAAAAATTAAATTCAAAAATACTTTGCTCTTGCAAAAGAGCAAAGCCTACCTGTTTTACGGATAAATGTAAAAACTTTATGAAAAAATTAATGCTTTAAAGACTACATTGGCAAATGACCTTTTCTTACAATCACTAGCAGAATATTATGCAAAGTTAACGTTGATGTTCAATGATTTTATCCACTTCGGTAAAACTTATTTTCTTAACACCAAAAGGCATGCCGATCATCACATGCTCAGCAGATATATGCTTAAGCACCCCAACATAACGAATATTATGTGATTTCACGGTCACAATACTTTGTTTATTATACATATCAAACAACCATCGCTTGGTCTTATCATCTATTTGCATGATTGTCTCCTTCATACATAAGATATCAATGTCGTATTTATACCCATCACAAACCACTTTGCAAATAAACACCGCAAAATGATTTACGATGGATATACAACGAAAAGATATCCCGTAAGCTTGAATACCAACTTACTTTTTTGTTTTCTCTCTTAATCTTGATAATGATAGATAGGAACTGACTAAAATACAATATTCAAAAAAGCAACTTTAGCCGAAAACAATAGTCAACATCAAACCCCACTATGGAAACGAAATTCAGTATCAGGCGACTCTATCAGCAGCTTCTCCACAGTAGAAAAGCGCTTAATATGGTGATTGATGTCATCTGTGGCAAATTGTTGTGCAAATTTAAGATAAATCGTGAAGTGGCGCTGTTCTGATGCCAATAATCCCAAATAAAATTTCTCTAGTTCCTCATCTAGAAAAGGGGCAATAGCACCAAAGCGCTCACACGATCTAGCTTCGATAAAAGCGCCAATAATCAACGTATCTACCAAACGCCCTTCTTCCGAGGTGCGCATGTGTTTTTTTAGCTCTTTGACATAACGCGACTCTGATAATAAACGATACTCAATATTACGTTTTTTAAGAATACCTAGCACCTGCTCAAAATGTACCAACTCTTCACGGGCAATCTTTGACATTCTGAGCAGAAGCTCTGGATACTCAGTTGACTTGCGATACATAAAGCTAATAGCAGCAGAGGCAGCCTTTTTCTCACAATGTGCATGATCTAACAATAGGATATCAATGGATTTAAGCGCTTTATCTATCCACGCTTTAGGCGTCTTACATGGCAAAAACGTATCAATCGTTGTTTGATTAAAATAATTCATTCTAAAAACTTACACTACATTTTATTTTAACTCTAGGCTTATACTCCCTTCGACTTACGCTTAGGGAACTTGGCATCATCGCTAGGCATAATCTCATTTTATTCTTGGTTGTGCATATCAACAGCACCTAAGTTCGATGAATTATTTTCCGCTTGTTGTTTGCGATGCTTTAACAATGCTTCAAAATAATGCTCATCAATGCCACCGGTAACATATTTGCCATCAAATACTGAAGTGTCAAAATGCTGTAGGTGTGGCGCTTGTTTGCGCACAGCTGCAACTAAATCATCCGTCGTCAGATAAAACAAATGATCAACCCCAATCCACTGGCGAATTTCATCAATACCACGATTGTGCCCGATAAGCTCATCATGCGTTGGCATATCGATACCATAAACATTAGGGTATTTAACCACAGGAGCAGTCGATACGATTGATACCTTGCGTGCACCCGCTTTTCTTGCCATCTCAACAATCAACTTTGAGGTATTACCGCGTACAATGGAGTCATCAACCAAAAGCACATGTTTGCCTTTAAATTCATGATCAATGGTATTTAGCTTTTTACGAATAGATTTCTGACGTGCCGCCTGATTAGGCATGATAAACGTGCGTCCAACATAACGGTTTTTGACAAAACCCTCACGATATGGAACATCTAAGACACGTGACAAAGGCAATGCCGCATGGCGCCCTGAATCAGGTACCGGAATGACCACATCAATATCATGCTCTGGCAATTCAGTTAAGATGTTTTTACCGGCAATACGCCCCATCTCCAAACGTGCACTATAAACAGACGCGCCATCGATCACAGAATCTGGACGCGCTAAATAAACATATTCAAAAATGCACGGTGACAAACTGGCACTGGGAGCACATACTTTACGCATAAGTTCTCCGTCAAGTGAGATAAAGATAGCCTCACCCGCACCGAGATCCCCTATAACCTCATAACCATCACAGTCTAAAGCAACGGTTTCAGACGCAACCATATATTCTTTTTTACCATTGATTTCCTTTACACCCAACACTAAAGGACGAATGCCATGAGCATCTCGAAAAGCAAATAAACCAGCACCTGCAATCACACCAACAACGGCATAGCCACCAATACAGCGCTGATAAAGCTTAGTTAATGCATTAAAAAAGATATCCGTTGAAAAATTGGTGAGTGATACTTCCGCTTTGTGCAACTCTGAGGCTAATACATTAAGTAAAAGCTCCGAGTCCGAGCTCGTATTGATATGACGAAAATCGTGCTCAAGCAACTCTTTGCGAATTTGTGGGGTATTAATCAAGTTTCCATTATGCGCTAAGGCAATGCCATAAGGTGAGTTGACATAAAAAGGCTGTGATTCAAAAACACTATCTGATCCTGCAGTTGGATAACGCACATGGCCAATGCCTAAATTGCCTTGTAAACGCTCCATATGACGCGTGCGAATTGCTTCAACAACAAGTCCTTTATCTTTACGCAATGACATATGATAGCCATCACAGGTCAAAATACCTGCAGCATCTTGTCCACGATGCTGCAACATCGTCAATGCATCAAATAGCTTTTGATTTGCAGGCTCATGCCCAATAATCCCAACAACACCGCACATAATTATTCATCTTCTTGCTGTTTTAAGACCGCGCCATTTTATACTACTGGTATATTCATCACAAACCATTTTGCAGTATTTCTTGTTTTCAAACTTAGTAATGAAGCAGGAATTAATGGCACTAATTTAATAAGTAGCTTGTAAATATAGGCTTTACAACGAAGTTAAATCAATCATCCCTGACAAAATGGATTGCCACGCATCCATGCTTGCAATGACTCCCTCTGACTTGTCATCCGTAAGCAAAGTCGAAGCCATTATACGTTTATTGTTTGCATACTCACCCTTCGACTCACGCTCAGGGTACGATAAATACTCATACTCAGGGTGTGATCAATATTTTTTGGACGAATTGTTCAAACCTAACCAATTTTTTAAAAGACTTTTACGCTATTTCTTTTTATCATAGAACCACATTTTATTTTTACCTTTAATGGAAACTACATGAACATTATTCTTCTAGGTCCACCAGGGGCTGGCAAAGGCACACAAGCAAAGCGCATTGAAACAAAATTTAACATTCCACAGATCTCAACCGGTGATATGTTGCGAGCCGCGATTAAATCAGGCTCTGAAACCGGTATTAAACTGAAAAAAATTCTTGATGCCGGCGAGCTTGTTTCTGATGACTTTATTATGCAAATCGTTAAAGAGCGCCTATCACAAGCTGATTGCGACAATGGTTTTATGCTTGATGGCGTGCCACGCACACTAGGACAAGCTGACGCCTTTAAAAAGCTTGGTATTAATATCGACTTTATTATTGAGATCACTTTAGATGACGATATCATTATCAAACGCATGTCAGGTCGCAGAATCCATGAGCCATCAGGGCGCACCTATCACGTTGATAATAACCCACCAAAAGTTACTGGCAAAGACGATCAAACCGGTGAAGACTTGATTCAACGCGAAGATGACAAAGAAGAAACCGTTAAAAATCGTTTAAATGTCTATCATGCACAAACTGCGCCTTTGATTAAATACTACCAGCATTTTGATACAACTGGCACTAAGCTTAAAAAGCCAACTTATGTTCAAATTGATGGCAATCAAAGTGTTGATACGGTAACTAAAAAAATTTTTGACGTGCTAAGTCCTCAAAAACAAGCAACAAGTCCAAGACAAAGTTCCCACCCAATACGACGACAATATCGCGAAGCCTCTGAAACAATTACAAACTCCGATGATGATGTTTCACAAAGTGAACGAGAAGATGATCATCATGGCCTACAACGAGGGCTTAGATAAATGCTTTGCCAATGGTGCTGGTAGAGCATATTCCTTTATATTATCTTTGTTAACCCAACAAGCATCATCAATTATTACTTTCTGTGTTAATTGATAGACTTTGATATCATAATACAGCTCAATATGCGTAAATATATGCTTTTGTTCTTCACATAGCATATGACTATATTCACCGATACTTAACGCAGTTTCTGGTAATGAATACAACCCACCCCAAATGCCTTTGTTTGGTTTTTTGATCAATAACAATTCATCTTGATATTGATAAAGATGAAATACCGCTGACTGAATAGCTTTTGCAACCTTTATTTTCTTTCGCGGATATTGATCAACGCGCTCACTGGCAAAGCTCAAACAAATATTTTGCAGTGGACAAAGTCCACACTTTGGCTTAGTGCGTGTACAAACTGTTGCACCCAAATCCATTTGTGCTTGTGTATAATTTTGCGTTTTGTCTTTTAGCATAAGCTCATGCGCCAACTGCCATAGTTTTTTCTCAATCGCTGCATCTGACAACACTTCATCAATCGCAAATATGCGTGCAAATACGCGCTTAACATTACCATCCATAATCGGTGTTGCTTGATTAAATGCAATCGATAAGATCGCATGCGCGGTTGATCTACCGATTCCAGGTAGCGCTAATAAATCATCAACATTATTAGGCATTACACCATTATATTTCTCATATACAATTTGTGCTGTTTTGTGCAGGTTTCTAGCACGCGCATAATAGCCAAGCCCTGCCCAGTACTGCATTACCTCATCTTGATTTGCTTGTGCTAGATCACTGATATGCGGAAATTTATCAATAAACTTGAGAAAGTATGGAACAACGGTTTTGACTTGTGTTTGTTGCAACATAATCTCAGACAACCACACATGATAAGGGTTAAACTCGCCCTGCCACGGTAAGTCATGACGCCCATTCTGGCTAAACCACGCCAGTAAAGCGCTTTGATAATGTGAAATATTAAAATGAAGTTTAATCTCAGTCATATTGAACTAATGAGTCAATAAATATATCTGTTGGCATTTTCTCACGTCCATTGAGCCCATTAAGTTCAATCACAAATACAGAACCTAACACAGTAGCACCTGCTTTTCTAACCAAATCAACACAAGCACTCGCTGTACCCCCTGTTGCTAACAAATCATCCACTAACAACACTTGATCATTGTTAGAAAAAGCATCCTGATGCACTTCTAATCTATCAATACCATACTCCAACTCATACTCACAGGTATGCACCGCACGCGGCAGCTTACCAGGCTTACGAATGGGTACAAAACCAATGGATAAGTGCTTTGCTAATGCCACACCAAAGATAAAGCCACGACTCTCAGGTCCTGCGATAATTGTCGGCTTTAAGCCCTTTTCTTTAATGCGTTTCGCCATAATCATTGCCGTTTGCGTTAAGCCATCGGCATCTGCCAATAATGGCGTGATATCACGAAATAAAATACCCGGTTTTGGAAAATCAGGCACCGCGGTAATTAAAGATTTAATTGTTGTAATGCTCATTATTTTAAAAGAATTTTCTCAGCTATAGTTGCGCACATAGTAGCACGTTGGCGCGAATGTTGTCATTTAAAAATCCAGCTTGCTACATTCGCGAGCGGAAAGGTGATTATGATGCACAAGGCAGATTAAACCAGCAAAATGATTTACGATGGGTATGGCTTAACGCTACAATAGCCAATATTTTAATTTTATAACTTTGCGGGCTTTGTTATGTTATCGATGAAACTTAAAAAGACTTCATATATTGTTACGCTATCTATTGGCTGTTTAGGCTTACTGTCTGCTGCTGATTTTCAATGTAGTGAGAAATTATTAAGCGCTCCAATTACGCCATTTAAAACCAAGCAAACGCTTAATTTCACGAATTGGGCAGATTATATGTCACCGGATCTTATCCCATGCTTTAGTGGTTTATCTAATACCCGTGTACGTTTAAGCTATACCACTGATGATAATATGACACGCGCCAAAGTAATGACTGGCGCCTCTGGATTTGATGTCATTGAGCAAGGCGCGCTTTATCTACCAAGTGAAATCAAATCACACGCGCTCATTAAGCTTGATAAAAGCAAATTACCCAACTGGGTACATCGTAATAAAGCAATTTACGACAAGATTTCTGAGATTAATGATCCAGGTAACAATTATGCGATTGTTTACAGCTATGGTACAACAGGCATTGCCTATAATGTCAAAGAAGTTGCCAAAGTCTTTGGACACCCTGTTGTGCCCAATGGATGGAAGTATTTATTCGATCCAAAATATCTTAAGACGCTATCTAAATGCGGTGTTTCAATGCTTGATGAACCAGAACAAATATTTGGTAATTATTTTTATTATGCAGGTATCAACCCTAATACCACGGATAAGGCAGACTACGAGAAAGCAGCGCTGTATCTGATTAAAAATGTACGTCCATATGTTAAGTATTTTGATAGCAACAAATATCAAAATGACTTCACCGCAGGCAATTTATGTGTTGTCATGGGCTATTCAGGTGATGTTGTGCGTTCGGTTGAACGCGCCAAGCAAATTAATCCAGATCAAGTTTTAAAATATGTCTTGCCAAAGGAAGGGACAAATATTTGGTTCGATATGTTAATGATTCCTAAAGGTGCCAAAAACCTTGATGCTGCCTATGCTTTTTTAAACTTCAATATGGATCCTTATGTTGCGGCAATGAATAGCAACTATATTTATCAACCCAATGGCGTTGTTGATAACAGCCAATATTTAAATGATCTATTTAAAGACCCTAACGTCAATCCAACAGAAGCAATGATTAAGAAAATGTATGTGTTGAACATGCATCCACCTAAGTTACAAGCTTTTGTCTCTAAAATGTGGATGTATGTCAAATATGGCATTAAATTCACACCAAAGTATTATCATCCTGATAAAAATAACTAAGCCAACTCAGTTGTTATAGCTTCTGAATAAACAGGGAATTTAGCGCAGAGTGCCACAACTTTTTGTTTGATTTCCTGCTCTTTTGCTTCATTGCCAAGATCATCGATAATGTCGCACATCCAATGCGCAATTTGTGCACACTCATCTTCTTTGAAACCACGCGTGGTAATCGCAGGTGTGCCGATACGTAAACCACTGGTGACAAAAGGAGAGCGTGGGTCGTTTGGTACCGAGTTTTTATTCACAGTGATATTTGCGCGCCCTAAAGCGGCTTCAACATCTTTGCCTGTGATATCTTTGCTGATTAAATCAATTAAAATCAAATGGTTCTCAGTGCCCTTTGAGACAACATCAACACCTCGCGACATCAACACTTCTGCCATCTTTTTAGCATTTTTCACCACTTGTCGCTGATAAGTCTTAAACTCAGGTTGCAATGCTTCTTTAAAAGCAACGGCTTTAGCAGCAATAACATGCATCAATGGGCCGCCTTGCGTGCCGGGAAAAACAATTGATTGGAACTTCTTCTCAAGTTCTGGATTTGATCTAGCCAGAATAATACCCCCACGTGGACCACGCAATGTCTTGTGTGTCGTACTAGTTACTACATCAGCGAAGGGCACTGGATTTGGATAAACGCCTGCAGCAATTAATCCTGCAACATGCGCCATATCAACCATCAAATAAGCACCTACTTCATCGGCGATTTTTCTAAAGCGCGCCCAATCAACAATCCCTGAAAATGCTGAGAATCCAGCAATGATCATCTTTGGCTTATGCTCTTTTGCTAAACGCGCCACTTCAGCATAATCAATATCACCGGTTAATGGATCTAAACCATATTGAATCGCATTAAATAATTTACCTGAGAAGCTCACCTTAGCGCCATGCGTCAAATGCCCACCATGCGCTAAAGACATGCCAAGCACCGTATCTCCAGGTTGCAGAAGTGCAAAATAAACAGCCGCATTTGCTTGTGAGCCCGAGTGCGGCTGCACATTGGCATAATCTGCACCAAACAGTTCTTTCAAACGATTTACCGCTAATTCCTCAGCGATATCAACATATTCGCAACCACCATAATAACGCTTACCGGCGTAGCCCTCAGCATATTTATTGGTAAGTTGCGAGCCTTGCGCTTCCATCACAGCGGGACTGGCGTAATTCTCTGAAGCAATCAACTCAATATGTTCTTGCTGACGCTTATTTTCATTTTCAATAGCTTGAAATAATTCCGGATCAAATTGAGCAACGGTAACGCGGCGATCAAACATCGATGTATCCTCCAAGATAAGGTTATATAACTTAGGAATTTGGTGTATCATTCTACACATCATTATTACAAAATCCTATTGAAAAACGGCAATGACTGAAGAATATTACCAAGATCATAGCAGTGATGATTCTATCGAAGAAAAAAGTCGCACAAAAGTTAAAAAAGAAGCCCACGATATCACCGACTTCGGTAAGAAATTGACTGAATTAAGTGAAGAACGCATAAAGAAAATGCCCTTAGATGACAAAATTATTGATGAAATCATCAAGGCAAAATCGATGCAACGCATCGCCTTAAAACGTCAGCTGCAATACATTGGTAAACTGATGCGCAATGCTGATCTTAGCGAAGCTTATGCCACTTACGATGGTTATACTCAAAAAAATCAGGTTGAAATTGCTAAAATGCATCGTTTAGAGCAATTGCGTGATGCGCTTATTAATGAGCATACGATGAAAGCGACACTTAATAAGCTAATGAATGATCACCCGCATACTGATACACAGCAATTACGCCAACTGATTCGCAATCATCACAAAGAAGTATTACGGCAGAACCCTGGCAAATCCTATCGCCAGATTTTTCAATTATTAAAAGAAACACTAGGTTAAGTAATGCAAAAGCGCTTTATCTATGCTTTTTGGATTGTCATCTTTATTCTTATCACCTATCTTGCGCATTCTTATTTACAACATCAAGAAAACGTAAATCTAACACCAACATCGCAACAAAACACGTTTGAAAAAACAGTTGTTTTAAATGCCTACAATCATCACTATGTCAGCTTTGGCTTTATTAATAGCGTTAGCGTCAAATTTTTGGTCGACACAGGGGCAAGCTCCGTCTCTATTCCTGAGCATATTGCCAAACAAATTGGATTAAAGAAAGGCTTGGGTTATAGCGTCAGTACCGCTAATGGTAATATCACTGTTTATCAGACGATGATTGATCAATTGCGTATTGGCAATATCACATTGAGCAATGTTCGCGCCAGCATCAATCCTCAAGCTGATGATGATTTCATTCTTTTAGGTATGAGTGCATTAAAACAACTGGAGATGATTCAAAAGAACAACACGCTAATTTTAAAGCAGAAAATTTAACAAATTGTATAGTGACCATTTACATTCCTTATTTATTTCGTATACTTCCAATATACAAAATAAAACTTGCCACTTATGATAAAGTCATTCAAGCACAAAGGCTTAAAACAACTTTGGGAAAAAGGTAGCACAAAAGGCATTCAGCCCAAACATGCCGATAAACTGCTGAGCCTTTTGACTGCTTTGGATCATATCAGTAATGAGCAAGAAATTATAACTTTGTTTTATCGATTAAGACCTCACCAACTCCATGGCAAGACAAGACCATGGGCATTAGATGTTAATGGCAATTGGCGCTTAACATTTGAGTTAGTAGATGGTGATATTTATATCGTTGACTATAGAGACTATCACTAAAACCTGGAGCATGAAAATGAGCAAACATACACAACACCCTGGCATTGTATTTAAAAGTCTTGTGATTGAGGAGGACAAAGACCTCAACATCTCAAAAGTAGCAGACATGCTAGGAATTACTCGTGTTGCGTTATCTCGAGTGGTTAATGGCAAAGCAAGCCTTACACCGGATCTAGCTGCACGTATTGAAAAAGTTTTTAATATCAGCTCAGCACTAATGTTAAAAATACAGGCATCATATGATAGTCAAAAAGCGACTAAAAAACTGGAAAGCTTGGAACTGACACCTTACCAACCAGCATTCAATCAACCTATTTAGAAACTTAGCTAATACGCATTCCGGGAATTGCCCCTTGATCGGGTTCTAGTAGATATAGTGAATCACCATCACCTGCACATAACACCATTCCTTCTGACAGTCCAAAACGCATCTTGCGTGGCGCCAAATTTGCGACCATTACCGTATATTTTCCTACAAGACTCTCTGGATTATAAGCTGCTTTTATCCCTGAAAACACTTGTCTTTGCTCTTCTCCCAGATCAAGCTTTAAACGCAATAGTTTATTAGAACCCTCGACATGATCAGCTTCAACAATTTGCGCCACACGTAAATCCACTTTGAAGAAATCATCGATTTTGATTTCATCAGCAATGTTTAAACTATTTTCCACTGCAGCCTCAGGGACGGCCTCTGTTAGTTGCTCTGCTTCTAATTGCATCTTTTTTGTTTCCTCAATAATTAATTCAATTTTTTCTGACTCAACACGTGCAATCAATGGCTTGAACACATTGATCTTATGTCCCAACAATACGTTTGGAATCTCAGCCCATTGCAATTGATTAATATTTAAAAAATGCTCGGCTTTTAGTACCAAATCAGGCATTACTGGTTTTAAATAACCAATAATGATTTTAAAAAGGTTGATCGCTAGACTGCAAACCTCGTGCACCGTTTGCGCTTGACCTTCTTCTTTAATCAGCTGCCAAGGCTTATAGCTGTCAACATATTGATTCGCCTGATCAGCAAGATTCATAATGACACGTAACGCTTGGGCAAAGTCACGCTTCTCAAAAAGCGTTGTAATTTCCTCATGTGCTGCATGAAAGCGTTCAATCAGCTCCTGATCATGAATATGCTCAGATAACATGCCATCAAAACGCTTATTGATAAAGCCCGCGCAACGACTGGCAATATTCACGACTTTACCCACCACATCTGAGTTCACCTTTTGCACAAAGTCTTCAAGATTCAAATCGATGTCATCAATCCTAGGGGTTAATTTACTGGCAAAATAATAGCGTAAATAGTCAGCTTTTAAATGATTTAGATAAGTTCTTGCTGCAATAAACGTACCACGTGATTTTGACATTTTCTTGCCATTAACTGTCAAAAATCCGTTAGCGAAAACGCCTGTAGGCGTACGATAATCTACGGCATTTAGAATTGCCGGCCAGAAAAGCGCATGAAAATAAATAATATCCTTGCCAATAAAGTGATAAAGCTCCGCCTTGCTTTCTTGACGCCAGTAAGCTTCAAAGTCAATGCCTGCGCGATTGCATAAGTCTTTAAAGCTTGCAATATAACCCATCGGCGCATCAAGCCAGACATAGAAAAACTTCTTATCATCCGTACCCGGAATTGGAAAACCAAAATAGGGTGCATCACGTGAGATATCCCAATCTTGCAAACCTGACTCAAACCATTCCTTGAGTTTATTCTGCACCTCGGGTTGCAATGCTTTGTTGTGCTTCATCCACTTTTGAATATCTTCACTTAATTCACTGATCTTAAAAAAGAAATGCTCACTGTTTTTTTGAATCGGTGTTTCACCACTAACCACAGACTTTGGATTAATCAAGTCCGTTGGCGAATAGGTTGCACCACAGACCTCACAGCTATCACCATATTGATCTTCTGCCTTACATTTAGGACAAGTCCCTTTGACAAAACGATCCGGCAAAAACATCTCAGCCTTTGGATCATAAGCTTGCGCAATTTCACGCGTGCTAATCAGGTCATTTGCTTTAAGCTTTAAATAAATATCTTCAACAACCTCCTGATTCAGTGGATGATGTGTAGAATGATAGTTATCAAACTCAACCTCAAAGTCAATAAAGTCATCACGATGCGATTGCGACATTTGCTCAACCAGTTTTTCAGGTTTAACCCCTTCTTTTTTTGCTTTAAGCATAATTGGCGTGCCATGCGTATCACTACCGCAAACAAAGTGGCATTGATTGCCACGCATTTTTTGGAACCTCACCCAGATATCTGATTGAATATAGCCAAGCATATGTCCTAAATGCAAATGACCATTAGCATATGGCAATGCATTGGTGACTAGAATGTTTCTCATATAAATTGTATAGAATACTGAAAGTGTTGGTGATTATATACCAGTTGCACGGTATTTTACAGACTTGTTGATACGCATAATCAATTTAATGCTTTGTGCCAAAATCATAATGTTCATGATTATTTGCAGTGTTCAAAATGCTTTGCCTATTTACACTATCTAGGTTTATTATGGCAAACCAATTTAAGCATAAACAACTCTTTAGTAAACAATGTACTTTCTTATTGATAAAGCCATCGTCTTTCAAATCCTTTATGTGATTGGGATCACTGCTGAAAGCATGTCCGGCACGATTTCTGCCGGTAGAAAAAACATGGATATTTTTGGAATTGTCACGATTGCAACCATTACCGCGCTAGGTGGTGGTACGGTGCGTGATGTTCTTTTAGGGTATTACCCATTAACTTGGGTGATGTATCCTGAGTATATTCTGGTGACTTTTATTGCCTCTATCTTAGCTATTTTTATCGCGCGCCACATTGTTAAGCGTCATAAATTTTTCTTAATTGTTGATGCTTTAGGGCTTGTAACTTTTGCTTATCTGGGCAGTGACATTGGCTATAGTGTCGCGCAACACGCGGTAAACAATGACCATTTTATGGTTTATGGCAGTTTCATCATTGCCATATTAATGGCAATTATTACAGGTGTATCTGGCGGGGTGTTGCGTGATGTATTGTGTAATGATGTGCCTTTGGTTTTTCAGGCTGAGCTCTATGCGCTTGTCGCAGCATTAGTTGGCATACTCCACGCATTAACACTATATTTCAAAATAGATAATCTCATCAGTGCACTGATTATTATCGCAATAGGCTTCACCCTTAGGTTATGCGCCATATATAAAAACTGGCACTTACCTAAAGTTAAATATTTTTCCTAATCAAACTAGACACCCATACGCTTACGTGCCATCTCAGACTGATGGTTACAGAATTTTTTATAGCCTTCTGCAAACCTTGCCCACTTTGAAGTATTTGTCGTGCTTGATATACTCATTCTTTATGCTCCTTGACTTATTTGTATTATTGCTTATCGACAGGTGAACATTAATCACTCGCCACAGCTTTGATTGAATTTTACACTCATGTTTGCACAATGCACGTTTCATCAAAGTATTTGACCGTATTATTTTTGATACATGGACAGCAAGAATGCATATTCCCAAAAACATGCTTAACTGGTAAGTGTATTTTATAAAACACATCAAGCTGACTGGAGAAATCAATGCATTTGCGCAATTATGCACATAAACTTAAAACTATCGTCTTTTTTAGCCAGTGTATTATTTGTCAACAAATAACCAACAAAGGACTTTGCAATAACTGCCAAAAAGCACTCACCAAAGAATCTCATAGCCATAAACGCCAACAACTAATAATTAATGGTCAGCCTGTAATTTTCTATGCGTTAAATCACTTTGAAGGCTTAACACGCAAACTGCTGTTTTTATTTAAATATCAAAATAGTCATATTGCGGGTAATGCTTTGGGACTATATCTCTCAGCAAGCTTTAAACGTTTACATTCACTTGCTGATGTTGATTATATCTTGCCCGTGCCAAGTCATCGCTTGCGGTTTTTGGTGCGCGGCTTTAATCAAGCAGAAATTTTGGCTAAACATTTAGCCTCAGCTCATCACATTGTTGATCTAAGCTCAGTAAAGCGCCACAAGTATACTAAACCACAAGCTAAATCAAGCTATGAACAACGACAACGTCAAATGCATCATGTTTTTAAGCAAAAACACGCAATTACATCTAAACATCTTTTAATTATTGATGATGTCTATACGACAGGCGCGACACTCAAGGCACTTATCGAGTGTATTCAAAGCTTTTCAGGAAATCATATTGATAAAATAAGTGTATTAACACTTTGTCACGCGTGATTATGTCTTAATAATTCACGAACTTTTGAACGAATCACATCGATGGCAATTTTATTCTTGCCACCATGCGGCACGATAATATCAGCATAACGTTTAGAAGGTTCAATAAACTGTAAAAACATCGGCCGCACTGTTTCTAAATACTGCGTCACTACGCTATCGACTGTCCTACCACGTTCCTTTTGATCACGCACCAAACGACGGATAAAGGATACATCCATTGGGGTATCCATAAAAATTTTAATATCCATAAGCTTTCGTATATTCTCATCAGTAAACAGCATGATCCCTTCTAGAATCAAAATGCTCGTCTGCGCACTAATCGGCAGAGTTTGACCTTTCACCCGACTATGTGTTGCATAATCATACAATGGCACTTCAATATTTTGACCGGCAATAAGTGACTCTAAATGCTCTTTTAATAAATTGTGTTCAAAGGCATCTGGATGGTCATAGTTTAACTTGTCTAACTGTATTTTTGATAAATGACTATTATCACGATAGTAATGATCCTCAGATAATACCGTCACTCTTGCGGATTCTAAATCCTCAAGCTCCTCAACAATCGTATTAGATAATAAACTTTTTCCAGAACCAGAACCGCCGACAACACCAATGATGACAATATTTTTATTACTTTGCATCCGAATACATGATTTGATGAGTTTGTGACATTCTAGCGACTTTTCTAAAAAAAGCAGTAAAATTCTTTGACCTTTATGTCACTTGTAAACCATTTCGCAGTATTTCTAAGCAGCTGCTAAAGCTTATACTTCAATAATTAGCTAAGCTATGAACTGATTAAAACTGTTTTAATATTAGCAAGCTCACGCAGCGCCTCTAATGAACACTCCCTGCCATAGCCTGATTGCTTGACACCACCAAATGGTAGCGCTGGATGCGAGGCAACACATTGATTAATAAAACACATGCCCGCTTCAATGCGCTTTTCTGCTACTTCTTTGGCATACTCAATATCTTTGGTAAAAATCGCACTACCTAAGCCATACTTCGAGTTATTTGCAAGCTCAATTGCTTCTTCATCATTGTTTGAATAGCTAATCGTAATTACCGGACCAAATAACTCCTCTTGAAATGCCAACATCGATGGTGTGACATCGGTAAGTACGGTTGGAGCGTAGTAAAAACCTTGTGTATTATCTATTTCAAGGAACGTTCCTCCAGTCAGTAGCTTGGCACCTTGCGCAATACTTGTTTCAATTTGGTGATGCAAGTTATCACGTAAATCAGTCCTTGCCATTGGTCCCATCGTTGTATTCTCTGCTAACGGGTCGCCAACAATAATCTTGCTAATGGTATTAAGTACTGCTGTTTCAAATGCCACTTTAATAGATTTATCAACAATCAATCGCTTTGGTGAAATACACACCTGACCACTATTGAGCATTCTGACATGAACTATTTCTTTAGCAACTGTCTCAACATCGACATCTTTGCGAATAATATAGGCATCGGATCCACCTAGCTCCAGCACAGTTTTTTTGCAAACTTCTCCGGCTTGCTTGGCAACAATGCTGCCGGCGCGATTGCTACCGGTGAGTGTTACTGCGGCAATATCACGATGTTTAATAATATGCTCAGAATGTGCAAGATCAATCACCACATTGCTTAATATTAGTTGTCCTATTGCTTGCGTAAATAGTGATTCAATTGCACACGCTGAGCCAATGACATTTTCCGCATGCTTTAATACGATACCATTGCCAATTAAGATATTAGGAATCGCGGCACGAAACACCTGCCAAAAAGGAAAGTTCCACGGCATAATCATATAGATAACACCAAGCGGCGCAAATACACGCTCAGCATTTAGGCCTGGATAGTCGATTTTTTGCGGGCTTAACATTGCCACCGCATGTTCTGCATAATAGTCACACAAAAAAGCACACTTTTTAATTTCAGCAATACTTTCCTTCAGTGTTTTGCCCATTTCATTCGTGATTAAACGCGCATATTGATCAATATTTTGCAATAGCAGTGATTTGATTCTTTCGACACTTTCAATACGCTGATCAATCGCGTGATTTCGCCATAATGATTGTGCATTTTTCACTTTTTCAATTGTTTGATCTATTTCAGGTAAAGTAAACACTTGATAGGTATTTAAGCGCTGACCATTACTTGGATTAATCGTTTGATATTCCTTTTTCACATTATTCTCCTTCGTTTTAAATAAGCATCGTGACGGCAACAAACAACATCATTGCAATATAGATAATTTGTAAATATTTATGTGAAATGAGTGCGGTTACTTTAACACCAACATTAACGCCAATCACGCTGGGAATAAGCGCCACTGAAAAAAATACCAAATTCAAATAGCCAACACTATAAGGTGGTAAATTATTAGCATGCCAACCAAAGAGCACAAAAAAGCCAGACATCACTAAACATAAAACCATGGTAATGACCGTTGATGTACCGATTGCTTTACGAATATCTAAACCACATTTCGTTAGAAATGGGACAAAGAAAACCGATACACCTGAAAGCATCGTACACATTCCAGCTAGAAATGCGCTAATTGCTTTTAGTGGCAGTGGTGCCTTCCATACTTTCAGCACGACTTTGAGCTTGCGCCACATCCAAACTGCCATAACAATAACAATCAGTGCAAAGATAACCTTTAAGTCATTACTACTAATCGCTGTCATTAGAAACACACCTAAGACACCACCTAAAAGCACACTAACCATTGCCCAACGCAAGGTGTGATAACAGATTTGTTTATATCTATGCTGTTTAAAGCTTGCAAAGAAACCCAATAGAACACTCGAAGTAACGCCCGAGGCAATCGCAACTTGCATTAAGTGATCACTTGACGGATAGGCATATTGCATCAATAAATAAAAGCCAGGGACATTAATAAGACCAGCACCGCCACCAAATACACCTGATACAAAACCGGCCAAAAGTGCTACCAAACAAATAAGTACAATTAGTAAAGTCAAACTCAATTTATACACTCTCTTAACATTACAAACACCAATAGTGATGTTTTGTTTAAAGAGCAATATTACTTAGGCATACGCTTGTATACAAGCAAGAGCTTGCTAAATTCCCAAAAATCTCTAGCTGCGGTATATTAGATTAAGCAATTCTCTATTTATGACAAAATTACCTTTGATATTTTCAAAACTTGCTCAAGGCATGCTTTTGGGCATATTTCTATCTTCTCTGCATTGCGCGATTGGAAGTCCATTGAGCGTATTTGAAAGGTTAGTACACTACCCTTAGTTTTACACTTATCAGGGAGTGTTACTTCAAATTTATTCCCTCGCTCAATGCTTGTTATTGGAGCGACAAAAGCAAAGCCAGTATGCTCATTAAAAACAGCTTTTGTTAACACTAAAGCAGGTCTACGCTTCATTATTTCACGTCCAGAGCTTGGATCAAAATCAAGCCAGATAATATCGCCTTGATTTGGAATGTATTTTTTCAAGACTCTTTCCCTTTAGGTTTGTCTTGCATCCATTCTTTATCTTCAGCTAAAAGCTTAAAACTTTCTTTTGGACTTTCAGCAAGCATTTGCTCCAAGTTTAATTCCTCAACTCTGGGAGTTAAAATGATTTTGCTATCTTCAACATGAATATCTAGTTTATCTCCAGTGTGAAGGTTAAGCATTTGAAGTATCTTTTTGGGAATACTTACAATATTGGCGCCGCCTGATTGTCTAAGTGGTAGTGATGACATTTGGATACTCCTGCTTTTAAATTATACAAAAGTATAACACCGGAAAGCGAAAAATATAATACTTAGTTCGATTAATTAATCATTAAGATAATTAGAATGCTCCAACGAAGGCTCTTCTCTTAGGGTCGATCATTAGTCTACTGCGATAGCTATTTATTACGGAATTTAATACGACCTTTGGTTAAGTCATAAGGTGTCATCTCAACAGTAACTTTATCCCCTGTCAAAATACGAATATAGTTCTTCCGCATTTTCCCTGAAATATGTGCCGTAACAATATGCCCATTCTCAAGTTCAACGCGAAACATGGTATTTGGTAATGTCTCAACTACCGTACCGTCTAATTCAATACAATCTTCTTTTGCCATTGCTTGTTTAAATCTCTCTATATCTTCAACTTCAGCACTTTTATAAGCACCCAATAAAATAAGCGTGTGAATCATGCACTATTTTAAAGAAATATTCAACACCTAGTGTTGATCTATTGAAACTTTTCGAGATTTAATTGCTCTAGCGATCCGCTAATCTCTAATCGCACCACTGGCTTTAATCGCCTTGTAAGCTGCTGATAGATATAACCACATTGAATAAACCGTTAAGATAACGGCAATATATAACAACACAAATCCTAAAATAACCCAGATATTTCCTAGGTCTTTTGGTTTTAATAATAAAATAAAAATTGCCGCCATTTGTGCTGCTGTTTTTACTTTACCGACAAAAGAAACTTTAACCACTGAGCGTTGCCCTATTTCTGCCATCCATTCACGTAATGCTGAGACAATAATCTCACGGCAAATAATAATAATCGCAGGTAACGCCACCCACGGATAAGGATAAAGTGCAATCAAAAGCCCAAGCGCTGTAGCCACCATTAACTTATCAGCAACTGGATCTAAGAAGGCACCAAGCTTTGTTGTCTGTTGAAAGTAACGAGCGAGAAAGCCATCTAACCAATCAGTTAGTGCTGCTAATAAAAATAAAGTCGCACTAACCCCATGATGATGCGGAAAAGGAACATAAAATGCCACAACCAAAAAAGGAATAAGCAATATCCGTAGCATGGTTAATATATTTGGTACTGTCCAGATCATCTTTGTTATAATCCTTTTATTGACTAACGCAGTTAGTGTAACAAAGCACCTAGCTTGCGACAAGTTTGTTTATACCCCAGTATGCCCAAAACCACCTACACCGCGTGTGGTTTGACCACCAAATTCTTCAACCGCAACAAAGTTTGCTTGAATCACAGGAACAATCACCAATTGTGCAAAACGCATTAACGGTTCAATTGTAATCACATCATTTGATCGGTTCCAACAAGAAACCATCAACTCCCCTTGATAATCCGAATCAATCAAGCCAACGCTATTACCTAAGATAAGTCCTTTTTTATGCCCCAAGCCAGATCGCGGCAAAATCATGCCTGCAAATCCCGCATTGGCAATGTGAATCGCAATGCCTGTTGGTACCAACTCACATTGCCCTGAACTTAACTGAATATCTTGCTCAATCGCTGCGTGCAGATCAATCGCGGCTGAACCTTTTGTACCATACTCTGGAATTGCAGCAAAAATTTCAGGTCGTAATAATTTTAATTCAATCGTTGTTTGACTCATCTCACCACCTACAGTTGTTCGACAAATCGATCAAAAAGCCATGCTGTGTCAACCGGACCTGGCCCCGCCTCAGGATGGAATTGTACCGATGAGTATGGCAACTCTTTGTGCTTAATCCCTTGAATGGTATTGTCATTAAGATTTCTAAACCAGACTTCCCAATTCTCAGGCATGGTTGCTTCATCTACTGCAAAGCCGTGGTTTTGTGAGGTTAAATAACTGCGATTACTTCCTTCTAACAAGCACGGATGGTTCTGCGCGCGATGCCCAAATTTAAGCTTATAAGTTTTAGCACCAATCGCAATACCCATGATTTGCGACCCTAAACAAATCCCAAAAATAGGTTTTTGTGGCGCTTTATCCATCGCTTCTTTTAATACATTAGCAGTGGTTTGACAACGCGCAGGATCCCCTGGACCATTAGATATAAACACACCATCATAAGACTCTTTGGTGTAATCATAATCATAAGGCACACGCTTCAAAGTCAAATTAGAATACTCACACAAATAACGCCAAATATTTGCCTTCATACCACAATCCACAACAATCACCGTTTTCTCGCCTTGTCCATGTGTTAGCGGCTCATCAATCGTCACTTCCGAAACTAAATCAAGATCGCTAATATTGGGATATTTTTTCGGCAGATCCTTACCAACGACGATGGCGCCTGAAACAACACCATGATGACGCAAGACTTTAGTTAAGGCACGTGTGTCAATATCAGCAATGATTGGGGTATTATATTTTTCACACCATGCTTGCAATGATGACTCACCTTGGACTCGCGCATAGAAGTGAGCTAACTCTGAAACAATAATGCCCGCAGCATGAATCTGATCCGACTCCCAATGCTTTTGATTTTCAACACCGTAATTACCAATCATAGGATAAGTAAAACAGACAATTTGCCCCTTATATGATGGGTCAGTTAATACTTCTGTGTACCCTACCATACCGGTATTGAACACAATCTCTCCGTAATTAATGCCTTTAACCCATGTTGGCACTTTGCCCTCGAACACTTCCCCGGTCTGTAAAACAAGCTTTGCTGGAATCATGAAAAAATCACCTTGATTGAAGTTGATCTATTCTATGAGATGAGTCTTCAGATTGCAAACTCAGTGCACTAATTTTTAGACATCCTTAGGCATTTTGCTTTCTAGCGAAGTACATCACTAAAGAGATAATGATTAACACGATACAAGCGATTGCTGAAACTTTGGTAATCGCACCAAACACATTATAGTAATTACTGGCACTTTTAATTAAGAAATCTCCCGCAGCTTTGACCGTTTCGACACTTGTTAATGTCGCAATTTCTGCTGCGGCATAGTTCGCAATAGATCCCGTTATCAACATATAAAGACCTGCCAGAAAGCCAACCGATCCTCCGGGGTTTAGGCGTGTAATCTCAGATAAAGCAACAGGGTCAACAAACAGCTCAGCAAAACCAATAACTGCCATACCAACAACCACCCACATCATTGAAGCATGCCCATCTGTGGTCGCTGCAATTTTTGCACCCATCATAATCATAAAGAAGCCAAAAGTTAGAAACAATAAGCCAAAGGTGATTTTAAACAGCGCGCTTAACCTAACGCCTGCTTTAATCAACCAATACCAAACTTGTGACATAATCACGCCACCGATTAAAATGGCAAATGGATTAATTGATTGAAATGCTGCCGCTGGAATGGTAAACCCATCAAAGTCACGAACAACATTGCGTTCAATAAACAAGCTAATCGAGCTCCCGCCTTGTTGATCAAATGCCCAAAAAATCAAACCAAATATCATAAAAAAGCAAATTGCCAACAGTGATCTTTTATCTTTTCCATCAAGCTTAATAAATAAGAAAAACAAGAAATACAGGCTGACGATAACACATGCCAACAATATCCAACCGGCAAACAAATAATACAAAGCAAAGCTAAAAAATACCGCAGAAACTACGATTAATAACACCGTAATTGGCAGCACTTTGATGCTTAATATCCCTTTTTCCTTTAATGCGCTCCACTGCGGATCATTACCTGCAACAAAGTGCCTACGCCCTGTTATGAAGATCACCAAGCCAATCGCCATGCCAATGGCAGCTAACAAGAAGCCATAATGCCAACCCCATGCTTGTGCTGCCCATGCGCATAAAATCGGTGAAATAAAAGACCCAATGTTGCCGCCAACATACATTAATGCAAAACCACTATCGCGCTTAGTATGCTCTCTTGAGTATGTCGCCCCCAAAAGACAAGATACATTGGTTTTAAATAACCCATAACCACATATGATCAATGCTAAACCAAAATACAAGCCACCACCATTTAACCCAAGCACTAAGTGCCCTGCAACCATGGTTGCAGCACCTAACAAGGTCGACCAATAATAGCCTAAATAGCGATCTGCAATGACGCCACCGACGATAGGTGTGACATAGACAAGTGCGGTGTAAGCACCATATAGTGCATAGGCATGGTTGTCGGTAAATAAAAGTTTTTGTGTTAGGTAAAGCACCAATAGCGCACGCATACCATAGTAACTAAAATACTCCCAAACGTTCAGTGCGATGGCATAATAAAGTGACTTAGGTTGCGTCTCAATTTGAGTCATATAAATTCCCTGATAACCATGTAAAGAAATAAGCATATCAGAGATTTAATAAAAAACTATTAAAATGATGGAATTTAGCAATTGGCATTTTGAGCGACAACGTGGCTACAGAGCCTCTTTAGATGCTAGCATCCCACATGGTAGATCAAAGTTTTATTTCATTGGATTTTAGCCACTGAATCACTGGGTAAGTATATTGATAGCCCAGTTGCGTAATCTGATAACCTTCGCTAAAAGATGGTGATGTATAATTAAGTGCCTGCCATTGATCACCTGCATATTCAAAGATTGATAGTTGCTTATTATGATCACTGCCTTTTTTGACCTTTTCACCAATCAAAAAGACTGAGTTGCCAATGACTTTTAAGTTGTTTGCGCTTGTTGCTGCTGCTGGAATATCCGCTAACTCATGACAATGCATATCATCACCAAAATGCCCATATTCGTAATCAATATCACATTGAGCAAGCGTCTTATGACTGTGTCCGGCATCAACCAGCGCATAAAAGGACATACTATCTGGAATTACTTGTATTGATTCGATTGCCTTATAATAATTTGGAAATAAATAAGATGCGGCAGGATGATTGATTATTTCACTACCATCATCTTCTGCTGGTTGCGTTTTGTGATTAACCAAACTAATACGATATTGTGATGGATCCATTTTTTCAGTATCTATTACAGCTAAATAGTCATCACGTTTAAAGTAAAAGCTTTGCTCTAAGGTTGTTTGAGAAAGATATAGCGGCTCTATCCCTCCTGACGTATTAATCTTAGTAAATGCATTATGTTCATTACTTATCATATAATAATTATTGTATTGGTCTAACCAAACATTTGTATCATCTATCGGATATACCTTACCATCTATCGAAAAAATCTCATTCCATGCATAAGTTGAATCTTCAAGCTTACCAACTAGCATAATAAGTTTGCTAAATGATTTATCTGAGACAAACGCATGAATGTCACCTTTATCACTCGTTACTACTCTAACACCAAGGTAGTTATATTGACTATATGGAAAATTAAGATTAACCCAAGTTCCATTAATATTTTTTAATAACTCGAAATGCTTTTGTCGATCCCAAGAAGGCCCGTCTTCAGCTATCACAGCAAGTGTATTATGATCAGAATCATTCTCTAACCAATAGAGTTGATCAATTTGACCTGAATGTAAATATTTTCTAACGTTATCGGGATTAACGCCATCATTACTCATATGATAAAGAGCATAGTATTTAGACATATCAGGCATCTCAACATACAAGGCTTTATCTTTTCCTAAATCAAAACCGTACGTTTGACCAAGTGCATTAATCGTTAACTTTGCTGCACTTACATCGATATCACTTGGGCTATACATATATAAATGGCAAGCATCACCTGTATCAAGACTTATCTTACCCTCATTGATCTGACAGTAGTCTCGACAGACCTCAGCGCTACACCAGGTTGTTTTATAACTTGGGTCATCTCCATTATTGCCGTTATAAACCATAACGCTTTCTGGCATCACACTGAGATCTAGCACAATATCTTCAATCTTAGTGTCACCATTATTAGTTAACTTAATTGCACCCATATTAGACTGTGGGGAACCACCCTCAGTTTCAACAACGATATTAGCCGCTGCCGCCTTAATATAAAAGGATTCATTAACATCAGACATCAGATTGTTTGCTTGATCGATATGCAGCATATAACCATCTGGCACAACCTGTTGTGTTGCGTGTATTGTGACTTGGCATGAAGCACCCGTTGCCAATTCTGCATTAAAACAGTTTGAAGCAGGATCAATTGTCAGTCCTGCTACGTTTTGATCTTTTTGTGTAATGCTAAAATGTGACATCTCTGGTAAGTACGCGTTAAACGGACCATTATTGGTAACGTTAATATCAAAAGTTTGTCCCTGTTTTGCCTGCACATCTTTCTCGATAGCAACCTCGACCGGGTCAATAGCTATATCATTTTGAGCACTCAACTCAAGCCCCTGATTCGTAGTATAGTCAAGCGTGATACGTGCGGGTTTTGAAGCATCACTAATATGCGCATTATCAGCTGCCTCCAAAGTAATATGACAAGAACCATATGCTGCCAATGAAGCTTGGCAATTATTCTCTTGTATCGAGATACCAGCAATATTGTCGTCAAGTTTAACTGAGCCAATATTTAAATTAACGTCCGTGGTATTGGTATAAGTGATTTTTTGTGTTTCAGGTTGTTGAAACGTGATATCATTACTATCCAAAATTGAGGTTGAAACCTTCAGATCAACCACATGATTATCTTTTGCATTCGCTGCTTCAATAATAATATCAATGTTGTCATCTTGATGTGCTTTCAATGTATCTATGGTTTTTTGATCAATGGCTAGCTCAAATGTAAAACGAAAGTCACTGCCACTCGGTAATTCATCAATTTGTTGCGATGATCGATTTAAAGCAATCTCTCCTAACCAATCTGGTAACTGGATATTGAGCGCATTAATCGGTACTGGTGAATCATTATGAATATTAACACTTACCGTTGAACCAGGTTTAAGGTAATCACTTGTTTTTGTTGATTTTGATAAATCAATTAGACGCGCATCACTTTGTGGAACAAATTTTAAGGACTGACTGATCTTTAGATCTTCTGCATTATCGGATGTCTTTACCGACAATGTTAAATGTTTATCCGTTTCATGCTCAACTTGTTCATCTAACTTGGCTAGAAAAGCAATATTGCAATACTCACCTGCTTGCAAAGCTTGTCCTTGCCCTTTATCATCAAAACAAGTGTTTTGTGGTAAACTCAAATCATAAGTCAGCTTAACACCATCAGTCACTGGAGTCTCAAAACCTTCAATTGCAACTGTTGTATTACTTGTTGCTTGACCAATTGCACCAAGTTTAATTTGCTCAACACTAGGATTGATAACTTTATAAGATAAAACGCTTGCTTTACCTGATTGAATCACTTCAGGTGCTTTAATCTCTTGTTCTGCTTTTAACTGTGTTTTGACAGGTGATGGGGTGGGGCTATCACCGCCTGAAGAGCCGCCACCTCCGCAACCAATAAGTGCCAATGCGAATAATGATGAGATATGCTTTAAGTTAGATTTCATGCGAGCTCCTTTTGTTCTTTATATAACCAAAATATTGAGTGCATGAAATATAAACCAACCTTTTAACTGAGTGAAATTTGCTTAACTTATGACTGTATTAACATTATTTATAACCGGCAATGATTAACAATGGGACTTATGAAGCTGAACATGATCTTGAAGCGGTTGAAGAGCTCATATCTCGTCATAACCGCCGAGGACCTGCCGTCATTGAAACTCAAGAGGTTAAGCGCGCATTAGCAAATCACAATGTCAAAAAACTGCTATTGCCATACCCCATTGATTCAGAAGATTTTGATGAGTTCATTGTTGATGCGGTTGCCAGTGGCGCAAGCATTGAGTTTGTCACAGGAAAAGCGGCTGAGCTTCTTAAACAACATGGTGGGGTTGGTGCTAAACTATATTATTCGCTAAGCTAGATTAAACTTGATTCATTTTTAAAAATTGGCTTGTTTGCATTTGCCGCAGCCATTATTATGTTTATGGCAAGTAAATATAAAAGAAAAATGATTTATAATATGCTAATTAGTTTTTTAATCTCATTATTGGTCTCAATAATTATTACGTGGCTTGCAGCGCGCGCTTTATTTCGTCTTAATATAAAAAAAGGTCAAGCGCTCACCAAAAAAGATCGCTATCTTAATGCGGTGATCTGTGGCTTTGTTTTTTTCTGTGTTAGCTGTTTTGTTTACGCACTACTGATCAATAGCGTTTTCCACTAAGAATATTCTGATTCTCTTCAATCATCTGCACTGTATCAATAAGCTTTTTAAATGAGAACATCACCACACTGGCATGGCGTAATTCACTTTGAATACTCATTGACTGACTAAACTCCTCAAGTAGTGCTTCTAGATTAGTAATGATTTTTTGATACTCTCCTTGGTCAAAAACATTCTTTTTAAAGCTGATACTTACGGCTTTGAAGGTATGATTGATCTCATTATATAATGCCTTAAACGCAGGATTTTGCTGAAATTTCTCACGCTTTTCAGGATAGGTCTCAATATAATCATAAATCACACTGGTGTAACGATATAGTTGTCGCAGATGGCGCGTCGTCACTTTTAATAACTTAAAATCAATATTTGGTTTTTCATGCATTATTTCTTTTTGTAATGCGATTTGTTTTGAAAAATGACTAAAGATTTCAACCAAAACATTGTCATAATCACCACCGGCAAAAAGCCGACTATTTAACGAAGCAATACAGTTAACGGTATCACAAAAGGATTGATTGATGCGTTTATAAGCGTGAATAGGAAAAAAGTAACGGTTAACAATAATTGCTATGGTAATGCCAATAAGCACCTCAAGTGTGCGATAACAAGCCGTTGCTAAACTAACGTCATTACTGAATAAAATAATTGCTGCTGTCACAGCCCCTAAAACACCTGCATAGGTATATTTGCTAGAATTCGTTGCGGTAAAAACACCCATTGCAATAACCACAAGTCCTAATATAAGCTGAGTAATCCACATTTGCGGAAAGATTAAAATAATGATAATTGAGCATATCGATCCAATTAATGTCCCTAAAAATCTCATTTTAGCTTTTTCTAATGTGCCACCTAAATTTGGTTGACTTGACATGACCACTAAAACAGTAATCACGATCCACGCATACATTTGTCCAACATTAAGCCATTCACCTAATAAGTGCCCCACCAAATAAGCAATAGCACTAGCAACGACTGCCTTTAATGCATTGATCAATGAGTAACGTTTACTATAAAACAAATTCGTCATCGTAATAAGTCTCCCTTGAGTGTTATGTAATTAGTATAACGCTAAATATTGCACGGTTTTAGATGACAAGCAAAATGGTATTGTTATCATAAGCTTATTTTTTAGTGATAGGAATTAACATGAACCCAGCATCAACGATACGTTCAGCACTCTACGCTTTAAGCATCGTCGCTGCCAGCATTGGCATTTTTGTTTATTGGCAGATTAGCAGCTATCCACAAGCATTCAATAATATTGCCTTTGTTTTTGCTTATGCCGTTATGCTGATATTAATCAGCATGCCTCTTTTTGTCTCTGAAACCATCTCTGGTTTTTTAAGTAAAAAGCCGCTAACAGGAAGCCTGCATTTCGCTGCACGTTCACAGCGTTTACGCTTTATTGCTCTGTTATCGATGGTGCTTGCCGCAATATTACTAATCATGGTGATCGCGCGCATATCCGTCACCAGCTCAAGCCTTGTTTATACTAGCTTTTGGTATACAACGCATTCAGCAGAGAAAACACTACATCTTATTGATAATTACACCTTACTGATTGGCATTATTTTTAGCGCCATTATTGTTGTTATTATTGGTTTCTCACAGACGAGTGAGCACTTTTTAAAATTAAGCTCCGCATTTGCAACACTTGGACTGGCGTGCTTAATTGGCTTATTCATAATGAATGCTGTTACATTTAATACCAGTCTTACAACGAGTACTTTTTTCACACCTAATTTCCATTTACTGGCATCAATAGATGTATGGGAATCAGCATTAAGTCTTTCGCTGTTTTCTGGGCTAATCGGCTTAGGGATTAACTCCGTACTTGGAGCTTGCTTTAATGCACAGTGCTCTATTCGACGATTCAGTTGGGCATTTGTCATCGGTAGCATTATAACAGTCATCGTCATTACGTTAATGCAAAGCCTATATACCAACAGCAGTCGATCAGCTTCTGATGTCCTGGGTTTTCAATATGCCTATACACTCAACTTATTAGCTTTTGGGATGTTTTTCTTTTGTTTACTCACCACGGCCTTATTACTTTGTCAGACCTTTAAGGGATTGAGCACATCAACCGCAAAGCATAAATGGTATGTTTATTTGCCGTTTTTCATCTTGCTTCTAGCCGCTTCAATTATCTATCAACACGTATTAACAGACAAAGTACACGAAATCATTCAATCCGAATTGATTATTAGCCTTATTCTTTTTATTGCTTATCTTGAAATTATTATTTTTGGTTGGATTTGTGACGCACAAAAATTAAGTTATCAATTACATAAAGCAACAAAAATCAAACTCTCGGCACTTTATAATTTAAGTTTGCGCCTGATTGCACCAAGTGCCATTTTGACCGTTTTTATCCATAAAATAGTAAGCTGCTTTGTCACTATGCACTGGTTTTCAATTATTGGTCTTTTTATTTTATCGCTTATTTTCACCGTGATCCTTGGTAGCTTTTTACATCGCAGATTCCAGTAATTCGCTTGACCTTAGAAGCCATGACAATTATCCTCAACAACTTACTTGAAGCTCAAAGCATAAAAATGTTAACACTTAAGCAAATTCAACAGTTATCCGCAGATGACATCAACAATAATAACCAAGTCATTATTGATCAGCTAAGCTCTGATGTCGTTTTAATTAATCAGATCAGTCAATACATCATCCACAGTGGTGGTAAGCGCTTGCGTCCTTTATTACTGATGCTTGTGGCACGTGCGCTTGACTACAAAGAGCAAGATCATACCAAAGCAGCAGCTATTATTGAGTTTATTCATACAGCAACTCTATTACATGATGATGTAGTTGATGAGTCTGAATTGCGTCGCGGCAAAGACACTGCCAATAATGTCTTTGGCAATGCCGCTTCAGTCCTAACCGGTGATTTTCTTTACTCACGTGCCTTTCAAATGATGGTTGAATTAAATCAAATGCAGATTATGCAAATCTTAGCAGATGCCACCAATAAGATTGCTGAAGGTGAAGTATTGCAACTGTTAAACTGCAACAATCCAGACATCACTGAAGAACAATATATGCAAGTTATATACTGTAAAACCGCCAAATTATTTGAAGCGGCTTGCGATGTCGCCAGTGTCATCGCCAATGCAGGTGATAGAGAACAAAAAGCATTACATCAATATGGTATTCATCTTGGTAATGCATTTCAAATCGCAGATGATGTACTGGACTATATTGCAGATAGCGAGACACTAGGCAAAAATATTGGTGATGATTTAGCCGAAGGCAAAACAACACTACCTGTTATTTATGCACTCAACAATGCACAAGCTTCAGATCAACGACTTATTCGTCAAGCGATTGAGCAAGGTCACCATCCTGAGATGGTAAAGATTATTGATATTATTAAGCACAGTGGTGCGATTGAGTATGCCATTAGCAAGGCACAACAGGCTGCGCAATCGGCGATTGATTCGCTAGATATACTTGCTGTGTCTGAATACAAAAATGCACTGATCGCACTAGCACATATTGCTGTTGAACGTACACACTAAAAGCTAAACAACCATGTCTTCTAAGTCTTTACGTGATAATTTTTGGCACTTATACCCCTTAAAAGCATTAAATGATGCTGAATGGGAAGCGCTTTGCGACGGCTGTGGCTTATGTTGCCTACATAAACTGCAAGATGATGAAACCGATGAAATCTATTACACCAAAGTTGCCTGCAAGCTTTTAGATTGCAGCACCTGCCAATGCACCAATTACCCTAAACGTAAACAACTGGTACCTGATTGTTTGCAACTGGATTTATATCACTTAAAACATGCCCAACATTGGTTGCCTGAGACTTGCGCCTATAAACGCCGTTATCACGGTAAAGCCTTACCTGATTGGCATCCACTGATCACCAAAGATAGAAATAGCGTTCATAAGGCAGGCGCTTCAGCTTGCGATTTTGCCATTTCTGAGAATGACATTCGTGGCGATTTGGAAGATTATTTACTGTGATCCAACCATTAATTTATTTGATCAGTTTTATATTACAGAAAAGGATATTGTTACCGATATCTGGTCAATTAATTTGCGTGGCAAAAGCCAATAGCAATAAAATAATTAAGCAATATCTTTGCCCGTGATGATGTCGTAGGGGCGTATTGCATACGCCCGTCAAAATAGACGGAAATTCTATCAAACAGCAATGAATTCTCGACATTGACAAAACAACCATTGCATTATAACATTGTTATAACTTTGATCATCAGGAGAAGTCATATGCAAACTAAATTAAGAGCGATTGGTAACAGTGTTGGTATAACCATCCCAGCAAGTGAATTAAAATCACTGTCTGCTGACATTGGTGATACCATTGAGATTAATATTGTCAAGGTGATCAAAACGCCACGTTCAAGTTGGAATGACGCTAATTTATGGCAAAACACAGAACATGAACCCTTATATTTGGACAATCTAACCGACAATGATTTTGATGGGAACGAATGGCAATGGTAGCTATCAAACGTTTCAGTGTTTGGGGTGTTGATCTGGACCCAACCAAAGGTAGCGAGCAATCTGGGTTTAGACCTGTTTTGGTAATATCACCTGATGTTATGAATAATCATTTAAATACAGTGATTGTTGCACCAATGACAACTTCATTACGCAGCTGGCCTACAGGTGTTCAAATAGAGCATCAAGCAAAAACAGGTGAAGTCGCACTTGATCAAATTAGAACAATTGACAAAGTCAGTCTAAAAAAGAACATGGGATTACTTGAGGCAAGGTTTCATCGCAATATTTACCGTACTCTTGCTGAAATATTTAGCAAATAGTTAATAAACTGATTTCATTTTTGACAGATACTCTTTAAGTACAGTAATAATCTCCTGATTTGCTTCAGGCATGATGTCTGTATTTAGCTTGTTTACACTCACCCACTTCCCCTCTTGCCCTTCTTGAGGCGCAATTACTCCTTGATATTGCATAATCACAAAACAGTGAAGCTCGACTGACTTATGTTGATAGTGATGCGCTTTAATCAATAATGGTGAAAACTCAGTAACATTAATACCAACCTCTTCTTTAAGCTCACGCTTAAGTGCCAAATCTGGTGATTCATTGTTTTCAAGTTTGCCACCGGGGAACTCCCAAAGTCCGGCTAAATCCTGAGTTAATTTACGTTTAGTCAAAAAAACTTGATTTTTTTGATCATTTAATATGACTCCAACGGCAACTTTGATTAAAATCATCGCTAACGAATAAACACTTAAGCAAATCGAACATGTCTTATAGCTTAACAAGTCAATTTTTAATTGCTATGCCTAATTTGCAAGATAATGCATTTGAACACTCTGTTATCGTTATGTGTGAAGATAATAACAAAGGATCAATGGGCTTTATGATCAACAAGCCGCTTAAACATAAACTTAAAGATATCTTTAAAGAGCTTAATATCGATTACAGCAAAACTGATCATAATATCTTAAATAAGTCCATTCATGTTGGCGGTCCGGTAAACATGAATAACATTTTTGTCCTTTATCGCGCACCACATACGCCAAAGTACAAGGCAAGTATTCAAATTACTGATGAACTTGTCGTCACCACAAGTCCTGATATTTTGGAAGATATTGCACAAAACAATACCCCTTCACAGTATCTCGTCATCGCCGGTTGTGCTAGCTGGGAACAAAACCAGCTATTAACTGAAATAAAACAAAATAGCTGGCTTAATACTCAGATCAATTACGACATCCTATTTGCAAAAGAAGATCAGTATAAATGGGAACAGACTTTTAATCTTGCGGGATTAAGAAGCCCAGCACAGCTTGCTTGTAGCTTTGGTCATGCGTAAGTTAATCGGACTTGACTATGGCAAATCACGCATAGGTATTGCCAGTGGACAGATGATTACTAAAACAGCAACGCCAATTGCAACCATTGCAGCCAAAAAAGGCGAGCCCGAATGGCAGGCGCTTGATAAGATCATTAAACAATGGCGCCCAAGTGATATTATTGTTGGGCTGCCCATAGACGCTAAAGATCAAGAAACCAAAATCACTGAAGAGGCACGCAGCTTTGCGCAAAAGATTGAACTTAGATATCAAAAACCCGTGCACTTAATCTCAGAAACATTCTCAACACGTGAGGCACGTTGGCGTCTAGAGGAAGTGCAAAACAAATCTAACCGTCACCTTAAAGTCGATGCATTTGCCGCTTGTGTTATTTTAGAAACTTGGATGAACGAACAAAGCTAAATCATTTACGGCAACTTCATTTCTAATCTATACTAATACACATATCTATAACATGGAGTTTAGTGTGACAATTTATAGCTTTCTCTCACATCACTTAGTTATTGGCTTAATACAAAGTCTTGCTATTGCGCTAGTAATGTATTTTTTATACCGATTTTTACAATGGCATTTTACACGGAAAATTGATAACACAACCAAGCTAAAACGCAAACTTTCACGCCTTCGTTATCTATTGATTGCTATTTTTGTCTTTTGCGTGCTAAAAATATGGATTAGTGACTTTAGTCATATTCTCACTGCATTAGGTTTGGTGGGTGCTGGTTTAGTTGTTGCTAATAAAGAGACAATTATGAATTTTATTGGCTCATTTATTATCATGTGGCGCGATCTCTTTAGTGAGGGTGATTATATCGAGGTTCAAGGTCAAGAAGGGTATGTTTATCGCTTGGGGCCTTTATATTATACATTGGCAGAATACCCACCGAGTGACAAAAAAACCAAGGGAAAATACATTCGCATCCCGAATGCCACCGCAATTACTGCTGTTATTATTAATTACTCGCAACCCGCTGTACCTTTTAAAGGTAAAATTCAATTTAAAGTGACATATGAACAATATATACATCTCAATATCACTGAGTTAAAAACCACGCTAGAAAAAGATCTTAGTGACTATCTTGAAACATTAACTAAACCACAATTAAATACATTAACATCAACATTAATTAATCTTCATGAGCAGCCTGACACGGATGAGCCTCGACTCATTAATATCACGCTAACTTATCAATGTTTATTTGATCATAAAAAATCACTGTCAACAATGCTTAATAGTTCTTTGTTACAGATACTAACCACAAACATACCCAAAGGCTATCAACTCGATCAAAAGTGATCATAAAATACAAAATGCAAAGCAAAAAAGACTGTAAAATGATTTGTGATAAGTATAAAATCACTTCGCTTTTAACGTACTCTTTTGGAGCGAAATCTCGTGAGATCAATTAAACGCGCTTTGCTTAGTGTTTCTGACAAAACTGGGATTGTTGACTTTGCCAAGCAACTGCAAAAATTCAACATTGAAATATTATCAACCGGCGGCACTGCCAAGCTATTAACAGATGCCAATATCCCCGTGATTGAAGTATCAGATTACACTGGCTTTCCTGAGATGATGGATGGACGTGTCAAAACTTTGCATCCCAAAATACATGGTGGACTTCTCGGCAGACGCGATATCGATCAAGCGGTTATGCAACAGCACGATATCCCAAATATCGACTTAATCATTGTTAACTTATACCCGTTTAAGCAAACCATTGAAAAACCCAATGTCAGTTTCAGCGAAACCATTGAAAACATTGATATTGGCGGTCCGACAATGTTGCGCTCAGCAGCAAAAAATCATCAAGATGTTGCCGTTATTTGTGACCCTAATGACTATAACGATATTACAAACAAGCTAAATGACAATCATGGCGCTTTAGACTTTGCGACACGCTTTAGCTTAGCATGCAAGGTATTTGAACACACCGCACAATATGATGGCATGATTGCTAATCATTTAGGTGCATTACATCCGGCAACCGGTGAGAAAACAGAGAGCTTCCCTAACACCATTAATCTGCAATTTAACAAAGCCGAAGTGATGCGCTATGGTGAAAATCCACACCAGCAAGCTGCCTTATATATTGAGCCTGATTATCCTAATGCATCAGTGGCACAGGCAAAACAACTGCAAGGTAAAGCATTATCTTATAATAATATTGCGGATACTGATGCGGCTTTACAGTGTGTTAAGAGCTTTGAATTACCTGCTTGTGTTATTGTTAAACATGCCAATCCTTGTGGTGTTGCGGTAGCTAGTTCATTAACCGAAGCCTATCAAAAAGCCTTTCAAACTGACCCAACCTCAGCCTTTGGCGGCATTATTGCCTTTAACCAGAAGCTTGATGCGACAACGGCACAAACAATTATCAATCAGCAGTTTGTTGAGGTAATTATTGCCCCTGAAGTTGATGATTTAGCATTAAAAGCACTTGCGACTAAACCCAATGTTCGTGTATTGGCATGCGGCTATGATCAAAAACCAAATCTTGCTGAGTTTGAGCTTAAGAAGATTGAAGGTGGGCTTTTGATCCAAGATAAAGATAACTATCAACTAGATCAAAGTGAATTAAAAGTCGTTACTCATACAACACCAAGTGAACAACAGTTACAAGACCTGCTATTTGCTTGGAAAGTCGTAAAGTTTGTTAAATCAAATGCGATTGTTTATGCTAAAGACAATATGACGATTGGTATAGGTGCTGGACAAATGAGTCGCGTATTTAGTTCTAAAATTGCCATTGAAAAAGCACAAGATGCTAGCTTAAGTCTCCAAAAATCAGTCATGGCATCAGATGCTTTCTTCCCCTTTCGCGATGGGATCGATGCCGCTGCCAAATCAGGCGTTAATGCCATTATCCAACCCGGTGGTTCAATGCGTGATCAAGAAGTGATTGATGCGGCTAATGAACATGGTATTGCTATGGTGTTTACCGGTATTCGACATTTTAGGCACTGAGAACCACAAATAGAGCCTTCGTTTTTTATCTATACTTTTAATGATTGATTTATATTCATAAAAAGCAACCATTCGTTTATACTGCGTACAAAAATTCATACGTAAATACTGATGAATAGTATACTTATTGTTGATGATGATTTTAAATTACGTAACTATTTTCGAATGGTTTTAACCAAATATAACTTTCATGTGCTATGTGCACAAAATACGAAAGAAGCTGAAAGTTTAATAAACAATCAAGTAATTGACTTAATCGTATTAGACATTATGATGCCGGATGAGGATGGTATTTCCTTTTGCAAGCGCATTGCTTCAGTAGTCAATACTCCTATTATTATGCTAACCGCTGTTGACGATGATCTTGATCAGATTGTTTGTCTTGAGGCCGGTGCCGTAGACTATATTGTTAAGCCATTTAAACCACGCATTTTGGTATCTAAAATAAAAAGTCTTTTAAATTATACACAACAAGCCTCCCATGAAAATAAAAGCACTACACATCGAAGCGATAACATAATCATTATTGATCATTGGCGGTTTGACCGTCAACAACAATGCTTGTTTAATCAAGAGACGCTTACCGAGCAGTCGCTTACTAAGCTTGAATATTTTATGTTATGCTCGTTTGTCGAGAATGCTAATAAAGTCATTACTCGCGAACAGATTCTTAATGCACTTTATGAAGATCAATATGCAGTAAGTGATCGCACGATCGATATTAATATCAGTCGCTTGCGCAATAAATTGGGAAAACTAACTGCTAAGCGCATTAAAACCATTCATGGTCGTGGCTATCTATTTAAAATGGATCTAGCCAATGAAAACTGACTATACTCAAGTTAAGCTCAAAAAAACCAAACCAGGTTTCGATACAGTCATTCTCTGCAGCCTCAGCCTGCTTATTATGCTCACTGTACTTATATTAAGTTTAGTATTGATTAATTATTACCATAAAAGCTTGCGTGAAGTGAATCTACAAACTGTCGTTGAAATGAGCTTCGTAACCAAACGCTTGATTGACAGCAATGAAAATAAGCATCAAAAGTTTAACATCACCACAACGCTTGATGAGTTATCCACAGGTTCTGAGCAGTATCTTATTACTGATCACGCCTTATCCAATAACAGAATTTATTTTAACGATAATAATTATAATTACAGTGAGATTAGAACATTAGTCATTAATGAGTTGCACCATAAAGCAACGATTTATGACTTCTCGATTTATCTATCACATTACAACAAATGGTTGAATATCAAATTCCCCCCTCCTATTTTAGGTACCGTTATCAAAGCCATTATAATATTTGAGGCAATATTAGCTTTGATTATCCTTTATTTTGTAATTACCTCACTACGTTTTGCAGGCTTATGGCAACAGATGTTAACTATGGCAGAGTACTACAGTGGCAACTATAACACCAAAATCCAAAAGCATAAATTATTCTTAGGTAGCCGCGTATTGTTTAGTTCAATCGCCCATATGAAGCGCGTACTTCATCGACTCAAAGAACTCTCCGCACAAAAATCTTTCATTATTACCGCACTTACCCACAATATCCGTACACCTATTACACGTGCTGAGCTATTACTTGAAATTCAACAAGACACTCCCGAGAAAGATAAAATTCTTGAGGAACTCGATGAAATCAACAAACAGGTTACCCAAATTGCACAATACACTAAAAGTACGAGCATCCTTGATTTAGCTGATGATATTAATCTTTATCACTTGATTGAAAAAATACACCAAAAAACACCTGAATTTGAGATTCATAATGCAATTAATACTGATCTCATCATTTATGCACAGCCCTTTGCTATCGAGTTAGCTATTAATAACTTGATTGATAATGCTATTAAATATGCATCACAGCTTACGATTAAACAAACAAATCATAAAGAAAGTACTGAGATTATGTTTATTAGTGAGATCGATAGAGATAAATCCCATATGCATTATGAAAGCACAGGAATTGGAATACAAATCAGTGACATACTATTAAAACAAAATAGTTGTCAATTATTACTCGAGAAAACCAAGAATCAATATATAGCAACCATGAAGCTTCCGCCTATAATCTAGACAACATCAAAAAGGCTTGCGGCATAAAATAGCCAGAGTAAAGTACTTCTTTGCCTGACTCACTCCATTGGTTACCTGGCGTCATAAACCAATTATAGGTTTTATCAAAAAACCTTGCATGTTGATAACCATCAAACTGACGTATTTGTTGCTTTATATGCTGAGCTAGCTGCCAGTATGCTAACGATTCTTCGCCATATCTAAATAACGACGATGTCCATTTGCCATCAAGCACATTCTGGGCAGCCAATGCAATTGCCCAGCCAATATTAACATCAGCATCAGATGCTGAGTCATTCGTTAACGCACTTGTTCCATCTTCATCTTTGTAGTAAAAAGGTTTGCCTTCAATATCGGTAATCCATGGCATGAGCAGATCACTTTTTTGATGACAAATATGGTCATAATACAATGCACAACCATGGTTTTTGGACACTGCTAAAACATAACGCAATAATTGATCAAATAGCACTTGATCATTTGCTAAATAACTAATCAACAAACCATAGGCCATACCTTCTGATACGGTTGGCATTTGACCAGCATTAACGTGTGAGCGCTTATGTGGTGCAGTTTTTGAGCTGAAAATAACGCGCGCATATGTCACACCATCGATTCTAAAGCGCTCAATAAAACCATTATTATCACTCGTAAATTTGCGATAATTTTCCATAAATCCTGATTGCGTTAAAAACTTAGGCAATGCATGAATATGCTGTTTAGATACATAATCAACCATAAATCCTTGACTTAGTAATAATAAAGTCGCATTAAAATAGTTTTGGGTTGTCCAAGTAAAGGGGTCGTGTTTATTAATATCCCAAGGCGAATGTTGATCAAGATCATAAGCTGATAACTCCTTAATCAATGCATTAAAATAATCATCCTTAATACTTGATACCACTAAAGCAGCTACTGCTGTTGGCGCCAAAAACAATGGGTCATCTGTCGGCTCACTATCTATAACAGGACAGCCTTCCTCAAAACAGTATTGTGCCGCATCATATCCCATACGCAAAGAACTGACATCATATGCCCAAAAGCCCATCGACGGCATCTTACCCTTGTCATCATGATCCAGAGTTTTCGAATACTGCGAAGCTGTTTTTACTATAGCGGTCAAATTAGGTAAACTCATCTGACAAATTGGGCTTTGATAATCAACAAGGCACTGCTGTCCAAAATACAGTGGATAACGAATCGAATCAAAAGAATATTGAAAAACAGATGGATCATATTCAAAATCATCCCAAAACTCATTTAGCTTGGTTTTATTCATCGGCAATATATTAGCCAATAAGTGTTGATATTTACCTTTTGCTGGTGCATTGCTCGGATAATGTGCCAGAGCATCACTAATATTAGCAATCATATGGTAAAAAGGATCATTTTTTTGCTTTACTGTGTTTTGTAACACTGTATTCAAATGAACATCTTTTGTCTGAATATGTGCTGCTGATATATTTGTAGAAACTATTGCTGTAAAAGCTATTATTAATTTGTTTTTATGGAACATAAGTCTTCCTTTGTGTTATTTACCGGAGTTATTTGCTATTGATCATTACCCTTTATTAGTTGACATTTGATAACTCTCCTATCAAGTTTTATTGATTCCCCTAAATTGCGATTCCTTTTAAATAAATTTTAATACTGAGTGAAATTGTCTAAAAAAATTTGCTGAAAAAAAATGGGTTGATTACCTAGATATGCCGCTTTATACTGTGACTTTAGGTTATTTATAATTAATTCCATAGTTAGTTTTCCCATAGATACCTTCATTTGTTAAACATGGGTAACTTCTATTATGATTTAATGAGTCACTTTTTGCACAGATCAATTTTTATTTCGGTAACTTTTAATTTGATTCAATTCGACTTTAAGGCACCCTATAATGATTCTCTTGCTTATCAAATAGCTTCAGTGCATCATAAGGTTCGGCTTTGCTTTGCTTTAATGCTTCTGCAAATACCCTATTAGCACCTCCATACTTTATCTTAATATTCTGGTGCTGAGATAATTTTTGTAGGGCTTTTTGATACTCCTCCTTATTCAGATCAGGAATTTTTTTGAAGGCAATGTGTATTGTTTTATCAGGTTTTACTTTTCGCTGTTCATTTATTAGTTTTGATAGAGTTTCAACGAAATGGTCAAAGGAAGCTTGATAGCTCTCCAAAGTGATGGCATTTGTCGATTTGTTCTGAGATAAGGTAAAACTCTTATCCTGTTGTGTAAAATCAATCTTTTGTTGTGCTATACACTGATGTAAAGCTTCTGAATTATCCTCAACTTTAGTTTTCCCGTCAATACGCCTAATGAGTTGAACAACATTCTGCCAATCAATAAATTTCTTATCTGCATTTTGCTGATAAGTATTTTTATGGGCATTATCCAACGTTTGTGTAGCAGCATGTCGAGTATGAGAAGGCAGTATTCGAACAGAATACACAGATTGAATTGAATTTTTATTTAGATTTGAATCATATTTTGCATCTGAAAATAAACTGAGGCTTTTTTTGCTCAAAGCCAGCTCATTAGTTCCCAAAATCTCTTCACTAAGAACATTGTCTATTTTGAGGTCATGTTTATCTCTAGGATTAAAGTTGAGATGCTGCTCAGAAATATTTTCACTGATGTCACTACGCTTCTCCACTTTTAGTTGCGTGAATCCCTCCCTGAGCCGTTTTTGTAACTGCTCAATTAAAATAGCTTTCTCTGCAACTTGCGTGCTTAGTTTTGCTATTTCGTTTATGTCCTTCAAATGTTGGGATTCTTTTTCTTTAAGCTCAATTTTTAAGGTCTGCAAATCTTGCTTCGTCAACTCTAATGCTTTTTTAATCTCAACCTTTTTGTTATTTAATTCTTGAAACTCTATGTTTTTTACGTTGAGCTCATTCTGAATCTCAGTTTTATTTTTCTCGTTTTGTTCGAGCTTCTTCTCTAATTCTTTAATTATATTTTCATGTGTATTGATTGTACTTTGATGTTTATTTGTAAGCTCTTGAAGCTCTAACTTTTCCCGATTAAGTTGCTCTTTTTCCCCAGTTAGGTTCTTAAAATTTAGCTTCTCCTGCTGAAGTTGTTTTTCAGTCTCAGATACTGTGTGAGTGATTTTATTGACTTTTTCTTCTGCTTCGTTAATCTTTTCCTTGTGCGTTACGATTTCACTTTCAAGCCTAAAAACAGTGTCTTTGTCACTTTTTTGCTGTGCCGTTAACTCGTTGTATTCTTTTTGCAACTTTTTATTGTTTTGCGTGAGTCCATTAACTTTATCATTCAATAAATTAATTAAGCCTTTATTTTCTTCAATAGCGTTAATTTTCTCTTCAATTTCTTTGTTCAAGTTGGCTATTTTATCTTTATGTTTTTGTTGTTCGTTTGCATTGTCTTGGGTGAATTGCTTAACTTGCTTTTCCAGTGAACTAATTAACTTGTTATTTTCTTCAATAGCCTTACTTCTATTTTCAATGTCTTTCCTTAGGTTTGCTATTTCGTCTGTATCCTTTAAATGTTGAGATTCCTTTTCCTGAAGCATCTTTTGAAGATCAGTTATTATTTGAGTTTTTTGTATAATTTCATTCTGTGCTGTCTTTAAATTTTCTTCTAATTTGTTAAGTTCATCTAAAAAATTTTCTTTCAAATCATCGTTTAAGCTTGAATGTTTATTAACCTCTTGCTGTTCAATTAAAAGTTCGATATCCTCATGCGCTTGTTCAAGCTTCTGGTTTTTCACGCTAAGCTCAACTTTAAAGGCATCAATAATTCCTTCGTCATATAGCAGCTTTTGTATATAAGTTTCCTCTTTTTCCTTGAATTTAGGCGTCTCAATTTTTCGTACTCCTTTTGACTGCTACTGATTGAGTAAAGGTTTAAGCTGCCATGCTCTAAAACCTTTTCCAGTATCGTCTTCACATTTTTTAAAAGACACCTTTGATGCCATTTTGTTTAATAGTTTACTCATGTGGTCACCAAAAGTAGTATGCGCCATCCTTGTGATTCCTGTTCTTATATCATTGCTTTGGGCGTATTGTACACGCTTTTAAATTTTTGGGGAGTTTTCAGATTTTTTGAGACCTTTTTTGTGTCTCTAACTGTGGTCTAAAATATGGGGAGTATTATACTTTCAAAGGAATAAAAATCACAACAATAAGCACCTCACATTCTCTACTATAAAGAGATAATTAATATTGGTCGTTTACGTATAAGCACATAAAATTTAACTAAAATAATTCAAAGATGGCTGAATAAAAGCAATAAGTCCTTCACGACTTCGCACGGAAAATTTGCGATAAATCGACTGTAGATGCTTTTCAAAGGTGCGTGGTGATATTGCCATTTGTTTGGCAAGCTCAATACTCGACACCTCTAAATGATCACAACATAATTGAATAATTTCTTTTTCTCTAGCTGTTAGCATCTTAAAGGGATTGCTATCTATCAGTGACAGAGAATCAAAGTTGAGTTTAACTGGTTGTGTATACGCTTTAATGTTCGAGCACCGCTTAATGACTTTCTCAAAACACTCCGAATAAACCAATTGCCTTAACTTGTTAAGTAAAAAATTATTAAACAAACAATAACAGGCATCAAAAGCAGACTTAAATTGCAAGAAAATCAACACAAACCGTTCAGATGAATATCGAAATTTAAATAGCAAACTATCTCCGCCTTTGCCAATTTGATGAAAGTATTCAGACCGTATGTTTGCATACGATAATAAATGCGAATAAATAATTTGTTTTGGCATTTTTTGCACATTTTCATAGCTGTAGCATGGACAGCATTGAACCAAATCACTTGCCAAGAAATACTCACTCACTTGACTATCGACAAGTGTTACAGTTCTAACTTCATCTTCAGCAACTAAGGCAGCTGCTAGACCTTTAGCCTGCCCAAGACCAACAATATCTTTAGCTTGCCGCAGCAAGGAATGATTAAATATTTTCGCTGTCACGATCACTTATCCCATTTGTTGTATTCTAGCCTCAATTAAATTCAGCTATTTATAGTGATTTTGATATTAATTAATCGATCACAAGCAGGCACTATAACCTCAAGTTCTTTCAAAAATTTTGCATTTAAGCAACAAATTATTACATCAAGATACAATAATAAGATAAAAGCAAAATAGGTTGATTACCTATATCGCTTGCAGTGATAAGTGTACGCTTTGACTTTAAATCAGGGTTTGAAGCTGCAGAAAAACAACTGGTTTGAATTCGTTACATATTATGCAAAAGTATTTAGCATTTGCGCATTGCAATCGCTTTGGCGCAAAGTCATAATGTTTTTTCGTTTAAAAAAACGCTCATTAAATTTTGAAAGCGACAATAACAACTAATAAAGTACATTTAAGTTTATTCATCTGGTTCTTGGGTGCATTTTTCTTCTTTTGCGAGTATTTCCTGCGTGTATCCCCGAGTGTGATGCTACCTCAATTATCTGACAAATTCTCAGTCACTGCCGCGGGACTTGGCGCTTTATCTGCCTTTTTCTATTACCCATACATTCTCATGCAAATCCCTGTAGGGATGATTACCGATAAATTTGGTCCTAAAAAAGTCATGATGTTGGCTGCTTTTATCACTGGTATTGCTTGTATTATTTTCGCCCTTGCCAATAGCTTAACACTTGCCATTATTGCACGTATGCTGATGGGCTTTTGTGGTGCATTTGCTTTTGTTGGCACACTGCGTTTAGCGATCAACTTCTTCACGCCGAGCATCTTTGCCATGTTAACTGGTATTACCCAAGCCATGGGCATGCTTGGCGCTGCTGTTGGTGAGGCGCCAATGAGTATTTATGTGCATCATGTTGGTGTTGAAGTTGCCATGCTTAGTTTCGCGATACTATTTTTTATCATCGGTTTTCTTATGCTTTGGATGAGTAAACACAGCACGACTAACCAACAATTCACAGCTAGCAACAACAGTAAAATATCTCAAGGCATTAAAGAAGTGATAAAGAATAAAGCACTATGGTTAAACTGCTTGTTTATTGGTTGCTTGTATGGTCCGACAACGGTTTTTGCCGAGATGTGGGGTGCATCATTTACTGCAAGTTTCAGAGAGCTTACACACACTGATGCAGCATTTACCACCAGTTTGATTTTTATTGGCATGGTTTTTGGTTGCCCATTATTTGGCTTTTTAAATAGTATTTGTAACGCACTACACTTGATGCGCTTATCGGCTTTACTGTGTCTTATTTTAATGATTGTGATTATTTACGTGCCTGGATTATCACTGCCTCAATTGCAAGCTGTTTATTTTTGCTATGGAATTTGCAATGCTGGTATTATCCCCTCTTATAACCGCTCGGCATTGTTGGTGCCACGTCAATACTCAGGCATTGCTCTAGGGGTCACCAATATGTTCTCAGTTTTATTAGGAGCAATAAGCATTCAGATTGTCGGCATTTTGATTCATCTAATCAGTGACCATCAAATGCAACACACACATATCTATCCGGCTGAAATCTATCAACGCATATTTATACTGATTATCGTCTTATTCTGTATTTGCTTAGCGCTTTCTTTCAAGATGAAACCCATCTCAAAATCAACATCACTGTCACATGTTTCATAACATTAACATCATTTAATAGAAAAAAGCACAAACCCTGTTGGATTTACTGCAAACCCTCGCTAAAATGAACGCCTGTTCTAATTCGGGGTTAAAGAAGCAGTAAGTAGCTATGCAAATATTGTCAAATTGGCATGATTTTAGTGTTTTTACAACTTTTCGTCATTATTTTCGGCGAGCATCTACTATGCTAAGCGCGTTTTACTCTATAATGACCAAAACGCACAAAGCAATTTGAGTTTAAAGGAAATCACTATGCACGGATTTAAAAGCCCGCAAATCTATTTAAAAACATTTATCATTGGTCTTTTGGTGATTGCTGGCATTATCTATTTTGAACTAACCGGTTTAAAACCTTGTCCGATGTGCCTATTGCAACAATTTGCTATTTTATTAATTAGCATTCTCTCTCTTGTTGCGCTTATCCATAAACCTAAAATAACGGGTGTGCGCATTTATAGCTTTATCCTTGGCGTAATTGCATTGCTTGGTGCATTGGTTGCCTTAAAGCAAGTATGGATGCAGATAAATCCAAGTGAATATGTCGGTAGCTGTGAAGCGGGTGTCGATAGTTTATTTCAAAACCTACCCTTTCTTGATTTCTTAAAGTCGCTTTTCACAAGTGGACCTGACTGCTCACAAGTTGACTGGCAATTGTTTGGCTTAAGTATGGCAAGTTATAGTTTTATTATCCTTATCGTACTTAGTACGCTACATTTTTGGCAGTTTCTATTTTATAACCATCGCAATTCAATAAATAAAACAAAAAATATGAAAACAGAAGGATAAATCATGGCTGAACTCTCCCTAAAAGCACCCAAGAAAAAGCTTATTAAAGCTTTTATCATCGTCATCGCCATTCTTGTCGTCATTTTTGGCGGCATTTTTGGCTTTGCCAGTTTTGTTAATGGTAAAAAGGCTTCAGCCATGGCAACTTGGAAAATGCAAGCACCTGAAGTCACGGCAACTGCCGCCAAATCTGAAACATGGTATCCAAGTGTGAAAACCATTGGTGAAGCTGTTGCCATTCAAAATGTCAATGTTACCGCTCAAGCTTCTGGTTTGGTATCAACCATTTCTTTTAAAGCCGGACAAATGGTTAAAAAAGGTGATGTATTATTCACACTTGATACGCAACAATTACAAGCACAGTTAAAACAAGCACAAGCTGATTTGGAACTTGCTAAAATCACCTACCAACGTGATGCCGATCTTTTAAAAAGTCAAGCCGTCTCACAACAAACAGCAGATCAATCAAAGGCGCAATACAATGCCAATCTTGCTAATGTTGAGTCAATTCAGGCTGATATCAACTATCGCACGGTAAAAGCACCATTTGATGGCAAAATTGGCTTGCGTCAAATCAGCTTAGGTCAATACTTCAGTGCTGGCAACAGTGCGGCAACATTGACTGAAATCTCTCCAATTTATATCGACTTTAGTATTCCGCAGAACAACTTTAGCAATGTCAAAGTCGGTGGTGAGATCGAATTTACATCTGACGCTTATCCAGGGGTTACTTTCAAAGCAAAAATTACTGCCATTAACTCACAAATCACGAGTGACAACAGAGCGCTTAACATTCAGGCAACCTTTGATAATAAAGATCAACAGCATTTAATCTATCCTGGGATGTTCCTTGATGTCAGTTTAATTTTACCACCGATTCCAAACACCATCATTATCCCACGCAATGCAGTAAGCTATACCCTTTATGGTGAAACAGTTTATGTACTTGCGCCAGATTTCAAAGATGGAAAGCCGGTGATGTCTGAATACAGTGCGATGAAAGATGGTCAAGTCCAACTCATATCAACAGGCAAACAACAATATACCGCCAAGCAGGTTCCAGTTAAAACAACCATGACCAATGACAATAAAGTTATCGTTCAAGGCATTAAAGCTGGTGATATGGTTGCAACCTCTGGTCAAAACAAACTGCAAAATGGTGTTAGTGTTGTTATCAATAATGACGTTGACTTCAAAAACAATCCATAGGAAAACGGCATATGCATTTTATTGATATTTTTATAAAACGGCCTGTGCTATCAACGGTAATCAGCTTACTGATACTCGTTGCAGGGATAGGAACCGCATTCACCTTGCAGGTACGTCAGTACCCGTATATGAACAATGCAACCATTATTGTAACAACCGCCTACCCAGGTGCCAACCCTGAAGTTATTCAAGGCTTTATCACAACCCCGCTAGAGCAATCCGTGGGGGCTGCAGATGGCATTGATTACATGACCTCACAAAGTGTGCTTGGTCTAAGCACCTTAACAATTAACGTAAAACTTGGCGCTGATCCTAATAATGTCTTGAGTCAAGTGGTTCAAAAAGTCAATGCAGTACAAAATGTCATGCCAAGTGGTGCACAATCCCCGTCGATTGATATGCAATCGGGCAATTCATTTCCATCCCTTATTTTGGGCTTTACCAGTGATGCTTTAAATGAACAAGAAATTACTGCTTATATTAAAAATCAGCTAACGCCTAAACTACAATCTTTAGGTGGCATTTCCAACGTTATGATTTGGGGTGAAAAGAATTATGCAATGCGTGTCTGGTTAAACTACGACAAGATGGCACGTTTTAATGTCACCCCTGATGATATTGCCAAGGCCTTGCAAGCCAATAGCTTAATTGCTGCCGGCGGACAAATTAAAGGTCCTTATTTCAATGTCACTTTAAACCCGACTACCAACCTAGATAACGCGCAAAGCTATAAACAATTAGTGGTAAAAAATGAGAATGGCAATCTCGTGCGTCTTGGCGATGTTGCGACAGTTGAACTCGGTGCGCAAACTTATAGTGCTAATGTCAGCTTTAACGGTAAATATGGTGTTTTTGCCGGTGTTGTTGCTGCATCTGATGCCAACGTCTTAACCGTTGTTGATCGTATTATGAAAGATTTGCCAACCATTAAAGCAAGTCTACCAACTGGCTTGAACATGAATATTGTCTACAACAACACCACTTATATTAAAGCCTCTATTGAAGATGTTGTAAAAACACTGATTGAAGCCATTATCATTGTAACCGTTGTTTTATTCTTATTTATTGGTTCCTTTAGATCGGTTATTATCCCCGTCGTTGCCATTCCTTTGTCAATGATTGGCGCATTCTTACTGATGTTTTTAATGGGTTTTTCGATTAACCTATTAACACTCTTATCAATGGTGCTTGCCATTGGTCTCGTGGTTGATGATGCGATTGTTGTGCTCGAGAACATTTATCGGCATATCGAAGAAGGGGCTACCCCTTTTGAAGCATCTATCCAAGGCGCCAGAGAAATTGCCAACCCTGTAATTTTAATGACACTAACCCTTGTTGCTGTCTATTTACCCATTGGCATGATGGGCGGCTTAACTGGCATTTTATTTACAGAGTTTGCTTATTCATTAGCAGGGGCAGTTGTTATCTCTGGGATTGTTGCTTATACATTCTCCCCCATGTTGTGCTCAAAAGTATTATCTAAATCAATTACTGAAGCAAAAACAGTTAAGTTTATTGATAAGCTGTTTGAAAAACTCAAAAATGCTTATGAACGTGCCTTGCGTCTTGTAATGAGTGTACGTATTGTCGTGATTTTATTTGGTGCAGTGGTTATAATCAGTTGCTACTCATTATTTATGGGAACCAAGTCAGAGTTAGCGCCAACGGAGGATCAAGCATTTATTGGGATTCAAGGAACCGCACCTTCTCCGGCTAACATCCATTATTTAAACACCTTCGCGCCTGTACTTTATAAAGATATGCAAAGCTTACCAGGTGTTGAGTCGACCTTTGTTGTTAATGGCTATCCACAAAGTAATAGCAGTTTTGGCGGTGTCGTCTTAAAACCATGGAGTGAGCGTAAAGAAACACAAATGGAAATAAAACCAATACTACAAAACCTTGTCAATAATGTCGCAGGTTCACAGATCTACACTTTTGAAATGCCATCGTTACCGGGTATTTCATTTGGCCCACCAATGCAGTTTGTCATTCAATCGGTCAATAGCTACCCAGGCATCTACGCCATTGCCAATGATGTCATCAAGAAGATGATGTCAAGTGGACTATTTGTCTTTGCCCAAAGTGATCTACAATTTGACAACCCGCAAATGATTGTGAAAATTGACCGCGAAAAGGCTGCCTCTTTAGGTATCAGCATGCAGCAAATCGCCCAAGCCCTTGGTTATGCTTACTCTGGTGGTTACGTTAACTACTTTAGCATGCTTGGTTATAGCTATCAGGTCATTCCTGAGCTTGCTGATCATCTTAAGTTAACCAAAGAACAGCTTGGACAAATTCGCATTACCACCACAAATGGTAAGCTGATTCCATTGTCAGCTATTGTGACATTTAAAACACAAAGTGTGCCATTGAGTTTAAACCGTTTCCAACAATTAAACTCAGCAACCATTAATGCAGTAACTACACCGGGCGTTAGCCAAGGTCAAGCCATTGAATATATGCAAAACCTTGCTAAAACAGAATTACCTCAAGGTTATACGCATGATTACGCCGGTTCCGCGCGTCAGTTCTTAGAAAACAGCAACCAAATGGCTATTGCCTTCTTATTTGCACTGATTGTTATCTTCTTAATGCTTGCGGCACAGTTTGAAAGCTTTAGAGACCCATTGATTATCTTAATCAGTGTACCGATGTCGATTTGTGGTGCGTTAATTCCACTGTATCTAGGGCAATTGTTTAATTTAGGCTATGCATCTATTAACATCTACACGCAAGTTGGTTTGATCACCTTAATTGGTCTGATTAGTAAACACGGGATCTTGTTAGTAGAGTTTGCCAATAAACTGCAAGAAGAAGGCTATAGCAAGGTAGAAGCAATTCTAAAATCAGCTGCTCTTCGTTTGCGTCCCATTCTGATGACAACGGCTGCGATGGTGGTTGGTGTTATTCCACTTGTCATTGCCACAGGAGCCGGCGCTGTAAGTCGCCAATCTATCGGTATTGTGATTGCATCGGGCATGACGATTGGTACGCTTTTCACCCTTTTCGTTGTTCCTGTGGTTTATACTTATCTTGCTAAAGATCGCCGTGCATTGATCGAACGTTGGAAAGAAGAAGATAAGATCATCGCACAGATCAATAAGAATCATCATTTAGAATAATGATACACCCCTCAATTTGGGACAATGAGTCCACCAGAATGAGGAGCAAAAAATGGCAAAATCTCGCTACACACAAGCGTTTAAAAGTAAATCAGTTGAATTAGCCCTAGTTTCAAACAGAAAAGCCATAGTGTGTGCCGTCTGGAAGTTCAATATCTAATCTTAACTTTCCGCCAGTAGCTTCAATATATTTTTTTAATGAAGATAGCTTTAAATCACGCCCAGGCTTTTCCATCTCCGCAACTGTTGGCTGTTTAATACCTAGTATATTAGCTAATTCAACCTGTGTTTTATTTACTTTTTCTCTAAGCTCAGATAAATGTATATCCAAAAGTATAGCCTCTGCCTTTTGTTTGGCGTTTGTGACAACTTTTTCATTTTCTTGAGCAAGTATCTGTTTTAGTGTTCTAGCCATGTCTTACTCCTGCGTTTTATTTTTAGTCAAATAAAGCGTAAATTCTTTATCTGCAATGGGTATCATAACTTCATAAAATCTTTTATCTTTACCTGTTTTATTTCCAGCACATAATAAAATAGCGTTTCGTTTTGGGTCAAAAGCAAAAAATATACGTATTGGCTTACCTTTACTTTGGACTCTTAGCTCTTTCATATTTTTGTGGTTTGAGCCTTTAATGGTGTCAGCATATGGTCTAGAAAGTGCTGGACCCCTTTCTTGTAATACAATCATAGAAGCTAAGACGTTGCTTCTATCGGTGTCATCTAGTGCATCATACCAACCATCAAACAAATCAGTTGTTATAACTGACCACATAAATACTTCCTTCTTTAAATTATAGCTCACATTTTATATAGGTCAAAACCTATAATCAAGTTAAATTCGATCTATCTTTAGACTAATGGCATTACCTTTAGCAGGATCACTAACCATCCATGGCAGCTTCGCACTGGATCCTCACGCCATCTTGCCTTACGGATGACAAGTCATAGGATGTCATTGCGAGCATGGATGCGTGGCAATCCATTTTGTCAGGGATGGTAGATTTAAGTTCGTTGTAAGGCCTATATTTACAGGCTACTTCTTAAGGTAGTATCATTAATCTTTAGACATCAGGACAGAATCTTTTAAGATGTTGTGTCAATAGGACGTATGCAATACGCCCAACATTTTTTGTCAATAAGGCGTATGCAATACGCCCCTACTATACCCACCACAAATCATTTTACAGAATTTCTTGCTTTCTATTTCATAAAAACCCCTTTATCCTATAGCCTGATTTTTTAACATGGCTAACAGATGGGGGATTTATGCCCGATGGAGAGAATAACTAATAACAAAAAACCACTCATTAGCATTCGTAACTTAGTGAAACGTTTTGATGATGGTCATACTGCTGTTGATGGTATTTCTTTAGATATTTACCCAAAAGAATTTTTTGCACTGCTTGGTAGCTCAGGTAGTGGTAAAAGTACTTTGCTGAGACTTCTGGCTGGGTTTGAACAACCCACCGATGGAAAAATATTAATTGATGGCGTGGATATGACCCATATTCCACCCTATAATCGACCAATTAATATGATGTTTCAATCTTATGCCTTATTTCCACACATGACCATTGAACAGAATATTATGTTTGGTTTAAAACAAGACAAACTGCCCAAAGATGAGATAGTTAAGCGCACGGCATCTGCCCTTAAGATTATCAAGATGGAGCATTTAGCCAAACGTAAACCCCATCAACTATCTGGTGGTCAGCGTCAACGCGCAGCATTAGCACGCTGTTTAGCAAAACGACCTAAGCTTATTTTGTTAGATGAACCATTATCAGCATTAGATAAAAACTTACGCGATCAAATGAAGTTTGAATTAGTGGATATTCAAGAGCAAACCGGTAGCACGTTTATCATGGTCACACATGATCAAGAAGAAGCAATGACGATGGCGTCACGCATTGGTATTATGTCTGAAGGGTGGCTTGAGCAAGTCAGTCCTCCACAAGAAGTCTATGAATTTCCGAAAACTCGCTTTGTTGCCAACTTCATAGGTAAAAGTGCAATTTTTGAGGGTGCGATTAGTGAAATCAATGATGACTCAAGTGTGATTGACTCCGATGAGACAAAGTGCTCATTCAAACTCGATCGTCGCATTGATGGTGTTGAAGCTCAACAAATCTGGGTTGGACTCAGACCGGAAAAAATATCGATATCGAAAACGCCACCAGAGGGTTATAATCCAAACCGTCCGGTAAATACGATCGTTGGCAAAGTCAAAGACATTGCTTATATGGGTGGTTTATCCACGTATCACGTTGAAAGTGCAACAGGCAAACGTATCACTGCAACAGACTTTAACGTTGAGCGTAATGCTGATCACCCAACTTGGGAGGATACGGTTTATCTGACATGGGAACCTGAGAGCATAATGGTGTTGTACTCATGAAATGGCTTCATAATATTGATCCTCATTTTGTGCATAAATGGCAAAATCGCTTTGTTATTTTGGTGCCGATGCTATGGTTTATGGTGTTTTTGCTTATTCCTTTTTTGTTTGTTTTAACAATAAGCTTCACGTTACCTGCGGATGGCACCCCCCCCTTCACCGCTATTTTGCAGTACACTGATCATACTTTGCATATTATTTTACACCTAAGTAACTATATGCAAACGCTAAGTTCTAACTTAGTATTTATTGCCCTATTTGACTCAGTCAGTGTTGCGTTTTTTACAACGATCCTATGTATTTTAATCGGCTATCCGATGGCACTATCACGCATCAAACGCAAAAATGTTCAGCTGATTTTCCTTATCATGATTATCATTCCCTATTGGACGTCATTTTTACTACGTACCTATGCATGGGTGACATTATTAGGCAATCATCAACTCAATGTCTTTTTGATGAAGTTAGGCTTACCAAGCATGGCATTGCTATATAATAACTTCTCAATGTATTTAGGCATGGTTTATTGCTATCTGCCCTTTTTGGTATTACCCCTATATGCCACACTCATTAAACTTGACCCTATTTTAAATGATGCGGCTGCTGATCTTGGTGCCACCCCGATAAAGACATTTTTTAAAGTCACCTTACCACTGTCGATGCCAGGACTTATTGCAGGAAGCTTATTGGTATTCATCCCCGCTGTTGGCGAAGTCGTCGTGCCACAGATCATGGGTGGACTAAATAGTGTCATGATCGGTAGTGTTATTTGGGAGCAGTTCTTTACTGCTAACAACTGGGGAATGTCAGCGGCGATGTCAGTTATTCTGTTGATTATCTTGGTTATTCCTGTGATTTGGATGCAAAAAATCCAACAACGTCAGGCAAAAGCATCAGGGAGTCTATAATGCGTATTTCCTCTTTTTTTTCATACAGTAAAGTAATGCTTATTATCGGCTTGATATTTCTATATATTCCCTTAGTGATTCTTATCCTTTTTTCATTTAGTAACTCTCAAATCATTAACTTATGGGGTGGATTTACTCTGGATTGGTATAGGGAGCTTTTTCAAGATAGTGACATTATTAGTGCTGCTTTAATCAGCTTACAAGTTGCCCTTATTGCCTCATTATGCGCGACGGTACTAGGTACGATGGTTGCTTATATCATGACACGCTTTAATTATTTCAGAAGCAAAAACTTCCTGTATGGTATGGTCATTACACCACTTGTATTGCCAGATATTGTGCTTGGGGTCTCACTTTTGTTGATGTTTACCTCTTTACAGAACCTCATCGGTTGGCCACATGGTCGCGGTATGATGACAATTATCATAGCACACATTACCTTTTGTACTGCCTATGTCACGATTGTCATGCAAGCGCGTATTGCGAGCGCTGATCGCTCTATTGAAGAAGCAGCGATGGATTTGGGTGCTAAACCAGCTAAGATTTTCTTTCAGATTACTTTACCACAGATCATTCCTTCATTGATTGCCTCATTTTTATTGGCATTTACGCTATCGATTGATGATTTGGTGATTACTGAATTTGTCGCCGGTAGCAGTGATCCTACTTTGCCAATGTATATTTACTCAACCGTTAAAAATGGTCCTACACCTGAGATTAATGCATTAGCCACATTGATGATTGCGATTATCTCAACTTGTGTTGTAGTGGGTGCATACATTGCATTCAAAATGGAGCGAAAACGTAAAAAGCAAAAACTAAAATAGTCTCTTTAATGGTATGAGCCTTTTAAATTGTACAAGCATTTATAACCGACTCAACCCATTGGCTAAAGTCATCTTTAATCCGCGCTAGCGCTGCTTCGTTATCAGCTTCAAATCGCAAGACTAAGCATGGTGTGGTGTTAGATGCGCGAACCAATCCCCAGCCGTCTTTAAACTCAACACGCACACCATCAATGGTAATGACTTTTTCATTATTAAATTTTGCTTCTGCTTGTTTTATTAAGCTATCGACTACAGCAAATTTTTGCTCTTCTGTGACTTCAATATTGATCTCAGGCGTATTAATACTCTGTGGAATACGTGCAAAAATCTGATCTAGAGACTCATCACTATTTGCCAGAATATCTAATAATCTAACCCCTGTGTATAACCCATCATCAAAGCCAAGCCAGCGATCATTAAAGAACGTATGCCCACTCATCTCACCGGCAAGCTCAGCACCGGTTTCTTTGATCTTCTTTTTAATCAATGCATGTCCTGTTTGTGACATAATCGGTTTACCACCTAGGCTCTCAACAAAGCTTGCCAAATTCTTAGTGCATTTAACATCAAATAAAATCGTTGCTTGCGAATGCGTTTTTAATACATCTTCAGCATAAAGCATCAGCTGTCGATCTGGGAAGATATTCTCACCTTTTGGAGTAATGACACCTAAGCGATCACCATCGCCGTCAAATGCCAAACCAACATCGGCATTATGTGCTTTAACCGCAGCAATAAGGTCTTTTAAATTAGCAGGTTTACTTGGATCCGGATGATGATTTGGGAATGTACCATCAACCTCACAAAATAGTTCAATGACTTCACATCCTAGTTTTCTAAATAACTTAGGTGCGATCTCACCTGTGATGCCATTACCCGCATCAATCACAATTTTTAACGGTTTAGCGAGCTTTTCTTGTTTGGCAATATAGTCAATATATGTATCATCAATCGTAAGTGATTGATAAGCACCCACTCTATCGTCTTTTGCTTCACCCTTTATAATGATTTGTTTCAACACTTGAATATCATCTTGTGCTAAGGTGTGTCCGCCAATCATCATTTTAAGACCGTTGTAATTCGCGGGATTGTGACTACCTGTCAACATAATCCCTGTGCCATTGCCTTGGATTTTCGCAGCAAAATAAAGCACAGGTGTCGGCACTGCTCCGACATCAATCACATCGCATCCTCCGGCTTGCAAACCTTCCGCGAGTGACTTTAATAAAGTAGGTCCCGATAAACGACCATCACGCGCAATAAAGACCTTCTGTTCACCTTGGGCACGTGCTTGTTGCGCGAATGCCACACCGATGTTAAAAACAACATGCTCATTTAGATCTTCCGGATATGTCCCACGAATATCATACGCTCTAAAAATATGCCCAGGTGTCAGTGCATTTTCTTTAAACAATTTATAACTCCTTTAACTTTTATATATTTTACATCTTTCACAATAAATAACTCATATCAATATCATCAAATGCCTCAATCACGTCATCATAACCAACTGACAATGTCATAACCTTAAAATTCTCAGCTAACTCAGTGCTCAGTGTCAGTAATTTCAATTCTTGATTTAATCGTAACGTTTCTTTTTCATTTAACTCTGTTTGCTGCTTTTCATAAGCATCCATAATCCCAGCTTGGCTTAAAAAACTGCCCTGTGTGGCAAAACCATCAAGCACAAAGCCAAGGCTTTCAGCACATTCAGCAACAGCGGTAAAATCAACATGTGCGGTAATATCTTGCACACCAGTATAAATCAATGGATTCTCATGCACATGATGCTTGAAATAACATTGTAATGTGCCTTTACTACGCGTACTACTATAATATAAATCACGCTGATAGCCATAATCACAGATAAAAACCACACCTCGATTTAATACATCATGAATTGATGTTAACCACGGCTCAATCCATAGATTAATTTCTGTTTGATAATCATTGATAGATAGCAAATTTTCTAAAGGTAAACGGTTAATCGCTGTTGTTAATAATCGATCAGTAATCTCTTCATCACACCAAATAAATTGATCTTGTTGGTAATCGACCATCATCCGTTTTGGTACTTTCTCCTTAATACAGATCAACTCAATCGGCATGGCATCAATCACCTCATTGGCAAAGACAATCGCATTAAGCTTTTCTGTGGGCAATTTATCCAACCAATGAATATGGTTGTAGTATTCGCCTAATGACTTTAATAAACGCTGTTGTTCAAGCTTCAAATCTGGACTGACTTCAATAATATAATAGGCATGAGGCAAAGCATTAAGAGAATCAAGCTTTTGTAAACAATCCAAAGCAAACTTTCCCGTGCCTGCACCAAACTCAATAATGACAGGTTTCTCACCCAACTTTGGCAAGATATCTGCAAATTGTAAGGCAAAGGTTTGCCCAAAAAGGCTTGAGCTCATCGGTGCTGTCATAAAATCACCTGACTCACCAAGCTTTGGTTTATTCGCCGTATAATACCCTAAGTTTGGCGCATATAGTGCTTCTTGCATAAAGCGCTTAAAACTAATGGGTGCTTTATTGTTAGCAATGACCTTGGCAATATGAGCATACATTTCTGCCGCACGCAAACGCTCATCTGAATTTAATTCCGGCAGGGTTGCTTGATTCATTATTAACGCTTACGATCTAATTTATCCAATAGGCTCTTAGGGAAATAAAAACGTTTCATCTTAACACTTTGACGTAAAGCATTAACATCCTGTGGGCTTAGCTCTTCTGATTTACCTGCACTTAAATACCTTGGTAAAGTGGTATTGCCATAGCGCACACGTGTTAGGCGGCTTACTTGCACACCAACGGCTTCAAACATCCGTCTTACTTCACGGTTTCGACCTTCTGACAAGGTCACATGATACCATTTATTCATGCCCTCGCCGCCAACAAAGCGCACACTACTGAACTTAGCCTCACCATCGTCAAGCATAATCCCCATTTTAAGCTGCTCAATGACACTGTCTTCAATATCACCAAAAAGACGCACGGCATATTCACGCTCAACTTCATATGATGGATGCATTAAACGATTGGCAAGCTCGCCATCAGTGGTAAACAATAATAAGCCTGTGGTGTTAATATCTAATCGCCCCACCATAATCCAACGCCCAATTTTCAACCTTGGCAACGCATCAAATACTGTTTTACGCCCTTCAGGATCGCTTTTTGTGCAAATCTCACCATCTGGTTTGTTATAGATAACCACTCGAGGACGAGATAAAACAACTGCTTGATTACGCAATGGCTTGCCGTCAACAATGATCTTATCATCAAATGACGCACGATCTCCGATTTGTGCCACCTTACCATTCACACTCACGCGTCCTGCGAGAATTTTCTCTTCCATCTTACGCCTTGAACCAAGACCTGCTAATGCTAAGAGTTTTTGCAGCTTGTCTTTATGATTATTATTTGATTTAGGATTTCGATTATTTTGCTTATTTTGTTTACTTTGCTTATTTTGATTACGCATTTTTATGTACTTCGTAGAATAAATTCAATTACTGCGGGAACTTTACCCCATTTTCACTCATTCGCCAAGCGAAGTGTTGATATACACCTGTTTTTCCTTGCTCTATTAATTGATAAATTTCCTCTTGGCTGATCTCAAAATCCGTGCCCATAATACCCAAAGTATCTACGAAAACGACACGATTCCAATTGCTTGGCTCTAAATGACGTTTTAACGAAGCTAATGAATAAAACTTCATAAACTCACGCGTAAATTCAAAGATATGCCCTATCTTATGAAAACCTTGTGAACCTTTGCGCATTTGCTTTAATGGGTCTTCTTTAGGATCCAAACGAAAGCCTAAAGTCTCGGTATTAAACACTTCATCATTTGTGCTGCGACCATATAAGGCATTAAGCGTATTGTGCATATACTTTTTATCATCAAATAGCTCTAACGGGCAGTTCCAAATCAGACCTCCATCAACCAGAATGTTTTCTTCTTTGCCATCTTTGCGCTTAACTGCGCGAAATAGCATAGGAATACATGTCGAGATTCTAAGCGCTTCGACCACTTGCATCGTTGGCGTTGTCTCAGCGCTATAAATTTCAGCACATTCCTTGGTAAGGTTAGTGCCAATAATATATAAATCATTACTTGTTAATTGTTTAAGGGTTGCAAAATCAATAAAGCCATCACCGAGTTTACGCTCAATAAGCTCAGCCATATGATTGATAAAGAAATCCCCCTTATACCAGCCAAAATCAGTAATTAAACGTGTTGAATTACTGATAAAATTGCGACTAGCATCCATAAATAATCGATAATCCAGTTGGCTTACAATTTCTTCAACATCTTTAGCATTAAAACCAACGGCTAACAAAATAGCATAAATTGCACCGGCTGAAGTGCCTGCAAAACGATGAATATTTTTCAGCACACCCAATGATTCAAGTGCAGTAATCGCACCACTATAGGCAATTCCTCTAACACCTGCTCCTTCAAAAACCAGATTGCGAAAGGCATGAATATTTAACTCATCAATCGTCTGCCCCAAGAAATGGTTAACGCGTGTTTTCGATTGGCGCATTGGAAAAGGTGAAATACTTTCAAGCGGTTTAACACGTGCGCGATAAAATACCTTGTAGAAGTTATCAACTCTCTCACGCTTGGCTGGCAGATATTTTACTGAGCGCAACACCATGGTTTTAATGCGTAATTTACTTGGGTGTATATCCAAAGCAGGCAAGCTTAACAATGCTTGGTAATATGCTCTAATCACCCATAACCGTGGCAAGCTAGCGCTATTATTGCCTTGTGACTTAACTTGCGCTTCGTTTAAACGAAAAAAACGATAGCCCCATGAAAATGGCCATTGTAAATACCACGGCACATCAGTTAATTGCTCATAAGGTATTGGATTAATCAATAATTGTTTTTGAATCAACTTCGGATATTTCTCACATAATAGCAAACTAATCAATGCACTATAGCCGTAAGCAATAATCGTTATATTTTCAAGCTTGAAATATTCAATCACGCTTTGCGCATCAAGCACACTCTGCACCATTGAACATTCAATGACTTTTTTAGGGTGCCCACTTTGTCCATGACCATATAAGTCATAAGCCACAATATTATACTCAGGTGAAAACTTCCTAAATTGCGCCTGCCAGTTAATCGCGCTTCCGGTAATACCATGCAAAAAAAGTAAAGTTTTACGTTTGTGATCAATCTCATTATGATAAACACACAGCCTGCGATTGGTTCTAAACAAACGCTTAGTCATCGATAGAATCATCTAGATACCTTACTCGTACAATTTAGAACTCAGCTGCAAGCGCAAAGTTGCCGCTTCATTGTAATTACCTAAGGCTTGTAATATATCCATCTTAAGCTTGATATTTTCTTGTGTCTTACCCGCTAGTTCAATATAACGATTAACCATACTAAGTGCATCTTTATAGTCTTTTTCATGATATTCAAGTTGCGCAAGCTCCCAATAAGACAAGGTACTTCCCGCCCCTTGATCTATCGCTTTCTCAAAATAGTGCTTGGCTTGTTTGCTGTTACCTTGCTCTAGCAAACAACGACCATAAAGGGTAAAAGTCTCAGCCAAGTTGATATTTTTTGGCAATACAATCGAGCGCTGAAATAAATGATTAGCTTGTTGATATTGGTGTTTATCCATACATAGAAATTGCGCATAGAAATTATAGGCTTGGAAATCATCTGGTGCCATGCGTAATGCTTTTTCATAAGCACGCGCAGCAAGCTCTGGCATGCCTAGATTTTGATAATATAAGCCTTCGGCATAATAGATTGTTGGCACATTAGCATCTTGTGACTTGGCTTTTAAGAGCTTCTCCTTCGCGCGATCAAGCATCTCACGCTGCGCGTAAACCACCGCCAACTCAGCATTAATTTTGGCTGCTTTTGCATAATCAACCGTGGGTGCTTCGGGAATATCTGGTAATTGCTTAGAGTTACTTGCACATCCTGCAATCATCGCAATTGATATAAACAGTCCTGCCTTGACCAATGTATTCCTTATTTTTAGCATTATGCCTCACTTAAGCTACGTTGATATCGAGCCTGACGCTTGGTTTTGTCCTGCACTTTACCTGCAAGTTGACCGCATGCTGCGTCAATATCATCACCTCTGGTTTTCCTAATCGTTGCCACGAAGCCTGCTTCCATCAAATACTGCTGGAAGCGATGCGTTCGATTATTACTGGGCTTTTTATATGGCGTACCAGGGTATGGGTTAAATGGTATAAGGTTGATCTTAGCCGGAACCTGTTTCGACTTCAATAGTGTTACTAGCTCTTTTGCATGTTCAAGTTCATCATTAACATGCTCCATTAGCGTATATTCAAAGGTGATTTCCTTATGTGGTCCACGTTGCGCATAAAGCTTACATGCTGCCATTAACTCATCAATATTGTATTTCTTATTAATCGGCACCAGCAAATTGCGAAGCTCATCATTAGGCGCATGCAATGACACCGCTAATGATACATCTGATTGCTCAAGTAAATCATAAATACGCGGCACAACACCCGATGTGCTTAATGTCACACGACGCTTTGATAACCCATAGGCTAGATCATCCATCATAATATCCATTGCGCTAACCACAGCATCAAAGTTCATCAATGGCTCACCCATGCCCATCATCACCACATTGGTTACTTGCCTGTCATGCTCACCTTGTTGCTTGGATAGTGCACGCACTGCCGTCCATACTTGACCAATGATCTCAGCCACAGTCAAATTGCGATTAAAACCTTGCTTGCCAGTTGAGCAGAAACTGCAGTTTAGCGTACAGCCCACTTGTGATGAAACACATAATGTTCCGCGCGCGCCTTCTGGGATATAAACGGTTTCCACAAGATTACCACCAACATCAATAAGCCACTTATGCGTGCCATCATTTGAGGGTTTATCTAATACAACTTTTGGGGTTACTACTTCAGCCACACCCATCAACTTCTGGCGCAAGGCTTTACTTAAATCACTCATATCATCAAAAGACGTCACTCCCTTTTGGTGAATCCATTTAAACACCTGCTTGGCACGAAATGGCTTCTCATCAATACTTGCAAAATATGCTTGTAAGTCTTTTTGACAGAAATTCATTAGATTTGTTTTTGCTGCTACTTTGTCAATTGCCGTGTCTTGCATCTATATACTCTATGTCGTTTTATTTTTTTATTTTTTTTATTTTTTTAATAAGCACCTAAACAATACTTTTTAGTCATCGTAGGCATTCAGGTCAAACCCGAATATGACGATTCATGGTCATTCTTGGACTTGATCCGAGAATCCAAAAAATACCTAACAATATTCTCATAGCTACTTATTGATTGATCTAATCAATGATAAAATCGCATAGGGCATTATACAGATGATTATTTTGCGTTCAATATTTTTATGTGTTCTTTTATGTTCTTTTGCAATTGACAATAGTATTGACGGCTCACACAAAATCACTCTGAAAAACAACGCGCTCGATATACTTTTGTTGCAAAAGGGTCTCAGTTTTCAAAGAAGCCAACGCTAATACGCCAGCAATACAGACCATTGTAACCACTAAAAGCATTACTGTTTTCATAATTCATTCTCATTGTTCACTGTTATTATGGCATTCTAACCTGTACTATTTGTAAACAAAAATTATAAAAACTTATAGCCCCATCAATAAATTGAATAGCAACAAAAATGAATCACAATAAACGTGCTAGCGGTTAGCAAAAAGTATTGTCATACCCATCGTAAATCATTTTGCGGTGTTTGGTTGCAAAGTAGTTTATGAAGATTTTGGCAAGTTGGATTGCAGGTAATAGTTGCCCTTGACAGAGTCTTTGGGCGCTCATTTGCTAAAACAATGAAACTATTCATTGTTTCTTAACGCATTCGCTACTATCAAAATTCAACTTGCCAAAAGCACGCAAAATACAAAGCAAAAAATTCTGTAAAATGGTTTGTGATGGGTATAAACTAAGTCCATGGAACATTTACCCATGGTTAACATTTATAAGGGAGCTCACCATGACATACAAAAAAGCACTTGTTGCCGTTAATATTTATGAAGACACTGAACACGTTATTGCATCAGCTAAAGCTATTGCCCATAAGCTAAAACTCAAGCTTGATGTTATGACCGTTATTGATAATGCCGCTGAATTTGTGCCTGCGGCAATGGATTTTCAAAAGAGTTTGCAAGAGAATGCCAAGCAAAAATTACAAGAGATCAAGCCGCAATTTGATGGCATTAATGCCGAGTTTCATATTGCTCAAGGCAATCCAAACTATGAAATCACACATTATGCTGAAGAACATGATTGTGATTTAATCATCATTGGCTCACATGCACGTCATGGCTTAAACCTGCTGCTAGGTTCTACAGCCAACAGTGTGTTGCATAAAGCCAAGTGCGATGTTTTAACCGTACGTATTCGTGAGAATAACCCAAATCAAGTCATGAATTATGGCAAGATTCTACTGGCTACCGATCTTGAGGATGACAGTGCTCAAGTTGCAACTCTCACCAAAGAAATCGCGCATGCTTTTGACTCGTCGGTTTCAACAATTTGTGTTCAAGGTGATCCAACCGTTGTTACCGGCATTTATGGCATCGTGCCAGAAGTGCAATCACAACTTGCTGAAGATATGCAACAAAAACTTAATGATTGGTCAAACGAGTATCAATTCAAAGGTCAATGTTATCTCCAAGCAGGTAGTGCCGCAGATGAGATCACTGAAACGGCTAACTCACAAGGCTATGGACTTATCGTCATTGGCAGTCATCAGCGTGGCGCCTTTGGTCGCTTCTTCCTAGGATCGACTGCAAATGCCGTCCTTCATCATGCTAAACAAGATGTACTTGTTACTAAGCTTAAAGCATAATCTTCCACACCTTACTTTCTGATTCTCCTGAATTGCTCAATCGCTTAGATAATTTAGCCTAATCAATCACAAACCTTTTGAAGATTGGCGCAAAATTCACTAGGATAGTGTCATCTTTGATAACCCAATGCTCACATAAACTATTTGATGTTACTTACAGAAAAATAAGTTTGTAATGGGTATATGCAGTATTAGCGAATTAGGAAGATTTATATGACAAAAACAGCAATCGTTTTCCCAGGTCAAGGTTCACAAAAGCTTGGGATGTTAGGTGATTATTACAACCGTTTTAATGAAGTTAAAGAAACCTTTGCTGAAGCCAATGATGCTTTAGGTTTTGACCTTTGGCAAATCACTCAAGAGAATGAAGTCAAACTTAACCAAACAGAATATACACAACCGGCGTTATTAGCTGCAAGCATTGCCATTTGGCGTGTGCTTAACAATCACAGTAATATTACCCCAGAAATACTTGCAGGCCACAGCCTTGGTGAGTACTCCGCACTTTGCGCTGCAGGTAGCATTGATTTCGCTGATGCACTACGTTTGGTGCGTTTACGTGGGCAACTGATGCAATCAGCGATTACTGATAAAGCATGCGCTATGAGTGCTATTTTGGCATTAAGCAATGAAGAGGTTATTAAGTGCTGTGATGCAGCAAGATCAGCTGGCATTGTTGAGCCTGCTAATTTTAACTCACATGGACAAGTTGTGATTTCAGGCGAGTTAAAAGCCGTTGAAAAAGCCAATGAAATCGCTAAAGAGATGGGTGCAAAACGCGCACAACTGCTTCCTGTTAGCGTGCCATCGCATTGCTCATTAATGAAAGAGGCAGCTGATAAATTTGCCACAGCATTAGATAAGATCACCATCAAAGTGCCAGCCATAGAAGTAATTCACAACTATGACGTCCAATCTCATCATGATATCAATGACATTAAAACAGCATTGGTTAAACAGCTGTACTCGCCTGTTAAATGGACGCAAACCATTGAAAAAATGGCTGAGCTTGACATCAATAATGTTATTGAATGCGGCGCTAATAAGGTATTAACAGGATTAAACAAGCGCATTGTTAAAGAACTTAATTATCAAGATAGCGCAACGATTGAAGCAATGGATAAACTACTTGAGCAAGTTAAAGCATAATAATAAATGACGGCTATGAATATATTAAAGATACTTGGCCAAAACCCCCTTCGACTTACGCTCAGGGAGCGATATATTAACGTCGGCTAAGCGTCCTGTTAAAGACACTTGCTCAGCCCCCTCAACTTACGCTCAGGGGGCGATATACTGACGTCGGCTTAAGCTCAGTCTAGGCCTCTATATAAAGGCACTTGCTCAGAGAGCGGTAAGTAATGTTAAAAAAATATTTGAATATATCAATACAAAATAAAAGGATAAAAAATGAGTTTTGACAATTTTGAAAACAAAGTAGTTTTTGTAACCGGCGCAAGCCGTGGAATTGGTGCTGCTATCGCTAAAGATTTCGCTGAAAAAGGCGCGACTGTGATTGGCACAGCAACCTCTGATGCAGGGGCTGAGAAAATCACTCAAACATTACAAACCTATGGCAAAGGTCACGGCATTAAACTGAATGTGACTGAAGCACAGAGTATTGAGGCAGCTTTCGCTTGGATGAAAGATAACACAGGCTATCCAGATATTATCGTTAATAATGCCGGCATCACTAAAGATAATCTCATGATGCGTTTAAGCGAAGAGGACTGGCTAAGTGTTATTCACACTAACTTAGACTCTGTTTTTAATATTTCCAAGGCAGCAATTCGTCATATGATGAAAAAGCGCTGGGGTCGCATCATTACAATTGGCTCAGTGGTTGGCACATCAGGCAATCCAGGGCAAGCAAACTACTGCGCAAGTAAAGCCGGTGTTATTGGTTTTTCTAAGTCATTGGCGCAAGAAGTTGCCTCACGCAATATCACCGTTAATGTGGTCGCACCTGGCTTTATCCAAACAGATATGACCGATAAACTTACTGATGAGCAAAAACAAGCCATTATCACACAAGTCCCCGCACAGACCTTGGGACAACCTCAAGATATCGCGCATGCGGTTACTTTCTTAGCATCGGAAGGTGCGCGTTATATTGCAGGCCAAACAATACACGTCAATGGCGGTATGTATATGGCATAGTAATGAATCAAGAATAAGTTGCGTCAGCTAGTACCTCTGCCTTTGCGGGATCGCTCGTGCAGCTTAAGCCACACGGGTGAGGGGAGTAATTGAAGCTCAACTTATTTTTGAATTATTACATAATGAAAGCACAACTTATCATTGTGTAAAAAATGTGTATTTGCTGAGGTAATATGTATGAGTAATTTTATGATTATGGAACCAACAAACCAAAGCTTTCAAGAGTTAATTGGTAATGGAACAAGCTATATTGTACCAAGATTTCAAAGGGATTATGCCTGGGGGCAGCAACAATGGGAAGATTTATGGTCTGATATAGAATCTTTGCAGCAAGAAAAATACCATTATATGGGGTATATTGTTTTACAAAAAAAAGGTGATCACGAATATGAAATTATTGATGGTCAGCAACGACTCGTTACTATTTCATTACTCGTTTTAGCAGCAATGCGTCAAATTAAAAACCTAACGGAAAGTGGCATAGATGTTGATGCAAATAATGAGCGCTTAGAGGTATTAAGAAATCAATTTATAGGTTATAAGAATCCTGTTTCTTTAAGAATTAGTAATAAGCTTTACTTAAATCGAAATAATGGGCAGTTTTATCGCTCGATAAGTAATGATTTAAGTGCACAAAACCGTAGAGGGCAAACACATACAAATAAGCTTTTGCTGAATGCGTTTAATTTTTTCCTTGATAAAAAAACTGGCAACTCAGGAGAAGAGATAGCCCAGTTCATTGAAGAATTAACATCAGGAATGATTTTTACAAAAATTGCTGTTAAAGATGAGCTAAATGCTTATAAAGTCTTTGAGACTCTGAATGCCAGAGGCGTTCAATTATCAACTCCTGACCTGCTTAAAAACTACATTTTTTCAGTTATTACACGTAATGATGATGTTGATAATACCGAGCTTAATGAACTTGATGAACAATGGTCAGGCATAGTTCATGAACTTGGCGAGAGTTATTTTAGTGATTTTGTGCGATATCATCATAACATGCAGAATAAACTTGTTACAAAAAATAATTTATTTTCTGCAGTTAGAAAAATAGCCAACACACCTGAGAATGCCTATAAATATTTAGCCTCATTAACTAAATATGCTCCGATATATTCCTCATTACTTAAACCATATGAAGAATGGTGGAATAATGAAATTTCATCACAAGATATTAAAGAATTAAGAAAGTATCTAGAGGGTTTCTCACTATTTGGGATTAAGCAGCCTTTTACTATTCTTATGGCTGGTTATCATAATTTTGATCATAGTGAATTTATTAAGTTAGCAAAATATATTTACATTCTATCTATTCGCTATAATGTTACATGCAATTTATCACCAAATGAACAAGAGAAGCAATATAATCAAATTGCCATAAAAATATCTTCAAAAGAATACAAAAGAGCTAGTCATGTTAAAAATAGCTTAGAGTTTAAAAAGTTATATCCATCAGATGAGGAGTTTATTCGTGGCTTTGAGTATAAAAAAATGCCAAGCAGACGATCCTCCAAAAAAATAAAATTCTTACTTTCTGAAATAGAGGCATATCTAAGTAACAATATAAACTATGCTAATACGGTTTTAGAGCATATATGCCCTTATAACCCTGATCAATACTGGAATGAACATTTTGGTGATAATGTTGGTGACATACAAGATAGACTTGGGAATATGGTTTTACTTAATAAAGATGAGTTAGGTCGTAGCGAGTTTAATATAAAAAAAGACCATTATAAAAACTCTACCTTTCAATTGGCTAATAAAGTTTCGGAGTATATTGACTGGAATATAACCAATTTAAATGCTTATCAAAGTTGGTTAGCTCAACAAGCTTCTAAAACTTGGTGTATTGATTTGCAATAAAGATTCTTGACTAAGACTAAATATTCACCCACAAGTACTCACCGTATCCTGAGCATAAGTCGAAGCGATGCACTAAACAGCAGTCGAAGTGGGTGAGCTTGAGAAAATCACACTTCATTAAAGCCCTGTTGCATTCTCAATAAAAAACCGTTTTAATATCTTACTGTTATTTACCGCATTCATACCCAAAGCTCTTAACGGTTTAATCAACGGGTGGTCATTACAAAAAAGCTGTTTTAATCCTTGCATTGCATGAATCATCAACTGATTATCAAATTGACGCTTACGCGCATATTTTGCCAACGTACTGATATCCGCAATATTGCGTCGCAGATGGCTTGCTTCAGTTAATATCTCAATCAACGCGCGGACATCAGCAAAGCCTAAGTTAATGCCCTGTCCCGCTAAGGGATGAATCGTATGTGCGGCATCAGCAATCAGCACCACGCCGTGCTTATAGTAACTATCGACATGGCGTTCGATCAATTCAAAGCTCATACGCTGACTTTGTAATTGCAGCTCACCTAATTTGCCTTCAGCAGTAATGCTAAGATATTCATTAAAGGTCTTATCATCCATCGCATTAAGCTTTATAAGCTCATCACTGGCAACTGAAAAGACAATAGAACATAAATAAGGATCACAAAGCGGTAAAAGTGCAAGCACACCCTTTTTCAAAAAGCGCTGATAAGCGATATTTTGATGCGGCTTTGTCGTTTTAACATTGGCAACAATGGCATGTTGCTGATAGGGTTTAACAGTACAATCAAAATTATATTGCTGGCGAATAAACGAATTAGCGCCATCTGCACCAACAATCAGAGTTGCCTCAAGCTCTTTGCCATTATCAAGTGTTATTGCCGTATGTGATACATGAGAAGTCAACGTTGCGACTTTTGAGTGTTCAAAAATGGCAACATCTCGTTTTATGAGCGCTTGATATAATTGCGCAACAATCAAATCATTCTCAACAATTGCACCCAGACTCTGTAGCGAACACTCTTCGGCTTTGAGTTTTAACTGTGCGCTTGAGTTTTGATCCCAAACATCCATGGCAACATAGTTATTGATACGCCTACTAGCGATGCTATGCCAGACACCAAGCTCATTTAATAAGCCTTGGGAAGTTGCATTAATCGCACTGACACGCTTAGGTGCCGCACTCTTATCAAATGACTTTACAATGTGTCCTACTTCAACTAGAGCAACTTTAAAGCCGTTTTGCACCAAGCCTAAACTTAAAGATAAACCAGCCATGCCACCACCGACAACCATTACATCATATTTCATAAGATACTTTTCCCATGCTTTGAGCGCATTAAGGTTGAACCATGATTATATTTACCCATCATTAGCTTACTAAAGACTCTCTTCAAATGCTGATCTCGCTCTAAGCAATGAAGCACAAAACCTCTAGCAAATTTAACCGGTAGTGCATCTTGCCTAAACACATTAATCATAGAGTGAGTCAACAGTGCAGTGCGCTTATGATCAAACACTCTGACCTCTTGATATTTAGCTAATGTATCAGCAATATTTTGAGCTGTGAGTGTTGCATCATCACTGGCAAGCAAATCATACATTATACCAATATCACGAACGCTAAGATTTAACCCCTGCCCTGAAATCGGATGCAAGAAATGTGAGGCATTACCAAATAACAATACATTTTTGCGATAAAGCGTTTGTGCGCGAATAAGAGACAAAGGAAAACTTTTAAGCTCGCTCACATCAATAAAACGCCCTAAGCGATAACCAACAAGGCGTTGAATTTCTTTTAAAATAGTTTGTTTTGACTGTGCCATCCAGTAATCAACTCTATCATGATCAACGCTCCATACACACGCCATTTGTCGATTATCAACAGGTAAGAGCGCCAAGACGCCATTATTAATAAAACGTTCATAAGCAATATTGTTATGAGCTCTTTGCAGATCAAGATCAAATACTAATGCACTTTGCTGATAGTCATGTTTGCGCACCAAAATACCGGCTTTTTCACGCAGTTTGGACTGCGCACCATCCGCAGCAATAATTAAATCTGCCGTTATCTCTGAGGTGTTGACACCTTTCTCAATCACTAAACTAAAACACGTTTCCTGTTCTAATAAATCAAGTACCTGACAGTCCTGGTAGAGTGTTATATGGCTTTCACTCATAAGCGCTTGATACAACGCTGGCAATAAATGCCTCATCTTAACAACAATGCCCAAAAACGCTAAGCCTTCATCTTTAGCATAAAGATTAGTCTGCGCATATTGCCCCTTATCGGATACATGAACCTGCTTGATATATTCAACATCGGCTTTTATATTCTGCCAAATACCTAAGGTTTCTAACACACAAACTGAGCTATACGACAAGGCCACTGATCTGTTATCACTTCTACTTAGCTCAGCACTGACTAGCTTTTCAATGAGTGTGATTTGCTTACCTAACTTTGCTAAGCTCAATGCCATCAACATGCCGACAGCACCACCACCAATGATCACGATATCATGATGACTCTCATCCAAATTGTTCTTTTTATTATCTTTAATCATTTTGAATAGTCATTGTATCTGTGCTCTCACAAGCACAGATAATTTACCCTGAAGATAGTTTAACGATAGTTGTCAGACTTTAGAATGGCTGATAGACATTATTCTGTAGATTCTTTCTTTTATGCATTCGCTAATGCATTATTTGACGGCATTTTATTCATGGCATTTAAAACTTTCAATATACTAATAGCTTGCGCTAGCTGCTTATCTTTATGCAGTAAACTTTGTGCGTTTTTATAGTCCTTCTTATAGTTTGCCAGTGCTTCTTTTGTCGCTTTATCCTTTTGAATATCATTATTTGAAACAATGGCATGCTCGAAACTACTTTCATCAAAAACTAACTCTAGCGCATTGCTATCACCTTTATCATCTTTGCTATTATCTGCCAATAAATCAATTTCTTCTTCCTCAATAATCACATCAGGAATCACCCCTCTTGATTGAATCGCAATCCCATTAGGTGTGTAGTATCGTGCCGTTGTTAACTTAACGGCATTGGTTTCTGAAATAGGGATAACCGTTTGCACAGAGCCTTTTCCAAATGTTTTAACCCCCACAATGACTGCTCTTTGGTGATCCTGCAGCGCTCCGGCGACAATTTCAGATGCTGAGGCAGAGCCCATATTCACCAATACAACCATCGGTAAGCCATGGATATAATCATTACTCACAGCATAACTTGTAATCGACTCCAATGGATTGCGAGATTTGGTAAAAACAATCTTTTTGGGATTTGCAGGTGTCACTTGTAAAAAAGTATCACTAACAGCTACTGCGGCATCCAAGAGGCCACCAGGGTTATTACGTAAATCCAACACATAACCTTTTAAATGCGCATTTTCCTTAACCAGTTTATCAATATTTTTTTTCAACTCCTCGGCAGTGTTACCTTGAAATTGGCTAATTCTTAAATAACCATAGTCTTCTGCCACAATCTCAGACTTAACTGAGTCTAGCTTGATATTTTCACGTATTAATGACAATTTAATTGGCTTGGGGGCCTTAGGTCGCAACAAGGTGATGGAGACTTCAGTTCCTGGTTGTCCACGCATTTTTTTCACGGCTTCATCCAAGGTTAAACCGGCAACGCTGGTATCATTGATTTTAATAATATAATCACCCGCTTTGACGCCTGCGCGCTGTGCTGGTGTGTCATCAATCGGTGAGATGACCTTGATGCGTTCATTTTCAGCGCTCACATGCATGCCAAGACCAGCAAACTCGCCATGCACTGACATTTGCAAATCTTCAAAATCATCATCATCCAAAAATCGTGAGTGCGGATCCAACGACTGCAACATACCATCAATCGCCCCTTCAAGAATCTCCTCATCAGTTAATTCATCAACATAAGCTTGTTTTACCAAACCAATGCTACGTGATAACTTATCAATATGTTTTTGTGTTTCTCGACTTTGTCCGATTTGATTGACTTGATTGACTTGATCACCTTGAGAAAATACTGGCATACAAAGAAAACCAAACAATGATATATAGAGTGTCAAATTTATTTTTTTCATAGCCTGTACCTCTACTTTAGCTGATAAGAAGACATCCATTTACGCTGTGTCCTGTTGAGCTTAAGTGTAGAAAGTATTTACATATTTTCAAATAAAGATTCAATATTGGTGTCATTAACTCGTGAATCATTTTGCAGTGCTTCGCTGTAAAGTAGTTTGTGAAGACTTTAAGACACTTGATCCTTGAATATCACAACATATCAATAATCACATAGATTAAAATAAGCCTGAATAACCATAAGGATATGACTTCAGGACATTTTTTAACAATGCGAATACCAATAGGTGTGCCGATAACTGAGCCAACTAATAATCCACAAAAGGCAGGAAAGTATAAATACCCTAGGCTATAGGCAGGAATACCCGCAGCATGATAACTAGATACTAGCATAGTAATCGTAGCGATTAAACCCGTTGGAAAAGCAGTTGCTGCCGCCATTGCTGCACAATTCTTCATTGGATAGTGATAATGTTTCATATACGGATTAACAATGCTTGAACCACCAATACCAACAATACTAGATAGTAACCCTGTTGTGCCACCCAGAAAAATACATGAACCTTTAGATGGCATCACAATATCTTCACTTACTTGTGCTTTCTTCAAACGGAATGTCTTAATGAGGCTCACTAATAGCACTACTGCAAATAAAACTTCAATGCCTCTTGCTGGCATAAACTCACTAATGATAGTACCTAAAATTGCACCAATAAAGATCATTGGCAGCGCATTTTTGAGAATTGTCAGCACTAAATGCCCATGTTTATAATGTTTGTAAGCATTATAAAGTGCATTGATCATAATAAATGCCAATGATGTTGAAACCGCTAAATGAATGGCTGTCGCATTTGACATCCCTTGATATTTACAGACGACTAACATCAGTGGAATGATGATAGCCCCACCACCTGCGCCTACCCATGCAGATAAAATACCCGTGACAATGCCTGCCACTAAATAAATCATTAATACAATCATCAAATCAACCTTTAACAAAAATTTATTATGTCGTTATTCTAACAAGCGCTACACTATAGATAAAATGAATTAAATAAATGCACGTCATTCAAATATGGAATCAATGAAGAATATCCGCGCATTTTTAGCCGTTGCTGAAACCCAGTCATTTACTGCAGCGGCTGATAAGTTATTTTTAACACAACCAACGATTACCAAACGCATCTCACAATTGGAATCACAGTTGAATAATCAACTATTTCATCGCACCGGATCTTTGGTTCAGCTCACTACCGCAGGCAAAGCCCTTATCCCTGACGCTAATCATTTAATCCAAGTCTGGAGTAGCCTTGAGCATAAAATGCAACTTTTCCAAGACGATGTTATCGGTGATTTAACCATTAGCTGCAACTATCATATGGGGCTCCATTTTTTGCCAAAAATACTTAAAGTGTTTACATCTAAATACCCCAAAGTAAATATAAAACTCGACTCCACCTACTCATTACCGATCATTGAAAAGGTCAGCGCGCTGGAAGCCGAAATTGGTTTAATCACCATGAAAGAAAATATGCCTGAAAATATTGATTGCCATCTCCTGCAAAAAAGCCGTGTTATTGCTGTTATTGCCAAAAATCATCCATTTTGGCAACAAAATGGCGATATTGTAGAGCGCTTAAATGAAATTCCTGTGCTCTCTCCAGCACCTGAGAATAGACATCATACGGTTTTGCATACCCTACTGGATAAACATAAAATACACTCACCAGAGCTTAGTAACATTAATATGTTGGAAATCATTAAAAGACTGGTTGAATCAGGCTTTGGCTGGTCAATTATTACTGAGGACATGATGTCAGATAAGCTTAAAGAGTTGCCCCTTATCGATACACCTATCTATATTAATAGTGCTTGTATCTACCACAAAAAGGTCGAGCTATCGCGAGCAGCTAAAGCCTTTCTTGAAATATGTCAAAAGGTTTCTTAAACCAAACGCCCAATTTAGTTATGACGCTTTCTTTTTTCTAATAGCGCATCTAACACCACTGGGTGTACATAGTCAGCCACACGATGAGGATCAATTTTAGAAACTTGACGAAGCATCGTTGATGATAAACACGTATATTTTTCATCAGGTGTTAAAAAGATTGTTTCAAATTTTTTATTTAAATGGCGATTAATATTTGCCATTTGAAACTCATAATCAAAATCAGAGACCGCGCGCAATCCGCGAATGACGGCATTAGCACCCACTTCATCAATAAAGTCAGCAATCAATCCTTGTAGGCGTACAACACGCACATTAGGCATGTCAGACAAAACTTTAGAGGTAATTTTAAAGCGCTCTTGTTCAGTAAAAAGAGTTGATTTGCCATTACCGGTGGAAATAGCAACAATCACTTCATCAAATAAAGATCTCGCGCGTTTAATTAAATCTATATGCCCTAAACTAATAGGATCAAATGTCCCAGGATATACTACCTTTATCATGGCTTACGTCCTTTACTAAACCTAAAAAAGTCCAAGCTCAAGCTTTGCTTCTTCCGTCATCATTTCAGAATTCCATGGCGGATCAAACACCAATACCACATCAGCCTTTTCTACATTGGCAAATTGTCTAAGCTTATCTTCAACATCCTGTACCAACACAGGACCCATACCGCATCCTGGAGCAGTTAATGTCATTTGCACACCAATGTGATAATTGCCACTGTCCAAACGCGTGGTTGAAATATCATAGATCAGACCTAAATCAACAATGTTTACAGGAATCTCAGGATCATAAACAGTGCGCAGCTGATCCCATAGAAGATCAAGATTCACTTCATCACCCGCTTGAATATTGGCCTTATCACTTGGTAAAAGTACTACTTCACGATTAATCGCATCGGCATCTTTGCCATCAAGATAAACCAGATTACCCATCACATTTAACGTGAAGCTTGCACCCATTGCTTGCGTTACAAGCACTTCTTGCCCTGGTAGCAAAGTCATTTTCTCACCGTAAGGAACAGTCGTCACTTCAACTTCACGACGTAAAATAGCAACATCAGACATTTTCATTACTCTTTTAACCCTTCTTGTTGCACGGTGAAACTCTCACCACAACCACAACGCGCTGACTCATTGGGGTTATTATAAACCAATTGTGATAAACCTAATTCTCTTTTGACGTGATCTATTTCAAGACCATTGACATATTGCAACGCCTTAGGATCTACAAAAAACAAAACACCTTCTTCATCGATCTTAATAAAGCCTTCAGGGATTTCCTTAACCGGCTCAACAACATATGCTAAGCCTGAACAGCCTGTTGTAGTAATACCAATCTTGATGGCAAGCGATTGGGTTTTCTCTAAATGGTTCCTAAAATGCGCTAAAGCCGCTTGAGTGAAAGTCACTGGTTGCTCAGCTTTTGGGTCAAATTTCTCTATCATCGTTAATCTATCTTCATCTTCACTTGTAAATAGCACCGCTATGGTATCATTTAACAACGACTTTTTCTAAGGTTTTAAGCATCTGCAATTTATCAAGCGAAATTCTTGGTTAGATCAATATCACATTAATAGCTTTATTAAATTGCTATCGTCATAACGCTCGAATCCTTTTTTTCAATCGCGTTGTTGAGACCGTTTCAATGGTTTTAATATCCTGACTATACCATGAGATCCATAGCTCATACATCAACCAATGGATCTCATCAATTTCAACGGCATTAATCACACCTTTTTGCTGCATTTTTTGTTTAAGCAAATGCGTTAATTCCTCTTGCTCAACTTGATATTGGCGATCCTGCTTTGTCGCTCTTGGCGCCTTATCCAATCGATTGCTTAGCGCTTGTAGATATAATGGGATTCGTTTTAACCAATGATAAGGCGTTTTAATAATAAAGCCTTTATAGACCAAACCATCAACAATAGTACACACTTCCTTGTAAAGTGCCAACAAATCAAAAGGCAGCTTCTTGCGATTAAGTAATTTATGTAAGCTTTGATAACTCAACATCAAGGTCTCCATATCATGACATAGATTTTCAATCGTCAATACTAACTGACCTCTTCCTAAATCATACATCGCATTAAACTGCCCGCGCGAACGCACGACAGGTTTCTCTTCAATTGCAAAGGCAATATCATAAGCTTTGGCAATTAGCTCATCTTGCCATTTGGTCTCTTTGATCAAACTAAATAATAAATGTAAGGTCTTCTTATGCGCAATGCGTTCAACCAACGTGCGATTGATATGTGAACAGGCAAGCATCAATAGCTTACGTGTTGCAAGCCTTGTTGCGATTTCGGCTTCCAGCAGGGTTGATTTTTGCGTTAATACCACACCATCATCACGTGTCTCAATACAAGGATAAACGCTCAACTTAATGCCGTGTTCAGTCACATCACGCGTTAATGCGATATCACCAAATTCCCACGTTTGATAAAGTGTAGTATTGTTCTTTCTAGCAACTGCCACCTGTGGGCGCTCTACACCACGCAACGCTTCACGAATGATACTTAAATCACGCCCTTCAGCCAATATTTTATTTCGTGGGTCAACCACACGGTAGTTCATATGTAAATGCGCCTCAATTGCCGCATCCTGCCAAACACTTGAGTCAAATGAAATACCGGTAATACGTACCAATTGACGCACCAGAATATCATAGAAATTTGCGCTCAAATCAATATCAATCGCTTCAATGACGGCTTGTGCATAATGTGGTACTGGCACACAGGCTTTACGAATATTCTTAGGTAGTGCGCGCATCAAAGCAATAATTTTTTCCTCGAGCAACCCTGGCACAAGCCAGTCACATTGATTAGCATCGATTTGATCTAACAGCACTAATGGCACGGTCATCGTTACCCCATCATCTTTTGCCGTTGGATCAAAATGATAACTCAAAGGTAACTGAAACCCACCAAAATCAAAAAAATCAGGATAGGCGTTGTCTGTCACTGCTTCGGCGTCATGCTGCATTAAGCTTTTTTTATCAAAGATCAACTGCTCACGCTCAAGCTTTGATAAGGATTGATACCATTTTTCAAATACTACACCATTGTTAATATCCGCTGGAATCAATTTATCGTAATAACTAAATAACGTCTCTTCATCAACGACAATATCGCGTTTGCGTGCCTTATGTTCCAAGTCTTCAACTTCTTCTAGAAGGCTCAAGTTCTTTTGAAAAAATTGCGCATTTGTCGTAAACTCACCGTACACCAAAGCATGGCGAATAAATAATTCACGTGAGACTTGTGGATCAACGTCACCATATTGCACCTTGCGATTAACCACAATATCCAAGCCATATAACGTAATACGCAAGCTTGCCATCACCGCTTTGCGTTTTTGGCTCCAATGCGGCTCGCTATAATGCTTTTTGGTTAAATGCTCAGCAATAGACTCTAACCAAGCAGGATCGATTTTAGCGATCATTCGCGCATAGAGTTTCGTCGTTTCGGTAATTTCAGCGGCACACAACCATTTCGGCGTGCGTTTGAATTGCGATGATCCAGGAAATATATAAAACTTCATGCCGCGAGCACCTAAGTATTCCTTGAGCTCATAATTAAAGCCGATATAACCTAACAATCCCGATAATAACGCTTGATGAACATGTGCATAGCTTGATTCGCTTTCTGAGATTGTCCACTTAAAAGTCTTCGCCAGATTCAACAGTTGAAAATAAACCTCACGCCATTCACGCATCCGCAAAGGAGATAAGAAGTTCTTTTTGCAATACTCACGTGTTAAGCGATGAGATAAAGCTTTGGTTTCAGCATGAAAACGTTGCCATAAATTAACCACTCCCAGAAAATCGGAATCCTGATGATGATCCTGTTTATGCATTTCATCTGATTTTTGTTGAAATTGTATCGGGCGCTCACGTGGATCTTGAATGCTTAAGAAGCTGACAATAATCAATATCTCACGCAAAACACCTAGTTTTGCACCACTGACAAGCATTCTCGCCAAGCGTGGATCCAATGGAAACTTGGCAATTTGTCGCCCAATTGGCGTGATTTGCAGGTGATGTTTTTTACTGTGTTCAGTCAATGCACCTATTTCATGCAGTAAGCGATATCCATCTTTAACCATGCGCGAATCAGGTTTCTCTAAAAACGGAAACTTCTCGATATTACCAAGCCTCAAGGTTTCCATTTGTAAAATCACTGACGCTAAGTTCGTGCGTAAAATCTCAGGATCGGTAAATTCTGTACGTGATAGAAAGTCTTCTTCAGAATAAAGGCGAATACAAATCCCATCAGCCACGCGTCCACAACGTCCGGCACGCTGATTAGCACTGGCTTGTGAAACTGGCTCAATCGGCAAATGCTGCACTTTAGTGCGATAACTATAACGACTAATACGCACATCGCCGCTATCAATCACATAGCGAATACCAGGCACCGTTAATGAAGTCTCGGCGACATTGGTTGATAAAATAATGCGTCTGCCAACACCACGCGGATTAAATATCTTATCTTGATCGGCATTGGATAATCGCGCAAATAATGGCAAAATCTCGGTGTGCCTTAATTGCGCTTTCCTTAATACCTCTGCCGTTTCATGAATATCACGCTCGGTTGCCAAAAATACCAAAATATCACCTAGCTTTTCATGATATAAACTATGCACAGCACGCAAAATTTGATCCGCTTGCGTTAATTCATCATCAAAGTCTAGTGGATCTTGATAACGAATCTCAACGGGATAAGTGCGTCCTGAAACTTCGATAATTGGCGCATTAAAATGCTCGGCAAAACGCGCCTGATCAATCGTCGCTGAAGTGATAATAAGCTTTAAATCGGGACGTTTTTTTAAAATCTGATGAATATGCCCTAATAGAAAATCAATATTTAAACTGCGTTCATGCGCCTCATCAATAATAATGACTTCATATTGTGAGAGATATTTATCTTTTTGAATCTCCGCTAATAAAATGCCATCAGTCATCACTTTGATAAAGGTATTATCATTGGTTTGGTCACTAAAACGAATTTTAAAACCTATGCCTTGTCCTAGTGGCATATTGGTTTCTTCACTTAAACGATTAGCAATTGATCGCGCTGCTAGACGCCTTGGTTGGGTGTGACCAACAAGACCTTTAGCACCTAAGCCCAAATCAAGGCAAATTTTGGGTAATTGCGTTGATTTACCCGAGCCAGTTTCACCAGCAATAATGACGACTTGGTTATCACTAATGGCTTTTTTAATCTCATCAACACGTTGGCTGACCGGTAAATCAGGATAGTTGATTTTTGGCATGTTGGTACGACGTAATGCAACTTTTTCTTTGGATTGATCTGCATCCATTATAAGCTTTTGCCATTTATCATTATCCGTAGTATGCGCTTTGGCAAGCTCGGTGAAACGCATCATTAATCGTGCACGATCTTTTGTTTGTACGTCATTAATAACGCTTGTTAATGAATCATTGAATCTCATATTCTAAGGCATATTATTTTAATTTTTCTCACAAGTGGGATCATAACACATTTACCCATTCATAAAAATATTGAAAAGTACCAATTTTGGGACTATTATAAATCACAATTCTTTTGGTTTATTTTTGGTAAATAGTCAATGAATTATAAATACAAGGTTGAACTTGAAGTTGAGGTAATTAAATACCTTAAAGCACTTAGCAAAAGTGAGCTGATAAAAGCCTACAAAGTAATAGACCTGCTACGAATGTTTAGACATGAGCTAAGCTTACCTTATAAAAAAGATATTCAAGGCAGTAAACATTTAAAAGAGTTGAGAACCCCAACGGGTACTAGAATCTACTACTTTTATTTCGATGGCAAAACTTACCGTTGCATATGGGCTGGTAACAAGAAAACACAGACAAAAGATATCGAGAAGGCAAAACGCATTCTTAAAGATTTAATTGGAGGCTAAAATGAGTAAATATGATTTTATCGATTCAGAAACCCTAAAAAAAGAACTATTTTCAAAAGAAGAAATTGTAGCAATTGAAGTGGATGCAACCATTGAAAGCCAAGCTATTATTGCTCGTCAAGAGCTTGCCAGTGATGTTATGGAATACAAAAATTCACAAGGTTTGACCCTTGAAGGCTTAGCAGAAAAACTAGGAACGAGTAAATCTCAAGCCAATCGAATTTTAAAGGCAAAAGCATCCTATAGCTTGGAAACCATTTATAGGATTTGTCGCATTATTGGCAAAAAAGAACTTACCCTAAAAATATTTTAAACCCGAAAATAAATATCCTGTGATGCAAGCTTGACATCGCTTAGCGTCACTGTAATCGTTGCATCTAATTCTGCAGACTCTGCCAATGTTAGCTTCTTGATCAATGATAAACCAGGAATAAACACCGTGACGCGATTGCCTTGCTGTTTCTCGATCACCACCGCCTCACCTTGCCAGTTAGGGTTTTGCATCAAATAGACACATTTCCAGTGATTGTTACTTAAGCTTTCTGCTTGACGCGCGGCTTTAATGCCTGATTCACTTTCACCAATGCGCATGAGAATCTCTTCACCACTAAACAGAGTTTCAGACTTCAAAAACCGTCTTAATTGCTGGTGTACCACCATATCCAAATAGCGCCTTAATGGGCTAGTTGCTTGTACATAGGCATTAAGTCCCATGCCAGCATGTCTATCAGCACTACTTTTGTATTGTCCTTTTTGTAAGCGCCTTCTAACGGCAAACATTTGTGACGTCAATTGAGGTGTTTGCTCTTCTTTGGTTAAATCGTGCTCAGGCTGCGTTGAGAACGGCAACGGGATCTCATGTTGATCAGCAAAGGTGGCAACTGCCACACCTGCCATTAACATCGCATCGCGCACGATATTGCGACTTTGTAATGTTGCCAAAGGAATGATCTCGACTTTCTTATCACGCAATTTAAGCTTCACCTCTGGAAACTGCAGCTCAACTGCGCCATGGTCTTGACGATAGCTACTAAATTCATTAGAAAAACGCACAAAATCACTAAATGGCGCCTCAGTTAATTTATGCTCGGCTTCTTGGTAGCTTAATCTTGTTACTTTGATAGTTGATAATACAATCTCGATATCTTTAATCTCACCATCAATCAATTTAAAGCCAATGGATAAAGCCGGAGATGTCGGGTGAAGACCAAGTGCCAAGTCCTCGGTAATCTGATGCGGCAGCATCGGAATAACGCCTTCAGGTAAGTAAAGATTGCTCCCTCGAGCGCGTGCTTCTTTGTCAATCTCACCATCAACACCCACTAAACTTGCCGGATCAGCAACATGCACCCATAGTTTTTGCGTTGCTTCATCAAAACTTATCGCATCATCTGGATCATGACTGTCTTCATCATCGATGGCATAACTTGCTAAATGGGTTAAATCAACACGTGACTGAGATTGCATTTCAGGCAAATCAAAAACAGGCGCTTGTAAAGCGGCACCTAAACGCATGGGATAAGGATTAACAAACTCATCCCAATAGCCGATATCAAGCAGCAATGCATGGGCATTAACGGGTGTCTCTTCCTTGTCAATCAATTTAAAAAAGCGACATCCGGCAGACTGCCCCAAAGCATATGAGGCAAGCTCTTTAACAAAAGGTTCATCTTCTTTGGCATATGTTTTTTGCTTTAAGCGCATGATGAAGTTTTCTAATGCTTGTGCTTTTTGTGCTTTTTCTTGTGCTTGTTTGATAATGCCATCTACCGCCTCAGGCGTATTAACACCAATTTCATCTTCATGTGCGAAGAAATGAAGTCCTTTTTGCACAATCTGCCAAGTACCATAAACTGTAGAGCAATTATACTCACCATATATAAGCTCACTTAACTCACCATAGTTGGTTTTAGTGCCTTGCAACAAACTCCAAGCATCAATGAGCTCACCTTCACCTAAATCAGTATTTAATACCTCAAATTTCTTAAAGCCACCATCGTGCAATAACAGCAAATTTTTCTCAGGCAATTTAATGGTTTTTTCATCTTCTAATTGAATTTCAACTTTCTTATCAACAAACCCAATGACACGCGCTGGGCGACTTTTAAAAATTACTAAACTATCAAGCTGCATTAATACGACTAAACAAAGCTAATGATTCATGCTTGCTATGGTATCAAAAAAGCTGATCTTCAGGGATGATTGTTGCACTTTTTTTTCGTACACTTTGTCTCTACTCATCGACAAACAAAGATCAACATATCATGCATGACAAATCTACTAAATCATCTATTCACAATATTAAACCTGTCGTTTTCATCACTGGTGCGAGCTCAGGCTTCGGTGCTGAAATGGCACGTAAATACAATGCCAATGGTTATCCAGTCATTTTAACCGCGCGCCGCTTTGGTCATTTGCAAGCATTGGCTAAAACCCTCAACCAAGAATACCCCATTCATATTGCTGAGCTGAATGTCACGGATAAAAATGCCATCGATCAAGTCATTGGCACACTACCTGAGCATATAAAAAATATTGGCATTTTAATCAATAATGCAGGGTTAGCACTCGGCTTATCCTCTTTTCCAGATGCTGATGAGCTTGATTTTGAAACCATGATTAACACCAATATCAATGGTCTGTTATATGTCACCAAACGCATATTGCCATTGATGCTTGCTAACAATCATGGGCATATCGTTAATATCGGTTCAATCGCTGCCAATTGGCCGTACCCAGGCGGGCATGTTTATTGCGCAAGCAAAGCTTTTGTTCAGCAGTTCTCGCGTGCGTTACGCTCTGATCTTCAGGGCAAAAATATTCGTGTCACTGATATTGAACCGGGACTTGCGCAAACTGAGTTTTCCGTGGTGCGCTTCAAAGGCGATACGCAAAAGGCCAATCAAGTTTATGATCAGACTGAACCATTGCTTGCGCATGATATTGCTGAGATTGTTTATTTCACGACATCATTGTCTCAACATATCAATATCAACACACTAGAGGTGATGCCAACCTGTCAAAGTTGGGCACCATTAAATGTCACCAGATCATAATAACCACTAGCATTACACTCTTTTTGAGGTTTATACTTATTTTCTAAAGCACTTTGCCAATTATCAACTGGTTTCCCCATTTTAAAATGAGGAGGCAAAGGGCTTGTAATAGAACCAACTCAAACCATTAAAATGTACAATACCACTTACAATGATTATTGGGAGAGAATTTATGTGGAGTATTTTATCATTAATCATTGCGCAAATGGTGACAGGAATCAACATCACGGGCTCTAAGTTTTTAGTGTCAAATTTATCGATTATTGCCTTGCTTGAAATACGATTTATTGTTGGCAGTATTGTCCTTTTGGCGTGTATTCCCTTTATCAAAAAAACCAACAATGCACAAAGTAATAGTATTGCATCGCTTAGCAAAAAAGACTGGTTGGTGCTGATTGCACAAGCCTTATGTGCAGGCATGTTATTTAATCTCTTAATGCTCTCAGGTATTCAATTCACCAGTGCCAGTATGGCAGGACTTATCACCAGCACATTGCCAGCGATGATTATTATTCTATCTTTTATTATTTTTCGCCAACGCATTACGCGCTTTAAAGCATTATGCATCCTCTTTGCTACCATAGGGTTAATTGCGATTAATGGCTCAAGTCTGTCAAATCACGACTTTTCAGCCTTATCAATTATTGGAGATGTGATCATTTTCTTAGCAATGATTCCTGAGGCACTTTATTATGTCATTAGCAAATTTAAAAACACTCAATTACCTGCGGTTAAATCTGCATTTTTGATGAACTTAATCAATGCAGTTGCAATGATTCCGCTATTATTTTTCGCCAACTGGCATGAGTTACTTAGCTTGAGCATCAATGCTTATTTTGTATTATTCTTAGTATCCATTGCCTCGGCACTTTTTTATCTTTTCTGGTTTTTGGGTTGTGATCAAGTCAGTGCCAGTACCGCAGGTCTTGTCACTGCGGCAATGCCGATCTCAACACTGGCATTATCCTTTATTTTCTTAGGTGAACATATCACACTGGTGCAGGGTATCGGCACCTTGCTAATATTACTTTCTATTGTTTTTGGGGCAAGAAAAAGCTAATTATCGCTTAGCAACGATGTATAAATAAGTTGCTCAAGCTAGCACCTCTCCCCTTGTGGGATCGCTTGCGCAGCTTAAGCTGCACGGATGAGGGGGAAATTAAAGCGCAACTTACTCTTGATTCATCTCTTAGCAATTACAAATCGTCTTAACAATAAACACAACACAGCACCAACAACAGTTAAGACGATAAACAACTCTAAACCTGCTGACATTCCTGCTTTTATACGATGGATATCACCAGTCACAGGCGCCCACTGCGCAATAACACCGGCAAGTTTGCCGCCAATACCAAGTGTTACCAACCAGATTCCCATGTATAAAGAGACATAATTAGGCGGTGCCAACTTCGTGATGAGTGACAAACCAATCGCTGATAATGATAACTCACTGATTGCCATAATTAAAAAGGCGATGATCATGTATATTGCTGGCACGCCTTGACCTTTAGGCGTTAACTCAATGCCAACCCAAATAACTAAGAAAACAACAGCTAGTAAGATAAAACCAATATTAAATTTATCAATATCCTGCACCGCTTTGCCTTTGCGCTCTAATGACAACCACAGTTTCCCCATAAAGAAGCCAAAGATCAACACGCCTGCTGACTCAAAGCTCAAAAACTGTGAATCCAAAATACGCCAGCCAAAAAAGTCATTGCTGACACCTTTTGAGATAAACAACAACACTGAAATAAAGATCTGAAAAAACAATGCCCAATATAAAATGGACAAGGCAAAAAAGATAAAAGCAACGATGACATTGCGCCAGTATTTTTTTTGCGCTGAGACAAGCATAACAATAAAACATCCCAATCCTGCAACTGTAATGGCAACATTGGCAATGATTGGATTCTTCAACACCAGAAAGACCACCACAAAATACACTGCCAAGATTACAATGGTTTTAGCAACAATGGCTAAATTAATTCTCACTTCTTTAATATGCTTTGCCAAAATAAAAAAACCGATGATCAAATTAATCAATACCAATATGGATACGATTAGGCTTGAGTAAAAGGGCGCGGCAAAGCCATAGGTTTCACTTAAGTAAGAAGCGACAAATAATGCCGCAAAGCCCCCTAAATTAATCCCAACATAAAAGATATTAAAGCCAAAATCACGCTGCCCTTCTGTCGCATCGGTCTTATCATAAAAGCGTCCAATAAATGAGCTTATATTTGATTTAATCAATCCCGTGCTAATTGAAATAAATGAAAGACCCAGAAAAAGTAAGTTCTCAGAACTTGCAACGGCTAACACTAAGCTACCAACAATCATAAACGCCACACCAAGCGTTGCTGCACGGTAATAGCTGATGAGTTTATCGGCGATATACCCACCAACCAATGCTGAGATATATACCATGCTAAGCACCGTCCCCACAAGAGAAGCACCCTTTGCCTCAGGTAAATTAAATTTGTGAATCAAAAAGAAGATGAGTAATGACTGAATCACATAGTAGCTATAGCGCTCACCAAATTCAGTCAAACTGGCAATAGTTAGGACACTACCTTGTCCTTTTAATACTTTCATATGTTCCTCTAATCGTTTTCGCTAGAAATTGATGAACATTCGATAATAAAAGTAAGCAAAAGGCAAGAAATATAAGAGATAAATTGTTAGCATTATGCCCAGTTCAAAATAACTTTACCACACTGCCCTGATTTCATCAGTTCAAACCCTTCTAAGAAATCATCAACGTGAAACTGGTGGGTAATCACAGGGTTTACATTTAAGCCTGAGCCAACCATGCTTGCCATCTTGTACCAAGTTTCATAGATCTCACGACCATATATCCCTTTTAAGTGCAAGCCTTTAAAAACAATTTCATTCCATGGCACGGTGACTTCAGCTCCACCAATACCTAAAAGCGCAATATTGCCGCCGTTATTCATCGTTTGAATCATCGCATTAATCGCGGCTTGATGACCTGACATCTCAAGGCCAACATCAAAGCCCTCTGTCATGCCAAGATCATTCATTGTCTCTTTTAATGCATTAGCTTGCTCAGTTGCTGTTTTATAGTCTTTGACATTTAAGGCAACACTCGCCCCCATTTGTCTTGCAAGTTCTAAGCGGTAATCATTAATATCAGTAATCACAATATGTTTAGCACCGACATGACGCGCAATCGCTACTGCCATAATACCAATCGGACCGGCACCAGTAATCAGCACATCTTCACCAGTAAGATCAAAGGACAGCGCGGTATGCACGGCATTACCAAAAGGATCAAACATACTGGCAATATCATCGCTGACATAATCAGGTACTTTAAAAGTATTCTCCGCAGGAATCGCTAAATACTCAGCAAATGCACCTTGGCGATTAACACCAACACCGACAGTATTGCGACATAGATGACGCTTGCCTGCACGGCAATTGCGACAAAATCCACAGGTAATATGCCCTTCACCTGAAACGCGATCACCAATTTTAAATCCTTTCACCTCACAACCTAAAGCCACGATCTCACCAACAAATTCATGTCCAACCGCCATCGGTACCGGAATTGTTTTTTGCGACCATTCATCCCATAGATAAATATGCAAGTCAGTACCACAAATTGCTGTTTTTTTGACCTTGATCAAAACATCATTATGCCCAACATCAGGAATAGGTAACTCAGTCATCCAAATACCGGGCTCAGCTTTGAGCTTGGATAATGCTTTCATCGTTTTTTGCACCTTTTGCATTTCTTGCACTTCTAGCATTTAGATAATTCCCATTTCTTTACCGACTTCAGTAAACGCTTGAACTGTTCTATCAATTTGCTCAAGCGTATGTGCTGCTGACATCTGTGTACGGATACGTGCTAAGCCTTTTGGTACCACTGGGTACGAAAACGCAATAACATAAATGCCTTTTTGTAGCAATTTCTCTGCCATTTCAGCGGCTTTTTTCTCTTCATATAACATCACCGGAATAATCGGATGCTCACCAGGGATTAGGTCAAAACCTGCTGCAGTCATTTTTTGTCTGAAGTGTTTTTGATTGCGTTGCAACACATCACGTCTTTCATCTGAGCTCATCGCCAATTTAATCGCTGCCATTGATGTTGCTGCAATCATCGGTGCTAAGGCATTTGAAAATAAATAAGGACGTGCTTTTTGTTTTAACATCTCAGCAATTGGCGCACGCGCTGATACAAAACCACCTGAGGCACCACCGAGCGCTTTACCCAAAGTGCTAGTGATGATATCAACACGCCCTTCAACACCGCAAAAACTTGGCGTACCACGCCCTTTTTCACCAATAAAGCCGGTTGCATGCGAATCATCAACCATCACGATGGCATTGTACTTATCCGCTAAATCACACACGCCTTGTAAGTTGGCAATAATACCATCCATTGAGAAGACACCGTCTGTAACGATTAGTTTGAAGCGTGCACCTTTGTCATCGGCTGCTTGCAATTGTGCTTCAAGATCACTCATATCATTGTTTTTATAGCGAAAACGCATCGCTTTACATAAACGCACACCATCGATAATACTGGCGTGATTTAATGCATCACTAATCACTGCATCCTCAGCAGTCAAGATAGATTCAAACACTCCCCCATTGGCATCAAAGCATGATGGGAACACAATAGTTTCTTCCATTTTCAGATACTGACTGATCAGATCTTCAAGCTCTCTATGCGGCGTTTGTGTACCACAAATAAAGCGTACAGATGCCGCACCATAGCCATATTGATCTAATGCTTTTTTAGCCGTTTCCACTAAATCCTTATTATCGGCAAGTCCCAGATAATTATTCGCACAGAAATTAATAACATGTGCACCATTTTTAAGGGTAATATCTGAAGATTGCGGTGAGTTGATAATACGCTCACCTTTGTAAGTGCCTGCTTCTTTGATTTCATTAATCCCTTGGCGTAAATGGTCATAAAATGCGTTATTCATCTTAAGTTTCCTTATGTTAGTTTTTAATAGCAAATGAACTTGCGCCATTCTACCTGAGAAAAGACATAAGCGACAAGCAGATAAGAGCGAACAATGTTAATCTATGAACATTCTGGCAAAACGAGTTGCCTGCTTGGTTTTGCCCTTGGTATGATAAGAATGTTTAATCTCAATGAATATGAGGAATCAAGAGTGGCGCTGCTGCGTAAAAGTAAGAAAAACACATCACAAAAAGCGGGTTCTAGGAGAACTAGAGCCGACAAAACAACTAAAACAGCAAAACAATCTGCCAATCAAGCAACCGTTAAAAGGGTGCTTCATCCACTGTTGGTTGATCGCTTACGGATTACTTGGCTTGTATTGATGGGTGCAATTGCCTTGTTTTTATTGTTATCGCTTTTTTCATATAACAGTAATGACCCAGGCTGGACGATTGCCCAATCACAAGATAAAGTCTATAACTACGCAGGTATTGTCGGTGCTTATACTGCCAACATTATCTTAAGCATTTGTGGCGTCTTTGGTTTTTTGATCCCCTTTTTATTGGTCTATGGCATCTGGCAGCTTTTCCTGGAGCGTAAAACATTTGCTGAAAGTAGTATTCTGCTGATGCTTATGCGCTTTGCCGGTGCTATTTTACTCATCTTTGCAGGCAGTGGACTTGCACAAATTGCATTGTCTGTTTTTAGTGTCTACATGCCTGAAGGCGCTGGCGGCATTCTAGGACAAGAAGTCGCTAAATATGCCATTTTATACCTTAGTACTGCTGGTAGCATTTTGGTGCTTATCGTTGCTTTTGCATTAGGGTTAACTTTGTTCTCAGGTGGTTTTTGGATTCGCTCACTTGCCGCACTTATTCGTTTTATTGTAATGACGATAAAAGACTTTTTCACAAGCTCTGACGAAGAAAAAGAGCAAAAGGCACTACAACGCGCTGAACGCAAAGCACAAAAAGAAGCGCTCAAAGAGCAAAGAAAGGATGAAAAGGCACAGTTAAAAGAGCAAAAATTACGAGCAAAAAATGCTAAAAAAGAGCAAGCACATCAACAACAGCAAGATAATTTTATTGCTGAGCATGACACACTTGAGCACTTAAACTACAATGATCCAGGCATCAATCAACGCATAGATGATCACGATATCTCCTTTGAGCCTTTTGATGATGAATTTACACCAAAATCACTGACAAAAGCGCTTGATGATGAGGTGTTAACTGAGATCGATGACATCCCTTTACCTGCCCCTATAAGTAAGTCATCAAAACCTAAAAAACCTAAAAATAAAACCGATAAAATTACCGGTCTACCATCATTAGATCTACTTGATGACCCAGAAGCAAAAAAAGAGCTCATCTCTAAAGAGTTCTTACAAAAAATGGCGTTATTGGTTGAGGAAAAACTGGCTGATTTTGGCGTACAAGTTAAGGTTGTTGGCAGTTACCCAGGTCCCGTTATTACTCGCTTTGAAGTCGAGCTTGCCCCTGGCGTTAAAGTCAGTAAATTAAGTGGTTTAGCTCAGGATTTGGCGCGTTCTCTGTCAGCGGCACGTGTGCGTGTTGTTGAAGTGATTCCTGGCAAACCCTATGTAGGCCTTGAGCTACCGAATCAAAAACGTGAAATGGTACGTTTAAAAGAAGTATTGGCACACAAAAAGTTTATCGAATCAAGCTCACCTTTGACCATGGGGCTTGGTGTTGACATTGCAGGCACACCTGAAACAGCTAATCTTGCAAAAATGCCACATCTACTGGTTGCAGGAACGACGGGTTCAGGTAAATCAGTTGGTGTAAATGCTATGATTATCAGTATGCTTTATAAATCAGCACCAGATGATTTACGCCTTATTATGATTGATCCAAAGATGCTTGAATTATCAATCTATGAAGGTATACCACACTTATTAACACCGGTTGTTACTGATATGAACGAGGCGGCTAACGCCTTACGTTGGTGTGTTAAAGAAATGGATCGACGTTATGAGCTTATGGCAGCCGCGGGTGTGCGAAACATTGCTGGATTAAATGAGAAAATCCTTGAAGCTGAAAAATCAGGCGAGCCAATGAAAGACCCCCTATGGCTTAAACTACGTCCAGGACACGATGAAGATGCGCCTTTGCTAGAGAAGCTGCCTTACATCGTTGTCATTGCCGATGAGTTTGCCGATATGATGATGGTCGTTGGTAAAAAAGTCGAAGAGCTCATTGCGCGCTTAGCGCAAAAAGCACGTGCTGCAGGCATCCACTTAATCCTTGCAACACAGCGTCCATCAGTTGATGTCGTCACAGGATTGATTAAAGCCAACATTCCAACACGTATTGCGTTTCAAGTGTCATCAAAGATTGACTCACGCACCATTTTAGACCAACAAGGTGCTGAACAGCTCTTAGGTCATGGTGATATGCTTTATCTGCCACCTGGTTCCGGCGTGCCTGCTCGTGTGCACGGTGCTTTTGTTGATGATGATGAAGTGCATCGGGTGGTTGCTGCATGGAAAGAAATGGGTGAACCTGAGTATATCGATAGCATCACTGCAAGCGAAGATGAAGAAGGCAGTGATGGCGAGGGTGCAACAGATAGCACCGATCCACTCTATGATGAAGCCGTTAAAATTGTCCTTGAAACACAACGCGCATCGATTTCAAATATTCAACGTCGTCTGCGCATTGGCTATAACCGCTCAGCACGTTTAATTGAGGAAATGGAAGCAGCTGGCCTTGTGAGTGAAATGCAAAGCAATGGTATGCGCGAAGTACTGGTAAAAAGGTGACAACAATGAACAATATACAAAAAATACAGCCGTTGATTAAATATAGTCTTTTAGGTTTCACCACCATTGGACTACTCTCTGGCGCACTACTAAAGCCTGCGTTTGCACAGGATAAAAGCACCACACCAATAGCAACTAAAACTGCCCCCCTTGAGAGCACTAAAAATACTAAAAACACTAAGAATACTGAAAATATCGAAAGTATCAAAAATAATGACGCTGATAGTACATTGTTTACGTTATTAACCAACCTTAAAAACATGCATGCCAAATTTCATCAAAGTTTAATTAATCCACAGCAAGGCATTAAAGAAACGAGCATGGGTGAATTATGGGTGAGTAAACCTAGCTTTTTTAAATGGCAGGTTGAGTCGCCACAAAAGCAAATGCTGTTATCTAATGGCCAGAAACTTTGGAACTATGACGAAGATCTAGAGCAAGTGACCATTAGTGAGGTGCCTAAAAACATCTCTCAAGCGCCCTATTTACTGTTATTGACCGGTGACAGTAAAGTATTGCAAAAACTCTTTAGCATAACCCAAAATGGCGAGCATACTTATCGCTTAACACCTAAAGTGAATGATCAGTCTTTGATTAAATATATCGATATTACGTTCGCGGGCAACACACCAAAATCAATGCTTATCCAAACAGAAGTTGGGCAGTCCACGCATATTGAGTTTTATGATATCTCCACTGCAAAGATCCCTGCTAAAACCTATGACTTCACACCACCTAAAGGGGTGGATGTGTTAGGTTAAAAATGAGTTTGACAATATCTTTATCCATAATAACAAGCCATGTAGGGGCGTATTGCATACGCCCTTTAAGCATAAGCAAAGACCCTGTCAAACCTTTACAAATAAATAAACTGCATATGGTTGAAATCTTCAAAACATAATTTATAAGGATTATTCATGCATACGTTTGAGACGCTTAAACACCTATTTACCCTACCGCTAGATAATCCTGTGAGTATTTTTACCGTTGTTTTGGCACTCATTCTTACGGCTAAGGTGATCTGTCATTACAGCAAAATACCGAGCATTATCGGACTGATTATCACAGGCATTATCGTAGGTCCTCATGCCTTAAATATCTTAGATCAAAACCTTGCGGTAACCATTTTTGCAACAACTGGACTGCTTTATATTATGTTTCTTGCAGGGCTTGAGCTTGAGATGAAAGAGTTTAAACTACACCAACGTAAAAGCCTGCTCTTTGGCGTATTGACGTTTATTATCCCTTTTGCCATAGGCTTTCCCGTGTTTTACTTTGGATTTGATCTTCAAACCAGTGCAGCAATTCTAGTGGCGATTATGTTCTCAACCCATACCTTGATTGCTTATCCAATGGTCAGTAAAAAAGGATACGCCAGACGCCAAGCAGTTGCCATTGCCGTGGGCGGGACGATTATTACCGATACGGTGGTGCTACTTATTCTAGCTTTAGTTACGGGGCTTCATCAAGAAGGTAGTAGCATTGTGATGCTTATCACACTTGTGATTGGTTTTATCCTTTTTAGCCTGATTGCTTTCATTGTTATTCCTTATATTGCCAAAGGCTTTTTCTATCTTTTTGCACGCAAAAAAAGCTTGCATTACACCTTTGTATTATTCGTTGTTTTTCTGTTGGCATTACTTGCTGAAATCATTGGTGTTGATGCGATTATCGGTGCGTTTTTTGCAGGTCTATCCTTAAATCGTTTTGTTGCCAAAAAGAAAAAACTCAAAGCAGAAATCCATTTTATTGGTGATACCTTGTTTATTCCAGTTTTCCTGATTAGCGTTGGCATGATTGTTAACCTAGAGGTACTTGTTGATATGCATCATATCTTAACGATTGCGATTACTTTGATTATCGTCGCTCTTGTCAGTAAATGGCTTGCCGCAAAATTCACCCAATATGCACTTAAACTATCGCCACTTGATGGGCGTTTAATCTTTGGCTTAAGTAGCGCTCACGCTGCCGCAACCTTAGCCATCATCCTCGTTGGTTATAAAAATGGCATTCTAAGTAACGCTATTTTAAACAGTACCATTTTACTGATTTTAATCAGCTGCTTAACAGCCTCATTAGTTACGGCAAACACACTCAAACATTTGTCAAAAAAGGAGACTCACGATGCCTAGTATCATTGATGACTTAACGATTGATCAAAACTATTTACGCGAAGTGCGTGAGCATATTCACCGCCATCCTGAGCTTGGCTTTGATGTTGAGAATACTGCCAATTTTATCGCGGGCAAACTACAGACGCTTGGATTAACAATTAAGCGCAACATTGGCAAAACAGGACTTATTGCTGATTTGATTGTTAACCCTGATTATCCGATGATTGCACTGCGCGCTGATATGGATGCGTTACCGATACACGAGCAAAACACGTGTGATTACAGGTCAACCATTGATGGCAAAGCACATATGTGCGGGCATGATGCCCATTGTGCAATGGTATTAACTACTGCGCACACGTTGATTCAAATTAAAGATCAGCTGAATGTTAACATCCGCTTTTTATTTCAGCCTTCTGAAGAAGTGTTACCAGGTGGCGCACCGGCGATGATCAAAGATGGCGCATTAGCGGGTATTAGTGCTATTTATGGTATTCATGTATTACCATCAATTAATGAAGGACAAATGCAAATTTGCCAACCAGTCGCCTTAGCAGGTGTTGATCTATTTGATATTACCTTTATCGGCAAAGGCGGGCATGCCAGCACACCATGCACAACCAATGATCCGATGATTATGGCAACGCAATTTGTCAATGCCGTGCAAACGATTGCCTCAAGAAATCTATCGAGCTTTGATCCCGCGGTTGTTTCGATTACTGCACTTAATATTGGTAGCGCTTATAATGTGATTGCTGATAACGCTAAACTCAAGGGCTGTATTCGCTATCTAAGTCAATCCGTACGAGAGCTCGTTAAAAAGCGCTTATATGAAATTGCTAATGGCATTGCCAATACTTATGCCGGTTCTGTTAAAATCGATTACCTACCGGGGTATCCTGAAACGCAAAATGACGCAGAATGTGCACAGAAATCCATTTCTGCCGCGCAACAAGTTGTGGGCAAGGAAAATACCTTATTATCTCACATTCCATGGATGGCATCAGAAGACTTCTCCTATTTTGCCAAAGAAATTCCAGCATGCTATGCCTTTTTAGGCGTCCGCAATGAAGCTTCAGGCTTTACCTCAATGGTGCATGAACCAACCTTTGATCTATCGGTTAATGCCATGGTTTATGGTGTCAAATACTATTTAACACTGTGCTTAGACTATCGTTAGTTAACTTGCGCACAACGATAAGCACAGCTATACAGCTACCTAATTCCCCAAAGCCTCGAAAATTCTCCAAAAATCAATAGCTTAGATTAGCTAAGCAGCCTTAAAGCCTAACAACTAATGGCACTACCTTAAGAAGTAGCCTGTAAATATAGGCTTTGCAACGAACTTAGATCTACCATCCCTGACAAAATGGATTGCCACGCATCCATGCTCGCAATGACATCCTATGACTTGTCATCCGTAAGGCAAAATGGCGTGAGGATCCAGTGCGAAGCTGCCATGGATGGTTAGTGGTCCTGCTAAAGGTAGTGCCATTGGTCTAACAACGATTTGCACTGTATACATACTAAAACAATTTGATACATTTATGCGCAAGTTATCTCTTGCCTAATATGCTATAGTTTAGGCATTGTTGTTCAGTTTAAATACCCGATTAAACAAATACATGTTGATGCTATTTTGTTGGTGTCTTGTAAAGCGAAACTTAGTAGTAACAATAGGATTTATCGGTATTTATGGCAACCTATGGTGTGAATGTTATGAATGATCAATTTAGAAAGGTTCTACCGGTTTTATGCGGCAACATCCTTGAGACTTATGACTTTTGCCTTTATGGTCTTTTGGCGCCTGTTTTTGCTAAAATTTTTTTCCCAGAGAATTTTAAACACTCTTTACTTGCTACATTCTTAGTATTTTCTATGGCTTACATTGCTCGGCCTTTTGGAGCAATTTTCTGGGGAATCGTTGCCGATAGATATGGGAGAAAGTCTGTTTTACTTGGAACTATTAGCCTTATGGCTATATGTGCTGTTGGCATGGCAATAATGCCAAGTTATGCTTATGCTGGTAGTTTAATTTGCATTCTTGTTATCATATTAAGAATATTACAAGGAATTGCATTTGGTGGTGAATTTCCAACGGTCATTGTAACTCTTTATGAATTAGCACCTGACGATAAAAAGGGATTTTATGGTAGTTTTGCAGATGGAATTGCTATTATTGGATATTTGGCTGGAATTATCATTTTAATTGCACTTAAAGCGATGCTAACTGAATCTCAACTGCATCAATGGGGATGGCGTCTAATGTTCGGCTTATCAGTAGTATTTGTATTTATTGTTGGCTGGATTAGAAGGAATTTAAGTGAAACGATCCCAAGTCAACAAAGTATTTTTTCACTAACAGACATTCTACGAGAGAATACACAAAATATTGCAAGTATTGGCAAAATATTTTTGTACATGTTTGCCCCGTCATGTCTATTTTTTAATTTTGTTTTTTACATACACGCCGTAATCGGAGCAAATAACAATTTATCAAACATACAAATATCTATCATCCATATGCTAATAGTGATTTTATTTGTCGCCTTGCTACCAACTGTCGGTTTTTTTTCCGACAAAATTAACCGTAGTAAACTGCTAAAGTACAGTTACATTGTATTAATAATAGTCGCCATCCCCTTGTATCAGTCGCTGTTTAGCAGCAACACTATGATCGTGATCATAGCTTACGTTATATTTGCCATTTTTACGGCAATCTCGGTTAGCACTTTTGTTGCTATTATTGTCAGACAAGCACCAGAAAACAGCCGTGTGACTTCCGTCGGAATTGGTCACAGCATTGCTGTAATTTTTGGCTCATTTACACCAAGTATTAACACGTTTCTAACGGACTTTACTGATGTCAAAATGGCGCCTGCACTTTACATTGTTATATGTGCATTGATCTCAGTGATTACGTTAGCCTACATGAAAAATAGTCAGGAGTACAAACATGGAACATAAACAAAAAGATTTTGAATCAATGCACGTTTTTAAAGTGATGCCAGAGGTGATTGAAATTGCTCAACCCCTTTATGAAGACAGCGGTATACATTTCTTAACTTATTGTAAACATTATACTCATGGGGAATTTAGTGACTTAGGAACTCCTCGCGAGTGGGCTATGCATTATCTAAACAATCATCTTAAACCTGAAAATTCTGTGCATAGATTTACTGGAGGTATTAATTATTGGCGCAGAAATAAAAACGAACATATTTCTGAAATTGCTGAAGATGCACGTGAAAATTTTGACATTGATGCCAGAATAGAGTTTGTCGTGGAAGATAAATCGCAAAACTGCTTTCACATGTATTCTTTCCATTCAAACAAAAAAAACGCAGACAAAGCATATCGATTTTATGATTTACATCGTGCAAAATTATTAAAATTTATCAGCTATTTCAATAAAAAAGCAGCGCATTTAATTCGTGAAGCAGACTTACCCGAAAATAGAATCCAGATACCAAACTACTTACCACCCACTACACAACAACCAAAACGAGACTATGCGAGCGAATTGCTACAGGAAGACGCAAGCAATGAGCTAAAGGATCGCGAATTTGAGATTATGCTTCTTTATGCAAATGGTTGCACCGACAGTCAAATAGCCAAAATGTTAAATCGTTCTCAAAACACCGTATCTACCTACCTGAGGAACATTCGAGAAAAAACAGGATGTCATGATAAAAGATCGCTACATAAATACGTTGTTGAACAGGGTTACGGAGGCTTAGAACAGTTTTTTTTTCCTTATATTAGACATTAATTATTCACTACAAAGCTTATTTTCACCCTTTTCAGAGATTAATTTCATCTTGAAAAAGATTTATCATCTTCATGGTCAAATACAAACTATTGGAGGATGAGACATGTTTAATTCATCAAGCCGTACTTTAGGTAACAATAATCAAAGTTGCTATCAAATAGACAGGGAAAACCGTTGTTATATTTTATTTGAGGACTCAAATTCGCGTTGTGTCAATTTAACAGAAATAAACGAAATCTGCACTCAACACTATGGTGATCAAGCGCATTACGCCGAACAAAAACTTCTTTTTGGCGAATCAATATTGGTGATTGGCAAAGGGTATTTACGTCTGGAAGCAATGGAAGAATGAAAACTCGATAAGTGTCAAGTCGGTTATCGCCTAGGTTTTTGATTCATTATAAACCTTAATATTGGCTATATTTTCTGCGTTTTATTAAACCAACGCACAGCTTTAGGCTGATACAAAATATAAAATGCGGCAATGATTAGAATGATTTCAATAAACACCAACCAGAAATTAAGCGGGTGACTGGCGTGCTCTGGCAAGTAAAAGATTAAAAAAGCATACCAAATGACCGCAAGGATAATATAAATCCATTTCGCGGCTTTCACCCCTAGGCTAATCACAAAGGCAACTGCAATCAGTACAATATAGGCAACCACATCAAGCCAGACATGCTCCATTGGTACCATCACCAAAGTTGATGACGTCAGTAAATCCAAAAGCCCCAAGATGCTCACACCATAGAGCATCCAAATAGCGGCATACACACGTTTTGGTCTAATTACTTTATTCATAAACTGTAAACTCCTTTTAAATGTTGATTAGTGGAATATCTTTGTAATTTAATTCCCTCCAAAGTGTAGCCTAAAAAGCTGATCTTTGGCTAGCTGGTTTATGTTAATATCTGGGATTTTTTGCAATGATCGGCTTAACACTGCCAAGGCAATGTGCATTTTGAAATGGTTATGATCTTTTAATAAGCACGTCATATCACTTTAGTGTCAACACCTCAAATAATTTCATGGTTATAAATACTGCTGACAAAGTGACTTAAATGCCGCAAAGTGTGTCATGGCTTGTAGCTCATGATAAATCGATTGCGCACACTCATCCGGTGTTTTATTATCGGTACTGATATCTATGTCATAACGCGTATATTTATGCGTCATATGATTTGAGGCACGACTCATGCCGATTGGGCGAAAATCATCTTGGTAATTTTGGGATTGCTCCATGCGTTTTTGTGCACGTTTCTCGCCAACTTCATCAGCAACATGTAAGCCAACCATCACCACTTCATGGTTTTTAAGCTTATCCAAAAATACTTTAAAATCATCAAAGCGCCAAAAAATTTCATCTGCAACAACACTTATACCATGATCTAAAAAGCAACAGACTGATTCATAACGCGCCAGATTTATGCGCTGAATGATCTCACCGTGCACAATCTCTGTCATCGCCTGCCCATTTTCCTGATATTGCTTGGGATACAAGTAATTTTTATCCGGCTTTGACAACTCTAGTTTTGCACTGGGAATTGCCAAATGAAACGTATCAATCCCTAGATGAACATTGGGCTCATTCATTAAGTTCTGTAATGCTTTTGCTGTAGAGCTTTTTCCCGCACTACAAGCACCTACAAGCAATATTAATCGCGCCATCTTGAATCCTTTTCACTCTGTTGTTAATTGTCGATTATACAAATTGAAACATGTTTATAGCTAGTAACCCAAGGTTATTTCAGAAATTTATTATCTATACCGCTTGTATACCGCTCGTGAATCATTTTGCGGTGTTTAATGTCGAAGAAGTTTTTGATGCTCCTGAATGATTGGTTTGCAGGTAATAGCTGGGACTATTGGCAAAACCCAATCATTCAGAAGTACGAGAAATTCAATGATAGAAATTCTGTAAAATGGTTTGCGGGCGGTATAAATCATTTTGCAAGTGCTATACCAAGATTCTCTATTTTTTGCTACAATCGCCTGCGTTTATGCCTAAGTACCTAAACAATAGTTTTTTGGTAATAATGGATATTCGGGTCGAGCCCGAATATGACGATTTGTGGTCATTCTCGGACTTGATCCGAGAATCCAAAAAATACCTGATAATATTTGCATACGTACTTATATCCATCTTACAAAACAAACTAAGGATTCTTAAATGTCTGAACAATATATTTATTCGATGCATCGCGTCGGCAAAGTCGTTCCGCCCAATCGCTATATTCTAAAGGATATTTCGCTATCTTTTTTTGATGGTGCCAAGATTGGTGTCTTGGGTCTTAATGGCTCAGGGAAATCAACACTTTTGCGTATTATGGCAGGTCTTGATACTGAGATCGTCGGTGAAGCAGCCCCTCGCAAGGGTGTTAAGATTGGTTATCTACCACAAGAGCCACAACTTGACCCAACAAAAGACGTTAAAGGCAATGTTGAGGAAGCATTAGCCGATCTTAAAGCACTGGTTACACGCTTTGATGAAATCAGCATGAAGTTTTGCGAGCCGATGTCCGATGATGAGATGAACAAGCTGCTTGCTGAACAAGGTGAGCTACAAAACAAGATTGATGCAGCAGGTGCGTGGGAGATTGATCGCAAGCTTGAGATTGCTGCTGATGCGCTTCGTTTACCTGCTTGGGATGCTGATGTATCTAAGCTTTCAGGTGGTGAAGTACGCCGTGTTGCATTGTGTAAATTACTGCTATCTTCTCCTGATATTTTACTTCTAGATGAACCGACAAACCATTTAGACGCTGAAAGTGTTGCGTGGCTTGAGCGTTTCCTACAAGAGTATAAAGGCACTGTTGTAGCCATCACCCATGATCGCTATTTCTTGGATAATGTGGCTGAATGGATTCTTGAGCTTGATCGCGGTGAAGGCATTCCTTTTAAAGGTAATTACTCAAGCTGGCTTGAGCAAAAAGAAGCGCGTCTAGCTCAAGAAGAGAAAAAGCAAACCGCACATAGAAAAGCATTACAACAAGAACTTGAGTGGGTGCGTCAAAACGCCAAAGGTCGTCAAGCCAAATCAAAAGCACGTTTATCGCGCTTTGATGAGCTAAGCTCACAAGAATTCCAAGAGCGTAATGCCACACAAGATCTATACATCCCACCAGGTCCTCGTTTAGGGAATAAAGTCATTAATATTGATGGTATCAGCAAAGGCTTTGGTGATCGTTTATTGATTGATCAGCTTGGTTTTGAGGTTCCTGCTGGCTCTATCGTTGGCATTATTGGCCCCAATGGCGCAGGTAAATCGACATTCTTTAAAATGGTATCAGGCATTGAAACGCCTGATGCGGGCAATGTTGAGTTCGGTGAAACGGTTGAGCTTGCTTACGTCAACCAATCACGTGATACTTTAGATGATAACAAGACTGTATGGGAAGAGATCTCTGATGGTTTAGATGTCATCGCTGTTGGCAAGTACACGATTCCATCACGTCAATACGTTGGGCGCTTTAACTTTAAAGGTTCTGATCAACAGAAATTCATCCATCAGCTTTCCGGTGGTGAGCGCAATCGCGTGCATTTAGCAAAATTATTACGCAAAGGTGGTAATGTCATATTGCTTGATGAACCAACGAATGACCTTGATGTTGAAACATTGCGCGCACTTGAAGAAGCCATTCTTGCCTTCCCAGGTTCCGTGATGATCATCTCGCATGATCGCTGGTTCTTAGATCGTGTAGCAACACATATCTTAGCTTTTGAAGGTGAAAGTAATGTCGTATGGTTTGAGGGTAACTATGAAGCCTATATCGATGATAAGAAAAAACGCCTAGGCGATGACTCTGTCGACCCACATCGTATTAAATATAAGAAAATCACAGCGTAACTTTAATGATTCAGAAATAAGTTACATTGTTTCTTACCTCTCCCCTTGAGGGAGAGGTCGCGCAGCTTATGCTGCGCGGGTGAGGGGAATAATTAAAACTCAACTTAATGCTTTCTCTATTTTTTTCACTCATCATTTGTCCAATCCTCTAGCTCAAGATGCTTTGACAAGTGATAAAAGGCACTATCTTTTGTGACCAAAATCGCATTTTCAGCCTTAGCATGCGCTGCAATAAGCATATCCATGCACGATAATGTCTTGCCTTCTTTTTCACAGGTTGCGCGTAACTTTGCGTAAATTTTTGCCGCTTGTGATGTCCACGGCAATATCTCAACACGCAGTAGAAACTCATTAACAATCATAGGCAAATGTTTTGCATGCGGCTTTTTAGCGACACCTAATAACAATTCAGCCTCAGTAATCGCTGAGATGCAAATACTCGACATAGGGACATTAATAAGCTGCGCCTTAAGTGCAGGGTAATCACCTTTAATAATATAACTTGCCGTATTGGTATCAAGCATATAGAGCTTTGTATTTACCATCAGAATAAATCTCTCTGTGATGGCACTTCATCATCTCTATCAGTCATAAAGTCTTTAGGGATATTCATTCCCTCTTTCATCGCAAAAAAATCCGCCCACGAGCCAGGCTTTTTAGAAATAATAATATCACCCGTTTCAGGATGACGTCTGATATAAACCTCTTTGCAGTCAAAACGATAACTACTCGGTAATCTTACTGCCTGACTGCGCCCATTCATAAATAATTTCGCTGTATGAATCATCACAAAATACCTCTAATGACCAACCTATCTAAAGCATAGAGCAGAGATTGACATATATCAAGATATATCACATTGTTTATCGTAACTTATTATTGATTCATTACTAATGCTCAGCCAACCATTGCATAGTAAAAATTTAGAGTCAACATGTAATCATAGTCAAAACAATAATAGCTACAATGCTTCATTCAGCATCTCTTGTATCCTATCCAAACCCAGCTTGATCTCCTCAAAACTTGGACCAAAGCTTAAGCGCACATATTTCTTTAGTCGCGTATTAACCACTTTGCGACGCTGACCAGGATTCACATCAAAGAACTCACCTGGCACGCAAATCACTTTATACTGCAATAAGGCTTTAAAAAACTTCATACCATCAGCAAGACTCTCTGGCAGGTTCTCCAAAGAAGCAAAACAATAAAAGCCCCCTTCTGGCACTTTGGATAGCACAAAGCCCATTTCTTTCAATCGTAACATCATGTAATCACGTTTTTTGACAAACTCTTGTTGAATTGAATCTGCTTCTTGATCAGCATGTTTGAGATCTAATAATGGCACAACTGCCTTTTGTATCGCGTGCACCGCGCCACCATCTAAAAATGACCCCGCTGAAGCAATGCCTTCAATGACATCTTTTGGTCCCAATGTCCATGAGATACGCAGCCCTGGATAACGCCAGTTTTTGGTCAACCCATCAACGATCAAGATATTATCTTTATCGACATCTTTGATATACGCGGCAGCACTTAATGTTTTTTGGTTTTGCTCATATAAATAGTGAGAATAAAACTCATCAAATATCATCGAGCAACCGATATTTTTCGCTGAATTAATCAATTGTTTTAATGCATCACCAATAATAATTTGCCCTGTTGGATTACATGGATTAGATAAAAGCATTGCCCCCAAACCCATATTAATCATTGCTTTTTCCATCTCAGCAACATTCGGTTTAAAACCTTCGGCAGTACGATAAGAAATCGGCATAGAGACAAAGCCGCCAAAGACATTTAACAGCTCTTCATAAGCGGTATAATCCGGTAAAAAATGTCCTAAATTAATATTACTCATTGTTGCTGCAATTCGGCACAGTGCCAAGCGCCCGCCAGAGGAAATCGCAACATTTTCATAGGTATATTGCGATTTTTTGTCAAAACGATAACGTTGATTATATAGCTCAGCCACTGCTTTTCTCAACTCAACATCTCCCGCGACGGGGCTGTACTCAGCTGAGATTTGATCTAATGAGATATCTTTCAAGCGTGCTGGACTTTGAGGCATATCGCCTGTTTCAGGTGCACCTTGCCCGAGATTTGACCATTCAGGATTACCATAATAAAACCCATGCGCTTGCGCTTTAGACATCACATAAATCACCCCAGTTTTAGGGACTTTCTTAAAACTACTTTCCATTTAATTTCCTTTGTTTTTCTGCGTAACTAATCATATTAACCGTCCCCTGAGCATAGTCGAAGGGTACGGATGAAAACAACAAATGGCTTCGACTAACGCTCAGCCAACAATGTCAATCGCACCCTAAGCATGGTCAAATGGTACGTTTAAGCTTGCATTTACAGTGTTTTAAAATAATTTTCTAACCATTGCGTCAATTGCTCTACTTCATCTTTTTTCAGCCATAACCCAAGCTTACTGCGACGCCATAACAACGCATCAACATCGCGCACCCATTCATGTTCAGTCAAGTATTCAACTTCCTGCTGATATAGGTTATAACCAAAACATATCCCTAAATCATCATAAGACTTCGCATCTTTTAACACATCAATACTCTGCATCCCATACGATGATGCCAAGCGATAAGCGTGCTTATCCTGAAGCCATGAGTAAGTAGTGTTGAGCTTTGCCAAAATTTCGTTAAATGAGGCTGCTTCACCACCTGGTGTTGCAATCTTATCCGTTGTGCATGCTTTCATATCAGGGAAAAACGGTTGCAACTTATCAATCACATGCTTCGACAAAGTGCGATAAGTCGTGATCTTGCCACCAAAGATTGATAATACGGGTAATTCACCCTGATCATCTTCAAGCTCCAAGTGGTATTCACGCGTAATTTTAGACGGATCCTTGGCATGATCATCATATAGCGGACGCACACCAGCATAGCTCCAAACAACGTCTTTAGGTGAAATCTTTCTTTTGAAATAACCATTAATCAACTCACATAAATAATCCGCTTCTTCATCACTAATTTTTATATCTCTTGGATCACCTTGGTAATTAACATCCGTCGTACCAATTAAGGTAAAGTCATTGTTATGTTCGCTAGTAAAACCATATGGCAACGCAAAGACAATACGCCCATCCGCATTCTGCAGAATATACGCATGATCACCCTCATATAACTTAGGTACCACAATATGACTGCCTTTGATCAAACGCACTGCCGATTTAGAACTCGTTTCTAGCACGTCATGAATAATGTCCGCAACCCAAGGTCCTGCGGCATTAACAACGGCTTTAGCAAGAACGATTATTTGATCACCTTTATCATTTACAAGTTTTGCTTGCCAGCTACTGTTTACCTTTTTCACTTTTTTTACCTCAACGCATTGATACGGCATCAAGATTTTGGCACCATGCGCTTTGGCTTGTTGAGCATTAAGCATCGTCATGCGTGCATCATCAATCCGGCAATCAGAATAAGCAAAGCCAACAGTGAAATCATCAATCAAATTTTGACCTTCTAGCGTATTAACCAATGAGATCTTTTTTGATTTTTTTAATGACATTTTACCTGCGAGAAAATCATATAAAAACATGCCAACACGAATCATCCACACCGGACGCAAATGTTTGGCATGCGGCAAAACAAAACGCAAAGGATGAATAATATGCGGTGCTTTTTTCAGAAGTACTTCACGTTCTTTTAAGGCTTCTTTAACGAGCTTAAACTCATATTGTTCTAAATAACGCAAGCCGCCATGCACCAATTTACTGCTAGCTGATGAGGTTGCACAAGCAAAATCTTTTGCTTCACAAAGCGTCACATCTAAACCTCTTAATGTCGCATCAACAGCAACGCCTGTACCATTAACCCCGCCACCGATCACTAAAACATCGGTATGAATAACATTCTCTTTTTGTGCCTGCATGACTATATTTTTGCCGTTAGGTTGATAAGCAGGTTGCTATTGTAGCCAAAATTAAACCTTTTTTCTAATGATTAAAATCACAGTGTTGACTTATCATTCAAATCGGTTCAAAATACGCTGCGATTTTAAATTAGCAGTTGATCCTATTTCAGAAAAGCGTGTCCGTTTCTTGATTGTGGTGATCTGTCACTTGATACCTAAAAAAATTAAATAATCGGAGAAGAACATTGGCTAATAGTAAGCAAGCTAAAAAACGTGTAAGACAAGCAGAGAAAAACCGTCAACATAATATGTCTCGTCGTTCAATGATGAGAACTTTCATGAAGAAAACAGTTAAAGCGATTGAAGCAAGCGATTTATCTTTAGCAAAAGATTGCTTTGCCAAACTTCAACCAGTATTAGATCGTTACGCCACTAAAGGCTTGATCCACAAGAACAAAGCAGCACGTCATAAGAGCCGTCTTGTTGCTAAGATCAAAGCATTGGAAGTTGCTGCTGCGTAATCGCGCATCAGCCAATTGATCAAAAAGCTCCTTGATGGGGCTTTTTTTTTATATGCATAAGGATATATAAACATGTACTCACTTAAAACACTTGCCGAAGACCTTGGTGGTTATGTCCATGGTGATGAATCTGTTATTGTCGATCGTTTAGCAACGCTTAAAGGTGCGAAATCAGGACAACTGTCATTCCTAGCCAATAGCAAATATATCAACGACCTTAAAGACACTAAAGCTTCAGCCGTTTTATTAACCAAAGAAGCACTTGATCTCTGTCCGACAAATGCAGTGGTTCTTGATAACCCTTATCTTGCCTTTGCTAAGGTTGCCGCTTTATTTGATCGCACACCTAAGGCCAGTGCTGGCATTCACCCAAGTGCGACAATCGCAAGCTCTGCTAAAATTGCTGCCAATGCATCCATTGCTGCCAATGTTGTCATCGGTGAGCATGTTATCATTGCTGAAAATGCGATTATTGGTGCCAATTGTGTCATCCTAGATAACTCAAGCATAGGCACAAAAACAGAAATCAAGCCTAATGTCACGATTTATCACGGCGTGCACATTGGCGAGCACTGTATTGTTCATGCCAACACCGTGATTGGCTCAGATGGTTTTGGTAATGCCAAAGATGAAAAAGGCAATTGGGTTAAGATTCCGCAAATCGGAGGTGTAACTATTGGCAATCATGTTGAGATTGGTGCCTGCACCTCTATTGATCGAGGTGCGATTGATGACACCATTATTGCTAATGGCGTGAAAATCGATAACCAAGTGCAAATTGCACATAATGTTATCATTGGCGAGAATACTGCGATTGCTGGCTCAACCGGCATTGCCGGATCCGTCACCATTGGCAAAAACTGCTTACTTGGCGGTCAAGTTGGGGTCAGTGGTCATCTGGAAATCTGTGATAACGTATTGCTAGCTGCTGCCTCAAATGTTAGTAAAAGCATTACTGAACCTGGGTTTTATACTGCAGCATTTAATGCTCGCCCACATATGGAATGGAAACGCACCAGTGCGCGCATATTTAGGTTAGATAAACTGGAAACTCGTGTTAAAATGCTCGAGCAAAAATCTAAAGATTCTGAATAAACCAACGTAAGGCACATTACACATGCAGCTTAACATTCAACAAATTAAAGAAATTTTACCGCATCGTTACCCTTTTCTATTGATTGACAAAATCCTTGATATCAACGTTGAAGAAGGCACGGTAATTGCTCAGAAAAATGTCACTGCCAATGAGGAATTTTTCAATGGCCACTTCCCAAACCAGCCGATTATGCCTGGTGTTTTAATCGTTGAAGCGATGGCTCAAGCCATTGGTATTTTGGGCGTTAAAATGATGGGTGATGAGCATGATCCACAAGATCATAAGAAACTTTTTGTGCTTGCGGGGATTGATAATGTCCGTATTAAGCGCCCTGTTGTGCCGGGTGATGTTTTAAAATTTAATGCGACAATGGGCAAAATAAAGCGCGGCATGTGCAAAAGTGAGGCCAAGGCCTATGTTGATGGCGAGCTTGTAGCCAGTGCTGAGTTTCTTGCAGCTTACAGGGAAGTATAAACGTGATCGATAACAGAGCAGTCATTCATGAAACAGCAGAAATTGCTGACAATGTCACGATAGGTCCCTATGCTATTATTGGTGAAAATGCCAAAATTGGCGAAGGGTGTAATATTTCTGCTCATGCGGTTATTGGTAAAAATGCTGTTATCGGCAAAAATAATCGGATATTCCAATTTGCCTCCGTCGGCGAAGAACCCATTGATCGCACCTTCCATGGTGAGTTTTCACAGCTTATTTTGGGTGACAACAACATCATTCGTGAATGTGTTACCATTCATGGAGGTACTGCCAAAGAAGATGGCATTACGCGTGTTGGTAATAATAATTTGATTATGAATTATGTGCATATTGGACATGATTGTCGTGTTGGTAACAATGTCACATTGGTTAACAATTCAGCGCTTGCCGGTCACGTGCACGTCGATGATTTTGCCACAATCGGCATCAATTCAGGCATTCACCAGTTTTGCCATATCGGTTCTTATGCTTTTATCGCGCATATGGCGCTGATCACGCAGGATGTTCCTCCTTATTTGATGGTGACGGCATCACCTACTACCTCACCTTGCGGCATTAATGTCGAAGGCTTAAAAAGAGCAGGTTTCTCCTCGCAAGATATTCGCCAAATACGAGAGGCTTATAAAGTCATTTATCGTCAAGGTTTGCGCTTAGTTGAAGCCATTGACAAACTTAAAGTCATGCAGCAAGAAACCCCCGCGATTGAGCGATTTGTCACATTGCTTGAGCGCTCAAAACGCGGGATCATTCGCTAATGCGTATTATGCTTGTTGCGGGCGAGCTCTCTGGTGATCAACTGGGCGCGGGCGTTGTACGTTTACTAAGAGAACATTACCCTAATGCCATTATCGAAGGCATTGGTGGTCAGCAAATGATTGATGCCGGGCTTAAAAGCCTTTATCCCATTGAGACACTATCCGTCATGGGACTTTTTGAGGTGTTAAAGCACCTTCCTGCCATTTTAAAGGTACGCAAAGGGATTCTTAAACATTGCCAAGATAACCCACCAGATATCTATATCGGTATAGATGCGCCTGATTTTAACCTCCCCGTTGAAGCTAAGCTTAAAGCGCGTGGCATCAAAACCGCGCACTATGTCAGTCCTTCTGTTTGGGCATGGCGAGAAGGTCGCATGAAAAAGATTAAACGCGCTACTGATGTTGTTTTTGCTATCTTGCCTTTTGAGGAAGATTTTTATCAAAAACATGGGCACAAAGCGATATTTGTTGGACATCCTTTAGCTAATAAAACGCCTATGGATGAGGATACTATTGGGGCTCGCAAACAACTTGACATTGATACAAACCCCAATAGGAAAGTTATTGCGTTACTACCAGGGAGCCGCACACAAGAGATCATCCGCATCCTGCCGGTTTTCTTGCAGAGCATTGCCCAGTTAAAAAGGCAAGGTTATGAGTTTGACACCTTACTTCCTGTCGCCAAAGAAAGTTTATATGGCGAGATTAATAAACATCAAGAACTACTTGATAAGCTTAACATTCAAAAATTCAACGGTAATGCACATAGGGTACTACAAGCCTGCGACTTTGCATTAGTCGCCTCGGGTACCGCTGCACTTGAGACAATGCTTTATAAAAAGCCAATGGTCATTGGTTATCAGATGTCGACACTTACAGCAACTATTGTTAAACATATGTTAAAAACCAAATATGTTGGTTTGCCAAATATCCTTGCGAATAAGGCAATCGTGCCAGAGCTTTTGCAGAAAAATTTCACAGCTAATCAGATTACTCATGAATTGCAACGATTCTTTGACGATCAAGAATATACTCGACAGCTTAAAGCAACATTTCGAAGCCTACATCAGCTATTGATGCTTGATGCCGATCGCAAAGTCAGCGATGAAATTATAAATTTATTAGATTCTTAGCGCTTTTGTCTTTTTAATTAGGCATGCATTGATTAGAATAAGCCTCTATTGAAATACGATTATATAGATTATAAACATGACTCAAGTTCAACTGATTTTATTGCTAAGTATTATCATCGTGATTTTACTATTGATTGATGCATTTCGCCGCAGCAAACGCAAAAAATACAAGCGTGAGATGGCGAAGCTACAAGCTATTCAAGAAAAAGAAAAAGCTGTCAAAAAAGTAGCAAAGGCAGAAAAAACCCCACATAAACAAAAAGCTGAAGCCAAGCAATCACAAGAAAGTGCAACATCACATGACTCGAGCACCATAGACGTTGCGCAAAAAATTGAGCTTGGCGCCGACATCAAGGTCGACCCATTATCTGATACACCGATTACCGAACTCGAAGAATCACATGCAGATTATCCACAACTTGAGAAAGGGATTGTCAGCTACTTTATTAGCGCACCGCGAGGGTATGTATTTAATGGCGAAGACTTAGATACTTTGTTTAAACATAATGGCTTAAGCTTTAATGCTGAAGATCAAAGCTTTGAGCTATTAACCCAAGACAAAGACGTACTCTTTAGCATCAAGGCCGATGCACCCGTTAAGGGCTTCGACCCAGAGGACTTCACACAAAAAGACTACACACGCCTGTTATGCCGCTGTGAAATTGCTGATCTTGTGCAATTTTACGAGCCACAAGTTTGTTTTGATCACTTCACCAAAAGCATTGAGAAAATCAATACCCGCTTAGGTGGAACACTTTTAAATGAGCATAGAAGACGCTTTACCAGTCATGACGAAAGTGCTTATAAGCGATATATTAAGCAGTTTGAAACTCAAAACTAAGTTATGGCATACCTCACAATTATGCACTTTTTGGCATCCATGAGTTTACTAGCACACTCTTAATTTCATCTTGTTGATCTTTATTCAATAAGTCCTCACCAACGCCACTTTCAACATTAAAGCTTGCTAACGTCTGGATGATCACATCGATTTGTTTATTACTCAGCATAAATTGACCAACCTCAATCTCATCGATTTGATGATCTTCAGCTTCAAACCAATCTTGCACAACAATTTCTTTAGGTTTGTTGCTATCAGCCAAGTTCTTAATCATCAGATTACTTACTTCACGATAAAAGCGTAAATCTGTGGTTTTAACACCATTGAGTTTCATAAAGTCAGTGCTATTGTCGTTATCATAGTTATTAACAATCGTTTTTTGTGTTTGCGAAAAATCAACTGCATAGCTATCTTCTCCATTGCCTCCATGGAGATAGTTTAAATCACCATTGGCAACTAAAATATCATTATTATCACTACCTGATTGCACGTTTTCTCTTTTAAGTACCGTACCATCAGCAAATTCAAAGCCACTGACTTTCGTACGAGTATAACCACTTACCGCATAAAAATTCTCTATAAGCACACGATTATTTTCATCATCACCAACTTGGATACCCAAGTTGTTACCTTGTTTGCTTAAGCTTAAATCCTCAAAGCTAATCCCTGCACCAAAACGCAATACATCATTAAATCGATCATATGGGTAGCTGCCACCACGGCGAATCGTATCAATGCCATCACCAAGCTCGTAGACATAGGTCGTTGTCGTATAATTATAGGTAATGAGTAAGTCATCTCCCTTGCCGCCAATTAACGTATTATGCTGCCAATTTCCTTGTGATAGTAAGATATCATTACCGGCACCGCCATATAAAAAGTCATTGCCATTTCCAGTAAGCGTATCATTACCTGCTTCACCATACAGATAATCACTACCACCTGCACCCATTAAGTGATCATCACCCTCACCACCTCGAAGATTCTCTGCAAAATCCGTACCAGATAACGTATTTGCTAATGCATCACCTATAATATCTGGATTTAGGCGTGCATCCTCACGCTTAACCACCGTGCCATCAGCAAATTCAAAGCCACTGACCTTCGTACGAGTATAACCACTTACCGCATAAAAATTCTCTATAAGCACACGATTATTTTCATCATTACCAACTTGGATATCCAAGTTGTTACCTTGTTTGCTTAAGCTTAAATCCTCAAAGCTAATCCCTGCACCAAAACGCAATACATCATTAAATCGATCATATGGGTAGCTGCCACCACGGCGAATCGTATCAATGCCATCACCAAGCTCGTAGACATAGGTCGTTGTCGTATAATTATAGGTAATGAGTAAGTCATCTCCCTTGCCGCCAATTAATGTATTATGCTGCCAATTTCCTTGTGATAGTAAGATATCATTACCGGCACCGCCATATAAAAAGTCATTGCCATTTCCAGTAAGCGTATCATTACCTGCTTCACCATACAGATAATCACTACCACCTGCACCCATTAAGTGATCATCACCCTCACCACCTCGAAGATTCTCTGCAAAATCCGTACCAGATAATGTATTCGCTAATGCGTCACCGACAATATCTGGATTTAAGCGTGCATCCTCGCGCTTAATCACCGTACCATCAGCAAATTCAAAGCCACTGACTTTCGTACGAGTATAACCACTTACCGCATAAAAATTCTCTATAAGCACACGATTATTTTCATCATCACCAACTTGGATATCCAAATTGTTACCTTGTTTGCTTAAGCTTAAATCATCAAAGGGAATCCCTCCACCAAAGCGCAATACATCATTAAATCGATCATATGGATAGCTGCCACCACGGCGAATCGTATCAATGCCATCACCACGCTCGTAGACATAGGTCGTTGTCGTATAATTATAGGTAATGAGTAAGTCATCTCCTTTGCCGCCAATTAACGTATTATGCTGCCAATTTCCTTGTGATAGTAAGGTATCATCACCAGCACCACCATAAACTTCTGAATTGCTCCCATGACCATAGAGTGTATCGTTACCTTCCTCACCATATAATTGATCAAAGCCGCCTTGACCGTGCACCACATCATCACCGGCACCAGCATATACGATATCAGCACCAGCGCCAGCATAAATGACATCATTACCAGCACCTGCTTCGATCATATCATTACCACTGCCTGCGTGAACCACATCATCCCCAGCATAAGCAAAAAACCTTTCTCCAAAATCCGTACCAGATAATGTATTCGCTAATGCGTCACCGACAATATCTGGATTTAAGCGTGCATCCTCGCGCTTAATCACCGTACCATCAGCAAATTCAAAGCCACTGACTTTCGTACGAGTATAACCACTTACCGCATAAAAATTCTCTATAAGCACACGATTATTTTCATCATCACCAACTTGGATATCCAAATTGTTACCTTGTTTGCTTAAGCTTAAATCCTCAAAGGTAATCCCTGCACCAAAACGCAATACATCATTAAATCGATCATATGGATAGCTGCCACCACGGCGGATCGTATCAATGCCATCACCAAGCTCGTAGACATAGGTCGTTGTCGTATAATTATAGGTAATGAGTAAGTCATCTCCTTTGCCGCCAATTAATGTATTATGCTGCCAATTCCCTTGTGATAGTAAGATATCATCACCAGCACCGCCATAAACTTCTGAATTGCTCCCATGACCATAGAGTGTATCGTTACCTTCCTCACCATATAATTGATCAAAGCCGCCTTGACCGTACACCACATCATCACCGGCACCAGCATATACGATATCAGCACCAGCGCCAGCATAAATGACATCATTACCAGCACCTGCTTCAATCATATCATTACCACCTCCTGCGTGAACCACATCATCCCCAGCATAAGCAAAAAACCTTTCTCCAAAATCCGTACCAGATAATGTATTCGCTAATGCGTCACCAACAATATCTGGATTTAAGCGTGCATCCTCGCGCTTAATCACCGTGCCATCAGCAAATTCAAATCCACCGACTTTCGTACGAGTATAACCACTTACTGCATAAAAATTCTCTATAAGCACACGATTATTTTCATCATCACCAACTTGGATATCCAAATTGTTACCTTGTTTGCTTAAGCTTAAATCCTCAAAGGTAATCCCTGCACCAAAACGCAATACATCATTAAATCGATCATATGGATAGCTGCCACCACGGCGAATCGTATCAATGCCATCACCAAGCTCGTAGACATAGGTCGTTGTCGTATAATTATAGGTAATGAGTAAGTCATTACCTTGACCGCCAATTAATGTATTATGCTGCCAATTTCCTTGTGATAGTAAGGTATCATCACCAGCACCACCATAAACTTCTGAATTGCTCCCATGACCATAGAGTGTATCGTTACCTCCCTCACCATATAATTGATCAAAGCCGCCTTGACCGTACACCACATCATCACCGGCACCAGCATATACGATATCAGCACCAGCGCCAGCATAAATAATATCATCACCTAAACCTGCTTCGATCATATCATTACCACTGCCTGCGTGAACCACATCATCCCCAGCATAAGCAAAAAACCTTTCTCCAAAATCCGTACCAGATAATGTATTCGCTAATGCGTCACCAACAATATCTGGATTTAAGCGTGCATCCTCGCGCTTAATCACCGTGCCATCGGCAAATTCAAATCCACCGACTTTCGTACGAGTATAACCACTTACTGCATAAAAATTCTCTATAAGCACACGATTATTTTCATCATCACCAACTTGGATATCCAAATTGTTACCTTGTTTGCTTAAGCTTAAATCCTCAAAGGTAATCCCTGCACCAAAGCGCAATACATCATTAAATCGATCATATGGGTAGCTGCCACCACGGCGAATCGTATCAATGCCATCACCAAGCTCGTAGACATAGGTCGTTATCGTATAATTATAGGTAATGAGTAAGTCATCTCCTTTGCCGCCAATTAATGTATTATGCTGCCAATTTCCTTGTGATAGTAAGGTATCATCACCAGCACCGCCATATAGATAATCATCTCCATTGCCATATAATTTATCATCACCTAATCCGCCATATAAATCGTCACTACCGCCACCGCCTTCTAAAGTATCATTCCCGGATAAACCATAAATATTTTCATTGCGATGATTACCTACCAAATAGTTATCGAGATCGTGTTCAGATTGAGATGCACAGACAAAGTGGTAGGTTTGATTCATAAACTCAAGTGAATCAAGTGCTGATAATTCAGCGAGCATTTTGTTACTTGGTGCTGCCAACATGTCATTGGCAAGCTTTAACGCGTCAAAACCCAATTGTTGAAATTCTTGTTGTTGACGTTCAATAATCATTTCCAGTCTTGAAAAGCTCTTTTCAGGATTACTCTCAGCCATCTCTAGAAAATACTTTTCAAGTCGTTGCCAATTATATTGAGCGACACCTGAGGCATCCTGTTCTATCGTTATATAAGGCAGCATTTGTGTTAACACTGCTTGATAGCGATTAGCTTGCTGATGTTCTTTCATATTCTTAACCATCAGCTGAAACGCTTCACTAATCACCGCACTTCTTTGCCCATTCACAAGCTGAAAAAAGCTTTGATCAACCATTGTCACACTGCCACCTTTGCTGACATTTTGCCAACCAAAGCTCACGTTACCCGTTTTGATCCCAACAGAATAATAACTTCCCTTATCGACAATACTATAATCTAACAATCGCCGCCCATTGACTCTCTCTAAATAAGCTGTTTGCTTGGTTTTCTCGATAACACCTGTGCTTAGGTTCATTTGTATCTGAGTGCCATCTTGCAAGGTTAAACCATCAAGCATACTCTCTGCAGACACAAAATCATCTCCTGCCTTCATCCACCAATCTAACTGCAGATAAGGGTCATAGCTACTACCAGCAATCAGTGTTTCCTTAATTTCTCTTAATTCTTGACTTGCTTGCAACGATTGGCGCATTGACTTAACCACACCATAGCCGGTATAAGGAGTCATAACCACTTCAACACCAACAGCTCCTTTTACATCAGCGGTCGTAATCTCAAGCATGTTGTTCATATCAACTTTATGAAAACTATTTTCATTAAAGTTTGCGGCAACGATTTGATAGCTTTGACCATTGTTATTTTGATAGCTTGACTCATATGCTAAGGTCGCCCCTAGCACCTCCTGATTGAGCGATTGTTTGTTGATCGAAATGCTATTAATGCCCACTTCTGTTAAGCTTTTGAGCTCGCTTTCTTTAGAAAAGCCATCTTGGTCAGCATCTTGCCATATCTTGACACTTGTAAAAGCGATATCTTGCGCATCAAACACACCATCTTGATTATCATCCAAATCCGATAGCGCATCAAAACCATCTGTGGCATTTTGTCCATTTTGTTTTATGGTGTTCTCGCCAAATAACTCTAATCCATTATCAATTCTGCCATTACCATTGATATCACGCACTAATAATGCATCATCTTTACCAACCCAACCAGTAGCGTAGTAGACATTGTCACCCGTATGATCAAACATCACTTTTCTATTGGTGTCAATCGTCTCAATACCATCACCATCGAGATCTAAAACCAAAGGATCCTGTCGCAAAGCCGGTGCGTTTAATGCACTGTTAAATAGCTGATTAATCAGGTCATCTAACACAACATTGCCGACTTGATTAATATCAACACCTTCGGCGAGTAACGCCATTAATTGACGCAACAACTCACCTTGTGATGAATCATCATTAACATTCGTTCCCATGATTAGCATCTCATTGAAGTTCGCATAATCGCCAAAGACATCCTTAAAATCAGCCAGACGTCCACGTGCTTCATTTAATAACGATTCATCAATACCCGCATCTTCCAGTGCTAACTTATACAAGGCTTCAAAGTCTGCAATATTAAGTGGGTTTTCAACCACTTTCTCCATTAATTGCTGCAAAACCATCTCAGCTTTAGCAATGAGCGCAATATCCTCACCATAATCATTTAATACCACATCAATATTGAGCTTATCTGGAATTATATTGCCATTGTCATCATAGCCTTGATACAAGTAATTATGGATTTTGTGGATATCCCCAGAATCAAGAATCCCACCACCAGGCAACATAATCGTTTGCCCAATATTATCCGATACCGGATCGACATAATCTCCTTCACGCAAGTAATTTAATATTTTGTCATCAATAAAGTCTTTGTTTTCAGCATATTTATTATAAAGCGCTATTTTGTCTGGGTCAGTTACTGCTACATGAACAATTTCATTATCAATCATATCAATCTCATAATACTGTCCATCAATTGTTATTGGGTTCATAATTTTATGAATGCCAAACGCTTCAAAGGTATAGGTATTTTCTAACTTATCACCGATATAGGCACTTTGCGCCTGCGAAATAGCACCCCCTAGCGAGTGACCAGTGGTTATAATTCTTTGTATGCTGTCATTTATATCTGCTATTTTTTTAGCAAACCTAGTGCCTGCTAACATATTTTCGGCAATATTGCCCATAAGCATCTGTCCGTTAGATATATAGTCTCCGAACTCACTGGTGCCCTTATTGACAATCATGATGCTACTTAGATCATCTTTAGGTTGTACGGCAATGGCATAATAGCCCTGCCCACCAATTGTTTCTGCCCCATCAATACTATTGGTTGTGTCTTTTAACTGAAAATTATCCAATATTTTGTTAAAGGTATCTGGTTGGCTATTTATCTTATCTTTAAGCGCCTGCGGAATCCCTTGGCGAAAATTGCCATCCTGATCATAAATATAATCTCTTAATGTTTTTTCACCTTCTGTTACTTCTTGGCTATCAAAGATATATTGATTGTTTTCTTCGTTTTGGGTATATACCAAATACGATAAAAATGCCGCTTGCTGTGAGTTTATTTGCTTATTCATAAGTCTTCTCCCGTGTCTGTAGTTTAACGATCTGTTGATAAAGCGGGGTATTCACTAAAAATTGCGCCTGTTCTGAGCTATAGCGCCTTGAAATTGCCCAAGAGTCTACAATATCTCCAAAAATATCAGCTTTAACAGGATGCGTTGGGATCAATTTAATATACTTAGCAATATCTAAAGGACTTTTGATTTGTGCATCTAGTTCAGCGTATTTTGAATCTTTTCTTTCTTTGCTATGACACCCATCTGTTCTCGGACTGTTTTTGCAATCTGCTATAAATAACAATCCCCAAGTATGCCTTATTGCATAGCTATTCTTATAATACATCAATTGTCGCCAATCAAATGGAATATCAATCTTAGTACTATCTATTGGCTCGGGTAAATCGACCAAATTAACTTTTAGATAAACCTCTTGAGCATTATTAATATTTTGATAAATCTCAAAGATGCTCGTCATAAATTCCAATAACTTCTCAGGCGTCTTCTGTATATCGATATAGCCACTTAACCCGTCAGAATAAATATTAAAAATCATTTTATTAACATCAAACTGCTTAAAGTATTTTTGTCTATAGGCAAGTTCTTGTTTGGCTTCTGTTAAATCATTATTGTCCAAACTCACAGTATTACTTTTAGTAATACTAACGTCGAAATAGTGCCCTAAATATTTCTTTGATCTGACTGTAAAGTAATTGGTTTCACCTTTTCTCAAATCGGAGATAGCTTTAACATCATAAAATTTTGCATCCGGATAGTTTTTAGCTAAAAATGTCTTGATGACATTCTGCTTACTTTCAAGAAAGTTCGCTTTTTTATACTCGAAAATTAATGACGCTATTGTTATAGATAGCGTTAATCCAACGATAATGATCAAGAAAATGATCCAGATTTTTTTTGCTCTAGATTTATAATAAACGCGCGTCCTTTGCTTATATTTACCCCATAATTTTTGATGTTTTTCTTTATAACGGTCCCGTCGGGCATAACCACTCAATATTAACGCAATAGATACAATAAAAAAGATAGCCATAGCTATTATGATAAAAGGCGTAATTAAAGATAAAAACAAAAGTGGGCCAGCTCGATCACTGCCAACATGAGTATGCATAACATACACAATGCACAGACCAATAAGTAATGGCCAAAAAGCAACAGAAAATATAACAATAACTACGTCAAAAAATGGCTTTACTTGCTCTAACAATCTGATTTTTCTTAGGTTTCTAAGCGTGGAAACTGTGCTTTCATTCTTTGATTGACTCATCACAGCACCATCCTCTTTATGATTTCCCTTAGCTTTTGTCTTATCGTGCATTTTATACCTCGCCTAAATTTACCTTAACAAAGCAACACAATAGAAATAAGTTAATAAAGCCTTCAAAAGTTAGACTTTAGTATAAAATTAATCCCTTAATAAAAGTTAAGCGCGGGGAAAACAAAATAGAGTTGCCTCGATTGAAGCGTAGACTATTATTTGTAAAGATCAAATTTCATCCTTGATTTTTTTGCAATTTCCCACCGCGCAGCAGTGGGTAGATAATCATTAATGCTAAAACCACGATAAAGTAAAACCAATAGTTGCTCGGAAAGTGCATCTGGCTATTAATAATCAAAAACATTGTATAAATCACCATCACCATTAAACCGGATAAACCATAGCTTAAACCTTGGGTTTTCCCTTGTAGCGTGATATCTGTATGCCTTTGGGCAAGAGTAACAGAGACCGCCCAGCATGAAAGACATATGCCGATAATAAAATAAAAGACCAATGCCAGCCAGACACTATGGACGATTGCCAACATAAAGTATAAACAGACTGACAGCAGTAAGGCGCCAACGATTGTTTTGATCTCATTATAACGATCAGCAAACCATGGCAAAATAATGCAACCAATAATAAAACCGATTGAAAACCCTGTTTCAATTAATGCAAACTGCCATGAGCTTGCTTGCAAAATATTCTTAGCATAAGGTGCTATAAAAATCGGTACCGTCATAAACAAACAGGTAAAGCCAATTTCGGCGACATAAAACCAAAAGACAAAACGCTTTTGGCGCAAGAAGCGATAGACCATACGCCAATCTTCGATAAAACCACTTTCTCTACGCTCAACATAACGCTTAGGTTTCACACCAAAGCTTGCTATTAATGCAATGGCTGTAGCAAATAACAAGAAATATAGGATTTGATGCATATTAAAAAACACAACCAATAAGCCACCCAAAGACATGCCAATCACCATACCAATTTCAAATATGCCATCCATCGTGCTATTGGCGTATAGCAGATAGCTATCGTCGCTAAAGATCTCACGCACCATAATCAGCATTGCCGGCATATAAAATGCTAATATCAAACCCCAAAAGCTAGTAAAGAAGTATACCTCAGCCAATGTATCAAGGTAGCCAAACATTAAAAAGGCAGCAATCATAACAACACGCGCACCATTGGTGACAACAATGATTTTTTGTCGCGGGAAACGATCAGCAATATAACCCGTTATAGGTGATAAAACAGCACCTGAAACCCACCAGCTAAACATAAAGATAATAATCGCATTAACACTATTATAAATCGCTAGCAAATGCCAACTGAACGAAACATATGCCATACCAACAGCAATAGCAGAAAAAAAGCTCATAATACATGCATAGGTAAATGAGCTATTTTTAAATAACGCTGCACGTGCTTTTAAGTACGACTTCACACATCCTCTTTATACAATCATCCGCTCTACAGAGCATTGTGGCAAAGTTATGATTTTACAGCAAGCAAAAGTATTTTAGTAATGGATCAAGAATGGTGCTGAGTTTTAATTACCCCTCACCCGTGCAGCTTAAGCTGCACGAGCAATCCCACAAGGGGAGAGGTATTAGATGATGCAACTTATTGATATATTATTATAACCACTGAAGTTAATCAGGCAATTTGCCCTTTTTTATAATGCCAACGACAGACTGAGATATAGCGCTCATTGCCACCAATTTGCAGCTGTTCACCATCTTTAATAACATTCATATCTTGATCTAGGCGCAATACATGTGTGGCCTTTTTACCGCAATGACAAATGGTTTTGATCTCAAGCAGCTGATCCGCCCAAGTAAGTAAATACTTACTACCTTCAAATGGCTCTGCCTGAAAATCATTACGCAAGCCATAGGCAAGCACAGGAATGTCTAACTCATCGACAATATCCGTTAATTGCAAAACTTGTGCCTTTGTTAAGAACTGCGCCTCATCCACCAAAATACAATGCAGTTTTTTGGTTTTAAGCACATGCTTTGTCTCTGCGCATAAATCTGTTGATTGATCATATAACAGCGCATCTGCCTGCAAACCAATGCGCGATGAGATTTTACCTATACCAAAGCGATCATCAAAGCTCGGGGCAAATAATAAGGTATTCATCCCACGTTCACGATAATTATAATCAGATTGCAAAAGTGTTGTACTCTTGCCGGCATTCATGGTTGAGTAATAAAAATGAAGCTTTGCCATGTTCAGTAGTATTTACTTTTTGTATTGGTTGCATAACTTACTGTATTGCGCGCCCACTTGGAATAAAAAATTGTTGAAAACAGTTCGCGTTCGCTAAAAAATCCGTTAGGCTGTGCCCCAATGTTACGAAAAACTCGCTATTTAATTTCATGAAGTTTAATTTCAAGTTTTTAGCTATTTTAACTGCTTTGCCACTGGCTGGATGTATTACTGCACCACCGAATAATCCTAATAATGCCTGTTCAATCGCACAACAATACCCTGATTGGTATTACGACTCACTAGATTCCTATAAAAAATGGGGTGTGCCAATTAGTGTGCAATGGGCATTTATTCGTAAAGAATCAAGCTTTATTGCCGATGCGCAAACACCAATGCAATATGTCCTAGGGTTTATTCCAACCGGACGCCAATCAACGGCTTATGGTTATGCGCAAGCACTTGATGGCACATGGGATGAGTATCAAAAAGAAACTGGAAACAGCTGGGCAAGCAGAACTAACTTTGCCGATGCCGTCGACTTTATTGGTTGGTATGCCAATCGCGCACAACGCATTGCTGGCATCTCTAAGGACAACGCCTATCAGCTTTATCTTGCCTATAACCAAGGTATTTATGGCTATATGAAAAAAAGCTATCGCAATAATCAATTCTTACTAAAATATGCACGTGAAACACAAGATATGGCCTATCGCTATGCCTATCAGCTCAGGCGTTGCAATATCCCATCACAAAGTTGGTGGTAGTTTTATATTACTTATTCAACACCAATATTATCCACATTCTGAAAACCGCGTGGCAAGATCTTGCCGCGTGAGGCGCGTTTACCCTGATAATCATGTAGATCGCTAAAGCTTAAACGCATATGGCGTTTACCTGAATAGATAGTCAAGCTTTGCCCATTGGTAACGGCAGCAACAAATTTAAGCTCTTCACCAGTGGCTAATGGGCTTGGCATATTGATCAAGCGATTACCTTTACCTTTTGCTAAATTGGGTAGCTCACTTTTATCAACAGCCAACAGGCGCCCTTGATTAGAAATGGCAACAACCAAGCTATGCTCATAATCATGGGCATTAGCCGGAGGCACCATCTTATCACTACCTAAGGTGATGCCCTGTTTACCTGAGCGATTCTTACTAATCAAATCATCACCATTTGCTAAAAAGGCATTGCCTGCACTTGAGGCTAAAACAAACTGATCTTCTGCTTTGACAAAAGTTAGTGCGATAATTTGTTCATTTTGCTCAAGCTTCAAATGCCCTGTGATCGGTTCACCTTGTCCTCTTGCAGAAGGCAAATCAGCGCTTAGTAAACTATACGCTTTACCAAGACTTGAGAAAAATAAACAATGCTGATTACTCTTACCCATGCTTGAGGCAAAATAACTATCACCGGTTTTGTAGCTTAAACCTTCGACATTAACATCATGACCTTTGGCAACACGCACCCATCCTTGTTTTGATAAGACGACGGTAACATTTTCAACCGGTTGTAAATCCGCTTCTTTTAACGCTTTGGCTTCAGGACGTACTACAAGTGCTGACTTTCTTTGATCACCATGCTTTTGTTGTGCTGCTTTGAGCTCTTTTTTAATCAGGTTTTTTAACTTGGTTGGATTTTCCAAATAGCCCATAATCTCATCACGCTCTTTTTCAAGCGCATGTTTTTCCTTTTTGATCGCCATTTCTTCAAGCTTAGCTAAGTTGCGTAGTCGCAGATTAAGTACCGCTTCGGCTTGTGTATCAGTGAGATCAAAACGCTTTTTAAGCTCATGTTTTGGATCATCCTCATAACGAATAATGGCAATAACTTCATCAATATTTAAAAACGCAATCAAGAAACCATCTAAGATATGCAAACGCTCTAAGATTTTATCCAAACGAAACTCTAAGCGCTTAGTCGTGACCTCAGTTCTAAATTGTAGCCACTCTACAAGGACCTCCATTAAGGATTTCACCTGCGGCTTACCATTTAAACCAATCATGTTTAAGTTCACACGATAACTTTTCTCTAGATCCGTTGTCGCAAATAAATGACTCATCAAAAGATTGGTATCCACGCGATTTGAACGCGGTACTAAGACTATTCTCACTGGATCGTTATGATCGGATTCATCACGTATATCACTTAACCATGAGATTTTCTTACTGTTCATTTGTGCAGCAATCTGCTCAATCACTTTGGCACTAGAGACTTGATGCGGCACGCGGGTAATAACGATATTACCCTCTTCCGTATGAAATACCGCACGCAGGCGAATGCTGCCAGTGCCGGTTTCATAGATTTTTTTACGCTCTTCAAAAGGAGTAATGACCTCGGCACCTCCTGGGTAATCAGGTCCAGGAATATGCGTCATTAAACCATCTAGATCGTGATCTTTACCTGTTAGAAGATATAAACAACCGTTAACAACTTCCGTAAGATTATGAGATGGAATATCGGTTGACATCCCCACAGCAATCCCCATGCTACCATTTAATAGCACATTAGGTACTTGTGCCGGCAACATCTTTGGCTCTTGTAATGTACCATCAAAGTTCGGTTGCCAATCGACTGTACCAAGCTTTAATTCATTTAATAAAACCTCAGCATATTTGGATAAGCGCGACTCAGTATAGCGCATTGCGGCGAATGATTTCGGATCATCGGGCGAGCCCCAGTTACCTTGCCCATCAATTAACGGATAGCGATATGAGAAGTCCTGCGCCATCAGCACCATTGCTTCATAGCAGGCACTATCACCATGCGGGTGATACTTACCCAACACATCACCGACCGTACGTGCGGATTTCTTATGCTTACTTAATGCCGATAAGCCAATCTCGCTCATCGCATAAACAATCCGCCGTTGCACTGGCTTTAAACCATCACCGATGTGTGGCAATGCACGATCGAGAATCACATACATTGAGTAATTCAAATAGGCCTGACGACTAAAGGCACTAATCGTCTGCTTTTCATTATCTTCAAAAGAAAGGCTTAGTTGATCCATACGTTAAAAAATTAAGGCGTTAAACTCGTCACATCATAGCAAATGATCACCTAAGCGTCACGAAGCATTTTGGTTTCGTAAAAAACTAATTAACAACTCGCGGGTTTTAAGTGCCCTACCCTGTAAACAGGCATTTAAATTAATGCGTATGAGTTTTTGTAGCACTTGCAACGTGCCATTATCCCAGCTAGAAACAGGTTGTTGCAACTGCTTAATATATTTGCCATTGATACCACTTTCAGCAGTTGTTTGATAAAAGGCGGATAAAGGCGCCATCGCATAATAATGATCTTCAGTAATTAGCTTATGTCCCTGATCATAATCCACTTGAAAACCATAGCCTAAGCTTTCTAATAACTGCAGCTCAAAATAACGTAGTAATCTTGTAATATCATCGCTAACTAATTCTTGTATTACCAATAAATAACGATCAAAAAGTGCCTCGTCATGATGATCATGCGGCAAAAGCCAGTACAAAACTTCATTCAAATACATTCGCGCCAATTGCGATAAATAGGTACCCATGCTAAAGCTACTATCGCACTCGGCAGAACGAATATTTGCTAAGCTTTCTGCCGATGGCATGATCTTTATATCAACACTCAATAACCTAAAGGGCTGATAAATGCCGTGATTCTTTTTGTTTGTCCTAGCAATGGCATTCAACTTACCATGTTCTCTTAACCATAATGTTAATAACAGTGATGACTCTTTATACTTACGACTATGTAAAATAACCGCTTTCTCTACTATGCCCATTATGTACCCATCATAAACCGTTTTATAGAATTCTTGCTTTGTAACGAAATTAAATCAACCATCCCTGATAAAATCGATTGCCACGCATCCATGCGCGCAATCACACCCTCTGAATTGCCATCCTGAGCCAGGATGGCATGAAAATCCAATGCGAAGCTGCCATGGATGGTTAGTGATCCTCCTAAAAGTAGTGACATTAGATTTACGATGGGCATAGCTGCTCAATCAACTGCAAAATCACTAAAGCATCTTGACGTTTATGTGTTGGTAAATCAAACATCTGTTGCAGCTGAGCAATATCGATATCAGCAAGTGTTATCTTCTTTTCATCTTGCAATTGCATTACCAACCATTTTGTCATTGCCAACAAATACGGGCTACCAATCGCTTTAAAATAATAATTAGCCTGATCGCTGTAAATGAAAACTTGCTGCCCCAGCTCACCAGCATGCGCAATCGTTTGCACGCATGCATGATCATATTGACAATCCTTCAATGTAATCGCTTTAAGTAGTGCTAAAATTTTCTCACTTATCATGGCACTATTGACCTTGCCACAATGGTGATAAGGCACGCAATTTAGTGACCACATCAACGATTGCCGCAGTGGCAATATCAATATCTGCACGCGTGGTATAGCGACCAAATGAAAAACGTAAACTGGCATGCGCCTGTTGTTGTGTTAAACCAATGGCACTTAATACAAATGACGGCTCAACACTGGCTGAATTACATGCCGAACCCATCGATACTGCTAACTGGTGAAGCATTGCCACTAATGACTCGCCATCCACACCTTTAAAGGTAATATTAATAATTCCGGCATAACTATTATCTAACGGCGTGTTAATGATTAACTCAGGTAAAATATTGATTCCTTGTAAAAATTGCTTGCGCAACTCATGTACATGCTTATTTAATTCATTTTGCTTTGAAGACATTAACTCACAGGCAGCACCTAATCCTACGATTTGATGTGTTGCTAGGGTTCCTGATCGAAATCCTTGCTCATGCCCGCCGCCATGAATTAATGGTGTGAGCTTTACCTTAGGCTTTCTTCTGACATAGAGCGCACCAATACCCTTTGGTCCATATATTTTATGTGCTGAGATTGACAATAGATCAATATTCATTGCTTTGACATCAATTTTTATTTTGCCAACACCTTGTGCAGCATCCACATGAAATAAAATCTTATGCTCACGGCACAACGCCCCAATTTCAGCCAATGGATATATTGTGCCTAACTCGTTATTAACTGCCATAATCGAAACTAGAATTGTCTCTTGTGTTAATGCGTTTTTTATTTGATCTAGCGAGATCTGACCTTTAGCATCAGGTTTAAGATACGTTATCTCATAACCTTTTGTTTCAAGATAAGCACAGGTGTCGATCACCGCTTTGTGCTCAATCATTGAGGTAATAATATGCTTGCCACGAGTTCGATAGGCATCTGCAACACCTTTAATCGCCAAATTATCCGACTCGGTCGCACCTGAGGTAAAAACAACCTCACGCGCCTCAGCGTTAATAAGGTGAGCAATTTGCAATCGTGCATTATCCACAGCCCCTTTTGCCTGCCAACCATAATCATGGGTATTGGATGCAGGGTTACCAAAGGCATTATCAAAGCTTAGATATTTGAGCATTTCAGCAACCACCTCATCAGCAACCGGAGTTGTTGAGGCATAATCAAGATATATTTGTTTCATAATTATAAATGTATTTACTAAAGCTGATTATTTCACTGACATACAGTCTATACTAGCAACTTGTGAATGCCAAAAAGAAAAACTTTATTTGCTATTTATGGCTAAGACTAAATATTTGCCCAAAAGGACTCATCGTACCCTGAGCGTAAGTCAAAGCGATGCACTGAGCATCAGTCGAAGTGGGTAGCTTAGGAGAATCACACTTCATAGAGGCTTCGACTTACGCTCAGCCAGTGCTTATACAATCAAAGTGGGTTGCAATATTGTCATCACCCTATTTGCAACCTTACTCCCAGCAAGCAATTGGCGTGCGTGTAATGGTTCCACCACTGGCGACTAGTCTTAAATTAGGGCAATCACCACTATCTGCCGTTTGTGATCCTGTAGGCGTAGCGGTAATGGTATAACCGCTACTTGTGACACTGGTTAAGCTCATATCATAAAAACCTCTTGTTGAGGTCGTTCCTGACCACACATTAGTCAGTGTTGCGGTATAAGTGCCTGAGCTTAATGCCCATGCTTCTTCATTCATTGCAATTAGATTGATTGAGCTTACTGCATCGGCTCGATGCGCCCTTAGTACATAATTGCTATACATCGGAATGGCAATGGCTGCTAACACTGCAATCACCGCCACGACGATTAATAATTCTATCAATGAAAAACCTTGTGTTTTAGCATTTCTGTTTGTTTTTTCAAGACTCATTTTCATACTCGCTATCCATATTTATGTTTACAGTATAGAAGACTTTCAAATATCAACCGACAAAATTTTAAGGATATTTAAATCTAGCGCTTGACAGCCTTTTAAAACCTCCCTAGAATGCAGCTTCAGTTTCGGGGCTATAGCTCAGCTGGGAGAGCGCTTGCATGGCATGCAAGAGGTCAGCGGTTCGATCCCGCTTAGCTCCACCAGTAAACTGATATGACACAAGTTTGTGTCCCCATCGTCTAGAGGCCTAGGACACCGCCCTTTCACGGCGGCAACAGGGGTTCGAATCCCCTTGGGGACGCCATCATTAAAACCGCGTTGAGCGGTTTTTTTGTTTCTACACTCAGACATTTTCACGCTTAAAAAATTTTTTAAAATCCTATATGCCCATTATAAATCGCTTTGCGGTGTTTAATGGTTTGTGATGGGTATATCTATGCTATACTTCGCAGCATTATGGATAAACATGAGTAGCATATGGGTAAAGAACTCGTTCCTAAAAAAAACACCTTACCAATACCAGCACTTTCTGATACGGATGGCTTAGATAGCTACATCCGTTTTGCCAGCAGTATCCCGATGCTTTCCGAAGAAGAAGAAAAAGAACTAGCACATCGCTTACGCCAACAAAATGATATTGATGCGGCACAAAAGCTGATTCTTTCACACTTACGTTTTGTCGTTAAGGTCGCGCGTGGGTTTTCTGGTTACGGCTTACCAATTACTGATTTAATCCAAGAAGGTAATATTGGCTTAATGAAGGCAGTAAGACGATTTGACCCTGATGTCGGCGTGCGTCTTGTTTCCTTTGCCGTGCATTGGGTTAAGGCTGAAATGCATGACTATATTTTGAAGAACTGGCGTATTGTGAAAATTGCTACAACTAAAGCACAACGCAAACTGTTCTTTAATTTGAGAAGTAGCAAAGAACGCTTAGGCTGGTTTAGTGATGAAGAAATCCAAAGTGTCGCCAAAGAGCTTGGTGTTAAGCCTGAAACCGTCCTTGAAATGGAAAAACGCATGAACGCCTATGATATGGCGTTTGATGCACCGGTTGAAGAATCAGGAGATGAATCAAGTTTTCATCCGGCTTTATACTTGGAGGATCAATCAAGGAATCCTGAACAAGCAGCTGTTGAAGATGACTATGAAGAAAAAGTTCAAGGTAAATTACAAGAAGCGATTGATAAGCTTGATGCGCGCAGCAAAGATATCATCTTATCGCGCTGGTTTGCTGAAGACAAACTCACCCTTCACGATTTAGCAGCAAAGCATGACGTGTCTGCTGAGCGCATTCGTCAAATTGAAGAGCTGGCAATGGATAAGCTCAAACGTGCTATTGCGCGCGTCTAGATCACTTCTCTGTGGTTGTTAATGCTGCCATACCATCGGCTTTAGTTAAGCTAAAACTTATGATTAACGCTCCCAACCAAAGCACTAGCATCGCATAAAAGCTATAGCGATCTATCCGACGAATCGCCACCATCGATGAATCTGACACGTCACTACCCTCTCCAACATAAAACCCGCTTCAAGTCTATGCGAATACTATGCCTGTATCAAATGAAATATATTCAACCTTAGTTTAAATTTTTCTACGCCTATAAAGCCAAAAAACCCAATACCTTTTGATCAGCTTCCACTACTGCCATAAAATGATTTCCATGTTTAAACTAGACAACTATAAGATGCTATCAATGTTTTGAGTAAATAAAAAGCGTGCTACATCCCAAAAATTGACGAGATAAATATCTGTAAACAAATAAGTACAAGTAATATCAGCATTGGCGAGAAGTCCATGCCACTTTGTGTTGGCGGGATAATTCTGCGTGCTTTTCTAAGCAATGGTTCAGTTAATTGATGCAATGCCATCAAAGCCGGGTTATATGAACCTTGTGCAAACCAGCTGGCAATCGAGCGAATAAAGATCAAGATAATATACATCCAGATCACCGTCAGAATGAGCTTTATCACTGCAACAAACCAAATAATTGACCATGGGATATAAAAGCTTTTTGCACTTAGCATTTGTATTAAAATAATTTGCAGCAATAGCACAACGTACGCCAAAACAAGCGCGGCAAAATCCACACCAAAGAAACCAGGAATAATACGACGCAATGGTTTCAACAAAGGATTGGTCACACGAATAATCAACTGACAAAATGGATTATAAAAATCAGCCTTTACCCATTGTAAAAAGAATCTAAGCAGTACCGCATAAGCAAATAGGCTAAAGATAATTTCTATTAAGAAAAGTCCTACATTATTGACGGCATTAATCATACTTTATCCTTTTTTTCATTATGTGTTAACGCATTACCAAACTGGCTTGCCAGCTCTTGTGAGCGTGAGAGGTTCTCTTTGATCGCTTTTGCAATACTCTCTTTAAACCCTGTTTCTGAGAAAGCTTTTAATGCCGCCGCAGTGACCCCTCCTTTTGAAGTGACATTTTGACGCAAGTTTGACAAGGTCTGCGTACTTTCTAGCGCCATTTTACTTGCACCAAAGGCGGTTTGCGTCACGAGCAATGCGGCTTGTTTTTCACTTAATCCTAGTGATACTGCCACATCAATCATATGCTCCATCATCAGGAAAAAATACGCAGGTCCTGAGCCTGAAATCGCCGTTGTGACATCAATTAAGTTCTCATGATCAACCCACGTAATCACACCAACTTTACGCATAATTTGCTCAGCCATTTCTTTTTGTTGGCGCGAGACATAATTATTGGCAAATAACGCGCTCGCACCACAACCGATAAGACTTGGCGTATTTGGCATCGCCCGCACAATCGCATAATCACCGACAAGCCAATGCGCAATTTGTACCAAGGTAATACCTGCTGCAATCGATATAAACAAAGGTTTATTCTGCTTATGCAATGCCGTTTTAACCGTAAACATCAGCTCTTTTAATGATTGTGGTTTAACGCATAGCATAATAATATCGGCATTTTTCACTGCATCCTCGACACTTTGCGTTGTATTGACACGAAACAACTGATTAAGCATATCCAATTTTTCTTGGTTGCGATCAACCACCGTAATTGATTGACCAGAAACACCATCACTCACTAACCCAGCGATAATGCTTCTTGCCATATTACCACCACCTAAAAAGCAAATTTGAGCATTAACCATTATTAAATCCTTTTTAAAATTTTCATGTAAGGCATTGTTTCAAATTGGTTCTTTAAACTCAAGACTTTGTAACCACTTCACTGATCTTTTCGCGTAACAGCGACACCAAACTTGCTAATCACAACCGAACCAATAACGGCAATAATTCCGCCAATGACGGAAAGAATACTTGGAATTTCAGATAAGAAGATAGCCGCTAAAATTAAGGTAAATATGGGCATAAGATACAAAGCGCTCGATGCCGCTGCAGCCTTGATATGTTTAAAGGCGTACCCCCATAATAAATAAGCAATCGCTCCAGGGAAAACACCCATATAAATAATGGTTAAGACGTGTGACATATCCGAATGTATGACTGAGTTTATTGCCTCAGGCGCAAAAATCATTAACATCAAAGTGCCTAGCCACATACAGTAACACACGACTTCAATCGGGTGGTAGCGCGCTAGAAACTTCTTTTGAAAGCATGAGTAAATCGCACCTGAGCAGGTCGCACCATAGACTAATAGCACACCAGAAAATCCGGCGCTATTGTGACTTCCCAAGAGTATCACCAGCACACCAAACAAACTGATCACAAACCCCAAGACACCATAGCGATTGATGCGCTCTTTAAACAAAATCATGGCTAAAACAGTGACAATAATCGGCAATTGCGCAACGATAAAATTTGCCAAACCAGCACTTACCGTTTTCTCACCTTCATTTAATAAAAGGTTATAAGAGAAAAAGCCAAAAAAACCAAGAATAGCGAATAGCATCAAGTCTTTAAGCCGTGGCAGTTTTTTATTTTTGATCAGACAAAATGGAATCAATGCTGCAACCGATGCCACAAAATAGCGTGATAACGCCAAGCCACCTGCTGAAAACGCTTCCATCACATAACGAATACCGACAAACGCAGACGCCCATAAAACAACGGTTATGATCAGTGCTATCAATGCCTTTTTCTCGTTGGTCATACTTTCTCTTCTCTTAATTTGATGCGATATACTAACTTAATCACCTCAACACTGACTAGCAATTTACTCCATTTGCTTAGTTTTTTATTTGCTATTAAACTACGCGCAATTTACTAAACAGGACTCACTAAACACATGAAAGAAATTGTCTTTGCATCAAGTAATAAGGGAAAAATCAAAGAAGTCAGTGCGATATTATCGCCCTTGGGCTTTAAAGTCATTCCACAAACAGCGTTTAATGTCCCCGATGCTGACGAAACCGGTTTAAGCTTCGTTGAAAACGCCATTTTAAAAGCGCGACACTGTGCGCAATTTACGGGACTCCCCGCTCTTGCCGATGACTCTGGTCTATGCGTTGATGCCTTAAGAGGTGCACCTGGGATTTATTCAGCACGTTTCTCTGGTGGGCATGGTAATGATGAGGCAAATATCGATAAGCTGCTTTCTGATATGCAAAATGTCACGGATAACAAACGTCAAGCCCATTTTCAATGCGTCTTAGCACTTGTAATGCATGAGCATGATCCAATGCCTGTCATTGCTGAAGGACGTGTTGATGGCAGTATCACCCATGCGCGCCGTGGAGATAATGGTTTTGGTTATAATCCTGTTTTTTTATTGCCTGAATATCAGCAAACGATGGCTGAAGTATCTAATGAGGTTAAAAATAGTGTGAGTCATCGCGCTCGCGCGTTGGCAAAACTCAAAGAGAAACTCCACTGCCTTTTGTAGAAAAACATGATACTTCAAGATGATTTTCTTGATACTTTACATTACACTAAAGCGCAATATTAATTGATAGTCGATGGGTTATATTGAAGATGAGTGATAATAAAAAAAATGAACAAAACGAAATAACAGACAACCAAGAAAATAAAAAAAATAACAACGATCAAGGTAATGGCTTACCTGCGAATGAAAATAGTCAGACCAAGCAACCTGACACCTTGTTTGAATTTCCTTGCCGATTTCCAATCAAAATCATGGCAAATCCGCAAAAAGAAGTTGCTGAGTTTGTCCTTAACACTTTAGAAAAATACATCGAAAATCCTGAGAAAATTGAATTCACCACACGCGAAAGCAAAACCGGTAAATACATCTCTATTACCGCAATCTTTGAAGCAACAAGCAAAGAGCAGCTTGATAATATTTATCAAGCACTAAGTGGACATCCTGAGATTCACATGGTGCTTTAACAGATGTCAATCGCCATTAAAAATTTGGGATTACAGGACTACGAGTCAGTTTATCGATCAATGGTTGAGTTTACACAATCACGCACTAAGGACACTCAAGACCAAATCTGGCTTGTTGAACACCCACCGGTTTTCACCCAAGGTCGTCACGGCAAGCCTGAGCATATTATAAACCCTAAAAACATTCCAGTTATTCAAAGTGATCGTGGCGGTCAAGTCACCTATCACGGACCAGGACAAGCCGTTATTTACTTTTTATTTGACCTTAAACGTCTTAATTTAGGCGTTAAAGATTTTGTTTGCACGATTGAGAAATCATGCATGCACTTACTAAAAACCTATGGTATCAGCAGTCATACCATTGAGAATGCACCAGGCATTTATGTTGATCAGGCTAAAATTGCATCACTTGGTTTACGTGTTAAAAAAGGGCTAACCTATCATGGTCTTGCCATTAATGTAAATATGGGTCTAACACCGTTTAACTATATCAACCCTTGTGGTTATCAAGGCTTGAAAATGACACAAGTTCACGCGCACAACTCTAAAATCAGCATTACTGATGTATTGAATGATTATGCCAATATATTGACTCAAAAGTTAGATAACCCGATTTTCAGTTAGACCGATCATGAGATTATTGTCATAATAACCAAAGACTCATTTGACACACATAGGCTATGCAACTAAAACCTAAAAAACTACTCCTTAACACCAAGCAACCCTTTGGCTTGTGGTTTTTGTTGTTAACCTCGCTTCTTTATAGCATGGGCACAACGGCTATAACAGTGCATTTTTCTGGCTATATTCATAGCATTGCTGATAGTACACAGGAGGGGTTAACCTCTGATATTTTAGCCATCAACTTTAATCTTGTGACGAATCTCTTTTTATATAGTGCAGCCGGATTAATCGGTGGCATTCTAGGTTATATGATCGGTCATCGCCGCTCAGTAATTATCGGTATGCTTTATTCATTTGTCGCCCTTATCCTGTTATCACTTAATAACTTATCCTTAATTGGCTTTTCCGCCTATGTTATTGGTGTCGGACTCGTTATTCCCAATCTATTCACTACATTAAGCTTTCTTTATACTCAAGATGACCCAAGACGCCACGCGGGTTTTACCTTGATGTATATGACCACTGTGCTTGGTGCTGCATTATCGTTATCGATTAGTGGCACATTGCAACACTTAAGTTATCAGCACTGGTTTATGATTATGGCCATAGTTACCCTATTTGCTGTGCTTATTTTCTTAGCCGGTGGTATTTATCTTAATCGCAATATTGGTTTGATTGATGGTGTTGAAGCAAAATATACACCATCGACCTATAGTGTTTTGTTTATTTTGATCGTACTTTCCTCGGTAACTGATTTTTTACTGCATTATCAGCGCGTATTGCAAGTGCTTATTATTGCCATAGCACTTATAGCGATTAGCATCATGCTTATCTATGCTTATCTTGAAAAAGATGAGACTCAACGCAAGCGCAACCGCTTGCTTCTTATTCTATTAGCCCTTAGCGTATTTTTCTGGCTTGCTGATAAGAGCATTATTACTATTTTCCTTAACTATCTCACTCTTTTTAACCGCGATTATGGTTTCTTTAACGCTAAGAGTTTATCGGCTGATTTCTTTTTTGAAGCTAATATTGCTTTAGTACTAATTATTGGCTTTGTCTCAGCAGTACTGTGGAATAAAAATAAACACACGCAACATATGAAGCGCTTGATTCGCTTATTTAGTTTGGCTACTTTTTTTATGGCGTTGGCATGTGGTTTGTTATTTTTCAGCTTTTTCTCGCAATCTTTAAATCACTTTGCAATGACGGGAAACTACTTATTACTTATCACTTTAATGTTAAACTCTGTTGCTAAAGTATTGTTATTACCTTTGTATTACGCAATGGTTGGTAAATTCTCACCGCGCAAGTATGAATCTATCGTTATGGGATTTTTCTTTATCATTACCGCGGCAATTGGCGTATTTGTTTACTCTCTTAATCAAAATATTCTCAATTCGCAACTTCTAACAAGTACTTATCAATCATTATCTTATCTTTATGGCACGCTGTTAGTCGCTGGCCTGCTATGCGCTTGCTTTGCCTACCTATTAGCAAAATTCATGCACTATCATAAAAAAAATGTCTAAATTTAAGCCATTGACTATTGTTTTTTCAGCGACTCTCCCCATATACTTACCAGTAATTTTGGCTTTATCATTTAAATATAATATGGAGAGAATATGAACGATCGTTTTAACTATCAACAAAACGCACGCGTGATTGATGCTCGTGGCAGCTCAGTCATTCAAACCAACAAAGTGTTGCGTAACACTTATTTACTGTTGTCACTAACCCTTTTGTTTAGCGCTTTAACAGCCGGCTGGTCAATGATGGTGGCAGCGCCTCCTATTAACCCCTTTATTACGTTAATCGTCTACTTTGCTTTACTATTTGGCGTCCAAGCAACACGCAATAGCCCAATGGGGTTAGTGCTGACTTTTGCATTAACGGGCTTTCTGGGTTGGACGTTAGGACCCATTTTGAACTTCTATATTACAACGTTTAGTAACGGCTCAGAGCTTATCATGATGTCTTTAGGCGCAACAGGCGCAATATTCTTAGGGCTTTCAGCAATCGCCTTAAATCCAAAACGTGATTTCTCAAGATTAGGCTCTTTCCTTGGCATAGGTGCACTGATTGCATTAGTTGCTATTGTGGTTAACTTATTCTTACAAATGCCGGCATTGTACTTAGCACTTTCTGTTATTATCGCCTTTATTTCAGGCGGCTTCATTCTATGGCAAACCAACCAGATCGTACGCGGTGGTGAGACAAACTACATTGTTGCAACCGTAACTATTTATGTTTCAATCCTAAATATTTTCTTAACTATTCTACAATTTTTAGGTATGTTCTCAGGGAATCGTAACTAATCTAAAACGGCTGTGATATGCCAGATAAATTGAGCACTTGCGCCACTATAACTAAAGCACCCAATACTAAAGGATAAAGATTAACTGCATCTTTTCTGTTTTCTTTATCTAAATAAATCGGCGTAAATACAAAAATCACTACCGCAAAAATAGCCGCATATTGTAAGGCTAAGATAAAGCCTTTGGGATAAAAAACCGTAAATATAAATGGCGGGATAAAGGTCAATAAAAAGCCAACTATTTTATTTAACTCAATATTAAATCGTCTAAACGTGTCCCTGATATAATGATAAAGCGACAAGCCAACACAAATAAATGAAGTAATAATTGAAATATTCACAAATACCGATAAGAAGGTATTAATACTCGCACTTTGGGTGGCTTCTTTTATCTCATTCATCAATGCTGTTAAGGTATTTCCATCTTTAAAGATGGTCTCATAACTGTGCAACCCTTGTTGTGGCAATATAGCCAAACAGACAATAAGCCAGATGATATAAATGATGAGGACAGCAATGCTGCCGATAAACACACTGCGCTTGACTGCTTGAACGTCACCCTTTTGATACTCATACAATACGGGAATGATGTTCTGAAAACCAAAAGAAGGTAAAAGTGTTGGCCACGCAAACACTAAAGCATAGAAAGATAATGGCATATCAAGCATATTTGCCCATTTTAAAGCAAACAGCATACTAATCACGCAGAGCACATAAAATACAAGTTTAACCGACACAAATGAGCGATTAACATAGTCACTTAAGCGCGTACTTAAAATGACAAGTCCAAAAATCAAGATAAAGACAATCGCATCAACACTGACTGTTGGCACTTGTGCTTGTGACACCAAATTCACCAATGACGCGCCTTGTGTGGTATAGGCTGCCATTAATGCATAGAGCAAAAGCAGATAAACTAATGTGAAAATCACTTGCAGGCTCTTTGGCATTTCCTCTTTGATCAATGAGGTGAAGTTCACTCCCAATGGCTGATGCGCGCAGACTTTGATTAATCTTAATCCTGTTAAATACATCACTGACCATGAAATAATAATTAATACTATCGATACCCACAAGCCACAAGCTGCCGTAATTAACGGCAATGATAACATCCCCGCACCAATTGTTGTCCCGACCACTAAAAACGCACCACCAAGCGATCTTGTCATTTGCTTTCTCCATTAAATGCACCAAAATCGTAACGATACAACAGTACAGATAAAAAGTATATTTAATCATCGCTCAAAAAATAATTATTTTAGTAATCTTTAATATTTTCTTAATATGAAACTCATAACATTGTCAATTGCGACCAACGTTTCGCTAATAATAAGAATTAACAACCAAACAAACAAAAGGAATACATTATGACTAAGAAAATTACACAGATCACATTAGCTTTAGTTGGTATTATGGGAATGTCACTTACGGCATTTGCAAGCACGCCAAGCATAACTGCCAGCAATACAGGGTACACAAAAGCAACAAAGCATCACAAAGAAGCCAAGCATAATACACATCAGCATACGAGCAAATCACATGCATCCACAACTAAAAAGACTCATTCAACAACTTCATCACTTTATCATGCCTAAATAAAAATTGTACTTCTCTAGATTATCTGCCAGTATGCTGCCATGAGTTTACAATCTATATCAACATGCACTCTCAGAAGAATTGTTTCAAAAAGCGTTTATATCTGTGGGTAATACTTTCAACCTTAAGCCTTCTAAGCTTTGTTTTTTTGCTTTTCCAAGGTTTACCCATTAACACCAATATGCTCGCGCTATTACCAGGTGCCAAAGATACCAATAGTATCGAGAAGATCGCTGATAATTTTGCCAACACAATGGGCAAAAAGATTGTTATTTTGGTTGGCAATCCCGATCAAGATAAAGCATTGCAAGCTTCGAATGTTTTTAGTCATAGACTTCAACAATCTGATTACTTTTCCAGTGTGACTAATGGCGTAAGCACTAATGAACAAGAAGCATGGGCAAGTTTTTATTTCCCCTATCGCTTATCCTTATTATCGGATAAAGATCATACATTGATAACGCAACATCAATTTAACACCATTAGTCAACAGGCTTTGTTTAACCTCTATAGTCCCATCGGCATTAGTAATTCTAAGCTCTTGCAAAATGATCCTTTTTCTCTTTTTCAGCACTTTATCTTAGCTTTGCCCAAACCATCTAATAAGCTTGATTTGTATAAAAATCACCTGATGACCGAAGATAATGGCATCTGGTATAGTATGATTAATGCCACCTTAAAGGAAGATAGTTTCTCCTTAAGCAATCAAAACAATATCACTCGCCTTTTAAGTAACATAAAACAAACGATTACAAACGACTATCCACAAAGTACTTTTTTGATGACGGGCATGCTGTTTTATGCCAAAACTGGCACAGATAGCGCGCGCCACGATGTTTCAATCATTGGTGTTGGCTCATTGATTGGCATTATTCTCTTAATGCTTATTAGTTTTCGTTCATTATCACCGTTGTTATTGACGCTATTCTCTAGTGCGATTGGCTTTGTTTTTGCCTTTATCGTAACGTACCTTATTTTTGGTAAGGTCTTTTTATTTACCCTTGTTTTTGGTGCCAGTCTAATTGGCATTTCAGTCGATTATGCCTTTTTCTACTATGCTGATCGATTGTATGGTGGCAAGCTATGGCAGTCAAGTTCTGGACTTAAGCGCATTTTCTCTGGCATTACTTTAGGTCTTTTAAACGTTATCATTGCTTATTTGATTATCGCCATTGCACCTTTTCCAGGATTACGCCAACTTGCCACCTTTGCCATTAGCGGTTTATTGATGTCATACCTGACGGTGGTATGTTTGTTTCCTTATCTGCTTAAACCACATAAACGAGCCTTTAATTCATTTATTTGTCGCATCGCCACACTTTATCTTAAGCTTTGGCAAAACTTAAGTATCAAAAAAATTATGATCATCTACATGATCCTTGCGATTATCGCCGCCATTGGCATCTCTAAACTGCATAGCAATGATGATATTCGCATTTTAGAAGCGACACCCAAAGCACTAAAAGCCAATGAACAGCAATTAAAATCGATTATTGGCAGCGATGTCAGCACTGATTTTATTGTTGTCACAGGCAATACACCTGAAGATGTCATCAGTCATGAGCATATATTGATTAACCAAATTAAAGCGCAAAACCCAACTATCCCGCAACCAGTTATCTCGATTAGCCAATATCTGCCAAGCATTGATAGCCAACAACAGAATTACACACTTGTGCGCGAGAACCTCTTACAAAATCGATTAAGCGACTTCCTAAACCAAATCGGTGTTGATAGCAAAGAAATTAAGCGTATTGAAAAGAACTTACGTAATATTCCTTTTAAACCACTGACTGTTCACGATTGGTTAAGCTCACCCGTATCACACAACTTACAATTTTTATGGATGGGAAAAACTCAAACTTCAAGACATTCTGAGGCACAATTTACTTCCATTGTTTTGTTATCACAAAAACTAAATATGGACGATATCAAGATGATCTGCTCCAATTTTTCCTATACAAGCTTTATTAACAAGGCAGATGAAATCTCACATGTCTTTAAAACCTATCGTCAATATATTAGTTATCTCCTAGTTATCGTATTCGTGGCACTATTTTTACTATTATTGTTACGCTATAGAAGTCTTAAAAAAGCGATTTGCTATTTTGTACCACCAACGATGGCAACCTTACTAAGCCTTGCCGTGTTTGGCATATTTAACGTCCCAGTTACACTCTTTAGCATTCTGGCATTAATTCTAGTGCTGGGCATTGCCGTTGATTATGTATTGTTTTTTGCTGAAACCAAGTCAAGCCTGCATAGCACAATGCTAGCAGTGACACTCTCAGCGATTACAACGATACTTTCCTTTGGACTATTAGCTTTTAGCCAAACACCCGTTATCCACTACTTTGGGTTAGCTGTATTTGTTGGCATTGCCAGTGCATTTTTATTGTCGCCCTTAGCTTCTAATCGAGTGATGTATAAATAAGTTGCATCATCTAGTACCTTTCCCCTTGTGCGATTGCTCGTGCAGCTTAGGCTGCACGGTTGAGAGGGGCAGATCACTCACAAAGGCTAAAGGGCAACACTGAAAGTTCATGGACATATCCTTGTTTTTTTTATATGATGCGCATCAGTGACTTTTTGTAGTCTAATTGACCAATTTAAATGAGTTCAAATAACCAAAATTTAAAAGTAGATCTATTATTATGATGTTTTATCCTCAAGAGTTTGATGTTATCGTTGTTGGTGGCGGTCATGCTGGAACAGAAGCGGCAGCGGCAGCGGCACGCATGGGTGCCAACACCCTACTCTTAACACACAATATCGACACCCTAGGACAAATGTCATGCAACCCTGCCATAGGTGGCATTGGTAAAGGTCATTTGGTGAAAGAGATCGATGCCTTAGGTGGCATTATGGCAAAAGCGATTGATAAGGCAGGCATTCAATTTCGCACACTCAATGCCAGAAAAGGACCTGCAGTACGCGCAACACGCGCGCAAGCTGATCGTACACTTTACAAAATCGCTGTACGAAATGCACTAGAGAACCAAGAGAACTTATTAATATTCCAACAAGGTGTTGATGATCTCTTAATCGAGAATGATCGCGTCACTGGTGTTGTCACGCAAATGGGGTTAAGCTTTCGCGCCAAAACAGTTGTTTTAACGGTTGGTACGTTTCTAGCAGGCAAAATTCATATCGGTTTTAATCATTATCAAGGCGGTCGTGCCGGTGATCAACCGGCTAATGCTTTAGCGCAGAAACTGCGTGCACTTCCCTTTGATGTCGCACGTTTAAAAACAGGCACCCCGCCACGCATTGATAAACGTAGCGTCAACTTTGCCGCAATGGGTGTTCAACCTGGCGATGACCCAACACCTTGTTTTTCATTTTTTAATGAAGCGCACGAGCACCCACTGCAAGTGCCGTGTCATATTACTTACACCAACCTTAAAACCCATGAAATCATTCTTAAAAATCTAGATCGCTCGGCGATGTATGGTGGCATGATTGATGGCATTGGACCACGTTATTGCCCATCGATTGAAGATAAGATTGTGCGATTTGCGGATAAAGATCGCCATCAGATATTTGTTGAGCCTGAAGGATTAGATAGCATTGAGCTTTACCCTAATGGCATGTCAACCTCTTTACCATTTGATGTGCAACTGCAGTTTATTCGTAGCATTGAAGGTTTTGAAAACGCTTACATCACGCGCCCTGGTTACGCTATTGAGTATGATTTCTTTGATCCACGTGGATTATATCCAAGCTTAGAAACCAAACACGTTGAAAATCTATTTTTTGCTGGACAAATCAATGGTACAACAGGCTATGAAGAAGCCGCTGCCCAAGGTCTTATTGCCGGCTTAAACGCAACCCTTAAATCACAAGGCAAACCAACTTGGTCACCCAAGCGCAATGAAGCATATATTGGTGTACTCATCGATGATTTAATTACCAAAGGCACACAAGAGCCTTATCGCATGTTTACCTCACGTGCGGAATATCGATTGATTCTAAGAGAGGATAATGCCGATGCGCGACTATGTCCCAAAGCGATAGAGCTTCGACTGTTAAACAATAAAGATAAAGAAGCATATCTTGCCAAAGCAGCCTTAATATCCAGTGAAACTTCACGCTTAAAATCTACGTGGGTTGCACCCAAAAGCGTTAAAGCCGAAAAATTAAAGTCATTGCTTGGCAAAGCCATGAGTAAAGAAAGCAGCCTTTTTGACTTATTAAAGCGTCCTGAGGTCGATTATCAAAGCCTTGCTAATCTTGCTGATATCGCAGAGCTTGGTGAGTTTATCGATCACACACAAGCCATTGAGCAAATTGAAATCTCTGCCAAATATGCAGGATATATCGAGCGTCAAAATGAAGAGATTTTGGCTAATCAAACCCTTGGAAATGCACAAATCCCTCAGGAGTTTGACTATAGCAAAGTTTCAGGGCTTTCTAACGAAGTTCGTCAAAAGCTTATGACACAACGCCCATCAAGCCTAGGTGAAGCTTCACGCATACAAGGGGTAACACCGGCTGCTATTTCCTTATTGACTATTTACATGAAAAAGTTAGGCTTTCTTAAGAAGCAAAATAAGATTAATGACTAAGGGGCCTTTGATGATACTGAAAAAAACAACGCCTTTATTTAAAACATTGCTTTTGATTGTGTTGAGTGTTGTGATGAGCGCATGCGCGACCACTGCAAAGTATCGTGCCATTCTAGATCAATGGCGTGGTCAAAAAATTGATACTTTTGTACAGATGTGGGGATATCCAAATAAAACATTGAAGCTTGATAATAACCAAACAGCCTATGTTTATAGTGATCGCCAAATTGTCAGCACACCCATTACACAAATGCCAACGAACATTACTACGGTGCAAAATGGCAATAACACCACGGTGATCTCGACACCTGGTACGATTGTCGGTGGTCAGACGTATTCATTATCGTGCACAACATGGATTGTCTTTGACAACAAAACGAGAAAAATTGTCAACACCACATTCCGTGGCAATAACTGTGTTTCTTATTAAGTGAATATATTAAAACACACTATAACTTATGAATTTTAATAAGTAGCTATGCAAATATTATCAGGTGTTTTTTGGGACTCTCGGATCAAGTCCGAGAATGGCCATGAGTTGTTATATTCTGGCTTGACTCGAATATCCATGATTACTAACAACCTATTGCTTAACTTTAGACTAACCTAAACTGAAAAGGATAAAAAAGAGACCATGACTGATATTTTTTGTGAAAAACTGAAACAACAAGGCACTGCCATGCAATATGCACCCATTCCAGGAGCGCTTGGACAACGCATTTTAAAGTCGATCTCACAGGAGGCTTGGAGCAAATGGCTTGATCATCAGACGATTTTAATCAATGAATATCGTCTTAACCTTATGGAGCCTGAAGCTAAGAAATTCTTAATGACTGAAATGGAAAAATTTCTATTTGGCGAAGGTTCTGAAAAGCCTGATGCTTTCTCTACACCTGAATAATCACCGCACACAGCATAAAAACGAGTACTATGCTATATAGCAATGTTGTATAAATTAATGATATCTTTAGGGTAGTCACTAACCGTCCATGGCAGTATCGCACTGGTTCCTTAGTGCCATCGTGGCTCAAGATGACAAATCAGAGGATGACATTGCAAGGATGGATGCGTGGCAATCCATTTTTCAGGTATGGTTAATTTAACTTCGTTGCAAAGCCTGTATTTATACGCTACTTCTTAAGGTAGTGCCATTAATGCATAAATAATTTGTATTAAGCTAGTCTTAGCCATCTTTTCTTTGCAAGTTAACCCATTCAGCAATCGCATAAATGGGCGTACCCAAAAAGAATAAGATCATACCATAGTAAACAACTTCTTGCCCTGAGCCTAATATGGTCCAGAATGAATAAGCGCATGCAAGTACGGCAATAATAATGGACATTTGCCAGAATGGACTATCTTTATCTTGTTGCTTGATCACTAAGATATTCGATATCGTCGTATAAAAATATGGCACCAATGCAGTTAACACCGCCATCAGAATAATTAATTCAAATTGTTCAACCAAGGCTTTTGACATCGTCAGTAATAGCAAAAGCGTCATTAGCACACCAGATAAGACCAAGCTAAAGCTTGGCGCACCATAGCGATTTTCTTTAGCAAAAATCTTAGGGAAGAGATTAGTCTCAGCAATAGATTTTGACACAACTGCTGTCACCATCACCCAGCCATTTAGTGTACCTAAACAAGCAATCACTGCTGCAATTGCGATAAATACACCACCGGCTTGACCAATAATTTCTGTCGCTGCTAGAGCAAATGGCGCATTCGAGTTTGCAAGCTCTGCCGCTGGCACCATACCCATAATCACTGTAGAGCTGGCGATATAAATAAATGCCGCAATCAATGTACCTGTTAATGTCGCCAATGGGATGGTTTTTTGTGGGTTTTTCACTTTGCTTGCTGTCACTGCTGCAGACTCCAAACCAATAAATGCCCAAAGGGTCAATGAAGCAGCAGCACTTAATGCACTTAAACTTGAGCTATCGCTGCGATTAAACTCAAGATAATACTCTGGGTGGATATACCAAATACCCGCAAAGATAATAAACAATAGCGGAATTGTTTTACCAATCATTGATAGCAATTGTAGCCAACCCACAATACGCGCACCAAACATATTAAAGAAAGTAATGATCCAAATAATGCCAATCGCTGTAATTGCGGTCATTAACTTATCCGACAAAATCGGGAAAAAGAAACTCAAATATCCCACCATTGCCAAAGAGATTGCGCAGTTTCCTACCCACAATGACACCCAATAGCCAAAACCACTTTGGAAGCCTAGAAAGTTACCCATCCCGACGCGCACATAAGTGTAAGGTCCGCCATCAACCTTGGGTATCAGGCGACTAAAACTGCAAAAAACAAGTGCCAACAATACCGAGCCAATTGCCGTGAAAATCCATGCCAAAATACTAATTGAACCAAACTTTGCCAGACCTGATGGCAATAAAAATATCCCCGAACCAACCATATTGCCAGAGACTAGCGCCACTAACATCCAAAAGCTCATATATTGATTTTTTATAACTTTTACATTATGCATTAAAGCATTCCTCTAGCGTTTTATATTCTCTACTCAATAATAATCAAAATAAATACCATAGTATAAGCAACTATTAAAGTCGCCTTTTGTTAACAGCAGTTACCATGACAGGTTTTACCCCCAATGAGCAGACACAAAATCATACGATTTCAGATAATTAAAAAGTACGCATAAAAAAAGGGTGCGCTGCCAACAGCACACCCTTTAATTCAACTAGCGCTTACTAAATTAAGCTGCTAATGCTGATTTTGCTTTTTCAACTAATTGCGCAAATGCATCTTTGTTGAATACTGCTAATTCAGCTAACACCTTACGATCAAGCTCGATGTTCGCTTTTTTCAAGCCATTAATAAATAGGCTATAGCTTAAGTCGTGCTGACGAGCTGCGGCATTTATGCGCACAATCCAAAGCGCTCTGAACTGTCTTTTTCTCTGCTTACGGTCACGATATGCGTATTGACCGGCTTTGATAACCGCTTGCTTAGCAACACGATACACACGCGAGCGCGCACCATAATAGCCTTTGGCTTGTTTTAAAATCTTCTTATGACGACGACGTGCTTCCACGCCTCTTTTTACTCTAGGCATAATCTACTCCACTTTAAAAAATTGTTACTAACACTTATGCATACGGCATTTGTTGATTCAAACTTGGTACGTCTACTTTAGCAACTTGAGACATACCACGTAAATGACGCTTACGCTTAGTTGTCATCTTCGTGTTAATGTGAGCGCGGTTCGCTGAACGATGCTTAAAACCACCCTTACCTGTTCTTTTAAAGCGCTTAGCAGCACCTCTGTTTGTTTTTATTTTTGGCATAATATACTCCGCATTTTACCATTTTTATGACATGTTCAAGCTTGCACTTGGCATGTGTTTATTTTTTCTTAGGTCCTAAGACCATAACCATTTGGCGACCTTCCATTTTCGGTCGGTGCTCAACCACGCCGTATTCATCTAAGTCGGCTTCCAAGCGTTTAAGCATATCAACACCTAATTCTTGATGCGCCATCTCACGACCTCTAAAACGAACAGTGATCTTGACTTTATCGCCACCTTCAAGGAACTTTATCAGGTTGCGTAGTTTTACCTGATAGTCCCCAATATCAGTACCAGGACGAATTTTAATTTCCTTGACCTGCATCTGCTTTTGCTTCTTTTTTGCAGCGGCTTTCTTCTTGCCTTGTTCAAACAAGAATTTGCCATAATCCATGATACGACACACTGGTGGTGCTGCCTGAGAGGCAATTTCCACCAAATCCATACCATGTTCTTCTGCCTGTGTTAACGCTTGTCTTAACGACACAACGCCAATTTGCTCTCCTTCCGGCCCGATTAAACGAACCTCTTTCGCCCTAATACTTTCATTAATCGGCGTTTTCTGGTCTGCTTTGTTAATAACTCAAACTCCTAATTTAGGTTTTCTAGGTCTCTCAACTTACTCGACCTTTTTTCTCAATTTCTGACAACAAAAGCTCAGCAAGTGCATCAATCGTCAACGCACCTAGATCGCTACCATCTTGCTTTCTGACGGTGATTTGACCCAAAGACTGCTCTTTTTCTCCAGCAATCGCCATAAATGGCACTCGTGCTAAAGTGTGCTCGCGGATTTTAAACCCTATTTTTTCATTTCTCAAGTCAATTTGTGTACGAATACCAAGTTTTCTTAATTTTTGCTCAACTTCTTTAAGATATTGATCTTGTTTATTACTAATTCCCGTTAATACCACCTGCACCGGTGACAACCATACAGGCAATTTACCTGCATAATGCTCAATCAATACACCAATAAATCGCTCAAGTGAACCAACAATCGCACGATGCAACATCACCGGCACTTGCTTTTCACTATTTTCATCAATAAATGTCGCCCCCAAGCGCATTGGCATGGACAAATCTAGCTGAATCGTGCCACACTGCCAACTGCGCCCTATCGCATCCTTTAAATGAAATTCAATTTTAGGACCATAAAATGCACCCTCTCCAGGCAAATAATCAAAAGCCACCTTTTGATTATGAAGCGCATCTGCTAAGGCTTTTTCTGATTTATCCCAAATCTCATCGGAGCCGACGCGATTCTCAGGACGAAGCGCAAGTTTGACATCAAAATCGGTAAAGCCAAAATCGCGATAAACTTCAAAGCATTGTTCAACCATTAGTGCCACTTCAGCTTCGATTTGTGCCTCTGTACAGAAGATATGCCCATCATCTTGCGTAAAGCTTCTGACACGTAACAAACCATGCAAAGCACCTGATGCTTCATTTCTATGAACAACACCAAACTCTGCCATGCGAATTGGTAAGTCGCGATAGCTATGCAAATGATGATTATAAACTTGAACGCAAGTCGGGCAATTCATCGGACGAATCGCATACTCACGATTCTCAGAATGTGTCATAAACATATTCTCAGCATATTTTGCCGCATGCCCTGACTTCTCCCACATCGAGATATCTGCAATCAATGGCGTTCTAATCTCAGTGCAACCATATTTCTCATTGGAGGCACGCATATAATCTTCAACAACACGCCAAATGGCAGTGCCCTTTGGATGCCAAAAAGCGATCCCTGGGGACTCTTCTTGAAAGTGATATAGATCAAGCGCCTTACCGATCTTACGATGATCACGCTTTTCCGCTTCCTCAAGACGCGTTAAGTATTCTTTAAGCTGCTTTTTATCCGCCCAACACGTACCATAAATACGTGTTAACATCTCATTTTTTGAGTCACCACGCCAATAAGCGCCAGCTACACGCATCAGCTTAAAGGCTTTAAGGTAAGAAGTATTGGGCACATGTGGTCCACGACACAAATCAGTAAAGTCACCTTGTGAATACAAACTTAACACTTCATCTTGTGGTAGATCAGCAATAATTTCTGCCTTGTACTTTTCACCAATGGCTTCAAAATAAGTAATCGCATCATCACGTGATTTAACGGCACGTGTCACATCTTCCGCCTGTGCCGCTAACTCGTACATGCGCTTTTCGATTTTCTCTAAATCTTCAGGTGTAAACGCACGTTCATAAGCAAAGTCATAATAAAAACCATCCTCAATCACAGGCCCAATCGTCACCTGAGCATTAGGATAAAGCTGTTTCACCGCTTGCGCCAACAAGTGCGCGCAGGAGTGGCGTAGAATCTCTAAGCCTTTATCATCCTTTGCCGTAATCAATTTCACGGTTGCATCATGCTCTACAATAAAACTTGTATCTACTTCTTTGCCATTGACAATACCAGCCAGGGTAGCTTTTGCTAAACCCTGCCCAATATCCAAGGCAACGTTATATACGGAAATAGGTTTCTCAAACGCACGCTGCGACCCGTCCGGCAAGGTAATTACAGGCATTATTCACTCCAGATGTTATTATTTTCATTAGGCTTGCTCTTTAAGTTTAAGCAAAGCAATAAGTCTATAGTAGAGTATTTTCAAGTATTACCATAGCTGCTGTCAAGCATTGTGGTTTTGTTTCAGCAGCCCACGCTGTATTTTATACTTCAATAGACCTGATGCGATCTATTTTGCCATTTTTTGCTTAACTTCTTGACGCAAGTTTCTAACAAACTCAACCATAAACACAATAATCGTTGCTAGAATAAGCGACAGTATGATACCCAACACAATAATCATTGGTGAGGTTAAACCAACCGGTTTATAAGACCTAAGCATCCCACCATAAATAAGGACATTGTGATCAAGCGTTTTTAATTGTGACTTATAATGCTGTATTGTTATATTGTTGCTAAACATTTGATTTTGATAGGATAAAATGGTGTTAGACAGATTATTTAACAGTGCTTGACCATTGACCGTTGCCAAGTCTTGTGATTTAGTTAAGCTGTCCATGTTATGCTGAAATTGATTAACTGTGTCACCGTACACTTTATTTTGTTGTTGTAATTGCGCAAGGTTGAACTCAACATTCTTCTGCCAATTATTAATATTGTTGATATATTGCTGTTGTTTTTGGATATAAGCAATAAATTGACTAAATAATTCATTAACCTGTCCTTGTTCTTTGTATTTTGCTTTGACATGAAGCATTAACTTAGCAATATCAAATTGCATTGTATCCTTAAGATTATCTTTAGATGATTTTTGATCATCTTGATATTGTTTATAGTAAATATCAATCAATTTCGAGAGCTTATCCTCCCCCATAACACTCACCAATTGCCCACTATCAATATAACTAGGTCCTAAAAGATAAGCGCTATATTCGTAGTTATCTTGATGCTTAATACCATAAACAATACTCAAAATCGCACCAAGCACTACAAGAACAAACCATAATTTAATATGCTTAATTAGGGTCACCAATAAATCACTGATGCTAATAATATCATTATCCTGTTGTGACATACTTTTCCTTTTTTTCTTTTTTGTTATCTGTTTGCAAACACTGGCAGAAATATAATAAATTGATGATAACTATGCAATGAAAGGTTTTGGTTATTTTGATTCAACATGTTTAATAACCGTTTTTTATAAAAATTCAATAACTTTAAGTAAACTTTCTTTTGTCGCATTTGTTTTTAACAAACTAAGTATAGCGTTTATTTTATCACTCTCCAGATGAATGGATTGACCAATTAATAATTTATCAAAACCTGAGCTTCTGAGCTCTTCTTTTGAATAAAATAATTCTTCATACATTTTCTCACCAGGTCTCAACCCTGTGAATTCAATATTAATCTGCTCATAAGGCTTTTTACCAGAAAGCTTTATCATTTGCTCAGCAAGCTTAACGATCTTTACAGGCTCTCCCATTTCAAGTACAAAAGTTTCTCCACCTACGCCAATAGCACAAGATAAAATAACCAATAGTGAAGCCTCTGGAATCGTCATAAAATAACGTTCAATATCTTTGTGCGTCACTGTAATGGGCCCACCACTTTCCAATTGCTTTTTAAATAGTGGGACAACGCTACCTGCAGAACCCAACACATTGCCAAAGCGTGTGATCATGAACTTTGTATGTTCACTTTTTTGAGCATTCACATATAACTCAGCCACCCGCTTTGTCGCGCCCATAACGTTTGTTGGATTAACTGCTTTATCCGTTGATACAAGAAGAAAGCGCTCGACTTTATATTGCAGACTCAAATCAACAACCTGCTTAGTTCCTAAAATATTGTTTTGAATGGCTATTTCTGGCTGATCTTCCAACAGTGGCACATGCTTGTATGCTGCCGCATGAAAGACGACATCAATTTTATTTCTCTCAAAGACCTGCGTTAGTGCCTCGGTATCTATTACACTTGCCAGAATAAACTGTAAGTCTGTTTGACAAGGATATGCACTAAGCTCTTTCTCAATCAAATAGAGATTATATTCACTGTGATCCAAAATAATGAGCGTTTTTGGAGATGATTTTTTGAGTAACTGCCGGCATATCTCAGAGCCAATAGATCCAGCACCACCTGTGACCAATATTGCTTTATCCAGATAGGCTTTATCCAATTCATTTGAGTTAATAACAACTTGATCACGCCCCAGAAGATCTTCAATTTTTATCTCTTGCAAATCAGTCAGTTTAGCGCCGTGTGTTAACTCCATTAACGATGGTAAAATTTTAACAGGCAAGCCAAGCTTTGAGACTTTCTGATACAGCGTTTGTAATTTTACTTTATCAAGTGATGGAATAGCGATTAAAACTTCGTCTGCTGGGTGTTTTGTTAAAAAATCTCGCTCGTCTAGGAAGTTAACAGGTCCAATGATTTTATTATTACGTAATAACTTACCATGCAATGTTTTATCATCATCAAAGATACCTAGAACATTATAAGGTCGATTAAGCGCATCATTCTCACGTAAAAATAAACTTGCACCGCTGCCCCCACCAATGATAATCAGTTTCTTTGCATGCTTTTTCCTCACTCCCAACAAATACTGCCGGTAAAAAAATCGTCCTGCTAAAGTAATTAAAAGCGTCAATACCGGATAAAACAGCACTTCAGAGCGAGCAATAAAATCCATCCTATTAGCAATAAACTCTAGACCAAAAAAAATAATCACTCCCAAAATAACTGAATAAATATTCCTTTTTAAGTCTTCTGCCGACACTGTTTTCCATAGCGAGGCATAGGTACGAAAAATCTTGGTTGATATAGCAAATGCAATCGCTATAAATATAAACTGTCGAAAACTAAAACCACTTACTCTTCCCCATATAAGCGCATGCACAATCCCCCATGAGAGTAAGGCTGAGAAAATATCGTAAACAAAGACGATCCACGCACTTTTATTTTTTATTAGGCTTATTTTCATTATTATCTCTTTTACTCCTCACTTTTATCTAAAAGTGAACTACATACTTGCTTGCTCTAGAACTTTTGTAATTATATTTATACTATTTTCAATATCATCATCTGATAATGTTGGATGGCACAACAACATCAAGCTCCTCTCCCCTATACGTTTAGCATTAGCTAGTGGGTTATGCAGGCTATACTCACTGCCCATAAAAGCTTTTTCTTTATATATCTCTGAACAACTGCCACTAAAGCAGCTTACCCCTCTTGAGGTAATCTCTACTATCAAGTTATCACGACTCCAACCCTCTTTTAGTCTGCCCTCATTAACTAACAAATAATATTTATAAAACGCGTGAATTATATCATTTGAATAATTTGGAGTTTCAACCGCTTCAAAGTTAGAAAAGGCATTTGTATATGCTTGTGCAATCTCATTTCTTCTAGCAAGCCAATTTGGTAGTTTTTTCAACTGCATTCTACCAATTGCAGCCTGCATTTCAGTCATCCTGAAATTGGAGCCAAATGATCCATGTAACCACCTAAAACCAGCCTCATGTTTATTATGAAAGACTGCATCATAACTTTTACCATGATCTTTATAGCTCCACGCTCGTTTAAAAAGACTTTCATCATTACAAACTAACATACCTCCTTCGCCACCGGTTGTCATAATTTTATCCTGACAAAATGAAAATGAGCCAAAGTGCCCCCATGAACCTATCTTTTTCCCCTTATACTCAGCACCATGAGCTTGAGCACAATCCTCTATAACATAAATTCCTTTTGCTAATGCCAACTCCATAATTTCATCCATTTCACATGGATAACCTGCAAGATGAACTGGGATAATCGCTTTTGTTTTATCAGTACATTTTTCTGCAATCGTAGCAGCTGTTATATTACCAGTATGAGAATCAACATCTGCCAGAACAGGAATCGCACCTACAGCAACAATGGCACTTGCCGAGGCAATAAATGTTCTTGGTGTCGTAATAACTTCATCACCATAACCCACATCACAAGCACGAAGTGCTAACTCCAGACTTACCGTTCCATTTGATAATGAAATGGCATAATCACAACCAATAAATTTAGCAAACTCTTCCTCAAACAGCTTGCACTCGTTGCCAGTCCAATAATTTACTTTGCCACTTCTTAAAACTTTTTCAACTGCCAAAATTTCATCTTCAGCAAAGTGCGGCCATGCGCCTAACGTCATTCAAAAATCCTCTACTAATGTAAAAGTTAAATTTCAAAATTTTTAGATCTCTTGCTGTTATACACAACACGTTTACTATAAGGTTTGCGAATGGAAGTATACAGCTAACATTCACAATATTCTATTCCTTTCTTTTAGCAGGAACTCCAACATAAGTACCTGACTCTGTAATATTGCAAACTACACTCGCTCCACAGCCTATTATTGAGTCATTCACTATATGGATACATTGGCGAATCACTGAGTTAGCACCAATATAGACTTTTTCATCTACGCAACATCCTCCACACACCACCGCTCCGGGAGATAACTGTGAGTGACTCAAGATACTGACATCATGTTCGATAATAACCCCTGTATTAATGATTACATTAGCTCCTATATTACTATCTGGATTGATAATAACACCCGCTAAAATAACACTTCCTTCACTTACTATAACATTGCGAGCGATTATACTTTGAGGATGGATAATTGTTGCGGCATGATAGCCTTGCTTTTTATACTTTAAAAACTGCTCTTTTCTCGTATTGTCACAGCCTATAGCAACGATAAAACAATCTATTTTTTTCCCACTCAAATGAGAGGAGTGAATAACCTCATACCCTAGAATTGTTTTCCCGTTTTCAGGAATTGGGTCATCCTGAATAACAGCCTGAATAGTGTATTTACCTTGAGCTAATATTGCATCCACTACAACCTTGGCATGCCCGCCTGCACCGATAACTACGATATTTTCACCTTTACTCATCGCTTCTTGCGCTCCCTGTAAACTTCTCCATCGTTACATGCTTGCCACTGGATATATCACTACGCTTTATCACTTTTAAAAAAGTTAGCCATAATATTTTTAAATCCAATAAAAAAGTTCTATTCTCTACATACCAAACATCTAGCTCAAACTTCTCCTCCCAAGTTATAGCATTACGCCCATTCACCTGAGCCCAACCTGTAATTCCTGGTTTCACCAAATGTCTTCTTGCTTGTCGAGAATTATACAAAGGTAAATACTCAACCAACAATGCACGAGGACCAACAAAACTCATATCGCCTTTTAACACATTATATAATTGAGGAAGCTCATCTAAACTAGTACTCCTTAGAAATTTCCCAAACTTAGTTAGCCTTTGTTCATCTGGCAGTAACTCACCATGAACATCCACCTTATCATTCATCGTACGAAATTTATAGATAGTAAATATTTTGCCATTCTTTCCTGGACGTTCTTGTTTGAACAAAACAGGACGACCAAGCTTAACTCCAATTAAAACACTAGTCACTAACAGAATTGGTAAACTCACAACAAGAATAACACATGCTAAAAATTTATCTAAAAACAACTTCATCTTTAAATCTTCTTCACTATACATCTATTTCTGTATCAAAAATTGGACTCTTAACAAACTCGTTACCAACAAAGCCCGTTGCACCAGTTATTAATACTTTCATAATATAATTACCCCTTTTACATTGTCTTTCTGATAATGCGCCTCAATTAAAGTAATACATAACTTAAATAACTCTAAACTCAAATTCGATATTTTACTTCTAAATCTCGCCAATAAATTATAACAATCACCTTTTGCCATTTAGCTCAATGACTATGACGCTGCATTATATATTAAAAGCGCTAATCTTTCTTGATGTTTAGTTTAAAAAATCAAACTTCTCTCGGCAGAACAAATTGATTCGATCATAAATATCAATCAAATCTACACATGATTCGTAAATCGCATTGAGACTATCAACCATATCAACCACATTAAATCCATATTCATGCGCAACACTGTTTCTAATTTTTCTTAACCGAAGCCAATGATCAGTGTATAACAACCCTAGCGCCTCTAATTTATTAAGGATATCGATAAATGACTGACGCTTAACATCCTCCGCCAACAGCATAAGCACCGTTGGAAAAAGCTTCTCACCCATCACATCTTGCAACTTAGCAAAGCGAAATAAGAACTGATCAATATGCTCAATTTCTTCATCACGAAATTTCTCATAATTAACCACATCAAAAGGTAATTTGTGTTTCATGTTATTATAAGCGTAATTTATTCTCTTTTTGTGCTGGTCACATTCGTATAAAATTTTAACCATTTTATCTTGCAATGGATTCATAGCTCAACTCCATCTCTTAAGGCTATATCATCTATCAGGCGTTTATCATCACCCGCTTTTGCAATCACTATATCAATTTTTTGCTCACCTAGCGTTTTTTCTAATGCAACCAGTAGATCAATTTTCCTGCCATAAGCCCCTTCAATTTCCTCATGCTTTTTGGGCAAAAGATATAAATCAATATCACCCCCTCGCTTTTCATCATCAACCCGACTACCAAATAAGAATACTCGCATACCCCGACCAAAAATCGAATGAACACAAGCTTTTATTTTCAACGCATTTTCTTTACTTAAGCGCATAAAATACCCTTGCTGTTAAACCAAAAATAGTTGTTGCTTTCATTTAACCATAAACCTTCTTAACATTCACACTTTTTCAACCCACAAATCCGCCATATTGCACTGTTTAACATCAAAGCTCCATAATAGAGCCTTGATTAAACATCCACTATTAATTCACTATACTCTATTAAAAATGGACTAGGTTGATAACCCCATCAAATGTACACATACTGTTACAGATAGGTGATCAATTGGATGACATAATGTAAGACTATTTTTTAACTAAACCCTCAAGTTGAATTAAATACTCACTCGCAAGCTTATCATAGGTTCTATTTTTCATAATCCATGCCTTTCCTCTTTCACCCATCCTAGACTTATCTTCTGCATTTAGCATCGCAACTTTTAAAATTTCTTGCTTTAACTCTTCAGGATCATCCGTATTAATAAAGCATCCACAATTCGCTTGATTTATCATTGATTGATAGCCTGAGTATGATGCCAATATTGGCTTAGCTGCCAACATATACTCAACTACTTTATTCATTGACTGACCATATAGCCAAATCTTAGAGGGCATAGTTGAGAGGTATACCAAATCACATTTATCTAAAAAAAATTTGACCTCATCCTGAGGTAGCTTGCCAATAAAGCGAACATTATCACAACCCTCAAGCTCTTTCTCAAATTGCCCTTTTAGATCTCCGTAGCCTACAAGTGCAAAAAAGATTTCTTTATTATCTTTCAAAAGTTTTATTGCTTTGATTAAAGGCGCTAGATTGTTTGTCACCCCCATGCTTCCAGCATAACCGACAATTTTTTTATCTTTCGGAAGAAGTATCTCATGTTGTTTTTGACCTTCAGACTCTTTGATATCATCATAAGTTTTTTTATCAAATCCCAAGGGCGAGCAAAAATAGGGGCGCTTATACCCTAATATTTCTTCGACATGCTTATCTAGTCTGGGCATCGTTCCAACAATGAGGTTAGCATGTTTATAACCAAACTTTTCAATCCATCCAACTATTTTAACCAGCGGATGCCATTTAGAAAAACCACCTTCCTCCGTCATTGTTAGAGGCCATATATCTCGAACTTCAAAAACTAGCGGAACTTTGTATTTTCTTTTGAGATAATACCCATAAATTACTGTGAAAATAGATAACGATGAAACAATGACAACATCAGGATTGTTAAGTTTATCTCTCTTTAATTTAAATAGCTTTATTTCAAAATCAAGCCAACTCAAAATACGAGCAAATGAGGCTGTTTTTTTGTATTTCTTGGTTTTGATCCAACAAACATTAACACCTTGAACTTGTTCAAAGTTGTATACTTGTTCAGTTTCAGGATATTGCGCCAAGTGATTAGCATCTGAAGTAACTAACAAGACATTATGATCTTTATCAACAAACTCTTTTGACAACAAAAAAGTTCGTGCAAGCCTACCATATTTCGGAATGGTTGCATATTTAGAAATACACCAAATATTCACGTTATTCTACCTTATACAGTTTTGGTATTGCATTTACTACTTTTATGACCTCTTTAAAATCAAATCCTAAAACATCAAGATACCACCTAAGGTTTGAATAGCGAGGTTTGTTTTCTTCTTTAACCAATTCCAACGCCTTCTCTCGCGAAATTTCACCTTCTCGAATTTGATTACTTCTAAACGTATCATGCTCGGTGAAACCTGCAACCGTATAGTATACATAGTTATAGAACGCTGCAGTTCCATCACCTATCCGCCAGGTTGTACTAGTATCTGTTGCCTTTTCCCAATCATAACAAGAGACTAATGTGTCATCTATTGTTTCTTCATCCCAACGCCAATAGTCAAATATATGAAAATAATCTTTTTTTTCAGTAAAACTTCTATAGTATTCTCCTGAAAGCGTATCCCATAATGAACTATTAAAGTAACCTGGACTTTTGATCATTGCTCCCAAACGCAATGACTGGTAGCGTAATTGCTTCATCATTCCATGAGAATATACTCTTTTTTCCTCAAAGTCAGGTTTAATACCAAGAAAGCCCGCTTTAAAATGTGTTACTTCTAAAGGGTTTACTCCCCATAAATTTAAATTGATTCCAGTTTGCTTTTTGACTGACTCTACGTATTTGAAAAAGTGTTTATCTCCGGCTGTCAATATACTAATCATCCCAAGGTGAGGAGATTTTAACCACGCCTTCAAATTCATCGCAATATTTTTACGTTTTGTCTCAATATCAGCGGCAACAATAATATTCTCCACACCAAGTTCGGCACACATTCTACTAATATTACGCCTCCCTAGATCTGTCACCATCCCCCAATCATAGGTGTAAGTAACAGGTTTCATTTTGAGCTCATTAACAATTAGATGAAGTCCATAACAACTATCTCTTCCACCTGAAAAAGGAACTATACAATCATTGCCATGCGCGCTGCGATATGGCTCTACAAGTTCAAAAATCTCCTCCTTAGGGCGTGGCTTATTTCGTATTTTATAATGATGACAATAATTACATACACCGTCTGCGTCAAAGTGAATAAAAGGCATGGTTTCTGTCAGAATACATTTACTACAACGCTTCAGCTCCGGAGTGTCATACTCTAAAAGAGCTTCTTCCTCACTATTTGTCAAAAGCTCAGGAATAACATTATGTTGACGAGTTTTCTCATCAGTAATTACTGGCAACTCATTTGATTTTGGAATATCTATAAATATAGCTGATTTGATTTGCTCAATATTGATGCACCCATTTGTTTCTAGAGGATAACTCTCAGAAGAAAAATAAATATCCTTCTTCTTTTTTCCCCAATATAAGCTGCCATTGTTTGAGAACAATGCCAACTTACCGTACTCTGGAAACACTAATGCACAGGCAATCACGCCTTTACAAAGGCTCAATACCTTTTCTGGAATATCCTCAATTGCACCACCATCCAAAAGATGTTCTTCAGCAACTGCTACAATTACTTCTGAGTCTATTTGTAAGTTTTGCGTAACCGAAAGTTTCTCCCAGACATCCTTATCATTGACAATAATCCCATTATGGATTGCCATAATTTTCCCACGCACTACAGGTTGATTATCAGACAAACCATTGGTGATCAATCGACTATGTCCCATTGCCAATGAGCCATTACATGGGTTAACTTTGCGAATTAATTTTTCAATTGAATAGTCCGATCGGTTAACTTTGTAAGAATCATTTTCATAATAAATCAGACCACTAGAGTCCATACCTCGCTGTTCAGCATGTCTAGCCAACTTCTCAAAATCACGCTTATCTACACTTGGTGTTGAAATAACACCAAAAATTCCACACATAATTACTCCAAATTCTTTAATAAAGCTACAATTTTGTCATGCAATACTGTTATAAAAACCTAACAACTTTTCCGATTCAATTCCCCAATTATATTTCTCTTCAACAGCAAGTCTTCCATTGTTACCCATTTCTTCGGCCTTATCCATATTATCAATAAAAAAGTCTATTGCTTGCGCAATATCCTCTGGTCTCATTGGATCGACACAAATACCACAGATATTGCCCTCAATAATTTCTTTCCATAAAGGGAAGTTAGAAGCTATTACAGGAATACCAGCTGACATATATTCAAACATTTTAACTGGTAATGCATCTATGTAATTAACTGTAGGATGTAGAGCGACCAAACCTACAATACTTCTCTCATAAACAGAACTCACTTCTTTTCTAGACAGCCAGCCAGTAAGTTCAATTTTTTCAGGCAACCCCTGTTTAATTTTTTTCTCCAAATATGAGTTTTCAAAATCACCAACGACATAAGCCTTTATTGCTTTTGATAAATCGATTGCGCAAATAGCCTCATTAATTCCCCTTGCTTTGGATATTCCACCAACATAACAACAGCTATTTTCTTTCAAACTCCAATTACTTAAGCTTCCAACTTCATCAATAATTGGGTAATTATTAACATCCAATGTGTTTTTGTTTATTTTAAGAAACTTGTCTTTAATAAATGGCGTTGCAGCTATTATACCATCAAGTTTTGAGCAAATTATTTTCTCATATTTAGCGGTTAACAATGAGAGTAACTTTGCTTTCCAAGGCTTTAAATAAGGTTTAGATAAAATTTGCGCCGGCAAGTCTTCATGAGCATCAAAAATAACTTTTTTGCCTGCTTTTTTTAGTTTTTTCGCAATAAGCAATAATTCAGGATCGTGCAAATGATAAATATCTGCATCTATTTGTAAAGCCTTATCTAAAACTTTCCTCGTTGTTTTAAAAACTCGATGTATACGACTATTTGAGTTACCTACATCATAAATATTAATACTATTTTTTATCTCATCTCCTTTGCCGTCTGCAACCACTAATGAAACTTCATATAGCTCACAAAGCGATTGACATTCTTTAATAAAAATTCTCACATCATAACGAGGGTGAGCAGATGTTAAATGCACAACCTTTATCATAAAATCCACTCCGCAATAAAATGCTAACTATAAATCTTAACTTTTTTATTAGCTATTTTCTCAAATATCCTCTGAGTTTTTTTAGCCCATTTATGCAAAGAATCCCAGTTTTTATAATTCTTATAACTGTATCCTTGCATTTTCGTCATTTCCATGAGTTTCTCAGCGGAAATACCCAATTTTTTTGCGACATAAGCACAATCATCTTGCAACTCATCTTGATCATATAACGGACGATCCAACTCAGCAAGCGCTTGATTTCGAGTGATTAGTTCCGAAAGGATTTCGCTTGATAGATGAGCTCTGCGCTTATCTATATTAAACTTAGTTGGCAAGTAATAGTTTTGAAAAAACTTGGTAAATCTGGATTCACCATGCTTTCTGCCATACTCTTTATAACCAACCGTTTCCTTTAGCTCCTTTAATGCCTGTGCTTTATCATATTGCATATAATTTAGCGGTCTAATGGTTCTCATTTTTTTAATCATTGGATAATAAAAATAATACTGGAAAAATGAAATCGTATCATAATCCTTTAACCTATGCTGACCAAATTTTTTATGTATATCCTTTAAGTTGATTGCATCCATTGCTGAATGATGCCAGCTCTCAGGAAAAACTGATTCAGTAGCAATGTTACCTCCGCTAATTACATATCTAATTTTATTTTGAGTCGCGTAATGGTACAAAGAAGCAAAAAATATGTGATCCTGCACAACATCTTGGTTCGCAACGCCAGACTTCAAATAAGCGTTTTGTAAGTCTTTAATTTCTTGCCAATCAACAACCCTAGTATGCAGTTCATAACCACAGTGTTTTATGATTTGTTCAATATTCCAAACTGCTAATTCACTGTTCCATCCAGCGTCAACATGAACAACTAGAGGGCGCAAACCATAATCTTTAATTTTCAAAGCCAAATATGAACTATCAACCCCACCACTTAAGCCAATAATACAGTCATACTCTTTCCCTTGACCTTCTTTTTTTATTTGCTCAAAAACCTTCTCTAGCTTCTTGCCACCTTCAGCATTAGGGAACCAGTGCTTTGAGGTAATGTCATCAAATTTATGACAATGATTACATACACCACTATCATCAAATGTAATCATGGGATCACTTGTATCCATTACACATCTACTGCATACTTGATAGAGCTTGGTCAATTTTGTTTCTCCTGCAAAAGACTTTCTAATTTTTCATAGCTGGGGTATGTTATCAAAACAGCGCGATGTTTACCATGAAAAACAAACATGCTACCTGCTGAAACAGCCGACACATCAGCTTTTGACACAGCTTGAGCAAAATCATCAATAGAGCCTGCACCACCTGAGGCTATTACAGGTATTTCAACCTCCGAGGATATTTGTTGAAGCAAATCAACATCATAACCATTACCCATTCCTTCACGATTAATTGAAGTCACAATCAGCTCTCCAGCGCCTAAATCCTGCATTCTCTTTGCATACTCAACTGGGTGTTGTCTTGTTCTACATTTACCATTGTTAACAAATACTTCATGCTTCCCAATAAAACTTTTCTTAACATCAATTGCAACAACAATGCTTTGACTTCCTGCAAGTTTACTTGCTTGAGCAATCAACTCTGGAGAGTAATATGCTGCACTATTGATAATTACCTTTTCAACCCCTAAACGAAAAAGTTTCTCAACTTGCTCTATCTGGCTAATTCCACCACCATAGGCAAATGGCATAAAAGTTTCAGCCGAAATATCTGCAATCAACTCGTAATTAATGGACTGATTTTTAGTTGCTGATATATCTAAAAAAACAAGTTCATCAACCTCTTTCTCATTGAAAATTTTCACCACATTAATAGGGTCACCAACATATCGATGATCCTTAAACTGCACGCCTTTATATAATCCACCCTCTTTCAGTAGCAATATTGGAATCACGCGAGTTCTGAGCATCTTACAATCTCCAAGAAGTTTTTAAATAATTGCATCCCAAATTTATGACTCTTCTCAGGGTGAAACTGGACCCCATAAATATTATCCTTGCGTACAGCACAAGTGAAGGGTTGACCATAGTAGCAACAGGCTAATGCATTAGCTCCATCCAAACAGTTAACATAATAGGAGTGCACGAAGTAAAATCTAGCATTTGCAGTTAATCCCCTAAATAGCAAGTCATCTTTCGCTGATATTTCATTCCAACCCATATGCGGCACACGCATTTTTTTTTGTTGCTCTTGCCGTTCAGAAAATTTAAACCTTGTGACATTTCCTGAAATATACCCTAACCCAAATTCTTTACCTTCTTCACTTGTTTCAAATAATAACTGCATACCTAAACAAACACCTAGAAATGGCGTCTTATCTTGCAGTATTTTCTTTTTTAAAACCTCTAAGATACCTAATTTCTTTAGCCTTATCATACCATTATCAAAAGAGCCCACCCCTGGAAGTATGATGGCTGTTGCAGCATTAATCTCCTGAATACCGGATGACAAAACGGCCTTTCCACCAACCTTTCTAATCATATTCAATATAGAAGCAGGGTTTCCCATACCATAATCAATAATCACAATCACTAAATACCTCTACGTTTCTTCTTTAATAGTTAAACATCTTAATATGATGTGGTTACTTTACAAACTTTGCTTAATCACTGGCAAGCACTTTTTTAAACGAAAAACTCAAAAAAGACAGCTTTGTAGTGCGGTAATGTTAGCAAAGATTGTACCTATCAGCAGTGAAATTGGGTATCCTTTTTTTTGCTTCACCGAACCTACTTCACTTCTAACTTTGCAAAGATTTAATTGCTTCTACAGAGCTAAAATTAGTACGTTTACTTAAGAGAGCTAAAGCACTATACACTAAAAGATAAGGTAAGATATACCATAAACTCATGTTATCAAACTCCCCTTTAGCATAAAGCATAAAAAAATTAACAGATATCACCGCATAGATAACCGAGGACCAATAGCTATTGTACTTACGCAACACATTATGAAGTAAGGACATTAAGATACCCATAAAGAAAAAAGCCATCACTCCCCCCATATAACCAAAGTTCATATACATTTCTCCCATCCCAGTTGGAGGCAAGGCTCCACCCTCTACTCCGCTATACCAGAGTTCTTTAATAATTACACTTGGCTGGTAATTCGGTAAAAGCAATGAATTTGCTGGCAATATATTCTGAAGCCATAAAATAGTTGAGCTCCCATAAAGTAACTGATGACTTCCCTCCCATTTATCCAAAATTTGCATCAGCACGGGAATATTCGGCATATTACCACTGCCAACTGAGTAATAGGTGAAGAGCTTAAAATTGAAGATATAATGCAAGATAGTGTCCGTATAAGTTGTATCTAGTAAATGATTATAAGCCAAATTACTCGCTAGCCTAAAAAAATATAAAATAACACCCAAGCTACAAATTAGTACTAAAATACTGAAGTATTTAAAGTTTTTCTTAACACACTTCGTATAAAAAAATAAATAGTGCGTAATAAAGAATGTTAATAAATAAACAATAGATGAGAAAACCCTACCTGTTGAGATATGGATTAGAAAAGTTAACAGCAAATATAATAACCAACACCATGAAAAACCTTTGCCCTCCTTAAAGAGATAATACTGCCACATATAACAAGCAATATAGGAAAACAAGTAAAAAAAAGTGGTTGTGTGAACCGTTTTCAGCTCCAAATATCTTACTGAGATATTCTGCATATAGCACCAAAGGTTCCCATTTGCAATAATAGCAACATTATAGATAAAGTTTGAGAGACCTATTAAAAAAAATAACAATATAAATAATGGTAGAAGTTTGCTAGACACCCCATCATTGATGTTAATTTTCACTACAAATTTTCTTCGAAAAACTCTATATCCAAAAAAAGACGATATATAGCATAAGCAAGAATATATCACTGCCGATTCTAATAATTTAACTCTATTTGCATTCTGAATATCAAATAAGTATCTATTTGTAGATAAATCCCCAAAATATAACAGTATGGCCGCTACTGGAACCGTTAAATAGAAGAGTGTATAGAGCATAAATGGGCTAAATAAGTTTCTGTCTGCAGAAAAAATGGCATAACAAAAAAGTACTACTGTCAAAAACATAGCCCACCCTACTACCTGACTAAAGAATGCAATTACTACACAAATTAAAGTTCCAAACAAAAAAAATAAAGCAGCAGATTTTGAAAAATTATACATAGTCTTTCCTTCTCCAAAAATATTTAAACGTGCCTATATAAGCTAATAGTAAACAGAATATTAAGAGCAAACATACAGCAGGTGACCAATCTATAAAATCTTGAAGCACATACAGTAAGGGTGGAAATAATATAAATATTGTAAACCTGATATCTATGCACTTGAATTTAAAGTATTTATTTGCCAAGATCCATTTTGAAATAAAAAAAATAAAGTATCCAAAAGCAATTGATATAGCAGCACCTTTAGCTCCATACATAGGGACAAACACAAGCGAGCCAATAATATTCACCAACATGGCAAGAAAAGAGGATAAAATTATAAACTTTGTTTTTTTAACGTACAGAAACCCAACTTGCACAATTTCAGATAATACATAAAAAAATGGAATAAAAAGAAGTATGCTAAAAATATTTATAGCTGCGGCATAATTATACCCAAGAAACATCACGATCAGATCTTTCAACATGTACGAAGTAATAATTATAACAAGCATTATACAAGCCATAAAATTAAACACTTGATTGAAAAGCGTTTTTTCTTCTTCACCTAAGCCTGTTGCTATAATTTCATTTACTTTAGCAACCCAAAAATTACTAAAAACTCCTTGGATTATACTCAAAGGCGCGATAAGTGCGAAAGCCGCAGCATAAATGCCTAGCTCATAGCTATTAGATAGATTCAGCACTATAACGCGATCTATGCTCTGCATAACCCATACCATAGCAAAGGAAAACACAAATGGGTAGCCATATTTTAAATAGGACTTTAGTTTTTCTGATTCAAGCCTCAGCAATATAGGTGTATTTTGGATAGAAGGGAGGTTCCAAGCCTTGTGAACACCTATAGCACTAACCAATATTTGAGCGATAATTTGAGCAACTATTATTAGCCAAAAACTATTGTAGTTAAACCCCAAATATAATAACAACACTAGCATGAAATAAAATAAACTATTGCTTATTTGGAGGAATGCATAAAACGCAGATGATTTAGCCATAAGTACAGAAAGCAACACGAATCTATTTATCACAAAGCTTAAAACCCCTATAACAGTCGCAACATAAAGGGCTAGGCTTTGAGCTGAGAAGAAGACTTTTGTTATTTCTTTATGAAAAGGGAATAATACAGTTAACACTAAAGCAGCAAATATAAGCACGACAAACAGGCACTGACATAGCAAGACACTCCTATTTTCTTCACTTTCCTGCTCATAATAATGCCTTACAAAAACTTGATCCATTCCACAACTACATATATAAAAGGCTAAATTCATTACTGTAATAAACATTGTCCCTAGACCATAGTCATTTGGCTCTAATATTCTAGTTAGTATGGGGACTGTAAATAATAGTATTGCTGCAGATCCAATAGCACCTATGCCGTAGTGCAGTATACTTTTATTCATCAACTTACAAGCTCCACAATTTCTTGAGTCTGTCTATCAAGGCAATCATCCGACCAAATCTGTGATAAAATTCTACGATTTTCAAGGACCTCATCATACTTCATTGGCATTCCAAGCCCCTTAGCATAATCAAATGCATAAAGATATATGCCTTTGTTTTTCAAAAATATATAAAGTGGGGATTTACTATTCATAAAAACCTTGCACCCTGCAAACAATAGCACCACAATATTCGCTAGTGCCTCTTGTCTCAAGTGGCCAAAAATTGCATATTTGCAATCAAAAAGAAGCTTGGTGTAATTATGTAGCGACATGAATTTTTCAATAAGTTCGACACGTCTATAGCCTTCTACAACCTCTTTAATCTTTATTTTATAGCGTTCACTTGCACCATAAGATATGGGTATAATGAGCTTCACATACTCTACATTCCATTGATATATTAATCGATTAAGTATATCAACATGGTTATTAGTATAAGAACCTGAGTTCCCCACCAACACCCAATCATTACTAGGCAATCTATTACTATACACCACTCCTTCTAATAAATCTTCTAAACTGCAATAATTCCAATTAATCAATTTAGCGCTAAAAGAGGGATAATACTCTTTTAGCAGGAAGAACTCAGACTCAATAACTGGAGCAAAATAACTGATTTTAGCAAGCACCTTTGCATAGTAACCCAAGCTAGGAAAAACCATTTTCTTGACTATATTACTCAATAATTCAGACTTCCTTTTTTCGCAGTTATATTTTTTGATATATTCCAAACTGTTAGGTAAATATTGCTGATAGCCCACTAAATATGGATATAGGTCTCCTCCCCAGCCTATCCAAAAAAAAATAATTTTTTCTGAGGAATTCAAGATTAATCTTTGCTTGATAGGGCATAGACAGTGAATAAACACCATTTTATATTTCTTAAGCTTATTTAAGAAGAGTGGGTTATATATATTTAACCAACTTATTCTCCTAACTTTTTTATTAGAACACCTTAACCTTCTTTGAGTCGAAAGACAGATAAACTCATGCCCCTCATACTTGGAAAATCGTTTAATTGCATATGAAGTAAAGTTATCATCTTGAACAATATGTAAATACAAAAATCACCTCAACCTTTTTAATTTGAATTAATTTGCACACAGACACAATGCGTAAGGGTTAAAATGCCAATTAAATAAAATATAATTTCTCCAACATAATTGGCAATTGTGTTTTTCTTCAAGGACATTAACTACAGCTCTTCCTGAAGGTCAAGTGAAACATATATACGCTTTCCTTTTTCATTAACAAAATAGGCATTTTTATATGGATAATGGCTCATCGCCCTTAAATAGTCGATAGCCTCCTGCATGGTCACTTGCTTTTCTAAATTAATGGCACATAAATTTTGAAAATCTTGAATAGAGTTATAATTACCTTCATTTTTTGGTTTATCTGCTATGCATGCGTTATTTAATATATTATCTATGTTCTCTTCCAGCAGCTTCATCTCCACTGACACAACCTTGTTATATAACGACAAAGAGGTATCATCTTCTGATTGAACCACCTCTCTTTGCGCAATAATTTTACCATGGTCTATTTCCTCATCCATAATATGAATAGTAGCCCCAATTGGTTTCTTATTTATAATTGAAAACACCTGTGGAAACCATCCTCTATTATAAGGATTGAAACCAGGGTGAATATTAATACATTTTAGCTGATTAACTAATTTACTTGGAAAAATTTGTTTTGAATGACAGGAAAAGCCAAGCTCATAACCTGAATTCATAAGCATGCGCATAGCTTTATTATCTTTCAAGTCTAACTCAGATACTTCATCCTCTAGCTCAAACAATTTATAACTTTTAGGGCTATGAAAATAATCAACTTCAACTTTTCTACTACTTAAAATTACCCTAATAGCTTTATATAGAAGCAAGTTATCCGTTAGAACAAATAGTTTACTAATCACGTAAAACCTCGATAATACATTTCTGTTGAGCTAGATTTAAGCCTATATAAATAGGCAAGCATAAAATTCCTCTAGATATCGATTCGGAGATAGGGCAATTATTTTTAAAGCTTTCATCAATAAAACTCAATTCATTTAATGATGGGTAAAAGTATCTTCTTGGATAGATACTTAAATCATTAAGTTTACGAACCGCCTTAAGCAAAGATTCTTCCGTTTTAAAAACAATAGGAAAATAGTGATAATTTAACGATGCACTCTCATCCATCTCTTGTAACTGGAAATGATTATTTAAGTGATCGTAATAATATTCCCAAATCCTTTTTCTATTTTTAACAATAGCGTCCATATCCTCTAAAACAGCAAGTCCCATAGCCGCTTCAAACTCATTCATCTTTAAGTTACTACCAAGACATACTATATCTGCTCCATCGAGACCAAAGTTAATCATGTGTTTAGCTTTCTGATATAAGACATCATCTTTTATAATTAAAGCTCCACCCTCAATAGTATGGAATAATTTGGTTGCATGAAAACTCAAGGTGGAAATATCACCGTACTCTAAAATACTTCTTCCTTTATACTTTACGCCAAAGGCATGCGCTGCATCGTATATAACCTTGACATTACTCTCATCAGCGATGCTTTGAATCAACTCAACCTCACAAGGGTTACCAAAGACATGCACTGGAAGTATCGCTGAGGTTTGTGTGGTTATTTTTTCCTTAATTAACTTAGGGTCAATATTAAAGCCACTTGATTTTATATCACTAAAAACCGGGGTAATATTATCCCATATAAGGCTACTAGACGTTGCCACAAAAGAAAAGGGTGTTGTAATCACATCACCGCTGATATCTAGTAATTTATAAGCTAAATTCAATGCTACAGTTCCATTAGTGACTAAAAGCAGGTTCTTAACGCCTAGATGTTCTTCAAGATCACGCTCAAGCTTTTGCACCAAAGGTCCATTGTTTGTTAACCATTCATTTTGATAAATCTGATCAATATAGCTTTTATATCTATCGATATTTGGCAAATACGGTTTAGTAACATTAATGCGCATCTAAATAAAACTCAATCGTCTGTTTAAACAACTTCTCAAAATCCTGAGAAGGCTTCCATCCTAACTCATTTTGAATCTTACTATTATCAATTGCATAACGCCAGTCGTGCCCTTTGCGATCCTCAACAAAATTAATGAGTTTTTGGTGTGGCGCACTATCTGGACGATATCCATCCATCAGTTGACAAATCGTTTTAACCAAAGTTAAATTATCAACCTCATTTATACCACCTATATTATAAACCTCTCCAACTTTCCCTTTTTCCAGTATGCAGGCAATAGCATCACAATGATCCTCAACATAGAGCCAATCACGAACATTACTACCATCACCGTAAACAGGGATGGTTCTTTGTTCAATACAACTATTAATAACCACTGGAATTAATTTCTCAGGATGCTGATAAGGTCCGTAGTTATTAGAACAATTCGATATAGTTACTGGCAACTTATAAGTGTGATAGTAACAACGCACAATATGATCAGAGCCTGCTTTCGATGCTGAATAAGGTGAATTAGGCTCATATGCTTTGCCTTCAGTAAATGCAGGTGCTTCTTTTGTTAGCGTACCATAGACTTCATCTGTTGACACATGATGGAAACGACATTGCGTTTCATCCAGAGCTTTTTCATCAAGCCAAAATCTTTTTGCCTGCTCTAGAAGGTTAAAGGTGCCCATTACATTCGTTTCAAAAAAGACCTTGGGGCCTGCAATTGAATTATCGACATGCGACTCTGCAGCAAAATGTATGACCGTATCAATATTATGCTCTCTTAATACTTTTGCTACCTGTCCCTCATCACAAATATCACCTTGAACGAAAGTGTGATTTTGGGCATTTAACAAGTCCTCAAGGTTCTTTAAATCACCCGCATAGGTTAATTTATCGTAGGATATTACCTTATATTGCTCATTCATTAACAACAGCATCCGCACAAAATTGCTACCGATAAATCCCGCGGCACCTGTAACTAAAATATTTTTAGCCTTATACATTAATTCACTAACCCTTTTAAATACTGACCATATTCGGTCTTATTAAGCAATTCCGCTTGCGCTAGCATTTGCTCAGTTACAATAAATTTTTTACGCCACGCGATCTCTTCTAGACAACCTATTTTTAGCCCTTGACGCTTTTCAATTGCAGCAATATACTGCGAAGCATCTAATAGTGAGTCATGTGTTCCCGCATCAAGCCAAGCAAATCCACGACCAAGCAATTGTACATTCAATTTTTTCTTTTCCAAGTAAATTTTATTTAAATCCGTGATTTCAAGCTCACCACGCCAAGAACGTTTGACTTGTTTTGCATACTCAACCACATGCTTATCATAAAAATACAGCCCTGTTACGGCGTATTTTGATTTAGGTCTTTGGGGTTTCTCCTCTAGTGAAACCACTTGATTATTTTCATCAAACTCAACAATGCCATAACGCTCTGGATCGTTAACATAATAACCAAACACACAAGCCCCACCATTATCTGAGTCACATTGTATTTTCGCTGTGTTTAGAAAATCTGGCAATCCTTGACCATAATAAATGTTATCTCCCAGAATCAAGCAAGCCGAGTCACCCGCTAAAAAATCTTCTGCTAAAATAAAGGCTTGCGCCAACCCATCTGGGGATGGCTGAATTTTATAACTTAGCTCAATACCAAACTGTGAACCATCACCTAAAAGATCCTTAATCAGGGGAATATCTCGCGCAGTAGAGATAATTAGAATTTCTCGCAAACCCGCTAGCATCAACACTGATAAGGGATAATACAACAAAGGTTTATCATATACTGGCAAAAGTTGTTTACTCACGCCTAGAGTTAAAGGGTAAAGCCTTGTCCCGCTACCACCTGCTAAAATAATGCCTTTCATCCACTATCCTCTATGAATACAAACACATTGGTAAACTAATCACCTCATCAGATAATCTATCTGATATCGGACAAAAAGCGTTCTTGTCTTCAAATGCAGGTTGCTTATTTAACGGGACAGGATAATGAATCGTCGTTGGAATACCTTGATCTTTTAACTGCTCTTGGAAGTTCGATCTATTTCTCACCCGCACGGTATATTGGCCATAAACATGCTTTCTGCCTTTTAACTCTACAGGAGTTATCAGGTCTGTATTTTTATATTGCTCAAAATAAGCTTGCGCGCGTTTACGACGTATTTCAATTTCTTGATCAAAATACCTGAGCTTAACCAACAGTATAGCTGCCTGAATGGTATCCAATCGTGAGTTTACACCAATACTGGTATGGTAATAACGCCTACTTTGTCCATGCACTCTGATTTCACGCATTTTTTGCGCAATATCGTCATCTGAGGTAAACATTGCCCCACCGTCGCCATAGCAACCTAGAGGTTTCGTTGGGAAGAAACTCGTTGTTGCTATATCAGATACATTGCAAGATTTGTTGCCTTTATACTCAGCACCAAAGCTTTGAGCTGCATCCTCAATCACATAAATCTTATGACCCAACTTTTGCGAATAACTCTTTGCCACTTCATTAATTGCATCCATATCTGCAATCTGACCATATAATGAAACCGGAATAATGGCTTTTGTTTTTGATGTTATTTTTTCTGCAATTAGCTTAGCATCAATCAAAAAGCTGTCTTCTTCAATATCGACGAATACAGGTTTAGCACCCAATAGTGCAATTGTTTCAGCTGTGGCAATAAAAGTAAACGGGGTTGTAATTACCTCATCACCCGGTTTAATACCAATAGCCATCAATGCAATTTGCAAAGCATCCGTGCCATTTGCACAACTGACACAATGTTTAGCACCTGTATATCTTTCTAATTCTTCTTCAAGCATTTTAACTTGCGGACCCATAATAAATTGACCACTATCTAAAACTTCTTGAATTGCATTATCAATTTCTTTTTTACGTGCCTGATATTGCGCCTTAATATCAAAAAATGGTTTCATTTGCATAGTCACATTTACTCCATTACTACGCAATCATTATTAAGAAAGTAATGATTGCCTTGGGTGTCAATTGCTTTACCGTCTTCATCAAATTGCAAACGATCGCCACATTGATCAACCCAACCGATTTGTTTAGCTGGCACACCAGCCATTAATGCATAAGGTTTTACGTCTTTTGTAACCACTGAACCTGCGCCAATTAAAGCATATTCACCGATTGTCACGCCGCATATAATAGTTGCATTAGCACCTACCGTTGAACCCTTTTTTAGTAAAGTTTTTCTAAATTCGCTCTTACGATTCACATGACTTCTTGGGTTAATGACATTGGTAAAAACCATTGAAGGACCAAGAAAAACATCATCCTCACACTCCACCCCATCATAGATGGATATGTTGTTTTGCACTTTGACATTATTACCAAGTTTAACATTTGGACCTATTACACAGTTTTGACCAAATGAGCAATCATTACCAATAACTGTATTACCCATAATATGACAAAAATGCCATATTTTAGTGTTTTCACCAATGCTAACATCTTCATCAATATAGCTACTTTGATGAACGAAAACATTACTCACACTGACTTCTCCATGTATTGATCTATCAATGGTTTAGAAAATCCTAAAAATGGTGTTTTCAGCGCTTTTTGACAAAATGGGTGACTATTTGGAGTAATCCCAAGCGGTGTCTTGTGTCTTAATGCAAACACAATTTCAATAGCAGTTTTAGCATCTGATACACGATAACCTTTACCATTTAATATATCTTGGTACACAAGTGTGTGCAAATCCGTAAAGCCCTCACTAAACTCAAACTCATCACCATCAATTTTAATTGAACGAAATGTTCTCATCCCTTTATCAAGTGCTTCTTGTGGTAACATCTCTGGATTGATGCTCAAGAACCATCTCACTCTCGCACGCTCAAACTCAAGATAACCCGCTGCTTTATCAACTTCATAGAGGTGACAGTCATTTCTTTTTAAATCACCAAAGATCCAAGAAAGCATATCAAAAAAATGCACACCAATATTGGTTGCAATACCTCCTGATTTACTTTCATCCGCTTTCCAAGTAGTGTAATACCAAGTTCCTCGACTCGTAAGATAAGTCAGATCAACATCGTAAACTTTATCTTTTGGCCCACTCAATATTTTTTCTCTCAAGGCAATAATTGAAGGATGAACTCGTAACTGTAGAATATTATAAACATTCCTACCCATCTCTTTTTCTAAACTCTCCAAGCCTTCTAAAACCCAAGGATTTAAAACCAATGGCTTTTCTGAAATTGCATGTATACCATTATTTAACGCAAAACGAATATGACTATCATGTAAATAATTTGGAGAGCATATTGAAACAAAATCTAGCAATTGGCTCTGTTGTTTTCTCAACTGTACGTTACGCTCAAATCGCTCAAACTCTTTAAAAAAATCAGCTTGTGGGAAATAGCTATCAATAATGCCAACAGAATCAAAAGCATCCATTGCCACTACAAGATCATTATTAGTATCTTTTATTGCCTTCATATGCCTTGGGGCAATATAGCCCGCCGCACCAATTAATGCAAAATGCTTCATCACAAATTCCTTAAACAGAATTAATATTAAATTTACAACCTAAACTTCGATTTCTTCTTATCATAAATCGACTTAACATCAATTAATATATCATGCATAGGCAATCTTTCATTGCGATAATCATCATGACCTACAGCAACAACAATAACATCGTAGTGTTTTTTTTCAAGTTCCGACCAACCGATAAGCTTCACACCAAACTCATGCTGAACTTCGCTAACATCAGCCACAGGATCATGAACATCAACATCCAAGTTATACTCTTTTAACTCTCCAATCACATCAAAAATTTTAGAGTTCCTGATATCAGGGCAGTTTTCTTTGAACGTTACACCCAAAACAGCAACTTTTGAGTCACGGATCAACTTTCCTTCATGTATCATTGTCTTAACCGTTTGTTCAGCTACATATTTTGCCATACCATCATTAATTCTTCGCCCTGCCAACAACACCTCTGGGTGATACCCTAGCTTCTCTGCCTTATAAGTCAAATAATATGGGTCCACACCGATACAATGCCCGCCAACAAGCCCAGGGTTATGGCGCACAAAGTTCCATTTGGTGCCAGCTGCATCTAAGACTTCTTGCGTGTCTATATCCATCATGGCAAATATTTTGGATAGCTCATTAACGAATGCAATACTTAAATCCCTTTGTGCGTTTTCAATCACTTTACAGGCTTCAGCCACTTTAATTGAACTTGCCTTATATATGCCTGCTTTAACAACAGATGCATAAACATCAGCAACAATGTCACAAACTTGAGGTGTTTGCCCTGAGACTACTTTTAGAATCTTGGTAAATGTATGCTCTTTGTCGCCCGGATTAATTCGCTCGGGAGAGTAACCGACAAAAAAATCAACGCCACATTTTAAACCTGACTCTTTCTCCAAAATAGGTACACAATCCTCTTCTGTTGCCCCTGGGTAAACTGTCGACTCATACACAACAATATCACCCTTTTTAAGCGCTTGACCGATCGTCTTGGATGCGCTCAAAAGCGGTGTCATATCAGGCTTATTAGCATCATCAATAGGTGTCGGAACGGCAACAATATGAAAATCAGCATTTTTTAAATCAATAATCTTATTCGTTAGAACTAAATCTGCCGATCGCAACTCATCATCAGAGACTTCAAGTGTTGCATCATGGCCTAATTTTAACGCTTCTATTCTCTTTTCATTAATATCAAATGCAACCACTTGATGCTTTTGCCCAAAAGCAACCGCCACAGGCAAGCCGACATAACCTAAACCAACAACCGAAATTTTTCTATCCACTTCTTCTAACGTCCAATTTTTACTTTGAAATTTATAAGTTCTTCACTTGAAGACCGTCGCTAACCCTATAAGGTTAAAGCAAGACATTCAACTTAATTCTTAATCTTTAATTCAATATTTATCATTTTCACTCATCCAACACTTGCCAATGTCCAGACTTAGTTCCTCCCACTCTTTTAAGTCTACCCTCTTTTTTAAGGTTTGCAATATGCTCCTTAATCGTCCCATCTGCCTTAGCCAAAACCCGCATCAAATCTGATTTAGTGTATTTTGGATTTTGCCTTAAAAGCTCTAAAACCATTTCTTTTGTATTTTCTTGAGCGGTTTCTTGAGCGGTTTCTTGGGCGGTTTCTTGGGCGGTTTCTTGGGCGGTTTCTTGGGCGGTTTCTTGAACCAATTTGATTTTAATAAACTTTACCTGCACAAAGCTAGATGCATCATCAATCTCAATAGCAAGTTCTGGATAGTCCTGCATAATAGAATGAATCTTATTAAACCCTGTACCCCACTGCTCAATTATCTCTAAGCGCTTAAGTAACGCACCTAAATGCGGATTTCTTAACTCACTATACCCAAACCCAAGCTTTTCCTTATCAATCACTAGAATGCCAGGACTTGTGATCTCTAACATGTCATCAAAAATAGCAATTTTAATGTCACTGCCTAATATCGAATAATCTCGATGCAGCACAGCATTAACAAGCACTTCCCGTAATGCTAATAATGGGTACTCCCACCTATTCTCACGATAAATCTCACCAATCGTGGCTCCCAATCGAATATTACGTTTAATAAACTCCGTTGCGCCTTCAATCGCTTCAATAAGATCATTATCATAAGTTGCCTGATCAATAAAGATTTCTGTCTTGATACCCTTAAAGCGTGCACATTCAATCTTTGCATAAGGGAAAAAGGTCTGTTTTTTATCAGAAAACAAAATGCCAAGATTAGTGAGAAAATACCTCCCTCTTTCACTGCAAATCAATTTTAGCTTTTCATACAAGGAAACAGAACCTTGCTCATTTAAACGATGTGTCAGACTTTTGAATAATCGATGTGTTTGAGCTTCCGTTACTTCAAGGTCATAATTCACTAAACTGTCAAAATGAAAGTTACGTTTTTCTCTCTCAAGCGAGATTAATGTTTCTTCAGTTGCCAACCTATTACTAGACCCAAGCCTGACATATCGCCAGAAGGCTTTTTTGTCTTTTGCATCCATTATGCCAAAAAAGTAATATTTAAATTTTTTCATCTAGCACTCATTACTACCAGTAAGATGATTCAAATAACCAACAACCGAAATTTTTCTATCCACTTCTTCTAACGTCCAATTTTTACTTTGAAACTCATAAGTTACTCACTAAGAAAACCGCTGCTAATCTTATAAGATATTCCAGTGATTCTCAATTTTTAATTTTTAATTTCTCTACATTCTCAGTTCTATATTAAGTCTCACTCTACAAAACTCACACACTCTTCCATAAGTTTCCGCAAGTTCATCACTTTTGTGATAGATAAGATTAATGCTGTCAACCACTTCAGCTACGTTAAATGAATATTCATGCGCTATTTCATTTCTGGCTTCTCTTAGATTAAGCCATTGATTTTTATCAAGCACCTCAAGCTCTTCAAGCCGGTTTAGAATATCTATAAACGTTTTTCTCTTTACATCTTCCTCTGCCAGCAATAAGACAGCTGGAAAGATTTTGCCTCCCATCGTATCCTGAAGCTTTAAGAATCGATATATCAATCCATCAATAAAACTCAAACTGACATCATCTAATGCTTGGTAAGCCTCAACATTAAGCGGCATATGGTCAGCTAAGTATTTTTTAGCAATCTGAATTTTTTCAATGTGCTTATTGCATTCATATATTTTTTCTTGAAATGTATTCAACACACTATTACCACTCATAGCTTAACACCTTTAGTTAATGCTTCTTGCTCAATCAATCTATTTTCATTCGTGGCAATGATAACATCTATTTTCTGTTCACCTATCAAACTTTTCACGCTAACCAAAAAATCTATTTTCTTCTCAAGCAATTGATCTCGCGACAACGCTTCATTAGGCACAATATATAAATCAATGTCACCGCCTCTTTTATTATCGTCGACTCTACTACCAAATAGATAAACACTACCCGTACCAAAAACCTCTAAAAATGAACTTTTGATTGCTTTAACCTCATATTCTGTAAGCCTCACATCGATCCCCTAATTCATAATTAGTCTAAAATCTCTCCACCGCCAAATCCGCCATATTGCGCTGCTTGTTATCAAAACTCATACCAATTAAATAAATAGGTTTATTATAAGCCTCATACTTTTGTGCATATTGGCGTGATTTAATTTGTGCAACAGCCTCTTTGGCATCACCATATTTTTGTAGTTTAAACTCAATAATCAGTACTTTATCGGGCATTACAAGTGTTAAATCAATTCTCCCGTGATTGGTGACATCTTCAGCAATCAAATCATAGCCAAGCGCTGCTAAAAAGCTATAAACAATACTGGCATAAAATCCCTCATATTGATCAATATGATTATTACGATACCAATCATTAGGGATAGAGGCAAAATGACTGCTAAAGATCTGAAACAAGCTTTCAAAATCATTTTGCAGCAAGGCTTGGGCAATACTTTGCAAATGTTGATTTTTAACCATCATATTAGTAGCAATACTAGCTAAGGCACCATTTAAACTGGCCTTAACCTCTAGATTTGGATAACTTAGAACATAGGCATATTGCGTACCTATCGTTGTCGTATTTTTCACCGTTAAATAGCCTGTTTGAAATAATAAGGTTTCAATGGGCATATTATCAATATCAAAAGTTTTTAAGACATCCTCACCAACAATAGCATTTTCAAGATTGGGAATAAAATAACGATATTTTTCAATCATTTTAATTAGAAAAGTGGGTGTTGCCGTTTCAAACCAATAATTACCATAACGATAGTCTTTATTAATAAATAACAATATATCAAAGGGATTATAGACTTTTTGCTCCTTACTACCAGTAAAATTATAACCGTTATACCAACTTTTTAACAGCTTTCTGTCAACATTACCTTGATCTAAATGTGCTTTAAAAGCCCCCTCCAGCTCCAACTGAGTATAACCACAAATATCGGCATATTTAGCATCCAAGGTTATATCATCTAAATTATTTAAATCACTAAACAAACTCACTTTACTAAACTTTAAAACACCGGTTAACATCACTAACTTAATATATTCATCTTGCGCTTTAATAACACTATAAAAATTTTTCAAACGCTGGCGCATCGCTATCGCAAGATCACTATTATCAATATTGTCTAAGATTGGCTTATCATATTCATCGATTAGAATAACCACCTGCTGATACTTAGTGCCAAGCATGTTAATGAGATAAGAAAATTTGCTACTGATTTCACTATAAGGTTGCTCAATACTATAGCGCTCATAGTAAACATCTAGAAAGCTGCTAATCTTTTCATCTAAGGCCTCTGGACTTGAGAGATTTCCCTCACCAAAGCTAAAGTGCAACACAGGGTAAGTCGTTTGCCAATCCCAATGATCCTCAAGGTGCAGTCCTTTAAACAGTGCTTTATTACCTTCAAAGGCGTGCTTGATTGTATCAATTAATAATGACTTACCAAACCGTCTAGGACGAGATAAAAAATAACGCCCAGCACCCTGGTTCACCAGCTTATCAATATGCTGGGTTTTGTCGACATAAACATAGCCTTCAGTAATGATTTTATCAAAGCTTGAAATACCAATTGGAAGTCTTTTCATATTTGCCTCAACTCGCATGATTTTTAATTTTTAATTTTTAATTTTTAATTTTTAATGTTTAATTTCTAATTCACAATTCACAATTCACAATTCACAATTCACAATCAAGTTTACTCCAGCAACTGACGATTCTGTGCATAAACTTCATCTAACTTCTTCTGAATCATTTCTATGGTTCGCTTACTTACGCCCAAATCATACGCATAGTTTTGCCAATATGAAAGCGCATCAACAACAGATTGAATATCTTTTTTGGCATTTTGCCAAGAGGCGTAATTTGCTACCTGCACGGGTGAGGGGAGTAATGGAAGCTTAACTTATTTTTGCATTATTATATCGCTTTCCCAACCTCAACTAATTCCAAATCGGCAATAGCTTCTAGCGCGCTTTCCGTTTACCATATTGTCGTTTGATTATTTGACATTACGGAGTGAAAAAGATGGCACAAAATCATCATAAACTTATTATTCTAGGATCGGGACCAGCTGGCTATACGGCAGCCATTTATGCCGCGCGCGCTAATTTAAATCCTGTGATTATTACTGGCATGCAACCAGGTGGGCAACTCACGACAACAACTGACGTTGATAACTGGCCAGGTGAAGAAAATGGTATTCAAGGTCCTGAGCTTATGCAAAAGCTGCAAGCTCAAGCTGAGCGCTTCAATACCCAGATGATTTATGACCACATCAATCAAGTAGATCTTAACAATCGCCCTTTCACACTGATAGGGGACAATGATCAATACACCTGTGATGCATTGATTATTGCCACGGGCGCCAGTGCAAAATACTTGGGGCTCCCCTCTGAAGCAGCCTTTATGGGCAAAGGCGTTTCGGCGTGCGCGACGTGTGATGGCTTTTTCTATCGTGGCAAAGATGTCGCGGTTATTGGCGGAGGTAACACGGCTGTTGAAGAAGCGCTTTATTTATCGAATATTGCTAAAACCGTGACACTGGTGCATCGCCGTGATGAGTTAAGAGCGGAAAAAATTCTTATTGACCAAATTATGAAAAAATCAAAAGACGGCAACATTCGCTTTGAGTGGTTTCACACTCTTGATGAAGTATTAGGTAATGACGCCGGTGTCACTGGTGTACGAATCAAAGATGTCAAATCAAATAGCATCAAAGAGCTTGCCGTTGATGGCGTGTTTATCGCGATTGGTCATACGCCAAACACACAGATCTTCAATAATCAACTTCAAATGGAAAATGGTTATATCACCGTCAAATCCGGTCTTACTGGCAATGCCACACAGACATCCGTCGAAGGCGTTTATGCTGCAGGTGACGTGATGGATCATGTGTATAAACAAGCCGTTACTTCAGCTGGTACGGGTTGCATGGCAGCGCTCGATGCTGAAAAATATCTTGATGCGCTTAAGTAAATGACAAAGCTACGCGATCACACGTGTGACATTCTCAACATAAGCCGTTGAGCTCATCTTTTTAGCCAACGTATCTAAGGTTTGCATATCGTTTAAAATCAAGCTTAGTTTGATGGTTTTATGTTTATCTGAATACGAAGGTTGTAATGCCGCAATGGTTATCTTCTCAATGTTTAAAATACTGGTGACTTCATGCATCGCCTTTTCGACATCACTACAAATCAACAGCAAATCAACCTGATAACGCCTTAAATCCTTCTTACCCCATTGGACATCAAGCACCCGCTCAGGGGAGCTTAAGCTTAAACGCAAGAAGTTGGGGCACACTGCTCTATGTACGGTCACGCCTCGACCATGTGTCAAATAACCAACAATATCATCACCTTGCACCGGCTTGCAGCATCCTGCCATATGTGACAATAAATTATCAACACCATAAATTGTTAAATCCGTTTTGCGTGCATTGTCTTTTAAGCTTTGCGTGACATTAACACTTTTACTCGCCACTTCTTCAACCGTTGGTTTTTCGACAAGCGTGTAATGCTCAACAATATAATTAACCACTTGATTAAAACGCAGAGACCCCGTTTCAATACCGGCATAAAATGTTTCCTCATCCGCCATATTAAAATGTGAGGCAACCTCGGCATAATCAATTGATTTCAAACGATGCTGCTTTAATTCATCCAAAAGGCGTTCGCGACCTAAGCTCGCATTTTGCTCTTTATTTAATTGCTTAAACCAACGTGCCACGCGTGCACGAATTTTCGCTGAATGAATAAAACCACTTCCGGCATTTGCCCAATCCAAACTGGGGCTTGGTTCCTTGTGAGTAAGAATCTCAACCTTGTCACCGGTGCTCAGTTTGGTTGTCAAAGACACAATCTTACCATTGATTTTAGCCCCCTTGGTGCGGTGCCCAATCATCGTATGCACCATATAAGCAAAATCAAGCACAGTGGCCCCTAACTCCAGATCAATCACATCACCATTAGGGGTAAACACATACACCCGATTTCCGGCAAGCTCTTTTTTAAGCTCATCACTTTTTAACTCATCGGCGAGCTCAGTCTCCCAGTCAAGTAAGGATCGCAACCAATTAACGCGCGCCTCGTAACTTGGATCATGCTTGACACCCTCTTTATAGCGCCAATGTGCCGCAACACCCATTTCAGACTCATTATGCATTTGATGTGTTCTAATCTGAATCTCTAAACTCAAGTGCTCAGGCCCATAGACAACGGTATGTACTGAGCGATAACCATTGGGCTTAGGCGTGGCAATATAATCAGCAAATTCACTAGCAATAGGCTCCCACAACTGATTAACAATGCTTAACGCACGATAACACTCATCAATCGAATCAACCAATACACGCATCGCCCGAATATCATATAGCTCATCAAGGCTACGTTCTTTTTTGCGTAATTTGCGCCATATGCTATAGATGTGTTTCACCCGACCGGATAGCTCAAAGTGAATATTTTCTTTTTTCAGCTCAGCAGCAAGCATATCCATTGCATCATGAATATAAGCTTCACGCTGTAAACGTTTCTTTTTTAGTCCTCTGGCAATTTTCTTATATTCAACAGGATATAAACAGGCAAAAGCACGATCCTCAAGCTCCCACTTTGTCTTTGATAAACCCAAACGATTTGCCAATGGTGCGTATATTTCAAGGATTTCCTTAGCGATTGTCTGTTTGTAGCTTTCCGTCCAATTCTTAACCGCACGCATGGTGCACACTCGATCTGCCAACTTAACCAACACGATGCGCACATCTTCAACAATGGTTAATAGCATCTTACGAAAGGTATCAATTTGTGCCTGATTAGGTTTGTTATTTTGCAAAGCTCTAACTGCTGACATTGCCGTAGCACCATCAAGAATTTTCAACACTGCTTCACCACAAGCTTCAAGCACAAGCTCTGGCGAAATTTTTTGATTATAATGCAACTCAAATAACAATGCGGCTGCGACGGATTCCTCATCCGCCTGCAAATCAAAAAGAACTGCTGCCATTTCAACACCATAACCAAAACACGTACCACCATGCACCGAAGGCTCGTCAACACCGTATTGCGCCAAAATATCAATTGCACCGGCAATCGTTGCTAAACGTTGTTTTGGATAAAAGTCTTCTAATAAAGGCAACCATTTCTGAAAATCAATCAACCCTTCAGCGGTTAAAGCATATTTGTCCGTTACTTGCACCATTCTTATCTATCCAAAAATCATCTTAAAAAATCAAAGTCCACACTTGGAATTCAAGTTTGCACTATCAATAAAAGCTGTATTTAAGGATAACGAAAATCAGTGAAAAACCCTAGTGAAAGTATGGTAAATATCAAATAGCTTGCATTAGGTAAAAAATACTAAGTAATAATTCAAAAATAAGTTGAGCTTCAATTACTCCCCTCACCCGTGCAGCTTAAGCTGCACGACCTCTCCCGCAAGGGGAGAGGTGCTAACTGACGCAACTTATTCAGGATTCATTACTAAGTCAATCGATAAGCCGGGTTCTGTCGTGGACAGTCATTTCTCTAGGCATTATGTCACCATAATGCTCAAGCAGCCTACCCAGTTGCAGCGCGAGCCACACTATTACAACCCTATTTGGCCTTGCTTCAGATGGGGTTTACCATGCCACTTTTGTTACCAAAAGCGCGGTGCGCTCTTACCACACCGTTTCACCCTTACCTATATAACAATACAGGCGGTCTATTCTCTGTTGCACTTTCCGTAAGCTTACGCTTCCCAGGCGTTACCTGGCATCTTGCTCTTTGAAGCCCGGACTTTCCTCGTCCTACCACTTTTGCCGACTCTAAGCTTTTGCTTTATCAAAACTCTGAATTGCCAAAAGTGGTAAGACGCGACTGTCTGATCAACTTAGCAGGCAGAATTATATACCCATCCCAAACCATTTTACAGAATTTTTTGCTTTGTATTTTGCGTGCTTTTGGCAAGTTGAATTTTGATAATAGTCCTAGCTATTACCTGCAATCCAACTTGCTAAAATCTTCACAAACTACTTTACAAGTAAACACTGCAAAATGATTTACGATGGGTATATACTTAACTGACGACGAATGGCAATAATCTCTTGATCATAAGTTGTTTTCAAGCGACTAAACTCTGTTTGCAGTGCTAATAATTGCTCATTAGCCTTTTTTTGAAAATCACGCACTTCTTGATCACAGGTCATACGTATATTAAGTAACTCATTTTGTGCTGTTTGATAATGCTCTTGTGCCAACAAGCGCGTGCTTCTAATAATGGCTAATGCCTGAAAAAGCTTCTGGATAATATCAGGCTCTGCCTTTAAACGCTCAGAGGTCAGCGATTCACGTGGTGCGATAGCCTCATAAGATTCATCGGAATTGCCATTGCCAATAAACTGCGTTCTTGAATATGATTTTCTGTATTCGCTTTGCCCATGTGAAGATTGCTGTTGACGCATAGGCTTCTTTGATTTAAATCCATTCATATCTGGTCTACGCAATGAAGAAGCGCCTGTATTTTTCGTATCATCCGATCTTGATTGTGAAAATCTAGGTCTTGCATTTTTATTTTCATGCATTAATTGCGCATTTTCTTTTTGCCACTTACCAAGAAGAACCGCAATCTGCGCATGTGTCCCTTTGCCTAACTCGCGACGCACATATTCAAGTGTGACTTTGCGCCCCTCACGACTTAGACGTTCGGCAACCGCAGCAAGCTCATCATAAGTTATCTGGTTATCTTCCGACATGGATTCCCTTAATTAAGATATTTCATATTTTTTAATTTTTAATTTTTAATTTTTAATTTTTTTAGAATTTTTCCTACTTAGCATTTACTTTTAAGCTTAACTCAATCCCACCAAGGGCTTAGATATTCCAACATATACACTGCCTAAACGGGTCACCTAATAGCAAATGAAAAAAGCACACTCATCAAATGCGCACAATTTAGTTTTAGCAGAAAATCGCTTTAAAGGTAAATGAAAACGGCTGAATTATGACTAAAAATATGCTTAAGCTCAAGAAAAATCATGCTAATACTGCTAAAAGACCGATACTACTGAGTATTTGCAGTACAATAATAAATGTGCCCAATAGGATCAATAATGATAAATACGCTTTACTGGGCAGCGTATTACGTCCCTCATTATTTCTTAATGACCATGCCATGCATGCCGGCAGTATAATTAACAAAATACAAACAAAGATACTGGCATAGCCTAATGCCGCCAAGAAGCCATTGACGAAAAAAACGGCAAATATCAGTGGCGGCACATAGGTAATCACAAAGTTTAAAAGCTTTGCTTTAGTCGATTTTTTCAAGCGATAAGCATCTTGATTAAAGTGGAATAGTGCTAACGTCACGCCAAGAAAAGATGTTGTGACTGCAATATTGGAAAAGCCAACGATAAAACCACTGGCTGCATGCACATTCAGTAGATGGTGATATGCCTTACCCAAATCAACACCATGTGTCATTAGATATTTAAAACCATATTCCCCCAAGACAGGGACAACACCCAATGTAACAACAACCCATACGACATAGACGATAAATGGCACACTCGCACCAATAACAACAATTCGTTTTAACTCATGATCATTTTTAAAATAATTGCGAATTGTTGGAATCACAATATGAAATCCAAAAGAGGTTATCAAGATAGGGAAAGCATACCACGCATAGCCAATACCCAAGCTTTGTGTACTCAATAGACTGGTCTGCACATACGGCACAATCACCACAATAATCCCAATAAAACAAAGTGCTTTAAGGGTAAAAAATAATTTATTTAGTTGATCAACTGCCGATGTACCGAAATAAATAACCGCTCCCAATATCACAGTAAATAACAATGCCCCATAACCGCCTGAATTGCCCACACCCAAGACATATTGATCAAGCAGCCCGCCACCCATTGCAATATAAGCTGTCGTTAAAGCATACAGCAGTAATAGATAAGCCAACCAATTGACAACTTGCCCAAAGCGCCCCAAAGTGGCAAACGCCATAGTATTTAGATCCGCCGTTAATGGCTGACGCACATTGACTTCAACAATCAATAAGGCAGTTGCCAACATAATAATCCAATTGATAAACAACAAGATCAATGCGGTTTTAAAACCAACTGCCGCAACAGCGTACGGAATACCAAGCATGCCAGCACCAATCGATGTGCCGGCAATCAACAAAATACCTCCAAGTTTTTTCATCCTTGAAACCGTGTGCGATGTATGATTTTCCAACATTTTTTTGAATCAAAAAATTAGCGAAGCTTCATCTTATCATCACCAGTCAAACTGACAACTAATTTTCTAAAATAGTTTTGTAATTCTCTATAGATTCAGCGACGCTCTTGGTTTCACATTAATCGCCATATCATGATCAACAAAGCCATTTGCTAAACGATAGGCCCCTGCAATGGCAATCATTGCACCATTATCAGTGCAAAACTCAAGAGGCGGATAATAAACCTGCCAACGATTTTTAAGTGCCAACTCATTAAGCGCTGACCGCAATCCTTTGTTGGCACTAACTCCACCTGACACCACTAAATTCTTCATAGCTGTATGCTTTAATACACGCTTGCATTTAATGACAATTGTATCAATTAATGCCTCTTGAAATGCATATGCAATGTCCGCTTTAATTTGTTCACTTTGATCATCTTGCGCCTGCCAAGTATTAAGCACGGCTGTTTTCAAGCCACTAAAACTAAAATCAAACCCAGGTCGGTCACACATTGGGCGTGGAAAAGTAAAAGCACCCGCTTGCCCTTTTTCAGCCAGATGCGCTAAATGTGGTCCACCAGGGTAAGGCAAACCCAATAACTTAGCCGTTTTATCAAAAGCCTCACCTGCGGCGTCATCAATTGACTCACCTAGTAACTCATATTGCCCAAAGCTTTTAACCGCTATTAACTGCGTATGTCCACCTGAGACCAATAGTGCCACATAAGGATATTCAGGTCTAACCTCTTCACTTAGTAACGGAGCTAATAAATGCCCCTCTAAGTGATGAATAGCAACCGCAGGAATATCCAACATATAACTTAATGTTTTAGCAAAAGTTGCGCCAACCATCAGCGCGCCAACCAACCCTGGCATTGCCGTGTAAGCAATTGCATCAATATCCTCAAGCGCAAGTTCAGCCTTTGCTAACGCTTCTTTGGTCAGTGGAATGAGTTTAGCCACATGATCACGCGAGGCAAGCTCGGGGACTACACCACCATATTGCGCATGCAAATCAATCTGACTGAACAATGCATTGGCAAGAAGTTTGTGTTTTAAGCCATCATAAATGGCAATACCCGTTTCATCACATGATGTTTCAATACCAAGGACAATCATCCTTTGACAACCTTATCACGCTGTTTTTTTTTGCATGACAGCAGCATCAAGACCATACCGATAACAAGCCCCAAGACAAAAACCACCAACAGTAGCAATATCAACGGTAAATGCAATGTACCAATCAAATAATTAAAGGTTACTTCCTGTGCATTCAACACTGCCAATGCCGCAACCAAAATAAATATAACTACTAAAATTATATATCCCAATAAACGCATTATATCTCCTATAGCATATGCATTAATTCATGCTGCGCATGATAGTATATCTTTATAGGCGTATGCAATACGCCCCTACAAACTTCTATTTTTCCTCTTTTTAAACGACAGATAAAGCTTCTTACGCTTTGCCAATACAAGCGTCCGACTCAACAGCGTGCTATAAATAGGACTTCCACCCATAAAGATTGCAGCAATCGTAGCACTAAAGCAAGTGACAATTAGTGGCAAAATTAAAGCATAATTCATCGTCATCTCAACAACCAGTACAATTCCTGTCAATGGAGCGCTAACCGTCGCGGTAAAAAGTGCACTCATGCCTGCGACAGCAAAAACTTGTGGGTTGGTTATAAGATCTGGAAAAAGCGTATGTGCGACAATACCAAAGAACATGCCAAAAACGGTTCCCAATGCTAGCATGGGGGCAAATATCCCACCAGGAACACCGGTGCCATAACTAACCAGGGTCGTGACAAAACGTAAAATAAATAAAGCAATTAGCACTGATAAGGCAATCTCACCATGCAATGCATCAGGCATGACTTTATAACCACCGCCAACTACATGCGGGAAAAAAACAATGAGTAATCCCGTTGCCGCGCCAATGACAATGATCCATTTCCAAAAATGAAACCCTGAGCGCTTAGCAAAGAAATTCAGTGAACGCACTAGATACTTATTAAATAATACGCCCAATGCACCAAAAATCGCACCAAACATAACAAAAAGCCATAAACTTGACAAAGGTGGCGCATTATATGCAGTCATATCGATATCCATCATCTGACGAATATTATACCCCCCTGTTTGCAGCAATGCTTCGAGCAAAATATCTGCAACAACACAGGCAACAATCACTGTTTGTAATGATTGAAAGCTGTATTTGAATTGCCGACGCATTTCTTCAATCACAAATAAAATCCCCGCTAAAGGCGCATTAAATGCTGTTGCAAGACCGGCACCAGCTCCGGCGGCAATAAGTACATGCGCATAATCATTATTCAATCTAAAAATGCTTTTAACCAACTGACCAATCGCACCACCCATTTGGATAGTTGGACCTTCCCTTCCTAAGACAAGTCCACTTGATAAAGACATCACCCCACCGATAAATTTAGCTGGCAACACACGCCACCATCGAAGCTCTCGCACACCGTCAAGCGCGCCTTCAATCTCCTGCACTCCACTACCTGACGCCTCAGGCACCATATGTCTGACAATAACCAAGGATAAAATCAAAAACATGCTGGAGAAGAACATGCTAAATAGGCAGAGTAAGAATAGATTATCTTGTAATGCCATAAATGCGGCTTGCTGCCCGGCCAATATCCAATGGATACATAACTGAAAAAGCGCACCAACACTCCCCACTAAAACCCCAACAATACCGCCATAGACTGTTGATCGCAATACATCCTTTGGGTAATGAACTTTATTCATCCTCATCCTTAAAATGATTTAATTTTTCTATATCCTAGGCGTTAGCATAGAAACTCTTTAAGATTATTACAAGCATTCAACAATTTAACTTTCATTCATAGTGACCTTTTGCTAAAATACCGCTGTTTTTGCTCGATAGTTTTATGGCGCAATAACAAACAACAATTTGATATGGATTTTGACGATTGTACATCGACTGGGAGAAGTCAATTGCGTTAACGCAATTAGCCAATGACTCATTCATCTACATGACGCTTTAAAATCCAACCACACATAGTATATTGGCTTTTGAGTCTATGCTATGTGCTTTTAAGAGAAAGCATAAAATATGCAAAACAGATTTAGATGATTAATAACTGCAGCTATCTAAGGCAGCTGCAAGCGATCTTGGAGAGTCTACTCACAAGGGTTGCACACATTAAACGTTAAATCACACAAAGGTATTAGGACAAGGTTTAAGTGTCCTTAAATTTGTGTAAACACTTATGGTAAAGAACATAAGTGACCATAGCAGAATATTTGCGTTTTTGGTCATATAGGCGCAAACGCAAGATGAGAAAACTATAGGAATCACAAAAAAGATGATTGTTTTTATAACAATAATAACAATAACAGCGTGCTTTTATTGGGCTTTAACTAGTCAGGCATGCGCTTTATTTCATGCAAACAGATCATCTACACACTTAGCTTCATCCTTTGTACCTTTTAAACAACCTGAATTTAAAAGGATAACAACACATGAAAAAAATGTTAATCAATGCGCGTCAAGCAGAAGAAACGCGTATTGCAATCGTCGACAACGTTCAATTGATGGATTTAGACATCGAGAATGTTGACAGAGAACAGAAAAAAGCCAATATCTACAAAGCAAAAATTTCACGCATTGAACCAAGTTTAAATGCTGTTTTCGTTAATTATGGTGAAGATAAGAATGGTTTTTTGCCATTTAAAGAAATCTCACCTGAATACTTCAAGAAAACTGCCAAAGACCAAGACTCACCGCTAAACGAATTGCTTGATGTCGGTCAAGAATTGATTGTGCAAATTGCCAAAGAAGAGCGTGGATCCAAAGGTGCCGCCTTAACAACATTCATCACACTTGCCGGCTGCTATATGGTACTGATGCCAAACAACCCAAGTGCAGGAGGCATTTCTCGCCGCATCGAAGGTGATGAGCGTCAAAAACTTAAAGCACTTTTTGACTCCCTAACAATCCCTGCCAATATGGGCGTTATTATCCGTACGGCAGGTGTTGATCGTTCAGCTGATGAAATCCAAGCAGATCTTGACACTTTAACAACACTTTGGGATGCGATTAAACGTGTTTCATATCAGCGTAAAGCGCCTTTTTTAATCCATAAAGAAAGTGACATTACCATTCGCGCTATTCGTGATCATTTAAAGGAAGATATCAAAGAAATTATTATCGATGATCAAGAGTCTTACGAAGACCTTAAGCGCCAATTAAGCATGCTACGCCCTGGCTTTGTTGAGCGTTTACAACTTTATAAAAAAGATTTGCCATTATTTAACGCTTTCCAAATTGAAAAGCAAATTGAAAGCGCTTTTAAACGTGAAGTGCAATTGCCATCAGGTGGCTCAATTGTGATTGATACTACGGAAGCGTTGACTGCGATTGACATTAACTCGGCGCGCTCAACCAAAGGTGACAACATCGAAGAGACGGCTTTTGCGACAAATTTGGAAGCAGCTGAGGAAATCGCTCGACAATTACGTTTACGTGATCTTGGTGGTTTAATCGTTGTTGACTTTATTGATATGGCATTTTTCCCCAATCAAAAAACCGTTGAGCAAAAGCTTGTCGACGCTTTATTCCATGATCGCGCACGCATCCAGATGACTCGCATCTCTAAGTTTGGCTTAGTGGAAATCTCACGTCAGCGTTTACAAGCATCCCTTGGTGAGTCAGTCATGCACTCATGCCCACGTTGCGCAGGACACGGTTTTATTCGCTCGATCCCATCATTAGCATTATCCATTTTACGCAATGTTCATGCTGAGGCAGTGCGTGATAAAACCAATGAATTACGCGTGCAACTACCAATCGATGTTGCAACATTCTTACTCAATGAGAAGCGCGATGAATTGGCGCAGATTGAGGAAGGCACAAGCACTAAGGTCACTTTAATTCCTAATGCTAACTTACAATCCCCTCATTTTAGCGTACAACGTATCTGGGGTGATGCTTATACGGCAAGTCGTCCAAGCTACGATTTGATTGAAGATAAGAAAGATGTTGAGCTTTATAAAACACCAAAAAAAGATAAATCAAAGCAGCCAGCGTTAAAATCTGCTGATTATAATCAGACATCTGGCAATAATGACAACAAAAAATCTGAAAACAAACCTCAAGCTACTAAAGAAGCCCATAAAGAAGCTAAGCATAGCAAGGCTGAAACAAAAGGTTTCTGGGCAAAGCTAAGCGCTTTTTTCTTCAGCGATAAAGAAACCAGCACTGAGCGTGATGCACGTGATCAAAAACAATCACATAAATCAGCACAACCTAAAAAAGGTCAACAAGATAGAGCTGATAACAGAAATAATGACCGTGATAACACTCGTCGCGATAAGTCTCAATCTCGTGACGGGCGCAATAATGACCGTGATAACAGCCGTCGTGATAGTCGCAATAACAATAGAAATCAAAATGAGAATAAGCCACGTCATCAGCAAAAAAGTGATGAACGCAATGATGATCATCACAACAAATCTGCTGACGCACGTCAAAATAATGACAATCGCAATGATCGCGGCAATAAAAATGATCGTAATGATCGTAACAACCGTAATGATAGAAATGATAGAAATGATCGCGACAGAGGTAATAAAGGCAACCGTAGCAATAATCGCAACAACCAACGCCTACAAGTTCACCAAAGCGAAGAGATGGTTGATATTGCTGCATTGAAGAAGGATTCACCTGAAGCACAAAAAGCGGCAAAAGAAAAAGCGATCATGAAGACAATTTCAACCACACCAGAAGAAAAGATTTCAGTGATGGTGAAAGAAGTTTTAGCTGAGGTTACGACACTTACAAGTGATCAAGCTGTTCAGGTTGAAACACATGCTTCACAAACCCGCAAAGTGAAATACTTAAACTTTGAAGTAGTTGACACGCAAGCATTAACTGCTGAAATTGCCAAGGAAGAAAAGCTTAAGCAAAAAGAGCTTGCCAAACAAGCTAAAGAAGCCGAAGAGTCGATAGCTGATGCTGAAGATATTGGAATCATTATCGGTGAGACCACACTGCAAAGTGATGATAGCACTGCTGATGATAACGAAGTTGAAGCAGCGGCTACAAGCGATACTGGCGACAACAGCAAGCAGGAAAAAAAGCCACGCGCACGCAAATCAACACGTAAACCTGCACACATGGAATACTCCCCTGCCGTTGATGTTAGCTCTCAAGGCTATATCACTAAAGTCTAAGTAAAACCGTCACCACCTTTTCAAGAGGGTGACCATTTTAAAATATAAGGATGGATTATGACTCACTATAAACGTAACCTACTTTTTGTTGGCAGTATTTTATTGGCAAGTTTGAGCATCCAAACGGCAAATGCTTGTATCTCTAAAGAATACAATGACGCATATGCATTGTTTAAGCATGGTGAATATAGCCAATCTGTGCCTGCATTTACCAAGCTCTATAATAACGGTTGCCCAACTTCTCCCTACTTTCTAGGGACTTATTACACCTACGGGATTGCCGTTAAACCTAATTATGATACAGCGATCAAGTATTTTGATAAGTTCCTTGATAAGAGGAACCTAGCACAACCTCGCGATTATCGAGCCAATGCCTATCGTGCTTTAGCACTGATTTACAATTCTAAAAATCAACCTGAAAAAGCGCACACTTATCTTATTGACTCCGCTAAACTAGGTAATACTGAGGCGATGTACTTATTAGGTCGATCATATATTGGCAAAGATCAACCGTATTATACAAAAACCGACCTGCATCAAGCATTTATCTGGCTTAATAAGGCAGCCAATTTTGGCAATATTGCTGCCATGAAACTCATTGACCAACATCAATTACAAAAAGATGCTTAAAGCACAATAAACAGGTAAAACATATGTTTAAAAGTTTATCCGAACGCTTAGGCGGCTCACTTGACAAACTCAAAGGTCAAGGTCGCTTAACCGAAGACAACATTAAAAGCGCCTTACGCGATGTGCGTATGGCATTACTTGAGGCTGATGTCGCCCTACCAGTCGTTAAAGAGTTTATCAATCGCATTCAGGAAGAAGCTTTGGGTGAAAAGATTCGTACAAGTCTCACGCCAGGGCAGACCTTTATTGCAATGGTTCAGAAAGAGCTGGAACGCACCTTAGGTGAAAAAAATGAGACACTTAACTTAAGCGCCCAGCCACCTGTTGTTATCTTAATGGCAGGTTTACAAGGCTCCGGTAAAACAACGACCACTGCGAAACTTGCAAAATTTTTAAAAGAACGTCAAAACAAAAAAGTCATGGTCGTTAGTGCCGATGTTTACCGACCAGCAGCGATCAAACAGCTACAAACCTTAGCCGAGTCTTTAGATATTAGCTTTTGCCCATCATCAGCTGATGAAAAGCCTATTGATATCGCCGGGCGTGCATTGCAACTTGCCAAGCAACAAGTATGCGATGTTTTAATACTCGATACCGCTGGGCGTCTGCATATTGACAGCCAAATGATGGATGAGGTTAAAGCATTACATCATGCGATGAAGCCAACCGAGACGCTCTTTGTCGTTGATAGCATGACCGGTCAAGATGCAGCAAATACAGCCAAGGCATTTAATGATGCTTTGCCATTAACCGGTGTTGTGCTGACTAAAGCCGATGGTGATGCCCGAGGAGGAGCCGCCCTTTCTATTCGTGAAATCACCGGTAAACCGATTAAATTTATCGGGATGGGTGAAAAAGCCGATGCCTTAGAGCCTTTTCATCCTGATCGTATCGCTTCACGTATTTTAGGTATGGGCGATGTGCTTTCTTTAATCGAAGAAGTTGAGCATAAAGTCGATCAAAAGGAAGCTAAAGCACTTACAACCAAACTTAAAAAAGGTAAATCATTCACCTTAGAAGATTTCAAAAGTCAGTTGCAACAAATGAAGAAAATGGGTGGTGTTGGCTCAATGCTGGATAAACTACCAGGCATGGGTAACATGTCGGCTAATCTTCAGGATAAAGTCAATGATAAGATGTTTGTACAAATGGAGGCCATTATTAATTCAATGACCCCTTTTGAGCGCCGTAAACCTGAGTTCATCAAATCATCACGCAAACTGCGTATTGCTAAAGGCTCTGGCACACAAGTGCAAGATATTAATCGCCTATTAAAACAGTTTACACAAATGCAAAAGATGATGAAGAAAATCAGTGGTAAAGGCGGCATGGGTAAAATGATGGGAACCATGCGCCAGATGAAGCAAATGAAAAATATGCAAGGCATGATGCCTCCTGGCGGCAAAGGTGGTAAGTTATTCTAAAGACTATCTACATTTGATAAATTTCAAAAATAAATTATCTAATATTTTCACTTTTATGCAGCAGGAAAATCAGGTACTGTAGCATTTCAATAAGCAAAAATATCAATTTCTGGAAATTCTTACATGGCAAATAATACATTTGCAAAGCAGCTTGGCTGTATGATGATTGTTACAGGCACTGAGATCGGCGCTGGCATTTTAGCACTCCCTATAATCACCGCCAAGCTTGGCTTTTTTATCAGTAGCATAGTGATGCTTGTTGCCTGGTGCATTATGACCTATACCGCACTGTTAATTGCTGACATCTCACTATCAATGCCAAAGGGTGCAAGCTTCGCCTCTATTGCTAAGCGCACATTAGGCCTACCAGGTGTTATCATCACTTGGATTTCGTTTCTACTTTTAATGTACTGCATTAGTGTCGCTTACATCTCAGGTGCTGCTTCTGCTTTTAATTCATTACTACCTAGCATTTCCTCAAGTGCTTGGTCGTTAATATTTGTCGTTGTTTTTGGTGCAATCGTCGTTGTTGGGACTTCTGCAGTTGATGTTATCAATCGCATGCTCCTCTCAGCGAAGCTTGTATTTCTGGTGCTCGTCTGTTTGATTTTCTTGAACTTCGTTGACTTTAGCAATCTTGCAGTATCACCCGTTGATTTAGCGCCTACGTTATTAATTGCCATTCCAGTTATTATCACTTCTTTTACATCACATATTATTGTACCAACCTTAAGTGAGTATCTTAATCAAGATGCTAAAGCATTATTTCGCGTGATCTTTATCGGCAGCATAATCCCGCTAATACTTTATTTCTTATGGCTCATCGCAGTACTTGGTGTATTACCTTTGCATGGACCAATCAGTTTCATGAGTTCTATTTTTGATCACACGAGTGTTGATCAGGCTAATGTTGGTAATATTCTGCATGCACTAAAAGAAAAAATCACAACAACAACTGCCAATATCAGCATGAACGTCTTTACCGATATCTCAGTGATGACATCATACTTAGGTGTCAGCTTGGCACTTTATCACTTTAATGTTGATAGTTATCGCTTAAACCGCCTACCTGCTCAATTTAAGATCCTTATCGCAATTATTCTCACCTTTATTATTCCACTATTAGTTAATTTGCTTGACCCTAATCTGTTTATTAGTGCCATTGGCTATGTTGGTGTGTGTATTGCTGTTTTGCTCCTCATGATGCCTGCTGTTATCGCTTATAAGCTCAATAAATCAGGGCATGTTTTTCATTATAAAATCAGTCAGTTTTCGCTATTGTGGCTTATCTCATTTATTGCCGGTATTGCTATTATTGCGATTCATTTTTCCGCCTAAACATAAGCGAGTTATTATATGAGAGTTTCTCGTGTATTTTATCCTGAGGTTTCTGCACAATCCGCAACGATCACCCTTTCTGCTGAAACAAGTCATTATCTTATTCGTGTATTAAGACATAAACAGGGTCATCAAGTTACTTTATTTAATAATATTGATGGCAATGAATACCTTACTGAAATCAGTCATGCAGACCCTAAAAAAGTGACACTTCAGATATTATCTAAAACTGAAAAGCATAATGAATCGCCAATCCATATCCATCTTTTTCAGGCATTGTCTAAGGGAGATAAGTTAGAAACTGTCATTCAAAAAGCCACTGAACTTGGCGTCAATGAACTCACACCAATGCTGAGCGAACGCGTTGATTATAAGCTCAATCAAGATCGGATAGCGCATAAACTCGATCATTGGCAGAAGATTGCCATAAGTGCCAGTGAGCAATCCGCTCGTGTATTTGTGCCTACAGTTAATATGCCTCAAGCTTTATCTAATGCACTAACTATCGATGCGGATATTAAATTGTTCCTATCCCCTTACAGCAATGAAACCATTACCCATCTCCATCAACAGCAATCAAATGCCAAACGTTTTGCTATTTATATTGGTCCTGAGGGTGGTTTTAGTAATGATGAAGAGAAGCTTGCCTTAAATAAAGGCTGTCACAGCATACGACTTGGTAAAAGAATACTGCGCACAGAAACTGCACCCTTGGCAATTATTGCTATATTACAGGCTTTATGGGGTGATTATTGAACTTGCTTAAGGCTTGGTTTATCCCAACTACCTGTCACATCAAAACTTACTAAGCCAATATTTTTAAAGACGGTATTTCCTAAAAGTTTTGTACCTAAATAAGTAGCAAAAGCAACAACTGGCCCGCCAATAGCGCCGGCAACTGCCGCCGTTGTTCCTGAGAAATGCGGCTGATATTTAATACGCTGATTGAGTTGTTTATTGGTTATATCAACATCACCTGTCACCACCAAAGCAAAGCTAGGGGTATCAATAATCACTGATGGGTTACTTTTTGCCAAACCATTATCTAGTGTATAAGCACCAACCACACTATTAAAAGCCATACCGCGATGTTCAAAATCATCATAAGGCATAAATAAACGTTTGAAATATGAATCCAGACTTAATAAACCAATATATTTAGCAATTCCTGAGTCAACCGACAATATGACACCATTGAGTAAATCAGCCGTTGCTTTACCTGAAATAGTTGATACGTTTGGCATGAGACCTGACCAGCTTAATTGTGCTTGTACATTGCCAGATCCTCCTTTTAAGAAATCATCATAGCCAAAATTATGCAGCATATCACCCCAATTTAATGAAAAGACATTGGCATGCACATAACTATCATATGAGGAGAGCTTCGCTGTCGCTAATAACTTGGCATTTGGATCATAAGCGGATAATACCGGAATAGATAACACTCCTCCTCTAACCGTCGTTGCCATTAGAAAATTTGGGATCGAGTAACCACCAACTTGCAAATTGTTCAGCTTCACATTCATATCGGGCGTTTTGCGCAACACATCTGAGGTTAATAGCGTGTTCAACATCATCATAAAGTCATTTTTATTATTTTTGCTATGTTCATTGTCATTTTCAAGTTTGTCCCTATTTTGTGGTAAGGCAAAAAACAGATTATCTGCACTGACTTCAATCGGCTCACTTAACACATCAGGTACGCTTATGACCAATGATTTTTGAGACTCTCCACGCGCAATATAGTTGGTATAGTTATGCACGCTATTGGTTTGCAAAGTGACACTACGATAATTACTACCAAAAAGGTTTAACTGATCAATACTGAGCATCACTTTTGGGCGCAGTAACTGATTAAGCTGTCGATAAACACAGTCATTATAATTGGCAACCACAAAACATCCTGTTTGACTAAAGTTTTTATCGATCATAGGCACATCTAAGTGCAAAACCTGCTGCCATTGCGCTTTATTCTCTACATTTAAAATATCAGCACTACTGATGCTTTGCATTGCATTGACTATTAACTGGCTACTTATTATTGATAGCTTCCCGTATAAGTCAACATCTGAGACAACACCTTTGTCACTGACATTAAGACTTGCGCTTAGTTTATCCTGATGTTTGATATCCAATTTACTACTGACATGCCATGAGACTGCCTTGTTTTCTGATTGATTTTTTTGCCATGTACTTTTTAATAACAACGGAGTAGATTCAAAACTTTTTTTCGTTAATGGTTGACCTAAGCTATTTTGCCAACCCAGTAAATTAGAACTCACTTGCAAAATACCTTCATTAACATTGCCTTTAATGGCAAAATCAAATGGCAATACACCTTGCATTAAGTGATATATACCATTATCTAATCGCTCAGCACTAAACCTAGGCAAAAATGCAATAGACGCTCCCCCTTGAAGATTAATGCTCGGGTGTTTAAGATCTGAGAAATCAACCATACCCTTGGCATTAAATGGTGTATTAACACCCCAAAACCCTAGCAGATTTTGAATTGTGAACGTCTCATTATTGAAAAATACTTCGGCATTTACATCATAAAGTTGTTTAGACAGTGGTTTTTTAATATCAACCATACCATGTTTAAGTAATACTTTACCTGCAAAACGATCCTTTTTTGTGTGATCACCCAAAGCAATATCAATATTAAGCTTGGCATTAATGTCACCTTGATAGCGCGCATATTGATTAACTTGTTGCGCCAAGTTTCCATATTTCGTTTGCGCTAAATACGTATATACATGCTGGCTATTGGTTGCAACATCAGCATTAATATTAAAAGTTGCTGGCACACCAGGTGCAATGTTATCAATTTTCAAATTAACTTTTTTGATTGGAATACCGGCTAAAAATCCCCCATTAACCTTAGCAGTAAATAGCTCATTATCAAAGTGTAAAGTCCCCATCACTTGGTGTGCGACACCTAAACCAAAATAAGGCGATAAACTACCCTCTTCAATCGTTGCATCTATTTTAAATATACCATCATTTTTGGGATATGGAATTTTGCGTGCAATGCCATTTATTGCAAAGCTTGCATCTAGTTTTTTAGCGCCATACAAACACTGCATTAACCAATCATACAACGGCTTAGGGATCCCTTTCTGTGGTAAAAAGGCTTGATATTCAGTTGTTAGATTTTTGCCACTTAACTCACCCTTAAGATCAAGACTAAAGTTTTTAGGGTTAGCTAATGGCAGATCAACCGTACCTTTACTCACAAAATGAATATTCGCATTCGTTAATGCCAGATCATCAACCACAAAGCGGATTTTTGAAGGCTCTTTGATGATATCTATATTTCCTTTAACGGCAAGCTCTGGCCAATCTCGACTAAATATATGATTCTCCGCCATATTAAAATCCGAGGAGTCAAGCGTGAGTTTCACGTGATTTTCACGCCACCAAACGTTACCACTTAGCCCCTTAAAGTCAATATTATGATCGCTATTAGCAATACCAAGATCATTAAAGTGCGCTTTTAATTGCATACCACTTAAACTAAAATCCTGCAAATCAAAACTAAAACGCACATCGCTTAGCACACCAGAGAGCGCAATATTTTTACGCCAATCACTCGTTTCCATCTGCACTAATGACGAAAAATCTGCCAAGTCTAGCCGTGGAATATTCATCACTAAGCGGTGCTGATCTAATGAAAAAAGTGCAGATCTGAGAGTATATCGCTTATGATTCGTTACAAAGGACAAGGGGTTAGCACCCAATACAAAACGATTTTGATAACGGAATAATCGCAGATTAAATACGATATTCCTAAACACTGATTCATCTAACTGACTGGTTTTAAACTCGGCTTTGGATAACTCACCCATAATCATAACTGAGTCTAACCCTTTGGTTGAGCTGACCACAGACAATGTCAATTGATGATCAGTTAAATGTGATATTTTCACTTGTTGTGTCACGCCATCAATCAAAGTTGCTAAGACATTATGCTTGTCATTTAAGGTACTATCAAAATGGTATTTATGCTCTTTTTTCTCAACAACCGAGACGATATCAATTTGTCCAAGCTGAGGCTGCATATTAGCTTTCTTTTGTGGTTGTAACGTTAAACGTAAAACACCTTTTGCCAGAGTTCTCTGCTGATAATTCGCATTAACAATAAGCTCGGCTAACGATTTATTATTCTTAAGAATATCAACGTGCATATTCTGCAACTCGAGATCATTTTGTTGTAATAGATAATCCAAGATACTCGACCAACGTCCACCAATTTCATCAATCTCCGCCACTGATATGGATTGTAACATGCGATAATCGAACCCTTTGTCACTGGAATAAAAGACAAGTTTGGGTGCTGCCACAGTGACTTCTTTAGTGACAAACCGCCAACTCACCAGTGATTGCCATGCATTAATATGCACCGTCATTCTAGGAATATTAAGAGAAAACCCTTTATCTTTAACTTTGACATCTCTGACTTCAATCACAGGATTGATGCCATGCCAACTGGCATACTCTACTTTTAGAGAAACACTCGAGCCAGTCACCTTTGATAACACATCTTCAATCGAGCTTTGATAAGCAGGCAGAAGCCTTAAAACACCATAACCAACAACACAAGCAACAATAAGAAAAGTAGCAAATACTGAACTTAACCATAATATAAATATTCTTCTTTTCATAAATTGCTGCTCATTACATCTATAATCACATTAGTACAATATCATACATTTCTTGAGCATAGCTTAATTCTGGCTGAAGTTTAATGGGTTTACCAATAATAATTTCTAACTCACCTAAACCAAATGATTCATCATTTTGTAAAGCATCAATCACCGAGTTTGCAGCAACGATCAAAAAGCCATTGCTTTGATAAGCATTTGCCTCACGATTAATCTCACGAAAAATCTCATAACAAATGCTTTGCACTGATTTAATACGCCCTTTTCCTCGACACATCGGGCAAGGTTCACACAAAAACTGTGCCAAGCTTTCCTGCGTACGCTTACGCGTCATTTCAACCAAACCAAGCTCTGACAAAGATGAAAATGTCGTGCGCGCATAATCAAGCTCTAACGCTTTTTCAAGTGCTTCTAAAACTTGTGTTTTATGTTCCTCGTCTGACATATCAATAAAATCAACAATAATGATACCACCCAGATTTCTTAGCCTTAGCTGTCTTGCTAAAACGCGTACTGCCTCTAAATTCGTTTTAAAAATTGTCTCTTCAAGATTGACCATACCGACATAACCGCCGGTATTAACATCAATGGTTGTCATGGCTTCCGTTTGATCAATGACAATATGTCCACCAGATTTTAATGGCACTTTACGCTCAAGCGCACGTGATAACTCTTCTTCAACACCATACATATCAAAGATTGGCGTGTTTGAGCTGTATAATTCCAATTTCTCACGCACGCCAGGCACAAATTTGTCACTAAAGCGACATAACTCACTATACATATCAATATTATCAATGCGAATTCGCTCAACCTTATCATTAGCAAAGTCTCTTAACGCACGCATAACCAGACTGAGGTCTTGATAAACGACACCCGGTTTTGTCACGGTACTGGCTGAATCGACGACATCTTGCCATAAGTTTTGCAAGAAATTAATATCTTTTCTAAGCTCTTCAGAGGACAAACCTTCAGCCACCGTGCGAATGATAAATCCGCGTGGATAATCCGAGCCAATCGCTTCTTTCATTACTTGCTGTAACCGATCACGCTCTTCTTCAGACTCGATACGTAAAGAGATACCAATATGGTCCAAATCTGGCATATGCACTAAATAGCGCGATGCTAATGACAAATGCGCACTTAAGCGCGCACCCTTACTACCTAATGGATCCTTAAGCACTTGTACCAAGATGCTTTGCCCTTCTCTCAACCAATGGCGCACATCAGCTTCTTTGCTATTTAGGTCAATCCCAACACTTTCATCTGAGGCAATAGGCATGACATCAGAAACATGCAAAAATCCAGATCGCTCAAGTCCTATATCAACAAATGCAGCCTGCATTCCAGGTAAAACACGCGTGATTTTCCCTTTATAAATATTACCAACAATACCGCGCTGATTTTCACGCTCAAAATGTACTTCCTGCAACACACCATTTTCGATCACGGCAACCCGCTTTTCGTGTGCTGCTATATTCATTAAAATCTCTGCTTTTACCATAACAGCCCACTATCAAAATCCAAATATTTTACTCATCAAACAGTTTACTGGATTTAACTCGGTGCAGCAGTAGTTTTTACGGTGTTTTTGAGAGTTTAACTAGTTAACTTTAACTGCAACCATGCGTAAACGCACATAATCAGCATACCACTGACCATCTTGATATTGTGTCCCCTGCGCCAACGACTCAACATTGCTCAAATAGTCTTCATGACTATCTTTGGGAATCTGACTTAAGACATCATTGCGAAACATCTTCACCCAATTGCGTAAGCCCTCATCCGTTTGCAATAAGGTCGGACGATCAAAATGAACAGCAAATGTCACACGAAAGCCATTATTTTCAAGTAATGTCGCATATTCAGCAATTGATGGATAAAAATTAAAGGCACTGAACTTTGTTACACCATAAGATTTAGCTGCTGTTTCAATTGCCGTCAGCACGTTATTAACATTGCCTTTACCACCCATCTCAAAAACAAAGCGTCCATCTGGCTTTAGTACTTCTTTGATATTTTTAATCACCGCATCGGCATTGTGCATCCAATGAAGGGCAGCATTAGAAAAACTTTGGTACCAGAGGCCGGACTCGAACCGGCACAGTGTTGCCACCGGTGGATTTTGAATCCACTGCGTCTACCAATTTCGCCACTCTGGCACACAAACTCGTGTGAAGGATAAACTGAACTTCTTACATCGCAAGAACAGGTGCTATTCTAGCTAAAGGTCATCTGATGTCAAACACTATTTAAGGCTTTTATCATAATTTATGCTGAACCTCATCAAACTCGATCAAAATATCTTGATAAAAACTCTGATAAATCACTTTCTGAGACGGACTTATCCACTTTTGCCTGACCAATAGCATCTAATAGAATAAGTGTGATGCCTGCTGTGGTATTTTTCTTATCACGTAACATCGCTGCGATAAACTGTGTCTTACTCAAGCCTCTTGGCAGCCCTATCGGCAATGAAAAGTTTTGGAGTAACGAACGTATTCTTTTAACAGTCAACTCATCAACAAACCCCAAGGATTGTGATAATTCTGCAGCCATTACCATGCCAATGGCAACCGCTTCACCATGTTTCAACCCTTGATAATTCTGGCAACACTCAATGGCATGCCCAAAAGTATGCCCAAGATTTAAAAGTGCGCGTACACCAGTTCTTTCTTCTTCATCAAGACTGACCACATGCGCTTTAAGCTCGCAACTCTTGGCAATCGCATAGATTAATGCATCCGGATCATGTGCTGTTAACAAGCGCGTATTTTGCTCAAGCCACGCAAAGAAATCCGCATCAATAATACAACCATATTTAATAACCTCTGCCATACCTGCAGCAAATTCACGTTCAGCTAAACTCTCTAGAAATTGCGTTGAGGCCAGCACCAATTGCGGTTGGAAAAAAGCGCCAATCATATTCTTACCCAACGGGTGATTAATTGCTGTTTTACCGCCAACCGAAGAATCTACTTGTGATAATAAAGTCGTTGGAATCTGAATAACATTGGCACCGCGCTGATAAGTTGCAGCAGCAAAACCTGTAATATCACCGATAACGCCACCACCTAATGCAATAAGCACACAATTACGCGTGTAATTACGCTCAAGCAAATGTTGATAGATCGTGTTTAAAGAATCACTATTCTTATACACCTCACCATCTATTAAAACACAGTGACCATATTTAAAACATTCATCTTTAATGGCTTTATCTAACACCGTTAAATACAAATCAGCGATTGTGGTATTGGTGACAACCAACACTTCTTTGTTTTTGATATAGGAAATAAGTTTCGTAAAGTCAATATCAGACGAAATCATGACAGGGTAGCTTGGCTTGCCCTTCGGAGCAACGACAACTTCGGTGATCAAACCGCCTCTTCCATTAATAGATTTGTGATTTTTTGCACTACATTGCGTACCGTCGTTTCACTTGTCTCAATGGTAATATCGGCAATCTCTCGATATAACGGCTCACGCTCTGCCATTAACTTCTTCAGTTGCGCTTCCTTGTCATCAACTTGTAATAATGGACGCTTTTTATCTTTGGCTGTACGCTCTAATTGCTGCTCAATTGAGGCTTGCAAATAAACCACTTTGCCACGTGATGACAGAAGCGTTCTGTTCTCAGGCAGAATAATCGCACCCCCTCCAGTAGCCAAAACAATACCCTGACGAGTCGCTAAATCACCGAGCACTTCTTGCTCTCTTTTTCTAAATCCTTCTTCGCCTTCAATATCAAAAATCCAATCAATATCAACGCCGCAACGTTGTTCAATCTCACGATCAGAGTCAACAAAGTCAAGCTTAAGCTCATTTGCTAGTTGACGACCTATTGTACTCTTGCCAGCACCTACTGGCCCAATCAAGAAAACATTTTGAGTAATAATCATTTTTCTCTACATTACGTTAATATGTTTAACACATAGACCCACAACACGATCATAACCTTGCATGATCCACTTCAAAAAACCAAAACAAAATACACAAAAAAGTCATTTTAAGCAAGATTTTTTGCACTAAAGACATCTTGGCATGACAGAGAGATTTTTTATTTTTTTGCCAGTGTCCAACAGCTTTTATAATCACTTTTTGCTATGATTTCTCAAGTTTATGAATAATGGAAATAAATCGTGAAGCGCAAATGGCTGCCTAGCAAAGAGGAACTGAAAGAACATAAATGGTTGCGCTTTTTACACAAACACATGCACCATAATTTTTTATGGCAATTTGATAAAAGCAGTGTTAGCAAAGCCTGTGTTATTGGTGGCTTTATGTGTATGATGCCAATGCCATTTCAAATGGTGCCTGCAGCCATTTTGGCACTTTTTCTACGTGCTAACTTGATCATTGCTGTTGCTCTGGTGTGGATTAGTAACCCGATCACCATGTTACCGATGATGTATGGCGCGTATTTATTTGGTTGCTTTATGCTAAATAAAACGCCACTTTTTCATGAGAATAATTTTGCTTGGCATCAGATGATTACACATATCCATAGTATTTTTATGCCACTGATAACAGGATGTGTCGTTATCGGCTTAATACTTGGGATTATTTTGGCAAGCATTAGTTGGTTTGGATTTGCTTTGTTTAAACCCAAAAATAAAAAACATAACTAAAATAACCGTACCCTGAGCGTAAGTCGAAGGGTACATTTAGAAACATAAAAGGCTTCGACTTACGCTCAGCCAACGCTTACACAATTAAGATAAGTAACAACAAGTAGGAACATACGACAGGAAATCGCAATATGCTAAACAAAAAGCTTCTTTCATCTAATCACACTGAGCACTTTATCTATGGCGTGATGCTTATCGGACTGATTATGGTCTTTTGGAATCCGATTGGCATGATGAAAATCTCAATGGAAAACACCGTCATGCTCTATGTTTGGCGTGGGATTACGGCACTTTTTTGCTGGATTGTGATTTTGATTTTATTTACCGCCAGTCGTGATGCACGAAATAGCATTTTAGCTACATTTCATGCACTTTCAACTTGGATTAAAAGTCTGATTGTATTGTTCTTCTGTATTGGTATTATCTCAGCAAGTTTGGCATTTCATCCTGCCACTGCCTTTAAAGGCATATCGATTGATATCACACTACTGCTTAGCGTGTTATTCTTAGCATATTACTTTAGTCGCTTCCCAGATCATATTCGTTGGCTTATTGGTGTTGTTATTATTTGTGCTATTAGTTATACACTTGTTCTCATAGTTAATGTTCTGCTCGCGCATTTTTATTTACCACCAAAAATAGCACAGTTTAACTTCCCAGAGTTTTTTTTGCGTCAATTTAACTTTGCCAACCCACGCTTTTTTGATCATTTTGCCAGTTGGTTTTTGCCAATTTTGTGTTTGCCTTTATTGAGCCAAACTTATAGTCGTACGTTTAAAGTTTTAAGTCTCATTGCCATGGCATCCCTTTGGTTTGTCATTATTGCGCATAGCTCACGCGCTTTAATCCTTGAGTATATTGTTATTACGATTATTCTTGGCGTTTTAAATCATAAAATACTGATACGTTTTCTTGGTTGGCAAGTCTTGGCACTTATTGTTGGGGCTCTACTGTTTTATATGATTCAAAACATCGTTGGTGGTGAAACCGTTCTCACACGCAATATTTTTGCCAATCAAGATCGCTGGGATTTATGGGCAAAATCATTGGCGTTAGCCGCACACCACCCACTCTTGGGTGTTGGTGAATTAAATGCCTTATATTATCTCAAAGACTATCCGCATAATATTATTCTGACCATTGCCTGCCAATGGGGAATTATCGCTCTTGCCTGCTTTTTACTCGTTGGTTTACGCGCTTTTCGTCGCGCTTGTGAATATATGCAAGATTATAAGCAATCATCTTTATATTTTGTTGCCTTTGCCAGTGTGTTGGCAGGGATGACCCATGCATTGGTCAGTAACCTCTTCAAACTACAATTAAGTCAATTTAGCTTAGTCTTTGCCATGGGACTTCTACTATCGTTTATGCCACAACTTATACAAAAAAACCAAAAGACTAAAAGTAGCACACACAAAAAATGCCATCTATTATTGATGGCATTTATAATGATTGTTTGGGTAAACTTACTGGTGACTCCATTTTTCACTACAGTAACATTTTAACCAGTATTAGAATTCAGCACAAACATCTGCAACAGTTGCACTACTTATCGTAGTTGCACAAGTCCACGTTACACCGTTTGACGCTGAAACAGGTGTTAAGGTAACAGTCGTATTATTAAGATTTGCACCAACGTCTCCATCAAAAGTATAGACGATAGCACCAGTACCTGAAGTCACTGCGACAGACCCGTATTCTCCAGTTTTCGCACCACCTGCCACATCAAAGGTTGCCGGTAAAGTCCCACCGTTTGTATTAATTTGTTCTGCAACAAACACCTTGTCAGAACCTAAAAATGCATACGCTTCAGACAATCTTGCACGTTCGGTATAACTGGTATACATCGGAATCGCAATCGCGGTTAGAATCGCAATAATCGCAATCACAATCAGTAATTCAATTAACGAGAAACCTTTTTGCTTTCTCATTTTTTTAATTTGTTTAATGTCCATTGTTATTCTCCTCTTTTTAATTATTTTGGTTGGGGGCACAATAAGCGCTTTGAGCTTTTTGTAATTAGAAAGCTAGCCCACAGTTGCTTTTTGCGCAAGTACGTTATCGAAAAAAATAGTGTTTTTTAAGCTTAATTTAGCAAAAAACGAAATAAGCTAATTTAATGTGCGAGATTTGCCATAAGCCACTAACAAGAATTGCTTAGTTCTACATCACAAATTCGCAGTCAAACGATGATAACGCTTAAGCATACTTGCATTACCACTTACGCCGCCGCAATGTAGATAAATAATCGGTTGCGGTAATTTATGATAATAAGCAAGCATTACCTGCCATGTTAGTGGATCATACAATAAATCAAACTCAATACCCGTTTGCTCTTTAAGTTTATAGTACATTGCCAAGTGCTCAGGATAACAAACCCCAAAGTGATACTTCTTTAAAGTTGACAATACTTTTGGTAGACGCAATACTCCTTGAGACAGGACATTCATTTGCTCATATAAATATTCCTTATTGCCAACACAAGGCACGGTATAAACTTGATACGCTTTGTCGATATGTTGCTGCAAATATAAAGCACTTACCCCCGTACCTGAAGCAATGACAATGCTTGCCTGAGCTATATTGCGTGATTTAAGATAGTCATTAATGTCTTGGGCGCATAGTTTAAGACCTTCTTCAGCACGCCTATCCGCGCCACCTTGCGCTAAAAATAATATATCTACACCTTTCTTATAGCGATTTTTCACATTTTCTAAAGTTAATGCTTGATCAGCAACACAAGCCGCCATTCCAAGTGATAACGCCTCTTTGTAGTTACCAAATGGCATATTTTTTAGTGGCTTAGGTAATGGTTTTAACCAGTAATCAAATGGTAATTGATGCAAAGCGCAAAATTGCGCTAATGCCAACATATAGTTAGATTGCGCACCACCAAGGGATACGATTTTTTTGATGTGTGGATTTCGCTTGATATACTTGACAAGCCAATAAAGTTTATACGCTTTATTGCCTGAAAACAGCGGATGAATTAAATCATCGCGTTTAACGATAAACGCTAAGCCATCAACGCTAACTTCCTCGAAGATCGGCTTATTAAAATGGATAATGTTAGATCTCCATCATCTCAAAGTCTTCTTTACCGACACCACAATCAGGGCATTCAAAGTCATCAGGAACATCTTCCCACTTGGTTCCTGGGTGGATGCCATCTTCTGGCCAACCTTCAGCTTCGTCGTAAATCCAACCACATACCACACACATATATCTTTTGTATTCTAGTTCTGACATCTCTTGACTCTTTTCTTGATCTTTTTCTTGGCTCTTTGGCTTACTGATTAACATTCTGACACCTTTAACAGTAGGTTCGTCCAAATTATGGCGCACATCTTACTGTTTTGTCTGGTCAATGTTAAGTGATTTATCTTCTAATATTTCACTTATCATGACATCATTTTTCTGCCACAGCCCATTAATCCAAGCTTGAAAGCACCTCTTTGCTGCATCGTCTTGATGATAGTTTTGATACGGAATATCCTTGGGCTCAATCAATTCAATATGAATACGCACTTGATTAATAACTCCACATAGAAAATCCCAGAAACTCGGAGAATTATCAGGATAAACAATCGTTACATTTAAAACCCCTTTGATCTTATCACCCAAGACATCTAACGCAAGCGCAACTCCTCCTGCCTTTGGTTGTAATAAATGCTTAAATTGCTTACCACCTTTGACATGTTTTTGTAGCGTGAAACGCGTACCCTCAACAAAGTTAACAACTGACACATGGCGATTTTTAAAGCGTTGACAAGCGCGCTTCGTCTCTAACAAATCTTGACCTTTTTTCTCAGGATGTTTTTTAAGATAGTTTTTTGAATAACGTTTCATTAACGGGAAATCCAATGCCCAACAGGCAATACCAATGATTGGCACATAGATGAGCTCTTTTTTCATAAAGAACTTGGCAAAGGGAATTTTATTTAAAAACACTTGTTGTAATACGACAATATCAAGCCAACTTTGATGATTGCTTAAAAGCAAATATGAGCTGCACATACTAAAATCTTGATAACCACTGACGACATATTTGGTTGGCAAAAGGCATAAGCTCACCTTGTTGTTGATCGTCATCCATGATGTTGCCAAGAACATTAACATTTTTCCTATCGCATTTTGCCATGCTTTTTGCGGGATTAATTTCAACAATGACAATATAATCACTGGCGCCCCAAAAATAATCGTATTAATGATCAACAATAGCAACAGCATAACCCCAACTGCAATATGCCATATTCTTTTCACACGTGCTCTCCATTTTTTCTGTTAGTTTTGTTTTAGTTTTCTTTGCCCAGTCTAAATATTCACTCATCAACACGACTATATGTGCGCTCTGAGCGTAAGGCAAAGTCCTTGACGACTTATACTCGTCCTTCGACTACGCTCAGGGTACGACAGATAGCCTTAAGTGAATATTCTCTTTACTGCCTTGTTTAATCTTCTTCAGTTTTATTTGTTTTTATCACTAGTTCGCCATTATCTTTAAATATAGCTGTGATTGCACCATTTTGTGCGGTATTTAATATTTTTATACCTGCAGCTTGATACTTTTGTACCACCTCACTATGCGGGTGTTTAAAGCCATCATGCTTGCCACTGCTAAAAATCACATACTTGGGTTCCACTGCTTCAATAAAAGCTGTCGATGATGAGCTTGAACTTCCATGGTGCGGTGCAAGCAAAATAGTTGATGGCAATAATGTACGATGATTATTAAAAAGATAACGCTCCGCTGTTTTGTAAATATCGCCCGTTAACAAAACGGATTGATCATTAGAACTTACCTTTAACACACATGAGCCATTGTTACCCTTAAGATGATTGGCAGTGAGAAATTTAAAACTAACAGCATGAACTTGCCACTGCAAACCATCTTGACAAATTTTTGCATTTACTTCGCCAATTACCTCATTGCTAAAGACGTTTGTTACTGTGAATTCATTTATCACATGACTTAAGCCACCACTATGATCTTTATCTTGGTGACTGATAATGAGAGTGTCAATATGATGAATACCTTGGTGTTTAAGATAAGGGATGAGTGTATGTTCAGCGATTACAAACTTCTTGCCATTACTTCCTGCTGTATCATAGACGACAACGGTTTCTGGCGTTTGAATAACAATAGCCAATCCTTGCCCAACATCCAGTACTGTCATTTTAAAAGCGACATCTGAAGCTAAACGCTCCTTTTGAAAAATTGGCAGGAAGAGCGCAACACTCAGTATCCGCAAATACCATGGCAAAGGGAAAAGCAGTAAAGTTAAGCCAGTGACTGCACTAATCACCGCTAATAGCGAAATGCTATGCCAGTAAAAGAACAACATCTCAACAGGTAGGAGATTAAGCCACAATACTAGAAGCTTAATCAAATAAGCACTAATAAACCAAAAATCGACACCAAACAATGACAACATCAGATTAATAAATAAACTTGGCACAACTAAGAAACTTACCCATGGGATTGCGACCAAATTGGCAATAACTCCAACCATACTAAAACCTTGAAACCAGAAAATAGTTAATGGGATTAAAAGCACCATCAATAGCAACTGAATCAATAAGTAACGTTTGAATTTAGTTAATGACAATAAGATGCGATTAATCACAATCAAAAAGAAAACCGCCATAAATGACAGCCAAAATCCTGGCTCAAACAATGACAAAGGCTGCCATAGAACGATAATAACACCAGCTAAGAGTAATAAATAAAAGCTATTGATCTTGCGATTGATCAAAAGCCCAACAGAAAAAACAAGTACCATGATAAAAGCACGCTCTGTAGGGATAGCAAAACCAGCTAATAAACTATAACCAAAGGCACTGATAGCAGCCGCAATCAATCCCGCCTTTTGCGCTGGCAACCATTGGCATAAGCGCACTGAGCATGACCATAAAAATCGCAACAGACAAAAAGCAAATAACGCAATCATTCCAATATGAAGCCCTGAGATCGCAATCAAATGTGATGTGCCTGTTTGCTGAAAAAGGCGTTTATCATCAAGTGTCAGCTCATTTTTATTGCCAATTAATAATGCACTGGCTAGTGCCCTTAATTGTGTATCTTTAATGGTTTTTTGCAGTATGCGCTCAATTTTATAACGCAGGCGCTCAACAAAGTAACCATAGTCTATCCCACGAAATTTTGCTTTCTCCGTGGTAACAACATAACCCACAGCCTTAATACGCTGACGTTTCAGCCAATTGGCATAGTTAAAAACACCCGGATTGCTAAAGCCTTTTGCTGTTTGTAGCTTAACATGTAAGCGCCAACGCGAACCCGGCGTTAACTGCCATGGTCTTAAATTTTTATTTGGATAAACACTCAAGCGAATCAAACCATCCTTTGTCGCAAATAGGAATTTGCTGACCGCTTTATCACGATCAGCCAAACTAGCAACAACACCCTCGATCATAATTTTTTTATTTAGTTGATTTTCAGGATATTTCTGTCCATAGCCATAAAGCACCCACAGCCCATGTATTGTGATAAGCAATGACAAGAGAGTGATCAAAGAAAAACCCAGACGTTTATGCATAAAAAAGTTCAAATAACAAACACTATTCATAGCATAGTGAAAATAAAAAGCTTTTACGAAAAAAAGCGCGTTAAATTCTGCTGGATTTTGATTGCAACAATACTACCAATATGTAAAATAACTTCATCATTTAGGTATCATTAATAACTATTATGGCGAAACGGATGCGCTTAAATGAAACTTATTAACTGGAATAATTAAAACAGCCTATCCTTAAATTAAAATAGGCAACGTAAATAAAAAAGTAAAATGGAGGATTCTAATGATCAATATACTTATATTCGGCAGTGGTAGAGTAGGTTTACTTACGGGCGCCATGCTTGCATCAAGCGGTGACTACCATGTGCATATTGCTGATATTCAAGCTGATAGAAAACCTTTAACTCTTGGCAAACATACTCATAATTTAAGCCACTGTGTATTAGATATTACAAAGGAAGATAATGTTAAGGCATATATCAAAGAACATAATATCACGGCTCTGGCAGCTGCTCTTCCTTACTTTTTAACCAAAAAAGTGGCTGAAATGGCAAAAGCCTGTGATACCCATTACTTCGATCTAACTGAAGATGTTGAAACAACGAAATATGTTGAATCACTCTCACAAAACAGTAACAAAGTTTTTGCCCCACAATGCGGTTTGGCTCCTGGCTTTATCAGTGTTGTCACTAATGATCTTGTTAAGCTTTTTGATGAAGCCGAAACAGTCAAAATGCGTGTAGGCGCGCTACCGGTTAATATTAGTCATCCACTGCAATACGCACTGACTTGGTCAACCGAAGGCTTGATCAATGAATATGTGAAGCCATGTGAGGCGATTGAGGATTTCAAAAATGTCACGATCGAACCACTTGATGATCTTGAGACAATCAAAATTGACGGTCTAACGTATGAAGCATTTAATACCTCAGGCGGTATTGGCTCACTCAAAGACACATACAAAGGTAAGGTACGTAATATCAACTACAAAAGTGTGCGTTATCCTGGACACTGTGAGAAATTACGCTTCTTAATTAATGATCTCAAGCTTAAAGACAAACAAGAATTGTTGTGTGAAATCTTTAATAATGCCATTCCACGCGTTGATGATGATGTGGTCTTGGTCTATGTCTCTGTTGAAGGCACAATTAATGGCGTTTATAGTGAGCGTCATTTTGCTAAGAAATACCACTCACAAGAAGCCTTTGGACAAAAATGGAGTGCATTGCAATTAACCACAGCCTGTGGTCTATGTGTCACCATTGACCTTGCACTAAAACAAGCGCATTTTAAAGCAGGTTTTGCTAAGCAAGAAGATATCACTTTGGCGCAAATGATGGATAATCGCTTTGGGCACTATTATCGCTATAATTTCTTAGATAATTGCGCTGACAACCCAAAGCCTGAGCTTGGCACTAATCCAAGCAAAACAGAATATATCTAAACTTAATGACTGGAGAATATAATACAATGACTTGCATGACAAGCTACACAGAACAACTAAGCCAATACGCTGCCAAACACAACACGGGTGAATATATCGAAAGCTTCAACCCTGCCAATAATGAACTATTGGCTAAGGTGCCAAGCTTAGGCGTTTCACATTTACAACAAACGATTGGTGAAGCACAAAATGCTTTCATAAAATGGCGTAAGATTCCAGCGCCGCAACGCGCTGAATTAGTGCGGTTAATTGGTGAAGAATTAAGAAAGCAGAAAGACCAATTAGGCAGTCTCGTGTCCCTTGAGATGGGTAAATCCAAGCAAGAAGGTGATGGCGAAGTGCAAGAGATGATCGATATGGCTGATTTTGCCGTTGGTCAAGCGCGCATGCTTTATGGCAAATCAATGCACTCAGAGCGTCCAGATCATCGCATGTTTGAACAATGGCACCCGCTTGGTGTTGTTGGTGTGATCTCAGCCTATAACTTCCCTGTTGCTGTTTGGTCATGGAATGCCTTTATTGCCGCAATTTGTGGTAACACAGTTGTTTGGAATCCATCACCAAAAACACCGCTTTGCGCCTTAGCAATTCAAGAGATTTGTGATCGCGTGACCAAAGCACATAACTTTCCAAATGTCTTTACCTCTGTGGTTTCAAAAAGTGTTGATGTTTCTAAAGCATTGGTTGCTGATGAGCGTATAGCTCTTATGTCTTTCACCGGTTCAACTGCCGTGGGACGCGAGGTTGGTGCACGTGTTGCTGAGCGTTTTGGTAAATCGCTACTTGAATTAGGTGGTAATAATGCCGCAATCATTGACGAATCTGCTGATTTAAAATTGGCAATTCCTGCCGTTGTCTTTGGAGCCGTTGGCACGGCGGGGCAACGCTGTACCTCATTACGTCGTTTGCTTGTACACAAGAACATCTATCAAGATGTTGTCAAACGTCTACAAAATGCTTACAAGCAAATCACTGTTGGTGATCCATTAGATACTAACAACCTTATGGGACCTTTGATTGATCAAAACCTTGTTGGGATTTATCAAAAAGCAGTTGCTCGCACTAAAGAATTAGGTGGCAATATTCTGTTTGGAGGCAATGTGATTGATCAACCAGGTAACTATGTTGAGCCAACCTTAATTGAAGCCAAACCTGACTGGGATATCGTAAATCAGGAGAACTTCTGCCCGATCTTGTTTGTGATGCCATTTGATGATATTGAGCATGCAATTAAAATCAACAATCAAGTCGATCACGGCTTATCATCTGCTATTTTCACGCAACGCATTGATCATTCTGAACAATTTCTATCATATGCCGGTAGTGATTGCGGTATCGCTAATGTTAATATTGGCACATCAGGCGCTGAAATTGGTGGCGCTTTTGGTGGCGAGAAACACACCGGTGGCGGGCGTGAAGCAGGTTCAGACGCATGGAAAGCATACATGCGTCGCCAAACCGTTACCATGAATTGGAGCAAAGACTTACCCCTTGCGCAAGGAATCAAATTTTCACTTACAGAGTAGGAGAATAACCATGTCACAAATCGCAATTTTAGAAGACTTATGGCAGCAATATGTTGAAGCCAATCCACACGTGCAGAAGATTTATGATCTTTTTTGTGATCATAATGTACAAGTAATTAATGATCATATTGCGCTGCGTACGATTAATGACCCACGCATTAATCTTGATATTTTGGCTAAGCCTTTTATTGATGAAGGTTATTTTGAAAATGGTGATTACCACTTTGAAGCTAAAAAACTTTACGCTAAACACTATGAGCAAAAAGATCCAACACAGCCTAAGGTGTTTATCAGTCAGTTATTACTTGAACAATTAAGTCCGTTTGCACAAAAAACCATTAAGGCATGTATTGATCAAATCCCACAAGCTTTACTTGATGATCCTCAAAAACTATTGCTATCAGGCAACTCTTGGGGCAAACCAAGCCATGAAGTTTACCAAAAGCTATTAGCTGAATCGGAATATGCTGCATGGTTTTATGTCTTCGGGTTTAGGGCAAACCACTTTACCGTTTTCATCAATGTATTAGATCAATTTAATGAAGTCCATGAAGTGAACACCTTCCTTAAAAATCATGGATTTGATTTAAATAGCTCAGGTGGTGAAGTCAAAGGCACACCGCGCGATTTGCTTGAGCAATCAAGTACTAAATCAGGCATGATTAAGGTTGAGTTCACTGAAGGCGAAAAAGACATCCCGTGTTGCTATTATGAATTTGCTAAACGCTACCCAGATCACACCGGTAAACTTTATCAAGGATTTGTGGCAGCTTCTGCTGATAAAATCTTTGAAAGCACCAATGTTAATGCCTAATCGAGGTTATGATGAATAACGAATCGTTATGGCAACTGCGTGAAAGCGAAGTTCCTCAAGCACTTGGTAATAATACCAAGCTATGCGTCAAAAAAGCACAAGGTTCGACCTTAACTGATGTAGATGGCAAAACCTATATCGACTTTGCTGCAGGTATTGGTGCTATGAATGTCGGACACAATCACCCTAAAGTCGTTGAAGCAATCACCAAACAAGCCAATGCATTTATCCAACCATGCTTTCATGTGATGATTCATGCGCCCTACTTAAAGCTTGCACAAGCCTTAAACACTTTAACACCCGGTGACTTTGCAAAGCAAACAATGCTTTGCAATAGTGGCGCTGAAGCGGTTGAAAATGCAATTAAAGTCGCACGCTTCTCTACAAAACGCTCGGCTGTGCTTTGCTTTGATGGCGCTTTTCATGGTCGGACATTTATGAGCATGTCTTTAACTGCTAAAGTCAAGCCTTATAAACAAGGGTTTGGTGAACTTTTTAATAACATCTACCGCCTGCCCTACCCTGATATGCATTGTGATCTTAATCACTTTAAATCATTGCTGAATGATTTAATTGCCAATCAAGTTGCGTTAGAGGACATCGCTGCGATCATTATCGAGCCTGAACTTGGTGAGGGTGGCTTTATTCCTGCAAATATTGAAGCTATACAATATTTGCGTCAGCTTTGTAATGAACATGGCATTGTGATGATTGCTGATGAAATCCAAAGTGGCTTTTGTCGCACCGGAAAGCTTTTTGCGATGGCGCATTATCATTGTGCGCCAGATATTCTAGTGATGGGAAAATCACTGGCCTCAGGCTTACCATTAAGCGCGTTAACCATTAAAAAAACACTGCTTAAAGACATGCCCACGGCGTCATTAGGAGGCACCAATTCAGGTAACCCACTTGCTTGTGCCGCAGCACTTGCTTCTTTAGAGATATTTAAAGAAGAAGCACTTGCTGATAAAGCCATGCATCTTGGTCAGGTATTACGTGATTTTTTTAATGAGCATAAGAAAACCTGCGAGTTTATTGGTGATATCAGAGGGCTTGGCGCGATGATTGGTGTTGAGTTTATTGATCACAATAATCACCCCAATCCCAAGATGTTGAAAAGCTTTATTGATCAATCATTAAAACATGGATTAATTTTATTAAGCTCAGGCAGTCATAAGCATGTGTTACGCTTATTATGCCCTTTGAATATTAATGAGCATGAACTAGCAAAGGCACTTAATATTATGACCCAAGCACTGAATGAACTGCGCTTGGCGACGCAAGTTTAAACAACACTGATCAACAATAAAACAGCTGTTAATTTCAAAGCAAAAAAGCGAAATATTTTTTAATTTATCTTTACTTTGACATTGACAGCGATGCGGCAAAGCACTATCATGCACCTCGTTTTCACGAAACAGTTGAAAACTCAATACGCACCCGTAGCTCAGCTGGATAGAGTACCTGGCTACGAACCAGGCGGTCGGAGGTTCGAATCCTTCCGGGTGCGCCATATTCACGCGGGAATAGCTCAGTGGTAGAGCACAACCTTGCCAAGGTTGGGGTCGCGAGTTCGAACCTCGTTTCCCGCTCCAATCAAATAAAAAGCTTTCGCTATAAGCGCTTGAAATAGCTAAAACTCATTGCTATCTTTCTAGTATCGTTATAAGAAATGGAAATATCTATAATGCAACTAACTCACTTTAAAAAAGTACTTGTAAGTACCGCTATTGCGACATTTGCTTTTATTAACACACCATCACTTTTGATTGCTAATACACTAGCTAGTCCCCCTGTTATTATTATCAAACCGCATCCGATTCAACTCAATGCTGCCAGCTGGTTATTAATGGATTTTGAAACTGGTGACATTATTGCCAATCACAACATGCATGAGCGGCGCGCACCAGCAAGTTTGACCAAAATTATGACCGCTTATATTATCGCAGGAGAGCTGAAACAAGGCACACTTAAACTAGATCAACAGATAAAAATCAGTGAAAAAGCATCTAAAACACCTGGGTCTAAAATGTTTATTAATCAAGGTTCACGTGTTAGTGTTGATGATTTATTAAAGGGGATGATTATACAATCTGGCAATGATGCTACCGTTGCACTGACTGAATTTATTGCTGGCTCTGATAGTAACTTTGTACGCCTTATGAATAAAACTGCCAAAGCACTTGGCATGAAAGATACTAACTTTGCCACGGTTGATGGATTACCCGGAGACGATCAGTATACGACAGCCTATGACATGGCAATTTTAGCGCGCAGCTTTATTAAGCATTACCCCAAAGTTTATAAACTTTATTCTGAAAAAACATTTGAATTTAATGGCATTGTTCAACACAATCGCAATAAACTACTACGTACATTTGAAGGAACTGATGGCATAAAAACAGGCTACACCAAAAAAGCAGGTTATAATCTGGTTGCCTCTGCCATGCAAAATAACCAACGCTACATTAGTGTTATTCTTGGATCACCCAGCGCCTATGTACGGGAACAAGAATCTGAAAAGCTATTAAATTTTGGTTTTAGTAAATTTGTCGATCAACTACTTTACACTAAAGATAGCGTTATCTCACTCGATGACACCGCTATTACTGATGCCGCTAAAGATGCTACATTGACAGTCATTGGTAAAGATGACATCACCAAAACGATCCCCAAATCATTTGTTAACCATTTAAGCCAAAAAGTCGTGCTCTTACCGGGACTTAAGGCACCGATTAACAAAGGGCAAAAAGTGGGTACACTTATCATTAGTGCGGGTGATTATAAGGTAGTTGAGATTCCTGTTTATGCTAATAATAATATTGAGCGCGCTGGATTCTTTAGTCGCTGGTTTGGTTAATCTCGCTTTTTCAAGATTGTAGTATATACTCAAGAAGTAATAACATTTTTCAAGGATGACATTATGCCGTTTTACTACAATGCAGCAGACTCTAAAAATAGCGCACGAGATTTCGTACCGGTTACCGTTCATACAGATCAGTATATAATTACAGGAGAGATATCAATACGAACGGGTGTACGCCTAACTGATCACATCAATAGCGAAATGACAGGTAAATTTATTGCTTTACGTAATGTCAAAGTGTACATACAGGAGAATAACTCACCAATTAACGAATGTGAATTTATGAATATTAATCTCGACAAAATTTTATTTTTATATCCTAACTCAGAAAGCATTTAATGCCGAGCACTTTGATGACTTTGCAAATCAAACCCTTAAAAAATAAAGATATTACGCAGCATTAAATCGCTTAAAAATCTCCAAAATTTCTTCGTTATTAAACACCTCAAAATCATTTAGGAGTGGTATAATGTCTTTCAACCACAGTGAAGGAGCTTATGTGTGACAGAGAAGCAAAAAGGTCAACAAAAAATCGTAAATGCTGCCAAGAAACTATTCGTAAAAAAAGGCTTTGACGGTACATCCCTACGCGATATTGCAACCAAGGCACAAGTCCCTGTTTCGCTGATCTATCACTACTTTGAGAATAAGGTTCATTTATGGCAAGAGGTTAAAGTTAATCTCTTGATCGATAGTGGTTGGATGGGTGATCATCACCTTGACAAAGATCGCAACTTTGTGGAGTTTCTAGAATATTTCGTCAACATGCGTTTGAAATTATTACATTCAAATCCTGATATCGTCAGACTCTTTGATTGGCAACGCCTTGAAAGTGGCAAAAACCAACTCTTTGGCTTGGGTAATGCACCCAAAAATGGCAATTGGAAAACCCTCTTAGACTACTTGCAGATTTATCGCGAAAAAGGTCAAGTGACAGATAAGCTTAGTGACGAAGCGGTAACGAGTATGATTTTTGGCTTAATTCTAGGACCATTCGTACGCACAGGGCAGGCTTACTTTAAAAATGAAGATGAATGCAATATATATAGAGATATGATCACAACAACACTCATTCAAACACTTGCTGTAAAGCAGATTGAGTAATTTTCAAAAAACTCTACCATAGTAATAATTTAATTTAGTTAAGAAAGAAGGGGAAAATCATTCATGAGCAAAGAGAGAAAGCTCAGCATTGAAGTCATTGGCGGTATTATCTTATTCACCGCTGCAGTGGCAGCAATCGTTGTCAATAATTCATGGCTTAGTCCGTATTATCACATGCTAGAAACCGTTTATGCCGGCGTGTCTATCGGGGATTTTGCTTTACAGAAGAATCTAACCCACTGGATTAATGATGGATTTATGGCACTTTATTTCTTATTGGTTGGCTTGGAAATAAAGCGCGAATTTGTCGGTGGCACCCTTTCTAGTAAGTCTAATATTATTATTCCTGCCATTGTTGCTTTTTTTGGTTTATTGGTGCCGGCACTTATCTATTTTCTGATTAACCAACATAACCCCAACTATATCGATGGCTGGGCAATTCCAACAGCCACAGATATTGCCTTCACCTTAGGGATATTAGCACTTCTTGGGTCGCGTATTCCAACATCGCTTAAAATACTCGTAACCACAATTGCCATCTTTGATGATATTGCAGCCATTGCGATTATTGCCGCATTTTATACCAGCAACTTGTCGCTTATATCATTATTTGCAGCCTTAATATGCATTGTCATACTTATTTGTATGAATCGCTTAGGTATCAGGAAACTTGCACCATTTATGATTGTTGGTGTAATCATGTGGCTGTGCGTTTTACAATCAGGCGTTCATGCCACCTTAGCTGGCGTTGCCTTGGCAATGACCATTCCACACACTGAAAAAAATTCTCCTCTACTGAAACTTGAGCATGGTTTAAACCCTTGGATTATCTTTATGGTTTTACCACTATTTGCCTTTGCCAATGCTGGTATTAGCTTTAGCGGCATGAGTTTATCACACCTATTTCATCCAGTAGCGTTAGGTATTATCTTAGGATTATTCTTAGGCAAACAAATCGGTATATTTATCAGCCTTTATCTATTTAGCAAAACGAAATACTTCACCATTGGACGCCAACTCTCAACTCCTCAGCTTTATGGTATTAGCTTAGTTTGTGGTATTGGCTTTACCATGAGTTTGTTTATTGGCACGCTTGCCTTTAGCACACCTGACCTTATGAACATGGTCAAAGTAGGTGTTTTAGGTGGCTCGCTCATTTCAGGATTTGCCGGCTATCTTGTGCTTAAAAAGTGTTGTAAAACCACATAATACAATAGCAAAAACGTTACCTACATTGACGTTCAAGAGTTACTTTAAGCGCTTTAGTAGCGGCGCACCTAATGTTATCGCTCTGTAAATGAAAAACAATAAATATGCAAGCCACAATCCAACATTACCAAATGACCATAACGCTGCAACACTTAACAAATATAAAAGCATAGATACAATCATTGCATTACGCATAATCGTTGTTTTAAGCAGGCCGACAAATACCCCATCTAACCAAAAACTAAATACCGCTATTAATGGGAATATGATTGAGAAAATAACATAGTGCTCAGCTGCTTGGCGAACGCTTGCAATAGACGTTAACAAATCAAATACCCACGGGTATACACAGGCATACATCAAAACAAACAATAAACTAAAAGTAATAGAGTAACTCAACGTGTATAACAAAGTACGTTTTAATGCGCTTTTATCATTTTGCCCAACCTTTTCACCAACAAGCGTTTCTGTTGCATTTGCCAAGGCATCCAAAAAGAGCGCTAATAACATCGCAAACTCAATCAGTAAGGTATTTGCAGCAAGCACTTCTTGCCCCATATGTGCTGAGAACACGAAAAATGAATTAATGCAGATTTGTAAACACAAAGACCGTATAAAAATATCACCATTGACCGACATAAATGCTTGATAAGCTCGCCAATTAAACTGATTACGATGTATTAACTTCCTCAATGATACATTGTTATCTTTGGCGATTTTAATACTGAAAAATAACGCAAATATACAACTTAAGGCTTGTGACAACAACACGGAATAAGCTATTCCCTTAATATCTAAATGCAGTAATTTAACAAAAATAAGGCTCAACAAAATCCCTGTGATGCTAGTAATTAACGCCATCAAGAAAGCAAGATTTGCCCGCTGTAGCGCAATAAAAAAGCCAAGTAAGACATAATTAATCAGAACAAACAACAAAGCATAGATGGTGATATCAAAGTATTGACTAAATAGCTTGGTTACGGTTTGATTCATCGACAATATTGTTAACGCCAGATCATAAATAATGCCTTGTAACACAATTAACATAAGCGCCAATATAACCGCGACAATAAGCGCTTTTATTAACCAATCAAATACCTTATCAAAGTCTCTCTTACCATATTGTTGCGCAATAACTCCCGTTGTACTCATTCGTAAGAAGTAAAACAGTGCGCTAATAAAGGTAATTACTGAGACACCTAAAGCACTTGCTGCCAGATAACTACTGGCGTGCAAATTACCCATCAATGCAGAATTAACAATACCACATAATGGCAAACTAATATTAGCAAGGATTAAAGGAATCGACAGCTGAATGATTTTTTTATGCACGATCAGCTACATTGCTTAAAGTGTGTTTTCTAATAGAGGTTGTGATTTAACAATACGATCAATCTGTTGAAGTTGCATTAATAATGACTTCATTTTTTGAATTGGCAGCGCATTTGGTCCATCACTTAAGGCCTTGGCTGGATTGGGATGCGTTTCCATAAATATGCCTGAAATGCCTGCAGCAATAGCTGCACGTGCAAGCACTGGTACAAATTCACGTTGCCCACCTGAGACATTCCCCTGCCCCCCTGGCAGTTGCACTGAGTGTGTTGCATCATACACCACAGGGCAACCAGTTTCCCTCATAACCGCTAATGAGCGCATATCAGACACCAGATTGTTATAACCAAAGCTGGCACCTCTTTCGCATGCCATTACTTGCTGGTTCCCCGTTGATTTGGCTTTCTCCATCACCTGTTTCATATCCCAAGGTGCTAAGAACTGCCCCTTTTTAATATTAACTGGCAACCCTTGCTCACATACGCGTACGATGAAGTTTGTCTGACGACATAAAAAAGCCGGTGTTTGCAATACATCGACAACACTTGCAACCTCAGCTAATGGTGTATCTTCATGCACATCCGTTAATATCGGAACATTAATTTCCTTTTTTACTTTTTCTAAAATCGCAAGCCCTTTGTCAATTCCTGGTCCTCTAAAGCTATTAATCGATGAGCGATTAGCTTTATCAAAAGAAGATTTATAAATAAACGAAATACCTAACTCATCGGTTAACTCTTTTAAATAACCTGCTGTGTCCATTGCTAAAGCCTCTGATTCAATAACACAAGGTCCCGCAATTAAAAAAAATGGCTTATCAGTCCCCACTTCAAAGTCTAATAATTTCATCATATGATCCAATTTAGCTATAACTTGAAGTAGTTTAATGCGCACTAGCATAAATAGGAAGAGCTTTCTTGCATGAGGGCTTGACTTAGCACTTAAAAATTCAGACACTCATGGGCAGTTTAAATCATACTGTACACAATTATGCTATTTGTTTTAATGCTTATCATTGGCTACTTATTTGGCTCAATTAATAGTGCCATTATCACCTGTAAATTCATGGGTTTACCTTCACCACGCAGTATTGGCTCCGGTAATCCAGGAGCGACCAATGTCTTGCGTCTTGGGGGCAAAAAGGCCGCAGCAATCACGCTGTTGGGTGACGCACTAAAAGGCTTAATTCCCGTACTCATTGCACATGCTTTACATTTAAGCGCAACTGAGATTGGTTATGTCGCACTTGTAGCGATCCTTGGTCATATATTTCCTGTGTTCTTTGGCTTTAAAGGTGGTAAAGGTGTAGCAACCTTAATCGGTGTCATTCTTGGATTTTATTGGTTGATTGGCATGATCTTTCTTGCCGCCTGGCTCATATGCGCTTTAATTACCAAATACTCTTCATTGTCTGCATTAATTGCGACGATTGTATCTGCTCTTTGTGTGATTTTTATCTTTAGTTTTAACACTGCACTGCCGTTTATCATTATCGCTATTATTGTGATTGTGCGTCATCACGAGAATATCAAACGTCTTATCAACGGTAGCGAAAGCAAAATAGGTCAAAAGAAAAATGCCTGAATTACCTGAAGTTGAGACGGTTAAAAATGGTCTTAGTTTACATTGTTTAAAGCGCCAGATCATAACTGCTAATACTTATATTAATAAACTACGCTACCCATTGGATCCTAAACTTAGTGATAAAGTGACTAACCAATGCATCCATGATATCTCAAGGCGCGGCAAGCATTTGATTATCACTTTAGATGATTATGCGTTAATTATTCATCTTGGCATGTCAGGCGTGTTACAAATCGTTGACAGTAATACCTACCAGCATAAAAAACATGATCATATTGTTTTACAACTTGATGACGGTCAAACGATCTTTTATCATGATCCACGGCGCTTTGGTTATTGGGACATTACCAACAGTGATCCTTTGGCACATAAATACTTTTTAAACTACGGTCCTGAGCCATTAACACAACACTTTAATAGTCACTATTTGCAACGCGCACTTAAAGCACGTACACAAGCGGTTAAAAGTGTCATTATGGATAACAAAATTGTGGTTGGTGTTGGTAATATCTATGCTTGTGAAAGTTTATTTAAAGCAGGCATTTCACCATTGAAACCTGCCAATACTTTAACACAAAATGAGCTAAAAAAGCTTATCGATGCCATTAAATTCACTTTGTTGCAAGCGATTAAAGCCGGTGGCACTACGTTAAAAGACTACAAAAATGCCACAGGCAAACCTGGCTATTTTGCCCAATCTTTAGCAGTTTACGGGCAAAAAGACAAAACATGCCCAACCTGTTCAACAGCCATTGCCTCAGTTGTTATCAATCAACGCAACACCTTCTATTGCCCACAATGCCAACCATAGGGGATAAGAATAATGATCAAAGCGACTAATTATCTAGAAGCATTAAAAGCAATTGAAAAAAAAGACTTCCCTTCTTATATCATCACCGGTAAAGAACCTTATCAAAAAAATAAACTTATTGAGCGAATCAATACCAAATACAAATCACAAAACTTTGAGATCTTACGCACACAAATCATCAACCAACAATACGACTTTTTGCAAAGTAACTTTAATAGCTTTAGCTTGTTTGCTGAAGAACGTTTATTACAGCTAACGATCACTAAAGCACCAGATAAAAAGGCACAAAAACTACTCGTTGATTGCCTTAACAATATCTCACAAAGTGATCGCTTCTTATTGATATTTGAGGATCTAACAAGTGCGCAACAAAAAACCAAATGGTTTCAATCAATTGTTCAACAAGCTCTATATATTCAAGTGTGGCCAGTTAGCATTCAAGAGTCGATTAAACTCATTAGACTTGAACTTAATTCGCTTAACAAACCGATTACATTAACCGAAGATGCCTTGATGCTTTTAGCACAAAAAACCGAAGGCAATCTCTTTGCTGCCAATCAAATGATTAGCTTGCTGCAGCATCAACCACAAACCCACTTTGATGATAAGTCACTGTCTGAGTACCTATCTAATGCGATGAATTACGATGTGTTTGATCTAGCGCAAAGCCTTATTGAACAAAACATGGCTCGCTCACTGGTGATATTGCAGCATCTATTTAAAGAACGCATTGAAAATGCCATTATTCTTTGGGCAATTCTAAAAGAGCTACGCATTTGCTACAACTTAAGTACGCAAACGCCACAACAGCAACAACAAACCTTTATGCGCAATAATATCTGGAAAACACGGCAAGTCCCTTACGCGCGACTATCTAAGAAATTTAGCAAACAGCATTATGCCAAGCTTTTTAATCAATGCTTCATGATTGATTTATTGATTAAAGGAATTGAACAAGGTGATGTAGAGCAAGCGTTAACTGAGTTAGTTTGTCAATTACATTAAGAGCAAACTTGTGAATCACTATTAATATCAAGTCGAATTCTACCAATCATATTAATCACCACTTCTCGATCATAACGCCCCGCTCCTTGGTCATCAACGGTGGCGCAATAACGCAATGCTGCTGCTGTTGAAGACAACCCACTTGGTCTAAACTCGACTGTATCACCATTTGTACTTGATATATATTCTCCTGCTGCAGGCGCCTCAATCGTTGTAATAATGCGATCAACATCAGTGGACACGCCATCCGAGCTTGTAAATAAAATCAAGCGATTATCCCCCCAATTACTCTCTGGTACTGTTGCACAAGTCTCACCATCAGCACTAGGGCATAGAAAAACCGATGTTGCCTCTGACATTGCAGTCACCCTACCTAGCTCTAATGCCGCTTTGACTTTATCTAAATAAATTTCTGAATTAGCACGCCCAAAGGTGCCAATCATCATAGGTACGGCAATCGCAATAACAATCGCCATTACAACGATAACAACCATCCCTTCAATCAAGCTAAAGCCTAAACTTCGAACACACTTCTTATTTTTGCCCTTTTTACCCTTTTTGCTATTTTTGCTATTTTTTTTCATCTTCATATTGCAATTGACTCCATATTCCCTATAATGTGCCCTGTCTTAGGGTCGTTAGCTCAGTTGGTAGAGCAGTTGGCTTTTAACCAATTGGTCGCAGGTTCGAATCCTGCACGACCCACCATTTTCATGATCATCATAATATCTTATATCCCAACTCATTATAGTAATAAAACAAGTTTTGAGAAACATTTAGATATTCGTGTAAGCTAACTGCGTTTAGTATCTCCGTAAAAACTTTCATGACTTCCTAGTTTCAATAATGTGAGTGTTATTTTTTATAACACCCCAAAAAATTTAAACAGTGCCAATTGCTGGGTAGATCATTTCAAGCTTGATAATTACGCGTGATAGCATAAGGGATCACTAACGCTATTATAATTCCAGTGAGTAGCAGTAAATCAAAGTTTACTGCTGACATCGTGACATCTGACGTCGGAATAAAACCAACACTAATCGCAATAACACAGCCAACAAAGCCCAAGACAGCCATTGAGACAGTGCCCTTGACACCCCCGAAAATAATATATTGCCCAGGTTTTGGTTGGTTTTGGCGACGTAATTTAATCGCTGCGGCAAACATACCAATATAGGCTAGCACAGCAAGTTGTGCAGTTAATGCACTTAAAAACCAATAGGCTGAGTTAACACTTGGCATCAACACATAGCTTAAACAAAACAAGGAAAAGATAATACCTTGCAAAATAAGTACTTTACTTGGTGCTTCATATTTATTGGTTTGCGCCAATTTTTTACTAATGAGTCCATCTTCGGCGGCCACCGTAAACGCGCGCGATAAGCCCATAATCCAAGCAGCCACCGTGGTAAACGCGCCAAGCACCAAGGTTAATGCAATAACATCTGACATCCACGGCATATTAAATTGCGTAAAGAAATAATGAAATGATGCCATAAGCCCAGTGACAATATCAACCTGCCCACCTGTGCTACTATTCACCGTAAAGATCGCGATATTCGATAGTATCAGTGATAATAAAATAACAATACTGGAAATCAACAGTGCTTTAGGGAAATTCTTCTTGGGGTTCTTCACATTTCCAGCATGAATAGAGCTCATCTCTAAACCAAATAAGCTAAACATCACCGTCAAAAACAATCCCCAACTGCCGATATTCGCAAAGCTTGGCAATACATCTGAGACTGTTTGCGGCTTTAAGATAGGCTGCCCTGCCATAACCCAAAATAATGCCAATCCAATAATTAGCAACATCGGCATTAAGGTGCCAACGATTGCCCCAATGACACTTAAGGTACTTGACGTTTTGATCCCAAATAAATTAATAATCGTTGCCAACCAAAACATGCATAAGCTCATACTGATCATATACCACGGGCTCATGACAAGCTCATTAGGATTTAGACCAAACCATGGCGCGATAATATAGGCAATAATCCCTGCAAAAAAGCCACATATTGAGGGAAACCACACAAGATTATAGACCCATTGCAGCCATAAGATGACAAATCCCGTTTTGGCACCAAAGGCCTCTTTCGTCCACAGATAGATACCACCGTTTTTGGAATAGCCCGTTGCCATCTCTGCTGTTAATAAAGCACAAGGGATTAAAAACACAATCGCTGCCAAAATGTAGAAACTCACCACAACCCATCCAGCTTGTGCGGTAATCGATATATTACGTAAACTATCAACAGCAATAATATTAATCATCACCAAACGCAACAGCGTCAGCGATTTTGAGGATGAAATCTGCATATTTTCACTATAATTTTATCTAAAACGTCAAAATTATAACGACAACCAACGCAATTGAATAGCGCTTTATTTCACTGGAGTTACGCAAATGTTGAATTAAAAATTAACGCGTGCTTTAAAAGCGTGTGTCAATGTCTGTTGATCAAGATACTCAAGCTCACCACCAAAGGGTACACCAAAGCCAATACGCGAGATCGTGCAGGCATGACCTTTTAACATATCTGAAATAAAGTGTGCGGTTGTTTCACCCTCAACAGATGGGCTTAACGCCATCACAATTTCACTGACCTCAAGACTTGCTACAAGTAATTTAAGTCTAGGTAGCTTAAGCTCATTAGGACCTATACCATCCAAAGGTGATATCCTACCGTGCAAAATAAAATACTTACCACCATACACACCTGCTGATTCAATCGCCATCATATCGAGCATATTTTCAACAATGCACAGCTGTGCGTTATCACGTCTGACACTACTACAGATATGACACAGATCATCCTCACATAGCATATTACATTGCTGACAATGTTTTATCGCATCAAGCGCGTTCTCAATCGCCTGAGCTAACTCATGTGCGGCTTGTTGTTTTTTATCTAACAACTGAATTGCCATGCGTTGTGCGGTTTTTTTACCGACACCAGGCAATATCTTCAGTGACTCAATCAAGCCTTCGATTTTGGGTGAAAATAGTTTTTGCATAGTACGTTTTAGAGCTAATGTCTAAGGCATTAAAATGGGAATTTAAACCCAGGTGGTAAATTCAAGCCTTGCGTCATGTCTGACATTGAGCTTTTATTATTCTCCTCAACACGACGAACCGCATCATTCACCGCAGCGGCTAATAAGTCTTCTAGGACTTCTTTATCTTCTGACAATAAGCTTGGATCAATTTCAACGCGCTTGACATCATGCTTACCTGTCATTGTGACCTTAACAAGACCAGCACCAGATTCACCGACAACTTCTAGCTTTTCCTGTTCTTCTTGCATTTTTTTCATTTGATCTTGCATTTTCTGCGCTTGCTGCATGAGCTTACTCATATTCATACTCATTGGTGTGATTATCCCTTGTTTTGATTATTTAAAAATTACCAGTCGCTAGCTTAAAATTTTACCCCTAAGATTTCAACTGCTATTTGTTGCTTGTTACTATTTTTGATGATGCTTTGACTATCTTTTACAGAAGAAGTTTTTTAGAATGATCATCGTTAGAATCGTTAAAACACTGCACTGGAGACTTAGGATGAAGAATTACAAACATATTTTACTGGCAACTGACTTACATGCTGACAACAAACCTGTGATTGAACAAGCTGTTGCCTTAGCCAAACGTAATGATGCCAAACTAAGTGTTGTTAATGTTTTACCACATATTCCTTATTATATGGCATCTGGTGTGCCTTCGATTTCTGATTTGGAAGATTACCTAGAAGAAGAAAACCTCAAGCACTTGAAAGCACTTGAAGCACAAATTGATCTTGAGGCAGACTTTCATTTATTACACGGCTCACCTAAACGTAAAATCGTTAAACTCGCCGAAGAGCTTAATTGTGATATCGTTGTTATCGGTAGTCATGGTCGTTATGGTGTTGAGCGTTTTATTGGTTCAACAGCCAATGGTGTGTTACAACGCGCGCATTGTGATGTACTTGTTATTCGTATTGGGCAGCCAAAATAATTTCTCTTATTTCTCTTTTTTATGCTAAAACTTCCTCCTTTAAGCCTTTATATTCATTTCCCTTGGTGTGTTAGAAAGTGCCCTTATTGTGACTTTAACTCACATCACTTAAAGGGCGATATTCCAGCGCAAGCTTATTTGGATACGTTATTATTAGATTTGCAAAGTCATGCACACGATTTACAAGATCGACAATTTGGCAGCATCTTTTTAGGAGGCGGGACACCTTCGTTATTTCCAAGCAATGAGCTATCAAAACTTTTTGAGCATTTATCTAAGCATCAACTGATTGCTGATAATGCTGAGATTACCATTGAGGCAAATCCCGGCACCATTGAGCACGGCAAGTTCAGTGACTATAAAGCCATGGGGATTAATCGTATTTCTCTTGGTGTGCAAAGCCTACAAAATGACAAATTAAAAATACTTGGGCGCATCCACAATGCACAAAATGTCTATAGCGCTATAAATGAGTTAACACATGCGGGATTTGATAATTTCAATATTGATTTAATGCACGGCTTACCTGATCAAAGTGTTGATGATGCACTGTTTGATTTACGCGAAGCACTCGCATTAAACCCGACCCACTTATCTTGGTATCAATTAACTTTAGAGCCCAATACCGCCTTTGCTGTCAAACCACCAAAGCTTCCAGATGAAGATTTATTATTCACCATCGAGCAACAAGGTAAAGCATTGATTAAATCCTCAGGGTTTACACAATACGAAACTTCTGCCTATTGTAAAGATAGTGAATATCAAGCCAAACATAACCTAAACTATTGGCAGTTTGGTGATTATATTGGGATCGGCGCCGGCGCACATGGCAAGATTACTTTACCCGAAACTGGCACTATCAGACGCCATTGGAAACGCAAAAACCCCAAGATTTATATGCAAGAGTTACAGTTCCCTTATGGTGCCAGTGATATTGCCACTGACGAGCGCCCTTATGAATTTATGCTAAATGCACTACGTTTACAACATGGTTTTTCGATTAGCCAATTTGAGCAGGCTACAGGGCTTAGTATTGATGCCATTGCTTCACAACTTAACGAGGCAATCGCTCGTGAGTTACTAACAAAGAAATCACAACACCTTATACCCACTGAGCTAGGCCAACGCTTTTTAAATGACCTTTTGCATATCTTTCTGCCTTAAAATTTGCTAAAGGAAACGTCAAAAACAGACTGATCACTTCATATACACAATGATTTTCTACCAAAATTTAACGTTGCTGCGCTAGACATAGTTATAATTATTTATTATGATCTAAGCACTCCTCAGATTATGCTTTGCTACACAGCATTACCCCATGTGAAGTGATAGCAAAAGTAGCTGGTAACTCGACCCCCATTTGAGTATCAACAAGGAATATAACAGCAGGGATAATCTGAAGAGCTTAAATTATTTGGTTTCCTAAATTTAACATGCAATAAAGCTTTTTCTGATTTTTACGGCGACGACAATATTCCGACCCACTTTGATTGTATAAGCGTTGGCTGAGCGTGAGTCGAAGCCTTTATCTATGTATGATTTTCCCAAGCTTACCCTTCGACTTACGCTCAGTGCATCGCTTCGACTTACGCCGAGGGGACGATGGTTCCATATCAGTCTTAGCCATTTTTACTTAGCGGTAACATCTCTCGTTATAGGCTGTTTTCCCGACATACATTTTGCTGAGTTAGCACGTTCAATTGGTGTCTCAAAAGAAACACGTACTACTTTAAATCCATGCTCTTTTAATAATGGTTTAACTTCCTTCAACATATCTTGAATCGGTGTTTTTTGGGTCTCGATATCCAGAATTATCTCGCCGATTTTATGATTGATGGTGACATTATAAGCATGCAACTCACTAGCGATCATCTGATTGGCAAATAGCGCTTTACCTAATCCAGCATAGCCCTTATGTGATACATTATCCCCTTGCTGCGAGGTAAATAGTATATTTACTTGCTCTTTGCCTGAGCATGCCAGTGCTGCATTTACTGATAACAATAAACCCATAGTGAGTAAAACTTTCTTCATCTTCCTGTCCTTTATTTTAGTTAAAATAACGCAGGCTATTATGTCAAAGTCAGTTTAAGTCCGCTATACTAATTGCCATACTTTTGACTACCATATACAAATCATGCGACAAATATTCTTAGATACTGAAACCACAGGCTTTGACTTTAAATCAGGTCACCGTATTATTGAATTTGGCGCCGTTGAGATGATCGATCGCAAATTAACGGGTAACAACCTACACTTTTACTTCAAACCAGATATTGAAGTTGAAGCGGGTGCTTTGCAAGTCCACGGTTTAAGCAATGATTTTTTGGCTGACAAGCCCCTTTTTAGTGACAAAATTGATGACATCATGGCATACCTTGGTCAGTCTGAGTTGATTATTCATAATGCCGGATTTGACGTCCCCTTTTTAAATTGGGAATTGCAATTATTATCCCCTAATAAATGGGGAGAGCTTGAGCAGCATTGTAATATCATCGACAGCCTAATCATGGCTCGTGAAAAGCACCCAGGACAGAAAAATTCACTCGATGCCCTATGCTCACGTTACGGTGTCAATAACAAACATCGCACACTGCATGGTGCGTTATTGGATGCCGAGATTCTTGCAGATGTTTACTTAATGATGACTGGTGGACAGCTAGATTTGTTTAGCCTTATGACACCCGCTACTGAAGATGACAGCAACGCGCATACATCGATAAATAAGCATACATCAACCTCCGCCAACAAGGCGATTAAATTGATTGATTTACTAGCTCTAAATCCACAAAGTAATGCACATGATGATTATCTAGAGCTGCTAGATAAAAAATCAAAAGATCAAACATTATGGCGACGTTTATAATAAAGAAAAACATGCCTAGACATAAAGTATGTAACTCCACTTATTCAACATTACCTACCTTAAGCACGTTTCATATTGAACTTTAGAATAATATTGGCTATGTTTATACGAGACACTTATTAGACTACCCATCGTAAAGCATTTTGTGATAGGTATAGTAACTAAGGATAGCTTATGCCAAGGTTTGTGCACTTTTTCAAAGAAAAGCTGATGCGTTTTAATATCCCTTTATTTTTGGCTATTTTGTTAGTTTTAAATGGTATATTCGCTATTTTAATCGGCGTATTTCCTTTTATTGAAGCCGCTATTCATGATGAAGGCGTCCAATTCGTTAACCATATTATCGCAGGACAAGGCTTTAAAGAGTTTAATACGGTGATCTCCTGCTTTATTGGTTACTTAATGCTACTAATTGGTCGCGGGATTTATCGACGCTTGCGTTTTTTCTGGATATTAGCACTACTAATGCTTATAACCCTTTTCTTGACCAATATCTTTGTTTATTACCGCTCAGGTTTTTTAACGTGGTTTTATTTTGTTGAGATCATAGTCCTTGCCATGAGTTGGAAAGTATTTAATGTGCGCTCGCAAACGATCAAGCTCAGTTATGCGCAGTTTATCGTTATTTTGTCATTTATTTTGGCATTTCTATACGGTGTTGTTGGCGCTTATCTGCTACGTGATCAATTCAACAGCATTAAAGATTGGCCAGATGCTATCTACTACCTCATCCTTTAAATAAGTAAATATTATGTCGCCTGTAGAACTCTCCCCTTATATGTCCATTTAAATGGCTTAGCCAATACATCATTAAAGTACCCAATAAATGCCGTTATTTTATCTTTAAGCTCAACTGTTGACTTCGTAGATAAACGTTTAAGTAATCGCTTAACCAAAATGCTAAACCATATCTCAACTTGATTAAGCCATGAAGCATGTTTCGGTGTATATACAAACCGAATACGATGTGAACTATCTTCAAGAAACGCTTTACGTGTTTGCATGTTTTTCAACACGCCATGTTTGCCTTTTTCACCAATATCCACCCCAGTAATACCACACAAATTAAGCACTAGCAAAACCAACGCTTCAGACATGTGCGTATTTAATTGATCAACAACGAAAACCCAATTAGCCTTAGGCTTCGTTTGCACTGTTTGCTCGACATGATTCTTGAAATCTTCTTCCGTTCTGGTATCACCTATGGTTGGAGCAATTATTTTACCTGAAGCAATATCAAAATTTGCAATTAAACATTGTGTGCCATGGCGTTCATAGCTGTTATCAACGCGTTCACAATGATCCAGATTCATTGGAGTGATTTGACGCTCCAATGCCTGTATCCCTGTTTTCTCATCACAACTGACCACTTGAAGCATGTCATTGTCCTTTTCATCATATGCTTTTTGATAGGTGTTGCACACTTGCGCTACTTCATGATCAAATGTGGCTTGATCCTCAATGGGTGTGTGTATCCACTGTTTTACCTTATGGGGCTTTATATCTGCCTGATTTTAAAAAAACATGTAGTTGGGAAATTGAAATGCTGTCCACTATTTGTCGTTTAACTAACTCTGCAGCCAAACTTGGTAAACTCCAATGACTTAAAGGAAGCCCTGATTTTTCTGGTGCTTCGCAAGCAACGCTTATAATTTTACAAATTTGCTCTGCGCTAAACTTTGCAGGTGTTCCTTCTCTAGGTAGATCATCAAGTATTTCGCATATAGCTCGCTCATACTCAATACCTTTTATTTCTTCTCGTTCAAGGCATGCAAGTTTTTCTGAAGCATTATTCCAACGATCACGCCATTTGCCTACCGTGCTAGCTACTATATTCAACTCAGAAAGTGTATCTTTTGTGCGTCTATGATCTGCGCTGTCAAGAATAATCTTGGCTCTTAGTTTATAGCGATATTGTCCCGTATTTGATGTATGCAGTTTTGACAGAATATGTCTTTGTTTTTCAGTCAGAATAATTGCTTGTTTAGCCTTTGCCATTGTCGCTTTAATAGTCAGTCATTTATAAGGATTTATTATACTACATTTTGTCTTTGTTTATTTAGAATATGCAGCACTACTTTACTGTAGTCACTTATAGTACGGTTGGTTATGGTGACATTACACCCATTACCGATGAAGCGCGGCTTTTTGTCGTGTCGATGATTTTCATCGGATTAGGCGCATTTGCTGCTGTCTTAACCTTTATTGTTAGCGCTTTTATCGACCGCTTACAAAACTTATTTCAAACATTCAACAAAGGGAAAAAGCATATGAAAGATCATGTGATTATTTGCGGTTTAAATGACTTAACACACATTATTATCAGTGAATTACAACAGCAAAATAAAAGCTTTCTCATTATCGATAGCGAACACAGTGAAACAGCCGATAGTGCTGAGCTTAAGTCACTCACACTTCATGGTAACGCCAATGACCCTGACATTCTCGATAAAGCTAGCATTGTCGATGCCCATGCAGTAATCATCGCCTATGAAAAAGACGCTGATAATATCATCACTTTATTGAGTATTAATGAATTTCTAAATGACCATAAGCCATCAAAGTCCGCTAAGATAACCATTCGTATCAATCAAAAGAACAATATTAACAAAGCGAAGTCTTTAGGAGCTGCTGACGTCATCTCACCTTTGGTAATGGCAGCCAATGCGATGCTTGATAGTACACATTAAAATGGTTTACGATCGATATATAAGTGGGATACACTGCCACTTTTAAATGCGTAACAAATACACAAGCTGCCTATATGAACGTTTATATTGCTACAAGTCACGATCCTTTTTATAACCTTGCCGTTGAAAACTGGCTTTTTCGCGAGATGTTGACGGACACCCCAATTTTATATCTTTGGCAGAATATGCCTTCTGTGATTATTGGACGCGCGCAAAATCCATGGCGTGAGTGTAATATTGATGCTTTGAGCAATGACAATATCCCAATTGTCCGCCGTCAAAGTGGTGGCGGCACGGTCTATCATGATCTTGGCAATCTCAACTATACCATCATGGCAAAATCGCAAGATTATGATAAAAAAGCAAATCTCGCATTGATTGTAAATACACTTAAAAGCTGCGGCATTAATGCCCATGCTTCCGAACGTAATGATATCTTAGTGACACATGAGGGGGTTGATTATAAAGTCTCAGGCAGCGCCTTTCGTGAGACAAAGGATAAATCCTTTCATCACGGGACACTCTTGATTAATGCAGACACCAGCAAACTATATCGTTATTTACATCACAATATTGATGCATCATTAAGCACAAAGGGTGTGCACTCTAAGCGTTCAAGCGTTATCAACTTAGCAGCAATCAATCCTGAGATTAGTGCCGCAAAGATACGCGATTGTTTTTTAAATCAGTTTAATCACCACATTACCTATATCCCTGAACATATGGAAAATAAGCAGGTAGTTGATGAAGAAAACACCTTGCGTACTTGGCAATGGCGCTTTGGCAAAACGCTACCCTTTAGCCGCAAGTTTATTTTTGAAGATAACCATATCACACTAGAGATTAAAAACGGGCGAGTGATTACATTTGAAACTCATAGCGATAAATATCATAATCTTAAGACTTATTTCCAAATAACCAATCCAATCTATAGCAAACAAAGCTTTGACCTTACTCATAAGAAATCACTGAATTTTACGGCACAAGAACGGGGATTATTAACGCACTTTTATCAAAACATTGCCGATGTAACGGGAGGCTAACCATGACGCAATACCAAGGTAAAAACAGTGGTATTAGCTATTTTTTTGCCGGATTAACACTTATTTTCAAGAAAGGGATTAAGCGCTATACCATTGTGCCACTTATTATCAATACCATCATCTTTATTGCATTATGGTGGTTTAGCCTGCATGAGATTTCATTATTGATCAACTGGGTGGATGCGCACCTACCTAGCTGGCTATCATGGCTTAGTTTGTTGATTTATATTATTGCTATTTTGGCGCTACTACTATTTAGTGCTTATCTTTTTACTGCAATTGCTCTTATTATTGCAGCTCCTTTTTATAGTTTCCTTGCAGAAAAAGTACAAAAACAACTGACAGAGCAAGACGTTGGTAGTGAGCTCACACTTGCAAAACTGATGCTTATCGCCCCAAAATCTATCGCCCGCGAATTTAAAAAACTATTGTCTTTTCTACCGTGGGTTTTAATTATTCTGTTGTGTTACTTTATTCCTGTAGTTAACCTTTTTACCAGTGTTTTATGGTTTATATTATTATGTTGGTTCAACGTCGTACAATACGCCGATTACGCTTTTGATAATAATGAAATCAGCTTCCCACAAATGAAAAAGCAACTCTCCCAACAAAAGTCTCTAAGCCTAGGTTTTGGCTTTATTACCACGGTTTTTTTGATGATTCCATTTTTTAATATCCTTGTTATTCCTGCTGCCATCGCAGGCACTACCAAGATGTATGTTGATCATTGGCATAACCATGATAAAGCAGCTATTTAAACATCAATATTCACAACATTAAGCGCATTGCTTTCAATAAAGTTGCGTCTTGGTTCAACATCATCACCCATGAGTGTCGAGAATAACTCATCAGCAGCAACAGCATCGGCAATGGTGACTTGTAACATACGGCGCTCAGCAGGATCCATTGTTGTTTCCCATAACTGTTCTGGATTCATTTCACCAAGACCTTTATAGCGTTGTACATTTTGCCCACGTTTGGCTTCTGAGATTAACCACTCCATCGCTTGCTCAAATGTATCAACAAATTCTTTTTTGCTACCACGCTCAACACAGGCTGCTTTGGTCAAAAGACCATTGAGTGCTGAGCCCAATTCAACAATACTTTGATAATCTTTACTTTCAAAGAAGCTCAAATTAAAGCTGTACTCAGTATCTACACCATGCAACAAGCGCGAAAGCTTAAGTTTAATCACTTTTTCATCTTCATGCTGTTCACTATCGATAGCAGCCGTATAAAATTCATAACCACCTGATAGCTTATTCGCATGCTCAGCAAAGCCTTGCCACCAAGCATTAAGTGCCGACTCGTCGCTTACAACAGGATATGGCTCATAGCTAATGAATGCTTTAAGCGCATTCACTGGATAGCGGCGCGATAAGGTAGTGATTTTTGCATTGGTTTTTTGATATTGCTGATACAAATTCTCCAAACCAACACCTGAAATAGGTGGGATGTTGTCCCCTGGAAATAAAGACGCACCCTCAATCCCGATACTTCCTAAATATTGTGCTAAGGCGGCATCATCTTTAAGATAAGTTTCCTGTTTGCCGCGCTTGACCTTATACAATGGCGGTTGTGCAATATAGATATAACCACGCTCAATAAGCTCAGGCATTTGACGATAAAAGAAAGTCAGAAGTAACGTACGAATGTGTGAACCATCGACATCAGCATCCGTCATAATAACGATGCGATGATATCTTGTTTTATCCGGATCATATTCATCACGTCCAATACCACAACCCAAGGCTTTGATTAACGTCCCCACTTCTTGTGAGCTTAACATCTTATCAAATCGGGCTTTTTCAACATTTAAGATCTTACCTTTTAATGGCAAAATAGCCTGTGTTCTGCGATCGCGTGCCTGCTTTGCTGAACCACCCGCAGAGTCTCCCTCCACGATATATAGTTCAGATAATGCCGGATCTTTTTCCTGACAATCAGCAAGCTTACCTGGTAAACCGGCAATATCCAAAGCACCCTTTCTACGGGTCATTTCACGTGCTTTTCTTGCCGCCTCTCTAGCGCGTGCTGAATCAATAATCTTATTGGAAATCAACTTGGCTTCATTCGGGTTTTCAAGTAAGAATTCTTGCAACTTTTCATTAACTAACGCTTCAACTGCCGTTTTCACTTCAGAAGAAACCAGTTTATCCTTAGTTTGTGATGAGAATTTAGGATCGGGTACTTTGACAGATAATACAGCGGTTAATCCTTCACGCGCATCATCACCTGACGTGCTAATCTTAAGCTTCTTATTTAAGCCTTCTGATTCAATATAACCATTAATTGTACGTGTTAATGCCGCTCTAAAGCCTGATAAATGTGTGCCACCATCACGTTGTGGAATATTGTTCGTAAAGCAATAGACGCTTTCTTGATACGACTCATTCCATTGCATCGCAAGCTCAACCACAACATCATTGCGCTCACCTTGGATACTAATAATGTTTTGATTTAATGGCGTTTTGCTCTTATTTAAATGCTCAACAAACGCCTTAATACCCCCTTCATATTGGAAAGTCACATTTTGATCATTAATCTTATCAATCAGTTGAACTTTAACACCTGAGTTTAAAAATGATAACTCACGAATACGCTTTGCTAATGTGTCATAATTAAACTCAACAATTGAAAATGTTTGTGGTGATGGCTTAAAGCGAATCATTGTCCCTTGCTTTGTTGTATCTCCTATTTCTTTTAGTGGTGCCAACGGCTCACCATGAGCATAATATTGCTCGTATTCTTTGCCATTTTTCCAAACACGTAGCTCCAAACTTTCAGACAACGCATTAACAACGGATACACCAACCCCGTGCAAGCCACCTGATACTTTATAAGAGTTATCATCAAATTTACCGCCTGCGTGCAGTACTGTCATAATGACCTCTGCTGCTGAGCGCCCTTCTTCAGGATGTATATCCACAGGAATTCCACGACCATTATCACTGACTGACACCGAACCGTCAGTATGCATAGTCACAATAATATCATCACAATATCCCGCTAACGCCTCATCGATTGAGTTATCAACCACCTCAAATACCATATGATGAAGACCTGAACCATCATCCGTATCCCCAATATACATGCCTGGGCGTTTACGTACCGCCTCAAGCCCTTTTAATACTTTAATATTTGACGAATCATAAGCTTTAACGTCGGACATTCAGTCACTCCATTTTCATTCAAAACAAATCACCGTAGAGTATACCAAAATTTAGCGCTAAAGCCTTTAATTTATTGCCTGTCAAATACAAATGAAATTCAAAAGAGAAACTTGCGTCATTTATCACATAAACTATCAATGACAAGGGTAACGCAGCCGAGTAAACACTCCCACAAGGGGAGAGGTATTAGCTGACGCAACCTATTATTGATTCATTACTTAAAGTGTAATCGTAATTAGTGAATAATGAGGAAATTATTCAGCGATAACGACCAATTTGATATCAGCATCAACATCTGAGTGTAAATGAACTGATAACTCATATTCACCCAATGAACGGATGATACCTTCTGGCATACGTACGTGACGTTTTTCAACTTCAACACCCGCTACCGCGATAACATCAGCAACTTCTTTCGTACCAACAGAACCAAATAGTTTACCACCATCACCAGCAGCTGCTTTGATTGTGAATACTTGACCTGAGATTTTCTCAGCTTTTGCTTTAGCCGTTGTTAAACGCTCAGCTTCTAATTTTTGTAATTCTGCTTTTTGCTTTTCAAAAGCAGCAATGTTTGCTTCAGTTGCTTGAACTGCTTTGCCATAAGGCACTAAGTAGTTACGCGCATAACCTGACTTCACATTTACAACACTACCTAGCGTACCTAGGTTTTCTACTTTTTCTTTTAAAATAACTTGCATTGTCAAAGACCTCTAAACTTAAAGACTAGTTAAAGTGACGATCACAGTAAGGGATCAACGCTAAAAATCTTGCTCTTTTGATTGCATTAGCAAGTTGACGTTGATACTTAGTAGATGTACCTGTGATTCGACTTGGAACGATTTTGCCAGTTTCAGTGACATAACCTTTCAATGTATTTAAATCTTTGTAGTCGATCTCTTTAACGCCTTCAACGGTAAAACGACATACTTTACGACGACGATTTGGACGCATCTTTCCTCTCCTCACTCAGCCGCTTGGCTTGTTTCTTTAACTTCTTTTTTCTCATCTTTTGCCATCATGATTGATGGTTCAGTGATCGCTTCATTTTGATTAAGTACTAAACGACGTAGAATCGCATCATTATATCTGAATGATTCGTTTAACTCGTTCAACGCTTCAGTATCACACTCGATATTCATCAAAATGTAATGCGCCTTATGAAGCTTAGCGATTGGGTAAGCAAGTTGACGACGTCCCCAGTCTTCCAAGCGGTGAATTTTTCCGCCTCTAGACTCAACGATTTCACGGTATTTTTGTAACATGTTTGGCAACTGATCGCTTTGATCAGGATGAACCATGAACACGATTTCATAATGTTTCATAATTTTACTCCTTTCGGTTTATCGTATCTACTCTCGATAAGCTATTGCGCGCCTAATTTAAGGGCAACAGCAAAGAGCCGCGCTATTGTCACAGATAGCAGCTTAAAACTCAAGCACTATTATGTGACACAAACAAAAAAGGCTCCCAATTGGAAGCCTTTTAAATCTCTGGTGGGTGCTGAGGGGTTCGAACCCCCGACCCTCGCCTTGTAAGGGCGATGCTCTCCCAGCTGAGCTAAGCACCCGAGAACGAGATGAGATTATAGGGTTAAAAAATTCAAAGTCAACGCCTAAAATCAATATTTTTTATTTTTGTTAATCTTTTTAATATTCCTGTTCAGCACGGATTTCTACTTTGTTTATTTTGCCATCAGCAATCTCACGCAAAGCAACAACGGTTGTCTTATCATTATCCCAGTCGACACGTGGCTCTTGTCCACTTAGACTCAAGAAACGCGCTCTTTTTGAGGCCAAAACAATTAATTCAAAGCGACTATCAATTTTCTCTAAACAATCTTCTACTGTTACACGTGCCATACATATTCTCCAAAGTTCAAAAGCCGGTCAATTCTATAGAACTTTTGTGATTTTGCCAAGACTTACTAAGTCTAAATTTATATCGCTGAATTGCATCAAACACAAGTTATTGCCATTTTTCAGTTACCGGGTTAACCACGGTATTTTTCTGAATAGTGAAGATCCCATTTTGTTGTGCAATTGCCTCCCCGATCTCGGTAATCGCGTTTTGAATAAAAACACCGTCATCCTGCTTGCCCAGATTAATAAAAGTCAACTGATGAAACGCTGTCTTATTACCCCAGTCTGGTGATGGTAGAGAAATATATCTAACCGTATAAGTCTGATCTTGGAAAGTGCCTTGCATCACATATACACCATAATGGTTCTCACCTTCAGAAATCAGCTTATACACACCGTTGTCATAATAAAATATCTTGGCGTCTGGGAAGGGTTTTTTGCTATACATCTTTCGATAATGCAGCGTCTGCTCATAGGTTGGATGACCAAATCGCAACTCAAGCTCGCTCTTTTGCACTGCCATCTTACTCTTGATATCAGCGTTAACTGTACCGACATCCGCAAAGGTAAGCGAAATACAGGGTAAAAACAAAAAAAGCTTAAGATATTGTTGTATTTTCATACTTTTCTCTTATGGCTAAATAATTCCAGCTCTACAGCATACACCCTAATGAGCAAACTGCTTAGCAACGAAGTCCCAATTAATAATACTCCAGAACTCCTCGACATATTTTGGACGCGCATTACGATAATCAATATAGTAAGCATGCTCCCATACATCACAGGTTAAAAGTGGTGTGTGACCTTCGGTTAATGGACATGCCGCATTACCAGTGCTTACTAGCTCAAGCTCACCTTGTTTAGTTTTCACAAGCCACGCCCAGCCAGAACCAAAAGTAGTTACAGCTGTTTTACTAAACGCTTCTTTAAAGGCATCAAAGCTGCCAAACTTTTTCTCAATTGCTTGCAATAACGCGCCTTCGGGTTTTGCTTTAGCATTCGGTGTTAGGCAGTTCCAATAAAACGTGTGATTCCAGATTTGTGCTGCATTATTAAACACTCCACCTTTTGAGGTCAAAATGACGTCTTCTAATGATTTACCGGCAAAAGATTTAAATTCATCTGTTTTTAATAAGTTATTTAAGTTAGTGACATACGCCTGATGATGCTTGCCATAATGGTATTCAATCGTCTCTTCAGAGATCACGGGTGCTAAGGCATTTTTAGGGTATGGTAACTGTGGTAATTCAAACATTTCTTGCTCCTTGTTGGTTGACCAAAATTTAGAAATTGATATATGATGTCCGCGCAATATAATACTAATCCTGTATCTTTTCAAGTTAAGACAATAATAAGGAAACAATAATGCATACAAACCATAATTTTGATGAAGAAAAAGTAATCGAAACAATAAAATCACAAATTGCTGATAACAGCATCCTACTTTACATGAAAGGCACTCCTAAAATGCCACAATGCGGCTTCTCAGCACATACGGTTGCTGCCATTCAAGCCTGTGGCAAGCCTTTTGCTTTTGTTAACATTTTGGAGAATCCTGAGATTCGTGCCACCTTACCTAAATACGCCAACTGGCCAACTTTCCCACAACTGTATGTCAATGGTGAATTAATTGGCGGCTGCGATATTGTGCTTGAACTACATGAAAATGGTGAGTTACAGGAAATCATTAATCAAGCAAAGTAAATCACTCCGATAAAAACAAAACCTCTATCTCCGCCCTCCATTCTCTGTTATGAACTTTGGCTGAGCATTAATCAAAGTCATTATTATTTATTATTCCCTTCGGCTTAAGCTCAGGGCACGATTGACGCCATTGGCTGAGCGTTCGTCGAAGCCATTGTTATTTTATTGTTCCCTTCAATTTAAGCTTAGAGTGTAGTCAATCCCTTTGAGCAAACGCCTTATTGTAATCAAAAAAATTCTAAATATTTTGACAGACCACTTTGTTGGCGTTAGCATAACTAACTGTAATTACACTGTCGCTGATTTAAAGACAACTTGCGGGCGACATAAAACAACACCGCTAAAGCGTTTCTATAGACTTTTCCTCTAGAAGCCTTTTAGCTTGTACACAACAAACATAAAAGGAAAAATATCATGGCAAATGATTTTTTATTTACCTCTGAGTCTGTTTCTGAAGGACACCCAGATAAGATTGCCGATCAAATTTCTGATGCAGTTTTAGATGCTATTTTAATTCAAGATAAAAACGCACGAGTTGCTTGTGAGACCCTAGTCAAAACAGGCATGGCACTTGTTGCCGGCGAGATTACCACCTCAGCGTGGGTTGATATTGAAGAAATCGTCAGAAATGTCGTAATTGATATTGGTTATGACAAAGATAACTTAGGTTTTGACGGCAACTGTTGCGCGGTAATCAACGCTATTGGTAAACAGTCCCCTGAAATTGCCCAAGGTGTTGATCGCTCCAACCCCTTAGATCAAGGCGCTGGAGACCAAGGTTTGATGTTTGGCTTTGCCACCAATGAAACCCCAACACTAATGCCCGCCGCCATTTATTACTCACATAAACTCATGCAGCGCCAAGCGTTTTTACGCAAAAATAAAACACTCTCATGGTTACGCCCTGACGCTAAATCACAAGTCACATTGCGTTATGTCGATGGTAAGCCTGTTGCCGTTGATACAGTAGTCATTTCGACTCAACACGCGCCTGAAATTCCACAAAAAGTAATTGAAGAAGCAGTAATTGAAGAAATCATTCTACCGGTTTTACCGAAAGAATGGATAACAGATAAAACCAAATACTTTGTTAATCCGACAGGTAAATTTGTTATTGGCGGGCCTGTTGGTGATTGCGGTTTAACGGGACGCAAGATTATCGTCGACACCTATGGCGGAGCAGCACATCACGGTGGTGGAGCATTCTCCGGCAAAGACCCATCGAAGGTTGATCGCTCTGCTGCCTACATGGGTAGATACATCGCTAAGAACATCGTTGCTAGTGGTCTAGCGGATAAATGTGAAATTCAAGTTTCTTATGCTATTGGTGTTGCTAACCCAACATCAATTATGGTTAACACCTTTGGCACAGGTAAATTGGATGATGATATTATTGAGAAGCTCGTTCTTGAACACTTTGATTTACGCCCTTATGCCATTACACATCAACTTGATTTACTGCGTCCGATTTATCAAAAAACAGCCGCCTATGGTCATTTTGGTCGCGAAGATGCTGATTTCACTTGGGAGAAAACAGATAAATCAGCTAGTTTGGCACAAGCCTTGAGTTAAATCCACACCCCATCTACTTTATCGTATAAGCATTGGCTGAGCGTTAGTCGAAGCCTTTATGGTTTTACCACTCTCTTTAAAATTACTTTATCGCTCCCTTCGACTTCGTTCAGGGAACGATAAACAGGGAGCAGTAGATATTCTTTTCATTAATACCCCTATTTTGTTTTTTTATTACTCATTTCAATTAGCTTATGTTTTAATCTCCATCAGGTTTGCGTGGGGGCGCAATGCATGGGTGTAAGATGAGCTAATCATTAACACTCATGCACCAGTTTCAATCACTGTTAGTGAATCTTTCTCCGTGTTGAATCAAAGCAAACATTTACCAAGAGAAAAGTTATTTTTTGCAAATTTTCATAAATCACGGCACAATGGTCGCATTATTTTTTGATCATTTTAGAGCTTATGTCACAGAAAATTATTGTTGGCGTCTCCGGTGGTGTCGACTCATCCGTTGCCGCCTTATTACTCAAAGAGCAAGGTTTTAATGTCACCGGTGTTTTTATGAAAAACTGGGAAGAGGATGACAATGACGAGTTTTGCTCTGCAGAAGAAGATATCAAAGATGCGCAAAGTATTTGTCAAAGTATTGGTATTGAATTTAACAAAATTAATTTCGCGGCAGAGTATTGGGATCACGTCTTTGAATATTTCCTAGAAGAATACAAAGCCGGACGCACACCAAACCCTGATATTCTATGCAACAAAGAAATTAAATTTAAAGCCTTCTTAGACTATGCCAAACATCTGGGTGGTACGCATATTGCCACAGGGCACTACGCCAGAAAAAGAACACTGTCAAATGGCGAGCATCAATTATTAAAAGGCTTAGATCACAACAAGGATCAGTCCTATTTTCTCTACACTTTAGGGCAGCAACAATTACATTATGCATTATTCCCAATCGGTGAACTTGAGAAACCAAAGGTTCGCGCGCTTGCTGAAGCACATGACCTTATCACACATAACAAAAAGGACAGCACGGGTATCTGCTTTATTGGTGAGCGTAAATTCAAGGCTTTTTTGAACCAATATTTACCTGCGCAACCAGGGGAGATTCATGATGAAAACGGTATTGTCATCGGCAAACATGATGGCTTGATGTATTACACTATCGGTCAACGTCAAGGTTTGGGCATTGGCGGGGTTAAAAATCGCCCCGAAATTCCATGGTTTGCCGCACAAAAAGACCTTGAAAATAATGTATTAATTGCCGTTCAAGGCCATAACCACCCATTACTATTAAGACAAAGCTTAACTGCGGTTAAATTGCATTGGGTCAAAGGGCACCCGCCTGCTGATCGCTTTAGATGCACTGCCAAGGCACGCTATCGCCAAGCAGATCAAGCATGTCAGGTCATGGTAACTAAAGACCAAGTAGAAGTTATATTTGACCAACCTCAACGCGCGATTACACCGGGGCAATCGATCGTATTTTATGATGGTGAAATTTGTTTAGGTGGTGGCGTTATTGAATAGCTATAATTACTCAAACAATAATTTATTGGTAAGCATGGATATCTTGGTCAAGCCCAAATATGACGATTCGTTGTCATGTTCGGACTTGATCCGAGAATCCAAAAAAAACATCTGATAATATTTGCATAGCCACTTACCTCTCCCCTTGCGGGAGAGGTCGTGCAGCGCACGCTGCGCGGGTGAGGGGTAATTAAAACTCGATGTAACTTTAATATTGAACACCACTACTCTTCATCATTTTCAACAACCCAATTCTCAGGCGGCATCAGGTAAATCACACGCCAACCTGCTTCAGGAGCATATTGACTATCAGGGGATACTACATGAATTTGTGATTTTTTGTTGATATAAAACAGTGGAATCGCCTGTTGATTGAGAGACAAAAACTGCTCCCAACTAAACTCATTACTGATGGTTGTCGTTTTGACTTGCCCACCTTGCTTGATGATACTTCTTAATGTTTGATATGACAGGTCTTTACTAAACAAACGCTTGGCATACTTTTTAGTAAGATACGTTAACTTAGAGTTCGCTTTATTCTGAGCTGTTGGTAAGACAAATACAGAAGCACGCCCATCAAACTCGCGATAATACTTCACAGCTGCCAATGTATTCATTTGCTCACTGGAAGAACAGCCGAGCATTCGCCCAATTCCTACCAGATTCAAATGCCAATCGGCATGCTCTGATACCGAACTGCCATAATAACAGGTCAAACCCTGCAAACGGCACGCCTGAACACTACGCCAACTGGTATCAGCAAGCACAACATGCACATCATTATTGTGAAGCTCCTTAGCAATGTTTCTGGCTAAAGTGTTACCACCAATGACTAAAAATCCGCGTGGCTCAGGAGCCGATGCATGTAATACTTTTGCCAAAAATGGTGCAGTAAGACTCTGAATAATCACCGTGCCTAAAATAATCATAAAGACAATAAGAACGAGTAATTCACCTTCTTGCGGCAAACCCAAGTTCTCAATGACTTTTATGGAAAACAACGCAGCTACGGCAGCGGCAACGATCCCGCGGGGTGCGATCCACCCTACCATCACACGCTCACGCCAATTAAGCTCACTGCCCAAAGTTGAGAAGCCTGCAGCAATTGGTCTGACGATCAATTGCAGTATCAGCACCAATACAATGGCCTTCCACCATACGGCTTCTAAGTACTCAAAACTAACATTCGCACCTAAAATAATAAATAAACTTGATATTAAGATCAGGCTTAAAGACTCTTTAAAATCAAGAATTTCCTCAATATGCGCATTAGGCATATTACCGACAATAATGCCCATAATGGTGACAATCAAAAGCCCGCCACCTTCAACAATATGCTCAGCAATCACAAAACTAGTAATCACAAAAGACAGGACAAACATGTTATTTAAATAGCTTGGCACCCACTGCTTTTTAAGTACCGTACCCAATAAAAACCCAGCAACCAATCCACCAATTCCACCGACGATAAACACCAATAAAATATGTACGGTGATATGCCAAAAAGCATTATATTGCGAAGCAGTGATCGCGGTAAAGACAATCACAGCCAACAACGCACCAATTGGATCGACTAACATTCCTTCCCAACGAATGATGTTAGCAAGCTTCTCCGTTGGGCGCACACTACGCAAAATCGGCACAACAACAGTAGGTCCACTGACTGAAGAGATCGCGCCAATAAGCGCTGCAACTTTCCAAGAAATATCAAAGATATAATGCACTAGAAAGGCCGTTAAAACCGCAGTAATTAAAAGCCCAATAGTGACAATATTTCTAACGGTTCCACCCAAACCTTTGATCTCTCTGAATTTCAAGCTCATACAGCCTTCAAAAAGAATGATTGCCACACAAATTGAAACAATCGGATAGAGCATACCATTAAATACAAGTTCAGGATTTAAAAATTGATAATGATTCCCAAGAACTAATTGACTTACAGGCCCTAATAAAATCCCGACAATCAATAAAAATAAAATTGCCGGCAGACGCAGACGCCACGCCAACCATTGACAAGCGAATCCCAATAATAAAATAACCATTAACACAATAGGGATATAGGTTGCTGAGGCAAAAAAATTACTAACTTCCACGTAGGTCGTCTTCCTTGTTGATTTAATTCTAAATAATTGTAGCAAACAACTTGATAAGCGAAAGTGTTTTTTCACTGTCTTTGTTTATAAGATTTTATTGGCGCTAAACGCTATAAAATCTTACCTGATCTCGCTATAATATGCCTACTTTTGATCTATTAATAAGACAAATGCTTATCTACCCAAACATTGACCCAGTTGCTTTATCACTTGGTCCGATAAAAGTGCACTGGTATGGCATCATGTATTTAGTCGGCTTCGCTGGTGCGTGGTTTCTATCGACGCTTCGCTGCAAGAAATGCTACAGCCCAATTACCAAAGCACAAGTTTCTGATATGATTTTTTACGCAGCCCTAGGGGTGATCCTTGGCGGGCGTATTGGCTATATGCTGTTTTATGATTTTAATAACTTCATTCATGCACCTTGGATTATCTTCAAAGTTTGGGATGGCGGTATGGCATTCCATGGTGGTTTAATCGGTGTAATTCTTGCTATTTCATTATTTTGCCGCAAGTATAAATGCAATGTTTTTGATATCTTAGACTTTATCGCGCCGATGGTGCCGATTGGTTTGGGTGCGGGACGCTTGGGTAACTTTATCAATGGTGAGTTATGGGGACGTGTTACTGACTCATCGATTGGCATGGTGTTTCCTAATGGTGGGCCGCTGCCACGTTACCCTTCACAACTTTTAGAGTTTGCGCTTGAGGGCGTTGTATTATTCTTGATCTTGTGGTTTATCTCCAGAAAACAACGTCCACGCCTATTTGTTTCTGCAAACTTCTTATTATGGTATGGTTTATTTAGATTTATCGCTGAATTTTTCCGCCAACCGGATCCACAAATGGGCTACATGCTCTTTAACTGGATGACCATGGGACAACTGCTTTCGACACCAATGGTTGTTGTAGGCTTGATTATTTTGTTATATATCACTACACAAAGAACGCAAAAAACACAAGAAGCAGAAGAAGCAGAAGAAAAGACGAAGGATAACAATGCAGCAATATCTTAATTTTTTGCGCCACATCAAGGAACATGGCGTCACCAAGGCTGACCGCACCGGCACTGGCACACAAAGTGTCTTTGGCTATCAAATGCGTTTTGATTTAACAGAAGGCTTCCCATTAGTTACGACTAAGAAAATTCATATTAAAAGTGTCATTCATGAATTATTATGGTTCTTAAAGGGAGACACTAATAATAATTATCTTGCCGAACATGGTGTGCGCATCTGGAACGACTGGGCACTTGAAGATGGTGATTTGGGTCCTATTTATGGCAAACAATGGCGCAGTTGGCAAACACCTGATGGTGAAGTGATTGATCAAATCGAAGAAGCCATCAACTTAATTAAAACTCGCCCTGATTCAAGACGAATCATCGTTAATAGTTGGAATCCTAGTGTTTTGCCCGATGAATCGATCTCACCACAAGACAATGTCAAAATGGGCAAAGCGGCATTACCCCCTTGTCACACGCTATTTCAATTTTATGTTGCTGATGGTAGGTTATCCTGCATGCTCACCCAACGCTCAGCCGATGCATTTTTAGGTGTGCCTTTTAATATCGCCTCTTATGCGCTGTTAACGCATATAGTCGCCAAAGAGTGTGATCTTGAGGTCGGTGAATTTATTTGGTCAGGAGGTGATTGTCATATTTATAGCAATCATCACGCGCAAATTGATGAACAGCTAACACGCACCCCACTGCCGTTGCCAACGTTACATATCAAACGTAAGGCATCAACAGTTTTTGATTATCAATTCGATGACTTTGAGATCGTTAATTATCAATGTCACCCAGCCATTAAAGCACAGGTAGCTGTCTAATGAACGAACAAGAAAAACAAACCACCTCTCTTGATCGCAGTGCGATTAAAGTGCTATTACTTGAAGGTGTACACACCCAAGCGCATAACGCTTTTATCAAAGCGGGCTATAGCAATATCACTTCACTGACGCATGCTTTGGATGATGATGCCCTTATTGAAGCTATACAAAATGTTAAGATCGTTGGCGTGCGTTCACGCACACAATTAACCGACAAAGTATTAAAGGCTTGCCCTCATTTAATTGCCATTGGTTGCTTTTGCATTGGCACCAATCAGGTGGATTTAACAACTGCCCAAAGCCTTGGCATCCCCGTTTTTAATGCGCCTTTTTCTAACACACGTAGTGTGGCTGAGCTTGTCATTGGTCAGATGATTTTGCTCTATCGCAATGTTGTTGACAAAAATATGCAGATGCATCGTCAAAATTGGATAAAATCGGCCAGTGGCGCACATGAAGTACGTGGCAAAACACTAGGTATTATTGGCTATGGTCATATAGGCTCTCAAGTCAGTGTGTTAGCAGAAAGCCTAGGTCTTAAGGTATTTTTTCACGATATTGAAAATAAACTCCCCCTTGGCAATGCCACCGCCAGTGTTAACTTAGAGGTATTATTAAACAAATCAGATATTATTACTTTGCACGTGCCAGACACACCAGCTACTAAAAATATGATTACTGCCAAAGAGCTTATGCTCATGAAAAAAGGCAGTGTATTGATCAATGCCTCACGCGGTAGCGTTATTGATATCCAAGCCTTAGCACAAGCAATTAAAATCAAACATCTAAAAGGTGCGGCAATTGATGTTTTCCCAAAAGAACCATCAAGTAATGATGAAGTTTTTGAAAGCGCGCTTATAGGGCTTGATAATGTATTTTTAACACCACATATTGGTGGCAGTACCTTAGAAGCACAACAAAACATTGCCGTTGAAGTGGCTGATAAGCTCATTAAATATAGCGACAATGGCTCCACCATCTCAGCCGTGAATTTTCCAGAACTTTCTCTACCAACACAGGATAATGTTCATAGAATCTTGCATATCCATGAGAATAAGCCAGGGATGATGCGCGCGATTAACCGTGTTTTCTTTGATCATAACATCAACGTCGAAGGTCAGTTTTTGCGAACCCTTGCTAATATTGGCTATGTTGTTATTGACATTGATAGTAGTGAAGAAACCTCACGCGCCTTACTGCAAAAGCTTAAAGCCATTGATGGCACGATTCGCTCACGCGTTTTATTCTAGAATCCATGCATCCGGCAGTTGACCTCATTGATAACGTTGTAACACAACATCATATTCAACATATTTATGTTGCTTATAGTGGAGGTGTTGATTCAACTGCCTTGTTGCACTTAACGGCACAGCTAAAGAGTAATATCAATATCCACGCCATTCACATTCATCATGGCTTAAGTAAAAACGCCGATCACTGGCTTGATGTTTGTCAGGCGCAAGCAACTGATTTAAATATCAAATTTATTGCCCACAAACTTTCACCGCCAACTAAGCGTAAGAATATTGAAAACTGGGCACGCACTGAACGCTATGCATTTTTTAAATCCGTGATGCAACAGACACCTAATAGTTTATTGCTTACCGCCCATCACCTTGAAGATCAAGCAGAGACTTTTTTATTGCAAGCATTGCGTGGGCATGGTTTAAAAGGGCTTGCAGCGATTGCCAAAGAGAAAACTTTTGCCAATGGCTTATTGCTTCGTCCTTTTTTAGATCTTAAAAAGAGTGAACTTATACAATATTGCCAAGATCATGATCTAGTATGGATTGAAGATGAAAGCAATCAATCCACTGATTTTAGGCGCAATGCCCTTCGTCACAATATCATGCCAAAACTACGTGAAATAGCACCGCAAGCAGGCACCACACTCGCGCGCAGTGCCGAGTTATGCGATGAAGCTGATCGTTTAATACATGAGTTATTAGCACCACATTTGAAAAAAATAGCTACTGATAAACGTCTTGATCTGCTTCAGTTTAAAGGGTATTCATCGTTACAGCAAAAGCAACTCTTAAAAATGTGGCTAACTGAACATAATATTTACCCTTCGCAAGCGCAGTTATTACAAATTCACGCTGGCACACAGAATATGCAAAGTAATTGGCACTATACATTAGCTGAAAATCATTTATCTATAACCAAAGGTTATTTGCTTATTGAGGGCAATACAGCACAAGCCTCATTAACCGCTACTGACATCGATATATTGCATTGGCTTAATAAACAACAGCAAACAACATTTGCATTAGATGATTTAATGATTCGCTCGCGTCAAGCAGGGGATCGTTGTCGCCCAATTGATCGTCATAAAAGGCAACGCTTAAAGGTCATCTTCCAAGAGCAAGGAATCTCTGTCCAAGACCGAACAAATGCACGAATTATTACCTTAGCGACTAAACCTGATCACATTATTGCCATATACCCTTTTTTTATTTGTCATTGACATACCGATATCAACTCAAGAAACTTCTTTTACTTAAATCTTGTTACCTTTTTTCACCTCCAATAAAAGCCTTTATCTTGCCTGACTAAAGTTTTAAAATGCTCGCAAAATTCAGAATAAGTTTAGGAGCGTTTTGATGCAAGCACTGCAACAAAAGGTAGATATTGCCGTTATTGGTTTGGCAGTAATGGGACAGAATCTAATTTTAAATATGAATGATCATGGCTTTTATGTTGTTGCTTACAACCGTACAACGAGCAAAGTCGATGAGTTTTTAAATGGCAATGCCAAAGGCACAAACATCATTGGTGCATACTCAATTGAAGATATGCTGTCTAAGTTAAAGAGCCCGCGCAAAATCATGCTAATGGTCAAGGCCGGAGAGGTGGTTGATCAGTTTATCAATGCCTTAATCCCACATTTAGATAAAGGTGACATCATTATTGATGGCGGCAACTCCAATTTCACCGATAGCGAACGTCGCACGCATGCACTTAAAGCTAAGGGCATATACTTTATTGGCACGGGTGTTTCAGGTGGTGAGGAAGGCGCGCGTTTTGGACCATCAATGATGCCTGGTGGCATGCCTGAAGCATGGAATGCAGTCAAGCCTATTTTCCAAGCAATTGCTGCTAAAACACCCGCAGGTGAAGCATGCTGTGAGTGGGTTGGCAATGGCGGCGCTGGTCACTTTGTCAAAATGGTTCACAATGGTATCGAATATGGTGATATGCAGCTCATTTGTGAAGCGTATCAGTTTATGAAAGATCTGTTAGGCTTAGACAATGAACAACTAAGTAAAATCTTTGAGAAATGGAATAAAACCGAATTAGATAGCTATTTAATTGAGATTACTACTAACATCCTCAAGTTCAAAGATGCTCAAGGCTATGTTATAGACCGTATCTTAGATACTGCCGGTCAAAAAGGCACAGGCAAATGGACAGGTATCAATGCACTTGATTTAGGCATCCCGTTAACACTCATTGCTGAGAGCGTTTTCGCGCGTTGCATCTCTGCACAAAAAGATATTCGTGTTGAAGCTGAAGCCATTTACGGCAAGAAATCATATGCTAAACTTACCGTTTCTGAGGAGTTATTACATGATTTACAGCAATCACTGTTATTTGCCAAAATCATCTCTTATGCACAGGGTTATATGCTCATGCAAGAAGCCTCTCAACATTACAACTGGGATCTTAATTACGGTGATATTGCGCTGATGTGGCGCGAAGGTTGCATTATCCGCAGCGTATTTTTAGACAAGATCAAAGCCGCATTTGACAATAATGCTCAATTACAAAACTTACTATTTGATGATTATTTTAAAAAGATTATTAGCAATGCACTGCCAAGTGTTCGACGCATCGTTGCCAAAGGCATTGAAGCTGGTGTTGCTATGCCAGCATTGACTTCAAGCTTAAGCTTCTTTGATGGCTTTACCACAGGACGCTTGCCGGCAAATTTACTTCAGGCACAACGTGACTACTTTGGCGCGCACACCTATGAGCGTTTGGATAAAAAACGCGGTGAGTTCTTTCATACAGATTGGATTGGCTCAAATAGTAACGTATCCTCCACAGGTTACAGTATCTAATAACAAGGATTAAGCTTATGAAAAAAATATTATCATCTCTCACACTAGCTAGCCTAATCACTACAAGCTCTGTCTACGCAGGTCTTTATGTCGGCGCCCAAGGTGGGGTTAGTCACTCCTCAAGCGAGTTAAATGCCGATAACAATATCACCACAGGTTTTCTTGTTGGTTATCAGTTTTCGGTTTTCCCACTATTAAAACTTGGTGTTGAAACAGAGCTAAACTATCTCAACAGCACGGTTAAGCTCAACAATCAAACGGGTGATTTAACGACTATCCCATTTTATGCTACCGCCAATTTAGATTTGCCGCTTGGTTTAAATTTAACGGCTAAATTAGGTTATGCTTATAACCGCATCTCAGGCATTGATGAAAACCTATTTCCTAATACATTATGGCGCCCAGCGATTGCCATTGGTATGGGCTATCAGATCTTAGGTTTTAATATTTTCTTCCAAAGTAGTCGTTACTTTCTATATAACCGCGGTGAACAACCTTTTGCTGACGCTTATACCTTTGGTGTTAGCTACGAATTCTAATCTGCTGATAGTAACTTGCAAATCGCTTTGTATCTATGCGACACTGCAACCTCTGAATTTGTAATCTAAAATCATGAGGGATATTATGCAAATTAATGCACTGACACAAAGCCCATTACAGACTGAAATCGTATTTATTTTTGATAACGACGACAGCACAATCACCACCATTCAAGATGCACTGACGCAGGGACTTTTTAAAGCAAAAGTCGCAAGCACCTACTTTGGCGTAGATAATGGCAAAAACTATCTTGCCGTTGGCTTAGGTGAAAAAGATAAACTAAACACCAATTCTCTAAGAAAGGCTGTTGCCGCTCTATACAAGCAATTAAAATCATTAAACATTGATCGTTTTGCGGTAGACACCCAATCGATTGGTGATAATCATATCCGCACATTTGTTGAAGGACTCATCAATGCTGCTTATGTCTTTGATCAATTAAAATCTGAGAAAGAAACCTTCAAACTAACGCAAGTTGATATTGTTACCCAATCAGCTAGCGAAGTAGCTAATGAAATCCACGTTGCACAAGCAGTAGCGCACGGACAAAACTACGCCAAGGACCTAAAAAACTTTCCAGCAAATATCTGCACCACTGATTATTTATTAAATGAAGCTAAAAAGTTAATGGATAGTAGCAAGCATGGATCATTACATTACATTGATGAAGACGAAATGCATAAACTCGGTATGGGTTGCATTACGGCTGTAGGACGTGGTTCTAGCATGCCAAGCTATATTGCTTGCATGGAATATCGTGGTGGTAACAAAGATGACAAACCAATCGTGTTAGTTGGCAAAGGCTTAGTCTATGACACAGGCGGCTTATGCTTAAAACCATGGCAAAGCATGGGTAGCATGAAGATGGATATGGGTGGTGCTGCCGCTGTCTTTGGAACAATGAAGGCAATCGTTGAGCTTAACTTACCAATTAATATCATCGGCACTGTTGCCTTGGTTGAAAACTCACTTGATGGTGACTCTTATCGTCCAGGTGATGTCTTGACAAGCATGAAAGGCATTACGGTTGAAATCGGTAACACCGATGCCGAGGGTCGTTTAGCACTTTGTGATACATTGACTTATATCGAGCGCTATGATCCTAAGGTGGTTATTGATGTTGCTACTTTAACAGGTGCCATGGTCATCTCTCTGGGTGGCGACATAACTGGATTATTTGGCAATAATGACGCCTTAGTAAATGATATAAAGCTTGCTGCTGAAGAAAGTCATGATCACGCATGGCATATGCCTTTACATCAAGCGTATCATGAACAGTTAAAAAGTGAGATTGCTGATGTTTATAATATTGGTGGTCCTGCTGCAGGTAGCATTACAGCAGCCCTATTCTTATCCAAATTCACTGAAAAATATACTTGGGCACATTTGGATGTTGCAGGCTCAGCAATGAAAGGCTTTGAGAAAGCCACTGCCACTGGTCGCCCTGTACCGATGTTGACTCAATACATAATCAACCAAGTAAAATAAACCGTTGGCTGAGCGAAGTCGAAGCCACCATTGCGTGATTGTTAGCTGAGCTTAGTCGAAGCCAACCATTGCGTGATTGTTAGCTGAACGTAGCCGAAGCCTTTCTTAGAGAGGCACCCTTCGACTGAGCTCAGGGCATGGGAACGCTATTTATCTACTTATCTATCCCCATAAAAATGGAAGGATCTACTAAAAAGACCCTAAAACCATGTACTAATGGAAACATTAAAACGCTTCGACAACGCTTTAATATGCTCGAGTGTTAATTCCCTTTCACCATTTAGAATCTTAGACACCAGTGACTGCGAACCAATCTCAGGCAAATCTTTCTGAGTTAGACCATTTGCTTTTATTAAATAAGCTAAGATATCTTTAGCCTCTGCACTATTATCTGCACCTAAATGCTTCTGTTCATAATAAGCGACTTGCTTAGCTAATGTTTTGGCAAAAGATTGAAGCTCTGCTGTTCTGTCATCTGCTGACAAACTCATGAGCTCGCGCAATAATCGCTTTGATGCCTCATACTGTTTCTTGGTTTTATATGCCTCTAAATATGGCATTAATAAAACCCAAGATTTACTAATATCATTTATCGTTAGCATGCTTCTTTGCCTCTTTTTTGAGTATATATTGCTTTTTATTATACTCTTCATGCGTCCATATATGGCTCACATCAATCACTGCAAAATCATAATCAACAATCGTTACCATGCGATAATTATGTCCTGCCACATCAAAAATTGTAAAAACATGATAAACATAGTCTGCTGTTTTAAATGTTTCAGTCAGGTGTCTAACCCCATCAAAGTCATTGCTTTCTATGATTTTAAGAAGCGGATCAAAACTTTTCTTAGCACGCGCATGCTTCTTACAAAACTTTATGATAAGCTCTTTGTTAATGATTATCATCGCTGACTTACTTAATAGCTATCTAATTAATTTGCTTCAGAAAACAAACCCATTAAATAGCTATCAAAGCTACGTGATAATGATTTCAATAATTTCTGCTTTTCTTTAGCTCGCTTTGCTTTATGCGTTTTTTCATGAAACCCTGCATTATAATTAAGTTTAGCAAGGCTCTTTGCTACCGGATTTATCTTGCCTTTTTTTAGCATTTTTTACTCCTTGTTGTAAATCTTGCTCAATTATGACAAATTGTCATCAAAAACACCAGATGATTTTATGACTTTTTGTCATTTTAAAAATTTACAAATCAGTGACACATCCCTCAGAGGCAGAAGCAACTGTCTTAATATATTTCTTCAAAGCGCCCTGTTTAGCTTTAAGCTCAGGAGCTAGCCAATTCGCACGACGCGCGTTAAGCTCATCATCCGATAGATCAACATCAATGCGATTATTGACAGCATCAATTGTGATCTTATCTCCATTTTGAATCAACGCAATATTACCTCCTGCTTGTGCTTCAGGGGCAATATGTCCAACGATAAAGCCATGTGAGCCACCCGAAAAACGCCCATCAGTAATCAATGCGACATCTTGTCCTAATCCCGCGCCCATAATTAATGACGTTGGTTTTAACATTTCTGGCATGCCAGGTCCACCTTTGGGTCCTTCATAGCGAATAACAATGACATCACCTTTTTTAACGCGCCCCTTTTCAACGGCTGTTACTAATTCTTCTTCAGCATCAAATACATTGGCAATGCCTGTAAACGTTTCACCTTCTTTTCCTGTAATCTTAGCCACTGAACCTTCAGTCGCGATATTACCAAATAGCATTTGTAAGTGCCCTGTTGCCTTCAACGGATTAGTTAATGGCCGAATGATATCATTATCTTGTGCCAACTCTTGGACTTCAGCTAGATTTTCAGCCAATGTTTTACCCGTTACGGTCATACAATCGCCATGCAACAACCCTTCTTTTAGCAACATTTTCATGACAGCCGGTGTGCCACCAATTGCATGCAAATCTGCCATCACATATTTTCCACTTGGCTTAAAGTCTGCCAGTAATGGCACTTTGTCACTGATACGCTGAAAATCTGCCAAAGTTAATTTGACACCTACCGAATGCGCAATAGCGATTAAATGGAGCACTGCATTGGTTGAACCACCCATTGCGGTAATCACAACCATCGCATTTTCAAAGGCGTGTTTGGTCATGATATCGCGTGGCTTAATATCTAATGCTAATAAGTTCTCGATAACGCTACCGGCTCTATCACATTCTTGAATCTTTTTCACATCGGTCGCTGGGGTTGATGAACTAAATGGCAAGCTCATCCCCATTGCCTCAATCGCACATGCCATGGTGTTAGCAGTATACATGCCACCACAAGCCCCAGCACCAGGGCATGCTTTTTTAATCGTCTCAACGCGCTCTTCTTCACTAATACTGCCTGCTAAGCATGCTCCATAGCTTTGGAAAGCTGTGACGATGTCGACAGGTTTGCCACGCACGACACCGGCTTGAATCGTACCACCATAGATCACAAAACCTGGGCGATTTAAACGCCCCAATGCCATCATACATCCAGGCATATTTTTATCGCATCCAGGAATAGCGACCAATCCATCATACCAATGCGCAGACATCACAGTTTCAATAGAGTCAGCGATTAAATCGCGTGATTGTAGTGAATAGCTCATGCCATCGGTTCCCATTGAAATGCCGTCACTAACACCAATCGTATTAAAGCGCATGCCAACAAGATCTGCTTTGGTGACACTATGTTTTACATATTGTGCTAGTTGATTTAAATGCATATTACAGGTATTACCCTCATACCAAACACTGGCAATACCAACTTGTGCTTTGTTCATATCCGCTTCATGCATTCCCGTGCCATAGAGCATGGCTTGTGAAGCACCTTGCGTTTTATCCTGAGTTAGCACTTGACTGTAACGATTTAACTTTTGATTTGTCATTATGATTATATTCCTTTGTTTTTATGCCGGATGCGCAATATTGTACGCATCAATAAACGCTTCAACAGATGCTTGAATAATATCAGGCGAGACGGCTTTGCCTACGGAGTTTTGACTGCCTTTTATCAACTTCATTTCGACATAAACAACTGCATCAGCACCCTGCCCGCGAATCTGTACTTTGTAATCAGTCAACTGATATTGAATCTCACTAGGGCATGCTTTACATAAAGCTTGAATAATGGCATCAACGGGACCAACTCCTTTATTTGATGCATAATAAAGCTGACCATTGAGCTCGACGGTAACTTCAGCGTCAGCAATTTTATCTTGCCCTGTGGTCACTTTAAATGACACAACTTTTAAAATATCACTATGTGTGACATCAATCATCTCCATCGCATCTTGCACAATATCCTGTAAGTCTGAAATATGAATAGCACGCCCTTTTGCTAAAAAGCGCTCAATGCAACTTTGCACCTTAGCAATTAAGTCATCATTGTAATTCGCGCCAAACAAATCTTCCAATGCCTTTTTGGTTTGAGTAGGATTTGGCATTTCTCTAAACAGCACTTGATCTTTTTCAACGAATACCATCGTTTTATTATTAAAAAAATTACTGTCATAAAGTTTGTCAAAGTCTTTTTCATTTGGATAAATAATCGGCGGTTGGATCGCTGATTTCAACACCACTGACGGATCTTTTAAACCTTCGCCTGATAAAACACACACAACGCGACTTCCTGTTTTAATCAAGCCTTGTTCTTTTTTCTTAAACAAATGTGCAACCGTTGCTGCTGAGGCACTTTCGACAAACAAGCCTTCCTGTGTAGATAGATAATATTGTGCTTTGAGCATATCAGTATCACTGACCGCTGATGCCTCACCGCCAGTTTGATAAATCGCGTCAATCGCTTTATCACCATCAATCGGGAAAGGCACGGCAATCGCCGTCGCAATTGTATCGGCACGCTCTAATGGTTCAAGGTGTTTTGCCTTCTTATCAAATGCATTAACTAATGAGCAAGCACCGGTTGATTGTACACCGACTAGGCGTGGTATCTTATGAATAAGTCCTAGGTCTTTATACTCAGCAAAGCCCTTAGCATAAGCCGTAATATTAGTACCACAGCCAACCGGAATAATTACTTCATCCGGCACTTGAAACAATAGCTGATCGATGACTTCAAAGGCACCAGTTTTTTGTCCTTCAACACGAAAAGCATAGTCTCCTGCTAGGAAAAACTTGCGTGATTTAGCAATCTTGAAAGCCAGATTCGCCGCATCATTATAGCTACCCTTAACCTGAATAATTTTGCCCCCGAATGAAATAACTTGCGCAAGCTTCGACATCGATACTCCTTCAGGCACGACAATAAAGCATGGCATTTTAGCTGCTGCTGCATAGCATGAGCATGACGCTGCCATATTACCTGTTGAGGCCAATATTACCCCTTTGGCGCCTAATTCTTTGGCAATGCTAATATCAACTGCGGAGCCGCGATCTTTAAACGAACCTGTTGGATTTTTGCCCTCAACTTTGAAATATAAATCAATGCCCAACTCTTTGCCCAACACTTTGCTTTTAACAAGTGGAGTCGCACTTTCACGTAATGATACAAAGTTAGCGGGTTCCTGAATTGGCATTAAGGGTAAATATTTAGAAAGGCAAGGAGCAGCGGAGACAAAATAATCTAAATTAATCTTACGTCGGATGTGCTCAATATCCATTTGCACTTCCCACGGAGAGCTCTCGCCGGCAAAAACGAAATCATCCGTTGTCACCACATCTTTGGTGTTAAAATCTAGCAGTTGATACATGTACTTTTTATCCTTTAGGCGACTTTCAGTGATTCTTTGCTTGCAGTTTCTTCAGTAGTAATTGGCATACTATTTGAAATCTGGATATCAATCACTTCAATCACTTTGGCAAGTTGTCTGGTCACTTTCTGGATTTTTTCATCATTAGAATGCAGCACCAAACTAAAATGTGACACCCCTTTATTAGCAGTTTCAAAAACATTCATCTGCTCGATATTAATTCTATGGCGTGAAAAGATCGATGAAATACGCTGTAAAACGGATAAAGCATTTTCTGTTGTCATTGAGATAAAGTAAATTTTCTGTTGCATGATCTTACCCTCCTACGGATAGTTGTGTATCACTGATTGAAGCACCTGCTGGCACCATCGGGAAAACATTTTCTTGCTGCTCAACCACCACTTCTAAAAAGAATGAGTGTGTTGAATCTAGCATCTCTTGAATACTTGCCTCTAAATCCGAGCGATCAACGACGCGTTTACCGCGGATACCATAGGCTTCGGCGACTTTGACAAAATCGGGAGATGAGATGTTAGTGTATGCATAACGCTCTTCAAAAAAGAGCTCTTGCCATTGTCTTACCATCCCAAGATAACCATTATTCAGAACGATCATCTTAAGATTAATTCCTTCTTGGTTAAGTACGGCAAGTTCTTGGATATTCATCTGAAAACCACCATCACCTGCAATGGCAATGACCTGTTTTTGCTCTTTAACACCAAGCTTAGCGCCAATAGCTGCAGGCAGTGCAAATCCCATCGTTCCCAAGCCACCGGAAGTAATATGACTATTGCTATTTCTAAATTGATAATAACGTGCTGCAATCATCTGGTGTTGACCAACATCACTGACGATAATGGCTTCCCCTTTTGTCTTTTGAGATAAAAGTGCAACTACTTCCGCCATTTTTAACTCGCCTGTTGCAGGTTTTGTTTCATTTTTGATAACGGCATCATATTCTTTGGCATGATGCTCAACAAACACCTTATGCCAATCATCATGTTTATTCTGACAAACATAGGGTAATAATGCAGTTAATGCTTCTTTGGCGTCGGCATGAATCGCCACATCGGCTTTAACGTTTTTATCAATTTCTGCCATATCGATTTCAATATGAATGACTTTAGCGTGTGGTAGATAACGCTTGAGATCCCCCGTAACTCGATCATCAAAGCGCATACCCACAGCAACAACAACATCAGCATCATTGCATAAGACATTAGCCGCATAATTGCCATGCATGCCAAGCATGCCTTTATACAGTGGATGTTCTACAGGGAAAGAGGACAAACCTAATAAGGTACTAACCACCGGCATATCTGCTTTTTCTGCCACCTTTATAAATACTTCTTCAGCGCCGGAGATCATGACACCATGGCCTGCAATCATAATCGGTTTTTTCGCCAAATTAATCAATTGCGATGCTTGGTGCACACTATCCATATTAATCATTGGCTTTTTAAGCCACTTTGGTTTAGACACTTCCTGCTTCACTGCTTGATGCGCACTAATATATTCCATCATCCCTACTTGTGCATCTTTGGTGATATCTATGAGTACTGGACCTGGGCGGCCATTTTGAGCAATTTCAAAGGCTTTCTTGAAAACACTTGGAATTTCATTTGGATCGGTGATTTGATAATTCCATTTAGTAGCAGTAATGGTCATGCCAATAATATCTGCTTCTTGAAAAGCATCAGATCCTAATAGGCTGCTAAATACCTGACCCGTAATACAAACCACTGGGATAGAGTCAATAAGGGCATCAGCTATACCGGTGATAAGATTCGTCGCGCCAGGCCCCGAGGTGGCAATCGCAACACCAACACCACCTGTTGCGCGCGCAAAGCCAACGGCACCATGAATCGCAGCTTGCTCATGGCGCACTAACACATGGTGAAGCGTATCTTTTGCATCATACAGTGCGTCATAAGTTGGCATAATCGCGCCCCCTGGATAACCAAAAACAGTACGAGCCCCTTCCTCTATTAGTGCTTTAACAATTGCTTGTGCGCCGGTTATTTGCATACCTACTCCCTACTGTCTCTATTTCAATTTATTCACATATTTTTTCTTCAACACCACAAAATTAAATAAGAAACAAAAAAAAACCCGCATCCTCCTTTGCTTGGAAGATGCGGGTTCTCTAATCTTGGCTTTTCTTAGCTACAGCCGCGCACCTTCCGATCGTCCAATGACGACCAGAATAATAATCAGGATCAGGCTGATTACCGGTGAACGTAGCATAAATTAATCTCCAAAATTTGCATTTTTTATGTATTTCTGTGTCTTTATCAACAAATGCTTTGCATCTGTTTTGAACAACATAGCTATTAAACTAGCAATAGATTTTGCGAAACACAATCTTTTATTTATAGTTTTTTAAAATTTATTTTCTTAAGTGTGAACGTGGGTATTTAGTTCACTAAATTTAGAGGTCGACTCGTATAATGGGTCACGATCAGAATATTCAGAAGTCAAACATTACTCAAAATTGGAAACCCGAGTTCCTCACGGGTTTTGTAGTATACTTCAGCCACACCTCGTGATAATGTGCGCACACGTAAGATATAGCGCTGGCGCTCAGTTGCAGAAATCGCATGACGCGCATCTAGTAAATTAAAGGTGTGTGATGCCTTAAGCATCATCTCATAGGCGGGTAACGCCAAGCCTTTTTCTAAAAGCCGCGCACTTTCTTTCTCAAGAAAGTCAAACTCACTAAAGAGATGCTCAACATCGGCTTCTTCAAAATTATATTGTGACATCTCGCGTTCATTTTGTTGGAACACATCGCGATAATACACAGGACCCATTGCCGTATTTGCCCACAGTAAATCATACATACTATCAACATTTTGCAAATACATTGCCAAACGTTCAAGTCCATAAGTAATCTCACCAGTAACTGGCTTACATTCTAAGCCACCAACTTGTTGGAAATAGGTAAACTGGGTCACTTCCATGCCATTTGCCCAAACCTCCCAGCCTAAGCCCCAAGCACCCAGGGTAGGCGACTCCCAGTTATCCTCAACAAAGCGAATATCATGTTCTAATGGATCAATACCTAAAACACGTAGTGAACCTAAATATAGCTCTTGTAATTCTTTAGGTGATGGCTTCATTACTACTTGAAATTGATAATAATGCTGCCCACGATTAGGGTTTTCACCATAGCGACCATCGGTTGGGCGACGCGATGGTTGCACATATGCTGCATTCCAACTCTCAGGACCAATTGCTCTTAAAAAAGTTGCCGGATGAAAAGTGCCAGCACCCACTTCCATATCCAATGGTTGCACAATCATACAACCTTTTTCTGCCCAATATTGCTGAAGTTTGAAAATAATATCCTGAAAACTAAGCATTAGCGATTATCCACATTCATCACATCAAAATTGCGCTAAAGTATATACTTATTGGCTGTTATTTTATAGTGTTTATCTCAAGCCTCATGTCAATTTGCAATCTTGTTCTACCGCTTAAGTATAAATATCGTTATAATCGCTTGCGAAATTTTGATTAAATGAAACCATATTGAACATGACCTTGTAGGGGCATATTGCATACGCCCCTTTGTTGCATATACGCTTATGATAAAACTTCAAGCGATATTCAGATCAAATATGTCATGCTAGATAAATAAAATAGATAGTATAGGTAAAAACTAATATGACACAAATACATACCGCAAAAGCACTATTTACCACACCAAAACTTATTGGGCAAAAAGTAACCGTCAGAGGTTGGTTAAGAAGCCGTCGCGATTCAAAAGCCGGACTTTCCTTTCTTGCCATTCATGATGGCTCATGCTTTGACCCCATTCAAGCAGTTGCTGAAAGCTCACTTGCTAATTACCAATCAGAGATTTTAAATCTAACTAAGGACTGCGCACTTGAGGTAACCGGCACATTAGTCGCATCACAAGGCAAAGGACAAAGTGTCGAAATCCAAGCAGATGAAGTGATTGTTCATGGCTGGATTGATAACCCTGAAACCTATCCCGTGTCACCCAAGCGCCACACGATGGAGCACTTAAGGGAACATGCACATTTACGCGCTCGCACCAACCTGATCGGTGCAGTTTCACGCATGCGTCACACATTAGCAAATGCCATTCATAATTTCTTTAATGATCAAGGCTTCTTTTGGGTTAATACACCCATTTTAACGTCAAATGACTGCGAGGGTGCTGGTGAGTTATTTCGCGTTTCAACATTAGACCAGTTGAACTTACCCAAAAATGATCAAGGTAAAGTTGACTACACTCAAGACTTCTTTGGGCGTGAAACTTTCTTGACTGTTTCTGGTCAGCTGAATGTTGAGACCTATTGCATGGCATTATCCAAGGTCTATACCTTTGGTCCAACGTTTCGCGCAGAGAACTCAAATACCTCACGACATTTGGCTGAGTTTTGGATGGTTGAACCTGAGTTTGCCTTTGCTGATCTGAATGATGATGCTGATTTGGCTGAAAAACTCTTAAAATCAGTGATTAAAACCATTATGCATGAACGCCAAGATGATCTAAAGTTCTTTGATCAGTTTATGGAAAAAGGCTTAGTCGATAAGTTAAACTCCATAGTGAACAATGACTTTATCCGCGTTGAATATACTGATGCTATTGAAATCTTAAAAACCTGTGGCAAAACGTTTGACTATCCGGTTGAATGGGGCTTGGATTTACAATCTGAACATGAGCGCTTTTTGTGTGAAGAACATTTCAAATCGCCAGTAGTTTTAATGAACTACCCAAAAGACATCAAAGCTTTTTATATGCGCTTAAATGATGATAATAAAACTGTTGCAGCGATGGATGTGCTAGTCCCTGGCATTGGTGAGATTATCGGTGGCAGTCAACGTGAAGAGCGCCTTGAGATACTTGATCAGCGCATTGCTGAAACTGGTGTCGATGCTGAAGGCTTATATTGGTATCGTGATTTACGTCGCTATGGCACAGTACCACATTGTGGCTTTGGGCTTGGATTTGAACGTCTATTAGGCTATATCACGGGCGTGCCAAACATTCGTGATGTGATCCCATTTCCACGCACACCGGGTAACGCGAAGTTTTAAGAACGAGATAATCTAAGCCATCGCAAAATTGATATTTGATGGCGAATTTTTAGCAGGATGAATATTAATATCAATATCCTGCCCTAGCTTCAAAAGAATGCTAAACATGCGATCAATTGTGAAGCCTGCAAAGTTACCATTGACGATTTTTGATAAATCACCCTGTGCAACACCTGTTAATTTTGAGGCTTTAACTTGCGTAATTTTTTCTTCTTTAAGTAACTGACTTATTTTGAGCGCTAGCTGTGCTTTTGCCTGCATTTCAACAGGATCATTAAAACCTAAATCCTCAAAAACATTGCCAGAGCCTTTGTGATATTTAATTTCATTTGTCATGATCAATCTCCAATTGCTTTGCTTCAATTAAACGCTTTAATATCATTTCAATATCTTGCTTTGGTGTTGATATACCGCGCTTAGATTTCTTCTGAAAACAATGCAACACGTAAAGTGTTTCACCAATTTTCACCGTATAAGCACACCGATATGTATCACCATCATGGTTTTCAACTACCTCGATCACTGCTGCACCGCTAAACTGTTTTCCTGTCAATGGTTTTGCATGGTGATGCTTTTCACCTATTTGTGCCAAGTGCAGCGCATAACCCATTGCAGAGCGCACTTCCTCAGGAAAGTTTTTCAGGTCGTTCAGTGATGAGCCTAGCCAAATTATTTCTTTCATATGAATGTATGCTTATACTTAATATAGTAAATATACTATATTTTTGAATTAAGTCCAATCGATATGGATTATTTGGCAACGTTAGAATCATCTTTCTTTTTTAAAACTGAATGAAGATCATTATCATTTTTCACAAAATCATTTAATTTTTGCATAGTATTTGATGGGTTATAACTAATTGCGTCTAACCCATTTTCTGGATGTAAAATACGATCTTCAAACTCCTTAATATCATCCATAGTATTATTTATATCTTCATGTAAGGTATTTATATTTTCATGAATCTCATCAATAGATTTCTTTTTTTCTTCAACAACTTTTTCACAATCAACAATACGCTCCTCAATAGAATTTTCATTTCCTTCGTAATGCACTATCTGATCATATGCAGCTTCTATTTCAGAAATTTTTCTCTTAACTTCATTGTTATCAATGTCATCTTTTAGCTGTATAATTTGATTATGCACGTTTTGTACACACTCAAACATATTGGAAAAATCATGGCACTTCGAGTATATTTTCTCATGATCCTGATTAATATCTTTTATATTTTTAAGCCTTTCCTCAAGATCAGAAATCATAGATAACAACTCAGCTTTATTCATTTGTTTAATACTTTTTTCATTATTCATTACAAAACATCCTTTTGCATCATTTCAACATAGCTATAAAGCTTCTTGAAAAACATAACATCATAATACTCTGTTCATTAATTTTATAAAAGCGCTTACAAATACCATTAGCTTGACGAGTATATGCCTTAGCTCTAGTATGATCAATATCTTCTAAATCTTCATTTTAGACTCAACAAGTTCGCAAACATAATAATACAATTTTTTTGACCTAATCATAATTACCCCATACAATCATGACAAGTAATGCGAAAGCCGATTTTATAAATGATAATAAACAGCATCAATCCACAATATTTATATTCACCTAGTAATTAAGTGATTAGTAAGGGCATTTATTTGAGAAAACAAAACAAACCTTTATTTAAATCAACGTTTACCCTTAGTTTCATCACACTCATCTCGCGTATTTTCGGATTTATTCGCGATATGCTTTTTGCTAAATACTTTGGTGCTACTGCAACGATGGAGGCTTTTTTGGTTGCCTTTCGTGTCCCTAATTTTATGCGCCGCTTGTTTGTCGAAGGATCATTGACACAGGTGCTTGTGCCAAGCTTAAGCAAACAATCATCTCATAAACGGTTAAATTACTTATTCTCTACCTTGCTCAACATTATTGCCTTAGCAAGCTTTCTGATCTCATTAACAGGTATTATTTTTGCCAGCATTTGGGTGATGATTTTCGCCCCTGGCTTTTATCATGATCAAGCGCAATTCATCCTTGCCAAAGAGCTACTACAAATCATGTTCCCCTACGTGTTTTTCATTTCCATTTCTGCTCTTTTCTCCGCTCTTTTGAATCGTTATGAACAATTTAATATCCCCGCATTCATGCCCTGTATTTTAAACATCTGCATGATAATCTTTATTCTAAGTGCCTCACACTTTAAAGCGCCTATTTACGCCGTTGCTTGGAGTGTGTTTATCGCAGGATTCATTCAAAGTGCCATTCTATTTATATGTGTACGCCGTTTGAGATTTAGGCTCACACTGATTTTGCGAAAACCCAGTTACCATTTAAAGCGCATATTAAAATCACTATTACCCGGCATCTTCGGTGCTTCAGTCGTGCAAATCAGTTTATTGCTTGACACTATCTTTGCCTCATTTTTAACTGTTGGCAGCTTGTCATGGCTCTATTACCCTGATCGCTTAAATCAGTTTCCTTTAGGTATTTTTGGCATTGCGATTGCCACAGCCATCTTGCCCAAGTTAAGTAATATCAAAACCTCAGCACACAATTTTAGTCAAATCGTTAATTGGGGGATGAAGCTTAGCCTTATCATCACAATTCCTGCGGCCTTTGCGATGAGTGTATTATCCGCACCGATTCTAATTACGCTATTCCAATATGGCAAATTTAGTGCCTTTGATGTCATCCAATCGCAACGTGCCTTGATCTGTTTCGCCATTGGACTCATTGCTTTTGTGCTTATCAAAGTATTTATTTCAGCACTCTACGCTAAAGGACATACCAAAGCGGCATTAAAAATTGGTATGATTTGCATTATCTGTAATATTCTAAGTAATATCCTATTCATTCTAATTCTTAAAACACACCATTTAGGTTATCTGGCATTAGCTATTTCAACGACCATTACTGCCAGCATCAATGCATGGTTGTTATATCTAACCTTAAGGCGTATTACTCATGTGCGCCTTGATCTTGCGACATTCACTCTTATTATCAGAGCCATTATCGCCTCAAGTATTATGTTTTTTGTTTTGTATTATCTTAAACAGGATATAGGGTATTGGTTAGCACTGAACTTTGAATCCCGCGTTTTAAATTTATTGATTATTATTGGCATTGGAAGTATTAGTTATGTTTTTTGTTTGTTTCTCGTGGGTGTGCGCTTGAAACATATTAAGCTTAGCATATAGTCATTGCTGCTATTTTCGATTACAATCACGCCTTAGATTGATGACTTATATTAAGGAGAGGCTGTGAAAAAAAGTACCAGACTTTATCTCAAATCACTTACTCTAATGACTGCGGCATTTACTGTGCCAAGCTTTGCGATTACCACCTATACCGTTAAGTCAGGTGATTCACTGTGGCGCATTGCCAGTAAACACAGTATCTCAGGCATTCCTAACAAAGATATGATTGCCGCGATTAAAGGGATCAATGCTAAAGAAAGCCCTTCAATTAATGATAATATTGTTAATGTTAATCAGAAGCTTTTAATTCCAAGCACCAAGGCAGAACTTGAAGATGGTTTAAAGCTTTATAACCTAAGACATACACAATACCTCACGCCAAAAGCGCCCACACCCGCTCCAGTTAAAACTAAGCCAACAGTTGACGCACCAAATACAACTGAGGGACTAGAGAGCGCAAATACCAACACACCTACTTCTGATAATCAGCAAACCACAGTAGTGTCTAGTAACAACACATCTAGTAGCGCTAATAGCTCGATAGATAATACCAGAGAAAACACACAAGAGGGTGTTGTTATTCCTACAGCAAATACTGACAATCAATCTCAATCCACCAGTGACACACAGACCACAGTCACTACTGAAACAAAAAGCTATAGTAGTAAGTGGTATATTATTCTATTAATTATCATTATTGCCCTGTTGGTATGGCGTCGCCGTTATAAACGTAAATCATCAAAATCAAATGACGATAAACGCCTATTAAAAGAGCAGTTTTATGCCAGACAGCCTGAGGTAAAGGTTAATATCGACACACCAGTTAACGCATCAAATGATAAAAAGACTACCAAAAAGAAATCCAAAGATGAACTTGCAGTTCTGCTTAAAAAGGCCGATGAATTAATTGAAACACATGATATTACTCAAGCTAAAGCCCTCTTACAAGAGGCGTTAAATAGCGATGCTAAGAATCTAAATATTCGTCTTAAGATCTTAGCAGTCTACGCTGCTGATGGTGATGAGATTTCATTTAATAGTGAGCGCGATTATTTGGCATCTAATCTTTTACCTTATGATGATAATCGTTGGCTAGAAATTAACGCACTTTATAATAAATATTTTGGTATTAATTAAGGATATCCCATGAGTGAACAAACAACGACAACTAGCAAGAAGGCCTCTAGTGGCAAGCAAACCGTTGCCATTTTGGTACTACTTATCCTTGCTGGTGTCTTACTGTATATGGCTTTTATTTTCTTTGCTAAATTTCAAGCTTATAAGAAAATCTCAGAGAACTTAAAGGTTGAACTACAAAGCAATTACAATCAATATTTAGCACTTAATCACACCACGGTGAATAATGTCATTCATATGCATAACTATGACTATGCACAAACCATTAAGGCACTTGGTGGCGTGTTTGGCAATATTCAATGCACAACCCAGTACAGCTGTGAGATTAATGGGATTGTTTATCATTTTGAGGTTAAAAACCAAGGCAGTAGCGCGCGTATTGCAGGTTATCATGCTAATTTATCCAATGAAACGGTAAAGGCTGCAGATAATAGTTTTGTCGTGGCGCAAACTTATTCAAAATATTTTTAAATTTCTTTTCATTCCTTTGCCATCAGCTTAATCTTGCAATCCCTTCGTTCATTTGTATAATGCCCAAGACTTTTATCAAACATAAAATAAGGAAAATACACATGACTATTGAAAGAACCCTTTCGATTATCAAACCTGATGCAGTTGCTAAAAATGTCATCGGTCAAATTTACTCACGTTTTGAACAAGCAGGTCTTAAAGTCATTGCCGCTAAAATGAAACAATTATCAGCGCAAGAAGCCGGTGAGTTCTATGCCGTGCACAAAGAGCGCCCCTTCTATAATGACCTTGTAAAATTCATGAGCTCAGGTCCTGTGATGATTCAAGTATTAGAAGGTGAAAATGCTATTCTTAAAAACCGTGAATTAATGGGTGCTACTAATCCTAAAGAAGCTGCAGCTGGTACCATCCGTGCTGATTTTGCTGATAGCATTGATGCCAATGCCGTTCACGGCTCAGATGCGCAAGAAACAGCTGCTGTTGAAGTCGCTTTCTTCTTCAGTGGTTTGGAAATTTGCGCACGTTAATGTTAATTTTTCTTTACTGTATTGCTGCTGCTAACTTCTTAAGATAATTTGCCATAGGGACGCTGTGTTTTGACTTTTGCTTTAAAGCGGTCTGATCTTGATCTAAGTGTGCTTTTAGCAACATCTCACATTGATGCAGATGGCTTTCATATAAGAATCGCACTGAATTGGTTTTGCGTAAACCTTGTGGTGCGCCACTGATACCTTCAAAAAACCATTTATTAAGTTTAGCAACATCATTGCCTGCGACAATACTTAGCTTTGAAATTGCGCGCGTGATTGCCACATAAAATAAACGACGCTCACTTTCTATTTCATCAGGTGTAGGCGGTTTGTCTTTAGTATTACTAAAAAAGCTTTGCTCTGTCATGTCACATAGAATCACATGCTGCCACTGTAGCCCTTTTGCTTTATGAATCGAGCTAATAAGCAATCCATTTTTATCATGCTTTGATAGATTTGCCTGCACCTGCAAAGCATTAAAATGATCTAAAAACTCAGTAATTGTCTGCTTTGTTTCCAAGCTAAAATTAAGCCATGCATCAGCAACATCACTGTCGGTGTAGACAGGACTCACTGCTGCTTTTTTTGCCAAATAGGCGGCAAGATCCAATAGTGTATATAGCATTTTAACCACTGTTGACGCTGGCGTTTTTGGCTTAACACCAAGCATATCTTGCCAAAGCTCCAGACGCTCTTTAATGCGTGATACTTGATAAAACGGCAGGTCATATTGTTGTTTGAAGTTTTGTAATGCCATCATTGGTTTTAATGGATTTACACTGAGTAACTCACTTAAACACTCCAGTTGCGAGATATTTAGATATAAACTTGGAAATGACAACATTTGCACAACTTTTTCTTTGCGTATCTGCTCTGGCAATTGCTGAAAATATTTACTTTTATCTACCAATGATAAATAGCCAAAAATCGATTGTGTTAACGGCAGTTTAAAGACGCTTTGACCTCCGGCAATATGATAATCCAAACCTTCTTGCAAACAAGATAGCTCTAGCAGCACACCTGAGCTATATTTTCTGACTAACACGGTAATATCATTAAGTTTGTATTGACCATTACGAATGCTTTTCGCAACCTCTTGAATCAATACCTTCAATTTATTTTTACTGATGATATTGACATCGGTTTTCTTCGCTGCTTCAGGCGCTGAGAAGCATAATGTTTTTAACCGTTGTTTATTATGTTGAATCACTTCATTTGCCATTATTGACAACAAATGACCATAGCGGAATGTCAGCGATAAAGTATACGTTTTGGCATTTTTAAAATCCTGTGCAAAACCTTTGAGCATATAAAAAGGGCGCGAACCTCGCCATTCATAAATTGTCTGATCAATATCGCCAACTGTAATTACCGATTGCGCATTACTTGAAATCAATTTAAGTAATGACTGCTGTACATCATTGATATCTTGATACTCGTCAACTATGACATAGCGGTAGCGATTACCAAAACGTGCTGCTAACGTTTTATTGGCAGTTAATACTTTCATAGGCTCGTATAGCAAGTCATCAAATGTTCGCCAACGATAATGTGCTCTTAATTGCTCATAAAAACGAAAGAAATTCTCCACCTTGCTCTCTTCAGACTGCTCTACCTGCTTTAGCATCTTTTTAAGATCCAAACTTGATTTCAAAAGCCCAATATATTGTTGATAGCGATCGATAACCTCGGGCGTTATCGGTTCTTTTTCATTAAGTAGCTGATTGGTTTTCTGTAGTGCTTCACGCACCAGCTTCTCAAGCATACTATTTCTATCAATGAGTTGCGCTGTTGACAATAATCCCTTTTTCTCCAAGAAACCAACTGTTTTAAGCCCCAACGCATGAAAGGTCTTGATATCTATAACTGCATTAATATTCAGCGCGTTCAATCTTCGCGTGAAGTCGTTTGCTGCAGACTTGTTAAACATCAACACCAAAATCTCACTTGGATTAACGTTATTTTTCAGTAAGAACTCAATGCGAGCAATTAAGGTTTGCGTTTTACCACTACCTGCAACTGCAGAAACTAATGCATGCTGAGATAGACTATGCTCAATAATCGCCTGCTGTTCAGGGGTGTAGCAAATAGTTGTCGCCTTATTCACAGGTGGGGCTCCTAACAACAAAGACTCACATTGTAACTAAGTTTTTGGCAATGAGATATACCGCTTGCTTGTCTTTTCAACTTCGACTAAACTGCTATGCTTTGAAAATAGACAAAGCATCCTATCAAATTATGGAAACAAAAGAAATTCTAGATCTAGCTGTTAACGCTTTAGAAGATGTTAAAGCTGAAGACATCACGGTTATGAATGTGGAGCATTTAACTGAACTGATGAGCTATGTCGTGGTTTGCACTGCAAATTCAGGTACACATGCCAAAGCATTAGCTAGTAATCTTGAGATGACTGCCAAGAAAAATAATGTCACAATTTTAGGTATCGAAGGTGAAGTTAAGAGCGACTGGGTTCTTGTTGATTTGGCAGATATCGTTGTCCATATTATGAAAGCAGAAACTAGAGAATTTTATCAACTAGAAAAATTATGGGATATCAAGCCAAACTCACCTAAAACGGTTTAAGGTCTATTGTTAAGCTTATACACTGATTAATAACAGTTTCATCTCCTCAGGAGATACAAACCCCGCTAGACGCTTGGCACCTTTGCGAATCTCAGTCACTGGCAACACTGTATGGCATAGCCTCTCTAAAAACATCGAACTTGACTTGCATCCTCGTGCTGCTGCTAATTTCATAATATAGCGCAGACGCTCAAGTGTCTTTTTATCTTTATTTGCAGCTTGGTTAAATGATTTAAAATAATTAACAACCCAATCAAAGGTGAGCAAAAATTTTCCTTTCAACATGCGAACTCCTTATTTGACCGTTAAGTTCATATCCTCTTAAAATAATGGCTTGAAGCTTTCAAATTTTCAAGATTTATCAGCAAATTAATAGTAGGTAGATTCGTATAATAAGCACACAACACTTCTAGAATAGTAGTAGTAAAAGAGATTGTTTACTGACAGAAACAACTTAGGATATGATCACAAAAAATACACTTGACATCTGGCGGTAGATCGCGACAATAGCAACATCTTAAAATATAAATGCCTGTTTTAGATACGTCTATGCGAATAAAATACTTGCTTTGCTTAAGCACATTGACCTCGTTTTTGCCTTTGTGTTTATCGGCAAATACAAGTATTAGCTTTGAACCGGTTGCCTATCAAGCACTACCCGACTGGGATTGTGGCGATCAGATGCAAGCCTATCAAGCACTACAGATTTCGTGCAAAGCCATTGTTAAAAACAATAATTATAATAAAGACTGGCAAGGTAGCTGCCAAAATATATTAGCCGTATCAGCGCATACCGATCGACGTGCGCGTGAGATGATTGAACAAAACTTCTCCCCTTTTTTGGTGCGTTATAATGATGAATCACAAGGTCTTTTTACTGGTTACTACGCGCCAGCCATATCAGGCAGCCTATATCCTACAGCAGAGTTCCAAGTCCCTATTTATAAAACACCTGCTAATTTAATCCAAAAAAAGACATCCTCAGGCACACAGTACGGACGCATGGTTAATGGGAAATTCACACCTTTTTACACCCGTGAAGAGATCGCCAAGAATAATTTTTTCACACGAAAAGACGTCATTGCATGGGTGAGTTCACGTATTGAGCGCACCTTTTTACAGATTCAAGGATCTGGTCGTATTGAGCTGACTAATGGCGATAGCATTCTTGTCGGTTACGACAGTCAAAATGGTCACCCTTACCGCCCAATTGGTCGCTATTTACTCGAAAACAAACTCATGCCCCGCGAAGATATCACCATGCAATCGATTAAGAAATGGCTATATAAACACCCAAAAGATGCCGATAAGGTTTTAAACTATGATCCTTCTTTTGTCTTTTTTCGAGTGCTTAGCCATGGTAATCCCATTGGTGCCCAAGGCGTGCCATTAACGCCTGGTTATTCCATTGCCATTGACAGCAAGTTCTATCAATATGGGACACCTGTTTGGTTAAGCACAACCTATCAAGGTAATCACAATAAAACACATAAACTCGATCGTTTAATGATTGCTCAGGATACTGGCGGGGCGATTCGTGGTGCGATTCGTGGTGATGTTTTTTGGGGCAGCGGTGAAGAAGCTGAGTATTACGCGGGGCACATGAAGAACCTAGGAAAGATGTTTGTCCTTCTTCCAAGAGCAGATGCCCTTCACCTTGCTAAAAAATAATTCCCTTTAAATCGTCAAAACGCATAAAAAAGCGGCAATCAAGATTTGCCTTATCTTAAGCAATTGCTGATAATGTAATACATTAAACTTTAAAGATTTCAATATTACTAAACATGTCTATTCTCGATAAAAAGCGCTATTTACAAGATGTCCTTCGATTTGCAAGTCGCGTGTTGCATAAGAAAAATATCGATGCTTTTGAAATAAATTGTAGTTATGACCAAGGACATGTTATTGCCGTTCGCGATCAACAGACCGAAACTTTGGAGTATAATGTCACCCAACAGTTGAGCGTCACCATTTATCACCAAGGAAAAACTGGCTACGCTGAAACCTCTGACCTAAGTGAAAAAAGTATTCTATCCATTATTGATAATGCCAAAACTATCTCTAACTTTACCGAGAAAGACCCTTTTGCCGGAGTTATCGATAAGCGCTTTCTATGCACGCCACCTGAAATGCCCGAGCTTTACCAACCGATTGCAAACTTTAGCATTGATAAACTCATTGATCATGCTAAGCATTGCGAGGCAATTGCACTAGAGAATCATGATATTGACCATTCTGAAGGTGTTGATATCGACAGCTTCGAGATTTTGCATGGCTTTGCTAATAGTCACGGTTTTTTGCATGTTTATCCTGAAACACGTCATAGTATTGGCATGGGACTTATTGCCAAAGATAATCATGGAATGCAGCGTGATAATGCTTACTATAGCGCGCATGATTTTACTACACTGCCGAGTATTGAGCACATTGCTAAGCTCGCACTTAAGCGCACACTCAATCGCAGGAACCCGCGACGCATTCAAAGTCAACAATTGCCCATTCTGCTGTCGCCAGCTATTGCCCGCTCATTTTGGGGTGCCTTATTATCCGCCATCAAAGGACAACGCCAATACCATAAAGATACTTTCCTTTTGGATAAAATTAATCAATCCGTCATTTCTGAAGATATTAGCCTTATTGAGAACCCTAATATTCCACAAGCGCTTGGCAATCAACCTTATGATAACGAAGGGGTGAACCTGGGTGAAAACCCGATTATCACCCATGGCGTTTTGAATCGCTATTTATTAAGTAGTTATAGCGCGCGCCAGCTAAAGCATGAAACCACAGGCAACGCCGGTGGCATAAGTAACTTAACGGTTCATAGCAGCAGTACGCAATCGTATGATGACTTGATTAAATCGATCGATAAGGGCGTGATTATCCATGAAACCATGGGCCAAGGCTTTCATATTACCACGGGTGATTATTCACAAGGCGCGATGGGCTATTATGTTGAGAAAGGTGAAATTTGCTATCCGATTGATAACTTCACCATTGCCGGCAATCTAAGCGATATGCTACAAAACATCATTGCAATGGGTGATGATATTGAGCCTTTTTCACGCATTCAAAGTGGTTCACTGCTCATAAAACAATGTAGTATCAGTGGTGAATAAATGATTCAAGCACTTATTATTCTATCAGCATTGATTCTTGGTTATTTTATTGACCTGAAAGTCTTATCTAACAAGCTGATGAATAAACTACTGTCAGCGATGATTAGCCTGATTATTGCCGTCATGGGCTATAACTTTGGCGAGCTTATCTACAAACTGCAAGGTGAGCTTGTTTCCATGCTTGGCATTACCTTAAGCTTTATTGCCGCATTATTTGCTATCAACGTGTTAGCAGTCTATGGCTATTTGCGCTTAAAGCCAAAGCGCGCAATCAAAGCGCATCACGACATGGTCAAAGCACAAAGTCCATTGAAACCCATACTGACCAGTTGTAAATACCTATTGTATCTTGTCATTGGTACTTTAGTTGGACTATTTATCAATAAACCCCTTGTGCATATCGGACTAATTATTGATGGTATTTTAATTCTTATTTTATTTATTATTGGGATCCAAATGCGGCGTGAAGGTCATTCACTGACACAAATTCTCAAGAATAAAACGGGCATTATGATTGCGATTATTTTAATGATCAGCTCCCTTGCTGTTGGTGCCATCTTGGGCGTTTTCTTTGATATTCCATTATCACATGCACTCATGCTCACAAGTGGCTTTGGTTGGTATAGTTTAGCCAGTATCTTAAATGCTCAGCTGATTGATGCTCACTTTGGCACGATGACATTTTTTATCGATTTCTCACGCGAAATTATCGCCATTATTGTAATTCCCATGTTAGCCAAACGTATTCCTACCGAACTGGTGAGTTATAGTGGCGCCACAGCGATGGATTTTAGTCTACCTGTAATCAAAGATCATATCGGCATTCAAGCCGTACCTGTCGCCATTAGTAGTGGATTTGTATTAACATTGGCAACGCCGATTCTTATTCCACTATTCAACCTGATTCCCTTTTAAATTTTTAAGGATTGCTATGCAAGATGAATTATTAACCCAAAAAGCGCAAACATTAGGTTTGAATAATATTAAACGCCATATTTTTTTATGTTGTGACCAAAGTATTGATAAATGCTGTAATAAAGAGGCATCACTCGTTGCGTGGGACTATCTGAAAAAACGTCTATCTGAGCTTAAACTCTCGCAATCTGGTGAAATCTATCGTACCAAAGCCAATTGTCTACGCATATGTATACAAGGGCCAATTGCTGTTGTTTATCCTGAAGGAGTATGGTATCACTCATGCACTCCCGAAGTGCTTGAAGACATTATCCAATCACACCTTATTAAAGGTGAAATTGTGACACGATATCAAATTAAAAATGAGCGTTAAAAACCATAACCAACTGGGTGAACTCATGCTCAACGCTTAAATAATCTTTCCCTTACAATGACTTACCAATGCGGCGCGCTCCCCATAGGAAAGTTGACTGCCACTCTGGTAAATTTAACTTTAAAATACGTTTGAACATTTTCTCTAACTTTTAGTGGAACTATCTAGCAAAAAGTAAGCCAATTTGTTGAATAAAACAACAAATAGCTGCCCTATTTGATGAGTTACACAACATAAAATCACAAAACTAACTGTCTCTGACTACTTAATTAAAACGCAACTGATCGTTAATTCATTGCAGGGAAATTCTCAAAGACAAAAATCACCTCTGAGTTGAATTAAAATTATTCGCATACTACCAAGTTTTACGCTACTATGTTTTAAACAATTAAAAAGGAGATCGTATTATGGATATGCAAAATGGATGCAATACACAGCCATTACAGACACACGTTTATAATGACGCTATGGCAATGCTTAAAATGGGTGTGCCGATTTCTGTTGTCGCTAAAACTTTACAGATTCCAAGTGAACAGATTCGCCATTTGAAAAATGAACGCAGTAACAATAATGAATAAAGCATAAGAATCGATTAGGATAATACTCAATTTAACAAACCTTCCTTCAGTTATGATTCCTAATGATGCTGCGGCACGCAATGAAGCACTGAACCCCAGAAAATCCTTTATCGTACAAGCACCTGCAGGCTCTGGCAAAACCGAGACCTTGACACAACGTTATTTAAATCTACTGGCTCATGTTGAAGCACCTGAGGAAATTATTGCCTTAACCTTTACCAATAAAGCTGCTAATGAAATGCAGCAGCGGATTTATCAATCCCTCTTAGCGGCACAAAATAATCCTGAACCAGATGAGCCACATAAGAAGCTTACTTTTAAGCTTGCCCAACAAGCCCTATTACAAGACAAATGCAAACAATGGCAGCTGTTAATGAGTCCTAAGCGCTTGCGCATTATGACCATTGATGCATTTTGTCAGAGCCTATCCAAACAACTCGTGTTTGAAACCGATGAAGCATTTAATGCCGAGATTAGTGACGCCCCTGAGCTGTTGTATGAACAAGCCATTGATGATTTTATCAATGACACGCAACAACAAAGTCCTTATTATCAGGATTTACATGATCTGTTAGCTCATCTTGATAATGATATTACTCGCGTAAAGAGCCTGCTTAGCAGTATGCTCTCAAGACGCGAGCAATGGCTTGGCATCTTGCTATCATCTCAACTGATAGATACCGATACAACACACAGCAAAAAAAGTAAAACAATTATTGAGTCTGGCTTTACAGCGCTTTTTGCTGAGCTTCAACGGCGCTTAAGTACATTGTTAAACATCGATCAAAATCAATTGATCTTAAATGAAATACTGGCATTTTGTGATAATAAACATAACGACACCCTGATAGATCAAGACAATCCGATCTTTTGGCAACGACTCATTAAACTGCTTTTTACCAATGACAATACTTTTCGTAAAACTTTTAATGCAAGACAAGGCCTACCCGCCAAAGATGCTAAAGCAAAAAATTATGCCCAATGGCTTATTGAATATACGCAATCGTTTAGCGATAACAGTATATTACACATTTATCCATTAGTTGCTGAAATCCGTCTGTATGAAAACTTATTATTAAACGATCAAGAGTGGCTGATATTAAGTGCGATCGCGCGTATTGCATTGCGCTTGGTTCAATATTTAAAGCTTGTGTTTAAAGCACGCGCTTTGCTTGATTTTAATGAAGTGTCGCTACAAGCGTTATCAGCCCTTGGCAACAGTGAGGCACCAACTGATTTGATGCTTTATCTTGATCACCAAATCAAGCATCTTTTGATCGATGAGTTTCAAGATACCTCAATTTTACAATTTAAGTTACTGCAAATGCTCACGCTTGAGTGGCAACCCAATGATAGTAAAACACTGTTTATTGTTGGTGATCCAATGCAGTCTATCTATCGTTTTCGCCAAGCGGAGGTTAATCAATTTATAGATGTTAAAACACATGGCATCAATCAAGTAGCACTTGATTTTCTACCGCTTGATTGCAATTTTCGCTCACACAAATCAATTGTTGATTGGGTGAATCATCATTTTTGCAGCATCTTTCCTAAAGAAGATGATAGAAACTATGGTGGCATTAGCTACGCGCCGGCAACAACGTTATCGCAAGAGACTAATCAAGAGGCTATTAATTATCGATTATTTGCAGATTCAACACAAGAAGCATTGTTTATTGCCGATAGTATCAAAACGCATCTTAATAAACATCCAGATCATCAAGTTGCTATTTTAGTGCGTACTCGCAGCCATTTAAAACATCTTGTGCCTGAATTAAAAGCTCAAGGGATTGACGTTGTTGAAAATGAAATAGAAACATTCTACCACCAACCAATGATTATGGATCTATTGTGCCTTTGTGCACTTTTAAACAATCCTGAGCAGTCTATTTACTGGGTGAGTTTATTACAGTCACCCTTGTTTGGCTTTTCTTTAAATGAACTGCAAACGATTGAAAAAATAGAATTAAATGAGCAACAAAGTCAGATACCTCATTCGTTTTATGACAAGTTAGCACGTTATCTTGGTACGCACCGAACACACCCTCATCAACAAAAAGCATTTTATTTTATAAGCTGGATCAACGATGCTTTTTTTAATGGTGTGCGCAGCAGTTTGATAGCGCGCTCAAAGATTATTTGGCAAGCACTCGATGGCTTTAGTATTCATCAAGATCATGCGCTGTTTGCAAACTTTATTAACCTTTTGCAAAATCATTTAACCGACGACAAAACGGCTATTGCACAATTTGATCGCTTTGTCGCACAATTAAAACGCAAGTTCGTTAGTAGTCCATCACAAAGCAATGTATTGATTATGACTATCCATAAATCCAAAGGTTTGGAATTTGATTTTGTGATTTTGCCGCAACTTGATAAGCGCGGCAAAGCAGATGGCACCCCCCTTTTCTTGCATGATACGGTACGCTTGAGCGATGGCAAAGATCATTTATTACTAAGCCCTATTAAACATAGCTGGGACAAAGACACACCGCCACTTTTCAAAGTCATCCAAAGCATGCAAAAAAAGCGTGCTGAGTATGAGCTGCAACGGCTCTTATATGTTGCTGTCACTCGCGCGAAATCAACGCTTTTATTTACTGCGGTTACTGACAATGGCAATGATATCAAAGCTGCTAATAATAGCTTTTTAGCACTTCTAGCTCCACTGAATCTCCCTTGGGTGACGTGTGAGGATTCAAATACTGATATTTCAGCTGATAAAGAGCCAAGCCCACGCTATAAAGTAATCAAGCAAATCCAAAGCTACTCAACCACTACCGTACCCAACTTTGAACATTATCAAACATTACTTGAAACAGATAAAGCAGATGATTTAAATCACCCTGATCTTAGTGAACTAGTGCTCAGTAGTGAACGTCAAATCGGCTCGGCATTGCATCAACTGTTTAATTACTTAAGTAGCTCCAAAGATAACATCAACCATTGGCAAAATTATTTTGCACTTTGCTTGCATCAACACGCGATTACCAAAATCAATCACGCGCAATCATATGCTTTAGCTAAAGAGGCAATAGCCAATACACTAACGCAATATCCTTCTATTCTTACTGCTTCCGGCATGCATGAACAAGTTATACTCCATTCTAGCTTTGGCAAAACTCAAAAACACATAGCTGATCGAATTATTATCGAGAATGATCAATATCATATTATTGATTATAAATTTGCTAGACCACTGAGCAATGAGTCTTTAGAGGACTTTGCAAGCACCCAGATAGCAACCTATCGTGTACAACTTATCAACTATCAAAAGCTGATTGCTCGCTACTTTAGAATAAACTCTGGGGATATCAAGCTGTCACTTTATTTTCCATTGATTCCGCACCTTCAAAATTTGTAAAATACTGAAAACTCCCCAAAAATTTAAAAGTGTGCACAATACGCCCGTAGCAATGATACAAGAACAGGAATCACAAGGATGGCGCACACTACTTTTGGTAACCACATGAGTAAACTATTAAACAAAATGGCATCAAAGGTGTCTTTTAAAAAATGTGAAGACAATACTGGAAAAAGTTTTAGAGCATGGCAGCTTAAACCTTTACTCAATCAGTAGCAGCCAAAAGGAGTACGAAAAATTGAGACGGACAATTACAGGTGACAATAAGCTAAATGACTTTGACCCTGAGCAAATTAGTGAAGTGTTATGTACTGAAACAGCCAAGAAATACGAAGCTGCCGATAATGTTATTTTGATTCATGATCCTAGTGAGATACGCAAAAAATATACCAAGCAAGCAGAGCCTATAGGAAAAGTAAAGGATCTGAATAAGAAAACCATTAATGGCTACAGCAGCTTCAATACAATTGCCGTTAATTTAGATAACAAGCAGATTGATTTATTAAGTCATGAGTTGTACAGCAACAAGCAGCCAGAGTTCTTATCAAAAGAAACGATTGAACAGTTAAGTGCCGGTGAAGATATCGTGATTTCACAGGCGTCTAGAGAAGCCTTTGATGAACCGATGCTTTTAATCACGAATAAGCAACTTGTGAATCAATATGACGTTTACAACGTATATGATTGCTATTTAAAGCGCTCTCGTATTGAGGGTGTGTTTAAATTTATCAAAGGTGAGCTTGGCTGGGAAGAGTTTAGACTTAAAAATTTTGAGGGAATTAAAGCCATTACTGCTATTGGTTTCTTTGTCGCATCTTATTTATATGAAATTGGTCAAGGTGAAGTTTATGATGACTTTGTTGTATTGATTTGCCTATTCAGTTATATATTTTACAATCAGCTGATCGATGGATATCTAAACACTCTTTTGCTAATGCTTATTTTTGCCTTTTTTGGAATGCTCGCATCAACCTACACTGTTATAATAGCCGAAATATCTCAAGCAAACTTTAGATGTAGAAGCATCGGGCTATCCTACAATCTTAGCTATTCAATATTTAGCGCGCCAGTTCCTGCGTTATCAATACTCATTTTAGACTCTACAAATTTAATAATGCTACCATTTTGGTTAATCGCTTTAAGTTCAATCATTGGCATAATCGGAACTGTAGCAACACTAAGCATATGGAAAAATATAAAGCAACATCAAACCTTAGCATACAATCAAACCACATAAATTTTAAGGAAACACTATGGAAATCTGGCTAGACAGTTCAAACTTAACAGACGCTACATATTTTGATGCCATAGGGTTAATAAATGGCATCACAACTAATCCTAAGATATTAGCAAACAGTCAAGACAGTCCCTTGACTACGCTGCAAAATCTGCTTGCCGTAAATAAGCACCCCGTATGCGTTCAGGTTACCGCAACTGATGCAAATGCGATTATTGCTCAAGCTCAGCATCTAAGGACTATATCTAATCGTTTTATAATAAAAATCCAAGCCAATGAGCAAGGCTTTAAGGCTATGAAAGAGCTTGAAAACATTCCCGTATTATCAACAGCTGTTTTTACTGCCGCGCAGGTGCTTACATCTTGCAAACTCAACGTTGACTACATTGCGCCATATTTAAATCATATTAAACAATCAAATCAAGACTGGCAAAAAGAAATTCAACGCATGTCTGATATTGTCAAAAGCTTTAACTGCAAAAGTAAACTGATGATGGCAAGCATAAAAAAAAGCATTGATGACATTTACTACAGCATGGACATTGGTGCGCAAGCGGTGACTGCACCAAGTGATGTTTTACGACAATCAACCGCAGAACCGATGCAAACATCTGACGCGTTAAAGATGTTCAGCGACAGCTGGGCGACTGTCGAGGATGATTTGTTTGGTCACCAAATTATAAGTGGCTAAACTTGAATCCAAGCTTAAATCCACAAGCTCTGGCATAATTTTCTAAAGTGCTGACTTTTGGGTGAGTTCCAAGCTTCTCTAGCCGACACACATTACTTCTTGTGGTGCCCATCTTTAAAGCTATTTGCTCTTGAGTAAGACCTGATTTTTTACGAAGATGTATTAACTCATTAATCAACTCAAACTCCGCACCAAGCTTATTGTATTCGTGCTTGACATTATCATTTTTAAAAGCTTGCTCTTTTAGCTGTTTAAGATTCACTTTTAACCTCCTTCATTCGGTTTATAGCTACCTCAAGTTCTTTCTTTGGTGTTTTCTGGGTTTTCTTTACAAAAACATGCAAAACTATTATCTTTTTACCATCAACATAACAGAATATGCTTCTAGCGATACCTTCTAACGCTTTGGCTCTCAGCTCAAACAAGCCATTGCTTAACGCCTTAGTATGAGGCTCGCCTAACTGCGCCCCATGTTCTTCCACTAAATCAAACAATCTTAACATTTTTGCTTGCAGCTTAACTGGAAGTTCTAAAACATTTCTTTCAACTCCAGAATAAAATTCTACAACCCAAGACATCACAATCATCCTCTTACAATGTTATCCCTTATGATAACATCAAAATGCAGAATATCAAGAATATTGCAGTAACGATTGGAAAACTGCCGAGGATGATTTGTTTAATAGCCCAACTACAGCAAATAACTTTGTGTAGCAAAAATTTAAAATTTACACAAACTCAACTCATACCATCAGTTATCTTAAATCAAAATTTTTATCAGTTGTGCTACCTTGCTTTGTTACCTGCAGTGGATATTTCTCAGGTAACAATATTTTTCTTGTTACCTATACGTTACCTATAGTTTAAATTTTATTTTGAAAGCTTCGCAATTAATTTCTCTAAAAAGCTTATGGGAAAAGGATTTGAAGGTGGTGGGCCCTGCAGGACTCGAACCTGCGACCAACGGATTATGAGTCCGCTGCTCTAACCAACTGAGCTAAGAGCCCTTAAACTTCCGGCTATTTTAGCCCATCATCTTAGTTTTGCAAGCATAATTCTGCTGTTTCCCACGCAGTTTTACGAAAAATAGGTAATTCTGGTTCATACTACCTAAAAGTGTGTTTATACTGTAATCTGACAAGATTTCTCAACAAGGTTAAATCAATGCATTCATTACACACATTAACATCAGCACGTTTACATTTTTCCGCTCACTTTGATGAAAACCACCATAGTGCAGATCTCATTATTGCGATTGCCGATAACGAAGTACAATGGCAAAGTTTGCCTTCAGGAGAGCTCCTTTACGCACGCAAACAATCTCAAGCGCCAAAGTCCAAAAAAGGCTATCACACACAACTACCCAATGCCAAAGGCACACACATTATCATCAAAGAAAATGTTGGCGAATGTGAGCTCTATTTATGGCTTAAAGATTTATCTGAACTACTTAAAGGTACAAATATCGCCAAGGTCAAGCATATTGTTTTCCTTGCCGAAAATGCTGTCGAATCAACAGCTGAGGCTTGCATGCGCGCACTATTGGCACATACTGAAGAGATGCCTAATTATAAACGTGAACATAAAGCACAAGAGGTTAGCATTGAGATCATTGGCGATTATAGCGAAAGTGATTTTCTCGATGTACTTGCTAAGCACAAAGGTAATGCTCTTGCTCGCCGCCTAACTATTTTCCCAACCAATTATTTAACTCCGCAGATTTATATCAACCTACTAAAAGATATCGCCAAATGCGAGAATTGGCAATACACGCTCTATGACAAAGAAACCTTAGCTAAAATGGGCGCTGGTGCCTTTAGTGCGGTAGCACGCGCCTCTGAGATTGCGGGCATTGTCAAGTTAACCTATACGCCTAAAGACTATAATAAAACAATTGCTTTGGTTGGCAAAGGAATTTGCTTTGACACCGGTGGCGTAAGCTTAAAGCAACCACAATATATGTATGGCATGAATGATGACATGATGGGCAGCGCGGTTGCTGTTGGCAGCTTGCTGTCATTAAGCCTCTTGCAAGTGCCTTATCAAGTACACTGTTATCTTGCAATCACCAACAACAACATTGGTGAGCGCGCTTTCCTACCCAATGAAGTGGTCACAGCCTTAAATGGTAAGACAATTGAAGTGGTTGATACCGATGCTGAAGGGCGCATGGCTTTATCTGATACCTTATGTTTAGCAAGCCAAGATAAACCTGAAATGATCATTGATTATGCGACACTAACAGGTGCTGCGGTGCGTGCACTCGGCACTGAATACTCCGCCATCTTTAGTAATAACTATGATTGGCAACCAAACTTAGTTAAATATGGCGCCAAATGCGCTGAAAAAGTCTGGCCTTTCCCAATGGATAAACATTATCTTAAGGCACTTGACTCGGATATTGCGGATTTAAAACAATGCTATGTTACAGGTAATGCTGATCATATTTTGGCTGCTAAATTCTTACAACAATTTGTCGGTAAAGACATTCGTTGGTTACATATGGATTTGGCTTCATGCCGCCATAAGGATGGACTAGCACCCATACCTACTGAAATCAGTGGTGTTGGGGTTTGGTATACCTGTGAGCTTGTTGAACAATTCTTAGCTTAAGATCGTTAGTAATGATGGAAGAATAAGTTGAGTTTTAATTACCCCCTCACCCGCGCAGCTTAAGCTGCACGACCTCTCCCACAAGGGCAGAGGTGCTAGCTGATGCAACTTATTTTTAATATACTTAATGCGCCTCATCCCAATTATCGCCAATGCCAACATCGACAATAAGCGGCACTTGTAATAATGCGGCTAATTCCATAAATTGTTTAATCTCTTTGCTTATTTGCTCTATTTGATCTTCTTTGACTTCAAATACTAGCTCATCATGCACTTGCATAATCATTCGCGCATCAATTTTTTCTTTGATTATCCATTCATCGATTAAAATCATCGCGCGCTTGATAATATCAGCGGCTGAACCTTGCATCGGCGCATTAATAGCAACACGTTCTGACGCGCGCCTTTTTGCCATATTACGTGAATTAATCTCAGGCAAATGCAAACGTCTACCAAAAATCGTCTCAACAAAACCATGCTGCATAGCATACGCCTTAGCATCTTCCATATAGCGCTTAACCCCAGGATAACGCGCAAAATAGATATCAATATACTCCTGTGCCTCGCCGCGTGGAATACCTAATTGCTTTGCCAAACCAAATGCGCCCATGCCATAGATTAAGCCAAAATTGACTGCCTTAGCTTGACGACGTTGCTCGGGTGTCACATCATCCGGCTTAATACCTAATGTTTCCGCTGCTGTTGCACGATGCACATCTAAACCTTGCTGAAATGCATGAAGCAAATTAGGATCTTGTGATAAATGCGCCATGATTCTAAGCTCTACTTGTGAGTAATCAGCGGCTAGTATCTTATAACCTTTCTCAGCAATAAATGCCTTTCTAATCTGGCGCCCAACACTTGAACGAATCGGGATATTTTGCAGATTAGGCTCAGTTGATGATAAACGCCCCGTACTTGTCACTGCCTGCTGATAGGAAGTATGCACTCTCGATGTTTTGCTATTGATCATCAATGGTAGTTTGTCAGTATAGGTTGTCTTTAATTTCACTAAATGGCGATGCTCGATAATAAGCTTAGGCAAGTCATATATCTCTGCCAACTCCTGAAGTGCATCTTCTGCGGTTGATGCTTGCCCTCCTTGTGTTTTTTTCAAGATTGGTAAACTCATCTTATCATAGAGAATCTCACGCAATTGTTTGGGTGATGATAGATTAAAATCTTCCCCCGCCAATTCAATACACTCTTTTTCTAACTGAGCTATTTTTGCCGTGAGTGAGGCACTTTGCGCTTTTAACAAGTCCGCATCAACTTTTACACCGATACGTTCCATGCGATCAATAACAAAGCTCACCGGTAATTCTTCTTTGATATACAACTGGCGTAAACTGTCGATATATTTTAATTCAGTCCAGATACGCTCATGCAAACGATAGGTAATATCGGCATCCTCCGCGGCATAAAATCCGGCCTTAGTAATATCGATCTGATTAAAGGTAAGTTGGTTTTTACCTTTACCTGCTAACTCTGTAAAACTGACTGTTTTAATTTGTAGATAATGATTAGCCAATGAATCCATATCATGCCTTGTTGCTGAGCTATTTAACACATATGACTCAAGCATCGTATCATATTTAACACCTTTTACATTAATGCCCACACTACTTAAAACTTTTAAATCAAACTTGGCATTTTGGGCAATTTTAGCAACCTGGTCATCTTCTAAAATCGGCTTAACTTTATTAACAACCCACTCTAGAGGTAATTGTATTGGTGCACCTTCATAATCATGTTGCAATGGAATATAGACCGCGTGATGTGGCTTTAATGCAAATGACATGCCAACAAGACGCACATTAAAGGTATCTAAAGAATCTGTTTCGGTATCAAAAGAAAAAATTTCAGCTTCTGCTAATTCAGCATAAAAGGCATTGAAATCATCTTTCGTTAAAATAACCTGATAGTTTAAGGTTGATTGAGCATCAACAGGTTCCACTGGATTGTTTGGAGCATCAGTCACAATACTTGCTTGATACTCAAGCTCACGCAACCAACCTTTAAATTCATATTGTGTAAACGCTTTCTTAAGGTAACCAACATCCGGCTTAACACAAAGCATATCTTGAACTTTATATGGTAGTTCTAGGTCGCATTTAATCGTAGCTAGCTGATAAGACAGTGGCAGAAAGCCAATACTATCCCTTAGATTCTCACCAACCTTCCCAGATATTTTATCCGCATTATCGATGACTCCTTGCAGGCTTTGATATTCTGCTAACCATTTGACTGCCGTTTTTGGTCCAACCTTTGGCACACCGGGGATATTGTCTGATGTATCTCCAACCAAGGCTAAATAGTCAATAATCTGTTCAGGGGTGACGCCAAATTTAGCAATGACTTTTTCGCGATCAGTGATTTCATTCTTCATGGTATCTATTAAGGTGATATGCGTATCAACCAATTGCGCCATATCTTTGTCACCCGTTGAAATGACTATCTCATGCCCTTGACTGGCAAAGCGTTTAGCCAATGTACCGATGACATCATCGGCTTCAACCGCATCGATGACGATCAATGGAAACCCAAGCTTTTGCACCATCTCATGTACAGGAGATATTTGAGCTCTTAATTCATCCGCCATTGCCTTACGATTGGCTTTATATTCAGGGTAAAGATCATGCCTGAAATTTTTACCCTTAGCATCAAATACGACAGCAATATGATCGGTGTTTAGCTGTTTAGGCAATTTTTTTAACATATTGATTACACCGAAGATTGCACCTGTTGGTTCACCTTGGCGATTGGTTAATTGGGGTAAGGCGTGAAACGCACGAAAAAGATAAGATGATCCATCAACAAGAACGATTTTTTGAGTGTTTGACATACAAGCAATCTGATTTATAAAAAGATAAGCTATCATACCCGATCAGGCTTTAAAGATGTAGTACTCTCAGCGGTAGTCACTGAAATAAAGATATCCTGCTTAGTAATGATCTCAAATTGCATCCGTCAGTACCTCTCCACTTGCGGGATTGCTCGTGCAGCTTAAGCTGCATGGGTGAGCGTCCCCAACTGTTTTGCGCTGATGGTACCAGAGTGAATGCGCAGAGGAGGTGTGCTTTTTGTATTTGAAAGTCACAAGTATTAGGTTCCAATGTCATTTTTGATGTGTTGGCGTTGAGACAGTCATTCCTTACTCGCTTGTTTGAAGTCATAATATTTTTTACTTACTTTCCTTTACATTATTTATCAAAAGTAGCCTTGGCGAGAATATTAATAATAAATAAACAATAAAACTTAGTAATGTATACAAATTCATACTTGACCATTCATTTTCTTTTAAAAATATATTAATTAAACTTAAAGGTAATGACAAAATTGTTAATACTCCTTCGTATATAGATATATAAAATAGAGACATAACAAAAAAAGAAAATGCACTTAGTTCATGAATACTTTTAATCCTTATATTTAATGGTACTAATAAATCAGTCAATGGCTTTCTATAAAAATAAAAAATAAAGGAAATTAAAAAAAGCAATAATGGTGAAAATATCAATGCGTAGTATTTCAATATAAAACTAGAATTATAATCTACCTTAAAAGATAGGCTTTGTATATTTAACAAAACAGTCATAACTGCTCTTGTAAAAACAAATGCTGAAAAAAGTATAAATAATTTACGTGAAATCGATTCAATCATAAAAAATTTCATTCTTGACCTCATCATCTATAAACAAAACCTCACCCAATTCAAACCGATCTCCCCGTCAATGTGGGACACTTTTGATTTTCGGATTTCATAATATCTTCAAACTGTTTTGGTTTCATATAATTTATCGTTGTGCATAACTTGCCAAACTCTATTAATCCGCCTTACGACGTAGGAAAGTAGGAATATCTAAATATTCATTATCACCTTCAGCTGCCACTTTCTGTTCTTTTTCAACTTCTTGCGCTTCAACTGATGGTGCTTGACGTCTTAACGTATTATTTGTATTTGCACCATTTTCTGATGATTTAAATGATACATTTTGTCGACCATAAGGACTTGCTGATTTTTGACCTGTCGCACCACTGACAAATTTCGCATGCTCATCAGCTGTATCAAGACCAGTCACCACAATAGTAACACGCAACTCATCCGACATATCTGGATCAATCACCGTACCGACAACAACAGTTGCTTGATCTGAAGTAAACGCTTTAATCACATCGCCCACTTCTTCAAACTCACCGATAGACATATCCATACCTGCCGTGATGTTAACAAGCACACCTTTAGCGCCCGCTAAGTTGACATCTTCTAATAATGGACTTGCCACAGCGGCTTCTGCTGCTTCACGTGCACGATTTTCACCGGCTGCCGTTGCCGTCCCCATCATTGCCACACCCATTGCGGACATCACCGTTCTCACATCCGCAAAGTCGACGTTGATTAAGCCAGGACGTGTGATCAATTCAGCAATACCTTGTACCGCACCTTGCAATACACCATTAGCTGCTTTAAATGCATCTAATAAACTAATATTTTTGCCCAACACACTCAGTAATTTCGCATTAGGAATGGTAATCAATGAATCAACACTTTGTGATAATTCGCTAATACCATACTCAGCCAACTGCATTCTGCGACGCCCTTCAAATGGGAATGGCTTAGTGACCACAGCCACGGTTAAAATACCCATTTCTTTAGCAACTTCAGCAATAACAGGAGCAGCACCCGTACCCGTGCCACCGCCCATACCTGCGGTAATGAACACCATATCAGCACCTTCTAGTGCTTGCTGAATACGTGCACGATCTTCTTGTGCCGCGCGCTTCCCCACTTCAGGATTAGCACCAGCGCCTAGACCTTTCGTCAACTCATTACCGATTTGAATCGCATGACGCGCACTTGAATTTTTAAGCGCTTGCGAGTCAGTATTGGCACAAATAAATTCAACGCCTTCGATATTTTGTGTCAACATATGCTCAACAGCATTGCCGCCGCCACCTCCAACACCAATGACTTTAATAACGGCATTGTCTGTCAACGATTCTGAAATTTCAAACATGTAATGGACTCCTTTTGTAACACTGTATTTTAATTCTTAATTCTTAATTCTTATTAGGCTTACTACATTTATTTAAATGCTTTTTAAATATTAAAAATGCTTACCAAACCAACCTTTCATTTTACCCCACATACCAGAGCTTTCAGCATCTTCTTCATACATCAGCTGCCCTTCTTCAATCTGCATATGACTATATTTAATTAAACCAACACCTGTCGAGTGCACAGGATTATGTAGTACATCTTGAACACCCGTTATATTAGTAGGACCTCCAATACGCACAGGCACTTTAAAGATTTCCTCTGCTAATGGCGCAATACCTCTCATCTTAGCAGCACCACCGGTTAAAACGATACCGGCTGAAATTGCTTCTAATAAGTTATTCTTATCTAGCGCCTCATATACGATACCAAACAATTCTTCCGTTCTTGCTTCAATAACACCGGCTAGTGTTTGCAACGGCACGCGTCGCGCTAAACGATCCGCAAGTCCTGGAATCTCAATCGCATCATCCGATTTAACCAAATTACTCATTGAGCAACCATATTGAATCTTGATCCGCTCAGCAGTATCTGTCGCGACACGCAAAGCATGCGCTATATCACTAGTGATCTGGCTTCCTGCAATTGGAATAACTGAAGTGTATTTAATCGCTCCTTCGACAAATACAGCCACGTCAGTCGTTCCAGCTCCGATATCAATCAAGCAAACACCCAACTCTTTTTCATCATCGGTTAAAACGGCATAGCTTGAGGCAAGCTGTTCAAGTACAATATCTTGAACTTTAATACCGCAACGATTCACACATTTTTTGATATTCTGCACAGCACTTGAAGAAGCCGTCACCATATGAACTTTGGCTTCTAAACGAACACCAGACATACCTAATGGTTCTTTGATTCCATTGTGATTATCAATCATAAAATCTTGATACAAAATATGCAAAATCTCTTGATCTGCGGGCATTGGCACGGCTTTTGCTGATTCGATAACACGATCTAGATCACGTTGTGATACCTCTGCACTCTCAATAGCAACAACACCATGTGAGTCAAAGCTACGAATATGACTTCCAGCAATACCAATATAAGCTTCTTTGATGCTAAAGCCGCACACATCTTCCGCTTCTTGCACAGCTTTCTGAATGGCTTTAACCGTTGCATCAATATTGACGATCACACCCTTTTTAAGGCCTTTTGAAGGCTGTGTACCAATGCCAATAATATTGATCTGCTCATCTTCATTTAACTCTGCCACCAAAGCCACAACTTTTGACGTTCCGATATCAATGGCACATAATATCTTCTTTTCCACGATTTCAGACATATTCTAGATACTCATTCCAGTTTTAGTGTTTTAACTTACGTCGCATTCTTTTGTTACTTACCCTGAGCCTCAATGATATCATGTATCATTTTCAACCAAAAACAAGGGCAAACCAACCTAAGCTAAGGGTTTCAACCAAATTGCTGTATACTCTAACATAAATTCGGCAAAACTGAATCTTGCTTATACGGTAAACTTACGATTTTTTGTTAATTTTAAGCCTTTTGAGCATCATTATCCGTCGCTTTGAAGCCAACAGCAAAACCACTATGATAACGCATATCAACCGTCGCTAATTTCTTACCCTTAGGAATTTCAATACTTTTATAGTTCTGTAATAACTGTAACAGCTTTTGCTCGATCTGACTCGAGCCAAGCCATACTCTAACATCCGTATTTAATGTCACTTGCCATTGATTACCTTGGAAACTAATATCACGAATGCTAAAGCTATTATCTAGCGCTATATTTTGCAAATGCTCATAAGTCTTTTCTATTGTGTCAATATCATCTTTCTGCCCATAGAAAACAGGTAAATTTCCTATGCCTGAGAAATATTTTGGTGCAATAACCTCTTTATCTTCAAGTAGTATTTCATTGCGCGAATTCCAATAGGCTTTTGGTTGATACTCTGTTAATTCAACAACTAGTTGGTCAGGCCACTGTTTTTGCACTTTGATTTCTTTGATGCCTGGGTATGCTTGAATGGCTTGTGTCACATTCTCAACATCAAGTTCCCACCACGTGTCTTGTTGAAAGGGTTTAATCAAATCAATAATCTGTGGCTTTGAGATATAATCAAGCTCGCCTTTTGTGACAATCGCAACTTTCTGTAAATGCGCACTACTTTCCTTAAACACATAGCGCACACCCAACAAAAGTCCGACAAAAATTAAGACGAAACAGGCTGACTTGATATATAGCTTTAGTTTCATAATGAGCTTTCTAGTATTTTAAGTACAAGGGTTTCAAAATCCCAACCATGTGCCTTAGCTGCTTGCGGCACTAAACTTAGGTTGGTCATTCCTGGCACTGTATTGACTTCTATCAGGTATAATTCATTATCTGTAGATAGCATAAAATCAACACGCCCCCAACCACTGCATCCTACCGCTGCAAATGCTTTCAGTGCAATACTTTTAAGATTTTGCTCCATGTCTGCTGTTACTCCACTTGGACAATGATAGCAAGTCGCAGCTTCCTTAGTATACTTAGCTTCATAGGTATAAAACTCAAGCTTTGGTTCAATCCAAATAGATGGCAACGCGACCTGATCAACGATCGAAACAGTAAGCTCTTTGCCTTCGATCCATTCTTCTGCCATCACCTCACCATATTGCGCGGCATCTTCATATGCTTCAACTAAGGTTTCTATTGATAATGCCTTATGAATACCGACACTTGAACCTTGGGTTGTCGGTTTTATTGCCAATGGAAACTTAAGACCCGATACATCAAGCCGCTCATCAATTATTTTTGACTTAGGTGTTAACAAACCTTCGGCTTGCCATAGTTTTTTGGTACGCATTTTATCCATTGCTAAAGCGCATCCCAGTGTATTAGAACCGGTATATGGAATACCAAGTTGATGCAATAAGGCTTGCACATGTCCATCCTCACCATCACCGCCATGTAGCATTATTAAACAGCGATCAAGACTAGCATTGGCAATCTGATTAACTAACTCTTTACCTGAAGCATCAATGGCAACCACATCAATACCAAGCTTCTCTAATGCGTCAATGACTGCAGCTCCTGAACGTAATGACACCTCACGTTCAGCAGAGCATCCGCCATACAATACTCCAACCTTGCCAAATGCACGCTCTATGTGTGACAAGTAAAACTCCTAAAACAGCAACTCATTCAAATGACAAATATGTTAGTCAGATTCTCTTGTTTTATCTAGCGCAATCTGGCAGCAAATATACAGATGAATTGAATCAAATTAAAAATTACGAAAACAACAGTTAATTACGTGTAATTAATAGATGCATTACATGCTTGCTTGACTACCTTGCGCAACGGGCTCAAAACTTTAATGGACATTAAGTCATACAATGAATCAAGAATAAGTTGAACTTAATCACCCCTCAGCCGCGCAGCATAAGCTGCACAACCTCTCCCGCAAGGGGAGGTGAAAATGGGTATATACTTACTTTAATTTAGCAAGTTGTGTTTTTGCTTTGTCAGCCACATATGGATATTTGTCGACAACACGTTTTAAGTAGGTGCTTGCTGTTTTGGTATTACCTTTGCTTAACTCCAATAATGCCAAAGCATAAGTGGCATCCGCAATTTTAATGCTTTTTGGATAACGAGTGACAATCGTTTTGAATTGTGCATAAGCGTCATCTATATTGCCATCAATAAGATATATTTGCCCTAATAGATATAATGATTCGGAGTAATGCTCACCATTGTAATAGGCTTTGAGATACTGTTTAAATAATTGCTCAGCCTCTTTATAATTCTTGGCTAATAATGCCTTATTGGCTTTATCAAAGGCTGCATTATCTTGTTGTAACTTAAGCTCTTTAGGTGATGGCTTATTTACTTCAGCTTTAAGGCTTTCAAGTTCTTTTTCAAAAGCGGCTAACTTAGTCGACACCACATCATTTAGTTGACTTATTTTATAACTATTAACCTCAATCTTACCGCGCAAATCAGCTAGCGTTTGACTAAAGTCCTGATTGCTCGCATTGGCTTGTTGATTAATCAAATATTGCACTTGATTATTCAATTTAGTTGTTTGCAATTGTAGTGTTTGTATATCTGACTCAACACTTGCAAAATTGACACTAGGCAATAAAGCAATTGCCAATATGCCAATACCAATACTTTTGGTTTTGTTAAACGAAAGAAACATAAGAGTTAACCGCAAGTTTGTCCAAAGTCAAGTTCAGCACGTCGATCTAAATAATAGGCATGCTGCTGTGCTTTGGCTTTTGACATCTCACCATAAAATTGTGAAGGTGCTGCCACAGGTTGCGACTTGCCATAGCTCACCGTACATAGCTGGCTGCCACTAACGCCTTGTTGTAGTAAATATTGACGCACGCTATCAGCACGACGCTGCCCAAGATTTAAGTTATATTTCTCACTCCCGCGCGGGTCAGTATGCCCTGCCAAACGTAGTGGTTGATTATATTTCAATAAATAACTTGCTACTTGATTTAGACATGTTTTCGCATCATTGGTTAATGAAGTACTATCAAAGGCAAAGTAAACTGTCTTACATGAGCTCATACTGTTTAACGCCGCAATCATTGCTTGTTGTTGTGCTGGCGTATATTGTCCGATATTGGCAATTTGACTTTGTAAATCAGCAATACTCTGGCTATCTAAGCTGCCTGCTTGCCCTAACGCATTCGTCTCAACACCACTGCCTTGTGCTGACATGCCTGCACTTCCCTCAGGACCAATACCTTCAATCGGTGCTTGACGCTGTGAAGCACATCCTGCGATCAATAATACTGACAAAATGCCTGCTGCCGCCAGTGAAGTGGACTTTTTAATTCTTAATTTCATTGGGTTTCCTTAAGCTTCTAGTTGTTTTTTAATTTAATTATTGGAGTTACGCTATTACACAGCTGGTGACCATGCGGGTGATTGAATGGCGCCTTGTGTGTTAGATGGTAAGCTAATTTGAACCTTGCCGTCAATCGACACCATCGCAAGATTGGCACCCCCTGAAGGCTGACCTTGTGCATAGATAATCATGTTGCCATCTGGAGACACACTCGGAGATGAGTCCATTGAACCATGCGTTAATACCGTAATCTTCTTATCTCTTAAATCGACTTTGGCGATCTGCGTACCTGAGCTACTGTCTTTTTGATACATAAACACAATACTTTGACCATTTGCCGTGTATTGCGGATCAAACGCTTGTTTTGTGCCATATGTTAAGCGCTCTGAAGCAGGATATTTGCTATCAATATCGGTGGTATAAATTTGTGGATTGCCACCACGGTTTGAGACAAAAGCAACCTCTTTACCTGATGGCGAGAAGGTTGGCGCTGTATTAATACCATTTAAAGTCAGCTTCTTATACAGTTTATCATTATTCAAATTCATTAAATAAATATTGGTATTCTCAGAATAGCCTTGAGATAACGCCATTGCCAAAGTTGTACCATTGGGTGAGAATGCTGGCGAGCTATTAATCCCTTCATAGTTCGCAACCTTTTTACGCTCACCGGTATAGACACCAATCGTATAAATTGCCATGCCACCCTTGTGATAACTGACATAGGCAAGATATTTGCCATCTTTCGACCAAGTCGGTGACATAATCGGTTCTTTGGTTTGGCGCAACAACACATGTGGATTAAAGCCATCATAATCCGATACAACTAGCTGATAAACTGCCTTTTTTACATTATAAGGATTCTCAACATCGATATATGCTAATTTTGATGTAAAGTAGCCTTTGCTACCGGTAATCGCCTCATAAATATAATTACTAATGGTATGCGCTAATAATCGCAATTGACTTTCTTGAAGATTGGTAAATTTACGTGCACTTAACACCTTGCCACTGAGCTTACTGGCTAGCTCATACGTGATATTATAGCGTCCATTGTTTTTATCAATCTGTCCGATAAGTACATAATCTGCTGACCATTTCGACCAGATGATTTGTTGTACATTATCAACCTTTTGTGCAAAGTCTGACGTCTGTGGCTCAATACGCCCTGAATTGCGAAGGTCATCAGCAATAACCGCTGCAATACCATCTGGCAGCTGACTATTTTTAATCATTTGCCCATTAAATGGCATCACTGCCACAGGAATTTGTTGAGACACCCCCTGAGTAATATTAATGGTCAAACGTGCCTGCGCTGAGCAGGCTACTATCAATGTTAAAAAAAGCAACCAATATAGTTGTATCATTTTGCGCATATTTATCACCCTTGTTGTCCAAATTTAAAATCAATACCTTGTGCAATAAGCTCTCTTGCTTTTTTATCCTGCGGTAACGCTGGAGCTTGTGCATTTTTAAAGGCTAACAGCAGTGAACGATCACACTGTTTACTACCACTGGAAACAGAAATTGCTGGATCAGCTCCAGGGACAATCATTACTGTAGGTAAATGATCTGCACTTATTTTGCGACAATCATCCATTATCCACACCGCTTCAATTCGCGCCTTATAAGCACTTGCATATGCTTGTAGCGCTTTTTCAGTAGCGCTTTGCGCCGAGGCTTCCGCACTTTGCGCGTTTAGATCATTTAAAGCAGACTGCCTTAAGGCATCTAACGCGGCTTTTCGCGCCGCTGCTTCTTTTGCCTCTTTCGCTTCTTTTTCTACCTGAGCTTTCTTGGCTTCGGCTAGTTTTTCAGCTTCTTGTTGCGCTTTTAGTTGCTCCGCCTTTTCTTTAGCAATCTTTTGTGCTTTCTTTTGTGCTTGTTGTTGAGCTTTTAACTGTTTTTCTTGTTTTTCCTGCTTTTCTTTTTCCGCTTTCTTTGCTTCTTCTGCTTGTGCTAAGGCTTTTTGCTTTTGCGCCTCTTTAGCTCGCGCCTCTGCCTCTGCTTTTAACTTGGCTTCTACTAATGCTTTTTGTTTGGCAGCCTTTCTTGCCTTTAATTCCTCTTGACGCTTTATCTCCGCAGCATGTGCTTTTGCAATCTTCTCTTCAATCGCTTTGATCTTCTGTTGACGCTGTTCTTCTTTAGCAAGCTTTTCTTGTTTTATTTGCTGCTGTTTTTGATCAAATGCAGCAACTTGCTGATCGACACTTTCACTGGAAATTGCTGTTGCTTGGACAATCTCCTTGCTATTCAATGTCACAACAGTACGTCCACCAGTAAGATTAAGCGTGTTCTTTTTTGTTTGCAAAACACTGGCAATGATAATTAAACCAATCACTAACGCCACATGCAACAAAACAGAATAGCAAAAGCTCAAACGCTCAGGTGTTGCAGTGGCCGCCACATAAAGCCTCTTAACACATGCCTTTAGTTGATTAAACTTGCTTGATTGCTTTGACTTATTGGTCATAAATACGTCGCTTACTCTTTAGGATCATCAGTAACCAACCCAACACTCGCTAAACCTGCTTTTTGCAGCAGAACCATCGCTTCAACCACTTGACCATAACTTGCATTTTTATCACCACGCACATAGATCTGCTTGTCTTTATCTTGCGCTAATGTCGTGGCAACAAGCTCACTTAGTTGACTTGCTGTTAATGCGTTTTGCTCATCATTGCGATTTATAAAATATTGACCTTGTTGATTGACTGTCACAATCAACGGTTTTTGATCAGAAGGTGGGATTTTCTTGGCTTGTGCTTGCGGTAAGTCAACCTTGACACCCTGTGTTAGCATCGGTGCCGTAATCATAAAAATGATTAATAACACCAACATCACGTCGATATACGGAACGACGTTGATCTCAACCATCGCTTGACGTTTGGTTCGACGCGAGTTTCTTCGACGCATTATGCTTCCTCGCTTATCTCAGATTTATACGCTTCGCGATAAAGCAAAGTACATAATTCATCTTGAAAGTTTTCATACTCAAGCAACACCCCATCGACCAAACGTGAATAGCGGTTATAACCAACCACCGCAGGAATTGCCACAAACAGACCTAAAGCTGTAGCAATCAAGGCTTCAGCAATATGTGGCGCCACCATTGACAAAGTGGCTTGCTCCACACCACCTAAGGCGGTAAACGATGCCATAATACCCCATACCGTTCCTAACAAACCAACATAAGGCGCAATAGAACCAATCGTCCCTAATAGCGAAATTTGATGTTCAAGTTTTTCACTTTCTTGCATCATTGCCACGCGCATTGAGCGCTCAACACCTTCTAAAACAACATCACCATGTAATTCACCTTGTTTACGTAACCGCATAAATTCACGAAAGCCACAGCTAAAAAGGTAGGATAACCCTTGGTTTTTGTGTTTATTGTGCTGCAGCTCTTGATAGACTTTATTGATATTTCCACTCGACCAAAAACGCTTAGCAAAAGCTCTTGCTTCAGTTTTGGCAGACTTCAGCACTTGATAACGCTGAATCATAATCGCCCACGACCAGATAGAACCAACGATTAAAATTAAAATAATTAACTGCACAACGATGTCAGCATTTAACACCAAATGCCAGAAAGACAAATTATTGGACACACAAGATCCTTTTAAACTTAAATAAAACAGGTGCTTTATTGTATTATGATTACATAAATTACCAAAGGAAATTACGGCGGATTTCTTATCTTGTTACAGCGCATAAGTAATATGAAAAAGCTTTTTTCACTTTAATGGCACTACCTTAATAATTAGCTTATGAATATAGGCTTTGCAACGAACTTAACTCTACCATCCCTGACAAAAATGGATTGCCGCGCATCCATGCTCGCAATGACACCTTCTGACTCGTCATCCTGAGCCAGGATGGCGTGAGGATCCAATGCGAAGCTGCCATGGATGGTTAGAGATCCTGCTAAAGGTAGTGCTATTAACTTTTCACTTAACTTGCTTTTGCAAATCCCACAACCTGTTTAGCTCATCAGCATCCGTATCAAGCATACTACGATCTTGCGCTTTTAATGCAGCTTCCACGCCGCGAAAACGTCTGGCAAATTTTTGATTCGCTTGACGCATTAACATCTCAGGATCTGCTTTTAAGTGTCTGGCAAGATTGACACAGCTAAAGAGTAAATCACCAAGCTCATCTTGTGCTTTTTGCTGATCATGTAATAGCACTTCTTTAAGCTCATCCACCTCACTTTCAAGCTTGTCAAAGACATCTTCTATTTTCTGCCAATCAAAACCGACACCTGAGGCTCTTATTTGCATTTTCTTGGCGACAGTTAATGCCGGAAGATTCAAGGCAATACCATCAAGCTCACTGTTTAATTTGCCGCGTTCACGCCGTTTTATATCTAGCCATTGTTGCTCTAGCGCCTCAACATCTTTGATATTACCTTTAGCAAAAACATCTGGATGGCGTTCAATCAATTTTCGGGCTAACGCATCCACTATATCGCCAAACTCGAATAATGCCTGCTCTTTGGCAATTTGCGCATAAAAAACCACTTGGTTTAACAGATCTGCCAACTCATATTTCACCGCTTCACTTGAGTTATTCTCTATTGCATCCACTAACTCATAAGCTTCTTCAATCGTATATTCTGTTAAGCTTTGCCACGTTTGCGCTAAACTCCATGCGCACCCCTTATCTTTATCACGCAATGCTGACATGACATCTAAGAGATCAGAAAGTTGATATTTTTCCAAAGTTTTAGAAGACATCTTTACGCGCTCTTAATTCACAAAATGCTGTTTGCGCATCAATGACATGCTCATTTTGCTGGCGTAGAGTTGCTTGAAGTCCACTTTCGTTTGCTCTAAAGAAAATATTCATTTGATTCTCATCAGCAAGCGTTGTGATAGGTTTATCCTCAGGCGCTATGTCCGTGACTTTATCAAACCATTGACGATAATAGCTATCTTGCGGCTGAATTGATTGCGCAAAAGACAAATTATTTTCAAAATAATCATGCGCTGGATACAGTTTTGTTGTTTCCGGCAGTGATCGCAGTTTCTCAATGCTATGATATAAACGCAGCACATCCGCCGTACTATCTTTGACATTGCCAACACCTGCTGTAAATATCGTATCCCCACAAAAAAGAAGCTCTTGTTGCGGGAAATAAAAACTGACATGCGAGGCAATATGTCCAGGACATTTAATTACCTGACAATTCGCTGTATTAAAGTTCAGTATTTCATTATCCTGAACATAATGATCAACCTGATGACCGCGATAATGCTCAAAATGTGCATAAACGGGAATATTGTATTTCGCCTTTAACGCAGCCACTGCTGCAATATGGTCACCATGATCATGCGTGAGTAAAATAGCTTCTGCTTCAATATTATATTCAGTTAAAAATTGTTCATAATGATCCGCCATTGTTGGATCAATAATCAACGCCTTATGATTGACGTCGTTGACAACAAGATAATTATAATTTCTAAGTGGATTGTTCAAATACCAACGTTTAACATATATCATAAATGCTCCAGTAATAACTGATCATGCAGCGCACGGTACTTTTGTGCTTGATTTGGCATCGATTGCTTATAAGCTAGTCGCTCTTTTGCTAATAAATATTTCAACTGTTCAGCTATCGTTAAAGCGCTTTCATGCACCTTGGATAAGTTTGCAGCGACAAATTCATCATCTTGATAAATCAAGGCAAAACTTATGATCAAGATATTCAAGCTTTGATCATCTTGCTTTAACTGTTTAAGCCAACATGAACGCACAAATTCATACGCCGCATTCTCTTTTGTAAGCTCTAAATATAAGCTAATAAGTGGTTTATCAAATGATGCAAGCAAGCGCTTTTGCATGCGCTCTTTAAATTCATCTTGCGGCACCAAGCTATATAAACGATTGAAATATGCATATTCTGCATCAAGTGACAGATTATGTGTCCGTGGCACACTTTGCCAGATTTCATTTAAATCGCGTAAGGAAATCGCATGACGAAATAACTGCTGAAATGCATTATCAGCAGTTAATGAAGATAAAACTCGATGATATTTTAATAGCGTGTTTTTCGCATCAATAATTCTTTTTTCAGCCAACTGACTGTTAATTAACGCCTCAATAATTTCAATGCTATTTGGTGAGTCTTTGATTAATGTAAGCAACAACGGCATCGCTTCATCAAATGCTGCCACCTTATAAAAAACCATTGCCTGATAATAGCGCCAAACAAATGTCTTTTTGTTGGCTTTACTTGAAGTTTGCAAGATGCTTTGCAGTTCCTGAAATTTTCCCTGCAAAAGTAAACTCTGCCAATACAACATCACCAAACCATCACCAACTATAGGCATATTAAGCTTTGCTAGCGTATATTTTTTCTCTAATCGATGATGGTCTTTTAATAAATATGCCCTTTGCATTTCAACCAACTTATAAGTCAATCTATCACGCCTACGTACACGCAAACCTTGCCACCACTGTTTTGGGCTCAACAATACAAGCCTTAATAAGTGATATAAAAGACCAAGAATACAAAAGAGCGCGACAACCAATACCACAAAAAGCCATAGTGGTAATTTGATCAAGGTATCTTTTACAAAAAACGCCACAACCCCAGGATTAGCAATTACCCATAAACTAATTAATACGGCTAACGCACAAACCAACACCAACCAGATGATTTTTTTCATGGCTGATTACCTTTGGTTTCAGTTGCCGGAATATCTTTGGATGAAACGTTACTTCCTTTTAATATTGCATGAGTTAATGCATCAATATCACTATTCATCACATCGGTATTGATAACGTGAACCTTACTTATAACATCTATGATTTTCTTGCTAGAGTCATCAGTCTTAAAATACTGCTCAAGCGTTTGTTTAAACTGTGTTTTCACTTCAGTAAGCATCTGTGAGTTGTTATTAATCACGGCAAGCTTTAACTGCCAGAGCAACTGATAGAGACTTGCTAACACTTTCATCTGCGCCTGTTGGCTTAATAATAATTGATCCTGAGGTTTCATTTTCTCAACTTGGATAAGTGACTTCATTTGTTGCCAAGAATGCGATAATGCATCCTGCCAAGTATTCTTTTGATTAATTTCATTCACATCATTTTTGTCTGACTGATTATTTTTAACCAAAGTCAATGGTGGCTGAATATGCAAACTTAATAGTAGTTGCTGTAGGTTATTAATTTTAGCCAAGCTTTCATCAATACTCGGTTCATTATTAATTTGCGTAATCAGTGCATCTAAAGCGGGCATCCATTTAGCGGCACCATCAACATTCATTAATAACGCTTTTGCTTGATTTAGGAAAAATAAACTCTGCGTTTTACTACCTAAAACCTGCCAAGCCTGTTTGGCAAATTGCAGATTAATAACAACCGCTTGTTTATGCATTTGTTGAATCTGTTGACTAAGCTGTGAACTAGGAAGCAAATAACTTTGTTTTAGTTGTGCTACATTTTGTGCTAGTTGCACTTGATTAAGCTGATTGGCTTTTAGCGCTTCAGTGACCGCATTTTGCTGATTTGCCTGCTTTGCTTCAAGCGCATCGATCATCTTGGCTTGATTATCAAGTTTTACCGTCTGAGCGTCTAACTTACTTTGTAGAAGCTTCGCTGCTGTATCATCGGTCTTAACAGGTGCTGACACCACTGATTCAAGTTTTTGCAACGTTTGGTTATAGCTTTGCTGCTTATATAACACAAACATACTTGCTGCCAAGCCTGAAATCGCAAAAATAAACACGACAATGACAATAGCAACGTAGCCTCGCCAACAACTTATTTTACTTTCCTTGCTAGCCTTCTTTACCACTTTACTCTCGCTTTTAGATTTGTCAGCAGTCAAGCTTCCATTATCTTTCTTTGCATGAACTGTCGCTTCGGCTAAATCAGCGTCGTTACCCTCATGAGTTCTTTTTTCTGACATACTGTCACATCCTCTTATCGTAGCTTAATGATCTGTGCTACAAGCTGATCATGGGTTAAATTCTCTAACAGATATAATTTAACAAAACCTTGGCGTTTAGCCCAGTCCAACATTCGCCTATTTGTCACAGTAACCGTACATTTTTGCTGCCAATCACTAAAAATATGAAAAATGGGCATTGATGCTTTGAGTGCATCAAAGCTTGTATAGAGTAAAACTTTAGGATGCCTAGTGCACCAATCAATCTGCTGCACTTTCCTTAGTAACTCCCTTTTATCACAAGGCTTACGTTCATAACAATTGATCAGTGAAAAACTTGCCGCTTGTTGTTGTAGCACATTGGTTAATAATTCACGCCCACCTACGCCTTTAATCAGCAAAAAATGGCGATCACTTAGCGATTGATCAGTATCTGACAAGATTGCTAACAGATGCTCTGAATCGGCTTTATCAGGATAATGCGCCTTAATACCATGCTTATGTAAGGCTAACGCTGTGGCGCTACCAACTGCCCAAATAGTCGCATTAACCATTATTGCATGATCAGGAACAGCACTGAAAAATGATTCCACCGCATAGGTACTGGTAAAAATAATATCTGTATATGCCGCATTCGCTATTTCAAAAGGAATATATTTAATCGTAAATGGCTCAACTGCCAACGCAGAAATATCATGGCAATGAAGTGCATCAACCAATAGAGAAGCTTTTGGTTCAGGTCTAAAAACAATAACCTCAGGCGCTAACATCGACATATTTCTGTGCCGTACCATAGATATAATTAATCATTGCATGCAGCCCATTGTTGCGCGTGGGACTTAAATGTTTTGCTAAGCCAATCTCGCTCATAAAATCAGTATCTGATGCTACAATTTCTTTTGGCGTAGATCCGCTATAGACTTTCAATAACAATCCAATTAAGCCTGAAACAATTGCCGCATCACTAACCGCATAAAACTTGAGTTTGCCATCATCGAAAATGGCATCAAACCACACTTGTGATTGACAACCTTTGACCATATGCGCTTCATCTTTTTTATCCTCTGGAAATGGCTCAAGACTCTTACCTAAGCCAATAAGATAGGCGTATTTATCACTCCAGTCATCAAAAAAATCAAAATCATCAACTATTGCCTGTTGGCGGTTTTTAATTGTCATCATCTATCCAGTAGTTTTTAGTGACACGCCTTGCATTCAGGCGCTTAACCACATATGTCTATTCTTTAATTTTCTTCTCTAGCAACCCAACAAACACCAAAATAAGTGCTGAGATTAAAAACGTCAAATGCAATACAACATACCACAGTAACTCACGGTTTGATAACTGCGGGATATCTAGAAATTGTTTTAACAACGAAATCGATGAAATCGCTACAATTGAACCTGCAATTTTAAGCTTAACCCCCGTATGTGATAAACGCTTAATCCAAATCGGCTCACCAGATTTGTGCTCAACGTCAATCTTAGAGACAAAATTCTCATAGCCACTAATAATAACAATAACAATCAGGTTTGCAACTAAAACGGTATCACAAAGTGTCAACCCCAACACGATTAATTCATGCGGCTTAAGCACATTGATACTGGTAAAAAGATGCAATACTTCATTGGCCATTTGATAAACAAATGCCAAAAGCACCAATATCAAAATAAGATAAATCGGTGCCTGAATCCAACGGCTAGCAAAAACAATGCGTTCGAGAAAAACTTCTAGGTAGCTTAGTCTGCCGTCTTTTTTATTATTTGACATTTAAGGTATGCCTTCTATTAACTAATACTAAATTTTGCCACTACTTTTAGTAGAAACTTTATCTGCAGTTAGCCACTTATTAATCGCATTGATATCTTTGTAACTAATCACACCGGCAGTATTCTTGAGTGTTAGCAAGTCATTAATATAGGCGTATTTCGACTGTGCATATTGCTGCTGCGCTTGGAAAAGCTGCTGTTGCTGCTGCAAAAGATCAACAATCGTATGCGTTCCCACCTCATAGCCAGCTTTCATTGCTTTCACGGAAGCCTCTGCGGCAATCACCGCCTGCTTATAAGCTTCAACTTGCGCAATGTCAGATAAAACGGTCAAATAAGCTGTTTTCAACTGGCTTTCGGTCGCTCTTTGCGCTTCTAGTAACGTATATTTTGAGGCTTCTTTTGTATATTGCTGCTGTTTTAATGAGGCATAATCACTGCCACCGTTTAACACATTCCAAGACACACCGACACCAACTGATGCACTATTGCTTCCTGAAGTGTAATTAGTATTTTGATAGTTTAGTCCTCTTGAAGCTTTGGCTGTTAATGTTGCTGCGGGTAAAAAATTACCCCATAAACCACTGACACCCGCCTTAGCAGCCTCCAAAAGAAACTGATTCTGGACGATGTTATAATTTTGCTTTAAGGCAATATCCATCCATTTATCCATATTATCTGGATCTGGCTTATCAAACGGGAAGTTATTACTTAAATTTTCAATTGAGGTCACTTGTTGACCGATAATTTGACTTAATGTCGCATAGGATGTTGCCAAATCATTTTTTGCTTGAACCGTTGCCGCCACAGCTTGCTCATATTGTGCTTTGATTGCCTGAACATCGGTAATGGCAGATAAACCAACTTTGTATTTCTCTTGTGTTTGATTTAAAAGCTCTTTGTTCCATGATTGGTTCGCTTGTGCATATGCTAGATTATCCTGAGCTTGCAACACCGCAAAATAAGCACTGGCAACATTGGTAATCAGACTTGCTTGCGCCATTACAAAAGTAATTGCATCAGCTTTTGCCTGATAATCTGCATAATTATAACCACCCCAAGCACCCCAGTTAAAAAGTGCTTGAGTTGCTGTTAAGCTTGGTGATTGTGTAAAGTATTTTGACTTTGCCCCAGTAGATGCATCAGCAGTCGAGCTGTAGTTGCCTTGTGCATTATAACTTAGCGTAATATTTGGCAAAAGCTTGCCTAATGCCGCTGGCACGGCCTCTTGAGTAGAGTGAAATGTAGCTTCTGCCGCCAAATACTGTGCATTTCGTTTTTGCGCTAACTGATAAATATCCGATAAGTTTTGCGCTTGTGTCTGTGATACATTCGCTGTAGTAGTTGTTGTTTGCGTTTTTGTCGGAGAATCAGCAGGCTCTGCTGATGCATATCCCAAGAAAAGCAATCCACTCATTATTAAGGTGATTTTTTTCATCTATTTACCTAACCTTTTATCATTATTACCTAAAATTGAAATGTTTCATCCTGCACTTTTTGCCCTACTGGCTTATAAACATCAAACGTTGACATTTGCTGGTAAGATCCATCCGCATTCTTTTGTACCAAAACAGCCTTAGCATAGCTATCTTTTTCAAGAAAGTACAACATTCTACCATTGGCAGCGAGATATTTTAGATAATCCGTAGGCTCTGATTTTTGCATCTCTTTAACAATCACTAAGTCAAAAACATTATGCTGTTGCAGCAACTGGTTTAAAACATCCACGCTATTTTCTTTATTCACATGATATTTAGCATTGTAAACGCCAATCGTTTTTAGCGCATTTCTGACATGATTTAACATATCTTCATGCTGATCGACCACATCAACTAACTTGGTGAGCTTTGCCAAAAGTGCTGTTAAATAACCGCTACCACAGCCAAGTTCAAGTACTCTTTCATGCTTTTTAGGTTGTAGTAATTGCAGCATTTTAGTCACTGTTTGTGGTGTTAATTCATATTGATGGTGATTAAGCGGAATCTCAACCTCTGAATATGCAACCTCTTTATAATTACTAGGAACAAAAACCTCACGCGGGGTGTCAATAATCACACTGAGCAAATCACCATAGGGTACACCTAATGTTCGTATTTGCTGTTTGATCATATTTTCTTTTGCAAGCTCTATATTCATGCACAAAACCTTTTTATCTACTTTGATTATTTCAAATCTTAATCTATTGAGTCAGTGGCAACTTTGGTCACTTCAACTTCACATTTTCAATTAACGCGCACTATACCACAATTTAGTGCTGGTTATTCTAAATGCATTGATGAATATATTCAAATACTGTTAGCGCTTATTACATAGCTTTTACGCCCATCGTAAATCATTTTGCGGTGTTTAGTTGCAAAGCAGTTTATGAGGGTTTTACAAAGTTGGATTGCAGGTAATAGCTAGGACTATTGCCAAAATTCAACTTTGTAAAGGCGCGGCAAATGCAAAGCAAGAGATTCTGTAAAATGGTTTATGATGTAATGGCGCTACCTTAAGAAGTAGCTTATAAATATAGGCTTTGCAACGACGTTAAATCAATCATCCCTGATAAAATGGATTGCCACGCATCCATGCTCGCAATGACAGCCTCTGACTTGTCATCCTGAGCCAGGATGGCGTAAGGATCCAATGCGGAGCTGCCATGGATGGTTAGTCATCCTCCTAAAGGTAGTACCATTAGTTTATGATGGGTATATGTCATTATATTTTGCCAAGCACTGAACGCGTTTTTAAATTTTTCCAATTTTAGCTGGACAGATCACAATCACGCATGTATCGTTACACTAATACAAAGATTTGGTCGCATGATCATGGAATCCAACTGGAAAAACTTAGTTAAACTGTTACAACAGACAAATGATGAAACTGAAATGACAACATTATTGGATTTTTTGTTCACACTTGAGGAAAAAAATCAGATAGCTAACCGCTATGCTTTAGCAGAACTTATGATATTAGGTGAAAAGCCTCAGCGTGAAATTGCTAAAAACTTAGGGGTCAGCATCAGCACTGTGACGCGTTGTTCTAACGCATTAAAAGTGTTACCTGGCGAAATAAAACAAAAGTTCATACAACCCAAAGCTAAAAAAGCTAATACTTAAAGGAGCGCCTTATGACGATTCAAGCACTAACAAAAGCACATCAATCACAAGTTCAACAACTTTTTGCTGATGTAAACTTTTTTAATGCTGAATGGTTTTTTAGCCCAAGACAGCTCTTTTTTGGCTTTTTTACTAAGCGCAACGAACTTGCCGGCGTTGCTCACATCGAAATTTATCACAATGCCATGATTGTTAAAGCATTAACAACACACAAAGCACACCGCAATCAAAAAATTGCAGCGAAATTACTCAATCATATCGAACAGCTTGCTGATAATCTTAATTGTGATGCGTTATATGCGTTTACACACTTTGGAGCCAACTATCTTGAGTGCGCAGGCTTCGAACAAACAATCAAGATCAAGTTACCACTGCAAATCAGCGATTACATCTCTAATCAAAATCTAAGTGATATTATCATTATGAAAAAGGTGTTATCCAGCGCAAAAAAGCATCTAATGCGGCAAGAATCGCCAATAGCTCAAGTTCAATTGAGCCATCTTGTCGCATAAACTAATTTCTTGATTTAAATACGGCTATTTACTTTAATTCAGACAGCAAAGTATTTTTTAGTTTCTGCCACAACTTTTGCAACAGCATCTAACTTTGCAACACCCTTTGCATGATTCGACATTTTCTCAAGCTGAGCACGATTCATATCCATCGCACGCACAAAAGCCATTAACTTTTGCGCATTAAAATTCTGCTCACGGATGCAAATTGCTGCCTCTGCCTGAACTAGAAATTGCGCATTGTGATATTGATGATCATCTACCGCTTGGGCAAACGGCACAAAAAAAGCAGGTACACCGGCGCAAGCAACCTCGGAAACAGTTAGAGCACCCGCACGACAAACAACAATATCTGCCCACCGATAAGCAGCTGCCATATCACTGATAAATGGCTCAATTTTAAGCTCACATTTATAATCAGGAGATAATGAATTATAGGCATCTTTAGTCTCTTGATACGTTTTCTCACCTGTTTGGTGCCATAGATTAACGCAAGCATCCTTTGGCAAATCACGCACAAATTCTGGCATCGCGTCGTTTAATAGCTTAGCTCCTTGACTGCCTCCTAATACCAAAACATTTAATACATGCTTATAAAAATCATGGTTTTGCTCATGCAACACCTTTATCTCATCACGAATCGGATTACCAATCACCTCAATACTTGACTTTGTTTTAAAGGCACTGGTTGGAAAAGCGCACAGCACTTTACGCGCAAATTTAGCGAGTGTTTTATTGGTCATCCCAGGACGCGCGTTTTGCTCATGGACAATCAAAGGCACACGCATAAGGCGTGCGGCTAACCCACCAGGACCTGCTGCATAACCGCCAAAGCCAATAACCACTTTGATTTTTTGTTTGCGAATAACTCGCACTGCCTGCAAGACCGCATAACTTAAGCTAAAGGGCAAACACAGTTTTTTTAGCATGCCTTTTTTACGCACACCACGAACAGATAGATAATGCAGTGGATAACGCTCACCAACCAGTTTAGTCTCTAGACCATATTCAGTCCCAAGCCAAAACACTTCAATGCCTTGCTCTTTAAGCTCATCTGCTACCGCTAACGCTGGGAATATATGCCCACCAGTTCCTCCTGCCATAATAAGCACACTGTGTTTTGAATTATGATTGTGCTTCACGCCATCCCTTATCTATTTCATCTCACAAGTTTTGCTAAATTGTACAGCACATCTTAGTTGCAGCAAATGATTATGCACTAATTTGTATATCCACCTCCAGTATACGCTTAGCAAATAACACCTGCAAAATGATTTCCCAATGATATACTAACGAGCATCTAAAACTTACAAACTTAACGCCAAAGGAATCCTGCATGAAAATATTAGTTATTGGTAACGGTGGTCGCGAACACGCACTGGCGTGGAAGCTTGCTCAATCTGAGCATGCCAAACACATCTATGTCGCCCCTGGTAATGCCGGCACTGAATGTGAGGCAAAGGTTAGCAATGTTGACATTGCGGTGACTGATATTCCACATTTAATAAACTTTGCCAAAGATAATGAAATCGAGCTGACTATTGTCGGCCCTGAATTACCCTTGAGCCTTGGAATTGTCGATGAATTTGAAGCCCATGGTTTAAATTGTTTAGGACCGAAAAAGCAATGCGCACAACTGGAATCCTCTAAAGCTTTTAGCAAAGACTTTATGACCAAATACAACATCCCAACAGCGCGCTATCAAAATTTCACCGAAGTTGACAAAGCCAAGGCTTATCTGAAAGAAGTGAGCTTACCGATTGTTATCAAAGCTAGCGGTTTGGCTGCAGGCAAAGGCGTTGTTATCGCTCAAAGCATACAGGAAGCCGAAAGCACTATTGAAGATATGCTTGATGGAAATCGCTTTGGTGATGCCGGTTGCGAGATTGTTATCGAAGAATTCCTTGATGGCGAGGAAGCAAGCTTTATTGTACTGTGCGATGGCACACATGCATTAGCCATGGCAAGTTCACAAGATCATAAAGCACGTGATGATGGTGATAAAGGACCAAACACAGGCGGTATGGGCGCTTACTCACCAGCACCAATTGTTACTAATGAAATTCACCAACAAGTGATGCAACACATTATTCAACCGGTCATTGATGGTATGAAAAATGAAGGTGAAGCCTATAAGGGTTTTCTGTACGCAGGACTTATGATCATGCCAAATGGCGATATTAAAACCTTAGAGTTTAATTGCCGCTTTGGAGACCCTGAGACTCAACCAATTATGATGCGCTTAGAATCTGATTTAGTTGAACTTGCATTTGCCGCATTAAATGAAGAACTTGATGAATACGAGACTCAATGGAACCCAGATACAGCCTTAGGTGTAGTAATGGCAGCTGGTGGCTACCCTGATAGTTATAACAAAGGGGATATTATTATTGGACTGGATCAAATCAATGATGCCAATAGCAAAGTCTTTCACGCTGGCACCAGACGCGATGGGGTAAGTATTGTTACCAATGGTGGCCGTGTACTTTGCGCTACCGCATTAGGTGGTGATATTGAAGAAGCTTATAATCACGCCTATAAATTAGTAGCCAACATTACATGGCAAGACGAATATCACCGCAAGGATATTGGTAAAAAGGCATTCGCCAAATCATCAACATCTGCTTGAATAGGCGTGCAAGATAAAATTAAGCTGACGCTTTTATCTCTTGGGATAATATCAATAATAGTGATTCAGTTCACTAGAGTTAATGGTCTAAGTTTTTTGTTAACTGAATAGCTACTGGCACAACCAAATAATGTAGTCTAAAATTTTGCATAACAACGTGATATGTATTGGAGTATACATAATGAAGAGCATATTGATTTGCATTTTATCCTTGATTCTTTGCTCATGTGCTATTTTTACTGATAAATACACATACAAAAACCCAAATCCTAAAGCACTTACTAAAAATATTAAATGTTTAAAAGAAGGTGTATCCTTTTCTCCTCCGCCAACTAAAGATACTTTAGTCTCGAATATAGGTGATAGTATGTTTATCTCTTCTAGAGATATAATTATGCAACAAAGAAAAATAAATACTCAAAACTTGAGAAATGGTTTTGGCTCCTCTAATCCATCAGATTGGAGTGACACCTACATATATGATGATGGTAATATGACATCTTTAGTGTTTACAAGCCCTAGCTTTTATGCTGGGATTCTTGGAGTTATTGCTAATACAGAAGGCAAATTTATGACAGAAGAACCATTTGTAGCTGTTAAAGGTAGTAAAAAAGGATGGCGATGGGAAAAACCTAGTAATTCAGGTAATCATTTTTTCTCCATAATAGAAAATACAATTACTGTACAGCAATGGAGAGTTCGCTATTCAGGTTTCAAAAATAATAATCTGCATATCCAAATCATACCACTCATAGGGGAAACCTCTGAAAAAGGTGTAATACATGACATATATATTACTAAACAACAGTTCATGCAGGGTTTTTCATTGAAAGAAATATTTATTAAAGGAATCTCAATAAATAAAGATGCATCCATAACCTATACCGTTAAAAATACTAAGAACTATTTCCCTTGCAATAGAGACCCTCAAAGTTTGAGCTTTTTAACAAATAGTCAAAATGACAAATGACTTTAAAGATATCACTTAGCAGTGCAATAGTACCATGCCATTTGCACCCAAGCCCACACTGGAACTGACTAACAGTTTTACTATACTCATATCTGAACTGAAAAGTTAGTTAATATTCATAGCTCATGCATAAGGATAGGACATGTCAAACGATAGCGATAATACTCAAAACTCTATTGATATCATTCAAGATATTGCCATCAAAAATGGCTATCTACTCGAATTCGAGGTGTGTCAATCAATTGATAAATTAATCAATACACAAGAACAATCAGAAATTAGAATGGGGGAGCTCATTGGCAGGGATAACATTGAAGTTGATATCATTGCTGCTTTTTATGATAAAAATTATATAATTGAATGCAAAGGAGCTCAAGAAGGAACAAATTTAATCCTTGTCAAAGCGCCTAAAAGCATTTGTGATAAAGACAATGATACTACTGAGGGCTATTCCAGTGATGTTGTATGTCCGCTAGTTACTAAAAAACATAGGCTAGCTTCAGGCAGAGATATCAACTATAGAGTTCTTAACTTTAATATTAAAGATGGTCAGTCAGCACCATATACAATTAATGGCAACTTCCATCAAATGAAGTCGAATAAATGCTTTGATTCAGCAGACTCCAGAAATAATTTTTATAAAGCACAGCAACAGATATGCCAGACCATGGAAAATTTCTCACCAATCCAATCTATTGAAGATGATGATAAACCATACCCTTCAATAGTAATCCCTATAATAGCAACTAATGCAGATATCTGGGTTATTGACTATGAGACTAACAGTGGAGGCAATATCAATCCAGTGATTGAAAAATATGATTGGGCTATCCATAGGGTAGTAAACCGGAGTCAAAATATAAAAATTATTATAAACCCCGAGCTGCAACACGCTTCACCAATCATGCAAGTGCTTATAGTTAATAAGCACAAAATCAGAGAATTAATCAAGCTTTTGAACGATAGGATTAATATTTATAGTGTGCCAAAATTTACATTACCAGCTCAAAGACAAGAGGAATAAATTATGAATTCAGAAAGTATTGGACAAGAGCTAATTGATTATATTAAAAATCACGCTTGTTTACCTAAACATGCTAATTATCGCCATCAATATAATGGTCATGGCAGTGATTATAAATGCTATATTGATTGGGCTGTGAAGGATGATGGATTGCCAAGTACATATTCAAAAATTATCGAGATTGTAATACCTAGAGAAACACTCGATGACTACCCTTGCTATAAAGATAAGACAAAAGCTAAAAATAAATTAGTCTTAATAATCGATGATTTTATATCTCACTTTAATCCAACAACTTCCCCTTCTCCTTATACACTCAGACCAATAATACCAATTCTCATTAAAAGCGAAGACATCTGTAATTATTGATAATACTTAAAGCTAATACACACTAAGTATTACTCATAACCTAAGCTTTTTACTATACTTGCGAATACTGTTTATCTCTCACACAATCAATAAGGACATCGTTATGTGGGTTGAATTTTTTAGTGCGCTTGTTGGTGCATTTTTTGGTGGTATTGCTGCACTTATAGCCAACATAATACTTCATAAAAAGCAACAGAAAAATTCTGAGCATGTTTCAATTAGCACTAATATCGCTATGATAAATACTATCTTAACCAGAGTCTTTGAGTTCAAAAAGTATTTGATTGAACTTAAGAATGACCTAAATAATGAACACCAATGGTTCGACCCCACTAAAAATGTAATCCAATTTGAGACATTAATTCCACCCATTAGCATAGTAGAGTTAAAGCTTATGACTTTAAAATACCCAAATATTATTTTGTTATTAAATAGGCTAAACTCATCTATAACAGAATTTAATACAAGCTTAAATGAATACAATAACGCCATTAAGAGTGCGCATAAACTTGAAAATAATGCATGGCACTATAAATGGTTTAAGTTTTATGAATGCCTATTAGGTTCCACAGATAATGTTATATATTTTTCCACGCTAGCGCAAAAGCAATTGGCTATATACGGGGCTCGCACATATGGCAAAAGATTTATTTTAAAAGAAAACAAGTACACTGACCGAGGCGATTTAATTCCTCCACCTAAACCTTGCTGGGAGGAAATAGTTTATTTTCCCAAATCAGACACTCGCATAAAAGTGTTTAAATTTCAATACGGAACTTATAAAGTCGAGTGCACTATATCAAAAAACAATATAAGCAAGTAAATGTCGAATAATTTGAGGCATTATAATATGATTATGTGGTGCGACGGGGGAGGCTCAAAGAACATGCTAAAAACTTTGATTTAAAAGCATTTAAAAATAGATTATTCACTCAAGAGGACATTACAGGGGACACTTATCGCAATGTGCCCCTAACCATCTATTTAGTACTTCCCAAGATTTTCTCAATTATATCATTCGATAGGTATTTCGCTTTTTGAATACCTTTTCCATTTACATAGGTGTACAAAACGAAACGAAATCAATTTTTTTTAGGCAGTAAGAAAATGCTATTCGCGCATGTCAAACCTGCCCGCTTTCAAGCCTCCGGAAGTACCTTAAAGGCTGAGTGTCACGCTTGAGCATGTGTTTTATCATTTTTGATAACTTTACCTTGACGTTTTTATCATTTTTGATAAAATAAAAACATAGCAAGCGCGGAGCGTCATTGAATGAAATACAGTGAGTTTAGAAAATGGTTAAAAGACAATGGCGCAACGTTCAAAAAAGCAAAAGGCAGCCATTTCAAAGTCTATTTAAATGGGCGCCAAACTATCTTCCCTGACCATGGTGCAAAAGAAATTGGTAAAGGGTTGGTTGAGAAAATTAAGAAAGACCTAGACTTGAAATAATACGAGGTGAGCTGATGAAATATAATATTAATATTCAAAAAGACAATAACGGCGAAGACTTAGTGACATTCCCTGATGTACCTGAGGCAGTGACAACTGTTGAAAACCCATCCGAATTACAAACTCAGGCTGTTGACGCGCTTATTTCTGCTTTTGACTTTTATATTGAAGATAAAAAACCCATTCCAATACCTCAAAATATTGACGTCGATTACATTACATTACCAGTTGGTCTCGCTGCCAAAGTATATCTTTATAACGAATGGCTAGCGTCTAAACTTAAAAAAACCGACATCGCTAGTAAAATAGGTGTCGCGCCATCAAATCTAGATAGATTATTCAACCTACGTTATCGCTCTAAAATTGAAGCAATAGAACAGGCTTTGGCGGCGCTTGGTAAGCATCTAGATATCAATGTAGCTTAGGCTTAAAAGGAAGCTTTAATGTTATTAGCTAGCTTGTAACTGAGTAATTAAAGCAAGGTACAGATTTGTACCCTTTAATGTTATTAGATAGCTTGTAACGACTCACTCACACAACACATTGTTAGCAGGTGGCTCTCAATTTATTAAAAGGTACTTTCTAGCCTTTGTAGCAACGCAGGTTTGATACGCGCAGACAACACTTTCTGCGTGGGTTTTCGGATTACTGGGTGTAGGACTAGGTTAACACCCCTCAAAGGTATACAACAAAAGGGATTAAGACAATTTCAAACATATAGTGCAATAGTCGATTTAGGCAATATAACCACTTTAAACGCTCCTGCAAATTCAAGAGCTTAGACTTGGGAATATTTTAACCCCTTCATTTCAGAGGTTAAACTTTAATCATGCCAACCCTCACTGGGAGGGCGGAGAAAAATCAGTTAATGGGTTAGTTGAAAAAGTTGAGATACACAGTAAGTACTACAATGCCAGCACAGCCTTCTTAATGGTTTTTTTATGAAACCCACATATATCAACAATCTCGGCTTCGCTATAGCCTTTGTTAACCATGTATTGAATGATGCTTTGCTTGGCAAAAGCCCTTTTATCACGGTGATGCTCTTTTTTGCTCACATATAAACGCTGCCCTCCAAACTCACTCACCAATTGTATAAGCACCTCTCTGGGTAGAATCTTCTTAAGCTTCAAGGCTGTTTGCGTATATATGGGGATATAAATCATTCCACGAGCATTACTTTGCGCAAGGTCGCACACTACATCCGCATAGTGTTCACCGATGGCATGCTGTATAAGTTTATAACCGATTGATTTTTGAACGTTCATTTTAAGTCACTCCTGTTAAGCTTTAATACTGTAATATTAATTGTTTACTGCATCATTGGTTTAGATATTGACGTATCCAATTGTTAGCCTTTCTTCTGGCTAAGTTGGTGCGTTTTATTGGACAATCCTCAGCATAATATTCTTCAATCCATACTTGGCAATACTGCTCGATGATTGCATACCGTGAAAACCAGCGCGTATGAATAAGCTGCCCCCTGACATAGGCAGCATCTAATGGCGTTATTCCATATGGTACTAAATCAACCAGTGTTTTTGGTGTCGAATTTTCAGGTTCACCAAAGGGAATCTCACCCCCGAAATTGATACTTTTTTGTCTTATAACTTCACTCATTTTTTGTCACCTTTAGCATGGCAAAATGTGTAGATTTTGCGACCATATTATTGAATTATTACTGCAACAAATTTAGCCCTTTTTGTTGCAGATCAAATAGCATCCAGTTGCAGTTTGTTGCAGAAAAAGTTGCAGTTGCAACACCTATATAAAATAAGGGTTTGAAGCACATTCCTCACCTGTTACTGTTGCAGTATTTGTTGCAGCGTTTTTCGATTTGTTGCAATGTTGCAGCCCCTAAGGGAGTGCAACACTGCAACATTTACAAAAATTACTTTTATTTTTTCAAGAAAAGCATGGCAAATTCTGGCTCGTAATTTAATCAATTCACTCATCATACACCCCTTATAATTCCATCGCATTTTTGACGCTTTTGGATGATTCTAGACACTTGATATCTTTCGAGTTCAAGTTCCTTGGCTATATCTATCTGCTTCATCCCTTCTTGGAGCATTGCCATCACCTTATCATCAATACCATCGTCAAAATCTTCACACACCCAACCGTCACTGGTTAAAGCTGCTTTAAAGGGCTTGGCATCCTCGCCATAAAACAAACGTGCTTTAGTATAACTTACCTTAAAAGCCGCACCGTCCTCTGCGCTATAGCCTTCCTCATGTTCAAGCTTTATTACTGTGCTGAGTACATCTTCTTTCTTACTGGTTCCACGTTGGTCACCGTTCTTATTAGAATGATGGATAAATAAAACCGCTTTCCCTTTAGCTCGTAACTTAAGTGCCCATTCCTGCACTGGTATCCAACTATCTGCTTCATTATCTCTGCCATTACGGCATAAGGTGCTGATATTATCCACGATAATTAATTCAGCATCGTTAACTGCATCCTCAATCAAACTGGTATCCCTTATGGTTGATAAATCTGGAGATATTTTATCCTCCAATAAATCAGGGGTTATAATGCTTAATGTATCGTCTGCAAGCTGCCTGCCGTTATCAATACTTTTTAAACGCTCTTGTAATGTATAAGCAGGCATTTCCCCATCAATAAACAAAACCTTAGCTTTACGCGGGGCACTCCATTTTAAAAAGTTAATACCTGCTGCTACAGCATATGCAATATTTAAGCTGACATGCGTTTTTCCTACACCACGCATGGCATATATCATTGCTAAGCCTTGTTCCTCTATTATGGGGTACAATAAAAAATCAGCAGGCTTAAGCCGTATATTCAAAAACTCACCCAGCTTTACAGGTAAAATCATTTTCTTTTGCGCCTGAAGTTCTGCCGTTATTTGGTCTGTATCTTTAGTCATTTGATTAATACTACTCATCCTCGCCCCCTCATATTCAGCATGCCCCTAGCACTGAGCCAATCATTCCAATCAGTGCCTTTTTCACCGTCTTCAAATCGCGGCACGATATAATCACAATCTGCGGCTTCGGCTGCTTCTCTGGCTGCTAATACGCCTGTGTTTTTTGCACCCATACGGTCATTGTCTGCGCATATAACAATTTTATTGAATGGGTAACGCTTACGTAGTGGTACTGCAACTTGCTTTAAATTACCCGCATCAAACGCACAGTAAACGCTATCATTTGGTTGAATCATTGCCCAACTTGCTGCTGTCGCGTACCCCTCTGCAATTAATATCTTAGCGTCCTTACCTTCTCTTACCTGCAATGGATAAAAACCTGCCGCCTTCTTGCCTCCCTTGAAAAAGCGCTTATTTCCTTGTGGCGAAATAATTTGCAGCGATTGCAGTGACACATTGTCATTAAAGCCATAAATAGGGACGATTAGCGCATTATCTATGCCTTGAAGATGAGGTGCCCAGCGCAACCCAAAAGATACAACGCTTTTCTTAACCAAATAACCATGACTATCAAGTGCTTCTTCTGAATTATCCAGAATATACTGACATCTTTTTGCTACATCTTCCTGCTGCTGCACAAGTTCTTTTTTTAGTGATTCAGCCCGCTCAATAGCCTCATTGTATGTTGTCATTCTCTCAGCATGTGTCATATTCTCCATATTGGCATGCCATACATGCTTTTCATGGCTAATCCAATCACTGAACACAGCACACTCCTCGTTAAACATAATTAACCAAGCGGCTTTATTATCTTTGCCTTTATCTGGTGCGGGAAAACGTATAATTCTGCCTAGCTCAATGCCTTCTGGGGGCGTATGACCGCAACTAACCATAAATTCACGCAAATCCATAACGCACCCCCATGTGATTACAAATAATACGTGTTGATGAAGTAACCCGCGACCGTGGTGAATAATAATACTTAACTGCCATTTTTTTAGCTCCTGTTAGGTTTTCCTTACTAATCGGGTGGTTAGAAACTGCCCTAACAGAAACAGCACGCATTATTCCCCTAAGAAGGGTATTGTATTGATGCGTCCACCCGACTATACAAAACCACAAGCTAATGGCTAGCCAAAATTTAGATATAATCGTATTGTGATTATCAAGTTTTACGGACTGATAAGCTCCGCTGTTAGTTCCATGGGTTTCTACGCCCGCTCTATTTTGCTGGCTTTCTACGACCAACATGGCAGAGCTTAGCAAAATCTTAGCACAAAGCCAAGGCGGAATTATTGATACATTTATAAGCGCATAACTGTTTCGCCATAAGCATAGCTTTGATTGAATTGTTTGAGCCAACGAAAATAATTGCTGCACTTGTCGAGGGGGCGGAGTAAACAGGGGACTATTAAGCGGGTTCCCTTTTACTTCCACATTAAACTTATTACTATTTACCACCATCATTTTGCACCATCCTTGCCATTCCTAGATGCAACTATCTGCCGTGCTACATCTTTTTGGCTATCATCAAGGTGATAGAAACCTGTGTGGACCTTTACCCCATATTGGTCAATACGTGATTTTTTTACCATATTAATAACAAAGCCTTTCTTACGTAACTGCCTAACAGTCTCAGGAGAATTTAACCCACCAAAGCGATTTAAGTCATACCTTGATATTTCACCTCTTAAAGTGAGTTCTTTAAGTGTTCTTAATTGACGTTTACTTAATTGAATTTCATTACTTAACATAGCCTTACCCCTCTTTACTTACTAAGTCATCATAAAAACCTAAATCCAACGAATACTGCGCTTCATCAACGAGCCTTTTAAACTCTTCTCTGGCTTCCTTTTTGGTTCTTTTTAAACTCGCACCCACTTTCCCCCAGGCACTACCCATTTGCTTAATTTCATTAATCTGTTTTGATACGGCATTAATTGACTCTGTGAATGTGTAGGCATTAACAACACTGTGTAGCTTTTTCTCACACCCAATAAAATACTTACGTGCTTGCTTTCCTTTATCACTACGCTGGAGCATCGCTATCTCTTTAGCGCAATCAATGGTTAGGAAATAATCCACTTTATTGTGTCCACCATGCCCATTTGCTTGCTTAACAAATTTGTTAAGCAAGATATAGTCATCATTTTCCTCGAAACCATATTCAAACATCCTATTGCACCAGTTAGTAAATTGCGCTTTAGGCGCTAAAAATGCATATAGTTCCCTAGCGGATACCGCTTGTTTAAATGCTTTATATTCTTTAATACTAATCATACTTTCACCCCCTTGTTTACTTTGCTATCGCGCGCTTTTATGCGGTTATCTATCCATTGGTTAATATCTGATTCCAACCAGCCGCTAGAGCGCTCGCTTAACTTAATAGGTGCGGGAAATCTTCCCTCTTTGGCTAATCGATATATTGATGCAGTAGAAAGGCTTGTTTTCTCTACCACGCAAGGCAACTTAATAATATTTGAATTCATTGGCTCATCCCCCTTTAATACACTTTTACACAATCATTACTTAACAAGACATGGCGCCGCGTCTTGTGGTGTATTATGGAAAATAAAAAAGACAAATAAAAAGGGGGGTGAATATGGGGTAATTAACCAATCACCCCACATTTAAATCCTTATTAAATAAAGGGTTCAGGTATATTGAAAAAAATGAAAGTCACTCTACATTTAGTGTTTTTCAGTAGTATCTTCCATGCTTCTTCGTCCAGAATTTAGGGTAAATAACTGCTGCTTTTTGAAGAAGTCATTAAACGTTGCTTTTGCTCTAATGAATAATTCTGGTGATGCCTGCTTTAGTATTTCATGAACTTCTGCCTTTGTATGGCTTTTCTTTATCACCCCGAGGTTTATAGCAACTTTCAAGACTAACTCTCGCTGTTTTTGAGTATTATTGACTGCTCCACCAACATCTTGCTCGCTACTAGCATTATGAGGCACGCTCTTTAAAACGTCATTACTTCTTGACTCATCATTACTACTCTTATTACTTAACCTTTGCTCAAACTCCATAATATCTGCATATGCAAAGTACAATTGTAATTCAACAAATTCTGGCTTTTTAATGCTTAAAGAGAAATCAGGTTCAAGCTTAGTTTGAAATAGAGTGGTTATATGGTTATCCCCAGTCATCTCATCAACAGATAACCAACCATACCCTAACTCTTCTGCATAGCCTTCATAACGGATTTTAACCAACTCAATTATAGGGGAGTTAATAGTAACTTCATAATCGATGTGTGATGAAAGAACAGAGTAGAAATCATCAGACTCATCCTGTTCTATCAATCCATAATTAACCAACACCTTAATCAACTCGAAAGGTAACCAGTATTGCCACAAAACTCCATCATAAAAAGCCTCCCGCCAAACCCTAAGTGGCTTAAAAGGCTGTTGTTCATGCAAGTTATTTTGAAGAAGGTTTAAAGCCAAGCACAATTTGCTTTTAACTTCTTTATTATTGCTGATTTTACTTTTAAGGGTAAGCTTGACAGCTTGATACTTCTCCATCGCTTCCATAGAACGAATAGTTACGGGGATGTCATAAAATGTAATATATTCAGAAATTCGCTCAAGTGTTCTCCCATTTTCCGTCAGCCCCCACCTTTCAATTAGTTCATGATAAGTTAACTCCAATGGGGGGCGGTAAAAATTCTTTTTTAAACTCCATTTGCTTTCCCAAGCATCCACTAGGTAAAACAGTGCCATACTGGTGGATAATCAGCTATTCGGTAGCGAGCCTAGACACTGTTTAAGACGTTATGATAGTTTAAAATAAAATTGCTGTCTAGGGTAGTAAGTCAGCACTTAAAGATATGTAATACATATGCTCAAAACACCATTCCCCACTGGGGGCTTGGGTATTGCAGCTCTTGTTTTTAACCTCCTCAATTTGAGGGTTGGGGTGATTGAGTAAATCCATTTGATACTATAATATCAACTACCCCGCTTTAAAATCCGACATATTAACAACATTCTCACCATCTCTTAGGTTGTCTAAGTAATCTGCCCATATCTGCATCATTCTGGTACGCTCTTTGATATATTGCGCATGGTTATAAGCCGCTTTCACTTTATTGGATTCGGCATGTGCCAACTGCAGCTCTATCATATCACTATGAAAACCATACATGCTTGCCATTTCATAAAGTCGTGTACTTGCCATATGCCTAAAACCATGAGTATCATGCTTTGGCTTATCTCCTTCTTGCATTGGCTCTGCGCTATCTGATGAATGCTTATAACCCATTGCTCGCAATGCCAATCTTAACGAGTTCATATTCACAGGATTATTAGGCTTTTTTGCGCTGGGGAAAACGTATTTTCCATTACTAGAATATGATTTCATTTGCTCAATAATAGCCCATGCTTGCTTTGATAACGGCACCATATGTGCTTTGCGCATTTTCATACGCTCTGGCTTAATATGTATTTGACGGTCGTCTTCGTGTATCTCTTCCCATTCAAGTGCCGCTAATTCAGTAGGGCGCAACATCACATAAGGGGCAAGCTTTAATGCCATAACTGTAGTATAAAAACCATGGTAGTTATCAATATCACGCAAAAGCTGACCTATGTCCTCTGGCTTTGTTACTGCTGCATAGTTTTTGCCTTTTGATACTTTTAAAACAGGGCTGATGCCTGCTACTGGATTATGAGAACATACACCACTAGCCACACCATAAGCAAAGATTTGATTCAGATGACTCTTAACCTTATCTCTCTGCTCAAGGTGACCTTCAACTTCAAAACTTTTTAAAAACCTAACGACTTCTGGCGCCTCTATCTTATCAATATTCCTTTTCCCAAAGGTCGGCAGAATAAAGCGATTTAACCTACTAACGGTTTGCTTATAGTGGCTGGCTGAAAACTCATTCTTTTTGACATCTAACCAGTAGGCAGCAACATGCTCAAGTGTCTTATCATTTTCTGCTTTCTGTTTGTCTTTATAGGTTTTTGGGTCAACTCCATTAGAGAGTAACTCCCTATATTCTGCTGCTTTTTCTCTTGCATTTTTTAACGACAAATCAGGGTAAGTCCCTAAACTAAGTTTATAGGTCTTGCCAGAAAGTTTGTATTTAAACAGAAAAGACTTTGAAGCTTCCCTTAAACGAAGATATAGCATGCTACCTCTCCCATCACTGAAAAGCTTTTCTTTCCCTGTATACTTCAAACCCTTTATTTTACTATCATTCAACTGCATAAGTGTCCCCAAATCCAACATTTGGAAATTTTTATTGATAAATTATAGCACAGGGGACACTACAGGGGACACTTAAACGCAAGTCCTTATGATACGCTATAAAACGTTATGAATACGTAAAGCTTTATAAAACAAGGACTTAAAGATGGTGATGAGATGATTTGAGGCGTTATAATATGATTATTTGGTGCGGACGGGGAGACTCGAACTCCCACGGTTGCCCGCTGGAACCTAAATCCAGTGCGTCTACCAATTTCGCCACGTCCGCAAAGACTGGGGTGAACGATGGGACTTGAACCCACGACAACCGGAATCACAATCCGGGGCTCTACCAACTGAGCTACGCCCACCATAAATTGTAATATTGCAGCCTAAGTTGCTAGAGCTGCTTTTTCTAAGCTCGACTCCTGCCTCACTAAGAAAACCGGTGCTGCGCTGTCCGTGCTCCGCCCGTTCGATCTAAAACTGCTTCACAGTTTTTTTTACGATCTCACCCAACTGAGCTACGCCCACCATAAACTCTTTTTAATGGTACGCCCGGCAGGATTCGAACCTGCTACCCTCGGCTTAGAAGGCCGATGCTCTATCCAGATGAGCTACGGGCGCATTTTCTCTATCCGCCATTGACGGTAAAAATGGTCGGAGCAGAGGGATTCGAACCCCCGACCCTCTGGTCCCAAACCAGATGCGCTACCAAACTGCGCTATGCTCCGAATATTTCTAATGGTGGCCAGAGGCAGAATCGAACTGCCGACACGAGGATTTTCAGTCCTCTGCTCTACCGACTGAGCTATCTGGCCAATGCCGCATATTAAAGCGGATTTACCTAAACCGGTCAAGCACTTTTTTGAATAATTTACCGCATCCGCGAGAAAGGCTACAAACTAGACAAATAAAGGCTTCAGTTGTTTGCATTAAATACAATTTGATGCCCAATCTTGCTGAATTTTGCGTTACAATGCCTTTCATTCATTTTAATGACTAAAAAGAGAAATCTATTATGTTATCAATTATCGTTGCATATGATCAAAAACAAGGCATTGGCATTAAAAATAGCTTACCTTGGAAACTATCTGATGATTTGAAAAATTTTAAAAAACTGACTGAAAATAATTATATCGTCATGGGACGTAAAACCTTTGACTCGATTGGACGGGCACTACCCAATCGCAAGAATATTATTTTAACGCGTCAAAAAGATTACACTCAAGACAAATGTGCCATCGTTCACGATATCGAGCATATTCTTAACCTGGCTAAAGACAAGTCACACTATGAAATCTTTATCATCGGTGGCGCTGAGATCTATAGTGTGTTTTTACCCTTTGTCGACCGGCTATACATTACCAAAGTACATGCATTAAAAGAAGCTGATGCCTTTTTCCCACCTTGGCAAGAAGAAAAATTTAAACGCATTGGACAACGCAGTTATCAAAAGGATCAGAACAATGAATGTGATTTTGATTTTGAAGTATGGGAAAGGCTTTGAGGTTAAACATTAATGTAATAATTCAAAAATAAGTTGAGCTTCAATTACTCCCCTCACCCGCTGCACAAGCAATCCCGCAAGGGGAGAGGTACTAGCTGACGCAACTTATTCTTGATTCATTACATGAAGTAAAAACTACTCTTCTATACGCCCATCCGTAAGTCGATACACCCTGTCCATTTCGCTAGCAAAGTGCTCATCGTGTGTTACAACAACAAATGCAGTTTTAAATTCATTGCTCAATTGATGCATTAATTGCAATACTTTCTCGGAGTTCTCAGCATCAAGATTACCGGTTGGTTCATCAGCCAAAATACAACTAGGCTTAGTCACCAAAGCACGCGCGATAGCAACACGTTGGCGCTCACCACCAGATAATGTACTTGGCTTGTGTTTAATGCGATGTCCAAGCCCTACCGCTTCAAGCATTTGCACAGAATCTTTTTGTGCTTGAGCTTTAGAGATATCTTTACGCATCATCAATGGCAACATAACATTATCTTGCGCACTAAACTCAGGCAATAAATGATGGAACTGATAAATAAAACCTAAATGCCTATTTCTTAGCAAGGCACGTTTATTGGGTGACAATGCATCCATACGCTTCTCCGCAAGGTAGACTTGACCTTTGGTAGGTGAGTCAAGTCCAGCTAACATATTCAAAAGCGTGGTTTTGCCAGAGCCAGATTGCCCTAAGATTGCAACTTTTTGCCCATATTCAACCTGCAAATCAATACCGTGCAAGACACCAGTTTCAAGCTTGCCTTCTTTATAAACTTTATCAACACCTTCACAAGAGATAGCACATTGCTTCAATTGAATATCATTCATAACGCAACGCCTCCGCTGGTTGAACTCTTGAAGCACTCCATGCCGGATAGAGTGTCGCTAAGAAACTTAAAATAAGTGAAGCAATCGCCACATGTACTAAGTCGCTCACAATCAGTTTTGATGGAATAAAATCAATTTGATACACACTTGGACTTAAAAATTGCACGTGAAAGACTATCTGAATCCAATTCACAATTTCTGTTGCATTAACCGATAATACAACGCCTAAGAGAATACCAATAATCGTACCAATCACGCCAATTGCTAATCCTTGGATAATAAAAGTCATAATAATTTGCCGCGATGACATACCCAAGGTACGCATAATCGCAATATCTGAACGTTTATCAGTAACAACCATCACAAGAGACGATAATAAATTAAAAATCGCCACGGCAATAATCAGCATCAAGATAAAAAACATCATCGTTTTTTCCATCTGCAATGCTTGAAAGAAGCTCTTATTCTCATCTGTCCAATCGCGCGCCATATAGAAATCTGGCAATATTTTCGTATTTAACGTCTCCTTTAAGAAAGGGGCTTGATAAATGTCTTTGACACCAAGCTGCAACGCGCTAACTGAATTGCCCATTTGAAATAATTTAGCGGCATCATTGATATTAACCAATGCATAATAACTATCATATTGATAACTGACACTAAAAATGCCTGAGACTTTAAACTGCTTTAAGCGCGGAATCATGCCAGCAGGTGTTAGATTCGCTTGTGGCACAATAAGGGTAATTTTATCACCAACTTTGACACCTAATGAGTCTGCTAAATACTTACCCAGAATGATATTAAACTTACCCGACTGTAATGATGATAAACTCCCTTGTTGCATATGCTCAGCAATAGGCACTACTGATCCTTCATATTTTGGATCAATTCCTTGAATTGCAGCAAAGGCATTGGTGGCATTAGCGGATAACATCCCTTGCCCTTCGATAATTGGAGCAGCACCTGCAATACGCTTATCTTTCTGCTCCAGTGTTTGCGCTAAACTCTCCCAGTTATATAGCTTACCGCCTGCTTGGTAAACCTTAACCGGTGGCACCATCATCAATATACGATCTTTGATTTGCTCATCAAAGCCATTCATCACTGACATCACTGTAATTAATACAGCAACACCTAACGCAATTCCAACAAATGAAATCGCTGAAATAATTGAAATAAACTGGTTTTTCTTTTTCGCGCGCAAATAACGCAAACCAATAAACAATGGCAACGGTCGATACATATATACATCCGTCAAATTAAACGCATCGGCATCATAACATAGTTGCGCTTGATGACATATACCCATCGCAAATCATTTTCAGTGCTTGATGACAAAGTAGTTTGTGAAGATTTTGGCAAGTTGAATAACCGCTAATAGATCGAACGATTATCAAAATCCAACCGGCTGAGTCGTTACAAATTTAGTTAATTTCACAAGTGTCTCTAATCGAACCATTATCTAATTTGAAACTTCCAACTGCTCATTTAACTTAAGCCAAACAAGCTCTTTTTCTTCAAGCTCAATTTGTACTTGTTGATGCGCTTTGAGTAACTCATTTAATTGCGCCTTATCCTGATAAATCGCTTCATCCTGAAGCTTAAGATCAAACACTTCTTTTTGCGCTTGCAACGTTGCCATTTCCCTTTCGATTTTTTTAATTTTATCCATAAGTGGCTTTAGTTTTGCTTGTAATTGCGCACGTTGCTGGCGTGATTCTTTTTTGTTTTTTGGTATTTCTTGCGTTTCTTGCCTTTCTTGCGCCTCTGATATCTCTGCTATTTTTGAATCCTTATTAGCTACATCGTCAGAAATCACTTTCTGCTTATCTTTTTTCTTTTGCTCAAGCACATATTGATAATAATCCGTTAGATCGCCATCAAAAGTAGACACCTGCCCTTGATCAACTAACCAATATTCATCAACGGTGCTCTCCAGTAAATAACGATCATGCGATATCAACACTAAAGCTCCATCAAAAGATTGTAATGCATAAGCCAAGGCTTCACGCACTTCAATATCTAAATGGTTTGTCGGCTCATCTAAAAGTAAAAAGTTAGGCTTTTGATACACGATTAATGCAAGCGCCAAGCGTGCCTTCTCACCACCTGAGAAACCACCGACTGCCGATAACGCCATTTCATTACTAAAGTTAAATCGACCTAAAAACTTGCGTGCCTGCTCCTCAGTAATTTTCGTATCCAAACGCTTCATATGTGTTAATGCAGAGGCATTAAAATCAAGGGCATCTAACGAATGCTGGGCAAAGTAACCAATCTTTAGATTAGGATGTTTTTTAGCTTCGCCTTGTAACAATGGCAAATCGCCAACTAAACCTTTAACAAAGGTTGATTTACCGGCTCCATTTTTACCCAAAAGACCAATACGCATCTCTGGTAAAATCATAGTGTTAAGATCACCTAGAATAATCTTATCACCATAGCCCAATACGCCATTTTCAAGTGTTAACAAACTACCTGTGGGCATTTTGGCATTCTCAGCAAAGCTAAAACTAAAACTTTGCTTATCATGCACGGCTTTAATACGCTGCATTTTCTCGAGCATTTTAACACGCGATTGCGCTTGTTTTGCCTTGGATGCTTTGGCTTTAAAGCGATTAACAAAACTCTCTAAATGCGCAATTTTTTGCTGTTGCTTGACATGCGTTTTTTGTTGTAACAAGCGTTTTTCATGATATTGCTTTTCAAAAGATGAATAGTTCCCCGTGTAACTATCAATGCCTTTATTTTCAATATATAAAACACGCTCAACGACATTATCAAGAAAAATTCGATCATGTGAGATAAGGACAATCGCACCTTGGTAATTCTGTAAATAACGCTCAAGCCACATCACCGCATCTAAATCTAAGTGGTTTGTGGGCTCATCTAATAGCAGAATTTCGGCTTGTTGTAATAAAGCTTGCGCTAAGTTCAAGCGAATACGCCAACCGCCTGATAGAGACTTCACCGGCTCATGCAACTGCTTTGGCTCAAAGCCTAAACCATCTAACAGTTGAGCGGCTTGTGACTCCAGTTGATAGCCACCTAATGCTTCAAAATCAGCATGAAATTGTGCATGCTCTTCATAGGCCTCATCCGCTAATGCTTTCTCCATTGCCATCGTTAATTGATGCAACTCAGCATTGCCTTGCATGACATAGTGAACAACCGAGGCTTCTAAATCATCGACTTCTTGTTTAACCGTCACAATACGCGTGCCCTTGGCAATCTCAAGTTCACCTTGATCTGCTTGCAGCGTTTGTGCTAAGAGCATAAATAATGAAGTCTTGCCAGCGCCATTAGCACCAACAAGACCGATTTTTTGCTTATCATAAATTGCGAAGCTGACATCATCAAACAATGTCTTTACGCCGCGCTGTAATGAGATATTTTGTAATGTAATCAAGCACGAGTCTCCATAAACTCTCGCCACGATTTAACGTGAATTGGTGCATCATGCAATTCAGCCAATGATCGTAACGTTAACTCAGCAATTTGCAAATTAGTAATCAATGGAATATGATGATCAATTGCAAGACGACGAATCTTAAAACCATCAGACAGATTATCATCACTGACATGTTGCTGGCGTCGTGGAATATTGATAATCAAATCGACACAATGATCTGCAATCACCGTTTCCACATTTGGTGCTTCCGACTCACTGATTTTGTGCGTCAATTTCGTTTCAATACCAAGGTCACTCAAATATTGATGTGTACCCGTTGTGGTGTATATCTCCCAACCTTGCTCATGCAAGCGCTTGATCTCAGGCATCAACTTCACTTTCTTATCACCACCAATGGATAAAAGTATTTTCTTGCGCTTAACAAACATCTCTGTCGCCTGCCATGACTTATAAAATGCATCTAATAAATCATAACCAATGCATCCTACTTCACCTGTGGATGACATTTCAACGTGAGCAACTGGGTTAGCACCCTTTAAGCGATTATACGAAAATTGCGATGTTTTAACACCGACATAGTCAAGATCCAATGTGTTATAACGCTTTTTCTCGTATTTACCCATGATGATTTCAGATGCGATTTCAATAAAATTGTGCCCTGTAACTTTTGAGACAAACGGGAAGGATCTTGAAGCGCGTAGATTACACTCAATCACCTTAAGGTTATTATCTTTAGCGATAAATTGAATATTAAAAGGCCCTGAGATCTTTAATGCTTTAACAATCTTCTTAGTAACGCGCTTAGCACGACGAATCGTCTCTAAATATAGATTTTGTGGTGGCAGTACAATCGTGGCATCACCTGAGTGAACACCGGCATTCTCAACATGCTCAGAAATCGCATAAATCACGATTTCACCATTCTCAGCCACACCATCCATTTCAAGCTCTTTGGCATTATTGATAAAATCTGAAATAACCACAGGATGCTCAGGTGAGACAGAGGTAGCTTCTGCCAAGTATTGCTCTAGCGCATCTTCTGAGTAGATCACATTCATTGCCGCCCCCGATAACACGTACGATGGGCGTACCAAAATCGGATAACCGACCTTATCTGAGAACTCTTTGGCTTTTTCAAGCGTTGTCACCGATTGCCACTCTGGTTGGTCAATACCCAAATCATTGAGCATCGTTGAGAAAATCGCACGATTCTCCGCTTTGTTAATATTCTGAGGGGAGGTGCCTAAGATCGGATAACCTGCTCTTGCCAATGGAACCACCAGGTTATTGGCAATTTGCCCACCAACAGAGACGACAATGCCTTTTAAGTTTTCAAAGTCAGCAATATCCTGCACGCGTTCAAATGTTAGCTGCTCAAAATACAAACGATCAGACTCATCATAATCGGTTGATACCGTTTCAGGGTTTGAGTTAACAATAATCGGTGACTCACCGAGTTTCTTTAAAGTATGAGCCGTCGTCACACCGCACCAGTCAAATTCAACGGATGAACCGATGCTATAAGGACCTGAGCCAATAATCAAACTTGCCTTGATTTCAGAAGGTTTGACATCATGCTCAATCCCATGATAGGTCATATATAAATAATTGGTCTCTGCTTCAAACTCACCGGCTAACGTGTCAATTTGTTTGACGTAAGGCACAATGCCTTGAGAGATACGCCAAGCGCGCAAGGCTTGGACATCCATCTCACGGAAACGTGCAATCGATTTATCCGAAAAGCCAAGTTTTTTGGCTTCTTTTAATAGCTCTTTGGTTAATGGATTATTTACATTCTTTAAGCGGTTTTCCATCTTGGCAATCGTATGCATATGGTTCAAGAACCACTTATCGATCTTTGATAGTTGATAGGCTTTCTCAATATCACCGCCTTCAACAAAAAAGCGATGCAGTGCAAAGATACGCCGGTCAGTGGCACGCTCAATCTCCAACTCAAGATCAGGAATCTCAAAAGGATAGTCCGATAAATCCGCCGCACCAATATTGAGCATACCTACAGCCTTTTGCAAGCCTTCAGGGAATGATCGACCAATCGCCATCACCTCGCCCACGGACTTCATCTCAGTACCTATAAAGCGCTCAGCTTTTTTAAGCTTATGTGTATCCCAACGTGGAATCTTAACAACGATATAGTCAAGCGCTGGCTCAAAATAAGCGCACGTTTTCTTGGTTACCGCATTTTGTAATTCATGTAGGTTATAACCTAAAATCAACTTCGCTGCAATAAAGGCTAATGGATAACCTGTGGCTTTTGACGCCAATGCCGATGAACGTGACAAACGTGGGTTAATTTCAATCACTCGATAATCTGAAGTTTCGAGATTAAACGCATATTGAATATTACACTCACCGATAATCTCAAAGTGGTTGGCAACATCAATCGCGATCTTACGCAAACGATGATACTCTTCATTGTTAAGGGACTGTGAAGGTGAAACAACGATACTTTCACCGGTATGAATTCCCATCGGATCAAAGTTTTCCATATTGCACACGGTCAGTACATTGCCTGCCATATCGCGCACAATCTCATATTCAAACTCATTCCATCCTAGCAAACACTCTTCGATCAATACTTGCGAGGTAGCATTTAAAACTTCGGTAACGCGATGCTTAAGCTCGCTTTCTGTTTTAACAATTCCGGAACCCAAGCCACCTAATGAGAAGCCTGAACGCATCATCAATGGAAAGCCAATTTCCTTTGCGGCGGCTAAAGATTCTTCTAAGGTTGTTGCCACAAAACTCTTGGCAGTTTTAACATTAATCTCATCTAATTTATCTTTAAAAAGTCCACGATCTTCTGCTTCTTTGATTGTTTGCACTGAGCTGCCTAGCACTTTTACATTATGAAGTGCTAAAATACCCTTTTCTTCGAGCTTAAGACCCAAGTTTAATGCCGTTTGCCCGCCGAAGCTTAGCATAATTGCATCAGGTTTTTCTTTCTCAATAATTTTGGTCACATGCGCCAAATCTAATGGTTCAAAATAAACCTCATCTGCCATGCCAGGGTCGGTTTGAATCGTCGCAATATTGGGGTTAACCAAGATGACTTTGATGCCTTCTTCTTTTAATGCTTTGATAGCTTGCGACCCGGAATAATCAAATTCACCTGCTTGTGAGATGCGGATGCCGCCAGAACCTAATAGTAAAACTGTTTGAATATGTTTGAATTGCTCGCGATGATTAATCATTGAAATTTCACGTTGTCCGAGGTTACCTTATTCTAAAGAATTTTTTGTGAAAGGCAATTGGCGATTTTTATTTTTATACCGCTTGTAAATCATTTTGCGGTGTTAGATGTCAAAGAAGTTTCTGATCCTTTTAAGCACTTGAATTGCAGATAATAGCTAGTACTATTGGTATTGGCAAAATTCAAGTGCTTAAAAGGGCGTAAAATTCAATGACAAGAATATTGTAAGATGGTTTATAGGCTAATGGCACTACCTTAAGAAGTAGCTTGTAAATATAGGCTTTGCAACGACGTTAAATCAATCATCCATGATAAAATGGATTGCCACGCATCCATGCTCGCAATGACAGCCTCTGACTTGTCATCCTGAGCCAGGATGGCGTGAGGATCCAATGCGGAGCTGCCATGGATGGTTAGTCACCCTCCTAAAGGTAGTGCCATTAATTTATGGGTGATATATAACTGCTGCAGATGCCATAAGACTTTAAAGATGACCTACCCCGTCGGCACCATCCCTGTAGCACTTAATGGGCGCTCTATTTCTATGATTTACATATCCAGTTTATTGACTAAGTGTGTCAGTGTATTATAATACTATGCATTACTTCGCTAACTATTTTAAGCATGAAAAATTATAAAATAAAAAAGTTTGCAAGTGAATCAAAACATATTAGCGATGAGACTTTGAAAGTAACATTAACTTACTTTGCTTCACTGGATGACTTGGGGAAGCAAAGATACGCATTAGGTGGCAGCTTGTATAAGCTTAGAGTGGCGACAGACAATAAAGGCAAAAGCGGCAGCAGTCGAACCATTATTGTTTTTAGTGATGGCGATGTGTGCTACTGGGTGCATTGCTTTAAAAAGAATGAAAAAGAAAACTTCACAAAGCGTGAGCTTGTGGACTTTAAAAAGTTGTCTAGCATATTACTGTCATTAAGTGATAGCGATGTGCAAACGTTAATAGCAGATAAAAAACTATTTGAGGTGATATGATGAGCAGCATAAGAGAAACCATCAACGACTTGTCAAATGATCTATACACCAGTGGCATTATTGACAAAACAACCTTGCGTGAATTAACCGAATTAGAAACGCCAACCGTATACGAATATACAGGCAATGATATAAAAGAAATTAGAGAGCGTCAAAACGTCAGCCAGGCAGTCTTTGCTAAATTTCTTAACATTAGTCCCGCGATGGTGAAAAGTCTTGAGCAAGGCACGCGACAGGCTAAAGGTGCTATTTTAAAGCTGATTAATCTTGTTGATGAGAATGGCTTAAAATATTTATCATAACTTCCTATATTAACACGCCTCAATAATACCAGCTGCCCCCATGCCCGTACCGATACACATCGTGATCATGCCATATTTTTTGCCCGTTCTTCTTAAGCCATGCAATGCTTTAACTGTCAACACCGTACCTGTGGCACCTAACGGATGTCCTAAAGCAATAGCACCACCACAAGGGTTGACTTTAGTCTCATCAAGCTTTAATTCATTGATTACAGCTAAGGATTGTGCGGCAAATGCCTCATTTAACTCAAACCAATCGATATCTTCCAATTGTAAATTGGTTTGCTCAAGCACTTTTGGAATTGCCTTAATCGGACCGATCCCCATAATGCGCGCAGGAACTCCTGCAACTGCAAATCCTAGGAACTTCCCAAGAGGTGTCAGATTATGTTTTTTCAAATAAGATTCACTGACTAACACCACAGCACCCGCACCATCCGAAACCTGCGAGCTATTACCAGCCGTAACTGAACCACCCGTTGCGAACACCGGTTTAAGCTTAGCTAGTGCTTCAATCGATGTATCTTTACGTGCACCCTCATCGATCTTAATCGTTTTTTCATTGTCAACAATCTCGGCTTTCGCCTCATCCGGTTTACGATGGTGTACCTTAACGGGGATGATCTCATCATTGAAATATCCATTTTCAATCGCATACGTTGCTTTTTGATGACTCTTTAATGAAAACTCATCCTGCATTTGGCGTGTGATATTCCAATCTTTAGCAACATTCTCAGCAGTAATCCCCATGCCATAGGCAATCGCGACATTCTCATCTTTGGTAAAAATCTCACTACTAAATGAAATATTATGACCACCAAATGGAATCATGCTCATCGACTCAATCCCACCGGCAACTGCGACGTCCATATTACCTTTAGCAATCTCATTAGCTGCAATCGCAATCGATTGCAGTCCTGAACTGCAATAACGATTAATCGTAAAAGCAGGCACCGAATCAGGCAACCCTGCCAGAAGTGTTGAGATACGCGCGACATTCATACCCTGCTCACCCTCAGGCATAGCACAGCCTATGACAATATCGCCAATATCTTGAGGATTAATACCCGACTCTTTCACCGTTTCCTTTAAAATATCTGCTAATAAATCATCCGGACGCTTCTTAGCAAAACCACCACGCTTGCCCTTAGTAACAGCTGATCTTTTCGCTGCAACAATATATACCGCTTGTTCAGTCATTTTTTAAAAACTCCTTATTAATTTCTTAATGGTTTACCCGTTTCTAACATATGCTGCATTCTTGCTGCACTTTTCTCAGAAAGCGCTAATTCAACAAAGTTTTCAAGTTCACGCTTAAGTAGCCAATCTTCCGAAACATAAGTATCTTTCTCGATCTCACCACCACACATTGCATCCGCTAAATTTGTCGCGATCTTGTAGTCATGTGCTGAGATTTGATTGCCATCACGCATATTAACCAAAAGCCCTTTAACGGTAGCAATACCTGCCTCACCAAAGACTTTGATTTTTTGCTTCAATGGTGGCTGATAACCGCAATATGCTAAGAATCGTGCTTTTTCGATTGCAACACTTAGGATTTCTTTGTTATTCATCACCACCGTGTCACTCTCACGCAAGAAGCCCATCTCAATGGCTTCATAAGCGCTTGTTGCGACTTGCGCCATGGCTAAGTTCTTGTAGCGCTTCTCAAAGTCTTTCCATGGATCTTGGGCAGTCGAGGCACGTTTTGCCATCTCTTTTGAACCGCCCCAACCAGGGATAATACCGACACCGGCTTCTACAAGACCGATATAACTCTCGTGTGCCGCAACCACTGCATCACAATGCATCAATGTTTCGCAGCCACCACCAAAAGCAAAGCCTTTAACAGCTGCAACCACTGGGATTTTGCTATATCGCAATTCTTGGGTAATGACTTGATGACCTTTTTGAATAACCTCATAAACAGCTTCTTTGCCATGCATCATGAATTTAAATCCAAATTCCTCAAGATTGGCACCTGCCGAGAAGATATCTTTCTCTTGCCAAATAACCATACCTTTAAGCTCACGCTCAGCGATCTTAATCGCCTCAGAGATACCTGCTAACACAGCATCACCTATGGAGCACATCTTGCTCTTAAAGCTTAAGATGCCAATCTCATTGTCAAGACTCCATAAGCGCACGCCTTCATTTTCATATAGGGTCACACTTGGTATAGTACTGTGCTCTCCTAGCACATAGTCCTTATGTAACTGACGCTTGTATACTGGTAACTCTTGACGCACAACGAGTGCATTATCAGTGAAACTAAAAGACTTATTATCACCATAAACACCATCCTCAAGCGCATACACCCATTGTGGTAAAGCCTTGCTTGAAAGCGTTTTTCCGGCTTTGATATCTTCATCAATCCACGCAATAATCTGATGCCAACCGGCTTGCTGCCATGTTTCAAAAATCCCTTCTTTCCAACCAAAGCCCCAACGAATCGCTAAATCCATATCTTTTGGATAATTAGAAATATCACCGACTAAACAGGCAGCATAGTGAAAGCTATCTCTAAAGCAAGACCATAAAAATTGCGCTTGTGGATGATCCATGTTTTTTAATTTTTCCAACTTCACTGACCAGTCTTTTTCACCCAGGATTTCAGTGACTGCTTTATCAGGCTTTTGATCCGACAAGCGATAAGTCTGGCTTTGCAAATCAAGCACTTTAAGCCCATCTTTCTCTTTGGCATAAAGACCTTTTTTCGTCTTTTGCCCAAAGGCACCCTGTTCAATTAATGCATGGATCCAGTTGGGTAACTGATATACTTTCTCCCAACCATCTGTGAGCGAGTTTTTCATCGTATCGACCACATGGGCAAAAGTATCCAAGCCAACGACATCTGCCGTGCGATAGGTTGCACTCTTCGCGCGTCCTAGTTTCTTGCCTGTTAGACCATCAACAACCTCAAGTGGGATATTAAACTTCTCAGTGTAATAGCAAGTTGCCAACATTGAGAAAACACCCAAACGATTGGCAATAAAGTTTGGCGTATCTTTGGCACGAATAATGCTTTTACCCAACTTTTGCACTAGGAAAGTTTCTAGTTGATCCAGTACTTCCGCCTTAGTGCCACCATGTGGAATCAACTCAACCAGCGGCATATAACGCGGTGGATTAAAGAAATGCACGCCACAGAAATGCGCATGTAAATGCGTTGGCAAACTTTCAGTTAATGACTCAATGCTTAAACCTGAAGTATTAGATGCAATAATCGCGTGTTTTGCCACGTGAGGTGCGATGTTGTGATACAAATCTTTTTTCCAATCCATACGCTCAGCAATTGCCTCAATAATCAAATCGCAGTCTTTGATCAATTCAAGATTATCTTCATAATTCGCCGCAGTAATATAATTAACCGCTTGCGCTGAACCAAAAGGTTTGGGATTAAGCTTAGTAAGTTTCTGTAACGCACCATCAATCAGTGCATTTGGCGCACCCTCTTTCGCTTTTAAATCAAAAAGTACGACAGGAATTCGCGCATTAGCAAAGTGTGCAGCAATTTGCGCCCCCATCACACCGGCACCTAGCACTGCAACTTTCTCAATCCCTACATGCTGGCGTTGTGAGGGTTCAGGCTTAACCGCCGCTTGAGTATGAGCTTTAGACTTAGGCACTTCAGATTCAGTAAACTCATGTCCAAAAACCGCCAGATAACCGCGCATTGCCTGATCTTTTGATTGCCCTTTGATAGAGTCCCACGCCATCCATTTAGCACGTTCCACCATTTTTAAAACCGATGGGCATTTGCCTTCAACATCACCAACCGTTGCTTGCTTATAAAAGGCATATAACTTTAGCTTTTGATTATTATCCGGCTTAAAATCAATGGTCGCATCACGCACAGCTTTCACCATCTCGTTAAACTTCTGCTCTAATTGGCTTATTTGCTCCAATTCACTCATTTACAAATTCTCCTTATTTTGACTTTTTATCTCTTACATGCTCTATACTGTTGCCTTTGATTTTTCACCTTTTTCAGACATCTTATGCATTGCTTCATAGGCTTCGCGCCACTCTGGATGCGCATTTTTAGGACCCAAGGCATACGGTGAGAACTCATCTGTTTGAATCACATCATTAACACGCTTCATCACATCTTTAAGTAAAGTTACCTCATCATCATTAATGATATTATGCTGGCGCGCTTTATCAATCGAATTTGTCCAACTGGCTTTTGGTATTGTCCCGGCTTTAATTGCTGCTTTGATTTTCTTTTGCACGGGTATTGCGGCAAGCACTGCTTGATACGCAATCTCAACGCGTCCTACCGGATCCTTGTCATCCTCTGGCACATAACACATTGATTTCATGCGCTGACGAGTCTTCTCATCTTTCAATAACGCTTGTGCTAGCTTATGATCCAAACGATCATCGGGCTTTTTAAATGGCTTACCATAAGGAAAAGCCATAAAACGCAATGTTCCTGCCAACGCCTTATTCGGGAAATTGGCAAAAATTTCACATAACGCATTTTGCGCTTCATATAGACAATGCTGTAAGCTCCAGCTAACAAAAACATCATCAGCGGCGACCTCGCCATTATCTTTATAATATTTCAATACCGCACACGCCATATATAAGTAACTCATCACATCACCTAAACGTGCCGATAAGCGCTCTTTGCGTTTGAGTGCACCACCTAAGCTCACCAGCGCGATATCATTCACACAGGCATATACCGTACTTAAACGGGTGATACGCTTATAGTATTTATTGAACTTAGATGAATAACCTTTTGCTGTCGCACCACAGGTGATGCCATACCAAAAAGTGCGTGCTGTATTTTTAATCATATAACTGATGTGTTTTTTCATAAGCTTTGAGAATTGCTCAAAGCCTTCTTTCTCATCTTTATTCATCAAGCTTTCAGATTCATCACGCACATAGGGGTGGCAACGCATCGCTCCCTGTCCAAAGATCATTAAATTACGCGTCATGATATTGGCACCCTCAACCGTAATGCCAACGGGTGTTGCTTGATAACCGCGCGCTAAATAATTGTTTGGTCCCATAATGACAGCACGCCCTGCGTGGATGTCCATTGCGTTATTAAGCACATCTCTTCCCATTTCAGTTAAATGGTATTTAGAAATAGCAGATGCTACCGAAGGTTTGATACCTGCATCAACTGCTGCTACGGTAAACTGTCTTGTGGCATTAGCAAGATAGGCAAGACCACCCATTTGTGCCAGCTTCTCCTCCACACCTTCAAAGTAACCAATGGGTGATTTGAATTGCTCTCTAACCATACTGTATGCAGATGTTGCAACACTTGATAATAACGTATTAGCCGTGCCACATGCAGGTAGTGATATCGCCCGTCCAATTGACAAACATTCAACGAGCATACGCCAGCCTTCACCTGCCATTTTCTGTCCGCCAATAATCCAATCTATTGGGATAAATAAATCTTTGCCACGAATTGTGCCATTCATAAAAGCTTGTGATAATGGATAGGCACGATTACCAATTTCAAGCCCCGGATGATCATGCGGCAATAATGCGCAAGTAATCCCCTCTTTCCCCGTATCTCCTAGTAACTGATCTGGATCATGTAACTGAAATGCCAAGCCAACTAAAGTGGCAATAGGTGCCAAGGTAATATAACGTTTATTGATATTCTCTAAGCGAATACCCAGAACTTCACGCCCATTATACTCACCCTTGCAAACAACACCTTTATCTGGCAAAGAGGTAGCATCTGAACCTGCTGTCGGACCTGTTAATGCAAAACAAGGAATATCAACACCGGTTGCTAATTTTGGTAAGAACATATCTTTTTGCTCATCCGTGCCATAGTGATGCAATAACTCACCAGGTCCTAACGAATTAGGCACCATCACCGTCACCGCAGCTGAAACACTTTTGGTTGCAACCTTCATCACAATTTCAGAATGCGCGGCAGCTGAGAATCCTTTACCACCATATTCCTTGCGAATGACTAATCCAAAAAAACCTTTTTCACGAATAAAATCCCAGACAGCTACCGGTAGATCGCGATCAACGTGCGTCACCTGCCAGTCATCAATCATTGAGCAAAGCGTATTGGTTTCATTATCTAAAAACGCCTGTTCTTCATCATTTAATTGAAACTTCTGCAAACGATGCAGCTCGTCAAAGTCTGGCAACCCTTGGAAAACTTGCTTTTCATACCAACAGTCTCCAGCATCTAAGGCGACTTGCTCAGTTACCGAGATAGGTGGCATAGATTTTTTACTTGATTTATAGATTTTCTTGATCATGCGCGTTTCCTTAATCTTAACTTACTTAATCCAGCATTCTAAAGCTCAACCCTAACTATTCTTTGCCGCAACAACCCTAAACGGTGACGCTTCTCTTAATGCAGCAAAGCCTTCCTTAAATCAGTTAGTCCTTTTAGAACACCCGCAAACCATTTGACAGTATTTTTGTCATTGAATTCTTCGCTCTTTTAAGTCATTTGATGTTGTTAACAGCCCTTGCTATTCACTGCAACCCAACAACTCAAAACCATCGAGCATTTCCTTGACATTAAACAACGCTAAATGATTCACGAGTAGCATCTTTCCTTAGCAATATAACAGCGATTTTGTAAAAAATTAAGCGACACCAACCAAAATATTCGCTAAATCATACAAAAAATATTGCAAAGCAACATAATTAATGCAATTCGCAGTGAATTTATTTACAACACACAAGGTAGACGTCTAGAATGTGGCTAAGCTTATTTTTGGTATATTTGCTTATTTAGCTTTTTAGCTTAGCTTGATTATTTATGCTTTTTTGATTTTATGATAAAACGGAGAGAAGACACTATGTCAGAAAAACCATGGATTAAACACTACCCAAATGGCGTACCGAGCGAAATTTCAGCTTCAACGGAAACATTAACCTCAATGCTAAAACAAGCAGCATTGAAGTTCCCAAAAAACCTCGCTCTATCCTGCCATGATCATGATATAACCTACGAACAAGTCGACCATTACAGTAACAAAGTTGCAGCATTTTTACATTATGAACTCGGCTTTAAACAAGGTGATAAAATTGCAATTATGCTACCCAACCTGCTGCAATTCCCGATCGTGCTTATCAGTATTCTCAAAATAGGCGCAAGCTTTGTTAACATCAATCCACTCTATACCGCACATGAGATTAAAGAAATCATGGAAGATTCCGGTGCCACCGGCATTTTTGTACTAAGCACATTTGCTCATTTAGTGCAAGAAGCAAAAAAAGATTTGCCACATGTTAAGCATATGATCGCAACAGATCTTGTCGACTTGTATGACTTTCCTAAAAAACAAATTATTCATTTTGTTGCCACACATCTCAAAGGCATGAAAAGCAAGCATGATCGTTCACAATTTCACAAACTAACCACAGCCCTAAATTACCACCTTGCATTTGATGAACAAAGTGTCACTATTTCTTGTGATGATATGGCATGCTTACAATACTCAAGTGGCACCACTGGCAAGCCCAAAGGCACCATATTATTACATCGCAATATTGTTGCTAACATCCAACAAGTATGGCTTTGGATTGGTAACCAAGTTGAGTTGGATAAGCAAATCCTTATTGGCGCATTACCGCTTTATCATATCTTTGCATTAACGGCTAATTTTTTCACCTTTTATCTTGCCGGTTCTAAGCATGTACTTATCCCTAACCCACGGGATATCAAGTCTCTGGTTAAAACCATGCAAAAAACGCCATTTACCATTTTTAACAGTATTAATACTTTGTATGCCGCGCTTTTGCATAATGACACATTTCGCCAATCGACATTCCCACATTTCAAATATACATTAAGTGGCGGCATGTCAACGGTTAAACGCATTGCAGATGATTGGAAAGCAGTAACAGGCGTGACCATTCACGAGGCATATGGTTTATCTGAGATGTCGCCAGCTGTTACCATTAATCGTTTTGATGATGATGTTTTCAATGGCACCGTAGGTTATCCACTGCCCAGTACCGATATATCCATTCGTGACGATGACGGCAATCATTTGCCTGCCAATGAAAATGGTGAAATCTGGGTCAAAGGACCACAACAATCTCCAGGGTTCTGGCATTTGGATAAAATCACTAAAGAGCACTTTACCGGTGATGGATGGCTTAAAACAGGAGACATTGGATTTTTGGATGACATGGGGCGCTTAACCATTTCAGGGCGCTCCAAAAATATGCTGATTGTTTCTGGCTTTAACGTTTTTCCAAAAGAAATTGAAAATACCATTTTGCAGATCCCCGCAGTCAAAGATGTTGCTGTTGTCGGTGCGCCATCGCACTCAAGTGGCGAGAAACCCTTTGCTTTCGTGGTGCTTGAAGATAGCCAATCACTTACTGCCAAAGAAATTACCGAGTTCTGCTATACGCGTCTTGCGCATTACAAAACACCAAAAGACATTATGTTTTTGGAAGAGTTACCTAAGAATCCAGTGGGTAAGGTATTAAAGCAAGAGCTTAAAGAGAAGTATATTCTAAGCCATAAAGAGCATCATTAACCGCATAGCACATTGGCGTATCCCGTTTTCTATATTCGATACGCCAAGGTTGTCATAACTTTTGACTGGGCTTTCATAATCAGCTTCGCCCATAATGGAAATTCAACACCTCCGGCAAGGGCTGCTTCATCGGCATGTGATTGCTCATCTTTATACATTTGCATCAAAATCACACGTGATTTCTCATCTTGGGCGGGTAATTCATTTAAATGTGCTTCTAAATGGCGCATCACCTGTTTTTCAGTTTCAATGACAAAACCATAGCTTACTTTATCACTAACAAGCCCAGCTAGCGCACCAATCGAAAAGGATCCAACATACCATAGAGGATTGAGGAAACTCTTTTTCGCATCCAAATCATCTAAGCGTGTTTCGCACCACGACAAATGATCATACTCTTCCTCTGCAGCATGATGTAAATGCGCACGTGTTTCATGCGTTTTAGCTACAAAGGCTTGTCCTCTGTAGAGCGCTTGCGCACAAATCTCACCGGTATGATCAACACGCATAAGTCCCGCCACATGTTTTGACTCAGTCGCGTCAAGTTCTGGTTCATTCATATCAAGCGCTGGTGTTGCTGACATTGGATTTGTTGCGGGCAAAACGACAGACTTCACAAAATGCTGCAGCTCCCCTAAGCATTGATCTAAAAATGAATGACGACGCATTGACATAATGACTCTTTTTTATTGCAGAATTCATGACTTGCATATTATACCCATCACAAACCATTTTAAAGTCTAACGGTATATTTTAACGCATTTTAGCTAAATCATTTCCTTAACCAATTCAACAAAAGTTTTAATCTTTGGCTGAACATACTGCTGTTTTTGATAGTACATATTGATATTGACCTGAGGCGACGTAAAATCCGGTATTTTAATCTCGACTAAAGTACCACTTTTTAACTCATCAGTGAGCATATAACGATGCGCTTGGATAATACCTAGTCCATCTATGGCAAAACGTTTCATGCAACTGATATTATTAACACTTAAACGCGACTGACATTGTGCATTTAACTGTGGTTGACCCAATATAATCGCATCACGCCCACTGTGTGTTATCAAGTCATGTGATGTTAGTTGTGCGATGCTTTTAGGTGAGCCTTTACGTTGCAAGTACTCAGCAGATGCACATAAAACATAATCGGTACTGCTTAAGCGATAAGCCACCACATCATCCGGTGGCGTCCAATTCACACCAAATACAATATCAACTTTTTCCTGATATAACTCCGGCATACGTTCCTCAACAATCAGTTTAACCTCCATGCTTGGATACAATTGCAAATAGCGCTTGATAATGGGCGCCAAATTTTCTTTAACAAAATAATAATTGCTACTAATACAAAGCACGCCTTCTGGGTGCTCATCAAAGCTATTAATCAACTGCCCAATGCCAAACCATTCACTTTCTAAACGCTGACACTGCATTAATAACTTGTGTCCTTCGCGCGTGAGCTCCACCTTGCGTGTTGTGCGTATCAGCAAATCTGCCTTTGCCAATGATTCTAACTGTTTAATATTCTGGCTAATCGCAGATTTTGTAATCCCTAGAGCATCAGCCGCCTTAGTAAAGCTCATGTGTTTAGCAACTGCCAAGAATGACGCTAACTGTACTAATGAAAAATCGCCTTGAAACATTGAATTGCCTTTAATTCATTCATTTATCTAAAATTAAATCTATCATTTGTAAGCACCTAAAAATAGTAATTAATCATGAATAAGTTGAGTTTACCCCTCACCCGCGTAGTTCAAACTACACGACCTCTCCCTCAAGGGGAGAGGTACTAGCCAATGCAACTTATGCTTGATTCATCAAATAGCCACTTAAAATAGAGGTTAACGTCTTAAACTAGTAAAATCTAATGACTGCCAATAATCTAAATACCTTGCAAATAACCCATGATAATCCTCGGTAATATTAACACCCAAGCGCTCTAAAGCACTCATCGTTTTGCTATTTTCTGTGGTAATAAAGGGAATAGTCTCCTCATTGTCATAGTAATCAATCAACGGAAAAAGCGGGTTGCTTTCAGCAATTTTTCTCAGTTTACTGCGCCATTGATCTAGTGCAATAACCTCAACTTTATAACCTAAATCATTCATAATGCCAAAGATATCCGCGTGTGTTATTTGTACGTTATTAACAATATTCCAACCATTGGCTTGTGTATAAGCCAATTGTGATAAAGCGATAATACTTTGTGCCACTTGATCCACCGGAATCATCTCATGTTGCGAGTGTAGATCAGGTGCGACACCCATCTCAATACAGCCTAGAATAAAACGTGTTAGATTATTTTTCTCATAATTACTTTTGGCCGTGGTCGATTGCCCTGTGATTTGCCCTAAGCGATAAATATCAACTGCAATACCATGCGCTTGCGCTTTCCACAGCAACCACTCTGCTGCCCACTTAGTCACCGTATAACCAAAACTAATATCTGGATGAATGGGTGCCACTGGCGGCATGCCTTCACGCGCAATGGTTGAAACGCAGTTAACCGCTGCATATTTTGTTGAAATAAAGTGAATACGCTTTGGCTTAATATGACAAGCTAGTTTAATAATCTCAGCAGTACTGCCAACATTGGTGGGCGCCATACGCTCATAACTTTGCAAATGGTGAACGTAAGCGCCATTGTGATAAATCGCATCAAGATTCGTACTTAGTGACTCCCAATCATTATCACTTAAGCCAAGTTTGACCTCTGCCAAATTGACAATAACAATCTTAAGGCGCGAATGATCAATATGCGCATTAAATCCATAGCGTTTAAGATTAGCATCAAGCTTTGCTTTAGCATCTGAGTATGAATCTCCTCGAATCGCACAATGAATTACTGCCTTGGTATTTCGCATCAACTCATCAATCAAGTGCACGCCAAGATAACCATTGGCACCAGTGACAAGTACCTGTTTATATTCTTCTGGTAAGCTTTGCACACTTATATTTGTAGGTGGAATATAACGCTCGATATCAGTTAATGCCATTAACAAATTATCGTTTAATCTTATTTCAGCGGACATTGAAACTCCATGTCAATCAGATATAAATCATATTGTAGAAGTAAACTTGCGCTGTTGCCAGTAGTGCATGCTTGATCATGACAAAAGCACGGGAAGTGCGAAGCAAGAAATTCTGTAAAATGGTTTGTGATGGGTATACATGCTTTGTTAAAATCAAGCGTAATATCATCAGGTAAACATCGTACGCAATATGCAACAATTCTTTATTCAAGGTGAGTCAGGCGTTATTGAAACAATCGTTGACACACCTAAGGAGAGTCTCTACCCTACAGTAACTGCAGTTATTTGCCACCCACACCCTTTATTTCAAGGCACAATGAACAATAAGGTTATCACCACCATTGCCAAAGCATTTAATAATCTAGGTATTGAAGCTGTACGTTTTAACTACCGCGGTGTTGGGCAAAGTCAAGGTGAGTATGCTGACGGTATCGGTGAACTACAAGACACTTTATCGGTGATTGATGATGTACACCAGAGAAAACCCAGTCAACAAATCATCCTAGCGGGCTTTTCTTTTGGCGGTTCTATTGCCTATAAAGCAGCAACACACTACAAAAATAGTATTAAATCTTTATTAACCATCGCTCCTGCTGTTGTTAACTTTCCACTGGAACAACAGCCTGAGCCTACAATGCCGTGGTGTCTTATTCAAGGCGTTGATGATGAAGTGGTAAGTTACACGGCAGTCAGTGATTTTTTTATCCAAAAGACCACGGTTGATGCAACATTTATTCGCCTGAATAACGTTGGACATTTCTTTCACGGGCAACTGGTTAAATTAAGAAAACATCTTGAACAACATTATCAAAGTGAGATCAAATCATGGTAACAACAGACGATATTCAACGCGTAAAAAACTATCTCTTAGCACTACAAGATGATATTTGCGCCAAATTAGAAGAAATTGATGGTCAGCGCTTTCAGGAAGATAACTGGCAATATCAAAATGGTCAAGGTGGTGGGCGCACCCGTGTATTAGAAAATGGCAATGTTATTGAAAAAGGTGGGGTGAACTTCTCACATATTGAAGGCAATGAACTACCCAAAGCCATTTTAGCCATGAAACCTGAACTGACAGGGTTTTCATTTCAAGCAATGGGCGTGTCACTGGTCATTCACCCACAAAACCCTTATGCACCAACTTCACACATGAATGTACGTTTTTTTATTGCTGAAAAAAAAGGTCAAACACCCTGTTGGTGGTTTGGAGGCGGGTTTGATTTAACACCCTTTTACGGTTTTGAAGAAGACTGCATTCACTGGCATACCATGGCATATAATGCCTGTAAAGACTTTGGTGACAACACCTATGACAAATACAAAAAACAATGTGATGAATACTTTTATTTGCCACATAGGCAGGAGTGTCGCGGCATTGGTGGTTTATTCTTTGATTATTTAAATGAGTGGGATTTTGAAAAATGCTTTGCCTTTACCCAGTCTGTAGGGAATTATTATATCAAAGCCTATGCACCCATTTTAGACACGCGCAAAGATATGGACTATGGTCAGCGCGAACGCGATTTTCAACTTTATCGCCGTGGACGCTATGTTGAATTTAATCTGGTGATTGATCGCGGAACTCATTTTGGTTTGCAGTCATCAGGTCGCACTGAGTCAATTTTGATGTCTTTGCCTCCTTTAGTGAAATGGGTTTATAACTATCATCCACAAGCAGGATCCCAAGAGGAAAAACTCTATACCGATTTTCTACCTGTTCGTGATTGGTTAGCCAGTAAGTAATGAATCAAGAATAAGTTGCGCTTTACTCCTCACCCGTGCAGCTTAAGCTGCACGACCTCTCCCACAAGGAGAGAGGTGATAGCTGGTGCAACTTATTTTGGTGAATTCTCTAAATGACACAATGCAACATTTCTAAAACAAGCAAGTGTGGACAAAAAGCACCTAGCCACAGGCTTTGAAAGACACCCATAAAAATTGGCTGCACATTAACCAGAGATTCACTTGCATTTTTAAATACTTTTTGCTGTAATACTGCCAGCGGTTAAAACGCGATCAACTTTTTGGCGTTTTGATCCGAGAGCCCACTTGATTGCATAGCAAACAACGTATAAAACAATTGAATAAAAATAAACTCAATCCATTCATCAACATGTAAATCAGGTGATTTTGTTGAACATAAGGAGTTAACCATGTTAGATCTTGATATTGAACTAACTCAACACACAAAAACCGCCTTTCAACAGCCAATGACTGAGCAAAATGGTGCGCTAATGCGCAACGTCTATGTTCTCAATGATGATTTTACACCCATGGAATTTGTTCTTGAACTAATGCAAAGCATTTTTAAACTCCATGCTCAAAAGGCTGAGAAGGTCACTATGGAAGCCCACTACAAAGGAAAAGCACTCTGTGGCAAATACGCTAAAGACTTAGCTGAAACCATGGCTTGCAAAGCAATGGAAATTGCACAAAAAGCGGGGCATCCACTGATGCTTATCACGAGTAAAGCTTAACGCGCTTATTCGTCCTGACTTACTTTTTTATTAAAAAAAACTCGATTTAATAGTTTCGAGTTTTTTTGTGCCTGCAATTCGTCTATTATAAAGCATAAGGATCATAAACTATTGCAGGTGTCGTATGCTAAGTAAGGAACTAGAACAAACATTAAATCAAGCATTTCAGCATGCAAGAGACCTAAAACATGAGTATTTAACTGTTGAGCACTTATTAAGTGCGTTGGTCGATAATGCTGATGCTAAAAAAGTATTAAAAGCATGTGGAGCTAACCTTCCCGAGCTTAAAAACATTTTAAATGCATTTATTGATCAATCCACACCAAAACTGACTGAGGACGGCAAAGATACCCAACCAACACTTGGCTTTCAGCGCGTCTTGCAACGCGCGGTCTTTCATGTGCAATCCTCAGGACGTGGTGAAGTGCAAGGTTCAAATGTGTTAGTCGCTATTTTCAGTGAGCAAGACAGCCAAGCCGTAAGCTTTCTTAAGCAGCAGAATGTTACACGTTTAGATGTCGTCAACTACCTTTCACATGGTGTTTCAAACAATAACAATACCAGTCAAAGTACGCAACAAACCATTTCAAATGCGCCAACTGAAGAGCAAAAAGAGAAAACACCCCTTGAGCTATATGCCGTTAATCTTAATCAACGTGCCAAAGATGGTAAAATTGATCGTTTAATTGGACGTGATTATGAAATTGAGCGTGTCACTCAAGTGCTATGTCGTCGTCGTAAAAACAATCCCTTGCTTGTTGGTGAAGCCGGTGTTGGTAAAACGGCTATTGCCGAAGGCTTAGCCAAAAAAATCGTCGATAAGCAAGTGCCTGATGTTTTAGCAAATGGCGTTATCTACTCTCTTGATATGGGCACATTACTTGCAGGCACCAAATACCGTGGTGATTTTGAGAAACGTTTTAAAGAAGTACTCAAACAGCTAGAGGAAGAAGAAGGTGCTATTTTATTTATCGATGAAATCCACACCATTGTCGGCGCAGGTGCTGCCTCAGGCGGGGTTATGGATGCATCAAACTTAATAAAACCGGCGCTTGCCTCTGGTGATTTAAAGTGTGTTGGTTCAACCACTTACCAAGAATATCGTACGATTTTTGAAAAAGATCACGCACTGGCGAGACGTTTCCAAAAAGTCGATGTCGAAGAACCGACAATTGATCAGACATTTGAGATATTAAAGGGACTGAAGCCCTATTTTGAAGATCATCATAATATCAAATATACATTACCAGCATTACAAGCTGCAGCTGAGTTATCCGCCAAATATATTACGGAGCGCTTTTTACCCGATAAAGCAATCGACGTGATTGACGAGCTTGGCGCTTATCAACGTACAAGTAGCAATGCAAAGAAAAAGAAACTGATCAATGTTACCGATGTTGAAAATATGGTTGCACGTTTAGCGCGAATCCCTGCCAAAACGGTTTCAGCATCAGATAAAAGCTCGATGGCAAACCTTGGTAAAGACCTTAAGATGCTTGTTTACGGACAAGACAAAGCCATTGAAGCGATGGTTGATACCATTAAACTCGCTCGAGCAGGGTTACGAGACCCTAATAAACCTTGGGGGTCATTCTTGTTTGCTGGTCCCACTGGTGTTGGTAAAACAGAAGTAACACAACAACTTGCTAACTTACTGGGTGTTGAGCTTCTACGCTTTGACATGTCTGAGTACATGGAAAGACATACCGTATCACGCTTAATTGGCTCACCTCCTGGCTATGTTGGCTATGAAGAAGGTGGTCTGTTAACCGAAGCAGTAACTAAACACCCTTATGCCGTTGTACTCTTAGATGAGATCGAAAAAGCGCACCCTGATATTTATAACTTGTTATTACAAGTAATGGATCATGGGACATTGACGGATAACAATGGTCGCAAGGCTGACTTTAGAAATATCATTTTGATTATGACAACCAATGCTGGTGCTTTTGAGTCACAGAAAAATTCAATTGGCTTTGCTAAGCAAGACAGCGCACCTGATAGCATGGATGCGCTTAAACGCGTCTTCACACCTGAGTTTAGGAACCGTTTGGATGCTGTTATCCAATTTGCGTCACTATCTCAAGAGGACGTTAAATCTGTAGTTGATAAATTCCTAGCCCAACTGCAAGGGCAACTTGATCAACGCGGTGTCTCACTTGAGGTTGATGACAAAGCCAAAGACTGGTTAGCCGCGCATGGTTATGATGAAAAAATGGGTGCTCGTCCAATGGCGCGTTTAATTCAGGAATCCATCAAGAAACCATTAGCTGAAGAAATTCTTTTTGGTAAGCTTGCATCTGGCGGCCGCGCTGAACTCACAATCAAAAACGATAAATTGGCGTTTAAATATAGCTAATTTTAAATTACCCGTAGGGGCAATTCATGAATTGCCCTTACCCATGAGCCCATGAGCCCATGAGAATTGCCCCTACACTGCCATGAATATACTGAGTAAAGTAATACTGACAATAGAGAATATAAACATCTTACGTGCCCAATGTGCTTTATCTTCAGCATTAAACCCTTTAACACTCAATGCAATCCATGCAACGCCTAAGATAAATGCAACAGCCAAATACAGCAAATGAACATGTGCAACCACTGCCAACATTAATGTAGCAATGACGTATAATACAACAAAGATAAGTGTATTAACTTGCGTGTACAACATGCTGCGCTTAAGTGGCAAAACTGGAATATTAGCTGCGGCATAGTCATCCTTGCGATAAATAGCAATCGCAAAGAAATGCGGCATTTGCCAACAGACTAAGATAATAAATAGCGTTAATGCAACTGCATCAAATCGATTCGTCACTGCTGTATAGCCAATGACAGGGGGCACAGCACCAGAAATAGCACCAACAACCGTACCAAAGATTGAACTTCGCTTAAACCATAGTGTATAAGCAACCACATAGGCAAATAAGCCAATCGCTGCAATAATAACGGTTAAAGTATTTGTCCCAAGATACAATGCCACAAAGCCAATGATACCTAAGATAAATGCATAACTCACGGCAAAACGTAATGATACTAATCCACAAGCTGATGGACGCTTTTGTGTGCGCTTCATCAACTGGTCAATATCGCGATCAATGTAGTTATTCAAAACACAGCCACAGGCGATGACAAATGCCATACCAATGAGTGCACTTAAAAAAACGATCCAAGAAAAATTACCTTGAACCGCGACAAAAAAGCCACCGCACAAGGTAACGATATTACCGAAAATAATTCCGGGCTTGATGAGTTTAATGAGTTTCATTAACGTTACATGACCATCATCATGCTGTAAAGATTGAACATAATCCATAACGTACCGATAACTAGAATTAATACAACAATCACTGCAAATATGAAGCTAATCATATTCCAGCGTGCTTTTGAGTCTGTACTTAAGTGCAAGAAAAAGACTAACTGCACATAAAGTTGGATAAGTGCCAAAATTGCTACCGAGATATACAGTCCAACTGGAGGAAAGACCTTAAATCCAACTAAGCTAAATGCGATAACGGTGATAATGATTGACAATACAAAACCGGTAATGTAGGTCTTATATGTACCATATGCTGCACCCGTTTCATGATCGTATAAATGTTCGCCTGCCATATTAGATCGCTCCCATTAAGTAGACGACTGAGAATACGAAAATCCACACGATATCCAAAAAGTGCCAGAACAAACCTAAGTAGGTTAACTTTGTTTTGCTCATTGGCGTGATACCATGCTTACGGATTTGAAAAATCATACTCACAATCCAAATTAAACCAATGCTTACGTGCAACCCATGCGTTCCCACCAAGGTAAAGAACGAAGATAGAAAAGCACTTTGTGCCCAAGAATGACCTTCCATATATAAATGATGGAATTCATAGACTTCCATAATAATGAAACCCAAACCTAAGATAAAGGTTACCCATAGCCAACCCGTAATAAGCTTAATATTACCTGAGTTACGCGATAGCGTTGCCAAACCAAAGGTAAAGCTACTCATCAAAAGCAGCATGGTTTCAACAAACACAAATGGCAAGCTAAATAATTCTTTAGCACTAGGGCCACCAAATGTATGCGTGTGAAATACTGCATATACTGCAAACAATGTCGCAAATAATACGCAGTCACTCATAATATAAATCCAAAAGCCAAATACGCTTTTAGAACCATCATAATGGTGGTGGTGTTCACCGTGATGGCTTTCTACTGCTGTAGTACTCATGCGCCCACCTTCTTCATTTTTTCAATTTCAGCTTCAGTTTCTTCCACTTCTTTTGCTTTCACATAGTAGTCGATATCATAATTAAATGAACGTGAAATCACCGAAGCAAGAATACCCAACAAACCAACGCCTGCTAACCACCAGATATGCCAAACAGCAGCAAATCCAAAAGCTAAAGCAAATGCGCCAATCACAAAAGCAACTCCTGTGTTTCTTGGCATATGGATATCTTCGTATGGGCGTTTCTCAGTCGCAGGACGATTTTCAATATTTAGCCCTTTCTTCTTGTGCTCCCAAAAGCCATCCAACGAATCAACGACAGGATCATGTGCGAAGTTATAAAAAGGTGCAGGAGAGGCAGTTGCCCACTCTAATGTGCGCCCATCCCAAGGATCACCTGTTAAGTCACGGTTTTTATGGCGATCTTTGATACTGACAATAATTTGAATGATTTGTAACAACACACCAATTGCAATCAACATGGAACCAACCCATGCCACAATCAGCCAAGGTTGGAAACCAGTTGACGCATCATAGTGATACAAACGACGCGTCATGCCAATAGCACCTAAGTAGTATAGTGGCATAAAGGCAACAAAGAAGCCGACGATCCAAAACCAGAAAGACCATTTACCTAAGCGTTCATTAAGCTTAAAGCCAAACATTTTCGGAAACCAATAGATAAGTCCAGCAAAGTAACCAAAGACAACACCACCAATAATGACGTTATGGAAATGCGCGATCAAGAACACACTGTTATGCATCTGGAAGTCAACACCTGGTACGGATAATAATACACCGGTCATTCCACCAATAGTGAACGTCACTAAGAAGCCCATCAACCAATACATCGGCGTGGTAAAGGTAATACGCCCACGGAACATGGTAAACAACCAGTTAAAGATTTTAACCCCTGTTGGAATCGCAATAATCATTGTCATAATACCAAAGAATGCATTGACATTGGCGCCAGCGCCCATGGTAAAGAAGTGATGCAGCCATACCGAGAATGCCAAAATGGTAATAACAATACTTGCGCCAACCATAGTGGCGTAACCAAATAGTTTCTTCTTAGAGAATACAGACGCAACTTCTGAGAAAATACCAAAGGCAGGCAAGATCAAAATATAAACTTCAGGGTGCCCCCAGATCCAGATCAAATTGACATACATCATCTGATCGCCTCCACCGCTAACGGTGAAGAAATTTGTACCTATATAACGATCCAACGTTAATAACGCTAAGGTTACCGTTAGCACGGGGAATGCAGCAATAACCAAAATAACAGAACAAAGCGATGTCCACGTAAATACTGGCATTTTCATTAATGTCATGCCTTTACAACGCATTTTAATGATGGTGACAAAGAAGTTAACACCCGTCATTAATGACCCTATACCGGATATCTGCAGTGCCCATATCCAGTAATCTACCCCGACCCCGGGACTAAAAGCAGTCTCCGAATAAGGTGGATAAGCCAACCAACCGGTATGCGCAAAATCACCGATCAATAGCGACATGTTAACTAAGACCACGCCAACTACAAAAAGCCAGAAACTTAATGAGTTAAGGTATGGAAATGCCACATCTCGCGCGCCAATCTGCAATGGAATCGCAATATTCATCAAGCCGAACATCAATGGCATTGCCACAAAGAAAATCATAATCACACCATGAGCGGTAAAGATCTGATCAAAATGCTGTGGAATCAAATAACCGGTACTGTCGCCTGATGCTAAGGCTTGCTGTGTACGCATCATTGCCGCATCGACAAAGCCACGAAACAGCATGACGAGTGCGACAATGATATACATAATACCAATTTTTTTATGGTCGACCGTCGTAAACCATTCACGCCATAAATAGCCCCATTTTTTGAAGTAGGTCAAACCACCTACTAATAACAACCCACCAACAACAATAAAGATAAACATTCCAAGAATGATCAATTGTTGGCTAACGGGTTCCCACAAATACGGGAAAGCTGTGTGCGGATCACTCAACCTTCCAATCAATGCTTCTAACATATTCGTTCCCTATTTATTCACACTTTAATGGCTCATTTCTGACATGTGATGCATATGCCCCATCATGCCAGGTTTATAGTTTGGCATCATGTAGTACATAACAATGTCATTAAATAAATTCTTATCAACTTGACCATAATATGTCACTGGGTTATCAATTGATTGTTTTGCCAAATGATCCCAGAAAAACTCCCAAGTCAGATCTTTCTTCGATGTCTTAGCCTCACTTACCCACTTCTTAAAATCAGCCTCAGAAGTTGCATCTGCATAGAACTGCATATGCGCAAAACCTTCACCTGTGTAATTTGCTGAGAAGCCACGATACTCGCCTGGGTTGCTTGCCAACAAATGAAGCTTAGTAATCATGCCAGTCATCGCATAAATTTGCCCACCTAGTTGCGGAATAAAGAACGAGTTCATAGGTGCTGCTGATGTGATTCTGAAGTTAATCGGGTGTCCTACAGGGATAACAATTTTATTAACCGTTGCAATATCATATTGCGGATAGATAAACATCCACTTCCAGTCTAATGCGACCACCTCAATCTCAACAGGAGACTTATCAGACTCTAATGGTTTGTATGGATTAAGTGAATGCGTTGTCACCCAAGTTACAATCCCTAAAATCAAGATAATCACACATGGAATCGCCCACCAGACGATCTCAAGTGCTGTGCTGTGAGACCACTCAGGGCGATATTTTGATTTAGTTGCAGAGTCGCGATAGCGCCATGCAAACCAAAACGTCAAGAAAATCACCGGGATTACCACGATTAACATTAATAAAATAGCAAACACTAACAGTCTAAGCTCATGATGTGCAACAGGCCCTTGCGGATCTAACACCCCTGAGGAACATCCCCCAAGCAACACTGCTGGCAATAATACCATCAATGCAACAAACGGCTTAGCTAAAGGTTTTTTGCGCTTTGATTTTCCGTCTCCAACACCTAACAAAGACAATGGCTTTACCATCTTTTTCAGTGCGGACACAAAAAAGTACAAGTACTTGATCATATCGATTTCCTTAGTTCCTTTATATCTAGCTAAGTTATTGGAAAATAACTTAGCGCATAGTATAACTATTTTTTTCCTAATTAAAACTGGGATGATTGAGTTTATGGCGAAAAGGTGCTGATGACATCAAGCGAATGTACAATTATTACCCAGGAACATGATGAATACTCTATTATTGCGCTCATTCAGAATTTATCAATGCTTTCTGCCTTCATCTCAGTCGCTAAGGCTTTTACTTCTTCGATTGATTAATGGCACTACCTTAAGAAGTGACTTGTAAATATAGGCTTTGCAACGAACTTAAGTCTATCATCCCTGATAAAATGGATTGCCACGCATCCATACTCGCAATGACACCCTCTGATTTGTCATCCTAAGCCAAGATGGCGTGAGGTTCCAGTGCGAAGCTGCCATGGACGGTTAGTGATCCTCCTAAAGGTAGTGCCATTAGTTTATGATGGGTATAAACACGCTTTAACAAAACCTTCAAATAAGCGATGTCCATCGCGCGGAGTTGAGGTAAACTCTGGGTGAAATTGGCAAGCGATAAACCACGGATGTGTTGGAATCTCAACCATCTCAACCAGCTTCTTATCCTGCGATTTACCACTGATCACAAGTCCTGCATCCTCCAATGCTCCAACATAATTGTTATTAACTTCATAACGATGGCGATGACGCTCTTTAATGCTATCTGCGGCATAGACCCTGTGCGCTAAGCTGTCCTTTTGCAAATGACATAACTGCGCACCAAGACGCATTGTGCCTCCCATATCAGATTGAGATGTGCGCTTTTCTTTGTCACCCGTTGCGGTTTGCCACTCAGTGATCAAGCCAATTAAAACATCTTCGGCTTTTGGATCAAACTCAGTGCTATTTGCATTTTTTAATCCCAATACATTACGTGCATATTCAATCACAGCAACCTGCATACCTAAGCAAATCCCTAAGAATGGGATTTTGTTTTCACGCGCGTATTGCACTGCTTTGATCTTGCCTTCAACGCCACGTGACCCAAAGCCACCTGGCACTAAAATACCATCGACTTTACCGATGACTTTTTCAACATCACCTTTTTCAATATCTTCTGAGTCAATAAATTTAATATTAACCTTGGCATGATTGTGAATTCCGGCATGAAACAGCGCTTCATTCAATGACTTATAGGCTTCCGTTAAACTAACATACTTACCAACCATGGCAATGGTGATCTCTTTTTGTGGATTATTAATCTCATAAACCACTTTATCCCATTCGGATAAATCCGCTGAGCGCACATGCAGTCCTAATTGACTGACAACACAAATATCTAACCCTTGATCGTGATATTTGCGCGGAATCTCATAAATACTTGACACGTCTTCCGCACTAAAAACAGCTGACTCAGCAACATTAGTAAACAAGGCAATTTTACGTTTCTCATCTTCACTAAAGCTCTTTTCACAACGACAAACCAAAATATCAGGCTGAATACCAATCGAACGCAACTCTTTGACTGAGTGCTGTGTTGGTTTTGTTTTTAGCTCGCCTGCGGCTTTAATATAAGGCAATAATGTCAAGTGTAAGAATAAACTACGTGATTTACCGAGCTCTTGCGCTAATTGGCGAATCGCTTCAAGAAAAGGTAATGATTCAATATCACCTACCGTACCACCGACTTCAACAATGGCAACATCAACCTTATCCTCAACACCTTGTAAGATTTTAAGCTGAATCTCATCCGTAATATGTGGAATCACCTGAATCGTACCACCAAGATAATCACCACGGCGCTCTTTTTTTATCACATCTTGATAAACGCGTCCTGTGGTGAAGTTATTACGCTTGCTCATCTTAGTGCGAATGAAGCGCTCATAGTGCCCCAAATCAAGATCGGTCTCAGCACCATCTTCGGTGACAAATACCTCACCGTGCTGCAATGGACTCATTGTGCCAGGGTCAATATTAATATAAGGATCAAGCTTCATTAAGGTAACATTTAAACCGCGACATTCTAATAAAGTTGCCAAAGAAGCCGCCGTGATCCCTTTGCCTAATGATGACACCACACCACCGGTAACAAAGACAAATTTAGTACGTTGATTTTCAATACGAGTTGACATAAAAGATAATACATTAAGCGCTGCTAATGTTGGCAAAGCATAGCAAAAAGCCCTTGGTGAAGCTAGCTAAATTTATAATATAAGAACTTTAACTTTACTATTTAAAGGTTACCGCTTGGCTCTCACTACTCTCACTATGTAATAAATTTATATATCATTACTATACATGAGAATATCGCCAGGCTGACAATCTAAGGCCTCACAGATAAGTGCCAAGGTTGAAAAACGTATCGCCTTAGCTTTACCCGTTTTTAAAATTGATAAGTTCTGCTCTGTAATACCAATTTTCTCTGCCAGCTCTTTTGAGCGCATCTTGCGCATTGCCATCATCACATCTAAATTTACAATAATTGCCATACTCATCTCCTAAATCGTCAAATGACTTTCTTCTTCAAGCTGTTGCGCTTGCTGCATTACCTTGGCAATTAAGATAATAACCGCTCCGGTGATCAAACTAACCAGATCGATACCTGATAAACTCAATGTTAACATGCGCTGCCCAGGCGGATTGGCAAAGCTTAAAATCACCGAAATAAGTGCATCATAAATAAGCCCACCAATTACCCATGCAAACAAGGTGTAACCTAGCTTCTTGTAAGCCAGTGTATTGTGATATACAAATACACTTCCTTGTGAATAGTTTTTAAATACGAGAATCAATTGACTCAACCCATACATTATAATCCCGCCTGGAATCATCGATATTAAGAATGCCAACAGTTTTGTCCCAAGTGGCACCGTATCACCATGAATATACTGCATCAAATCATTACCAATTCCAAGCTGCATAAATAAGCTTGACTGCCCACTACTTGCTGAGTCTTTACTAAAGCTTAACCAAAATAAAAAAGTAACAATTGGTACCAAATAAAAACATATTTGAAAAAACCAATAATAACGATAACTTGACTGTTTAAACTTAGACATATTTTCTCCTGAATGATTACTTTTACCACAAATAGGTACGAACACTATAACAAGTTGAAATGCATTTAAGCAATCATTTTTTATTGTTTATCGGTAATTATTTATTGCAAGATGAACATGAATGCATATTGAAAGACAACACTAAAACTCTAAAAAACAGCTTTAATATAAAGTTTCGCTTCAACTTCACACTCATCACAAAATCACACATTAAAAACACTACAAATATTTCCATCACCCCTTTTATATCGCTAAAATTTGATATTTTTTGATATTTTTCTGCATTTTTTATCCAAAATCATATGATCAAACTTGCATTTTTAGCATGCTTTGACTAACGTTGACGGCGGTAATTGTGTTCAAGTTACTTTTGAAATAAAAACAGGAGAGCAAATCATGAAGAAAATTATTGCAACAACTGTCGCTGCTGCGGCACTAATCAGTGGCTCAGCATTTGCTGCTGGCGCGCAAACCGGTCTAGTAGTCGGTGGTAATTTAGGGCTTGCCACACCAACAGGAAAACTAAAACTTGATGATCAATATAATGCTGCCAAAAATAATCTAGGCGCTACTTCAGCATCACAAGATACCGGTAATATTGCTGGTGGACTGTTTATCGGTTATGACTACGCACTTAGCCCAATGCTAGCCATGGGTATTGAGTTGGGGGGACAATATGCTTATGAGGTTAGCAAAGTTAGCGCCTCTAATGCAACAAACAGTGAGTCCTTGAAAGCAAGTGTTATTAGTGTGCCTCTATTCTTAACAGGTAAATTTTATATCCCTCACACAGGCGGCTTAAATGTCTTTGCTAAAGCAGGCTACGCCTATAACAGAATTAACTACACCTTAGATGTAACTGGTCTTTCTAATCAAGATAGTCATGAAACCCTATGGCGTCCAGTCGTTGCTGGCGGTATTGGCTATCAGTTACAGCAGTTTAATATTTTCGCGCAATACCAATATAACTGGTTGCCTTACAAAGGCGAAAACAGCGGATTAGGTACAATTTCAGCAGGTGTTGCTTATACGCTTCCTATGTAATCAACCATCTTAACCATCTTTTATTTTAGGCGAGTTTTAACTCGCCTTATTTTTTTGTATACCAAACAGATTTCTTATTCCACAAACGCTTATCGTACGCTTAAAAATTTGCAAAAAGATGATATGACGACTTAATTTTCTTAAGCTCAATCTGGTCTTTTGATACGCTTTAAGTGGTATACTTGGCTGCGATTGAGGTGGGTTAATTAGCGACGCTACCATTGTACACGCTTTTAAATTTTTGGGGAGTTTTCAGCATGGTAGGTAAGAATAATTTATAGCTCTTAAAACAACCCATAAATCGGTGAAATAAGTGTCACGAGTAACGCTGGGAATACGCCAAGGAGTAGAATAAGTGCCGCATTGATGCTTAAGCCAAACAAGGTCACCTTGTTGGCATAAACTGGCGTTTGATTTTTCGGTAGATCAAAGTACATCGACTTGATCACACGTAGATAATAGTAACACGCGATAACCGACATAATTAAGGCATAGATACCTAATCCTAAGTGTCCTGTATCAATCAAGCCCATAATCACAAATAGCTTAGCGGTAAAACCTGATAATGGTGGGATACCTGCCATTGAGAACATCACGATCAACATAATAAAGGCAATCCATGGGTTACGACGATTCAATCCCGCAAAATCTGCCAAGTTCTCAACTTCATTGCCGCGAACACTTAATACGATCAACACACCAAAACCAGCTGCTGACATGAGCACATAGATAATGACATAAAAAAGCGCCGTTGAGACGGCAAAAGCTGCGGGGTTTAATATCAGTGCTAATAACACAAAACCAATATGTGAAATGGTTGAATAACCCAACATACGTTTGACATTTTTCTGAGCTAACGCCAGCAAGTTACCAAAGAAGATCGACAGTACCGCTAATACAGTCAGCACTTTACTCCAGGCAAACGCTTGCGCTGGCATGCCAATCATTAGAATATTGACAAGCATTGCAAAAGCAGCCACTTTTGGTACTGAGGCTAAAAAAGCCGTAACGGCATTGGGTGAGCCTTCATAAACATCAGGCACCCACATATGAAAGGGCACCGCACCCAACTTAAAAGTCGCTGTTGCAATCATTAATACCATGGCAATTAACACAATTTGTGAATGCTCAACCTGAGGATTCGCAAGGTATTTACCGATTTCCGTTAAATCCAAGCTGCCGGTAAAACCATAGATAAATGACATGCCATACAGCAACAAACCTGAGGCAATTGCACCTAATACAAAGTATTTGATCGCCGCTTCCGCACCTGTCGCAAAACCACGACGAATGGCTAACAATGCATACAAAGGTAACGACAATAACTCTAAACCAATATAGATGGTTAATAAGCTATGCGCTGACGTTAACACAAGCGCACCTAGAATAGATAATATTGACAAGACATAAAACTCGCCTTGTGGCAGCTTTCTATCTTCAATATATTCTTTGCAATAGATAAAGACGAAAAAGGCAACCAGTATAATAACTTCTTGCAAGATAAAGGTCAGCTCAGTTGATAAGGTTTGCCCTTCAAAACCGACATGAATATGTGAGTTAAGTGACTTTAATAAAATCCAAGCGGCAATAATCAAAAAGACCTGTGTGAGAATATAGGCAATATTTTTGACTTTCTTGCCAAAAAATAAATCCGCCAACATCACAACCAGTGCGGCAATGCCTAGTGTGATTTCAGGAAGTATGGTGATAATATTTGCTAACATCATTTCTCTTTACCCTATCGTTACCGCATGCGCAGCTTGAATGATATGCGTCGAAGCTGCTGAAGAAAGTTGTAGAATTGGTTGTGGATAAACACCAAACCAAATAGTAGGAATCGCCAATAATACAAAGACAAAGATCTCAAGACCGCTGATGTCTTTTAAGTTAGCCACTTGCGTTGTAACGACCTTACCAAAGAACACGCGCTTATACATCCACAGCGTATAGGCAGGTGCGATAACAAGCGTTAACCCAGCAAGCAATGCCACCCATGGTGAGTATTTAAATACCGCTAAGATAATCAAGAATTCACCGACGAATCCACTGGTACCTGGCAAGCCGACGTTCGCCAAACAAAATAGCATAAAGAACGTCGCAAAGATCGGCATTGAACGCGCAACACCTTGGAAATCGGCAATATTGCGACTTTGCATACGTAAATACAAGTAGCCACAACCAATAAACATACCCCCCGATGAGAAAGCATGCGCAATCATTTGAAACACCGCACCTTGAATCGCTAATTGCGCATCTGCCATACCTAATACTTGATCTGGATTATTCTTCACTAATAAGAAGATAGAGAACATTGCCAACGTCACTAAGCCCATATGCGAGATCGATGAGTAAGCAATAAGGCGTTTGAAATCCGTCTGCGCAATCGCCACAATCCCAACATAGACAATTGCAATCAGTGAAATTCCAATCAATGACCAATCAAGGACTGCTGTGATACTCGGGATCAATGGTAAAACAAACCGTAAGAAACCATAAGCGCCAAGCTTTAACATCAGTGCTGCAAGGACAACCGAACCACCAGCAGGCGCCTCAGAATGCGCATCTGGCAACCATGAATGAAATGGCCACATTGGAATCTTAACGGCAAACGCCAAAAAGAACGCACCAAACAATAACCACTGTGCAGTCAAGGTAATATTGACCAATTGCCCCATATTATTAACTTGTGTTGCCCAGAAAATAAAGTTCTGAATTGAGAACGTACCACTATCCACCAAACTAGCACTTGGTAGACTTGCTACTTGCTGTTGGATATACAAAAACGCAACCAATAAGAAAATAGAGCCGGCAAAGGTATATAAGAAGTATTTAATCGCGGCATAGGCTTTTTTCTTGCCACCCCAAATACCGATACCTAAGGTGGTTGGAATTAATAGCGCTTCCCAAAATACATAAAATAGCATCGTATCCTGCGCCATAAATACCGCATTGGTTAAGCCGGTCGTAATCAGGAAAATCGCCATATATTGTCTCAAGCGCACTTTGATGCTACGCCAAGCTGCAAGCACAATCACGACATTGGTGAAGCTTGTTAAGATAATAAATAGCACGGAAAACCCGTCAACACCAAGATAATAGTAAACCGCATCATTATTATTGAATAAACTAAACCAACGCACACGCTCAACAAACTGCATGCTGGCACTGGTTGGATCAAACTCAAGGTATAAAGGAACACACAACAAAAGCGTTAATATGGCAACTGCTAAAGCTGTCCAACGTGCCGCCTCTTTTTTGCCATCTGGCGATTTCGCTGCCAATACAATAAAGCCACCGATAATCGGCACCCAGATTAGCAAGCTTAATAAATAGTGAGTTATAAACATAGTATTAACTTTCCTTTAACCAAAGCCTTAGTTTACCCAAAAAATTAGCCATGTAATCAATGCCAAAACACCAATCAACATCACTAGAGCGTAGTCAAACAAAAACCCACGTTGTACACGTGTCATCTTCTTGCCCGCAAAATAAATCAAATCCGCACTGCCTTGAACAGCAACTTTATCAATCATAAAGATATCGATCACAACCCATAGCACTTTACTTAACAGTACAACACCTTTAACAAACACAAGATCATATAAGCCATCGATAAAGTATTTTTTGACAAGGATGTAGTGCAAAATACCAAACCCTGAGCGCACGTTGGCTAATGCTTTTGGAATACTTGGGGCTAAGACATAAAAGATATATGCCAAAATCAGTGCTGAAATTGCCAACCAGAATGCAGGTGTTTGCACAGAGTGCATCACGAAATCCCATGGCGTTTTAGTGGCTGCTTCTTGTGCCAGGGTTGCGACAACTGTCATATTACCTAAAGCAGGTTCATAGTATTGTGCGATCGTATTACCAAAGAAACCATGTGCATTAGCAAGGTTTGGTGTTAATGCCGGCTCAAAGAACAACATCCCCGCAAATACCGATGGAATCGCTAATAAAATCAACGGAATCAAGATCGTCAATGGTGACTCTTTGACATGCGCCTTGGTGTGCGCATCCATTCGTGTTGTACCATGGAATGTCATAAAGATCATTCTAAAGGTATAGAAAGAAGTCACAAACGCACACGCTAATACTAAATAATAAGCAAACTCGTGTCCTGGCAAGGTTGTCGTTGCTGCGGCATTAATAATTAAGTCTTTTGAGAAGAAACCGGCAAACGGTGGAATTGCTGCCAATGCCCAGCCGCCAATAATCATACAGATATAGGTCACTGGCATATATTTTCTTAAGCCACCCATCTTGCGCATGTCTTGCTCGTGATGTAATGCCACAATCACCGAGCCGGCTGCTAAGAATAATAATGCTTTAAACATCGCATGTGTCATCAAATGAAACATACCAATTGAAAAGCCTGAGGCGCCTTGAGCGACCATCATATAACCTAATTGTGACAAGGTACAATAAGCGATAACGCGCTTAATATCCATTTGCACAATCGCAATAAGCCCCATAAACAAACAGGTAATCGCGCCAATGATCATGACAAAACTTAATGCTGTTGCCGAATGAACAAACATCGGTGATAAGCGCGCAATCATAAAGACACCTGCTGTGACCATCGTTGCTGCATGGATCAATGCTGAAATCGGTGTTGGGCCTTCCATCGAGCCTTCTAACCAAGTATGCAGCGGGAATTGCGCTGATTTACCCATCGCCCCGATAAACAGGAGCACACACATTAACGTGATCGGGCTAAATTGCATACCCAAGAACGAAATCATTTGTGTATTATCAAGATTGGCAACTGCTGTGAATACGGTGTTATAGTCAATTGAGTTACAGTAATAAATCACTGCAGCAATACCAAGTAAAAATCCTAAGTCACCGACACGGTTAATGATAAAAGCGCGTAAGCTTGCTTCATTGGCAGAGTCTTTATCAAAGTAATAACCGATTAAGAGATATGAGAATAACCCTACCCCTTCCCAACCAAAGAAGAGTATCAAGAAGTTGTTACCCATGACCAAACAAAGCATGGCAAATGTGAAGCCCGAGATATAGGCAAAAAAGCGCGCATAACCATCTTCACCCTTCATATAGCCAATTGAGTAAACATGCACTAATGTTGAGACAAATGTTACGATCAACATCATAAAGACAGATAGTTTATCAACGGTGAAACCGACTTTCATGCCTAAGCTTGGAAACAATGCCCAGTTGAAGTAGGTCACCGTATAAACATCATTATGCAAATAAACGCCTAACGCCAGAATAACACTCAAAATAAACGATAAAAGCACCAAGCCAATCGTAATGCAGTTAACACCTGTTAATTGCACCTTTTTAGAGAAAAAACCGGCAATGATTGCACCTAATGCTGGCGCCAAGATAATAATGGCAATAATAAAATCAATTCCCATCGTCTTAGCCCTTTAGTGTATTTAATTGACTGACATCGATTGTTTTGCGCGTTCTAAATAACACAACCACAATCGCCAAACCGATGGCTGCTTCAGCAGCTGCAACCGTCAAAATAAAGAAGACAAAAACATCACCTGTGTTTTGTTTCAGCATACTTGAGAAAGCAATAAAGTTTGTATTGACTGCCAATAACATTAACTCAATTGACATCAATAAAATCAATAGATTGCGACGATTCATAATAATACCCGCAATACTTAACGAAAATATAATCGCACTAAAAATCAAATAATGCGTAATGGGTACCGGAATACTAGTCATTCTTAGGTTCTCCCTGATCAGATTTTTTTGCTAATTCGTCTGCTTTAGTGCTTTTCTCTGCTTTCATTTTCACCATCGTTAAACGATCTTTTGCTTGTGTTTGAATCTGCACGCTTGGATTAATCGATTTGTTGCCTGGTTTTTTACCACGGAATGTCAAGGTAATGGCTGATACCATTGCCGCTAACAAGACCATACCAGCAAGCTCAAACGCATAGAGATATTTATTAGAGAACATCTCGCGACCTAAGTTTTCTACCGTACCTAAGCCACCAGTCATTGTTCTATCGGCAAACGCATGATTCACAACAATAGAAATAAGTACGGCTAAGAAAGCACACAATAAAATGACAATTGGCCAGTAGAATACTAGCTTTTTCTGTTTGATGACGATATCAATATCCAACATCATTACCACAAACAAGAACATCACCAAAACCGCGCCGACATAAACAACGATTAAAAGTAATGCAAGATACTCCTGCTGCATTGTTAGCCAAACACCTGCTGCGGCAAAGAAAGTAAAGACTTTGGCAATAACTGCACGCACTGGGTTTTTTGCACTGATCACTAATAGCGCGCCAAGCACTGTTAGTGCGGCAAATACATAAAAGATAATATTTACACTCATCGATCCCTACCTAAATGCTCTGTCTGCTTCACGATCTTTCGCGATCTCGGCTTCATATTTATCACCAACGGCTAAAAGCTTTGCTTTGGTCATGATATTTTCACCACGTTTTTCAAAGTGGTATTCAAACACACGTGTTTCAACGATAGAATCCACGGGACATGATTCCTCACAAAAACCACAAAAGATACATTTGAATAAATCAATTTCATATTTTGTCGTACGTCTTGAACCATCTTCACGTGGCTCTGCTTCAATGGTAATCGCTAATGCAGGACAAACGGCCTCACATAATTTACACGCGATACAACGCTCTTCACCATTTTCATAACGACGAAGCGCATGCAGTCCGCGAAAACGTCCTGATTGAGGCGTTTTCTCATCTGGGTATTGCACGGTTACTTTTCGTGTAAAAAAGTGTTTCCCGGTAATCTTCAGACCTTTTAACAATTCCCATAGCAAAAAGGTCTGACAATAGCGTTTAATTGCTTTAAACATCAATAAATCTCCTACCACCAAGGACCTAAGCCAAGTTTAACCATAAATGCAACCACAATAACCCATACTAAAGTCACCGGAATAAATATCTTCCAGCCCAATCGCATCAATTGGTCATAGCGATATCTTGGGAAAGTTGCACGAATCCATAAATACATAAACATAAAAATACCGGTTTTCAAAAACAGCCAGATCATCCCCGGCACAAAACTAAAGAACTGGTCAAGCACAGGGATATTCTCAAATGGCGAAATCCAACCACCTAAAAAGAAAACTGCCGTTAATAAGCTGATCAAAATCATATTGGCATATTCTGCTAAGAAGAATAACGCAAAGCGCGCACCTGAATACTCAACGTGATGTCCGGCAATGATCTCAGATTCACCTTCGATCACATCAAAGGGAGCACGCCCTGTTTCGGCAACGCCTGAGATAAAATAAATAATAAACAATGGAAAAAGCGGGATAAAATACCAGTGCCAAATACCGCCTTGTTGTGTTTCGACAATCGTACTGAGATTAAGTGAACCCGCGGCGATCAACACACCGATGATGGCAAAACCCATCGCAAGCTCATATGAGACGACCTGTGCTGCTGCACGCAGCGCACCAAACATCGCATATTTTGAGTTAGATGCCCAGCCGGCGATAACGACACCATATACCGCAATTGAGGTCATCGCCAGAATATACAATACACCAGCATTGATATCCGCCAACACGATGCCTTTGCCAAACGGAATGACGGCCCATGCAGTATAAGCAGGTGCAAAAGCGAGCATTGGTGCCACAAAAAACAAATAGCGGTTTGATTTTGCTGGAATAATAATTTCTTTAAGCAATAACTTAACCGCGTCAACGATGGGTTGTAATAAACCAAAAGAACCCACACGATTGGGGCCAATACGATCTTGCATGTAACCAATAACTTTACGCTCAGCATACGTGTAATAAGCCACAACCAAAATCAAAGGGATAACGATTAATAAGATCTTTAGAACAATCCAGATAATATCTAAAATCATGCGTTTACCACCGTCTGTTTAATTGGCGTGATTGTAACATTTGCCCAAGCTTTGCCACAAGTCGGCATAAGCTGAAACGGCACGATTATCGTTTCTTTGGCTAATGCTCCATCAACGATAAGATCAATCTCGTATGCTTTATCATCAAGCTTGACAATAGCACGACCCGATGTATCTATCTCATGTGCTGCGGCATACTCATTTGACACACGCAAGCTTTGCGCATAATAAGCATCTTTCGTCGCTTGTAATGGTTTAGCACGTCTTAATAACGAATTTGTACAATACATCGACACACATGGTGTCACATGATAACCTTCAGTCAATGCTGTTAAGCCGTTTTTAAACAATCCATCAACATCAATCTTTAAATCAGCCTGTTCATGTGTCGTAAACTCCTGATAAACCTCGTCAACTGTTTGGTAATCAAAGCCCTCTAAATTCAACAGATTTGCCAATACACGCAACACTTTCCACAAAGGTTTGCTGTCTTCATACGGCGGGATGACCGCTTTAAAGCACTGTGTTTGTCCAGCGATATTTACAAATGAACCATCTTCTTCAAAATGTGTGGTAATCGGCAGTATGATATCCGCATATTCAAACATCTCAGCGGTTGCATAGCTTGCAAACGCTGCCACGATATCAATATCTTGAAGCATTTCTAATGCTTTCTCTCCCCAAATAGAATCACACTCAGGCTCAACACCAAAGTTTAATAACAATTTGGTTTTATTACTCAATATCGCTTCTGCATTCATGCCTTGTTGTAAGTTTTGAGCGGCACCTGGCAAATACTCACTTGCTACTCCTGCGAGTAATGCGCCCTTGGCATTAGCGCCAAAGCTAAGCACGCCACCTTTGGCATTAAGTAATGTTTTAAGCTCAATAAATAACGCGTAAATTTCAGCAAAGTCTTTATTTAATATCGCATCGAAACCTAAAATCATCACTGGTTTTTCAGAAGATACCAGCGCTGTTGCTAAAGCTTCCACCTCAGGCAAAATCTCTAGTGTTGCAACGGTCTTATTAACTATCTCAGACGCTATTGGTTGCGAGATTTTTTGTGCCACGGCTTTCACTAAATTTGCCAACGCATAAACCATTTCATTGGCTTCAACTTGTGTCGTCTGAACTGCATAATTGAAGTCATATTCCTGACTATTGAGTGCCAAAACTTTAGCACCATTTTTCACCGATTTATGCACACGGTGATTGATCAATGGTATCTCTTTACGCAAATAACTGCCAACCAGTAATGTGATATCAGCGTTTTCAACCTCAGCCAATTCACAATCAAATCCGATACCTGTATGCAATGTTGAGGCATGCGCTCCTTGCATTAAGCGTGTATCAATATTGTTTGATCCAACTTGACGCATCAGTTTTTGGATAAGGTATAGACTTTCTGTGGTTATTGAATCCGAAGCTAAACTTGAAATTGCATTAACGCCATCTTGTGCCTTGGTTTGCTCAATGGCTACTTTAACAAAATCAAGCGCTTCTTCCCAAGACACATCAACCCAAGCACCTGCTTTTTTAATCATCGGTTGAGTGACACGATCTTCGCTATAAACACCGGTATAAGCGAAGCGATCTTTATCTGCAATCCATGTTTCATTAATGCTTTCGTTTTCTTTTGGCACAACACGCATCAGTTGATTGCGACGCGTATGCGCATAAATATTCGCACCAACGCAATCAGCGCCTGAAATGGTTGCATATTGCTGCAGCTCCCAAGCACGCGCATGGAATCTAAAGGGTTTAGACGTTAACGCACCCACTGGGCATAAATCAATAATATTACCGGATAATTCTGAATTGACGGTTTTAGCAACATAGGTGCCAATTTGCGTGTGATCCCCTCTGCCCATCGCACCAAGCTCTTTATCACCGCTGATTTCTTCGCCAAAGCGCACACAACGCGTACATTGGATGCACCGCGTCATATCAGTTGCGACTAACGGCCCCAAACTTGGGTCATCAAATACGCGCTTAGTTTCATTATATTTGGAGACGTCATTGCCATAGCCCATCGCGACATCTTGCAGCTCACATTCGCCACCTTGATCACAAATAGGACAATCAAGCGGATGGTTAATCAGCAAAAACTCCATGACTTTCTTTTGATAAGACAGGGTCGTTGGCGATTTCGTGAAAACCTTCATACCATCCATAATCGGTGTTGCACACGCTGGAGATGGCTTTCTTGCTCCTTCAACTTCGACAAGACACATTCTACAATTTGCTGCTATCGAGAGCTTTTTATGATAACAAAAGCGCGGAATATAAATACCATGCCTATCTGCGATCTGAATGATCATCTCACCGGGTTGCGCCGCATATGGCTGACCATTGATCTCGATATTAAGTTGTTTTGTTGCTTCTTTTTCTGACACGGGAGTCACCCTTCATCAATTACGTTTATTTTTAACCCTACGCTCAAATGAACCATAGAGTTTCACTATGTATTAAGCGCCGACAATACCGCGCTTATGTTCAATCATATATTCAAATTCATGTCTGAATTTTTTAATATAACTTTGCACTGGCCACGCCGCAGCATCACCCAAACCACAAATAGTATTGCCTTCAATGTTTGAGGCGACACGCGCTAAATTATCGATATCTTCTGACCTGCCTTCACCGTGCAAAATACGCTCTAAGGTTCTTGCCAACCAGCCTGTGCCTTCACGACATGGTGTGCATTGCCCACAGGATTCTTCATAATAAAACTCAGCTAAGCGCGCTAATAACTCGACCATACAAGTATCTTCATCAAGCACAACAACTGCACCTGAACCTAACATTGAGCCTGCTTGACCAATAGCTTCATAATCCATGGTTAAAGACAGCATCTCATCACCGGTTAAGATCTTACACGAACTACCACCTGGGATTACTGCTTTGATTTTTTTATTATCACGCACGCCACCTGCCATTGCGAGCAAGTCTTTAAATGGCGTACCTAACCCAATTTCAAAGACACCTGGCCTATTCACATGTCCTGAAACACAAAAAAGCTTAGTACCACCACTTTTCTCTGTGCCCATTTTCTGAAACCATTCACCACCATGCTCTAGTATCGGCGGCACTGAAGCATACGTTTCCGTATTATTAATATTAGTTGGACAATCATATAAACCTTTATTGGCTGGAAATGGTGGCTTAAATCGCGGTTGACCTTTACGCCCTTCCAGTGAATTAAGCAATGCTGTTTCTTCACCACAGATATAAGCACCTGCCCCGATTGAACAGTATAAATTAAAATCAACACCTGAACTACGCAGGTTAAATCCGATCAGACCCATTGCACGGGCTTCATTTAAAGCTGCTTCAAAACGTGCAATCGGCTCATAAAACTCGCCACGAATATAGTTATAACCGACGGTTGCACCCGTGACATAACCGGCAATTGCCATGCCTTCAATTAATTGGTGTGGGTTGTTGCGCAAAATCTCGCGATCTTTGCATGTTCCTGGCTCACCTTCATCGGAGTTACATACAACATACTTCTGACCTGGTAAATTGCGCGGCATAAAGCTCCACTTAAGTCCCGTTGGGAAGCCCGCACCACCACGCCCACGTAGACCTGATTTTTTAAGCTCTTCAATAATGACTTCAGGTGGAATCTTCTCATCAAGAATTCTTTTCCAATAAGAGTATCCGCCAATTGACTCGTAAGATTTCAATGACCACGGTCGTTCAAGGTGCAGGGTTCTAAAACATACTTCATTCGCCATCTGCTACTCCAAAGAATCAATAATTTGATCGACTTTTGCAATGGTTAAGTTTTCATAAAAAACCTTATCCACCTCCAACATTGGCGCACCACAGCATGCACCCTGACACTCAACAGACTTTAGGGTAATTCTACCATCCGCCGTTGTTTGCCCTGCTTTAATACCAAGCTTATTTTCAATGTGCGTCATGATTTTCTTAGCACCATTTAACATGCATGAAAGATTGGTACATACATTTAACTTATGTTTGCCCACTTTTTTAAGATCGTACATGCTATAGAAAGTTGCCACTTCATAGACTGAAGCTGCAGGCACATCCAAATAAAGTGCTAACTTATCCATTAGCTCTTCAGTTAAATAGCCATTATTGTAGTCCTGTAACACATGCAACCCAGGGATAATGACTGAGCGCTTCTGATTAGCAGGATAACGCTTTTCCCAATTTTCTAGCAACTCAGTGACTTGAGGTGAAAATATCTCTTTTTTATCTAACTTATTCTCTAACATAGACAAACCTTAATTATCTATCCACATCGCCAAACACAATATCTTGTGTCGCAATAATTGCCGGGGCATCGGATAACATATGCCCGCTTAACATTTCATTCATCGCACTTAAATGGGTAAAGCCTGGCGCTCTAATCTTTAGACGATAAGGTTTATTGGCGCCATCTGATACCAAGTAAATTCCAAATTCACCTTTTGGATGCTCTGTTCCCACATATACTTCACCTTCAGGCACGCAATAACCCTCAGAGAATAATTTAAAGTGGTGAATCAACGCCTCCATACTGTTTTTCATTTCATCGCGCTTAGGCGGAGTCACTTTATGATTTGGCGCCATAATAGGACCCTCGTTGTGACGTAACCATTCCACACATTGACGAATAATTTTATTGGATTCGCGCATCTCTGCCATGCGTACTAAATAACGATCATAGCAATCACCATGGCTACCAACTGGAATATCAAAATCTAGCTCACTATAGACATCATATGGTTGTTTTTTACGAAGATCCCAAGCTACACCAGAGCCTCTTAACATTGGACCACCAAAGCCTAATGCCTTGGCACGTTCTGTCGTTACCACACCAATGCCAACCGTGCGCTGTTTCCAGATGCGATTATTTGTTAACAGGTTTTCATACTCATCGACACACTTTGGAAAACGCTCGGTAAAATCCCAAATAAAATCAAGCAATGAGCCTTGGCGATTTTTGTTAATTGCTTTTAATTTACGCTTTGACGTAAAACGAGATTTTTCATACTTAGGCATGGTTAACGGCAAATCACGCGCAACACCACCTGGGCGGAAATAAGTCGCATGCATTCTCGCTCCTGAAACCGCTTCATAGCAATCAAACAGATCCTCACGCTCACGAAACGCGTAAAGAAACATGGTCATCGCACCTAAGTCCAAACTATTGGCTGCCGTCCATAATAAGTGATTCAAAATACGTGTAATCTCAGCAAACATGACACGAATATATTGCGCACGTTTTGGTACTTCGATCTCAAGCAACTTTTCAATTGCCAAGACATAAGCATGCTCATTACACATCATTGATACGTAATCTAAGCGATCCATATAGCCAATGCTTTGGTTATATGGTTTTGACTCAGCCAACTTCTCGGTACCACGATGCAATAGACCAACGTGAGGATCAGCGCGAACAACGACCTCACCATCAAGTTCTAATACCAAACGCAATACGCCATGAGCTGCCGGATGCACCGGACCAAAGTTCATTGTATAGTTTTTAAATTCTGCCATAGCATTCTCAACTACTGTTCATCTAAGTAACGGTTATCTTGACGAATAACCTTAGGCGCATTAACACGCGGATCAATTTCTACTGGTTCATAAACCACACGTTTTTGCGTTTCATCATAACGCATCTCAACATAGCCACTTTGTGGGAAATCTTTTCTAAACGGATGACCTACAAAGCCGTAATCTGTCAGTATTCGACGCAAATCAGGATGTCCTGTAAAAATAAAGCCAAACATATCAAACGCTTCACGTTCACTCCAATTTGCCGCAGGCCAAATATCGACAACGCTTGGTAACATCAGATCAAATTCATCTAAGTAAACCTTAACACGCAAACGAATATTAAGCGCCAAACTCATTAAGTGATAAACCACCGCAAAGCGTTTTTTGCCTTTATTGGGTTCTTTATGTAGTAACTCGCCTTGAACAACGCCGCGGGAAAAACCACTACTTGTCGCACTTTGTGTCTTCCACTGATCTTCGCCAAAGCTTAGGTAATCAACACCAGTAACATCAATAAGTTGTTCAAATTTGAATACATTCTTTAAACGTGTCATCACTTTGATGAGATTGTCTTTGGCAATTTCAACGGTAAGCTCATCGTGTTGAAAAGCTGTTGAGATAAATTGACTATTAAAGTCATTTTTTAAATCATCGATAAATTCTTGCGTTAACGACATCGTCATTTCCTCGCAATTGTATTAGTACGTTTGATTTTATTTTGTAACTGAATAATACCATAGATAAGCGCTTCAGCCGTTGGTGGGCAACCAGGTACATAGATATCCACCGGCATGATACGATCACAACCTCTAACTACGGAATAAGAATAATGATAATAACCGCCACCGTTGGCACAAGACCCCATTGAAATCACCCATTTAGGATCAGGCATCTGGTCATAGACTTTACGCAAGGCTGGCGCCATCTTATTACACAAAGTACCGGCAACAATCAATACATCTGATTGGCGCGGACTCGGACGAAATACAATACCAAAACGATCCAAATCATAACGCGCGGCTCCCGCGTGCATCATTTCAACCGCACAACAGGCAAGACCGAAAGTTACTGGCCACAAAGATCCTGTACGCACCCAATTTACTAAAGAGTCAGCGCTAGCAGTGATAAAGCCTTTATTATTGTTAATGCCTTCTTCTACTCCCATTCTAGCGCCCCTTTCTTCCACTCATAGATAAATCCAATTAGTAAAATAAACAAGAATATCATCATCGCAATGAAAGCTGCCCAAGAAATCCCACCAGCACCGCTATCGCGCACTAGCACACCCCAAGGGATCATAAAAGCGACTTCAAGATCAAAAACTAAAAATAAAATAGCAACCAAATAAAAACGCACATCGAACTTGATGCGCGCATCTTCAAATTCAGCAAATCCGCACTCAAATGGTGCGTTTTTTTCAGGGTTCGGGTTATGCACCCCAACAATAATTGATAGCATTTTGCCGCCAATCGCCATTGCTGATGCGATAGCAATCGCCACAATGAGGAAAATCAAAATCGGCAAAAACTCATGATATACACTATATTGCAACATGCCTATATCCTCGTTTTTGGTGCCAAAGGCGGGACTCGAACCCGCACGAGCATTGCTCACCACCCCCTCAAGATGGCGTGTCTACCAATTCCACCACTTTGGCAAAATAAACTTAACTTTACTATAAACAGCCTTTGACAAATCGCTACAAGCCCATAAGCAGCATAGCCCTTACCAATCAAAAACCCTACTTTAACTATTTAGTTGACGCGGGTATCGCTTCTTTTTCTTTAGTTGTTGCACTCTTCACATCAACTGCCTGCTTTGAATCATCATTAGTGTTTGACGTTGTCGCTGCTGGTGTTTTTAGAAGATTGCTCACTGGAAGTGTTGCTGTACCTTTGTTTTCTTTTGTATCAGTTGCTTTAGCCTGATCAATCAAAGCCTGTTGCGCTGCTTGCTGTTTTTGGTAATCAGCTTGCGACACCCCGCTTGATGTCTGAGTCTCAGCGCCCTTTGCATTCTGTTTGCCAATATAGCTTAAACTCACGCTTGTGACAAAGAAAACAGCGACTAAAAAAGCTGTGAACTTAAACATAAATGGCGCCGCTCCTCGGCTACCAAATACGGTTTGTGATGCACCTGACCCAAATGAGGCACCCATGCTTGCTCCTTTGCCTTGTTGCAACAATATCAATCCAACAATCAATATCGCAACAATAATATGTACAGTGATAACTAACGCTAACATTTATTCGCTTTGCCTATTTTACATGCTTTGCATTTTTAACTGCTTTTGCATGTTTAACAATTTCACCAAAGTCCTTCCCACAAAGAGAAGCACCGCCTATCAAACCACCATCAACATCAGCCAACTTCAATATCTCATCAGCATTCGATGGTTTAAGGCTGCCACCATATATAATTTTGATATTCTTGGCAAGCTCAACATGGAAGTTTGTGACGATCGAACGCAGGTAGGCATGGACTTCTTGGACTTGTGATGCCGTTGCCGCAAGCCCTGTACCAATCGCCCATACTGGTTCATAAGCAATGATAACATTTCTCAATTGATTGAGTGTCAGCTCGTTTAATACCGTACTAAGCTGAGTCTTCAATACTTCCTCAAGCTGACCTGACGTTCTTTCTTGCAAAGTCTCACCAACGCAAACAACAGCGCAAAGCCCCGCTTCAGTTGCTTTTTTGGCTTTTAATGCGACGTCTATATTACTCTCGCCAAATAGCGCACGACGCTCAGAATGCCCGACAATAGCGTATTGACAGTTAAAGTCCTTAAGCATATTGACACTAATCTCGCCAGTATAAGCACCGTTGTCATATTGGCTAACATTTTGCACTCCAAGAGCGACGCCTTTGATATTGTCGCTAACATACGGCAAATAGACATTAGGCACACACACTGCCATATCGGCAGAAAGCGAGTCTGTTGACAATTTATTTAGTGACTCACACAGACTCTTAATTGACAATAATGAGCCATTCATCTTCCAGTTGCCAATAATAATTTGCTTTCTCATTATTACTCCATATTAACCATTTAACTTTTCTTTAACTTTTTCAACCAGATAATCCACCCATTTCTTAGTAAGATCAACTGTTTTTGCTTCAACCATTACACGCAATACTGGCTCAGTACCCGAAGGGCGCAATACCACACGGCCATCACTGCCTAAGGTTTTCTCCACAAAACTGACATCTTCGATCAATAGACTCATATCATTAGCATCAAGCTTCTTTGCTAATGGGACATTGATCATTAACTGTGGCATTTTTTGACTACTCATAAGTGCTGATAAAGGTTTATTGACCTTTGTTAATAATGCCAATATTTGCAATGCCGCCATCAACCCATCACCGGTTGAGTTATACCGAAGATCAATAATGTGCCCCGAAGACTCACCACCAAGCGCCCAATTATTTTCAAGCAACAGCTCCATCACATAGCGATCACCCACTTTAGCACGCTTAAATGGCAAATTAAGCTTTGAAAATTCCTGCTCAATCGCAAGATTCGTCATCACCGTACCAACCACACCCTGTATATTTTCATTATATTTTGCTAGCGCCAGTAAAATATCATCACCATCGATCACGCAGCCAGTCTCATCAACAAGCATTATGCGATCACCATCACCATCAAAGGCAATGCCTAAATCAGCGTTTTGATTTATGACAGCCGTTTTTAATGCATCCAAATGCACCGCACCACAATTTTCATTAATATTTAAACCATCTGGATTTGAGGCTATATCGATAACATTTAAATTCAAATGCGCAAATACTTCTTTGGCGACACGAAACAGTGCGCCATTAGCGCAATCAACAATGATTTTTTTGTCACTCAAATTAATCTGATCCGCAAATAACCTCAAACAATGCTTGATATAGGGTTCAACTTCATTGATCTGACTATATATCTCACCAAACTCACCTTCTGGCTGATAGTAAAATGCCTCATCAATATAGCGCTCAATCTGATATTCAACATCATCAGGCAGTTTGTGCCCTTCAGGCGAAAACAGTTTAATCCCATTGTCATAAAACGGATTGTGTGACGCACTTAAGACGACTCCGGCTCCAGCTTTAAAAACCGGCACCATAAAGGCGACAACGGGGGTCGGCACCATGCCTAAATTAATCACATTGACACCCACAGCAGTGATCCCTGCAATAAATCCGGCCTTTAACATATCCGAGGAACGTCTAGTATCCTGACCGATAACGACCACAAGCGGCAAGCCTTTTTCACGAAGTGCTTGACCTACCGCATTACCCATCTTCATTGCAAATTCTGGAGTAATAGGACTAACGCCTACTTTCCCGCGCACACCATCGGTGCCAAAATATTTCCTTGCCATGTTTTTAATGCTTTTTAGATTTAAAACGCATGACATTATGCGCTACTTAATACAAATCGTTAAGTAATTTTCTCGGCGAAAGTCATATTTTCGCTGTGATAGTGCTTTAAAAACACTTAATCACAGACCACTCTCCACAAAAAACAAGGCAAATAGCAACCGTTATTATTTCTCACCTTATTGCTCACGTTCGTTTGACTTGAGTATATAGTATTAACAGGCTAAGATTGCTTCTAATTTTTAAAAAGCCAGCATAGATCACATGAAAAAACTTCCAATTGGTATCTCAGGTTTTGCAGAAGTCATCAGCAATGACCATCTCTATATCGACAAGACGCAACATATCTACAACCTGGTAGATAGAGGGAAATATTACTTCTTATCACGACCACGACGCTTTGGGAAATCGCTACTTATCGACACCATCAGACAACTTTTTCTAGGCAATAAAGAGCTGTTTAATGATCTATTTATAGAGAGACACTGGGACTGGCAAGTGCAATACCCTGTACTGCACTTTACCTTTGGTGAGGGCAATGCTGCCTCAACAGCAGAGTTAGATGCCAAAATCATGCGCTTCTTAGATGAATATTATCAAAGCTACCAAATAGAGAACGTCTACAGCGAAATCAGCAGTCGCTTTGCTTATTTAATTGAACAACTTGCCAAAAATCACCGTAAAGTTGTTATCCTCGTCGATGAATATGACAAACCAGTACTTGATAATATCGACAATACAGAGATTGCAAAAGCGATGCGTCAACGCCTTAGAAACTTCTATAGCGTGATCAAGTCTCAGGATGTTAATATTCAATTTGCAATGTTAACCGGCGTATCACGCTTTACTAAAATCAGTATCTTTAGTGAACTCAATAATTTAAAAGATATCACTCTAGACCAACGCTACGCCGACATTTGCGGTTACAATCAATCTGAGCTAGAACACTCTTTTAAAGACTATTTAACCGCTGGCAATGTTGATTTAACACATCTTAAGAAGTGGTACAACGGCTATAACTTTGCTGGTGAAAAGACACAAAGAGTTTACAACCCATTTGATATTCTACTATTCATTGATGGCGGCTATCGTTATCAAAGCTATTGGTTTGAAACGGCGACACCTGCTTTTTTGGTTAAGATGATCCAACAAAATCGTTACTTTATCCCTAACTTAGAAGATCTTGTTGTCAGTGAAACCATGTTATCGAAGTTTGATATTAACGATATGCCGATCGCCACTTTACTTTTTCAAACAGGTTATTTAACCATCAAAGAAATAACAGCACGCGGCAATCGCATGGCATATCGCTTGGGCTATCCTAATTATGAAGTGAAATCAAGCCTAAATGAATCTCTTGCCAATATTGGCACAACCACAGATAACAAAGATTTTATACTTGGTCGTTTAGTTAACAGTCTTGAACAAGGCAGTTTTGACGACTTAAAACTGATTTTAAGCAGTCACTTTTCCTCTATTCCACATGATTGGTATCGCAACAACCAGATCGATCAATATGAAGGGTTTTATGCCAGCATAGTCTATAGTTTCTTAAGCGCTTTGGGCTATGACACAATACCAGAGGACGTCACCAATCATGGCAAGCTCGATTTAACAATAATAATGGATGACAAAATTATCATTATCGAGTTTAAACTCGCTAAACTAGGTGATGCTAAGACCGCGATAGAACAGATCAAATCAAGAAAATATCCCGAAAAATATCTCGCTCTAGCTAAGCCCATCTACCTTATTGGCATAAGCTTTGATACTGAAGAACGCAACGTTGCTGAATTAAAGGTTGAGCTGTTCCAATCGTAAATTATTTGCAGGCTTAATATGCCGTTGTGAGAGCACTGTATTAAACTGCTGCTTCAATGTATTAATATCAACTACCCCAGCAATGCGCTTAATTTCACTGTTTTGTTGATTGCGCAAAATAAGTGTTGGTAAACCTAATACGTTCGCCGTTTTAAGCAGCTCTGTGCTATTAGCGTTATAGTCTGAAACATCCACCTTAATAACCTTGATCTTATTTTTCTTAAAGTACTCTTGCATAGCAGGCGATAGCAAAACCGCTTTAAGCTTTAAACAGTTCTCACACCAGTGTGCAAAGTAATCAATTAAAATATATTGATGTGTTTTTAATGCTAAATCGACTTGTCGCTTGAGCTCTTGGTTGTTAAAAACTGTAGTGAAGTCGTTTTGTGTAGAGGCTGTACTTGGTCTGTTTGTGGTGTTTAGGGTGTGATTAGCCACTACGGTTAACAGCGCCAAAAATAGCATAATAGCCGCGATAAAATGTTTGGTTTTTTGTTGAATAAATTCGGATATAACAGATGTGTAAACAAGATAGAGTAAATAAGCGCTAATTAATAGAACATATAGGCTAAAAATAATAGTTGCTAATAGAGCGATGCGGCTTAGAACGAAAATTGCCATTGCCAACATGGCAAAGCCAAAAATGACTTTAATTTCCTGCATCCATGCGCCCGATTTCGGTACAAAGCGCTTAAGCCCAAGCGCAATAAACATAAGTGGTATACCCATACCAAAGCCTAGCGCAAAAAGTGCTACTCCACCGTAGAGGATGTCGCCTGTTTGTACAATGGTCGTTAACACACCAATTAAAGGTGCTGATGTGCAAGGTGATAATACTAAGCTTGCAATTGCTCCCATGAGAAAACTCGCGAATATGCCACCGGTTTTAATATTATGTTGTGACTGTCCAAGGCGCGCGCTAAGCGCTTGAGGTAGCTGAATTTGAAATACCCCAAACATTGATAGCGCTAATACCACAAATAATAAAGAAAGTAAGATAATCACCCAAGCTTGTTGAAAGAAAATCTGAAAAGACAGCCCGATGCTACTAATAATGATACCTAAAATGGCATACATTACGGACATGCCTAGCACGTAGGAAAGCGCTAACAGAAAGCTGTAAAATTTACTGTGATTTTTACCGACAACGATGGCGCTGATAATTGGCAACATCGGTAAAACACAAGGTGTGAATGCAAGTAATAAGCCAATGCCAAGAAGTGCTAAAATGCCTAACCAGTTAAAGTCATTTTGCTCATAGGGCAATACACTTTGATCAATGGTGATTTCTTTGACTTGTGGCAAGTGGCATAAATTATTATCACAACTTTGGTATTTAACCTCGAGCTTACTTTTGGATGTTATTTCACCTGACAACGGGATACGCAATAATAATTGATTGGTATACACGGGCTCATTTTCAAACACAGGGTGTGTCGTTGCTGGGGGGAAGTAAACCTCACCGAGCTTTGCTTGATCAGCATGCTGCAGCTGTATGCTAATTTTGTTTTTATAAAGATACTGTCCTTTGGGAATACGCCAACACAAGGCTATTTCACCTTTGCTCTGGGTGTCAGTAACGCTTAGTTGACTAAAGGATTGTTCAGGCGAACTAAAGAGGTTAAAGTCAGTGAAATTATTTTTTGCTGGCAAACTATTCGTGCCAGAAAAGCCCATTAGCACAAACATCAATAACAACAACAAACTGTTTAATTGTCGCAACAACACAGAAAGCTCATCAAGGAAAGTAGTAATGGTGTCATGGTAGCACGATGCTGCTGGAAATGAAGTGCAACGTGGCGCCTTATAAATTATTTTTATTCTCAAATTCAGCGATAAACTTCTCAGCAGCAGCAATACGCTCTTTGCAAACCAAATAGCTCTTGGATGCTTTCTCCAACATTGGGGCAAGTTCATCAATCATATTGGGATTGTTTTGTCCCTGCTGAAGCTGGTAGTTTATCTCTTCTAAAATGGCATAATTTTCGGCATACGTTTTAGTTTTATTTGTCATTTGTAATCTCTGCTGCTATTTGCCCATCATGGTAATGAATGGTGAGTTTATCACAGCTTTTGGCACTTTGGGCAGAGGTAATATATTTCCCGCCACAACTCGTTAGGCTAAAGCCGCGCTTAAGTGTTGGTTCAATTGAAGCGTTTAAAATTGACTTATATTGTATTTGAATAGTGTTGTTGGCGTATTCTAGAGCTGCTTTTGCCTGTGTGAATGTATTGGCATGCCAGTGGCTAATTTGAAGTGTATGCTTTTGCAGTAAGGCTTTCGTTAACGTATTCACATGCGTTGCAATATATTCGATATTGCTTTGTGCAATACGTGTATAGCGATGTGTTAATTGCATTAGCTCATGGTAGTGGCGCTCATGCAGTTGTTTTTGATAACTTAAGGTTTCCCTTGAGAAGCTTATAATTAATTGGAAATAGTGCGCATAAATAGTTTTGTGATGATTAAGCGTTGTTTTTATAAGCTGTTGTGCTGCAGCGTGTTTAGATTCAACGTCTTTATGATGGTGCTGCACCCAGTGTCGTGCTTGGCTAATGGTGAAGTCAAAATGCTTTTGTGCATTTTGCGCTTTGGTAAGGATATTTTCTTTAATAAATTGGATTACTTTGGATGGGGTATCAAAGCTTTTATTGGCAAGCTCATCAAGTACCGTTTGATCACGCTTATGTCCAATGCCTATAAAAACCGCAATCGGCATATGACAAATTGCATTTGCTGGTTCAAAGTAATTAAAGCCGTCAAGATCGGATTCAGCACCTCCGCCACGTATAATGACGATACAATCATAGTTTTTTTGATGCGCTTTAATCGCTTTGTAAATCGTACGTAGCTGCACGGTGATATCAATCGCACAAGTTTTACCCTGCATGCTAGCATGATAAACATCGAATTGGCATAAGTGATGCTTATGTAAAAGTTCCGCTTCAGTAAAAAAATCTTGGAGCCCTGCGGCATGCTTGCTTGATATTACGGCAACATGCGTGAAATCAGTAGGTGTCGTAAGATTAAGATTTTTATGACGCAATTCCTCTTGCTCTAATCGAGTCAAAATAGCTTGTCTGCGCGCTTGGCGATCACCCAAGGTGAAATTTGGATCAATATCAAGAATATTAAGACTTAAGCCAAAGGCTTGATGAAAGCTCGGCTCAATTAAAAGCAATACTTTCAATCCTGACTTTAACGACTCACCTGTGCTGCGTTGGAATTTAGCATTAATCTTAATTGCCGTGTTTGCCCACATATTAACGCGTACTTTGGCAGTTATTTGTTGAGTGTTATCGTCAAACTCAACCAGTTCACCATAGAAATGTCCTGCATTTTTTTGCCATTGCGAGATTTCGCCACGCACCCAATAACCATAATGACCTTTAAATCGCTCATCAATGACTTGTTTAATTTGTGCTAAAAAATCACTTAATTTCAGAGTTTCTTTAGCAGAGGTTAGCGCCGGTGAATTCATACATTGTCTTGTGCTATTGTAAGTCTAAAATATCGCTAATTTTCAGGTCTAATGTTTTAGCAATCACCGATAAAGGCACACCGGCACTTAGCATTTCTTCAGCCTCAAGCTTAAGCTCGGTATGCCGCAAATTATTTTCAAATGAAGATGAATGTTTCATAAACCCTCCTAGTTTATTTTTATATTAATTTAATTCAGTTGACATTATACGCTTTGATACAGACGCTGCTTGAGCGCTTGGCGGCGTTGCTCATAATGTTTTTGTTCATATTTACTCAACTGCAAAGTATAACTGATTTGACCATTAAATTTCAGCATGATTTTCTCCTTCTCTTTTTTTATATTTTTTATATTTTTTATGGCAAAAATGACCTATCCAAGCGCATCCCCAAGTAAACACCTTGAATGCTCACGCGATGCGCAGGATAGATCATCGGCGGGAGGTCTTCATTGTGAGGGATAAGTGTTACAGTTTTATTATCCTGCATTTTAAATTCTTTTAATGTGGCTTCCTTTTCATCGATTAATGCCACGACAATTTGACCATTGCGAGCAATGTGTTGTTTTTGAATCAGCACTAAATCACCATCTAAAATGCCACTGTCTTGCATTGAGTTGCCCGATATTTTTAATAAGTAGCGATCAGGCATATTCAAAAGCTCAGACAAATCGATGGTTTCTATCACCTCATACGCTTCTAATGGTAAACCTGCGGCGATCGTACCGACTAATGGTAAATGAAGAAGGTTGTGCTGTTCATTATCTGCTTGATCAATAATTTCAATATGCTTGCGCTTACCTTTAGGGATGTGGATATAGCCCTTTTCTTTGAGCGCTTTAATGTAGTAAGAAACTGTAGCTTTTGATTTGAGATTTAAAGCGTCTGCAATATCACTAAATGTTGGTGAGTAGCCATTTTCAACCTGAAAACTTTGGATAATGTTTAAAACCTGCTGTTCTTTGTTATTTAACATGAACTTATCTCATTGCCGTTGATCTATCGCTTATTATGTTCTAAAAAAGTTTAAAATCAAGTGCAATATGCAAATAAGTTCAAATTAAGTTTAACATCGGGAGTTAACGAGTACTTCTTCGCCAAACTTACCATTGTATAGCTAGATGATAATTCGACTTAACATATGCGTATTACTTCAAAAGACCCAAAAATTATTGTTTGCGCTGCCAAATAAAATTAGTATTAACAACATTAGAAAATTCATTTGGATAATTGATATGTATAAGCTATACCACAACCCACGGTGCAGTAAATCGCGTGCGGCATTAGCGTTTTTAACGCAAAATAATTATGAAGTTGAAGTGATTGAATATCTCAATACGCCGTTATCTCAAACAGATACATTGCGCATTTTAGAGAAGTTGACCGCTGCCAAACATATGCTTATTCGCAGTAGTGATGATGATTTCAAAGCTTTAAACATCTCAGAGGTTGAAAAGCTTTCAGATAGTGAAATTGCAGAGATTTTATTAAAAACTCCTAAATTAATGCAGCGCCCAATATTGGAGACAGAAACCAAGGCGGCGATTGCGCGCCCCATTGAAGATATGATCGCTATTTTAGAATAATCATTAAAATAACATTTCCCCTTTTTATCTGAGCGTATATTATGAGCCCTTTATTGTCGATAGTGGTCGCATAACATGAAATTTACTTTATTAAAAAAGAGTGCCAAAGCGCGTCGCGGCACCTTAACGTTTGAGCGTGGACAGGTACAAACACCCGCGTTTATGCCAGTAGGCACTTATGGAGCAGTAAAATCTTTGTCACCTGAAGACGTTAAAGCCACGGGTGCTGAAATCTTACTTGGCAACACTTTTCACTTATGGTTGCGCCCAGGCACTGAGATTGTCAAAATGCATGGTGATTTGCATGATTTTATGCAATGGCAAGGACCGATATTAACGGATTCTGGTGGTTTTCAAGTGTTTAGCTTAGGCGCTCTTAGAAAGCTTACTGAAGAAGGGGTTACCTTTCGCTCGCCACTTGATGGCTCAAAAGTATTTTTAGATCCTGAAATATCAATGCAAATTCAGCGTGATCTAGGATCTGATATCGTAATGTGTTTTGATGAATGCACACCGTATCCGGCAACAGAGCTTGAAACAAAGGCATCAATGGAGTTGTCGATGCGCTGGGCATTAAGAAGCAAAATCGCACATGGCGATAATCCATCGGCTTTATTTGGGATTATCCAAGGTGGAATGTATGAGCATCTACGTGACCAATCCTTAAAAGCACTAACGGATATTGGCTTTGATGGTTATGCAATTGGCGGTTTGTCTGTTGGTGAGCCCAAGCCTGATATGATTCGTATTTTAGATCATACAGCACATCAAATGCCTGAAGATAAGCCGCGTTATTTAATGGGTGTTGGTAAACCACAGGATCTAGTTGAAGGTGTGCGCCGAGGTGTAGATATGTTTGACTGTGTGATGCCATCAAGAAATGCTCGAAATGGTCATTTGTTTGTCAAAAGCGGTGTTATCCGCATTCGCAACAGTCAATATAAAACAGATACAGCACCATTAGATGAGAGTTGTGATTGTTACACTTGTCAGAATTTCTCAAGAAGTTATTTACATCATTTGGATAAAACCAAAGAGAGCTTGGGCGCGCGTTTAAATACAATTCACAATATCACGTATTATCAACGTTTAATGAAAAACATTCGTACAGCTTTAGATGAAGATCATTTTGAGGAGTTTGTGCAGGAATTTTATAACGATATTGGTCAAACAGTCCCTGAACTTAAAGCATAAAATGACGCAATTGTGAATTGTGTATTTCAACCTTGCTAAGGCGATGGTAACATAGATTCATTATAACCATGCCAATGCAAGATTCATGAGTATCTATTTATACAATTCATTATCTGGAAAGAAAGAGCTTTTTCAGCCGATTAGCCCACAAAAATTAAAAATGTATGTCTGTGGCATGACGGTTTATGATGATTGTCATATTGGACATGCACGCACACAAATCGCTTTTGATGTTATTGTGCGTTATTTTCGCTTTTGCAATTACGATGTGACTTATGTACGCAATATTACCGATATTGATGATAAAATCATTAAGCGAGCCAATGAAAACGGTGAATCAACTGATGCACTCGTTGAGCGCACAATCAAAAGCATGTATGACGATTTAGATCGTTTAAATATTCTACGGCCTGATTTTGACCCACGAGCTACGCAAACGATTCCTGAAATGTGTCAGATGATCGAAAACCTCATTGATAAAGGCTTTGCTTATGCCCCAGGCAATGGTGATGTTTATTATCGTGTCGAAGCATTTAAAGACTATGGTAAATTAAGTAAACAAAGCTTGGAGCACCTGCGTGTTGGTGCACGAATTGAAAGCAATGAACAAAAAGAAAATCCTTTAGACTTTGTGTTGTGGAAAGCGGCTAAAGCTGGTGAGCCAAGTTGGGATTCGCCATGGGGGAAAGGTCGTCCTGGTTGGCATATTGAGTGCTCGGCGATGTCTAAAAATCTATTAGGCGATAATTTTGATATTCATGCAGGAGGTTCAGATTTACGCTTCCCACATCATGAGAATGAAATCGCGCAATCAGAAGCCGCGAATGGCTGCAGCTTTGCCAATTACTGGTTGCATTCTGGCATGGTTCAGATCGATGATGAGAAAATGTCTAAATCATTGAATAATTTCTTCACAATTAAAGAAGTGCTTGCCGAGTACCATCCTGAAGTGGTTCGCTTCTTTTTGATTTCAGGACAATACCGCAGTGAAATCAATTACTCTAAAGAGAATTTAGATCAGGCAAAAGCCGCTGTTGAGCGTCTATACACTGCATTGCGTGGTATTGATGTCACTGAAAACACAGTAGCATTAGCCGAAGCTGATCGGTATATTAATGACTTTAAGCAGGCAATGAATAATGACTTCAACACACCAGAAGCATTGCCAGTATTGTTTGCCATTGCTAAGGAGATCAATAAATACCGTACAAATGATCAACAAAAAGCAGCAAGCTTTGCGAAACTATTATTACAGCTTGCCGATGTGTTGGGTATATTGAAACATTCGCCTGAGAGCTACTTCAAGCATAGTGGTGCCAATGACTTAAGTGATGAGGTCATTGAGCACATGATTGCTGAGCGCATGGATGCGAAAAAGAATAAAGATTATGCCAAAGCCGATCAGATTCGCCAAACTCTAGCAGAACAAGGTGTATTGCTTGAAGACTCAGCAACGGGCACAATCTGGAAAAGAGCATAAGGCACATAAAGCATAAGTGAGGATAAAAGATGAGTGATATTTTTGGAGGGGACGTCAATGTTGATGCATTGGCGCAGGACTTACATACAATACGTGATTATTTGCGTTGGGCAACATCTCGTTTCCTCGAAGCAGAGCTTTTTTATGGGCATGGTACAGATTCAGCATGGGATGAGGCCGTACACTTAGTGCTGCAGGCACTTTACTTACCATTAGATGTTGATCATCGTATTTTGGATGCGCGTTTAACGCATGTAGAACGCCAGAAAGTCATCAAATGGATTTATCGACGTGTAGTTGATCGTGTGCCATTGCCATATTTGACAAAAACAGCATGGTTTGCAGGAATGAAGTTCTATGTTGATCAACGAGTGATTGTGCCGCGCTCCCCTATTGGTGAGCTGATTCGCAATGAGTTTGAGCCATGGGTTAATCACCATAATGTCGCGCGCATATTGGACTTATGCACCGGCAGCGGTTGTATCGGTATTGCTACAGCACATGTATTCCCTGATGCAGAAGTGGTCTTAAGTGATATCTCAGAAGATGCGCTAGAAGTTGCCAAGCGCAATATCAAGCAGCATGATATGGAACAGCGTGTCACTGCCGTGCAATCGGATTTATTTGCAAGTTTAACAGGGCAAAAGTTTGATTTGATTATCTCTAATCCGCCGTATGTTGACATGAACGATTTAGCATCGATGCCACAAGAGTATTTAAAAGAGCCAGCATTGGCACTAGGTTCAGGTGATGATGGTTTAGATATTACACGTAAAATCTTAGTTAACGCACTTGATTATCTGAATGAAGGTGGCGTGTTGATCGTTGAAGTGGGTAATAGCCAACATGCTTTACAAGAAACCTTTCAAAGTGTGCCTTTCACATGGCTTAACTTTGAAGATGGAGGTGATGGTGTGTTCTTATTAACCTATGATGAGCTCAAAACTTATCGATCAATATTTGCCGAGGATTATCAAGATGCCAGGTAATACCTTTGGAACCTTATTTAAAGTCACTACCTTTGGTGAGAGTCATGGGTTAGCTTTGGGTGCGATTATTGATGGCTGTCCACCGGGACTATCATTGAGTGAGGAGGATCTTCAAGTAGATTTAGATAGACGTAAACCTGGGCAGTCAAAGTTTACCACACAGCGACGTGAGCCTGATCAAGTGAAGATTTTATCTGGTGTCTTTGAAGGCAAAACAACCGGTACACCAATTGGTTTAATCATTGAAAATACAGATCAGAAATCCAAAGACTATGGTGAGATCAAAGATCAGTTTCGACCAGGACATGCTGATTTCACCTACTTTCATAAATATGGCATTCGTGATTATCGTGGTGGTGGACGGTCTTCCGCCAGAGAGACAACCATGCGTGTCGCCGCAGGCGCGATTGCGAAAAAGATATTAAAAGAGCAGTTTAATAGTGAAATATTTGGCTATGTTTCACAAATTGGTGATATTGAACTTGAGCTAAAAGATCAAAACTTTATTGAGCAAAATCCTTTTTTCTGTGCAGATCCAAATAAGATCCCGCAGCTCGAGGAGTTGATGCAGTCCATTCGTAAACAAGGGGATTCTATTGGTGCCAAGGTCAATGTTGTGGCACGCAACATCCCTGTTGGATTAGGGGAACCGGTATTTGATCGTTTGGATGCCGACATTGCCAAAGCATTGATGAGCATTAATGCTGTTAAAGCAGTATCTATTGGTGATGGTTTTGATGTGGTTAGCCAAAAAGGCAGCGAGCATCGCGACGAATACATTAAAGGCAAAGGTTTTTTAAGCAATCATTCAGGTGGTATTTTAGGCGGGATCTCCTCAGGACAAGAGATCTTGGCGAGTATTGCCTTTAAACCTACTTCAAGCATTTTGGTGCCTGGTCGCTCAATTGATATTCATGGCGATCAATGTCAAGTCATTACCAAGGGACGACACGACCCGTGTGTCGGCATTCGCGGTGTGCCAATTGCTGAGGCAATGTTGGCACTTGTGCTTGTTGATCACTATTTGCAACATAAAGCGCAGAATTTGTGATAAAAATTAGACATTTATACCGCTTATGTAATAATGCCAGAATAAGTTAAGCTTCAATTATACCCCTCACCTGCGCAGCTTAAGCTGCACGAGGAGCAATCCCACAAGGGGAGAGGTACTAGCTGACGCAACTTATTATTGACTCATTACTATGAATCATTTTACAAGCACTTTCACTTCGACCACTTGAGGGGAATTGATATAGAAAAATCGCGTCACAACATTTGCCACATATCGCACATAAGCGTAATAATGTGGGTAAGCTGCCTCAATCACAAGTACATTGCTAACGTGATCATAATGAACTGCTTTAATCACTGATTTAAAAAATTGATATCTTTCTGCATTTTCCTCGCCATACAGGAATTTTAATGCCAACAAAAACCCATCATTATTGCGAATATCCAAATCGGAGAAAGCTCTAAAGACCTGCACCACACGATCAATATGACGAAAACTATTTAATCTAAGTTCAGGCTTTAAAGCGATCAACTCAAAGTGTGCACTTTGAGTGGTAAAGCTATTGGTGCTCACCTTGATCAAACTGCCATGTTCAGCTTTTTGTGTCCATTCCACTTTGGCAAAAATCCTTTTCTCAATATCTAATGCCTCGTTAATATCTTTAGGAGAGTAACTTAGTTTGCCGACATGCTTATGAAAAACATATTCACTGACCGTATGATTGTAATAATCTTTATACGGCTGATTATTAACCCATACTTGATGAACATAACAAGCGCGAGCATCGGGATCCTCAGGGTGCAGCAAAGGGATTTTATCATAGCGTTGATCAATTTTTTGTGACGTTGAATAGGCTTCAAACAGATTAAATAGCGGGATAATATTAGTAATAAACAATCGATCCTTCTGGCTAATGAGCTCAAAAAAATCCGCTCTATCATATATCCCCATAGGAAATATCAACATCATTTCTTTGACTTTGGCAGTCGTTTCAGTCACCGGAATCTGCGACAGTTCGATACTTAATTTCAAAGAAAACTCAGGTGACAATAAATCTAGACGCGTTTTATCATTTAACCCTAGCGTGTATGCATCGCTATTGTAAACCCTCGCTAAGACTTCCTTTTGTGTACCATCATCATAGATCACACGCACTTTAATTTTGTTGTCTTTAAGGAGCATTTCTTTTAATTGACACAGTTTAAACTCGGCTTGTTTCCATAACAAAGGATTGACCCACAAATCAAAGACATTGTGATTAAGCTCTGTTGGGGCATTAGTTTGTAATGAAACTTGCGTCGAGGTCGTTGTTAAATCGACATGATCAACCTTAAAACACGTCAAATTAACTTCGCTTAAATTGCTATAATGAAACTGTTTTTTTGCTTGAATATCATAAACATCAAAACGCTCTTTTGGCTCAAGGTTTAAGCAAGCTTTTTTAATCTTTGACTTAACAGCGATGAGCATATGCTTAGGCAACTGCATTAGCAAATTTTGGTTATAGCGTGATAAGCGATAATCTCGCTCACTTCTAAGTTGTGCCACCAAGTTGCTTTGAATATCCTTACCTAATGCATCAAACAAATGGGTCAACACCTGATAATGATCATCTGATAAATCATAGCTTTTACTAACAAAAGTCATTTTTTCATCAAGAAAATTCATACCCTTCACCCTGTCATTGTTGTCATTTGTGATGGATTGATAAAACTAACAACCCCGCCAACTGCTGTCGTGCACATTGCTTTATTATTCATCGTATTAATGGGAGAACCTTGCACCATTGTCATAATATTTGTTGGGATAAACTGTCCTGCTGGAATGCACGGCGAAATCGGCTTTAATGGGTTCCATGCCGGATTTGTCACTGCTGTGCAACTTGGCATCGGCAAAATATTTACCATTGGGGCGGCATCGGTGATATTAGCTGCCGGTTTATTGTTAATCAACACAGTTGCACGCAAGGTGCTATACATACCAGGACCCAAACCAAAGGTGCATAACATTTGTGAGCTGGTACACGTGACCATGGTTGCTTGTGGTGAGCCACTACTGGCACTTAATGTACTTGCTGCTTGACCACTTAATACGGCGGTATTACTCAGCGAGTTATTTAAATTTGCTAAAGTAACCTCAAGTTCAGCTTGCTCAGCTACCTGTTTTGCTGTTTGCGTGCTTTGAGTATTACGCTGCTGAGTCGCAATCACATTTTGCATCTGCATCGTCTTTGCTTGCATTTCATCTAACGCTTTGGCTGCATTTTTTGACTTTTGCGCATGTGAGCCAATCTCGCCTGCGGCTGAAGCTAAAGCACTATTAATCTCATTAATTTCATCTTCAATATGCGTTAAATTCTCACAACTTTGTAGCTGATTCAATAGCTTTGGTGTTTCAGGAATTAAATCATTAACACTAGGAACACCAGATGTTGACATACTAGGAATCTCACCACTTAACAAAGCTTGCATGTTAGGTAGCGATTGGTTCCCCATGGTATTGATGAAATTTTGCTGATCCAATGCCATAAATTGATTTTGATAATTAAGCACTGGCACCAACACATCATTAAGGTTAGCCACACTTGCCATAGAGACACCATTAGGTAATGGAGCCTCCTGATTTAGTAACATTGACAAGCAATTTTGCAAGTCTTGCAAAGGAGGTAATAAATCAACGGACAACGAAGGTAAGTTTGGCACCCCCATCAAAGGAGGCATCGAAAAGCTCATCGCATTTGCTAAATTTTGACACAATGCATCAAGCTTCATTTGAATTTGTTTAAGCGAACTTAACACATCAGGCAATGACATTGTATTAAGATCTATGCCTTGCAAAAAGCTTGCCAGATCAGGCAATGACGCCAAGCTTGACGTATTGACACTAGGTAAACTGATCTTGCCAATAAGCGATTTTAACTGACTAAAAGCATCCAACACCTCATCGCACAAACAACTGGCCACTTGCATATTCGCCGTAGGCGTTTTAGGTAGATTTTGTGATAGATTTTTAAGCTTCATCATTTCCGCATTGATACTTCTTTGCAATGCCAATGACTCACTACCTTGTTCAGCCAACATCGCATTTAAACTTGACATATACGGTCCAACAATAGCGCTACTATCTAAGCTTTCTCCTTGAGGTAATTGCGGGAGTTTAGGCAAATGATCTAATGCGCTTTGTAGCTCAGTCATTTTTGGTAGCATCTCTTGTGCATTAAAACTCACATCAGGCACGCATGGACAGAGTGAATCATGTAGTGCATTAGCCTTTGCAGCAAGTTGTGATTGGAATGCCAAAGCCGTTGGTATTTGTTGCTTAAAATGCTCCAACGCTGTTGTCGTACTTTGTAAATGTGTTTGATAGTTTGCTGAAAGCTCATCGCTACTGGGGTTTCTTTGCCACGCCAATGCACTTGTCTTTAATCCCGAGAATTCTGTCATAACTGCGGCATTCGCATTGATTAATTCTGATAATGGTGACGTGCTTACCTGTAATTGAGCAATAAGTAAACTTGGTGTCACTTTCACAACACTCATCAAATAATCACTTTGCAAACGCGTCACTTGCTGTGATGGCATACTTGCAAATGCTTGCTCGAAACGCGCCTGCTTAGCCATTTGTAGATCACTGCCCATAAGATGTGATGCACCATGATCATTTAACACCATTACTACACTTTCTCCGGCAACAACCTCCATCTTGCGGTTTCCTATTGTCTGGCTTTGCTTAGATGCTGCTGGTTGTACATCGCCTAACATCCGCGCCTTTTTACTGACATTTTCAGCCACAAATGGTAAATCAGCAGGTACCACAAACATTGACCAACTTTGTACTTGCCCATTTAGCTTATTCAACGCTTGTTGCTTTTGTGTATCTTGCGTACTGCTTGCCAGCTCTTGGACATGTGCTGATGCCGTATTCGGATCCCCTAGTTGCACATTTTGCGTCTTGGTAACTTCTTCATGGTAACTGACGATTGATTTAACCATTTCAGCGTCATGCTCAGGCAGTTTTATTTGTCCTGTTTGCTGCAAAAAGTGTGTATTTTTCATCATCAACTGATCGGTCGTGGGTAAAGCCGCTGTATTTGCAGTCTTAGCATCAAAAGAAGCATTGGGATAACCCATAAAATCAGCTAAGGTTTGCTTTTTTGCAATCTCACTTACTGCATCTTTTCCTTTATTTTCTCTATTTCCTTTATTCCCATTACTCAAATCACTTAACTCTTTTGATAGATTTTCTTGATAATGAGCATACGCCTGTGTCTGACTATTAATATCTTCAACACTACTTTCTGAATTTAAGCCGAGAATATTTTTATGGATCTGTAGCAAACTTGTCCTTTGACTATTATCGCCTGCTACATTAGTCACGCTTATTGCAGGCACTTGTGCCTGGCTTTTCTTTAGCTGATCACTCAAGGTATTGATATATTCACTGCTTGGTGTCATGGTTTGCGGGTCAACATTAACTCGCTGTGATTGCCGTGTTAATAGTGCGTCCTTTTCACTTTGCTGAAAATTGCTTACTTGCGAGCTTAAACTCTCGGAGATTTTAGCAACTTTGGATATATCACCAGCGGATCTTGCATCAGTTAATGCCTCATTTGCTGCTTTTAAACTTTGTATATTTGGTGCATCTGGTGCTTGGGTTGATCTAGAAGTCAAATCCGCAATTAATTTCTGTGTTTGATCCAGATGAACATTCTCAATACCACTGGCTTTATACTCAGGGTTTGCATATTGCTTTAATGAACTTAAGTTACGCTGCAAAATACTACTTTTTTGTGTTAAGCCTTTTATCTCACTTTCATTATAGACTGATAAGTTGTCAATAAACTTTTGAAAATATGCCAATTCATTTGCCATAAGCAGCCCTTAACCCAATGAGGTGGTTAAACCTTTTACCGTCGTACTTGTCGTGCCTTTAATATCCACTGTCATACCTTGCACAGAGGCTGCTTGAGAGGCCTTAACGGCGATACTGCCACCTTGCAAACTTGCACTACTTGTTGATTTTAAACTTAACGAATTTGATCCAGTAATACTGACTTTATCCGCATTAAGCGTAATTTCACCGTCTTTGACTTCAATCACACTGCTACCCACTGCAAGCTTAATATCTTTATCTTTCAGTGAAATGCTCGTACTACTTTTTTGAATCAACACTTCATCCGTAGTCACTTTGACCGTGATATCACCAACGACAAATGCAATTGTTTTTTCAGCCTTTAAATTGTATTCATTACCAATTTGCAATACGGCATCACCCGCACTTTTATATTGGATATTACAGACTTCTTTTTCTTCTTTACCCTTCACAGCAACCGAAATCCCGTCGCTGTTCATTGCGATTGCGTGCTTTGCCATTATGAATCCTTTTTAACACTATATTGATTAATGATGAAACTGATACTCTCACCTTGCGGCTTCTCAATAAAATACTTCCAACCAGATACCGGCTGATGCTTTAAGATAAAATAAATAGCAACAGGCGTGTCACTCACATCTAAAGAGATCTTTTGTGCCCCTTGATCTGGCATAAATACATAGCGGCTAACACCTTGATCAAGTGCATTTTGGCTAATCGTTGCGTAGTCTGCGGTAACAAAATTCTTTTGATCTGCCGGTTGACTAATCAACATTGTGATTGGCTGTTTATCATTGGCATCTTTTGACATATCGACCTTAACCGTCATCGTTGTTGAGTGATACCAAGGGATTAACGAGCAACCGCTCAACATTAAAAGCACGGCTGCTATCATTGTATACTTCATCATTTTTGCCATTATTTTACTCCTTTGTGGCGATTTAAGCCTCTGGCTGATTTATATGCCCATATTTCTTTGGGCGTATGCAATACGCCCCTACATGTTTTTTATTTCCCGCTAAACAACACCCCGTCAGCCTACGGCTGCCACCCCTCTTGAAAAGAGGGGAATAATAAAGGATGTCGCAACATTCCCCTCTTTTCAAGAGGGGTGCTTAAGCTTGCGAGGCGGGGTGTTTATAAATCATATCTACGCCTGAAAATTATTCGCATTATTGTCTTGTTGGTATTTAACCAATTTCAAAATATCCGATTTTAACTGAAAGCTCACGACAAAAGGCGCTACTTTGCTATTATCACTACTAATCTTCCAACTACATAACCAGTCACTATTGCAATTAGCATCTGCCAACATCTTAAATACTGCCCATTCACCTTGATAGGTTTTTTGATAAGTTATATTGCTGTTACTTAACCAGCCAATGGATACCGTTGGTTGCAGTTGCCAATCATAAACAACCGGATGATTGCGTTGATCATAAGTATCTAAGCCCAATACACGATCCTTGCTACCAATCTGCATAAACGACAATACCATTTTGCTAATGCCATCTAGGGAAACCTGTTTAAAAGGCGTTGCCGCTACAAACATATCAACTGCTCGCGGTTTGCCATCTGATGTCCATAAGTCACTTTGCAAACGATAGAAATAATTAAGTGAATCAACATAGCTGACAAGCGTCTTTTGTTGCTCTTGAGTTAAATTATTATCTACCTGCCAAACGCCACTAATCGCATCTAAGTGAATAAAGCCTTTAAGTAGTGAATACATTTCATTATAAACAACACCTTTAGGTCCAAACATGTCATTTAATGCATCTGAGCTAATAGTGCTACCGGAGCTTAAATCCAATGGAAACTTGCTTTTCACCAATGCGATTTTAGGCACGATATCCAGATCCCATTGCTGTTTCAAATCAGTAATAAGATACTGTGCAACACTCAAGCGAATGATACTCTCTGGTACTTTAAGCAATTGATATGCCTCATTATTTGGCACACCTAAGGCGTCGATCAGACCATTGAGTTTAGCTAACAATGAATCTTCTTTGGTTGAATTGATCTCTTCATATAAACGGGTGTAATTTTCACGATTACGTTGATAGAGATTATTACTAATGGATGACAATACTTGCTTATAATCTTGATATTTCTCGGATGCCACAAATTCATTTAGTCGCGCGAAATTATTCGGAATAATTTGCAGCTCAGCAGGTAGTGTTTCCCCTTTAGCAAAGCTTGTATTGGTTTTGATATAATCAAGCATATTGCTAAATGGCGTATTATCCGAAGTGATATCAATCAAAAACATCTGCAGATTATCGATCGACACTTTGGTTGGTAGCGCGTTTTGCAATACTTGATTCAACATCTGCACATATTGACTGGCATAATGTGTTAACGCTCCTTTTTCCAAACGATCAAATGCGCCATAGTTGATATTGTATTGCTGTAGTAACTTCACCAAACTCTCATAGCGTTTTAATAGCGGTAATACAGCATTCATTAAAGTGTTTTTTGAATAAACTAACGACACAGCGGTTACGTTACGCGAGAACACCGTTTTAAAAGTATATTGATAGTAATCACTGTCATCGAGCAAATTGATTGTATTTTGATTGCGATTAAGAACACTGACCAAAATAGAGTTAAGCTCAGCACTTAATAAAATACGCTTCCAATTCTGTTCTTTTGACTGATCAACTGAACGCTTACTAAAAAACGCATTGATTTTATCGTTATAGTGAAACATTTGTTCAACGATATCCGAAAAGCTTGTAATATTATTCTGCGTAGCTGGAATAAGATTTTGTAAATCAATCAATGCCGTGCTACCGCTACAATAAGACTGATCCTGTGGTAAGGCGCTACCTAGTTTTGCTAAAAACTTGCTCACGCCTGAATTATTATTAAGCACATCATTGGTTAACATGTCAGGCACAACTTGTTGCAATAAACATACCTCTTGATGGGTAATCACGTTGCGACTGATATACTCCTTTAACTGATCATTAGTCGCATGGAAGTAATCACCATCAAAAAAAGTGCTCAACATCTTACCTGAAGTAATCGTGCTGGCTGAATGGATAATTTTAGAATCATCGGATTCTGCGTTGTATAAGTTATTGGGAATATGTGAGACCAGTTTGCTGTTGTTGCTGCCATAACGATAAATAATACCTAATTGCTCAGAAGACAATCCAGTAATCAAAGAAATAAGCGATAAATTATCCTTTAGCACGTCGGCAACCTTACTTGAATTAGTGCTAGCAATAAGTGATAGATAAATTGCCTTATGCAGATAGTCTTCTGTTTGATAAATTTTGGGTAACAGCACGTTTTCATACAAATAATTAGCATATAAGCGGTTTAACGTTTTGTTACCATGCGCATTATATAAAAAAGGCAGCAATAATTGACTGCGATAATAACTCACCCATTGCTCATAGGTTTTAGCAGCTTCTTCCGTTTCCATCGTATCTAATGGTGCAAAAGGACGCTTTAATTGAATAAACTCACTAAACTCATATTGCTGATAGGCATTATAGGCAAAGACCGTACTAAAGCATGCCGAAACAAATACTGCTGCAGGCACCAATATATGCCTTGGCTTTAATGCATTTTTATACGCTTTGGAACCAAAATCAAAAAACGTACTGTGATAATTTTTAGCATGTATACCAAAATCAAGGTGAATTGCTTGAGCCGGCACTTGACCATAAGCGCCTTGTGTTAGTTCCGAGACTAATTGTATCGCTGGCAAAGTCGCACGCTCAATTTGAGAAGCTGCCGTTAACGCACGCTGCACTTCAGTTGTATGATTATTTAAATCACTTAGCTTCACTGAGATTCGATGACGAATAATTGCAAATTCGTCATCCAATGTTGTTTTAATCTCCTCAGCAGAGCTTGGCGCTTCAAAGCTTATCTTGGTATCATGTTTCAGCAAATCAAAAAGCGCTTCTATTTCTTCATCCATCGCAAAGTCAGCAACGGATAAATGTATCTGATAATTCCCATGTGAGAATAATGGCATCTGTGCCATAAACTTTTGAAACATCGCAAACTGACTCGATATGAAATCATTATTTGTCGCTTTTAACAGCACCACTGGTAATTGAATCGCACCACGATGATAAAGCTTATTCAAAAAGGTATTAAACAACGGAACATTTAGCTGTTTGGTACTCTCTAAGGTAATCACGACAATTACCTTGCCGTGTCCAACAATGATTGATTGATTCGCATCAATAATAGTAATCTCAAAGGCATCTAAATCAATCAAACCGCCAAGATAAGTCAAGGCATGATCCATATTACCTTCATAAACACATAAAAAGGATGACCAAAAAGCGTGTTTTGCCTGCTTTTGAATATTTAGTTGAGCATCCGCATAGGGGTTTTTATTTTTCTTGGCTTTTGGCGCTACTTTTTTCAAGCGACCAAACAGAGACGTTGCCTTACTTTTTTCGCTTTTTAAGGTCTTAATTAACCACACAATAAAGACCAAAAAAGCAGCCACGCCCATCGCACCAAACAGCATAATGGCATATTTACTGGTTAATAGACTCATTTTGACTCCTTTTCATCACTAAAGCTTAATATAATTCCCTGTTTATCACTAAACGCCAGGACGTTAGTCCCCTCGCCATTTTTTGTCGATTGTTTTAGGTTAAACTGTTGATCGTTCGCATCTTGGGTATAACTAAGTGCACATTCTTGCTGTGCCCCATAGAGCGTCTGTTGAGCTATCTTCTGAGAAGCTTTATCTTCGATTGTTGCTGTGTTTAGCTTAATGGATTTAATTTCAACGGTTTCTGCCGAGCTAAATTGCAATAACACAACATCACCATTTCGCAACAAATTAAATGTATTTGCTGTTAAGCCAAAGCTTGCTACCGGAACATACAACGGTACAGGTTTACTTGGATCTTTATAAAGGGCTTTTGGCAAAGTACATGCATAACTTAATAAGTTCTCACTTTGCTTAGCATAGACGTAATTGGTGAGCTTAGTGCCTTGATCGTCAGCAAACGAGCTTTCGGTTTCAGACTGTCCTTTATAAAGCTTATAAGCATACTTAACACTATCATCAACATCTTTACCAATCGTTATCATCGCCTGTGTTTGAAATGCAGTAAACGGCTGATATTGAGGTAAATCATTTGCCTTAGCACTTTGATCTAACCATTGACTTTTAAGCTGCACAAAGTGCGTAATACCAGCAAGTGAGCCAATCATCGTGATTTTCTCATAGCGATCCTTGTCCGTTTCTGACTCATAGTTTTGCTCGGTTAATTTACGCTTCACAAATTCGATCGTTGCCTTATTTTGCACAAACTGAAAACGTTGAGAGCTCAAGATCACTGCTGTGCTTTGCCCGACAAAGGTGTTTTGCCATTGTATTTTATCCAAAGCGATCAAGTCATAACTTGGTGTTATCGGGAAAAAAGGCATAAGCTCACGCAAACTCACATCAAACCTTACCACACAAGATAAAGTGCTTTGCAAGTCATTTGTAATCTTTTGCTCCGTGTTGGCGTAGACCTTGGGATCCTCAACTAATTGAACTCGATCAAGTGTAAACCCCTTAATTAATGGCTGTTTTTCATTATAAATTTTTGCCAAGGTTTTTCTATCCGTATTCATATCTGCGAGATTCATCATATTCTGTGTTTTTGACCATAGTGGCTGCACTTGGCAGTGTGCATGATCGATTTGAAATAAATCTTTTGAGGTTAATGTGCCCTTACCTTCTGGCTTTTTTTGCCAGTCACTGGTTAACGTGTCATATAAAACATAGCTGCTTTTACCCTTTGCAAGCTTACTATAGTCATACACCAAATAAACACTGTAATGATCCAAAGCTTCAATGAAATAGTCATAGAAACTACGTGCGTAAGCGGACACCATAATTTGTTTTTGCTTGGTTGCCAGCTTTTTGCATTTAGCGCCATCAATCTGCACCCAACTTTGGAAAAAATTATTGTCATTAAACACATCGATATATGATTTATCAAAATCAACATAGATAGGTTGATGCTGTGACCAGAATGCCTTTAGTGGATCGCTAAATTTCAAAGTAAAAAAGGGCAACATCGAGGCAATTTTACTCGTTTGCTTATCAATATTTTGCTCAACCAAAGGATCGGCAAAACGCAAATGTTCATCATTTGTCATCGAAGCAATTGCTTGTAATTGCAGCTTAGTCTGATACTTGGTGTTTTTCTTATCCGGATCATCAAAAACATAGGTGTTTTCTAATGTAATCGCCATTGATAGCGGAACATTCTGATACAAAAATGCATAATCTGGATGCACGCCATCATCATATGAGATTTGAAACTTAAGCATACCATCAAAGCCATAGCGCTTTAATTCAAGATCAAGCTTCATAATATGGTAATTCGCTAACATCAACCCTTTAAACTGCGATTTTTCAGTTTGATTTTGATATTTATTACTGACTAACGTTAGCGGCTTTGTTGCCAAGTTTTCATCTAATGGATTAAGCTCAATCGTAATCACTTGCTCAACGATAAAGGGATCATAACCAATCACTGGGCGAATCTTAGTTTGTAGTAACGCAAACAACTTGCGTGACTCATTTTTACTGACGATACTCAGCGCGAAAAAGCGTGATAGCTTATTCACCACCTGTTTAAATTTAAAAATATCCACACCATCAAGTTGCAATAGTACTTCTTCAACTAATAAAGTCTCAAGCTCATCCAACATTAAGCGTGCATTCTCAAGCATGTTTGATGTGTTTTGAAAATTTGTCTCTAGAATCTCATCCAATAGATTAATAAAAGTCAACTTTTCAAAATACACCTTAAAGGGGCGTATCACATAGCGTGATAACACACCTGCAGATAATAAATCAAGCACACGAGCATAAGCAATACTTTGGCGAAACCCAGGCTTTTGTTTGGCTTTGATTAAGCCCAGAACCTTTTGATGCAACAGCTTTAATTTATCGGTGCTTTGATCATTTAACTCATCAATCACGGCAATGGTTAATACATCCAGTAACGCGTGTGAGATATAGGCAAAACGCTCTGGACTTAAGCTTAAATTTGGCAAAATTTCAGCTAAGATATCTGCCAATTGACTATTAATATCTTTTGTTTCAGATGCCTTTTGCTCTTGTTCTACTGCACTTGTGCTCTCATTATCAAGCACTGTGCTTTCATCTATTGTTGCCGCACCCATACTTCTTCCTTACATTGCCACTGGCTGTTTAAATTGACGCTTGGGATAAAACTCATGGCTATTAGGGTCTTTCTTGCCCTCATCCGCCACGGAAGTCACTGCAGTGCCATCTAGCAACACCAAATCAAATTGACCACTTGTCTGATAAGCATCAATTAAGCTTTGTAATTTAGCAGGTTCATCAAGAATCAAATATGCTTGCGCAAGCAATGCCTGTTTTTTTCCTTCATCAAAGACACCTCTGACTGCCAACCAGGTATTTTTCTTATTGGCATATGCGGGCTGATCAATATTCGATTTAGGGCACGACAAATACTCCATCACATCTTGATCAAAGCCACCAAAACTTTGAAAGGCAATTTCTCGCTGCGATTTCGGATCAATCATCACCCCTTTAAGCAATCGATACTTTTCAATTTCAACAATACTATCTTGAGTAAAAGTCTGCTTATCAAGCACATGATAGCTTGATTTAAACGTGTATTTTGATAAGGCACGTAAGCTCGCATCAGATTCCATACTGGTTAGAATATTCATATAAACTGGCGTTTTACGCTGACCACTGCGAGTGGTTTTCCTCGTGATAAGCGCATTATACTGAAGATCTTTTCTGCCTGCCGATGAACCTGTTAAATTATAAATATGTGCTAAAAATTGTGCTTGTGTGTTTTTTAGCTGCTCTTGTACGGCTAATTGTATTGTTGTGCGCTGTGTGCTTAGACTGCCAACCGCTTCCTTTTGGCGCTCACTGGTATTTGATAGCATTGCTTTTAATAATAAGCTTACCTTTAAATCATCCACTTTATACACTGGCGAGAACCCTTGATAACGCACATCACCACTCTCGTCAAAACGCTTGATCTGTAATTTAGTCATCACATCAACCGCCCAGACGCTTAATTGGTTTTGCTCACTGCCACTGAAATTTCTGCTGCGTGTTGCGTATTCAATATTGATCGCAATTTTGACATAGGTTTGTAACAAAGCATGCATGATTTCAGCCGCAACCGTGTAGAAGCTAACACTGTCATCATTTAATAATCTTTTCTCATTATTTTTAAATTCACTCACGGAGATTAGGTCTAAATACTTAGCGATAAATTCACTCAAAGAAACATTTGTATCACCATTACATAGCTGTGCATAGCGGCTTTGTGCTGTGCCCTGCCCTAATGCTGATTGCATGCGTTCTGATAACACTTTATCTTTGCTATCACCCTGATAAATCGGCTCATCACCAATACCATGGGCATACATCTTAAGCATTAGTTCATTAAGTTGACTAAATAAACCATAGAGATTTACCATGTCTTCAGTATTAATGACAAAAGATACTAATTGACGTATATTTACATCGTTTTTCAAAGTCGAACTGCTACTGGATAACACTAATTGCATATAAATATAGGCTTTACTCTCAGAGTTAAATCCGCTCATAATCTGGCTTGGAATATCTTGAGCGGCGCCAACAGCCTGCACCATGGCAGTGAAGTTATAAGGTCTGCTGCCTAGCTTCTGTCCTAGCGCAATTTCTGTTAATTGATCCTCAATAACCATACTGACAAGCTTTGGCTGTTGATTATCAAAGCGCAAATCCTTTAAAATTTTGGCACCTTGCTCTAAATATGCATGCATTGAATCTTGGAAATCTTTGTAGCGCTTATCTTTCAAAGTGCTGGCAGCTTTAATGACATTCGCATCATAAAATGTATCTAGATTCTCTTCTAATTGTGGCGCATAGATTTGAGCCTTACTATCCTCAACAAAGGTTTGACAGAAACCAGTATAGCCTTGGGCTTTTGCCCAATCCTGCGCACCTTCAATAGCTTGCACCTGCTCATTAGTTTTGGTCACCAACTCCTTATAAACATCTAAGCGCTCTCTTAATTTGCTAATTTTACGAGCTGCTTGGTAGCTATTACCATGCACCTTGACACGCGTTGCATCTTTTTGCAAAGACTCCTTCCACGCATCAATGCTTTTGGTTAACGCACGCGAGCTATCTTCAAATTTTGTATGCACTTCAGACAATACTTTAGTAAAGTTGGCAATAATCTGTTGAAAACTCTTTGTTCTAATAAACTCCTCGCCATACAACCCAACAAGCTGTCTTAGCGCTTGCTGCACTAAGTAAAGCTGAACCAAATGGTCATATTCAACCATTAAAGCCGCAACACATAGCGAAATCAAAAAGCGAAAATCGGTATCACTAACTCTTAAACTGGCAATTTGTTCAATAAGTGATAATTTTTGCTCTAAAAACAAATTGGTCTCATCAATATTAGGCGTTTTACCTTGAAAATAAGTAAATAGTTTTGCTTGAAGCTCTTTTTGGTCGATTTTACCGCGTTCAATCGCCCCTTTACCATATAATTCTTGGGTTGAGAAATACAGCATACTGTGCGCTAATTGCCAATGCACTACTATGTCATAGCTACTAAACTTAGCAAATTCATTGAGTAAACCCATGCGCGTTCTAAACATGTGTTGTAAAAATGGCATTTGTTCAGGGTATGACGCTGAAAACATCTGCATCGTTAATTCAGACACTTGTTTGATATGTGACTGATTAATGCCAAATACAAACTCATTAATAAATGCCGTCATCTGTCCATAGCATGCCTCACGATAATCTTGACTAGCATCAACATTAATGACTTTTTCTTTTGTTAAAAATGCCGCTTCAATTTCCTTTAAAAAGCCTTTTAACCCTTCCAAAGCCTCATGTCGTGCTTGGATAAATTGTGCAAATTCATCCTTACTCTCAGGCGCAAAGCATACCAACAGTTCATTGAGCTTTTTCTTGCCTTTAATTGCCGCTTTTTGCTCTAACTGGTAATTTATTACAAGTTCTTTAACTTGTGGGATTTGAGCAGTTTGATTATGAGTTAATGTCAGAGTATCTTTTTGTGCTACATATTCAATTGTTACTAATTTTAACGCATCAGTGACCTGATCCAATTTATCCACATCAGCTGTTGTTAATTTATCCTCTTCAACCATTAAAAACTCAAAGCTTGATGAAGTCATTTGTTGAAAGTATTTCTCTTTGCAGGTAGTAATAAAAATCCCATTATCAATCACTGGATAACTTGGGAATATAATTGTTGATAATTGAAATGGCAGATTTTTGACTACATATTCAAGCGACTTATCGGCAAGCATCAATGACACTTGATCTCCTGGCAAGCTCCTTTGTGCAAAGCTTTCAACCGCAACAATATAGTCTTGGAAAACACGTAAATGCCCTTGAAAATCATGCAGCTTAAAATAGCTTGATATCACTGTCTGGCGTTTATTCTTTAATATGCCAAATAGGTTACCCAATGATGCACTATCGACAAATACATCACACTGTTGTGCTGATTGCTGCAAATCATGAATAGCTTTTACTGACTCAGCATGTGCTTGTTGTGCCTCAACCAAATCTTTAGATACTTCATCAAACTGTGTTTGAAAATTAACCACTGCTTCACTTTCTTTGAAGCTACCCAAGACACCACTTTTTGATGTGTTCTGCGACTCCTTTAAGTTTTGACTAATAAGCTGTAACGCTTTAATATTTAGCAAGTTTGCCACCTCGGTATCGGTAATTGCTGAAGCTTGACTACCACTGGCATAATCTGCCATCTTTTTAACTAATGCACCTTTGGAGGTTGTCTTTGAAAGCTTCTCAACAACCGCTTTGGCATCACTTGCAAGCTTTTGACGTTTATCTTTAATCTCCTGATCATGCTCAGGTCGGCGATACTCTTTTTGTAAGAACTCATTTAAGAAATGCATATGATAAAGGGCAATAGGCACAATACTGGCAATACCAAAGCTGCCTGAAACAAGTGTTTTATCATTATGACATTGCACATTTGGGCAGGTTAAGATCTTGACCAAGTGTGTCACAATTACCGCTGTTTTCCATAAGTTCTCATCATGGATAATCCATAGCTTTTTCTGCTCAGAGTAGTAGCATCCAGCATACAGCTTTTCATCGTCCTCTTGAGTGACCTTTTTAGCGTCCTCATTCATTGCCAACCATTCATAATAAGAAACATATTCGTGATAGAGGGATTCAAGCACTTTAGCAATCAACTTTAAGTTATCACTTTCGAGATTTTCATAATTAAATGTCAGCACATTTTTTAACATCCGTGGGTTTAAACAATCGGTAATATAAGCATTTTTACCTTGGAACCAATCTGCAAAACGAATTTTTGTCTTTTGCCAAAATGAGGTTTTTTCCTGTACTTTATCAAACTGCTCTTTACTAACTTGCGCGCCCATTTTAACGGCGACATCAAAAGCGCGCTCGTTATAGCCTGAGCTGACCATGTTCTTAAGTGCTAATTTCTTTTCATTAAAGAAGTCACGATAGGCTTGCGCTTGCGCCGGTTTGGCAATAATCACCACCGTATCATAATCAGCAACAGCCAGTTGGGTTTCAATATCCTCACTAGCACTTAAACGCTTTTGCACCTCATTGTAGCCATCGATTACCTTACCTGCATTTGAGGCTAATGTCGCCAATTGTACTGCTCCACTAATTAAGCCCATGCTCAAACTCCTTTTTATCTATTTTTTCTGCTACTGGTCTACTGCTTTAATGCTTTTTCAAAATCTGAGACATACGCTTGTAGTTTCTTAATGCGCAACTTTGTATCCTGCTTATCCATCCAGTCTGGATCATCATATAAACGGATTAATGCTTGTTCGTCGTATAGATCAACACCACTCCATTCCTCTTGCCAATCAAGACTCGGCTTCATAACCACTGTATCTACCAATAGACTTTGTAACTCGCTTGCTTCCATCGCTTTAGATCGGCGTGTTATAAAAACGCCTGCACCTTTATCTTGAGCAAAGCGCTCAAATGAATCTTGATCAATTAATCTTCGCATCGCCTCCAAATGATTGACTTTAGTTGCCCTAGAGCTTTTTGAATCATCAAAAATATCTACATGCTCTGAGGTAACATACTCTTGATATGATTTGATATATAAATCATCGTACTCAGTATATAACATGCAAAACTCTTTAAATCGATAATCTGTAATAGTACAAAGTCTCTTACTCAACGTTGAGGCATCAATATCAGACTTCGCATCAAACACATAGGATGATTTGGCTATATAAGCCATCATTACCATAGCAATCGATAGTGTAATGGCGCTGGTATGCGCAGGTAAGGTCTTTTTAGGCAGAGGCACTTCATTCAGACTAATCAAATCCAGAAGTCTATCTGCTTCTTGCTTAACTAAAACATAAACTGCGGGCATACTTAACATACTTAGCGCTATTTTAAGCCTTACATCCCACTCCTTTGCTTGAGGGTCTGTAAAATTATTCCCCATAATATCGCTGACTTTTATTCGCTGAACAGGGACATATTTCTCCTCACCAAAGCGCGTTGTATTCCATTGAAAATTTCCTTTAGTTACAAATTTAGGTGATGACTGATCTTTTTTCTCATTATTCACAAATTTAAAAAAGCTTGCATGTCGCATATTACCCATGTCACCACTCTTGCTATCTTGAGTTGTAACTTTTTCTTTCTCTAAAATTTTAAACACCTGTAGAGACCGAGTATATATCTGGCTGTTGTATAGTTGATCTTTCAATCGTTTTACACTTTTTGCCGATACTTTTTGAATCTGCTGTTGCATTCTTTGCTGCAACTCAGGATCTTCTAGCTTAATTTTTAATTTGCTAAATGCTTGGTGGATGTCATTTTGAATATTAGCAACCATTAATTCAATCTGCTGAGAGATAAGCTCAAGATCAAATGAACTATCTTCTGCTATCGCTAACAAGCTTTTTTGCTCATGGTCAGATAACTTATGTCGGTGAGATAAAACAGCTTTTTTCATACTATCGGCGAAGTCACTTGCAAGAACTTCATTTTGACAAAGCAAATATAGAATATATATTAAGAAATACATAGCTCCTGGCATTTCTGCATCGTCATAACGAAAGTGCTGAATAAAATGGCTTAGGATATCATCATAATATTGTCCCTTATCATCTATTGCTGTCAAACTTAAAGAAAGAGGGTGAGATTTATAGTAAAATCCGTTCTCTAATGAGGCATATAAAAGCGCAGCGACAATCGCTTTTTTATCAACGACCTGATAACTTTTAAAACTATTGAATAATTGACTTACTTGCGCAATCTGAGTTTGCAATGATTCTCTTAAGGGATTTTGGTCTTCTGGCAAAAAATGCAACCATATAATGACTTTATCAAAATCTTGTATCTCATAACTCCCTTTACGCGCATGATGAGATGCCTCTAATAAACACCAATCTAAGGTACTATCTGACTGATATTTTTTTATAAATTGTTGATTTAAATCCAAAAACATTTCACTTGGAACAGGAAATGATTGTTCTTGTTTAGAGAGTAAATTTTGATGCCTATCATCTAAAAATGAATACATCAACTGCGCACTATCAACACTCGACAACAAAAACTCATCCGATGGAATGGGATGAGTGCTAAATAAACTCCAAGCACCACCTCTTAACATACTGTAAAAGAACATTTTTGTTTCTAATGGGTATTGTTTGGACTTTGAGTATTCAGATACTTTATCAAGTAATGCGCGCTTTTGTTTTTCAACACTATCTGTGATTTGATCTCTTTTTATAATCGCTGATTGCACAAAGGTATCATATTCAAATGTTTCCCCTTTGGCGTTATAAGGCACTGCTTGTACTTGTTGCTTTAAGAATTCATGGATATTACTAAGCAAGGTTAAATAGGCTTTTTGTTTAACTTCAACTTTCTGCCCATCTTTGAGGTAAACACTGGCTTTATCCAAATAGTCAACTGCCATCTGCCCATGTTTATACAGTGAATCCGATAAAATCATCATTTGCGGGCGCACACTGTTATAGATTTTCTTTAATCCACTTAACCAATAATGACTATTCACCGTGTCAGCATACTGCTCAAGCTCAGGTAATAACTGATAAGTAATAGCTTCTAACACTTGCGCGATACTTCGCTCATCTTCATAGAGTTTTTTTAAACTTCCTCTGAACTCCTCGTTATGAAAAATCATACTGCCATACTGTTTGATCATACTGCTTGCAGATCGCTTACCAATATCAAGTAAAACCAAACGTTCAAATAGCGACATCATTGTTGCGAGTATCAATGCCATTGTCGGCAGTAGTGCATCTTTTGCTGAAGCGGCGATGGCTTGTACGACCTTATTAACAGGATCACCTTCTAACATCTCATCAAGTGCTTTTTGTGAGAAACACTTTTGATAACGCTTTAAATATTCTTGAATTAATTTTTCTAAGCGCTCCTCAATTTTTTTATCTTTTGCCTTTTCCTCATCCTTTACATAAAGATGCTTGTTAATCGCCTGATTTGCCTTATCCATTGACTCACGCGCATAGTGTACAACAAAGGAATGTATGACCATGCTATAACTATAATCAAGCAGCAAATAAAAAGGTGTAACACCACTTATAGCTAATGATGATTGACTGACTGCACTGCGTTTTCTAAATAAGAATTGCAGCATAGGCATTTCAAGGGGGAAACAGCTGGCAATGACTTTTTCTAAATCATCGGCACTTTCCTTAAAGTGCTTCTGTACTTCTGCATGCTTTTCTTGCTTTAAAAGCGCTGCCACATCATCACCAAATCCTTTAGCATCGGCGTCTTCAGAAACCTCAATTGCCGCCTGCGTTAAAGGTGTATCTTGTTTGGCAGCAATTGCTTTAATCATTAGCACCTTATCAACCCACGCTTGAACAATTGGGATTTGTTCAGGGTCTTTCATTTTGCCAAATAATGCATCTAATTTTAATTCTAAACTGTCTATTTCAGTACACTCAAGATATGCCATCTCAGGCATTGTTTGCTGCTTGCTGCCAAATAATAATTGTGCAATCTCTTTTTCTGTTGTGAGATTTGTACCTGAGTAGCTAATGGCAACAATTTTATGTTTTACAGGTTCTGATTCTGCGACTTTTTCAAGTGTGATGTTTATTGTAGAGTTAATATAACTTTTATCCATTAAGTCTTTGAGTTTTCCATCAACAGCCGTTTTATCTTTAACCTCGGTAAAAAACGCATCATAATAAGTAAACATCTTAAGATATAAACTACCAATAAAGGTGTTTAACATGCTGCTATTGAGTGAAATATCATTATAGCTAAACATCAGACGTAAGATTGGGCGCACTAAATCAAAGTAATAATTCATCAGCGGCATCGATTCATGAATATGTTTGAGCATTGCCGTGGGTGCTGAAGTTTCTACTTTGTACAAGACACTTTGGAAATAGGACTGCGACAAGCGTGCTACTTCAAACGGTGGAATGGCTTTTTTAAATTTGCCACCTAAGTCAACACCACCCAACATCGTATGCCCAAAATTACCACCAAAGACTTTGAGTGTTTTATCATTAGGCTTCTCTTTGATCATTTGCTTGGATGCTTCAATGGCTGCTTTATTTTGCGCAATGAGCTTTTGCATCTGATCATAATGCCCTTTTTGTTCAGCAACATCGGTCACAAATGCTTTGACATTACCCATGCTTGAGGCGATATTGCTATAGGATTTTTTTGCCAAGAAACTGGCAATCCCTGCGGTAGGAGCTGCATTCATGTAGGATACTTCATTAACCTGTTTATCCCCTATGCGACTTAGCATGGTTGACATCTTCTGCATATGGATATTTTGACTTTCTTTAAGCACACTGACTAAATGTGAGGTAGCGTTTCTAAAAGATTCAGAGCGCTCTTGTAAATTTTGCTCTTGTTTTTGCTCTAATAATGGAATGGCGATTGAAGTAATATATTCATTTAAATGATCGATATGCGCATATAGGGTTGGATAGACTAAATTGCCATTTTGATACAAATAATGCGTCATATTGAGGATATTATAAAGATGATTGGTAATGATAAATAACAAGACGATATCTAAGGATACAAAGGTATAAACCGTGCCACTTTTATTAACCATGGTTGAAATATCAGCATCGGTTTGCGCATCAGAGAGTTTCTTTGGGTCTAACGAGCTTGCCGTGTGCACTTGCAAAAAAGTCACTAAATCGGCAAAAACCATAATAAGATCACGCTTCACATCATCCAATTCAAAAAAGTTTGAACCATTATCAATGCGCCCACTTTTAGAGGCTACTGCCAGTTTATATGGCGCAATACCATCGGTTAAAAATACACGTTTGCCCGTGAGGTAACCCCATATTTTTTTGGATGTTTCACGTAAACCCCAGCTTTCAGCTAAGAATTTATGCGCCTCTTTTGAGTTTTCACTGCCAAATTGCATACGGCATTGCAAATCATGACTTTCAATCTTATTAACACTTCCCTTTAAGCCTTCACGAATCTCACCAATTTTATCATCAAAGAAATTAACATATTGCTGCACAATCTGCGGATCAACAACAATCAGTGACACATCTTCAACCTTGGTATTGTCATTCACATCTTCGATTGATGCATAGCTTTTATACGCTTCCTGTAAGACTTGATAGCCCAGTTTGGCAACCGGTGAAAAACTTGCAACTGAAAAAGGCATTCCAAACATCATCCATTATCCCTGTAGGTTAGTTACTCCAATACTCAAGTTAACAACTTAAGTAACAACAGCCATTACTTGCCACTTCCTAATAAATAATCTATCGATAAAGAAACAATCAGGTCAAGTCAATTTAAAGCATTTTTTGAAAATAAAAAAAACAAAATTTGTCTGATTCATTAAAATCGTCATGCAATCATGCATAGAATTCATATAAATCAAGAGATGAATGTTATTTTTTCAAAAAAGCCTATTAAATCATTCAAAAAATAAATTTGCATTTTTTGCTTCTAGCTATTGACTAATCATAAATCAAGAGGTTACATTGATTTAGCCAAATAGCTAACCAGAAAATTGAATTTCTAGTGAAAATCCGAGTGCTGATAGGAAATGTTCTCAGCATATAATCAACCATAAATGAATTAAAAAGGAACGGATAACATGGCTGTAAATAAGAAGCTTCCAAAATCAAGATTGATGATTCAATACGACACTCGCGTGAAAGGCGAGGCAAAGAAAAAAGAACTTCCTTATCGCGTTCTCGTGATGGGCGATTTATCCAAAGGCAAATCAAAAGATGCCAAACTGCCATTTGAAGATCGTGATGTCCGCGTGATTAAAAATGGACTTGATGCCACACTTAAGGATATGGAAATCACTGCAAATATGCGTGTTCCCAATAGCATCAATCCTGCGAAATCACCAATGATTGATATCAATTATAAATTCACATCAATGGCAGATTTTCAGCCTGATCGCATTGCCAAAAAAGTGCCTGAACTCAATGCACTTCTTCAATTAAAAGAAATGCTTTCTTCCTTTGAAAAAGACATTGATAACAATCGCACTTTGAAAAAAACCATTGACGGTATTTTTTCAGATAAGCAAACGCTTGAATCCTTGAAAAAAGAGATTCCCAACTTAGATCACTATAATCTTGCCAAAACTGATGATGGCACGATTGAAGGTGAAGTTGTCTCTGGCGAAGAAAACTCACAGCAAAACGGTTAAGGAGAACATGAAATGTCTGAAACAAGCACTGTAGAACAAAACGCCTTGACAAGCATTTTCTCAATGTTCGGTGGCTCACAAGAAGAGCAAAGCACCAGTATTGAAAAGATCAATGCCAATATTAAAGAAGACATCAATGCCGTTGCCAATATTGCGGATGACTATTACTCACGAAATATTGCCGCACTCGCACTGGTCTTGGCAAATAACGATGACATTGTCAATTACAATAAAATTTATGTTCAGCGTGCGATTGAGCGCATCAACCAAATTATCGAAGAGCAAGTGAATAGCATCTTATTGCACCCTGAGTTTCGCTATATTGAGAATCAATGGTTACAACTTAAAGAGGTGATGCAGCATGATTATGATAACATCGATGTTGCAATACTTGATGTTACCAAAGAAGAGCTACAATACGACTTTGAACGCAATCTGTATGATATCTCAAGCAGTGAACTATTTAAGAAAGTCTATGTTTCTGAATATGACCAATATGGTGGCGAGCCATATGGTTTATTGATGGGGCTATATGATTTTAAAAACAGCATGGATGATATCACTTGGCTAACTGGGATGGGTATGGTTGCTGAGAGCGCACACGCACCCTTTATCTCTGCGATTAACCCGCAGTTTTTTGGTGTTGATGACATTGCTGAGCTCAAACAAATCAAAAGTTTTGAAACATTACTTGAGCACCCACGCTATCGAGACTGGAATGCCTTTCGCAAAACCGATCAGGCGGCTTACGTCGGTCTATGTTTGGGTGACTTTATCTTACGTCAACCTTATCATCCAGTAAATAGTCCTGTAGCTGATAGTCGCATGAATAACTTTGTTGAGCAAGTTAACAATTATGAATCGAATGATACTTATCTGTGGGGAAGCTCATCTTTGCTATTTGCCAAAAATGTGATGCGTTCTTTTGCTGAAAGCGGTTGGTTCCAGTATATTCGCGGCCCTGAGAATGGTGGTTATATCAAAGAATTGATTGCGCCAGTTTATAACATTCGTGGATTTGATGAGCAGCGTTCGGCTTTAAACATTTCACTGCCTGATTATATGGAGCTGTCATTAGCAAATATTGGTGTTATCCCTATTATTGAGGAAAAAGGCACAGCAAACGCCTGCTTCTTTAGCGTTAACTCAATCAAACGCGTTGAAGAATTTGTGGATGACTTTGATTCAATGAACTCGCAGTTGGTCGCTAACCTTTCCTACACTTTATGTATTTCACGCATTGCACATTATATTAAATGTGTTATCCGCGATAAAATCGGTAGTGTTACCAGTACTGAGATCATCCAAGAGCAATTATCAAAATGGCTTGGTCGCTATGTTACAACAGTTTTCCAACCAACTGCACTTGAGATGGCAAAATACCCATTTAGAGCTGCTGATATTCAGGTAACCCAGATTCCAGGCAAGGCAGGCTGGTATAAGTGCAATATCACGGTATTGCCGCATATTCAATTTGAAGGTATGGACACAACCTTAAAGATTGATACGCGTCTTGACCCAGGTCTTTTTGCCACAGCAGAAGCTGAAGGCGAAGGTGAATAATTCCATTATTAACTATCATTTATGACATACCCATCGCAAGCGATATTGCGGTGTCTAATTGCAAAGGAACTTGTGATGAGTATATCTTCATTTCCCAATCACTAACCCACTAATAAACAAGGAGTTTTAACATGGCAAGTATCGAACCTAAAGTAGCAAGATCCGTTGTCTTAGATGCCAAACCACTGAGCTTTAAGCTTGGCGAAGCTGACTTTGCAGGCAGTCACTCTAAACCACGTGTTTGGTTTGACTCATTAACGATCTTAGGGCAAGACATGGGCAAATTTCTATTTGCCATCGATGGCGGTCAAAACTTAAATGATGTGACAAGCCCAACGGCTGCTTGCAACCTAATCGAGTTTCATTTATCAGGTCCACAAATGAAAGCAAGTCTTGAAGTAACCATTGGTCTACCAATTAGTCCAAAAATGAAAACCACACTAGAAGGACTTATTTCTTCTGTTAAGAAATCGGAAGCAAAAGATACATCGATTAAATTTGGTAAAACCAATGCCTCTCAAGAGTACAAAAATGATGACAAATGGGATGTAATTACTGATCTTTCTGAGCTTGTTTTAGTCCCTGTTGAAAACGCAGCCTTTAATATCGATTTCCAACAATATGGCTTCCTAGGCGGCTCAACTGCCGCAGCTGATTACTATATTGTAACGATTACTGGGGTTATGGTTGACAAGGCGAATTTCTCCAAGGCAGCATTAGATGTTGTTCATGGTGAGAGTACTGAAAAAGGACAGTATGGCTTATTGAGTATTGATGAAGCGGCTTCTTCAGCTGGTTAATATACCGCCTAAAAACAATTAAAAAGGTAAAATATGGCAGCAAAAGTTCATTGGCAAGATGGTGCGTTATTAAGTGCTAAGTATTTCATCACACAAGATATGCTGGGACATCAATATGTCGCGCAAGCACTACAATTACCCTATCAAATGCAGTATGGCATACTTAGCTTAAAACTTGATAACAAGCTCCTTAGTGTGGGTGAGCTTAAGATTGATGAGCTTGCACTATACACGCAAGCCCGTTTATTCTTTGAACTTTCGTCACAACATAATGCCTTGCATCTTTCGCTAACGGATCATGATGATACCAAAGCATCTATTTTTGTGAATGTTACACATCAAACGCATATTGCTGATATTCCGACTTTACGCCCTTGTTTTCACTTGTCATTTGCAAGTGATCCAAGTGCTGTGCATAGTATCAAAATTTGCGAGCTGCACCTTAGCAGTGACGGTTGGCAAATTTCTGAGTTCACACCGCCACTTTTAAGCTGCAATAGCACAACTTTCCTGCCGACTTTACATCGGTTAGAGAAGATTCTTATTTCTCTTAAACACCTTATCCACCATTATCAGCACAAATCCCATTTATATCCATTATTAAGCTTAATGCTGTTTAAACTTGAGGATAAACTACAATCAATTACGCAACGCGCCATCCATTACCACCCCTTTGAGTTATATACCCTCTTAAAAGAGCTTTGTTTTTTACTACCTGATGAGCATCAAGTCTTCGAGAAAAACATATTACAGATGCCTTTTGAGTTTTACGCGCCGCATAAATGCTTTCTAAGTTTATTTAACACACTTGAGGCATTCTTAAACAAACCTATAAAGCAGCAGTTTATTGAGTTACAACTTGAGGGTGAATATTTCACAGCCTCACACTTAGCGAGTGATTTCCTTGCAGCGAAGCAATTCTTTTTGGTTGTTAAGAAGCCCAGTGTTGAGAGTGTTGATCTTAACCCCAAGTTCATTAAACTCTCAGCAATTTCACGCAATAAGCATATCAATCAAATGTCACTATCAGGTGTGCAACTAGAATACATGCCAGATAGTGGAATACATCAGTTAAATAATCCATTGCTATATAAAACCTATCGCCTAGCACCAGGACAAGAGTGGGATTATATTCTAAGCGAGAAAAACCTCATTTTCCAAGCCAATACTAAAAATGAGGCGTATCAGTTTTTTATTTACTACCGTTAATGTTCGATTATGATTAAGGCATTTATTGATCGCTACCATAAACTCAAACGCTTAGTTAATATTGCCGAGTTACTTGAGTTAATCCACTATTATAATATTAGCGCGCAACATGTCTGCTTTGTGGCAAATTTCTCAATCACCCCGAGCAATCATCTAATTGAAGATGTTTATGTCAGTGATCATGATATTTTTGTGATAATTAACCTCTCTAAACTCACTATTTTTGCGGGTCTTCAACATTACTACAGTCTTGCGGATAAAAATGATCAAATGCAGATTATTAATACGCTTAATCGTGGAACCTCCTTTCTACTACACCAATACTTTTATGGCTTATATCCAGAATTTAATCAGGTCTATGATAGTAGCTATCAAAACGGTCAAGTGCTTTATTACGAACATGATACCAACAGCTTATCAGTTGCTACACTTGTCACCAGCTTACAATATGAATTATCAGAGTATTGTGTAAGCTTCAGTGTGCAATCTGATCAATTTTTGCAAGCACTGAAATCCTACCATATCAACCAAAATAGTTACTTAAATGCCTGCTATTTACAAGGACTTAAAAGCACAACCAAAGCATTTCTTAAGATGGTCATTAGCGTCCCACGATTTAATCGGCATATTATCGAAAGTATTCAAAAAATAATTAGCAACAATCCTTATTTCCAAAAAATGCAACATCTCGTCACGATTGATTTAACGATTAAGCTCAATGAAGTCGATCATAAATCGTTTTTGCCTATTACTTGCGGCAAAGACACGCTTAACTCAATTTTCCGCACACAGCTCTGAAATCAACATAAACAAAAAAGGCCGCTTACGCGACCTTTTAAATAATGGCGTCCCCAAGGGGATTCGAACCCCTGTTACCGCCGTGAAAGGGCGGTGTCCTAGGCCTCTAGACGATGGGGACACTAGGAAACTTTCACTGATTTTCAGCGTACTGCCGAAAACTTCAGCGCATTCTAGTGAGCTTTATGGTTACTGTCAAGCACTATAGAAAAATATTTTATTAATTTTCAAACACAACCATAGTTTTACTGAAATCACGCATCCCCTTGTACATATGAAAAAGTAAAATCCCCTCATTTATGGGCTACCCATAATTGGGTCATTATACTCATTGAGGTAATCCGCCAATTTGGAACACAGTTTAGCATTTTTTGAGACTTTTTTAAGTCTCTAACTGTGCGGTCTAAAATATGTGTCATTTAGCACTTGTTGCTTTGGCTGTCGGTATTATCGTATTGATCTTGTCACCGTTATTAAAACGTATTTATAAGATATAATAGCTTCACCTTTATCAACATTTCTCTAGAAACCTTACACATTCATGCTCGCAATGACACCCTATGACTTGTCATCCTGAGCCAGGATGGCGTGAGGATCCAGTAGCGAAGCTGCCATGGATGGTTAGTGCCCCTCCTAAAGGTAGTGTCATTAGTTTGTGATGGGTATCAGCATCAATCGGATAGTTCAATATGTACGAAAATACTAATGGAATAATACGCTGTATAAAAACTTGGAAATTTTTGAGATGCCTGACGATGTCTTACTTTCACATGGCGAATGCCACACTATCATCAGCGCTAAGCTGTTTCACTTCTGAGTTCGGAATGGAATCAGGTGGTACCAACTTGCTATTATCGTCAGACGAAGGGTATTTTATATATTTTAAGCTAAATGTCTAGTAGTTTTTTTGATTAAGCGCGTTTTGCTTTGTAAATCGCCGTATATTTCTTAGTGATATACCACTGTTGCGCAATACTGATCACGTTGTTTGTCAACCAGTACAATACCAAGCCTGATGGGAATGATGCAAAGAATACTGTGAAAATCACCGGCATCAACATCATGATTTTTGCTTGCGTTGGATCGGCTGACGTCGGGCTGATTTTCTGCTGCACAAACATCGAGATACCCATCAAAATTGGCAAGATAAAATACGGATCTTTGGATGCCAAGTCATGAATCCAAAAGATAAATGGCGCCTGACGCAATTGCACACTTTCCAACAACACCCAGTAAAGCGCGATAAATACAGGAATCTGAATCAAGATCGGTAAACAACCGCTGGCTGGATTCACTTTTTCTTCTTTGTACATCTCCATCATCTTGCGCCCAAGCTTCTGGCGGTCACCCTTGTAAAGCTCTTGCAGTTTCTTCATACGCGGTTGCAACATACGCATTTTTGCCATTGACTTATAGCTTTTGGCAGACAATGGGTAAAACAATAATTTAATCAACACAGTGACTAATATAATGGATAGTCCCCAGTTGGCAACAACACCATGAATAATCGTCATCAACCAAAAGATAATCACTGAGATAAATGACAACATGCCATAATCAACCAGCTTATCCAAACCCTCTGGTTTATTAGCACCAAAGTCTTTAACAATCGCTTCAAGATTCTTGGTAATCGTAGGACCTGTATAAAGGATATTGGTATTCTCAACGCTTTGATCAGCATTTAACACAACAGGCTGTGTTTTAACCCCTGATTGATAGGTATTATCGGCAAGCTTATTGGCATAAACGCTAAAACTTGTGCCTGGGTTGTTTGGCACCCAAAGACTAACAAAATAATGCTGAATCATCGCCGCCCAACCTTTATTGGTTGAAACGTCTACTTTTTCATTGGACTTAGCCAAATCGGCAAATGATTCTTTCTGGAAGGTGCGCTGCGATGAGGACAAACCAACACCTTGGAAAGAATAAGAATGCGCATCCAAAATGCTAAAGCTATGACTCTCAGGTTTCACTTGACGTGTAATTTCATTATCAAAACTAACACTTAATGGCACCTTAGTGGTGTTTTTAACACTTTGCTTAAGTGTGATTTCATAAGTGGTATCGTTAATAATATACTGACGTGTAACATCTAAGCCTTGAACGCTTGCCTTCAAAGTCACGATCGTTTGATCATCTTTCTTAGCTGTATGCGCTTGACCAAAAACAATACTTTGCGGTTGACCGTTAATGTAAATAACACTTTGGGCAATGTATTTGCTACCTGTGGTATTATTTAACATCGGCATCGGATTTTTATCCGTTAAGCTCACGTTATAATCTTTCAATGCAGCATTAATAATCGCACCATTTAATGGACTAATTTGCAGATTACTAAACACCGCTGTATTTAATGTAATAGGCTTTAGGTCTGTTTTATTAAAGTTCTGCTTAGTAACATCCGTCGTGTCACTTTGATCAGCCGCGTCACTCGCACTAACATCTTTGTTATCTTTTTGCACTGCTGTTGTTTGTGCTGGCGTATCAACTTTCGCTGGTTGCTTAGGCGCATACATCTCCTCCCAACGCGCCATCAACGACATAAAAATCACGACAATAAGCGCGATCAAGAATATTCTCACGTAGTTTGACTTCATTATACTTAACCTTTTTACCCTTTTTTAACCTTTTCTTTCGTTGGCACTGGATCGTAACCGCCTTTGCAAGCTGGGTGGCATTTTAGCAGTCTTTTTGTCATTAGCCAAAGCCCAAACACTAAACCATGCAATTTAATTGCTTCTAGTGCATATTGTGAACAAGTCGGATAGAAACGACAACGAGGTCCAAGGTATGGACTAATCGCTATTTGATAAAAACGGATGAGAACAATAAAAGGAAACGCAATAATTAAGCGTATTTTGCGAGAAATTCGTTGATAGAGTGCCACAACTCCTCCTTTGTCGCGCGCGCGGCATTGTGATTTGTAACGACGATCAACATCGTCTGATCAAACAACACTTTATGCTGGCGAAACATCTCTTTATTTAAGCGGCGACACAGATTGCGTTGCACGGCTCTTTTAACTTTTTTTTTGCCCGTGATAACACCGACACCTGAGTGCAGATCTTCACCTTTAGCAATCAAATAAGAAAAATGTTTGGTATGAACTTTTTGACAGATACGCGAAAACCCAAGTGAAAAACCCTTGGCATCTAAGATAAATTCTTTGGCTAAGCTATTAAGCGGCAAGCTTATGTCTGCCCTTAGCACGTCTGTTGCGAATCACTTTCTGACCGCTTAGCGTCTTCATGCGTGCGCGGAAACCGTGCGTTCTTTTTCTTTTTAAATTACTTGGTTGAAACGTTCTTTTCATCGTATTATCCTCAGTTTTTATTTGTATTTATAAAATTTACTGCAAATCTGCCAAATTTATGCAAGGCGCCGATTCTACGCCAAAAATAAATTTCGGTCAATTAAAATGCCTCGGCAATTTCAACCGCGCATTCTAGCGCAAAATATAAGCGCTGTCGATAACTATCCTTTGGTTATTTATGTGCGCGGCAGCGTCACACCTCTCTGCCCTTGGTATTTGCCCCCACGGTCTTTATAAGACGTCTCACATACTTCATCAGATTGATAAAATAGCATCTGTGCGATCCCTTCATTGGCATAAATCTTAGCAGGCAATGGTGTGGTGTTTGAAAACTCAAGTGTCACATGACCTTCCCATTCAGGCTCTAAAGGTGTGACATTGACAATAATACCACAACGCGCGTAGGTTGATTTACCTAGACATACAACTAATGTATCACGCGGAATTTTAAAGTACTCAACCGTGCGTGCTAAAGCAAAGGAATTCGGTGGGATAATACAAACATCACCGACAAAATCAATAAAATTATTATGATCAAAGTCTTTCGGATCAACAATTGTTGAGTTGATATTGGTAAAGATCTTAAATTCATTAGCACATCTGACATCATAGCCATAGCTTGATGTGCCAAATGATACGATCTTGCCTTCTTCATTATGACGCACTTGTCCAGTTTCAAATGGCGCAATCATTTCCTGCTCCATCGCCATTTTTTTAATCCACTTATCTGATTTAATGGACACTTTTTACTCCTTACTTATTTTCATTATTTTTATTATTTGTATCGTTTTTACTATTGCCACTAAACTCAACTTTAACGCCCGGCATATTGATCATCATTGCTTTTGGCAATGTGGCAATGTTAGCGGCAAGCTTTAACGCAATCCGGTCATAAATTCCGGCAATTGGATTATCTTTTATCGCCGTTGGCTTGCCCTTATCAGCATCTTCTCTAATGGACATATCCAATGGCAAGGCACCTAAAAATGGCAAATCAAACTGTGACGCTAACGACTCCGCACCATGCGCGCCAAAGATCGCTGACTCGGCACCGCAATTTTGGCAAATGTGTACACTCATATTCTCAACAATACCTGCCACATGAATATCAAGCTTGTTAAACATCGCAATCGCGCGTTTGGCGTCAATTAACGATAGATCTTGCGGTGTTGTTACTGTGACTGCTGCTGTTAATGGAATCTTCTTCGTCATCGTTAATTGAATATCACCTGTTCCAGGTGGCAAATCAATCAACAAATAATCAAGCTCGCCCCAGTTAGTATCATTTAGCAGTTGCATTAAAGCACCTGATACCATAGGACCGCGCCAAATAATTGCTGAATCTTGATCGATTAAATTACCCACTGAGATCATCTTAACGCCATGACGTAACAGTGGCTCGATTTTCTTTTTATCATTGGTTTTGGGATTATCAAAGCTACCCATAATGAGCGGTTGACTTGGTCCATAAATGTCCGCATCTAAGATGCCAACATTGGCACCCATTTTCTGCAATGAGATCGCTAGATTTGCTGTTGTCGTGGACTTACCCACTCCACCTTTACCTGAGGCAATCGCAATAATATTTTTAATACCTTTAATTGGCTTTAAACCAGGTTGTACTTTATGTGTATTGACATCGCATCGCACACTAAATTCAAAGGCTTGCGTGATATTTTGAGCATATAAATAATCACTTAATTGCGAAATGATATGATCAATTTGTGTCGCATTAAGATAAAAACCAAGGCGTAGTTGAATAGTGGCAACACCATCTTGTTCAATGACTTGCAAATCACGCAGAAAATCCTTGGCTGGAAGATCTAAAATTGTCTGACTATAAGCTTGTAAGCTTTGTTTTAACATAAGTATAAATTGATGACTCCAAAGATTTAAACAGTCTAACCTTAAGATGTTTTATAGTCTACATTCTTTCAGGCACTTCTATCCCAAGTAGTCCCAGAACAAAAACTAACTGTTTTAAGGTTAGCTGACATAAAGCGATTCTTGCCTCTTTCAATGCATGATTATCTTCATTGGCGATCGGTGATTCAGCATAGAATTTATTAAATTGCACGGCAACTTGATAAGCATATTCACACAAATGGTGTGGCTCACATTTGTCATACGTTTTTTGTAAGACTTGCGGCAATTCGGTTAATTTCAGCTGTAAATTACGCTCAGCATCATTACTTGCCTTAGCAATATCAGTACTGACATTTTCCAAATTGCGACCAAGCTTGCGCAAAATAGATTTAATACGTACCGCCGAATACAGCAAATATGGACCCGTTTTTCCCTCATATTGTGAGAACTTATCCAGATCAAAAATATAATCCGACGTATAAACATTTGCCAAATCAGCAAACTTCACCGTAGCCAATGCCACTTTCTCAATGATATCGGCCTTTTCAGCTTCAGTTAAGCCCTCTTGCTCTCGCAAACTGGCACGTGATTTCGCTTCATCGATTAAGGTACTTAAACGCATCACACCACCTGAGCGCGTTTTAAATGGTTTGCCATCTTTGCCATTTAGCGTACCAAAACCAATATGTACAAGCTCAGTTTCTGGGGCAATACTTGATTTTTTAGCCGCTGCAAATACTTGCTTAAAGTGCAGGCTTTGACGTTTATCAACCACATAAATAATTTTTTGCGCCTGATAATCTTGGACACGCTCTAAAATTGTTGCCAAATCGGTTGTGCCATACATAACCGCGCCATCGGACTTCACTAGAATCAATGGTGGCGTTTTATCATCTTCACTTTCAGCAACAGGAATAATAATCGCACCTTGACTGTTTTCGGCAACTTCTTGCTTTAAACAATCCTCAACCATTTGATCAATAATTGGCTGAACATCACTCTCACCTTTCCATAGATCAAAATAAATTCCAAGGTCGCCATAATCTTTTTTAAGCTCAGCAATAGACACATCAACAAAATGCTGCCACAGCGCGCGATAACCACGACGCCCTTTTTGTAGCTCAGCCGTTGCTAAACGTGCTTTTTCCATCTCATGAGCATCTTCTTTACAACGCCCTGAAGCTCGTGGATAAATTTCAGACAACTCATCCACGCTCACCGGCGACTCTTTAGGATACTCCCCAGTATACTGTTCATCAAAATACGGCAAACCAGGATGCATTTTGCGAATTTCTTCGATCAACATACCCATTTGTGTGCCCCAATCCCCTAAATGCACATCACTTAACACCTCATCACCATAAAAACGATAAACGCGTTGTAAACAATCACCAATTAACGGTGAGCGAATATGCCCAACATGCAAAGGTTTAGCGACATTAGGACCACCAAAATCCATCATCACTTTTAATGGGTGAGTGGTTTTAGGGCAACCTAGACGTGGATCCTTAAGCATGCTGTTTGACCAGCTCGCCAAGAAATCATCACTTAAAGTGATATTAATAAACCCAGGCATCACCGCATTAACATCACTAAACACCTTATCATTCTGCACTTGTGTCACAATATCATCAGCAATTTGAATTGGTGCTTTTTTAAGAATTTTAGCCAAAGGCATCGCGCCATTGCATTGAAACTGCCCAAGTTCAGGACGCGCTGATAATTGCACTTTAGCAAAACGGTTATCAAAACCTAAAACATCAAAGGCTTGTATGAATAAATCAGTTAAGTAATTCTCTAAAATAGCAGTGTGATTCGCCGTGGCTGTCATTATCTAAAACTCATTATGATAATTTTGAAAGCCTGATTATATACCGATAACCAGATGTTTTACAGATTTTCTTGTATGTCATTTGCTTATCAAATTGAGTCAAATTAAAAATCTCCAATATCACACTGCAGACACGTAATTCCGTTTTCTCGCCACATATCAACCACTTGCTGGCGATCATCCACAGCAAATAAAATATCTTTACCCTCTTGACGTAGTAAGTCTAAGATTTCTTTTTTAATAATTGCATCTTTACGATTATCTTTTATCTGGCGCATAACTAAGCGCTTAAAAGGAATTTCATGCCATATCAACCACTGCTCAGTAATTTTGCGATATTGCTCAGAGCGACCTGAAACAATAATAATTTCATATTGCCCAGACTGCCACAGTGTTTTGTACAGTGACACAATTGGCAAGTTTGGCTTATCTTCACCAATATGCGCATTAAACTGTGCCCAATTCTTTTTTTCATACATTACATAATGTCTGCGATGAGCAATATCAGCTAAGGTGCCATCAAGGTCAAAGAGGATTGTTTTCATTGCTTTTTGCTTAAACCATCTAAAATAGTCTGTAAGTTTTCTAACTGCTGTCTACTCTCACATCTAATGTGTTTACATAGCTCTTCACTATGCTTTTCTTTAAGGTCTTCTGTCCGTTTATGGGCATAGTCATTTCGTAATGCATTTAAGCAATTGAATTTTTCACCAACACTTGGATTATTATAGAAACTTGAAAGCTTCTTACCGTTTTCTTTGTAGGCATCGGTATATTTTAAAGTATATCTTAGTATTTCAGCTCTTGCATGAGTGTCTAATTTTTCAAGAACTTCAGCCAAATAATAATCCCAGCACGCTGCATTATCTTCATTCTTGATTTCAAGTTTTTCAGCAGTATCTATCATCCATGTTTTCTTCTTAGTAAGCTTACTCTCCAGTTCTTTAATAACTTTTATTTGCTCTTTACAGTTAATTTCTCCCCATATTTTTTGAGTAATCTCTGTAATGCAAATATCTATTTCACTTACTTTAGAAACTAATAACCCCCTTACTTGTTGAGGCTGTGACTCTTTCTTAAGCAATGAGGATAAAATATGATGTGTCTTGTCAAACAAGTGCTCCCTATCACAGAAATAAACGCCATCTACCCACTCATGTAAAGTGCTTCCTTTATTTAGCTCAGTAATTTTATCTGATAGCTCTAAAACACTGCTACTACTATAGAAAACAATAGGCAAATGATAATAGGACAACGTTCTTCTAATATAACGAATAACATCTGCACCCGTTACTTGCTTCTTCTTATCTTCATCATCTACTGGGTTTAAAATATTAAGATCAACAAATACCATATCCAAGTTAATATCACTAATAATGCTCAAGAAACCTTCATCTTTTAAAGGGTTACGATCAGGAGAAACTGTAAAAGCTCTAGAATTTAGTGATATACCATAGTTATCTAAAAACGCATCTATTCTTTTTATATCACCACGCACCATATTAGGATTGTCATCCACCCACAAAATTTTATATTCCATTTTCATACTATTAAAATTCCAAATTTATTACTGCGCCTTTTCCTTCATTATTTCCAATACTTAGTTTAGCTTTAAGTCTATCTGCTATTTTTTTAACATGGTATAAGCCAAGACCTGCGCCATAGGTTGTTGAAAAGCCTTTCTGAATATATTCTCCCTCTGAGAATTTACTAAAATCAAAACCTGAGCCATTATCAGCAAATGAAATCATATTATCCTGACATGTAATATTCATTTTACTTGCCCCAGCTTTACGTGCATTATCAAGAAGGTTAACTATTAGCATACATAACTCAACAGGTCGGAAAGATAACACCTTTAGACTATTTCCAATATTCATAAATGACAGCTGCACACCCCATTTCCTATCTTGAGAGGCAATTTTACTAACATAGTCTTCAACAAAACCAAAAATATCGGTTTTGATTGTTGAGACTTTTAAATCAAAACCAGCTTTTTCTGCAATATTTGCTGACTCTTTAATTGTCGACATATCAAAGGCGACATCTTCCAATACTTGCACCAAGTCTTCTTTAGTTACTTTCTCAGGTGTCTTATAGTACATGGATAATGTTGCTTTCACATCCTTTTCAACACCACCTGACACTTGTTTCATAACATGAGTAATTAAAGCCTCCAAAGTTTTTTCTGGTGAAGCTAGTCCTTCTAAAAAATTGCTACGCTTTTTCTCAACATCTAACTTTTCTGCAACCTTTTTTGTTTCTTCTTCAGCAAGCGATCTTTTTTCAAACTCATATTCCCATTCTTGCTCCGCTAGCTCTTTTTGCTCTTGCTGTTTTTGTATCGTCTTCTTAATCGCTCCTTTATCAACACTACTCCAATCTAGTGGGTCCTTTTTTTCAACAATATCAAGTGTTTTTAATACCTGCTGTTGTATTTTTTCTTCCTTTTTTTTTGATATTCTCTGCACTAGGTTCGCATTTATATCAAATTCTTGAACGTCCCAATCAGGCGTTAGAATACGCTCACAAGCTTCTCTTAACTTTTCAGCACTAACTGGTTCCAGCTCATACCTATCAGGATCATTAACCACGTTGATCAAAGAAAACTTATCGTTCTGCGGGTACAGTTTATCAATAACTTTCCCCCAATTAAGTCCTTTAACCACAAAGTTTTCCAATTGCCGTACAATTACAGGAATAAAGCCATAACCTTCTTTCCCATTCTTTAAACTAACCCTAGCTTCTTGCTCATAAGCAATCAAATCCCAAAATGCATCATTCTTAACCAGCCCTTCTCTATTGGTCATGGTAACAAATTGCTCTTCGTTGTCTTCAATACGGATTTGCCCTATAACATCCCTTGTTCCTAATCGTCTGCCGTAACCTTGAGATTTCCAATAGTCTAGCCCCAACCAATCATTCCTTGGGTTTCCGTATGGAGAAATACGAAAGTCATTGTGGAACAAGAAAATAGAGCCATAATCTCCAGCAATGACGCCATATTTTCTTTTAAAAAAACCTTTACTTACCGTATCAAGGAAATGGATTTCAACTTCCACACCCTTTAAATATTTATAAGGGTTTTTAAGGGTATACCAGTAAATCTTTTCTTTCTGATAATAAAGTGTTGTAACAATATTATCGCCCGTCTCATCAATTATAGAGTGAATATAGGTTGTTTTAAACGAAAGTGTGTCTAGGATATTGTTATTAATTTTTCCATTTAATTTTTTCCACCAGTCAGACTTGTCATTTTTCTTTTCACCATCCGTTATTTTATAATGGGTGTTTGTATAAAGATAAACATCAAAATCATTATTGAGTGATGGAGAAAATTTTTCTAGCTCGGCAATGAGTGTTTTTAATTTTTTCTTATCCCATTGGCTACGCAAATGCGTAATTTTCAGAATCGTTCCTTGAGTAAAAGGCACTTCATAAAGTGGCTTTATCTCTTTTTTAAATTGTGCTTCTGATAATACTTCACATTGCAGATCAATCGATGATATCTCATCATCTTTATCTTTATCCTCAAACCATATCCAATCAATAAACAACTTAAGGTAATCGCCCTTTGGTGACTTTGTGTAAAGTGTAAGTTGACTGCCTAATCGGTCACAGCTAAAACGCCCCACACCTTTATTACCAGCATACGCCGTTTTAGCATTTAGTCGCTTGCCTTTCTTTTCTGAGTAAGCAATATTTAGCCATTTATCCTTGATATCATCAATTGTCATTCCTATGCCATCATCGGCAATCACCATAGAAGACTCAGCAGAGGATTCAGTTTCATTAAAAAAATGGATAGCTGCCTTGGTACTTTGAGCATCTTTTGAATTTTTAACTAACTCAATAATCGCGACATTATCATCATAGATTAACCCGCGCCCAACAATATCTTTTATACCAGCATTTGCTTTAAAATTAAGCTTACTGCTTTTTGTCATCTACTCACCCTACTTCTTTAATTAGCTTGCCCAAGGCCTCTGCCATTAATGGAGGAACAGCATTACCTACTTGTGTATAACGAGGGCATTCCTCCTTCCTTCTTGCGCCACCTGTTGTATATTTCCCTTGAAACTCAAACCAATCAGGGAAGGATTGAATACGTGCATTTTCCCGAACCGTTAGAATTCGTGGCTCACTATAGTGTAACAAATCATCTGGTAAAGTGGTGATTGTTCTTGAGGGCATATTGGGATGCAAAGGTGTAAAGCATTGTTTTTTTGTGCCAAGTTCAGCCAGTTGTTTACTTGTTAAGCTTCTGCCTTTTGGGTAATAATTTAGAATCTGATTAAACCGCGTAATCGTTGCTTGATTATGCCGCGCTAGTCTTAAGCTGTTTGGTGAGTAGTCTGGACTACAATTCTCACGCATAATTTTCTGATAATTACTCAGCTTTTTGCGCTCATATTTTATCTGCTTAAAACCTTTACTATCAACACTATCCATGACATTCACTCCATGTTGGGTTTCCAGATCAGATATAGCTTGCTTGACCGTAACTTCTTTGCCACCTAATCCTTTATCTTCTTTATATTGAGCTAAGAAATCAGGCAATAAATCAAAAGGAGAACGGGTTATCTTTATGTCCTTTCTAAATGCAATCAAGATAAAACGAGCTCTTGGTTGGGGAACGCCAAAATCAGAGGCACTCACCATTTGATGAAAGACCTGATAACCAAGTGATTCAAGTTTCTTCTTAACGATCATAGCATATGGCTCTTCTGTATTTTGCTTTTTAAACGCAGTACTAAATCCTTTAACATTTTCTAATAAAAGATATTTGGGCTGTACGATGGACACAATTTCGATATATTCATCCGTAAGTTTGTTTCTAGGATCGTTAGAATCACGTTTCCCAGCAAATGAAAATCCCTGACAGGGAGGTCCTCCAGCAATCAAATCGACTTTGCCTTTTAGACAAGTCAACTGTGAGCCATATTCATCAAGGAGTGTTTTTGTTGTCATCTCTTTACAAGGTAGCCAACTTGGCCATTTAAATATTGAGGTTGCTTTATTATCAATGAGATTATGTCTGAGCGTTTTAAATGCATCTGCCGTTTTTTCAATGGCAAATACACCCTGAAAGCCCGCTTTTTGAAGCCCCAATGATAAACCACCACATCCGGCAAACAAGTCAATATAGCTTAACACTTTCACACTCTCTTAATATCAATATCAACATAGATTCGTTCTTAAGTTTACTACAAATTATTAACTATTGAGATGAATTTCTAAAATAGCAGTGTGATTCGCCGTGGCTGTCATTATCTAAAACTCATTATGATAATTTTGAAAGCCTGATTATATACCGATAACCATGTGTTTTACAGATTTTCTTGTACTGCTTTTTCAATTGTTGCCACAGGCAAAAACAACTGCAATGAATGCCCTGCCAGCTCTACAAAACCATAATTTTTATAAAAAGCCTTTGCTTCATCACTTTTAGCATCAACGATCACCGCAAATATCCCCATAATTTGTGTTGCTGTCACAATTTTAAGCAAAGCATCTTTTAGCAAATAAGCGCCAACATCTAATCCTCTATGTTGATCATTCACCGCCAAACGACAAATTCTTGCGGCACTCACAGGGTATCTTGGATGGTGGATATCCTCTGGTAATGCTTTTTGAATGATTTCTGCCGCAGTGATTGTATAGTAACCGATAATCTCATCACTATCCGTAGCATGTGCAACATATGTTTTGCTGTACATCTTCTTTTGATTTTGCAGTGCAAATTTCTGTATAAATATATCAAGCTCAGGAACGCCACAACTAAAAAAGCTACGCTTAAATGCTTTGCTCAGCGGACTAACCTTAAGCTCCATCATGATTTAAGTAAATCTTTTAATTTCTGATTTGGTTTAGGTGGGTTATCCAATAATGACAAGAACGCTTGTGCCGCTTTACTATCCACGCTAATTCTTTTTTCATTTTCAACAATTTTTCGTGCTTTAGGCAGGCAATTACTAATAATAAACGCCGATACTGCCATACCAGAAAGTGCAGCAGCTTTCTCTATCGTTTGCTTAATATCGTCCTTGGTATTTAACTCAATTCTTGCGTGCGCCATAACTTATATCCCACATTTTTCACTCACAAGGGTCTAAATCTAACCCGTTATTCTAACGGCAAGTATAGTCGATTTCGCATGAGTTTCAAACACTTAAATATCAAAACAATTCGCCATCACTTTTAACACTTCATCGCCTTCATGCACCGTTGCCGACGAAGTGCGCGTTAGTAATAAAGCCTCATGCGGCACACTTAAAACCTGCGACTTGTTAACACCTAGAATACTATTTTTATCATAAATTGCTGCCAATGGCGTATTGGGCTTTTGTAGTGAACCCAATAAATTATCCTGATAATCAACCATACCACCAATAGGGGCTCTAACGCGTGAGAAGTCCTGCTCATAGCAAGCATATTTGTTACTGGTATTTTTCGCATCGACTGGGTTATTAATAATATACTCAAGAATACCTTCCAATAAATGCTTTGCACTCTTTAAGTCAAAGCTTTCCTTACTGCCCATTTCATACGTAAACGCATGCTTTGGCGGTGTTTTACTATCTCCTGTTATACGATTCCAACACTCAGTTAATTGCCACCAAGGGTAAAAAATTGCTTGGTTAAAGCAACCACTAGGCTCATCTGGCGTCAAAATAAATGCATTACTATTAAAGTGTTTTAAGCGCGCTGAATGCAAATAACTCGGCGCATAAATATATGGCACTGAAATCGAATCACAATGTAAATCAAAGCTAAAATCAGCAGCTAATGCCAAATCATGCAGGATATTTGCAAGCTTTTCATGGGGTGCTGTGTCATTTTGCAAACTAACGGCTAAACGTGTTTTAAGCAACTCTAAAAATTGCTGACATAGCACATTAAAGCCATGGTCTTTATGTTTATCAACAAAGTCCTCAAGATCAATCTTCGTTAAACCCGCATGTGCCGTAAGCAAGTTTTTAAATCCACGATTCCAATTCTCACCCGTTTTAGCATCAAAACGTCCATAGGTATACTCACCGATTTTAATGTCCATTGCAAAAGGATTGGCAAACGGCACCAACGTCACATTATATGGAAACTCGTACGTCTCGAGATACTCACGCAATAGATAAATTAAGGCAATGCCATTGCTCTCAGCAGCATGTAGTGCCGCCTGCATATAGATATTCGCCTTGGGCTTAGGGTGTTTATATTCAATCACACTCATGCTATGTGTTAAGCCTGAGATCGTTGTTCTTAAGGGAATTTCTCTTATATTTATCATTACGCTACTTCTATTTGACCATTAAAAATCGATCTAACCACACCGCTTAATCGTACTTCTTCTGGTGTGCATTCAACCGTTAAATTACTTATGGCATTTTCCACGACCACTTTAGACTTTAAGAGACCTAAGGACACACCAGCATAAACACTAGCAATACTACCACTACCACAAGAAGGTGTTATTCCCGTGCCACGCTCCCAATGATCTAAATAGATGCGATCTTTGGATAGGCGTTTTAATGCATGCACATTAATACCGCCAGCGTATTGCATTTGTAGTGTTTTACCCAAGGTTTCAAAGTCTTTTAATTCAGTGTTTTGCGTGCGAAATAATACTAAATGCGGATTCCCCACATCAACCTCTAGCGCGTGATCAAAGCCCGAATCACTCGTCAGTTTTTTTTGAATCTCATTGACTACAGGCAATGGAAAAGCCACCTCAATCCAATCATGCGCAACCAAGCGACAACAATGGACAAAACCACCAACTTCAATATCTACCTCTGAGCTTTGTTGCTCTGCTAACAATAGACTCGCAACTGCACGCAGACCATTGCCACATTGCTTAGCCTTCGAACCATCTTGATTGTAAATATGCATACTAGCATCTGCTTTGCCCGATTTTCTAATCAACAGTAACTGATCGGCACCGACACCAAAACGCCGATGACAGATTTGCTGCACTTGTCGCGCTTGCCAATTACGTGGTTTTTTGCGCTCATCAATGACAACAAAATCATTGCCTAACGCACACATTTTATTAAACATCAAAGGCTTATTCACTGTGATAATCCTTAAAAATCAACGAGGTATTAATACCACCAAAAGCAAAATTATTACTCATAACAATGTTTGTTTTAAGCTTTTTTGGATTGCCAATGATGTAGTTAAGCTCAGCGCAAGCCCCATCGACCTTTTGCAAATTTGCCGTTGGCATAAATTCACCTTCCTTCATCATCATAATCGACAACCATGACTCAAGCGCTCCACAAGCACCTAATGTATGACCAAAGTTACCCTTAAGTGAGCTTACTGGCGTTTTGTTGCCAAACAAGGTAAAAGTCGCCTCACTTTCAGCAATATCACCTCGATCAGTTGCCGTACCATGCGCGCAAATATAACCGATATCATTGGCATTGACGTTAGCATCTGCCATGGCAAGCTTCAGGGCCTCAACCATTTTTTGTGCTGTCGGTTGTGTGATGTGTCTTGCGTCACAATTTGTGCCAAAACCGATGACTTCTGCATAAATCTTGGCACCTCGCGACTTAGCATGCTCATATTCCTCTAAGATTAAAGTACATGCCCCTTCACCAATCACCAAGCCATCACGTGCTTGATCAAAAGGTCTTGGCGTCATATGCGGCTTATCATTTTGTTGACTTGTGGCAAATAAAGTATCAAAAATCGTCACTTGACTTGGACATAACTCTTCGGCACCTCCTGCCAACATCACCTTTTGATAACCATGTTTAATCGACTCATACGCATAACCAATCGCTTGCGAGCTTGAGGTGCATGCACTTGATGTCGGGATCACACGTCCTGTCAAGCCAAAAATAAGGGCAACATTAACCGCACAGGTATGACTCATTGATTTGACATAGGTCGTGGCACTAACGTTTTGCACGGTTTTCTCAGTCTCAATCTTAATCAGATCACACAAAGCTTGCGTGCTTCCTGAGCATGATCCAAAAGCAATGCCAACATCACCATTTTCAAGCAATGCTTTTTGATCAAGAATGCCCGCATCTTTTAATGCATTCTCACTGGCAACCGTTGCTAATTGGGCAACACGTCCCATCGAGCGGGTTTGTTTGCGCGTATAATGGGTCGGCATTTCAAAATCAGTAATTGGTGCGCCTAAGTTGGTATGTAATCCGTTGATTTCTTGCCATGCTTCAATCTTCTTTGTCGCTGTTTTGCCTTGAAGCAATGATGCTTTAATCGTATGCCAATCATTGCCTAAAGCAGTAACGCCTGCCATGCCGGTAATCACAACACGCTTATTCATATCAAGCCACCGTTGACTGAGATTACTTGACGCGTGATATAACTTGCAGCATCGGAGCATAAGAAATTAATCACCGAAGCCACCTCTTCAACCTTACCTGCTCGGCGCATCGGAATATGTTTTTCAATCTCATCTTTATACTCTAAGTTTTTAATCATATCGGTTTCAATTAAGCCAGGTGCTACACAATTAACGGTGATTTTACGTTTGGCAAGCTCCAGTGCCAAGGCTTTTGTCGCGCCAATAATACCTGATTTTGCTGCACTGTAATTGACTTGCCCTTTATTGCCTGCAACGCCTGAAACAGAGGCTAATGTGACAATGCGCCCGCCTTTTCTTAGCTGAATCATCGGCATCACACACGGCTTTAATACATTATAAAAGCCATCTAAATTGGTTTGAATAACGCGATCCCACATCTCACCTTCCATTGCTGGAAACGGCACATCTTGACAAATTCCTGCATTATTAACAACTGCATAAAATGCACCATTTTGCGCAATTTCAGTGTTTAACTTTTCGTGACACGCCACTCTATCTTGTAGGTCAAATTGAATTAGCGATGCCTTGCCACCATTTTCTTCAATAAAACGCTTTGTTTGATTAGCGCCTTCAACATCGCTGTGATAATGCACCACAACCTCAAAGCCAAACTGTGCCAACATAATCGCAGCCCCTTGCCCAATACCTTTGCTTGCTCCCGTTACTAATGCTCTTTTATTCAAAATACTTTCCCCTGAATGATTTCTGTAAACGCTTGATCACTTGGCTGATAGGCGCTGAACTTTGCTTGTGCAACACATTGATCTTGTTGATGAATCTCACACCTAAACACCCCTAATGGATCATTTATAAACTCTTTGTGAGCAATAATCGTCAATAGATCCCCTTCATCAAAGTTTGCGCGTGTCGTTTTGAAATTACGCACACTAATCATAAATCCACGTCTTGGTGCGTGATCACTTTCATCTCCTTGAAAATAAGCTAATGCAGCCGAAGCTTGCGCCATCATCTCAATGCCCGCCCAAGCATACACACCATTAATTTCATCGTCATAAAAAATATGCTCCGGGGTAATTGTGGCAAGGCAAACAGATTTTTCTTCATTAACCTCTTGTAACGAGTCAATCAACTGCATAGGGGGTGATTGTGGGATAATTTCAGTTAAGTCATACATCACAAACTTAGCCTCCTTTGTTAGCTCTAGCGACAATTAAGCTGACATTATTACCACCAAATGCAAATGAATTACTTAAAAAATAAGGTTTTTGCCAAACACTCTGTTCATTCGTCAATTGAATTTCTGGTAATGCGCTATCAAATTCAGTCGTGCTGACTTGTGCAGGCAACGTACGATTTGGGTTGTACTCTTCTGATAACAATAGTGCACAAAGCGCTAACTCGGTGGCACTTGCAGCCCCCAATGTATGCCCGGTCAACGGCTTGGTCGAACCACATAAAACGTTATTAGCAAATACCTCAAAAATGGCTTTACTCTCCATCTGATCATTCTTCGGTGTTGCCGTGCCATGTGTATTAACATAGGCAATATCATCAGGCTTAAGATTGGCATCTTTTAGTGCATTTAGCATTGCCTGTTTTGCCCCTACACCTTCTGGATCGGGTGAGGTAATATGATAAGCGTCCGAAGTTTCACCTCCACCCAAAAGCGTCAAATTTGCTGGTGTTTTACTTAAAACAAATAATGCGGCTCCCTCACCGATATTAATCCCATCACGGTCGTGTCCAAAGGGCTGGCAAATGCTTTTTGTCACTGAATCTAATGCATCAAAACCATTAATTGGTAACTCTGACAAGCTATCCGCTCCACCAACAATACAGATATCACATAACCCTGAATTGATTAAACGCTTTGCCGAAAGAAAAGCTTTACCACTTGAAGAGCATGCTGTTGAGATTACATGACGCGGACCATTAGCCTCAGCAAGCTTAGCAACAAACTCTGCCATTGTGCCAAATTCTTGCTGATGGTAGTGAAAATTGGCAAGCATTTCCCCTGTTTGCATATAATGCGTAAATGACTGCTCACCCTCTAAAATACCCGAAGTACTTGTGCCCAAAATAACAGCTATCCTATGTTGATCCGTTGTTTTTGCTAGCAGATCATAAACAGGCTTTATCTCTTGAAACGCCTTATACAACATGCGGTTATTATGGCAATCAATTGACTGATACTTACTAGGCAATGCCTCTAATTGACAATCGACTTTGCCAACATAAGTTTGCCGCCCACTAAAAAGCTTATTATATGGTGTCAATGGTGAAGCATTCGCCAACAGTGCTTTAGCAACTTCTTGCTTGTTATTGCCAAGTGCGTTTAATACCGCAAAATCATTAATATAAATAGTCTCTGGCATATTGTTAATCGCACATCGTTGAATGCATTGCTAGAAACCGTCGGATGTCATCAAAACTAACGTCTATATCACTATAAGCATGCCCTTGACCGGATTTGATATCAATGTGCGCGCCTTTAAATACCTCAAGTGCCAAATCAGCAGGTGTTGATTGATCATCCTTCTGTAATAGCAGCAAATAATCTTGTAATGCCGTTAATTTTTTTGGCATCGCATTAACTAACGCCATTGCTTCATCATGCACATGTGCATAAGCAGGCAGTTGCGCAATCAAATCTAGGCGAGCTGCCGGATTGATCAAAATGACTTTATTAACATCATCACGCGTTTGCTTTAACAAATGTGCCATATAACCACCCAATGAACTACCAATAATAATCTTATGATCAGCAGAGGCGTTATCTAACAACTTATGAATCAGATCCAGTGCGGCTTTTGTTTGCATGGGTAACTCAGGGGCATCGATCGATGCCTCTGGAAATTGCTCACCAAGCCAAGTTTTAAGCTTTTGCGCTTTTGGCGAATTAGGTGAGCCTTGAAAGCCATGTAAGTAAAGAAAATAATTATTTGTCATACATCCACCGTCCTTTTTATCGCAACATATATTGCCAACAGTTGATCAAATGATAACCTGTCGTTGATTTGACATCATCAAATCCTGCAACACCTGCATGATCAACATATTCAAGCGGTAAGTCATGCTTAAGAAATGTCTTTGAAAAAATACTTAACGTATGATCTAAGCGTTCATAGTTTGCTGTCATTGCCAAATAACGCATATACTCCAACATTGGCCAAATACGATATTGCATTTCTTTGACTTCACTACTTAAGTTAGGTTTCACAACCCCATGATCATTAATGCCAACGTTAGCTGCTGCCTGATACAATCGAGCATGATCATCCATTACATCAACATTGATTTTTAACGCTTTTGCCTCGACAATCAAACTACTCCACTCAAAACTATGTCCTGGCTCAAATAGTGCTGATTTAGCTTCTTTAGAGTATTCACGCATTAAATGTTTTTCATTATCAAAAAACAGTGTAATAATCTGACGATATAGCGCTTCAGCTTGGGTTTTGAAAGTACTATCTTGGGTGTGGCAATACGCACTTAGATACGCCTCGAATAAGTGCATTAAAGCATTTTGCCCAATCACCCCATTATCGTCTTTGAGCGCTTTAAAATCATTTACAATAAACTTTTCAGTGATTAGCTTATTGACATGTTCAATATCCGCTCTAATTACGCTTTCTTTGAACGTGCCATACAGCCTTGATAAAGCAAATAGCACAAAAGCATATTCATACAAATCATTGTCATCTTTTGAGCTTTGCGTCTTAATCCAGACTTTCTTCTGCTCATCGAAATATTGCGACTTCATGACTTGATATAGTTTATAGGCATATGCGTTGGCAGCTTGCGTATTGGTTAATTCACCATAGGTCAATAGAAAGAACAAACTACGCGTTTGACACAATAAGCGTGTATTGGCTTGACCTATCTTTTGTGGTGCATTTAAAAACTCTGGGGCATATCCCAACTGATCAATGGCTTTTGTTAACAACTGATAATAGGCATCAATAGCGGCTGTCATATGTTCATTATTTCTAAGCTTGACTGCTGCATAAACCTTGGCAAAAACTCCATCAATATCCAATAAGCCAGTATCAATAATCAACGCATCTTCAGCTGGCTGCAATGGCGCCACCTCGCGATTACGATCTTGATGATCACGTGCTTCAAGTTGCGTTAATATTTCTGTGAAATCGGCTTGTTGACCTTTGGCAATAAGCTCATCATAACGCCTTTGGGCACGAATTTGACTGCCCGCTTCTAAGAAAAACTTGTGTCTTGCATTGGGAAAAACCACCGTCCCCATATCACGTCCATCGGCAACCAAACCTCTGACATTTTGAGAAAAAGCCTGCTGACAAGACAGTAATGCATCACGCACTATGGCGATCTTGGCAATTTTAGACGCCATCATCCCCGTCTGTTCTTGACGAATACGAGCAGTGACATCCTCGCCATCAAGAAAGGCTTTTGTTTGATTGTCCTCAACGGCAAAGTAAATATCCAGTTGACTGAGTTTATCATATAATAATTGTTCATTGCTTATATCAATTCCATGATCAAGCACATAAAGTGCTGCCAAGCGGTAAATAGCACCACTATCTAAAAGTGCATAATCAAGCTTTTGCGCTAACAGGCGCGATAATGTCCCCTTGCCGACGCCACTTGGACCATCAATCGTAATAATTTCAACTTTATTTGACATCTAAAATAAATCCTAAATACTATATATCGCAAAATGAGTTACGAACGGTATACACACAAGTCTTTGCCCAATTCTACTATCTATTGTTTTAGAAACCAATCTATAATAGCTTTTATGCTCGTTTTCAACTTAACTAGGATGATGATAATGACAGATATTCGCTGGCTGCAACGCTTTGACAACTACCAAAAAGCACTCTCGCAATTACAAAGTGCAGTCACGCTAGCACACCAAAGACCTTTGTCATTACTTGAAAAACAAGGTCTTATTCAAGCCTTTGAATATACGCATGAGCTTGCATGGAAAACATTAAAAGATTTTCTTAAACATCGCGGCAGTACCGAAGATATTTTCGGCTCAAAAGATGCAACAAGGCAAGCCTTTGCCAATGGCTTAATTGGCAATGGTGATATTTGGATGCAAATGATTAAAAGTCGCAATTTAACCTCTCACACTTATGATGAAAGCACGGTCGAAGAAATTGCTACATTGATCTTAAATGAATATATCAGCTGCTTTACTGAGCTTGCTGAAACATTACAAAATCTGGCAATAAAAGAGTAGTAACATGCCCTACGGATTAACGGATAAAACCCTTGCTGCGATTACCCACGCGATAAGTCAGCAGCCAAAGATTGCAAAAGCTATTTTGTATGGTTCACGCGCTAAAGGAAACTACCATGCAGGCTCTGATATTGACTTAGCACTCATAGGTGACAGCTTAACACTTAAGGACTTATTTCAACTCGAAGAAGCTATTGATGCGCTTTTCTTGCCTTATTTATTTGATCTATCGATTTATGCACAATTGAACAATCCGGCGCTTAAATCTCATATTGATCGCAATGGGATTACCTTATTTTCTCGTTGAGACTTTCAAACGCTTTCATCACTGAAACCAAATGCTCTACAGCACTAAGTTCAATCGAATTATATAGACTCACACGCACACCACCAACACTGCGATGCCCTGCAATACCATAAACACCCTGGCTATCCGCAAAACTTAAGAATTGAGTCGTTAATTCATCGCTTGGCAATTCAAAGACAATATTCATTGGTGAACGATTATCCAGTGGCACGTTATTACTAAAAAGCTTTGATTCATCAATTGCTTCATAAAGTAGCGCAGCTTTGCGAGCATTCTTCTGAGCAATAATATCTAAACCGCCTTGTTTGATCAAATCAGCAAGTACCAGCTCCATTGCTGCCCAAGCAAACATATCTGGCGTATTATACAAAGAATCCGCCTGCTGCATTGCTTGATAGCTTAATACCGCAGGAATCGCCTTTTGCTTGATATTTTCAATCACTGTTTTTTTAATCAAAACAACCGTCACCCCTGGCAAGCCAATATTTTTCTGCGCTCCAGCGTAAATCACATCGTATTTTGCGACATCGATGGGCTTTGATAAAAAGCTTGAGGACATATCACAGACTAACGGTAAGTTAGTCTCAGGAATCTTTTGCCATATCACGCCATCAATTGTTTCATTTTCGGTGTAATGGATATAGTCATAATTCTCTAAGACATTATCAATCGCAATATCGACGCCCTCAATAGCATTAACGTCAATAAACTTTTTTGCCTCTTTAATTGCCGCATTTGCCCAATATCCACTATTGATATATAGTGCTCTGCCATTTTGCTTAAGGTTCATCGGGACAGCAGCAAACTGCGCACTAGCACCGGCTGGCATTAGCAGTATTTCATAACTTTCAGGCAACGCTAAAAGAGTACGCAAATGCTGCTTAATCTTATTATTGATCTCAGCAAACAATTGATCACGATGTGACAATGATAATAGTGATAGTCCAGTGTCTTGATAATTTAAAACCATTTGGCTAAGTGCTTGATAAATATGCTCAGGCAAGCTTGTGGGACCTGCACAAAAATTAAGTTGATACATTCTAAATAAAGACTCTATGCATTGAAATTGCTAAAAATTATATATTACTCACTTCACATTTTGCAGTATTTATTTTAACTCCATCTTCCTATTCACTTTGCAATAACTTTAGGGCTATACTTCTTATAGTGATTGACCACAGGAGAGTACCTATGAAAAAAATATTAAGCTTCACGGCATTATGCCTATTATCCACATCCGTTTTTGCTCAAGGTGCCGAAACAGGTCTTGTAATTGGCGCCACAGCAGGTGCTGCGTCGACTGCAAGCTATGATTCAAGTGGCATTACGAGCAATATCACCAAAACAGAAGGCGGACCAATCAGCAGTGTCATGATCGGCTATGACCTTGCTTTAAACCAACAGATTAGCATAGGCTTGGAGTCTGGCTTTGGTTATGGCTATGATCTAGCATCACTCAAAGCCGATGGCTTAGACAAATCAATGCTCAATCAATGGTATATTCCGCTTCTTGTCGCTGGTAAATATACATTCACTAATGGTGTTAATATTTTTATTAAAGGTGGCGCGACGTACGTCCATCAAGATATCACCGACATGGGCGCCTATTTCAAACCTAATGTTGACAGAAGTAACGCTGAATTCCTACCAACCATTGTTGTTGGTGCGGGTTATAAATTCCAAAACGGGATTAATATTGGTGGACAATTTAGTTATTTATTTGGGTCAACCGCCAAAATTCGTAGCACTGATTCTTTCCACAATAATGATGTTAAAGTGGCAGCCAGCGCCAGCTTAAGTGCATATATTAGTTATACATTACCGATGTAGTACACTCACAAGGCAACTGCTTTAATTTAAAGAGCATCAATAAAAAACAATGTAGATAAAACTTGAAGGAACAGGACGTAATGATATCGATTATTTCTATGTTCAATTTTAGGAAAGCAGGCATCCACTATAATAAGGTTTAATACAGTAATTATCCGAGTTCAAAAGATAAAAAAAAGCGACCCTTGGTCGCTTTTACAGAATTGCCACTATTTAAAAGCGGCTTAAATAATAGTCTTAGCTTAGGCTAATTTGCACATCAACACCAGCGGCAAGATCAAGCTTCATCAAGGCATCAACTGTTTTTTCAGTTGGCTCAACGATATCGATTAAGCGCTTATGCGTTCTGATCTCATATTGATCACGCGCATCTTTATTAACGTGTGGAGAAATCAACACAGTGAAGCGCTCTTTGCGTACTGGTAAAGGTATAGGACCTTTTACTTGTGCGCCCGTTCTTTTCGCTGTTTCAACGATCTCTTTTGTTGAAAGATCTATTAATTTATGGTCAAACGCCTTCAAGCGGATGCGAATGCGTTGGTTACTAATATTTGTTGCCATTTTATTCAAACCTTCTAATTATGAGTTACGCTTTTTAATGATGTCTTCTGCAATGTTGCTTGGTACTTCTGCATATTTTTCAAACTCCATGGAGAATGATGCGCGCCCTTGAGAGATTGAACGCACATTTGTTGCATAACCAAACATTTCTGCCAATGGCACCAATGCATCCACGACTTTACCGCTTGGGTTTTCATCCATACCTGAGATCATGCCGCGACGACGGTTTAAGTCACCGATCACATCACCCATGTACTCTTCGGGCGTAACCACTTCAACCTTCATCAAAGGCTCAAGAATAACAGGCGTTGCTTTTTGCGCACCTGATTTAACTGCCATAGAGCCTGCAATTTTAAATGCCATCTCAGATGAGTCTACATCATGGTAAGAACCATCATAAAGTGTCGCTTTAACATCGATCATAGGGTAACCTGCGATTACACCATTTTGTAATTGCTCTTCAATACCCTTACCAACCGCGCTAATGTATTCTCTAGGAACGACACCGCCAACGATTTGATCAACAAACTCAAAGCCTTTACCCATTTCTTGTGGCTCAAGCTTAACCCATACATGACCATACTGACCACGACCACCTGATTGACGTACGAATTTACCTTCAGCATCAACCGTTTGTTTGATCGTTTCACGGTATGCCACTTGCGGGTTACCGACGTTTGCTTCGACTTTAAATTCACGCTTCATACGATCAACAATAATATCCAAATGAAGCTCACCCATACCTGAAATAATGGTTTGACCTGACTCTTCATCTGTTTGTACTCTGAAAGATGGATCTTCCGCCGCTAGTTTACCTAAAGCAATTGACATTTTTTCTTGGTCTGCTTTTGATTTTGGCTCAACCGCAACTGAAATAACTGGCTCTGGGAATTCCATACGCTCAAGCGTGATAATTTGCTTTTCATCACATAGCGTGTCACCCGTTGTAACTTGCTTTAAGCCGATACAAGCTGCAATATCACCCGCACGAACTTCTTTTAGCTCTTCGCGCTTATTGGCATGCATCTGTACAATACGACCAATACGTTCTTTCTTGCCTTTAACTGGGTTATATACTGAGTCACCTGACTTTAATACACCAGAATAAACACGAACGAATGTCAAGTTACCAATAAATGGATCTGTTGCCAATTTAAATGCTAAAGAGGCAAAAGGCGCTTCATCTGAAGATACACGTGAACTTTCAGTGCCATCTTCAAGCTCACCTTTAATTGCTGGAACTTGATTTGGCGCCGGAAGGTAACGAACAACGCCATCAAGAACGGCTTGTACACCTTTGTTTTTAAATGCAGAACCGCAGAATGCTAACACAATTTCATTATCGATAACACGTTGGCGCAAGGCTGAATGAATTTCATCTTCTGTTAATTCACCACCTTCAAGATACTTCTCCATCAATTCTTCATTGGCTTCGGCTGCCGCTTCAACCATCTCTTGACGAAGCTCTTCAGCGCGCTCTTGAAGTTCAGCCGGAATCTCTTCTAAAGAGTATGTTAAGCCTTTATCTTCTTCATTCCACATGATTGCTTTCATGCGAACAAGATCAATAACACCTTTAAATTCATCTTCGGCACCAATGTTCAACTGTACCGGCACTACAGTCGCTTTTAAGCGTGTTTTAATTTGACCAACAACACGCTCAAAATTTGCACCTGCTCTATCCATTTTGTTAACAAAAACAATACGTGGCACACCATATTTATTTGCCTGACGCCATACTGTCTCTGATTGCGGTTCAACACCTGATGAACCACAAAACACAACGACTGCACCATCTAATACACGCAAAGAACGCTCAACTTCGATCGTGAAGTCAACGTGTCCCGGAGTATCGATAATGTTGATGCGATGCTTGTCAAACTGCTGATCCATACCTTGCCAAAAAACAGTGGTAGCTGCAGAGGTAATTGTGATTCCACGCTCTTGCTCTTGCTCCATCCAATCCATTGTCGCAGCACCATCATGTACTTCACCAATTTTATGAGAAACACCTGTATAGAACAATACACGTTCAGTTGTCGTTGTCTTGCCCGCATCTACGTGAGCACAAATTCCAATATTTCTATACTTTTCAAGTTCTGTCATACGTGACATAAATATTCTCCAATCTTACCAACGGAAATGCGCAAAGGCTTTGTTTGCTTCTGCCATTTTATGTGTATCTTCACGCTTCTTAACAGCAGCACCACGTCCATCCACAGCTTCCATCAATTCAGCTGCAACACGATATGCCATGCTCTTTTCTTTACGTTTACGTGAAGCATCAATGATCCAACGCATTGCCATCGTCATTTGACGCTCTGGACGCACTTCAACAGGAACTTGGTAAGTTGCACCACCGACACGGCGTGACTTAACTTCTACCATAGGTGCCACAGCTTCTAAAGCTTTTTCAAAAACTTCAGTCGCTTTTTCGCCTGATTTTTTAGCTTCGATTTGGTCAAAAGCACCATAGACGATTCTCTCGGCTACAGACTTTTTACCTGATAACATGATGTGATTGATAAATTTTGCAACGATCTCGTTTTTAAACTTCGGATCTGGCAACACTTCGCGTTTTGGTGCTCGATTTCTTCTAGACATTTTATATTTCCTTTAAATACAAATTAAACTTATGCTTTAGGACGCTTAGTACCATACTTAGAGCGGCCTTGCTTACGGTCTTTAACACCTGAAGTATCAAGCGCACCGCGAACTGTGTGATAACGCACACCTGGTAAGTCTTTTACACGACCACCGCGAATCAAAATAACGCTATGCTCTTGTAGGTTGTGACCTTCACCACCAATATAAGTCGTTACTTCAAAACCGCTTGTCAATCTCACACGCGCTACTTTTCTTAACGCTGAGTTTGGTTTTTTAGGGGTTGTTGTATAAACACGCGTACATACACCACGTCTTTGCGGACATGCTTTCAACGCTGGCACGTTTGTTTTTACAACCTTCTTTTTGCGCGGATTGCGCACCAACTGGTTAATAGTTGCCATTATTTACTCCGTAGTTTTTTAAACATCTAATCTTTGCATAAATATAAAAAGACGCGGCATTATATACAAAAGCGATGCTGTTTTGCAAGAAATGGATTTAGGTTTTTGATTAATCAAATTGAATCCAGCTGTGACGACATTCACACATCTTGACTGCATAAATGTTTGCCAAGCAATATAGATAAAAACCACCCTTCGACTTACGCTCAGGGTACGGTAACGCTGGCTGAGCGCAAGTCGAAGCCTTCATAAGTTTTTGTCTGCATCTTCACCCCTCGACTCATGCTCAGGGTACGGTTAACGTTGGCTGAGCGTAAGTCAAAGCCTTTATAAGTTTATTGTCCGCATATTCACCCTTCACCTTGCGCTCAGGACGCAATAACAAATAATAATCTTAGGTTCTAGAAAATATTCTTTACAATCACATTCTGATTGCGCTCAGGTCCCGTTGAAATAATATCAATGGGCACATTAAGCGTTTTTTCGATAAAGGCGACATAATCACGGGCTGCTTGAGGCAATTTGTTATAGTCTGTTTGCTTAAACGTCTCTTTGGACCAACCTTTTAAAGTCTTATAAATTGGCTTACAGCGCACATAGTCGGCATTGTCGTAAGGCGGATAAGAAACCTCTTTACCATCTAATTCATAGGCGACACAAACCTTAACCTCTGACAAACCATCTAGAACATCAAGCTTTGTCAAACAAATGGACGTGATACTATTGATCTCAATCGCGCGACGCAATGCAACCAAATCAAGCCAACCTGTGCGGCGCTTACGTCCTGTTACTGTACCAAACTCACAACCTTTAACACCCAAGTGCTCACCAATCTCGTCAAATAACTCTGTTGGGTACGCGCCACTACCAACACGTGTTGTATAGGCTTTAGTAATCCCAACAACTGCATTGATATAACATGGTCCAAAACCTGCACCCGATGCCACAGTCCCTGAAATCGTATTGGATGATGTTACAAATGGATAGGTTCCATGGTCGATATCAAGCAATGTGCCTTGCGCACCTTCAAAGATAATCTTACCTTTATTGACACGAATAGCATTTAATTCTGCTGAGACATCAGTGATCATTGGCAAAATGGTTTTAGCGTAATTTAATAATGAATTATACGTTTCGTCCAAATCAAAGTTCACATCAATTTTATAATAGTTCTTTAATGTGAAATTGTGCAAATCAAGCAACGTCTGAAGCTTTGCTTTTAATTTCTCAGGATGTGCCAAATCTCCAACTCGAATCGCGCGACGCGCAATCTTATCTTCATAAGCTGGTCCTATGCCACGCTTTGTCGTACCAATCTTTTGGTCACCCAGTGCCGCTTCACGCGCCTCATCTAAGGCAACATGTACAGGCAAGACCAAAGGACATGCCTCGCTAATACGCAAGCGATCAAGCACTGGCACATTACGCGCCAACAGCTCACCCATTTCAGAGTGTAAAGCTTCCAATGAAACCACGACACCATTGCCGATAAAGCTTTTGACACCTTCATGCAAAATACCTGATGGGATTAAGCGCAGCTTAGTCACTTCACCATTGATTACCAAGGTGTGTCCAGCATTATGCCCACCTTGAAAGCGCACGACGGCATCGGCTTTATCTGTCAAAAAGTCCACGACTTTACCCTTACCTTCATCACCCCACTGGCTACCTAAGATAACAATATTATGGTTCACTAAAATTCCTTACTTTGCTAATTACAGTAGCATGTTAAAGATTTTTGATAAACTTGACAAACAAAATGCTTGAGTTTTTGCCTTGCCCTGAACTGTTATGTAGTGATGTGCAAATAAGTTGCATCAGCTAGCACCTCTCCCCTTGCGGGAGAGGTCGTGCAGCTTAAGCTGCACGGGTGAGGGGTATAATTAAAACTCAACTTATTCTTGATGCATTAGCATCTACAGTCTGATGGCACTACCTTTAGGAGGATGACTAACCGTCTATGACAGCTTCGCACTGGGTCCTCACACCATCTTGCCTTACGGATGACAAGTTAAAGGCTGTCATTGCGAGCATGGATGCGTGGCAATCCATTTTATCAGGGATGGTTAATTTAACTTCATTGCAAAGCCTATATTTACAAACTACTTCTTAAGGTAGTGCCATTAATCTACAGCCAACAGCTCCTTTTCATCAATCTAAAACAATTTCCAACGCCATACTTAAACTATGACCTTGACGCTGCAGATATTGCACACGCTTTTGTTTTTCTTTTGGATCTTGCGCTTTATCATGATATTTCTTTTGATAGCATAGCTGCGCTTGCTCAAACCAATCAACCTCCAACGCATTGAGTACCTTTTCAAAAATGCTTACATGTATACCTTTTTCGTAAACAAGCTTTTGTTTAATCCGCAACAAACCATAATGCTTATACAGTGCACTTTTAATCATAAGCTCAGCACAACGTTCATCTGATTGCCAATTATTATCAATAAACTCCTGTAATAAGGATTCAATCTCAGTTGATGAAATATGGTTGCGCTGAATCAGTTTTTGCTTTAGTTGCGCATAGGAGTATTCTTGTTTGGATAACAGATAGAAAAGATAATCACGTTCGTTATTATTCTTCGGCATCGCTTATTACTGTTTTATCCTTAGCAGCATTCGGTAACAACGTTGCCATCAATGCTTTATGCAAGTTCTCTTTGATCTGTGGGTTTTCTTTTAAATAAACCCGCACATTATCCTTACCTTGGCCGATTCGATCACCATTATAACTGTACCACGCACCGGCTTTATCAACTAGGTTATATTTCACACCCAAATCAATCAACTCACCTTCAAGAGATGTCCCTTCACCATAGAGAATATCAAACTCCGCTTGTTTAAATGGCGGAGAAACTTTATTTTTAACGACTTTGACCTTAGTCTCATTGCCCAAGATTTCATCACCCTTTTTAATTGGGCTACCGCGACGAATCTCCAGACGCACTGACGAGTAAAACTTCAATGCGTTACCTCCAGTAGTCGTCTCAGGATTGCCAAACATTACACCGATCTTCATACGAATCTGATTAATAAATACAACCAATGTATTAGAGCGCTTGATATTTGCGGTTAATTTACGTAAAGCTTGCGACATTAAACGTGCCTGCAAGCCCATATGTGAATCACCCATCTCACCTTCAATCTCAGCTTTTGGCGTCAATGCGGCAACCGAGTCAACAACAACAATATCAACACCACCTGAGCGCACTAACATATCAGTAATCTCAAGCGCTTGTTCGCCTGTGTCTGGTTGTGACACGATTAGGCTTTTAAGGTCAACTCCCAAGGCTTCGGCATATACTGGATCAAGCGCATGTTCAGCATCGATAAAAGCTGCTGTTCCACCGTTTTTTTGACACTGTGCAATCGCTTGCAATGTTAATGTCGTTTTACCTGAAGACTCCGCGCCATAGATCTCAACCACACGTCCTTTTGGTAAACCACCAACACCTAAGGCAACATCCAAACCAATTGATCCAGTCGAAATAACATCAATATCTTTAGCTAAATCGGTATCACCCATCCGCATAATAGAGCCTTTGCCAAATTGTCTTTCAATTTGTGCTAATGCCGAATTTAGTGCTTGTTCTTTATTGCTCATAAGCTTCCTCGAATAGATAAATTTTTAAGATTTAAAACACGGGAATTAATGTAACATTTATGTGGAATGAACAAAAGGGATAATACTCTACACGCGACAAAAAGAAATATTATAGCTTGTGGCATCTGGTGTTGGCGCGCTAAAGGTAATCATCTTCTGCAAATCACCATATACCTCTATTGGCGTCCACGGTTGTGGCTGCCCGACATTAAAGCCACTTTTATCTAGCCATTGCACTTGATATTGAAAGTTTTGGGTTGCTGATTTTTTGTTTTGCACCAATACTTGTCCTTGAATAGTGTCACCTGCTGATGCTTTCACTACTGGTTGCATGGCTTTTAGCTGCCCAAAGCCTGAGCCAAAACTCTCTGCAGATGTTGCATTGGCTGGAATGGTAATACAACGACTAGCACATCCTGTTAACCCTAAGGCCAACAAGCTAGCAATACTTGCATATTTAAGCTTAATCATATCCATTTTTATAACTCCTTTGATACGTCAATAAAACTGATAATTAAAAGATAAACTTATGATGATTCAGATAAAAAGCTCTTTAATGTTTCTGAACGCGATGGGTGTCTTAGCTTACGTAGCGCTTTGGCTTCAATCTGACGGATACGCTCACGCGTCACATCAAACTGCTTACCGACCTCCTCTAACGTGTGATCGGTATTCATGTCAATCCCAAAACGCATACGTAATACTTTGGCTTCACGCTCAGTCAATGTACTTAGAATATCTTTAGTCACTTCACGCAGACTCTCGCTTGTCGCACTATCCACTGGTGAATCAGACACGCCATCTTCGATAAAATCACCCAGATTAGAATCTTCATCATCACCAATGGGTGTTTCCATTGAAATTGGCTCTTTAGCAATTTTCATGATTCTGCGAATCTTATCTTCCGACATATCAATATGTTGGCTTAATTCCTCAGGTGTTGCTTCTTTACCCGTTTCTTGCAAGATCTGACGCGAGATACGATTAAGCTTATTGATCGTTTCGATCATATGCACAGGGATACGAATCGTGCGCGCCTGATCGGCGATTGAACGTGTAATCGCCTGACGAATCCACCAAGTTGCATAGGTTGAAAATTTATAGCCACGACGGTATTCAAACTTATCAACCGCCTTCATCAAACCAATGTTACCCTCTTGGATCAAATCCAAGAATTGTAAGCCTCTATTGGTATATTTCTTAGCAATTGAGATAACCAAACGTAAGTTCGCTTCAATCATCTCTTTTTTCGCGCGTCGTGCTTTTGCTTCACCTACTGAAATACGCTTACTGGCTTCACGTAAGTCATAAATTGACATATCGGCACGATCTTCAATCAATCCAAGTTTGACCTGAATTGCTTTGGCATCTTCAAGCACATTGATAAGATCAGGATATTTTTCAATACAACCATCCAACCAATCAGTATCGGTTTCGCGCCCTTGAAAACGTGACACGAAATACTGCTTAGGCATTTTGCCTTTTTCTACACATAAACGCATGATTTTACGATCATGTCCGCGAATTTCAGTCACCAAGCCACGAATTGAGTTAATCATGCGGTTCAATTGCGCACTGGTATAACGCATACTTAAAAACAAAGTCGATACTTCACTTGCAGCATTAATATATGCTTTGCTTCCAACCTCTTGGTCTAGTAAATAATTAAACTTAGCTTCAATTTCGGCAAATTTTTGTGCTGCCACCTCAGGATCTGGACCTGTGTCTTCCGCGGTATCTACCGTACCACCACTTGATTCCTCCTCCTCATCACTAGAGCCACTTTCTTCTGTTTGACTTTCTTCTAGCGTTTCTTCTGGGTTATCAAGCATTGAACCAACATCAGTGCCTGACGCATCAATTTCATCTCCTTCATTAAAGCCTGAAATTAAATCAGAAAATTTAATGAACTTATAGAGTGGCGTCTCCTCTCTTTCCTCATCCTCAAGCTGCATATGCTCTTCACGTGCTGCATCGGTTAAATCCTGATAGCGCCCCAACAATGACTTGATCACATAAGGATATTCAGACAAAGCATTAAGCACCTCTTTAGTGCCATGCTCAATCCGTTTAGCAATTTCTATTTCACCCGAGCGTGTTAATAGATCAACTGCTCCCATTTCACGCATATACATCCTAACAGGATCAGTCGTGCGACCAAAATCACCATCTGAAGATAAAGCTTGCACCGCATCATCATCTGACGTGTTTTCTGACTCAGCTTCAAGTAATAACAAATCTTCCGCATCAGGAGCAGATTCAAAGACCTTAACACCGACATCATTAATCATCTGAATCACTTCTTCAATGCGCTCAGGATCAGTAATTTCATCTGGCAGATAATCATTCACATCGGCATAGGTCAAATAACCTTGTTCACGCCCCAACGCGAGTAACTCTTTGATTCTTGAGAGTTGTTGTTCTTTTGTTTGATCTGACATTAAAATCTCACTTCTAAGTTTCTTAACTACTTATATTCATCACTCAAAGCACGCACAAAGATACAATATGTCTACGCCTTATTTGCGTAGTTCATTGCCTTTTTGCGCTTTCCCCTTTGGCGATTTAGCAACATAAATCAAGTGTAGCTATATTTTTTCTACTTTGTATAAAATTGCTTGCATTCTTTGTTTTTCTGTCGCTGTTAAGATAGATGTTTTTGCTTTTAATATCAGGTGTTCTAATTCGTTTTGACATGCCTGCTTCATTATCTTATCTAACATCGCCATTAATTCATCAATAAGCTGCACTGCATCAAGCTCACTTTGCGCTTGCAATAATTGATAAAAATACGCCTTAAATTGCGGATATTTTTCAACAAGCATTTGCACAAGCACAGCAGAAGACAGCCCGTCATTTTGCCTGATTATTTTCAAAGCATCAAGCAAAATAAAGTGCTGCTCTGTAACACACTCAAATTCTATCACCAGTTGCGCACTTAGCGCATCATGCACTTCTGACGGCATACTTAACAAATACGCCAATGCTTTCTCAACCAAGCTCAGCTTATTAACGTTTAACTGCCAACGTTTTAGCTGCATGTTACTATCATTTTGTTTTGTATCATGTGCTTTTTGTTTGATCATCCGTTGCAACTGCAGCGAAGATACGTCTGTTGCTTTTGCCAACTGCTCAATAATCGTTAGCGTATAAGCACTTTCAGGAATGGCCTTTAGCACACGCTTTGCCTCTTCAATCAATTGCGCCAGGCTATCTGCGCTATTTAAATCATATTTACCTAATAGATTTTGAATAAAGAAATCAGCAGCACTTAAAGCTTCTGTTAAAGCATTCTTAAAACCTTCCAATCCCATTTCTTTGATATATGAATCAGGATCATGCTCTTTGGGCAACAGCAAGAATCGTGCTTTTTTATGCTCATCTAGCACAGGCAGCACCATCTCAAATGCTCTTAAAGCCGCATTTTGCCCAGCTGAATCACCATCAAAGCATAAAATTATCTCTGATGTATGCCGAAATAAGGTCTTTAAGTGCGACGTTGATAAAGCAGTTCCCAATGTCGCAACTGCTGTGGTATAGCCATGTTGATGCAGACCGATGACGTCCATATAGCCCTCAACCACCATGATATGTTCGGGGTTTTTGTGCTGCTGCTTAAGCTCATATAGACCGTACAATTCATGACTTTTAAAAAAAACCGGCGTTTCAGGTGAGTTAAGATATTTAGGATTAGCATCTTTATTAGGTAACACCCGACCGCCAAAACCAACAACAGCCCCTCTGCGATTACGTATTGGAAACATCAAACGCTCACGGAAGCGATCATACGCTCCCCCCTTATCCTTACGGATCACTAAGCCTGCTTGATCCAAAACATCCAATGAAAATTGTTTTTTCAACACATCATATAGCGCTTGCCATTGATTTGGCGCGTAGCCCATTTGAAAATATTTTGCTGTTTTTGCTGTTAATTCTCGCGATTTAATATACTCAACAACCTCATCTTTATCAGCATCAAAGCGCAAACACCATTGAAAATATTTATTTGCCGCTTGTAAGGCATCATAGATTGATTGCGTTAATTTATCTTTGGATTGATCTTTACCATTTTGATCATAAGGCACTTCAAGATTCTGCATTAGTGCAAGCTCTTCCACTGCCTCAATAAAACTTAAGCTATTATAATCTGCAATAAAATCAATGACGTCACCCGAAGCATGGCAGCCAAAGCAATGATATAGCTGCTTGTCTTGGCTGACTGAAAATGATGGCGTTTTTTCATTATGAAACGGACAGCACGCCATGAAGTTTTTGCCCGTTTTTTTGAGCGTGACATATTTTGAAATCACGTCGACAATATCCGTCGATGCTACGATTTGACGGATGAAATCAGCGGGAATATTCCCCTTCATGGCAAATGTTTACGATAATTGTGATTTGATTATTGAACCGACTTTACCCATATCAGCACGACCGTTAAGCTCTGCTTTTATCGCACTCATAATCTTACCCATATCTTTTACTGAAGAGGCACCAACTTCTAAAATAGCACGTTGGATAATTTCAATAATTTCATCCTCTGATAGTGGTTTTGGTAAATAGACTTGTAAAATTTGAATTTCATCAAGCTCTTTTTGTGCAAGCTCTTCTCTGCCAGCACGCTTAAACTGCTCTGCAGAATCTTTGCGTTGCTTGATCATTTTTGTTAGGATACTAATCACATCATCCTCAGTTACCTCAACACGCTCATCAACCTCTTTTTGCTTAAACGCTGCCAACGCCATACGGATCGTTGATAAACGATTTTTATCTTTATTTTTCATTGAGGTTTTCATATCTTCAACAAGACGCACGCGTATTTCAGACATTTGCTAAATCCTAACAGTTTTTTTTATTAAATTAAGTGTATGTGTAATTTTTTAATTGCCATAAACACAGAAGCCAACTACACCGTTAAGCATAGCTGGCCGACTGTTTATACCGTTCATCACAATCGATTTTACAATATTTCTGACATCGAACACCGCAAAATGATTTACGAGCGGTATATTGCAATCTTTTTTACTTCTTTTACTTCCTAGCGGCGAGCTGCTGCTGGAGTTGAACGCATAGACTGCTTCATTGAACGCTTAACTGCAGCTGCTTTTTTGCGTTTGCGCTCCCATGTCGGCTTCTCATAAAACTCTCTACGACGAAGTTCAGAAACGATTCCCGCTTTTTCACAGCTACGCTTAAAACGGCGCAATGCAACATCAAACGGTTCTGTTTCTCTTACACGTACTGCTGGCATACATCTCACCTCGCTTAAATGCCATCTAAATTTTTCTTAAAATCAATTATCTAATTTATACTCTTTTGATCTATTTCATTGAATACTCTAAAGACAGCTAAAATTAAATGCGCGCTAAGTCTACAAACTTTTCTTTTGAAAGGCAAAGAATTTCTCTATTTTTTACCTTTTTTATCTTTTTTATCTTTAGGTGCGTCTTGCTTTTTCATTTGTGCTACGACTTGATCCGTCACATCCACCTTCAAATCAGGGGCTGCATAGGCTACTGCTTGCGAGCTTAGGATGAGGCTATATTTACCTTCTTTAGCAACAGACTCTACAGCTGTATTAAAGCTTGCTTGGAAGTCTTGAGCAATTTTCTGCTCTTGCTGCATCTCGCTTTGCTTGAACGCCATTGCTTGTTGTTTGAACTTAGCTTGCTCGCCGGTTAATGCCTTTTGTTGCTTATCCAGATCAGATTTCGTTAATGTTGGCGCATTAGTTTGCAAAGTTTGCATCTTTTCCATCAAACCTTGCTGTTGCTTTTGCAGCTCATCGGCCTTTGGCTTTAACTTCGTTTGCAATGCCTGAATACTTTGCTCACCTTGTGGCACTGCTTGATATATCTCAACTGGATTAACCAAGCCAATTTTCAAGCTACTTGCATCTGTCGCAAAAGCTACACTGGTCACAGCCATTGATGCCAAACCGATCATTGCTAATTTTTTCATATTTGCTCCTTACATTTAACTTAAATTTAAAATCTTGATAATAACTTTTCAACTCAAAGGATCAGAACGTTTGCCCCAGTGTAAACTGGAATACTTGTGTTGAGTCTCCTGGCTTGGTATTTAATGGTTTTGCCAAGCTAAATGCCATCGCACCCAATGGCGACAACCATTGGAATTCAACCCCCACTGAATAACGTAAATTGGAAAACGTTGGCGATTTTGGTGATGCTGTCGTATCCCATAATACCGGCTGACCATTCTTATATTGAATAGTATATGTATCATAAACATTACCCGCGTCAAAGAACACACCCAAACGCATATTGCGACTATCTTTCAACCCTGGAATTGGGAACAATATATCCATATTAGTGTAAACATTTAAATTACCACCAATGGCATTACCCTGTTCGGCTGCACCACCATTTGGCGTATAGGTATCCGATGGCCCCATCCCCCCTTGAGAGAAGCCACGAACGGAACCCCAGCCTCCACCATAGAAATTCTGGAAAAACGGCAAATATTCCGTCTTACCATAGCCATTACCATAACCAACACCGCCTTTCAAAGAAAGTGTAACATCACCAATAATTGGATGGAAGAAGCCCGCAGAACCTGTGACTTTGTACCACTGCAAATCACTAATTCCCGGAACTGAAGCCGTACCATTTAAGCCTAACGTTGTCCCCTCTGTCGGGAAGAACGCGCGATTCGTTGAGTTATGATTCCAACCCAAATTAACCGTAAATGTGTTGAAAGATGTTTGACCATCATTTTGATCATTAACGAACCAATCTAAAATACTTGATTGACCACCACTAGGCTGCAACACTTGCGTGTGATCAACACCACCACCAACACTTATTGAATCAAATGCCGAGGTTGGAATGCTATAGCCTAGATTCGCACCATATTGATTTAAGCGATAGCTGGCAATTGAGGTATCATCATAGTCAGTACGTGATAAATACGTACTAATCGTCTGACTTATCCCTGATTGGGTAAAATACGGATCGGTATACGACATATTCAGGCTTTGATAAACGCTTGATAAATTCGCACCAATTGAGAATTGATTACCCGTACCTTGAATGTTTGGCAATGATAAATTACCACCAATCATAAAGTTATATAGTTGTGAGTAACCAATACTCGCACTTACCGTATTGGCACTTCTTTCTTTAATATCATAATCCATGTTAACCAAATCATCCGAGCCAGGGACAGGGACTTTCTTGACCGTCACGTCTTGGACAAATGGCATTCTTTGTAACTTAATCTTCGATTGATCAATCATCGACTGATTGTAAACACCAGATTCAAAGTATTGCATTTGTCGACGGTAAACATAGTCATTAGTCACATTATTGCCTAGGAAATTAATCTGGTTAATATAAACTTTTTTGCCTGGATCAATATAGAAGGTTAATGCTACTGTTTTATTATCTTTATCAACCTTAGGCACTGGATTGACATTAGCAAAAGCATAACCCTTATCTCCCAACGCTTGTGTGATTGCCTTAGCACTATCGAGGACTTTTTGGCGTGAGAAGGTATCTCCTGCTTTAAAGTTAATAAGCTTCTCAAGATCGGCTTTCGCAATAACAAACTTACCTTCTAATGATACTTTAGACACTTTATAAACTTCACCTTCATTCACATCAAAGGCGATAAATGCATTTTCTTTATTCGGTGATAGCGAGGCTTGGTGTGATGTTACTTTAAAATCCAAGTAACCATTATTCATATAGTAATTACTAAGATCTTCCGTTGAAGACTGCATATTGGTTGGCGAGTAATCTGCCTTTGAAGTAAACAATCCCCACAAATTCCAAATTGACGGGGTTTTAAAAGTGATATTATCAAGAAGCTCACTCTGCGAAAATGCTTTATTGCCAATCACATTAATGCGACGCACTGTCGCAGTTTTACCTTCAGCAATATTAATCTTGATTGCCACACGATTACGTGCTTCTTTGATCTCTTGTATATCAACTGTCGTTGAGTAATAACCCATCAATGCATATTGCATCAGTAGTGATTGTTTGACTTGAAATAGGATCTCAGGATTCGCAATATTCCCAACATCAAGACCTGCTTCACGCAAGACTTTTTTCATGTCATCATTTTTGATTTTGTCATTACCGTCAAAGTCAACTGCACTAATTGCTGGACGCTCTGCTACCTTGACAATTAATGTATGACCGTCTTGATACAGTTGTACATTTTTAAAAAAACCACTGCTATAAAGGGACTTAATTGCCTCATTAGTTTCTGTCGCATCTACTTTTTCACCCGCGTGAATACCTAAATCACTCAGCACAGTTTCTTTTGAAATACGCTCCAAACCTTCAACTTTTATACTTTTAGCAATAAAGCCATTTTGTGCGTAGACACCAGTAAAGGGCGCGACACCTAAAAGCGTAAGTAACAATGTTTTTTTCAATGACAAGCTCAAGCTAATCTTCCTTTATTTAAATTTTATTTTATTCAATCTTTATCTGCATTTAAAAGCACTGAAACATGCATGCGTGCCTGCAAATCAATCGCAACGACATCATCAATAGTTTCAGGTTTATTAAATTTTAATTTTTGCAAAACTCGTTCAATATACTCGATTATTTCCAAATATTGTATTTTTTCCGCCAAAAAAGCCTCGACCAACACTTCATTGGCAGCATTTAACACAATTGTTGAGGCATAATCTTGACGCTTTAGCATGTCATACACCAACGGAATAAGCGCAAAACGTTGCCCATCCAGCGCATCAAAGCCTAGTGGTTTGGCAGTAAAATCAAGTTTTGGCACATTGATTTTATGACGCTTTGGGTAGTACATCGCATAACCAATAGGTGTTTTCATATCTGGCGAGCCCATTTGCGCAATAAAGCTACCATCATGATATTCAACCATTGAATGGACAATGCTTTGCGGATGAATTAGCACCTCAATTTTTTCAACGGGCACCTCAAATAACCAATACGCCTCGATAACCTCTAGCGCTTTATTCATCATCGTTGATGAGTCAACGGATATTTTGCGCCCCATCTGCCAATTAGGATGCGCGCACGCTTCATCTGGTGTGATATCTTTAAGCTCATCCAGAGACTTTTCGCGAAAAGGACCACCAGATGCCGTTAAGATAACTTTGGAGATTATCTCTTGATCATAATGCTTATCTTGATCAGGTAAGCATTGGAAAATCGCATTATGCTCACTATCCACAGGCAAAATCATAGCATTAGATTGTTTTGCCGCACGCATGAAAATCTCGCCCGCAGTGACCAATGCTTCTTTATTTGCTAACAAAATGGTTTTGCCTTTATTAACTGCCGCAAACGTTGGCGCCAATCCTGCAATACCAACAATAGCAGCCATGACCATACCCACTTCCTCAGCACTCGCCACAGAAACAAGTGCCTCTTTGCCATATAGCACGATCGTCTGACAACCTGAGGTCTTAAAGTCACTGCGAAGCTTACTTGCCAAGCGTTCATCGGCAACCACCGCATAGCGTGGGGAAAATTCAAGACATTGCTGATATAACAGCTCGATATTACGATGTGCAGTCAATGCATAAACGTCAAAATCAGCAGGGTTTTCGCGAATAATCTCTAATGTATTAACACCAATTGATCCTGTCGCCCCCAAAATCGTGATGACTTTCACGAATTACTCCAGCTCGCTGTCATCTTCATTATTCTGCTCATCTTGTACTGAGTCATCATCTGCTATTGGTGTGTCATTTGCTTCATTCTCTTCATTTTCCAGCATTTCACCATCGAAATCTTCTTCAGCTTCATCCTCAGCAACGACTTGCACTGACACTAGCTTCTCATCTGTTTTCAAATTAATCAATTTAACACCTTGTGCTGAACGACCCGTTTCACGCACCTCAGATACACGTGTTCTAATCAACACCCCTTGATCGGTCATTAGCATAATATCATCCGTATCTTCTACTAAACCTGATGCGACGACTAAACCATTACGATCAGAAGTGGAAATTGAGATGACACCTTGTGAGCCACGAGCAGTTTTGCGATATTCAGCAACTGGGGTACGTTTACCATAACCATGTTCCGTTGCTGTTAACACAACCCCTTGGTCAGGATCGGTAACAATCACACCAACAATAGTTTGACCTTCTTGAATACGCATTCCACGAACACCGCGCGCTGTTCTGCCCATTGCACGCACATCTTCTTCATTAAAGCGAATCGCTTTGCCTGCGTCTGAGAACATCATAATTTCTTGCTGACCATTGGTTAAATGCACATGCCATAGCTCATCGCCCTCATCAAGGGTTAAGGCATAAATACCACCCTTGCGCGGACGCGAGAATGCTGATAAATCAACTTTTTTAACGGTCGCTTGCTTAGTTGCCATAAAAATATTCCAACCTTCCGTGTATTCAGAGATCGCAAGCATTGCCGTGATGCGCTCACCTTGCTCAAGTGGCAATACATTGTTTATAGGCTTACCTTTAGCTGCACGCCCTGCCTGCGGGAATTCATACACTTTGCTCCAGTAGATTTTACCGGCACTTGAGAAGCACAGCATTGTGTCATGGGTTGATGCAATTTGAAGTTTGTAAACAAAGTCTTCTGATTTCATTTGCGTTGAGGACTTACCACGCCCCCCACGTTTTTGTGCATTATAGTCCTTCAATGGCTGTGCTTTGACATAACCATCATATGAAAGGGTGACAACCATCGATTCTTCAGTAATAAGATCTTCATAGCCTAAATCAAGCTGGGAGGCGATAATCTCTGAGCGACGCGCATCACCAAATTGTGCTCTGACTTCTTGCAGCTCTTCACAGATTACTTCAAGCAAACGTTTAATATCTTTCAAAATCGCAATCAACTCTTCAATACGTAAAAGTAATGCTTTAAATTCATCGAGGATTTTATCCTGCTCTAAACCTGTCAAACGGTGTAAACGAAGTTCTAAAATCGCATCAACCTGTGCTTGTGATAGGAAATATTCGTCATTATGTAAACCATAATGTGACGCCAAACCATCAATGCGATATAAATCTTGATCAACCCCTTCAAGCATTTGCGCAACAAGCTTACTAGACCATGAACGGGATAACAGTGCTTCTTTAGCTTCAGCTGGCGTTTTAGAGGCTTTAATCAAAGCAATCATTTCATCAATATTTGACAATGCAATCGCTAAACCTTCTAATAAATGGGCACGCTCTCGCGCTTTACGCAATTCAAAAATTGTGCGACGAGTAACTACTTCTTTGCGGTGACGAATAAAGGCTTCAATTACTTCTTTTAAATTCAATAACTTCGGCTGACTGTCAACCAAGGCAACCATATTTACACCAAAGCTTAACTGCATTTGTGTTTGTGCATATAGGTTATTTAATAGCACTTCAGGCACTTCGCCACGCTTAACATCGATAACAATACGCATACCGTCTTTATCGGATTCATCACGTAATTCAGAAATGCCTTCGATTTTTTTGTCTTTAACCAGTTCCGCAATTTTCTCAATCAAACGCGCTTTATTCACCTGATATGGGATTTCAGTCACAATAATTTGCTCACGATCCGTTTTTTTATCGACTTCAATCGATGCCTTAGCGCGCATAATAACCCGTCCTCTGCCCGTTTTATACGCATCAACAATACCGGCGCGACCATTGATATAAGCGCCCGTTGGAAAATCAGGCCCTGGAATATACTCCATTAATTCTTCGATACTTAAATCAGGGTTTTCAATCAAAGCAACCACGCCATCGATCACTTCATTTAAATTATGTGGTGGAATATTGGTTGCCATTCCCACCGCAATACCGGATGAACCATTAACCAATAAATTCGGGATGCGCGTTGGCAACACATCCGGAATCATCTCGGTTTCATCATAGTTTGGCGAGAAGTTAACGGTTTCTTTGTCGATGTCGATTAGCAATGAATGCGCCATCTTCGACATACGCACTTCGGTGTAACGCATCGCTGCCGGCGAGTCACCATCAACTGAACCAAAGTTACCCTGACCATCGACAAGCATATAACGCAATGAAAATGGCTGCGCCATACGCACGATCGTGTCATAAACAGCCGTGTCACCATGCGGGTGATATTTACCAATCACGTCCCCGACAACACGTGCTGATTTTTTATAAGGCTTATTAAAGTCATTACCCAACTCTTTCATCGCAAAAAGAACGCGTCGATGCACCGGTTTTAAGCCATCACGCACATCAGGAAGCGCACGCCCCACGATAACGCTCATCGCGTAATCAAGATATGATTGCTTTAATTCCTGCTCGATATTAACCGGGAAAACTTCATTGGCAAATTGTGTTGTCATATAGATATAAACGCTTTAAATATTCTAAAAACTGACGCGGATTATAGCATACTCACCACAACACAGAAATATAAATATCTAGCAATGACACCCCAAAAATAACTTACTTCCAAGCATCATAGTAATGAATCAAGAATAAGTTGCGTCAGTTAGCACCTCTCCCCTTGCGGGAGAGGTCGTGCAGCTTAAGCTGCACGGGTGAGGGAAGTAATTGATGCTCAACTTATTTTTGAATTATTACATATTCATTCGATTGAAAAACGACCTCCTTCCCTGACCTTAACCGCCGCTGATAGTCCTGAACCACAGCAAGAACTTTTTTGTGTCTCTACCTGTGACCCAAAATATGGGAATATTATACGCCCCATTGTCTAGACCACTTTGCAATAAAAATGGGATATTTTTCTACTGCAAATTCAACTCATCAATTATAGGCTTCAAGCGAATATTTTCGTTTGGTTTTAAACCTGATAATATTTTTAAGTTTAAAACTTACCATGCTACAATGCCATTTGCACAGTAATAGCAAACACCTAAAAGCTCCACAAATAAACCATAGGAAAACGCCATGTTTACAGTTGACCACAAAACTAACCGTATCAATCCGGTTGCAGTAAAGCGTTTTAGCGACATGGGGCTAACTGAAAGAGCACACCTTCAAGAGTGGCTAGCATATCACCCAAATGCTTTAGGTGAAGAGCTTCTAATTATCCAAAAAGAGTTTGATGGTTTTGACGACACCCGCGAACGATTAGACTTATTGGCTCTCGATAAATATGGGAACTTAGTGATTATCGAAAACAAACTTGATGATTCTGGACGTGATGTTGTTTGGCAGGCATTAAAATACGCATCTTATTGCGCAACTTTGACCAAGGCACAGATTGTTGAAATTTATCAACAATACCTTAAGAAGCAAAATATCAATAATGGCAACACCAAGCCAGCTGATGCGACAAGCTACATTTGTGAATTCCTTGACGCCCCAGCATTAGATGAAGTCAGATTAAACACAGGCAACAGCCAACGCATTATGCTTGTTGCTGCTAACTTTCGCAAAGAGGTTACTAGTACAGCATTATGGCTGCTTGATCAAGGCATCAATATTCAGTGCTTCAAAATCACTCCGTATGTACTAGGTGAACAGCTACTTATCAATATTGATCAAATCATACCAACACCAGAAGCCAAAGAATTAATGATTGGAATTAAAGCAAAAGAAATTGAAGATAAAGACACTGAGATTGTGCTAAAGAATCGTCATATCATTCGCCGTGAATATTGGAGTCATGTGCTTGAAGCTTTCCAAAAGAGTAATTGTACACTATACAATAATATTAGCCCGAGCAAAGACCATTGGCTTTCCGCAGGATCTGGCTTAAGTGGTTGTTCATACAACCTGATTTTCTCACAAAAAGAGATTCGCGTTGAGCTCTGGATAAGCCGTAGTTCTACAGAGGAAAATAAATTTATTTTTGACCATCTTATGGAGAGAAGGAATCTCATTGAATCAATTTTTCATGACACGCTCGACTGGATGAGACTGGATCAAAAGAAATCATGCCGCATTCAATTTTCAAAATCATTTAGCTCTCTAGATAAAGATAAATGGAATGATGCTATATCATGGCACATAGAGTATATAAGCAAGCTAGAACAGGCCTTGAAAAAACCTCTACATCAAGTTGCTGCCGCTCTAAAAAAATACTCTACAGGCAATGAGAATAAACCATGAATCGAAAAGTTGGCATAAAACCTGAAAATTACGTTTACTTTTTTGCCATTTTCCTCGTTGGGGTATATGTCTGCGCCTATGATATGTATATCTCAGCTCTACCATTGCTACAAAATGATTTCGCGGTAAATGTTGGACAAAGCCAGTTAACACTGACTTTATTTGTTATTGCTGGTGCAATATTTGCCATACCTGCAGGCCTTATCAGCGATCGTTTTGGGCGCAAGAAAACGCTGATTCTTTATTGTTTAATCGTCATTATTGGCAGTGTTGTTTGCCTGTTATCACAAAGCATTTTTGCCTTTTATATCGGACGCATCTTGCAAGGCATTGGTGCCTCGGGTTTATACATTTTAGCTGTTGCTTTACCCAAGGACATGTTAACGGGAAACACCTATGTTAAGACGTGGCAGAGTTTAACCCTTCTGTTTTATCTAGCACCTTCACTAGCGGGATTCCTTGGTGGCTATATCGTTTATTACGGCGGTTGGGAATGGGTTTTTAATGGTGTCATCTTTATTGCCTTGTTAACGCTTATTCTTGTCTTTATTTACTTTAAAGACACACCAACCACAACCACTGAAGGTAAAACTTCAAGCCGCAAGAAATTTTTGAGCATTGTCAGTAACAGACAATTTTTAAGCTACTGCTATATCACGTCAGCGGCATGGGCGGGCATGTCTGTTTTTTATATCTGCACGCCTTATATTGTAATCACAACACTTGGCTTTAATACGATTGTCTATGGTTGGCTGTCCTTTTTATTAATTTTCTTTGGCGCCTTAGCGCGTTGGATTAATATCCGTTGGCTCAATGGTCTCATGAGTTATGAGCAAAGTGCATATAGCTTCTCTTTTGTTGCTGTCTTCAGTGGCGCGTTATTTATTAGCGCTTACTTTCTACCGGCACACTATGCTATTTACTTGATTGGCCTGAGTGCGATTTTATTTGGTTTTTCTTCAGCACTTGTAAGTGTAAACACATCAACGATGGCATTTTTGCTCATCGATAAAAATCACAGTGCTGTCGCCTCGTCAATCTATGGACTTATGATTGACCTTATTGTTGCACTTGCACTTATCTTTGCTAATTTAATGCGCGCCAATCTCATTCTCTTAGGTGCGATGATTGCTGCCTTTTATATCATTGCTATTATGCTGCTGATGAAATTCAAAGAACCTGTAATCACCAAAATTCGCGTTTAGTGATTTAAAGCTCCAACCCTTTCAATCTAAAGATAATTTACATACAATAGCCTCACTTCTTTGAGTTAATGAATACGGAATCATCTAATGTCTAAAATCCAAGCCGTGCGTGGCATGAATGATATTTTACCGAGCGATATTTATAAATGGCACTTTTTTGAAAACGCCGTAAAACAAACCTTACACAACTATGGTTATCAGGAAATTCGCCTGCCTGTCGTTGAAAAAAGTGAGTTATTTCATCGTGGCGTTGGCGCAGGCACCGATATCGTTGAAAAAGAAACCTATGATTTTAGCGATCGTAATGATGAAGCATTGACGTTAAGACCTGAAGGAACTGCAGGTTGCGTGCGTGCGATGATTGAGCATGGGCTTTTACGTAACCAAATCCAAAAGGTGTGGTATAGCGGAGCGATGTTTCGTTATGAACGCCCTCAAAAAGGACGTTATCGCCAATTTTATCAACTGGGTGTTGAGGTATATGGCAATAGTCACATTGCCCAAGATGCCGAAATTTTAAGTCTCACTTGGCAATTATGGCAAACTTTAGGTTTAGATAGACATGTCACACTTGAGCTTAATAATCTAGGAAGTGCCGCAAATCGCGCTAATTATGTCAATGCGTTGGTTAATTATCTCACCCCACTTAAAGAGCAATTAGATGAAGATTCACAGCGTAGACTAGGCAAAAATCCACTGCGCATTCTCGATAGCAAAAATGAAACAACTCAAAAGCTTCTGGATAATGCACCAAACTTACATGACTTTATCGATCCTGAAATTAAACAAGACTTTGAAGCACTCACGCACTACTTAAGCGCGTTAAACATCCCCTATAAAGTGAACTCACGCCTTGTGCGCGGCATTGATTACTACTGTAACACCGTATTTGAATGGATTACGGATAAGCTAGGTGCTCAAGGCACCATTTGCGCCGGTGGTCGTTATGACTCACTTGTCAGTGACCTGCAAGGCCCTGCAACCCCTGCTGTTGGTTTTGCTATGGGTATTGAGCGAATTATTTTACTCCTTGAAACGCTTGGGCTCATCCCTAAGTTGACACAAACTGCTGATATTTATGTCATCAGTGATGAATCATCTATCTTTAAAGTCATGCCAATGATTGAAACATTACGTAAATCCCTGCCCCACCTAATCATTGAACAAAATACCTCGTTAGGTAGCTTTAAATCACAATTTAAAAAAGCAGACAAATCGGGTGCCGCACTGGCATTAGTAATCGCTGAGGATGAAGTTAATAATAACACTTGCGTGATCAAGTTCTTACGTGAAGACAAAGAGCAGGTAATCATACCACAAGCTGATTTAGTTTCTTATATCGAGAGTCATTACGCCTAGTATGATTATTTATGTCGATGCCGATGCTTGCCCTAAAGCAGTCAAAGAAGTGCTTTATAAGGCGGCACACCAACGCAAAGTTATGTGCATTTTTGTTGCAAACCAGCCACTAACACATCCTCCATCGCCTTTTATCAAAATGCGCTGTGTTGATAAAGGGTTTGACGTTGCTGACAACTATATCGCCAATAAGGTTGAAAGGTCTGATCTAGTGATTACTGCAGATATTCCACTGGCAAAAGAAGTTACTGATCACGACGCAATGGTGATCACGCCTCATGGCAAGCAATATACCAAGGCAAATATTTCACAGACTTATGCCATGCGTAATTTTTTCACTGAGCTACGTGATGCCGGATTAGTCGAGACAAAAACTAAAGCTTTCTCAAGTAGTAATATCAATGCCTTTGCCAATGCTTTGGATCAGCTATTAACAAAACGTGGGTTTGTAAAGCAATGAATTTATACGATATCCCCAAACATGCTGAACATGAATTGTTTGATATTATTCATGAAATCAAAAATGCGCAAAATATTAAAATTGAGCGCATTGTCTCCTATGGACAAACAACGCCCAAAGATACACCCTACATCCAAACAAAAGACGAGTTGGTATTTGTTTTACAAGGTCAAGCAACCCTTTTGATGAATGATATGAGTCACTCACTTGCTACAGGCGATAGCCTTTTGATTCCCAGCAATACACCACATTGGGTAACCTCTACATCGAGCTCGCCTGCCACGATTTGGCTTACAATTCATTTTGATAGTATTTAAGCACTGGAGTTCCGCACTTATTTCGTCCTGAGCGTGGCCGAAGGGTATATCTCTTATATGAATAATGCATAGATAAGACATTAGCAAAATATAACTATCGCCAAAAACTTGTTTGTCTTACTCCTTTTGCCTCAGGTATACTGATGCAATTTATTTTCTTTTGACAAAAACTTATGAGCTTATCTTCAAGCATCTTACCTAAAAGTATCACCGAAGACTTTACCAAGGCAACGATTTCACGTGCGCACGCTTATTGCAATCAATACTCAATTAAATCATTACAAGCAACATCCGATGATGGCATTAATTTTGTCATTAAGAGTGAAGTTTTTGGCTCTGGTAAAGAGGCCTACTCTCAAAGCATTTTTGTCGATGTGAACTCACGAGCAAAATCACTCTCAAGCATTCTAGACGCTGAGTGTTCATGCCCTGTAGGCTACTTTTGCAAGCATATTTATACTGTATTATTTATGTTTAATAAATCATTAGCTGAACGCTTAAAAGAACCCTATGCACTTACTCCTGTTGCAGCGACAAAATCTGTTAGCGCGAAACCGACAAAAGAAGCTAAAAGCCCAACCTCCCATTTTGATAAGGTCGCATTTGAACGCCAGTTTAATGACAATATACGCCTTGAAAAAAGCGCTCTATTATCTCAGGGCAAAGCACCTTCTAACTTAGTGATTGCCTATCAGCTTGTTTCCTTTAAAGAAGGAAACCAATTGTCTTATCGGGTCGAGGCTAGCTATGTGCGCGTCTTAAAAAGTGGTGACGGCTATGGCAAACCACAAAGTGCCAATCTTGCCAACATCGTTGCCGGTTATACTAAATACCCAGATTGCGCTGATGTCAAAGATCTTGAGATCTTTAAATACTTACAAGCACAAATCAATCGTTACGCAACACATTTACCCAACTTAACAGGAGAGTATGGCGCGCAATTTTTGAAACTGCTTATTGCCACTGAGCGCTTTTTTATTGGCGATATTGTCATGGGCAAACACTGCACCTTGGCGCCAGATGTCAAACTTAATATTGATTGGAGTGAGGTCAACGGCACATTTCGCTTTAACGCACAAATCAATGGCAAAACAAATACCAAAATCGTACCAACGACACCTGCTTTTTACATTGATGGCAATAAAATGGGGCAGATTGTCAGTGACATTCCTGGCAATCAATTGCTACTCCTTAATACACTTAAAGATATCTCAAAAGATGATATGTCATTTGTTCGTCATACCATTGAGAAATCAACACTTAGTAAGCAAATCAAATTTCCAAGCAAAGTCAAAAAGCTTAAAACTGAAAAAATCACGCCTAAGGCAATTGCCCACTTTAGCAAAGGGTCATCAGTAAACTGGCCACATTATGGCTTCTTTGCTGAAGTGAGCTTTGACTATGATGGCACACGCTTTGAGCCACATGAAAGCGGCACACACATTATTGAGCATAATGGTCGCTTGATTGAAAAAGACATAAAATTTGAAAAAGCTAAACTTGAAACACTAACTGCATTTGGTTTTGATAAATCAAGACGTGCTTATTTTGGCTATGGCAATCAAACGCAAAAGCCTTTTGGTGAGAGCTATATTTTAAATGCCAACCCTTATCTTGAACCAGAAGAACAGTGGGAAACTTTTTATCTTGAAGACCTAGAGGACTTTAAACTTTCAGGTTGGCAAGTTGAGTTTGATGATGACTTTGCTCATCACTATATTGTTGCCGATGATATCGACATTGGTATTGAAGAAGGAGCGCAAAATGATTGGTTTAATGTGCACCTAACTGTTAATCACAACGGTAACACCATCGATCTGCAGCCCCTGATCATGCAATATCTACAAAAAGGACTCAATAAACAAGAGCATGACCTCGTCGCCATCGTTGATAAAAATCACCGTTTAAAAATTGATTACAGCATCATTGAACCGGTTATTAACTCATTATTTGAATTAAACGATGAACGTGGCGGCACACTAAAGCTCTCGAAATACCAAATTGGTGCATTGATGAGTCTTGAAGAGCAATTGGGCAAAAGTGGCGCGATTGATTACAGTAAAGCCCATGCTTTAAAGCGCTTTGTTGACTCACTTAAAGATACTACAAAATTGCCACTACTAGATACACCAAAAGAAGTTCAAGCCACCTTGCGTGATTATCAGCGCTACGGGGTCAGTTGGATGGATTTCTTATCCAAACATGAAATGGGCGGCTTATTAGCTGATGATATGGGACTTGGTAAAACCCTACAAACGTTAACTTGGATTCAATTGCAACACGACAATGACAAGGATTTCGGCACAAGTTTAATTATCGCTCCGACATCGGTTGTCGGCAATTGGATAAGAGAAGCTGAGAAATTCACACCCAAGCTTACCATTTTACTATTGCATGGTTCTGAACGTAGTGAGCATTATGATTCACTCCTTAACTATGATATTGTCGTAACCAGCTACCCACTCATATTAAAAGATGAAGAAATTCATCGTCAGAACACCTATAGTGCACTGATTTTAGATGAAGCTCAAACGATTAAAAATGCCAAAACAAAACAAGCGCAAAGTATTTTCACCCTTTCAGCAAAACATCGTTTTTGTTTAACTGGCACACCTCTGGAGAACCATCTCGGTGAGTTATGGTCACAATTTAACTTCTTAATGCCAGGATTTTTGGGCAATGATAGCCAGTTTCGTAAACACTTTAAAAACCCCGTTGAGAAGCATCTAGATACTGATCGCTTAAATATCCTAAAAAGCCGTATTGCACCCTTTATGCTTCGACGCACTAAAGCCTTAGTTGCTAAGGATTTGCCCGAAAAAACCGAGTCTATTGAAATTATTGAGCTACCCAATACGCAAAAACAATTATATGAAAGTGTACGCATGACCATGGAGAAGAAAGTGCGTGAGCTCTTGAAAAAACAAGGACTTGCCAAGAGTCATATCCATATTCTTGATGCATTGTTAAAGCTGCGCCAATCATGCTGCCACCCGCAATTGGTCAAACTCGACAGCGCCAAGAAAGTTCATGAATCAGCGAAACTTGATTATTTACTAGAAATGCTGATCGAGCTTACTGCTGAAAAGCGCAAAGTACTGGTGTTCTCACAATTTGTTGAGATGCTGGATTTAATTGGGGTTGAGCTTGCTAAAAATAAAATTCAACATGTACAGTTAACCGGACAAACCAAGCATCGCCAAAAACTCATTGATGACTTTAGTAACAACCCTGACATCAGTGTTTTCTTAATCAGCTTAAAAGCCGGCGGCACTGGCTTAAACCTTGTTGCAGCTGACACTGTTATTCACTTTGACCCGTGGTGGAATCCAGCCGTTGAAGCCCAAGCCACTGATCGGGCTTATCGTATTGGTCAAGATAAACCCGTTACAGTTTATAAGCTTATTGCCAAAGAAAGTGTTGAGGAAAAGATCCTTAAACTTCAGCAGAAAAAAGCTGATCTTGCTAGTACCTCATCCTTTAAATAAGTAAATATTATGTCGCCTGTAGAACTCTCCCCTTATATGTCCATTTAAATGGCTTAGCCAATACATCATTAAAGTACCCAATAAATGCCGTTATTTTATCTTTAAGCTCAACTGTTGACTTCGTAGATAAACGTTTAAGTAATCGCTTAACCAAAATGCTAAACCATATCTCAACTTGATTAAGCCATGAAGCATGTTTCGGTGTATATACAAACCGAATACGATGTGAACTATCTTCAAGAAACGCTTTACGTGTTTGCATGTTTTTCAACACGCCATGTTTGCCTTTTTCACCAATATCCACCCCAGTAATACCACACAAATTAAGCACTAGCAAAACCAACGCTTCAGACATGTGCGTATTTAATTGATCAACAACGAAAACCCAATTAGCCTTAGGCTTCGTTTGCACTGTTTGCTCGACATGATTCTTGAAATCTTCTTCCGTTCTGGTATCACCTATGGTTGGAGCAATTATTTTACCTGAAGCAATATCAAAATTTGCAATTAAACATTGTGTGCCATGGCGTTCATAGCTGTTATCAACGCGTTCACAATGATCCAGATTCATTGGAGTGATTTGACGCTCCAATGCCTGTATCCCTGTTTTCTCATCACAACTGACCACTTGAAGCATGTCATTGTCCTTTTCATCATATGCTTTTTGATAGGTGTTGCACACTTGCGCTACTTCATGATCAAATGTGGCTTGATCCTCAATGGGTGTGTGTATCCACTGTTTTACCTTATGGGGCTTTATATCTGCCTGATTTTAAAAAAACATGTAGTTGGGAAATTGAAATGCTGTCCACTATTTGTCGTTTAACTAACTCTGCAGCCAAACTTGGTAAACTCCAATGACTTAAAGGAAGCCCTGATTTTTCTGGTGCTTCGCAAGCAACGCTTATAATTTTACAAATTTGCTCTGCGCTAAACTTTGCAGGTGTTCCTTCTCTAGGTAGATCATCAAGTATTTCGCATATAGCTCGCTCATACTCAATACCTTTTATTTCTTCTCGTTCAAGGCATGCAAGTTTTTCTGAAGCATTATTCCAACGATCACGCCATTTGCCTACCGTGCTAGCTACTATATTCAACTCAGAAAGTGTATCTTTTGTGCGTCTATGATCTGCGCTGTCAAGAATAATCTTGGCTCTTAGTTTATAGCGATATTGTCCCGTATTTGATGTATGCAGTTTTGACAGAATATGTCTTTGTTTTTCAGTCAGAATAATTGCTTGTTTAGCCTTTGCCATTGTCGCTTTAATAGTCAGTCATTTATAAGGATTTATTATACTACATTTTGTCTTTGTTTATTTAGAATATGCAGCACTAGTGGTCTTTACAACAAAGATGGACAAGCTGACTTCAAACTCAACGAAAATGACTTATTAAACTTGTTTGAACCGATTATTTAATGTTTTACATTTTGCCAAAAGAAAAATTTAAAATCTGATGTAGATCAATCTCAAAATCAATTTATTTTGCATCTGCAATACTTAGAAAAATTAATACATTTATAAAGTTTTTAAATTTCTCTTTTTTTGAATCATACAATAGACTGCCAGATATCAAAACAATCTGGATAAACACATGAAGAAGTTAATGCTACTTTTAAGTGCCACTTTATGCATAAGCCTTGCCAATGCTGGACATAAGGTAGGTGAACAAGCCTGTGATATGCATGCTTTTTCACGCTATCAAGCCAATGTATTTATTCATAAAGATTTAAACTTTGACAGCTCGTCTAGCATTACTCTAGGCAACCCTGAGGCAAGCAAAGTCATCACTCAATTCTGTGACTACTCAAAGCTGACCTGTTTAGAAAACATAACTACGCTATTAACGCTTACAAAAGATAAAGATCTTAAAATAAACATTTACCCCATTGGCACAACACAAAGCCCTAATGCATCGCAGTATTTAGCTTTTACTTATCACGTGGGCGGGGTGGAGCTCATGCAAGAATTTTTGCACGAGCTCCATAGTTTGGTTAAATCAGATAAGGTTATTGATCAAAACGCTTTGTCTGATTTAATGATCAATTTAAACATTAATGAAACCCCATATCTTAAAGATATGGTTGATCAAGAAATTAAAGATAATAATGCTTTAGCAAAAACCGCAGGCGTAACTCACTCACCGAGTGTCTATGTTTATCAACACAATGCAACTGACGTCAATCAAGTTTACTTTTCCGAATATCAAAACGTACCTGAGTATGTTATCAAACGCGCACTTGGTTATTTGGCATGAACGTTGGCTGAGCGTAAGTCGAAGCCAATTATTGTTTTACGCCTTCCCTTCGACTTCGCTCAGGGAACGGCTAAAGCATAAAGCGCGTTGACTTCGACTCACGCTCAGCCAGCGCTTACACAGAAAAACTAGGGTAAGAGCTTCTGTAAAATGCTTTGTGGACAGTATATTACCTCGCCCCTTGCGGGAGAGGTCGTTGAGCTAAAGCTCAATGGGTGAGGGAGAATTAAAACCTAGCCTATTGCAGTTTCAACCCACTGGCTTCAGCTGCTTGATACATCACTTCAGTACCTAGCTTTTGACTGATTTGATCAAAAACACTCAATGGCTTGGTAAAGTTAACCACTTTCATATTATTAAATTGCTCACGTTGCAAACTATCAACTGAGGCGAACCCATCAATCAAACCATACTTCTTAGCTTGCACACCTGAAAATGGCATGCCTGAGAATATTTTATCTTCTTGTTTTTTATCAAGGCGATCGCCGCGCCCTGCTTTAACCGCATCAATAAACACTTGATGCGTTTCAGTCAGCATTGCCTCCATTTCCGACACTTGTGAAGCATTTTGTGGTTCAAATGGATCTAAGAAGCCTTTATCTTTGCCTGCTGTATATAGTCTGCGCTCAACACCAATTTTCTTTAATAAGTCAACAAAACCAAAGCCACCGGCTCTAACACCAATCGAACCAGTAATTGTCATCTTGTTGGCGTAGATATCTTTAGCACCAGAGGCAATATAATACCCGCCTGATGCGCAAACATCGACACATACTGCATATAATGGAATCTTAGGATATTTGTTTTGCAAATAACGCATATGCTCATAAATATCATCAGATTGCACTGGCGAGCCACCTGGGCTGTTGATCTGAACAATCACCGCTTTGGTATTTTTATTTTTAAAGGCTACATCCAAACTGTCATTGATGCGTGTGGCATTGGCATTGCTATCATCGGCAATCACCCCATCAACCTTGACTAAAGCAATATGATTTTCGTTATTAACTGGTTTACTGCTAAAGCTTTTCATCAAAAGCCCAATAATGATAACCGCAACGACTAACCAACAAAAGCGCCAAAATATGCGCCAACGACGGGCTCGGCGTTGTTCTAGAAGATAAGCATCAGCGATGCGCTGTAAATGTTCAGACATAATACTTCCTTATTCGTTTAAAGAGAGATAAAAATAACCATAGGTTTAATCGTAGATGATTTGATAGAAAAATACAGCTTAGTTTATGCTTTCTCAGTAATAACTGTTTTAATCGCAAGCTCTTGTAACTGTTCATTTGAAACCTCAGCAGGCGCCTCAGTCATCAAGCAACTGGCTGTTTGTGTCTTAGGAAAAGCGATCACATCACGAATATTGGTCGTATGGGTGATTAACATGGTTAAGCGGTCTAAGCCAAAGGCAATACCACCATGAATTGGCGCGCCATACTGCAAAGCGTCTAGTAAGAAGCTAAACTTCTCTTTGGCTTCTGATTCATCGATCCCTAATAACTCAAACACCGTTTGCTGCATTTGTTGATCATGGATACGAATCGAACCACCACCGACTTCATAGCCATTGATAACCATATCATAAGCACGAGATAAAGCTTTTTCAGAATGTGATTTAAGCTCATCCACATTATCCACTTTTGGCGCAGTAAACGGATGATGTAATGCATAAAGCCGACCATCTGCCTCTTCAAACATTGGAAAGTCAACGACCCATAATGGCGCCCATGCTTTGGTGTGTAGTTTAAGTTCTTCACCAATTTTAACGCGTAGCGCGCCCATTGAATCATTGACAATATTGGCTTTACCCGCACCAAAGAAAATAATATCACCATCTTTGGCTTCTGTGACCTCAAGCACTTTTGCCAATGCTTCATCTGAGAGATTTTTGACAATGGGTGATTGCAGCCCTTCTTTGCCTTTCGCCATCTCATTGACTTTGATATACGCCAAGCCTTTAGCACCATAGATTCCTACAAACTTGGTATAATCATCAAGCATCTTGCGTGTCAACAGTGCATTGCCATTGTCTAAGCGCATTGCAATGACACGTGATTTTTTATCATTAGCAGGTGCTGAAAATACTTTAAACTCTTCATTTTGCATAATGTTTTTCACATCGATGAAGTGCAATGGGATACGTAAATCAGGCTTGTCTGAACCATATTTAGCCATCGCCTCGGCATAGCTGATCACTGGAAATTGTGATGGAAATTCTGCATCTGCCGTTTGTTTAAATAAACGACGAACCATATCTTCCATCAAATTCATTAAGGTATTTTCATCGATAAATGATGCCTCAATATCAATCTGAGTAAATTCAGGCTGTCTATCGGCACGCAAATCTTCATCACGAAAACATTTAACGATCTGATAATAACGATCAAAACCAGATACCATTAACAACTGTTTAAACAATTGCGGTGATTGCGGTAACGCATAAAACTTACCATGATGATTCCTACTTGGCACCAAGTAATCACGCGCACCTTCGGGTGTTGCCTTAGTTAAAAATGGCGTTTCAATATCTAAAAACCCATGTTCATTTAAATACTGACGGACAAATTGTGAAATACGTGAGCGCTGAATCAAGCGATGTTGAATCTCAGGACGTCTTAGATCAATATAACGGTATTTCAACCTAATATCTTCACCGACTTGTTGATGCTCATCCAATTGAAAAGGAATGGTCTTAGCGCGATTAATAAGCTCCAAGCTTTGACCAATAATTTCAATCTTACCACTGGCTAGATTGTGATTCTCCTGCCCCTCGGGACGCAATTTAACAATACCTTTGGCTTTAATGACATACTCATGGCGCACATGATCCGCCTGTTCAAAAACGCTTGCATTTTCTGGCTCATAAACCAATTGCACAAGACCCGTACGATCACGGATATCTAAGAAAATAACACCACCATGGTCACGACGACGGTGCACCCATCCACATATTTCAATGGTTTTATCAACCAGAGACTCATTCACTTCTGAACTATAATGACTACGCATTTTTTATCCTTTAAATAACACAACATAACAAAGACATATAAGCCGATAAGCATATACAAATATGTGACAGATAACAATTATTGAGACTGGGAGTTTTGCAAATTTATGTTTTAACGTATAGCTATGACCATATTCACACCCATTTTGATTGCGTAAACGTTGGCTGAGCGCAAGTCGAAGCCTCTGTAAAGTGTAATCTTCTTAAGTTTACCCACTTCGACTGATGCTCAGTGCATCGCTTCGACTTATGCTCAGGGTACGGTGAGCACTTGTGGGTGAATTATTTAGTCTTCGCCTAACGTATTGAATTGAATTAAAAGCCGGCATGCTCAAGTAGAAACGCTTCTTCCTCATTGCTTGAAGCCCGTCCTAGTTGCGCATTGCGATGTGGGTAACGTCCAAATCGATCAATAATCGCTTTATGCGCTATTTCATACTCCAAACTTTGGCTATTGCCTAAATCAGTATAAAGTGCCAATGCTTGTTGATGGACAAGCTTTGATTCGCTATGCATATAGGGCAAATATGCAAATGAACGCTCACTATCACTTAATGTTTGATCTAGCTTCAATATCACTAACTCTTGTGCTAAGACCAACGCCAATGAGTCATAGGCAAAAGCTTCTTTTGTATTTCTAAAAATATTGCGTGAAAACTGATCTAACACAATAATTTCAGCCAAACGCCCCGCTGCCGTTTCGCGCCATGCAAACAACTCACCACGAGATGCTGCTTTGTGAACTGCCAAAAATCGATCTTTTATGTTTTGATCCAATGCATCACTCTTTGCAAACCAGTCTTTTGCAGTGAGTTCTTTAAACCAAAAGTCTAAAATCTCTTGATGGTGCATACAACGCCCTCTTAAGTTTATCAGTTTAAAAAATAATGCGTTGAGTGCTCGATTTGCAACGTTGCTTGTAGAACCAATGCATCCTCATAGGTTTCACCAACGCGATAATAGTTCTTACGAACTGAGATTTCTTCAAAGCCGTATTTTCTATAAATGCTAATTGCAGGGATATTGGTGACTCTCACTTCTAAAAACAACTTCTCAATCTGCTTATAAGATAGATGGTTCATCAAATAAGCCAATAGTTTTTGCCCAAAACCTTGGTGTTGGTATGATTTTGCCACTGAAAAATTAAGAATCTCTGCCTCATCAAAAATCACTGAAATAACTGCAAAAGCAATCAGCTGATGATTAAAATCAAACAAACCCCACGTCTCTGTATGCGCAGATAAGATACTGTCTTTCATTTGTGACGCTGACCATGGGTATTCAAATACCTCACGTTCAATATCCATCATCTGTGGTAAATGGTTCTCACCTAATGGCAAAATCTGATACTGCATAAAGATTCATCATGGTTTGTTTCTTCACCTTTGCACAACTGAGTGCATCAATTTTAAGTGCATAGCACCTATCATGCAAACTTTGATTTAACAAGGTTTTTAACGTCAAGTTTTCATCATAGAGAATTATCGCACTTGAGGCTATATTTTTTTCTGCTTGCGCTTGATCTTTTTCAATAAAGCATACCGAAAATTGTGTAAACATCGCATTTATAAGCGCTTTAACACGATCTCGTTGTTCCAAAGTGGATATAATCACACTCAGTTTATTCGCAATAATATCTGTCTTGTCTGCTGATGGCTCGTCTTTATTAACGGGATTATCTTTAGCATACCAACGCGTAATGGCTAAATGCTTTAATATTGCAGCTTGCCGTTCATCTTCAGTCATGCAAATTAGATCCCAATGCTCGACAACAGGTTACAAATAGAACGTACGGTATGTGTAAGTTTAGGATGACTTACTTCATATTCAATGATTGCCTGCTCAAGATCGCTAAAATCTGCTTCTTTAGGGTCTTGCAGCTTACTCATTTCTACTTTTTGCTTAGTTAACGTAGCAATTTCAAGTGCTTGCGCTTTCTCACTCTCTGGTAAAGATTCTAACTCCGTTTGTAACTGATCTAATAATTCGGATAAATACTCAGTATCATCAAAGTTTAATTTATCTGACGTTTTAAGAATCTCTTTGATTTTAGCGATTGTATCTTGTGGCATAGCTTGCTCCTAGCACCTTTAGTTTGATTTTATTCTAGGTGTTAAGCGCCTGTTTGACAATTAACTTACTGGGAATAAGTTAATTTTATTTTGACAGCGCAAAATACTATCGTAATTATGAATACTATAACGCTCAACAAGGCGTTTACATACTTCAATTGCCTTAAATGAATTACCATGTTTATCTAGGCGCGGCGAGTAAATCGCAATCCCCATCAAATCAGGAACAATAACATAAATACCACCAGATACGCCACTTTTAGCAGGCAGTCCAATCGAGAACGCCCACTCACCGGAATAATCGTACATGCCACATGAATACATTAATGATAAGCAATTTTTGACTGTCTCTGGCTTAAAGATTTCCTCTTTTGTCACGGCACAACTGCCGGCATTGGCAAAGCTTGCCGCAATCGTTGCTAAAATCTCACTATTAAGCTCAATCGAGCATGCCTGAAAATATAAATTCAGTGTGCGATGCAAATCGGTATTTTTTGGAAAAGCTTGATGTTCGCGCATGAAATAACCCAAGGCATAATTGCGATCTGCTGTTTCTTTTTCCGAGTTATACACTGCATTATTAAACGTAATTTTCTGACTATCCGATAATTTATAAAGCGCTTGCATAATATGATTAAATCGCTCTGCCGGATTGGATTTACGCTTGATCATCGAGCACGACATCATTGCGCCGGCATTGATCATTGGATTATGTGGCAAACCCTGATCATTTAATGTTAATTCATTGAAGTTCTTACCACTTGGCTCACGCCCGATATGTTTATGCACATAACTCAATCCATTTTCCTCTAATGCCAAGCCATACAGCACGGGCTTGACCATTGATTGCATACAAAAGCGTGACTTAAAGTCACCAATACTAAACTTTCTACCATCAACCGTACACACAGAGATGGCAAACTGATCTGGATTAACCTTTTTAAGCTCAGGGATATAGCTTGCCACTTTGCCTTGCTGATTGGATTGTAAACTTGCATGGATATCGCTTAGATAAGCACAGAATTCTTGGAATTTTTCGTCAGAAATCATTATTTTAATTTTATATTTTAGCCATTGAAAATACAGCTTATTCTATACGTATCATCTGCTATTTGATAGCGCTTATTGCTTAAACAATGACTAAATTAAATCACTCAACGGCAATTGAGTACTAACAAAACTCTTCTACTAATCTGAACATTCCCATTTTTATCAAGCACTATGCTCACTTCATGGAAGTTAGCCTAAGCAACCTTCGGTGATAACCTTTTTGGAATGTTTTCAGTATAAAGCATATTTTTGCTTGAGGGTTGGTGATATTTCCCGATAGTATTTATACACTCATGCTTAACCGTACTAGCCATTGAAATCTAACACCTATTTATCCACAAACAAATATCCATTATTGCGACTATTAAGCTATATGCGCGGTTATCGCAAGGATTATCTTTTAGCACTCTTATACTCAACACTCAACAAACTTTTTGACATCTTCCCTGAAATTCTCTTAGGCGTCGCTGTTAATATGGTGGTATCACGCCAAGATTCATGGATTGCACAAATAACTGGGGTGCATTCATTATTTTCACAATTATTAATCTTAGGTTTGCTTACCTTTCTCATCTGGGCATTCGAGTCGTATTTTCAGTATTTATATAGCCTGAAATGGCGTAATCTCGCACAAAATGTTGAACATAAACTGCGTACTGACGTCTACGGACATATTCAAAAAGCCAATGTCCAACAGATTGAAGCAACCTCAACTGGTCAAATGATTGCAACGATTAATGATGATATCAATCAGATGGAGAGATTTCTGGAAGATGGTGTTAATCAAATTGTACAAATTGTTGTTTCTACTGTTTTCATTGGTATTGTGTTTTTATTTGCTTCCCCTTTAATTACATTGCTTGCTATTGTGCCCATTCCATGCATTATTATTGGTGCATTCTATTTCCAGCATCGTTTAGCACCTCGGTTTTTAGAAGTACGTCAAAAGGCTGCTGAAATCAGTGGTGATTTACAGCGTAATCTACTTAATCTCTTAACCATTAAAAGCTATACCACCGAAGAGTATGAAGCACAACGCATCGAAAAAGCCAGTGCCAATTATCAAACGGCTAATCGCAAAACCATCCAAATTAGCTCGATGGTAACACCGGTTATTCGTATGTTTGTCTTAACTGGCTTTTTGTTTACACTGCTGATTGGTGGCTATCAAACATTTCATGGACAAATGAACGTCGGTGTTTTTAGTATGCTGATTTTCTTATCCCAACGCCTGCTATGGCCTTTCAACAATCTTGCTGTAGTCACAGTTGACTATCAACGTGTCATGGCATCAACAACACGTGTCCTTAATTTGCTGACTTGGTCAACTGAAGAACTAAGCAATAAAGCAACATTGAAAACAATACCCAACCACCAAGATATTGTCTTAGATCATGTTACTTTTGGCTATGACGATGATGCGCCCATCTACCAAGATTTGAATCTACGCATTAACGCACAACAAACCACCGCATTTGTTGGCGAATCAGGCTCAGGAAAAAGCACATTGATTAAGCTTATGTGCCAATTTTATGCGCCTCAATCTGGTGCTTTAAACTATGGCACTGACAATATTCAAAGCTTTGATTTATCATCATGGCGTCAACAGATTGCTTTAGTGAGTCAGGATAGTTTCTTATTTGATGGCACGATCAAAGAAAACATTGCCTATGGCTCTTTTAACGCCGATGATGAGACGATTACGCATGCGGCTAAAGTTGCAGGACTGCATGAATTTATTATGCAATTACCCAACGGTTACGACACCGATGTTGGGCAACGCGGTTTATTACTATCTGGTGGGCAGAAACAACGCATTTGTATTGCACGAGCAGTTTTAAAAGATGCGCCGATTTTAATTTTGGATGAGGCAACCTCCGCTGTCGATAATGAAACCGAGCTTGCTATACAGCGTGCTTTAAACAAGATTTCTAAATCAAAAACAACGATTATTATTGCCCATCGACTGTCAACAATTCGCCATGCCGATATCATTCATGTAATGGATCAAGGGCAAATCATTGAAAGCGGTACGCATCAAGAACTGATAAAGCTCAAAGGGAAATATGCTCAACTTTGGGATATCCAGACAGGTAATATGTATTGATAAAACTAGCCGGCTATGACCATATTCCTGCCCACGTTGATTGCATAAGCGTTGGCTGAGCGTAAGTCGAAGCCTCTATGACCGTATTACTTTTCACCTTTTCACCTTTTCACTTTTTAAGTAATTAATAACTAGAGTTAGTAAAGTTTAGCTTTGCAGATAACGCCATAAATGATAAAAGTCATCAAAAACTTGACACACATCCATTTGGGTGTATTCTTATGAGAAAAGCAACCTATATTTATGTAATGGATATATATTTTTACAAAACCTCAAATGGTCGTGAGCCTGTGAAAGAGGACATAAATAAGCTACCACGTGATGAAAAGCTGGCCGCATATGCAAGATTTGCTGACATAGAAAAGTATGGCTTTGACTTTGTTAAAGTACAATTTAAACAAATCAAAGGTAAACTTTGGGAAATTAAATATAAGTTTAAGAACCAACATCGCATCCTATATTGCATGCAAGATTCAAATGCTATGGTGTTGCTTCACTATGTGAAGAAAAAAACACAAAAGTTGGAAAGCAAAGATAAGGATATCGCTGAGAAACGAATGAGTGAGGTACTAAGAAATGAAAAATAAACATATTGGATCAAGTATCCAATCAGCCATCAAAGAGCAAATGGAACATGACAAGCAATTCAGCATAGACTTTGAACAAGAACGCTATATTAATGAAATTGCCCAACTTGCTTATCAGTTAAGAATTGAGTCAGGGCTTAGTCAAAAAGAACTTGCTGAGAAATCAAATACTACACAACAAGTTATTTCTCGCCTTGAAAGCGGCTCTGATACAAGGCTACCCTCTTTTAACCTGCTCTCAAAAATAGCTCATGCACTAGGAAAAAAGCTAACCATTCAATTTAACTGAAATTTGCCAACAATGGTGAATCGTTGGTCTTCTTAGAAAGTCGCGCGACAAGCATTTATCATCAATGTTCTGGCAATTATATTTTGCCTGCAATCCTTCATCAAATTTAAACTTGCGATAGTTGTTAGAGAAATACAATACACCATTTCTTGTTAAAAGTCGCATGGCAAGTTCTATTAACTCAACATGATCACGCTGTACATCCAAAACATTTTGCATACGCTTAGAGTTAGAGAATGTTGGCGGATCTAAAAAAATCACATCAAATTGTTTACGCGCTTTAACTGCTTCCTTAAGCCAGACAAAGCAATCAGATTGAACAAATAAATGCTGATCAACATTTAATTTATTCAAGTGTAAATTGCGTTTTCCCCAATCTAGATAGGTCTTTGACATATCCACACTAACCGTTTTGGCACCCATCAATGCTGCATGCACACTTGCCGAGCATGTATAAGAAAATAGGTTTAATAACGTTTTGCCTTTGGCTGCTTTTGCCACGATTTGGCGCATTTTACGGTGATCTAAAAAAAGACCAGTATCTAAATAATCATCAAAATTCACATAAAACAAAGCATCATATTCTTTAACCACATGGAACTTGTCAGTCATTGCCTGCCTTTGATATTGGCTATCACCCTTTTGTCGTTGACGTGTTTTTAAATGAATCTGCTCATACCTAACACCTAATACTTCAGCAATATGATAAACCGCTTGCAACAGACGCTTTTGTGCAAGTTTCTCATCAACGGTTTTCCCAATTTGATATTCTTGTACATGCACATGGGTATTATAAAGATCAACTGCAACGGCATATTCAGGTAAATCAGCGTCATAAATACGGTAACATTCAAGCCCTTGCTGCTGTGCCCATTTTTGAATTTGCTGATAGTTCTTTAATAGCCGATTTTTAAACGCCAAATGACCATCATCTTGCAAAACTGCATTCTTCGCTTGACGCGTTAATTTCTGTGCTGCAGATTCATGCTGCATCACCCATTGATCTGATACTTCAAATTGATAAAGCATCGTCTCAAGCGCACCATTGAAGAATTTATTAAGCTTCATCGATCGTAATCCAAGTGCTCTGACAGGTTCACTTGCGGCACTAAAGATAGACACCTTCCAGCCACTGAAATCACGTATTAATGCCTTACCAAACCCGCCAAATAACCCCCGTAACTTTTCAGGTCTACCATGATACAAGCGCTCACCATAAGGAGGATTGGTCAAGATAAATCCGGCTTTTTCATGTGTATCATTACTTAAGTCTCTGACATCCTGCACAAAGACTTCAATCGCACCAGTAAGATCAGCACTTGCAATATTTTGTCGTGCTTTGTCCAATACGCGCATATCATCGTCATAACCAATTAGAGTTATATTGCTTTTTTCTTTGCCAATATTTTTGCGCATTAACGCTTCTGACTTTAGCGTCTGCCATGCATTATGATCAAAATCACACCAACGCATAAAACAAAACGTACCACGCGCAAGATTTGGCGCAATATCATATGCCATCATTGCCGCTTCAATTAAAATCGTCCCTGAACCACACATTGGATCAATAAAGTTCACTTGATCTTTTTTAAGCTCATCCAGCCAACCACTTTTAACAAGCAATGCAGCTGCGAGGGTTTCCTTCAAGGGCGCCTCACCTTGAGCTAAACGATAACCTCGACGATGTAAACTTTGTCCTGTCAATGACAAATAAATAAATGCCATGCCTTTTTGTAAATGGATATTAATTACAACATCTGGATGATCTAACTCAACATTTGGGCGTTCATCCATCTGATCACGAAAATAATCAACCACCGCATCCTTTGCTTTTTGCGCAGCAAACTGGGTATTATTAAACACTTGATGTTTACCAGAAACCTCGATTTTAATCGACTGTTTAACATCAAAGAAACTTGCCCAAGGTAAAGAATAAAGTTCATTATAAAAAGCATCCGCACTGTCAAATTTAGCCACATGTAATTTGCGATGCACTTGGTTGGCAAGACGTGACCACAAACAGACCTTATAAGCAGTGGCAAGGTCCGCTTCAAACTCAACACCAGCAAGCTTTTCGCGCGCTTCATCAACACCTAAAGCGAGCAATTCATCTTTTAATAATAACTCGATGCCTTTAGCACAACTTGCGAAAAAGCTTAATAATTTTGTTTGCGCAACACTCTCGGTTGCTGTTGAAATATCCATTGGAATAGTAATCGCTAAAAATTCAATCTAGCGATTATATCACTTAGAAATGTTTTTGCGGTGTTTAATTGCAAAGCATTTTCACTAAATCAATGTCTAGAACCCAAGTCAGCATCATCCTCTTCACCTTGAATTAAATGTGTCAACTCATCACAAAAAATCAGTTGATCTTCTTTGAACTCAAACATTGCGATCACTTTTGCTTTAATGGTCATGCCATTAACTTTTTGAGCTTCAGGATAATGCACACTGCATACTCTATTACCATCCTCGATCAAGTGCTCAAAATGAATATTCACCTTATTTACAGCTGCTTTTAATGATTTGATATGCGCAAGAAAATCATCAAATTTCAGTACCTTACCATCAACATGTTGTGTGTAATCAGGATGGAAATATTTATGTATATCTGCTTCATTAAACTCATCCTTTTCAAATATTTCCCTAAATATTTTTACTAACTGCGCTTTTTTACTTACGTTATGCTGTTGTGTTTTTTGAATAGATGATTTGTAGTTCATTGTCGTCTCCTTTGGTGTTGATCATCTCCCGATCTCATTAGCAGTGTATCTTAGTAATAATGATAATATCATATATATTCAGACAATATATTGCTCTTATCGGACACCCTTAAGTCTTAATTTAAACCACATCATGCCTTGTCATAAAACTACTTTTCCAATATTATCTAAAAGGTTCTAACCAAGTATCAGGGGAGGTAGTATGGAAAAGAAACTAAATCAGCCGGGGCTGTTCTCGGCAATTGCCATTAGTATCGGCACGATGATGGGTAGCGGTTGGCTGTTTGCCTCATATTACGCATCAAAAGCCGCGGGTGGGGCATCCATTTTATCATGGATCATCGGTGCTCTTGCTGTGTTAATCATGGCATTATTGTTAGCAGAAATCGCCATCAAATATCCAGTCAATGGGCTTTTCACACGCTTAATTAGCATTTCACATAACGCACATTTTGGCTTCGTTACTGGCATCTCAAACTGGCTTTTAGGTTTAATTGTCATTCCGTCTGAAGCCATGGCAACCACGCAATATATAGCATCTATCTATAAACCCATGACGCCGTATATATTCGCCAATGGCTCGCTAACCTTAGCTGGTGTTGGCGTGGTTGGTGTGTTTATGTTGATATATACACTGATTAATTATTGGGGAATACACTTTTTTGCAAAGATTAATAACTCTATTACGACACTCAAAATTATTATTCCTATTGTCACTGCTGTTCTTATGCTGCTTGCGGCATTTCATAGCAGCAATTTCACCGCACAAAATGCTAGTTTTATCCCTTTTGGCAATAGTAGTATATTTGGTGCGATTGTCAGTTGTGGTATTTTTTATTCATTCTTTGGATTCCAAACGGCAGTTAGCTTTACCGCGGAGCTTAAAAATCCTAAACGCAATGTGCCAATAGCGTTAATCAGTAGTGTGCTAATTGTTCTTGGTATCTATTTGCTCCTGCAAGTTGCCTTTATTGGCGCGCTACCACCACACATGCTTGATAATGGCTGGGCAGGACTTAATTTTGAATCACCGTTAGCACAATTAACTGGTCTTATTGGATTAAATGCCTTGGCGGTTGTTCTATATGCTGATGCTTTTATTAGTCCGTCAGGGACGGGAATTATTTATACTGGTGCGAGCACGCGTATGCTAAATGAGATGGGGAAACACGGTCAAGTACCCAAAGTTTTTGGCAAAATTAACGAACAAATTGGCATGTCGCGTATTTGCTTGATTTTTACGTTTATTTGCTCACTGATTTTGATTATTTTCTTTAGAAATTGGCAGCTGATCGCTTCGTTAACCACTACTTTTATTTTGATTTCATGTATTGCATTACCCATTGCCTACAGCAAACTCAAAGCCAATAAAAATGACCCTTTAACGATAAGCTACTTACCATTTCCACAAGTTTTTTCGTTTGTGATCTTTTTATTCTTAAGCTACTTATTGATGATTTCAGGCATTATCAATTTGGCAGTGGCTTTGATCCTGCATTTGACCTTTTTTGTAATGTATGCTGGCATGAAAGTCAAAACACACGACAACAAGCTCATCAAGGAAATGATTGTTGGTTCTTGGGGAATTTTCTTATTCTTAGTATTTGAGTTAATTGCTGCCATTATTTACAAGCACTTTGCCAATTACACTGCATTTTACATTATCTTTTTAATATTAAGCGCACTGTTTTATTTCGTGCTTATTACACAGAAATCAGAAGATCATTAAAAACATTTACAAGCAATTACACAACAATACGCAAAGTATTTACATAAATGCTTTATGATATTGAAAATATGACCGATTTTGAATCCAACCATAGCAAGCCATCGTAAGGGAGACGGTTGCTTACTGTGAAAGTTGTTACATCATAATGATGTATTTTTGAATAAATACTTAGGGGAGGAATTTTTATGGCTGTTAATACAGATAATATGAAATCACCAGCTTTATTTTCTGCCATCGCCATTGGCGTTGGTTGTATTATTGGCAGTGGCTGGCTTTTCGCATCTTACAATGCCGCAAGAGCAGTAGGTTCAATGGCATTTCTATCTTGGATAATTGGTGCAGTCTTAGCATTAATCTTGGCTTTGCTATTGGCTGAGACCGCAACAATGTTTAAAGAGCGCGCTTTTTTCGCACGCATTCTCACACTATCACATAAGAATACTGACTATGGGTTTGTTGTCGCCATTTCAAATCTAATGGGACTGATTCTGGTAATCCCATCTGAAGCTTCAGCAACTATTCAATATCTTAGTGGTATCTACCCAAGTCTTATGGCAGGCAAAGACTTGTCATTAACTGGTGAGCTATATGTTGTACTTTTGATTGTTGTATATGGTTTGATAAACTTTTGGGGATTACAGATCCTGTCTAAAGTAAATAATGTTATTACGTTATTTAAGCTTATTGTACCACTTGCAACTGGCATCATTATCATTGTCTATGCAGGATGGCATGGTGAGTTTCATGCATCCAACTTCTCATTAAGCGGCTTTCATCAATCTATGGGTGGCATGATTGGTGGCGCAATTGCCACTGTGGTTACTGGTGGCATTTTTTATTCTTTTTATGGCTTTGGCATGATTGCAGTATTTGGTGCCGAGCTTAAAAACCCAAAGCGCAATATTCCGTTAGCACTAATTGGTTGTGTCCTTATCTGTCTGGTTGTCTATCTCATTCTGCAGTTTGCCTTTATCGGTGCCATGCCAACCAAGTATCTTGAGCATGGTTGGCAAAATTTACCTATTTTCTCATCACCATTGGCACAACTTCTTGGTTTAATTGGCGTTAATGTCGCAATGATTTGGGTGCTATATGCAGATTCAGCCATTAGCCCATCAGGCACAGGAGCGCTTTATATGGGCTCAAGCTCACGCATGATCACTGGCATGTCACAAGATGGTCAACTGCCTTCATTCTTTGATCGTATTATTGCTAAATACAATCTATCAAGACGTTCATTAATTACTGTCTTTATCATTGGCGTCATTATGGTGTTTTTCTCTAAAAACTGGCAAAACATCATGATCATGGTTACCGTGTTTCAGCTAATTTCATGCGTTGCTATTCCTGTCGCATTGGCACGCTTACGGAAGTCTGAGCCTCAAGCTGAGCGCGCATTTAAAGTACCTTTTGGCTTATCATTAAGCTATGTCATCTTTCTGGTTGTGTCTTATTTGATGATACAAGCATCGATGAAAGCCGTCCTGTTAGCACTTATTGCGCATATTATTTTATTTATTGTCTACTCCTTAAGCTACTACAAAAATGACATGAGCAAAATATGGAAATCACTCTGCTCTTCTTGGTCAATTTTCTTTTATTTAGCAATCAGTGTGCCATTTAGTTATTTAGTCGATATCAAATCATTTGGTCATTTATATACCTTAGCAGCATTCTTAATTGCTTATACTCTAGCTTATATTGTCATGGTTAATCAAAGAAACCATCAGTAATTTCTCCAGCGCATAGACAACTGAGCGTCAAATCACTAAACTTAATCTTACCCTTAAGTGACAAGGCTTATTTATGCGTCAACACATTATATCTATCCTTATTGGTCTTACCTTTATGATGACTGGCTCAGGCTATGCTGATGCAAACTTTGATAAGGCAATGACCTATGCCACGGTTAATACCGTTGTTGCGACAAGCTCGGCAATTGCTTTACAAAAAGCAGGCTTTAAAACAAAAACTTATAATACGCAATATGGTTTAGTGACTACCATTGATGATAACCAAGGTGACGTATCTCAAAAGAATCAAAGTGAACCTAGCACATGGCAAACACAGCAAGAGATATCTCAACAACGCCAAGATTTTATGAGTCAATAAACTGCTATGACCATATTCCAGCCCACTTTGATTGTGTAAACGCTGGCTGAGCGTAAGTCGAAGCCTCTATGAAGTGTGATTTTTCCAAGCTTACCACACTTCGACTAACGCTCAGTGCACCGCTTCGATTGATGCTCAGTGCATCGCTTCGACTTACCCTCAGGGTACGGTGAGCACTTGTGAGTGAATATTTAGCCTTTGCTCAATAAATAAGGTTTTTAGCACTTCCGTTCACGTACAAAACATAAGGTCAATAGTGCTAAGATAATACTTGCAGGCAGAATACTAAAGGCCACTTCATAGCTTGACACACTATAGTTTGCACCTAAGACATCCGGTTGCAAGTGATCTAAAATCATGCCAACAAGCCCTTCAAAGGTGCCACCAAATATAGGCTCTCCGGTGTTGATCAGTGCCACAGCAGTCGCCATCACCCATAAAGGATTTACCTTGCGACCAACCACAAAGACCAACATAAATGAGCTCGTTACAATGCCATAGACAAGGCAGGCAATAACTAAAAAGGTTACATTTAAATGCAAATACAAAATAGCCAGCAAAGACACAAAACCAATCAATGTGCAGCAAAACATAATCGGCACACAGCGGATCTTAACCGACAATTTCCCCATAATTGGCGCGCCAATGCCCATACCAATAAAAATACACGAAATAAAGTAACTAGCTTGTGTCGTTGTTAGTGCATATTTCTGGACAAAGAAGCTATTACCCCATAGCCCGCCAAAGGCATCAATCGTCGTAAAGATTAATCCAGAATACGCCATAAGCAGCCAGTTATTACGTGAGCTGATGACCTTTTTAATCATCTTTAAAATATTCTTTTGTTCATTCTCAGCCGCTTGCTCCTCCGCCAAATTAACATGCCCCTCTTTTGGGTCATCACGCACAATAAGCCAGTATACAATGGCAAAAATCACACCGATGATTGCACAGTAATACAGACCCTCTTGCCAACCAACACGATTAAATAAAGCAGATAAGGGCGCCTGCCCAACAACCGCACCAGTCATTGCCGCCGTTAACAATAAACTACTAGCAACAGAAAAACCTTTTTCATCAAACCATGTTGCCGCTGCTTTCATATAACTTACCGTGGCAAACGCAACACCTAGCCCCATCATCAAACGACCAATAAACGCAAAAGCAATATGATTAGATGCTGCAAACAGCAAGATACCAAACGCACTGATAAGCAATGATACCGTACTAACATTACGACAACCAAAACGATCCAGAAGCAAACCAGCAAATGGCTGAACAAACAGGACACAATACAGAAAAACTGCCGATAAGAAGCCCATTTGTGCCGAGTTAATACCAAAATGCAACTTAATGTCTCCGGCAATCAGACTTGGGAAGACCAATGCAATATATTTATAAAATAATAAAAATGAACTAAGAACAATAACAATCCAAGCATAGCCTTTGATATTTTTTATTGACATGTGTTTTTCTGTTTCTTCTTTTTTAGACATAAGTCATCATATTAACAGTCCTTTTTTGGCAAAAGAAGTATATTTTTATGTTGAGATATCTCTCTTTTTGGGAACTTATAGGCTAAGCTTAAGTTAGGATGATGAAAAACTAAGGTAATAAAGACCTATATGAAGAAAATAATATCAATATTGGGTTTAGCTTTATGTGCAAGCTCAGTTACCAGTTACGCTTATGAAACATTGTCTTATGGTTTTGTTGATGTCAATGGCGGTTATGCCAATAGCCCAAGTTCACTTGATTGGAATCAATTCTCCCTACCCAATCATACAACAGCCACTAATGGCAAAAGCTCCAACGCCTTTGGCGCGAGTGTACTTGCCGGACTTGGTGCTGATCTAGGTTATCACCTATCACTAGAGACAATGCTTGGCATTGGCTTTACCAGCGCCTTATACGACAGTACCGCCACAACCACTAACACACTGACATCAGCAACCGCAAATGGCAGCTTTAAGATTGAACGCTCACTGTATGTGCCGATATTGCTGGGTTTAAAATATCAGCCGTTTAGTCGTTTAAGCTTCTCAGCTGCAGGAGGCACTGCCTTTTTAAATCAAACTTACAAAGCCAATTTAAGTGGTTTTAGCACACCCATTGCCAGTGACGGGACACTATCTGGCTTTCAACCTGCCATGCGCTTAGCCATGGATGTTCAGTTAACGAGAAGCTTAAGCCTATCAACAAGTTATTTACGTTCCTTTGGTAATGCGACAATTGATAATGACAATTCCAAACCGCTCCCTATTCAAACATTTAGCCTTGGTTTGCGCTATCAATTCCCAATGGGTGAAGCACTTGCCAAGCAACGTATTTATGGCACGCCATCAGACTAATTCATACCGTATCCGCCTTATCTACCACCATATATTTATACCACCCATAAATCACAAAACAGCTCATTGTTTAATCCAACTTAACCTGTGTCAATATTTCCAGATATTGTTAATTTAAAGTATTGCGCATACAATTCTGAGCAAATCATACTCAGGACATTATATGAAAACTTATAAAATCGCCATACTGTTAAGCTATCTATCCATCGCTTCAGTATCTGCAGTTATGCTGACACCTGCATTGCCGCAGATTGGTAAATTTTACGCACTTGATAGTTCAAGCCTTTCATGGTTTGTCGGTATTTTTTTATTTGGCTATGTTTTTGGTCAGCTGATTTATGCCCCCCTTGCCAATCGTTTTGGCAGACTCAAAGCCATTCGCTTTGGTTTTGTCATTAACTTAATCGGTTTGGTTATATGCTATATTGCGGCAACCAATATTCTATCTAGCTATAGCTTGTTACTTTTAGGTCGGGTTATTACCGCACTTGGCTCTTCTGCAGGGTTGGCATGCACTTTTACATTAGTCAATGAGTTGCTAGATGAAACGCAAGCAAAGAAAGCGATATCATACTCCATGCTTTCTTTTATGCTTGGTATCGGTTTTGCCGTCACCCTCGGTGGTGTTGTCACGCAATACTTACAGTGGCAGGATCTTTTCTTTATCTTGTTTATTCATGGCGCGCTCGCCTATTTATCAACGTTCTTATTCGATGAAACATTGCAAGAAAAGCACTCATTGCATCCGATAACCATTGCCCAAAGATACGCCCATGCACTTAAAAATCATCGTTTACGTCATTACGCTTTAATTATTGGCTTATGTTCAACAGTATCTTATGGCTACGCGGCAGCGGCACCAATGATCGCGCAACACATGCTGCATTTGACACCTAGCGAGTATGGCTACTGGAATTTAATCGCCCTAGCTGGCACACTGATCAGCGGCTTAACCGCACCACGCATTCTGCATCGATTTGATGCCAATAAGATTATTATGTTTGCCATTGCTATTATTTTTATTGGCGCAATATCGCTTTATCTTAGCATAGCACTTAACACTGGGGCATTAGTGTTCTTTGTTATTTGCGTAGTATTGTATTATTTCAGCGGACTCTTGTTTCCCTGTGCGACACTATTTGCTTCATCTGCCATTAGTGATAAGGCATCTGCTTCGTCAATGATGAGTTTTATGAATATGGGTTCAGCAATGCTAGCAGTCATTATTATGGGTTATTTACCTGGAAACAGCGCACTGCAATTTAGTCTGATACTTATTGCATTCATCGCTATCAATATAATTTCAGGGATTTTTCTAAAAAGATATAATCAATCTTGATGGTGGGTCGTGCAGGATTCGAACCTGCGACCAATTGGTTAAAAGCCAACTGCTCTACCAACTGAGCTAACGACCCGACGAGGAGCTATTATAACGGCTAAACCCCTTATTGCAAGGGCTTTTTTCAATTAATTCTAGCGCTTCTTATATATACTCTTTTCAGAATCAGAAATGAGCTTTTTAGATATGAAAAAACCTGCAGATGCAGGTTTTGATAGTGTAGTGATAAAAGTTATAGATTAAGCTTCCGCTACTTCTTCAACTTCTACTTGTGGACGATCAACTAGCTCGATAAATGCCATAGGTGCTTTATCACCAAAGCGGAAACCACACTTAAGTACGCGGGTATAACCACCTGGACAAGCTTCATAACGTGGTCCGATTTCTTCAAATAGCTTCTTAACCGCTTCTTTATTACGTAGGTAATTAAAAGCTTGACGTCTTAAAGCTACTACTTGACCTTTGAACTCATTATTGTCGTAATCAGTTGTTGATTTGCGCAGCTCAACTTCACGCTTTGCAAGCGTAATTAAAGGCTCAATAAAACCTCTTAACTCTTTTGCTTTAGGCAAAGTTGTTTTAATCAGCTCATGCTTTAACAATGACGCTGACATATTTCTAAACATCGCCTTGCGATGGCTGCTTGTTCTATTAAACTTACGACCACTCTTACGATGACGCATAGTAATTTCCTTCTAGTTAAAATTATATATTACTTACTAAGCTGCTCTGGCGGCCAGTTGTCAATTCTGACACCTAAAGAAAGGCCTCTTTCAGCTAACACAGCTTTTATTTCATTCAAAGACTTACGCCCCAAATTTGGAATGCGCATTAAGTCTGATTCAGGAAATTGTACTAAATCACCCAAATAACGAATATTCTGAGCTTTTAGACAGTTCGCTGATCTTACTGTTAATTCTAAGTCTTCAACAGGTCTAAGCAATAAAGGATCGATTTCAGGGGCATCTTGTGCAGACTTACGACCTAATGGTGCTTTTAAATCTACAAACACAGCGATCTGCTCATAAAAATAAGTCATCGCTAATTCAATTGCCACCTCAGGCTTAATCGTACCTTTAGTACGCATATAAATTTCTAATTTCTCGCTATTATTATCTAAAGCTGAAACGGTAAAAGAAACATCTAAAACAGGATTATAAGCCGCATCTAGTGGAATATAGCCAACCAACAATTCTTCAACTGCTGCTTGTGTATAAACCGTTGATGGCACAAATCCACGACCCTTGGTCACTTTTAGCGACATATTAAGCTTGCCACCTTCATTCAAGTTAGCAATCACATAATTTGGATCTGATACTTTAACATTACCACTGACTTCAAGATCTTTCGCTAACAGCTTTGAAGGACCTGCTTTGGTGATTGTCAAATACGCTTCTTCTGTTTCATCTTGTAAACTAATAGCCAACTTTTTTAGATTAAGCAGAATTTCTACAACATCTTCTTGTACACCTTCGACGGTGCAATATTCATGTAAAGCGCCTTCAATTTGCGCTTCTGTTACTGCAGAGCCAGGGATAGAAGATAATAAAATTCTTCTGAGAGCATTTCCCATTACATGACCAAAACCAACAGCTAATGGCTCAACAACCACTTTAAAGTGGTTATGTTTAACCTCAGTAACACTGCCAATTTGTGGTTTGTAAGCTTCAGTTGGACAAGTATGCATTAACTGCTCTCCGTTTATTTATTATTTAGAGTACAATTCGACAATCAACTGCTCATTGATATCAGCAGATAATTCAGCACGCTCTGGCTTAGACTTAAAAGCACCTTCAAGCTTTGTTTCGTCTACTTCAATCCAAGATAAAGTACCGCGCTGCTTAGAAAGCTCTAATGCACTTTGGATACGCAATTGCTTCTTAGATTTTTCACGAACGGCAACAACGTCACCTGCTTGTAAAGCATATGAAGGGATATTACATGCCTTGCCATTAACCAAAATGCCTTTGTGCGTCACTAACTGACGTGCTTCTGCACGTGTTGAACCAAAGCCCATACGGAAAACAACATTGTCCAAACGACCTTCTAAAAGCTCTAAAAGATTTGCACCTGTATTGCCTTTGCGTCTTGCTGCTTCAACATAATAACGCTTAAATTGATTCTCAAGCACACCATAAATACGGCGCACTTTCTGCTTTTCACGCAATTGTAAACCGTAGTCAGATAGGCGCGCTCTTTTTGCACCGTGTTGACCAGGCTGCGTGTTAATTTTACATTTTTCTTCGATTGATCTTACACCGCTTTTTAGCTGAAGATCAGTACCTTCTCTACGAGAAAGCTTACACTTAGGTCCTAAGTATCTAGCCATTTTACTTACCTTAAAATCTTATACACGACGTTTTTTCGGAGGACGGCAACCGTTATGCGGTAACGGTGTTACATCCGTAATGCTCGTCACTTTGAAGCCTTTTGCATTTAAAGCGCGTACCGCAGACTCGCGACCTGGTCCTGGACCTTTCACAAGAACATCTACGTTTTTCACACCATACTCAAGTGCAACATCACCTGCTTTTTCAGCGGCAACCTGTGCTGCAAAAGGTGTACTCTTACGAGAACCTCTAAAACCACTACCGCCAGAAGTCGCCCAAGACAACGCATTACCTTGACGATCCGTAATAGTGATAATCGTGTTGTTAAAAGAAGCGTGGATATGCGCAATCGCATCCGGAACGCTCTTCTTGATTTTCTTCTTAGGCTTTACAGCTTTTGCCATAAGTTTGATTCCTATTTGTTATAATTGTACTTATGCCCTAATTGGCTTTCTTGGTCCTTTACGCGTACGAGCATTCGTCTTAGTACGCTGACCTCTTACAGGAAGATTACGGCGATGTCTACGACCACGATAAGTACCTAGATCCATTAAACGCTTAATGTTCATTGATACTTCACGACGAAGATCACCTTCCACTGTAAATTTGGCAACTTCACTTCTCAATAACTCGATCTGCTCTTCTGTCAAGTCTTTGATTTTGTTGCTTGATTCAATGTTACACGCAGCACACATTTTAATTGCGCGTGGACGCCCAATACCATAAATCGCTGTTAAGGCAACATCAGCATGCTTATGATCAGGAACGTTAATCCCAGCTATACGAGCCATTTACAATACTCCATTTACTTTATTAATATCTTAAAATTATTAGTTAATTTGGCACGGCGGACGAATATAACGCTTTTTTTATGAAAAAGCAAGCCGCCATGCTTAATTATTAACCTTGACGCTGTTTGTGTCTTGGATCACTACAGATCACACGAACCACACGATTACGTTTGATCACTTTACAGTTTCTACACATCTTCTTCACAGAAGCTCTGACTTTCATCTGATTACCTCATTCTTGTTAAAATTATAATTTACCGTAATTACTCAAATTGGCTTTCTTCAACAGTGAGTCATACTGAGTTGACATCATATGTGATTGCACTTGCGCCATGAAATCCATGATCACAACCACGACGATCAATAGTGATGTTCCACCAAATGTAAACGACAACCCATGACCAAAAAAGTTCATGATGAAAATTGGCATTAAACAAATTGCGGTAATATAGATCGAACCAATAAGTGTTAACTTACTCATGACCGAGTCAATATATTTTGCTGTTTGCTCACCAGGTCTAACCCCAGTAATAAAAGCACCAGAACGCTTGAGATTATCTGCTGTTTCTTTCGGGTTGAAAACAAGCGCCGTATAGAAGAAACAAAAGAAAATAATCGCTGCTGCAAAAATCAATGTATACAGCAAGCTACCTGGTTGAAGCGCTTCACCAATTTCAGCCAACCATCCTAATGACGGTGAAGATGCAAACCAATTAGAAAGCATCCCAGGAACCATCAAAATAGATGATGCGAAAATAGGCGGAATCACACCCGCCATATTTAGTTTTAATGGTAAATGACTTGTTTGTGGCGCCATCATCTTACGACCTTGCTGACGTTTAGCATAGTTAACCGTAATACGACGTTGAGCACGTTCGACAAAAACAACAAAAGCAACAACCGCTAGTAAGATAACTAGCAACACCCAAACCGTGAGATATGAAATTGCACCTTGATTGGCTTGTGAAATAGTCGTGCTAATTTCAAATGGCAGGTTAGCAACAATACCAGAGAAGATTAGTAATGAGATACCATTACCAATACCACGCTCAGTCATTTGCTCACCCAACCACATCAAAAACATACTACCTGTTGTCATTGAGATAATTGCGGCAAAATAAAACAAAAATCTTGAGTCAATATCCACGAGTCCAGGCTGATTGAACGTATAAACTGCGATACCAAATGATTGCACTAACGCGAGCGCCAAAGTTGCATATCTTGTGTATTGCGTTATTTTCTTCTGCCCTGATTCCCCTTCTTTTTTGAGCTCCATCAGCTTTGGTGAAACCGCGCTCATCATCTGGAAAATAATCGACGCTGAGATATAAGGCATAACACCTAATGCGAAGATACTTAACTTTTCAAGTGCGCCACCTGAGAACATGTTAAACATGCTCAAAAGCCCATTGCCACCAGCGTATTGCGCTGACATTAACTTGCTCAACTGATCAGCATCAATGTATGGGATTGGGATATAGACACCTAGTCTAAAGACAATAATGCCTAATAAGACAAAAAGAAGGCGTTGTCTTAATTCTTTAAGTCCGCCACCTTTTTTAAGATTTTGTGTTGCCATAGCAATATTACTCTACCTTACCACCAGCAGATTCAATAGCTGCCTTTGCACCTTTTGTGCAATGCAAACCATTAATAGTAACTGGTTTATTGATTTCACCACTTGCAATAATACGCGCTTCAAGCATATCTTTACGTATAAGACCTGACTGCTTTAACACATCCAAAGTCACTACATCTGCTTCAATTACATTTAGTTCATGCAATCTGATTTCAGCAACATATCTTGCTTTTTGTGAAGTAAAACCAAATTTAGGTAGTCTTCTTTGTAAAGGCATTTGACCGCCTTCAAAACCAACTTTATGGTAACCACCAGAGCGTGCTTTTTGACCTTTGTGACCACGACCAGAAGTCTTACCAAGACCACTACCGATACCACGTCCAAGGCGCTTTGCAGCAGGCTTTGAGCCTGGCGCTGGAGAAATTGTATTTAATCTCATTGAAATTACCCCTCTATCTTCACCATGTAGTTGATCTTGTTTGCCATACCACGATTAGCAGGCGTATCAATCACTTCTACACTTTGGCGAATTTTACGTAAACCTAGACCGCTTGCACACGCTTTGTGTGACGCTTGGCGGCCAATCAGGCTTTTCGTCAACGTTACTTTAAAAGTCTTATTATCAGTCATCGTACTTACCCTTGAATTGCTTCAACGCTTAAGCCACGCTTCTCTGCAATCTCCTCAGGAGATTTAAGGCTGCTTAAACCATTGATAGTTGCACGAACAACGTTGATTGGGTTAGTGGAACCATAAGTCTTAGCTAATACGTTATGAACACCTACCACTTCAAATACTGCACGCATCGCACCACCGGCAATAATACCTGTACCTTGAGATGCTGGCTGCATGAATACTTTAGACGCACCATGGTTAGCGGTTGTTGGGTACCATAAAGTATCACCATTTAAGTTAACCGTTTCCATATTGCGACGTGCGTTTTCCATTGCTTTTTGGATTGCCACAGGTACTTCACGAGATTTACCTCTACCAATACCGACTCGACCATTTCCATCACCAACAACAACTAAAGCAGCAAAGCTCATGATTCTGCCGCCTTTAACTGTTTTGGCATGTCTTTTTACGCTGACTAACTTCTCGATCAAGCCGTCAGTTTTTTGCATATTATCTGCCATTATCAGTCGCCTTTAATTAAAATTTCAAACCATTTTCTCTAGCTGAATCAGCTAGCGCTTTTACGCGACCGTGATATCTAAAGCCTGAACGGTCAAAAGCAACCTGCTCAATGCCTTTTTCAACAGCGCGCTGTGCAATTACCTTACCAACAACTGTGGCTGCAGCAACGTTCCCAGTGTAAGAACAATCGCCTTTCACAGCTTGCTCAAGTGTTGAAGCTTGCGCTAAAACTTGATTACCATCGCCAGAAATAATTTGAGCATACATATGCTTAGGTGTTCTATGTATGCATAAACGAACTTGATTTAGCTCTTTGAGCTTAATGCGTGTACGTTTTGCACGACGTAAACGAGCAATTTTCTTATTCATATTCTACTCACTTATTTTTTCTTAGCTTCTTTGGTGATTACTCTTTCATCCGCATAACGAACACCTTTGCCTTTATAAGCTTCAGGTTGACGATAAGCACGGATATCTGCTGCAACTTTACCAAGTAGCTCTTTGTTCGCACTCTTCAAAACAATTTCAGTTTGTGAAGGTGTCTCAGCTGTCACACCTTGCGGCAACGCATGATCAACTGGATGAGAAAAGCCAAGCGTTAAGTTTACGCTGCTACCTTGCGCTTTAGCACGGTAACCAACACCTACCAACTGCAACTTTTTCTCAAAGCCCTGACTAACACCAACGACCATGTTGTTAATCACTGAGCGCGCAGTGCCTGATTGCATAACTGCAGTTTTAGACTCATCATTTGGTTTAATGTTGATAATTTTATCTGCAACTTCAATCGTCACTGCATTATTAATTTTTTTAACTAGTTCGCCTTTGGCACCCTTAACGGTAACAAGGTTATCATTTGCTACTGTAACTGTAACACCGCTAGGAATAGCAACAGGCTTTTTACCAACTCTAGACATTAAAAATCTCCTGTTTTATGCTACGTAGCAAATTATTTCACCACCAACACCTTCTGAACGCGCTTTTCTGTCGCTCATCAGACCTTTAGAAGTTGAAATCACAGCCACACCAAAGCCACCGTGAACTTTAGGAAGTTCAGCTGCTGTCTTGTAAATACGAAGACCAGGGCGACTTACACGCTTAAGCATTTCGATTACAGGTTGACCCTGATGATACTTAAGCTCAACACTAAGCGTACCATTACTTTCTTCAGAAACACCAACGCTCTTGATAAAACCTTCTTCAACAAGAAGTTCAGCAATTGCTTTTTTCTTCTTTGATAAAGGCATAGAAACCGTTGTCTTATGTGCAGACAGACCGTTTCTAATTCTTGTTAGCATATCTGCAATAGGATCTTGCATACTCATAAAATTTAATCCTTCTATTACCAGCTAGCTTTTTTCAAGCCAGGAACATCACCAACCATTGCGTGCTCACGCAACTTATTACGGCACAAACCGAACTTCTTGTAAACAGCATGCGGTCTACCAGTAATACGGCAGCGTGCTTGTAAACGTGAAGGAGATGAATTCACTGGAAGCTTTTGCAATTTAATTTGCGCATCCCACTTCTCATCATCAGTGGCATCTGGACTTAGAATAATTGCTTTAAGCTCAGCTCTTTTTTGAGCATATTTAGCAACTAGTCTTTGTCGTTTTAATTCTCTTTGGACCATTCCAACTTTTGCCATTGTAAGGTTACTCCTTAAGATTTCAGCGGGAAGTTAAACGCTGTCAACAGCGCTCTACCGTGTTCATTACTCTTAGCTGTTGTCGTAATCGTGATATCTAAACCACGGATACTATCAACTTTGTCGTAATCAATTTCTGGAAAAGCGATTTGCTCGCGCATACCCATACTGTAATTACCACGACCATCAAATGATTTAGGGTTTAAGCCACGGAAATCGCGGACACGAGGGATTGCAATCGATACCAAACGATCTAAGAACTCATACATACGTTCGCCACGCAAAGTTACCTTTGCGCCAATTGGCCAACCATCACGAATCTTAAAGCCAGCGATAGATTTTCTTGTTTTAGTAATCACAGCTTTTTGACCTGCAATTGCTTCTAAGTCTCTTACCGCGTGCTCTAACGCTTTTTTATCTTTTGCAGCTTCACCAACACCCATATTAAGCGTGATTTTAGTAATGCGTGGAATCTCCATCACATTAGCTACACCTAGCTCATCTTTAAGCTGTGGAACTACTTTTTCTTGATAGAAAGCTTTTAGCCTTGCCATATTTTACTACCTATAGATCTACTAATTCGCCATTTGATTTAAAATAGCGAACTTTTTTATTACCATCTTCTACAAATTTAACGCCAACACGATCAGCTTTTTTTGTAGCAGGGTTATATAAAGCAACATTAGATGCGTGAATAGATGCTTCTTTCTCGATAATGCCACCCTCAACCCCTTTATTTGGGTTAGGCTTTACATGTTTCTTGACAAGATTAACACCTTCCACCACTACACGGTTCTCTTCAGAAAGCACAGTGACTATTGTTCCTCTACGACCTTTGTCTTTACCAGCGATAATTACAACGTCATCGCCTTTCTTCAGTCTATTCATTCTCTGTTATACTCCAACTTATAACACTTCAGGGGCAAGTGAAACAATCTTCATAAATTGTTCACTACGTAGCTCACGTGTCACAGGACCGAATATACGCGTACCAATAGGTTGGTTGTTGTTATTCAAAAGAACAACAGCATTACCATCAAAGCGCAAAACAGAACCGTCGCGACGGCGAACACCTTTCGCTGTTCTAACCACAACTGCACTGTGTACACTTCCTTTTTTTACCTTACCGCGTGGGTTCGCTTCTTTAACAGTCACTTTAATCACATCACCAACACTTGCGTATCTGCGATGAGAACCACCCAACACCTTGATACATTCTACCCTACGAGCGCCACTATTATCAGCAACTTGAAGTTCAGTTTGCATCTGAATCATTTTTATACCTCACTTACGTCAATTTCTAAATAGTGGCGTCAAAAGCCGCACTATTATAACAACAAAAATCAAAATTGCAATTTGACAATTTGCGCAAAGAATAAGCGCTTTACACAAACTGTTTATCATTACATTTTTATTATTTTGCACGCTCTACGATTGAAACCAAACGCCACTTTTTAGTTTTTGAGTAAGGTCTTGTTTCAGTGATCTCAACCGTATCACCTTCGTTGCACTCGTTTGTTTCGTCATGCGCATGGTATTTAGTCGATTTAGTTACGAACTTACCATATAGCGGATGCTTAACCTTACGATCCACAACGACAGTGATCGTTTTATCCATCTTATCGCTAGTTACTTTACCAAGTAACGTTCTTATTTTATCACTCATCTTTAGTTACCCACTTTTTGTTTTTCAGACAAAATCGTATTAATGCGAGCAATATCACGACGAATGTTTTTAAACATATGATTTTTTGTTAATTGCCCAGTTCCTTTTTGCATACGCAAGTTGAACTGCTCTTTTAACAAATCAATCTTATGCGCTTTCAACTCTTCAGCTGATTTTGCTTTTAATTCTTTTATTTTTTCAATAGCTTTCATTACATCACCGTCTTTTCTGCGAATGTAGTTGCAAAAGGAAGCTTAGCCGCGGCACGCGCAAAAGCGGCTCTAGCCATTTCTTCCGTCACACCTTGGATTTCATAAAGCATCTTGCCTGGCTTGATTTGTGCTACCCAGTACTCAACGTTACCTTTACCTTTACCCATACGAACTTCTAATGGCTTCTCAGTAATCGGCTTGTCTGGGAAAACGCGAATCCACACTTTACCACCACGACGAATGTGACGGTTAATTGCACGACGACCTGCTTCAATTTGACGAGCTGTCATACGACCACGAGCAGTCGCTTGCAAACCATACTCACCAAAACTGACTTTATTGCCACGCAAAGCAAGACCACGGTTACGCAATTTTTGCTGTTTACGGAATTTAGTACGCTTAGGCTGTAACATTATTTAGCCCCTCTTCTTTTTGCTTTCTTTGGTGCTTTATCTTCAGTCGCTGCGTCAACTTTACGCTCTTGACCTGGAAGAACTTCACCTTTGAATATCCATACTTTAACACCTAGGATACCGTAAGTTGTTAAAGCTTCAGATGTTGCATAATCAATATCAGCACGGAATGTATGAAGTGGAATACGACCTTCTTTTGCCCATTCAGTACGCGCGATTTCCGCACCACCTAAACGACCAGCGATCGATACCTTAATACCTTCAGCGCCCATTTTCATTGCTGTTTGAATTGCACGCTTCATTGCACGACGGAACATAACGCGCTTTTCTAATTGCTGCGCAATACCATCAGCAACCAATTGAGCATCTAGCTCTGGCTTACGAATTTCTTCGATATTCACCTGAACAGGAACGCCCATTTTCTTGGTTAACTCATTGCGTAACACTTCAACGTCTTCACCTTTCTTACCAATCACGATACCAGGACGCGCAGTGAAAATAGTCACTTTAGCATTTTGCGCTGGACGCTCGATCTTGATTTTACTTACTGAAGCATTGGCTAGTTTCTTATGAAGATAGTTACGAACCTCAATATCAGAGTTTAACTTATCTGCATAATCTTTTGCATCTGCATACCATACTGAACGCCAGTCTTTAATAAAACCTAGGCGTATACCGGTAGGATGAACCTTCTGACCCATTTAGTGCCCCTTAATTTTTTTCTGCCACTTTCACAGTAACGTGAGAAGTGCGTTTTAAAATACGATTACCACGACCTTTAGCGCGAGCTTCAAAACGCTTCATGGTTGAACCTTCATCAACGTGTACTGTAGAAACATACAGTTCATCAATATCCAACCCATCGTTATGCTCAGCGTTAGCGATAGCCGACGTTAAGACACCTTTGATCAATTCAGCAGCTTTTTTATTGCTAAAAGAAAGAAGGTTTAACGCTCTTTCAACTGGCAAACCACGGATTTGGTCAGCGACCAAGCGTGCTTTTTGAGCTGAAATTCGCGCATGTTTTAATTTAGCTTGAACTTCCATTGAAAACCTCAATTATTTTTTCTTAGCTTTTTTATCTGCTGCATGACCACGGTAGTTACGTGTCACAGCAAACTCGCCTAACTTGTGCCCAATCATGTTTTCAGTTACAAGAACTGGAACATGCTGATGACCATTATGCACAGCGATTGTTAAACCAATCATATCTGGCACAATCATTGATCTTCTAGACCAAGTTTTGATTGGCTTTTTTGAATTAGACTCTTGCGCATCAAACACTTTCTTTAATAGGTGATGATCTACAAAAGGTCCTTTCTTTAATGAACGAGCCACAGTATTCTCCCTTTAATTATTTACGTCTTTGTACAATTAGCTTGTTAGAACGCTTATTTGTACGTGTTTTCTTACCTTTAGTTTTCACACCCCAAGGCGTTACAGGATGACGACCACCAGAAGTACGACCTTCACCACCACCATGCGGGTGATCAACTGGGTTCATCGCAACACCACGTACAGTAGGACGAATACCACGCCAACGATTAGCACCTGCTTTACCGATTGATCTTAAGTTATGCTCAGAATTAGAAACAGTTCCAATCACCGCGCGACAACCCAATAATACTTTGCGCATCTCACCTGAACGCAAGCGCACGATCGCATAAGCATTATCTTTACCAACAACTTGAACTGAAGTTCCAGCAGAACGCGCCATTTGCGCACCCTTGCCAGGCTTTAACTCAACGTTATGAACAACCGTACCAAGCGGGATGTTACGAATTGGCATACAGTTACCCGGCTTGATTGAGACATGCTCACCAGAAATAACTTCCATACCAGCCGTTAAGCCTTTTGGTGCAATCATGTATCTTCTTTCACCATCTTTGTACAACAATAATGCGATATTTGCTGTACGATTTGGATCATACTCGATACGTTCAACTTTAGCAGGAATACCATCTTTAACACGCTTAAAGTCAATAACACGGTAGTTTTGCTTGTGACCGCCACCTTGATGACGAACAGTAATACGACCTTGGTTGTTACGACCTGCGTTTTTAGACTTACTCTCAACTAATCCAGCAAAAGGTCTACCTTTGTGAAGCTCAGGGTTTTGGATCTGAACAACAAAGCGACGACCAGGAGAGGTTGGTTTTGCTTTAACTATTTTCATTATCTATCCTCACCGCTAACTTATTCAGCACCAATAAAATTGATGTCATGACCTTCTTGAAGTCTAATATAGGCTTTCTTCCAGTCTTTAGTTCTACCTTCAATACGACCAAAACGGCGCGCTTTACCTTTAACGTTGACAGTTTTCACATCTTCAACTTGTACTTCAAAAAGCATCTCAACTGCTTTTTTAATTTCTTTCTTAGTTGCATCCGTCGCGACTTTAAAAACAACATAAGAAGCACGCTCAGCGGCCTCATATGCTTTGTTTGTCACATGCGGGCTTAGCAACACCTTAAGCAATCTTTCTTGATTCATACTAAACGCTCCTCAACTTGCTTAACTGCTTCTTGAGTCATAATTACTTTGTCAAAGCACATTAACGCAACAGGATTGATTTCATGCGAATCAACAACAGCTACATTCTTAATGTTTCTTGAAGCAAGGTATAGCTCTTCAGTAAACTCTTCAGGGCTTACAACAATCAAAGCTTCTCTGACATCTAACTGCTTTAACAACTGGACGAATTCTTTTGTTTTTGGCGTTTCAAGCTTAAAGCCTTCAACCGCTAGCAGACGATCACTTCTTAACAGCTCAGACAAAATAGACTGAATTGCTGCACGATACATTTTGCGGTTAACTTTTTGCTCATAGCTACGAGGTTTAGCAGCAAATGTAACACCACCTTTACGCCAGATTGGAGAACGAATAGTACCAGCACGCGCACGCCCTGTTCCTTTTTGTCTCCAAGGCTTAGCACCACCACCTGATACTTCAGAGCGTGTTTTCTGTGCTTTTGTACCTTGACGCGCGCCAGCCATATAAGCCACAACGACCTGATGAACCAACGCTTCGTTATAGTCTTTAGAGAATACACTATCTGCCACATTCAGCACGCCAGTGTTTTCACCAGCCAATGTTTTAATATTTAAATCCACGTGCAATTCCCCTCTTAAGCTTTAACTTTGATAGCAGGTGTTACGACAACATCACCGCCTGTTGCGCCAGGAATGCCGCCTTTTAGTAACAACAAACCGTTTTCAACATCTACTTTAACAACTTCAAGAGTTTGCATAGTGGTTTGAACATTACCCATATGACCTGCCATTTTCTTATTCTTGAAAACACGCCCTGGGGTTTGGTTTTGACCTGTTGAACCATGCACACGATGAGACAGGGAATTACCATGCGTTGCATCTTGCGTTCTAAAATTATGACGCTTAACACCACCTTGGAAACCTTTACCTTTAGAAGTGCCTGTTACATCTACTTTTTGACCAGCTTCAAACATAGAAACATCAACTGTTTTACCAGCTTCATATTCTGCAACTTGTTCTGCACTTAGACGAAACTCCCATAAACCACGACCTGGTTCAACATTTGCCTTAGCAAAATGACCAGCTTCCGCTTTGTTTAGACGAGAGCGCTTTTTAAGACCTGTTGTTACCTGAATAGAGCTATATCCATCTGTATCAGTAGTTTTTACTTGTGTAACCGTGTTTGGCTCCACGTGAATAACCGTTACAGGGATAGATGTTCCATCTTCAGTAAAGACACGAGTCATGCCGCATTTGCGACCTACGATACCTAAAGACATCTTTTATCCTCATTTTATTATTATTTACTTCCGCGATTACAATTGACCACGAAACACTTATTTTTACTGCTGACGCAGCTTCAACCAAAACGCCACCTTTATCTATTAAGGCGATACTGCTTTGGCAATTTTTCACAGCTTTCACTGTAAAATCTTTCACTTACCCAAGGACAAGCTCCTTTAACTCACCTCCAAAACCCCGTTTGAAGATAACTTAAAACAACTCGCAAAAAAGACGCTAAAAACCGCCTAAAATCAGCATTTTCCACCTCTTCAGCGCGCACCAAAGCCGCCTGAGCACAGGAAAATAGTAGCGCATTCTAACGCATACTGGTTTAAACATCAACAGCGTGATTGCAATTAGTTTGTTAACCGAATTGAATCAAATTAAAAATCATCAAAATGAGACTGCACAGCTGACTTCAACATAGGCTACAGAACCCTTAGTTCGGTCTGGCACGCTAACTTGAACTATAAGAATCCTTAGTTCGGTTTAGCGCCTTAACTCGAACTATAGAAATCCTTAGTCAAGTTTGAGGCGTTAACTCTGACTATAAAATTCCTTAGTCAAGTTTGAAGCGCTAACTCTGACTATAAAATTCCTTAGTTAAATTTAGAACCTCAAGTTTTACCATAGATCATTAAATACCTATCAAAAACAAAAAGTTTATTACGCTCATATCCTGTAATTTCTTTGAGAATATTTTTTTGCTCAAACTCTTTGACTAAAATGCTTGCTGTTTGTTTACTCACACCCAGAGGCTCAATGATATCACCGACCGATATAATAGGTTTTTGATATAAAAATTCGATCAACTTGCTTGCATTATGCGCTTTTTTACCAAATCCTACGATCTGTGTATCCATTTCTTGTTTTAGCATCAAAAGACTCCGAAAGGTTTCCACGCCACTGTTAGCGGTAACAATCACTGCTTCAAGGAAGAACTTAAGCCAATGCGTTAGATCGTGATCGGTTCTAACTCTAGTAAGCGCTTCATAGTAGGCTGATTTATTTTTTTCAATAAAGTCCGATAAATACAAAGACGGCTTTTTTAACAACCCATTACTCACCAAATAAAGTGTGATTAGTAACCTACCAATGCGACCGTTGCCGTCTAAGAAAGGATGAATGGTTTCAAACTGATAGTGGGCAATCGCAATTTTAATCAAGTGCGGCACAAAAATAGCCTCATTATGCAGAAACTTTTCCAAATCACTCATCAGATCAATAACTTCGCGATGATGCGGCGGGATAAAATAGGCACTGGCTAAACTTGCACCCCCTATCCAGTTTTGAGATTTCCTAAATTCTCCCGGCTCTTTTGTCTCACCACGCACACTGTTGAGTAACACAGCATGAATGTATTTAATCAATCGTGTAGATATTGGTAGCGTCTCAAGCTCCTTGATTGCATAATTCATCGCATCGATATAATTTCTCACCTCCTGCCAGTCATCTCGCTTTTCTGGATCAATTTGCTCTTTGGCAACAAGCACCTCATCCATTTCAGTTTTAGTACCCTCGATTTTACTCGAGGTATTTGCTTCTTTGGTAATGTGCATTTGGATAAACATATCAACATTTGGCACAATCATCGTAAACGCATTTAGCTCACCCAAAGCGCGTGTCGCATCCTCTAACATGGTATTGATTTGCGGATCATCCCAAGTAAAGGTGTGATTAATTTTCTCAGGCAAAAAGCTTTTGTATTGATATTCTTGTTTTAATGTGCCCGATTTGAAGTCTTTTAGGTTCATATTGTTGTCTTAACCCTTAATTATCAAATATCTATCATTTCTTTTTTTAAACGCTTCTTCTCCACCTTCAAGCACTTCACAAATATGCTCTTTAATGTTCTTCTGATCTAAAAAATATCCTTTTTTATTCTTTTCAGTATTCTCGAGCGATCCTGATTTATATGAAAATTTTGCACCATTTGAGTTTGCTGCCTCAACTCCATGTTGATTTGCAACTATTATTTGCTCAGAGTCAGCATTAACTACTAAATTTGCATTATGAGTCACTATGATTATTTGCCTATCCTTTTTCTTGTCCTTTATATATGCAACTAATTCATTGTAAATAGCCCTATTATCTAAACTATCTTCCGGCTGATCTATTAAAATTGGGCACTTTCTATCACTATACTCTAAAAGCAATTTGAGTATAACAAAGGCTCTTTTACCTTCTGACATACTTTCAAAATTGTCCCCTTGATATATTAGATCATATTTATATTGGTATGGATTTGTTGTAAGAACAGATTCTAATAGCTTTGTCTTGTCACTATGAGCATTGATTTTAAAATAATCATTTAAAACTTTTGAAATAAAATCTTTGATATGTTTTTGTTTATCATCATGATAATTTTCATAAAAGTTATTGATATAAGTTTGAATCCCTTTTGCTTGTTTATTTATGCTTCTAGGCAAATCAGCAAAAATATCATCTTTAGATACTTTTGCTGATTGAATCTTTATTTCGACATCATTTGTTTTTTTAGATTTGAATTGATTTTTTAAATCCTCAATTTTGGATTCAAACTGATTATTTTTTTTGACAATATTATCTTTTAGCTTATCAAGCTGAGCTGAATATACTTTCTTTGTTTTTTCTAGTTTTTTGAGCTCTTCAAGCTTTTCTTCTTCTTGCTTAAGTTTATCACTTAACTCTTTTAGGGTTGTGTTTTGCTTTAGAAATTCTAAGCCTTTTTTATAATCTACATCTTTTTCAATGTTTGATACTGTATGTGTGTGAGTATTTCTCTGCTTGTCTAACTTACCTATTTTCCTTGTAATTAATTTCTTCCATCTGTTTTCAAATACTTTTAAAAATCTCGAGCAAGCTCTAGATATTAGCTCCCTATTTTTATCCGAAAGCTCTAATAGGTCATAGTTATACTCAAAACTAATTAACTTCTTATTATAATTTTGTAGGCACTCAATATCTGACTCTATCTCACGCTTCTTTATATTTGCATCATCAAGTTGATTTTTAAGACTTTCAAATTTATTTTTTTCAGTTTCTGTAAACTTGTTTTCTTCCATTAGATAGGCGATTTTCTGATTCAATTCTGAAATTTCTTTTCCTATTGCTTTTTCATTGCCAATTTCATGAATTTTCTGTGTAATTTCTTTAAATCTACCATCTTCTTCAAGCAATTTAGATATATCTTTCTTTATATCTAACTGATTAGCAGCTATAAATTTTTCATATGATTCTAATTGCTCCTTACCAATAATATTTTCTACTATTTTTTTTCTTTTGTTATCATCTTCGACGATATCGTGCATATAAGATTGTGGAAAATATTCAACTTGTCTATCTTGATGATCAGTTTCTCCATCAAGCCACTCTATAGATACACTATCGGCAATATTTTTAATACGCTCTATGTTCTCTTTTAGTACCTCTAATTTACATGCAAGAACTTGAAGTAACGTTGATTTACCTGTAGAACGACCACCAATAATAGTATTTAAATTTGGATTAAAATTTATCTGTCCTTTGTTAAAATCTGCAGTATCAGAATTAAAATGAATAGCTTTAATAACGCTATATGCCGTTTTATTATCATCTGGTTTTATTTCTTGTATTTTTACTCTATCCTCTGGTTCTTGAACAATCTGTTTTAAGCCTTCAAAAGTAGGATCTGCTTTTATCCAAGTATTACAACTATAATTTTTATTTAGCTTATCAAAATCGTGTATATCTAATGAATGTAGTAATGGCTTGTTGCCAAAGATATTCATCTTTCTATTTTTTTTATCAAAACTTAATATTTCTCCAGCCGATAAAAAAGCATTTGCTTTATTAAATAAATCTTTTTTCGTATCCTGAATTTGATTGTTTTTATCTAGATTATTCCATTCTTTATACCCTAAGAATAAGAAAACTTTATCTTTCCATGCATCAGATCCTACAATATCTAACACCTGTTTTGTCGATGGTATAATATTTGCAAAACCATTTTGTAAATTATTGTTTCCTTGTGAAATGAAGTGATCTTTAGATAAGCATTTGGTTTTATGTTTATCTAAGCCTGATAAATTGATACACCTTATAAACTCATCTTTGACCTTCTTGATCTCTTTACCTAAATCATTCTCATCTAAATCAAAGAGTATATGTAAATTAATCTTTTGGAGGTTGTTTTCATTACCACTTCCAAAAGTATCAATTCTAAATTCCAATATCGGAAATATTTTTTCTATATTTGCTAATCTGCCATTATTTTTATATGACATTACTTTCTCATACCCATCAATAAAGTAATAATCGGTAATGCCAATAACTTTCACATCTTGAGGTAAGCCTTCTAAGCTATTTATAAAAGAGTCCCAACCATTATCTCCACCGTAACTTTGATTAATTGAGGCTGGGGTATGAATATGCAAATCCCACTTTCTCCAAATACTACCATTATTTTGCATTTTTCTTCTCCCCCGCTGTCATCTTCTCATACAGCTTAAACAAATATGCCAAGCGTTCCTCATCACTTTCAAATGGTGTTTCACGATAACAGCGGTCAATGGCTTCATCCATAGCGTGATGTGCCGCACGTAAGTTATCAGGCATTTTATCAGGGTCATATAGCTGGGCGAGGGTTTTACCAACATAGGTATCCCACGTATTTAAAACATTAAACACAAAGCTTGCGTGTGTTATGTTACTGACAAGACCATGAATATTTTCTTCAATTTTAAACGCACTAATCATAATCGCTTAAGTGTTCTCATACTCCATTTTGACAAGCATTATAATCAATATTTTCAGCAACACCCAACAATATACAAAGTTAAATTCAAACCGCTAAATTTAACTAAAACCACCATTCATCACCTCAACAATTTCATCCAAAAGCATCGATGCGACAAACCCATGCATTCCATGCTTTGCGACATGGTTTTCAGCGGCAACACCTTGTAGTAATAACGCAAATAGCGCTGACGACTGCATACACTTTATTTGTGCTGCCAAGCCAGCAATGACGCCCGTGAATATATCACCTGATCCTGCGGTAGCGAGGATATTAACGCCATACGGGTTTAAGTACATTGTGTTATTACTGTAAAGCAAACTGCCGCAACCTTTGAGCAAGACAGATAGATTGTATTTTTGTGCCAACTCCTTTGTTATTTGAACTCGATGCTCACGAATATATTCGACTTCAATGCCAAGCAGCCTTGAGGCTTCGCCCTCATGTGGCGTGATGAGTCGAGAGGAAGTGAAGTCAGATAGATTGAGATTATTTAAAAAATCCAAAGCCCCAGCGTCTATTACCATTGGTTTATCAACAAGCAAAATACTTGGCACAATATTCTTTGACCACGGTTGATTAATCGACATGCCACAGCCCGCGGCAATTACATCAAACTGATCTGCTTGATTTAAAAATTCCTCCGCTGAATGCAATTTATGACACATGACTTCAGGATATGCAGCGCTTAATGCATCACAATTATTTTGCGGATGAGTAAAAAGACTAACTCGTCCTGCACCGACCTTTAACGCTGCATAGGCAGACATTACTGCCGCACCGAACATTCCCTTATCGCCAGCAATAATCGCCACATGCCCTTTATCACTTTTATTAATCGTTTTAGCTCGCGGTAATAAATTCAAATAATCTGGCAAACCCTTTTTATCCAGAAGCTTAGCCTGAGGCTTTTCAGCAAGCTCAAATTTAAAATTTCCCCAATCAACAAGTGGGGCGAATACCAACTCACCTACATAGTCAGGCGCCGCTCCGGTATATAGCCCTAGCTTTTTGCAGATAAAACTCACTGTTTTATTGGCAACAATTGCCACTTTAAATACCTTGCCAGTCGTGGCACAAATACCTGATGGAATATCAACGCTTAAGGTGTTTTTACTGTGATTATTCATCGTATTTATGACTGACGCAAAGAGACCTTCAACATTGCGATTGACACCGGTACCTAAAATCGCATCAACCACTACATCCGCCTGTGATATTGAGATAATAAACGACTCATTAACAATGTCTAATTTCGTAACAACAACACCGACTGACTGCGCATGCTTAAGCATATACTGACTATCTTGGGAAAGACTCTCCGGCGCCAAACATAAAAAGACCTCCACGCTCAACCCCGCCATATGACAAAGGGCGGCAATCATCAAGCCATCACCTGCGTTATTGCCAGCACCACATACGACAGCAACCTTTTTATAATTGCCTTTTTGGATTTCGGCAAAACAAGCAAAAGCCGCCTTTGACATCAAATCCAGACCATTAATCCTGAGCTGATCGATAATTAATTGATCATTTTTTTGTGATTGTGCGGCATTGTAAAGCTCAGATTCAAAAGGTAAAATTTGACTCATTGCCGTTGCCCTTATTTTTTGCCTTTATAATACAAACCCGCCTAAGTTAAACCTAAATCCCCCTCACCCGCGCAGCTTGCGCTACGCGACCTCTCCCTCAAGGGGCGAGGTGAAAAAAATAGCTCAACTCATTTTTTAGTTAGTTACATACTATACCCCTCACTTTGGGCAATGCATATGAAAAACCTGACAAATCCAGACACTTTACTTTTAATTTTCAATCAAATCGTTAATATGTTTTCACCCTCTAGATAACCCTCTAACATATATGGCAATTCACAAAATCAAAGGTTATGTTATTTTCGTTGTGGTGCTAAGCGCCTTTTTACTATTCTACAAGTATATTATGCAAGTTTTTCCAGGCCTTATCGCCAATGACATCATGTCTTCGTTTCGCATCTCTCCGGCTGAAGCAGGATCATTGGTCGCAATTACTTTTTGGACGATTGTTATTACCCAGCTATTCTCGGGTGTCATTTTAGATAGATTTGGTTTTCGCATTATTAGCTCACTATCCCTAGTAAGCTCGGCAATAGGATTGCTTGTATTTATTTATGGCGCTAATCATGGCGATCTTTGGTTGGGATATCTTGGGCGCATTTTGATTGGTGTTGGCATCTCTTTTGCCACGGTTAGCTACATTAAAGCCGTATCCGTGTGGTTTTCGCCACGCCGCTTTGCGTTTGTTTCAAGTTTTTTAGCAACTGCAGCAATGCTAGGAGCAATCATTGGACAAGCCCCATTATCCTATTTAATTTCACATACTGGCTCATGGCAAAAAGCATTGGTAATTTGCGCTTTCGCAGGTCTTGTTGGCGCTTTTTTGTACTTCCTAATTGTACGAGATCACAATCCTAAGCAAAAAGAGATTTCGACCAAAGATAGTAGTCTTGAATGGGCATCGATCAAAACGGTACTTTTCAATCGTAACAACTGGCTGCTGACCTTTTATTCAGGCTTAAGCTTTACGGCGATTGATGCCTTTGCCGGTCTTTGGGGGAACAATTATTTTCGCGAGCAATATGGGGTATCAACCGAGCATGCTGCGGGTATGATTTCAATGATTTTCCTTGGCATGGCAATTGGTTCTCCGGTTATCGGCAAGCTATCAGAATACTATAATACTAAGCGTTTAATGCTTTGTTTTCATGTTATTGCCACCATAAGCCTTGCCATTGTTCTCACTATGAAAACTACGCCACTGACTGCCTCTATCTGCTTATTTATTTTTGGTTTTTCATTAGGTATATATATGCTGAGCTTCGCTATCGGTCGGCGCATTAACCCCATTGTTGTAACTGCCACTGTTGCCGCATTGATCAATACCGGTGAGCCAATCTTTGGTGCTATCTTTGACCCATTGATCGGCTATTTCCTCGAACTAACGTGGCAAGGCAATTATATCAACAGTGCTGGGCAAATTGTGCATTACGCGCAGGGTTTGGCGCCCGCTAATGCAGTTAAACACTTTGATGTTTCTTCTTACCATATGGCGTTCTCTATTTTAACACTCAGCATGATTCTCTCTTTTGTCTTATTATGTTTTGTTAAAGATAATAGCGAAGAGCAAAGTGATGATGTTTAATAAAAACATTTTCTAAGAGGCTATTTCTGCTATGATGATGCGCATTGCCACAATATTTACCGATGCAATGAAGCAAACAATTAAAGCAAGTCACCTTTTTTGGATTTTTTTTATAAGCTATGTATTTTTATGGACACTAGCTCCTTCGTTAATGCGCTTTGTCACGCCCATGGATGCAACAGAAGGGGCAATGTGGGCGCATACCTTACAATGGGGGTATCCGCGCGATCCTTGGTTGAATGCGCTATTAACCAAAATCGCACTCATTATTAGTGGCAATCAAGATTGGAGTATTTATTTATTTTCACAGTTAATGGCGCTTATTGCTTTTTGGTCGGTATGGCGCTTAGGAAAATTAATTTTTAAAAACGACTATCTTGCTTTATTTGCGGTAATTATTTTAGTTGCCATCCAATATTACAACCTTGCAATTATTGATTTCAATGACAACGCCTGTGAACTTGGACTTTGGCCTTTAATGGCTTTATATTTTTATCGTAGTGTGACAACAAATCGCTTAAAGCATTGGTTGCTGCTTGGCGTCATTGCGGGGCTTGCAATGATGGCAAAGTACTACACCGCCGTGCCCTTAGTTGCCATGCTACTTTTTATCCTTTTTGAAAAGTCACTTCATCGCCATTTAATCAACTGGAAGCTTTATCTAAGTTTGATCATCTTAGTGATTATTTGTATTCCACATATCGTTTGGCTGGTGAATTATGGCTTTATTACCATTCACTACTCAATGGATAAAGTCGATAGTCATATGCACGAGAGCATACTGCAAAGACATTTTGGTTATGCGCTACACTTCTTCTTTGCCCAACTAGGCACATTCATGGGTGCAGTTGCTTTGTTTTTATTCGGGTTTATTGGCAAATCAAAAGGCAAAAAAACACTCAACACCAAAACGGCTATCAGCTTATTTGATGCCAAATTTTTATTCTTTGTTGGGTTTTGTCCAACATTAATTACACTATTGATCTCAATTATTGGTGGTTGGAATATCCACACGATGTGGGGCATCCCATTATTGAGCCTGTGGGGATTAATTTTAGTCGCATTAACAAAGCCTATTTTAACCACGAGCAAACTGAAGCGCCTCATTGCCATGGCTAGCTTTATTACTATTTTATTGCTTGTCGGCTACAGTATTTCATTGTCACGCAGCAAAACCAGTAGCGCCAATTACCCTGCGCGCGAAATCGCACAAATCGTTACCAATGAATGGCATCAACGTTATAATACTAAGCTTCAATATATCGCGGGCTTTAACAAGCCGATCAGCTATATTACACGCTATTCAACAGATCATCCCATGGCGCTTATCGCTTTTAATCCAGCGCTTAATCCAGCACTTGATATGCATGATTTACGCCAGAAAGGTGCCGTGTTTATTCTTGTGCCACAGATGGAAGGAACTTCCAAGTTTCCGCAAGAAGTATTAGCACAATTTCCTGATCTAGTCATCACGCCTTATCAGGAAACCCCTTGGAAACGTGCCAAACCTGATCAACAGCCGATGCGCTTTCAAATCGCCTTTTTACCACCGAAAGCTTAGTGAGAAATTATGAGTTTACATGAAAACTACCTAAGCTATATTCAAGGACATCACTACAACGAGGATCCATTGCAATTACAGGCAATTGACCTTTTACAACAAGTTATTGATCAGCTAGATAACAAAGTCATAAAAGCTAAGTCATGGCATTTATTTAAAAAAAAACCTGACCCTATTAAAGGCCTATACATGTGGGGTGGCGTTGGTCGCGGTAAAACCTTTATTATGGATTTGTTTTATGATGCGCTAAATACGCAGAAAAAAACACGCTTGCATTTTAATCACTTCATGCAGCAGGTACATCAATCATTGCGTAATTTTCAAGGTCAAAAAAATCCTTTACAAAAAGTTGCTCACAATATTGCAGATCAATATAGCGTGATTTGTTTTGATGAATTTTTTGTCGAAGACATTGCAGATGCAATGATTCTTGGCAATCTTTTTACTCAATTGTTTGCGCTTGGTGTCACCCTTGTTGCAACATCCAACATTCCGCCAGAGCGTTTATACCAAGGGGGATTGCAACGTGAGCTTTTCCTTCCTGCAATCGACTGCCTTATCAAGCATGTCACCGTTCTTAACCTTGATTCCGGCACTGATTACAGACAACTAGCACAAGCGCGCAATCAGAACTACTTTTACCCCTTACCCCAAGCCACGCTTGATCTTGCTAATCGCTTTAAACAAAATGCATCAACTCACGTTATGTATGATACTGATATCATCCTTGAAGATCGTCTTGTGAAAGTCAAAGCCGTTGATGAAAATGCTATTTGGTTTGATTTTTCTAGTATTTGCGGTGATGGTCGCGGAGTTAGTGATTACATTGCTCTTGCCAAGCGTTTTGATATGATTTATATCAGTGATATGCCGATATTAACGATAAAAGATGAAAGTGAAACCAGACGTTTTATCGCCATGATTGATGAGTTTTATGATGAAGATAAACACGTTATTATCGCAGCGGATACTGATTTTAATGATATTTATCAAGGTGAAAAACTTAAGTTTGAGTTTGAACGCACTAAAAGCCGATTGCACGAAATGCAGCAATAGCATCAATAAAGCATAAACTCACGTAAAACTACGCTTGTCTTTTTAGATGAACCTTATTAGAATCATCCACCTCAAATTCAAACAGATAATTAAATGAACATTAAAAGAATATTTTCAATCCTAGTTGTTTTAGTAACGATCACACTCTTTAGTGGCTGCGCTGCCATTGGTACCGCCGTTAGTCATCGCAACTTAGAAACCCAAACGCTTATGAGCAATAGTATCTTTTTATCACCTGAATCTGTTGATTTAAAGCCCACGATATTTGTCATGCTAACCAATACCACAGATCATCCTGATTTCTCTATCAAAAGTGCTTTATTAAAGCGTCTTGAATCAAAGGGTTACACTATCGTTAATCACCCACAGCAAGCTTCCTTTATTTTGCAAATCAACATTCTACAAGTTGGTCAAAAAAGCAAAACCGCAGCACAAGAGATGATGTCTGAAGGCTATGGTGGCGCACTAGAGGGCGTTGTATCCGGTGTTGCTATTGCAGCCACAGGTGGTGCAAATATCGTTGTTGGCGGTGTTGCAGGTGGTGTCGCCACATCGGTGACAGATAATTTTGTCAAAGATGTCACCTATACTGTAATCAGTGACATTAAGCTCAGTCAAAAATTCAAAGACAACACAATCACAGATAAAACAAGAATTCTTAGCATGGCAAATCGTGTGAACCTAGCATTTGATAGCGCCAAACCATTACTTGTAACCGGCCTATCTGACGCTATTTCCGGATTATTTATCCAACAGACTGCTGCTTAGGAAGCCTCATGCGATATTTCCTCACAATAATAAGTCTTTTTATATCTTTGCTTCTGCTAACAGGTTGCGCTCATCAACCGATTGGCAGCGGCCCCGTTCTCAATAGCATGAAAGTCGAGAAAAAAGACGTCTTGCATGCGGTTGGACATGACTCCACGGTCGTTGGCACAATTGGTGCGGGGGCTGGTGCGGTTACCGGAGCTGTTATCGGCATTGGTTTAACGATTGTAACATTTGGTTTAGCGGCACCATTAATTCCTGTAACAACTTTAGCAGGAGGTGCCGGAGGTGCTGCCATTGGTGCTGGCAGTGGCGCTATTTACGGCTATGCCAAAAACCATGACCAATACTTGTATAGCTATCTTGTAGAAAATAAAAATGATGGCAAAAAATACCTTATTCACCAGTATGACAAAAACCAAATTGCGCAAGGTCAATTAGTTAATATTTATCATGATAAGGGTGATATATTTTATATTCGAGAAATCAAAAAAGCGTAAGGAAATACGACAATAACTAAGAACTAAACCACTTCTTTCGCTTGTAACACTTGATTGTAAAGCATATCTTTGACACGGCGGCGCTGCTTTTTAAGGTTTGTTAACTCATTATCTGTTACTGCTTCTTGATTGGCTTCAATCCTAAATATTTCCTTATCAAGCGCCTCATATTCATCGAATAACTTATTAAAATGATTATCCGTTTCTTTTAAATTATGGATTATTTCCGCATGCTCAGGAAACTCTTTAACTAGTGGGTGATGCTCTAACATTATTGACTCCTACATTTACGATTAATATTACAAATTCCCATCTGAGTCTAACAATCATAAAACCAGGCGTCATGCGCGTTTACAGCAAAAAACTTCGATAGATACTAAAAAAATGATCTATGTCATCTTTTATATATTTTTTAGGGGCAAAAATAGGCGGTGCTCCTCCAAGTGAAAGGCTCTGAAACCAAACTGCTGATAGAAAGATACTGCTTTTTTATCAATTGCATCAACAATCATGGCATAGACAGCGATTTGCTCACTCACGCCAAGTGTGCGCTTAATCGCATCGACTAAGAGCATTTTACCAACACCTAAGCCTTGTGCATCTTCACTGACCGCCAAACGCCCAATTAAAGCGCAAGGGATTGGGTGACGTGGCAATTTACACGCCACTTCCTCAGGTAAAGCACTTACATCTACTGACAATGTGGAAAGTGTATAATAGCCAACAATAGTCGCTATATCTTCTTTAGATGTTGCAACAAACGTACGCGCAATATTGCGCCGATCATCTTGAGTTGCTTGCTTTTGAATATAATGGTCCAATACCTCAACTCCACAGCAAAAATGGGATCGATTGTGAATGCTACCATCCAGGGTTGAAATAACTATATTTGAATAGCTTATCATTTACTATCAACACGCACATTATGCTCATCAAATGCTTGAAGCAACTTATCATTAAACTGTACTGGCTGCGATAACGCTGTTAGAAAAGCCATTGCATCACCCTGATCTAATTGCATCACTTCATGCGCATGAATCGTTTTTTCAGCCTGTCTTAATGCGCAATGCAAGATAAAGCTGCTTACACTTTTTCCCTCAAAACTTGCGGCGCGTTCGAGAACTGTTTTTGCCATATTATTCAATCTCAAATTAATACGTTCTTGTTTAAGATTCATTGTCTCGCTTCGCATTTTGAACTCCACATACTTTCAACACAACCTAAGTGTACGTCAAAAAGGCACCAAAATCAAAACAAGGTTATCATATATACCGCCCATAGCGTAAATCACAAAAAAAATGCAAATCACAATTGACAGCCTTTAAAAACTTCTGGTAGTTTAAGTTCAAGTTACTAATTTTTTCGTGAAGTCATTATGCTTAAATACGCTTGTTACAAACGAATGATGATGCCCAACCTAGGCACTGTTGTCGAGGTTGGGTTTAAGTCGTTTGCTTAAGCGCGAACAAGCGATTTAAATGCCAATTCCAGTGCCTAGGATCCCAAGGCACTGGCTCTTTGCCAGCGACCCCAAGCGCAAAAATAGCTTAAAGAGGTTCAAAATGGCAAATCAATTTACAAATGAGCAGCACTTCAACACGCAATGCATTCATTCAGGCATCCAAGCAGATCCAAATAATGGCGCGTTATTAACACCTATTTTCCAAACAACAACCTACTTACAAGAAAGTGTAGGCAATCACAAAGGTCACACTTACAGCCGTTCATCTAATCCTACAGTTAGCGTATTAGAAGATAAACTTGCCAAGCTTGAAAAAGCACCTAGTAGCGCATGCTTTGCTACAGGCATGGCTGCCATTAGCGCGCTTGCCTGCACTTTACTCAAAGCAGGTGATCATGTGATCTGCTCAGATGTTGTCTATGGTGGCACCGTGCGTTTATTTAATGAAGTGCTTAAAAAGTTTGGTGTTGATGTGAGCTATGTTGACAGCAGTAACCCACAAAATGTCAAACATGCAGTCACTAACAACACGCAATTAATCTTGATTGAAACGCCAGCCAATCCAACGCTTAAATTAACTGACATCAAAGCAATCGCTGATATTGCTAAGGCACGTAATATTCTGCTTGCAGTAGATAATACTTTCTTGACAGCAGCACTGCAAAAGCCACTTGATCTGGATGCGGATATTAGTATCTACTCGACCACAAAATACATTGACGGACACAACGCGACTGTTGGCGGTGCGTTAATTGCAAAAGATGAAGCAATTAATGAGCGCTTTCGCTATACCCGTAACTGCTTAGGCTCAATTCAAAAGCCGTTTGAGGCATGGCTTATTTTACAAGGCATCAAGACATTGCCGCTTCGTTTGAAACAACATTCTGACAATGCCTTAGCAGTGGCGCGTTTTCTAGCAACACACGAGGCAGTCAAAAGTGTTTACTACCCTGGCTTAAATAGCTTTCCACAGCACGCACTGGCTGAAAAGCAACACCTAGGCGCACACGGTGGAATGCTTGCCTTTGAGCTTAAAGGTGATATTCAAAATGGGATAAACTTTATTAATTCTGTTAAACTTTGTGCATTAGCTGAGAACCTTGGTGCGATTGAAACATTAATCACCCATCCAGCGACGATGACACATGGTCCAATTGCTGCAGATGAACGTAAACGCCTAGGCATTCATGATGGTTTAATTCGATTATCTGTTGGCTTAGAAGATCCATTTGATATCATTCAAGATCTAGATCAAGCATTAACCGCTGCCACTGAACAACAAAATAAACAAAAGGTATCTTAATCATGACGCAATATCGCTGTAGTAGTTTTCAAGCCGAAGTGATTGTGCTTAAGTTTGGCAGCTCAATCCTTGAGTCTTTTGATCACTTCAAAGATGCTGCTGTTGAAGTAAAGCGCTTTGTTGATAAAGGATATAAAGTCATTGCCGTTGTCTCTGCTATTGGTAATACCACTGATACTTTAGAAAATCAAAGCACATTGGATTTAAGTAACAATCAAACAATCGCTAAAGCCCGTGCTTTATTACTTTCCACTGGTGAGCTACAATCCGTCGCCTATCTCACACAAACACTACTACAGCACGGTATCCAAAGTAATTTCATCACCCGTCCAATTGTTGCTGAAGGCGATTATGCTAATGCCACACCACTTTGCATCAATCAATCATTATTTCATGAGCTATTGAATACACAACAAGCCATCGTTGTACCTGGCTTCATTGCCGAGAATAAAGACAATGAACCTTGCCTTTTAGGGCGCGGCGGTTCAGATCTAAGCGCGCTTTTTATTGCGCATCAATTAAAGGCCAAGCGCTGTATTTTGCTTAAAGATGTCGATGGTGTTTATCATTTGGATCCCAATAAATTTAAAGAAGCTATTCGCTACGAGACACTTACGTATGACTGCGCGAAAGAAAAAGCAACGCAAGTCATTCAGCCGCAAGCGATCACTTGGGCTAAAGCGCATTGTCTGACATTTCAAATTGGTAAACTCAATGGCAATAATTACACAACCGTTGGCACCTTAGAAACAAAGCAGGTAGCTCAAACGCTGAGTCAAGCTAAAATTTACGAGGTTGCATAATATGGATCAGTGGACTCGCCTTATTCATCCAAATATTAACAATAACGACCCTCATCACGCCAATAGTTTACCTATCTATCAAACGGCTACGTTCGCCCAAGATGACGCTGAGCATCCTGATAACACCTATGATTATTCAAGAAGTGGTAATCCGACACGAACGTACGTTGAAGCTTACATTGCCAAGCTTGAAAATGCGCAATATGGTCTGGCATTTAGTAGTGGTATGGCAGCCATTAGTTGTGTGCTGCAACTATTAAACGCAGGCGATCATATCATTATTGGTACGGATATTTATGGTGGTACACACCGCATTATTCACAAAGTATTAACGCGTTTTAATATTCAATGTACACAGGTTGACTTCAATGATGAGCAAGCACTAAAACAAGCATTAACGGCGAATACTAAGTTGCTATTGTTAGAAACACCAACTAACCCACTACAACAAATCACTGATATCAACGCCTTAAGATTAAAGCTACCACAAGAGATTATTCTTGCCGTCGACAATACTTTGTTATCACCGTGGCTACAAAAACCACTGGATCTTGGTGCTGATATTGTGATTCATTCAGCGACTAAGCATTTAGCAGGACACAGCGATGTTTCCGCGGGTATTGTTGTCACTAATCATGAACATTTAGCACAAGCGCTTAAATTCTTACAAAATGCTAATGGTAACGCACTTGACCCTATGCAAGCATGGCTTTTATTAAGAGGAGTCAAAACACTTGGTTTACGCATCGAACGGCAGCAACAAAGCGCGCTTAAAATTGCACAATTTCTTGAGGGTCACCCCAAGGTGACTGAAGTCTACTATGCAGGACTGCCAACACACCCGAATTATAATATTATGCAGGCTCAAGCCTCAGGCGCTGGTTCGGTATTGAGCTTTACCACTGAATCATTTGAACTATCTAAACACATTGTTAATCAGACACAACTTTTTACTATCTCAGTAAGCTTCGGCAGTTTAATGAGTCTTATTAGCTTACCTTGTCAGATGTCACATGCCGCAATTGATAGTAGCAATCACAATATTCCAGAAAGTCTTATTCGACTATCCATTGGCATCGAAGACCCTGATGATTTGATTGCCGATCTTGAGAAAGCCTTAAACCATGAAATAACAACGTCTTTTACGAGTGAACACCATGCCTAATTCCAGTCACATCAGTTTTGAACTATTCCCATCCAAAGCTCATCTTGACAATGGCAAGCTTTACCAAGCCATTGATGAGATAAAGCCTCATGCACCTAAATACGTATCCGTCACCTTTGGCGCTGGCGGCTCCGAATCTTACGCTAATTCGTTAACACTTATTCGCTATTTACGTCAACAACATATTGACGTTGTGCCACACATCACCTGCTTTCATCTTGATAAGCAAGCGATTTGTAATCTTTTGCAAGAGTATATTAAGCTTGGCATTAATCGCCTTGTTGTTGTTCGTGGGGATCTACCACAAAATATCCAAAAACAAACGAATGTAAGCTTTAATTATGCTTACCAATTGATTGATTATATTCGTCAAATCAGTGGTGAGCAGTTTGATATTACGATTGCAGCATATCCTGAGTTCTACCCCAGCTCCAAGACCTTACAAGAAGATATCGATAATCTAAAGCAAAAGATTAGTGCAGGGGCCAATCATGCCATTACGCAATATTTTTATAGTATTGATGCTTTTTATCATTTCTTACAAATGTGTCATGATCACCAAATCAATATTCCAATTACAGCAGGGATTATGCCTATTGCCAATTATCAAGGGCTAAAACGCTTCTCACAAATTTGTCATGCTGATATTCCACAGTGGCTTGATAAGCGTCTTGCTGCCTACGCACATGACTCTGTTGCATTGCAAGACTTTGCCAGTGACGTTGTCGCTAAACTGTGTGATGACTTAATTAATCTTGGTGTACATGGGCTTCATTTCTATACACTAAATCAAATGTCCGCAACCAATGCCGTGATTGCTAAAAGTTCTAAAATACAAAGCATCTTGGAGCAACAAAAAAACCAAAGGAATCAACAATCTCTAGCATTTACAGCAGTTTCTCATTCGACATCTCATTAATCACTCAGCTTTACAGCCACAGGAGTTCGACGTACCATAAGCACAAATCAATGAGAGTCATAACTTCTTATGCAATTGCCGCCATTAAAATCTTTGCCCTATTTTATTGCTGTTGCCAAGCACAAGCACTTTGCTCAGGCTGCTGCCGAGCTTAATCTTACTGCTGGCGCAATCAGCCAGCAGATCAAGCAACTAGAGCAGTATCTTGGCACAACATTATTCAAACGTGATACCAAACACGTTGAATTAACACATGACGGCATGCGTTATTACAAAGAAATTGAAGCTGCACTAAACCATATTGAACAAGCAACAAGTCAGATTAAACCAATTAGTCAAGACACTGTACAACTACGTATTTTTTCAACACTTGCCGTACAATGGCTTATCCCACGATTAAGTGACCTTTATCTAAAACATCCAGATATTAATCTCAATATGATGACATCGACTGAGTTAAAAACACACGATGTTGACAATGCTGATCTGAGTATTCAACTGGGATTAGAGGACTCAACCAGCAAAGCAGTGAAGCTATGGCAGAATCAACTGGTGCTTGTCTACAACCCGCAAATTATTAAAGCCCATGAGATAAGAAAGAGTCCTGCGATTATCGTAAATCACCCCTTGCGCGAACAAGACTGGCAGATTTTTTGTCAGTCTACTCATTTAACAATCCCTAGCAAAAAAATATCTGTTGCCACGACCATTCATGCGCTTCAAGCCGTTGAAAATGGGCTTGGCAGTTTTGTTACGCATTTGCCCCTTGTTTATACATTAATCCAAAGCAAGCGGCTTAGCATATGGCAAGATCCTTTGCCACTACAACAATATTATTACCTAATAGACAACCAACCGCATCGACATACTGCCAATAAAAAAATTGTACATGATTGGCTAGTGGCACAAGCACAAACCTATCTAAAATACTAACAAGGAAATTTGATGAAACTTTATATTTATGAACACTGCCCTTTTTGTATCCGTCCACGCATCATTTCAGGACTAAAACAGATCCCACTTGAACTGATTTACCTTGCCAATGATGATGAAAAATCTCATCTTGATCTTATTGGCAAAAAACAAGTGCCTTTTTTGCAAAAAGATGATGGTAGCTTTTTAGTTGAAAGCTTGGATATCTGCCAATATCTCAATACTTTTGACAACAAACCAATATTAAGCGATGAAATCACGACAAGCACCAGCCTCATTGAACTCACGACACTGCTGAGTAATGCCAGCAAATCACTGGTCTACCCAAGTTTTCTGAATCACCCGCTTAACCAACAAGATTTCCCAACCCAAAGCGCCAAAGACTATTTTGAGCATAAAAAAGAAAAATACATTGGTTGCTTTAAGGCAAATCTACGCTTCCCAGATGCTGCCATTGAAAGCACGCAAGCGATTTTAAATGAGATTGATCCGCTTATGACATTTACATATGCTAGCAGTAACCAGTTGTCTTGGGATGATATTATGGTTTTCCCGATATTGCGTAATCTAGGCATTATCAGTCATCTAGTCGATATACCAGAAAACATTAAACGCTATATCAAACACTTAGCGCATGAAACAAATATTGGGCTTTACAACACGCTTTAATCACCTTCTTTACTATCACGAAGAATTGCGTCTACCAATGCTTTTGATGAGTCAACTATCCTCATAGGTAACTTCTGATCATCTCTGACACGTAAGATAATCTCACTTAACTCAGTACAACCAATGATTAACGTATCTACTTTTAATTTGGTTAGTGTCAACAATAACGCATAGGCTTCCTCATAAACACTATCTGCACTTGTTTTAACTGCCCAAATTAAAGCATTAATTTTTTGTTGCCAATGAGGCTCAAAAATAAATTCTTTTGCTACTTTTTCAATGGCAAGTTGATATAAATTACTATCGAATGTTGATTGTGTTGAAAGCAAACTTACTCTGTTCGCATTTTTTGGAACCTGTTCAACTGTCTCATGAATGATATTTAATAACTTTACTTCCAAACGCTGCTGTAATTGCTCAAAATATAAATGTGCTGTATTACACGGCATCGCAATCAACTTAACACCCCAGTCTTGCAACTTTAATAAACCTTCGGTAATAACACGCTCCATTTCAACATGATCAAGCGTTTTATCAATGTAAAACGGCGTTGGCAATGAATAAATCGCAACATGTGGAAACTCAATATCATTAATCGCACCAAATCTTTTCTGCCAGCTTTTCATTAACAGGTCAATAAATGGTGCTGTTGACATGGGTCCCATACCCGCCAAAACACCTATCATTACAATTTCTCGGTAATGTAGTACTTAGAAAAGTGAAATTCCATCGATAGCCACGTGCCTGTGGGAGTTCGCGGTCTTATAACACCATCAATAATTTTAAGCATGATTTCAATATAATGCTGATCACGATTAGGTTTTTCCAAAAAATGTGCATCAACCTTAATATGTGAATGTCTATACTCTTCTGTACGGTAAAGTCGTGACTTGCAATCACCGCAACTCAGATCAAACTGATTGATCTGGGTTTCAATATCTTTAAATATTGCATCACAATCTATTTCAATGTCACTTGAGCATTTTATTTCAATATGAGGCATTTATTCTTTCTTCCGAAGTTAATTTAATTGGCGAGATTATAACATGCCGCATTCATTATAAAAGAACATGACACCTTAAAACTTTGCCGATAACATATTGCATACAGATAAGAGGATTACTCTCGTCTACGAAACAATAAGATTAAGGATAGTAATTGATGAAAATCACCCACATTGAAATTTTTGATATTCACTGCCCCAAGCGTCCAGCATGGTCACCCGTATTTGTGCGCATTCATGCTGATGAGGGGTTAACTGGCGTCGGTGAAGCGGGTCTTGCCTATGATTTAGGACATTCCGCTGCGGCACATATGATCAAAGAATTTAGTGAGGAAATGCTGATTGGCATTGACCCATTTGATACTGAAAATCTATGGAATCGCATGCTCAGAGAAAGCTTCTGGGGTTTAGGAGGAGGACCTGTCGTTTACGCTGCGATGAGCGCGATTGACACCGCGCTTTGGGATGTCAAGGGCAAAGCACTTGGCGTTCCCGTCTATCAACTATTAGGTGGCAAAACCAATAAAAAACTGCGCACCTACGCCAGCCAATTACAATTTGATTGGGATTGTTATGAACGTAAGACTTTATTTAAACCCGAAGACTACGCCAAAGCAACTGAAAGGGTAGTTGCGGAAGGTTATGATGCAGTTAAAGTTGATCCTATGATGTTTGATCACAAAGGTGACACAATCTACGATTGTACATTACCATTTCGTCGTGATCATTTGAACCTTATTCGTGCACGCATGCAAGCAATTCGCGATGTATTGGGTGATAACGGTGATATTATTTTTGAATGTCATAGTTTGCCAGGACTCACCTCCGCGTTGCAACTTGGTGAAATCGCAGAAGAGTTTAACTGCTTATATTTTGAAGAACCCGTTAATTATTTAAATAGCAAATTACACGAACCACTTAAGCAAAAATTAAACGTGCCTATTGCTGCCGGTGAGCGTTTGTATCTACGCCATGGCGTACGTGAATATCTTGAGAAACAAACCGTTGATGTCTTACAACCTGATATTGGGCTTTGCGGTGGTTTAACTGAAGCAAAGAAAATTTGTGATTATGCCGATATGTATGATGTCAAAATCCAAGCCCACGTCTGCGGTGGTCCCGTAGCAACCGCTGCTAGTTTGCACTTGGAAACCGCAATCCCCAACTTCATTATCCATGAACATCACACCTACGCCTTAAAAGACTGTAATCGCGAGCTTTGTATACAAGACCCACAACCTGTTAATGGTTTCTTTGAAGCTCCAGAAACGCCAGGACTTGGGATTGAGTTAAACGATGAAGTAGTAATGAAATCCCCTAGGATGATTATTAAATAAAACCCACTTTTTACTGCATAATTTCATAACTCATTTTGATTTTTTCTGATTACATACCCACCGCAAAATCATTTACGATGGGCATAATTCCAGTTTATTTTGCTGTTTTTTAATCTGATTTAATTCGATTTCAAAATATCGGCATTAACCACTTGACATAGAAAGGTCAAGTCGATAAATTGTCGCAGTACCGCGGAGAGATGGCCGAGAGGCTGAAGGCGCTCCCCTGCTAAGGGAGTATGGGGCTAATAACTCCATCGGGGGTTCGAATCCCCCTCTCTCCGCCACACTCAAACAATTCAACTTTTTCCGTATCCAAAATATTCAAAACACTTAATTGCTAAGGAAGAAATTCTGCAAAATGCTTTGCCGTAAGCATATATACTGTTTTACCATGACCTTATAATCTGTTGTGAGCGTTGAAAATAATGGTACTTTGTTACCCATTTGCATTCATGAAACAAAAGAGCATTCACACAGCTAACCATACCTAAGAGAACATTTAAGTTATGTCATTTAAACCCTACATCAACACCGAGCCATCCATTTTTGGTAAAATGTCGGTAATGGCAAAAGCCCATAATGCCATTAACCTCACGCAAGGTGCGCCTGATTTTAAAACGCCTGATTGGTTAGTCGATCGTTTGAATTATTATGTGCAAAATGGCTTTAATCAATATGCACCGATTCCTGGGGCGCCTAGCTTAAAACAAGCGATCGCACATAAAGTAAAGATGAGTTACGACGTAGATATTAATCCCGAGGATAGTGTATCTATTAGCTCAGGTGCCGTTGAGGCAATTTTTGCGCTAATTAGCGCGTGCATTAGTAAGGGTGATGAAGTGATCTACTTTGATCCTGCTTTTGATGCCTACCCTTCGATTGTTAACTTCAATCAAGGCATTAGTCGACGTATTCCCTTATTGCCAAACGGAGATATCAACCTTGAGCGACTAGCACAAACGGTTAATGCTAGAACCAAGCTCATCATTCTTAATTCGCCTCACAACCCTATGGGTAGTGTGATCACAAAAGCGCAATATCAAGAAATCGCAAAACTGATCAAAGGTCGGGATATTCTATTGCTTAGTGACGAGGTATATGAGCATATTTACGCAGGAGATTCTTATACCAGCGCCTTACAAATTCCTGAGCTAAAAGATCAACTTATCGTTGTTCAATCTCTTGGCAAAACTTATAACCTTACCGGTTGGCGCCTAGGTGTTTGTATTGCGCCACCAGCAATTATCCAAATGATAAATGCTATGAAACAATTCACAAGCTTCAGCGCACCACATCCGATGCAATTAGCACTAGCTGATGGCATTAATGCACATCCTGAGTATTGGCAGGACTTACCCAAACTTTATCAAACCCAGCACGAAAAGCTAATCAACGGTCTTACCAGCAGCCGCTTTAAGATACTGCCATGGTCAGGTTCACCTTTTCAGATACTTGACTATACCGCGATTTCTGATGAGGATGACTTTAGTTTTTGCCAACGTTTGATTCATGAGCACGGTGTTGGACTGGTGCCGATTTCATCATTATATGAAACACCTAAGCAGGGATTGGTGCGTTTGTGCTTTGCCAAATATGATGATGTCTTATTACAAGGAGTCAAACGACTATGTCAAGTTTAAAGGTCGCCGTCATTCAGTCTGATATCGTTTGGGAAGATAAGCATCAAAACTATACTCACTTTGAAAAAATTATTGCCGATCTTGAGCCTTGCGACCTGATCGTGCTACCAGAGATGTTTAACGTGGGCTTCACACCGAACATGGATAAAGCTGTTACTCCAAAGGATGAAATCATTAACTGGCTAAAGCGCCAAGCACAGTACAAAAACGCAGCGATTATCGGTAGCGTTGTTGTATTGAATGATATGCAAAAACCAGTGAATCGTTTGTTTTTTGTCACGCCCGAAGGTTTAGTTTCTCATTATGATAAATGCCATCTGTTTGTACTATCTGATGAGTATAAACTACTTACTGAAGGCAAAACGCGTAAGATTTTGCACTACAAAGGTTTTAACATTCTCTTAAGCATTTGTTTTGATCTAAGATTCCCTGTTTTTAACTGCAATAACAATGACTATGACCTGTTGATCAATATCGCGAGCTGGCCTGCTAAGCGTCGCGCACATTGGCGCACATTATTGCAAGCTCGCGCAATTGAAAATCAAGCTTATGTTATCGGCTGCAATCGCATTGGTCATGACGGGCTAGGATTCGATTACAGTGGCGATAGTCTGTGTATTCACTTTGATGGCGAAATTAAACAAGATATTGCAGCGTACACATCAGGCATTTTATATCATACATTTGACAAAGGTACTTTAGGCAACTATCGAAACAACTTCAAAGTTCTGGCATCACAAGATAAATTTAATTTAAATTTGACCACAAATTAAAATATCCACCACTTGGCAATTGTAAGGCGCTAATGACAATGATAGAATGCGCAGCGAATTGTCATGATCTGGCAGCTTATTAAAAGTATGTTATAAATTCTGATTGCCTTTGCGTCATTTTTTTGCTATAAAGTTGCCCCTTGAGAATTTAATAATTATAACTATTTAATTTACAGCAATTGACTGGAGGATAACATGTCTAGAGTTTGTATGGTTACAGGCAAGCGCCCGATGACTGGCAACAACGTATCGCACGCACAAAACAAAACTAAGCGTCGTTTTTTACCTAACTTGCACTCACACCGTTTTTGGGTTGAGAGCGAAAATCGTTATGTTCGTCTACGCGTCAGCTCAAAAGGTATGCGCATTATCGATAAAAAAGGCATCGATTCTGTGTTGGCTGATTTACGTGCACGTAACGTAAAATTCTAATTCACTAGATACTTCAGGAGTAATTTAATATGCGTGATAAAATCAAATTAGTTTCAAGCGCTGGCACGGGTCATTATTATACAACAACTAAAAACAAGCGCACTATGCCAAACAAGATGGAAATCAAAAAATTTGATCCAGTTGTTCGTCAACACGTTCTTTATAAAGAAGCTAAAATCAAATAAGCTTATACTCTAAAACTCTTTTCGCCCTTAGCAGCTTAAACGAAACACAAACATCTAAAGCTGAGGTATTTTGAATCAAACATGAAGAATAGCATTCCTCAATCATCCGCTTGGATTTATATTTCAGCAATCCTCTTACCATTCAATGGTGGCTTTATTAACGCTGCAACGCTCATTAGCTTCTTACACAACCCCGTTGGCTATGTAACAGGAAATTTAACCTTTGCAGGCACTCATTTTGCTGAGGGTGACTATACCGCATTTTTACGCATGATCGCATTAGTGCTTGCTTTCTTAACGGGTGCAATCATCAGTGGGTTGTTAATCAAAAATGAGCATTACCATAAAGATCAACGCTATCGTGTCATTCTAATATTACAACTAGCACTCATCTTAACTTCCATAGGACTCATGCATCTTGATATTCTCTACTGTGAATACTTATTGGCTGCAACCATGGGATTACAAAACGCAATGACCACACATTATGGCTCAGCGCTTATTCGCACCACACACATGACTGGAACCACAACCGACCTTGGTGTTTTGCTTGCGCATTGGATAAAAAGGAAAAACATTGCTATCTGGAAGTTAAAATTATACTCGATCTTGATTCTATCTTTTTTGGGAGGATCAATCATTGGCGCAATTGCTTTTACGCATCTTCATGAAACAGCGTTATTTGCTTCGATAGCGATTTATTTGGTAATGATATTTGTAAGCAAAAAATAAGTGGCGGAGAGAGAGGGATTCGAACCCCCGGACCTGTTACAGTCAACGGTTTTCAAGACCGCCGCTTTCGACCGCTCAGCCATCTCTCCGAACGAGGGCTAATTATAACGGTATTTTTGCAAATAGAAAGAGCTGTTTTTGTTTTTTTAGAAAAAAATTAATCAAAAATATTTGAGCGTATATTTTTCACTCAGCCAGTCGCCAAAACATGCAAAACATAAACTTAGTACTTCTTTTTAATCAGTCACTATGATAGAATCGCCACGCTTAAATTTTTATGGATTGGGAACAACCCACACAGAAATTAGCAAAACTGAGTAGTTAATAATAAATATTAAGGTAACAAAGATGAAAACGTTTAGCGCTAAGAGTGATGAAGTCAAAAGAGAATGGCTTTTGATCGATGCAAATGGTAAAACTTTAGGTCGCCTTGCAACCGAAATTGCAAGACGTCTTCGTGGTAAGCATAAAGCTGAATATACACCTCACGTTGACACAGGCGATTACATTGTTGTGATCAACGCTGAGAAAGTTGCTGTAACTGGCAACAAACAAAAAGATAAAATTTACTATCACCACACAGGCTATATTGGTGGTCTTAAGTCTGTTTCTTTTGAGAAATTAATCGCGCAACACCCAGAGCGTGCGATCGAATCTGCTGTTAAAGGCATGCTTCCTAAAAATCCTTTAGGTCGTGCGATGTACAAAAAGTTAAAAGTTTATGCAGGTGAATCTCATCCGCATACAGCGCAACAACCACTTGTTTTAGAAATATAAGAATAGGATAGGAAAATGACTCAAGCATACAATTACGGTACTGGTCGTCGCAAGAGCTCAGTTGCTCGTGTATTTATGAAAAAAGGCACTGGCAGCATTATTGTTAATGGTTTGCCACTAGATGATTATTTTGGTCGCAAGACTGCAAGCATGGTTGTACGTCAGCCACTTGATTTAACGAACAACCTAGAAAGCTTTGATTTCAAAATCAACGTTCATGGCGGTGGTGAAACTGGTCAATCTGGCGCAATCCGTTTAGGTATCGCTCGCGCTTTAGTTGACTTTGATGAGAACTTAAAACCTGAGTTACGTCATGCTGGCTTTATCACGCGTGATCCACGTAAAGTTGAGCGTAAGAAAGTTGGCTTTAGAAAAGCACGTAGAAAACGTCAATTCTCTAAGCGTTAATCAATACGCTTACTTTCTACTTTTTATACATTTTATTTTATTAAAAGCCCAACTGAAGTTTCAGCGGGGCTTTTTTGTTATTACTACGACTTCTGTGATGCAAAATGGCTGATCAGTAGTATATAATGTTGAAGCTAATATTGAATAAGGAAAATTGGGATAAATGTCTGCTCAAAACAAACGATCATCAATGACTTTATACACCAACGGTAATGACCCTTTTTGTCATCGCATTAAAATGATTCTTGCGGAAAAAGACATTAGTGCAGATATTATTGATGTTGTTGCTGAAGATAAATTAGAAGAGCTTTATGAGCTTAACCCTTATGGCGGCGTGCCAACATTAATGACAAAAGATCTAATTGTATATGAGCCAAATATCATATTTGAATATCTTGAAGAGCGCTTCCCCTATCCTCCTTTGTTGTCTGTTTTTCCACTTGAGCGTGCTCAAGCGCGTATGTTATGCAAGAAAATTGACAACGAATGGATGCCTTATCTCATCAATGCGTTAAACGCTGATAATGAAGACATTCGACAAGCCAACAAGATTGCGCTACTTAAGGCACTTTTTTCATTGATTCCGACCCTCAGTCGACAATCTTATTTACTTGGTGATGATTTCACCATTGCGGATTGCTCACTTGCCGTGATCCTATATAATTTACCTAAATTAGAGATCCGCCTACCTGAAAAAGCAATGCCGCTCATCAAATATGCAAAACGCTTATTTGCTCGCAATTCATTTAGAAAAAGTATTAGAACTCAATAAGGAATACCACCATGGCAATGTTACGCGCTTACTTAGTTGAAGCAACCTATGACTGGATGATCGATCATGATTTAACACCTTATTTGCTTGTTGATACCGAATATGAAGGGGTGATCTTACCCGAAAGTCATATCGATGAGGACGGTAAAATGCTACTTAATATTGCCCCTGAAGCAATTGAGCGTTTTGACTGTGATGATCAATTTATTCGCTTTGATGCTACATTTGATGGCGAGGCGATGTCATTGCAAATCCCTGTTGAAGCAGTGCTTGAACTCTACGCAGGCGAGACAGCGCAAGGTCTTTATGCTCGCGAATTTGGTTATGGCATCGATGTCAACGAAGGTGACGACAATGATGTTAACCCTTCAAAAAATAGTGCACAAAAAGGTAGCGGCGGACTACATCTGGTTTAATATATACCCCATTGCTTCACGCATCATTTTATCCTACGATAGCGCTTAAGTTGAAACCGCATGATTTTACTTTTTATTAAGAAAATACAAAAGCAGTAACAACTTAAATTTATACAACACAGAAACAGACAACAAGGAACTTGATCCAATGCGACAGGTATCTCATTCATTAGGCGCCAATCCTAGCTATGGCATTATTGGCAATGGTCGACTTGCGCGACATATACAATTTTATTTTAAGCTCAAAAATATCCCACATACGCTATGGCACCGTCAGCAAGCAGAACCTCCAGAAAATACGCTTGATCAAAGCGACATTATTCTACTGGCAATTAGTGACGATGCGATAGACTCATTTTTAGATAATCATCGACAATTGAATGATAAACTATGCGTGCACTTTTCAGGCACATTAGTAAGCCAAAATGCCTTATCATATCACCCTTTAATGACGTTTCCCTCACAACCATATGATTTTGATTTTTATCAAAAAATACTATTTGTTGGCGAGGAGAAGACACCCGCTTTTAGCACTATTTTCCCACAATTGACTAATCCATCTATTCAAATTCCTCAAGCAAAAAAAGCTTATTATCACGCGCTTTGTGTAATGGCGAATAACTTCACCACACTCTTATGGCAAAAGTTTTTTAATGAAATGACAACAACCTTTAATGCATCATTAAATGATATTAAACCCTATCTTAAACAAACACTGCTTAATATTGACAGCGATTATAACAACGCCCTAACAGGACCTTTAAAGCGCCAAGATTTGCAGACGATTAAGCGCAACTTAGAAGCACTTGAAGAAGATGGTTTTGTCAAAATTTACCAAGCATTTGTCGACGTCTATCAGGCAAATTTGGATAATAAAACGGGAGAGCAACATGAGCACGCATAACTTAATTAAAAAACAAAGCATTAGCGACCTTCAAAGCAAAAAGCTCAAGCAACAAAAGCTATCGATGCTGACTTGTTATGATTTTACTTTTGCGCAAATCATGAATGAGACAGCCATTGACATGCTGCTTGTTGGTGATAGCGGCGTGATGACGCAACTTGGCTATCCTGACACAACCCATGCGACAATTGATATGATGTGTTTTATGACACAAGCTGTTGTTAAAGGCGCGCCTGATAAACTTATCATTGCTGATATGCCATTTCTTGCACAACGCCAAGGTATAGCGCATGCCATACATTATGCCGACAGATTAATTAAATGTGGCGCCAATGCCATAAAGATCGAGGGCATTAATGGGCATCAAGAGGTTATTGCACATATTGTTGAATCCGGCATCCCCGTGATGGGGCATATTGGATTGACACCGCAATCAGTGCATAGCTTGGGTTACAAGGTACAGGGCAAAGATCAAGCAGCTGCCAAGAATTTAAAAGAACAAGCGCTGCAACTTCAAGAAATTGGCTGCTTTAGTCTAGTCATGGAATGTGTACCTAGTGAGCTTGCCAAGGAAATCAGTCAAATGCTTAGCACTCCAGTAATTGGGATTGGTGCTGGCAATGATGTTGATGGTCAAGTACTTGTTCTTCAAGATATGCTTGGCTTAAACAACAACCTTCAACCAAAATTTGTGCGCCACTTTCTCAATGGTTTTAGTGATATCAAAGCAGCATTTGACGCTTATCAGCATGCAGTACAGAGCTGTGACTACCCTAATAAGCAAGAAAGTTACGATATTAAAATTGCATAAACTAAGGACTTCTAATGAAGATTTTTAATGATATAGTCTCTTGGCAAACAATACGTCAGCACATTGCAACTAACAAGACTCTAGGTGTTGTAATGACTATGGGCGCACTGCATAAAGGGCACTTGAGTTTAATCAAGCAAAGCCAACAAGACAATGATTACACATTGGTAACCATTTTTGTCAACCCGACACAATTCAATAATCAAGGCGATTTTGACGATTATCCAAATACATGGCAACAAGATGTTGATCTACTGACGACGGAAGGTGTTGATTTTCTACTATCGCCACATAAAGAGATGCTTTATCCGGATAATTATAATTATCAAATCATTGAAAACCATTTAAGTCGGATATTATGTGGCTCTTCACGTCCTGGCCATTTTGAGGGAATGCTCACCATAGTAATGAAGCTGTTAAATATTGCTCAAGCAGACAATGCCTACTTTGGCGAAAAAGATTATCAACAATTTCAGCTAATCAAAGGCATGACACAAGCATTCTTTATACAGACCAACATCGTTAGCTGTCCAATTATCCGTGAAAAAGATGGACTTGCTTTTAGCTCAAGAAATTTACGTTTAAATAAAAGCGCTCGCAACAAGGCAGGCTATTTTGCCCAAACGATTCGTCAGAATCATGATATTGAACAAGTCAAGAACAAACTTATAGCCAACCATATCAAAATTGATTATCTAGAGGATATTGATAACCGCCGCTTTGCTGCAGTGATTATTGATGATATTCGCCTTATTGATAACCTCCCACTTGCTAAAATCATTCAGCTTACCAAGGAAAATGTATGAAACGCACACTATTAAAATCTAAAATACACATGGCAACTGTCACAGAAGCAAATCTTAATTATTACGGTTCAATCAGCATTGATCGCGCGCTTTGTAAAGAGGCAAACCTAATCCCTTTTGAGCGCGTTGAAATTTACAACTGTAACAATGGTGCACGCTTTGCCACCTACGTCATCTTAGGCGATAAAGGTGAAGTTTGTCTTAATGGTGCCGCAGCACGTCATGTCGCCACAGGGGACACCATGATTATTGCATCTTACGCTGAATATGAGACCCATGAATTAATCGATCACAACCCACATCTTGTCTTTGTTGATAAGCAAAATGACGTGATTGAAATCAAGCGCTATTTAGATTCTTCCATTAATCATTAGCTAGGGAAATCACAACGAAATATACTGCCCTTACCAAGCTCGCTTTGAATGCTCAATGATGCTTTATGGCGAATAAGCACGTGTTTGACAATTGCCAACCCAAGACCAGCACCTCCTGTTTCTGGGGAGCGTCCTTTATCCACGCGATAAAAGCGCTCAGTTAGGCGCGGAATGTGCTTTTGCTCAATACCTAAGCCCTCATCTTTGACATAAAAGTGCTTACCATGTTTATCCTGATACCAAGCAATCGTAATCCTTCCGCCATTTGGGGAGTAGCGTACCGCGTTGATAATCAAATTACTAAAACAGCTATTGATTTCTTTTTCATTGCCCTGAAGTGGCAACTTTTCGTCAATATCTAAAACAAACTGATGCTTATCTGTACCTAGTGTTTTTGTCGATTCGATAATTTCAATGAGCATTGGTGCAACATTCAACGTCTCTAGTTCACCTTTTTGCACTTGATGGCTTTGAACTTTAGATAATAATAACAAATCTTCAATAAGCCATTCAATACGCATCATTTGTTGCTGCATTTGCTCAAAATAAGGTAGCCATTGACTTAAATGCTCAGCAACATCTGGCTGCATCAATTCTAAATAACCGCGAATAACCGTCAATGGTGTGCGCATTTCATGTGAGACATTGGCGACAAAGTCTTGACGCATACGCTCAATATGGTGCCGAAAACCGGCATCTTGAGTAATAAGCAAGAAATGCTGGTCATAGGGAATAAGTACCACAGACAATATCTGATCGGGTGTTTTGGGTAATGGCAACTCAAAGGTGCTCATGTTTTTTTGTCGCAAATAAGTCAACAAAGCAGGAAACTCAAAAACTTCAGTAATGTTTTGCGTCAATTGCGCACTGGATAATTGAAAGAAATTTTTGGCCGGTTGATTAAACCATTGCATCACCCCTTCTTGGTCAATGATGACAACGGCATCAGTAATACCTTGAGCGAAAGTCTTTGCCCAAAGCAAGCCAATTTTATTGTGTTCATCTATCATCTTCATACAATCTCTTGATCAATGAGTTGATAACCCTCTCCACGAATCGCACGCAAATAAATATCATAATGACAGGAAGCTAAGAGTTTTCTAACTCGCGCAATATGTACATCAACGGTTCGTTCAGTGACTTCCTTATCTGTATCCCAAACGTGATCCAAAATACGTGCACGCGATAATGTTTTACCTGCATGTTTCATTAAATACGTTATTAACTTAAATTCAAGTCGCCCACATTTGATTATTTGCCCCTTACAGCTCAACACGTGACTTTGTAAATCAGCATTAAGCTCTCGAAAAGTGAGTTTTGATTTATCATCACTTACCCCCTTTGTCCGCTTTAACAAAGCTTGAATACGCATAATCAGTTCTTTAGGTGAGAATGGCTTAGTGACATAATCATCAACGCCCATACCAAACCCTCTTAAAACATCACCCTCCTCAGCCTTAGCCGTTAACATAATCACAGGTAAAGTCTCAAGCTGCTTGGTTTGCCTGATTTGCGCTAATAGCTTAATCCCACTGGTATCTGGCAACATCCAATCTAATAAGATCAAGTCAATACTAGAATCACTTATTAGTGCTTTTAATGCTTGCTCACCATTCTCAACCATGACAACATCGTATTGCTGTCGCGTTAATGTTAAATGCAATAACTGCCGTATTGGCGGTTCATCATCCACAATTAATATTTTTGCCATGTGATTATCAAGCCTCTACTGAACATTCACTGTCAAATCCTAACTTATATATAGCTAACCCACAAATGCTTTCTGTCAAAATTCTAGTGAGACAACCATCATAAGTCATATTAGAGTATTTAATAGCTCAGCATTTTAGTACATATTGATTTCATTATTTATTATGTTATAGTTTGGCGCTAAGGAAATGACGTTCTTCCGAAGTGTACAAGTGATTATCTCGAGCAAACACTTAAACTATCCTTTAAGATTGATGACGTCTATATAATGAGAACTTAAAGGAGAATTACAACGATGTTGACGTTATTATTAGTTGGTTTAGGTGGTGGTTTAGGTTCAATCAGCCGCTTTGGTTTATCTGAGTTTATTTACAAAGTATTTGGAAAATCCTTTCCGCATGGCATTTTGATTGTCAACATCCTAGGATGCCTTATTATTGGTGCATTGGCTGCTTTTTTTCAAAAAGAGCGCTTGCTTGAGCACTTTCTCACACCTCACTTTAGAGCCCTGTTAATCACCGGCTTCTTAGGTGGATTTACAACCTTCTCAAGTTTTAGTCTAGATGCCTTAACGCTTCTACAAAAAGGTGAATGGTCAAAGGCAATTATTTATATCATGCTTAGTGTTTTTATTTCGATGATTGCCGTTTTTGTTGGCTTTTATTTAGTTGAGAAGTACTAGGACTTATTTATTCACCCAGATTTTTAAGCGGAACCCCATTTTCTAAATTCTTTTCAATATGTTCAAGACTCACACCTTTTGTTTCAGGCACAAAGAACTTCAAGAAGATCATTGCTAAGATACAAAACCCTCCAAACACAAAGAATATCGAGGCATTACCATAAAGCTTCATAAAGCTTAATGCGTTTGCCATCACAACGCCTGCAAATGTCCAGTTCACCATTGTCGTTACGGTCATGCCAATTTCACGTCCCTTTAATGGGAAAATCTCGGCACAAATTACCCAAGCAACGGGCCCCCAAGAGCAGGCAAAACCAAAAATATAAACAACGGCTGACAATAATAAGACAGTTTTTGATAATCCACTAGGTGACGCATTACCTGCCATTGATAAAAAAGCAAAGCCCGCCGCAAACATTGACACCATCATTACGACCGCTCCAACATAAAGTAGTTTCTTGCGACCCCACTTTTCAATCCATTTAATTGCCGGGAAAGTAAAAAGCATATTAACCGTTGGAATAGCAAGAAGGGCTATAATTCCCGTCATACCGGCATAACCAAAGATGGTTGGCGCGTAGTAAATCATCATATTAATACCAACTAATTGTTGAAACATTTGCAATATCACGCCAACAATAAGCACTTTCCAGAAAAAGCCTTTAGAAAGCATATTAAAACCAACGCCTTTATTAATTGAAATGCTTTCTCTAATTTCATTGACCTCATCATCAATTTCCTGCTGTGATGAACGTACACGCTTTAGTACCGAAATAGCTTGAGTCTCTTTGCCTTTTAACAGCAACCAACGAGGACTTTCTGGCAAGAAAACACTTCCTAAAAACATGACAAATGCAAATATGACAATCACACCAAACATCAAGGTCAATGAAATTTCAACATGCCCTAACGCCTTGGCAATAAAGACATTTGTTACCGCGATTAAGAATATACCAATAGTAATCATTAGCTGGAAAAGTGTTGCCATACCGCCACGAATCGCTTTTGGCGCGGTTTCAGATAGATAAAGCGGCACGGTAAATGAAGCAATACCAACCGCAAAGCCTAAACCAAAACGACAAGCTGTAAGCACAGCCAATGGCGGTAAAAACGCTGAAACCAATGAAAAAGCAGTAAATAGAAAACCTGCTAAAACAAGTACTTTCTTACGTCCTAAGGCACGTGCAAATAATCCACTGAGCAAAGCGCCCAGAATACCTCCCCATGCTAAAACTGCCGAGTAATGTTCACCTTGTTGTGTCGTTAAACCATAAACATGGTCAATCGTTGATAATGAATTTGCAATAAACCCTTGGTCTAACCCAAATAATAAACCACCTAATGCTCCAATTAAGCAGATCATATAGACGAGTTTTTTATACTCTTTTTTTGCATTGACATTGACAGTCATTGAATTCTCCCCGTTTTTAACATTTACTCAAGAACAAGTAATAAAATAGTAAAAATATGTTAATGCAATATTGCAGCAATAGTTACACACATTGTCAATAAATTACTTACTTTATTGCGTAAAATAATTAAATCTGACTTGTTCTCATGATGAAAACTATTGCACGCATATAAAATATTTATCACATGAAATTCGTGAGTTTCTGTTTTTGGTCAAAAAAATCGAACTATTCTACGTAACCCAACAACTATGACAACCCTTTAGTCTCTTTGGCTCCCAAGCCCCCTTGACATTTGGCTGTTCTTTGCTTGTTAACTGCACTCAAAATGCGATATATTTGCCATGAATGAATTCCCTGCAAACACAACATAAAAAAGAAAAAGGTAACCAAATTATGCATAATTTTTTAGGTGCTATTGAGGCTGGAGGCACTAAGTTTGTCTGCGCAATCGGCACTGATAACGGAAAAATTCTACAACGCATTCGTATTAAAACTATTACACCTGAAGAGACCATGCCTGAAGTGATTGCGTTTTTTCGTGAGCATATGAACAAATACCCACTTAAAGCAATTGGTTGCGGGTCTTTCGGCCCCATTGATCCTGATATAAACTCTAGAACATATGGCCACATCACCCATACTCCCAAGCTGCCATGGCGAGATTATAATATCGTTAAAACCCTAGAAGATGAGTTACAAATCCCTGTTGCATTTGATACGGATGTCAATGCCGCGGCACTAGGTGAGCATCGTTGGGGTGCAGGCAAAGGGATTAGTGATTTGATTTATCTAACCGTAGGCACAGGTGTTGGCGGTGGCGCCATCGTCAACAATCAGTTAGTGCACGGCAGTGCTCATCCTGAGATGGGGCATATTTATATCCCTGTTGATTTAATCCACGATGATTTCAAGGGTATTTGTCCATATCATGAGCGCTGCTTAGAAGGATTAGCCTCAGGTCCAGCCTTAAAAACACGCTGGCAGGTTGAATCCGCTTTGGATCTTCCTGATAATCATATTGCTTGGGAGCTTGAGTCCGAATACCTATCGTACGCACTTGTAAACTATATGATGTGTTTTGTCCCTAAGCGCATTATTTTAGGCGGTGGGGTTATGAAGCAGCAACATTTATTTGAGAGAATTCACACTAAAGTAAAAGCAAAAATCAATGGCTATCTGAACAAGGAGTATTGTGATAGTATCCCATCGATTATTGTGCCGCCAGCTTTAGCAGATGATGCTGGCATTATGGGTGCTTTGGCTTTAGCTAGCACCGCTATAGGCGTCAGGTCAGAGGAAAGCTCACTTAATGCCTAAAAATCAACCAAATACATTCAAAAAAAATTAAATTTTAAGGTTTTAAAATGGATATAAATGAAGTAGGTAAAGTATATGAACGCCCTTGGGGAACATATCGCACAATTGAATTAGCGGAAGGCTATCAGGCAAAAATCATCACAGTAAGTCCTGGTGGGCAACTATCTTTGCAAAAGCATTTTAAGCGTGCTGAGCATTGGATTGTTGTTAAAGGATCGCCAACTTTCACCATTGGTGACACTAAGAAAATGTATCACGTCAATGACCACGTCTATATTGAAAAAGAAGAAGTGCATCGCATGGAAAATACAACCGATTCACCATGTGAAATTGTTGAAGTGCAGATTGGTAGTTATTTAGGTGAAGATGATATTGTTAGACTGGAAGATATTTATAACCGTTAATTAGTACCTGTTGATACCAAGCCAAAACTTTTAATCAGCTAGGATAAAAGTATATTTTTCAGGGTGTACGCTATACCCCCCTACGGTAAAACCAAATACAAATGTCCAACCTTTTGAATACAGTTAAATCTTTTTAAATAAAACCTTGTAATTTTTCTCTTAAGCGCAATCTATAGCGATCATGTTTTTACAAACCCAACCATTTAAGCGGGGAAACTATGTTAGAAATGAAAGGCACCACAATTTTGTGCGTGCGTCGTGGTGATGAAGTTGTCATTGGTGGCGACGGTCAAGCAACACTAGGCAATACGGTTGCAAAAGACAATATCATCAAAGTGCGTAAATTAAGTAATGGTAAAGTATTAACTGGATTTGCTGGATCAACAGCCGATGCATTTACCTTATTTGAAAAATTTGAGCAAAAGCTTGACTTCTATCAAGGCAACCTTGAACGCGCGTCCGTTGAAATGGTGCGTGAATGGCGTCTAGATCGTATGATGAGCAAGCTTGAGGCAATGATCATTGTCGCTGATGAAAATAAATCACTCTTGATCTCAGGCGTCGGTGATGTCATGGCGGCTGATGAAAAAGGCATTTTATCGATTGGTTCAGGCTCTGCTTTTGCTAAGGCCTCGGCACATGCCTTGGTCGATAACACCGATCTTTCGGCATATGAAATTGTTAAAAAGAGTCTTAATATTGCCGCTGATATCTGTATTTACACCAATCATAACTTAACCATTGAAAAGCTTGCTAACAAAGCAGCCGTATAATTGACTAAGGGGATAGAAACCATGTCACAAATGACACCTAAAGAAATTGTCAGTGAATTAGACCGCTTTATCATCGGTCAAAAAGATGCAAAAAAAGCCGTGGCGATTGCGCTTAGAAACCGCTGGCGCAGAATGCAGCTTGAAGATGGCATGCGCCAAGAAGTTACACCTAAAAATATTTTAATGATTGGTCCGACAGGTGTTGGTAAAACAGAGATTGCACGACGCTTGGCAAAGCTTGCCAATGCGCCATTTATCAAAATTGAAGCAACTAAATTTACTGAGGTAGGCTATGTTGGTAAGGATGTTGATTCAATCATCCGTGATCTAGCAGATATCTCAATCAAGATGTATCGTGAGCAAGAGAAAACCAAAGTCGCAGCACGCGCTGAAGAGTTGGCAAAAGAGCGTATATTAGATGCGCTATTGCCTGCAGCTCGTGAGAGCAAAGTAGGCTTTGCCAATGAACCCGTTGAAGTCGAGCAAAAAACTGAAAGTACAACACGTCAACTTTTCAGAAAAAAACTTGCCACAGGCGAGCTTAATGACAAAGAAATTGAAATCGATATTGCCATGGCAGCACCTCAGATGAATATCATGGGACCTCCTGGTATGGAAGACATGACCAATCAACTGCAAAGCTTATTTTCATCAATGGGTGATGAACGCAAAAAACGTCGCAAAATCAAAGTTAAAGATGCTTTGAAATTACTACAAGACGAAGAAGCTGGCAAGTTAGTCAATGAAGATGATATCAAGCTTAAGGCGATTGAAGCCGTTGAGCAAAATGGTATTGTATTTATTGATGAAATTGACAAAGTATGCAAAAAATCAGATCAGCGTGGTGGCGATGTATCACGTGAAGGTGTTCAGCGTGATTTATTACCATTGGTTGAGGGCTCAACAGTCACTACTAAACACGGCATGATCAAAACAGATCACATATTGTTTATCGCCTCTGGCGCATTCCATGTCGCCAAACCATCTGACTTAATTCCTGAGCTTCAAGGGCGTCTGCCAATTCGTGTTGAACTAAGATCACTTGAAGTTGAAGACTTCGTGCGCATTCTCACCGAACCTGATTATTCATTAATCAAACAATATGTTGCCCTACTAGGTACTGAAGGTATTGAAATCATCTTTGAAGAAATGGCTGTTAGGCGCATTGCCGAGATTTCATTTCGTGTCAATGAAGAGGTAGAAAATATTGGTGCTCGACGCTTGCATACCGTGCTAGAAAGGTTATTAGAAGAAGTATCCTTTGATGCCTCTGATCGCACTGAAAAAACCTTTAATGTTACCAGTGATTATGTGAACGAAAAGCTAGGTGATTTAGTCAAAGATCGTGACTTAAGTCAGTATATTCTGTAGCGCATTTGTACACTTAAGAAAAATTCGTTAATAAACGTATGAAAACTCAAAAAATACAATTGACATTAGGGCTTTAGTCCTTATAATCTGATCCTGTTCTGCGGGAATAGCTCAGTGGTAGAGCACAACCTTGCCAAGGTTGGGGTCGCGAGTTCGAACCTCGTTTCCCGCTCCAGTTGGCTGGGTAGCAAAGTGGTTATGCAGAGGCCTGCAAAGCCTTGGACACCGGTTCGATTCCGGTCTCAGCCTCCACAGAACAAGTCTTTGCCCGGGTGGTGAAATTGGTAGACACAAGGGACTTAAAATCCCTCGAGACTTAACTCTCGTGCCGGTTCGACTCCGGCCCCGGGCACCATCAAATTTACCCAATCATTTTATATAGTTACCATCTTGATGGTGATGGCTTAAATGGCTCATCAAAAAGTATTAGCGATATCCCTTACAGATTGTAGAAATCATTTAATGACAGTGTACTTTAATTGAACTGCATCAAACTCATACTTTTTAACATCTACAAGCTTTAAGTTGATATCTTGATTAACTCTGCCAAACAAAGCTTTACCTTCACCAAGAAGGGTTGGGACAACAGTTACTATAAGCTCATCAATTAACCCTTCATTCAGAAAAGACTGAATAATCAAAGCACCGTCAATATACAAATTATTAGCATCCATGATATTAAGTGATCCAATCAGTTCTTTTGGTGTTCCTGAAAATACTGAAACCTTATTCTTCAAAGCGTCAGGAACAATCACATCACTTCTAGCCATAACAATCACTCTTTTATTAGTGTATGGCCACTGATCAAACTCTAATACCTTATTAAACGAGTTTTTACCCAGTACGATTGTATCAATAGCTCTGATAAAATCAGCATAACCACAATCCTCATCAACAGGTAAAGAAGCATTAAACTTCATTAGCCAATCGATACCCCCATTTACTCTTGCAACATAGCCATCTAAACTCGTTGCGATAAAAACTGATAATTTCATGTTAAACACCCTTGAAAAAACTATGACTTAAAATAATACGGATAATACTTCGGCTCCCAAATAACTTGATCAATCTTGCGCCAAATATCATCAACATCTTGAGCGACACCATCCTCAATCGCCTGACGAGCTACAGCAAATGCCACCTGACGGCTAACACTATATGCTTCACTTAGCTTTGGTAATAACGCATCATCTTGGGTTGAGTAATTTGCTAATGCCTTGCATGCTGCCCATAGCATATTATCGGTAAAGCGCTTGGCAGCAATTGCAACAATCCCAAGACCGATCCCTGGGAAAACCAAGGCATTATTTGATTGCGCGATACGATAAACCTTGCCTTTATAGCCAACATCATCAAATGGACTACCTGTGGCAATAAGCGCACGCCCTTCAGTTAAACGAATAATATCCTGCGGCACACGCTCACAACGACTCGTTGGATTCGATAAGGTGAAGATAATCGGGCGATCATTATTCTCAGCCATAGACAAAATAACATCGTCTGTAAATGCACCAGCAACACCTGAACAGCCAATTAAGGTTGTTGGCTTTGCTTGTTTGACAACTTCCGAAAGCGTAATGCGTCCCTTATCATCAGCCCCCCACCCTTTAACCGACTCTCGCGCACAAGCATAGGGCCGTTGAAAGTCCATCATTTCTTGGTCATCAATTAATAAACCATCTTTATCAATACACCAGAAACGCTGATAAGCTTCTTCTTTTGTCAAACCTGAGTGCACAAGTGCTGCCACAATCTCATCGGCAATACCTAAGCCTGCCGTTCCTGCACCAAAGATCACAAATTTCTGATGATTAAACTTCAAGCCTGAGCGTTTTGACGCTGAGATCAAACCTGCTAACGCAACGGCAGCAGTACCTTGCATATCATCGTTAAAGCTACAAATTTCATTTTGATATTTTACTAAATTTTTACGCGCATTATCACGTCCAAAGTCTTCCCAATGTAGGAATGTCTCTGGCATTTCATCTTGAACTGCCTCAATAAATAACTGAACCATTTCATCATACTGCTCACCGCGCACACGCTGATGACGCCAACCAAGATATAACGGATCTTCTAATAACTTTTTATTATTAGTGCCTGCATCTAAAAACACCGGTAAATAACGCCCAGGATTAATACCCGCACACAGCGTATAAACCATCAGCTTAGCAACCGGTATTTCAATACCGCCAACACCTTGATCACCAATCCCTAACACGCCTTCCGCATCACTGACTACAAGAATATCAACATCTGAATTGGTACGATTACGTAGAATCTCGCGCATTTTATAGCGATCTGGATAAGCAATATAAAGTCCTCGAGGAGACAAGAATTGCTCGCTATAGCGCATCACTGCCTCACCAACTGTTGGTGTATAGATAATTGGCAACATTTCATTGAGGTTATCGCGCACTAATCGATAAAACAATGTCTCATTGATATTGTGCAAGTTCTTTAAAAAACTATAGCGCCCGATGTTACTCCTGAAAGATTTATACTGCTGATAGGCACGCGTTTTTTGCTCTTCCAATGATTCAATCTGGAAAGGTAATTTACCCAACAAGCCAAATTCTTGACGCTCACGCTCACTAAAGGCAGTCCCCTTATTTAAAGAGGCAAGCGTTAATAAACTCTTACCATGCAAATCAGTTTCAACCCACATTTCATTGCTTTCAGGGTTGCGTTTAAATTCAAATCTTTTTATTTTCTTCATCGCTATGTTTCTATCGTTATTTTTTATTTTTATATCTTTTTAACTTCAGTTTCTAATCTCTAATTCACTCAATTTTTGGCACCGAACTCACGCACTGCATCAACCATTATTTTAACTTTATCCGGTGAAATGTCTGGATATACGCCGTGCCCTAGATTAAAGACAAAGCGACTATATGGTGCTTGACTTGTGACGATGCTTTTTACCGAGTCAATAATACTTTGATCACTGCCATAAAGTGCCGCAGGATCTAAGTTGCCTTGCAACGCAAATTCATTACCAACGGCTTGTCTTGCACGTGCCACATCAATATTCCAATCAATACCAATACCATCGCAGTCGGTTTTAATCAGCTGATCTAACCACAATCCACCGCCTTTAGTAAAAAGTGTCACCGGCACATGCGGATGACGTTTTTTAAGCTCAGCTGTAATCCTTTGCATGTAACCCAATGAAAAGGCCGCATAGTTGCCTTGTGCCAACATGCCACCCCATGTATCAAAGATCATCACAGCATCAGCTCCCGCTTTAATCTGTTCATCGAGATAATCAATAATCACAACACTTAGATCAAACAATAACTTATGCAATACTTCTGGCGCGCTATAAAGCATCTTACGCAATTGCGTAAACTGTTTTGAACCCTGACCCTCAACCATGTAAGCCGCTAACGTCCAAGGGCTACCGCTAAAGCCAATTAATGGCACACGATCTTTAATTGCCTGTTTAGTGGTTGAAACTGCATTGAACACATAATGCAATTTATCAATAGCACCTTGAGTATCTAAGCGCTCAACATCTGCTAAAGTTGTCAATGGCGAGGAGAAGATTGGCCCTTTACCACTGACAAATTTAAGATCCATACCCATTGCTTCAGGAATCGTTAAAATATCTGAAAAGACAATGGATGCATCTAAATCATAACGATCCAAAGGTTGCAAAGCTACTTCACAACAAGCTTCAGCATGGCGGCACATCTGCATAAAATCACTAAATTGTGAACGCGTCTTACGATACTCAGGCAAATAGCGCCCAGCTTGGCGCATAATCCACATCGGTGTTTGTGTCACAGGCTTGCCTTGTAAGGCGTCTAAAAACAATGTTCTCATTTTTTATCCTTTTTGTAATAATCAATCCCATCAGGGTGATATTTAAAGCGTTTATACGTCCACTGATATTGCTCTGGATATTGGCGAATAATTTCCTCAAAGCGCTTGGTAAACGCATAAGCCACTGGATCTTCAATACCATCAATTGCTTGATAGTGCTTAATCAAAGGCTCCAAGTCCTCATTAAACAGTGTCAAACCTTTGCCATCAGAATTTCTAACGGCATAGCTTAACACAACCGCAGGCTTGTAGCGCTCATATAATTTTCCAGCAAAATTCATCGTCTTGGCAGGGTTATCAAAGAAATCAATATAAGTACCTCCAGCATCAACTGGGACTTGATCCGTTAGCATGGCAATGACTTCCTTTTTTGCTAGGGCTTTAAATAACATTTTCACACCCTTTTGATTGGCAGGTGACATGTTTTCACATAAGCGTGAACGCGCACGCAAAATCAGCTTATCCAGTGTTTTTATCTTCGGTGGTGTGTATAACATCGCCGAAGGATATTTGCTTGAATAATACATCGAGGCAATTTCATAACTTCCCAAATGAGGTGCTACAACCATAACACCACGACCTTCTTCATATAAACGTTGTGCAATATTCCCACCATGCACCACTTGAATTTGTTTCAATAGTTTTTGCGGATTTTTGAATAAAATTCCCGGCATTTCAGCACCGGTCATACAGGTTTGTTGTAAAGTTTTCTTAACCAGTGTGCGTTTATGATAGTCACTTAATTCCGGAAAACATTTATCAATATTAATACGCGCTATTCGACGCATATCGCTTTTACAATAATAAAATAATACCCCAATCATCGCCCCAATACGCTGCGCTGTTTTAAAACTTAACTTTCCCCACAAAAACAATATTAATATTAGCGCTTGGGCACCTATTTTCTTCATCGCATTTTACCGTTTTTTATTTTATTGCTGAAAGCGTTCAAATTTACGATAGCTTAATGCCTCTTGAATATGATGCTTTGCAATCATTTCTTGTGCTGCCAAATCAGCAATTGTCCGCGCAATTTTAACGATTCGGTGATACGCTCTTGCCGATAAACCAAGCTTTTCAATGGCGTCCGCCAACAACAGTCGCTCATTATCCCCTAAAATGCAGAATTGATCAATTTCCTTGCCCTGAAGTTCGGCATTAATTTTCCCTTGGCGCTTGATTTGCAGATCGCGTGCGTTGATCACACGCGCTTTGACATCATGACTTGACTCGCCTTGTGCGCCTGCAATCAAATCATCATGCTCAACTTCAAGCACCTCAACTTGCAGATCAATGCGATCTAATAGGGGGCCTGAGAGCTTTTGTTGATAACGTTTTATTTGCACATCCGTATCTTTACACGCTTTGCGCTGTGAACCTAAAAACCCACAAGGGCAAGGATTCATCGCCGCAATTAATTGAAATTTAGCCGGATATTCAACTTGTGCACTGGCTCTTGAGATCACAATCTTGCCAGACTCAAGTGGCTCACGAAGAACCTCTAGGACTTTGCGATCAAACTCTGGCAGCTCATCTAAAAATAATACGCCATTATGCGCTAATGAAATCTCTCCTGGCTTTGGATTTGATCCACCACCGACAAGAGACACTGCCGATGAGGTATGATGAGGGGCACGAAATGGGCGCTGATAAAAATGCTCAGCAACATCACTGGTACCTTTAATAGACGCAACCATTGCCGTTGCTAAGGCCTCATCCATCGAAAGTTTGGGTAAGATCGTATTAAATCGCGATGCAAGCATCGTTTTACCTGTACCAGGGGGACCAACAAATAAAAGATTATGACCACCTGCTGCGGCAATCTCTAACGCGCGTTTGGCTTGAAACTGACCTCTGACATCGCTCAAATCCAATTCAAACGCATTATCTGACATCACGCCTTCTGCTTGTTGTGCCGCTTTAATAAACTGTGTTTTTGATAAGTGCAAAACAACGTCCATCAAACTCCTAGCCGCATAAGCATGAAGATCTGGCAATAAGGCAACTTCACTTTCATTTTTTACCGCAATAATGAGGTTACGTTGATGCTTTAAGCTTTGAATAGCAAACGGCAAAATACCTTTTACCGGTCTTAATTTGCCACTTAAAGATAACTCCGCAGCAAATTCATATTGCTCAATATCGGGTGCTATAACTTGTTGAGATGCAATTAAAATACCAATGGCAATTGGTAAATCATAGCGCCCACCTTCTTTTGGCAAATCGGCAGGTGCCAAATTAATGGTGATGCGTTTACTTGGGAATTGCAATCCTGAATTAATGATCGCACTTCTAACGCGATCCTTACTCTCTTTAACCGCCGCTTCAGGTAAGCCTACGATCGACAAACTCGGCAATCCATGCGATAAATGCACTTCCACCGTTACTTGTGGTGCATTCACCCCCAATTGAGCGCGACTAAAGACCGTAGCTAGCGACATAACTGCTACTTATTTCCTTGCTCAGCAATAAGTTCATCAACTTTTTTTTCAAGCGCTTCAAGCTTTAAACGTGTTTTTGCTAACACTTCTTTTTGGATATCAAACTCCTCACGCGTGACTAAATCCAACTTTTCAAAGCTTGCTTTTAACACACTTTTGCAATTATTTTCAAACTCACTAGCCACCGTTTTTAAACCACTAGGAATACCACTGGAAATCTTACTGGCAACATCATCGATTATTTTATTGTTTAGTTTCATACTCAATCACTTAAATGCTTTACTAATAGATAGTGCATAATGTAGCATAGACAGCCAAATTGACAAATCAATTCGAGCATGAAGCTAATTACAGCCTATATCAAACCGCATTTACTTGACCGCACACGCGAAGCCTTATTAAGCACTGGGGCTACAGGCATTACTATCACTGAAATCAAAGGCTTTGGGCGCCAACTTGGTCATACTGAGCTTTATCGCGGCGCGGAATATGCGGTTGATTTTTTGCCTAAGATTAAGATGGAGATCATCTGCAAAGATGATCAACAACAAGACTTTATAAAGGCCATCATTGACACAAATAAAGCCGATAAGATTGGGGCGGGCAAAATCACCATCACCCACCTTGAAGAAGTTATTCGCATCCGCACTGGTGAGACGGATGATGAGGCAGTTTAAATCAAACTTTTTTTCGGCTAAGACTAAATATTCACCCACAAGTGTTCATCGTACCCTGAGCGTAAGTCGAAGCGATGCGCTGAGCATCAGTCGAAGTGGGGAAGCTTGGGAAAATCACACGCCATAGAGGCTTCGACTTACGCTCAGCCAGCGCTTACAAAATCAAAGTGGGCTGGAATATGGTCATAGCCTTTTCTTCCTCCCATTAATTACTCTCCACTTTAGTCTTTAGTCCAAGTGCCATGACCAAAATGACCTGCTGGATCATAAACGCTTTGATTGCACCAACCTTCGTGCCCAGTACAAGTATAGGTCACACCATTTCTAACAACTTTACTGCCTAATTGATAGCTGCCAAGACCATTTGACCACTCTGGTAAATCTGGCGTTGGCTCCGGAGAGACTTGTCCTTTATTTTCCAAAAGCCAAGTATATTCAATATGATTACTCTGCTCGATCTCCGTATTGATATAAACGATATTATCAACACCATCGATCGGCTTAACGGTGTCATCATCTTGTAAGACGCCGATGACAACGCCATATGCATGCAATTCATTATTTAACTTGGCAATATATTGTGATTTCCACGTTGCCAACCTATCGATCACCATTGGCACTTCGATCGCTTCTTCATAACCACCTAAACGCCCAGAATCAAAGACATCACTGCGCCATAACCTGAAGTTAAGTTGGTCATTTTGTTTATAATGACTCTCTGATTGAGCGCCAAAGACAGCACTACCCTCTTTACCTGCAAGTGGCGTCCACACACTTTCAATTGGTTCTGGCGTTACCGCATGATGTTCGATACGCCATTGATAGTTTACTGGCGACGTTTTTGCCTGATAAACACTGTAACCTGAAGATGAATTGGTTTCGATCGCTTTACCATCACGACTAAGCACGCCAATTTGCACTTCCTTCTGGTCATGACTTTGATTGAATTGCTGCGCTAGCTTTTGTTGCCACAATTTTGCATCATTGTCTGATGTAGGTTGATAAGAAGCTGCATAGCACTGGCTATGCGCATCCACGGTGCAGACGTCAACAGTCACCGTATCTTCCGGTTTAATATCTAGACTAGGCAGAGTACTTTCTCCATAAACATTCTTTACTTTTTGCCATACAACATCCACTGGTGGCGGTGGCGTATCATTGCCGATCACTACATCTGAGCAAGAATAAAAGGCTTCAGCACTATCATCACGCTGCCATACCGCGTAAATAACATGCTGACCTACTTTAGACTCAGGTATTGTACATGTGAAATTTTCAAAACCACCTAATCCTGGAGATTGCAAAGCTGATTCGCTCGTAGTCGGCACATAATGACAAATGGGCTTTTCTTCCAGATCATTCCAAGTCAATGCTTTATTGATTTGCCAATCATCACGCGTAATATAAATATCAATATAACCTTTACCATAAGTTTTATGAGGTGCAGTTACTGCATAAGTGAACTTATTTTCACCTGCTTCAAGTTTAACAGGGTAGAGATTATCGCCTTGATCAACTGTCCATTCACTATCTTCTAAACTGCGATATTTTGCTAAGTTTGCAGAGCAAATCGGCGCATCTTTACCACCCATAATAGCAATATGTGCACTACGTGAATCATTGATATAAGATGGATCATTTGACCAACCTGCTGCCGCCCCTTGAGCCACGCCACTCCAATCAGTAATGACCTGATTGATACCTTCGCCATGCAAATTAACACTACATACATCTGCACCATTGTGACCATTCCACGACACATTATTATTAGGTGTCGCCCCTCCTGAACACAACCATTGCCTGCTATCTGGAAAGGACAATGCACCATGCCCAAAAACTGCACCTGAGCTTAACGCTAAGCTTGACACTAAAAAAATAGAACGTAACTTCATATATAACTCCTATAAAATAATTTAGCAAAAGTGTATGAAATTCGCGCCAATATGTGAAATTGAAAGAACTAATAGTGTTATAAGCGTTATTTATTTTCAAAATTTAGCGAATCTAGGCTTTGTGTCTCAAAACCATATAAAGTAAGAACTAAGCATTATATTTGGGTAAAAGCAGTACTATTTAAAATTAATCCCTAACAGTATCTTTTGCAGACTGGTTTCGATATATTGTTTAAATAAACATAAGCACCGGATATGACCGTGATTATAAAGTGGCTTCATTTTTCACTCACATTGGCATATAACATTATATTTGATTGTTTGGCGCAACGCCAAACAACGTTTGTTAATAATCAAAATAACACAACGCTTTTAGGTAAGGGTTGGGTAGAAAATGAGTAGCTTTTCACAACAACTAAAAGCCGCAACCATAGACAGTATTACCGGCTTATTTAAAAATCGAAAAATGCTGGTGATGTTTATTTTGGGCTATTCTTCAGGACTACCTTTAATGCTTACAGCATCGTCGCTCACTTACTGGTATCACGAAGCAGGGATCAGTATTCAAGATATTGGCTTATTAACGCTGGTAGCATTGCCATATACGATAAAGTATCTATGGTCGCCTGTGATTGATCAGGTAAACCTTAAATTCCTTGGCAGACGCAAAAGCTGGATTTTATTAATGCAATTATTATTAATTGTCTGTGTGTTTTTATTGAGTCAATTTTCACCTGCGCAATCACCATTGATTATTGCCGGTATTGCCTTGGCAATTTGCTTTTTCTCGGCAACACAAGACATTGCGATTAATGCCTATCAAACAGAAGTGTTAGATGAGGATGAGCGCGCCTTGGGGAGTTCTGTCTCTGTCTTAGGCTATCGTGTGGCAATGATGGTCACAGGCGCCTTTCTATTAATTATGGTTAAATACTTTGATAATAACTGGCAAAACGGTATTTTTGCGCTTATCCCGTTTTTTGCAGTGGCAATGGTTGGTACTTTTTTAGCGAAAGAAGCTTCAGTGGACAACCGCCCTAAAACTTTTGCTGATGCGGTTGTTTTGCCATTTTATGATTTCTTTACCCGTCGCGGCTTTGCAGTGGCGATTGTTGTGCTTTTAATTATTATTTTTTACAAGTTTAGTGATGCGCTAGCATTTTCACTTAATACCGTCTTCTTTGCCGAACTTGGCTTTGATAAAGTCACGATTGCTGTGTCGTATAAAACCAATGCCTTAATATTTACCTTTATTGGTCTAGTGTTGGGTGGCATGTTAGCCAAAGGCTTTGGTTTGTTTCGTACATTCTTGGTATTTGGTTTTATGATGGCAGCTGCTAATTTGATGTATATGTGGTTAGCATTTGAAGGCAAAAATTATTATTTAATGGTTATATCGGTTGCCGTTGAATATATGGTCGGTGCGATGGGTACAGCTGTATTGGTGGCAATGATTATGAGCTTGGTCAATAAAAGTTTCTCAGCGACACAGTTTGCGGTACTAAGCTCGATTGACTCATTAGGACGTGTGTTAGTAGGGCCGTTAGCAGGCAATGTCCAAGCAGCTTGGGGCTGGGAGATGTTGTTTTTACTCAGTTTCATTCTTGGCTGTATTGTCACCTTTGGTATATGGTTGGCACGCAAACAGATTATCTTAATGGCAAATCTGCATGCGTAGTGACGAAGCAAGCGTAAGGCAAGAGTAAGTCGTGTTTTGTTCTGTCTCACCTGTTGCACGACCTCTCCCATCAACTGAGAGGTGTGCTAGTTGAGATGTCCTCGGGCTAAACCCGGGGTTCCCCGTCTACGATCGCTCAGATTGTGGAGCAAAAAGAAAGTCGATTGGTTAAAGCGTGGCAATTGCCTCGACTTCAATTAACACATCTTTGGGTAAGCGTGCGACTTCAACACATGAGCGTGCCGGTGGTGTTACCCCTTGAAAAAATGACGCGTAAACCTCATTAAAAGCAACAAAATCATCCATATTTTTAATAAAGCAGGTAGTTTTAATCAATTTGTTCATACTGCTGCCGGCGGCTTCAACAACGGCTTTTAAATTTTGCATTACTTGTGTTGCTTGCCCTTTAATATCACCTTGGACTAATTCACCGTTGGCATTTAAGGCAATTTGTCCTGAGGTATAGAGCATGCCATTGATCTTAACTGCTTGCACATAAGGACCTATCGCTTGTGGTGCATTATTGGTTTGCACGATTTCTTTCATAAATTTTCCTTAGATTTTTAAAAGCAATTTTATTCTGTCTAAATCAAGCGTATTGTCAACGCATGTGTTAGCACTTTCGTAACGTGAGCTGTGTAATGAAATTAAATATAATCACCAACACTACAAGTATGAGCAAACTAGATAACAATACATCTTTAAACGCCATCGTTGAGTAACGATGCAGCAATGAGGCAATGCTTAAATAAATCACTGGAATAAACCCTTGGTATAAGATATTAAGATAGGTGCTTAATAAGGTATTTGTTTGGTTTGAATATTGATTGGTAAAGATGATTTGCCTTAGGTTAAACATGACGACGTATTCGACAATCGCATAAATAATAAAAAACACAATAACGGCAAGCAATACCCAAGCTATATTGGCTGAACCAATGGTATAAAAGCACCACAATAGCGGCAACATCAACAGACCAAATAAAAAGATATTTTGGCGGATGGAGGCATCAGTCGTTTGGCTTTTTTTACACAAAATAAGGCGTAAACCAATGATGACGACAATTAATGAAAATACAGGCTCTAATGGATAAACCGCTTGATAGATTTGTGACAATTGATCGTTGAATAAAAACAGCAACACCGATGACATCAACACATAAACAACGATGCTGTATTGACTTGCGCCATTGATGCAAAGCATGACATAACGTGGCTTGGTTTTGACAGCAATGGCAATACTCAAAAAAGCAATAATCACAATAACAAGCACATCAGCGATATTATGCCAGCGATACATTAACGCACCACACAGCAGTGCTAATAATGCGCCCATAGCAAAGGATAAAAGGCATTTTAAAAACACCTGTATATTGAAGGTTTCAATGCTACGCACAAAGCGAAAATAGTAAAAAACCGCGCCACAAATCGAAGTTGTCAGAGTAAAAGGTAGCAGCAGATTTAAAAAAGAGAAGCCTACAAACAAAATGGTGACGATAATCCCAAGAGTGTTGACAATAAAAGACATTAGGTTGTTTTTAATCTCATTGGAAAGTGAGTTTTCTGCGACAAGTTGATAACGTTTAGTATGCAATACGACTTGATTGCCGAGATACGATAGTAAAAAGAAATGCACCCCCATCGTCATGTAAAGCGCACCACCGCCAAATTTTCCAGAGAGCAGGATATAGGTGGTCAGCATCAATAAAAATGGACAGAAGAAACCAACCACTGTCAGGGCGTCTGACTTTTGTTTGACATCTTTGACAAGTTTTTCAGTCAGCATGACGGTAAGCCAAGTAATGAGCCCCAAAATCGCACCAATAATCAGCATATCTGAGAAGAAATATAAACGTTCAAAGTCATCTTTAAAAACTTGGTTAAAGCTTGAAATACTTTCTGCTAATGCGCGAATAGGGACATAAACAGGCAAAATACAGAAATATAAAATACTCGGATGACGTATACAGTTAAGCAAAAAGGCGCGTTGTGGTGACATCGATGATATTCCTTTATTAAAATCTACTTAATATTCGCTCAAGGGCGCGACTGGATAGCACCCATTTCAATAATTTAGCAATACTGGTAAATTTAGTGATACTGTAGCGTGGTGCTGGATTTTTCGCTTTAAGAATTTTCTCAACCACCTTAGCCACTGCTATCGGCTCTTCATTGAATGGCACAGGCTTATGATTTCCTGACATCAGTTTTTTATAATCACTTAAATGCACTGAAGTTTTAAGCTCAATATTTTTAACCGTTTTCATCGAATTCTCTCTGATTTTACTGCTGATCGGTCCAGTATTAAGTATGCTCATATGAATATTGGAACCTCGTAGTTCTTGGCGCATCGTATCAACCAATCCCTCTATCGCATATTTGCTAGCATTATATGCCCCGCGATATTTAAGTGATACTAATCCCAAAACAGAGCCATGTTGGATAATCTTGCCATAGCCTTGCTTACGCATAATTTTGAGTACTTTGCATGTGAGATTATGAAGCGCAAAAAAGTTAGTATCAAACTGCTCTTTGACGTGTTTTGTCGGAATATCTTCTAAAGCACCGGCTTGTGAATATCCGGCGTTATTAAATAACACATCTAACGTGCCCCCTGTTTTTTGTAGAATATCAGCCAATGCTGCATCTATTTGCGAATCATCTAACACATCAATCAAGTAAGTTTCAAAACCTTCAGCCGTGAGTCTTTTAACATCCTCTGGCTTTCTAGCGGAGGCAAAAACGCGATATCCTTGTGCTTTTAAATATTGCGCTGTAGCGTAACCAATACCGCCATGTGAGCAGCCGGTAATTAATATCGTTTGTTTATCCATTTAAGTTAACTCCAATTGATTTTCACCTTCCAGTCAAATGGTCGGTACATTTCTTGTAATATCTGTGTGATCTGTGCCTGTGCTTGCGCGATATATTGACCACTATTTGCCAGTTGGCTAATCGCTTTTACTTGGGCCACACTTGGATAAAACTTCACATTATCACTAGCCGTATAATGTTGATAAAACCAAGCACCACTAGCACCTGATGCAATACAAATCGCAAGTAGGGTTAATTTAGAAAAAATACGCATCATAGCACCAATACCACAAATAAAGCGATGATTAATATCAATAATATCCAATGTTTTATGCGCACATTTATATCCTTAAATACTGAAGTTATGCATCCAGTTTCTTATTTAGTATTTCATTCACTTGCTTAGGATTTGCTTTGCCTTTGCTATTTTTCATAATCTGACCGACAAAGAAACTCAAAAGCTTCTTGTTTCCGGCACGATAATCTTGCACTTGTTGTGGGTTGTTGGAGATTATCTCATCAACCAAGCTTTCAACGAACCCAAGGTCATTACTTTGGCGCACGCCCAATTGATCAACAATGCTTTGTATCGCTTGTGGTTGCTCATAATAGTGTTGTAATACAGCTTTGGCAGATTTTAAAGAAATCTCATCCTTGTCAACACTAGCAATAATTTCAAGTAATATCTCAACAGGCACGCGCTTTGCATCAAATGTGCTTTGTGCGCGATTAAACACAGCTTGCAACTCAACGGCGACCCAGTTATATGCGGTTCTTGCTGGAATGCTTTTTGCCAATGCACCATAGTAATCCGCGATTGTCGGGTTATCCATTAAGAAGTTGACCTCATCAGCATTAAGCGCCTTAGCATAGGTTTCACGTCGCACTTTTGGCAATAGTGGCATCTGTGAATGTATGTTTTCAATTTCTTCATTAGATAAGATAATGGGCAATAAATCAGGCTCAGGGAAATAGCGATAATCAAAGGCATTTTCCTTGCTACGCATGCTGCGTGTTTCATTGTTATCTGGATCATAAAGCCTTGTTTCTTGAGTGATTATGCCACCTTTGTCAAGGACATTGACTTGACGCTGATACTCATAATGAATGGCACTTTCGATAAAGCGAAATGAATTGATATTCTTAAGCTCAGCTCTTGTGCCAAGATCATCACCGGGTTTGCGAATCGATAGATTAACATCACAACGAAATGAGCCTTCTTGCATATTGCCATCACAAATCCCCAAATGCTGCACCAGTTGATGAAGATCTTTAAGATAACAGATCACCTCTTCAGCGCTACGAAAATCAGGGTGTGTCACAATCTCCAATAATGGCATGCCGGCACGGTTATAGTCCAGACCAGTTTGATCACCAATAAAATCATGCACTGATTTTCCCGCATCTTCTTCAAGGTGAGCGCGTTCAATGCGAATGGTTTTAAGGCCCTTACTCGTTGTAATCTCAAGCTGACCATTCTGCACAATTGGATTATTAGATTGACTGATTTGATAGCCTTTGGGTAAATCTGGATAAAAATAATTCTTGCGTGCAAAAAAACTATTCTTTGAAATTGTTGCATCAACGGCTAAACCAAACATCACCGCCATATCGATTGCCTTTTTATTAACAACAGGCAAAGTGCCAGGTAAAGCAATATCAAGGAAACTTACCTGTGTGTTTGGCTCCTGACCATATAGCGTTGCAGAATTTGAGAATATTTTGGTTTGTGTTTGTAGCTGGACATGCACTTCAAGTCCAATGACCATTTCATAACTCATGCACCGACTCCTTGTAATAGTTGCTGTGGCAGATGAAAGTCTGTTTCACGCTGAAACGCACAAACTGCTTGTAGCAATAAATGATCTTGGAAGTTGTTAGTCATCAATTGCGCACCAAATGGTAAATGTTCAATATTTCCAATAGGGAATGAAATCGCTGGAGCTCCTGTTAAATTCGCAATCAATGTATACATATCCGATAAATAAGTGGTTACTGGATCTTTTTGCGCCCCTAGTTTTGGAGCAGTCGTTGCGGCTGTTGGCAGTAAAACCATATCGACATTTTGGTAAATTGCATCAAGGTCTTGCTTTAATTTGGCGCGCACTTGCTGGGCTTTGTGGTAATAAGCATCGTATTGACTAGCTGCTAATACATAGTTGCCCATGACAATACGGCGTTTGACCTCCGCGCCAAATCCTTCTGTGCGACTGTTGATATATAACTCATCCAGTGTATTTGCCTGCTCACTGCGATAGCCATAACGTACCCCATCAAAGCGGGCTAAGTTAGTGGCAGCCTCAGCCGGTGCCAATATATAGTAGCTTGAAACAGCAGCTTGCAAATCGGGCAATTGAATATCTTTAATCTTCGCACCTTGCTTTTGGTAAACAGCAATACACTCCTGAAACAGTTCTTGTGCCTCAGGTGAGAGTTTTGACAATAATTGCTTATCCACACCAATACTCAGGTTTGTGATATCTTGTTGTAATGATTTGGTAAAAAAATCCGGATCAGTTGCAATATTTGTGCCATCATGATTATCTTTGCCTGCCATTGCCTGCAGTAAATAAGCACAATCCTCGGCATAATGCGCTAACACCCCCACTTGATCAAAAGACGAACCATAAGCCACTAAGCCATAGCGTGACAACGTACCATAACTTGGTTTTATCCCAGTAATACCACAGAAGCTTGCTGGTTGTCTTACGGATCCACCCGTGTCACTACCTGTAGCAAAGGGTGTAAGTCCAGCGGCAACAGCAGCGGCTGAACCACCGGATGAGCCGCCTGAAACATGATTTAAGTCATGAGGGTTTTTAACGGCACCAAAAAAGCTATGCTCATTGGTTGAGCCCATACCAAATTCATCCATATTGGTTTTACCAAGCAACGTCATGCCTTGTTTTTCGAGTTTATCAACAATCGTGGCATTAAATGGTGAGTTATAATTGCTTAATATCTTTGATCCACAGGTTGTGGTTAATATATCAGTACATAGATTATCTTTGTGTGCGATAGAAATCCCAGTTAACAAAGTCGTCTCACCTTTACCTATTAAATCATCCATTTCTTTAGCATGTGCTAAAGCCTGTGAATAATTGATTGATATGAAAGCGTTTAAAGCTTCATTTTTACGCTTTATTTCGGTTAGATATTCTGTTGCTAATTCGACGGCACTTATGGTTTTGCTATCGAGCTTTTGGCGCAATGTTTTTAAAATACTCACAAAACCTCCTCTTATTCAATGACTTTTGGCACAATAAAATAGTGTTCGCTAAATTCAGGCGCGATGCGCTTAAAATCCTGTTCATGGTTTTGTGCTTGAGGTGCATCTTCACGTGCTGGATAATGACTTAATAACGGTGAAATCATTGGTTTAATCTCATGTGTATCCACCAACTTAAGGTTGTCAAATAGATTAAAAATATTATTAAGATCATATTCAAACTGTACCAACTCTTTCGGCTTGGCACTGAGTTTTGAAAGCGTGAGAATGTGCTTTAATTCCTGCTGCGAGATTGCCATTTCCTGATTTCCAAAGCGATTTTTGCATGAGGCTTATCATATACCCATCACAAGGCATTTTACAGAATTTTTTCCTTTGCAACTAAACACCGCAGAATGCTTTACGATGGATGTATCACTATTACATAATAACTAAAACAATTGCTGATGCGGTTTGCGCTCTATAAAATGGGTTGCATCATAGGCGGATAATGGCACACTGAAATAATAGCCTTGAATGTAGTCACACTGCAATCGTTTTAATAATTGATATTGCTCAATGGTTTCAACGCCTTCAGCGACCACAGTGCTCCCTAAACGGTGGCTCAAATCAATAATGCTCTCAATAATAAGCTTATTATTAACATTGATTAACATATCATCAATAAAAATTTTGTCAATTTTGATATTATCAATTTGGGCGTGAGTCAAATAACTCAGCGAACAAAATCCCGTACCAAAATCATCAATTGATATTTTAAATCCCATATTTTTAAGGGTATTTAGCACTTGAGATGTATTGTCTACATTTTCCATAATCACCGTTTCGGTAACTTCAAAGGTAACGTATTCACTAGGGATATCCATTTGCGTCATCAAGCGTTCTAAAAATGCCAACAAAACCGAAGGATTATTTATCTGTACGGCTGAGAGGTTAATGGAGATACTTGGTTTATGGGTAATTGCTTCATCATCATGCCACTGATAAAGCTGGTAAAAGGCTTGGCGGATAACCCAAGTGCCAAGCTCAACAATCAGCTTAAGCTCCTCAGCAACAGGAATGAACTCACTCGGTGACACCTCACCCAAATAACGATTATGCCAACGAAGCAATACTTCAAAATGCATTTGTTGATTATCATTTAAATGAATGATCGGCTGAAACATAAGGTAAAACTCATTGTTTTTTACCGCATTAGCTAAATGCTTACCTAGCTCTAGTTGGCGAAAATAACGGGCGCCTATATTTTCATTAAAGATACAATAACTATTGCCACCTGCTTTTTTACAGTCTCTGATTGCCATATCGGTATATTGCATTAATGTCTCGCGATCATTTGCATGCTCTGGTGATATTGCCGCTCCTATACTTGCTTTAAGACTGATGGGATAATCGTTGACTAAAATTGACTGGTGAACCACTGCAAACAAATGACTTATAACGAGTTTGAGATCATCTAGGGCGCAAATATCTTTAAGCACAATCACAAACTCGTCACCGCCAATACGTGCGACAAAGTCACTTTTACGCACACTCAATTTTAAACGAGTGGCAATCTCGCGCAATACAACATTACCGAAATAGTAGCCAAAGCTGTCATTTATATTTTTAAAATGATCGATATCGATATGAAGTAATGCCACTTTTTTATTGTTTTTATTTGCTTCCACTAACATGTTTTCAAATACTGTTTCGAAATATCTACGATTTGGTAAAGCAGTCTGTTCATCCTCATTCAGTAGTTGATAAAATCGACTATTTTCAACGATGAATTTATTGAGCATGGGGCGCAATAAAAGGTATAGCAATAAGATAAAAATGATAACAAATCCCAAGATTGTTAGTGGGATATGTGATAAATTCCGCCAAACACTTGAGGCAACCGTTTTTTTGTTGACACTCAACGCCAATACTTGTTGTCCATTAATGCGTTCAAAGTAGTATTTTTTATCTTGGATCAAAAGGTTGGAATGTTCTTGTGTTTTTAATTGCGTTAATACTTCGCTTGGCAATGTCGTGAGATTGTTGGCAAAACCTGAGCTTACTGCCCGCCATGAGCTACCAATCTTGATAAACCAATAAAAATCACGCTTCTGTGTCAAATTTTCAGACTCAAACTTATTCAATAGTTTGCTTAAGTCAAAAGAAAGCCGATCATAGCCAATGATTTTTCGATCTTGCCCCATCCGTGTATAGATTGGGCTAGTTACAATTACAGTTAGTCCGCTGCCATCAACGGCAAAGGTAAGTGCTTTTTTATCAAAATGTTGACGTTGTCTTGCGCCTACTTCAACTAGTAGATGTCCATTGCTTTCAAATCGTTGTATTGATTGTAAAGCAGCACTTGAGACAAGCGCTGACGCGAGAATTTGTTTTAAGGCATTAACTTCATCCATAATGGGGGCACCATGCTGGTATTTGCGCTGAATTTCTTCGGTCAACCATGCCGCTTGCGTACGGCTACTTATCTGCAATGCAAGACTTCTTGCCTCTGATAAAGATAGTTGAATCTCTGTTTTATAACTGTCTAACACTTCTTCATAATAATGATTAATTGTGCGCTGTGTTTGTTGATAAAAAGGATAAAATGACAGAACAAAAACAGTAGAAGATAATAGAACAAGCAATACAATAGTGCTGATCAGGACACGCCAGAATATTTGTTTGCCGATGAGCTTGTCGACTTTTTTTGCTTTTCTAGTCTTTTTGATTCGTTCAAATATCTTCAAAACCCGTCATCCTTGTCGCTTTCAACTGCAAGTATTTGCCGTTTTCTCAGTATAGCGCTAATAATTTATTTTACGAGCGATCAACTGAACAATTCATGTATCCTCATCGTAAATCGTCTTGCAATTGGGATCAGCGTTCTCACCATTCGCTATTTGGTAATTTTTTATATCGCAACAATAGCGCGGTTTGTTATGATGATCTAAATTCTAAAACAGCAACATAGAAGCAATAAACTATCATGAATGTTGATCAAGCTGAAATTAATAAATTTAGTGCACTGGCGCACCAATGGTGGTGTGAGGATGGTGAGTTTCGCACATTGCATCAAGTCAATCCCTTGCGTGTGCAGTTTATTGAAGAATGCGCAGGCGATTTGGCGCAATTAAATATTGCTGATATTGGTTGTGGCGGTGGTATTCTCTCTGAGGCACTCGCTAAGAAAAATGCAGTCGTTACCGGACTGGATCTTGCTGAAGCCTCTTTGAGTGTTGCCAAGCTTCATCTACTAGAGTCAAACCTTTCGATTCGTTACTTAAAAGACTCAGTTGAAAATCTAGCGCAAAATGAGCCGCAAAGTTTTGATATCGTCACCTGTATGGAAATGCTTGAGCATGTGCCTGATCCTGAGAGCATTATTCGCTCATGTGCCGAGCTTTGTAAAGCAGGTGGTTGGGTGTTTTTCTCGACATTAAATCGCAATATAAAATCCTTTGCGCTATCCATTGTCATGGCGGAATACGTTATGGGACTTATTCCTAAAGGCACACATGAATATAGTAAGTATATTAAGCCGCTTGAGTTAATTAATACTGCAAAAAAACATGGACTTCGAGTCACTAAAATCAAAGGTGTGCATTATAATCCATTGACTAAAAACCTATCTTTAGGAGGTAATGCTGATGTTAACTACATCGCTGCATTTACCAAAGAACCCTAAATACCCGCTTGATCTATTATTGTTTGACCTTGATGGCACCTTACTTGATTCATCAGATGGCATCTTTGATGCGATCAAGTATGCATTTGCCTGCCATAAGCTCAAAGTTGACTTTAATGCCGACACACTAAGGCAGCATGCCGGTCGCGGTGTTGAATTTCTATTAAAAAAAATTAATCAACAGCTTACTCGTGAGCAATTGGATACGTTAAAGCATGATGCGTTTATGCATTATCAACAACATGCAGCTGAGATGACGCACTCCTTTACTGGCGCACATGAGTTAATGAATGCTTTACATCAGCAACAGCTTAGCTGGGGAATTGTCACTAACAAGACACGCACATTAACGGAAGCAGTGATTGCTAAAGTGCCACACTATCAGGATGCTAAAATCGTGATTTGTGCGGATGATTTATCTTATAAAAAACCGCACCCTATGCCAATCATCCATGCACTTAAAACGCTTAATAAAATACCGCAACATGCTGCTTATATCGGTGATACCAAGCCAGATATGTTGGCTGCCAAACACGCACATTGCTATCGCATTTTCGCTGATTATGGTTATGAAGCAAATACGATGAATGATGATGACTATGATTTAAAAATTTCAAATTTGGAGCAATTACGCCAGTGGATTATCTATACGCTTGTCTAGGCGAAAACACCCCGCGACCAGGATCTATTTATTATTATGCTTATCGCCATTGCTCTGTTGCTAAGACAAAAGTTCTTTATGCCTTGGATCAGTTAAAATATCAATGGCTTAAAGCATCTGAGCTATACTCAGAACCTTATCCTAGTCTACAAAAACTACAATGGTGGCAGCAGGCTTTAACCAATTTAAAGGATCGTCGTGACCACCCGTTGCTTACTACTTTGTGTCAGAATTTTGAGTTTGATATATTGCAAGAATGTTTAGCCAGTGACTTGGATTACGCCTTGCAGACGATTGCTGAAGGGCGCAATTATCAAGACTCTCTTGATCTGAGCAAAAGCTTTCTTGGTATTGCTAGACTTAAAGCACGTACCCTTCAATTTGATGAAACAGATCAAATCAAAACTTTAAACCACATCGATGAGTTATTACGCCACATATTGATGATTGGCAAACATTTTTCACGCAATATTATTTTGCACAGTGCGCTAACGCCACAAATCACGAAAGAAAACTTTCGCAAAGTAATGAATGAATTAATGCAACACATTCATACTTTAAAACGAAATTCAAACCTGACAGCGGCACAAATTAAGCTGCTTAAACCATTGGTTTCATTACATCAGCAACAGATGTTATGCGTGAAAAAATTTATCAAAAAAGTCGATAATCCTTTTATTGAGAGCATTCAGGTTTCGCCACTTGCTTTGCTATTTGCCAGTGTCTTTGCATCAAAACTTTAATCTGCAGTGTTTTTCTTATACAATCATCTATAATTTATTTATGTTGTATTGTTGTTATGAATAGAAAATGCTTAATCTTATTGCTGAGCTTAGTGGCTACCCACGGCGTATTTGCTAATACCAATTCATCCAAGTCGTTAGATAAAAGTGACCCACTATCAATCAAACCTTTGCTCAAAGATTTATTGATGCAAAATCAACAAACGCTTAATCACCTGATGAGCGAAGTGCAAGCGCTACAAAAGACAAGGCAAAAACATGCGCCAACCACACCCCAAAAAGTGAATAAAGCTAATTCGCCAATGGATCGTGAAGCAATGAATAGTCCGATTTTCTTACCCGGTGGTGCACCAATACCAGAAGGATATAATGATCGATATAAAGACCAACAAAAGCAACAACAACCAAGCACGCAGGATAATAAAGATAAATCGGCAGATGACGCCGCAAAAGCAAAAAATCAAAACAACGATAGCGCAAGCACAAGTTCATCTAATTACAATAACCCTTATAGCAACTACAACAATTCCTCTGGTGGTTATTACCCATCCAATTCAACAACCAACCCATTGTTACAATTTAGCCCTCAGCAAGACAAATATACTTATACCATTGCTAATACTAATAATACTGATGGAATTTCTCCATTTAATGAAGCATCAAGCAGCAATAGCATTAAAATTAGCTTTAATTTATCAACCTATAATCGCATTTCGTTTTGCACTTCAAGCAGCTTTAGTGATTGTAGCCAGACATTTAGTCTACCTGTAACAATTACTGATAAGTCAACGATTACCAATATCAGCTACACACCTCAAGCAGTCTCCGGTCAGCCAAGTGGTAGTAAATATTACATTGCGAACTTATATGTTCAGTTGACTAACACGAATAATGCTAATAGCAAAAGAACCTCTACAATATCCTTCCCAATTAAGTGCACGGTACAAAGTGATGCAAACGCTAACTTAAGCTGTACAATTACTAGCACAATGAGTGTAAGCGTGTAAGTGTAAGCAGTATGATTACCTTAAATAACAGACCTTTAATCAGTGACTAACAGCATTGCTGAAGCTTTGATTCATCGTTACAATGCCTAAACTTTATATTATCCATTAGAAATAATTATGTTGTTATCTTCACGCGGATTTGGTTCTGCCATGATCATCACTGGCACAAGTGTTGGTGCTGGGATGCTCGCCATTCCTGCTACAGTTGCTGCTTGCGGCTTTTGGTTGGCAAGCTTGCTATTGATTATGGTTTGGTTTGTTATGATGCTCACCGCTTTGTTGTTAGCCGAAGTAAATCTTGCCATGCCTAACGGTACGAACTTTAGTCGTATGGCACATGCAACTTTAGGTAAAGGGGGACGGCTCATCACATGGGTTTCATACCTATTATTGCTCTACTCATTAACAGCAGCGTATAGTGCTGGCGGCGGCAATCTTGTTGCCAGTGGCTTAAATAGATTAGGATTGTTTTTACCTAATGCAGTAAATAGCGCGATTTTCATTTTGATTTTGGGTTTCTTTGTCTATATTGGCACGCGCGCCGTTGATCATGCCAATAAGACCTTAATGCTTATTAAATTTCTGGCATTCTTTGCCTTTGTTGTTGCGATCGTGCCAAGCATTCAACAGACCTTGCTTGATGTTGAAACACGTTCATTTAATTTTATTTGGATTACATTCCCGATTTTAATCACCTCCTTTGGTTTCCATCATATCATTCCAACACTGCGCAGTTATGTTAATTCTGATCGCGCAACTTTGCGTAAAGCCATTATTTTTGGCAGTTTTATTCCCTTAGTCATTTATCTTGTATGGGTATTATGCACACTTGGATCGATTCCTATCTATGGTGCTGAAAGCTTCCAAAGCATCATTCAAAGTGGCAATACCTCGGCAGGAATTGTTGGCAGCTACCACAGTACACATATTGGTAGCTTTGCCTATCTATTTGAATCAGTTGCAATAACCACCTCCTTTTTGGGTGTCACTTTGGGACTGTTTGATTTTAACCGTGATACATATCGGCTACAAAGACCAACACATATCAATAAAGTGGCTGTTTTTGTGATTACGTTCTTGCCTCCATTTTTATTTGCTGTTTTTTATCCTCAGGGCTTTATTATTGCATTAGGCTACGCCAGCATTTTTGTTGCTATTTTGTTAATTGGATTGCCTGCCGCAATGACCTGGGTTATTCGTGCGCGTCAAAATAAAAACCACCTCCTAAGTAAAGCCTATCTTGGCATTATTTTACTAATCGCTGGCGCGATGATCCTGCTTGAAATATTAACGTTATTTAATGTATTACCAACGCTCTAATGCAGCGTTCTATTCTCACTACTTAGCACCATATCGTAACTATAGCTATTGGTTTTGCCGAGCTCTTCATCGATGAAGTCTTGCCAGTTAAGCAAATCATCGATTTCACCTTGGATCGCAATAAACTGTTGATATTCATCAAGGTAATAATCTAAGGCCTCATCAAGATCCGTTTGATGATCTTTAGCATACATGTACAACTGATATACTAACTCCATTTTTTTGTAGAATTCATCGAGTGTTAATGCGGTAAATACCTGACGCTGCTGCCCTTGATAAAAGACATTCACTGCATAAAGGACAACTTTTTTCTTATCATCGATACAGCATTGCGCTTGTACGTTATAGCCGAAATAAGACAAAGCTAATTCAAAATACTGACAGCAACTGTCAAAATGAATGCGTTGTTGTTTGGTAAACAATTGATCGATTGACGTAGTCATAGCGCATCCTCCTATTGTTGGTTAGCCGCATGGCCCTGCGCCGCCTGTTAGCCCTATGCTTCCAGCGCAGCTAACACCTTACCTACCCTTAGTATAGCAGCATATTAAAATACGCAACCCCTTTTTTGTCTTTTTTACTTTTTTACTTTTTTTGCAAAAAAAAAATATCTCAATGTGCGCTTAACTACTGCTTTATTGTTGCTTGATTGAGTTATATACTAACCCCATAGCTTAAAGGACAGCAGGGATATGATGACAAAGATTGCAATCGCTCAAATCAATGCATGTATGGCAGTTGGAGTTAACTTGCTTTGCTTGAAACGGATGATTGAGCGCGCAGCTGATAGTGGAGCTAAACTGATTATCTTTCCTGATCGCTGTGCGCTGTTTTCAATGAACTCATCAGACTATGAAATCAACAAAGAAATTCTAGGCGAAGGACGTATTCAAGATTATCTGCAGAAATTAAGTCGTGACAATAATATCTGGATTATCGCTAGTGGCATTCCCATTGTGTCGGAATACAGCAAAGAAAAATACTATTTAGCAAGTGTCGTTTATAATAGCGTTGGTGATTTATATGAAGTCTATTATCATTTGGCACCCACCTTACCTTGCGCCTTTCAATGGACGCACAGCTTACTTCAAGATCAAGAATATGGTGAAATGGTTAAAGTGATTAAAACACCGTTTGCCAATATTGGTTTAATTTCGACATATGATTTGTTTTTACCCGAAGTCTTTCGCTATTTGAAGAAACAAGGTGCCGATATTTTTGCAATAAGTGCGGCGTTCACTCAGGATATGGGTGCACACGCTTGGACGACACTTATTAAAGCACGTGCACTTGAGAATAGTAGTATGATCCTTGCTGCCAATCAAAGCGGCATTCATGAAGATGCCGATTTACTCTTCTATGGTAATAGTATGGTTATTGATCACAATGGACAACTTATAGAGCGCGTCGAGATGGGAGAGCAATTACTCTGTGCCGAGATTGATACAAAATATTTTAAAAATATTTGTTTTGACCAAAATCCATTCCAGTTACAATACCGCAGGTAACATTAACCTAAAGGTATTTATATGCAGGTAACCATTCCAAAAATTGGTTTTGTCAGCTTAGGCTGCCCTAAAAATTTAGTTGATTCTGAACGTATTATTACAAAATTAAAAACCGATGGTTATGAAATTGCTGCCGATTATAGTTATGCCGATTTGGTGGTGGTAAATACCTGCGGCTTTCTAAACTCTGCTATTGAAGAGTCGCTTGAGGCGATAGGTGAGGCCCTTGATGAAAATGGCAAAGTTTTAGTGACTGGCTGTTTGGGTAAAAAGTCAGATATGATTCGTGAGAAGTACCCCAAAGTTTTGGGCATTTCAGGTCCACAGGATTATGAGAATCTTGTCAAAGCCGTGCATGATAACCTACCGATTGAACATCATGACTTTACCTCACTGGTTCCTGCTCAAGGCATCAAGTTGACACCAAGGCATTACGCGTATCTTAAAATTTCTGAAGGGTGTAATAACAGCTGTACTTTCTGCATTATTCCCGATATTCGCGGCAAACTAAGCTCACGTAAGCTCGATGATGTTATGCTTGAAGCAAAACGCCTTGTTAATGCAGGAGTCAAAGAGCTTTTGGTCATCTCGCAAGATACTAGTGCTTATGGCGTAGATATCAAATATGCTGAGGCTAAATGGAATGATAAAACCTATCAAAGTCGTTTTATTGATTTAGCGCGCGCCTTATCAACGTTAGATGTTTGGATTCGCATGCATTATGTCTATCCTTACCCGCATGTTGATAAAGTGATCTCGTTAATGGCTGAAGGTAAAATCGCACCCTATTTGGATATCCCTTTTCAACATGCCTCACCACGCATTTTAAAACTAATGAAGCGCCCGGCAAATGCAACAAACACGCTTGAAGCAATCAAACGTTGGCGCGCGATTTGTCCAGAGCTTACCATTCGTAGTACATTTATCGTAGGCTTTCCAGGGGAAACTGAAGAAGATTTTATGACGTTATTAAACTTCCTAGAAGAAGCTGAGCTTGATCGCGTGGGTTGTTTTACTTACTCTGAAGTTGAAGGTGCTAAAGCCAATGATTTACCTGATCTTGTGCCAGAAGATGTTAAACAGCAGCGTCTTGAACGCTTTATGGCAGTGCAATCAAAAATCAGCGCTAAACGTCTGCAACGCCATGTTGGAACTATTCAGAAAGTTATTATTGATGAAATTCGTCATGATGAGAATATTGCATTAGCACGCACACAGTACGATGCGCCAGAAGTTGATGGTGTTGTCATTATTGAAGATGTTAATCATCATAAAGGTATTGCCAAAGGTGTATTCGTAAACGTTGAAATTTTTGCTGCTAATGAGCATGATTTATTTGCAAGGCTAAAAATGGATTAGCAATGAAGCACTGTTCTTTCTCTAGTAATTGAACTAAAATCGCAAGCAGGTTGTTTTCAAAACAAAAACCTACTTGTTTTTATTAATAAACATTATAAGGAGACATCATGCGCTTTTTAAATACACTATTGATGCTGCTGACAATTATCGGTGGCTTTAACTGGTTTATGTCATCAGTCTTTAGTTTCAATATTGTTACGAGTATTTTTCATGGTTCACCAACGTGGCAAAAAATCGCTTATGTGATTATTGGTCTTGCGTCGTTGTACTGCTTAAGTCTGTTGAAGCAAATTTATAAAACCAAATAATTCTGAAATTCTGCATAATCCGTTTGAGCTCATTATCTATTGTGTCAATACCCATTGTAAATCATTTTGCGGTGTTTGGTTGTGAAGTAGTTTGTGAAGATTTTGGCAAGTTGGATTGCAGGTAATAGCTAGGTCTATTATCAAAATGCAACTTGCCAAAAGCACGCAAAATACAAAGCAAAAAATTCTGTAAAATGGTTTGTGATGGGTATATACTCTAGAAAATTATGCGATATGGAAGCTATCTTATTATGTGGAAAAAAAGCATTGTTACTTCATTGTTAATGACTTCGTGTCTGGGCGCAGCATTGGCTGATGATGTCTCTCTCCCTTCGACAAATTTTAATTTTGATGTCAAAACGGTCTCCTCAGATTCGACTTATAAACCGATGTTGGGTTTTGTTGACCAAGGTAAAACCTATATTAAATTTCCACCAACGGTGACAAGCAATAATATGCCGTTGATTCTCGTGGATCAGCTAAGTGATGGTGACGCGCCAATTATTTCATGGGATCAGGGCTATGTTGTCATTAATCAGCCATCAACACATGTTAAGATCTATAACCCACGCACCAAGAAGCTTATCTATGACCTTAGTTTCTCTGATCAGTTTAACTATAGCAAAGTAACGCCTTCACCAAGAATTTTGCCTTATGAGTTTGCTGGATTCTTTATGGGTGCCACTGTTGGGATGTCCAATATTGGCAGCAAAGGTAATTCAGCATCAGGTGGTTTAAAGGCTGGTTATGATTGGCATTTCACTAAAGGATTCCTTGCTGGTTTTGAACTCGGGCTTAACTATGATGGCAAAGTATCAAAAGATTCGGTGGATTATAAGAGCTGGAATATTAATGCGATGCTTAGAGCCAAATATTTATTCCAATCTGGCTTTAATATTACGGGTAAGGCTGGGGTTGCTTATGTTAAAAACAGTCAATCAACACCGTCTGGTCAGCCAACAAATAGCATTGGCAATAGCATAGCTCCGCGTATTGGCACCGAGGTCGGTTATCTATTTACTAATGGTATCGGTTTAAACCTTGAGTATGATCACCTTTTCTCAAACTCAAAAGTGCTATCTGTGAATTCTTTCCAAGTGGGTATTTCTTATATTTTCTAACGCTTCAAGGGATTAATTAACAACGCTAGAAATAATGCACGAATCCAATATCGAATAAATTCATGATTCCGCTGGTTTTTGCTCGGATAATATTGCGATAATTTGCGGTTAAAGCAAAGTTTTGACTTAACGTATAAGCCACACCAACCGCAGGCGCTAAAAAGAAATCGGTACGTGTTGCTTGCTCATCTTGTGTTGACTGACTATTTGCATAGCTATGACTATTCCTAAGTCATGCGTTCTTTGCTACACTCTATGTCAGTAATGGCTTTACTTAAAGACATAATAACGCATGAAAAACTTACCGATTGGCTACTCAACCCTTGAGAAAATGCGTCAACCCAATATGATTTATGTTGATAAAACCAAGCATCTACTTAATTTAATTGAGCAAAATGCCTATTACTTTTTATCTCGTCCACGACGCTTTGGTAAGAGTCTGACTATTGACACATTAAAGCAGCTGTTTCTTGGCAAGTATGAGCTGTTTAAAGGCTTATACATTGAAGATAAGTGGGATTTCAATGAAGTATTTCCCGTGATTCACTTTAGCTTTGGTGGCTCTAAGGCAATCAATAGCGAAAAAACCCTGCTAGAAATCATTGACCAAACGTTACTTAATACCGCCAAGGCTTATGAAGTTGAGCTCCCAGACTTAGAGTACAGTGCTCAATTTGACGTATTAATCAAAGCATTAAAACATAAGTATAATCAACGCGTTGTATTCTTAGTTGATGAGTACGATAAACCCATTCTCGATGTCATTAGCGAATCCGATAAGGCACTACGCAACCGTGAGATCCTCAAAGGACTTTATAGCGTGATCAAAGACAACGATGCGTGTTTACGCTTTGTTTTTTTAACCGGAGTGTCTAAATTTTCCAAAGTCAGCTTGTTTAGTGGCTTAAACAATTTGGAAGACATCTCCTTCCAAGCACGATTTGCAGATCTATGTGGTTATACGCAAGATGAGTTAGAAAAAACTTTTGATGACTATCTACACAATGTTGATCTTGCTAAACTTAAAGCCTGGTACAACGGCTATAATTTCGCAGGTTCTGAAAAACAAAAAGTCTATAACCCTTTTGATATCTTGCTGTTTTTCAGGAATCAACAATATCAAAGCTATTGGTTTGAAACTGGCACACCCACTTTTTTAATCAAGCTCATTAGTAAACGCCGCGACATAATTCCTGAGCTTGAGAATTATGAAGCAACGCCTGATGCGTTAAATAGCATTGATGTTAACAATATTCCAATTGCGGCATTAATGCTGCAAAGTGGTTATCTAACGATAAAAGAGCAATTTTATTTTGGTCAAGATCTTTGGTATCGTTTAGGCTACCCAAATTTTGAAGTGAAAACAGCCCTAAACAGACAACTGACCAAAATTGGGATTACTCAGGAGGATGCCACCGCCAATCAGCTTGCCATTAACCGTGCGCTATTAAGCGATGATTGGGATCAATTCGCCAAAGCCATTCAAAGCTTTTACAGTAGCATTCCCTATGACTACTATACCAAAACACCCTTACATCGCTATGAAGGTTATTATTGCGCGATTATTTATAGCTATTTTGCTGCCCTTGGTTATGACGTTAAATTAGAAGACCACACCTCTGAAGGTCGTATTGATATGTCGATTATTATCACGGGTAAAAAGATCATTATTTTTGAGTTTAAGGTCAGTCAAGGTGAGGACTTAGCCGCTAAGGCTGTACAGCAGATTATCGATAAAAACTATGCATTGAAATTTACCCATCTTGAACTGCCAATCTATCAAGTGGGTATTTCATTTGACTATAATTTACGGACAATCAATGGTTTTGAGGTTATTGAAAGATAATCAAAGCTTTGGCATGGACAATAACCTAGCACACAATAGCAAGCCAAGAAACGCTGTAAAATAGCTTATTATGGGTATATACTGCCTAGCAATAATAAGCTTTGCTCATTAATTTTATGCATAAGAAACCACACGATCAAACCACGCATTTTGGCTTTGAAGAAGTCAACTGGGAAGACAAACAACAAAAGGTTGCCGATGTATTCCATTCGGTAGCGGCAAAATATGACATTATGAATGATGTGATGTCGTTTGGTGTACATCGTTTATGGAAGAAAATCGCCATTCAGAAAGCCTCAGTCAAAATGGGGCAAAAAATCCTTGATTTGGCAGGTGGTACGGGTGACTTAGCTTATCAATTTACTCAAAAAGTCGGTGATCATGGCAAAGTAATATTAAGTGACATCAATGCATCAATGCTCAATGTTGGTCGTGAAAAGCTAACCAACCGCGGTTGTGTTGGCAATATCGAATATGTTCAGGCTAATGCTGAGAGCTTACCCTTTGCCGATAATACATTTGACTGTATCACAATTTCATTTGGTCTTAGAAATGTTACTGATAAAGATGCGGCATTAGCCTCAATGCAGCGCGTATTAAAACCAGGTGGTCGTCTGTTGGTACTTGAGTTTTCAAAACCGATCCTGCCATTATTAAGTGAGATTTATGATCAATACTCTTTTAAGGTTTTACCGTTTATGGGACAACTTATTGCCCAAGATGCCGATAGTTATCGCTATCTAGCTGAATCTATTCGCAAGCACCCCGATCAGGAAACCTTAAAAGATATGATGCTAAATGCCGGCTTTGATAAGGTGGATTATCAGAATATGACCGGTGGCGTTGTCGCCCTACATATGGGCATTAAATATTAAGGTGATCACATGAATGAGCAGATGATCATTAAATCTATCAATTTTATACTCGATAAAGTGCTTAGCTTAGATCCGCAGAAAACCTATTTGCTCCAACAGCTGAGCAATCAGTCCCTGACTGTTGCTATTAGTGATCTTAATCTATGTTTTTGCTTTCAACCTCACGAAGATAACCTTATATTTGCATTAGCTGAAATCACCAATGCACAAAATCTACTTACGGCAAATTCAGGCACATTAATCGCGATGGCATTAAGTCAACATCCACAGAGCTATATTCAGCAAGGTGAAGCAGAGTTTAAGGGGGATATACGTGCGCTTGAGTGTTATCGCGACTTCTTCAAAGCGATTCGCCCCGATCTAATCTTCACGCTAACTTCAGGTCAAACCACTTCACTGAGTTCTTTTTTAGCTAAGCCGCTTGATATCATTAAAGCATGGTTGATGACCAGTAAAGAGCGTCTGCCGCATGAGTTTAGAGAATATATTCAATATGAAAAAGAGCTTTTTCCATGTAAAGAAGAAGTAGAGGATTTTTTCAGTGACATTCAGCTGCTAAAACAGGATTTAGAGCGCATCACTACCAAGATAAATCGCCACATTAATGTCTACGGTGATCAACATGACTAAACTCAAAAAATGGCTACGCCTGATCTATATTGGTTATGTTTTAAACAAATACAACGTCACCACGATGCTGGCGGATTTACCATTATTGCGCATACTTAAAATCACGCTTATCTTTAACCCCTATTATTGGTTTGCACGTAATAAGCTTGATCGCGGCACCCGCTTACGTTTAGCACTGGAGACTTTGGGCCCTATCTTTATTAAGTTTGGGCAAGCACTATCAACGCGTCGCGATTTATTACCACATGATCTTGCTAATGAACTTGCCAAGCTACAAGACAAGGTCCCTCCTTTTTCGGGCGAATATGCACGTAAAGTCATTGAAAAGGCATTGCAGCAACCGATTAGTGATGCCTTTGCACAATTTGATATTACCCCTTTGGCATCAGCGTCGATTGCTCAAGTTCATAGTGCCACGCTTGCTACTGGTCAAGAAGTTGTGGTCAAAGTTTTACGCCCAAATATCGAAAAAGTATTAGTGCAGGATACTGAGCTATTAAAGACCCTTGCACATATGCTTGAGCGTTATGTGCCGGCAACTCGGCGTTTACGTCCTGTTGAAGTCGTGGCTGAAATTAGTCGCAATCTTCTTGATGAGCTGGATTTGCAACGCGAGGCTGCCAATGCCTCACAATTAAAACGCAATTTCAAAGATAGCCACATCCATTACGTACCCGAAGTTTATTGGCAATATTGCCGCAGCAATGTGTTAACTATTGAGAAGATAAAGGGGATTCCTGTCTCTGATATTAATACATTAAAGTCACTCAACACCGATCTTAAACTCTTGGCTGAGCGTGGAGTTGAAATATTTTACACGCAAGTTTTCCGTGATTGTTTTTTTCACGCCGACATGCATCCGGGTAATATTTTTATCGATGCAACCAAACCGCAAGACCCTAAATATATATCTATTGATTTTGGCATTGTTGGTACGCTTACCCGTGAGGATCAACATTATCTTGCGGGCAATTTTCTAGCCTTTTTTAATCGTGATTATAAAAAAGTAGCCGAACTGCATATCGAATCAGGCTGGGTACCTTATGATACTCGTGTTGATGAGTTAGAATCGGCGATCCGTACAGTATGCGAGCCTATTTTTGAGAAACCGTTAGCTGATATCTCATTTGGTTACACATTAATGCGTCTATTCCAAGTGGCAAGACGCTTTAATATGTCAGTGCAACCGCAGTTAGTACTATTACAAAAGACTTTATTAAATATTGAAGGCTTAGGACGTGACCTGTATCCTGAGCTTAACCTATGGGCGACTGCTAAGCCATTTTTAGAGAAATGGATGAAGACACGCGTCGGTTGGCAAGGATTTGTCAAACGCTCTATGGCAAGCATCCCTGATTTGAGTGAGCGTTTACCTGATATGCCTGAGCTATTATTTGACTTATTGAATACCCAAGTCAACCAAGCTAAGCGTGATAGCTTATCTTCTCTAGATCAAAGCAAACAGGTCAAGCACTCTAAACGCCATGGCGTTATGATTGGGTTTGGTATCTCACTAACTGCACTTGGTATTATCTCAGGTTTCCAGGGTGAGCTATTAAACACCTTGCATCAATTTATAGACAAACATTTTGCTGTTGTTGGTGGAGTTGGTGTGGCGCTATTACTATACACTTTTTTCTCAAAACAAAAGGACTAAATCAATGAATGATTGTATTTTTTGTAAGATTATCAATGGTGAAATCAAATCAAACAAAGTCTATGAAGATGCTGATATTTTAGCGTTTCATGATGCTTTTCCGGTCGCTGAAGTCCATGTGCTTGTTGTGCCTAAAAAACACATTGATAGCTTAAATCATCTTGAAGATGAGGACATTTCTCTTGTTGGTAAAATCAATCTAGCGATCCCTAAGATTGCACAAACATTAGGGCTTAAAGCAGGCTTTAAGACTTTGGTAAATACTGGTAAAGCAGGCGGGCAAACTGTTAATCACCTACATTACCATATATTAGGTGGACGCTTTACCAAAAAAGATGCACTGCTGCATACTTAGTTTTCTTTGATGAACTCAGCCGTTGTGGTGATTTGCGCCAGACGCGATAAAGCACTCAAACTTGCTTCATGCGACTCTTTGGTTGCAGCATTACAGGCATCAGCGACAACAACCACTTGATAGTCACGATCATGCAACTCGCGAGCAGTGGCTTCAACCACATAAGTCGTTGACACACCACAAATAACAACACGTTCAATTTTATTTGCTCTTAATACTGGCTCCAAATTAGTACCATATAGCGCACTTACGCGATGCTTAGTAACAATGACGTCTTGCGGCTCAACATCCATTTTTTCATGAAACTCAGTCCCCCATGTACCGAGCTTTAACACACCATACTCTGGGGCTTTACCAAACATCGGTGAATGTTTAGGACATTCTGGGTAATTTTCTTCAAATCCCACTTTAACATGCGCAACTAACACATTATGTTTTCGCGCCCAAGCAATCACTTCATTCGCCTTTTCCATTGTCTTATCTTCAATAATACGTGCTGCATTATGCATACCAAAAGCACCTTTTGGATCAACGATTTCATTAATAAAGTCGGCAATTAAAACCAATGTATTTTGCATAATAAGCTCCTTATGTTTTATGATATTTCATTTAGCTCTACTCAGCGATAAGCAGCTAAACAATCGTTTATAATTAATTGTAGGCTGAGGTTATATTTATAATAACACTACTCAATGCTGCTTAGTTTAATTCAAAATAAAGCTAAACCGTTAATGATAAAAACTAAATAGCCTTATAGAAACTTTAAAGATTACAACCATCCGTAGTACAAGATTCCTTATTAGAAATACGCGATTATACCGCTAAGTATTTATTAACCAAGCCTACAAAGTTCGCAGGATCTTCAAGTTGCGCTCCTTCCACCAACAAGGCTTGTTGATATAAAAGATCTGTCCAGTCAGCAAACTGTGCATCATCTTGCTCTTGCTGCAAGTGCTTCACTAGCTTATGCTCAGCATTGATCTCAAGAATCGGCTTACCACCCATGCCTGGCATCATCATTTGCCCAGCATCTGCCATCATTTTTTGCAAATGCATGCTCATACCATAATCGTTAACAACGATACAGCTTGGCGAATTGGTCAAACGCTTAGAAAGGCGCACATCTTCGACTTTGTCTTTAAGCACTTCTTTCATTTGCTTAATAATGCTTTCAAACTCTTTTTGTGTTTCTTCTTGCTGTTTTTTCTCTTCCTCGGAATCCAAATCACCAAGATCTAAATCACCTTTAGCAACTGATTTTAACGTCTTACCATCAAATTCAGATAAATGTGATGTCATCCATTCATCGACGCGATCGCTTAAAAGCAAGACTTCAATGCCTTTCTTGCGGAACACTTCTAATTGTGGGTTATTCTTCGCTGCATTAAAGCTCTCAGCCGTCACATAATAGATAAACTTCTGATCTTCCTTCATACGTGACACATAATCAGCCAATGACACATCTTGCTCAGCAGTATCTTTGTGCGTTGAGGCAAAGCGTAATAATTTGGCAATTTTATCTTTATTCTCATGATCTTCAGCAGGCGCTTCTTTCAACACCTGTCCAAATGCCTTCCAGAATTTTTCATACTGCTCTTTATCATCTTTTGCCATTTTATCGAGCATATCTAGGACTTTCTTAGCAGTCGCTTTTTTGATCTTATCAATGACTTTATTGTGTTGCAAAATCTCACGTGAGATATTCAATGGCAAATCATTTGAATCAATGACACCTTTAACGAAACGTAAATATGATGGCAGTAAATGCTCATTCTCCATAATAAATACGCGTTGTACGTAAAGCTGCAAACCAGATTTACGCTCGCGATCCCATAAATCAAATGGCGCGCGCTCTGGCAAATATAATAAACTGGTATATTCAAGATTGCCTTCGACCTTATTGTGCGACCAAGTTAATGGATCGGTGAAATCATGTGAAATATGCTTATAAAACTCTTTGTATTCTTCATCGGTAATTTCAGACTTAGAGCGCGTCCACAAGGCTTTTGCCTTGTTAATCGTTTCCCATTCTTTGGTTTCTTTTTCTTTACCTTCTTCATCATGCTCAGTTTTAAACATTTGAATAGGTAATGAGATGTGATCCGAATATTTCTTAACGATTTGACGCAATTTAAAGTCATCAAGCAAATCATGCTCTTCATCCTTAAGATGCAGTACAATCTCAGTGCCACGCGCTTCTTTCGTGATATCTTCAACACTAAATGAACCATCTGCTTTAGACTCCCAACGCACACCTTGTGAAGCTTCAACACCCGCTTTACGTGTATTTACAGTGACTTTATCAGCAACGATATACGCAGAATAAAAACCAACACCAAACTGACCAATCAATTGCGAATCTTTACTCTGGTCACCACTTAATGCCTCTAAGAATTTCTTAGTGCCTGATTTTGCGATTGTGCCCAAATGCTCAATCACTTCATCGCGTGTCATGCCAATGCCATTGTCAGCAATCGTAATCGTTTTAGCCTCTTTATCAAAAGAGATACGCACCTTTAAATCGGCATCATTTTCAAAAATATCAGCATTACTTAATGCTTCAAAACGCAACTTCTCTGCAGCATCTGACGCGTTAGAAATAAGCTCTCTTAAGAAAATTTCACGGTTTGAGTACAGTGAATGGATCACCAAATGTAATAATTGTTTTACTTCCGTTTGAAAGTCAAAAACTTGCTTTTCAGACATGTTCGCTCCTATTTTGATTTGCTTTATTTAAAACTCGACCGCAAACAAATGGGCGTTAAAAAAGATATTTCAAGGAATAATTTAACCTAAATTCAAATTATAAGTGCATCTTTATCTGTTGACATATGTCAACATTGAACTATAATCCAAAATACTCTGATTAACCACACAAATGCATGAGACCTAAACACCCTAATAAAGAAATTGAGAAAGCCATCAAATATGCGGAAGTTAAGGGATGGCGCTATCAATCTAGCGGGAGCTCTGCACATGCTTGGGGTCGATTATTATGCCCACTTGAAAGCAGAGATGGTCACTCAATCAGTATATGGTCAACACCTCGTAGTGCTGAAAATCATGCAAAACAAATTAGAAGAATCGTTGATAACTGTGAGCATCAAGGAGAATAAAATGGCTGAAACTTATGAATTTACACTTATCCTTCAGGGAGTCGATGAAAATACACCTAACTTGGAAGATGCCTTATTTGAGGCAGGTTGTGACGACGCTATTATTAATTTTAAAAATGGCACTGTATATCTTGATTTTGACCGAGAAGATGTAAGCTTTGAACACGCAATTCTTTCCGCAATTAAAGATATTGAATCAGCTCAAATTAATGCTTCTGTAAGTAGTGTTGCGCCAGAACACCTTGTCAACTCAACTGATATTGCAAGTCGGGTTTCATTAAGTAAGCAAGCGCTATCGCTATACATTCTGGGCAAGAGGGGTAATAACACTTTCCCCAAACCAATTTTGAAAATTAGCAATAAAAGTCCACTATGGCGATGGACAACCGTAGCTGAATGGTTCTATCAGCAAGGAAAAATCAAAGATCATAAAATCATTGAGTATGCCACAACTGTAGAAGATATTAATGAGACTTTGGGTGCTCGAGCAAGAAAAGCATTTTCCCATCGTAAAAAAATCTATCATGATTTAGGCGCATTACAGAGGTAATTATTGGGATCCATTCGTTCCCTGAGCGTAGTTGATGGGTACAAGACACAACGGCTTCGACTGACGCTCAGCCAGCGTTGATGTTAAGCTAATATTATTTTTCAGACTGATCATCCGCCTGCTGCGGTTTAGTCGCTTCAGATGGTGCCGTAGTTAGCGCTTCTTTAGCTACTATCGGAGCTGATTTTTCTGATTTTTCTTTCTCATCTTTCGGGGTATAGCTATCACCCCAATCACCTGGCTCTCTGACCTCACGACGTGCCATTAGGTCATCAACCTGCATTGAATCGATTGTCTCATACTTCATTAATGCATCAGCCATGGCGTGCAAGATATCGGTATTTTCCTTAAGAATCGTTTCTGCTCTTGAGTAATTTTCATCAATTAAGCGACGCACTTCACCATCAATATCAAGGGCTGTTTTATCCGAAAAATGTTTCGGACTTTTACCCATGCTTTGCCCCAAGAAAGGCTGCTGGTCATCTTCATCAAATAGAATTGGTCCCATTTTATCAGACAAGCCCCACTTGGTAACCATGCTTCGCGCGATATTGGTTGCTACTTGAATATCATTTGAAGCACCGGTAGTGACTTTGTCATAACCAAAGATAAGCGCTTCAGCAATACGCCCACCAAAGATACTTGATAAACGACTTAATAGCTGCTCACGCGACTGGCTGACTTGATCGCCATCTGGCAAATACATTGTCACACCTAATGCACGCCCTCGAGGAATAATACTGACTTTGTAGACAGGATCATGATCTGGCACTAAGCGCCCAACAATCGCATGTCCGGCTTCATGATAAGCCGTTAAGCGTTTTTGCTCGTCACTCATTGCCATCGAACGACGTTCAGTACCCATCAAAATTTTGTCTTTTGCCTTTTCAAACTCTTCCATGCCAACGATTTCTTTGTTAACACGCGCAGCAAATAACGCTGCTTCATTGACTAAGTTAGCAAGCTCAGCACCTGAGAATCCTGGTGTGCCACGTGCGATCCAATCAACGCGCACCTCATCTGCTACAGCGATTTTGCGCATATGGACTTTTAGAATTTGCTCACGACCTTTGACACTTGGTAAGCCAACTGTTACTTGTCGGTCAAAGCGACCAGGACGCAAAAGGGCAGGATCCAACACATCCGGTCGGTTAGTCGCAGCAATCACGATAACACCTTCATTGTCGGCAAATCCATCCATCTCTACCAACATCTGGTTTAATGTCTGCTCACGTTCATCATGCCCACCTCCAAGACCAGCCCCTCGATGGCGACCCACCGCATCAATCTCATCGATAAAGATAATACAAGGCGCGCGACGCTTGGCTTGCTCAAACATGTCACGCACACGTGATGCACCGACACCGACAAACATTTCAACGAAGTCAGAACCCGAGATTGAGAAGAAAGGCACTTTTGCTTCACCGGCAATCGCACGTGCTAGCAACGTTTTACCAGTTCCTGGAGGACCGACCATCAAGACACCTTTAGGTATCTTGCCACCGATTTTCTCGTATTTGGCAGGATTCTTTAGGAAATCAACGATTTCAGCAACTTCTTCTTTAGCTTCATCCACACCGGCAACATCTGCTAATGTGACTTTGATCTGATCTTCACCTAAAAGTTTCGCCTTACTTTTACCAAATGAAAAAGCACCGCTTTTGCCACCTCCGGCACGCATCATTAGGAAAATAAAAAAGCCGGCAATTAGCAATAATGGCAACCAATTAAACAAAAATGCCAATAATAAACTTGGTTTCTCTGGTGCTTTCGCAGAAACTTCAGCGTTTTTAGTTAGCATCTGATCAACAATACTTTGATCCAACAATGGCGCATAGGTAGTGAACTTCTCACCAGTATCCGTTGTACCAGTAAAAGTGCGACCATCAACGTTAATTGATTGGATGCTGCCGCTATTTAATTGTTGCACAAAACTTGAGTACTTCAGCGTTGTTGATGGATCGGTCTTTGTACTCATGTTGCTAAAAATAAACACTAAACCTACGGCAATCAAGCCCCAGAATAGTGCATTTCGCAAGAACTCATTTTTCTTCATGCAAGTGTAATCCTATTGATTTTGCTTAATTATTTAACTTCCAAGCTCAAACCTAAAAGCCAATTTATTGGTTGGACATTATAGTATATCGCTGACCTTGTCGCGATGGCTTCACAACAAAATTTTGCAAACACTTAATTAGTATCAACCTTAGCACAAAAAAATATCGCTTCACAATTGTAATTCAGCAGATATTTAGCGAATGCGCTAACTCTCTATTTTCTAGCTTAATAAACTACTTATGAACCCAGCATAACGCATGCTCAGCAAGAAATTAAATATATTATCAAAATAAAATCAATAATTATTATTTATCGAAATTACAGTGTAGACTTGGATTAAACTTCATGCTTTTTAACCCTTTATTAAATAAGCTAATCAGTTTGGCTGACCCTGTTTGATCTTTTGCGGCAATCAGGTAATGCGTTTGTTGATCCGCAACAAATGCTTTGGTAAAAAGGCTAGCTCCATCTTTAACATGCGCAATATTTTCAAACGCATCATCACCTGCGTAGACAGCGGTCACACGCTTAGCTTTCAATTGACTAAAACAATCTTGCATCGTTAACGCAGTAATACGCGTCGCTGTTTTTTGCGCAAACATTTCTGCCAAATTACCATAAGCACCATAACCTTGTGGTACACAGACTTTCGCTCCTTGCAAAGCTTTGAAATCAAGGTGGTCATTTTTGCCGTCAGTCAACACCCAAATATAAGCAGATTTGGTATAAAGTGCATCACTATATAGATATTTTTGTGCACGCTCTTTGGTATAGCTCCATGGGAATGAAACAACGTGCAATGAGCCATAAGCTAAGCTTTTTATTGCCACACTCCAAGGCAACCATCTAATCTCGCCAAGATTCACACCTTGACTTTTAAAAACTTTTGTCACAAATTCAGTCAAACAGCCTTTGCTGCTTTCATGCTGATTCACATAAGGATAATAATAATCACCTAACGCATAATTTACTGTGTATTTAGTTTTATCATTAGCATACCCAACACCAATGCTTAGCATAGAGAACAGAATAATACCAAACTTTAACACGCTCACATCGCACTCCTCTTTCGCATTATTTATCCTTAACATTCATGCTCTTAGCATAAACGCAATCAATCCAAAATGCATTAACCATAACATTAACCCGATGAATATAGCATTTTTTTGCCGCATACACATATTGACTTATGCCAAATCAATTTCTACGATGTGATGCGTATTTAAACTAATAAATAATCTCAATCTAAGGAGAACACATGAAAAAGATTATTGCATTAACCACTGCCATGCTATTTGCTGGCTCAATTACAGCTTATGCAGCCGATGCGCAAACAACTGCAAATGCAGTTACTGCGACGCCTGCTGCTAAAACTGATGCAGCCAAGCCTGCTAAAGTTGACATGAAAGAAGTAAGCTATATCATTGGTCAAGAGATGGGTAAAGGCTTCAAATCACAAGATATCAAGCTTGATGTCAAACAATTAAATGCCGGTTTAGAAGCTGGACTTTCTGGCAAAGAATCTAAGGTTTCTGAAGCTAAAAGCAAAGAAATTATGCAAGCTTTCCAAATGGAAATGATTCAAAAAGCGCAAGCCAAAATGAAAGCTGAAGGCGCGGCAAACCAAAAAGCAGCCGATGCATTTATGGCTGATGTTGCCAAAATGCCAAACGTTAAAAAAGCAGCTGATGGTATCTACTACCAAATAATCACTGAAGGCAAAGGTGAAAAACCTGCTAAAACTGATACAGTAACGGTCAACTACACAGGCACAACACCTGCTACTGCTTTCAACAAAGATGCTAAAGCAGGTGCTGCAAAACTAGCCAAAGGCGAGCTTCTTGGTAAAACGTTTGACAGCTCTAAAAAAACTGGCAAACCAGCAACCTTCCCATTGAATCAAGTGATTCCTTGCTGGACGGATGCTTTAAGTCAAATCCCAGTAGGTTCAACAGTCATTCTTTACTGTGCGCCTAAGCAAGCCTATGGAGAGATGGCTCCACCACAAATCGGACCTAATCAAGTATTAAGCTTCAAAGTAGAATTAATCACAGCAGTAAAAGCAGAGAAACCTGCAGCAAATGATGACGCTGCAACTGATACTAAAGCAGACGCAACAGCTGCTGCAAAATAGTTTAACCTAACACACCATAATCTTAAGCCCGCTGTTGCGGGCTTTTTTATTTATTGTAGAAAGACAAGAAGGATGATATGAAAGTTATCTCATTTAATGCCAATGGCATTCGCGCTGCCACGCGCAAAGGCTTTTTTGACTGGTTCACCCAGCAAAACGCTGATTTCTTATGCATTCAAGAAACCAAAGCACAATTTGAGCAACTCAAAGATAATAACATTTATTTCCCTGAAGGCTATCACTACGCCTATACTGATGCCAAGCAAAAAGGTTATAGTGGTGTAGCAATTTACGCTAAGCGCAAACCTAAACGCATCATCCACACGCTTGGCATAGATTGGGCAGATGATGAGGGGCGTTACATTCAATTTGATTATGACGATTTAAGTGTTGCATCTATCTATATCCCTTCAGGCTCCAGTGGTGACGAACGTCAAGCGTATAAAATGGATTTTTTAGATAAATACAAAGATATACTCAAAGATCAAATGTACAACAATAAGCGCTTTATCATCTGTGGTGATGTCAATATTGTACATAAAGAAATTGATATTAAGAATTGGAAACAAAACCAGAAAACATCTGGCGTTTTACCTGAGGAACGCGCCTGGCTTGATCATGTCTTTGATGATATTGGTTGGGTTGATGCATTTCGCGTGATTAATCAACAAGCTGAGCAATACACTTGGTGGTCAAATCGCGGTCAGGCGCGCGCTAAAAATGTCGGTTGGCGGATTGATTATCAATGGATTACACCTGAATTAAAAGATAGCATTATCGCCGATAATATTTACACTGATTCATGGTTTTCAGATCATGCACCTCTGTCAATCACCTATAAAGCTTAAGGGTAAAACTCATCATCTAATAGTTGCACCAATGTATAAGGCAAGCATGCTGGAAACTCACTTTCAGCCAGTCCTGTTTCTTTTTGCGCTGCCAAAATCGCATCACCATAAACATCTTCGAGCATTTCCTCAATTTTTGCTTTTAAACTGGGAGTTTTTTTCAATCTTCTGACAATTTTTCGCCTTTGCTCTTTGATTGTTAACGACCAACTTTTACTTTGATAAGTCGGCTGATGTTCCCACTTAAGCAGGTGCATAATTAAGATAGTTAATCGACTTTCCATCTCGCGCTCTTGACTAACACCCATGTCTTCCAGCTCCTCACTTAGATGATCAAAATCAAGTTGTTCAATATCACGCGCTTTTAAAGCATGTGCCATTTTCATTGCCCATGCATAAAAGTCTCTCTCATATAGCTGTGAAACATTCATAGACTGCTCCATTTATTTAACATTATAAACACTGGCTATTATAGCAACAAACAACTCAATACACAGCACTTCACTCAAGATCAAACAAAAAAGCCTGCAGTTGCAGGCTTAAAATAGCAACAATAGAAGGTTGAGGAGTTCCTCCTAATTTTTACAGCTTTGATCTTTAGAAATATACTGAGATATCTAAAGTATAAGCATTGGTATGCTGATTGTTGTACATATGCATATAAGCATATTCCAAACCAAGCAATACATTCTCAGTAAAGAATGGGCGTTGTGCTGAAGCCACAACCATTTTATTCACGCCAGTAGCTGCTCCATAAGTTGAATAACTTTTATCCGCATTACCCGTTAACGTAATCGGCAAGTCATTGGTGTTATAAGCGCCATTGTAGGCAATATTAAAGTTAGTTGAACGACCATAGATCTCAGGTGAGAAACCAGCTTGCACATACCAAGCACCCGCATAACCATCATTCGTTTTATCTGATTTATTCGTCGTTTGCGCCCAGCCCGCACCAACGCCATAGATATCATAGTTTAAGCTGGCATCAAAGTTAACGGCACCAATGCGTGTTTTATTAGTTGTACCAGAACGAGTTGCATCCTTAAATGAGCTATTACCAGTACCATCAACGTTATAGACATAGCCACCGTTAATTCCATATGCCCACTTGCCAGACTCGCCACCATAAAACGCTGCATAAATAAAGTTACTGGTATGATCATCTGTTTGGAAAAGGGTTACGTTACTGCTTAAACCATCTTTATAATAAGCAAGAGAGACGTTATTAACACGACTTGGTCTAAATAACATCTGTGTTAATGAGCCAGTCCATGGACCACCACCTGAGAATGAGCCCAATGCTAAACGGTTTTTACCGACTGTTGCATAAAGCGGGAAATCATCCAAATTACCAAACATCACAAAAGCATCTTGTGCATTCACTTTATAGCTATCAGATGGATCTGCTGCTAACGTTGTTTCCGCTGTAACATAGCGTCCTAAGTTAGCTGCAACATATAAATTAGCCGTAGTAATTGGTAATCCCTTGCCTGACTGATAAGTTTGATAATCAGGTGCTGAGCTTGTGCCTTTATTATAAGTAATTGGACTACCATGCCAAACCTGTGGATCTGCTTCCAAATATCCGCCAAATACTAACGCACGATCGCTATACATATTACGCTGCTTTAATAACCCCAAGGCAAATTGTGATGAGCTTATCATCCCCATTGGTACTACGCCATCATGAATATCTGAAAATAAGAAATTCTGAATCTGCCCCATATTAGTCGGCACTGTAACATGATCCGTGCTGTCTGAGCCAGTACCCACACTTTCAACACTACCATGTTGCGTTTGAGTTGGCGTAGACTTCGCCATTGCTTCTTGGCTTGCTTGCAGTGCGGCAATCTCTTTTTTCAGCTCTGCAATCTGTGATTGCACTGTTTGATTGTCCGCATTACTGGTGTTAGCGTCTTGCGCATACACTGCCGTAGCAGCAGATGCAGCAAGCATTGCCAATGTGATTTTTTTTAACATTTGTCTTCCCCTTCCTGTTTTCTTTACGGGTAATTTTACCTACGAGCAAAAAATGCTCGATAACAAGATAACTGATGACAAAAAAAAAGAAAAGTACAAAAACTTGCTTTTTATGAAATTATTATAGAGTAACGCTTGGTTTTTGATTACAGTGAGCGCACTAACTTAAAACACTATTACTCAATAACTTCCAATGAATACTAAATCTAATGCCCTTAACGCTGATATTTTAACTATTGGCGCCGGTCCCTCCGGTAGTGTTGCTGCGGCAATATTGGCACAAAGAGGCTATCAAGTCACAATGATTGAATCCTCGAAATTCCCACGTTTTTCCATCGGCGAAAGCCTGCTACCTCAAGCTATGGAGTTTTTAGAGCAGGCTAATTTACTTCCATGTATTGAAGAAGCACACTTTCAATTTAAAAATGGCGCTGCTTTTTCTCGTCAACAACATTATACAGAATTTGATTTTAGCCAAAAATTTAGCATTGGCTTTAATAGCACATTTCAAGTCGAACGCAGTGTTTTTGATCAACGACTTGCCAATCAAGCTGATAAATTGGGGACGAACATTATCTATGAGCAACAGGTAACTGATATTCAACTAAGTGACGAAAGCCAGATGATCACTACGATGGATAAAAATGGCAAAACACATCAATATCACGCACGATTTGTACTTGATGCCAGTGGATTTGCACGCGTATTACCCAATCTATTAAAGCTTAATTTACCAAGTGAATTCCCGCCACGCATGTCTGTCTTTACCCATATCAATAGCGCACTTGATCAAAGACTATTTGACCAGAATAAGATACTGATCACCGTACACCCAACACATAGTGACATTTGGTTTTGGCTAATACCCTTAAGCGACAACAAATACTCACTTGGTGTTGTTGGCGAGCCTCACTTGCTACAACAAAGCGAAGATGACCCCAAAAAAATATTAATGCGACTTGTCAATGAAACACCTAACTTACATCAAATTCTAAAGGATATAAACCTTGATATGCCCGTGCGCAAAATTGTTGGCTATGCCCAAAACGTGAGCACACTGCATGGCACAGGCTATGCACTTCTTGGTAATGCTGGCGAGTTTTTAGACCCTGTATTCTCTTCTGGTGTGACCATTGCTTTAAAATCAGCCGTCCTTGCTGCTGAAACATTAGACAAATCACTACAAGGCGAGAACGTTAACTGGCAACAAGATTTTGCCATTCCGTTACAAAAAGGGGTTAACACTTTTAAAGCCTATGTCCGCGCTTGGTACAGCGGTGAATTACAACAAATTATATTTAGTAACACCCAGCCACCTGAAATCAAAGCAAAGATTTGCTCCATTCTTGCCGGTTACGCTTGGGATGAAACCAATGAATATGCAACTGATGCCAAACGCAAACTCAGTGTACTTGCGAAGGTGTGCAGTCACTTTCAATGAAGAACTATCGCAGCACTTGCAATTAAATATTGCGCCAAATAATAGCTAATCATCACAAGACTTGGTTCGTGTTTTAACTTGCATTTAAACTTATCCCACGCCAACACGGAATCTGAGAACATAAAGCATAGCGCACCTAACATCACATACAGGCTTGGTAACAATCTATTAGCAATATAAACATTAACAGCCACGGCACCCATTAGCACAATAATCACAATATAAACAGCAACGGCAATACGATCTGAGCCCAGTCTTGGATACAGCATGAGATAAAACACTATCGCGTATAGCAACATCACAACAATAACCCACCAATGAAATTGCGTCAGCTTCAATGAAAAAGCTGCAATATAAGCAATATGTGCCAACAAGAAACTAGCAAGCCCACTAGTGAAGCATTGAGCCTTTGTCGAGAGAAGAAAAATATCACCTATCAATGACAGCATTAATCCTAGCAAAATCAATACCACAAACAAGTTAATCTCAGGGCTAAAGCAAACTGCATACACTAAAATCAACAGCGTTGTTAACGGCTTAAATACGTAGCTCACAACACTCATTGTGCGATATTTATCGATAATATGTATGTTAGCGCATACTGCTATTAATAATGTTAATCCAATTATTCCTAACATAAGCTATTTATCCAACATCCAACATCCAACATCCAATTAAAGCATTCTAGCAAATTGTTGTCACAACGCACTCTTGTCATTGCTTAACTTATGTTATGATACTTGGCAATCAAATCCGGTCAACCTTGCACTTATGACTGAAAGAAGAAATACGCTTGGCGTCGTTGTTATCACCAAAAACGAAGAAAAAAATATCGCCCGTTGCTTAGAATCTGTCAAATGGGCGGATGAAATTATTGTTGTTGATTCAGGTAGTACTGATAATACACTTGAAATTGCCAAATCTTATGGAGCCAAAGTTTATCATCAGGATTGGCTCGGGTTTGGTGAGCAAAAAAATATTGCGATTTCTAAAGCGACAAGTAACTGGCTGCTTGCGCTAGATGCAGATGAAGTCATCACCAAGGAACTTAAGAAAGCCATTTTAACAGCCATTGAAAGCAATCGTCACACGGTATACAAATTCAAAAGATTATCTCAATTCTGTGGTCAATGGATTCATCATGGTGATTGGGGAAGAGATGTGATCACACGTTTATTCAAACGTACAGAAGCAAAATATTCAAGTGACATCATTCATGAGCGACTTATTACTACGCATCAACCACATCTTATATCTGGCATATTGCTGCATTACTCACAAGATAGCATCACCAGCTCATTAAAGAAGATGAATGAATATAGCGACGGCACTTCAACAATTCTTTGGCAAAAAGGCAAAAAAACTTCATTGCTAAAAGCCAGTTTTCATAAACATTGGACTTTCCTGCGTGGCTTTATTATGCGACGAGGATTTCTAGATGGTAAACGCGGCTACTTAATTGCTAAACTCTCAGCTTATGGCTCGTATTTTAAATATGTTAAATTATGGGAGAAACAACAAAATGAGCAATAACACCTATCAAGGATTGATTTCAGTTATTGTCTCGACCTATAACTGGCCTGATGCGCTGAAACTTGTTTTAACAGCGTTAAACAATCAAAACGATGAAAATTTCGAGGTCATTATTGTTGATGATGGTTCAACCTCTGCAACCAAAAAGATGATTGAGCAATTTAAAACAGTGGCTCGCTTCCCTATAAATCATTTATGGCAAGAAGATAAAGGATTTCGACTTTCAAGAGCTCGCAATATGGGAATTAAAGAAGCCAGCGGTGATTATATTATTTTTATTGATGGAGACTGCATCGTCAGACCAAAATTTCTGACAAATCACCGAATATTAGCCAAAATTGGACACTATGTTGCAGGCAATCGTATTTTGCTCAGCCCAAAATTCAGTAACACGTTGCTTGACCTGAAACTTGATGTTTCCAAGAAAAGCTTAGCGTATTGGCTGAAACAACGTTTTTTAAAACACATTAATCGCTGGCATACTTTACTAACAGTTGGCTTAAACAGTCAAATAAGATATAAGCATGCGCGAAAATGGCAGAAGGCCAAAGGGTGTAACATGGCTTTTTGGCGACAAGATTTATTAAATATATGCGGCTTTGAAGAAGAAATTTCCGGCTGGGGCTATGAAGACTCTGATTTAATGATCCGTCTTATTAACCATGGTATAAGAAGAAAATCAGGCTACTTTGCAACAACTGTCTTACACCTCTGGCATAAAGAAGCAGATCGTTCACAAGAACAAAACAATCTAAAGCGGCTAAACAACCTCATGAAAAGCAATAAAGCAATGGTGCACAAAAGCCTTCTATTACAAAAGGATGAGTCATGAATATTTTTGTAATCAATCTTAAGAAAGACATCAAGAAAAAAAGGTATATTGAACAGCATTTCAAACATGCTGGAATTTCTGATTTTCATTTCATATCTGGGGTATATGGTAATGACTTAAAAGACAATGAAATTCAATCAGTATATGAAGAAAATCAGGCAATTAAAGATAACAAACGCCCTCTGACACGAGGAGAAATAGGCTGTGCACTAAGTCATTTAAACTGCTACCGGGAAATACTCAAGCGCAATGAAGGTGCATTTATTTTTGAAGATGACTGCAAGCTCAACAACGATTCTCTCGGCATAATGAGAGTAATAGATAGTGAGTTCAGAGCTTCAAATCAAAATGTGATTATTTTACTCTCACTGGCTCGTTACATTCAAAAGAGAAGTCACTTTGCCAGCCTAAATAACAAACATTACCAGCTAAAAAAAGTCCACAAAGCAGCATATGCCCATGCTTATTACATCACCCCACCTGCTGCGAAAGAGATGCTCAATATTTTTCAAATGATTTCACGACCTATTGATACTTGGAACCACATTCGCAGGCATAGCAACATTACTTTATTATGTGTTTACCCATATTGTGTTAGCAACAATGAAAATGCAGTACAAGAATCAAGTATTGCTGAAGATAGAAACAAGTATGAATATAGAAAAAAAAGCTTTCTTAGCTCGCTTGTCAAACGTTTTCGTGATAAGGTAATGAAAGTTTATCTACAGAAAGTTGTATACCTCATCACTGGAATAAAATCTCAAACACATACGTGGTGATTGTACTCGTCCCACCAAAATCATACACCTTAAGGAAGACATTAATATAATGACTAAGTATCACACATACTTTCCACAAGCTCTCTTGGATAGAATGTATTTCACCTTAAGCTTATGCCTAGGAATATTTATTTCTATATCCACCGCCCTAACCAGCATCTTTGCTGTATGTTTACTGCTATTGTTTATTATCAGCGGTGACTATCGTACTAAATTATCTTTAATCAAACGTTTTTATATTTGGCCTGCCATTGCATTAATTGTATTGGCATTGATAAGTTGCCTGTATTCAACGCTACCATTTAATGAATCCGTTGGTTGGGTTGGCAAGTTCTATAAGCTCTTGATTGTTTGGATTATTGGCTATGTATGTTACAAAAGCCCTGAGATTATTAATAAACTTTTATTGGCATTTTTTATTGGCGTGATACTCAATGTCATTGCTATTTTTGTGAACCACTACTTTCTAAGCCCTGAAAGTGCGATTGTTTTTAGTGGCGCAACTTTTCCAGCTGCACAGTCACACTTTGTGACAGGCTTTATCTTTGCTGTTGCTGCATTTATGCTCTTTTCAATGGCTTTAACAACACATAGTAAAAAGCGACGAGTACTTTTTCTGATTCTTGGCATTATCATTATTTGTGCCGAGCTTGGCTTAAACACTAGTCGCACTGGTTATTTGATCGAATTTTCGGTTTTGGCAGTTGGCTTTTTTATGAAATTCCGCTGGAAGGGTTTAATTGCTGCCATTGTCATTGTGCTGAGTGTTTTTGCTGCATTTTATCATTTCTCGCCAAACTTCAAGATGCGTATTGATGAAGCCTACAACAGCACCATTAGCTATTATAATGGTACAAACACGGACACCTCTGCGGGTATTCGCTTGGGTTTTTATCACACTGCTTTGGGAATTTTTGAACATAAACCGCAACGTATTTTCTACGGTTGTGGCACGGGCGCGCAAACACAGTGCAGCACACATTTTATTAATAGCGAGATTCCATCAAATGACAAAAAATATTATCGCGTAATCAACAATCCACATAATCAATATATTTATTTTGCAATGCAATCAGGCATTTGGGCACTAGCAATCTTCATCTTTTTATTACTCGCTTCTTTTTACTATGCTAAAGACATGCCAATGATGATGCGCAATAACACACGTATCCTTATCATTGCTTTTGCTATTGGCTGCTTGGTGAATTCATGGATACTGGATATTGGCCCTGGATTTATCTTTTGCTTTTTGTTACCCGTCGTGTTAGCCCAACGCTATACCAAAGGCACTGATTCACAATAAAACCAAATTCCCCAATATTTTTATCTCTAGTTATATTAAACTACTTAGCAGATATTGATTTGCTGTAATAAAAAATTATCGTGACAACAACACAAAAAATACCACATTATCATTTTATTGGCATTGGCGGCATCGGCATGTCAGCACTTGCAATCTTCTGCCTACAAAAAGGCTATCAAGTATCTGGTTCTGACTTACAATCATCAGAGTTAACGATAAAACTCAAACAAATGGGTGCGCATATTTCATTGGGACACAATACTGGAAACCTGACAAATGCTGATGCCGTGATTTATACCTCAGCCATGCGCAAAGATAATCCAGAATATCAAAAAGCATTGAGTCAAAATATAACAGTTTATCATCGCGCCGAATTTTTAGCCTTTTTAAGCAAAGGCTATGCTGAGCTTATTGCCATTACCGGTACCCATGGCAAAACAACAATTACAAGTCTTTTGGCACATATCATGCATGAGGCAGGACTTGATCCGAGCTTTATTAACGGTGGACTTGCTAATAATTTCACGCATCACGCGCATGCTGGCAATTCACCTTATATGATTGTTGAAGCAGATGAAAGCGATGCCTCTTTTCTTAAGGTTCATCCAAAACACATCATTATCAGCAATGTTGATTTAGACCATATGCAAACCTATCAGCATGAGATTAAAGCACTTATTAAAAGCTTTGCTGATTTTGCTTTAACTGATAATGTCAGTGGTGAGATTCTTATTGGCAGTGGTAACGACAGCGCTTATAAACTAGCCGAAATAATTAAAGCAAAAAAACCAAATGCCAAACATTATGGCTTTAAAAGTGATATGGATATTCAAATTACTCATTTCCAACAAACAACGCAACACGCCGAGTTTGATATTACCATTGCAGGTAAAGCCTACAACACCGTTGTCAGCACACTACCTGGCAAACATAATGCTGAAAATACGCTTGCAGCAATTGCCCTTTGCCTTAAGTTTGGCATTACAGAGAATACGATTAAACAGGCACTATTAAGCTTTAAAGGCATTTATCGTCGTTTTAATCACTACCAAATCATCGTTAATGATCACCCAGCTCAACTCATTGATGATTACGGTCACCATCCGGTTGAGATTCAAAGCACACTGGATGCCATTGCCCAACAATTTCCGCATCAGCGCCTTATCCACATCTATCAGCCACATCGTTATACACGGACGCGTGATTTATTTCATGAGTTTATCAATTGCTTAAACAGTGCGGACATTGTGGTTTTAATGCGCAGTTATGCCGCCAGTGAAAACCCTATTGATGGTGCGCATGCAATTGATTTATTTAACATATTAACAAGCAAACACCCACAGTGTTTTTATGTGGATAATAATGAGGAAGCCAAAACCCTTATCGATAAACTTGCAACAGCAAATGACGTGGTACTCGTGCAAGGGGCAGGGGACATTGCTAATTTAGTGAGTATGTTGCGATGAAAAATCAAATTGAACGCGGTGTGTTATACGTTGTCGCCACACCAATCGGCAATCTACAGGATATTACTTTGCGCGCTTTAGATGCTTTAAAGCAAGCTGAGATAATCTTCGCTGAAGACACACGTGTCACGCGTAAACTGTTAGAGCAATATGCGATTAAGCCGCCGGTTGTTATCTCCTGCCATGAACATAACGAACAGGCGCGTGTTGATTTATTAATTCAACACTTAACTGATCAAAAAACAGTGACTTTAGTCAGTGATGCCGGCACGCCCTTGATTAGCGACCCTGGTTTTCACTTGGTGAAGAACCTACGCGCACGAGGTTATCCCGTGGTGCCATTACCTGGTGCCAATGCTTTGATTACCGCCTTATCAGCAGCCGGTATTGCGACCGATGGTTTTCAATTTAAAGGTTTTTTACCTGTCAAGTCGTCAGCACGCAAAAAGATTTTACAAAGTATCGAAAAATCAACGATCACGACAGCTTTTTATGAGTCAACACATCGAATTATTGCGACATTAACAGATATTCAAGATACACTACCAAATCACACGTTGGTTGTTGCCAAAGAACTGACGAAACAATTTGAGCGTTTCTTTCATGGAACTGCTTGTGATATTTTAGCTGATTTTGCAAAAGACTCTTCATTAACAAAGGGGGAATTTGTTATCCTCATTGAAGGTATTAAGGCAGATAAAAAAGACGATACTATTATTGATGAGCACAAATTGCTTAGCTTATTATTATCAGATTTGCCAATCAAGAAAGCTGTCAGCATTGTAGTGGAGCTTACCCAAGGCAAAAAAAACGCCCTGTATAAACAAGCACTTGCAATACAAGAAGATAAACAAAACAATACCAATAACACATCAGGAATATAAATTTAATGGGACGATTTAGTTTTACGATTAAAATGAGCTGGTATCAACGTAAAAAAATAAAAGCGATTGCCCAGCGCAAACACCAAGTGGAAAATGTCACACAGTTAAATCCTGAAAAACTTAAAAAATCAGGTATCAACTATATTGCACTTGATTTTGATGGCGTACTCGCACCCCATGGTCAGCCATTGCCAAATGAAAAAATTCTCAACTGGCTTAAATCACTCACGAGTAAATACAGTGAGCATCATATTTTTATTCTTTCAAATATGCCAACAGCAGAGCGCGCTCAGTATTTTGCTACACACTTCCCCAATATTCGTTTTATTGATGGTGTCGCCAAAAAACCTTATCCTGATGGCTTATTAAAAATTCAAGAGCTGGTGTCATGCAAAGCACGTGAACTGGCGCTTATCGATGACAGGCTACTGACCGGATGTCTTGCCTGCATTTTGGCAGGTAGCTTTCCTATCCTAGTTATAAGACCTTATAGCAACTACAAGAGACGACCTTTTCAAGAAAGCTTTTTTGGGTTGTTACGCTTTATTGAGAAGTCAATTTTTCTCTGAATTACTATACATTATATAAATGTTGGCTGAGCCCCCAGTCTAAGCTATTTATTATATCTACACCACTCTTCGACTTCATTCAGAGCATGAAGTGTTGCTCGGAAAATGTTGAAGCTTAATCTATTAAGTAAACGACAATACCTTATTGTTGCAATATAGCCTTAGCACCCTTTTCAATCATCTTTTGCGCTAATGCTTTACCCAAATTAACCGCATCATTACCATTTAAGGTCTCACGCATGATTGCTTTGCCATCACTGCTAGCAACCATTGCCGCTAATTGCAACTTTTTAGCATCTTTTTCACAGAATGCCGCAATGGGCACATGACACCCGCCCTGTAATGCTTCATTGAAGCTACGTTCTGCCAAGGCGCATACTCTAGCACCTTCATTATCAATGGCATTTAGCAATGCTTTGATTTTGGAATTTTGCGCTAAGTACTCAACGACGATAATACCTTGCCCCACTGCTGGCAATGATATACTGACATCAATCAAGCTTTTAATGCGCGTGCTTAACTGCAAACGAATTAACCCGGCTGCAGCTAAAATAATCGCATCATACTGACCATCATCGAGCTTTCTGAGTCGTGTTTGGACATTGCCACGCAAATCGCGAATATCTAAATCTGGTCGATAGGCTAACAGTTGTGCTTTACGTCTTAGACTTGATGTGCCAACAATCGCACCTTGTGGTAAATCATCAATACAGGCAAAAGCATTTGATACAAAAGCATCTTGCGGATTTTCGCGCTGACAAAAAGCACCCAGCGCAAAGCCTTGTGGTAATTCATAAGGGACGTCTTTTAATGAATGCACTGCGATATCCGCACGCCCCTCTGTCATTGTTACTTCAAGCTCTTTCATGAAAAGCGCTTTACCACCGATTTGATTCAATGGACGATCGAGAATCTTATCACCTTGTGTTTTCATCGTGATAATGTCACAGATCAATCCCGAATGTGTTTGCTCTAATAATGCCTTAACATAACGGCTCTGCCATAACGCCAACTGGCTGTCACGCGAAGCAATAATCAATTTATCTAGTTTATTTGGCTGTATCATTAATCAGTCCATAACATGATTGAATAAAGCGACTAATATCATGAATCTCAGCCATGCACACGCTATGCTCCATTGGGTAATCATGAAATTCATACTTTATGCCTAATTCATCAAGCTTAGCTTTAAGCATTTGTCCGGCAGCAAATGGCACAACCGGATCATTACTGCCGTGACCTATAAAGAAAGGTGTTTGCTGATTAGCACTGTTAAGCTTTGTCTTAAAATAATCCCAATCAGGTAAATAAGTTGACAAAAGGACAATACCGGCAAATGAGTAAGACATCGTCAGTCCAGCTAATGCAGCAATTGCTCCACCTTGTGAAAATCCTGCAACAATCATATTTTCAGTAGCAATACCGTCATTCATCTGCGCTTGAATAATTTGATCTAATGCAGCCAAAGAATCTTCAATCCCTTTACAATCCACATCACGCTTTATGTCATCGATGCGTTTTATGTCATACCAAGCACGCATTTTGATACCCATATTAATCGTCACAGGCTGCACAGGCGCATGCGGGAAAATAAAACGCACCCTCGCATCAACTGGAAAATTCAATTCAGGCACAATCGCCTCAAAATCATGTCCATCAGCACCCAAACCATGCAACCATATCACCACATGTGTTGCTTTTTTTGTTTCTTTTTGCTTTGGTTCAACAACCACTAAATCAAGCATTTTTCCCAATCTATATTACACTTAATTTTAAAAATGCTGTCATTATGAAACACAATACGCTTGAATGCTAGCAACATACGTGGCAAATTAACACTGTTTGATAATTTAGTAATCAATAAAATTTAGGAGCTAAGACCATGGTTACCCTCATTATTATCGTTGTTATTCTCGCTTTGATTTTTGGCTATGTGCTGATGACTTACAACAGCCTTATTGCTGAAATTGAAGCCGTTAAAAATTCTGAACGTCAAATCGATGTTCAGCTAGATCGTCGCGCCAAAGTCTTTGACTCACTGATTAGTGTTGTTAAGAAATATATGGATTATGAGCAAACGACATTAAAAGACGTCACTGCTCTAAGAAACCAAGCAATACACGCCAAGGAAAAAGGCGACTCTGAAACGCGTATGGCAGCTGAGAATGAAATCTCAAAAATCGCCGGCGGTTTGAATGTCCAATTTGAAAATTATCCTGATTTAAAAGCCAATCAAAACGTCATGCAATTACAGGAAGAAATTACCTCTACCGAGAATAAGCTCGCTTTTTCAAAGCAATCTTTTAATGATAGTATTGAAAAGTACAATGCACACAAGAAATCAATGATTGCCGGAATGGTTGTTAATCTATTTAAAGGCAAACTTGATGAAGATTTCATCTACTGGCAAGTCAGTGATGAGAAACGTCAAGTGCTTGAAGATAGTCGTGTTGAGTTATAAGCCATGTCTGCAATTGATGTCAACGGTGTCGATTGGCGCGAAGTCGTTAAGAAAAACACGCGTAAATCGTATATTGTTATCGCTTTATTTTTAATTATCTTTTTTGCTCTTGGTTTTTTGATTGATCTTGTTTGGCGCTATGGTCAATACGGCGGCATGATGACTTATGCTGGGTATCGTTTAAGTTTTGCTGATATCGCTTATCTTGTTGCCACATTAAAGCTCACCCCATGGGCGACGATTATATCGACTATTATTGCCTTTATTTGGCTTATGGCAACCTTTAGCTATTATGATAAGATCATGCTTGCTGGCACTCAATATCGCGAGATTACAGCAAATGACCCTGACCCACTTTGTCAGCGCATTTATAACGTCACCGAAGAGATGAAAATCGCAGCAAACATGCCTTATATGCCAAAAGTGTATTTGATTGAAGCTGATTATATGAATGCCTTTGCTTCAGGCTTCTCTGAGAAATCATCAATGGTTGCGGTAACTCGCGCACTTGCCAATCGTTTAAATCGCGATGAATTACAAGCCGTCATGGCACATGAATTAACGCATATTCGCAATCAGGATATTAAGCTTAATTTATTTACTGTTGTACTATCGAATATGCTGATGTTTATGATTGAGTTTTTATTTTACTCAACCTTGTTTGGTGGCAATCGCAACCGTCGTGATAATAACAATGGTGGCAATGCGATGGCAATTATCTTTATGGTGATTATGTTATTACGTTTCATATTGCCGCTTATTACCAGCATGATGGTGCTGTTTTTAAGTCGCACACGTGAATACATGGCAGACGCTGGTGCCGTTGAACTGATGCGTGATAACAAGCCGATGGCCAATGCATTGATTAAAATCAGTCAAAATCACAACGAACCACAGACAGCACAAAGCTATGCGCATAATAGCAACGAACGTATGCGTCGCGCCTCTTACCTGTATGATCCAGCCAGTAGCAAGTTTGCTGCAGGTGGCATGGATGATATGTTTTCCACCCACCCAAGCTTAAAAAAACGCTTGGCTTCTATTGGTGCTAATCTGCGCTAGCTTAGTATATCCCGTATTATTTCTTCGGCACCGATTAAAGGCAGTAATCTAAGAATCACATCTTCAAATACGCCTTTTTCAGCTTTAGTAATAAATTGGCACTTGCGATCTTTCCAAGATAATGTTTGCACAATTGATGATGCCACAACAGATGGTTTATCAATATTGTTAATAGGAACTTCAGTAGCACCACCACGAATAGATGTGCTCACTGGACAGCAAATAAGTGTCGCTGTTTTCGAGTTATACTCCTTGGATGATAAGACAAAAGCAGGGCGATATTTACAAATTTCCTTGCCTTTTGTTGGCTCAAAATCAAGCCATACAATATCATTTCGCTCTGGTATGTACTGTTTAGTCACGCCACTCATTGCCCTGTGGTTTTGCTATTAAATCTTGGTGACTACTTTCATCTAAGCTATTAAGTAATGATGATTCCGAGAATGGCAAAATTGTTTTTTGTTTTGCTTTGCGTATAAATAAGCCATCTGCCTTTATTTCAACATCAACAATAGTTCCCGCTTTAAAGTCTGTTAAATCTCTGAGCGCACCTGATAACCTAATACCAAGGCTGTTTCCCCATTTGAGGATTTTTGCATTTGTATGCATGACGGACTCCAGTTATTTAAGTTATACATAGTATAACAACTATTTGATAAATTACCATCAGCAGTCTATATTTTAGTGAGCTTTAAATTATTAATGGATTGCATATATGTTTTTACTAAATTTGAGAATTGCAATATGTCGTAAGGAAGTTGCTTATTATATTAAGTCAGCAGCATCCGAAGAAATATTGAGATTATACGCTGTAACCTTGGCTCTAATTTTTAAGATGTTTAAAGGAATTGAGAGCGTGCTTGATAATCCAATATGTGAAAATAAAAATGCACTGAGTAGGCTTTATCAGCAGTTGGAGGATATAATTATTCAAAACGATATCCAGACCAAACAAAATCAAAAAGTCATAGCTTCATTGACTAAAAGTGACTATCAGATCAAATTTTACGACCAACAAAAAAGAGTCAAAATTGCATTAAATCTCATTATGATTACGATAGCTCTAGGAATTAGTAATAAGAAAAATTCACTGGTTACTTCACTTTGGTATCAGTTAGTCGAAAATGATGGCAATCCGGAGCTTGCAATCGACTACCTTGTAGAATTTGAGCGAGCAACTTTAGCTCTGCTTACAGACGATAGCAATACTAATGGTTTATATTGTCAGTTGGATAAAATTGAATGGTTAAATAAATTTGGTTACATTCCAACTTTCTTAAAAGCTACTAATCATCAATATAGGCTTAGAATTGACTCGGTGCTGCAATCTTTGGGATATAAATTGCTTGATGGTAATGATTCAGTCTTAGATTTATGGACTAAATACGCCAATAACACAGATGCCGAGAATGCTATATTGATTGCTATATATACTATGGCTAGAGATATAAAAAATGGCAAGATGCATATGAATAAACGACTTCAATTTGCTGCAACTAACCTAAAGCCGCTTATATTATGTATAAAAAAATTATACGGAGAAAAATTAATTTCCAAGCAGTGTTTAGACTGGAGTTCAAATGTATTCGGAGTGATGCTTTTGAAGCCAGAAGTTATGGATCAATTAATTGAAGAAATTTTAGAGTCAGACCCTGTTTTAAAAATGAATAAACCAGAACTAGCCAAAAGCATAATTTACTAGGAAACAACAATATCTTTATAAGACTGCTCCATCTTAATACCTCTTTCAGCACCATTCCCAAGATGTTTTATCAGTTCAACATCATACTAATTATCGGATTTTAACACATGATTATCTTGCCATTAGCTATGTAAATACTGTTTTAAATCACTGGCTGAATAGACACTGGACATCACCGTTTTATGCATTGCCTTGTTGTATTTTGGTGGTTTAAACCATGGGATATACACTGAAAAAATAATTGCCAAAGTCCCCAATAAAATAATCATACGTCTTAACATACCCTCCCCCTTAGAACATTAAAGCATCATCTTTAAAAATCTACCCGTGTGCGACTGCGAATTTTTGGCAATATTTGCCGGCGTACCTTCAGCAATAATCTGACCACCGCCATCACCCCCTTCAGGACCTAAGTCAATAATCCAATCTGCCACTTTGATCACATCTAAATTATGCTCAATAATAACAATGGTATTGCCTTGCTCACGCAAACGCATAATGACATTTAATAATTGCTGGATATCATGAAAATGTAGCCCAGTGGTCGGTTCATCAAGAATATATAGTGTTTTTCCAGTAGCAGTTTTTGATAGCTCTTTAGCTAGTTTCACCCTTTGCGCCTCGCCACCTGACAGGGTGGTTGCATTTTGCCCCAAGGTAATATATGACAAACCAACATCCATTAAGGTTTGTAAGCGACGTTTAATCTGAGGAACCGCCGAGAAAAACGCCAAAGCTTCTTCAATGCTCATATCCAATACTTCACTGATATTTTTGCCTTTGTATTGAATTTCTAAAGTCTCACGATTATAACGTTTGCCCTGACAGACATCGCATGGCACATATACATCCGGCAAAAAGTGCATCTCAACTTTTAACACACCATCACCTTGGCATGCTTCACAGCGTCCACCTTTGACATTAAAGCTAAAACGTCCTACCTGATAACCACGTGAACGGGATTCAGCAGTTGCCGCAAACAACTCGCGAATGGGTGTGAAAACGCCAGTATAGGTCGCAGGATTTGAGCGCGGTGTGCGCCCAATCGGGCTTTGATCAATATCGATAACCTTATCTAATAATTCAAAACCTTTGTGTTTATCATAAGCTTGCGCTGTAATGCTATTATTTTTATTCAGGAGCTTTGCCGCTAAGGGGTAAAGTGTACGATTAATCAAGGTTGACTTGCCTGAACCTGACACACCGGTGACACAAGTTAGCAAACCTAAAGGTACTTTTAAATTAACATTTTGCAGGTTATTGCCTTTAGCGCCATAGACCTCAACATATTGCCCTTTTTTTGGCTTTAACTTCTTGCCATTAATGGTAATCTGTTTGCGCTTGGCAAGATAATCTGCCGTTAATGATTTTTCATTATCAATGATTTCACTCAATCGCCCTTCAGCAACGATTTGCCCGCCATGAATGCCCGCACCAGGTCCTATATCGATAATATGATCGGCTTGTTTAATCGCATCTTCATCATGCTCAACCACAATTACCGTATTACCTAAATCACGCAGATGATGCAAGGTGTCTAATAGCTTTTGATTATCACGTTGATGCAGTCCAATCGATGGTTCATCAAGAATATACATCACCCCCACCAAGCCTGCACCGATTTGACTGGCTAGGCGAATCCGCTGTGCTTCACCGCCTGAAAGTGTATCTGCTTGCCGTGAGAGATTTAAATAATCCAAGCCGACATTAACTAAGAAACCTAAGCGCGCCAGAATTTCTTTTAACAGGCGCTCGGCAATCACTTGCTTTTGACCGCCAAGTGTTAAATCATCCAACCATTTGACACTATCTTTAATCGATAATGCTGTTAATTGCGCGATATTCTTACCCGCAATAAACACATTACGCGCCCCCTCATTTAAACGCGTTTCATTGCAACTTGGGCATGGCAAATTACTCATCAGTTTACTTAATTCTTCACGAATCATGTTTGAGTCGGTTTCTTTATAACGACGCTCAAAATTTGCTAACACACCTTCAAATGGCTTTTGTGCTCGATATTCTCTGCCACCTGAGCTTTTGAAATAAATATTAATCTCAGTTTTACCGGAGCCATTTAGTACCAACTCTTTTTGCGCATCCGTGAGTTTATTAAATGGTGTATCCAATGAGAAATCAAAATGCCGAGCCAATGCTTCTAATTGCGCGAAGTAGTAGCCATTACGCTTATCCCAACCGTGGATTACGCCTTGATTTAAACTTAAATTATCATCAACAATAACTTTATCGGCATCAAAGTAAGCCTTTGTACCTAAGCCATCACAGCTTGGACAAGCACCAATCGGACTATTAAATGAAAAGATTCTAGGTGCTAGCTCTTTAAGTGAGTAATTACAATGTGGACAGGCGTGTTTGGATGAAAAAATAATATCGTCTTGCTCACCATCTAAAAACACAAGCTTAGCAATGCCCGCTGATAAGTCTAATGCTGTTTCAAAGGACTCTGCTAAACGCTGTTGGTTTTTCTTTTGTGGTTTAAATCGATCAACGACTACTTCAACCGTATGCTTTTTATAGCGATCCAATTTAGGTGAATCACTCAGCTCATATAATTCACCATTAATACGCGCACGCAAATACCCTTCAGCATAGAGCTTTTCCATTAACTGAATATGCTCGCCCTTTTTATCAACAATCACGGGAGCGACAATCATAAATTTTGTCTCATCATCAAAACTCAGCGTATGATCAACCATCTGACTAATCGTTTGCGCCTTTAGCTCAACTTTATGCTCAGGACACATTGGCTCACCAATACGCGCAAATAATACACGCAAATAATCATAGATCTCCGTTACCGTGCCTACGGTTGAGCGTGGATTATGCGAAGTGGTTTTTTGCTCAATGGAAATCGCAGGGGACAAACCTTCAATATGTTCAACTTCGGGTTTATCCATTAACGATAAAAATTGTCTCGCGTAACTTGATAAAGACTCAACATAGCGACGTTGGCCTTCAGCGTAGAGTGTATCAAATGCCAATGATGATTTACCCGAACCACTTAAACCCGTAATAACCGTTAATTTATCGCGAGGAATCTCTAAGTCGATATTTTTAAGATTATGCGTTTTCGCCCCTTTAATTGTAATTTTATCCATGATGTCATGCCGCAAAAAAGAATGACCAGATTGTAACACAATCATTCAGCGGGTTGAATTATGCGGTTGCACTTCAAACTAGAAGTTAAGTAATCAATCAAGAATAAGTTGCGCTTTAATTCCCCCTCACCCGTGCAGCTTAAGCTGCACGACCTCTCCCGCGAGGGGAGAGGTGCTAGCTGATGTAACTTATTTATGCCTTAATGCACCACCTTAAGAAGTGGCTTGTAAATATAGGCTTTGCAACGAACTTAAATCTATCATCCCTGATAAAATGGATTGCCACGCATCCATGCTCGCAATGACACCCACTGACACGTCATCCTGAGCCAGGAGGGCGTGAGGATCCAATGCGAAGCTGCCATGGATGGTTAGTAATCGAGCTAATGGATTAGGTTTTAAAAGAATTAATAATTTTTTGACAATCACGATCACACGGTGCTTCAAAGCACATATCTTCACCAGTTTTTGGATCCTTAAACGATAAATTGGCAGAATGCAAAAACAAGCGATTAAAGCCTTTTTTTATTAACACTTGGTCTTTATCGGCAATACCGTATTTTTTATCGCAAACGATCGGGCAGTTATATGCCGCAAGATGCACACGAATTTGGTGTGTTCTACCGGTGTGTGGCATTGCTTCCACCAAAGTGTATTGATCAAATTTTTGCAAGATTCTAACACTAGTTAATGCATCCTTACCTTCTGTTTTGTCAACACGCACCATACGCTCACCATGTGATAATAAGTGGCGCTTTAATGGCAAATCAATCTGTTTGACTTTATTTGACCAACTGCCATGCACTAGGGCGTGATAAGTCTTTTGCACTTCACGCTTTTTCAAAGCTTCATGAAAATAAGTCAAGATGCTGTATTTCTTGGCAATGATCATACACCCTGAGGTTTCTTTATCCAAGCGATGTGCAAGCTCAAGTTTTTTAGCCTGAGGACGCAGTTGACGCAAACGCTCTATTAATCCTGAATTAACACCTGATCCTCCGTGAACGGCAATACCTGATGGCTTGTTAATAATCATATAATCTGCATTTTCAAATAGAATAAGTGATTCAAGAAAGGCTAAATGGTCATCACTTACCTTAGCTGGTGCTTCTTCCTCAAGGATAAATGGTGGAACACGCACGATATCACCCGGCTGAACACGATAGGTTTGTTTAATGCGCTTTTTATTAACGCGTAAATCTCCTTTACGAATCCAGCGATATATCAAAGATTTAGGTAGTTTGCTAAACTGTCCAATCAGAAAATTATCAATGCGTTGACCTTCGCGATCAGCATCTACTTCAATATGTTGAACTCCTGCCATCTTAGAACTTAACCACACTACGAATGCTTTCGCCTTTTGCCATTAACTCATCTGTGTGACAAACACCAGAGGCATTAATCTTAATACGCACTTCACCTTTCTGGGGTGGTAATACATCAATAGTTTCAATGGAAAGGGGTTTATCAGCTTGCCAAGCAATGGCTGCTTTAGATTTTATAATATGAGACATATTGATCCTTTGTTACTGCAAAACATTGAGGCTTATTATGCGCGAAACTCCTTAAAGCGCCAAGACTTTCAATGTTTTTGCATCCTGTTTGTCGGCGATGACAATATTTCAACCCACTTTGACTGTATAAGCGCTGGCTGAGCATAAGTCGAAGCCTCTATGAAGTGTTTAGTCTTAGCCTGTTTGTCGTTAATAAATCAAATCCTTTGGATCTATATCGATAAAATCTGGTTCAGGTGTTATCTCAAACTGAATGGCTTGAATGGCTTCTCGATTTTCTAACTTGGCTTTGCATACCCGATGCATTCCATCCATAATTTGCCCATCGGCACACAGCAAAATAGGATAACTCAAATCGGCAGTTTGAATAAGTTTCATGTGTTCAATAATATTCAAACACGTTGGCTTAGCTTCACCCAGCTCATACCAATAACACTGATCTAGCTCTTTAATTTTCTCGACTTTAATCGATATTACTTTTAGATACTGTGATTCTTTAACAAGCTTTTTCACATCCCAAATTAACAGCTGCCCTTTAGCCGACTTTCTGAAATGATACTGCGCCCTCATTCGGCAGTCTGCTCTAAGCAGGAATTGGTTTTACTAAGCTCAGCCATAGCAAGGCTAGTGGCTTTTTGGATCACCACATCTTGTGCTTTAGCATCTTGCTTATCCTGTGTATAGAAAACACTAATTACAACCGGTTTGCACTTGTTTGGCCATATTATGCCAATGTCATTCGTTGTACCGTAATCACCCGTACCTGTCTTATCACCAACGATCCAAGACCTGTTAACACCTGCTTTTATGCGTTTATCTCCCGTGGTATTTGTTTGCATCCATTTGATCAATAAATCGCGCTGCATTGTAGGAAGAACATTACCCAATACAACTTTATCCAGACTTTGTGACATGGCTTTTGCTGTTGTCGTATCTCTTTTATCTCCTGGGATGGCAGTATTTAAATAAGGCTCATAACGGTCTAACCTAAAGGTCGTATCACCAATACTTTGCGCAAACTGATTTAATTTATCCAGACCACCTAACTCTTTAAGCAGTAGGTTTGCTGCCGTATTGTCACTTAACATTGCTGCATGACAGAGCGCTTTAATGCTCATGCCTTTACCCAGATTTTTTTGGGTGTACGGTGAGTACGCATTGACCATATCTTTTTGCGTATAATCAATCTTCTTTTCAAGCAACCTAGGCTCATGAACACTCTTTTTTAATACTGCCGCAACAAGCATCAGCTTAAATGTACTACACATCGGCATGCGTTTATCCGCATGATAATCAACCGCGTGATCATTCGATGTATCAATGGTACTAATTGCCAGTTGCCCACCATATTGTTTTTCAAGTGCCTTAAAATTAGTATCAGCATTTGCAAAACTTGTGAACGTAATTAAAGATAAAGACGCAGCTACCATATATTTATTCATCAACCTCACAACACCCCTTATTGATTTCTATTTGACAAAGTGTACAACGCTTATCATCATATCGACAAATTCAGCATAACACTATGCCAAATACCATGTCTGATATTGCTATTTTTGATCTTGATCACACACTTATTTCTGTTGATTGCTCCAACGAATGGGCAAAGTATTTATGTGATCACAAGCTTGTTAATAATCCAAAAACTTTTATGGCAACCAAAGAAGCATATGATCGCGCCTATCATGCCGGCGAAGTCGATATGCTCGGGTTTTGTCACTTTATTTTACAGCCTCTTATTGGACATAGTGAGAGTTCATTGCAAAGCACATTAAAAGACTTTGCCCACTTTATTGTCAAGAACTTCACTTACCCTGCAGCTCACCAAGCAATTAAAGATCATCAAGCAAAGGGCGATCATATTTTATTAATATCCGCAAGCTTGATTGACTTAGTGCGCCCCATTGGTCTTTTGCTTGGATTTGATCAAGAGAATATTATCGGTGTGCAAAGCATTAAAGAAAATGGCAAACTCACCGGTGGCGTTATCGAACCACTGAGTTTTGGTAGCGGTAAAGTTCACTACTATCAACAATGGCTTCAAAAACAACCTAAAGTATTTGAACGAAGCATTTTCTACTCTGACTCAATTAATGACGTGCCATTATTAACGCTTGTTGATAAAGCAGTTTGCGTGAATCCAGATCCTAAGTTAACGTCATTAGCTCATGATAATAAGTGGGAAATAAGCTGCTGGCAGCAACTGGAAACGGCTCATGACCAAATCTAATGTCGTGTATTTTTGACGCGCTCCTTTAACTCAACAACATCTTTTTGATCGAGACCTGTTATTTCACAAACATCCTCAGTTGCGTAGCCTTTATGTAGCATTTTACATGCTGTTTCTTCTGCTTTTAAACGCGCCCCTTGCTGCATACCCTGCTGCATACCTTTTGCAACACCTTGCGCTTCCCATTTTTCTGCTACTGTCATAACATCACCTCTTAGACTTAACACTCTACTCAGGACGCATATGTGGAAATAAGATCACATCACGAATCGATGCGCTATTGGTGAAAAACATCACTAGTCTATCGATACCAATACCCTCACCCGCGGTCGGTGCCAAACCATATTCTAAAGCACGGATATAATCCGCATCATAAAACATCGCCTCGTCATCTCCGGCATCTTTTGCTGCAACTTGCGCTTTAAAGCGTGCCGCCTGATCTTCTGCGTCATTTAACTCAGAGAAACCATTAGCTATCTCGCGCCCACCAATAAAGAACTCAAAACGATCGGTAATAAAAGGATTGTCATCATTGCGACGCGCCAATGGTGATACCTCTGCCGGATATTCAGTAATAAAGGTTGGTTGAATCAAACGGTGCTCAACAGTTTCTTCAAAAATCTCAGTTTGTACTTTACCTAAGCCGTAGTGTGATTCCACTTTAATGCCTAGCTTTTTAGCGATTGCTACAGCTTGGTCAAAGTCTGCTAACTGCTCTTTAGTAATCTCTTGATTAAAATGTAAAATCGAGTCAAACATACTCATGCGCACAAACGGTTGCGCCAAATCATAATCCTGACCTTGATAATGAATATCGGTAGTGCCTAGCACATCTTCAGCCATCTTGCGCAATAAGTCTTCGGTTAAATCCATCAAATCCTTATAATCAGCATAGGCTTGATAAAATTCAATCATGGTAAACTCAGGATTATGGCGCGTTGATAAACCTTCATTTCTGAAGTTACGATTGATTTCATAAACACGATCAAAACCACCAACAACTAAGCGCTTTAAATAAAGCTCAGGTGCAATACGCAAATAAAGCGGCATATCCAGTGCATTGTGATGCGTCGCAAATGGCTTGGCTGAAGCGCCTCCTGGAATCACGTGCATCATTGGTGTTTCGACTTCCATAAAACGATGCTCATCAAAATAACGGCGAATAAATTGAATCATTTTAGAACGCGTCTGAAAAACCTTGCGACTGTCACTATTGGTCATCAAATCAACATAGCGCTGACGATAACGCGTTTCTTGATCAGACAATCCATGAAACTTATCAGGCAATGGACGAATGGCTTTAGTGAGCAGCTTAATAGTGGCTGCATGCACTGATAACTCTCCGGTATTAGTCTTAAATAATGTCCCTTCAACGCCGACAATATCACCCAAGTCCCAATGCGCATTAAAGCGATCATACTCGCCTTCGGCTAAATCATTTTTGCGAATATATGCTTGAATACGACCAGACATATCCTGAAGCGTGATAAATGACGCTTTACCCATGACACGCTTAAGCATAATGCGTCCGGCAATTTTAACGATTGGCTTATCAGTCAACGCCTCTAACTCTGCTTTTTCGATCTTGCCATATCGTGCTTGCAAGCACGCTGCTGCGGCATTGGGTTTGAAATCATTGGCAAAAGCAATGCCATTATTTGATTCAGTATGCTCTTTAAGCTTTTCTTTGCGCACTTGAATTTGATTATTTTCCTCAATTTGCGCTTCTTCTTTTGTCATCACTTGATCTTGAACTTGTTCTGTCATGGCTATTATTCCAATTTTTTATTTTAACCTTTATTTGAGGGCGTATTCAATACGCCCCTACGCTACATCATTTTCAATACGCCCCTACGCCACATTATATGCAACATGCCCCAACGGTGTATTGCGCCAACTTTAGCAACCTGGCTATCACAAACCCATTTTCAAGCTGGCTTCGATAAATTTATCTAAATCACCGTCAAGCACTGCTTGTGTATTGGTATTCTCTACAGAGGTTCTTAAGTCCTTAATTCTTGATTGATCCAGTACATAAGAACGAATTTGACTGCCCCAACCAATATCTGATTTTGACTCCTCAAGCGCCTGCTTTTCCGCATTACGCTTGTGCATCTCTAGTTCATATAGCTTTGACTTTAGCTGCTTCATTGCTTGATCTTTGTTTTTGTGTTGCGAGCGATCATTCTGACATTGCACAACAATACCTGATGGCTCATGCGTAATACGCACCGCTGAATCTGTACGGTTGACATGCTGCCCACCGGCGCCTGACGCGCGATAAGTATCAATGCGCAAATCTGCAGGGTTAATCTCAATCTCAATATCATCACTGACCTCGGGGGAGACAAAAACCGATGCGAATGACGTATGACGTCGGTTGCCTGAGTCAAACGGTGACTTACGCACCAAACGATGTACACCCGTTTCAGTTCTAAGCCAACCATAGGCATACTCACCTTCAAAGCGAATCGTGCAGCTCTTAATACCTGCAACATCACCATCCGACACTTCAATCAACTCCGTTTTCAAGCCATGCGCCTCACCCCAGCGCAGATACATACGCATCAACATTTGCGCCCAATCTTGTGCTTCAGTACCACCTGAGCCAGATTGGACATCTAAGAATGCATCATTTGGATCCATTGGATTGTTAAACATACGCATAAACTCAAGCTTGGCTAACGCGGATTCCAAATGATCAATTTCAGCAATCACTTCTTGCAAGATGCTCTCATCATCAGCTTCTTGCGCAAACTCAATCATCTCTAGCGCATCAGTAATACCTTTATCAAGAGTTATGACGTTATTGACAACCACTTCAAGAGCTGTTTTTTCTTTACCTAGCGTTTGCGCATTTTCTGGGTCATTCCAAATCTCTGGATTTTCCAACTCCATTAATACTTCATCTAAACGCTCTTTTTTATGGGCAAAGTCAAAGATACCCCCGAAGTGTATCCAAACGCAAAGACATCTCTTTTAATTGTGTTTTATAGCTATTTACTTCCATTATAGAAAATTTATTTCATTGGCGTTAAAGTGGTCGATATTCTAACACAAGAGCCACTCAGCTGCGAATTGTTTCTTTGCCTGCCTTAACGATTGCCAGAAACCATATGAAGGTTTAAAACAAATCGAGCTCACCTTCCTAATAGCCAACCTCAAGCTTGAGTTGACTAACTGTAACACTGCCCCTAAAAGCACTTTGCAAGCTTTTTTGCATAAAATTCACATTTTGTCTTTTTTAGTTACATTGAGTCTTAAAGCCGATTGCAACTATTGAGTTCTTATTTTTTGCTCTATACACTCTGCATCTTAAGTGTAATGCTTTGCTGAATGAGAGCGTTCTCCAATACTGTTGAGTCTTGTGTTTGCTGTACCCGGTGTCTGCATAGCTGACTTAAGCGCAAACATTCCGCCCTGAAGCGTATAATTTACTAGACTATAAAGAGCAAAACAATGCAAGAAACTATTTTAATCATTGATGATGACGGTGAAGTTAGAAGCCTACTATCCGATATGCTGACTCGAAACAACTTTAAAGCATGCGCAGCAGCTAATGCCCATGATGCAAGTAGACATATTAAGCAGGATCCACCTGATTTAATCCTACTAGACATCGACCTTCCCCTAGAAAATGGCATCGATTTTTGTAGAAAACTGCATACCGAATCTCCTATACCAACCATTATGCTCACAGCTTCAGACGATGACATTGACAGAGTTTTATCTTATGAGGTAGGAGCAGATCACTACATAACAAAGCCCTTCAACCCCAAAGTGCTCATAGCTGCAATCAAAGCAGTCCTACGACGATCACTAGAATCACAGACCTTGAAATTAGAACAAAAACGCTCTCACTACGCCTATTTCAAAGATTGGTGCTTCAATATTAAAGAGAGATCACTAACACACACTAATGGTATCTCTATTGAACTGACAACAAAAGAATTTGAGGTACTGCAATTACTCATTGAGCATCATGGGGAACCGTTGTCTAGAGATAATCTCATTATGAAACTATACGGTAGAGAATATAATGGTTTGGATAGAAACTTGGACATGATGGTTCTAAGAATTAGAAGGAAAATAGAAAACGATCCTCAAACCCCTCAAATAATTAAAACCGTACATGGGACAGGGTATATGTTCAGCTCCCCAATTCGCTGGGAAAACTCAACAGAAGGGGGTCTTCCTGAAAAACCATGAAATATAAAATTACAACAAATAACTATCCTTTTCATTAAAAAACTTAGCTTGGTTGGATATATTACAGATTACAAGAGATAATACGCTGTTCGTGAATCATTTTGCAATGTTTAATTTGATGCTTCTGAATGATTGAGTTACACGTAATAGCTAGGACTATTAACAAAATCCAAGCATTCAAAAGTACGATAGATTAAATAATAAAAATTCTGTGAAATGATTCGCAGGCGGTATAGTATCAGATGGGTTAGTGTCTTTAACCACAAGCTCGAAATGGATGTAATATAATAAGGAGATAATGTATGCATTTGCTATTATCCTATCAAACACAGGCTGTACACGAAAATAATCTGTACAGTGCAGAGGTTATGCTCGCAGAAGGAGTTCCTCTTTCCATTGTATCAAAGGTATTTGAAGAAATACCTTTGAACGCCCTTTTAAGAATGAAGCCTGCTTGAGAGATGGGGAAAAATAACGCCTTTTGCTTCCCCACAAGCTTTGGCTAAAAATTTTCACTCAACAAATGTATGGTCAATTTATTAAGCCAGCAGCCTAAATCATAGTAACGAGTAAGGGTGACAAAGTCATACACCTCAAAAAGACAGTATAAGTCCTGAACAATATTTCTTACTGTGGATTCAGCACGAAAGATGCGATTAGCAATCTCGAGGTTGTTGTGTCCTCTACATTTTAATGTGAGTACATAAAACTTCAAAAGTGACAATTTGACGGGTTTAAAGTAATTCCATATTGTCAGGCTTTTGCCATCCCAAGTTACAGGAGTCTTTGCTATTTTAAAAAAGAAGCCTCTGATCTCGACTTTTTCCAAATTGAGATATGTTCTGGTCGTAATAATTGACTCCGGACCTTTATCACTGAAATAAAATAATTCTTTTTGTATAGAAACCCCTTTAAGTAAGCGCGCTTCCTTTTCACCTGTTGAGTAGATTCTATGAAATGGTTTTAGTTCTGCTATATCCACTTCAGTCTTTCCCTGCAATTCTTTCTCATCTTCGACACCGAGATATGATAAGTACTGCTTATTAACATTAACTAATCTACCCAATTTATCCTTTTCAAAAAAAGCAAATTCATGCTGCGTCATAATAATCCCCATAATGACAAAAAATCTTAAACATAATTACCTTCTCTAGCAACCACAAATGGTATATGAATGATTTTAGGAAAAAAAGCGTAAAACTACGTAACAATTAATAATTTATAAAAACTTAAAGCAACTATAATTGTCATTTTGCAAAACAAAGAAACGACAGGGCATCGTTTAAGACAAAATGATGAAGTTATCGCAATTCGATTGAAAGAGAACCATTTGTCGCGAAAAATTCACTTTAAGCGAAATTAGAAAGCAAAAGCACATGTAATCGTATGGATAACGAAGTTATAAAATATATTGCTAATATCATCCAAAATCTACTTGGTACAACTGGCAAAGGCGGTATGGATTTTACGGTTTTTGATTTCGTCCGTGGAATAGGCATCATTATGGGACTATGTATATTATCTGTTGCAATTATTCGTCTATCTAAGCATGGAAAAACACAGCAAATGTTTCGTTATTATGCACCCTCCACTACTGTGCTTATGTTTTTTGCTGGCGTGATGTTACTATCAATGAGTGGCTTTTTGGATATGGTTAGCACCACTTTATTCCCCCAAAATATGACGCTTGATCCAATTAAGACAATTAGTGAATATGCGTCCGTTGCAGAAAATGCTCAAGAGGTAGATATTGCACAGAAGTATTTGATTTTTTCCCTGCTTGCTATTGTTGGCTTTATTTCTTTGATCCGTGGAATTTTTCTTCTAATTAAAGTCTCTGAAGGACAACGAGAAGGCGGTATTGGTCAAGTTGTTAGTCATCTTATTGCCGGCATCATTGGCATGAATGCGGCAGCTTGTTTTACTATTTTAAATAATATTTATGATTTCGAAAAATATTGGCATGGTGGCTAATCATCAATAGTTAAATAGCGACATTAATGAATAAATTATGTTATTCAATTTATACAACATAAATCTAAAAAAAACGGAGAACTAAAATGGTGAAAATCAATCAATCCACAATTAAAAAAGTTTGCGCAATAGTCGCTATCTTATTCCTTACCTGTGCGGTAAGCTACGCTGCAGATCCTGACCCTGGAACAATAGGCAATTTCAAAGCGTGGGCAAAAGGTATCATCACTTTTTTTAGCCAAATCAAAACATTTATCACCATTGTAGCGACATTAGTTGGTATGTGGTTTATCTATAGTGCAATCCAGTTATTTAGGAAACACCACAATCAAGGCGCACAAAGTCAAGGTGAACATATTAAAAACGGTGGAGGTCATCTGGTACTTGGTGTTTTATTAACTTGCCTTGTCCCTAGTATCCAAATGTTTCAATCAACCATCTCCAAAGACATGGGCAAAGCTGGTTCTGTTCAAGAGTTTACAGTTGACAAAGACATTTTTAATAATACGTAATAATAAAAACACATCATTAGCTTAAGTGCTTTTAATTAATTTTGTCAGGATGAAAATTTACTTATGAAAACACATTTATCCATTTTAAGCTTAGTCTTGCTTAGTGCATGCAGTCATATAGACAGCAATTCACCCGAAAAATACCACCCTGAGTATGTTAATAACATTGTTATCAACGAACTTAAAAATGCCAGTGAATCTGTCCAGCAATCATTGAATGAACTTAATCGTTCAAACACCATTCGCTATGGAAATCCTGAAATTCCTTTTGCTAACATTGAAGATCAGGCGCTTTTGAAAAAACTGTCGCTTACATATTATGGTCCATTGGAAAATGTACTCACTCAAATTGGCTTAGCGGTAAACTTTAAAGTGCAATATTTCGGCAAAACACCACCCTTCCCAATTATCGTGGTCATTGGTCAGCTTAATGCTCCCGTTGAGGATTCAGCCATTAATATTTTAAGAGACCTTGCTGTTCAAACAGGTAAGCAAGCAAGTTTGAATATTAATACAGAAGCAAAAGTTATCAGTGTCAGGTATTTATAAGCATGATCGCAATGGACTTACATCAACTAGAAAATTTAACCAGCAATACTCCCATTGTTCAATACGATAGAGCCAACCTTACATTAAGGCAAAAAGCAGTAAAAGAAGCCGCATTGGAATTAGGCACGCAAAGCGGGCTTTATGAAGGACAAAACATGATTAATAAATATCTTGATAAACTTTCAGCCATGTTGTATCAAACCTATAACTTCAATGGTTTGTTACTGAATGAACATATTCTACCGCCGGTCATTGAGACAGGATACAATAAGTCGAGCATTAATACAGACAATCGTAAAATTACACTTAATGGTCAAATCTATCATATTACAAAGCAGGCCTATTTTGTCTCAAATGTCCCTACTTGGCGGGACTACCTGGTCACTAATTTTTCTAGACCTGAAATTCCAGATCGCTCAGTTTTACCCGCCAATGCTCAAGAACAAAAGATTTGGAAGCTAGCTATTTACTATGGCTGGGGAAAAGGTGTTGAGCAAGCGATTGATATTTTTAAACAAAACATACACGAATTAAGCAGGGACTTCAGCGGAATGCTGATGTACTATGAGTTGATCAATCGCAATATGATTACCTCTCCGTATGTGACAACAGCAACAAAAGCAATTTTGTCTGATCAAAGCAATTTAGCGATTGATAATAAAGAAATCAATCTGGAGGTTGTGCCTCAATTTCAAGACAATCCAACACGATGGCAGGCAATGCTTGATCCATTGCATAACCTTTTACCGACTGATTAAGGCGAGGTTATGACAACAGCAATATCTACATTATTTACACATGATCCGCCTTATTTTTTGCATTGTCATTATGATATGTTACTAACTTACACTGCAGAAAATGATATTAGTGATTTAACACTACAAATAGATAGCCCGATTTTTGCTGTTCGCTACGGTCAGCAGCTAAAACTTACCGATAGAGGGCTAAGTGGCAGTGAAATTGAAGATTTTATTAACTTGTTATATGGGAGCAATGCAGCAGCTAAGGTACTAAGTGGGAGTGACTTGGATTTTAGCTATACGCATCGAGTCAACTCAGAGCATAAATTAAGATTCAGAATCAATGCAAGTTTGATCAACCAATATGAAAAGCTTGGGATTCAGGTCTCTATGCGCATGTTAACGACAACACCACCATCTATAGATACATTACGGTTACCTGAAGAGCTCGTTAAGTTAAGCTTCATTAATGAAGGCATTGTCCTTGTCTGCGGCGCAACTGGCTCAGGGAAGTCAACATTATTGGCATCCATGCTTGCATTAAGAGCAGCAAAGAGTGTCTCAGGGGAAAAGATCATCACTTTTGAATCTCCTATAGAATACATCCTACCTGCACACACCGAAAACTCTATTACTTCGCAGTCTGAGGTCCCCAGATGTCTGCCTAGCTTTGCCTACGCTATTAGAAATGCTTTAAGGCGCACCCCAACAGCAATCATGGTTGGAGAGTCACGAGACAATGCAACAATCTCGGCAGTCATCGAAGCTGCTCTTACTGGGCATAGCGTGTTTAGCACACTACACAGCCAATCTATCATGCAGGCGATTAATCGATTACTCATGCTTTTTCCGCACGAAGAAAAGCAACGCATTTATTATGATTTTTTTAGTACGGTTTCCGCCATTATTTGGCAAACTCTTATTCCAAGCAATGATGGGAAAAGAGTTGCTTTAAGGGAATATGTCGTAGTTGATGCAGCACTTAGAGCAAAGTTACTATCTGCATCAAATGAGATGATGGCGCCTATTATCAAACAAGCAATGGAACAACGCCAAACCTCGCTTACAGACCACGCAACCACATTATTGTCCACGGGACATATTAGCACACAAACTTATGACTTATATTGCCAACCCCATCACAATTAATAATAGTAAAGAGAGATTTTTCAATGTATAACACTCAAGCTCACTGGAGAGACTCAGGTAGAAAGCCTAAATTTTTTATTATTGAAGCGCAAGTATTTATTCCAATCCTATTATGCTTGTTCCATTTTAGAGTATGGACCATCTCGCTAAGTATTGGAACCTGTGTTCTCCTTTTCATACTCAATCGCTATCAAATAACGCTATGGGTATTTCTATTAAACTTACGCGAATGGTCATTTGGTCGTGAAAAACTAACTGAGAAATGCTATTCAAATGAGTAAAGGTTTAAGAGGGCTCTCACGCACACAAGAAGCACGCCCAAACGAGAGCATTCGTGATACTCGCGGCTTAATCTTCCAGCTTTATGAACTTTGCTCATCACGCTTAGGAAGTATTTGTGTTATTGTATTATCACTCGTCGCGTTGACTTGGCTACCACTTATCAGTGACTTACTGTTTGTATTTATATTATTAATCTTCTGGAATGCATTTTGGCAAATTCCAAGATTGCCTTTTCGCTTACCTTTAGGCGCCAAACATCCCGATTTGTCAAATAGCAATCTAGTGCAAAAAAAAATCTCCAAACCTTCTGGACTTTACTTTTTTGGCAATGAAATTGCCAGCAAACAAGAAGTTTGGTTTAGTGATGAAGATATGCGTACTCATGCATTAATCTTGGGCTCAACAGGCTCTGGTAAAACTCAAACCTTACTTTCAATTGCTTTTAATGCACTATCCCAAGGCTCAGGTTTTATTTATGTTGATGGAAAAGGTGATAACTCCCTCTATGCCCAAGTTTTTTCAATGGCTAAATTCATGGGACGCGAGGATGATTTGCTGGTAATTAATTATATGACTGGTGCTGAGGACATTATTGGGCCACAAAAAGATATGATATCCAATACACTTAATCCATTTGCCTTAGGCTCCTCAAGCATGCTATCACAATTAATTGTTAGCATGATGTCTTCTTCGGATAGCGGTGGCGGTGATGGGGATATGTGGAAAGGAAGAGCAATATCCTTTGTTGAAGCATTAATGCGTTTGCTTGTTTATCTTAGAGACAAAGGTTACTTACTGCTTGAAGCCAATACGATTCGCCGCTATTTTATCCTTGATGTTGTCGAGGATTTACTTCATAAGCAAAAAATCCTTGATCACAATAACAGTACAGTTGTCATACGGGAAAAACTTCCTACTGACGTTACCGATCCAATGTATAACTACCTTGCAACATTACCTGGTTATCAGGAAAAAAACGTCGGTAAGCAATCTGACAAAACATATGAACAACACGGCTATATCACCATGCAATTAACACGTATATTTGGTTCACTTGCCGATGTTTACGCACATATTATGCGTACCAACCTTGCAGATGTTGATTTTAGTGATGTTATTCTAAATCGCCGCATTCTAGTCGTCTTATTGCCTGCACTAGAGAAATCGCCAGACGAGTTGTCAAATCTAGGAAAATTGATTATTGCTTCATTAAAAGCCATGCTTGCTGCAGGCCTTGGCTCAAAAATACAAGGTGAATATAAAGAAGTTATCGAATCTAAACCTTCTAATTCTGATACGCCTTTCTTATGCATTTTAGACGAGTATGGCTATTATGCTGTAGAAGGGTTTGCTGTTGTTCCTGCTCAAGCGCGATCACTTGGTTTCTCTGTGGTGTTTGCTGGACAAGATATTCCTGCTTTCCAAAAAGCATCCAAAGAAGAAGCTGCTTCCATTTTTGCAAATACAAACATTAAGTTGTGTATGAAATTAGAAGACCCTACTGAAACATGGGACTTTTTTAACAAAACAGCAGGAGAAGCCTATGTATCAACCGTCAGAAGTTACAACATGGGGCAAGATGGCAATAGTTTGGGCTATAAAGATTCCAAAGAAGCAGGCATTGAAAAACGAGCACGACTGGACCTTATGGATTTGAAGGATCAATTACCTGGTGAGGCGCATGTGTTTTTTAAATCAAACATTGTCAGAATGCGATCATTTTACGCTGCACCTAAAAAAACAAAACATATTGCGATTAATCAGTTCTTGAAAGTAGAGCCTTATACTATCGCTTTCATTGAATCAGCTAAAGTTGCTTTTGGCAAACATCATTACAAGAAATTAGACGCATTACCACTAAGTTCGGCCTTACTGCAAGAAGGTATGGCCAGCAATATTAACATTTCACATGCAGAAGATGAGTCATTTCTAACGGCCGAAGCTGAGCAAGCTCATCATGGTTCACAAGAAAGTCCTGATCAAACACGATATGAAAAAAAGGATCCACTTGCTGACATTAATTCTCTGATAAAAAACAGTCTACTATTTGATGCTATCGATCTTGAGGATAAACTCAATAACGATTATTTTGATTTGACACAGTCAAATATGACACTTCATTTGATTAACGCTCAAGAATTGCAAAAGCTATTTTATAAACTCAATACCATGCTTGGCGTTAAGCTCAATGAAAATAAAACACAAATTCTTGAGAAACTCAAACATATCAGCCACCTTTCCAAGCAATACTCACAGCAAAAATCACAAGTCAATTTGAAGGATCTGTTTCAACAAACATTAGCTGAGAGCAATACAACATCTAATAAAAAGAGTGCAAAATGATTTTAACTAACATTATGAAACATCTCATCCAAGAGCATCATCTAACCTTTATTGAGAATCAACAAACAAAAGATTTTGGGAAATTAACTCAGGTAGAGATCTTTATCAAAGCATTAATATCACAAGCTGATAATAACTACCTTTATGTTTTTGATAGCTCAATGACAAGAAGTATTAGTGACACAAACTTTGATCTAATACAGGTTTTATTTATTTACGACGCTTTGCTTAACCTGATTGATGAAGGCGTTATCAACATTGATAAACTATTGGGAGATAATTAATGTCTAACTCTGCTAATAGCAGTAATGATGACGGAATGGCACCAACTTATATCGTTGTCATTATCCTGCTAGCACTACTCCTGTTTTACTGGCTTTTCCACAATCAGCTTATTAAAGCAATATTTATCATAAAACGCTTTGAGTTATCGATTATTATGCTGTGGGATGCCCACTATAGTATGTTGATGAATTGGTGTAATCATGTATTAGAATCGACCGTCACACTGAAGCAGCTCAAATATTTAGGCTACAATACCAGTGACGCTTTAATGTCTATTTTTTGGGGTGTTGGCATAACATTGATCACCATCATATTTTTCTTCCATCCCAATAGAAAATATAGACAAACCTTCTCAATGCCGAGTTTATCTCAATTCATTGCTCAACGCTTTAATAAGGTTTATACGCCAAAAAATGAAACGCGATCCAAAACCAACCTTGGCACAGCATTAACACCCGTTGAATATTTGCAACATCATCATTTGATCCCAAATAAAAAACTTGACCTTATTGCACTACATAGTAATTTAAGTCAACAACTTGGCAATCGTTGTATCAATATCGCACAGGAGCCTCTTGAAATATCCGGCCTAGCTGTCGTTTTTTCCTTATACATTCTGGATAAGCGCAAGCAAGCTGACACGCTTTTAAGTTATCTAAACTACGAATTCAGCCAACATAACAATCAGTTTAAAAACTTTATCAATCGATACAAACTCAACAAATATTTAAATAAACATTTAATGGAATGTATGTCTCACGATAATATTCAGAAAATTGTAACAAAACATCACTACACTTATACCATGTTATGCTCACTGTTAAGTACTGCAAGAAAAGGAGGTATTGTTCCTACTTCATCATTCTTATGGTTAAAACCCGTTAATCGAACTTTATGGTATGCTTTAAATAATGTTGGCAGAAAAACACTTTTTAGTGAAGGCGCTGCTGTTATCTCACATTGGCAATTTGAACTTTCATTAAACATGCCTTTTTCTTCACCCATGATCGACAACGTATCCAAAGCATTACAGCAAGAATATCAACTTTATGAGTCTTTACATCATGATAAATCCTGATATTAAACTAAAGCTTCTAGCTTCTTCGAATCATACCCATGCATTTCTAAAACGCTTTAAAGCACCAAAATACAGTAATTGCAAGCAAAAACTACTTGAGGAAAGCACCAGTTGCTATTTTTGTCAACAACAGCAAACTGATCTCTATATTATCAATCTTGATCTTAATTACACTAATAATCATTTTAGCAATCTCGCACTTGCCTGCCATTTTTGTACCTATGTTCAGCATCTGGATTTGAGTGATCAATACAAACATCTGCTACAACATATTATTTATTTACCTGATATTTCTCAACAGGAACTTAATCAGCATTATCATCAATGGCAGAATATGATTAAGCAAAAACAGAATATTTTTGCTATTCAGGAAGCCATTTCTGAATTATCGGAGCGATCTGAATTAATCGATGAAATTATTGGATTTAAAACTAATTTCAAAGATCAGCTAGGTCTATTGCTCAAGCCCTACAATAATGGACATTCATTATTGTCTCACCTACGCTGGCTACCCAGTTTTGAACTCTTGAGATCTTTTGACCCTACAATACTTTTTGATTCATAAACCAAAACACATCAATCGCACAATACCTCATCGCCTTTGAGATATAGCTATACCGCCCACAAAATGATTCACGAGCGGTATACATTATATGACTACTTGTTACTGGCATTATGATCCTGTTTGAGAGTATGCTGTCAGGCACCGATAAGAGCACTGAATGATATGGTGGAAAATGGTGTGCCTTCAGTTAACAAAACAACAAGATGAGTTATGGTATGCCTACAAGCTCAATCCAAAGGCAGATAGCTATAATATTTCTGTATTGTATCGTGTTGAAGGTAACTTAGATATAAAAAAATTCAAGTCAATTTATTTAACTATCGGTCATTACTTTGAAGCATTTAAAACACGCTTTATTGAAAAAGATGGTAGAGTATCTCAAATTATACGTGACCATTTTGACGGTGAATTTATCTATCAAACACTTAATAATTCAACTGATCAAGAAGCCCTTGACGCAATTGAAGCATTAAGAGCCAAGCCATTTAACCTTGAAAAAGATTGGTTATTTAGAGCTATTTTAATCAAGGCGAATGATCAGAAGCATTATTTTCAATTTGTCTGGCATCATATTATTTCCGATGGACTAACGACAACTATATTTAGCAAAGCCTTTGAAAAGCTTTATAACGAGTGCTTAGAAGCTATTGACCAATTCAAAACCTACCCTCTAGGGGATTATTTACAGTATGAAGCTTCAATAATCGATGACAAGAAAAAAGAAACGATTAATTACTGGCAAAACTATCTTAAAGATTGTCAGCAAAATGAGCTTGCCAAATACACGCATGATGACACAGGAAAAATTAATCGTAAACGGCTAAATATCGACTCTAAAGCCCTAAAAAATCTGCTTAAAACACACAAGACAACGCCCTTTATATTTTTCAATGCACTCATTAGTGCCTTTATTTTTAGATGCTTTCACTTAACGGATATTCTGTTATCTTACCCAAAAAATATACGACCAAAGGAGTTTGACAAGATAGTCGGCTATTTCGTCAGTATGTTTCCTATGCGTGTGCAAGTATCAGGAGAGATGACTTTTGCTAGCTTGCTTTATAATATAAAAAAGCGGTATAAAGAAGATAGAAATTATCAGGAAATTGCTTTTGAGGAAATACGCAAAGCATTAAAGTTTGATGTAAAACCCAATATATCCGTAATGGAAACCTGTCTTTTATCTCAACCAATACAGTTGGATAATCTTACAGTTAAACATTTAGAGTTTTTCTATGGTAACAAAATAACCACACTGAGTTTTGCATATGATAAAAATGCTTTGTGTTATGAAATCGTTTATCGTGCAAACTATATCCCTAACTATTTCATTGGATATTTTGAAAATTTGATCAATGAGATTTTAGCCAGCGCAGATAAAAAGATATCTGAATATGAACTAATGTCAATTGATCAAAAAAAACTACTCTGCGACTGGAATAATACGGATAAACCCTATCCAAAAGATAAAACTATTCACCAACTATTTGAAGAGCAAGTTAAAAGAAATCCTGACAATATCGCCATTGTTTTTGAGAGCGAACAACTTAACTATGCGCAGTTAAATGCCAAAGCTAATCAACTAGCACGCTATATCGGATCGATCAATACCATTTATCCTGATGATTTAATCGCTTTATATCTAGATAAAAGCTTAGAGATGATTGTTGGCATTTTGGCTATTTTGAAATCAGGAGCGGCATATGTGCCGATTGACCCCAGCTACCCTGATGAAAGAGTGAAGTATATCCTTAATGATACTCAAGCATTTTTGGTATTATCACAATCACATTATATCTCAAGACTGCAAGCTATTTCTAAGGCACCCGTCATATCACTTGAGAGTGATTGCTACGAAAGCCTCTCAAGTGAGAATTTAATGCCAGCAAGCACCGCCAATGATTTGGCTTATGTGATATATACTTCGGGTACGACTGGGCAACCTAAAGGTGTTTGTATATCACACAAAAATTTATGTAATATGGCATTTTCACAGCAAAAAAAGTTAACGATCAATGAAAAATCAAAAATTTTGCAATTTGCATCAATTGGTTTTGATGCCTCAGTATGGGAGATTTTTGGTGCTTTAAGTTTTGGTGCTCAGTTACATATTCTATCGGACACAAAAAAATTACAACTTAAATATCTGGAAAGCTATTTATTATTCAATAAAATTTCACATGCTACATTACCACCCAGACTCATAGAAAACTTGAATGCAAAATGTTTACCTAATTGTTTATGCTCCGCAGGAGAAGTTTTAAATATAAAAATTTTACAAAAATTAATTGCACAAGAGTATTTTATGAATGCGTATGGTTTAACTGAAACTTCAGTATGTTCAACTATACATAAATGCAACCGTAACAGCCTAAATAACACTATTGGTAAATCAATTGATAATAATAAATGCTATGTTGTTGATATATGCAACAATCTTGTGCCAATTGGTGTTATTGGTGAATTATATATCGGCGGGGCAGGGTTAGCACATGGTTATCTTAACAAACCTGAATTAACCACTGAAAAATTTATTCCTAACCCATTTGCTACTGAAACCGACAAAGCCAATGGCTATGATCGTTTATATAAAACAGGGGATTTAGTTCGCTGGCTGCCTGATGGCAACCTAGAGTATATTGGACGCAAAGATAACCAAGTTAAAATACGTGGCTTTAGAATTGAATTGGCTGAAATTGAAAGTGCCTTAATCAATATTACAGGTATTCAACAAGCTATCGTTATCAATAGAGTAGTGAATGATGAACAATGCCTTTTTGCTTATTACACTGCCAATGAGCAAATTAATCCTGAATTAATAATAGATAAACTCACTAACAAACTGCCAAATTACATGGTGCCAAGTGCTGCCTTGCAAATTAATGAGATACCACTCACCATTAATGGCAAAATTGATATCAATGCTTTACCTGAGATTAGATTTGAAAGCGATCAAGCTTATATTGAAGCAAGAACAGAACAGGAAAGAATTGTTTGTCAGGCATTCTCTAATTTACTACTTATTGAAAAAGTAGGCATTGATGATGATTTCTTTAAGTTGGGAGGCAATTCTATTAAAGCCATTCAACTCGCTATGATGTTACAGTCAAATCTTGAGGTCGATGTTGCTGAAATTTTTGATTTACGCACACCTAGGAAACTGGCGCACAATAAGCAAATTACCCATGATCTATTGATTTCCAAATTAGAAAAAATTAAACATGAGTATGCCAACCAAAAGATTAAAGGACATGAAAAACTTAACACAGCGATGTCACTTAAAAAAGAGCAGTATTTATCACAAATAGCTAATATACCCGCAGTAAAATATACAACCAAATCCATCCAAAATGTCCTATTAACCGGAGCCACCGGTTTTTTAGGATGCAACCTTCTCAACCAATTACTAACCTTAACACCCTATCGTATTTATCTATGCATTAGAGCCAAAGATAAGACACATGCCATGGAGCGTATGGCGCATAAATACCGGTTTTATTTTGATATTACTCTGGAAAAGTATTTTGCTGATCGCCTAGTTTATATCCCCTGTGATTTGGAAAAAGAACAAATCGGTGTATCAGATGAGCAATATTATCAACTGATACAAAATATCGATAGCATTATCCATTGTGCTGCGTTAGCAAAACATTTTGGTATTGAGCAGACGTTTTATAGAGCCAATGTTACATCAACGATTAATTTACTTAAGCTTTGTGAGCTAACCAATTTAAAAGATTTCCATTATATTTCAAGCTATTCTGTGATGACAGGTGTTGTCAATGATAATGAAACTGTCCTGACTGAGGATGATCAATTAACGATTGATGGCGAATGGAATTCACCATATACCAAAACCAAATACCTCGGTGAGATCAATACCATTAAATGGCGCGAAAAAGGCATTAATAGTAGCGTCTATCGTGTCGGGAACTTAGCTTTTATGCAACAAAATGGTAAGGTGCAGGAAGATGTCAAAGATAATGCATTTGCAACCTATATTACCTTTATCCGCAAATTGGGCTGTATCGCTGATAATATGAATGAAATAGAGATTTCACCTGCTGATATAACGGCAACAGCAATGGTGAAAATGTTTGATAAACGACAATTAAACAATCAGACACATCATGTATTTAATCCAAATAAGATCAAATTATCTCAAATGCTGAGTACGAAAAATCACACAATCACCATTGTAAATTTTGAAACTTTTATTGATGGGTTAGTTAACTATTTACAGCATAATGATGATTGTGATTTAATTGGACGGTTTCTGTTACGCATGGAATGGCACGCCGATGGTAAAAATGGTCATTTTATTGGAAGTAATGGTAGCGCTATTTTGCAAAACAAAACGGGATCCGTATTTAAGATGATAGATTTTCAATGGACAAGAATTAGTAACATGCAATTAAAATTCTATATTGAGAAATTGAACACTATGCTTGATATAAATTTAGGAACGCCAACAAATGCACCTAAACCTTTTAAGGTACACATCTGGTTGAAAAGTATCAGAAGATTGTTAAATGAAGCCAAGCTTAAGGCGTTAAATATATTCAAAACACATAAAAAAGTGGTTGCAGTTATCAGTAGTGTATTAATTATAGCGCCATTATTATATACCTTAGAACTGTTAGATATAATCACTATGCTACAATTTGCGGATGACACTGTTTAAAACTTAAAATTAGGATCAAGGATGTAGAGATGCTCATAACGAACAAAAAAGATTTAACCTCATCATTTAGTGAGTTTTCAAATCTTATCCCCAGTGGTGTCTATTGGCTTAACACAAACCATGAGTTAATGGGTGCAAATGATTTCATACTTAAAACTGCAGGGATGAAACTTGAAGATATATTAGGAAAAACACCACTCGAAATGCATCCAAAGGATATGGGTACTGAAATTATTGCTCATCACAAGCAAGTAATAAAAACAGGGAAACAAGTTTATTGTCAAGAACAAATCGTAAATCCAGAGTCTGGAAACATTGTTTATTTCGATGTTGCACTTTCACCATTATTCGATGAATGTGGTAACATTTTTGGGGTTTGTGGTATTTCTTATGATATCACCGAACGCAAACGCCTTGAAGAAGAAACCATACACCAAAAGAATCAATTGGAGAAAAAAATAGCATTTCAACGAAACTACCTTAGATCATATGGTTATGAATGGGTAGATGCCCTTAAAAATATTTCGCACGCAATTGATAATATAGGGGCGCAATTAATAGGATCTACTGTTCCAGAAAGCCTTGAGATTGCTGTGAATGATGAACTCTACAAAATCAACGAAAGCTTATCTGAAATGTATACCATGTATCAAAAGATTAATAGCACAATTATCAGCGAAAATGATTCTCTTAACTCACTTAATTCGATTTGTACAAAACCTATGCTCTTAAAAGGTTTGATCGCACCAGAAATTGGCATTGCAAATGCCTCAATTAGTGCGAGATTTGATGTTGAAGTATCATTTGAAATGGATAACCAATCACAACAAAAAGTCTATGTGGATTATAAAAAACTTCGCCACATTATTAGAACACTACTTGCTAATTATACAAAAGGAATCAGTAAAAATGCTCAAAAGAATATTAACTTAAAAATTACCGCCAGAGACAGAGCACATGACAAACTTTACATAACATTTGAATTTAAAGGCACTATGCCATTTATTGAGCTAGAAGATGATAATATTAGCGCAGAGTACTTCACGGATCCTAAAAACACCAATGTCGCCATGGATAAACATGAGTTTGCATATGATCTTGCTTTGGCTAAACATTATGTTAAGTTACTTTGTGAAAATGAAGTTGAGTTAAATAATCACTTATTTGAAGGATCTGAGTTTTCATTTACTCTACCATTTGTCACAGTAGATGACGACGAGATGGATGAGATCATCGAGTAAATTGACATAAAAGCATCTCAGGTTATTTATACGCAATGTATGCTAAATATCTCCTGTGCTCATGCGACTGAGATATTTTAACAAAGAGTTCATAACGATTGTTCACCCCTAGTTTCTGTACCATTGAGGCAATCAGTCCCTCAATGGTTCTCGGTGAGCGATCAATACATAATGCAAGTGCTTTCACCTCGTAATTGCCATTATAAATAGCTAAAAAGCACAGGTTCTCAGTATACGTTAACTCGCTAAACTGCGGAGTGGGTATGTACTTTGTAAGCAAATTTTTGGATGGGTTTACATTTTTAAATGTGAATCCATTCAAATCAATATCAAACGTATTTTGCAAAACTAATTGATCAAGCGTTTGATGTAGCTGCCTGAAATGTCCTCCATAAAATAATGTATTTGCAATAAGAACTTCTTTTTTCTTTACAAATATGCACAAGAAACTAATTGAATGGTCAGGGTGGTAATGTAAATGCCATGGCAAAGCGTGTCTTTCCTCCTTGGTAAGAATATGATCAACACAAAAAGACTGGTTATATGACTGATATACTGCATTTTTATAACCCACATCATTAATCGTCGGAGATAGTAGCAAAGTTTCAAAGTCAAGAAAAATTCTTTTATCTGCCTCAGGCAAAGTATAATAATCGCTCAAACTATCATCTGCTAATAAGGGTAGCGCAAGCACTCTACCATTAGAATAACAGCGATGGTATATTAACGATTCTACAGATAAAGCTAAATTTGCACTCTTTAAGATTTTATTTAATTTATACGCATATCTTTGGTAACTTTTTGTGTAGATCGCCTCTACTGTGTTCATTTGCTACTCCATAACCTTCATTATCAGCCATTATATGGCTTAAACATGAGTAATCACCCCCTATTTTCACAAAGAGTTCATACCTATTTTTGCACTCTAACTTGTGTAAAACACTACGCATTAAACCTTCGATTGTTCGAACAGATAGATTTAAATATATTGCAACTTGCTTTGTCTCATAATACCCTTGAGATATTGCAAATAAAAATGACTTTTCTGATCGTGTTAAATTGGGAAATATTTTTGGCATGTGATGCTGTTTAAAACACAGTTGATCCTGTCTTGTATTGACCAAAAAATCATGGACCAAATAATGATATTCTTGCCGCAAAGAATCAAATAGTTTTCGTGTTAACGCCAGAATATTAAGGTGCGCATATTGAATACTAGCCTCAAGATAGTTACTCTTTTTAATGAATATACATAAATTGGCGATTGATTGACTCCCTACCTTGAAATACTGAATAGGCAACATATTAAATGCTTCTTGTGTTACAAAAGACAAGTGATATGGGTAACTATCTTCAGAGCAAATATTTAATTCGTCTAATGTCATAACTTTTGGTCGATTAAGCACGTTGAGAAAAGAGGATATATGCGCTTTTTCAGACTGAGCCCAATCATGAAAACTCTCCAGATATTTTAGTGGAATATTAATAGCCATTCCTGAACTAAAAGTTTCTGTATAAGTCAAACCTTCAATGTCAAACGGGAAATCCATAGATTGAACAATCTTCTTAAAAGTATGCTCATATTTTTTCCAATGATAGTGATGTATGTCTTGCAAGGTAAATTGTTGATTTGCAAACTCCATTATATTCAAGAAACTCCATAAGTTGATTTACTTTTTAGTTTTATCGTAATCATTAAAACAATAGCGATTATTTTTGCCTACCAGCCTTTCATTACCACACAGCGCATCACATCATGCATTTTGCTTATTTTCACCGCTAACTCATATTTGTTATTGCAACTGAGCTTCTGTGAGAGTCGCGCGACGATTCCTTCAACTGTTCTGTATGATTTATGCAGTTTTAACGCAATCTCCTTTGACTCATAATGTCCTGCATAAATTAATTTAAGACAAGCCAATTCTTGCTTTGTCAGTTTAGATAAAAGCTCAATAACCATATTTTCATTAGCTCCTTTAAACATAATAGGAGCAATATCGCTGGAAATATCAAACTCTATAGCAATAAGTGTCTTGCAGTCAAACAAATAGGATTCGATTGCCGCTATGCATTGATCTAACAAAAACTGTTTATCGCTAAAAAAACCCATAAATTTGCATCGGGTAATTACAGAAATCCTACTGATTGAATTATCGTCATTATATTTAAGGTAAGTCAAACAATAATCAAATTTATTGATACTTCTAATAAAAGCATAGCTAGACTGATCGTCACTGGATAAAAAAGGACTTAATTCATGATACCATATCATTTTTGGAATTTTAGTGAGGTTGCTCAAACAAAATGCAGGATCTTTGGTCGGGTTTCCTTCTAACCAGGAACCACATATATCATGCTCTAGAACCGGTACGTCAATCACTTCTCCATTTGCAAATAATCTCGTATAAGATAATCCGGTAACACACAATGTATCGATCATAGGAGAGATTAATCTCTTTAGTATGTTTTTATATTTTACGAAGCTGAATCTGTGCACTTCTTGGATTGTTGGCATTTATTTAATGTGTGACGATGATGTTATGGGTGTATTATACGCAATATTAAAATATTGTCCACTCATCCGATGGATAAATTATGTACTGCGCTACGCTAATAAGTATCATTTCATTATAAAATCATCATTTTGTCCGGTTTTTGAGACTATCATCGCTCCGATGGTGTTTTTCCCTAATAATCTCCTCTGTTTTATAACCTTGTAGAGATTTTTGATGAGAAGAATTTATTTTATATTACCGGCTTTATTCTTTATACAAAGCATAAGCTACGCAAATAGCAAACCCATTAATTCAGCATCTGATCTAGATACTGCTATTCAAATGTCATTAAGCGAAGATGACAGCAGAACGACACTTGCTGCAAACGACTGGTTTTATATGAATGTTTATGGCGGGTTGTCTTATAAGGCTTTCCCACAATCTGAACAAACTGTTTTTCGCTCAGATGTTGGGACTTATGATATTTACCAACCAGCCAAGCGCTATTCTCCTTACCTTGCTGCTGAGTTTGGAATACGCCCATGGAGGTATCTAACATTTGGCATAAGGTATTGGAATACGTTCAATACCAATGCTCAACTGATTGATAATACTGGCACGGACAGGTTTCCTAATGGTGACATTAAGATGTCCTTTTCCGGAATTAATATTTTAGTAAGTGCACACCTACCAATTCCTGCAATTAACAGTGAAATTATATTGTCAACGGGGCCTGCAATTATTTTCTCTCAATTTAATCCAACAACTGCTATTGCCAGTTATGATAACCCTGCGTTGAAAAAGACAAACAACACAAACATTCGACCTTTTGTTGCAATAGGCTATCAATATTTATTGCCATATTCATTAACACTTGGATTAGAAGCACAATATATTTTTGGCATTGGAAAAAATATCTATTCACCATATTACGGCGGTAGCTATGTACCTAATATGTTCAATCTGTCATTAAGCATAGGATATCACTTTTAATAACATCACTAGCACTTACAAATCATTTTATAGTTCATAAAATATCATATAAATAGGAGAAAACTCGATGAAAATTAAAGCATTGATCAGTGGGGTCACACTAGGAATTAGCACTATGGCTAATGCTAACGTCCCACATCTTGACCCTCATGCTTTACCAACACTTAGAAGTTTAATTGAAGCACTTAATGACTGGGAAAGTCCAATTAATGCAACTTCCTCACAAGCAGCAAATGCTGAAACGCATGCTAACAATGCTGAGTCTTATGCAAATTCAGCATTGCAAACAGCAACCAGCGCCAATTCAACCGCTCAGCAAGCAGCAACAACTGTTAAGACGTTTGATAGCAGATTAATTACGGCAGAAGGCAATGCCACTTCAGCTAAGACAGCTGCTTCTTCTGCCAATGAGCAAGCAGCCAATGCATCACAAACAGCGCAAGCTGCTTTTGCTAAAGCTAATAGCTATGAAAATCGCATTAGCGTAGCTGAGAAGAATGCCTCAGAAGCACAACAAACTGCCAATACGGCTAAACAAACAGCCGATAATATTAAAGGCACTGCGGATGAAGCTAAACAAACAGCAGATAAAGCAAGTGAGCTTGCCAATAGCGCATCAGAAACGGCAAATATGGCAAAGACAACGGCCGATAATGCTAAGTCCTCAGCAGATAGGGTGGATCAGTTTGATCAAAGAATTACAGAAGCACAAGAGAGCGCCAAAGAAGCTCAAGAATCTACCGACACAATCGAGAAAAACATAGGGTTTACAATGGAAGATCGTGTAATTTATGGACATAAAGGACAGTCTCTACAAGATTTGATCAATAAAGCACAGAATGACGAGAGCATTACTCCAAAGCTTGACTCTGAACACCCTGTTGTTATTAAGCTTGCCCCTATTACTTATGACCTATCAAAAAATGCTGTAAGCGTTCCTCAGGGTATTATTATTGATGGCGAAGATCATGCCATATTAAAAGGTGGTAATCTTAAGATTCAACCAAATACAACATTTGAGAATTTTAAGGCAGTTAATGCTGGTACTTTTTTCTACTTAAACAGCGATCAAAATATCAGCACAAATAGCATCTCCTTTAAAAATATTAATTATACGAATGTTAGCCACTTTATTTCAGCTGAGGCTATAGAACAAAGCACACCAATAAACATCATATATTTTGAAAATATTATTGATGAGAACGTGGATATCGCAAATAAAAAGAGCGGACCTAACAAGTTATTTGATGTTAGTAATCTAAAACAATATGTAAAACAAATTATTGCCAAAGACTCGATATTTAGTGCTATTGAATCAAATTGCTCAAGTTACATAAGCAATACTCAGCTATTAATAACTAACAGCATGTATTATCCATATTGCACATACTATTCTCCCTCGTATGAAATAGACTACTATTCTCCAACCCATATAAATAGCTACCGTATAGACACTGGGAAGGTTGAACAAACGACAACATTGCAGGTGGCATGACGTATGTAGAAGGATAAGTTTTTAAAAAATTATATTGAACAACCATCAGGTCACTTAGTTTGATTCAAATTTATACTTTTTACTCCAGGTTAATTCTTTTAAATAATCCAGATTTCACACCAAAAAGTATTTCTAGCATCTGTTGCCTTATAAAAGGTATTTTACCCATTGATCCAAAAAATGTATCGCGCAACCATGCAGGAAATATGCTATCTGACTGGAAAAACGGGGTTAAGCAACGACTTGCAGATTGATAAAAATGAACATGTCTCTTTCTGGACAAATCATACTCGTTTATCGCATCATTAAGACAATGATTTGTTTTTAAACACTCACAAAAGCTTAAAGCATCCATTAACCCGAGGTTTGCGCCCTGACCTAATTGAGGGCTAGTCGAATGCGCAGCATCACCCATAAATACAATTCGATCCTGATAAAATTTACTAAGTATAACATCACTATATATAGAATGAATAAGGTCTGAATGTATGTGAAAATTTGAAGTTAAATAGTCAATCTCAGGCCATAACCGCTTTACCTTATTTTTCCAGTTTTCAAGAGGTTCATTTTTCCACTTGATATAATCATCATTTTTTAGACTCCAGAAAAAAGTAGTATGATTACATCTGTCATTTTCCTGCGCCTTTCCAATAGGTAATATACCAATCATAGTTTTAGCTTGAACATACCTCTGTTGAAGGATCTCCTGATTAATTAAATTATTTTGATCTTTGCTAACTCCCCAAATTGCACCATATGGATAAACTCTACTTAGTTTAACATTAGCATATTTCTCTCGTATTACAGAATGCATACCACTTGAATCAATAACGATATCAAATGCTTCAGAATGTTCGAACTTAATGCTATTGATTACATATTTGTTATCAATATATTTATCAATACTACAAACATCAAAATCATTTATAATAGGGATATTCAGTGATACAACTTTTTGATATAGAATTTGAAATAGCGCACCTCTGTGAATGCCCAAGCCAAAAAAATGGGGAGCTAAATCAGCATAAGATAGATCAAAAATGCATTTTCCCGAAGCGGTTTTGCCACTAAGAGCACCAATTTTAGCTCCCAGATTAATTAAACTTTGATCGACTCCCAATTTCTTCAAACACATCAAACCCGTTGGCTGTAATAAAAGACCTGCACCAAGCGCTCTAGGTTGTTTGAATTTCTCAAACACTTTAACCACATAACCAGCTTCATTTAAAAAAGCTGCAGCAGCTAATCCAGTTACCCCTGCTCCAATTATTGCTATTTTATAATTTTTCATTGGAATGTATTTACACCTAAACTTTGTATCAAATCAATTTCAACACGTGCAAATCCTTTAATAAATATTTTCTTAAGAGAATAGACAAAATGTCCTTATTATACGCAGTAATTAATTCTTAAAAAATTTGTCAAATTTTATAGCGATAGATTCCCTTTTTCTCAAGCCAACAACCAATAGCGTTTTGCATATTCAAATAACTCATAACTTTCTGTCAATCCAAGTAATTGCTTAAGACGCTGTGTATAGTTATCAACACTGCGATGAGAGACTTGCATGTTCTCAGCTAATGCTTTTTTCTCAGTGATACCATGACCTAATAGCGTAAAACATTGCATTTCTTTATCACTTAAATTAAGTGCTGCCTGAATATTTTTATCTTGCAGCGGTTTAAGCCAATGCGGTGGCAAAGTCAGCAGCACAAGATTCTCTGGATGTAGCGCGAACTTAGCATAATACTTTATGGTTAAAGGCGCAATATCAGCTACTAGATCATGCAGCATGTGATATAGCTCTGCTACCTTTAGGTAAAGTGAAGTTATATTGTGTATACTATCAAAATATAGCACAAAGCGATGCGCATTATTTTCCAACCAAAAATAATAAGAGACCGCATAACAATCCCCATATTTAGAATGCTCTGGCGTAAACAGACTCTGCCAAGCTTGTGCATGCACCGCAATTTCAGATAAATGACAAAGTCGCGGCAGTAATCCAATCAACTCATAGCTAAAATAAGGATCCTCATAACGGTAGTGGTTATTACTATGAAAGCGATAAGCATATTTATGCAGCTGCAAAGGTGCGCACCATGTGAAAGACTCATTAACCAATGCATAGTCAATACCACAGCAATTGAAAGTACTCATTACTTGTTTAAGCTTTTCTTCCAAAGCAAACTGATTAACCACTTCCAGACTATTTGTCATCGTGACGGTATCATCTTGAATCACTTTTCCTTTATGAGGTATCGACGGCATCCAACTAAAAATAGATAAACTAGAGATATAAGAATATTACGTTACATTCAATATAATTTCAACGCAAATGAGAAAATCATCGTGTACAAATGTCAATGGTCAACGAAGTTGGCTTTGATTGCATTATAACGACACTAACCTTGTGTGCAAGCAAATACATTCAATTTGCACTTGAATTGATCATCACTATTAAATAACGACGCAGTATATTGGGACTGGTGCTCATCATTTGGTGATAACATACAAGATAACTCATCAATATACGCAAGGCATTTATCATTTAACTTACCTGGCTGACGCTTACATGGATTTAAACAAATATTCTCTTTTAGCCATTGACAGCTGAGCATCTCACGCACAACGGCAATTGTATTTTGCAACCCATGCTCAGTTAGATCAAAGGATAACTGACAAGGAGTCTGCCGATCTAGTGCACCAACAAAATCTTTTATCTGCTCAATCGTCATCGGTGCATCTTTAGGAATATCCATCATTGATGCTATTACTTGATTATCACTGTCGCTAAAACTTTCAGCCTGTGTGGCATCAACGCGCTCTTGCTTTAGCTGCTCCTGAAATTTTCCTCGCTTATCCTCATAAGCGATTCTTAATTCTTGATAAAAAGTTTTGATCTCTTCAAGATTTTGATCTAATGATTCTTGCATTTGTTCACTTACCGTCTCTTGGTGACGATGCGCTAATGCAGCTGTCTTAAGATAACGATGCAATCGAGCTACTAGTTGATCTAATTGGTTCTGTAAATACTCAATTTTATTGTGTTCTTGATGTAATTGGTTTAAGAAAGCAAGTAAAGGCTTTTTAAACTCGAATTGTTGTCGCTGATGTAATAGCTCTTGATATATATTCTTAATTTTTGACTGTAATAATGACATAACACCCCCTCAATTAGGTATAGGTTCATAGAAATTTCAATTTATTGAAGTAGTTACTGATACCTCTTGATCTTTACTTCCCATGTAGTAATCACAAAATGTTGTTAGTTTACTTTCATTGTCTTTATGATGAATATCAAAAATATCGGTCAATTTCTGACGCGCTTGCTCTGAGAATACAAAATGACCTTGCTCATCCTTTTGCTCAATCATTGATTTGGCATTCACAAGGTAGCCCTTTTTATGCCAATTATCGGCAATTTGCTGATATTTTTCATAGTCCAAATATTCATCATCTTTATTGTTATCTTTCTTTTTATATATTGGAGCTAGATTTTCAAAAGTGACTGTCGGTACTGACATGCCTACCTCTTGTTCTTCCCTATCACTTTTATCACTTTCCTTTACTAACTTTGACGGCTGAGACGATTTTTGTACTTCTTCATTTGCCATTTTAGGTGGTGGTGTTAAGATACCCAACATTTGCTTTGCACGTTTATACTTTTCAACTCGATCTTCGATATCTTTTATTGCACCTATAACCTGTGATTTTAAGTTGGCTTTTGTATTGGCACGTAGTAAATCGGCAGTTTCTAACAGACGATTTGAGAATTCCATTGGATCACCCTTTGACTTAATATTTGTTGATCCATCATGGTTTTGTATAACTGTATATTCTTGCTTTCCCGCTGTTAGCTCATAAATCGCTTGATTTTCTTTGTCCTTTTTAGTGAATTTTTTAAGCTTATATTCCTCTGCAGTATTGCTTGTACTTTTATCCTTTAAACGTGCATTTAAAATATCAACCAACGACTGGGCTTCTTGTTCGGTATCAATATGCTTTAAATTTGTTAACTTAGCAAAGTTATAATCAATCTCTTTCTCAAACTCGATTGTATTTTCTTCCGCCTGCCAATTTTTGCCAAAGATGCCTTCTAATTCCTCTTTTGTATATTCTGCCTTGATTAGCTTAACTTCATTTTTTTTACCATCTTGTAGCACTTTTTTGCGTTGATCTTTTGTTAATGCATTAACATTAAGCAAATAAGCCTCCTGTGCCTGATTGCTCCAATTCTCTTTAGCATAAAAATCACTTTTGATTGCTGCACGAATTGTATAGTTATCCTTGCTGTTCTTTATTGCATAAAAAATAGTATTTTCAAGCTGAAATGACATAAAACTCTCCTGTCTTAGCTATAAATTTGTGATGTTTATCCATCGCAAAGTGACTTACGATAGACGTCAAGAAAATATTTTGAAAGGTATCGAAACGCTAGGAAGCTATTACTTTTTAGGTGTATGATCTTTGTTAACATTTAAATTAGTATTAAACATACTACCATTGTACTCTCCTTCAACCATTTGCTGTGGGGTCTGAGCGTACCAGCTCTGTTTTAATGCACTGTCAGACCTATCATACTCAAGTTTGGCAGCATTTTTAAAAGTTGCTCTTAGCGCTTTGTGTGCCGCTTCGTCTGACACAATATTCACTCTGTATCTGTCTTTATTATCACTCATGTTTCCCCCTAGAGTGCGTTCATTTGCTATATTGCAATTATAGGCACATAATACCAAAGAGGCTACATAGTTACTGCATATTCATCAATTTGATGACATTTGCATTCGGCATACAGCGATATTCGCACGTCAATATATTGATTCAAATACAAAATTCAAATGATCAACTTTTCCTTTAACCCAAGGGCATGCACTTGTTCCAAAACCTTTGGATTGACAAACAAAAACAATCGCAGATTTATCTTTAATATAACGCGCTGCCGTCCCCATATTACAAGCCAAAGACCCCTCCTTGATTTGCATGCCACTATCCAATGTTATACGACATAAATCAGGAGAATTTGCAAATCCAATGCTTAAGTAATTATCAACATTTTCTGTATTTTTACATGGATTACGATAATAACCACCTCCAATTTGAGCTGCATGCTGACCACATGCTGTAACATCTAGCTTCCCTAATCCTAATGAAATAAATTTATAAGGGAAAAAATTTGTTTTCAATTTAACAACGATTGTTAACTCTTCAGGGTCATCTTTATCATCAATCTTATCTGAAACATCTAGCAAGTTATCATCTGAATTACTCGATGAATAAAATGAATAAACATCTCTATCCGCATGGCGATCCATATTGAAAGTTCCTGTTGCTTGATACTTTGAGAACTCGACACTCTGATAAGTTATACTCCCTGAAACGCGTGTATCTTCCCCTCCTTTTCCGCTTTTAGCGTTTATTCTAATTTGCTGACTTTTGCTATTTGCGGCAACAGTTTTATCAAATTCATTACTATCAAAGGAGCCTCGGCTAAAGTAATGTGAAACATACTTTAAATCCCATGGTGTCTTATTATCAATCGTAATATAATAGTCAGTTCCTGTTGCCATTAGAAAAACTGGCAATAACAATATAGTTTTTATCAATGATTTAATTAAACGCTTCATTATCGTCTCCCTTGGTACTTTAAAAAAGTATTCCTTTTTATGATTGCTTCTTGTTAGGGTTTAAAGGGTTGTCAACGTGCGCGCTATTTCCGCCACTTCCACCGCCAGCTGCTTGCTTTCTATGATGTTTGTAATTATCCACCGAAGTTGCAACATGCCCAGCACTTGAGCCCAAGTTTTGCACACCATGCATTTGCTCTTGACGCCCTTGGTTGTGCTTCTCTACTGTTTGTGTACCTGACTGCGCCATGCCTTGAGCATTTTGCGTGCTTGAAGATTTCATCTCCTGCATATCTTGCTCACCAGCACGTTCATTGTGTGTACCACCCACCCAATGCAAAACCTTATCGGGTAAGATATAAATCAACGAAAAGCATTTATAAAAAGCCAAACTAATAAAGCTTGCGTACATAAATACCAATAAAATATTTAATGACCCAGTAACATAGCTATCGCTTGACGTACCATATACATTACTGATTTGCGTTGCCACAGCATGAAAACCTTTTGCTGAAATAGCTATAACAAGATAAGTCAAAATAATCCCTGTAATTAATCCACATATCATCAATACAGGCCTTAGCACCAGATTAAGCATGATTTGAATGGCAGGTTCTGCCTTACCATACACCTCATGTCCTTCTGGATAAACAAGTCCAAGTGCGACAACGGGCGCTGCAACTAGCGCCTCGATAATTAATAATAGCCAAGCAATCTTACCTGCCCAAAATAAAATAAATGGTGTCAATGGAATAATAAGTGCAAATAAAACCGCATTGGTAAATAAAGTGACCAACACAAAAAAGACAAGTGGTAGCCATATCAATGACATAGTTAAATTTGTCATTGTGATAAACGTTGCTAATTGCGCACCAAAATCGCCAATAGATGAAATAACACTAGGTAACCCAGGCGTAAAGTAGCTAAAAGCAGCAGCTCCTAATGCTGCCGATTTTGACACTCCTTGAATCGTACCGACTTCCCATTTAACATCGTTTAGCGCTTTATCTGCCTTTTTAGTAATCGCCACCAGTGTATCAACAACCATCTTAATTAATGATTGTCCCACACCTTGAATTTGCTTTAAAGCTGAAAAGGCATTGTCCATGGGAGCGCCAGGTGTTACTGATTCACCAATATTATATATTTGATTTAAAATGCCTCCTGCATTTGCATTAAGACTCATTTTTTGAAAAATCTCATTGATAAACTGCTCTGCAGGTGAGGCGATATCAGCAACCACTGCCCCTTCATGGAAAAAGCTGACATGATTTAACTGAAACAGGCGTACTAAGTATAGAAATTGCTCAACATAATTCTTTTTCTGGTCTTTTATATCAGCACCTTGCTTACTATTTTCAAGCGCTGTCTGAATCACCAAAAAATATTTACCAATATCAGAGGAAATAGAAGAAGGAATAACAGCATCTATTAATGACGTACAGTTAAAATCCTTACTAATATGCATATCTTGACCAAAAAGCGCCTTATATGTCGTTTTGCAAGATTCAACATCATTCCCAAAAACATCAATTATCTGCTGTTTAAGCTTACTAAGATCTAGCTGAATAAACTTATCTGTTTTATCTTTTTCCGTAAAATCAGTTAGCCGAACTTCTTTACTGTGCTGCGGATTTTTTTCATCCTCGCGAGTATCAGGATGAATACCATAATTAAGTGAGCCATTAATTGCATTATCAACTAAACTATCAAGATTGCTGCTATTTTTGAGATATTGTAAAGTAACTCCTACTTTGGAAATATCAATTTGATTTTGCTGGTCGTTATATAGCAAGTCATCAAACACCGCAAAACTATCATGAAATTTCTTTAACACATCTTCAAAATTACCATCTAACTTAAAATACTTTTGGTCAGCATTCCACCAATCATTATCCCTTTCTTTCTGCTCGTCATCTGTGACACCATCACTGCGCTGTGAATTTTTTTCCCCTGATTTTAGTTGATCTTGAAACCCTCTGGCAATCGATTGAGATAGTGTTGCAATTATATCTTTATGCTTTATATTATCATTTTTCAGATAGGATTCAATTTTCGTTCTATCATTATAAAAATCCTCAATCGTATCAACTGCATTTAGGCAAGAGCTTGATGGTTCTTTAGGACAATAAGGCTCCAATACATCACTAAGAATGTGCTCATCAGGCTGACTAACAGGCAACCTAAAAATATAATGATTGATAATTTTATATATGTAGTATTGCTCATAATTATTATCTGAAAGAACCGACCATTGCTGCATACCTTGTTTTAGGCGTTCAATATTACCTGTATTAATTGTATTTTTATCATGATTATCTTTTCCAATATAAATATCATCCAATTGATCATCATCTATCATCTGCTGGGTAATATTGCTTTCAATCTTCATTGCCGCCTGTACAATGGACATCTGATCAACTTTGGGTGTGTCATAGGCATCATATTTATCTTTACCCTGTTGTCCTTGTACCGGGCTACCTATATTTTTTAGCATTTTTGATGAAAAGCCAGCTAAAAGATATAAAGCAGTATCTGTTTTGACACCATCCGCGATATCATAGCTCATTACTGGTGGGACCTTGTTTTGATCCAACTTTGTGTAAGTTTCCTTCCACACATCATTGGCAAACTGGATACTCACGGACACCATCAAGAAGATCAGGTATTGCGCCATACAAAACCCTGACTTTAAAGGAATAGCAAAGGTGGAGCCCAGAATAACGCGCAAAGGAATCCAATATGAACTCCAATTTTTACCTAGAAAAGTCCCATCTTTCGCCGTATTGATCGTACCAATCACTAGTATAAAGGCATAAATGGCTATGACTGCCATCAAAATACCGACGTTAAAGTAGTAAATCAAAGTTCGAAAAGCAGCATCTGAGGCTTGCCCAGAAAATACAGCTGACGCGGATGTGTTATTCGGATCAAAAGCAAAGAGCTGATTTAAAACCTGCCACGCACTCCAATTTTCTGACAGCATCATTTCACTCCTTTAAATAAATCAACAAACCATTCATGAAAGGTACAACCGAGTTTTTTTCGATACAGTTGATAGCGCCAGAAATGATATTTAAACGCATTGGCAAGCATGAGCATCATTAATGATAAAGCAATACATCCAACCAATATATAACCTTTGATAAACAAATAAAGCGCATAAAAATAGATAATAACCGCAACTAATAAACATAGACGCAGCAGAAAGGTGAATTTTTTTATAATATAACTTATGCTGGTCTCATCAATACCAGATTTTGCCAAATCTGCATAAGCCATGTCATGTTCAGATTTTTTTAGCTTTAAAATGCTTTTAAATACATTGCCAATAAAATGATGTTGCTTATGAAAAGCATCGATTAAAAACATGCGCTTCGTTCGACGAAATCTGACTTTTGTTTTCTTCTCTTTTGTTTTCTTCTCTTTTGTTTTTTTCATATCAAAAATACTCAAGGTTTGCTTGTGATAAATAGGTAGATATTAGCTAAAAATAATTATTTACTATTTAGCTGAATAATCTGCGCGATCCCAAAATATTGACCTTTTGCCAAATCCTGCATCCTACTATTTTCCTGTATGGTTAGTTTTAAGATAATGTGATTGTTTGACACCTCAGCTCCTTGAGAGAAGGTAACTAATACCGGCACTTGAACTTGCCAACTGCTCACGCCAGCAATATGCCCTACGGCGGTGATGATTGGTACTCCATCTAAAGCCGCTTTTGCGACCATTTTGTGCTCCACCACCTGATCAACTGTCTCCTTAAATGCTTCATTAAAGGCATACCATCCTTGTTGAGTAAACAGTGGTTTTAGTGTTAGAATTTGTTCTTTATAATTTAAAAAATCAAACTTATACAACTTAGCAGTATTTAAACTGACCCAATTAACCAACATGTCATCAGTAACCACTACTTTTTTAGGTAGATCAAGTGATTTAACTATCCCTTGATCGTTAACTGCCAAAAAGTAATATTCATTATCCTTATGGCTATACCATAAGCAAGTGAATAAAATTACATTCAATAGAATACTAATAAATAAGACTTTAATGATTAGCCTAAAATTACTTTTATAAAATTCTGCCCTTTTAGCAATCACTTTAAGCACATTAGTTTGCATAATTTTCATCCAGCACTTTATTTAATACATTTTCTACCTTTAATAAACGAGCCTCACTACAAACTCTGACCAAAATCAGATTTTTCTCAAATGACATGCAACGCTTATACAACAACTCATAATCTAGATTATTGCTGAGTCTTTGATAAATCATCTGAAATAAATCCCCATTTTTCTTGTTAATATTCTGCATCATGAACATCATTAGTGCCGTAGGCAGCTTGTCACACAAATGAATGATGGCATCAGCATACTCTTCACTAGGTTCTTTTTGTTGACGAGCCTCAAGATAAACTTCGTATAGCCGATCATAAATCTCATTGGACAACTCAGATTCAGACTCCTTGTTTTCTTTAATATCATAAACCGTTAACATATCCACCAACTCAGGCTTACCAAATCCATGCCAATAATTGATAATTTCTGCTTTAAAATGATGCATCTCACTTCTATTATCCATGTTTGACACTCCTGTAATATTGCTCAATAAAATTTTCTATTAATTCATTAGCGATCTCTTTGACTGATCTATCCACCTGTAAATTCGATTGAGTTTCAAGATAAGCTTTGGCGCTCCCAGTTGAAAAGCTCTGAGCTAACAGCAATAAACTTGGCATCACACCTATATGCTCAGAGAGCTTTTCTTTCAAATAACAATCCTCGGCTGTTGTTGTAAATAACCACAACTCATAAGCACTTAAACATAAATTGAGTAACTGGGTATTGATACCATTGACCGTGTGAAACTGACCAATAAAATTCATCCCTTCACTTGTTGGCCCATGTACCGCATATTTTAATGCAGAAGCCTCTGTTTGATTTAAACCAAAATGTGAGCGAGTGGTTTCTAATGTGCTTTGATTTCCTCCACTTAAGATAAAAATTGAAGTGGCAAACTCAAGCATCGTATGGCTAAAATCACTCAATGATTGTGAAGCTAATGCAATTTGTACATTATGTTTTCTACCCTCACGCATATCGGTTAGCACTTGCCTTAAAATTGGCGCACAGCCTCGCGTACGGTGAAATTCATCAAAAACAATACGTTTGGGGATATTATATAGTTCTTGCAATTTTTCTTTGTGATACCCCTGATAGCTTACTGATAACTGCTCTAAATCTTGGACTTTCACAAAAAAGTAGCCCGCCGTTAAATGACGCACTAACATATAAGCAATAACTGAAATACGTGCATCATTCGCAGAAACCGCCGACATGACTGATGCCAAATCAAACGCCACCACCCTTGCATCAACATCTATCCGTGTCACAAGGTTCAAAGACGGCAGGTTTTTTATTACCGTGGTAATATTGCGACAAAAATATTGAATATAATCTTCACTACTTGCTAGATTTAATCCTTTATATAGATCGATAACACTTGTTTGATTCACTGCATTAATTAAGTCTGATAACAAAGGCATAGCATAACGTTGCGTCTTTTGTGCCAAACGAATCTCATTTTTTTGAAAGAGTACATCAGTAATTTGCCACCATGATCTGCCTTGAGTATCAACATGTAATTCCTGCAACTTGCTATCAATCTCTTGATTAACTCCTAGCTGATATCGCTTGGGTTGTTGATCGTCACTTGTTAATTTATAAACCTCATCAATAACTAAGCTTAGCATAGCTTCCATGCCATCTGGCAAGCTTTCTTGTATATTTTCTAACAATAGTACTGTCAAAAAATTCACTAAAAATGCTTTATGTGCATGTCCTGGATAGCGTGCGCCAAGATGAGTATCAAAGGGATTAATCGCATCCGTATGACTAAAAGTAAATTGATAGTGCTCCGCCACCGAGCTGCCTCCGACAGCTTTTAATAAATCAATCACACCTTTTGAAGAAGGTCCAATATCCAGAATTGAAATATATGGCAATGCCTCCAAACCATTACATAAGCACGCAGAAAGGTTAAGTGAATTCAATAATACTGACTTACCCGAACCCGATCGCGCATAAATTAACTCAATCCAACTCACTTGCTTAGACGAACCACTTTGATATGGCCACAATTTGCCATCAGGTGTACGAAATAAAGTTGCACCATAGTCCCATGAAAGAGCAGGTCTAAAAAATGGCATCAGCTTTACTGCATCGTTTAATGGCGCACCCACAGCACAAGGAAAACCCCGACGATTTAAAGCCAAGAAACTTGATTGAACCACGTCAAATGGATCGCCGAAATTTTCCGTTGTTTGCGCGCCCCCCCAATTCTGAATTGCTTTATGTAAAGCCGCCTTGCGTTTCTGAAAAGTCATTAAGTCAGACTTATCTGCCCATGTAATTAAATTCACGGAAAGCCTGATAACCGGCATATCGGTATTACTTTGAATATGCTTTAGTAAATCATGCGCATGGCAAATTAGTTTATTTTCATGCGAACTAAACGTTAAGAATTGAGCTAAAAGCGACTTGATTTGGCTTATTTTGATTCCATTTGGCGCCAATGAGAAAGAGATTTGCCAAGGTAGCTGATACTCTTTCAATGTTTGGAATAATGCATAAAATGCCTGAATATGCTTGGGAAATAAACTAATCGTAATCGGCGCATAGCGGTAATTGCCAACAATACACTCTGACATATTGACATTGTTACTTTCCTCTGCAAAGAGCTGATAACTTAAGCTTGGCCACAACCAACTGGTCCAATCACTACCTTCACAACCTAGCTGTAGTTTGTCTCCAGGCAGATGTGCCTGCCAACCCTTATCTGTTGTATCAGGTGAAATCTGCTGCTTAACTGCTTTTAGTAAAGGGTCAACTTCCATCAGTTTGACACTTAATCCCATTGCAAAAAAAGACTCCATCAAAACAGTCACCAATGCAGTATGCTGTAACCTCACTTCATTAATGACATGTAAGAAATGCTGTGCCTTTGATGAGATTTTTATATTGTGGCTCTTAAGCTGCTCCAGTTTATTTCGATATGCTTGTTTTTGTGCAGGCGCTGTCAATAGATCTGATGAACTCCAAATACACAAGTAGCACTTCTCAAAGACACAAGCTTGTCCCAACGTTTGTCTTTTGGCATCAAAATAATCTTCAAGTTTTAAATTTAATCGTTTGGCACTTTTTTGTGATGGCAATAATAACTCATCTATTTCCTGTGCTGTACTTTGTGCATCGTAGCGAAAAAAGCATTTGATTTTTACACCTTGCTTTTTAAGTAACGGCGTTAAAGTGGCAGTGATTTCATCACATAAATGATGATACTCATCATTACCTACCATGTGTTTGACACCATTAATTTCAAGCACCGAGACCAAACTACCATCTTTGGTAATCAGAGTGTGCTCATCATCAGCACTTTCAAGCTCACAATAGTTATAGATACTTTTGTTGCTGATACTATTTAACCAGGAAAACATTCCCTCGACAGTGTTATACAAGAAGTTCATTATTTATCTCTAACTTATTCAAATACAAAGCCAGATGCTGTGTAGACTTTATAAGTCTGGCCGTCAATTTTTAACACTTTGCCGTAGCCTTCCAGCTGTGCCCCCTCTTTAACAGTGAATGATCGACCTTTCTTATCTTCTAACCACGCAATACCATCAATAATTGCGGTTAAATGAAGCTTCTCATTCATATTAATTTCTTTGGCATTCATGTATTGCAGTTGTCGCTGCAGCTCACTCACAAGAGAAATTAACGTTTTGCTTTGATCGCTTTGTTGCATATCGTCAATAACAGACGCCATTTTCTGCATGTCTTTTAGTAACTGCTCTTGCTGTGACTCAAGCTTTTTTATGTGCTGTGCGATTTCAATGCTTGTCTTTTCAGAGCGCTTACCGATACTGCTTTGCAACTCATTAAGTGTGTTTAATTGTGCTTTTAGTTCCTGTAATTGCTTTACATTAACCTGAGCATTTTCCGTGTGAATTTTTCTTGATTCTGTTTTAACAAACGATGGCATGTTAGTAGCTTGTGTTTTAACTTGAGCTTTTACAGAACTAGAAGATCTGTCATCACTGCCAAATAGTGTCCCTAGTACATAATAGGCACCAAATACAAACACCAGTCCTGCCACAGCATAGACAAGATAAATTTTTTCAAATTTAAATGAGTTTAACTTTCCCTTTAACCCTGATGCCACCTCGTTATCTACAGAGATATTCCCATCTGATTGCTTAGACTCTTCTGCCACGCTGTCAGCTTGCTTTTTCCTATCGTCATCTTCAAAAAAATCATAATTGCTCATGTACTTTTATCCTTTGCTTTACTCATTACTTTTTTATATGTACAAACCAAACTTTTTAAAACGGTTATCTTGTTGTGATTAACTTTTTAGTGGATTAACATCTTGCATAATTAATACACCGATCGCACTACCTTGATCTAAGGTAACAGTCGGTGGTTTATCAAATTGTTTTGACATCGAGCTGCTTAATGCTGTACCAATCTGCCCAAGCCCCGAATAAGCTGCATTTTTAGCGCTCATAGCAACTTCGCTACCTTGGCAAACTTCTCGACCAGTAATCCGATCTGTATAACACCAGCGATTATTATTCTGCTGTGCATTACTAAAATAAGTCCCAAAACCTTGCAAAAAGGATGCCGCAAATAAACTGCCATAGCGCAATACATAATGATGATCAACGTCACTTGCCAAAGCAGTTTGCGCGGTATGTTGATCAATAGCATACGCATTGATTGAAATACTTTTTGCATGATTTTCAATTGATAAAGTGTTGAATCTGACCACTAATCGATCTTCTTCTCTAACAAAACTCCCCAGAAGCTTGGCATGTTTATATGGCCCCACAACGATATGCGCTAATACTGGCGTATTTGGCTGATCACTATTAACACTGGTATCAATGATAGCAATCAAGATATCACCTGCTTTAAACATGGTCATTAGATCATTGCTAGCGGCAGACATGCCACCAGAAAAGTCACCATTGCTAAGCTCGCTTTGCTCTTCTTTCATTGATGGTGATTTATTCCAAGTTTTTAAAATAACCTCAAAATTCTTTTGTGCCACTTTAGGATCAATTTGAAACTGATTTTCTTGATTATTGGCACTCTTAATCTGCGACTGTTGAGCATCTGTTTTTTTCTGCTGATGCTTATAATCATAAAATGCAACTGGATCCATCTGCTTTTCTTGACTGCTGTTATTGATATCGTTATCTGTTTTTTCCTTAGTTGTCGATGAAAAAACATCTTCAATATAACTATCACTACTTTGTTCAGCTTGCTGGATGTGTTGCTGTCTTTCTTTAGCAATAAGTTCTTGGCGTTTATTATCTACTATTGGATTTTTTTGATTTACTTCAATTTTGTTATCACTTACTTCTGAACGCAAATATGTCTGGCTATTTTTAGAGCACATGGACAACATACCAATTGAAATCACAATAATAATTAGAAAAATAATCAAGACACGTAATCGCGGATGATTTTTTAAAAATTTCAACATTGCCTACTCATCCTTTAAATTAACTTTATGTAACCCTGAGTCATTCGATATCATCACCACAGGAGTTGGATTAATCTCATAAACATGAGTAGCACCCATCGTTTTATCCTCAATATGATTGGTATAACCTGGAGAAATCAGTGTGCCCGATGTCAAAATAAGATATCGATCGTTATAGCTCCAAAACTTACCCACTCCTTGTTCACCAGTGTTAGATAATTTTTTGGCACCATTTGGTACAACACCTGATAGTAAAGACAATAGATACGATGCTTGCTGAACACCCCCAAGCTGCGCATCATCTTCTGGCTTAGTGACACGAACATACAGCTCGTAATCCCACTCCTTTTGCGTTGATTGCAACATTAAAGTGATTGGTGTTGCCCGTCCCTGTAACATCACTGCCATATTTGTATTAGCATAGGGTTTCTTCGATTGAAGCATAATAATGCCACCTTTTTTATCCCAATTAACGGTAAAATTTTCTGCATCTCCAATCACATAACTTGTTACTGGCCAAACAACTCCCTTTGAGTCAGTGAAAATCAATGAACTCACCACACCAATGCCTAATCTCACATTCGGAGGTGCTGTCGAAAATCCTGGTTTGGTATTGGCAATAACAATGCGCGAAACACCATTAACATTACTCATGGCCGGCATAACAGCTGCAGCCTTTTGTCTTGAGCTAATCTCAGTTTTTGACTGCTCAATATCAGTTGATGTTAATGGAAACATGCTGTTGACAATATTGTTGACCATCATCTGATCGTTGGCACATACCATATTCATCCACAACAAACTACTTAAGGCTATTACACATCGTAAAGCAGTTTTTAGAGATAGATACTTACTACACAATAGACTTTTAATGGGCTGCTTTGCCGCTAGATACCACAAAATGATTTGCTCACGGCACAAATACATGACTGATTTCACAATAATATTTAAACTAAGTACACCTTCCATAGCAACGTATACTAGATGTCAATTGATGAATATTCTTCCGTTTGGAAACAATCTCATCAGTTTGATGAGATTGATGATTATAAGTGCGTGACTTTGTAACTAAAGACTGTAAGATGATTTGCGAGTGGTATATTACAAATCATGTATATCTATTGGTGTTCCACGATATATAATCCGGTTTTTCCCATCTTTAGCACACGACACCTTGGAAGGCTTTAAGTGAATATCATTGCAAGCATCTATATTTTGAGAGGCTTCTTGATAACACTTCATATAGCTATTAGATATTGCCTCTGGATAAATACGTGTGCCTAAGCTGCACTCTTTGTTAAGCTGTTTAGCAATTTCAATCTTTTCACCAAAGTTATTACCAACTAAACCCAAATCACCGCCATCAGTTTTAAAAGCTTTGTAGGCATCTGTCTCACTTAATAATTTTTCAATCTTAATCCCTTTATTGATCGAGCTAAAGGAAGGTTCATAGCATAAATAACCATTATCACAAACGAAAGAAAAGCTCGTATGTGGCCCATAAATTGAACCATATTTATAGTAATTTCTGAGATAAATTCCAATCTGACCTGTTACTGAAGTCAATGACTGCAGAGCAACTTTGGTATTATTTCTAGCATTTATAGCATCTTTAATTGTCGCTTGCGAGAGCTTCATGCCATTGGCATGTTCTTGTGAGAACCTTTCTTTAAATTCTTGTTCGTATATTCCTGTGATCATTTGGTTATATACGTCTCTCACCACCTTATTTTCTGGGTTTAATAGAAGGTTAACTTGATTTTCTACTGCTATATATTTAAATCTCTCAAAACTTACCAAAGATTTAAAATAAGTTGGCTGCCTTTCATAAACATTGAGTGATAGCGCTAAACATTGCTCATCTCGCGCTTGTGCCGATGATAATGAGCAATCATCTTTAACCATATCCATAACCATTTCTTGAGCCAATCTATTGCCATTTAAAGCATCTACAATTAGCTCACTTATATCAGACATATTAGAATTTTCTCCCAATATGTCTGACATATCTGTTTTTGTTAAAGCTGGCTGATAATCTGTTGAATTTGTTACGTTCCTCAGGTGTGCACTATATGCACTATTACATAACACGACACACATAACGCTAGTATTAATCAGTGCTATTAATTTCTTCATTTTAATTTTCTCCCATAATTTCATAATTTTAAGACAAACCTTGTGAGTTATGCCAATCAACAACACCTCACAGGTCTTATCCTACACTGATTATTCTCAATAAAGCCTTTAACTTCGATATAACGGACAAGCAGTCCTAGTGGTTTTTATACACGCCGACTATCCGGTTTTGCCTCAAAGCGCATACTGATATCTTTGTAGACCAGACTTTGTCTAACGGGAATTTGATAACCTTGGTTTTTTGATTTTCTTTGGTGCTTGCCCTTTGTCATTTTCTTCGCTTTTTGCTCGAGAGAGATATTTGTGGAAGCAACGAGATCTCCAACAGCACTACCCGTTTCAGCAGCTATAATCGGTACAGTCAGACCTAACTTGATATGACTATTATTTGGTGCGTCTTCATCTAAAACCACATTGACAACTTCTTTTTTATTCGTAGAATCTAGCCCAATTTCAATCCCCCTTGCGAACGCACTTTCAATAAAAGTATTCGTCAACGGTGCTACAGCACCTTGATGCGATTCTAAGATTAAACGCCTTTCATGCTCAGATAATTTTCTACTCAAATGATTTTCAATGCTTTGCAAAACGACTTCACTAAGCACATCATCACTATGCGCATCGTTAATATAGGGGGAGTTATTGGTTTGATAAGCCAATAATATAAGCGATGTAAGACCGTTAAAGCCAATGGTTCTTTGTATATCGTTAAGGAAACTAATACCGACCTCATCTTGTGGCTGATCACGATTATAATTTTCAACAAGTTGATACAACTGAGTAAAGTAATTACGCAACCAAATAGATACTCTATTACGCTGTTGTACACTCTGCGGATTTAGTTCAAATAAACTATCTTGCGCACCATTTACAAGCCCCAGATCATGTACAACACGCGAGAAGCCTCTATTTATTAATCTATGCATAAGATAGGTCACATAGAATCCACAATCATTACCTGCCTGTATTCCTCTAGAGTACACCAATGGTGTCACACGTTCGTGAGTTTGCTGTTGCAGTTGCTCAATAACGCCCCTAGCTAAGGATGAGTTTTGAGTATTTATACCTGCCGAGTCAAATACCAAGACTTGATAATCACCATTCTCAGTCCTATGGATTGCAATCAAATAAAAATGACCATCTCTTAATATTGGAAACAATCGCGTCTGATCGGCTTCCAGCCCATGGGCAACATTAACGATATTGTTGATTGCCCCAGCCACAGATACACTACCAGCAGAGTCATTCATATCAGCATGGCTAATCCTAATAATATTATTTCCAATAACAATATCATCACCAATTTCATTAGCAGCATCACCAAGTTCACGCAGAAAATCATTAATTTCACTATTATTAACATCATTATCTATAGGGCCTGGTATATTGACTGTGCTTTGCCCTGCTAGATTTGCTCTTTCAATTGCTTGACTATACATCAGCGTGAGCACGTTTGACATATGAACAGGAGACATCGCTGAACCTAAGTCATATTCCCTACCAACACCTTCTAGTAGCTGATTATTGAATAAAACCGTCAATGACTGGTTGTTAATACGGATATCCCATGAGCGTTCAATGTCGTTGATTAAAGTTCTTACATCTGCCCTTTCTGTTAAGGAACACTCGACAGTATCTGCACTACGCTGACATTTTTTTAGTTTATTTACAGCAGCTAGGGTATTAGCGTCTTGCTCTGATTGCTCTGTTTGGCTATTATCCTGCAATCTACCCCAGACAACTGCTGCAGGAATAGCCGCTGACGCCGCAACTGCTCCTCCTGTTATTGATACATTACTCGCATTAAGAATATCTGCTTTGTAAGGTGACGTATTACGATCTAGTTCACCAAAAGAAGGCTTTCCATCATCAAACCCTTTATTATCAAAACCACTATCAGTTTGCCCACTATCTTGCATTGATGAATTTTGCAGGGCATTAGAAGTGAATAAATGATCTGAAGACCTTGACTCTGAATGATCATAAAAAGCTTTGCCCGCTTTAGTGTTTTTTAATATTTCACAATCTGATTTATACTGAGCACTTTGTATATCAGCACAGTATGCCATTAATTTGGAAAACTGATTTTTTCCAAAGTGTTTATCAACCCATCTCAAAGCAGCAGGGGAATTAAGCCAACTAATGGCTGCGTTGTTAAAAACCCAAGTGTTTTTTGCATTTTCTTGCAGCCAATGAAGCCATTGAGCCTGTTTCAACCATTCATCACCAGCATGGGTCTCTATCCAATACTGACCTGCATTAGATAAGATAAATTTACCAAACTCTGAATGCTGATACCAATTGTATTGATCTCCTTTATCCATTTTACTAACACGGCTATATAGCAAATTCTGTAAATATTGATTGTTTTTAATCTTATTTAAACCCTCCAAGGTATTTAATGCACTATCATCCAAGTGCAACTGTCGTATCTCATCTCCCACTGCTTTACTCTCTAAGGCAATTGCGTTACCCAGAGGCATTACGCCTAATGCAAACAATACTATACATATTTTTTTCATAATAGCTCCCATAATGAAATTAGTAATAAAGACAGCGCTAAAGAATTCCACGCCATCCATTTATAGACAATTCCCCTATAATAAACACCCCATCCTTAAGAACTTTTTAGCGCATACTGTCTGATAATGTCGCCACTGAAAAATAAAAGAAACCGATGTAGCCCATTGATAAACCTAAAATCACAAACCCTAGCATTTTCATCTTTGCCACAATCGCATTGATTTCAGTTTCCAGAACACGGTCACTCAACGCAAGTAACCCCTCCTCAATCGCCCCCGCATCGGTATAAATATCCAACAGCAGTGATGTATTGTTATTAAAAAGATTCACACTCGCTAGCGCGCGACCAGCTGAAAGCCCGTCTTGCGACATCATTTCTCTTATCCTGACAATATATGGTTTGAGATAATATGAACAATTTGTTTCAATCAACATAAATGCCATATTAAAACTTTTGCCAGAACTCAGCAGTGATGCTAATGAAATCAGAATGCTTGTCGCTTGAATCCTCTTATACTCAGTAAACCCCCATATTTTATCGAATAAGCGATAGCGCATGCGAAAAGTCCAGCGCTTAATTATTATTGGCACTGTAATAATCAACACAATAGCGATCGAAACAATATACCATGCATGACTGGTGATAGCGTTATTCAATGCAATAAAATCTGCAATATTGCCAGATAAATTATCAGCAGGTAGTGATTCCAATAGCATTGGAATGACCTTAAGCGAACAACCAATAATGACCGCAATTAAAATCAATGTTGCAATGACTGGCATAATCATTCCAATTGCAATTTTCTTAGTTAATAATGCAAACTTTCTTGTCAATGTACTGGCATAATCAAGCGCATTAATAGGGTCATCAAAATTCGCCTTAATCATCATATGCTCATTTCTTGGAACATAAGATTTAATCGCCTCATCAAACGCCATTCCCTCATACTCAATTCGTCTAATCCAATCATTTAAAATCATTGACAATATGCTGTTATTAAACGATCGATAGTATGTATACTTCTCTTTAAGAGCCACCAGTGTGCCGTAAATACTCAAGCTACTATTGCTCATCACCAGAATAATATTTTGATATAACGAGGCTCGCACACGATTAGAAAAAAATAAACGCAAAACAAAAATCAAGAAGATATTGTAATTTCTAATATTTCTAACATTCATTTGACTTTTATCTTGCCCAAATTTCAACTTGAAGCGATCAAAGATTGACTTCATGGCAAAGCCTTTCATTGCCCTACCTCCATTTCATCCAGACGTCCCATTTTATACTCATACATCGTCGGACACAGTAAACCTGATAACACCTTTGCAAAAGCATGAGCAGCCATATTTTGCCCACCGATGTGATACCATATTTCTTTTGCCTCACTCATTCGACCTAAACGCATTTTTTCCAATAACGCTTCTGTGGGTATAAGCACCTCAGCAACAACCTCACGACCAATAACGGCTTTATGATCACAGTGGTCACACCCTTCACGATTGGCAAAGCGTACATTTTGAAGCACTTTATCATCATTGCCATATTGATGAATAATGTGCTCTAGTCGATACAGCACCTTACAATCTGGATAAATCGATCGATATTTTTCATAACCCCAAGAGCACTCAGGACAAACGATTGGCACAAGTGTTTGATGAACAATCATTGATAAGAATTTAGGTGACAATAACACCTCCTTGTCAATGCCAATACCCATTAAACGCTCAACACACAAAAAAGCATTCTGGGCATGCAGGGTTGTCAAGACCTTATGTCCAGATTGCACGGCTTGTTGCAATAATACGGCAGATGATCTATCACGTATTTCTCCCGCCATAATAACATCTGGATCTAGGCGCATGGCTGCTTTAAACGTATGGTTAAATTTCTCCAATGTCATTTGACTGGTATCATCCGCTGTTTCATGCACGGGGATTTGACAAGCCCCATCAATAATATATTCAGGCGGCGACTCAATCGTTAGTATTTTCTTCTGACGACGACTGCGGTCTACCATTAGCTTCAGAACCACAGATAATGATGTACTTTTGCCTGAACCAGTTTCACCTGAGAAAATAATCACGCCTTCTGGTGAAACCAGTGCCTTATCCATCAGCTCAACCTGCTCAGGTGCATAGCCTAACGAGTGTATTGTCTGGTTCTGTTTTTTCCCCATAGATAACACTCGCATCACCACATTATAACCGTATGGATATAGTGGCGTACTTTGAAAACGCAAGCGATAAACGACTCCATCAATATGCTGATCAATGACAGCCTGTTGTGCTTTGTTGTATAGATCTAACTGTTTATCAACTGTACCGTAATGTCCTTTGGTATTATAAATTGCTCGCAAGATCTTAAGCATCACCTCGGCATCATACGCTTTATGCAGATAGACCAGCCCATTAATACGATGCTTTAACTCAACTCGTGTCGCCGTTGCTTCAATATGGATATCAGATGCTTTGTGATCTACTGCTTCTTTTACGATGGTATAAAATTCACTTAAAATACCTGTGTCAATTTCATCTCTCAAAGACAACGTAATAAGTTCATCTAGTAATGAGGCAACAACAGGCTGAACCGTAATGGTCAGATCATCTTTGAGATAGTTTTTCCCTTGCTTTTTAATATGTTCATATCGCGCCTTGGGAACCTCATTAGAAATAAATACAACGCCAATTTCTTGCTGTCCGTTTTTAAGCGCCTTTGCAAAAACATGTTGCTCTTTTTTAGCTGATGCTTGAATCACATCTTGAATCACAAAATCTAGTTCATGCACCGAAGTAGCAGGACGATCATTACTATTTTCTAATGACTGATAAATATCACCATAAATATCATCGATCGTTTGATAGCTCTTACTCATAACCATACACACCCAAAAATTTAATCAATATTAACGCTAAAGGTTTGAGTATTATTTGCAAGATCGACAAAAGTCACGCTGTCAGGGTGAATAGACTCCACCTTGTAACGCTTACCAACTAACTGACCAACACTAAGCGCATACTTTTTTGCCTGAAACCATATAACAGCTTCCCATATATCACCAATTTGTGAGATCTCACTGACACTTAACTCACCATGACCATATCTAACTGAAGTAGTGTTCAACACTCCTTTAGATTTACTGGCAGCAGCTAGTTGACGCTGCAATTTATGATTTGCTATCTTTTGTTGCATCACCTGATTTTCGAGCGCCTGCTGCTGAATTTGCGCATGTAAATAATCCTCTGCCTGAATGCTCTGATAATAGTGATGGCTAGAATCAATAGCATAGGTTTGTTCTGCGTTTTTCGTTTGCGCATAAGCAGTTGCTGTGATCGCGCTCAATGCAAATAAAAAAGTTGGAAATCTCAAAAAAGATAGATGAGTACCACGTGATTGTTTATGCTTCATAGATTTCTCCTTTAACAATCCAAGAGACTGGTTTGTCTTGATTATTCTGTATTTCAATACTGACTAAAACAAAGGTACTTAATGCTTTTGCCATTGCTGTTAATGATATAAGCTCACGCATGCTGTGTCCTATAACAGTGATCCCATGTTTAGCAATGCCATAAGAGGATTGAGGTAGGACTAATTTGAAGTCTATCCCCCTTAGTTTCAACTCCTCTACAAATTGATTAAAGCGATAGCTTTCAGCTGCTTTATCTTTCAAACGTACCATCGACTGATCGGTGAGCGCATGCTCGTTACGAATGAGCTTAAAGCGCACATCAGCCATATTATTAGTCGCTTCATTTACCTCAGTTGCCTGTAATGACTGAATATGAGCAAATGCTGCCTTTGTTAGAGCAGCTTTATGCTTTTTATTGTTTAACACATAAACCGCACTTACATCATTCAATGCCCCCGGCTGATAACTAACTTTTTGGATATGCCACTGCAATACCGACGTAGGCAAATTGCCAACGGCATTGACAAACTTAATAATCAAAGGGTAAGCATTCTTATGCTGAATGTCTGATTCAACTTTCTGAATATAGGCTTTTTCCTGCTGTAGTTTCATCTCATTGGCATCTTTATTGTTAGAACTTTTTGATGATGTATTATTTGAAAAATACATATATCCTCCTACAGCTAATACTAGCGATAACACCCCGTAACTAACGAGTTTACGTCTTGATGTAGAAACATTTTCCTTACGAGAAACAGGCTTACTGTCTACCTTTTTGACATGTTTAGGCAATGCCTTAATCACAAACTGGCGCGAGTCTTCGTCTTTGATATTTATCAATAATTGCGTCAGTGCGTTTCTTTTGATTAGTGTCCTATCAATGGCAAAATCTAAGACAATCTTATCAATCAACGGATTATCAACCGCTGTATCACACTGTAAAATTCGCCCAAAAGTATCAACTGAAAAAACTTTGGCTAAATAACGCATACATTGATGTAAAGAAGCCTCATCAACAATCATATCGCCAGATAATTCAATCTCCCCATTTAATGACTCTATATTGTCATTTTGAAAACTTGCTTCTTGATTGACCGGTAATTTGACCGTTGGTAAAATCACACCGTTTTTTACGACACACAACCAATACTTATCTATTGAATTACCCGCTTTATCAAACAAGCGAAAGATATAAATAGCATCTTTTGCCAATAGTTCACTAAGCACGGCAGCAAGTGAGACAGCACCAATCACCTCACTTTGTGTTACATTTGACGGCATAGCTGCAGCAATATTGCGCTTTACATCCATTACAAAGCTTTGACAGTCAATATGATAAAGTGCATCAAATAATTTATGTTCACTATCCGCAATAAACCAAGTTAAGCCAATGGCATAACGTTTATTGTCTATAGCAATAATCATGTGTTTCTCCATAGTTGTTAACGTATCAGATACGGTGTGACAACAATCACCGTGACCGTTGAGTTATTTGACGCCGCCTGCGAACCACCTAACATCCAAGTGCTTTGCGGACCAACACTGTCGGTTTGCGCAATATCTTTCTTGTCTTCAAAGCCGGCTAAAATAACCGTTTGACCTGATTTTAATGGCACTGACTGCATAAAGCTTTTGTTACGAATAGATGGCAGTTTAATGGTTTGTGGCTCTTTACTACCATGAACAGGCACTTTTGACTCATCCATACGCACCAGATTGGTCAGATTAACACTTAAGTCAACCAAAATTTCATTGCCTTTAACGACAATTGGGAGCACTTTAATCTCATAACCTTCATTGTATTCACTCGGCGTCGCTGACTGCTCCACGATTGGTGTATCACCACCCCCTTTCACTACCACATCAACCTTTTTAATATAGGCAGTGGTTGTTGATACTTGAATCGGCACCGGACGACCACTGACAGTATACATTGTCGTACCGGTAACATGTGTGGTTTTACCCATGGTTTGCAATGCTTGGATAATTAATTTTGAAGTACTCCACGGTCCTGATGAAATCGCACTGGTTAGCGTGCCATAGCTGCCCGTTAAAGCTGTTGCTGTCTTCAAATCGATTGCCCCCTTAGTTCCTTGATATAGTGCATTCCAATCAAAACCGTAATTGGAGGTATTTTTCTGATCAACATCATAGACATCCAGTCTAATGACGACTTTCTTTCTTGCCGTGCGATTAATCTCCTCAAGATATTGGGCGACTTGACGCATCAATAGTGGCGTGGTCTTGACTGTAATCAGATTAAGCGTTGAGTTCTCATCAACACTGCCTGATTGACCAATAATCGATTTAATGGTTTTAATCACCGCAGCCCAAGGATTATCGTACTCTGCTTCATTTTCAGTCTTAAGTGAAGCCGATTGATTAACACCCGTACTCGAGTTACTGCCAACTTTAGTCGTCGTTTTAATCTTATCTGTTAAAATATCTACATGAAATGTCTTGGTTTCCGTTCTGAAGAATTCAAGCGTGTTTCTGCTTTGATCATACTTCCAGAAAACACCCAGCTTAAATGCAACATAGTCCAAGAATCCAGCAATATCACCTACATAGTCACAATGTAGCATCACATCTTGAATATCTGCGACTTCATAAGCGACTTTTTCTTTCTTTGCCACATCAGCTTCAGGCATGGCAGCATGCTCACGCTCAAGAATATAGGCAATCGCACCTTCTGAAACAATCACTTTAGCTTGCGTGATTTTATGTATCTTGGAGATCAAAGTTTCCAATGCAACACCCGTTGCGGCAGTAGTATATTGAAAGGAACGTTGGAATATTTGAGGCAAAGCATTTTCTGCTTCAATATCAATAAGATCACCTTGCACATAAGGCGCATCACTCACCGTCACAAATTGCTCTGATGCCGGTTTTTTAAGGCTTGACATCATGTTATTTGCTTTTGCAATATGATCATCTGTGTTTTTATCAATCGTTTTATAAACGGCAGTGCTGCATGCTGTTAAGGACAACAGCAAACTGCTTAATAAGACATTCAATATTTTGTTATTATTTTTCATAAGACAACCTTCAGTCATTTTGCATAACAACCATATTTGAAGAATATGATTTGGCTTTAATTACCAGCACGTTATTGGCTTTTAATTGCGCCTGTAATGGATGATCAGCCTCCTCAAACGCCTTTAACAGATTGTTTAATGCGCCATCGGCTGCAAAAAGCTTACCTTCAAATACAGCAGATGCAACAAGCTTATAATCGACAGATGCCTCCCATATCAGTTTAACCCCTTGATAAGAAAGCCAACGTTCAATCGTCTGTTTTAAGGTTTGTCCCTTTAGGGCATAGAAGACTTCTCGTGGGTGCTTTGCCAATAAATCGGCTTCTTTTTGTGTTTGCGCAATGGCAACCGTGTTATCCTCAAGATTAACACCAATTGCATAGCGCGTATCCTCTTGACCAAAAATCATATGCATCTCTTCAGACGACAAATCATCTAAAATATTATCGGCAATCATTAATGTAAAACCGTTATACTCATCATCCGAAACAATCTTGCCTACGCCTCGGGATTGCTTAATATCAATGTCAGCACAATGTTCAGATAAGGCACAGTTAAGACTCACCACTTTAAAAGAACTCTCTGAAACCGACTCCTGTGCTAGCGCACGTTGATAAAACAGCGCAATCACCAGTAAAACAGTTACAAAACATACTAAACATGGCAGCTTTTGCCAGATTCTGTTATCGCTCACTTTCCTTTACCTTTTCTATTTTTTTATTTTTCTATATTTTTATGATTTTTTATAATCTTTTCTTTCAATATGGATATAAATCGACTGATTACTTTTCTCCAAATAATTACTTGTCTCAACATCCGTTTCACAAGCAAATGGATTGGACGGCAACCGATAGGGGTTTTTTAGCTCCCCCATACACACCGCAAACTTTAATTGTGGTGTATCAACGAGATGTCTCTTTAAATGTGCCAACATTCTCAATGCCAAGCCACTATCGACCTCCCCACCAAGCTCAGGATATGGCACGCGTAACAATACAGATTTAGGTGTTTCACTATCCTCACCCCAAATCGGCTGCATATCAATCTCAGCCGGTATCATATTGATAAATCCGGCATAGCCAATTTTTTGATTAACGCATCGGCAAACCGAACGATATTCATTATTAAAATAATTCATTTGACGCGCCTTAAGACAAGATAAAAACGTCTGACTCTGCGTAATCGGCGGACGACTCATGCCACACACTGCAGATAAATCAGGTTTATCATAAAACGTCTGTAAAGTTACCCATCCAGCATTTTTATCACTTTCCTTCTTCCACTTTGCGTGAATCTCATTCGCCTGACCTTGTAGCGCTTTTACCCGTATTTCTTGTTGATCTTTTGAATTGCCTTTCGCCCTTTCAATCATTGCCATTGGCTCATAAATGGCATCACCAATGCTATTGGCAACACTAACCATCTGTGTCGCTGCTGTTTCTGCTCGATCCAGCTGCTGTTTTTTGACCAAGCGCATATATTCATTGATTGCAATCAGCCCTAAAATCACCAATGACACCATTAATGAAATGAGGATATAGCCTTGTTGCTTAGATTTTAGCTGGCGGCAATTTTGTTTTTTTGAAAATATATGCTGCACTAGGATCACCTAAGTTTATTTTTGTTCAGAAAATTCTAAAATGGTAATGATGCTCAATGGTTTTTATTTATTTTAACCATCGGTCATCATAGTTGGTGCATTACTCGATTTGAGTATTAACGTTTAAAAGTTACTTCCAATGGATACTTAGTACCTACAACCGAAGTTTCAGCTAAACAATCTGTAGCAATATCCGCAGATGTAATTGGCACTGCCCTTTCTGTTTGTGTCCCTATCTTTAGCTTCAAGGCATCAGACATAGCTACTGCATTTGATAATGCATCACAGGCTTGCTGAGACATACTATCAAATTTAATCGTATATTCAGTGCCTTTTGCAGCACCTTTGACTGTAAAGCTTCCACCAAATGGCGTAACAATATCTGTACCACTAATGTATTTCTTAGCAATACGATCACTATCGACTAAGAGCTTGTCATTAATCTCTCGCCCCAGATCCATTTGTGTGACATCATGTATGGTTGATTGCACCGTGCCAATTAAAGCCGTTGTTTCTAAAATACGATTTTTCTGCGCCGCTTTCGCAAACTGTGAAATCACAATGGCAGTCAGTACCCCAATAATAACCAGCACAACCATTAACTCAATTAATGAAAAACCTTTTTGCTTGTTCATTTTGTTTATTTTCTTCATCATTATTTTCTCCTTTTTGTTGTTAAACCTTTAATTAATTAGTTTTAATATCACTTATATTTTGTTTACTATAATTACTCTAAAGTCAGTTCGATTTATCTGCCTTAGCAGATTAGCCTCAGATAACAGCGCTCTTATCACCAACTCAAAACACTTACCTAAATCAATAGATATTGTGCGATTTGCCTGTAAGCTCAAGGTACACAGCCCATGTTCAAAACTCAATATCCAGAAGCTTTATCGGACAGATTGATAGAACAATGCTGGCAATAAAACAGTACTTAAACTTAAACCCCATATTTCCCCTTAAACTACAAAAAACATAACAATGATCAGCCCTTTAATTACCACATCAAATAACTACTTGAGAAACCAACCAACCCATAACCATTTACGCATAGAGTCTGATTTAAGTCACGCCACAAGATGTTAGACTATGTCACCAAGTGCAACATGGATACTCATCATGCTGTCAAGAACAGATGAGCATGTTATTAGAAAACACCATTGATATTTATTTAATAAAAGAAATTAATTGATCTTATTTTGATATATAAAATCCAATCAACAGCTTTATTGTTTAGACAAAGCTTTTACATATAACTTCCCAGCTTTTGTATTTTTCACCGCAGAGCAGCTAGAGTTATATATCATGCCATCTTTACATTTCTCAGCATCCCATTGATTTAAAATAGTTTTAAACTGGGTCTTTGCATCATTTGATTGTATCCATTCTACAGCAGCTGGCGTATTTAACCATTTAATAACAGAATACTCCCAAAACCAACCATTTCGGGCACTTTTCAACCAACTCTGCCAACTATTACCTTTCATCCATTCTTTGCCAACATCGGTTGTTAACCACATACCAGCAGCTTTTGAGGATATAAATTGCGATAATTCGGACTCATAATACCAATTTTTGGAATCATCATGATTATCCATACTTTCAATATGCTCAAGAATGATCTTTTGTAAATCTGCATTGGTTTTAATTACTCCTACAGTGGAATCTTTATTTAACCATTCGTTAAAAATTGGACGCATCTTACCTTTTGAATCGACCTGCCACTGACTGCCATCATAAGTTTGCAGCCATGAAATTCCTGTAGAACTTGCTAACCACAATCCACCCACATAAGTAGATAAAAATTGATCTAAATCAGAAGCATGCCAATAGCCCGCGATTGTATTTGCCTTATTGACTTTGTTAAGTAGAACTTGTTCCATTTGTTGTACGACTTGATTGATCTTATTAGGACTCCCATTATGTATAATGCCCTTTGCAACACTGTGACCATTTTTATTTCCTTCCAATAAGCTTAATCTATCCTGACCTTCTGAATCCATAAGCCACTGAGAACCTTGTGGACTCACTAGCCACTTAATACCACTTTCGGTATACAACCATTGCTGTCCTGCTTTTGTTATGAATACTTTATCTAAGTCTGATTTAAAGCTGGTGCAAGCATTTACTACTGATTGAGTTAGTTTAAAAGCTGCTAATCCAGCTATTGCCATTGCAGCTCCTGCACTAAGTTTTTGTTTCACGTCACCATCATAGTATTTGTAGCCAGCAACACCACCAACTCCTGCTGCTCCATAACCAATAATACTCGCGAAACTTGGCCACCACTTAGCATCTAAAGAATTCAAATTAAGCGCTTTTTCATCCGAAAGCGAATTTACTTTTGCAAGCATCGACTGCTGCCCTTCATGTGTTAAGACCCAAGATTTTGCGTCTTCTGTATCTAACCAACGATTAACAACCAACGAATCTGATAAAAACCAGTTATGACCAACTTTGCTTACTAGCCAATTTTTCCCTGCTGGTGATTGAAGCCACAAAAAGCCTTTATCTGTAGCTAGCAAATTATCTAACTGCTCTTTATGGTATGTTTCTGTGGTTACTGTCTTATCAAAGTCTGGATCTAATACTTGCTCATGCAAAGTATAGTTAGCTGGAATGCTAATAGGCTCACTAGAACCTACCCCACTATCTACATTATTGCTATAACCAATACTGCTCATACCCATTAAACCTGATAATATGTAAACGTAAGTACTCTTTTTTCTCATGCTATTTTCTCCTTATGTGTGTTAAATAAAACTTGCTTTAAATGTCAACGAAAAGTCTCCTATAAACTTCTCACTATTTGAGCCCAATGGAATAAGATCACCCCCACTACCCTGAATATAAATACTAAACGGTATATTGCTTCGCTTCTGATTGAGCTTAATGATTTGGTTATTTAAACTATCCTTACAAAAAGGACTTTTACGCTCAACAGACAAGCAAACCTGATAACTTATTTTGCAAGCTGGACACTGTCCACTCGCATCGTTTGCATGTAAGACACAGTGCCCCTTATCTTGATTCTGACAGGTTATTGAAACCTCCAGTACATTGCTATTGGTTAACAACACTTGCCCTTGTAATTCTTTAGATTTAAAAGGAGGTAGTTTCTGATCTTTATCAAGCTTAATCTGCCCAATATTTAAATGTTGATTGGATAGATCAACTTCGACCGTTGGCATTTTGCTAGTATCAAGCGTTAAATTAAACAGAACTTGTTGTGGTGGAAGTGAACTCCCAACTGATACAATTGCTAACAGTATTCCACTTAAAAAAATAATCGTTTTTCGCATCATAACTTCCACCTAATAGTCTACCGAAACATGACAAACAAGCTGCCCTTTATAGATACCTCTTTGATAAGAGGCATTTCCGCCAACTTTTTTAACTAAAAGTAAAAATTCAGTACCTCGTTGTGGCACTCGCCTATTCCTAGCTCCTAACGGTTCCGCTTGGTTTTCTATACAAACATAACTCTCTAAAGTAATTGTATGAGAAGATTCATGATGTTTCATCGTTGCTTGTTCACATTTCATGCGATAACTAGGGTTAGGAATATTGCTTAGAAAACTTATATTTGAAGATTTACCTGCATAAACATAGTCAGCCTCATTAGCTACCGAACAGTTGTGGGTAACCGTCTTTACTTGTGATGTAAAATCAATATTGTTGCTACCATCGACTTGAACAGTAAACCAAGGCTTTACCTCAAGCTCGCTATCAATTGTAACCTCTGCTGTATTAGAAGCAATACAACTCAACGGAAATATAAACAGTCCTACCCATTTTATTATTTTGTTCATTGCCATCTCTCCCTAAAAGTTTGCCGTAAGTACAAGCACAGTCTTATTTGTGTACTTGCCTACCTTTGCCTGTTTAACCGCAGCTGCAGCCGCAAGTAAATCGACATTTAGTTCATTGGAAGCTTGCCGTATAGCGATAGATTGATTTTGATCCGTTTTTAATTCCTGATTATTTATTTTTAATGTCAATGGAATGTGTTCGTCATCACCATTTTTCAAAACACAACCGTCTTGATAGCTGTCACAGCTTTTAAGTTTTACTTGAACGTTATTAGCATTAGTCACATAAGGTATACTAGCCGTTGCATGATAATTACCGGAGCTACTATTTTCAGTGAGTGTGACCTTATATGATGACGGCCCTTTTAACTTTATGTAAGGCAAAAAATTAAGCGTCATCTGTATTTGATTATCAACTTTAATTTCCTTATATTCCTTCGGATTACGATCATGTTGATTTTGATATCGATTAAGCCAAAAACTGCCATTAAGCTTGACTTTACCCGAGCAATTTGAAATTCCTGCTGAATCAGCAAGCTGGATATTATCAAACCTAAAATGCAATTTCTTAATATGATATAAATCAGAAGAACGAATAGATAAGTGACCAGGACTCTTACCGAAGGATTTTACAGGAGAATTGTTCAAGTAAAAATTATCACCTTCTGAGGTCACTGTGCCGGTTAACTCAACACCATTGTTACAACTTAAACTGATCTTGTTAGATAGTGTCCCTTTAGAGTTAGCGTTGCAATAATTGTAAAAGCTATATCCACAATAATAATTAAAATGCCCATTTAAAGATTGATTTATTTTTCCATTTAAATCTAGCTGCCCTACATCAAAAATTAGCTGACGATCAAATGTCACCTTAGAGGTTATAATTCCCCCAGTCTGTGTAATCTTTTTCTCAGCCAAATCAACGTTAATGCTTATTGTATTGGCACTTATATAGCAAAAGCTCATTAATAGATACCCTACCAATATATTAGAACATTTTCTTACCATCACACACCTCAACACGTAAATGCACCAACCCAATAACCAGGTTGAGCACTTGTTATTTCATTTGCATTTAAATCATAAGCACATTTCTCGGCTTTCGTTGCAATCGTTAACGCAGGTTTTACCTTACTCACACTTGTGACAAAAAATCCTGACTCATCGCTATAAGTTGCCATATCGCCATAGCTTAATAGTTTGGCACCGCGAATTGGATTGCCTTTGCCATCAATAACTTGACCAACAACCTCAATCACCGGAAATGCTGCTCTTGACAGATAATAAATAGAACCAGGATAAAGACTGACAAACTCTCGCTTATCTGAGTACTGTAGCAATTGCGCTTCATCTTGATGATCACTCAATGAAACCTTGTATTGTTTATAATGAGGCAGTGCAATGAAGTTATTCCCCTTATAAACTGGATAACTGACACCATTGATCTGTGCTGCCATCTTGTGGTTTTTATCTTCTGTATCCAGATGAATAACCACACCTGACTTACCACGGTGATCATTGTGTAGCGCAATGCTTTGTGGCGTGAGACTTATACCACCATAGAGACTACCTGAAGCGGAATAATTTTCACGATTATTTTGACTGACCACGGATGTTGCTAGATCCCCCTGCAGATAACTTGACGCCAGACTTGTTGACAACATACCATTAACATAATCTTTACGATAATCAACATTGGCATTGATATATCTTATATGCTCATTGTCTAGATTTGGTCTGAAGCTTAAGCCATTAGAAATCTGCTTATCACTCGGTGAATAGCGTAAGTAATCACTTAACGTATTACCACTACCAAAGGTATAAGAAATATTGAGCATAAAGGCGTAATTATTTTGCTTCTCCCCGTCTCCTTGCAAACTTCTGTCATAACTTATCGATGCATTAACATACCAATTATGTCGTTGATACAACGTATGAAAATACGAAGCATTCAGATTATCCTTATTGGTGTGAAAACTATAACTATAAGTACCCGAAATCGACCCTAACTTGATCGATTCTAAATTTAGATAAGGTGATAGCCCAACTCTATTGTAACGTGATTTAAAGGGGCTATAAGCATTATCACTTTTGCTATTTGTATTGTACCAAGCGCTCACTGAAAAATATCTAAAATAGCTATTAGACAACTGCAGGTTATAACCATAGTTAGCCCCAGAATCTACGGCAACTGTCTGCGTTATTTGTGTATTTAAAGGCAAAGAAACTTCGCTATCCCATTCAGCAACTGCCAAGTTATTTACACCATAACCACCAAAATTCATAATCATTGTCTCATTGATCGCAGTTGCAAAACTTCCACCCAAGTAAGGAGCTTTGATCACTGAGTCTTGATCTTTAGCTACTACACCCAACCACACACGATAGTTTTTATTATTATCGTGAAGCTTTGATAAAGACGATGGTTTATTGATCATCGCTGTCTTAGTTTGAACTACTTGACCTGCCTGAGTAATTTCGATTCTGACCGGGTAAATACCACTTGGAAAACTCTCTGTTTGTAATAAGTGATTGCCTGCGCTAAAATTCTGCACCGAAATTAAACGACCATCTTTGTAGACATTGACTACTGAATTGGCATTGATAAACAAAGGTATCGGAATAAGTGATGCTTTTTGTGATGACAACGATAAATTATCAGAGCTACCTAGTTCGCTAATCACACCTGTGCCATTAAACGCATAATTCAAGCTATACGTATTCTGACCACTGTAAAAATTAGCATTATTAAAATAGCCTAAACGTGAATACATCGTCTCTTTATCATATTGCCAATAGACATTATTCACTCGCACATCACTGCTTTGGCGATTTTGCTGCAAAAAAACGCTGCTATTTAAATGATTACGACCATAGCCTGTGGCATTATCAAGCTCAAGATAATAATTAGTATCACGATGATCTGCATAATTAAAATTAAATCGATAACCAAAAAATGAACTTAGATGAGTAACCTCGGGCGCACTAAGATATTTATCATTTTGCTGTGACTGATAGCTAAATGCTTCAGCAGGCAGCCATAACTTCAAACGCATACTATTTAAATCTAATTGTGTCATCATAAAAGGTAAATTACGCTGACACAAACCACTTTGATCCCACACAGGTGAGCAATCAATGGTTTTACTGGAATCAACCCCTTGAGCAAATAGTTGATTTAAAATCAATCGCGCACCATCTTTCAGATGAACACTGGTATTGTCAAACAAACCATTTGACTCAAGGAAAATTTTACCTTTATCTAGTCGAATCATATGCTGCCCCAATTCAACCCCCAAAATAGAGACGTCCACCTCAATGGCATCAGCTAATTGTGAGGCAAAATCTTCTGGGATCGTTTCTAGACCCTCAATCCCGTTTTTGAATTTATCATCCAAAGAAACAGAAAGAGTTGCCCCTATTGGCAAGGGCAACAAACCTATCCAAACAAATGACAAGAGCTGTTTAAACCTTTTAAATCTCATCTAAATGACTCTCTCGACTATATTTTTATGTTATTGAACAACTCCCCATCGTAAAATGATTTACGACAGGGATAGTAAATTTAGTTAAAAATCAGTTGATATCTTAAAGGTGAAGTTTCCTGAATATTCGCCTTCTGGATAAGCGCTAGAGCCATCACCATAGGTTACTACTAACTCTTTGGTATCACCTGATGAGTTTAGCTTCAGCTTTTTGTCGCTCCCAGAAGTCTCATTAATCTCTTTATCATCTATGCTAAAAGCCACAGGCATTTTGTTTTCACCTGATTTAATGACATATGATCCACCATCTTTATCCCCACTAGCAACCGTCACAACTACCTCTCCTGATGTAGTATCATTCCACGTAATAAAGTTATCAATCCTTGAAGTTCCTTTATTTGTTTCTAACGCACCCCTTTTCACAGCACTAGTAGATGTATCTTCTGTCATCTTAAGTTTATCCTGAAGAGTTTTTGCCCCCACCTCAATCTCAACTGTAATCTTTTTTGTAACGCTGTCACTTGCATCTGCAAAACATGCACTGCTAAACAATGCTGTTACAACACCTGCCATTAAGATTTTCTTACTTTTTAACATAATATTCTCTCCTTTTGGTTTGATAATATGAGCTCTAACCTTTCAGCAAGCAAAAGCTTACGAGAAAGATCAAAACTCTGTTGGTTAAACTTGAAACAATAAATAGCTAATCGGATTTATTTGATTTGCCCGCTTGGACTAGACAATTGAATAACTTTGGCTGTAAGCACGCTTACCGTTTTCAAAAACCTCAACATTAACACTATCAGCCAATGGCACTGTGTCTATTATTTTGGGATTTGATGGGTAAACTTTATATCTTTGTTCAAATAGATTTTGATCATCACAATGTTGCTCTTTCAAGTCTACAGACAACTTCTGTAGCTCCTCTTTAGGTTTACATTTTGCCTTGACTCCAACCTCAACTAGCGCATTACCATCATTGTCAATTTCAATATGCTTATCTTTGAATTTAACACTCGTCTGATAATTGGTATTTTGCGGCTGAACCACTAAGATACTCGAGAAGCCGATCATAATGCCAACGCCCGCAGATATCTCACCACTTGACAAAGCTTCTTCATCATTAATCTCAAACCCATCTTCTTTCTTCGGTAATACTGGAATCATATTGACACGATAATAGCTAATCTGATCTTTGCTCCTACCTTTTGGATGGTAAAAACGAATATTTTTGGACTGTCCCGGTGGAATAATCAATCTACTTGGCGTAATAAATAATCCTTCTGACATTTCTTTAGAAGATAGCATTTTCTCGACTTTATCTTTAGACAAAGGATTCTTCACTTCCAACAATTCAACTTTGACATAGGCTGTTTTGCTTGAATCATTGTTATGAATAGTCTTTGAAAACGCAAGCTTATCTTCAGACCAAATATCATAAAGACTATCCACAGCAATATTTGCAGATGCCACGCCTGTCATGCTTAACAATCCCACTAAAATCAATTTTTTGAATCTCACTAATTTACTCCCATCAAACTTTGCGAATTAATTACAACACTCAAAAATCTAAAATGCACTTGATATAATGTACCCATTTGTTAACAACAAGGCACATTCAGCATATACCCCCCTCGGTTGACAGTTTTAATTAACGGTTTGTTTGTTTTTTGAGCATGTAATTTTTTTCTTAATTTACACATCAAAACATCAATGGTTCTATCCATGCCATCATAAGGGCGATCATATACCCACCAATAAAGCTCATCTCTTGAAACAACTTGATTTTGGCGCTGTGCCAACAAATCAAGCGCAAATGACTCTGACTGTGTTAACTTGTACTGAGTCCCCTTATGGTCAACTAGAATTTTCCTATCTATATTAAACCGATAATCGCCAATAATAATATCTTCAGACTGATTACAATGCTCATCAGCTTTTAACACCCGCAAGGTTGACTCAATTTTTCGTGAGAGTATTTTGATATTCATATCTCCACACAAGTAATCCACAACACCAGCACAATAAAAGGACATTTCTAATTCAGCATCCTCAACATCTCCTATGACAATAATAGGAAGCTTGAAATATTGCTTACAGAGTCTATCGCATATAGCAACATTTGTTTGATGTCCATCAAATGCTGACATCACTAGAAGGGAAATCTTTTCCGCCTTAATGAGCTTCTGCAACTGTAAAGTATGCTTACAAATGAGAATACGGCAACTTGGTAAGCACAAAGTTAATTGCTGTATCTGCGCTTTATGTATACCAAATAGTAAGATATTATTTTTGAACACACCCCAGACCTATACTTTCGTCAATAGAAAACTCTCGAGTGGTATCCTAAAATAACCATGCCAATTAGTTAGGTAATAAAAAGTCTAATGATATATTTTTATGATTATTTAGGTGGGATATATTATTTTTTTGTCATAAAATGTCACAAATAAGAACGTTATTTTCGGAAAATCTGCCATTTTCCCTTTTAATTATTTTTTACTTATATAAAATAAATTCGCATTCTTTAGGCGTATTGAACAACATAGGCATGCCTTGATCAGCATTGTTATTGGTTAAATCAACACTTTCTATGGTCTTGTTAAAAATATCATTGTCATCATCGAAGTACTCACTTTTTGTAGTATGAATAGATAAAACATCACCTTGATCATTACTATATTGACTTTTTATCGTATTTACAGACCCTGGGTTATAGTTACTCTCTGCCTCACTATGATTGAAAAGTGATGAGCTGTCTTCAACTTTGAGCAGCCGTTCCTTATCATGTACCACACCGTCACGAATCAATATATCTTGAGCGCCCATTTGTTTCGACATAGCTTGCTGGTGAATCTCATGAAGTTGTTTAGATGCTATTTTAATATCTTTTTGGTATTGATCTCTTGTTATTACTGTCTGCATGTATTCGTCATAACCCAAATTATCGATAAGGTTAGGGTTTGATTGAATGATAAGTTCCAATCCATGCTTTTGGCGCAATACATTTTGTAAAATCATTACAAACGTACGACAATTACAATCCCGATAAGGATGAATAAGCTCTAACGTTTTACATAAATCAAAAATTGCCTTTTCTTTTTGTTTGCCATCGACAGTGGAAACGGTTTGATTAAATCGCTGAATCGCTTCTTCCATCATTTTGTTAAGATCACCTTCATCCAACGCTCTTAAAAATCGATAAGAGTTGTTATTAATAATCATATCCATATGCTCGTTATGAACATAATTTTTAGTTTGATTCTTCATGATCTTTACGTTATCAGACATCTGACGTACAAATGCAATCCCCTCATCACTGAATTTCATCGCGCCAAAATACCCATCAGTGAGTTTTTTTTGAGTAATCACACCTTCTTCTACACCATAACATTCGCGCTCGTAATCAGGCATCTTTTTTAATTGTTCATAATTGGTCGACTCAACATTTTCATAGGTTTTTTGCTGAATTTGATCAATAAGCTTAAAACTTAGTTTCTCAGCGCTATCAATAATACGCTCCCTTGCAAACTGATAAGCATCACGCATCGCATGAAAGTATCCAGACTCTTTTGTTTCAAATGCATTTATCGTTTTATCTCTATCCACATACCGACCATGGTCGATAAACATAGGATCTAGCATCTGATCCACTTTGAATGTTTGATGCTGACTATTTTCAGAGGCGTGATCGCTCATTGATTGACTGCTATCGTTAGTGCCTGGCATATTTTCCTACCTTTATGTTATGTTTTATGTTTTTTGTTTTTTCTCAGCTTCCAACTAACCATGAGCTTGATGAATGTAATTATCCAGTGCCATTGCTTGCGCACTACCCTCCCTATTACAAATATACTGAGCACATAATATACGGATTTCAGAATAATTTGCATTCGACATAAAATTATTACATTTGATTTTTAACCACATTATCACTGGTAGATTCATAACCATTGAACATTTTCATAGATGATTGGCTGCTAGGACTATTTTTTAAGTGACCATCACTCACTGCACCATTAGGTATTAAATTTTGTGTGCTATCACTTGCGCTGTAAACTTTCACACCCAACCCTGATGCACTTGCCAAGAGCGCCGCCATTGCAGGTGTTGCAGCAAATGCAGTAGTCGCTACAGCAAATACAGCGCCTGCACTGATAGCAGCAGCTATACTGCCATAGCTGCTCCAAGAATCGCCTGCTTGTTGAGAAGTATTTTGAGAGTTGATCATCTCTTGATTGAATTTAACAGAGGCATCCTTAAAATTCTTGCCAATATCAGAGTCTGTATTGATTGACTCAGGAGCCTTGAGACCTTCACTTATAACGTTTCCTATTGCATCTTGTTTTTTCAAAATCTCATCTAAAGTTATGGCATTAGACTCTGGTGATTTCTTAAGCATTTCAGCATTTGTCTGCTTTTCTTCATTTAATGCTTGCTTCGTATTATCTAAATCACCTTGTAGTGCTTTAAGTTTATCTTGTAACTCTTTAATTAAAAGATCTTTATCAGTGCCCTCTGTACGTAAGGCGTTATTTTCCTTATTTAACTCTTCAACCTTTTTCTGGTTTAATAACACTTCTTGTTGATGCTTTTGGTTGCTGTTAGTAAGTTGATCAACTCTCTCTCCCAGAACATCAATTAACTCAGCTTTTTCTTTGAGCTTATTGTTTTTTTCCTCAATGTCTTTGATTAATTTTTTTTCTGATTTTTGGTGTTGTGTCAATAATTCTTGCCGTTCATTCTTTACTTCTGCAAGCTGAAACTCGACGGTTTCTAACTCTCCATTTTTTAAGCTAAGTACACTTTCCATTTTATTAAATTTATTTCCTATATTATTTAGCTCATCTTGTAGTTTGAAATTATTGTCTTGAAGTAGCTCATTTTCCTGATAAAAGTCTTTAATTACTTTATCAAATTGCTGTTGATTCTTAATTAAGGCTTCATTAAGATCATTTATCTGTTGATTGTCACTTTCATGTTGGCTTTTGTATTCTTCCGCAATCTTTATCGCCTCGTTAAAAGCTTCTTCTAGATCACTATTGTCCTTAGCTAAGTCCATTAACTTAGATTTATACTCTGCTTCTAACTCACCTACAGAATCAATTACCTGATTTTTAATTTCCTCATTAGCTATTGATTCAATAGCATTTAATAATTCGTTACGCCCCATATTTATCTCCTTTGATTTATAATTTCTTGATGAATGAATTTTTGATCAATTTTTAGATCACAGTGCTTAAAAAGCATGTTTTAAGTTACATATTGTTACTCAGTTTTTCAATAGATAGCCTCTTTATTGGACAAATTGATTACCTGATGAATTAGCCCCAAAAAATCACTTTGAAAAAGCCTTTTCTTTAACACTTTCCTGTTGCTTTACCCAAAAAATATTTTCATATTCATTCTCTGAAATTTTCTTCAAGCCATTAATAAAAAGATCATTGTTTGCTGCATGCGTTTTTTTAGTTTGGTCAAACTTAACCAATAAAGGTCTTGATTGCTGGTAACTCTTTTCCAGATTGTTTAGAACTTCAACCCCTTTTTCACTATCATTCGTTAACAACATAGGCTTGTAATAGTGAATGTCATATGTTTTGCCCAATGCCGTTAACGCAACAACATCAGATACTTTGCCACCTCCTGTAAACCAATTTTGCTGGTATCTTTGATCACACTCACGAATTAATTCATCCTTTGAAACCGTTGTAGCAAACACCCATTTATCATTATCCTTGCACCATTTGCCCGGTAGGTAACCCACTTTATGCGGATACAATTTTGCAATCAAAGGTACGTTAAATTTGGTCTCAAAACACGTTTTCCCTTGTGCATCTTTGCAACTTACAAATGCGTAATCTAGATTACGCGAGTTAAAAAAATCAATATCAAAAGCGTCTAAGGACGTTTTACCAAACATCAATGGATGGCTTCCTGTCACCAAATAAATCCATTCCCGAAAGTTATACAAACTCAGGGATAGGTCTATCGACCTATTTATGATGGGATATGAACCATTAATTCGCAACCCTAAGTTCACAAATAAAGCTAAACGCCTGAGACTTTCCGCATTACTAATTTCAGTTTCGTCTGTTTTATCGATATTTTTGATTGCAAAAAAATCCCCCACTATTTTATACAGTTGCGTTGCTGCCAATGGTGAGACAATACTTTCCAACAAGAATGTAAGGGTATTTTGCATCGTTTCATGTGTTGTATCACTTGGCAAATAGCCTTGAGATGCTTTTTGTATCACTTCAGAAAGAGTCCAAGCAATACCATATAGCACAAGAGGTCTTATGGCACTATTTACCAATGGTAAATTTAGTTTATTCGCATAATCCATGGTTTTTTTAACCATTTCAACGGAATTTACCTTATTTTCAAAATCATTTGGCATGAGTGGTCTCTCTCTTAAATACCTATGTAAATATTGTCATGTGTTTTTTAGATTCTCGGATCAAGTCCGAGAATGACTGCAAGTTGTCATATTCGGACTTGATCCGAATATCCATTATTACCAAGGAACTATTGTTTAGGTACTTAGTTACTGACCATTTTCTAAATTAGGGTCTTTATCAGATACACCTTGATTAAACATAGGCACCAACTCCCAACTTTCTCGTATTTCAGAATTACAGTCTTCATAGATATCACCCTCAGAGGAATCATCACCCTCCGCCTCATAGAATATCTCAATATTCCCATCGCGCTTAACAATCTTTACTTCAGCTTGATGATTGTTTGAAGCGCTCGCTAACTGATTAATATACACCCTAAAGTGTTCTAAAAGTCTGCTAATTCCATCAAGTAATGAGTTACCAACTTTACTTTTTAAATCTTGAAGGTCTTTGTTATTTTGCTCGGTTGTTTCAGAAAGCTTAAAAATATCATCAAACTTAACTTGTTCAATCGGTTTATCTTTTAATGCTTTAAGATTTTCAATAACAGCCATTGCCACCTTTATTTTATTATTATCATTCCTAAAGGTTCCATGTTGTGATTTTTCATAGGCTTGCACCTCGGTTATTATCTCATCAATCAACTGATAATACCGTGAATTGTCATAACGCATATTCTCTAAGGAAAGTTTATGATCTATCTTCTCCTTATATGTACCGAGCTTCTCTATTGCCTGACTTAGATCCACGTTATTGTGATCAGGATTGTCCTTTATATATTGCTTAATATCATTGATGGCATTTGTAATCTCCTGCTGTACTTCGTATAAATAAACGCCATATGCACCAGTACCAATAAGAATTTGATTATCTTTGATTTTTTCAATAAATTTTGCCGTTGATTCTATCGCTTTATCGAGTTTATCTATATACGCCTTCGATGCTTCAGGCATGAAATTAACCCGCTTATTATGCAATGCAAAAAGAAGCTTATCGTTATTATTCACAAATGCTTCTGCCTCTGCCGTGATAAGTGCATAAGGAGAGTAAAATCGCTTAGTATAAGCCATTGCATTGCGCATTGATTCACGCATACTTTCAAGCGTTGGATTATTGCCAGTTAACAAGGCATCAGTAAATGCTTGACTTAACAAGTCTGAATAATCAACAAATAATTTCTCTTTAAGAAAAAGATGTATTTTTGCCTTTGTTTTATCCTTTACTGATTGATTATTTGGATCAATCAACTTTGCTAATTGTTCAAGTAGTAATGTATGATAGACACTGAACTCATTACTGTATGTAAGCGCTTGTTCAAGGTGATTTTCTGCATTTAAATCAATGTCTGGTTTTTTTAATAACGAAAACAAGAAATCTCTGGATTGCGTTAAGTAATTATCGATATTATTTTCATCAATCTTTGGCAATTTCTCGTCTGCAGGCAGCGCCACAAGATGACGTAACACACTATCCCCTCTTAAAATATATGCCTGCTTGTCTAAAGAAGTCTCACCAAAGGCAGTATTGAGTTTTTTGGCAGCATCTGTTAACGCCTCATTGGTCTTAAGATCACGTATTTGTGTTAAATCATGCGCAATACCACCAAGTTCATTGACATAAAAAGCAGTCAAATACTGAGGCAACACTTTATCTTTCGGCAAAGTAGCAACAATTTCTAATATCTGATCTTTGACTTTTGCTTTCACGCCAAATTTTTCGATAAAACTGCTGTTATCACGATTATTTAAATATTCTTGAGTTTTTTGGATACACTTCTCAAATGTAGAGTCATTGATATTTGCCGCGAGCAACTTGGCAAAGTCTATCGCTTGACGATCAGCAGTCTTGGTGATTGGTTCAATCGTATTTGCACCAAGGTCGGTTTCAATGCGTTTACTATGACGATAACGCTTAGCATATTCCTGAAGCCAGGATTGCGTTGATCCAACTAGAATATAAGCATTATATATAACGCCATCACATTGATTAGAAACATAATTTTGTAATTGATTAATACTACTGTTTGAAGTAGGCATCACTTGTTTGGTTTGTCTATCAAGTTCGGTTGCTTCATCATTAATTGCTTGTGTAATTTTCTTAAGTGTTTGCCGCTCATCTTTACTATGACTATACATTAATGACTCAATATTTGACGGTAAATAATAAGCAAATACACCCATTAAAACCCCTGAAACAATTCCCGCACTTACAGGTGCAGCAGCAATTGTCAAAGCAGCGGCAGCAAGCCCTAGCGCACTTGCTGCCAAAAAGGGGTGTTGCGCATATACACTTGGCTCATCAGCTTGATTGGTAAGAAACTTGCTGACTTGAGTTAAAAAGTTTACCTGAAGCTTTTGTGTAAAATTATCTGGATCAACATCATCAAAGTAACGTTTGATGCCTCTTGTCATACCATAACTATTTTTATCATTTTGAATCTTTTCATCATGAATCTCATAAATATCTTTGAATGTATTAACAAATAGTTTATCAAGTTCAGTCAAAAAGTAGGTTTCAACAGCAATTTTATATTCATCCTTACTTGATGAGTCCTTAAACTCGGCACGCATATCAATAGGCATATTGTATTGCTTCCCAAACAGTAAAGACTCACGATAATGAAAAAGTCTAATAAATTTTTCCGTTAAGTCGTTACTCAACGCCAAGAAACCTGATTCTTCGAATTGTTGTTGAAATGCCTCTGAGTCTCTTGCTGACCTTGTTTTTTCAGGCAGGATATTATAAAACGCATTCGCAACAACACCCCCTAGTGCCACACTGATTGTATTAATTGCAAGATTTTTACCTGGTGTAAAATCAGGAATAGGGAGTATTTCATTTAGTGCAGATCGAGCAACAAGACCACTTACAACACCCGCTACACCTGATAAAACCCCTGTTTTAATCTGGCTTGACACCGATGCTCCCTCAAGCAAGGTATCTATTGATGCTGAAAACTTTGATGAAGACTGTTCAAACTGCATCATTAATAACTTGATCTTTTCATCAATTACGTTTTTCTTGCTAAACTCTCTCGTTATATTTGTCTTCATTACTTGCTCAAGGTAATTTTTATGATTCTGGGTAATATTTTTCATGGATTGAACTGCTGATTGATTGGGCATACATTTCTCCTTATTTATACATTTAACAATAAAAATAATTTAGTAATTTAGTAATTTATTATTGACTTATACAGTGCTCAAAAGCTACCTTCAGAATAAATATCAGTCATTTTGTTGGGTGTACTTCCATTTGCTTTCCTGCTTCCAACTGATTTTGAAACTGGGCATTAAACTGAATTTCAGACGTTTGTGTGAGCGTATTTTTTGCTTGATTAAAAAGTGCTGCACTTTTTGGCGCCAGCAAGTCTTTAGCATTTGGAAAAACAAACGAGACAACAAGCAGCAAAGGGTACAAAACAACCTCAACAAGTTTGCGTAAAAGCGCTTTCCCTTTTGAGGAATGTATATCTAGAATGCTTAAACCACCATTTCTCTCAATTGCATCAAACTTTTCGATCACTTGTTTGTACTTTGAGCCGTTTAGCTCATTGCTTTCCTCACTTATCAAAATATCACTAACACCATTAATCAATTGATTTAAAATATGATATTTCTTAGCCCTTAAACCAGCATCATGCACCATTTCTTTTGAAGCATTCTTACCCAGCATATGCGCATAAATCTTCATCAAACTGGTAAAAACTGCTTTTATATCATCACTCGTGTCATCTTTTTTATGTTCATAATTGCTCTTTAGTATCGCCCACAGATTGATCTCTGCGGAATTACTTTTTGCAGATAACGGCTTTTGCTCACCAACACACACTTGCCCATGAAAAGTCCTGAGTTCATACACTGGATTTTCAATGGTGTTGTACTTTTTATACGTTTTTACATTTTCTCCTGCTTCTGTTGTAACTAAGGGGCTTGTCAACCGATCGCTAATAATTGTCCCAAATTGTGATTCTCGGCGCTGTTGGTCGGCAAAATCAATACTACTATATTTGGACAACTTCTGGCACATGGCTTGATGATTGTTCAAATCAAAAAAAGTATAGCATTCGTCGAAGCCATCGTTAAAACAACGCTTAATTTTGTCTATGTCAGCCTCTGAAAACTTTTCTCTTACCTCTTCCAAAGAGGCTTTAAACCCCGGGATTCGCAAATAATACTCAAGATAGTTTTTATACCACTTTTTGTATAAGTTCACCTCATACTCATGCGGCTTAATCAAGCTCTTATTTTTTGCAAAGTCGCGGAAAGCAGCACCAAAGTCTAATTTCCCAAAGCTCAATTTGCCATCACCTTCACTTATACCAAAAACATTACCTGAGTGAACACTATAGTCACCTAGCAAAAGCGACATAAATATTACCATCGATAATCCACTATTTGCAGATTTAAAACTAGTAATCAGTTGGTATAAATATTTATTGTCAAATTTCTCTAACTTGTTACTCCTAAGCTTGGATTCCTCCCATGGGAAAAACAGCTTAAAAAGCTCTGTCACTTTCGCTTTTTTGGATGCCAAGGCTTTTGTTTCTTTATCTCCATCATAAATTGTCACCGGTTCCGCGGTAACAAACAAATGCTGATACTCTAAAGGAATCACGTTTTGTTCCTTGAATTTAGCAATAATTCGTGCCGCTAACGCTTCAAAAAAAAATTCTGTTTTATTTATTGGCACCTTGATAAAATACTCATCACCCGCCTCAAGTGATTGATCTTTTTTACTCAATCTATAAAAACCATTATAGGGATTACCAGCCCTTGAATTTTTGCCATCTATTTTTTGTGTTGGGTCTACTTTATTCGCTGTAACCCTTTCAGTCGCATGTGCAAATGCTATTTCCATAACACACTCCCCCGATGTAATGAATTGTTACAAAACAAACGAGATGTTTGCTTTGCAACCCTGTTACTTTATTTTTCTCCACCCCCTATCTTACGTGAAAACTATACAGACTTTCCTGCTACAGCTTTTTGTTCAAACATCTCTTTATTTTGCTTAAAAATCATATGATTTCCACTATCCGCCTTATCACTCTTCGTGTCTGCCAACGCATTTTCAAAAGCTGTATTAAACGCTTCATTTTTATAGCGATTTTCAGCCAAAAAAACCTTAAGATTACCTGAGCCACTTTCAACCAAATAATGATCCCTCAGTTGCTGCATTGTTGTTGAAAAATTACTTGGATTAGACTCTAAAGTATCTATTAGTTGTTTAAACCCCTCAAATGTGTTTTTCCGCGCCGCCATTGGCGATAGCCCAAACCACGCGACAAATGCGTCATCTTTTTGAACACCTTTATCTGCTAATGTCTGCACAAAACCCGACTCTTTTGTTAACAAGTATTGCTCCATTTTTGAAATGCGTTCACTAAAACCAAGCCCCGCTTTTTTCAATTGCTTGGCTTGGTTATATATTTCGCTTACTTTAACGGTCACTTTTAATCTTCCTTACTTTTGGTTGCTATTTTTTAAATTTGTTTAGTCTTAAGTTATCAGACAAACATGAAATCAAATTAGATAAACCAGATGATTGCTTTTTTGTCTATTTAAAATCATGTAATACCAATCAATTATTTACTGAATTCTGGTAGGTAACCTTGGCTCTTAGGATTAAATAAACTGAATTCATTATTATTTTTCTCGTCCTCTGCCATTATTACTTTTTCATTAAACTGTTTAGGTTCCTTCAGATATTCTGTATATTCGTTGCTTACACCATATATATTGTTATATAGCTTACCGTACATCGGTGCTTTTAATTTTTGAGCAATAATATCCGCTGAATTCGCCTGCTTCAGATCTGCCTTTAACCCTGATATAATCTTGTCATTATCATAGCTTCCAAATGTTCTTGAATCATAGGCCTGCATCAAACTCCATGGTACGTAGTATTGCTTACCCCCATACGTTAATTCATAGGTATAACGCGAATTATTGATATAATCCTTGTCAATATTCTTATCAACAAACGCTAGAAGCGATTCTAATTTCGTCGCAACCTCTCGTGCCTCTTGTTCATGATAGTATGCCTCTAGCTCTTCCTGCGTAGGTAGCCCTTCCCACGTAGGGCAATCGACACTTCCAGATTGTAGAATATTGCTCGATATATTCTCACTGGGATTATTTAATCTTTTTTCTTGATACAACGTTGCTGACTCGTTCTTAGCTTGCCGCATATCCTGTTCAAACTTAAGATCATTGTCCAAGGTCTGTAAGGTATATTGTGAATTTGAATTATCATCTAGTCTTGTTAAGGCTTCAGGATGAAACCCTGTAGCATCGAGCAATGCATCATTCACAAGGTTAACAAATGCTTGTTTGATTAATTGCTCTGGGTCAGTTGATTGATCAAATAGTTCATAATCAATTTTAGTGGGCACAATATTACTGTAATGCTCACCGTTATGAGCCATAAAATGCGGGACTTTACCTGATAATATTAAATCTCTAAACTGCTCATAAACCTGACCTGGATGAGACTCTAAGTCATTGACAGATACCAACATCAAATGTTGTTTTTTATCTTCAGGAATGGTTATAAGCAGTTCAACGTACTTTTGGAAATCTTTTTGTTGTTTTAAATGCCCCAAAAAAGCATTAACTTCTTGCCTTGCTTTGTCCTGCAACTGAGTCTCAATAATATCTTGTGATAAATTGTCAACCCCAAACGTTTGTTTCAACCTGGATTTGAATAACGCTATTGAATTATCATCATTAAAATCCAAGGAAAAATAGCTGCCAATATTCTTAATATCCATTGAATAAGCATCTTTTAGCTCGGTATACAGCATCTGTAAATCATCAAATGCCATCGTATTGACACCTTTAAGAACAGCCTGCCAACCAGCTTCAACAGCCTGTTTTTCATTTAAATCTGGATTATCCAGTCGACCGATGGCAATTAACAAACAATCATTGTTATTGTTGCCACCATTGTCTTTTAATTGATATTTAATCATATGTTTGCCTTTTTAATGTGTTAAAGATTAAGTGTTTAAAACCTATTGCATAGACTCCCAGCACTAGTGCAGGGAATAAAAAGCGTCCGAAAGATGCAATATTATTTGCTTCTTTCGCTTTGTGCGCTAAAAGCCTTTGGAGCAAATCCAAGAGTGATCTGCAAATAAAATGTACTTTATTTTTAAAATATTTAAATCATATGAAGCAGAGCTAATCCTAATTAATCGCTATTCTTCATTTCAGAAAGGTTATAAAGCTACTCTAGGAATCAGCCTACTTTTGCGCTGTTAGAGTTACTGTTTTCTAGAAGAGTTTTTTGAGCTCTCTCGAAAGCTTTGTTTGCTTCTGGATGATCCTCCACCTTTTTATTACTCTCTGAATTATTTATGCTTCCATAATTAACGACATTAGCAAGTTTATTACTATCGGATAGCATTTCCTTTAAATCAGGCTCCAAACTCTGAGTATTATAACCACCACTACTCATAAATGATTTCTTAGCATTATACTCAGTATTACTATCTTTCATATATGGAGTCAGTTTAGCAATAAAAGGACTTGGGTTTGCTATCTCCTTTCCCTCATCTATTATATCTTTTTCCATCAACCTCACCGTCTGGGCTACGTCCCAATTACCTCCTTTACTCGCGTAGGCATCCAAAATACATCTTGGTAATCTAACAGAACCGTATTCCTTTACATAAGCCTCCTTATGGTACGTGTATCCCAACTTAGACTCCTGTACTTGGATTGTATTCTTAGTTATAAAGTTCAGCAAATTAGATAATTTTGCATCCTTGCCCACATGACTTGTATTATTTTTGTTAGACGATTCTTCTTCCTTATTCCCTTCAATGGCTTTTTTAAGCTTACTTACTTTATCACTAATTTTCTTTTCATAACCACCGTCAAATTTCTCACCAACATATGTATCCTTTGCCAACTTCTTTGCTTCATCGTACGCTTTGCTGTCTTTATCTGTCATTACAGTATTAGAATACTCAATAAATTCTTTAGATAAAGATTTCGCGTCTTCATTTATTGATTTCTTAGTTGTTAAAAAACTCTCTAATGTTGTTCCTGTTGGCACAGTTCCATTAGCTAAGCCTTTTGTGTATTCAATCGCCATACTCTTTGCTGTATTAATTGAGTCTTGATTTTGCGAATTATTCGACTTTTTTAACTCTGCTGCTTGCTCTATTGCAGCACATTTAATACCTGTACTGGCAACTTTAAAAAAGGCTACTAATTTATGCCAAGCTTTAACGATAGCATCACCAATTTTTTCAAGTAAATTACGCTGCCTAGGTTGCATACCATCGATTAAAGCTTGCTTTGCTTCTTGAATTTTCGTTTTCAAATCATCGCCTTCAGATGTTATAGAAGCTAAAATGACTCGATCAAGAAATTTTTCGGCTCTACCACGTCCACCTGCCACATCATTATCAACCTGTTTAAGCAAATTACTCATTGCTTTGACAGTGTCACCAAATAGTGAGTTTTTCCCTGCAAATAAATTTCTTAAACGATTAAATGCACCATTATCCATTGTTATTGTTAAAGGTGTAATAATACCAGCCTCTTTTTCAATTTTGACATCATTATCTTTTTCAATTTTGACATCATTATCTTTTTCAATTTTGACATCATTATCTTTTTCAATTTTGACATCATTATCTTTAGCATCACCGAGATTAAGCAATGCTCTTCTAAAATTTCTGATAGGAACGCCACTATTACTCAACTTATCTGTACCTTCATGCGTTTTTAATCCAGCGCGGGAATAATCCTTTGTTGTTACCTTAAGTTGCTCAAACTCTTCCAACAATTCAAAACCTGATTGACCACTGATTTTCATCTCAGCATTATTTGCATTATTTTTGATAATAATATTTGACATACATTTCTCCTAAAATTAATTTTTAATCTTTATGTTTTAATTGTTTCACCAAAGCATCATATTGATGCCTGACACAAAAGTTACATTGTTATATTTTAAGTGACAATATTTGACGCAGTTATCGGACAGATTGATTAGTAGGGGCAATTCATGAATTTCCCCTTTAATAAAGAATCTGCAAATCACACAAAACAATCGTCCTGTCCATATCTAGCATCTGTAATTGCTTTATGTGTATCGCCCAGATATTTTTAAATATCTATTTATTTTACTCTTAAAAGGATGATGTCTATGCCAATCTTTAGCGATCAATTAGAAAAATATCGCCGTAAGCCAACTTTGGAATTTTGGCCTTTCTCTTATAAAGGGTCGGTCAATTTGCATTGGGAACATGCTTTATTGGAAATGGAAAATCTGCATACACTATCTCCTGAACTTAAGACATTCTTGCGCGCAAAATTCAATGACAGCACACATACTGATTTACATCTACTCCAAAAACTCGAATCATTGTTTGATCGATCCTCTAAAAATTCAGCCAGAAAAATTGTTGGTACTTATATATTTTATGTCGATTGGCTTAGCTTATTCCGCAATGTATATGAAATTCTAGCATTAAGCATTAAATCATTAGCTTTACAACTACCTTTTATCGGTTTAGCTTGGCAATTATTTGACACGATGATACTCAGTATAATGGCAGTAAACTCCGATCAAAAGGAGGATAAATGGGCAAGAAATCATTATTTATACAGCACGGCACAACTCACCCTCTGCAGTGGGATTGCATTAAGCGCATTAATTGTATCAACCTGTAGCTTACTAAGCACCATCAGCACGCTAGCTAGTCCTATTGGCGGTACAAGTGTTTTAGTTATTTCATGGCTCCTAAGCGAAAGAGCAGCCAAGCTGTGTGATGCACGTATTAGCTATCTAATGTGTGAGTCATTGTCGATTGATGCCTTAGCTGAATTGGTTAATCAAGAGAGCATATCTCAGGTCCAGATATCTTATCAAAAGTGGCAGAATGAAATTCAAAATGCTAACAATAGTGAAGAAAGTTATAAAAGCTTGATCAAATCCTTACAACAACTGGAAGACCGTCTTAAAGCCAACAATAAAGCAGGTGATTGTCATGAATCCATGCTCGCACTAACATTATGCACAAGTCAAATCAAGAGACGTGAATTCCTTTATCGCTTAGAAAAGCCGCTTAAGTTTTTTGCTCTAATCACTGTTGCTTTAACAGTTCTTACCGTTGTATTGTTTGCTATAGGCGCTAATATTGCAACTTTTGGGTTTGCCGCTGCCTTATTTTGTTCAGCAATCGCCATTTTCAGTAGCATCTATAACCTATATCAAAAAAATAAGCTTCTAAATACAAATAATAATGAAAATGACAAAACGACCGATAATAATTATGCGCCTACATTATTTAATTCCACATTAAATAATGCCACTGTGACCACCACCTCACCTTCAATATCAGGTATCTAACCACTCAAACTTCAGACAATCCGTCCATTTTGCTTTGACTCGTGCAGTATTTTCCTTATTTCGCATTAACAATAGTGCTGCAGAGCACAAAATCATTTATTGTATACCGACTGTAAATCATTCTACGGTGTGTATATCTCTGCAAAACTAACCAATTGAAAAACAAAGGAGATATAATGGACTTTAAGAAATTACCCACTGCCTTGACGAGCATATCACTTGCAATAACAGGCGCAAATCTATCATTTGCAAGCTCTACTCAACAAAATACTGACCAAATTAATAAAGACATCATCAGTCAGTCACTTCAAGACTTCTCAGAAGACAGCATATCCGGCAATCCAGAGAGCGTCAAACAGTTAAAGGCATTTTATAATGCAGCTAAAAGCCACTCTTATATTGAAACAATGTCAACGGGAATTTCATTTGCCGACCTACTAATCAAAGAATATCCTGCATATAAGAAGGACCCAAACATTTCTCTAGCTACCCAACAAACCAAAGTTGCTGCCACTGAGGTATATAATGCATTACAAAATGTTAGTAACATTCCTGTAATGGATAAACATTTACTAAACTATAAGGATGCTTTTGATAAGGCATGGGAAGCACGTGTTAATTTCTGGCAAAATAACGATAGCAGTGACAAAGCACAGGACTTTAATCATTTCATCAATTATATGACAATCTATGGTTTATCAAACATCCAAAAACAAGGTCTAGACCGTGCTAAAAACACATATGTCACCATTAATGCCATGGCTTATCAACTACAAATTGATGCCCAAGATGCCTACGCAAAGACCAAGCAGGAAACGATTGATAATCTTTACAATATAAAACCTGAAATGGTTGAATCAAACATTCAATTATTGCGCCAAAATGCAACCATTTCAGGTGTTACTCAGGCAATCATTGATGTTAACAATGCCCTTGAGTCAGCATTACATATCAATAAGCCAATTAAGGTTTTCGGTGTCACAATCTTTACTTTAAAGTTACCACAAAGTGTTATTGATCATGTCCACAAATCAGAAAAACAGGCAGGACTCACTGACAGCTATCAAGCATTGATGTTCATGATAAAGACAGATATATCAACAATATCTGATTACAATGCCATTGTTAAGGCAGCTAACAGCAATCTTTTTGCGAAAATGATGGTGTCATTTGCTCAAGCTCTTGCCCAGCATTTTGCCATACAACCTGAGCAAGCCTATTGGGCAATTTTAAATCAAATAGCAATACAACTAAACAAGCACATTGCTTAAAATAAAACTTGCTGACTTATTATAACTGGATATAATAGATCCAGTTTATCTCGTTAGGGATTGAAGAAAAATAAAGTAAAAGGTTAGCAAAGCAAATCTGTTTTCTATCAAGGCGTCTTAAACGCAGACATAGTAAGGCTATGATAAAGTTTAAGCAACACAGATAGAGGGAGGATAGGCAATGCAAACATTTAGTTTATTTGATGACGATTCCTTATAATCATGGATGATTTTACACAACAAAGACCAACTAAAGCTTATGATGAAATTTTATGACAATATTAAACAGTATATTAGATTTTGGTTTTTCCCGGTTCTGTTCATTATTTTTGTTATTTTAAACTTATGCTTTATCGTCCTTTCATACCAGAATTATCGTGATCATCAAGATCATAAAATAATTTACTCACTAACCAATACGATATTTCAAGTCTATTTGCGCAAGAACGAAACCTTGCAAAGCGCCCAACAACCGATTGCACATACTACTCCTAGTTACATTACCTATCTATTTACTCAAAAGCCTGTTTTTTTGCCAGTTATTGAACTGGATATGCCGGCGCAGTATAAAAAAAATAGTCACCTTTTGTATACAGACATCAGAAAGCAAATCAAAGACGGGCTAGGCTCATTACCATTTTTTTCCTCAAAACAGGTCTCTATTTGTTATGCAGACCTTAAGCAATGTGCAAATTTCACTATTGAGTTACCCAATCGTTATTATTTATATTTTCTGCTCTTATTCTTTGCCATATTTATGATAATCGTCACTCCTTTACATTTCCTGTATAAGCAAAAGTTAATTCAACCATTTTTGCAAATGCAAAAAGTTGCCAATAAACTCAACCTTAGCCATACTTCATCTGCTATGAAACCATTTAACCTAAAAAACCTAGCACAGTTGATGGAACAAACCGGTCAAAAACTTAAAGCGCTTATGGATGAAAAAATATATACCATTAAAGCAATTGCGCATGATCTAAAAACACCGCTAACAAAAGCCAAGCTCTATATGTATAACCAAATCCCTGAGGAACACCACAAGGAACTTACTCAATATTATGACGATATGGAATATCTACTTGGTCAAATTAGTACTTACACAAAAAAGTATTATCTAAATGAAAAGCAGCAAAGAATTGATTTAGTTGATTTTAGCGAATCTGTATGTCATGAATACCAATCAAATGGATTTAATGTATCGTTTTCAACAAAACTGAAGTCCGCTATTATCAAAACTCAGCATAAGGCACTCAAACGCGTCATGCAAAACCTGATTGACAATGCGCTAAAATATGCAGGTGATGTCATGGTGGAGGTTAAACAAGAGAGTGATCAATTGTACTTACTGTTTATCGATAAAGGCCCAGGTGTACCTAAAGAACACCTAGCCAAACTTTGTGATCCATTCTACCGTGTGGATTGTGCTAGAGGTCATGACCTTTCAGGCTCAGGTTTAGGCTTATCCATCGTCAAAGAGATTGTTACACACAATAAAGCAATACTTTTCATCGAAAACAATCCTCATTCTTCGGGCTTGATTGTCAAGATTATTTTTAAGGAATTATAATAACCTCACCCTGATAAAGTAAAAAAAATCGATTTTTTCAAAATAAAAGCTTGATATATTCAAAATAACGTTTTACTATTGCTATTGTTTCCTATAGGAAGATCGTGACTCTCTGAGTTGCCGTCCTTGCTGAGAACAAAGTCCATTTTCTAGGGAAGGTGGAGGAAATTCAGCTACGAACGTGTCTGGGGCGGACTACGGTTCGTCGACAACTCGGGTGGCATGATATCAGAATATGTTATATGTTACAATATTTTTGTTGAATAATATTTTTATTTTCTATAGCATCTTTCCAAAGCGTGTAGCCACTTGAGCACCCACAAAGCAATGGAAACCTCCATAGGTCGCAATGATGATGAAATTCGCAAGCTATTTATCATCGGGAAAAACATTAAACTCCTCATGTACGAAAAAGATATTAACACTGTAGAAATATCTCGCGCCTTATGCATGTCAACCGGAACCATCAGCAAAATCTGTAATGGAAAATGTAATCCTAGCATTCTAATATTAGGTCCAATCGCAAACTATCTTGGTGTTAAAGTCGATGATTTGTTATTCGACCCACCGAATCAGAAAGGGTTATTTGAATGAACAACAGACCAGAAAAAACCGATCATTTTAATTGCAGTTTATCTGCCAACACTCTAAAGTGGCTCGCTAGTTATAATAATGATAAAAAGTTGAGCACTTGCCAACTTTACTAAATGTTACTTAAATATTTGGAGTTATCAATGAAACCGGTTAACAACCGCTTATTAGTCGCTATTTTGATGCTGACTATTGTTATTGATGTCATGGGTGTGGGGCTTGTTTTTCCCGTCATTCCTGAGATCATCATGTCAAAACAAAGTCCGTTTTTTGGATCTGGCATACCTGATTCGCTGCGCAATTTTTATTATGGTCTTTCGATGGCAGTATGGCCTTTGGGGATCTTTATTGGTAGTGCGATTATCGGCAGACTTTCTGATAAATATGGACGCAAACTGATGATCATCGTCTCATTAACAGGTACGATTATTGCTTATTTACTATCTGTGAGCTCCTTAGCGTTAGGCTCATTAAGCATTTTTATACTTAGTCGTTTTATTTGCGGCTTTTTTGGTGGCAGCTTTAGTATCGCGCAAGCAGTTATCTTGGATATTTCTAACGAACAAAATCGTGTGAAAAATTTAAGTTTAATCACGCTTGCTGCCTCTATTGGCTTTGTCTTTGGTCCCCTAATAACGACAGCTGTTGGCTTATTATCACAAACGGAGTATCAAGCCATTACACTACCGTTTTGGTTTGGTGCCGGATTATCTGTAATCAACCTACTAAGTGTTTGTTTATTCCTACCTGAAACCTACACCAATCGCATCAAGAATCAAAAGCTTAAACTAATAAGCCTCATCTTTAGCTTTAAAGTAATGTTTAGCGATAAGCGTGTCAAAATACTTGCATTAGCCTTTTTGCTTTTGCAAATCGGCTGGGGCTACTACGCCCAAGGCTTGCCATTAGTGCTAGCACAAGCGTTCCAATTTGAACCGGCAAGCATTGGTTTTGTTTTTGTGATCATGAGTTTAGGCTTTGCATTTTCAACACTTTACTTTCAAAACGTCGTGCTTAAGCGCCTTAACAATCATCTTGCGATGCTGTTAAGTGGTATTATTATTGCGATATTATTGGCGCTTTGCACCTTTTTCTTAAGCCCAAGCTCGATGATTATCAGCGCATTTGTTGGCGCGTTATTAGAAATCATCTTCTACACCGCCTTATTATCAGTGATTGCCAACAAAGTTGGGAGCCATGAACAGGGTGCCATCATGGGTGGTACTACATCTGTTTTTGGTATTGCTTGGGCGATTAATGCTTTCACGCTTGGCTTATTGACAACATTCTACTTATTACTCCCCCTTTATCTAGCTGCAGTGAGTATTTTAATTGCAGTACTAGTCATTAAACTAGACAAGTAACATAAGTTATACTTATTTACTAGTGATTTGTTTTGAATTTCGCGTATCATTGCACTTTAATTTAAAGGGAGAAAATAAGGATAATTTATATGTTAATCAAAAACAAACCCGTCACACTAACGTTTTTCATTACCCTATTTCAGACAATGAGTACCGGTGTAATGTTTAGTTTAACCGTGCTATATTTAACGTTATCACTTAAGGTCAGTGAAGGTGAAGCATATATGCTCAACACCGCACTCTTTTCACTTTTTTATTGCTTGCCACTTGTCGCCGGCATTGTTGCTGATAAGCTACTTGATGCCAAACGTACACTAATCATTGGGCAACTGTTTAGTATTTTTGGCTTTTTTGCTTTAGCACAATTTGGTGAACCCTTACTTGTCACCAGTTTAAGTTGTATTGCCATTGGTGGCGCGTTTTATCTACCGAGCATTTGGAAACTACTAAATAGCTGCTTTCCTGAGCAAAATACTAAACGATCTTATTATTTCACGGTTGCCTATATTAGCTTAGCAACCGGCGGTATGATTGCAACCTTTAGCTCTGGGTTTATTGCGGATTATTTGAGCTATCAAGCGGCCTTTTATATAGGCGCTGTTTATAACGTCATTGCTTTGTTGCTTTTTCTTGGCTTCCAACACATATACCCCAAATCTAACAGCTCAGTTTCATTCAACAAATATATTTATAGCATACTCGTGTTTGTGGTTACATTTATCGTTGTGCACTATCTTATCCAACGGCCAAACACAGCTGCATTAACCATTTATATTGTCGGCATACTGCTTGTAGGCTACTTTTTCTATCTCGTTAAACAAGCACCCAACATGACTCAGAAAAAAGGGGTACTAAAGTTCCTTGTATTTTGCTTGATCAATGTTGCTTACTGGAGCATTGCAACGCTAGCCCAAACTAATATTACTCTCTTTTCTGAGTACAATTTAAATCGACATATTTTTGGTTTTGTATACCCAGCTGGATCTGTCATCACATTTTGGTATATCAGCATGTTTATTTGTGCAATTGGCGTGAGCTACTTTTGGTATCGCAAGCTTAAGCATAATGCATTTGATCAAAAGTTCTTTATTGGACTTATTGTTACCGCAATTGCAGGTGCTAGCATTCCACTAGCTATCTATTTTAGTGGTGCTGATCATCAGGTTGCCTTTTTCTGGATCGTTATATTTTTCTTCTTCTTGGGACTAGGTGAAATCCTCGTACAACCCAATGGCAATGCTGCCGCTGGAGAGTATATTAATGAGAAAAACAGAGGCTTTGCGTTAGGCGCTTGGCAGTTTGCAAGTGGTCTTGGTGTTGCCGTTTCAGGCCAACTTTCTATGCTGACTATTACCGACAACAAAGCAACAAATTTATTATTAAGCAATCAGACCTACAGCCACGTATTTTTATATATTGCGATTATTTGCCTTGCTTTTGGCATCATTACATTTCTCATTAATCGCTTTTTAAGAACCTCACATTAATACCTTAATTTTGTGGTATTCACTTATAAAACAATAGCGCTTAAAATGCCTCCATAGCATAAATAATCTTTCCACATGCTAACCTATTACGGTGGGGGCCGATTGTACAGCGCTTTTAAAGCTTAAGGGGTTATAGCTTTAAAAGCCGCTCGTACATACTTTGCAATCTAATAAACCACACAACAAGAGTAAAATAATGGCAACCATACATACAGCACAAGAATATGCTAAGATTTATAAAATCCTGCAAAAACATGATAACTCTAAGCAAATCATAGATCATATTACGAAAGAGGTTTTATCTACCATCAACTGTAATTGTTTTTTAGACATTGGTGCAGGCGAGGGTAAAATTACCAATAAGATTTCACCACACTTTAATAATACTCTGGCGATCGAACCTAATCCTACTTACGCAAGTCTATTAAAATCAATTGATGATCTAACCGTGATCAATCAAACTTTCCAAGAAACCGAATTAACCGAGCAGTATAACTTTATATTATGCTCACATGTGCTCTATCACGTTGATGAAAAAGACTGGGAGACTTTTGCATTAAAGGCATATAAAGCGCTCGCTCCAGGAGGCGTATTAATGTTTGTAGTGCCCTCTAATAAGGGTGAGCACTATGAAAAATGCATAAGTTACAACCCACAATATAAGTGCTATAAGCTTCTCAAGGCAATTGCTAACAAACATAAGATTAACTATCATCTCGAGATAACTGATGCTTTTTACAATACAACAACCTTGGATGAAATGTACCAGATTTGCCGCTTCTCAATCTTAGAGGACAGCTTCACCTATGAAATGTATCAACAACTTTTACAAAAAGGGATTGAGCCATTCAATGCAGATGTTATGGAATATGCTAAGCGTAAATATGTCGATGATAATCATTATTCACTAATCATTCACCCGGCTTTTATTAGCTTTCATAAACCCTTATAATTATCGTAACAAACGCGCATAACGGCGCATATTCTGAAATAACCCCTGTTTTTTAAACCATGCTTCAATATTCCCTGGAAAATGGCTACGATAGAGCTCCTGAATATTACGAATATGCGTGCGCACTGTGCCAACTGAACACTGCAATATTCTGGCACTTACAACTGTACTGTAACCCTCAAAATACAAAGCCAGACATTTAATTTGTTGCTTTGTCAGATAAAGTCCTTGCGCGTTAATTAAAACATAAAGCTTTGCTAACATTGCATAACAACGGCTGTTTGATTCATTCAATGCCTCTAGCGTTTTTGCAGCGGTTTTATCATCCGTAATCTGTGCAAAAACACCCGCCATATCCGGTGATAACGAATATTCTTTAATTTTATCCTCTTGCCAGCGCAACATAATTGAAGCATTAAAAACAAATTTCTTGCCTGTGGTTTCTATACCGCAAAACTCACCAATATGTTCACAGTTTTCAGAGAACTGCAATACGGTGGTGTCGGCACAATGCGCTTGTTGCAAAAAATCAAGTGATCTGACATCAACTGATTGAAAATAAAAAGAAAGATCCATGGCTATTTCATCACGACCAAAAGCAATGCCATAGTCAGTCAAAGCCAAACAATCAGGTGTTAGAAACTCACCCAACGCATTATTATCGCGCCCAATTAATAGAGCGTCTAAGAATTCTTTAGTTTCATTAACCTTGTTATTACTCATCGACATCCCTGTTCTTTTTTAATTACACAATATCAAAATCAAACATTTGATTAGCAAATGGCTCATCGAGCAATCGAAAGTGCCACCATTCTGTCGCTATTGGTTCAAACCCAGCATTTAACATTGCTTGACGCAATAATGCTCGATTGGCAATTGCTTCTTTTGAAACTTCATTATTGTCGGGGTGAGATAAGGGATCCATATAATCAAAGATCGTACCCATATCCAGCGCTTTGCCCTGTTGATTAACCAAAGTTAAGTCAACCGTACTGCCACTACAATGCTTTGATGTTTTATTAAAATAGCCTTGCCCAAATAAGTCAGCTTTACTTAAGTTAGGGTAATACTGACGTTGCGTGTGATTATCATGGGGATCCTGTGCCCATTGCCAAAAATCATCAACGGCTTTAGCAGGTCGATAAGCATCCCAAATCAATAAGCTCAACTTATGCTTAGCTACACTTTGAGCCACCTGCTGCAATGCAGCGTAACAGGCTTTAGTCATCAAGCATTTATTCGCATAATAGCCTGCTATACCCCTGCCTGCGATATTATCATCATAGCTATATTTAATATCCCAACGCATTGGGTCAGATTGGGTTAACTCAATAAACTCGCTATGCATAGGACAACTACCGAATATTAGAAAGGAATATCATCGTCATCAAAGTCATTAAGTTGACTCAAATCCGGTTGTGCTTGCGGCTTATTTTGTTGTTGTGGCGCCTGATTGAATGCACCAGCTGCAGGCTGCTGTGGTTGCGCTGATGGTTGGTTAAATTGTGGCTGCGAATAGCCTTGCTGAGGGTTAGCATTGTTTTGACTATCACTTCGCCCACCCATTAGTTGCATTTCATTGGCAACAATCTCAGTTGTATAACGCTCTTGACCGTTTTGATCTTGCCATTTATTCGTGCGAATACGCCCTTCAATATAAAGTAATGAACCTTTTTGTGTATACTGAGCAACTGTTTCTGCCTGCTTTCCAAAGACCACCACACGATGCCATTCTGTATTTTCAACAAACTGCCCTGTTTGGCGATCTTTATAGCCATCATTGGTGGCTAGTCGCAAATTCGCTACTGACATACCGCTTGGCATATAGCGCACCTCAGGATCCGCACCCAATCGTCCAAGCAAAATCACCTTATTTACTGTACCTTTAGCCATAAATCACCTTTTTATTCTGATTATTCTAAACTTTCTTTAATCTAAAATTTACCGACCTATGGTATCACAATGATTGCAGCGTTAACACGATTAGCGTGTAAGATTATTGACAAACTTCATAAGCTAATGAACTGTCATGCAATACTTTATTCCTAGAACCCAGTTCATCATTTTTTATTAAACAATACGCCATTTTGCCATAGTCCATTGCCTGCAAATCTGCTAATCTGAGTGATGTAAAACTGATAACAAATTGGAGTTAATCATTCATGAGTCGTTATGATAACATCAACATGGATAATTTATGGAATGAAGAACAAGATCATTTCAGTAATGAACAATACTATTCACTGTTGATAGAACAATATAAAATCTACGTTGAGATGGCAGATCGCGCAAGCTTCCGCCGCGTATCAATCAACCTATTTTTCCTTATCACCAATATCGCCATCGTTGGCATTATGGCGCTTGGCATTAGTCGCTCAAGCACTGAATTATCACTTGGTTTACTAGTCTTGCCTTTGTTGGGATTATTAGCCATTTGCTACTGTTGGTGGCGAGTGGTACGTTTTTATCGCCATACGGTTAACATCAAAGAACAAGTCATTGGCGCACTCGAAAAACGTCTACCTTCCAGTCCAATTTTTTCCGCTGAGCGCGTTACTGCACTGCAAAAAGGCTCTTTCACGCCACTTAAACGTATTGAAACTTATATGCCCTTTGTATTCTTCTTGTTATATATTGGCATCTACATCTATCTTTTGATTGCTTGGGGGAAATAAGTAATGACTGCAACTTTAATCAAAGATGAACTGGTACAACTAAAGACACGGCACCAATCTTTTATTGATCAGGGTTTAAAACTTGATATGACACGTGGCAAGCCATGTGTTGAGCAGCTTAATCTATCCGATGAATTGCTTAACAATCTTAACCATCAGGATGTCGTTGTTGCACCTGATTATCGCAATTACAGTCCGCCTGATTTACTTACAGGACTTCCTGAAATCAAAACACTTTTTGCTGATGTTCTTGGTATTAATACTGACCAAATAATTGTTGGTGGCAACTCATCACTTAATTTGATGTATGACACGATCATTAAAGCGCTCATTCACAAACTGCCAAATCAGGCAAAAAGTTGGTCTGAACAAGGGAAAATCAAATTTTTATGCCCAACCCCTGGTTATGATCGTCATTTTGCCATTTGTGAGTCTTTCGGCATTGAGATGATCAATATCCCTTTAACTGGCAATGGTCCAGATATGGATCAAGTGGAAAAACTTGTTGCCAATGACAGCAGTATCAAAGGCATGTGGTGTGTACCTAAGTACAGCAACCCAACGGGTGAAAGCTACAGTAATGATACGATCAAGCGTCTTGCTGCGATGACAACATCAGCAAGTAACTTTAGAATTTTCTGGGATAATGCCTATGCTGTACACCACCTAGATATGCAGGATCAAGCTGAGATCCTTGATATTCTTAGCGAGTGTAGCACAAGAGGTAATCCAGATCGTGTATTTATGTTTGCTTCAACCTCAAAAATTACCTATGCTGGCGCTGGCGTTGCCGTTATTGCCGCTAATAAAGGCAATTATGATTGGTTAGTACAACATTTAAAAACACAAACCATTGGTCATGATAAGATTAATCAGCTACGCCACTTAAGGCTTCTTCCAAATAAAGAGGCTTTTATGCAACACATGGCAAAACATGCCGCTATTTTAAAACCTAAGTTTGATATTGTGAATGAAGTGCTGAGCACTGAGCTTGGCACAAATGGTCAATTTGCACAGTGGCATGAGCCTAAAGGTGGCTATTTCATTAGTTTTGACAGCCAACCAGGACTTGCTAAGAAAATCGTCAAAATGGCGCAAGATGCGGGTGTTAAATTAACTAATGCAGGAGCCACTTATCCTTATGGCAAGGATCCAAAAGATTGCAATATCCGCATTGCACCTTCGTTGCCAACGGTCTCTGAGCTTAAAGTTGCCACTGAAGTGTTAGCCGTTGTTACCAAAATTGCGACACTAGAAGCAAATTAATTATTGATAAACTTAGGTAAAACCAACTTACCTTTAACAAAAGGTGGGCACCATAAAAACTGAGTTGACAGTACCTTTGAGAACTTAAACAATCCATCGACAATGCCATCTTCGTCACCTGCCATCCGCGCAAATTGTGCCTCAAATGGATAAAAGCTCGTGGCAAAGCACGAGAATATTAGACCTCCTTCAAGCTGATCATTAATCCATGGCATCGATCGGCGCCACATAAACGCTTCAGGATCAAAGCTCTCTTGTGCCGTGCGTTTTACATGGGCAAACGGCTTATTATCTTCAAATTCACGATTATCATCCAAGCTTCGCCCAATAAGTTCTTCTTTGACCTGTTGACTCGCTTTATCAAGCCAACTAAAGTCATGCTGCCACTTTTGAATACTCCAAAAACTCGAACCATCCAAACTTTTATCATCACTGACAACAATCGCAGTATTAAATTGCTCATCATCTTTAGGGTTCTCGGTACCATCTTCAAAGCCAGACAAATCATGATCAACCATTTTGCCTTCTTGCTCATAGGTTAAATAAGTGCAAGCACGTGATATATCGGTACACTTAAAGGCACCATTTGCAACAGCAATCATTTGACGCGCCTTATGCATTAACATACCTTGATCATTATCTCTCAACCAAAGCACTAAATCACAGTGTGTTTTAGGCGCAAGTTTTTGCTGCTTTACGGTTGGCGTATATGCTTTGAAATCATTTTTTAGCTCCGTTTTATGCATAAGCGTCTCACCTAAACCAATCACGGTAGATTGACCATCAATAAGTTGGCGTAAGCTTTGCATCACTTCATTTAATTTGCTTTTATCCTCTAAGACAAAAAATAAATAAATCGCCGATGACGGTAAATTTTCTAAAATGCCTTGCTGATATTTTGGAACTTGCATCATTATTCTTCACTCCATCCTTTTGCTCTTGTCACGGCTTTGTGCCAATAATTAGTATATTGTGTGCGTAGTTCGTTATTAAGTGAGCTTGTAAACTCCTTTTCAACTGACCATAATGATTTTAATTCATTAACATCTGACCAATAACCAACAGCAAGACCAGCTAAATAAGCAGCTCCTAATGCGGTTGTCTCTAATACTTGTGGGCGAATAACCTTAGCATTAAGCATATCCGCTTGAAATTGCATTAAAAAGTTATTTGCCACAGCCCCTCCATCCACACGCATTTCAGTCAAATGAATACCCGTATCTGAGACTTTGGCACTAACGATATCCATTACTTGATAAGCAATGCTCTCTAGTGCTGCGCGCGCAATATGCGCTTTAGAGCTACCTCGCGTTAAACCAAAGATTGAACCACGTGCTGATTGATCCCAGTGCGGCGCACCCAAACCTGCCATTGCGGGCACTAAATAAACACCACCATTATCAGCAACCGTTAATGCTAACTTTTCACTGTCAGCGGCATTCTGCAAAATTCCTAATTCATCTCTTAGCCACTGAATAACAGCACCACCCATAAAGACACTACCTTCTAGCGCATAGGTGGTTTTGCCATTTAACTGCCAAGCAATTGTTGTTAATAAGTTATTGTTTGAAACTGCTGGGGTGTCTCCTGTATTCATCATCATAAAACAACCCGTACCATAGGTTGTCTTTAACATTCCAGGTTCAGTACACATTTGACCAAATAATGCCGCTTGTTGATCTCCTGCCACACCTGCTATTGGAATTTTTGTCGCAAAGAGCGTAGTGGCAGTTTGCGAATAAACTTCACTTGAGGATTTGACCTCTGGCATCATCTCTTTAGGAATATCAAATAATTTCAATAAATCATCATCCCATTGATTGGTATGGATATTATAAAGCATTGTGCGACTTGCGTTACTTGCGTCTGTTGCATGTAGGCGTAGGTTGGTAAATTTAGCCATAAGCCAAGTATCGACCGTACCAAAGCATAATTTACCTTGCTTGGCCTTTTCACGTGCACCATCAACATGATCAAGAATCCACTTGATCTTAGAGGCACTAAAGTAGGCATCAATCACAAGACCTGTCTTTTCTTGGATCATTTTGGCATGACCTTCAGCTTTTAACTTATTACAAAAATCCGCTGTGCGTCTGTCCTGCCATACAATTGCATTATAAATCGGCTTACCTGTATCACGCTCCCAAACAATCGTTGTTTCACGTTGATTGGTAATGCCAATAGCGGCAATATTCTTACCATTAATACCCGCTTTAGTAATCGCAGTTGCAGCAACTCCAGCCTGTGTGCTCCAAATTTCCTTAGGGTCATGCTCAACCCAGCTTGGTTTTGGATAAATTTGCCTGAACTCTTGTTGTGCCATTTCAACCACTTGACCTTTTTGGTTAAATATAATCGCACGTGAACTCGTTGTACCTTGATCGAGTGTTAAAATATATTGTGACATGAATACATCTCCTTATCAGTAACTCCGACAACATGATATACGGGATGGCTGCCAAGATACAAATATAAAGAAAGCTTTTTTAAGAAACTCGGAATCCACAAAGCAAAAAGGCACCGTTAGGTGCCTTTTGATATTGTGCTATTAGTTTATTTTGCGATGTCCCATCGTCTTTCAATGTCGAATAATTTGGCGGTGTCCTACTTTCACATGGCGAATGCCACACTATCATCGGCGTTATTCAGTTTCACTTCTGAGTTCGGAATGGAGTCAGGTGGTACCTAAACACTATTACCGCCAAAATCTTAAGCTTCTTTACAGAAACCTCTAACAATCTATCATAGAGTAATAACCAAGTCTCTCGGGCAATTAGTACTGGTTAGCTTCATACATTACTGCACTTCTACAGCCAGCCTATCAACGTCGTAGTCTTCAACAACCCTTCAGATCAGAGAACAGATGACTGAAGACTGATGACAGATAATCGAATCGCTTCGCGATGATCTAATTTAAATATTAAAACCATCAAGCTTGCTTGATCCATATTCTGTCTTCTGTCCTCTGTGTTCTGTCCTCCAATAGGGAGATCTCATCTTGAGGCTGGCTTCCCGCTTAGATGCTTTCAGCGGTTATCCATTCCGAACGTAGCTACTGGGCAATGCCTCTGGCGAGACAACCCAAACACCAGCGGTTCGTTCATCCCGGTCCTCTCGTACTAGGAACAAACCCTCTCAAATCTCCTACGCCCACGGCAGATAGGGACCGAACTGTCTCACGACGTTCTAAACCCAGCTCGCGTACCACTTTAAATGGCGAACAGCCATACCCTTGGGACCTGCTTCAGCCCCAGGATGTGATGAGCCGACATCGAGGTGCCAAACTCCTCCGTCGATATGAACTCTTGGGAGGAATCAGCCTGTTATCCCCGGAGTACCTTTTATCCGTTGAGCGATGGCCCTTCCATTCAGAACCACCGGATCACTAAGACCTACTTTCGTACCTGATCGAGCCGTCACTCTCTCAGTCAAGCGCACTTTTGCCTTTATACTCTTGGTGCGATTTCCGACCGCACCGAGTGCACCTTCGTACTCCTCCGTTACTCTTTGGGAGGAGACCGCCCCAGTCAAACTACCCACCATACACTGTCCTCGGCTTCCGCCTGAGTTAGAACTCCAAAAATATCAGGGTGGTATTTCAACGTCGACTCCTCCAGAGCTAGCGCCCTGAATTCATAGTCTCCCACCTATCCTACACAAATATTTTCAAAGTCCAGTGCAAAGCTATAGTAAAGGTTCACGGGGTCTTTCCGTCTAACCGCGGGTACGCAGCATCTTCACTGCGATTTCAATTTCACTGAGTCCCAGATGGAGACAGTGTGGCCATCGTTACGCCATTCGTGCAGGTCGGAACTTACCCGACAAGGAATTTCGCTACCTTAGGACCGTTATAGTTACGGCCGCCGTTTACCGGGGCTTCGATCCAGAGCTTCTCCTACCACTTAATTACTCTGTCAATTCTTCTCTTAAGCGCTGATATAGCAAAACCCTCATTCGATTCGCTCGCTTTAACTTAGCTTCTCTCAACCTAGCAAGCTTCTCACTTGCATAAGCTTCGTAGTAGACAAGAATCCAATCTCTCGTCTGACTTGTGTATTTACTTCTACCTGACTTATGCGAATCAATTCTCCTTCTTAGGTCTTTACTATAACCCAAGTAAAAATTATCTAACGCTTTTGAATAAATCACGTATACATAATACATATCAAACTCCAAAATAATTAAGTGGTAGGATAACCCCTTCAATTAACCTTCCGGCACCGGGCAGGCGTCACACCCTATACTTCCTCTTTCGAGTTCGCAGAGTGCTGTGTTTTTAGTAAACAGTCGCAGCCACCTGATATCTGCAACCCCTTCAAGCTCCAGATGTTCATCCTTCACCCTAACGGGGCACACCTTCTCCCGAAGTTACGGTGTCATTTTGCCTAGTTCCTTCACCTGGGTTCTCTCATCGCCTTGGTATTCTCTACCCACCCACCTGTGTCGGTTTACAGTACGGTCAATCATAATCTATGCTTAGAAGGTTTTCCTGGAAGCAGAGCATCAATCTCTTGGCTAAACTCCGAAAAGTTTAGTTCCGTCTCACGCCTCAGATCAACATGTATCCGGATTTACCTAAATACACTACCTACACGCTTTCACCCGGACAACCATCCGCCGGGCAGACCTAGCTTTCTCCGTCTCTCCATCGCAATTACAATCGGTACAGGAATATTAACCTGTTTCCCATCGACTACTCCCTTCGGATTCGCCTTAGGAGCCGACTTACCCTACGTTGATTAACATTGCGTAGGAAACCTTGGGTTTTCGGCCAATAAGAATCTCACTTATTTATCGTTACTCATGTCAGCATTCGCACTTCTGATACCTCCAGCAAACTTCTCAATTCACCTTCTTCAGCTTACAGAACGCTCCCCTACCACTCAGAGGACAGATGACAGATGACTGAAAACAGATAAATCAAAACTACATCCATTTCTTATGAAGACCACTTAACATCTTTGCTATATCTCGATATTCATCACTAAATCTTTCACAATCAGACTTAGCAATATAATCCAAATCGTAACAATATCTTATCCATACTCGCATCTCTTCCGCTGACCCAATCGCTATTGCTAAATAACGCTTAAAATCAACTTTGGATATACTCTGCTTACCAAATCCTTCCGCAATATTTGCACAAATTGATTTACTCGCTCGCCTTACTTGATCTGCCAGAGCATATTGCTCAACTTTAGGCATCTCTAAACTTAGCTTGTGTATTTCCAATGAAACTTTATATGCTTTCTGAAAAACCATTAAGTCTTCAAACTTCTCTATAGCTTTCATTATTCTGTCCTCTGTCTTCTGTTTTCTGTCCTCTGAATCCGCAGCTTCGGTGTATCGCTTAGCCCCGTTAAATCTTACGCGCAAGCCGACTCGACCAGTGAGCTATTACGCTTTCTTTAAAGGGTGGCTGCTTCTAAGCCAACCTCCTGGCTGTCTATGCCTTCTCACATCGTTTCCCACTTAGCGATAACTTGGGGACCTTAGCTGGCGGTCTGGGCTCTTTCCCTCTCCACGACGGACCTTAGCACCCGCCGTGTGTCTCCTGTGATTCAACTTCGTCGTATTCTAAGTTTGCATCGAGTCGGTAAGGTCGCAAAACCCCCCTAGTCGAAACAGTGCTTTACCCCAACGAGTCATTCACAAGGCACTACCTAAATAGTTTTCGGGGAGAACCAGCTATCTCCGCGCTTGATTAGCCTTTCACTCCGATCCACAACTCATCCCATAATTTTGCAACATTACCGAGTTCGGTCCTCCAGTTGGTGTTACCCAACCTTCAACCTGGTCATGGATAGATCGCGTCGGTTTCGGGTCTACTCCTAGCGACTAGCCGCTCTATTAAAACTCGCTTTCGCTACGGATCCCTTATGCAGTTATCCTCGCCACTAAAAGTAACTCGCTGACCCATTATACAAAAGGTACGCCATCACATCTCTTAAAAATGCTCTGACTGCTTGTACGCAAACGGTTTCAGGTTCTATTTCACTCCCCTTATCGGGGTTCTTTTCGCCTTTCCCTCACGGTACTGGTTCACTATCGGTCAGTCAGTAGTATTTAGCCTTGGAGGATGGTCCCCCCATCTTCAAACAGGATTTCACGTGTCCCGCCCTACTTATTCGTATATCTAGTTCCACCTATAAATTTTCGTCTACAGGGCTATCACCTGCTATGGCCATCCTTCCCAGAATGTTCAACTAATCTATACGCTAAAATATACAAGGCTACTCCCCCTTCGCTCGCCGCTACTAAGGGAATCTCGGTTGATTTCTTTTCCTATGGGTACTTAGATGTTTCAGTTCCCCACGTTCGCCTTCAGATGACGGAAAACAGAAGACAGAAGACAGTTGTTGAATCGCTGTGCGATACCTTAAACTTTAAAAATAATTACTTAAATTTAAAATTAAATATCACGTTTCTAAAATCAACTTACTGTTTCCAATCCGCTATTTTCCGCCATCTGAATGATCAGAAGACATAAGGCATAGATAAAACAAAAAACTTCTGTCCTCTGCCCTCTGTCTTCTGATCGGGTTCCCCCATTCAGACATCTCCGGATCAATGTTTATTTGCCAACTCCCCGAAGCTTTTCGCAGGCTATCACGTCTTTCATCGCCTCTGACTGCCAAGGCATCCGCCGTTTGCGCTTATTCTCTTGGTCATTACTCTATAATAAATTGTTAAAGATCTCTGTTTCGGATGACCGAAGACTGTGGACTGATGACAGATAATTCCACGCTCACCGATGATTCAATTTAAACATTAAAACCATCAAGCTTGCTTGATTCAAACTCCGTCTTCTGTCCTCTGTCTTCCGTCATCTGGATGGTGGAGCCAAGCGGGATCGAACCGCTGACCTCCTGCGTGCAAAGCAGGCGCTCTCCCAGCTGAGCTATGGCCCCAATTCAGAGGACAGAGAGCAGATGACAGAGAACAGATCTTTGTATCGCTTCGCGATGATTCTTTAAAATAAAAATCGTGCAGCTCACTGCACTCAAAATTACTGTCTTCTGTCTTCCGTCCTCTGTCTTCTGATATGGTGGGTCTGAGTAGACTTGAACTACCGACCTCACCCTTATCAGGGGTGCGCTCTAACCAGCTGAGCTACAGACCCATGCCTGAAAACAGAAAACTGAGAACAAAGGACAGTATTCGAATCGCTTCGCGATGAATTAATTTAAATATTAACCCTTCAAGCTCGCTTGACTCAATTTCTGTCTTCTGTCTTCTGCCTTCTGTCTTCCGGACTAAAAAACATCAATTGTAAACACTTAAATACTTCTCGCACTTTCTTATATTCTTTGTACTTTCGTACCTTTAAGGAGGTGATCCAGCCGCAGGTTCCCCTACGGCTACCTTGTTACGACTTCACCCCAGTCATGAATCACAAAGTGGTAAACGTCCCCCCTACCACTTTTACCATCTCAACAGCCAACAAACAATCATCAACATATCAAAATAATAAAAGTGGTAGGGTTAGACTATCTACTTCTTTTGCAACCCACTCCCATGGTGTGACGGGCGGTGTGTACAAGACCCGGGAACGTATTCACCGCGGCATTCTGATCCGCGATTACTAGCGATTCCGACTTCATGCTCTCGAGTTGCAGAGAGCAATCCGGACTACGAACACCTTTCTGAGTTTCGCTCCAGCTCGCACCTTCGCCTCCCTCTGTAATGCCCATTGTAGCACGTGTGTAGCCCTGCCCGTAAGGGCCATGATGACTTGACGTCGTCCCCACCTTCCTCCGCCTTATCAGCGGCAGTCTCTCTAGAGTGCCCAACTTAATGATGGCAACTAAAAATAAGGGTTGCGCTCGTTGCGGGACTTAACCCAACATTTCACAACACGAGCTGACGACAGCCATGCAGCACCTGTCTCATAGTTCCCGAAGGCACAAATCCATCTCTGAATTCTTCTATGGATGTCAAGGGCAGGTAAGGTTCTTCGCGTTGCATCGAATTAAACCACATGCTCCACCGCTTGTGCGGGTCCCCGTCAATTCCTTTGAGTTTTAACCTTGCGGCCGTAGTCCCCAGGCGGAGTACTTAACGCGTTAGCTGCGCCACTAAATCTTTTACACCAGATCCAACAGCTAGTACTCATCGTTTACAGCGTGGACTACCAGGGTATCTAATCCTGTTTGCTACCCACGCTTTCGTCCCTCAGTGTCAGTTTAACCCCAGATTGTTGCCTTCGCCATTGATGTTCCTTCCGATCTCTACGCATTTCACCGCTACACCGGAAATTCCCCAATCCTCTAGTAAACTCTAGTTAAACAGTATCAAATGCAGTTCCCAGGTTGAGCCCAGGGCTTTCACATCTGACTTATCTAACCACCTACGAACCCTTTACGCCCAGTAATTCCGATTAACGCTCGCACCCTCCGTATTACCGCGGCTGCTGGCACGGAGTTAGCCGGTGCTTATTCTTTAGGTAACGTCAAATTATCTAGCTCTTAACCTAACAACCTTCCTCCCTAACTAAAGTGCTTTACAACCCTAAGGCCTTCTTCACACACGTGGTATTGCTGGATCAGGGTTGCCCCCATTGTCCAATATTCCCCACTGCTGCCTCCCGTAGGAGTCTGGGCCGTGTCTCAGTCCCAGTGTGGCTGATCTTCCTCTCAGAACAGCTATGGATCATCGCCTTGGTCAGCCTTTACCCAACCAACTAGCTAATCCAACGCAGGCTCATCGTACAGCGACAGCACATAAGTGCTACCTTTGACCCGAAGGTGTCATGCGGTATTAGCAGTCGTTTCCAACTGTTGTCCCCCACTATACGGCAGATTCCTACGCGTTACTCACCCGTCCGCCACTAGCCAGAAGACAGAGGACTGAAGACGGAGGACAGATCATTTGTATCGCTTTGCGATGATTATTTTAAATTTAAAATAATCGTGCAGCTTGCTGCACTCATAATTACTGCCTTCTGTCTTCTGTATTCTGTCTTCCGAACCCGTTCGACTTGCATGTGTTAAGCATACCACCAGCGTTCAATCTGAGCCAGGATCAAACTCTTCAGTTTAAATCCTTAGATCATTAACTCCAGTCCTAAAACAAGAACTAACAACCCGCAAAAATTCTTGCTCAAAGTATTTAAGTATCTACATTTTATATCTCTTTAAACATCTCTTAAACCTTGCTACCAAGGCATTCTCGCGAACATTCTCGCCAAGAACGAGGTGCCATTATACACACCAATTCCAACCCCGCAACCCCTTTTTTCATCTTTTTGTGTTTTTATTTAAAATCGGTCAAAACACATCCCGTTTAATAGAAATTTACAATGTTTGACGATACCGCTTAATGCATATTACGCCAACCATCAACACAAAGATGAGTATTGGCCACACACTAGAAAATACTTGGGCAAATTCATTACCCTTTAACACAATTCCTCTGATGATTCTCAAATAATGCGTTAGCGGCAATACCTCACCAATATACTGCGCCCAAACTGGCATGCCATAAAATGGGAACATAAAACCTGACAACAGCAGCGAAGGCAAAAAGAAAAAGAATGTCATCTGCATTGCCTGAAGCTGCGTCTTGGCAATGGTTGAAAAGGTAATGCCAACCAAAAGATTGGCTATAATAAACGGCAAAGTCGCTATAATCAGTAAAAGCACATTACCATAGAAAGGCACCTTAAAGAGCATTATTGCTGCGTAAAGAATCAGGCATAACTGCGCATAACCCACCAGTATATAGGGTGTAATTTTACCCAAAATAACTTCAAGCGGGCGCACAGGCGTTGCCAAAAGAGACTCCATCGTCCCAACTTCACGCTCACGCGTAATTGCAAGACCTGTCACCATTACCAATGTCATCGTTAGGATAACACCTGCCAAACCAGGCACAATATTGTACTGAGTAATCTGTTCAGGATTATATTTATTATGCACAACCACGCTGAATGCTGACTGACCTGACTGCAGATATGAGAAACCATTTTTACTAAAGTCACGCGTGAAAACTGTATTTGTTAAATCTTTAAGCGCATTAATCGCATTACCTGAAGCAGAAGGATCGCTGCCATCAGCAACTAAAAGTATTTGTGGCTTTTGACCACGCAACATCTCTTTTGTAAAACCTGCAGGAATCTCAACAACAAACTGAGCTTTGGCTTCTTGCATCAGTGTTTGCGCTTCTTCTTTGGCAATATTCACATATTTGATATCAAAATATTGACTATTTTGTAACGCCGAAACTAATTGCCTTACTTGCGGTGTGTTGTCATAAACATTCAAAACGGTAGGCAAATGCCGCGGATTGGTGTTAATCGCAAATCCAAACAAAATTAATTGAATCAAAGGAATTCCAACCACCATACCAATGGTAACCTTATCACGTAGCATATGCGTAAATTCTTTCATCATCACAGCGATATAGCGCTGCAAACTAAAACCATATTGAAACTTCATGAGAAATTATCCTGATGCTGCTGCATTAAATGAATGAACACATCTTCTAAGGAAGGTTTAATCTCTTGCCATTCATAGTGACAATTTTGCTGTAGCACATCGTTAATATCAGTATTTTTTAACGCACTAACGTGCAAATCAAGTCCAAAAGCTGAAACCTGAACAATTTTATTGTTTTGCGCTAAGTCTACACGCAACTGTGATAAATTTTTCCCGCGGACAACCCATGTTCTCAATCCCGCCAAATCTATCACTTTCGCGCATGTGCCACTAACCAACAAATCACCATAAGCAATATAAGCCAATTTATTGCAACGCTCAGCTTCATCCATATAGTGTGTACTTACCAGTGTCGTAATTCCTTGTTGAGACAATCGAAAAATTTCATCCCAAAAATCACGTCGCGCCTTAGGGTCAACACCTGCTGTTGGTTCATCTAATAACAACAACTCAGGTTCATGAATGGTTGCCACACCTAGAGCAAGTCGCTGCTTCCAGCCACCTGATAACGTCCCTGCTAATTGTTTTTTACGTGCCTGACCAATCTCTAGCTGCTCAATAATTCGCTGAACTTTCTCTTTGCGATTAGCTACATTAAAAAGTCGCGCAAAGAAATTCAGATTCTCTTCTATCGTCAAATCAGCATAAAGACTAAACCGTTGTGTCATGTAGCCAACCTTTTGCTTAATGAGACTCCCTTGAGTTTTAATATCATAGCCCAAACAAGTACCCTGACCACTATCAACCTCAAGCAGTCCACAAATCATCCGAATAGTGGTTGTTTTACCAGAACCGTTAGGTCCAAGAAAGCCATAAATATCACCCTTTTCAACTTGAAGATTGATATTATTAACAACTTTTTTGCCATAAAAGCTTTTACTGACATTTTGCACATCGATGACCAAAGACATCACGACTCCTTTGTCAAATAAACGCTCACGGGCTGTCCAGGGTGCCAGTTTTTCATCGCTTTTTTATCAATTTTTGCTTCAACTTTAAAGCTTAAGTCTGCACGTGTTGACTGACTATAAATAACCGGCGGTGTATACTCTGCTTCAGGTGAAACATAGCTTATCGTGGCACTATTATTTTGACCTAATCCATCAACGCGAAAATAAACCATTTGCCCAATCGCTATTTGATGTAGATCAGGCTCAGGCACATAGAAAATAAGTTTTATTTGCTCTGGAATTAATAGTGACACAATTGGCTTATAGCTTTGAACTTCCTCATTTGGCCAATAATAGGTATCAAAAACCATCGCATTACTTTTGGCAACAATATTTGTCTGATCAGCATACCACTGCGAAAGTGCTTGATTTTTTTGACTTGACACAACCTTTGCTTTGGCACTTTGAATCTGTTTTTCACGCGCCTTAAGCTTATAGGTTACCAATTCTGCTTTAAGTGTTTCTAATTGCGCTACTGCTTGGTTGTATTTAGAGAGATCTAAATCGTAGGCTTGTTGGGAAATACTACCATCTTTTATTAAAGTCTGTGATCGCTCATAGCTTAACCTAGCATACTCAAGATCAGCCTGTGCTTTTTTAATTTCAGCTTCAACTTGATCAATATAAGGTCTACGCTTCCCTGTAAGTAAATCCTCATAAGTATACTGATTCGCTAGCACTGACGCCTTATCCACCTCCGTTTGCAACTGATACGGCGCCTTCTCCAAGGTGAAAAGTAACTGACCTTTTTTAATCAACTGCCCCTTGTGCACATCGAGACTGACTAATCGACCTGAAACACTGGATGAAATATAACTTAAATTCGCCTCAATATAACCTGGTAAAGCTTTTGAGTCTTGGTGCGACATGCGCCAATATAGCGTCACAATGACAACAATCAAAACCAACGAAACGATCGCAATCAGCTTATACACAGACTTTATAGGCTTCATCATAATTTACCTTTGGCTTATAGGCATATCATCACGCGCATTAAGCTCATCAAATGCAGCGACCATAATCATAATGATAAGTGGCAAAGTGAGTGCATCAACAAAAACAATAACAACATGCTCAATGCCAAAGTTCATGTCACCTGCATGACCTATTGCCATAAATAACGCGTAGACAACATATTTAAGTAAAAGCACCAACATAACAATAAAGCCTAATTGCAAGGCATAAAGAAGGTTGCCTGTTAATAAGCGAAAATTCTCACGAAAGCTCATCATGACACCGACATTACCAAGAAGCACTGTGGGTAATAAGATCAACGTGAAACTTGCTGCTAACCACAGACCAAATATATTTAAGAAGCTCGCCAAGAACCATAGAAAGCCATTTAAAATGCAAACCATCAAGAATAAAGGAAAGCGCTTTTTGAAAATGATGGACGCTTTTTTGATTGTCTCTTTTTGCGCCACACCTTCTTTAAGGTAATTACCGCCAACACATACCAAAAGCCCATAAACGCACATGGTCACAAACATTGAAAATAGACCTAAAAACGCCAAGAATTGCGCATCTGGTAAGCTATCTGGCAATTTCCCTGACTGCATATAGCTTTGTATTGCCTCACCAACACCAGAATTTAGAGCATACAGTTTAAAATACTCAGCAATCGCCGCGCTGACCATTGCCAATAAAAAGCACGATTTTAGTGTTGCACGATACATCTGCCATGCACTTTTGAGTGTATTAACAATAGCACCTTTGTGTTTTAACATTGATTATTTCCGTAAAGCCATTTGACCTAAAAATGTTATTGTGGCAGATTAATCAAATCTTATAGTTATATCAATGCTTAGATGGCAGGAATTTAAATATGGAATTCTCAGATCGCGTTAAAGATCATTTCAGCAACTCAATTCAAACAAGCATCCTAATTGCCGATGGTCTAGCCGATGCCATCGCTCATGCAGGTCAAGTGTTGGTATCAAGTATTTTAGCTGGCAAGAAGATCTTAAGCTGTGGCAGTGGCGGATCTGCCGCACTTTCTAATTACTTTAGCACCCAACTGCTGCATAAATTCTCCATGGAACGCCCGGCATTACCCGCAATCTCTCTATCTAGTGATACTGCGGCATTAACTTCTATTGCCAATGATCATAGCTTTCGTTATGCTTTTTCACAACAAATTAGCGCCTTAGGTCAGCCTGAAGATATTCTATTATGCATGAGCACCTCAGGAAATGCTGAAAGTATCGTAGAAGCTATCAAAGTAGCACACGAAAAAAATATGCATATTATTAGCTTAACCGGCAAAGATGGTGGTAAGATACGTGCCATGTACAGGTCGAGTGACCTTGAGATTTGCATCCCTTCTGAGCAAGTTGCTTGCATCCACGAGGGACAATTGACAGTGATAAATTGTCTTTGTGAAGCAATCGATCATGGTCTCTTTGGCGTATAACCCAATACATAATTTGAGTGATAAAAGTTATAAATATGAAAAAACAACTTATTTTTTTTGCTACCTGTGGCACGCTTCTACTTTCGGGGTGTAGCATTTTTACTCCGTACACACCACCCATTCAGCAAGGCAAGATCATCTCTCAAGGCATCATGAAACAGATTAAACCGGGGATGACCAAAGAACAAATCAAATATATCTTAGGGACACCGGATGTAATTGATCCTTTTGCACAAGATCAATGGAATTATATCTATAGCTTCCAAAACTCATTTGATGCTCCACGCTCGGAAAAACAGCTCATTTTAACGTTCAAGGGTAACAAACTTACTCAAGTAGGTGGTGACTACTCCCCACCTGAGACCATATACATCAGCAAGTAATTCTTGCCATCACATAGAAAATTCCATTTTTTCCACCTATACTGTCTAGCATGTAATGGATAACCATTTGATTGCTTATGACTCAGCACGGAATCAGTAGTTTTTTACTTAGCCAAAACCTTATTAATAATGATGACCTTGAACACGCCATCGATGAAATAGACAATAGCAATGAGCAGCTCATCACCCATTTAATTCACAATAAACTACTTGATGCCAATGCATTTGCCATTGAATCATCACAGTTTTTCAACTTACCTCTTTTTGACCTTAATGCTTATGATTTGGACTTTTTTCCGCGCGCTTTTCTGGATGAGCGCCTGATTAATGACTACGTCTGTTTGCCGCTTTACAAAAAAGATAAGACACTACTATTAGCAACCAGTGATCCATTAAACTTAAATGCCGTACGTGAGTTTCGCTTTTTCAGTAATCTAGATATTGAACAAGTCATTGTTGATGACAGTCTACTTAGACGTTTGATCAAAGAAGTTACCGAGAATACTACTGATCATGCCATGAAAACACTTGAAGGCATGGACCTTGAGGAAATTGATCTTGATATTGTTGAGGCCGATGATTTTGAGGATGATGATGACTTTGGTGATAACGATGAACCCGTGATCAAATACATCAACAAAATTATTGTTGATGCGATTAATAAAGGAGCTTCTGATATCCACTTTGAACCCTATGCCACTAACTTTAGAATTCGTTATCGTATTGATGGTTTGCTGCAAGAGATTGCCACACCACCACTTAAAATTGCCGCACGAACCGCCGCTAGAATCAAAATCATGTCGCAATTAAATATTGCAGAAAAGCGTATCCCCCAAGATGGACGCTTTAAATTAAAAATATCTAAGACGCATGTTATTGATTTTAGGGTCAGCACCTGCCCAACCGCCTTTGGCGAGAAGGTTGTCTTAAGGATCTTGGATCAAGCCAAAACAAATCTCAGTGTTGATAAGCTTGGTTTTGAACCGCATCAACAAGAAGTTTATCTTGCGGCATTAAAGCAATCCCAAGGAATGATTCTAGTAACCGGTCCAACTGGAAGTGGTAAAACAGTCACACTTTACACAGGATTGCACATCATTAACACCGTTGATAAGAATATTTCTACCGCTGAAGACCCGGTTGAAATCAATGTTAACGGGATTAATCAAGTGCAAATTAATAACAAACAAGGACTTACATTTGCTCGTGCTTTAAAGTCTTTTTTACGTCAAGATCCCGATATTATTATGATTGGTGAGATTCGTGACTTTGAAACCGCTGATATTGCAATCAAAGCGGCGCAAACAGGGCATTTAGTATTATCAACAGTACATACCAATAGCGCGCCTGAGACACTAAACCGCTTATTGGACATGGGCATTCCCCACTACAATATTATCTCTTCTGTGTCACTGATTATTGCTCAGCGTTTGGCACGTAAGCTCTGCCCACATTGCAAAAAACCAGCCCCTGATATTACCCGTGAGCTGTTATTAAACATGGGTATTAGACCACAATATGTTGAAAAAGAATTTACCGCATACACCAATGATCCAAAGGGTTGTGCGCGTTGTTTTAAAGGGTTTCGTGGGCGTGTTGCCATATATGAGGTAATGCCTCTGAGTCTGGCAATGAGCCGTTTGATTGTCGAAGGGCGCAGCACATTAACTTTGGCTGAGCAAGCCCAGCGCGAAGGCATTGACAATCTACAACAATCAGCTTTAATCAAAGTAGTTCATGGTGTCACTTCAATTGAAGAAGCGCATCGTGTTACCTCAATCTAGTATTGATCAAGGTGAATAGATGAAAACAGTAAAAAAAACCAGTATCAAAAAGCAAACATTTCTATGGTCTGGCTATGATCGTCGTAGCATTAAGACCAATGGCATTATTGAAGCAATCAATATTGACCTTGCTAAAGCACAGATTGAACGCAATGGGATTAAAATCAGCAAAATCAAAAAACAACCAATTGAGCTATTCCCACAGCGTATTAAAGAGGCTGAAATTACTTTGCTTGCTCGACAGTTGGCAACCATGGCACATGCAGGAGTTCCGATTATTCGCGCCTTAGATACGATCATGGAATCAAGCAAAAACACCTCGTTTAAGAAGCTTCTTATTCAAATCAAACAAAACGTTGAAAGTGGTAATTCATTTAGTGATACGCTAAAAATGCACCCAAAATACTTTGATAAATTATTCTGTAGCCTGTGTGCTGCCGGTGAAGAATCCGGAACGCTTGATGTTATGCTTGATCGCGTTGCCTCGCATCGCGAATCTGTACAAAGTATTAAAAAGAAAGTTAAAAAGGCACTCACCTATCCTATTATGGTGATTTGTGTTGCCATTATTGTTACCTGGGTTTTACTTAATTATGCCGTACCCGCATTTGCCGATATTTTTATCTCCTCAGGCACTAAGCTGCCAACCATCACGCAGATCACGATTGACCTTTCAGAGTTTAGTCAGAAATACTGGTGGATTTTAGTCGTGGTCGTCGTCGCCACAATTGTGGCATTTAAAGTAGCTAAAAAGCGCTACCCTAAAGTACAAGTATGGATTGACTACACATTACTTAAACTTCCTGTCATAGGCAAAGTCATTCAAAAGTCCTCACTTGCCCGCTTTGCACGTACACTTGAAACAACCTCTTCAGCGGGGATGCCCTTGCTTGATGCATTAACAACAGTTGCTAATGCTACAGGTAATTCACGCTATGAAAAAGCGACGTTGTTTATCAAAGATGAGATCTCCAAAGGGCGAACGATGCTGCATGCTGCCTCTGAAACACATGTTTTCCCGGGACTGATGTTACAGATGATATCAGTAGGTGAAGAATCAGGGCAAGTCGAAGAAATGCTTGCCAATATCGCTAAGATTTATGAAGAAGATGTCGACGTGCTTGTCACTAATCTCAGTAGTGCTTTAGAGCCGATTATCATGATTGTTTTAGGTTGTATCGTTGGCTTTTTGGTTGTTAGTATGTATGTACCGATGTTTAGCTTGGGTGAAGCGCTTTAATGATTGAAGTTAATTAGCACAATCATCCATGCCATTTAATTTGCCCTGTGCTTTTAAATCACTTAATGCTTTCCAGCTGGCATCACTACAACCTTGCGGTTGCGTCTTTGGCATACACCATGCACTCCATGTGCCTTTATCAACGGTTTGTAAGCATTGTTTAAAACCCGCTACTTGTAAATAAGCAGGTGGTAATACTTGCGCTGTTTTCATATTTGCATCCTTTGTTGCAGCCTGTTCATCATCCTTTTGTGCCAACGTCACATAAGCATTCATCACCATTTTTTTCGAAACGCTCAGATTATCGTTATTGCTTGGCGCGGCATCTGCTAGCATATTCACTTTGGTATACATCACCGCACGCGGCTCAACAGAAGATTGACTAACACTATAATTGACTGAACGAATAAAATAATGGCTATTGGTTTTGCTATTGAAGTCATTGACATATTGTTCAATCGATTGATACATCGAAATCATCGTATTATCTTTGGCTTGATCTAACATTTCAGCGGTTGGGTCAAAATTAACGACCTCAACTTTGAAGCGGCTATTATTTGAGTTATTGTTCTTTAACTCTTTTTGCAAGGTTTTGATTTCTTCACTGGTTAAACGCGCTTGAATAACCAATCGGATATTTTGCGCACCGCTATCTGCTTGCTTTTCTTTGTAATCTACCACCTTCCAGTCAATCTTAGGTAAAACACCTGATAGATTTTGAATCGCTGCTTTTTGAATAATCGTATTATCGCCCTGCAAAGCCGTTGCATTGACAATAACATTTACCAATGCAGTCGTTGACTTAACGACGATTTCACTACTTTTAGAAAAACTAATCGTTGACTCTGAAGGTGTATTACTATCAGCATAAGCGCTAATACATAATAGCGATGCCGCACTTAACAACATGACTTTTTTTATTTGATTCATTGAATTTATCCTAAGCAATTTTTATTTAATATAACACTGGCAATTCTATCATTTTTTAAATAACAACCTCTACCATGATCCAGCATTTACTTGCAAATCGATATTTTATCTACGATACTTTGAAGATATTTGACTAAAAGGATTTATCCCATGATGACCAGAAAACAATTAATCAATGCAATATTTATCGGATCATTCGCCATCATACTAAGCGCCTGCACACATAATCAGTTTAGCGCTTTTGACTCGCCGAATGCCGATAGTCAGCCGAAAACACCGGGTTATTACAATCCAAATAATCAAAACTATGCGATGCCGCAAAACCAACAACCGATTGTTGAGAACCAATTCTACTGGAAAGAATCTCATGGCAAATCGGCGGTTGCTCCTGAGTGAACCTAATAGTATACCCATCGTAAATCATTTTGCGGGGTTAGTTGTGAAGTAGTTTGTGTTGATTTTAATTAGTTGACATTTGATAGAGGGAGTAATTGAAGCTCAACTTATTTTTGAATTATTACTACTGCTGCATATTCTAAATAAACAAAGACAAAATGTAGTATAATAAATCCTTATAAATGACTGACTATTAAAGCGACAATGGCAAAGGCTAAACAAGCAATTATTCTGACTGAAAAACAAAGACATATTCTGTCAAAACTGCATACATCAAATACGGGACAATATCGCTATAAACTAAGAGCCAAGATTATTCTTGACAGCGCAGATCATAGACGCACAAAAGATACACTTTCTGAGTTGAATATAGTAGCTAGCACGGTAGGCAAATGGCGTGATCGTTGGAATAATGCTTCAGAAAAACTTGCATGCCTTGAACGAGAAGAAATAAAAGGTATTGAGTATGAGCGAGCTATATGCGAAATACTTGATGATCTACCTAGAGAAGGAACACCTGCAAAGTTTAGCGCAGAGCAAATTTGTAAAATTATAAGCGTTGCTTGCGAAGCACCAGAAAAATCAGGGCTTCCTTTAAGTCATTGGAGTTTACCAAGTTTGGCTGCAGAGTTAGTTAAACGACAAATAGTGGACAGCATTTCAATTTCCCAACTACATGTTTTTTTAAAATCAGGCAGATATAAAGCCCCATAAGGTAAAACAGTGGATACACACACCCATTGAGGATCAAGCCACATTTGATCATGAAGTAGCGCAAGTGTGCAACACCTATCAAAAAGCATATGATGAAAAGGACAATGACATGCTTCAAGTGGTCAGTTGTGATGAGAAAACAGGGATACAGGCATTGGAGCGTCAAATCACTCCAATGAATCTGGATCATTGTGAACGCGTTGATAACAGCTATGAACGCCATGGCACACAATGTTTAATTGCAAATTTTGATATTGCTTCAGGTAAAATAATTGCTCCAACCATAGGTGATACCAGAACGGAAGAAGATTTCAAGAATCATGTCGAGCAAACAGTGCAAACGAAGCCTAAGGCTAATTGGGTTTTCGTTGTTGATCAATTAAATACGCACATGTCTGAAGCGTTGGTTTTGCTAGTGCTTAATTTGTGTGGTATTACTGGGGTGGATATTGGTGAAAAAGGCAAACATGGCGTGTTGAAAAACATGCAAACACGTAAAGCGTTTCTTGAAGATAGTTCACATCGTATTCGGTTTGTATATACACCGAAACATGCTTCATGGCTTAATCAAGTTGAGATATGGTTTAGCATTTTGGTTAAGCGATTACTTAAACGTTTATCTACGAAGTCAACAGTTGAGCTTAAAGATAAAATAACGGCATTTATTGGGTACTTTAATGATGTATTGGCTAAGCCATTTAAATGGACATATAAGGGGAGAGTTCTACAGGCGACATAATATTTACTTATTTAAAGGATGAGGTACTACGGTGGTTAATTGCGCTATTTCTATTCTTTTATCTTGGCGTTATCCTTAGCCGATGCATCTTCTTTATTATCTAGCACTTTTGGTTTTTCTTGATCTTCTGATTTGTCTTTCTCTGATCTTTCTAACAACATATCACTTTTGATCTTATCTAAAGTTGGCTTAATATCCGCATAGGCTTTATCAATCTGATGATTAAACTCACCTTGGCTTTGTGCTTTGAGCACCGAGGTGACTTTTTTCTCAAGCTCAGCTAACGGCATATTGCGCGCTTCAGCAGGCATGATATCTAAACCAATTGATTGATAGAGTTTAGAGAGCGCTTCATGCGCACGCGCTAAGGTGACATCTTTGTCAAACTGTGCCGAAATCGCTTCAATACCTCGACGTATGGTGATTTGCTCATTGCCTTGATTGGCTTTTTCAAGTTTTTCAGCATGTTCAAAAAGCGACATCGATACTTTGGCCTCTTGCACTGCATAGTGAGCATCTTCTTGCCATAATAAATAGTTCGTATAGGCAATACGCACTTGGGTTAATACCGTAATCGTAGTTGCAATTTGTTTTAACTGTTCAAAGCTATGCGTTTGATTGGCAAGATTAATGGCATATGGACCGGTTAATACCGTTTGAATCAAATTAAGCGAGGCACCGATGTTGCCTCCCAACCAGTATTGGTTTTTCATAAACTCATTATTTGTAGCATTATAGCCAAAGGTAAAATCAATACCCGGCAGCATATTGATAATTGCCGCTTGAATCCCTTTTTTGGCAATCTCGGCTTGATATGAAGCTTGGCGTAATTCCGGGCGATATATCAATGCTAAAGTATCCATTTTTTCAAACTGTGGATTAATATCTGGCAGTTGCGCCAAATCAGTCCCTGGATTGGTTAGCTCAAATTCACTGCCTAAAGAGGCATTCATTAAACGCGCTAAAGTGGCTTTCGCATCCGCAATTTGTGCATTTAATTGATTGATTTTACGAATCGCTTTAATTAGTACTTGTTGATAATCAAGCTCAATTTGCGGGGTGTTGGCTTTGCTGCTGGCTGCCTCTTTGGAGCGCTTCAAGGCTAATTCTGCTTTTTCCTTAAAGCGAGTCACTTCAGAAATCATCGTTTGTGCCGTCCACGCCTTCCAGTAAGCGGAAACCACTTCCTGAATCAATTGTTGAGTGATCTTACGACGCTCTTCTTCGGCTATCATCACACGATTAGCTTGTTGTTGCGCTCTGGTGTAACTCAAACCAAGATCCAACAAACTCCATTGCAAACCGTATGATTGATTAATCACCTCGCGCGGGGTGAAGCTCTGATCTCCCGATACGACTTGACCATTGGAGTCTACGAGGTTTTGGATTAAATCATTATTTCTAAAGCTGTAATCAACACCCATATTAAGGGCCGGTAGCATTTCCATATAGGCTGCTTTTAAATTACCCGATTCGAGCATTAATTGTGCTTGTTGCACTTTATGGTCAAGGTTATATTTCAACGTGCGCGCAATCGCTTCAGATAATGTAATCTTATGATTAATCGCCTGTTGCGCATTGAACGCATTATGTAATCCTTTATAGGTATTATTCAATTGCGTTTCATGATCAACTGCTGTTGGCGTAATGCTACAACCGGCCATGATTAACGGCACAAATATCAAAGCAATTTGTTTGACACAAGTGCCTTTCCTGCATCCTAGTTCCTTTTTATAAATACCCATAATAACTTTCTCCTTCTTTAAATGATTCAAGCTCATTGCATATACCCACCACCAACCATTTGACTGCCCTGATTTATGAAGGGTATAGGTTTAATCCTTACAACTTGTCTTGTTTTGTCTTATCCTTTTCCTTACTAACCATAGTCAATAACTGTGCCTTTGCAAGCTGAATGTTATATTTTTGTTGACTTTCATCGTATTGCGCTAAATCAATGTCTTGATAGTCATCTTTTCCTTTTAAAATAACCGCTTTAAGCTTAGCCAATAGACCTTGTTTTTTATCTTTTTCAAATGGGTTAATGTGATTACTTGCATCTTGTGGATTTGCATTAACAGAAGATGATTGCAGCTCTTGGGCGAACACCTCAGCCAACGCTGGATTTTGTGCTTGCAAGTAATTAAAGACTTGCTCAATATGTTCTGGACTTAACTGTGTTTCATTGGCAATTGAACGCACCACATCGATACGCTCACTCTCATCTGTCTCTAATATCATCTGGGTTAACACTTCGGCAACTTCTGCAGCATTATAACCTGACGCAATGGTTTGCTCGACAACGCCTTTGACCACAAACTGTGTGTTACTACTGACATCAAGCGCGCCATTAACCATACCTGCTGCAATCTTACCAACATCTTGCAGTTTAATAACCTCATTTTGCTGCGCTGCAACTGCATCACGCACGATTTGTTTAACCATATCTTGCGTATTATCTTGTGTGCTTGCTGTATCTAATAAGCTTTCCTTGATCGTATTACTAGCAATCTCGGTTAATACTTCCACTCTTTGACCTTGATCAACTGCTGCTTTAAAATTTACCTTAACTGCTGTTTGCTCAATCTCAATCGGTTTACTTGATAAAACTTCGGTTTCAGCAATCTTCGCCACAGCAGAGGCTTTTGCTTCGACATTCACATTGCTTGTTATACGTGTATTATTTGCTGCATTATTATCTGAACTTAATACATCTGGGGTTTGAATAACTTTCAAGGTAAAGTGATGTTTATCAACCAAAACCCCATTTTGATGGACATCAAGTACCATATCAACTTGACCCGAGAAAGTAGGGTTTGCAACAAATATAATATCAATCTTATTACCATTTAGTACGGTTTCTATTTGACCTTGCTCAGGTGTCACACCCGTTATGCGTGCCTCAACATTATCACTACTTAACAAGCTAGCAATTGTGGCTTTTGTCCCACCTTGGAACTCTGCACTAAACGGAGCATCAATCGTACCAGAACCACTTGCAAACGTCTCCTGATTAAGCGTTATGACTGTGTTTTTAGCAAAGCCTGAAAACGCAGCACTAAAGTCAACAGGTGTGGAGCGATCAGCAATATTGACAGTAGCATTATCAATATTCCCTCCGCCAATACGGTATTCACCTTGCGCATTAGGTTGCACCGCGATTACTGAACGATCTAAATAAACGTTAACCGCAGGCACAGTAATATCTGATTGCGAATCCTTTTGAACATTGATCGTATCACCTGATAGTGTCTGAACTATGAGGCTTTGACCTGCTGTTGTAATCATAGAACCATCAGGCACCTTGACATCATAAACCCCGTTATAACCGAAGTCTATGATTGCTAGTCCAGTCGCCGGATCATCTTGGATTGCAACCTGTTCATTTGCCGGAACAGATACAGCAATACCATTAGGTGTAGTGACATTTATCACATCATTATCAACAACAACTTGGGTATTAGCATCACCAATGATATCAACAATGCCATCATTGCCAACATCAAAGTTAATGGTGCCATCCGGATTATCGCTAATCGCTATATTTTGGTTTGCAGAAATTTGAACCTCACCATTTTCTGTGTTAACCGTAACTGTACCATCATCATTGTTAATAACTGTCGAGCCTTGTGGAATAACGGCATCTATACCATCTCCACCAAAATCAATATTGACACTATCATCAGGGTTCGTCGTGATATGTGCGTTCTCATTGTTATTAATCGTGGCATCTGCTGTACCATCACCATCGGTGTCAATAGAAATGGTGCCATCATTATTATCCGTCACGGTGACATTATCATCTTCATTGATCGTTGCATCCATCGTGCCATTACCATCAATATCGATGCCAATAGTGCCATCGGCTTGATCAACGATAGTTGAGCCACTTGGGGCAGTAATCTCCGGTGTTCCATCACCGTCAATGTCTACGATAATCTGACCATTATTCTCTATAATGTTGGCACCAGTATCGTCAGGTAACGTAACAGTGCTACCATCGGTTGTTGTCACCGTTAAAGTACCATCAGAAGCATTAGTGGCAATACTGCTGCCTGATGGGACGGTGATATCTGTTGTCCCATCACCATCTAAATCAACAGTGATTTCACCTGCATTCGCTGTGCTGATAATGGCATTACTATTGATTGGTATCGTAACACTATCACCATTAGGGTCAGTAATGGTTTGGGTGCCATCGCCATTATCAACCACACTTGAGCCGTTGACTACGGTCACATCATTGGTACCATCATTATCTAAATCAACTTCAAGTGTGCCGGCTGCTCCCTCAGAAACGGTTGCATCACTATTTGCCGGTAAGATCACACTGTCATTATCCGCATCGGTGACAATGATATTGCCACCACCGGCATCGGCTACCGTCATGCCACTACTGATGATCGCATCGGTTGTGCCATCACCGGTTAAATCCACAGCAATCTCAGAACCATCGCTATTGGTAACCGTAACACTATTGCCTCCATTATCAGTAATCACCGCACCACTATTAACATCTGTGGTGATTTGCTCGCCACCAGCTAATGTCGTCACAACCTCATCACCATCACTGACCATCGTTGCTCCGCTTGGCGCGGTGACATCGGCTGTCCCATCGCCATCAGTATCTAAAGAAGCCGTCGTGCCATCATCGGTAATGATCGCTTGTGTCTCTTTAGGGATGGTGAATACACTGCCATCGTTTGTTGTAATCGTTACGGTATCATCAGGTGTATTATCAACAATACCGCTGCCTGATGGCACGGTGACATCCGTTGTACCATCACCATCTAAATCAACGCTGATTTCACCTGCATTCGCTGTGCTGATAATGGCATTACTATTGATCGGTATCGTAACACTATCACCATTAGGGTCAGTAATGGTTTGGGTGCCATCGCCATTATCAACCACACTTGAGCCGTTGACTACGGTCACATCATTGGTACCATCATTATCTAAATCAACTTCAAGTGTGCCGGCTGCTCCCTCAGAAACGGTTGCATCACTATTTGCCGGTAAGATCACACTGTCATTATCCGCATCGGTGACAATGATATTACCACCACCGGCATCGGCTACCGTCATGCCACTACTGATGATCGCATCGGTTGTGCCATCACCGGTTAAATCCACAGCAATCTCAGAACCATCGCTATTGGTAACCGTAACACTATTGCCACCATTATCAGTAATCACCGCACCACTATTAACATCTGTGGTGATTTGCTCGCCACCAGCTAATGTGGTCACAACCTCATCACCATCGCTGACCATCGTTGAACCACTTGGTGCGGTAACATCGGCTGTGCCATCACCATCAGTATCTAAAGAAGCCGTCGTGCCATCATCAGTAATGACCGCTTGTGTCCCTTTAGGGATGGTGAATACACTGCCATCGTCTGTTGTAATCGTTACGGTATCATCAGGTGTATTATCAACAATACTGCTGCCTGATGGCACGGTGACATCGACTGTCCCATCACCATCTAAATCAACGCTGATTTCACCTACATTCGCTGTGCTGATAATGGCATTACTATTGATCGGTATCGTAACACTATCACCATTAGGGTCAGTAATGGTTTGGGTGCCATCACCATTATCAACTACACTTGAGCCACTTGGGAAGGTGACATCATTGGTACCATTATTATCTAAATCAACCTCAAGTGTGCCGGCTGCTCCCTCAGAAATGGTTGCATCACTATTTGCCGGTAAGATCACGCTGTCATTGTCCGCATCGGTGACAATGATATTGCCACCACCGGCATCGGCTACCGTCATGCCACTACTGATGATCGCATCGGTTGTGCCATCACCGGTTAAATCCACAGCAATCTCAGAACCATCGCTATTGGTAACCGTAACACTATTGCCACCATTATCAGTAATCACCGCACCACTATTAACATCTGTGGTGATTTGCTCGCCACTAGTTAATGTCGTCACAACCTCATCACCATCGCTGACCATCGTTGAACCACTTGGTGCGGTAACATCGGCTGTGCCATCACCATCAGTATCTAAAGAAGCCGTCGTGCCATCATCGGTAATGATCGCTTGTGTCCCTTTAGGGATGGTGAATACACTGCCATCGTTTGTTGTAATCGTTAAGGTATCATCAGGTGCATTATCAACAATACTGCTGTCTGACGGCACGGTGACATCCGTTGTACCATCACCATCTAAATCAACGTCAAGTGTGCCGGCTGCGCCCTCAGAAATGGTCGCATTGGTATTCAGTGGCAACGTCACACTGTCGCCTTCATTATCTGTAACGGTGTAGGTACCATCACCATTATTGGTAAGGTGCGCATCATCAGGGATGACGACATCAATCGTTCCATCATTATTTGCATCGACAGTGACCGTGTTATTGCCATTATCTGTGATTTGCATATTTTGATTAACGGGTGTCGTATATTGCCCCCCTGCAACCGTCGCTACCGTCACTGTTGTGCCATCGCTCACCATCATTGAACCACTTGGCGCGGTGACATCGGCTGTGCCATCGCCATCAGTATCTAAAGAAGCCGTCGTGCCATTATCAGTAATGATCGCTTGTGTCTCTTTAGGGATGGTGAATACACTGCCATCGTCTGTTGTAATCGTTAAGGTATCATCAGGTGTATTATCGACAATACCGCTGCCTGATGGCACGGTGACATCGTCTGTACCATCACCATCTAAATCAACCGTGATTTCACCTGCACTTGCTGTGCTGATAATGGCATTGCTATTGATTGGTATCGTAACACTATCACCATTAGGGTCAGTAATGGTTTGGGTGCCATCGCCATTATCAACCACACTTGAGCCATTCGGTAAGGTGACATCATTGGACCCATTATTATCTAAATCAACCTCAAGTGTGCCGGCTGCTCCCTCAGAAATGGTCGCATCGGTATTCAATGGCAACGTCACGCTGTCGCCTTCACTATCTGTAACGGTGTACGTACCATCACCATTATTGGTAAAGTGCGCATCATCAGGGATGACGACATCAATCGTTCCATCATTATTTGCATCGACAGTGACCGTGTTATTGCCATTATCTGTGATTTGCATATTTTGATTAACGGGTGTCGTATATTGACCCCCTGCAACCGTCATTACCGTCACTGTTGTGCCATCACTGACCATCGTTGAACCACTTGGTGCGGTAACATCGGCTGTGCCATTGCCATCAGTGTCTAAAGAAGTCGCAGTACCATTATCAGTAATGATCGCTTGTGTCTCTTTAGGGATGGTGAATACACTGCCATCGTTTGTTGTAATCGTTAAGGTATCATCAGGTGTATTATCGACAATACCGCTGCCTGATGGCACGGTGACATCGACTGTCCCATCACCATCTAAATCAACAGTGATTTCACCTGCATTCGCTGTGCTGATAATGGCATTACTATTGATCGGTATCGTAACACTATCACCATTAGGATCAGTAATGGTTTGGGTACCATCGCCGTTATCAACCACACTTGAGCCATTCGGTAAGGTGACATCATTGCTACCATTATTATCTAAATCAACGTCAAGTGTGCCGGCTGATCCCTCAGAAATGGTCGCATCGGTATTCAATGGCAACGTCACACTGTCGCCTTCACTATCTGTAACGGTGTAGGTACCATCACCATTATTGGTAAAGTGCGCATCATCAGGGATGACGACATCAATCGTTCCATCATTATTTGCATCGACAGTGACCGTGTTATTGACATTATCTGTGATTTGCATATTTTGATTAACGGGTGTCGTATATTGACCCCCTGCAACCGTCGCTACCGTCACTGTTGTGCCATCACTGACCATCGTTGAACCACTTGGCGCGCTGACATCGGCTGTGCCATTGCCATCGGTGTCTAAAGAAGTCGCAGTACCATTATCAGTAATGATCGCTTGTGTCTCTTTAGGGATGGTGAATACACTGCCATCGTCTGTTGTAATCGTTAAGGTATCATCAGGTGTATTATCGACAATACCGCTGCCTGATGGCACGGTGACATCGTCTGTACCATCACCATCTAAATCAACCGTGATTTCACCTGCACTTGCTGTGCTGATAATGGCATTGCTATTGATTGGTATCGTAACACTATCACCATTAGGGTCAGTAATGGTTTGGGTGCCATCGCCATTATCAACCACACTTGAGCCATTCGGTAAGGTGACATCATTGGACCCATTATTATCTAAATCAACCTCAAGTGTGCCGGCTGCTCCCTCAGAAATGGTCGCATCGGTATTCAATGGCAACGTCACGCTGTCGCCTTCACTATCTGTAACGGTGTACGTACCATCACCATTATTGGTAAAGTGCGCATCATCAGGGATGACGACATCAATCGTTCCATCATTATTTGCATCGACAGTGACCGTGTTATTGCCATTATCTGTGATTTGCATATTTTGATTAACGGGTGTCGTATATTGACCCCCTGCAACCGTCATTACCGTCACTGTTGTGCCATCACTGACCATCGTTGAACCACTTGGTGCGGTAACATCGGCTGTGCCATTGCCATCAGTGTCTAAAGAAGTCGCAGTACCATTATCAGTAATGATCGCTTGTGTCTCTTTAGGGATGGTGAATACACTGCCATCGTTTGTTGTAATCGTTAAGGTATCATCAGGTGTATTATCGACAATACCGCTGCCTGATGGCACGGTGACATCGACTGTCCCATCACCATCTAAATCAACAGTGATTTCACCTGCATTCGCTGTGCTGATAATGGCATTACTATTGATCGGTATCGTAACACTATCACCATTAGGATCAGTAATGGTTTGGGTACCATCGCCGTTATCAACCACACTTGAGCCATTCGGTAAGGTGACATCATTGCTACCATTATTATCTAAATCAACGTCAAGTGTGCCGGCTGATCCCTCAGAAATGGTCGCATCGGTATTCAATGGCAACGTCACACTGTCGCCTTCACTATCTGTAACGGTGTAGGTACCATCACCATTATTGGTAAAGTGCGCATCATCAGGGATGACGACATCAATCGTTCCATCATTATTTGCATCGACAGTGACCGTGTTATTGACATTATCTGTGATTTGCATATTTTGATTAACGGGTGTCGTATATTGACCCCCTGCAACCGTCGCTACCGTCACTGTTGTGCCATCACTGACCATCGTTGAACCACTTGGCGCGCTGACATCGGCTGTGCCATTGCCATCGGTGTCTAAAGAAGTCGCAGTACCATTATCAGTAATGATCGCTTGTGTCTCTTTAGGGATGGTGAATACACTGCCATCGTCTGTTGTAATCGTTAAGGTATCATCATCAGGTGCATTATCGACAATACCGCTGCCTGATGGCACGGTGACATCGACTGTCCCGTCACCATCTAAATCAACCGTGATTTCACCTGCACTTGCTGTGCTGATAATGGCATTGCTATTGATTGGTATCGTCACACTATCATTATTAGGATCGGTAATCGTTTGGGTACCATCGCCATTATCAACGACACTTGAGCCATTCGGCAAGGTGACATCATTGCTACCATTATTATCTAAATCAACGTCAAGTGTGCCGACTGCTCCCTCAGAAATGGTCGCATCGGTATTCAATGGCAACGTCACGCTGTCGCCTTCATTATCTGTAACGGTGTACGTACCATCACCATTGTTGGTAAAGTGCGCATCATCAGGGATGACGGCATCAATCATTCCATCATTATTTGCATCGACAGTGACCGTATTATTGCCATTATCTGTGATTTGCATATTTTGATTAACGGGTGTCGTATATTGCCCCCCTGCAACCGTCGCTACCGTCACTGTTGTGCCATCGCTAACCATCGTTGAACCACTTGGCGCGGTGACATCGGCTGTGCCATCGCCATCAGTATCTAAAGAAGCCGTCGTGCCATCATCGGTAATGATCGCTTGTGCCTCTTTAGGGATGGTGAATACACTGCCATCGTTTGTTGTAATCGTTAAGGTATCATCAGGTGTATTATCGACAATACCGCTGCCTGATGGCACGGTGACATCGTCTGTACCATCACCATCTAAATCAACCGTGATTTCACCTGCACTTGCTGTGCTGATAATGGCATTACTATTGATCGGTATCGTAACACTATCACCATTAGGATCAGTAATGGTTTGGGTGCCATCGCCGTTATCAACCACACTTGAGCCATTCGGTAAGGTGACATCATTGGTACCATTATTATCTAAATCAACGTCAAGTGTGCCGACTGCTCCCTCAGAAATGGTCGCATCGGTATTCAATGGCAACGTCACACTGTCGCCTTGACTATCTGTAACGGTGTACGTACCATCACCATTATTGGTAAAGTCGGCATCATCAGGGATGACGACATCAATCGTTCCATCATTATTTGCATCGACGGTTACCGTGTTATTGCCATTATCTGTGATTTGCATATTTTGATTAACGGGTGTTGTATATTGCCCCCCTGCAACCGTCGCTACCGTCACTGTTGTGCCATCGCTGACCATCGTTGAACCACTTGGCGCGGTGACATCTAATGTACCATCACCATCTGAGTCTAATGTCACAATGGTGCCATCATCCGTCACACCGGCATTGGCATTAAAAGAAACGGTCACTGTACTTTCCAAAGTGCCATCACCATTTGGATCTGTTGTGATCGTTATCTCTGAGTCATCCGTATTAATATTTGCAAGCGTTGATCCACTAGGCACGGTGGCATCTACGCCATCACCATTAACATCAATCATCAAACTACCTGCTGCGTCCTCGGTGATAATGGTTGCTGTATCCCCTAAACTTAACTCAGGCAGCGTTAACACATTACCCAGTGGCGTGGTAATCGTGAAATCAGTACCATTGTCAACATATATTGTGCCATAAGGCACAACAGCATCTGCTGTACCATCGTTGTTGACATCCAATGTCTCTGGCATATTCATCGTCATTGTATATTCTTGAGAAGAATCAAACGTGCCATCATTTACTTTAAAGTCAAAGGTATCTTGCGCGCTTCCTAGTGCAATCACACCATCAAAGGTAAGGTTTCCAGCGCTAATATCTGCTACAGAAATGCTATCATTTTGACTAATGGCACTACCATTAAGTTTCAAAGTTCCACTTGCTGGCAATGTCGTGATCTTAACTGCTTGTAAGCTATTACCGGTATCATTATCGGCAAAGGTAAAATCACTGATCTGGAAGGTGTAGTTAGCGTCTGAATCGGTTGCTTTAGTGGCGTTATCTGAGAACGGTCTATGCACAAACTCACCGGCTTCAAGTAAGCCTTTACTGGTAAAATGATCCGTTTCAAAATTACGTGCCCAAGTATTATTACTTTGGCGTTTTAACACACCGGCATTATCATCTGTGTGATACACTTCTATCATATTAGAGACATAATTGATGCCGTTGAAGTTACTTTGCACAGGACCTTCGACACTTACAAATTCAATCAAATTATCACTGGCATCGGTTAATGCAAAGCCTTGCGGCCCATCAACTAACCAGTTGGCACTACTACTGGTAAATGCCACGGCATTGAAGCCTGCTTCATGCATTTGATCTGCCACATCCAAAGTGAAACCCGTCTCAGCTACCCAAACACCTGTGCTAAAGGTAGCAATATGCTGACCATTGGCATCATCTGCGGTGATATTAGCATAGAGCTTCGTGCCATCCGTGACTTGTCCATCGCGATATATCAGCTCAATAAACTCCTCAGAGCTGCCGGCACCTTGCGCATTCGGATGATAACTTAATGCACTGATAAATAGACCTGATGTCTGATAATCGGTGGTTGGCGAGACTGTTGTCGTTGATAACAAGTAATCAGGTAGATCAACGCGATGATCTATTTCAACGCGATCATCGACGCCATTAGCCCCCGCTCTGATGCCATCGCTTTCAGATAGATCAAATAATGGAATAAAGCTTGAATCCGCTGTGCGCATAAACACAAAATCTTCATTGGTTTGCTCACCGGCAATTAAGCTGCGATATAGATCACTGCCAAAGGTCACCTCAAACTCATGCGCATAACTGATGAAGTCCACCGGTTTATCATTGGCATCTAAGAGCACAAATGCACCTTCATTATTACTTAGATCCTCACCATACACTGCATATACGGTATAGCCCTCAGCTGGATAAGCTAAGCTTTCAACAGAATAGCCATTTTCTGCACTCCAAACATTGGCAGTATTATCCAATATAACGGTACCATTAACACCACTGCTATAAGTACCATCTGCCAATTCAGTGACCAGTTTATAGCCACTGAAATCAACATCACCCTTGACAACGATTGAGACGAAGTTATTTGCACCCGAAATAGGTCCGCCTGCCGGATCATATTGAAACATCGAAATAAACGCATCGGCTTGCAACGGATTGGCAACTGCTTCATGCACGCTATCATTAATCCATAATGGTAACGCACCACGCTCAGCATAGAAATTACTATCACGATTGATTTGCCAGTCATCATTGAATACATTCCGTTTAAGCGATACATTCGAGTTCGTTGTGACAATATCAGTTGCATTTGAACGTGACAACAAACCAATATCAGTCGACAGATATGAGCTGCCTTCGTAATCAAAAGAGATATTGCCTTTGTAGCTTAATAGCTCTAATACATTACTGCCACTGACCAAGGCAATAGCATGGGCTTCGGTATGTTTTAACCAATCACTGCCTGCCTCAATCACCACCGTACTATAGTTGCTACCTGCTTGGCTTTGTGTGGCATTAATGCTGGCGCCATTTTGAGCCACCCAATTGCTGCCGTCAAACTGAGCCACAACCGTACCGCTTAGATTATCACTCTCATTAATATTAATCAGCAATTGTGTACCCGTTGCAATCGTTGCACTATTTTTAACTAACAGTGTCACAAAATTACTTTCATCAAAACCGGGATCATCAATATTGAGCTCAACAATGCTAAGATCAGCCACGGCATTGACGTTAATACTCACATCTTGAGTAGCCGTTAATGAGCCACCACCAGTACTACCTAGATCATCAATACTAAGCGATAACGTGTCAAGTCCTGTAAAGGTTGTCGTTGGTGTGTAAATCAGATTGGACAAGGCATTATTAATGTCACTAAGCGTTCCTTGTACAGTAATCAATGATTCATTATTATTCGTCCCATCTTGATACGTTAACCCGCTATCTTGTGACAATGTCAAAATACCATTAGTCACTGAAATCGTTAATTCAATATCATTGCTACCGGCATCAATATCACTTAGTTGAATAAGACCTTGACCGGCATCAAAGCTTAGCGAGGTTGCTTGTAATAAAACAGCTTCACTTGGCGCTTTAATGCTTGGTGCATCGTTGATTGCAGTCAGACTAATCACGACCGCTTCATTGACATTAACTGTATCAACACCACCATTTCCAGTGCCGCCATTATCTCGAATGCTAACCAACTCAACCGTACGGTTTACCCCTGTTGGATGATCACTGCTATTGGCATATTGCACGTTATCGATTAGGTTTTGCGCATCAGCAACCGCTATATCACCGAGTTGATCAATGGTAATTGTCGCAACACCAGCGCTTTCAGTAATAGTATAAGCATAGCTATTAGCCGATGTTGTTCCGCTACTATTGACAAGATCTAAAGCTTCACCATCGATATAAAGCTTCTCATCTTGGGCATTTTCCAAACCGCTTACCGTAAAAATAATGGTTTTAACTTTGTCACTTGTTTCAACCAAATTAATATTCGTACTGCTAAAGATATTTTGAGCTGCTGCTCCTTCTGTATACACAGGAGTGACTACTGGCGTGACACTGACAACGGGCGCATCATTAACCGCGGTTAAGGTTACCGTTGATATGATATTTACATCATCAAGGTCATCACCATCATTTGCTGTAGCGCCATTATCTTGAAGGCTGACTAACTCAACCGTGCGTGTACTGCCCAATGGGTCGTCACTGGTGTTCTCGTATTGCAAACCGTTAATCAAACTCTCGGCATCAATAATTTCAATATCACCTACTTTAGTAATGGTAATGGTTGCCGTACCACCACTTTCAGTAATGCTATAGTCATAACCATTCGCAGTCGTTGTGCCTGTGTTGGCATCCACTAAATCAATTGCTTGACCATCGATATAAAGCTTCTCATCTGCGCCATTTTGCAGTGAATTGACACTTAAGGTAATGGTTTTTACTTTATCTGCTGATTCAACCAAATCAATACTAGTGCCACTAAATACGTTTTGCGCACTAGCGTTTTCTTGGAAACTTGGGCTAAGTCCAGTGCTGCTAACAACAGGTTCATCATTCACCGCATTAATGGTTACCACCGATTGCAAATTAAATGTCCCGACATCACTACCGCCATTGGCTGTACCCCCTGAGTCTTGTATGCTCACCAGCTCAACCGTGCGTGTACTACCCAATGGCTCTTCACTGGTGTTTTGATATTGTAAGCCATTGATGAGTGCATCAATGTCGGCTTTAGTAATATTCGCGGCACGGTTAATGGTAATGGTTGCCGTCGTTGCATTAATAGCAACAGCATAATCATAGCTATTGGCTGTTGTTGTCCCTGAACCTGCAACCAGATCGATCGCTTCACCATCAATATAAAGCTTCTCATCGCTGCCATTGGCTAAGCCACTAACCTCAAAAATTATCTCAAGCGCATTATCAGTACCCTCAACAAAGTCAATATCCGCACCACTAAAGACATTCTGTGGACTGCCATTTTCTTGGAAAGTCGGGGCAACTGCAGTTAATGCGGTGATAACAGGGGCGTCATTGACGGCATTAACGGTTAAGCTTGCCGTTGCTGTAGCGGCACTAAAAGAAGTAGACCCTCCATTAACCGACACATCAACACCTGTATCACCGTTGCTGCCTGATGTTTGATCCCACGCCCGATAAGTAATATCACCACTGGCACCATAATAATTACTATTTGGGACAAAGCGAATTTTGGTACTCGCATCGTCTGCCGCAAGCAACAGCGCATTCGTTTCAGAAAGAGCGCTTATATTATTCCAATTAACGCCATTATTTATGGTGTACTGCCATTGACCATGCGTGTTATCAACAGCAATAAGCGCAATTCCCTCAGGATCTGAATTAGCATCGGTAACCGTATCACCTAATATTTCGGCAATGGTATTACCTACAGAGGTGATATTATCCTCATCTATATCGCTTAATGCGCCAGGTCCACTAACAACCGGAGCTGCCGGTGGTGGCGCAGCGTAATATACTCTAGCACTATTAGCTGAGTTTCCTACCACCATTGAGCTGCCATCGGCACTTAATGAAATGGCAATTCCTGATTGCTCTCCTGGAGCGCCATCAACATCAGATCCGACCTGAATCCAGACACTACCATTGTAGTCATAAACCCTTACATGCCCAGAATTAGGACCACCACCATCATTAAAATTAGAACCTGCTGCAACTCTAGTACCATCAGCGCTTAGCGCTAGTCCCCAACCAAAAAAGTCCCCTGCAAATTCACCATCAATATCTGCTCCCATTTGTACCCAAGAGCTGCCATTATATTCATAAACCCTAACATGACCTGAATCAGTACCATTGCCATCGTTTAATCTACTCGATATTGCGACTATATTACCGTCTGCACTTAGTGCAACCTTATAGCCAAAGTTATCTTCTGCCGCTTCACCATCAATATCAGCCCCAGCTTGTATCCAAGCACTACCACTCCAGCCATAAATCCTTACATGTTGCGCTACCATCATTGTAAGGAGCACCTATCGCTACCCTATTGCCATCAGCACTTAGTGATACTGAAAAGCCTGATTCGTCAATTGCAGCTTCACCATCGATATCAGCACCCATTTGATTCCAAGCAAGAGTGTCAGTATCCCATTCATAAATCCTTACATGGCCTGCACTAGTTCCGTTACCATCATTTCGATTAGCGCCTATGGCGACCCGAGTGCCATCGCTGCTCAGTGACAGTGAACAGCCTGATTGATCATCTACAGCCTCACCAACAATATTTGTACCCATTTGATTCCAAGTGAGAGTATCAGTATCCCATTGATAAATTTTTACATACCCTACATTATAACCACCATCGTCATTTAAACGAGAGCCTATTGCCACAATAGTACCATCGGCATTTATTGAGACTTGTTCTCCAAAATAATCATTTGCATTTTCCCCATCAATATCCGCACCCATTTGTTCCCAAGAACCATCACTGTATTCATAAACCCTTGCGTGACCTGCATTAGTAGCAACTTCGTCATTAAAACTCCCGCCAATAACAACTCTAGTGCCATCTTCATTTATTGCAACCGGATCACCAAACCAATCACCTGAATTTTCACCAACAATATCAACTCCTCGTTGTGTAAATTCCAATTGATGGTTATAGTGCTCTAAATCAATAATCTCGTCCGCTTCAACAAGTTGGCTTTCTTCTAAAATACTGTCACCATCTACAAGCTCACCTCCTGTAATATCAATCGATGCGGCTATATCGGCACTGGTTAGTGCTTTTAACTGATCAACAAAAGCTTGACCTTGATCGCCTTCAGCGACATTACAACCGTAGAATAATATATCGCCCGTATCCGTTAACGCTTGCCCCCATTGTTGTAATTGCGCTTGATAATCCGTGAGATTGCTGGCATTAAGGTTAACATCACCGAGTTGTAATTGCGCAGTATCACCATGCGAGACAATATGAATGGCATCAAGACTTTGGTATTTTTGTAATAATTCCGCTATTTTATCCACGCCATTTTGCTCAGGTAAGATCACCTCAACCGCCGCATCACGTGAGATGCTGTTGATAATCACATGTGGGTCTTTGACTCGCGCATCAATAATTATCACTTCACTAAATTGACTATAATCAGCGGCAAAGCCCTCACTATCAGCCTCAATCGCAGCCAGTAAGCTATCGGCAGCATAGGCATTGTCATTATCATTGATCGCACTTAAGACATACGCTTGTTCATCTTGCGACACACCATCGGCTAAATCAACCGTTTCAATCGCCGCGCCATCGAACATAAAGCGCGGTTCAAGCTCTTGCAACAGCGAAGGTTGTGCTTGATTGAGATAATCTTGTTTGGCTTGTTCTAGCTTCGCCGCTTTACTTTGTGGAGATTTCTTCAGCACTTGTAGACGCTCAAATATCGAGGGCTTAGCGCTGTTTGATTGTGTGTTGAGAATGCCTGAGTTGGCATCATCACTGGATAACTGCTTTCTGATGACTTGATAGAGCTGCTTAATCATGGCGACCACCTTTTTTAGCTTGTTTACCTTTTCGCTTCACACTTGAGCGTTTACTCGTCTTGGTATACTTATCGCCGAAGGATTGACGATGGCTGTATACTCCATTGGCTGCGGGGTTTATGGCATCCTTAAAATGGTCAAAACCACAAGGACAAACAAATACACCCTTGGATGTTGTTTACTATAGTCAAGCTTTGGCGATAGTGTTATGGCGGATCACGTTTTGTGTAGTAGGTCTTTATTAACTTCATTATCAGAGATTGTCTGATATGCGTTAGGAGATTGGCTAAAATCTAATGGCATTACTTTAAGAAGTGGCTTGTAAATATAGGCTTTGCAACGAACTTAAATCTATCATCTCTGATAAAATGGATTGCCACGCATCCATGCTCGCAATGACACCCTGTGACTTCTCATCCGTAAGGCAAGAGGGCGCGAGGATCCAATGCGAAGCTGCCATGGACGGTGAGTGATTCTCCAAGGTTGTGCCATTATGCCATTAGGCTAAAACCCCATTGTCAATTTACTTTGAGAGGATTACCATAGAGATCGTTTGATTTGACCTAGTAATGAATCAAGAATAGATTGCGACAGTTAGCACCTCTCCCCTTGCGGGATTGCTCGTGCAGCTTAAGCTGCACGGGTGAGGGGAGTTATTAAAACTCAACTTATTTTTGAATTATTACTAAGTGCAATTAATTATCTAATTGTGGTATGTTATGACAAGAAAAAAAGAAACAGCAAAAACAGCAAAAAAAATTTATATTGGTTCATCCAACTTCGCAAAAATCATTCTTGATAATGCTTTATTTGTTGATAAATCTCTTTTTATCAAAGAGATTATTGACGATGGTAGTGATGTGATACTGATCACCCGCCCAAGACGCTTTGGTAAAACACTGAATATATCAATGCTGCATCACTTCTTTGCGGATAAGATTGACTTTACCGACACACAGGGCTTATTCGATCACTTAGCAATTGCCAAAGTCGACAATGGCGCCTATGTAAAGGCACATCAAGGCAAGTATCCGGTGATTTTTGTCAGCTTTAAAGACATTAAGGCACGTAATTTTGACACCGCACGTGAGCAGCTTTCTTATCTTATGCGCGAGGTTTTTAATGCACATTATTATCTATTAGAATCCAAGCATTTAAACGCAACCGAAAAAAAAGCATTTGAAGCGTATCTTGAATTCACTATGTTTAGCGCATCCCAAATTGATGTCAGTTTACGTTTTTTAAGTCATATGCTTTATAAACATCACCAACAGCGCGTGGTGATCTTATTAGATGAATATGACACCCCTTTAAATGCAGCTTATGTTGAGAACTATATCGAGGACTTAACGCCTTTGATGCGTAATCTAATGAGTAATACCTTTAAAGATAATAATGCATTACATAAGGGTGTGATGACTGGCATCTTACGCGTATCTAAAGACAGCATGCTCTCAGGGCTCAATAACCTGCAGGTTTACACACTCCTTGATGCTAAATATCGCCAGTATTTTGGTTTTACCAATGATGAATTAGATGCGCTATACAGCATACAAAATATGGACAATGACAAAATCAATGCTCAGAAATGGTACAACGGCTACAATTTCGCAGGACTAGAAATCTATAATCCATGGTCAATATTGAATTGTTTAAAGAATGATGGACAGTTTGATGACTACTGGATACATACCTCCAATAATCAAATGATTGAGGACTTGCTATTAAAGTTTCGGCAAGACGTACATCCGGCATTAACTCAACTAATGGAAGGTGAAAATGCTGACGTCATTATCGATCGCCATGTCACCTATGATACCTTATCCTATCAAAGCAGCAGCTTATGGAGCTTGTTGTTGTTTGCTGGTTACTTAACCACTTCAAAAGTCAACACCACCGATGGTGTCGTTTATGATGGTATTGTGCGCTTACCGAACATTGAGATTGTCCATTTGCTTAATTATTACTTTAAATTTTGGTTGAATACCCGTTTAGGCGTCCAATACCAGTCCTTTTTAGACAATCTAGTCAATGGTCGTGTTGAGCAATTTAGTGAGCAACTAAACACCTATCTTATTGAAGCATTAAGTGTCCGAGACACCGGCTATACCGCTGAGAAGTTCTATCATGGCTTGGTATTAGGGTTAATCGCCTCATTAAGAGCGACACATATCGTCCACTCCAATCGCGAGTCAGGTGACGGCTTTGCCGATGTGCTACTGTATCCATTAGCCACCAATAAAACCAATACTTTAGGTCTTGTGATGGAATTCAAGCATGCCAAGGATGACTGCGATCATGACACCTTAGCGGCGTTAGCTGACAAAGCCTTAGCGCAGATTAATCAAAAAAATTACATCACTGAGCTAAAAGCCCAACCCCAAGTCAAAGAGATATTAACACTCGGTTTAGCTTTTAATCGCAATCAAGTTGTTGTCAAAAATCATTATGTAATGAGTCAAGAATAAGTTGCGTCAGCTAGTACCTCTCCCCTTGCGGGATTGCTCGTGCAGCTTAAGCTGCACGGGTGAGGGGAGTACAGGGATGATTGATTTAACGTCGTTGCAAAGCCTATATTCACAAGCTACTTCTTAACTGAAGTTAGTGCTATTAGGCTAAAACCCCATTGTCAATTCAATCTAAGCCGATTAACATAGAGCCAATTAATTATATTCATTATCCACCTGTAGCGTATTATGGCAAAAAAAATTTATATTGGTTCATCCAACTTTGCAAAAATCATTCTTGATAATGCTTTATTTGTCGATAAATCTCTTTTTATCAAAGAGATTATTGACGATGGTAGTGATGTGATACTGATCACCCGCCCAAGACGCTTTGGCAAAACTCTCAATATGTCGATGCTGCATCACTTCTTTGCGGATAGGATTGACTTCACCGACACACAGGGCTTATTCGATCACTTAGCAATTGCCAAAGTCGACAATGGCGCCTATGTAAAGGCACATCAAGGCAAGTATCCGGTGATTTTTGTCAGCTTTAAAGACATTAAGGCACGTAATTTTGAAACTGCACGCGAGCAACTGTCACTTTTAATTCAAGAGACATTTAGACAGAATCGCCACCTGTTGCAATCTAATGAGTTGGATGAGTTGGATAAAATCAAACTCAAAAATTACATGCAGACGGACGTTTTTAGTAGCTCACAAATTGATGTCAGTTTACGTTTTTTAAGTCATATGCTATACATGCACCACCAACAGCGCGTGGTGATCTTATTAGATGAATATGACACCCCTTTAAATGCGGCTTATGTTGAGAACTATATCGAAGACTTAACGCCTTTGATGCGTAATCTAATGAGTAATACCTTTAAAGATAATAATGCATTACATAAGGGTGTGATGACTGGCATCTTACGCGTATCTAAAGACAGCATGCTCTCAGGGCTCAATAACCTGCAGGTTTACACACTCCTTGATGCTAAATATCGCCAGTATTTTGGTTTTACCAATGATGAATTAGATGCGCTATACAGCATACAAAACATGGACAATGACAAAACCAATGCTCAAAAATGGTATAACGGCTACAATTTCGCAGGACTGGAAATCTATAATCCATGGTCAATATTGAATTGTTTAAAGAATGATGGACAGTTTGATGACTACTGGATACATACCTCCAATAATCAAATGATTGAAGACTTGCTGTTAAAGTTTCGGCAAGACGTACATCCGGCATTAACTCAACTAATGGAAGGTGAAAATGCTGACGTCATTATCGATCGCCATGTCACCTATGATACCTTATCCTATCAAAGCAGCAGCTTATGGAGCTTGTTGTTGTTTGCTGGTTACTTAACCACTGAAAAAATCAACACCACCGATGGTGTCGTTTATGATGGTACTGTGCGTTTACCGAACATTGAGATTGTCCATTTGCTTAATTATTACTTTAAATTTTGGTTGAATACCCGTTTAGGCGTCCAATACCAGTCCTTTTTAGACAATCTAGTCAATGGTCGTGTTGAGCAGTTTAGTGAGCAACTAAACACCTATCTTATTGAAGCATTAAGTGTCCGAGACACCGGCTATACCGCTGAGAAGTTCTATCATGGCTTGGTATTAGGGTTAATCGCCTCATTAAGAGCGACACATATCGTCCACTCCAATCGCGAGTCAGGTGATGGCTTTGCCGATGTGCTACTGTATCCATTAGCCACCAATAAAAACAATACTTTAGGTCTTGTGATGGAATTCAAGCATGCCAAGGATGACTGTAATCATGACACCTTAGCGGCGTTAGCTGACAAAGCCTTAGCGCAGATTAACCAGAAGCACTACATCACTGAGCTAAAAGCCCAACCCCAAGTCAAAGAGATATTAACACTCGGTTTAGCTTTTAATCGCAATAACGTCGTTGTCAAAAATCATTATGTAATGAGTCAAGAATAAGTTGCGTCAGTTAGCACCTCTCCCCTTGCGGGAGAGGTCGTGCAGCTTAAGCTGCACGGGTGAGGGGAGTACAGGGATGATTGATTTAACGTCGTTGCAAAGTCTATATTCACAAGCTACTTCTTAACTGAAGTTAGCGCCATTAGGCTAAAACCCCATTGTCAATTCCATCTAAGCCGATTACCATAGAGCCAATTAATTATATTCATTATCCACCTGTAGCGTATTATGGCAAAAAAAATTTATATTGGTTCATCTAACTTCGCAGAAATTATTACTCAAGATGGATTGTTTGTTGATAAAAGTTTATTTATTAAAGATATTATCGAAGATAGCAGCAAAGTGATACTGATCACCCGCCCAAGACGCTTTGGCAAAACACTCAATATGTCGATGCTCCATCACTTCTTTGCTGATAAGATTGACTTCACCGACACACAGGGCTTATTCGATCACTTAGCAATTGCCAAAGCAGACGATGGTGCCTATGTAAAGGCACATCAAGGCAAGTATCCGGTGATTTTTGTCAGCTTTAAAGACATTAAGGCACGTAATTTTGAAACTGCACGCGAGCAACTGTCACTTTTAATTCAAGAGACATTTAGACAGAATCGCCACCTGTTGCAATCTAATGAGTTGGATGAGTTGGATAAAATCAAACTCAAAAATTACATGCAGACGGACGTTTTTAGTAGCTCACAAATTGATGTCAGTTTACGTTTTTTAAGTCATATGCTATACATGCACCACCAACAGCGCGTGGTGATCTTATTAGATGAATATGACACCCCTTTAAATGCGGCTTATGTTGAGAACTATATCGAGGACTTAACGCCTTTGATGCGTAATCTAATGAGTAATACCTTTAAAGATAATAATGCATTACATAAGGGTGTGATGACTGGCATCTTACGCGTATCTAAAGACAGCATGCTCTCAGGGCTAAACAACCTTGAAGTCTATACCCTGTTAGATGAAGAGTATCGACAATATTTCGGCTTTACTAATGACGAATTAGATGCGCTATACAGCATACAAAATATGGACAATGACAAAATCAATGCTCAAAAATGGTACAACGGCTACAATTTCGCAGGACTGGAAATCTATAATCCATGGTCAATATTAAATTGCTTGCGTAAAAACGGAAAGTATGATGACTACTGGATACATACCTCCAATAACAAGATGATTGAAGACTTGCTGTTAAAGTTTCGGCAAGACGTGCATCCGGCATTAACTCAACTAATGGAAGGTGAAAATGCTGACGTCATTATCGATCGCCATGTCACCTATGATACCTTATCCTATCAAAGCAGCAGCTTATGGAGCTTGTTGTTGTTTGCTGGTTACTTAACCACTTCAAAAGTCAACACCACCGATGGTGTCGTTTATGATGGTATTGTGCGCTTACCGAACATTGAGATTGTCCATTTGCTTAATTATTACTTTAAATTTTGGTTGAATACCCGTTTAGGCGTCCAATACCAGTCCTTTTTAGACAATCTAGTCAATGGTCGTGTTGAGCAATTTAGTGAGCAACTAAACACCTATCTTATTGAAGCATTAAGTGTCCGCGACACCGGCTATACCGCTGAGAAGTTCTATCATGGCTTGGTATTAGGGTTAATCGCCTCATTAAGGGCGACACATATCGTCCACTCTAATCGCGAGTCAGGTGACGGCTTTGCCGATGTGCTACTGTATCCATTAGCCACCAATAAAAACAATACTTTAGGACTTGTGATGGAATTCAAACATGCCAAGGATGACTGTGATCATGACACCTTAGCGGCGTTAGCTGACAAAGCCTTAGCGCAGATTAACCAGAAGCACTACATCACTGAGCTAAAAGCCCAACCCCAAGTCAAAGAGATATTAACACTCGGTTTAGCTTTTAATCGCAATAACGTCGTTGTCAAAAATCATTATGTAATGAGTCAAGAATAAGTTGCGTCAGTTAGCACCTCTCCCCTTGCGGGAGAGGTCGTGCAGCTTAAGCTGCACGGGTGAGGGGAGTAATTGAAACTCAACTTATTCTTGATTCACTACTATGTCACCATTTCATAATAGCGCCATTAGGCTAAAACCCCATTGTCAATTTTCTTTGAGAAGATTACCATAGAGTCAATTAATCATATTCATTATCCACCTGTAGCGTATTATGGCAAAAATGGCAAAAAAAATTTATATTGGTTCATCCAACTTTGCAGAAATTATTACTCAAGATGGATTGTTTGTTGATAAAAGTTTATTTATTAAAGATATTATCGAAGATAGCAGCAAAGTGATACTGATCACCCGCCCAAGACGCTTTGGTAAAACACTCAATATGTCGATGCTGCACCACTTCTTTGCGGATAAGATTGACTTCACCGACACACAGGGCTTATTCGATCACTTAGCAATTGCCAAAGTCGACAATGGTGCCTATGTAAAGGCACATCAAGGCAAGTATCCGGTGATTTTTGTCAGCTTTAAAGACATTAAGGCACGTAATTTTGAAACTGCACGCGAGCAGCTATCACTACTGATTCGTCATGTTTTTGCTAGCCACAGAGTGCTCTTAAATTCTGATGCTTTAGATACGCTTGATAAGGATATATTCCGTCAGTATTTGCGTTTTGAAATATTGAGCATTTCAGAGATTGATCAAGCGTTAAAAGTATTGAGTGAGCTGCTTGCCAAACATTACCAACAGCGCGTGGTGATCTTATTAGATGAATATGACACCCCTTTAAATGCGGCTTATGTTGAGAACTATATCGAAGACTTAACGCCTTTGATGCGTAATCTAATGAGTAATACCTTTAAAGATAATAATGCATTACATAAGGGTGTGATGACTGGCATCTTACGCGTATCTAAAGACAGCATGCTCTCAGGGCTCAATAACCTGCAGGTTTACACACTCCTTGATGCTAAATATCGCCAGTATTTTGGTTTTACCAATGATGAATTAGATGCGCTATACAGCATACAAAATATGGACAATGACAAAATCAATGCTCAGAAATGGTATAACGGCTACAATTTCGCAGGACTAGAAATCTATAATCCATGGTCAATATTGAATTGTTTAAAGAATGATGGACAGTTTGATGACTACTGGATACATACCTCCAATAACAAGATGATTGAAGACTTGCTATTAAAGTTTCGGCAAGACGTACATCCGGCATTAACTCAACTAATGGAAGGTGAAAATGCTGACGTCATTATCGATCGCCATGTCACCTATGATACCTTATCCTATCAAAGCAGTAGCTTATGGAGCTTGTTGTTGTTTGCTGGTTACTTAACCACTTCAAAAGTCAACACCACCGACGGTGTCATGTATGATGGTATTGTGCGCTTACCGAACATTGAGATTGTGCATTTGCTTAATTATTACTTTAAATTTTGGTTGAATACCCGTTTAGGCGTCCAATACCAGTCCTTTTTAGACAATCTAGTCAATGGTCGTGTTGAGCAGTTTAGTGAGCAACTAAACACCTATATTATTGAAGCATTAAGTGTCCGCGACACCGGTTATACCGCTGAGAAGTTCTATCATGGCTTGGTATTAGGGTTAATCGCCTCATTAAGAGCGACACATATCGTCCACTCTAATCGCGAGTCAGGTGACGGCTTTGCCGATGTGCTACTGTATCCATTAGCCACCAATAAAAACAATACTTTAGGTCTTGTGATGGAATTCAAGCATGCCAAGGATGACTGCGATCATGACACCTTAGCGGCATTAGCTGACAAAGCCTTAGCACAGATTAACCAGAAGCACTACATCACTGAGCTAAAAGCCCAACCCCAAGTCAAAGAGATATTAACACTCGGTTTAGCTTTTAATCGCAATCAAGTTGTTGTCAAGTCATCTACACAACTCCATGATGCTCCGAGATCAAATGAAAAGTAAAAATCAGATTGAATCCTCATTTTTATCAACTTTATCATTCTTTTTAGCAATGGATAACAGCTCCGCCTTAGCCATTTTTACTCGGTAAGCATGCTCTGCATCAGAGTAATCTGCAGTTTCTGCAACAGCCTCAGATCCACCAAATAATTTGGCTTTAAGTCGCGCTAATAACCCAGTGGATTTCTCCTGATTATCAATACGTTGTAAGGCACTACTTCTATTATCCGTCGATTGCATTTGCTCTGAAAATACTTCAGCAACCTCTGGATCGATCTCATTGAGCTCATTAAAGATCTGCACAATATGCGCTTCACTAATTTGCTCCTCTGCAAGAATATTATCAATAACAACCGTTCTTTGGTCATCTTTTGCCTCAAGAATCATTTGTGACAATATCTGGGAAACTTCCACGGTATTGAGACTTGATTCTGTTACCTGACGAATAATGCTTTTAATAACAAGCTCAGGTGTCGCATTCGTATCTGCTGCTGCATCAACCATTCCAGCGGCAATAATACCAACATTACGTGGTGATTCTTGTGCATCAATCGCTTGTCGAACAATCTCTCTGGCGACTTGATCTGCCGTTACGCCGATATTGTTCTCAGCCATTACCGTTGATTTAATATTATTTGCGGCAATTTCTTTTAACACTTCAACCGGCGCCTTAGCAACTAAAGCGTCACTAAAGTTTAACGCTTCTGGGATAACTTTTTCCGTTGCAATCGTGGTATTTGTTGCAGTAGTTAACTGCTCCGTTGCCTCAGTCGCTACTTTACTACCAGCAGATGTCACAATTTGTTGCACGGTTTGACGAGCATCTTGTCCGTTATTATCTGTGACAACATCTGGGGTTTGAATGACTTTCAAGGTAAAGTGATGTTTATCAATCAAAACCCCATTTTGATGGACATCAAGTACCATATCAACTTGACCCGAGAAAGTAGGGTTTGCAACAAATATAATATCAATCTTATTACCATTTAGTACGGTTTCTATTTGACCTTGCTCTGGTGTCACACCCGTTATGCGTGCCTCAACATTATCACTACTTAACAAGCTAGCAATTGTGGCTTTCGTCCCACCTTGAAACTCTGCACTAAACGGAGCATCAATCGTACCAGAACCACTTGCAAACGTCTCCTGATTAAGCGTTATGACTGTGTTTTTAGCAAAGCCTGAAAACGCAGCACTAAAGTCAACAGGTGTGGAGCGATCAGCAATATTGACAGTAGCATTATCAATATTCCCTCCGCCAATACGGTATTCACCTTGCGCATTAGGTTGCACCGCGATGACTGAACGATCTAAATAAACGTTAACCGCAGGCACAGTAATATCTGATTGCGAATCCTTTTGAACATTGATCGTATCACCTGATAGTGTCTGAACTATGAGGCTTTGACCTGCTGTTGTAATCATAGAACCATCAGGCACCTTGACATCATAAACCCCATTATAACCGAAGTCTATGATTGCTAGTCCAGTTGCCGGATCATCTTGGATTGCAACCTGTTCATTTGCCGGAACAGATACAGCAATACCATTAGGTGTAGTGACATTTATCACATCATTATCAACAACAACTTGGGTATTAGCATCACCAATGATATCAACAATGCCATCATTGCCAACATCAAAGTTAATGGTACCATCCGGATTATCGCTAATCGCTATATTTTGGTTTGCAGAAATTTGAACCTCACCATTTTCTGTGTTAACCGTAACTGTACCATCATCATTGTTAATAGCTGTCGAGCCTTGTGGAATAACGGCATCTATACCATCTCCACCAAAGTCAATATTGACACTATCATCAGGATTCGTCGTGATATGTGCGTTCTCATTGTTATTAATCGTGGCATCTGGTGTACCATCACCATCCATGTCAATAGAAATGGTGCCATCATTATTATCCGTCACGGTGACATTATCGTCTTCATTGATCGTTGCATCCATCGTGCCATTACCATCAATATCGATGCCAATAGTGCCATCGGTTTGATCAACGATAGTTGAGCCACTTGGGGCAGTAATCTCCGGTGTTCCATCACCGTCAATGTCTACGATAATCTGACCATTATTCTCTATAATGTTGGCACCAGTATCGTCAGGTAACGTAATAGTGCTACCATCGGTTGTTGTCACCGTTAAAGTACCATCAGAAGCATTATTGGCAATACTGCTGCCTGATGGGACGGTGATATCTGCTGTCCCATCACCATCTAAATCAACGCTGATTTCACCTACATTCGCTGTGCTGATAATGGCATTACTATTGATCGGTATCGTAACACTATCACCATTAGGGTCAGTAATGGTTTGGGTGCCATCACCATTATCAACCACACTTGAGCCGTTGGCTACGGTCACATCATTGAACCCATCATTATCTAAATCAACGTCAAGTGTGCCGGCTGCTCCCTCAGAAACGGTTGCATCACTATTTGCCGGTAAGATCACACTGTCATTATCCGCATCGGTGACAATGATATTGCCACCACCTGCATCGGCTACCGTCATGCCACTACTGATGATCGCATCGGTTGTGCTATCACCGGTTAAATCCACAGCAATCTCAGAACCATCGCTATTGGTAACCGTAACACTATTGCCACCATTATCAGTAATCACCGCACCACTATTAACATCTGTGGTGATTTGCTCGCCACTAGTTAATGTCGTCACAACCTCATCACCATCACTGGCGATGTTTGAACCACTTGGCGCGGTGACATCGGCTGTGCCATCACCATCAGTATCTAAAGAAGTCGTCGTGCCATTATCGGTAATGATCGCTTGTGTCTCTTTAGGGATAGTGAATACACTGCCATCGTTTGTTGTAATCGTTAAGGTATCATCAGGTGCATTATCGACAATACTGCTGTCTGACGGCAGGGTGACATCCGTTGTACCATCACCATCTAAATCAACGCTAATTTCACCTGCACTTGCTGTGCTGATAATGGCATTACTATTGATCGGTATCGTAACACTATCACCATTAGGGTCAGTAATGGTTTGGGTGCCATCGCCGTTATCAACGACACTTGAGCCATTCGGTAAGGTGACATCATTGCTACCATTATTATCTAAATCAACATCAAGTGTGCCGGCTGATCCCTCAGAAATGGTCGCATCGGTATTCAATGGCAACGTCACGCTGTCGCCTTCATTATCTGTAACGGTGTACGTACCATCACCATTATTGGTAAAGTGTGCATCATCAGGGATGACGGCATCAATCGTTCCATCATTATTTGCATCGACAGTGACCGTGTTATTGCCATTATCTGTGATTTGCATATTTTGATTAACGGGTGTCGTATATTGCCCCCCTGCAACCGTCGCTACCGTCACTGTTGTGCCATCGCTCACCATTATTGAACCACTTGGCGCGGTGACATCGGCTGTGCCATCGCCATCGGTGTCTAAAGAAGTCGCAGTACCATTATCAGTAATGATCGCTTGTGTCTCTTTAGGGATGGTGAATACACTGCCATCGTTTGTTGTAATCGTTAAGGTATCATCAGGTGCATTATCGACAATACCGCTGCCTGATGGCACGGTGACATCGTCTGTACCATCACCATCTAAATCAACCGTGATTTCACCTGCGCTTGCTGTGCTGATAATGGCATTGCTATTGATTGGTATCGTCACACTATCATTATTAGGATCGGTAATGGTTTGGGTACCATCGCCATTATCAACCACACTTGAGCCATTCGGTAAGGTGACATCATTGCTACCATTATTATCTAAATCAACGTCAAGTGTGCCGGCTGATCCCTTAGAAATGGTCGCATTGGTATTCAATGGCAACGTCACGCTGTCGCCTTCATTATCTGTAACGGTGTACGTACCATCACCATTATTGGTAAAGTGTGCATCATCAGGGATGACGGCATCAATCGTTCCATCATTATTTGCATCGACAGTGACCGTGTTATTGCCATTATCTGTGATTTGCATATTTTGATTAACGGGTGTCGTATATTGCCCCCCTGCAACCGTCGCTACCGTCACTGTTGTGCCATCGCTCACCATTATTGAACCACTTGGCGCGGTGACATCGGCTGTGCCATCGCCATCGGTGTCTAAAGAAGTCGCAGTACCATTATCAGTAATGATCGCTTGTGTCTCTTTAGGGATGGTGAATACACTGCCATCGTTTGTTGTAATCGTTAAGGTATCATCAGGTGTGTTATCGACAATACCGCTGCCTGATGGCACGGTGACATCGACTGTACCATCACCATCTAAATCAACCGTGATTTCACCTGCACTTGCTGTGCTGATAATGGCATTGCTATTGATTGGTATCGTCACACTATCATTATTAGGATCAGTAATGGTTTGGGTGCCATCGCCATTGTCAACCACACTTGAGCCATTCGGTAAGGTGACATCATTGGACCCATTATTATCTAAATCAACGTCAAGTGTGCCGGCTGCTCCCTCAGAAACGGTTGCATCACTATTTGCCGGTAAGATCACACTGTCATTATCCGCATCGGTGACAATGATATTACCACCAGCGGCATCGGCTACCGTCATGCCACTACTGATGATCGCATCGGTTGTGCCATCACCGGTTAAATCCACAGCAATCTCAGAATCACCGTTATTGGTAACCGTAACACTATTGCCACCATTATCAGTAATCACCGCACCACTATTAACATCTGTGGTGATTTGCTCGCCACCAGCTAATATGGTCACAACCTCATCACCATCACTGACGATGTTTGAACCACTTGGCGCAGTGACATCCGCTGTACCATCAGTATTTAAAGAAGCCGTCGTGCCATCATCGGTAATGATCGCTTGTGTCTCTTTAGGGATAGTGAATACACTGCCATCGTTTGTTGTAATCGTTAAGGTATCATCAGGTGTGTTATCGACAATACCGCTGCCTGATGGCACGGTGACATCGACTGTACCATCACCATCTAAATCAACCGTGATTTCACCTGCACTTGCTGTGCTGATAATGGCATTGCTATTGATTGGTATCGTCACACTATCATTATTAGGATCAGTAATGATTTGGGTACCATCGCCATTATCAACTACACTTGAGCCACTTGGTAAGGTGACATCATTGCTACCATTATTATCTAAATCAACATCAAGTGTGCCGGCTGATCCCTCAGAAATGGTCGCATCGGTATTCAATGGCAACGTCACACTGTCGCCTTCATTATCTGTAACGGTGTAGGTACCATCACCATTATTGGTAAAGTGTGCATCATCAGGGATGACGACATCAATCGTTCCATCATTATTTGCATCGACGGTTACCGTGTTATTGCCATTATCTGTGATTTGCATATTTTGATTAACGGGTGTCGTATATTGACCCCCTGCAACCGTCGCTACCGTCACTGTTGTGCCATCGCTAACCATTATTGAACCACTTGGCGCGGTGACATCGGCTGTGCCATCGCCATCAGTATCTAAAGAAGCCGTCGTGCCATCATCGGTAATGATCGCTTGTGTCTCTTTAGGGATGGTGAATACACTGCCATCGTCTGTTGTAATCGTTACGGTATCATCAGGTGTGTTATCGACAATACCGCTGCCTGATGGCACGGTGACATCGTCTGTACCATCACCATCTAAATCAACCGTGATTTCACCTGCACTTGCTGTGCTGATAATGGCATTGCTATTGATTGGTATCGTAACACTATCACCATTAGGGTCAGTAATGGTTTGGGTGCCATCGCCATTATCAACCACACTTGAGCCATTCGGTAAGGTGACATCATTGGACCCATTATTATCTAAATCAACCTCAAGTGTGCCGGCTGATCCCTCAGAAATGGTTGCATCGGTATTCAATGGCAACGTCACGCTGTCGCCTTCATTATCTGTAACGGTGTAGGTACCATCACCATTATTGGTAAAGTGCGCATCATCAGGGATGACGGCATCAATCGTTCCATCATTATTTGCATCGACAGTTACCGTATTATTGCCATTATCTGTGATTTGCATATTTTGATTAACGGGTGTCGTATACTGACCACCCGCAACCGTCGCTACCGTCACTGTTGTGCCATCGCTGACCATCGTTGAACCACTTGGTGCGGTGACATCGGCTGTGCCATCGCCATCAGTATCTAAAGAAGTCGCAGTGCCATTATCAGTAATGATCGCTTGTGTCTCTTTAGGGATGGTGAATACACTGCCATCGTCTGTTGTAATCGTTAAGGTGTCATCAGGTGTATTATCGACAATACCGCTGCCTGATGGCACGGTGACATCGACTGTACCATCACCATCTAAATCAACCGTGATTTCACCTGCACTTGCTGTGCTGATAATGGCATTGCTATTGATTGGTATCGTCACACTATCATTATTAGGATCGGTAATGGTTTGGGTGCCATCGCCATTGTCAACCACACTTGAGCCATTCGGTAAGGTGACATCATTGCTACCATTATTATCTAAATCAACGTCAAGTGTGCCGGCTGATCCCTCAGAAATGGTCGCATTGGTATTCAATGGCAACGTCACACTGTCGCCTTCATTATCTGTAATGGTGTACGTACCATCACCATTATTGGTAAAGTGCGCATCATCAGGGATGACGACATCAATCGTTCCATCATTATTTGCATCGACAGTGACCGTGTTATTACCATTATCTGTGATTTGCATATTTTGATTAACGGGTGTTGTATATTGCCCCCCTGCAACCGTCGCTACCGTCACTGTTGTGCCATCGCTAACCATCGTTGAACCACTTGGTGCGGTGACATCGGCTGTGCCATCGCCATCAGTATCTAAAGAAGTCGCAGTGCCATCATCAGTAATGATCGCTTGTGTCTCTTTAGGGATGGTGAATACACTGCCATCGTTTGTTGTAATCGTTACGGTATCATCAGGTGTGTTATCGACAATACCGCTGCCTGATGGCACGGTGACATCGACTGTCCCATCACCATCTAAATCAACCGTGATTTCACCTGCATTCGCTGTGCTGATAATGGCATTACTATTGATCGGTATCGTAACACTATCACCATTAGGATCAGTAATGGTTTGGGTACCATCGCCGTTATCAACCACACTTGAGCCATTCGGTAAGGTGACATCATTGGTACCATTATTATCTAAATCAACGTCAAGTGTGCCGGCTGATCCCTCAGAAATGGTTGCATCGGTATTCAATGGCAACGTCACACTGTCGCCTTCATTATCTGTAACGGTGTAGGTACCATCACCATTATTGGTAAAGTGCGCATCATCAGGGATGACGGCATCAATCGTTCCATCATTATTTGCATCGACAGTTACCGTATTATTGCCATTATCTGTGATTTGCATATTTTGATTAACTGGCGTCGTATACTGACCACCCGCAACCGTCGCTAACGTCACTGTTGTGCCATCGCTCACCATTATTGAACCACTTGGCGCGGTGACATCGGCTGTGCCATTGCCATCAGTATCTAAAGAAGTCGTCGTGCCATCATCAGTAATGATCGCTTGTGTCTCTTTAGGGATGGTGAATACACTGCCATCGTTTGTTGTAATCGTTACGGTATCATCAGGTGTATTATCGACAATACCGCTGCCTGATGACACGGTGACATCGACTGTACCATCACCATCTAAATCAACCGTGATTTCACCTGCACTTGCTGTGCTGATAATGGCATTGCTATTGATTGGTATCGTAACACTATCACCATTAGGGTCAGTAATGGTTTGGGTGCCATCGCCATTATCAACCACACTTGAGCCATTCGGTAAGGTGACATCATTGGACCCATTATTATCTAAATCAACCTCAAGTGTGCCGGCTGATCCCTTAGAAATGGTTGCATCGGTATTCAATGGCAACGTCACGCTGTCGCCTTCATTATCTGTAACGGTGTAGGTACCATCACCATTATTGGTAAAGTGCGCATCATCAGGGATGACGGCATCAATCGTTCCATCATTATTTGCATCGACAGTGACCGTATTATTGCCATTATCTGTGATTTGCATATTTTGATTAACTGGCGTCGTATACTGACCACCCGCAACCGTCGCTACCGTCACTGTTGTGCCATCGCTGACCATCGTTGAACCACTTGGTGCGGTGACATCGGCTGTGCCATCGCCATCAGTATCTAAAGAAGTCGCAGTGCCATTATCAGTAATGATCGCTTGTGTCTCTTTAGGGATGGTGAATACACTGCCATCGTCTGTTGTAATCGTTAAGGTGTCATCAGGTGTATTATCGACAATACCGCTGCCTGATGGCACGGTGACATCGACTGTACCATCACCATCTAAATCAACCGTGATTTCACCTGCACTTGCTGTGCTGATAATGGCATTGCTATTGATTGGTATCGTCACACTATCATTATTAGGATCGGTAATGGTTTGGGTGCCATCGCCATTGTCAACCACACTTGAGCCATTCGGTAAGGTGACATCATTGCTACCATTATTATCTAAATCAACGTCAAGTGTGCCGGCTGATCCCTCAGAAATGGTCGCATTGGTATTCAATGGCAACGTCACACTGTCGCCTTCATTATCTGTAATGGTGTACGTACCATCACCATTATTGGTAAAGTGCGCATCATCAGGGATGACGGCATCAATCGTTCCATCATTATTTGCATCGACAGTGACCGTATTATTGCCATTATCTGTGATTTGCATATTTTGATTAACGGGTGTCGTATACTGACCCCCTGCAACCGTCATTACCGCCACTGTTGTGCCATCGCTCACCATCGTTGAACCACTTGGTGCGGTGACATCGGCTGTGCCATCGCCATCAGTATCTAAAGAAGCCGTCGTGCCATTATCAGTAATGATCGCTTGTGTCTCTTTAGGGATGGTGAATACACTGCCATCGTTTGTTGTAATCGTTAAGGTATCATCAGGTGTGTTATCGACAATACCGCTGCCTGATGGCACGGTGACATCGACTGTACCATCACCATCTAAATCAACCGTGATTTCACCTGCACTTGCTGTGCTGATAATGGCATTGCTATTGATTGGTATCGTCACACTATCATTATTAGGATCGGTAATCGTTTGGGTGCCATCGCCATTGTCAACCACACTTGAGCCATTCGGTAAGGTGACATCATTGGACCCATTATTATCTAAATCAACGTCAAGTGTGCCGGCTGATCCCTTAGAAAGGGTCGCATCGGTATTCAATGGCAACGTCACGCTGTCGCCTTCATTATCTGTAACGGTGTAGGTACCATCACCATTATTGGTAAAGTGCGCATCATCAGGGATGACGACATCAATCGTTCCATCATTATTTGCATCGACAGTGACCGTGTTATTACCATTATCTGTGATTTGCATATTTTGATTAACTGACGTCGTATATTGCCCCCCTGCAACCGTCGCTACCGTCACTGTTGTGCCATCACTGACCATCGTTGAACCACTTGGTGCGGTGACATCTAATGTCCCATCACCATCTGAGTCTAATGTAGCAATTGCCCCATCATCCGTCACACTGGCATTGGCATTAAAAGAAACGGTGACTTCACTTACAAGACTACCATCACCATTTGGATCTGTTGTGATCGTTATCTCTGAGTCATCCGTATTAATATTTGCAAGCGTTGATCCACTAGGCACGGTTACATCAATGCCATCACCATTATTTGCATCAATATTGAATGTACCAATCGGTGATTCAGTGACAATAACTGGATCATCACCAGAATCTAAAAAAGGTAAAGTCAATGTACTGCTATTACTGCTGGTTATCGTATAGTCGCTACCGTTGTTAACAAATGTGCTACCTGGTTCTAATAGCGCATCTATCACGCCATTATCGTCGGCATCAATGGGTACCAAACCTGATAAATTAGCAACCAAGGGTGTTTCGCTACTGAGTATATTTTCATTAGTACCCGCGCCATCAAGATAACTTGCCCTGACCGAGATGGCATGACCTGCATCATCTGCCGTTAACGTATAGGTTTCTGACGTTGCACCTGTAATGTCAACACCATCACGCAACCATTGATAAGTAATATCACCAACAATACCATCATCATCGCTAATCGTATTGGATGCTGTTAATATCTGTGCTTGTTGATAAGTCCCTGATATTGTGACGTCACCTGTAGGTCCATCATTGGTGGCGTTTATAGTAATCGTCAGCTCCGCTTCACTTGCATCAGCGCCAGAGCCGTCTTGCTGACTAAATCTTAACGTATCTGTACCACTATAATTACTATTAGGCTGATAGACCAAGGTTGCCAAGGTGGCATTTATCTCACTAATATTAGTCCCATTGATGGTAACCGAAGACGTTCCATTATTGGCAACAGTTATACTTCCCTGCTCGGTCATGGTTAGCACACCATTGTCAACACTTAGGCTGACAGCAGTAATACTATGTTCAGCAGGTCCTGTCGCCTCATCGACATCACTGACAGAGAGATCCGTAATCGCTAAAGATGTATCCTCATCCATAGTAAAAGAAAATGTGCCGATATACCTCATGGCAAAGTCATTAGCTGCTAGCACCTCTATATTAATAATATCGGTATCAGTTTTTGCGCCACCTGCACCGCTATTGCCTAAGTCATCTGTTGTGATTGTTAAGGTGGCAGTACCGTTATAATTTACATTAGGTGCATAAGCCATGCCATCTAAAGCGCTATTGATATTGCTTTGCGTACCACGAATATGAATGACATTTTGGTTATTGGCAGTACCATTTATATAAGTAAGCCCTGTTTCTTGTGACAGTGTTAAGACTCCTTCAGTCACTATTAATAAAACTTCTAACAATGCGCCACCTTGATCAACATCCATAATCGATATTTTGTTGTCTCCATTGCCCCAAAAGTCATCATTTTGATCAAAAATAAGCGGATTATCCTCTGTCACCATTTGAGTGGCAGTTGGTATATTATTTACTGGCGCATCATTCACTGCCTGATAATCCAACACTATTGATTTAGATATCTCAAGCATACCACCCGAGCCTGTTTGCCCGAGATCGCTAACACGCACATTGACATAGACACTATCTGTATAATTTGGGCTATCTGGATCATTAGGATTTCTATAAGCTCTTAGCGTCTGTAAAGTAGCATTAACATCAGCAATTGGGCCTTTAAATAATAAACTATTAGTATTATTACCTAATATTGAAGATAAATTTGCCGTTTGCGTCACCTCAAAATAAATTTTTCCCTGTCCATCAGACACTCTTACTTCAAGTTCCGTTGCATCAACATCACCAACGGTAATCGCATTTCCATTGGCATCATTAAATAAAACATCATCACCTTCATTGACTAGCTGAGTTCCAGGGACGCTTAGCGTTGGTGCATCATTGACAGGGTTAACAGTAACATCAATTGTCTTCTCTGTAGTTAAGGTACCACCAGCACCTGCTTCACCGAGATCACTCACTGAAATAATGATTGTAAAATTGGTATTATTGTCTTCATAACCTGGCGCCATATAGGCTTCTAATGTTTCTAGCGCATTATTAACATCACTAATTGCTCCACTAAACTGTAGATACCAAGTATCATTAACAAAGGCACCCAGTCCTGTGGTATCGTTTATTTTAAATTTAACCTTACCTTGTAAATCACCAAGTGCGGTCATTGTTACCTGCAATTGTGTTGCCTCAACATCATCAACCGTAATACTTCTACCATGCGCTGCACCAAATAATATATTATCACCTTCATCTATCGTAATCGCTGATGTTTCAAGTGTTAAAGTAGGTGCATCATTGACCGACTCAACATCAATCGTCATGGTATAGCTACTGGCTGAATCCACCGTGCCATCGTTGACACTAAAGTCAAAGGCATCATACGCAGCGCCGTGGGTATGCTCTAGCGGTGTAAATGTCAATAAATTATTGGCAATATCAGCCGCGCTAATTACTTGGTCTAAGGTGACATCATTACCATTTAATTTTAAATTACCGACGCTTTCTAAAGCGGTGATTTTGATACTTGCTAATGGATCATTATCAGCATCGTTAAAGTTAAAATCTGCAATTTGGAAGGTATATACATTATCCTCATTCAATGTAACACTGGCGTTGCTCGCAGTAGGCGGCGTATTTTGTCCAGCTAAATAGACCTCAACCCTCCCATTATAAGAATTCGGGCCATCACTCGCAGATATCGCAACATGTGAGCCATCGGCACTTAGAGCAACAGATTGACCCAAGTAATCATCATCACCATTACCCTGAATAAAATTCTCTACCTGCTCTAGAGACCTATTACCCTGACCATCATCAACCAATTTATAGAGAGCGGCTTGACCAATATCATTACCATATTCCGCCTGACCAACAACCAACATCTGACCATTACTGCTAAGCGCAATGGCCTGACCAAATCCAACATTACCAGTACCATATTCTCTATCTCCAAATTGCTGCCAATTATTGCCATCGAAATAGTGAACTTCTACATAACCACTATTATTCTGAAGATTACCCGTTCCAAAGGCAATACGCGTACCATCAGCACTAATATCTACCGATGCCCCTGCTTGCGCACCAACAGTGTTACCGAAAAAAGTCTCCTCAAGTTGCCATATACTATCACTCAACTCATAAACTTCAACCATGCCGGACTGAACCGGTTGAAAGTCTGCGCTTTCAAGATAGCTACCAATGACTAAACGTGACCCGCTATCATCCAAAGCAATTGCTTGACCAAATCCATAGCTATTGTCATTATCGTGAATTTCTTGTCCATAAAGAGACCAATCACCATTGTCATACTGATAGACCCTAACGTGATAATCTGTTATATCATCTATTTGTGTAAGACCGATAGCAACATAATTACCATTGGCAGTTATCGCGAGATTATTGCCAGTATATCCTAGAGATTGTTCCTCGCCATTTACCAACGGGATATTAAGCTCATTCCCGTGTTGCGACCAACTGGCACCATCCCAATGGTATACCTTAAAACCAAGAAAAGTTTCATTGTCGCCCAAAACTGCTAAATAGTCACCATCAGAACTAAACTCTAGCGCATTGACAGTAGCTCCAAAATCTATGGTATGCTCCGGAGCCCAGTTGCCGCTTACTTCTTCGAATGCATAAATTTTGACATCGTTAAACCCTGATCGAGTTGCAAATTTTGATCCATCATCATTCATGGCAACATCGCCACCTATCTGCGGTGGACCGGTAACATCCGCACCAACTTGTATTAAATCTAAACGGTCTTGATAGCTATCGAAATCAACAATCTCTCCTTGCTCAACGGCAACATCCACCTCCAAAATACTATCCCCACCTAAATGCTTACCCCCTGTAATATCATCTGATGCGGCAATATCGGCAGAAGTCATTGCTTTTAGCTGATCGACAAAGGCTTGTCCTTCATTACCTTCGGCGACATTACAACCATAAAACAGAATATCGCCTGTATCGGTTAACGCTTGCCCCCATTGTTGTAATTGTGCTTGATAATCCGTGAGATTGCTGGCATTAAGGTTAACATCACCTAATTGTAATTGCGCAGTATCACCATGCGAGACAATATGAATGGCACTTAAGTCTTGATATTTTTGTAAAATCTCGGCAATGGCATCGATGCCATTGTCATCACTTAAGATCACCTCAATAGATGCATCACGAGATATGCTTTCAATAATTACATGCGGATCTTTAACCCGTGCATCAATGATTACTACTTCTTTATAACGGCTATAGTCCGTCTCATACGAAGCAGCATCAGCTTCAATCGCAGCCAGCAAACTATCGGTTGCATAGGCGTTGTCATTATCATTAATCGCACTTAAGACATACGCTTGCTCATCTTGAGAGACACCATCGGCTAAATCAACCGTTTCAATGGCGGCGCCATCGAACATAAAGCGCGGTTCAAGCTCTTGCAACAGCGAGGGTTGCGCTTGATTGAGATAATCTTGTTTAGCTTGTTCTAACTTCGCCGCTTTGCTTTGTGGAGATTTCTTCAATGATTGCATACGCTGAAATATCGAGGGCTTAGGGTTGTTTGATTGCGTATTGACAATGCCTGAATTGGCATCCCCGTTAGATAACTGCTTTCTGATGACTTGGTAGAGCTGCTTAATCATGGCGATCACCTTTTTACTTTCATTTTAGCGTTTACCAGCCCTTGGGTATTTAATCTACTGTCTACTGCGAGGGCTTATGATATCTATAAGGCTTTAAATCCACAGGAACAGAACAAATAAAGCCTTGGATAGTATATTTAAATATAGTCAAGCTTTGATGATAGTGTTATGGCGAATCACGTTTTTTTGAATAAGTTTTTTTATAAGCGCATCTTCAGAGATTGTCTTATATCGCTTAGGAGATTGGCTAAAACCCCATTGTTAATTTTCTTTGAGAAGATTACCATAGAGATCGTTTGATTTGACCTAGTAATGAATCAAGAATAGATTGCGACAGTTAGCACCTCTCCCCTTGCGGGATTGCTCGTGCAGCTTAAGCTGCACGGGTGAGGGGAGTTATTAAAACTCAACTTATTTTTGAATTATTACTAAGTGCAATTAATTATCTAATTGTGGTATGTTATGACAAGAAAAAAAGAAACAGCAAAAAAAATTTATATTGGTTCATCCAACTTTGCAGAAATTATTACCCAAGATGGATTGTTTGTTGATAAAAGTTTATTTATTAAAGATATTATCGAAGATAGCAGCAAGGTGATACTCATCACCCGCCCAAGACGCTTTGGCAAAACACTCAATATGTCGATGCTGCATCACTTCTTTGCTGATAAGATTGACTTCACCGACACACAAGGCTTATTCGATCACTTAGCAATTGCCAAAGCAGACGATGGTGCCTATGTAAAGGCACATCAAGGCAAGTATCCGGTGATTTTTGTCAGCTTTAAAGACATTAAGGCACGTAATTTTGACACCGCACGTGAGCAGCTTTCTTATCTTATGCGCGAAGTGTTTAACTCACATTACTATCTGTTAGAATCCCATCATTTAAACGCAACCGAAAAAAAAGCGTTTGAAGCGTATCTTGACTTCACTATGTTTAGCGCATCCCAAATTGATGTCAGCTTACGTTTTTTAAGTCATATGCTTTATAAACATCACCAACAGCGCGTGGTGATCTTATTAGATGAATATGACACCCCTTTAAATGCGGCTTATGTTGAGAACTATATCGAAGACTTAACGCCTTTGATGCGTAATCTAATGAGTAATACCTTTAAAGATAATAATGCATTACATAAAGGTGTGATGACTGGGATCTTGCGTGTATCTAAAGATAGTATGCTCTCAGGACTAAACAACCTTGAAGTCTATACCCTGTTAGATGAAGAGTATCGACAATATTTCGGCTTTACTAATGACGAATTAGATGCGCTATACAGCATACAAAATATGGACAATGACAAAATCAATGCTCAAAAATGGTACAACGGCTACAATTTCGCAGGACTGGAAATCTATAATCCATGGTCAATATTAAATTGCTTGCGTAAAAACGGAAAGTATGATGACTACTGGATACATACCTCCAATAACAAGATGATTGAAGACTTGCTATTAAAGTTTCGGCAAGACGTACATCCGGCATTAACTCAACTAATGGAAGGTGAAAATGCTGACGTCATTATCGATCGCCATGTCACCTATGATACCTTATCCTATCAAAGCAGCAGCTTATGGAGCTTGTTGTTGTTTGCTGGTTACTTAACCACTTCAAAAGTCAACACCACCGATGGTGTCGTTTATGATGGTACTGTGCGCTTACCGAACATTGAGATTGTGCATTTGCTGAATTATTACTTTAAATTTTGGTTGAATACCCGTTTAGGCGTCCAATACCAGTCCTTTTTAGACAATCTAGTCAACGGTCGTGTTGAACAGTTTAGTGAGCAACTAAACACCTATCTTATTGAAGCATTAAGTGTCCGAGACACCGGCTATACCGCTGAGAAGTTCTATCATGGCTTGGTATTAGGGTTAATCGCCTCATTAAGAGCGACACATATCGTCCACTCCAATCGCGAGTCAGGTGAAGGCTTTGCCGATGTGCTACTGTATCCATTAGCCACCAATAAAACCAATACTTTAGGTCTTGTGATGGAATTCAAACATGCCAAAGACGACTGTGATCATGACACCTTAGCGGCTTTGGCTGACAAAGCCTTAGCGCAGATTAATCAAAAAAATTACATCACTGAGCTAAAAGCCCAACCCCAAGTCAAAGAGATATTAACACTCGGTTTAGCTTTTAATCGCAATAACGTCGTTGTCAAAAATCATTATGTAATGAGTCAAGAATAAGTTGCGCTTTAACTCCCCCTCACCCGTGCAGCTTAAGCTGCACGAGCAATCCCGCCAGAGGAGAGGTGATAGCTGATGCAACTTATTTATACCTTAATGGCACTACCTTCAGGAGGATGACTAACCATCCATGGCAGCATAGCCCTAACTATTACCTGCAATCCAGCTTGCCAAAACCTTCATAAACTACTTTGCAACCAAACACCGCAAAATGATTTACGATGGATATAGTAAGTACTTACTACCCTTTGCTATTTTGATTATTCTGCTTATTTCCAAGCTCAAGTAAATTTGACTTAGCAACAGATAATTTATGACGGTGCTTAATTTCGCTATACTCCATGGTATTATGATCAAGAACAGCATGAATACCAAAGATTTTGGCTTTTAATTTTGCAAGCAATCCTTCTGATAAAGTGTCTTGCAACTCCATACTTAGTGCATCACTGATATTCGCAGCATCATTAACAGTATCTTCATCCTTTGATTGCTTGACTTCATTTGCAAAGGCTTCTGCTAACTCTGGGCTTTGTTCCTGCAGATAATCATACATATTTGCAATATGTTCAGCGTTAAGTTTAGGCTCAGATACAATTGCTTGTATAATTTGTTTTTGCTTATCTTCATCAGAATCAAGGATCATTTTTGATAATACAAAGGCAATGTCCGAGTTTGTCATATTTGAATCAAGCGTTTGCTCAAAAACACTTCTGACAACAAGGCTAGGTGTTTTTTCTGCTTGAAGACTGACTTGAAGCATCTCGGAGGCTACTGCTGCAATGTTCGATACAGAGTTGGTTTCAATGGCTAGCTGTAGTGTATTTTTAACAATCTCACTTAATTGCTCGATTGCTTTACCCTGGTCAAGCGCTTCTTTAAACTCTGATCTAGAGATATTGATAAGTTCTCTAACCTCGGGTTTAGAGTCAACCTGATCTTTTGCTTGCACCCTGAGCATATTATCCATACTATATGCATCGCTTCCAACCGATGTATCTGCAACATCCACTCGAGTCACATGAGTTGCGATCACATCTGCACGCGCTGAAACTTCTACTTCAAAGTATTTTTCATCATAAAGCACACCGCCTTGGTATATTTTCAAAGAAAAATCAGCTGTACCAGAAAAAGCACGATCAGGACGGAAGTAGATATCAATCTTATTACCTAAACGTTCAACTTCAATGCTACCTTCATTTGCATCTAAGCCTTCGGCGAACGCTGATATTTCATCACTACTTAGCAATGATCCGACTTTAACGGGCTGGCTAAAGTTGCTCATGGTTGATAAAGGTGACTCTACTGAACCATCGCCTGAGCCATTAAACGCTGACGGTATCGTAAAAATAGTATTACTTTCAAAACCAGAAAATGCTTCTTCAAACCTCAGCGGCTGATCTGATACAAAAGCCTCAGCTTCTGCTAAAGCACTTCTGCCTGAGATGATATAACCACCGTCGACATTCGATGCCAGTATTTTTTCTTTAATCACATTAGTATATATATTAACTGAGTCAGCGAGAATAATATTACTGGAAGCACTTCCAGCGATATATTGCTGCCCTGATTTTGTGGTAATGAGCATTTCACCACTAGTTAAGATGTCTACTCGAGCATCTTTTGGTACAACCGCGCGAATAACAGGATTATTTCCGACAACAATATTAATATCACCGTCAGGGTTTGGTGTAATCGTGATATTTTGATCCGCGGGCACCGTAACATCATTATTACCATCACTGCCAATATCAATATCTAAAGCATTATCCACATTCGGCGTAATCGTGATATCTTCATCTGCCGGCACTGTCACAACATGACCATTGTCTCCTAGGTCAATATCTGTTTGATCAGCATTATCTGGGTTAGGTGTCACGATAACATCTTCATCTGCCGGCACTGTCACAACATGACCATTACCTCCTAGGTCAATATCTGTTTGATCAGTATTATCTGCGTTAGGCGTCACGATAACATCTTCATCTGCCGGCACTGTCACAACATGACCATTACCTCCTAGGTCAATATCTGTTTGATCAGCATTATCTGGGTTAGGCGTCACGATAACATCTTCATCTGCCGGCACTGTCACAACATGACCATTACCTCCTAGGTCAATATCTGTTTGATCAGCATTATCTGGGTTAGGTGTCAAGATAACATCTTCATCTGCCGGCACTGTCACAACATGACCATTGTCTCCTAGGTCAATATCTGTTGTTCCGTTGCTATTAAACTCAATGGTGGTATTGCTATCTGCTGGTACGGTGACATTGCCGCTACTGGCATTATCACTTACCGTCACAGTTGAATCGTTCGGGTTTGGTGTAATGGTCGTATTGCTAGGGACGTTGACATCAATTTGCCCATTGTTTCCAAGGTCGATACTGGCAACTCCATTACTAACGACAATTTGTGTTGTTTGATTTGCGTTATCCGCAACAGGCAGTGTCACTTGCACTTCAGGCATACTTCCAGAAATGAATGTATACGTTCCATTGCCATTATCAAGAGCTGTGTCACCAACAACACCAATAACATCAACTGTACCATCATTGTCAACATCAATTTCAACAATACCATTTGAGTTTGCAATATGAGGTGTATTTCCTAAGACATTTTCAACTGTCCCGTCACTATCTGTATAGCTTTCTACAACAGAAATGATTGTTCCCACATCAGCTTCTAAGAGCGAGTATGACGCTCCCGTTGCACCCGTAATATCTTGAGCATTGCGTTGCCACTGATAGGTAACTGCCCCCAATCCGTCGATATCTGTTATCTGTGATATGTCAACACTAATCACTTGCCCTTGCTGAAAGACTCCAGTAAAGACTAACTGACCTTGTGGCAAATCATTCACAGGCGCCACATCAACTGTTATCTGAATTGCTGTTGAGGATAACAAACCATCATTATCTTGCGCTCTCACCGTAAAGGCTGCAACCGTATCACCATTAACATTTTGCGCTGGCGTCCAATATGCTTTATTGGTTGCATTAATCGTATCGTTAGTGCCTGCTGCAAATGCTGTTGCTGTAGCTTGGGTTGCCCCTATTCTTAATGTACCACTTGTTAATGTTTGGACAGCAAAGCCATCGACCGTGCCATCGATATCTGCTTCATTACCTTGCGCTAATAATTGTGACAAGCTAATCTCAACTTCTGTGTCTTCATTAGTGGAAACAATTGCATCTGCAAAGTTTGTTAAGGTGGGCGCGTCATTGACTGATGTCACATCAATGGTCATTGTGGTGCGACTGGCATGGTCAGTATCTAGCGGGTGGAATCCCCGCCACGACCTTGGGAATAGGAACGTGTAGACGAAGGCAAGGGTGTCTGAAGAAACTCTTTGTTGTTGCCTCAAAGAGGACAAACAGTAACAAGGAGCCAATGAAGAATCTGAAGGAAGCCCTAGTCAAAACTGTGATCTAAGCTCGGTGCGAACCTGCGGTAGGCAGGCATGATGGGTAAGGTAGCCACGATTACCGAAGCCACATAATTCCCCGTAACGTCATGTCTGTATAACAGGTAGATTACAGTGATTGAGAGACTGATCTTACCCAGTGACGAGCCGTTGGCATGGGTCGCTGAAACTACGTCAGCTTAAGCCCTACGCTTTGCAGCAATGCAACGCCTATGTGCCAAGGGTTTGCAGATGAAGCCGTAGTAGTCTTAAAACGCTAAGCCTATGATAATCATGGTGACATGGTTTAGGGTAAAACTTAGCGTCAGCCATATGGACATGGAGGCGAAGGGCGGAACATGTTAATAATGATCAACGTATCATTACAATCCATGCGTAACTGATTCGCTGGAATTCCATAGAGTATCATCCAGAGCTTAAACGTATTTATGCCGCTTAAACGATGATACGCAAATCATGACCTACGTATGCAAGGAGAAGAGAAATGACACAATGCTCATTGCCATTAGGCACGCAAAGTCTCTTTGACCAAGTTTGCTACCCAAATACGCTTATTGATGCGTTTCTCGAAGTCCGTAAGAACAAAGGCTCTCACGGCTCAGACAACATAACGATACAGCAATTTGAGAACAATCTTGAAAAAGAGCTACGCCAACTAATAGATGAACTACAAAGTTGGACGTATAAACCAAAACCTGTCAGACGAGTTGAAATACCTAAACCTGACAACAAAGGGGTGCGCATTCTGGGCGTACCTTGCGTCAGGGATAGAGTCGTGCAAACGGCTATTAAAATGGTCTTGGAACCAGAACTTGACCCGAGTTTCTCATTCTATAGCTTCGGCTTTAGACCAGGGAAATCTCAACAACAAGCCGTGGAATCAGCCAGACAACAAGTTGCTCAAGGTAAAGAATTTGTCGTAGATATAGACTTATCTAAATTCTTCGACAGAATCAACCATGACCGTCTTATTGCAAAACTATCCCATGTGATTGACGATAAACGCATACTGCGCCTAATCGGCATGACATTAAGATCAGGTGCAATGAAAGGCAATACTTTTATTCCGACTGAAACTGGTACAACTCAAGGTAGTCCTCTTAGCCCATTATTAAGCAACTTCGTCCTAGACGAGCTTGATAAAGAGCTAGAAAATCGAGGCTTATCTTTCGCCCGCTTCGCTGACGACTGTAACATATTTTTACACTCCAGAAAAGCGGCTGAACGCGTTATGAAGTCAATTTCTGCATTTATCGAGAAAAGACTCAAATTAGTCATCAATCACGATAAAAGCCAAGTTGCCAAAGCCAACAAGGTAAAGTTCTTGGGGCTGACTATTATTAAAGACACCATTGCCATATCAAAACAAGCAATGGCTAAAGCCCTACACAAAGTTAAAGAACTGACACCGCGTGGCACCAACAAAACCATAGAGGAAACAATACAGGAATACAATCAATGGTTCATTGGTTGGGTTGGGTACTTCGGCATGACATACTATCCTGCTCAAATCGCCAAAATCGAAGCTCGATTCAGGCGCAGAATGAGATCACGGATAGTCGGTCAACAAAAACGCCGACGACATCTATGCTCAACACTCATTAAACGCGGCGTAAAGCCTAAAACTGCTGCTAAGGCAGCATATTCCAACAATAAAAGATGGAAACTCTCTGTCCAAAAGGCTGTCGAGATAGCATTCCCCAACAAATGGTTTATCCAACGGGGCATGGTTACTAAATCAAACGACAACCGAGAACATTGGTTTAGCTTAGCATACTGGTATGTTTAACATGAGGAGCCGTGTACGGATCCGTACGCACGGTTCTGTGGGCAGTCGGGGCTAATCCGCCCCACTGACCCGATGGCTGATGTATTATTATTTATCTCAGCCCCTAACTGGCTTAAACTACTGCCATCGTAATCAAATACTCGCACACGCCCAACATTTGACCCTCGCTGAGGCTCACCGACAATAATTCTTGAGCCATCATCACTGATTGCTACAGAGCTCCCCATCCGGTCTCCAACTGAATCACCTAAGGCGCTTGCTTTTGTCTCCCAAGCATTGCTTTGCTCACTATATTCAAGAACACGAATGGCGCCACGATTACTATTGTCTCCAGGAATGCCAACAACAGCAATTAAGCCATCTTGACTTAACGCGGTAGCGTAGCCGTAGTTATCTTGCGCATCATCACCAATAAGCGAGGCACCAAGCTGGTCAATAGACAATATATGCTGATAATTGTCAAAGGTAACAACTGTCGCGCGCTCAACATCGGTGCTTTCTTCAAATACTGTATCACCTCCAACAAGTTCACTTCCTGTAATATCTGTTGACGCCGCAATATCGGCTTCTGTCATCGCTCTTAATTCATCAACAAAAGCTGCCCCCTTATCCCCTTCGGCGACATTACAACCATAAAACAGAATATCGCCTGTATCGGTTAACGCTTGCCCCCATTGTTGTAACTGCGCTTTATAGTCCGCTAAATTACTGGCATTAAGATTAACATCACCCAATTGCAATTGTGCTTGATCACCATGCGAGATAATGTGTATCGCATCTAGATTTTTATATTTCGCTAGAATCTCAGCAATTTTGTCAACACCATCGTGATGCGCTAGAATTACCTCAACAGCCGCATCTCGTGATATTTGCTCAATCAAGATATGTGGATCTTTCACCGCAATATCAACGATCACCACTTCTTTATAACGGCTGTAGTCAGGGGCAAAGCCTTCACTATCAGCTTCAATCGCAGCCAGCAAACTATCGGCAGCATAGGCGTTTTCATTATCATTAATCGCACTTAAGACATACGCTTGCTCATCTTGCGAGACGCCATCGGCTAAATCAACCGTTTCAATGGCGGCGCCATCGAACATAAAGCGCGGTTCAAGCTCTTGCAACAACGAAGGTTGCGCTTGATTGAGATAATCTTGTTTGGCTTGTTCTAGCTTCGCCGCTTTGCTTTGTGGAGATTTCTTCAATGATTGCATACGCTGAAATATCGAGGGCTTAGCGCTGTTTGATTGCGTATTGACAATGCCTGAATTGGCATCCTCACTGGATAACTGCTTTCTGATGACTTGGAAGAGCTGCTTAATCATGGCGATCACCTTTTTACTTTCATTTTAGCGTTTACCAGCCCTTGGGTATTTAATCTACTGTCTACTGCAGGGGCTTATGATATCCTTAAGGCTTTAAGCTCACACGTACAAAAAATAAACAAAACCTCGGATACTATTTAATATAGTCAAGTTTTAATCATAGTGTTATGAAGAATGGTTGTTTTTTTGAGCAAGTATTTTATAACCGGAGCATCAGAGATTGTCTTTTACAGCTTAGGAAATTAGCTATTTTGGTCACTCTTTGCAATCTTTATTGTTTTTTGCTTGTGTTTCAACCGTATTATCCATCCTGTATTCACGACTTCCAACCAATGTGTCTACAACATCCACTCGAGTCACATCAGTTGCGACCACATCTGCACGCGCTGAAACTTCTACTTCAAAGTATTTTTATGATTATTAAATTACCAACCAACAATATCACCATCCCACAATTGCTTGAGGAATATTTCTAATGGCAAAGCTTCGATAGCATTACCATGTACTTTGTGGATCGGATCAAGACTAACTAAAATATAACGTCTTGCAATATCCTCTTCTTTAAACGCAAGTAAACCTTTGAAATGCTTATCATGAATACGTCCAGTTGCTTTGACCTCAATCGCTATTTCATCACCGATCACAAAGTCAACCTCCATCTGACTCGTTGAACGCCAATAGCTTAGAGGTTTATCAATGCGTCGATATGAGAGGTAAGCACGAATCTCAAGTCCAACAAAATGCTCCAGTGCATTACCATAAAGCGCCGTAGCTGTTGGAAGTTGCCTAATACCAGCAAGATAATGCGCCACACCCAAATCAAAGAAATAGAATTTTGCTGTACTAATCGCTTTACGTTTTTGTGTTGCAGTAAATGCCGGCAACATAAATCCTAAAAAGGTATCCTCCAAGATGTAGTAGTACTCTCTAACTGTTGATACAGGTAGCGCACAATCACTGGCAATACTGCTGAAATTCAGCATTTTGCCGTTTGTCAAAGCACACATCTTTAGAAAGTTGCTAAATCCTGGAATATTTCTCACCAACGCCTCTGCTTGAATTTCATCTTTCATGTAAGTATTAACATATGCTGATAATTCTTCATAAGGCTCATCACTTAAATAGACCATTGGCAATCCACCAACATGCAAATAATGATTTAAGTTAAATTCCGGAATCTCCGCACTCACTAATGGAAAAAGTTCAGCCTTGCGCGCACGTCCTGCCAGTAGATTAGTGTGCTTTCTTTTAAGACTACGCGCACTTGAACCTGTTAGCAAAAAGTGAATTTGACGTTCCTCAATGAGCCGATGTACTTCATTTAGTAACATTGGAACACGTTGAATTTCATCGATAATAACGATTGTTTGGTCTTTTGCACTATTGATCATAGCCTCTAACGATTGTGGTGATTGACTAAGCTCCATATAATATTCATTTCTTAATAGGTTAATTACCAAATATTTATCAGCAAGCTGTTGTCGAATCAATGTTGACTTGCCCGTTGCTCGTGGACCAAATAGAAAAAATGACTTCTTTGTTAAAAGGGTAGTTAAATCTAGTATTCGTGTTAAATTCATGATAATCAGCAGTAGACTTGTAAATTATCATGATATTTTACAGGATCGTTGTTAATTATCAATATTCATATGAATAATATAAGTGCTAATGCTGAAGCAAGGGCACCGGCACCAGCAGCAATAGCGACACCGGTACTATTAGCACCACCGCCGCCTTCTGACTGCGCGTCATTGCTTTGCTCAGCGACAACTGTTTGCCGCACTGCCTCTTGGGCGTTAACCACATTATTTCCCCATGTGGATTGGGATAGTTTTGTTTTGACATAATTAAAATCAGCATTAGGATTTAAGGCATAGATCATAGCAGCAATACCAGCAACATGCGGAGCGGACAAAGAAGTTCCTTCTAAATAGTAATACAAGCAAGCTTCATTTCGACTCAAAATAATACAAAAACCCGGTGAGATAATACCTTTGCTCAAGTCAAGATCGGCATCTTCACCCCCGGGAGCGGCAAGTACCAGACTCTGCACAGGCCAATCACTCACTGCATAGTTAGAATAGTCTGCCTTTACACCATTATTATTTGTTGCTTCTACCACAATCGCATTGATATTAGGACAACCTGCCGGTGCAATATCCCACAGTGGTTGACCATAGTTTCCTGCAGCAATTACAACCGTCACACCCAGTGCATTTACTTTATCTATTGATACTCCAAATTCATCACAATAAGCTGGTAACAATTCATTTTTCCACTTAACTTCAGTTGCAGCAGCCAAGCCATCTTTACCAACTCTTGATATCCCTAGGCTCAAATTAATCACTTTTGCTGGCGTTTGATTGGGCTGAAGTAGCCCTATACTTGCCATATCCTCACTATAAATGCCTGCTGCCCACTCAATTGCCATCGTAATCGCTGCTGTTTTTGCACCTCCGGCATGCCCAAAGACTTTAATTGGCAACACCATAATCTCATCCACATCTCCGGCAACGCCTGTTACTCTTGGTCCTTGCGCGGCAATGACACCGGCTATTGTTGTGCCATGCGGTCCTTGCGTTAAATCAGTATCAATAACTGAAGCAATCACATCCACTTCACCTTGATCATCGACATAAAAATAATAAGGTTGTGACATTTCCAAACGTCCTTGTAAATCTTCCGGTATAAATGCTGCAACACCGGAATCAATCACCGCAACATAAGTCTTATTAAGCCCTGTAAATCTTAATTGTGCCCACGCCCCTTGTGCAGCAACACCCACGCCAATATGGTTATGCATATTCCATTGCTGCGACCATTGTCGAACATTTTCAGCTTGTAAAAACGCCTTTTGTATATCTGTCAATACTTCAGGCACAACCGACTCAACTTGAAATGGCAAACGGTCAATATGAATGGCTTGCGCATTTCCCATTGCGTAAGATTTAGCATTTGTAGGTAAGACTGAGCAAACTTCATCATGCGTATTTCGATAATCATTAGCTGCTTTAAAGTGCGCTAACGGCGCACCAAAATGATCAATAAATCGCTGATCTGAAATGCCATTATTATCTGTATATTCAACAGTAATAACTTCACTCTTGCGTGCTGTATCGCAATAACGAACCTGCAACTCAACGGCAAAAGACGATAATGGTAAACAAAATATGGCAATACATGCCAATGGCTTAATACTACGATAACTGTTCATAACTGACCCCACCAAGATAACTTAATATTACAAAGTCAACTATAGATCAGTTATTTATTTTATCCATATAAAGGACATTATTTATACTTATAATCCCAGCAGTTTTTGTTATCTGCCGATGGAAATATACTCAAAACCTAAATCCTTCATCCGTGATTTATCATATAAATTGCGTCCATCAAAAATAACGGGGTTATTTAATCGCGCTTTGATCTTACTAAAATCTGGACTTCTAAAACTTTGCCACTCAGTCACCACAAATAACGCATCAGCATTATGTAATGCATTATACGCTTCATCAACAAGCTCATAATCATCACGCTGACCATAACTATTAGCAAAATTCTCCATTGCTTCAGGGTCATAGGCTTTGACTTTAACACCGTGTTGCCACAGTGTTTCAATTAATACACGCGCTGACGCTTCACGAATATCATCGGTATTTGGCTTGAATGCAAGTCCCCAAATGGCAACCGTTTTGCCTGCAATGTCGCCATTGAAATAATCATTAAATTTAGTAAAAAGCACTTCTTTTTGCGCATCGTTAACATCATGCACAGCGTTTAAAATGCGCGCAGTATAACCATATTCACGTGACGTTTGCCCCAAAGCACGCACATCCTTAGGAAAACATGAGCCACCATAACCACACCCTGCGTAAATAAAATGGTAACCAATACGTCGATCTGCACCAATACCAATGCGTACTTTCTCGATATCTGCGCCAACGCGCTCTGCAATCTGACTCATCTCATTCATAAAACTAATTTTTGTGGCTAGCATTGCATTAGCTACGTATTTGGTCATTTCAGCAGAGCGCACATCCATGATCATCAAGCGATTTTGGTTAGGATCAAATGGTGCGTAAAGCTCACGCATCACATCAGCTGCACGCTCGGAGTTCGCACCCACGACAATACGATCCGGATGCATACAATCACTTATAGCATCACCCTCTTTGAGAAACTCAGGATTAGACACCACATCAAAGTCAAGCTTTACACCACGTTCACTTAACACATTAGAAATTGCTTCGGTTACTTTATATTCAGTGCCAACAGGCACGGTTGATTTATTAACAATGACCTTATATTCATTCATTTCTTTAGCAACTGTTTTAGCCACTTGCAACACATACTGCAAATCAGCCGACCCATCTTCATCAGGTGGCGTCCCCACTGCGATAAAGATGACTTGAGCTTCATCAATCGCTTCTTTTGCGTCAGTGCTAAAACGCAAACGTCCTTTTGTCACATTGCGCTTAATCAGCTCATCTAAACCAGGTTCATAAATCGGTGAAATACCCTTTTTTAGGTTATCAACTTTAACTTGATCAATATCAACACAACAAACATGATTGCCCATTGCCGCAAAACAGGTTCCCGTTACGAGTCCAACATAGCCCGTACCAAAAATCGCAATCTTCATAAAATCTCACTTTTAGCTACTCAAATCGCCATTGATCATATCAGAAATAATGCCCAAATTCAGCGAATATTATTTTATGAAATGTGATTATTGTTGCTTGATGTTGTTGGTTGGAGTGAAAAAATATCAAAAATCGCTATCGGCAATCTCTATTTTTGTGCAAAATGGAGATTATCGATAGCTAATTGCAATTATATTATGTTTAAACGACTGCTCAATATTGACCCCGACTCACAACAAAGCTACTTTTTGTTTGGTCCAAGAGGCACTGGCAAGACATCTTGGTTAAGATACCACTTCAAAAATAGTCTTTATTTTGATCTATTAAAGGAAGATACTTACACCTATCTACTGGGTGATGCCACCCGCTTGGATGCCAGTATTCCAGAGGATTATAAACAATGGATTATTATTGATGAAATTCAGAAAATTCCCGCGTTACTGGATGAAGTGCACCGCCTCATTGAAGGACGTAAATTACGATTCATCTTAACAGGCTCTAGCGCTCGCAAGCTCAAACGAAGCGGAGTTAACCTACTTGCAGGGCGCGCGCTAATCAAACATATGCACCCAGTTACTGCTATTGAACAGGCTGATGATTTTGATATTGCTAAATCTTTACATACCGGTCATTTACCAACAGCATTACTGACATCACAGCCCGATGAATACTTAAAAAGCTATGTGGCAACTTACCTTAAAGAGGAAGTATTGCATGAGAGCTTAACGCGAAACATTGCCTTATTTGCACGTTTTTTAGAAACAGCAAGCTTTTCACAAGGTGAAACACTCAACTACACCGAAATTGCCAGAGAAATTGGCAGTTCAAGGCATACTGTTGAGAACTTTTTTACTATTTTAGAAGATCTCCTTATTTCAATTCGATTACCTGTTTTTACAAAAAGGGCTAAACGCGAAGTTGTCATGGCGCCTAAATTTTATTTTTTTGACGTTGGTGTGTATAGAGCAATACGTCCTATTGGCGTACTTGATTCACCAGAGGAAATTGATGGCGCTGCACTTGAGACACTGTGTTTGCAAGAGTATAGAGCCTGTAATGACTATTATAATTTAGGATATCAATTTTATTATTGGCGAACACGCACTCAGCAAGAGGTAGATTTTATTTTATACGGAGAGCATGGGTTAATTGCCATTGAGGTTAAGCGCAAAAAGAAAATTAGTCGTAAAGATCTCAAAGGGCTAATAACCTTTAAAGGTGACTACCCAATGGCAAGCTGTTACCTACTCTACGGAGGAAATGAAAAACAAAACTTAGATGGTGTTACTTTACTGCCCATATCACTTGCATTAAAAGATGCTAACCTGCTTTTAAAATCGCCAACGGATTACGCACATAGCTAACAAGTTCTATTAGGTGCGAATATTATTTTTTAAACTATACTTTTGTCACGTATGAAAATTTGATGGATCAAATATGGCAAGGTTCTTAATAGTGCTTTTAAGTTTTTTATTTTGTGCACAAACTGCTTTCACTCATGACAAGGCACAGAATGCACCAGCTAAAGTCACCATTGGTACTTATATCACGCATGTTTATGATATTAACTTGCAGAAAAAAACAGTTTCTGCCATTTTTTGGTTGTGGTTTATTTACCCTGATCAACTGAGTATCGAAAACAATGAGTTTGACATTATTAATGCTGAAAAATTTTCAGTACTCTATAGTGGCACGCAAAAACTTGCAGATAATAAGACACTGAAGCAATATAAAATTCGTGCTACCTTATCACAGAACTGGAATTTTGAGAACTTCCCCTTTAGCACAAAACCACTATCTATCGTTATCGAAGACGCTGATTTTAATGCACACATGATTGTATTTAAGACCGATGACATTAACTCTGACGTTGATCGTGAGATACCTTTAAGCGGTTGGCGATTAGGGGCTGATCACTGGCGTAGTTATATTCATCATTATGACACCAATTTTGGTAACCCTAATAACCCAACTAATACTGCCTATGCCCGAGCGATTTATTCTGTCGAGATGACACACACTAATATTCGCATGTTTATCCATATCTTTGGGATGTTATATCTTGCTTGTATCTTAATTTTGGGTATGTTCTTTATTCCAATCAAAGACATCAAAAGTCGTCTGGCACTCAATTCTGCCGCTATTTTTGCCGTTGTCGGTAGTAAGATTTCCACTGACTCAATACTACCGCCATCAAATACGATTAATCTTATTGATAAAATTCAATTGAGCGTGCTGATATTTATGGTGGTTACACTCATCACTGTTGTGTTGAATTATTACCTTTGTGAAAAACATATTAAGCTTGCGCATACTGTTAATGTAGGCTTTGCCATATTGACGGTATTAATGATCGCACTCAGTAATTTATTTTTTATGCTCGCTTAACCTTAAGTTATTAATATTAATAATGAAACAGCGAATTGCCTAGCGATTTACCTCTCCCCTTGCGGGAGAGGTCGTGCAGCTTACGCTGCGCGGGTGAGGGGGAGCAATAAAACTCAGCTCATTTATTATGCTTTTTCTGCAACCGACGCTTATTAAAAAATGTCTTAAGCATATCACTAGCCTCATCTGCTAATATTCCGCCTTCAACATTCAAGCGATGATTTAAAAATGGCTGTGTATGTAAGAGTGCTTGTGAACAGGCAACACCTGCTTTTGGCTCTTTGGTCGCAAAATAAAGTGTTCTGATACGCGCGTGCACCATCGCCCCTAGGCACATCATACACGGCTCTAAAGTGACATAGAGATCACATTCAGGTAAGCGGTAGTTTTGCATTGCTTGTCCTGCATGACGCAATGCAACCATCTCAGCATGTGCGGTTGGATCATGACGCATAATCATCTGATTAAACCCCTGACCAATGATTTGATTGTCTCTGACAATAATCGCACCAACGGGGATTTCATTATGCTCTTGAGCTTTTTTTGCCTCTAATAGCGCATACGCCATCCACTGCTCTTTATTTATTAACGTCATATTAATACTCATTACACACTATTTCGCCACTTAATACTGTTAAATATTTTCTGATCGCGTAGTTTATTTATCTACACCACAAGTTAGCCTATACTATACTACACTTTATCAACAACTTGACCTTGTAGAGTAATATTAAGATGTTAAGGAAGACTATTCTTTGTATATTTTTTATATTTTACATATTTAGCCTTAGCTTCTTGTACGCTGCTGATGACAATAAAAGTGATTCAAACCCCCCAACTCTCGATATTGTCATTAATGGCATTAGTGATAACAAAATCACATCAAGCATTGTTGATAATATCAGCTTATCGCGCTTTAAGACATTTGCTGTTTCTCACCCTAACCAAATGCAGTTATTACTTAAAAAAAGTGATAATGAAATCAAGACTTTACTTGAGCCCTATGGTTACTACAAACCAATCATTACCACAGATTTTAGTGTCAAGGACAACCTTTGGATTGCTACCTTTGATGTCAAACTCAATGAGCCAATACATATTGACAAATTGACAGTTAATATCAATGGCTCGGGTAAAGACTCTAAAATCGCTCACAATACACTCAATAACTTACCGCTTAAACAAGGCGATATTTTAACGCAAACTGCCTATGAAAAATCTAAAGCGTTACTGACTGACAACTTTTTTAATGCCGGTTTCCTAGATAGCAAACTCACAGAACATGAAATTCGTATTAATATGCTTAAATACACTGCTGAAGTTATCCTAACCGTAAATACGGGAGCACGTTACAAAATCGGTACTATTAATATCAAGCAACAGCGTTATGATTATGCTGAGCGTTTTATCAACGATATTATCAACATCAGCATTGGTGATAACATGTCACAAAAAAAGATCACCAAAGCCAATAAACGCCTACAAGATAGCGGCTATTTTAGCAATGCTCAGTTGGTACCTAAAATCTCCAAACGTGACAAAGTGAATAAAACGGTTCCCGTGGATTTAAACCTAACCGCAGGACATGCACGCACCTATACTTTTGGGGTAGGTTATGGCACATTTACAGGTCCCAGAGTGAGTTTTGGTACGCTTTTTCGCCATGTCACCGACACGGGGCAACAATTCTCATTTAATGTCTCCGCCTCACCTGCTAACAGCACGTTTAGTAGTAGCTATGTTTTTCCAGGCAAGGATCCATTGCATGATAACTGGAGTCTTATTGCCGAGCAAAGCTATATTGAAACGGATACATACAATGAACGTCAAACCAATTTTGGCATTGCACGCACCCATAAATATGGTCATTGGCAAACCACCGTTAGCTTACAGCAATATCTTACCAATTATGACACCGTCGCTAACCCTAATAATACCAATGGTAAATATCTCGTTCCCGCTTTAACCCTTCTCTACGACGGCAGCTGGCAAAATGGCTTTTGGCGTCAAGGCTTGGTGTGGAATGAACTATTGCAAGCTTCCATCAAATCGCCACTTTCGGATCAAGATTTTATTCGCAATAGCATGAGCATTTACTATTCATTACCCATTAACCCTCAATGGAATCGCTTATTATTTGGTGCCAATTGGGGATTTATTACCGTTGATAATATCCAAAATGTCGCCCCTAATTTTCGTTTTTATGCCGGTGGTGTGAGTAACCTCTTGGGCTACCCTTTCTTAAGTCAAGGTCCGACGGTCAATGGCAATGTCACAGGGGGGCGCTATCTTGCCACAGGAATTGCCGGCATTGAGCAACGTATTTATGGCAACTTCAGCTCAATGCTTTACTACAACTTAGGTAACGCTGCCAATAAACCTAACTTTAGTGATGTTGATATTTTACGTGCCGCGGGTATCGGACTTAGCTACAAAACACCACTTGGCCCCTTTATGGTATTTTTCACACGCACACTGAATCACAACAATGAACACTGGCGCTTTGATTTAAGTATTGGGATAAGCCTATGAGAAGCTTACGTAAAACAATTAAATGGTGTTCAATCACACTCTTAAGCCTAATATTAACCCTTGCATTGGCACTTGGTTTTTTATTATTCACCACGCCAGGTTTGCAAATCACGCAAAAAATCACCAACCATTTTTTGCAGCCCCTTGGTATTAGTCTTAAGGGCAATATTTCAGGTCAAATTAATAGGCTTAAACTTGATGAGCTTGATATTAAAAATGACATCGTGGATATTCGCTTAAGCCAAGTTGAACTGTCGTTATCATTATGGTCTTTGATCAGCCTTCAAACGCTTGATGTTAAGCATTTATCCTTAGATAAAGTCTATGTTGACGTCAATACACAATCACCCAGTAACGAGAGTGATAGTCAAACACATAAAGATAATAGCCCTTTTAGCATGCCGCTTGATCTTTATGCCAAAAACATCAAGGTCAGCGATGTCGCGTACCTGATGAATAAGCAATTAATCGTCCATGCTACGAACGTCAGTGCAAATGGTATTAATTTAGTTAATGATAAACTAGCGCTTAGCAAGGTCGCTGCTAATGTTCCTGCGTATTCAGCCAGCACGGCAGTGAATAGTGGTTATATTATATTAAACGCGCCTTTTAAAACGCACTTAAAAGTCACCCTATCTGCTGAGCAAAGTGGTGCCGATATTAGCAGCACACAGACTCAAGTTATCGGTAATTTTGCAGATAAATTTAGTATCATGAGCGATGGTGTTATTCACTACAAAACGAGACCCTATCCTTACTCACTTATTTCAAGCTTTGACCAAAGGCAAATAGTCAACCAACTGAAACTTGATCATCTTGCCGTGATCAATAATACATTGCTATTTAACGACCAACTGGATTGGTCAGTTAACCTCACCTCTTTAAATCCGTCTGTGTCGCTTAAGTTTAATATCGGTGGCAAGCTTAATACCACTGACCATGATTTTCGACTTAAAACCAGTTTTTGTGATATTTTCACCCACAATGATGAGTTACGTTGCCATGCAAATTTATCTAGCAGCAATGGCGCTTTTCACTTAAACCAATTTAAGTTGATTAATCCAAGCAATGATGATCACGTGCAAATCAAACTCACGCAATCCAAACAGAACATCAAAGCGCAGTGGGAAGTTTTTGTGAATAATCTTAATGCTTACCCTTTTAATGTCAGTGGTAATATCTACTCACAAGGAAACATTGATATCGATGACAAGGCAACAAAAGCACTCACAATGACGCTTGATGTGCATGATTTTATCTACAAGCAATTTGACCTCTCCAAGCTTATGTTGGCTGTTGATAATCATGCACTAACACTCAATGCCGATTCTAATAAAATCTCAACACTACTTAAAATGCAATTACAACAATTGTCTCTCTCACAGGTTGTCGCAAAAATCGATACTTTAGATTTCACTAGCAAAACCTTCAAGCAAAACTGGCACTTAACTAAAGCCGTTGATCTATCTGTTAGTCCTGATAAAAGCAACATCAGTGATCTTTGTCTTTTGGCATCAAATGACAATCATTTTTGCATCAAGGCCTCACTGGCAGCGAATGCCATTGCGATTCAAACAGCAGGTGAGATAACGCCTGCGCAGTTTATTCCTAATCTGCCTTATGGCGGTGATAGCTTTGCTTTAAGCTTTAAGGGAGACTATTTACAAAACCCTAACAGTGATCCTAAAGCAAATTTCAGTATTTCTGGACATGGCTTATTCTTTGCCAACAACATCTCATGGTTCAAACAATTGCAACAAATTGTGCCAATCCATCAGTTATCCTACACCACCAATATCAATACCAACTTATCACTTGAGCATCAAAAGTTGGTTTTAAAAAACCATATTTCTTTTCCGCATAATACGCTAGCACTTAATCTCAATAGTGATAACTTTGATTTATATAATTTGAGCAAAGCCAATTTAAATGGCGCGCTTGATCTAACATCAACCCGTCTTGATTGGGTCAGTAATTTTATCCCGCAATTCCCGACATTGATTAATAAAGGGAATTTAGATAGCCGTTTGCAAATCACAGGTACTTTGTTTGACCCACACATTGATGGTAATATTGCACTTAAAGATGCGCAAATTGAGCTACTACCTTTAAATACTACGCTAGATAATATCAATGCAAAGATCGCTGTAAGAAACCCACTAAATGCCAAGCTTAATCTTACGGCAAACATCCAAAAATCACCCTTAACCGTCAGTGGGTTTGTCGATCTTCACGGCGCCACACCAAATACCAATATTAATATCAATGGCAAAAGACTATTAGTGCTTAACACGCCTGATATGGAAGTAACGGTAAGTCCTAGTTTGAATTTCAATCAGAGCAATGGCAATAGCAGTTTAAGTGGTAATATTTTTATTGATAAGCTAATTGTTAATCTTGCTGATATGAAAAGTAGCAGTCTACAAAATACCATTCAAAACGATGTTATCTATGTCAACAATAGTAATCAGGCGATACAAACGCAAAAAAACACACCATTTAGCATGAATCTCAATATTGACATGGGTAAAAGTGCCCACATCTCAGGTCTTGGCATTGATACCAAAATTCAAGGTAATTTAAACATCATCAGCCAACCGAATCAACCAATGCTTGGTGTTGGCACGCTACAACCAGTTAATGGTGTATTTAGCGCTTACGGTAAAACTTTTAGTGTAGATCCTAAATCAACTATCCAATTTAATAACTCGCCAGTTGATAATCCGATGCTAGCAATTACCACATTTTATAACATTCCAACCTCTGTCAAGCTAACACAATCAAATGCGCCTGATACCATAGGCATTGAAATCACTGGCATGGCAAATAATCCAAAAATTCAACTGTTCTCAGATCCGAGCATGTCGCAAACAGATATTCTTTCTTATATTTTATTTGGTCAAGTGCTAAGCAATGCCAATAGCAGTCAAACATCATCAGATGCATTATCGCAAGCCGCTCTTTTAATTGCGATTAACGAAGGTGGCAGTGGCGTCATTGATGAGCTTAAAGATAAGCTCTCTCTTGCTGAGTTTTCACTCGGGAATTTAAGCAACAACCCAACCAATACGACAAACAACACAACAACAGCGCAAAACAATACAGCCGTTTTTATTGGCAAACAGGTTACTTCCAGACTTTATTTAAGCTATGGCGTCGGGGTGTTTACCGGTGAGCAACAAGGTATTGCGACCTTCTCGCTCACGCCACAATGGAAACTCAAAGGTGAGGTAACAAGCTTTGATCGAGGTGGTGACATTCTTTATCAAACGCATTCTGAAAATTAAAAAATAACTATCCATTCTCTGTCAATATGTCTATGCTTAGCACAAATCTATTCAATGTTTGTAAATATCAATGTCATTCTCCTCATTAGGCTTAAGCACTGCCATTTTAAATGCGCTGACGGAACAGGGTTATAAATCGCCATCTCCCATCCAACAAAAGGCCATTCCTGCCGTTTTAAGTGGGCGTGATGTACTTGCTGCAGCACAAACCGGTACTGGCAAAACAGCCGCCTTTACTTTGCCCATTTTAGAAATGTTAGCACAAGGACCTAAAGCAGTAACCAATCAAACACATGCGCTTATCTTAACGCCAACGCGTGAACTTGCAGCGCAAATAGAAACAAACATCCAAGCATATAGTGCAAACTTACACTTACGCTCTTGTGTGGTATTTGGTGGCGTTAAAATCAATCCACAAATGATGCGCTTACGTAAAGGCGCTGACATTCTCGTGGCAACGCCTGGGCGACTTTTGGATTTATATGAGCAAAATGCCATACGCTTTGATCGCTTGAAATTTCTCGTCCTTGATGAGGCCGACCGCATGCTTGATATGGGCTTTATTCATGCCATTCGCAAAATTCTAACCCTTGTCCCCAAAAAGCGCCAAAACTTGATGTTCTCAGCAACCTTTAGTCCTGAGATCAAAGAGCTTGCTAAATCTATTGTCCATAATCCTTTAGAAATCTCAGTAAGTCCACCCAACCAAGCAGCACCCAAAGTAAAACACTGGATAGTTCCAGTTGATAAAAAGCAAAAAACCAACTTACTCATCAAACTCATCAAAACTCATAACTGGGCACAAGTATTAGTTTTTTCACGCACTAAACACGGTGCCAACCACCTTGTCGGCAAGCTAGAGAAAGCGAATATCAAGAGTGCTGCCATTCATGGCAACAAAAGCCAAGGTGCACGCACCAAAGCATTAAGTGATTTTAAAGACAATGAAGTTCAAGTATTAGTAGCAACAGATATTGCTGCTCGCGGCTTGGATATCAGCCAGCTGCCTTGCGTGATTAATTTTGATTTACCCAATGTGCCTGAAGATTACGTTCATCGTATTGGACGCACCGGGCGCGCAGGTGCCGCAGGTGAAGCAATCTCTTTGGTGAGTGCCGATGAATTTCCACAATTAGCTGACATTGAAAAACTCTTAAAAAGAGCGCTCGAGCGCGTTATTATTGAAGACTTTGATCCTGTACACAGCCTACCGCAATCTAATCCGCATAATTATAAGACCATCAAGAAAGTATCTCCTAACAAGCCCAAGGTTGAACATCGCGATGGGCAAAACGCTAAGCGTCATCCTAAAGGCAATCGTCAAAGACAGAATCGCTCAGGCAATAAGTGATTAATTGAATATTGTAATAATTCAAAAATAAGTTGAGCTTTAATTACTCCCCTCACCCGTGCAGCTTAAGCTGCACGAGCAATCCCGCAAGGGGAGAGGTACTAGCTGACGCAACTTATTCTTGATATTACATTGCAGTTTATTAAATATCTCTTTTATTCCACGCATTCACAACGCGATTAATAGGTTAACGCTTAATGGCACTACCTTTAGGAGGATGACTAACCGTCCATGGCAGATCCGCATTGGATCCTCACGCCATCTTGCCTTACGGATGACAAGTCAGAGGCTGTCATTGCGAGCATGGATGCGTGGCAATCCATTTTATCAGGGATGATTGATTTAACGTCGTTGCAAAGCCTATATTTACAAGCTACTTCTTAAGGTAGTGCCATTAGGTTAATGCTGATTCTGTCAGTGCTGTGACAATCTTTTGGGTGATTTCTTTACTGCCTATGCTTGCAGCACCATTAGCAATATCCGCCGTTCTATAGCCTTGCGCTAAGACTTGATCAATTGCCTGATCAATCGCTGCAGCCTCCTTATGCATAGCAAATGAATAAGATAACATAAGTGCTGCTGATAGAATTTGTGCGATTGGATTGGCAATATCCTTACCCATAATATCAAAGGCTGAACCACCTGCGGGTTCATATAAACCAAAGCCTTCTTTATTTAAGCTAATTGATGGCACAAGCCCTAACGAGCCGGGTAACACAGAAGCCAGATCCGATAAGATATCACCGAATAAGTTACCCGTTACAATCACATCAAATTGCGCAGGGTTTAACACCAGCTGCATTGCTGCATTATCAACATACATATGCTTTAATGTGACATCTGGAAAATTTCTCGCCTCTTCATTAGCAATATCGCGCCAAAGTCTTGACGTATCTAAGACATTAGCTTTATCGATGGAGGTCAGGATTTTGCGTCTTTCGCCAGCACGTTTAAAAGCAGCTCTGACAATATGTCGAATTGTTTGCTCATCATACTCTGCAACATCGGTGGCACAGCGGATACCCTCTTTATTCACAAAGCGCTTATGCTCACCAAAATAAATATCTCCTGACAATTCACGAAAGATCTCAATATCCGCACCATTGGCAATGCGCTCATTCTTAATAGGGCTATTATCTTTTAATGCCGGAAACATTTTAATCGGGCGAATATTCACCCCAAAATCAAAAGTTTTGCGCAAAGCTAATATACTTTTGGTCTCACAACCCTGCCATTTAGGATCATTTTGCGCATCAACAGGACCACCCACTGAGCCAAATAAAATGGCATCTGCAGATTTGCAAATATCAATGGTCTGTTTAGGGCAATGCTCAGCATAAACATCAAAGGCAGCACCACCAATTAAAGCCTCTTTATACGTAAATTCGTAGTGGTATTTTTTAGCCACTGCATTTAATACATCAATGGCACACGCCATCACTTCAGAACCAATACCGTCCCCTGCTAAAATTGCGATTGTTTTTTTTGTTTTTTTCATTTTTTAATCACCTTCTACTTTTCTATAATTCATCATTCCATAACCGCTGTAACAACACTTGCCAAGGCAGAATTGAAATTCCACTTAGTAAAGTTCTAACTTCCCAATCCAAGCTTACCACATATACTCTGAAATTTAGATGTGTCATTTAGCACCCTAATTAACCCGCGCCAGTGTTGAAAAGCAATCTTGCTTAGTTCTAACAACATTCCCTTGCCATCTGTTGCCTGAATATTATTTGACTGACACCAAGTGGTAAAAACCGTGCCATTTGGTGCATACATCAAGTCGTACGCCAATGCACCACTTGTGAAGTTATCAGGCTTTAGCGGTAAGTTTTCCTTAGCAACGCTCGCTGAAGTTGCATTGATTACAATATCAAATGCATCGGTAATTTCATCTAAAGCACAGGCGCTCAGCTTAACCGCACTATTTGTTGAGCGCTCTGCTAGGTTCTGCGCTTTTTCTTTGGTGCGATTAGCAATCGTGATACTTTCTGGGGTTTCACGCACTATAGCACCTAGAATGCCCTTAGCTGCGCCACCAGCACCTAAGATTAAAATTCGCTTATTTTGCAGACTAATATTTAAATTATTCTTAATATCATTCACAAGTCCGACACCATCAAGGTTTAACCCAATAAACTCGCGCTTATCATTAATAATGACATTACTCACTGCTTGTGCTTCTTGCGCTAGATCATCTAGTTTATCGCAATAGCGGTATAATTCTTCTTTAAATGGCAAGGTAACACTCAAGCCTTTCACTGTATGATCAAGGCGCAATATATTAAGCGTTTGTTCTAGATTATCAGGACAAATCTCCAAAGCTTCATAGCACATCTTCTGCCCCGTTTGAGCGGCAAACTCCGTATGTATCTTAGGAGATAAACTATGTTTGACAGGGTTACCTATCACATAATATTGATCTATTGGTTGCTCAACAGGCATCTATGCCATCCTTTGTTATCTTAGATATCAATAGCCTATTGAAGCATTTTCAGAGATAACAAAGAAGTGTTTTATTAGCAAGTCTATCGCATTGTTTAAATGATCTTCAGACAATAATATTAAAAGTTAAGATCAATGACATACTCAAACTGATAACGATGTAGCTTCACCGTTATCTTCTGACAAAAAACCATCATTCTCCGTGATAGCTGTAATAATATTTGCAATGACATCAACCCCTTTATCATTATGATCTAAGGTTGGGTTATATTCAGTAACTTCAATGCCTAGCAATTGCTCTTTAGGCATTTCTTGAAAGCTTGATAATACCTCGGGTAGCAAAATCCCATCCTCTACCGGCGTACCTAATGCTTCAATATACTGAGGGTCCAAACCATCTAAATCAAAACTAATGCCAAAAGGAATATCTTTTGATTTGAAGTGATCTATTGCTGAGTCAAAACAATGCTTAAAGCCAAATGCATGAACATCTTCCATCATAAACACTTTAACGCCTAAGCTTTTCAAAATTGCTTGCTCTGGTTCCTCAAATGAACGAATACCTATTAAAACAATATTTTCAGGTTTAAGTTTAGGATTGTCTGATAATATCTTTGTCATTTTATCATTACCATAACCCATTAGTGCTGCCACTGGCATGCCATGTAAATTACCACTATGAGAACTCTCCGTAGTATGTGCATCCATATGCGCATCTATCCAAACAAGTCCAAACTCACCCATCGCAGCATAAACACCTGACCACGTGCCCACCGCACAACTATGGTCACCGCCAATGGTAATAAACTTATCACCCTGCTCAACGATATTTTTTGTTGCATGAGCAAGTTCGGTTGAAAATGTATTTAATGCATTAAGTGCTGAAAGACGTCTTTCCTCTCCCTCAAAATAAACTGTTTTTTGCCATAACAACTCTAATTTCAACTTACGCTTCACGTGATCAGGCGCCTGCTCACAGCCAATAATACCAGCGCAATTGCCAACACTAGCCCCTAAAAAGCGATAATTAGACATTCGCATGCACCTCTTTAATTTGTAGTGCGCTATTATCTGTGTTGTTATTTAATACGGAGAACAAATCCTTAGGATCTTTTAATGCCGGAATCATATTCATGGGCACGCCGATATTATATTTCTCAGCCAATTGATATGTCAGCTTCAGTGCTGAGAAGTCTTCTAAAGCAAAACCAACTGAATCAAATACAGTAATCTCATCTTGGCTAGTGCGCCCTTTTTTCTCACTTGAGATAAGTTGCCATAATTCAGCATAAACAACTTTCTTTGCTTCTTCTTCAGTGAAATGTTGAATCTCACCTTCAATAAACGACTGCTCAAAGAACTCAACCACCACTTTAGCGCGTGGCAAAATGGCTTGATCTAACTCTGTTTTGCCCGGGCAATCACCTCCTAAACCATTGATATGTACACCTTCTTTGATCCAGCTATTTTCAATCACAACAGCATGTGCTTTGCAGGCAGTACACACTGTAATAATATCAGCACCCTTGACCGCTTCTTCATTGTTAGCACAAGGAATGAGTTCAAAATCATAAGCTTGCATGTTTTTCTCAAAACGACGCATTGCCTGTGGATCAATATCATGGTAACGAATCGTTTTAATATCACGCACAATGGCTGCTGCTAATGCTTGGAAGTCACTTTGCGCACCTGTACCGATTAACGCCAAAGTGTTGGCATCTTTTCGTGCTAAATAGTCTGTCGCCAACGCTGAAGTAGCCGCTGTGCGTAAACCTGTTAACACCGTCATTTCTGAAATTAACAATGGATGACCATCAGAGACTTTTGATAACTGCCCTGTCGCTACAATCGTTTGCTTATTCTGCAATGGATTCTTTGGATGTCCATTGACATATTTATAGGCAAATAACTCTTTATCTGCCGTTGGCATTAATTCAATTACACCATCGGGCACATGAAATGCTGGACGTGGAATCTTATCAAATTCTTGCCAACGCAGAAAATCACTCTTCAAGGTTGTCATTAAGTCAACTAAATACTGTCTTAGACCATGTTTATGAATAAGCTCAGCTAACTTTTCCACTGAAATTACTTTGATCATTATATTTCTCCTATCCCACATATTTTATATAGCTAAAGTTATATAAGATTATAAAACTTTATACTGAATATATTTTTAACAATATCACATGCATTTACCTATAGATAAATAGATCATGTTTTACTGTAGATTTTCAACAAGAGGTAATATAAATTTAATAATCAAAAATAGCAAATGGATTTATGCACAGATTTCTAAGCCCGCCATTAGCTCTTTTAAAGCTTAATCGGGCTCACCACATACGTGCTACGGCTATCATTGTCCTTAATGAGTAAGCTCATTTGCGGGCTATCAAAATAAAAGTCAATATGCTCTGAATCCAACACATCAACGATATTCAAAAGGTAATTTACGTTAAAACCAATTTCCATCGGTTGATCGCTATATTTTACTTCCATTTGATCTTGCGCTTCTTCATGCTCTGGATTATTTGCTGATAAAAGCAAAGCATTATCCTGAAGCTCTAAGCGTACGCCGCGATATGTTTCATTCGATAAGATCGCCGTACGTAATAATGCTTGTTTTAATTCAACTCGATTTGCCACTAATAACTTGGTATTATTCGGCGGAATCACTCTTGTGTAATCAGGAAAACGCCCTTCAATAAGTTTTGATGTAAACTGAAAATCAGGCAGAATTATTCTGAAATAATTCTTACCAATTTGCACTTCAATTTCAGCATCTTCAGGCGCTGATAACGTGCGTTCTAATTCTTTAATTGCTTTGCTTGGCACAATAATCTGAACAGCATCTAGGAAGGTATCTTCTATTAATACTTCAGAACTTGCCATACGATGACCGTCAGTCGATACAGTTCTAAACCGATCATTGTTGACTTCCCATAACATACCATTTAAGAAATAGCGTACATCATTATTTGCCATGGCAAATTTTACACGCTTGATTGCCGAATTAAGCTGAGCATATGATAACTTAAACATCGCTCTACCGGTATCTTCATTCATCACAGGAAAAGATGAAGCTTTCAAGATTGACATAGTAAACTTACTGCGATTACACGCAATTAATACACGATCATTTGCTTCTTCTGTTATTTTGACAGATGCACCCTCTGGTAGATTACGTATAATATCATGAAGCTTTTTGGCAGGAATAGCGATACTACCATCATCAGATGCTTCTTCAAGCTCAACATAACTGACAATTTCAGTCTCTAAATCAGAGGCCTTTAGGCGTAGCTTACCCTCTTCAATAATAAATAATACGGAGCTTAGCACTGGTATCGTATGCTTTTTATCAGCAATTGATACTAAACCTTGTAATGGCTTTAACAATGCATCGCGAGAAAGTGTAAATTGTAACATCATATCTCCCCTGGGAATTAATGCGCTAATTTGCGCGATAAATTTTGATAATCATCCTGTATATCAACATTATTGACAATCAGTTTCTTTATAGTCCTTACTGCATGTAAGACCGTGGTGTGATCTCTACCACCAAAAAAGCCACCAATTTCCGGTAAACTATGGTTGGTAAACTCTTTAGCTAACGCCATTGCCATCTGCCTTGGACGCGCGACATCACGACTTTTTTGCTTTGATAGTAAGTCTGTTATTTTAATATTATAATAATCAGCAACAACACGTTGAATATTGTCTACTTTGACAATTTTATCCTGTATTGAAATAACATCTTTTAAGCATTCATAAGCAAGCTTCTCATCAATTGCTTTTTTATTAAACTGAGCATAGTTAAGCACGCGCCTTAGCGCACCTTCCAGTTCTCGCACATTAGAGCGAATATGTTTTGCCATAAAAAGCGCTACATTTTGATCAATTGGTCGACCAAATTGGCTCGATTTATGCAATAAAATTGCACTGCGTGTTTCAAGATCAGGAATATCAATTGTTACGGTCAAGCCATAACCAAAGCGCGAAACTAAACGCTCTTCAAGTTTAGGGATTTCCTTGGGATACTTATCACAAGATAAGACAACTTGTTTACCATTTTCAAGCAAGGTATTAAATGTATGGAAAAACTCCTCTTGAGAGCCTGCTTTACCGGCAATAAACTGGATATCATCAACTAATAATACATCAACAGAGCGATAAAAGTTTTGAAATTCATCGCCTGAGTGTAAACGTACCGCATCAACATAATCTTTGACAAAGCGTTCAGATGTTACATATAACACTTTTGCTGTTGGGTTATTATGTAATACATAGTTACCAATAGCATGCATTAAATGTGTTTTACCTAACCCACTACCGCCATAGATAAACAATGGGTTATACGCCAATCCTGGATTGATAGAAACCTGCATAGCCGCAGCGCGAGCTACTTCATTTGCTTTACCAACAACAAAGTTATCAAAATTATATTCTTTTTTTAATGGTGAACCAAAATCAACACGCTTTTGATCTTTAGGAACGGATAATGCTTCATCAAAACCATAAAGCTCACTGGAAATACCTGAATTTTTATCCACTTCAAATTCATTTTTTTCATCCGCTAAATCATTATGCTCAATTAAAGTATCTACAACTACTGGCGTAATAGCCACGTTTTGGTTGAAAAGATCAGTCTGTGGACCAACACTACTTTTAACTGTTTGAGTTTGCATTGCTGTGGTTTGTGTTTCCACATTTTGAGTGTTGTTGCCCTTTTTTACTGAAAACTCAACGATTAAATGATTATTTTGTTTGTACTTTTTCAAGGTATCCACAAGAACCTGTTGATATTTGGTCTTAACCCAACCAAGAAAATAATTATTCGGTGCATAAATTGTGAATAAACTACCTTGATCATTTGTTTTTAACGGTGTTATCCATATTCTATACTCTTGTTCAGACAAGTTGTCTTTTAAATAATCCAAACATTCTGACCAAACATTCATATTTACAATGCATCCTATATATATCAAGGGTTTCTAGCATTTATTAAAGGCTTTAAATAGACTAGAAAAAGTTTATATTTTTAAATTAGCTTCGGATTAT